>NZ_JASJND010000001.1 GCF_030065535.1 Microbacterium dauci
GTCGCGAGCCTGCGATGCCAGGTCCACACGGTCTGCCACGGGCCGAACACTGCAGGAAGATCGCGCCACGCGATCCCGCACCGATACCGGTAAATGATCCCTTCCAGCATCGTCCGCGCGTCCGAGAACTTCCGACCCGGGCGACCCGTCGGCCTCGGCAACATCCCATCGATCAGAGACCACTGAGCATCCGTAAGCAACCGAAACCGCGTCACCGCTCCAGCGTCTCAACCGATCCCCTCAACCTTTGTCAGACACGCCCTAGATCGGATGCCGCTTGCCTCAGCGGGCGGCAGAACGCAAGGCCTTCGCGGCGATCGCGGGGGTGGATACCATCCCGGAGGAGGGGAGAACCATGGGGATCGGGAAAGAGGTCATCCGACCGTTGCTGAACTCGCTCGACGGCATGCCGATTCACGTCCGGCAGCTCTCAGAGATGTTCCGCAAGCACGGCCGGCGTCAGAACGACAGCACGAACCGCGTGGACGACCTCGACCAGACCGATGTCCCTGACGCGCTCGCTGCGGGATGGCGTCAGGACACCGACTGGACGCCGAACGACGTCGTGAGGGCGAACAGCGTCGGTGAAACTCCCGACCCCGGTGACTACCTGGACGCCGATTACATCAGCCAGCACCTCTCGAGGTTCGACGACGGTGCGAGCCGCATCTACTTCTCCGATTCGCTGCACGCCAACGGTCCCGGTCAGCGTGACGGCTCCACCTTCGTCTTCCCCACGGCGGAACTGCAGCGGGTGCTGGACGAAACCGGCGGTGACGCCAACCTGGTCGCCGACGCGCTGGGCATCGAGCGGAAGTGGTTCTTCGGACCCGACGGGAATCCGGTGGACGTCGAGATCCGCCACTTCGACCCGTCCGAGCTGACGAACCTGCGCATCCCCTCCGGAAGCGAGGCGGGCAGGAACGAGCACTGGATCCCCGGCGGCTATCTCCCCACCGGTATCCCGGAGGCGGTCATCGATGTGCCGTCGTCGGCGACGGGAACCCGCATCGATTACAACCCCGGTCTGTGGCCGGGAACCGCGCAGTCGCTGACACTGACGGGATCCAAATGACGGCTCCGGTCGCGTCGGGTGCGCCGTGGCTCGCCGCGCACCATCTCGTCGACGGCGAGTACCGTCCTTCGGGCGACGCGGGATCGTTCGCGGTTGCAGACCGCATCGTCGAGGTGCTCGAGGGATCGTCCGATCTGCGGTTGCCCCAGGGGGTGACCGCCCTGGCACGGGGCGCCGCGCAGGTGATCCCACTGGCCTGGGGGCCCGCGGACACGAGCACCGAGACGCGGGCGCGCATGAACGAACTGTGGTCGGGCGTGCGGACGGCGTGCGAGTTCCGGCACGGCACGGGCCTCGACGTCCCCGTCGACGCGCCGGACACCGCCTACGCTGCTGAACTCGCGCGTTGCGGCGTGCGGCGCGCGGACTGGTGGGCGTCGGGCGAGTCCGCGCTGGTACTCGTCGTGCACGGCGGGCCGCTGCCGTCGCCGTCGACGGCGATGGCGCTGCACGTCGTCCCGCTGGGGTGGGTGTCCGAGCTGCGGCGTTCGAAGAAGATGGTCGTCCCCGATCTCGCGTGGTCGCGAGAGGACGTCGCATGACCGGGGGACCGGGCGTCAAGTCCCCGGCATCCGTTCGCGAACTGCGGTGGGCACCGGTGAGAATGGGTGCGAAGGCACGTCGAGGAGAGGTCGAGAGCGGATGAGCACTGCCGATGGGATCGCCACCGAGGTGGTCACCCGCCTGTACGGGGCGAGCGAACTGGGCGTCCTGACACTGACTGCTCCCGGCGACGCGCACCCCCGCGTCCAGTACGTCGGCGCGGAGCTCTTCGTCGGGCTCGACGACCGCGCCCAGGGTGTCGCGGTCACGCAGGGCGACCTGCCCGACGACGGGGTGTTCCACGACGCGCTGCGGGCGGCCATCGCCGAGAGCGACCCCATCCCCGCCGCCGAGGACGGCTGGCTCCTGATCGAAGACGAGTCCGCAGCCGCCGCGGCGCTGCTCGATCCGGCCCGCATCGTCGCCGCAGGCGTCGGGAGCGAGCCCGTCGTGTTCGCGCTCGCGCGTCGTGCCGTGGTGGTCGTGGATGCCGCGGACGAGGCCGCACTCGCCCGCGTTGCCGACCTCGCCGAGCAGCTGTTCGACGATGGTGCGCCGCTCGTGAGCGCGCACCCGATGCTGCTGACGGAGCAGGGCTGGGGGCCGTTCCCGTGGCGGGAGCGTCACCCCGAACTCGCGCCCCGGTTCGAGCGGGTGCTGCGGCTGTTCTCGGTGCGCGCGTACGACGTCCAGGGCGTGGCCCTCGAGCGGCCCGACGTGCACATCGCGCCGGCGAAGATCCGCGTGCTCGAGTCCGGCGTGACCACGACGTTCGCGACCTGGCCGAAGGGGACCGCGACGCTGCTCCCCGTCGTCGACAACGTGATCATCGCCGACCCTGCCGGGCAGCTCAGCGTCACGACCATGGCGCAGTTCCTCGAGGCCGCCGGCGATGCGGTCGTCCGCACCGGCCTGTCGCCGGCACGGTACTTCGTGCCCGGTGACCAGCCCGCCGCCGCCTCCGCATGATCTGGGAGGTCGACCAGCCCGAGCGGACGCTCGACGGCGTCGACGCGTCCGGCAAAGCCGACCCGGCCTACGCGAGCGCCCTCGGACTGCTCCCGGCACCGCTCGGGCGTCGCTCCCTCGCGTTCGTCGTCGACCTCGCGATCCTGGGGCTGCTGCAGTTGCCGTTCTGGCTGGGCTCGGTCCCGCTGCTGCTCAAGCTCGCGACCGGGACGATCTCGCTCTACGGCCTCGTCAATCACCCCGACTTCGTCGTCGCCGCGATCATCGCCGCCGTCTCGGTCGCGTTGCTCCTCATCTTCTCGATCGTGCAGTGGATCCTCCACGGGCGGCGCGGGGTGACCATCGGCAAGGCGGTCGCCGGCATCCGCACGGTGAACGTCCGCACCCTCGAACGCCCTGGCGTGGGCGCCGTGCTGCTGCGGTTCCTCATCGTCTCGGCATCCGGCATCATCCCCGTGTTCGGATCCACCGCGATGCTCCTGTCGCCGACCTTCGATCCGGAGCGGCGTGGCCGTGGCCTGCACGACCGTGCCACCCGGGTCTGGCTCGTCGACGTGCGCCGCGGACTGCAGCCGTACGACGAGAAGCGGATGCGTATCGCCCGCAAACAGGTCAAGGCCGAGCCGTTGCCGGAGCGCGCCGCGCGCCCGTCGCTCGCGACGAGGACGGATGCCGCGCCGCAACCCGACTACCGGCCCGGCCAGCGCATCAGCGCGGGCGTGCTCGGCGTCGGCCGCTCCGGTGACGGTACCGCCGCGTCCGACGCGCCGTCGTCCGGCAGCGGGCTCACCGGCACTCCGCCGGCGACGCCCGCCCCGGCACCGGCCGGCCCCGCGCCGGTCAGCGGCATTCCGGGGCTCATCCAGTCCGCGCCGGACTTCGGACCCGCCTCCGGGCTGGCCGCCCCGGCGCCCGCGCCGCGACCGGCGCAGACCCCCGCGCCCGCGCCGCGACCGGCGCAGACCCCCGTGACGCCGCCCGCCGCCGCGCCCGCAGCAGCACCGGTCGCGCGCGTCGAGCAGCCGGTGCCCGTCGAGCGCCAGCGTGCGACGTCGCCGGAAGCGCGCGTGCAGGAAACCATCACGGGCGTCGGCTTCGGGTTGCGCCTCGACACCGGGGACACCGTCGTCGTCAGCGAGCCCGTGCTCGTGGGTCGCGATCCCGACGGCGATGCCTACCCCGGCGCCCGCACCACCCGCCTGCGCGACGAGGACCGCTCGCTGTCCAAGACCCACGCCCTCCTCCGCCCCGTCGACGGTGGCATCGAGGTCGTCGACTGGCGCTCGACCAACGGCAGTGCCGTCATCCGCGGCGGGCAGGAGCACACGCTCGACGCGGGTGCCGCGGCCACTGCGGCACTTGGCGACTCGATCCGACTCGGCGACCGTGTCGGCGAGGTGATCCGGGTATGACTCGATCCGACTCGACGACCGTGACGGGCACGACCATCATCGAAGGAGCGACATGCGCCTGAAGCTGACCCTGCACCGACACGGCGACGAGCCGGTCGACATCGTCGTCACGACCGACTCGACCGCCACGGTCGGCGACGTCGCGCAATACATCGCCGAGGCCGACCCGTCACGGTCGACGCCCTATACCGAGGGCGACGTCATGACGCTCGCGGTTGCACCGCCCACCGGCGAGCGACTGGTCGAGCTGCCCGTCGGGCTGCCGATCGGCGAGGCGCCGATCGGGTCGGGGTTCGCGGCATCCATCGTCAATTACGGCGCCGGACACGTCGCCGCCGACCGGCGCGAGGTCGTCGGCGTGCTCCGCGCGACCAGCGGTCCGCTCGCCGGACAAGAGTTCGCGCTCACCGCCGGGCACGTGTCCATCGGCCGGGATGCGGGCAACGACGTCGTCCTCGCCGACCCGATGGTCTCCAAGCGGCACGCCCGCATCGAAGTCGGTTCGCACGCCGAGGTCGTCGACCTCAACTCCGCGAACGGCGTGCTCGTCGACGGTGTCGAGATGCAGCGCGTGCGGGTCGAGGACGGGCGCCCCTTCGTCATCGGTGGCACGACGCTCGTCGTCTACCTCACGAAGTCGTGGGACGGCGCGGCATCCGAAGATCCGGTGATCGAGCGCGGCGGCGGCCTGCTGTTCAACCGCAGTCCGCGCGTCGAGGTGCGCTACCCGGGCACGAAGTTCAAACCGCCGCGCCTGCCCACCGAGAAGATCGGCAAGATCTTCCCGTGGCCGATCCTCGTCGCGCCGATCATCATGGGCGGTGCCCTCTTCGCCCTCAACGGCAACCCGCGTTCGCTGCTGCTGATCGTGATGACGCCGCTCATGGCCTTCGGCAACCTCATCAACCAGTCGGTACAGAGCAAGAAGAGCGAGAACCACGAACGGCTGCTGTTCGAGCGGCAGTTCGAGCAGCTCGAAGAGGACTTCTTCCGCGGCAAGCCCGATGAGGAGGCCGCCCGGAACGCTGAAGCGCCGGCTGTCGCCGACGTCTTCGAGCAGGCCATGCGGCTCGGGCCGATGTTGTGGACGCGGCGTCCTGAGCACTGGAACTTCCTCGGCCTGCGGCTCGGGACGTGCGCGCTGCCGGCGCGCAACTCGATCGACGAGGCAGACAGCCCCGACGGGCTCCCGGAGTTCATCGACCGTGTCGAGCGTCTGCATGAGCGCTACGCGCAGGTCGACGACGTCCCCGTGTTCGACACCCTGCCCTCGGCCGGGTCGATCGGCATCGCGGGACCGCAAGCCCTCGTCGCAGACGCGATGCGCGGCGTCGCGGTGCAGCTGTTCGGCCTGCATGCGCCGAACGATGTGGTGACGGTCGCCTTCGCGGATGCCGCGTGGACCCCCGAACTGCAGTGGCTGAAGTGGCTGCCGCACACCTCGGCCGAGCGGAGCCCCTTCCGTGGGATGGCGCTCGCCGACTCGGCGCCCACCGGAGCCGCGCTGCTCAACTCGCTCGAGGAGTACGTGCGCCGCGCCGGCGGCAAGGCCGAACCCCGCGGGCCGTTCAAGGACGACTGGAACCCCCTGCAGTACGGCACCGACGTGTCGCGCGCCGCCGACGACCGCCCCAAGACGCCCCCGATCTCGGTGATCGTCTTCGTCACCGGCGACGCACCGGTCGACCGCGGTCGGCTCACGGACGTGCTCGAGCGCGGCGCCGACCACGGCATCCACGCGGTCTTCGTCTCGCCGACCGTCGAGTCGCTCCCAGCGGTCTGCCGCAGCTTCATCGAGCTGACCGACGACCTCGCCGATGCTCGCGTCGGCCTTGTCCGCAGTGGCGAGCTCTTCGAGCACGTCAACGTCGAGGGGGTCTCGAACGCCTACATGGACATGTTCGCCCGTCGTCTCTCGCCCGTCGTCGACGCGAGCACGGTCGTCCACGACGCCTCGGACATCCCGGGCTCTGTCATGTTCCTGCAGCTCGTCGATCCCGCGATCGCCGAGAACCCGAACGTCGTCATCGAGCGGTGGCGGCAGAACAACACGATCGTCGACCGCACGCCGACCCCGCGCCCGCGGTTGAAGAAGGCGGGCACGCTCCGGGCGATCATCGGGCAGGGCGCGAGCGATGCGATGGCGCTCGACCTTCGGACCCAGGGACCGCACGCGCTCGTCGGCGGCACGACCGGCGCGGGCAAGTCCGAGTTCCTGCAGGCCTGGGTGCTCGGTATGGCCGCAGCGCACAGCCCCGACCGCGTCACGTTCCTGTTCGTCGATTACAAGGGCGGCTCCGCGTTCGCTGACTGCGTCGACCTGCCGCACACGGTGGGCCTCGTCACCGACCTCAACCCGCACCTCGTGCGCCGCGCGCTCACGAGCCTCCGGGCCGAGCTCCAGCACCGCGAGCACCTCCTCAACCGCAAGAAGGCCAAGGACCTCCTCGAGCTCGAGAAGCGTCAGGATCCGGACTGCCCGCCCTCGCTCGTGCTCGTCATCGACGAGTTCGCGGCACTCGCGTCCGAGATGCCGGAGTTCGTGGACGGCGTCGTCGACATCGCGCAGCGCGGTCGATCGCTCGGCATCCACTTGATCATGGCCACACAGCGCCCGGCCGGCGTCATCAAGGACAATCTCCGGGCCAACACGAACCTCCGCATCGCGCTCCGCATGGCCGACGAGTCCGACTCGCGCGACGTCGTCGATGATGAGATCGCGGCGAGCTTCCCGCCGAGCGTCCCCGGCCGCGCGATCGCCAAGACCGGACCAGGACGCCTCATCCCGTTCCAGTCGGCCTACACGGGCGCGTGGACGACCGACGACGAAGGCGGCGCCGTCGAGGTGCGGGTCTCGGAGCTCCGCTTCGGCAACGTGCCCGAGTGGGAGCCCGATCGCCCCGCCGAGTCCGACGCGCACGACGAGGACCTCGGCCCGAACGACCAGAAGCGCATCGTGTCGACGCTGGTCGCGGCGAGCGAGCTCGCACAGCTGCCGCGCCCGCGACGCCCGTGGCTCGACGACCTGTCGGCGCTCGTCGACCTGGCCGCGCTCGCCAATGACGGCGACACGCGCATCCCGATCGCCCTCATGGACGTGCCCGAGAAGCAGCTGCAGGAAGCGGCGATGTTCGTGCCCGACCGCGACGGTTCGCTCGTCGTCTACGGCACCTCGGGCTCGGGCAAGTCCACGGTCCTCAAGACCATCGGCACCGCCGCGGGCATGCGGCCGGAGCTCGGTCGCGTGAACGTCTACTGCCTCGACTTCGCGACCGGCGCGCTCGGTCCGTTGAACGCGCTGCCGCACGTGGGTTCGGTCGTCGACGGCGCCGACGTCGAGCGCATCCAGCGACTGCTGCGGACGCTCGACGGCGAGATGGACCGCCGTGCATCTGCGTTCTCGGCCGCGAGCGCGGCGACGCTGCAGGAGTACCGCGACCTCGTGGACCCGAACATGCCGCGCATCATCCTGCTCATCGACAACTACCCCGAGTTCAAGAAGGACTGGGAGGTCGCTCCCGGGCGTGGTCCGTTCTACCGCACGTTCATGCGGATCCTCGGCGAGGGGCGCACGCTCGGTGTGCACACCGTGATCACGGCCGACCGCGGCAATGCGGTGCCGAGCGCGGTCGCCGCCAACATCTCGCGTCGCGTGATCCTCCGCATGGGTGACCCGTCGCAGTACATGCTGCTCGGCGCGCCGCGTGACGTGCTCGACGAGCAGTCCGTCCCGGGCCGGGCCGTCGTCGACGGCCACGAAGCGCAGATCGCGGTGCTCGGCGGGACGTCGAACGTGGTGGAGCAGACCAAGGCGCTCGGCGTGCTGGGAGAGCGCCTGCGGGCAGCGGGTGTCCGAGACCTGCCCGAGATCGGCGCGCTGCCGACTTCTGTGCCGGCATCCGACATGCCCGCCCAGGTCGACGGGATGCCGGTCTTCGGTGTCGCCGACGACACGCTCGCCGCACGCGGGTTCGAGCCGATCGGCTCGTTCGTCGTGTCGGGTCCGCCCGCGTCGGGCCGCACGAACGCGCTGAAGGCCCTCGTCGTCGCAGTGGAGCGCTTCGACCCGACCGTCCGGCTCTACCACTTCGGCAGTCGGCGGGCCGAGCTCAAGGACTTCCGTCCCTGGGTGGCCAGCGCCACCAAGCCCGAAGACGAGAAGGACCTGGCGGCCGAGCTCACCGAGCTCGTCACCGGCGACCTCGCCGGCGGCAGGATCATGATCGTCATCGAGGACATGCCACACCTCTCCGACGGCGCCGCGGATCGCCCCATGCGGGCGTTGCTGCAGGCGATGAACGACAGCGAGCACCTCCTGGTGGGCGAGGCCGAGATCAGCCGCGCGAGCGGCAGTATCGGCGTGCTGGGCGAGTGGAAGGCCGGCAGGCAGGGCATCGTGCTCAAGCCCGACACGTACGACGGCGAGGCGATCTTCAAGACGCCGTTCGGTCGGGTCAAGCGATCGGACTTCCCCGTGGGGCGTGGCATCTTCGTGCAGGCCGGACGCGCGGTCACCGTGCAGATGCCGCTGGTCGCCGACGCGCCCGTCGCGCCGGCGCCCGCGGCGGAGGGCGTTCCGGCCCCGACGACGCGCGCCGCGGCCCGCGTCTCAGCCGAAGCCGCCGGCACCACGCTGGGCGTCTGAGATGGACTGCGAGATGTGCGACGTGCTGGGCGAACCATAGGGGTTTCGGTTGGGGAGTTCTCCCCATTGGTCGAAAAAACTTCCTTGGCTAGCCTCGTTCTCGCGAGGGTGATCAGATGCTCGCACAACGACGACACGCTGGGAGGCGGGTTTCATGGCTCACGACTTCGGTGCAACTTACAGCGAGATGGAGAGCGCGGCGCAGCGCCTGCGCGACGGTCGCCAGACCGTCACCGACACGCTGAAGGAACTGCAGGGCATCATCGATGACCTCGTGCAGGACGGCTTCAAGACCGAGAACGCCTCCGAGGCGTACTCCACCGCGTACTCCGAGCTGACCACGTCGCTCGACGACGCGGCCGAGGCGGTCAACGACATGGCGCAGGCCCTCGACCGTATGGCCGACCGGATCCGCGACACGGACGCCGAGCTCGCCGGCGGCTGAATCCTCAGCGTGGTCAGAGGCCGCGACGCGATCGGCGTCGCGGCCTCTGCCATGTCCGGGACCCGGCCCGCAAGGGCTTGGAAGCCGCAACCTGCGGCTGGTTAGGATCAGGGAGATGAACGGAGTGGCCGCCGCATGACGACGTCGCAGACCTATTGGTACAACCTCTCGACTCAGACCGTCGTTCGCGACGACGAGCGGCCGTCCGAGGACTGCCTCGGCCCGTTCGGGAGCGCCGCTGAGGCCGAGGAATCGCCGGCCGTGCTCATCGAGTACGCCCGCAGCTGGCTCGAGAGCGAGGAGAGCGAGCCGTATCGCGAGATGGCGGCCGATCTCGACGACGGCACCGACCGCGTCTGACTTCCGGATGCGCTCCCTCCGCCGCGGTGTGGCCGTCGGCATCGTCGTCGGCGCCCTCGCGCTGAGCGCCTGTGCGCCCGCGTTGCCCCCGACCGTGGTGCCCGACAGTGGCGCCGTCGTCGGCTGGTCCGGTGCGCTGACGTCCTTCAACGCCGCAGCGAACCCCACTGCGGCCAACCTCGACATCGCCGCCGCGACCCGCGGGTCTTTCGGTGCGATCGTCGATGGCGACTTCGTCGCCGACCCCACGTTCGGCGTCGTCGAGATCGTGTCGGACGATCCGTTCACCGTGCGGTACGACCTCGCCGAGCCGTCGTGGTCCGATGACATCCCGGTGGATGCCGCCGACCTGGCCCTCGGCTGGGCCGCCGCCGCCGGACTCCTCGACGAGGAGCCGCCCGAGGAAGCGGCATCCGCATTCGAGGTCGATGAGTTCGCCCGCGCGATCGAGGTGACCTTCCCGGCGCCGACCATCGGCTGGCAGAGCGAGGTGACCGCCGCCGTCCCCGCACATGTCGTCGGCGGGGCGGCGTTCGATCTCGACGACCCGATGGAAGCGAAGCAGGCGGTCTTGCAAGCGCTGCTGAGCGGCGACGCCGCTGCGACCGCCGAGCTCGCCGAGGCATGGCGTACCGGGTTCGCCGTCGCCGAAGACGGCGCCTTCGCCGCGGATGCCGCCCTGTCGAGTGGCCCCTACCTGGTGGGGGCCGTCGAGGCCCTGGAGGGTGGTCAGCGCATTTCGCTGCTCCCCAACCCGACGTACGCGGGCGCGGCGATGCCGCAGCTTGCCGAGGTCTCGCTGGTGCCGCCGGGGGACGATCCCGTCTCGGCGTTGGACGGCACGCTCGACATCGCCACGCTGCCTGCGTCGGCGGCGCTGCGTGAGCCCGTGCAAGAGCTCGAGCGTCGGGACTACGTCCTGCAGTCCGCGCACGACGGCACGATGTGGGCACTCGTCCTGAGCCCCGACGGGGTCTTCTCGAACCGGGCCGCTCGGGCAGCGTTCCTGCGGACCGTCCCGGCCGACGACATGGTCGCCGCCGGTGCCGGGCCGTGGGCGGAGTCGTACACGAAGACCACCTCGATGGTGTCCGCACCGGGGTCGCGCGCGTGGGACATCGTGACCGAGGATTCCGGCTTCACCGAGGCGATCGGCACCCCCGCGGACGATGCCGCGATCGATCGTGCCGAGGCCGGTGTCGCCGATCGCGCTCGGGTGTGCGTGCTCTTCGATTCGCGCAGCTCGTTTGCGAAGGGTGCGTTCCGCGCGCTCCGGACGGCAGCGGCCGAAGGCGGCTGGTCGGTGGCAGATTGCGGCACCGACGACCCGCGGGCCGCCAGGTCGAAGAACGGGTGGGACGCCGTGATCGAGCGGATCCCGGTGCCCGAGTCGCCCGCCGAGATCGCGGCGCAGTGGGGCACCGACGGTGCATCGAGCCTCACAGGCACGGGCAGCGCCGATCGCGACGAGCGCATCGCGACGCTCGAGCGGACCGTCGACGTCTACGAGGCGCGCGAGGTGCTCGCGTCGATCGAGGCGACGATCGTGGACGCTGCGCTGGCCCGGCCCCTCGCGATGGCGCCGCGCATCGTGCTGAGCGCACCCTCGGTCACGGGCGTCGCGCTCCGCAGCGGCGACGACGCGCCGTTGCTCTCGACCATCACGCAGTGGACGCCGGTGGGCTGAACGCGGTCGTGTCCGATTTCCGCGAGCCAGGTCGCCGGGGACGTGACACGCTGGTCGCATGACGATCGCCGCGATGACCTTCGATGAGCGCTACCGCGCCATCGATGCGCGCGACGCCCGCTTCGACGGGCAGTTCGTCACGGCCGTCCGTTCCACCGGCATCTACTGCCGTCCGAGCTGCCCGGCGCGCACGCCGAAACCGCAGAACGTCACGTTCTACGCGACCAGCGCCGCGGCGCACGAGGCCGGCTACCGCGCGTGCAAGCGGTGCCTCCCCGAAGCGACACCGGGGTCGCCGCAGTGGAACTTGCGCGGCGATGTCGCCGCCCGCGCGATGCGGCTCATCGCCGATGGTGTCGTCGACCGCGAGGGCGTCCCGGCGCTCGCCGCGCGCCTCGGCTATTCGTCTCGGCACTTGACCCGGTTGCTGGCCGCCGAGCTCGGCGCGGGCCCGCTCGCGCTCGCCCGTGCGCACCGTGCCCACACGGCGCGGGCACTGCTCGTCGGCACCGACCTGCCGATCGCCGACGTGGCCTTCGCTGCGGGGTTCTCGAGTGTGCGTCAGTTCAACGACACGATCGGCGAGGTCTTCGCGCTCGCGCCCGGGCAGCTCCGCGCGCGCCGGGGTGCGGCGTCCCGGCCTTCCGGTCGGATCGAGCTGCTACTGCCGGTGCGCGAGCCGTTCGACGCCGTGGGCCTGTTCGGGTGGATGCGCGCGCACGCGGTGCCCGGGGTCGAATCCGGCGATGCCGAGTCGTTCGCGCGGGTGATCCGACTCGACGGGGGACCCGCCTGGTTCGAGGTTCGCCAGGACATCCTGGGCCGGGTGCGGCTGCGCGTCGAGCTCGCCTCGCTGAAAGACCTCTCCGCACTCCTGTCGCGCGTGCGACGCCTGCTCGACCTCGACGCCGACCCCACCGCGATCGACGAAGCGCTCGCCCGGCACCCCGAGCTCGCGCCGCTCGTCGCGCGGATCCCGGGCGTGCGGCTTCCCGCCGCGATCGACGCCGACGAGATGCTCCTGCGCGCGATGATCGGTCAGCAGATCAGCGTCGCGGCGGCGCGGACCGTCATGGGCCGGCTCGCCGCCGACCTCGGCGAACCCGTCGAGACCGCGGCCGGCCGCGCTGTCCTCTTCCCGACGCCCGAGGCGGTCGCGGAGCGGGGCGCTGACGTCCTGCGCGGCCCGGCGGCGCGTATCCGCGCCATCGTGGGCGCGGCGACCGCCCTCGCCGACGGCTCGTTGCGGCTGAGCGCCGGCGACGACGCCGCTGAGCAACGGGCCGCGCTCCTCGCGCTCCCCGGCATCGGTCCGTGGACGGCCGACTACGTCCGCATGCGGGTGCTCGGCCATCCCGACGTCTTCCTCCCCGGCGACGTCGCCGCCCGCGCGGGCGCCGCCGCGGCGGGACTCCCCGCCGACCCGGGACCGCTCACCGCGTGGGCCGCGCGCACCGCGCCCTGGCGCAGCTACCTCATGGCGCACCTCTGGTACGCCGCACCCGTCACCCAGGCTTGGCGCGCCGCGCCGGCCGACAGGAAGGTATCGGCATGACCGCTCGCATCCAGACCGTCCCCACCCCTGATGGACCGTTCACGATCCTCGAGCACGGCGGCGAGGTCCTTGCGTCTGGCTGGACCGACGACCACGCTGCGATCGTGGCGCGGCTGCGCCCCGCGCATCGTCCCGCCGGCATCGAGGTCGGTGGGACGGATGCCGCGGCCGCGGTCGCCGCGTACTACGCGGGCGACCTCGCGGCGATCGACGCGGTCCCCGTGCGCCAGTCGGGCACTGAGCTGCAGCTCGCGGGCTGGGCGGCGCTGCGCCGGATCGTGCCCGGGGAGCCGCTCACCTACACCGCCTTCGCCGCGGCGCTCGGCTCACCCGGCGCGGTGCGGGCGGCGGCATCCATATGCGCACGGAACGCGCCCGCGCTGTTCGTGCCCTGCCACCGGGTGCTGCGGACCGGGGGAGCGCTCGGTGGATTCGCGTGGGGGCTCGACGTCAAGGAGCGACTGCTCGCGCGCGAATCGCAGGGCTGAGCGCGCTTGCACTCAGCGAACGCACAGGGATATTCTGGAGGGCTCCCGCGCACGATGCGGGCGCCACATCCGGCCCTGAACGAGGAGGAAGCCATGTCCACGGAGATCGTCACCACGAAGTCCGCCGCCTTCCTCGCCGCCGGACGCCGCACCCGCCAGGGATGATCGAGCGCGGAATCGATCCGCGCTCCGCACCGTTCTTCCTCGACGGGCCGAATAGGCCCTGATCGTCCGCGCCCTGCTGCGCTCTCCGCCTCGGCACTCCTCTGCCGTGGCATCCGTCACCACCCCTGCAGGATCATGACTCAAACGACGTCGTCCCGTCTGTCCACCGTCCGCGCGCTCGCGCGGCTGCTTCCCTTCGCCCGTCCCGTGCTGCCCCGGCTCGGCCTCGGCGCGCTGAGTGCGCTCCTCGCGAGCCTGCTCGGCCTCGGCATCCCCCTCGTCCTCGAGCAGGTCGTCGGCGACGGCGGCCCCATCGATTCCGGTGAGTTCGGACTCATCGCGCTCGGTGCCGCCGCGGTGCTCGCCCTCGGTCTCGCCGAGGCGCTCATGGTGTGGGCGCGCCGCTGGTTCGTGCTCGCGCCCGCGACCGCCGTCGAGTACGAGATCCGCACCGGGTTCTATTCGCGGTTGCAGCGGCTCCCCGTTGCATTCCATGACCGGTGGCAGTCGGGCCAGCTGCTCAGCCGCATGATGCAGGACATCGGCCTCATTCGCCGGTGGCTCGCGTTCGGTCTCGTCCTGCTCGTGGTCAACGTCATCACGATCGTCGTCGGCTCGGTCATCCTGTTCCGGTGGCACTGGCTGCTCGGCACGATCTTCGTCGTCGTCTCGGCGCCGCTGTGGATCGCGGGGTTCATCTTCGAGAAGCGCTACGGCATGCTCTCGCGGCAGAGTCAAGACCAGGCGGGCGACCTCGCGACCGCGGTGGAGGAGTCGGTGCACGGCATCCGCGTCCTCAAGGCCTTCGGTCGTGGTGGGCACGCGCTCAAGAAGTTCACCCGCCAGGCCGAAACGCTCCGCGAGACCGAGATCAGCAAGGCCCGCGCCGTGGGCTGGATCTGGTTCTGGCTCGTGCTGCTGCCCGACATCGCGTTCGCGCTGTGCCTGGGCGCCGGTATCGCGCTCGCTGCGGCGAACGAGATCGACCAGGCCGCGCTCATCGCGTTCTTCGCCCTCGCCACGATTCTGCGCTGGCCCGTCGAGTCGATCGGGTTCCTGTTCTCGTTCCTCGTCGACGCGCGCACGGCGACCGACCGCATCTTCGAGGTATTCGACGAGGAGAACACGATCATCGACCCCGACCACCCGACCACGATCGAGCGGCCCCGCGGCGAGCTCGTCTTCGAGGGTGCGCGGTTCCGGTATCAGGATGCCGGTGACGCCGAGCGCGACCTGCTCGACGGCATCGACCTCGCCCTCGAACCGGGCGAGACGATGGCGCTCGTCGGTCTCACCGGCTCGGGCAAGACGACCCTCACGACGTTGCCCGGCCGCCTCTACGACGTGACCGGCGGACGCGTGCTGCTCGACGGCGTGGATGTCCGCGACCTCGCCCTCACCGAGTTGCGGCGCCACGTCGGCATGGCCTTCGAGGACGCCACGCTGTTCTCGCAGACCGTGCGTGAGAACGTCCTGCTCGGCCGCGAGGACCTCACGCCGGGGAGCCCGGAAGCCGAGGCGGTGCTGCGCGAAGCGCTCGCCGTCGCGCAGGCCGGCTTCGTCGACGACCTCCCCGAGGGCGTCGACACCGTCATCGGTGAAGAGGGCCTCAGCCTGTCGGGCGGCCAGCGGCAGCGACTCGCGCTCGCGCGCGCCGTCGCCGCGCGCCCCGCGGTGCTCGTGCTCGACGACCCGCTGTCGGCGCTCGACGTCGACACCGAGGCGCTCGTCGAAGACGCGCTGCGCGAGGTGCTCGCCGAGACCACGGCGCTCGTCGTCGCGCACCGCCCCTCGACGGTCATGCTCGCCGACCGGGTCGCGCTCCTCGAAGCCGGTCGCATCACGGCGGTCGGCAAGCACTCCGAGCTGCTCCGCACCAGCGAGCACTACCGCCACGTCATCTCGAGTCTCGAAGACGAAGAAGAACGCAACCACGCAAGGGAGGTGACCCTGTGAGCACCGTCACCGGAACCAGCGGCGAAGACCGCTCCGATTACACGCGCGAAGAGAGTCGCGAGATCCGCCGCCGCTCGCTGCGGCTGCTCGGGTCGCTCGTCACGCCGCTGAAGGTCGACCTCGCGCTCGCCGCGGTCGTCCTCGTGATCTCGACCGCGATGCGCGTCGCCGGTCCCGCCCTCGTCGGATGGGGCATCGCGAACGCGCTCCCCGCCGTCACCACGGAAGCGAATTGGATGCCGACGGTCGTCGTCGTCGCGCTGTTCCTGGTCACCGCGGTGGGCGGTGCCGCCCTCATCGGCTGGTACGCCGTCGTCGCCGCGCGGCTCACGCAGGCCGTGATGCTCGACCTCCGCAAGCGGATCTTCCTGCACACGCAGCGACTCAGCCTCGAGTTCCACGAGTCGTACACGTCGGGTCGCATCATCTCGCGCCAGACGAGCGACCTCGACACGATCCGCGAGCTCCTCGACGGTGGCCTGAACGAGCTCGTCTCGGGCCTGCTCTACGGCGGGTTCACGCTCGTCGCACTGCTGCTGCTCGACTGGCAGTCGGGCGTCATCCTCGCCGCGATGGGCATCCCGCTGTATTTCCTGATGCGCTGGTTCTACCTGCGCTCGCAGGTCGTTTACCGGGAGTCGCGCGTCATCAGCGCGAGGGTCATCGTGAAGTTCGTCGAGACGATGACCGGCATCCGCGCCGTCAAGGCGTTCCGCAAGGAGCCCGCGAACGACGGCGAGTTCGGGGGCCTGTCGAGCGACTACCGCGACATCAACATGCGCTCGATCCGCCTGTTCGGCACATTCGAGCCGGGCATGATGGCGCTCGCTTCGCTGTCGCTCGCGCTGGTGGTCTTCTGGGGCGGCATCCGCGTGGCAGACGGCGTCCTCGAGCTCGGCTTCCTGCTGTCGGCGGTCCTGTACGTGCGGAACTTCTTCGCGCCCATGCAAGAGGTCGCGTTCTTCCTGAACTCGTACCAGTCGGCGACGGCTGCGCTCGAGAAGGTGTCGGGCGTGCTCGAGGAGGCGCCGACGGTGCCCGACCCGAAGCAGCCCGTCGACCTGTGGGAGGCCCGCGGCCACCTGCGGTTCGACGACGTGACGTTCGGATACTCCGGCGACCGCACGATCCTGCCCGACTTCGCGCTCGACATCCCCGCGGGGCAGACGATCGCACTCGTCGGCACGACCGGTGCCGGCAAGTCGACGCTCGCGAAGCTCATCGCGCGGTTCTACGATCCGACGGCAGGTGCGGTGACGCTCGACGGCGTCGACCTGCGGCAGCTGCACCCGAAGGACCTGCGTCGCGCCATCGTGATGGTCACGCAGGAGGCCTACCTGTTCAGCGGCACCGTCGCCGACAACATCGCGCTCGGCAAGCCCGACGCGACGATGGACGAGATCCGCGCCGCCGCGCGGGCGGTCGGCGCGGATGGGTTCATCGAGCGGCTGCCCGACGGGTACGACACCGACGTGAACAAGCGCGGTGGTCGCGTCTCGGCGGGGCAGCGGCAGCTGATCTCGTTCGCGCGCGCGTTCCTCGCCGACCCGGCGGTGCTGATCCTCGACGAGGCGACGGCGTCGCTCGACATCCCGAGCGAACGCCAGATCCAGGAAGCACTCGGCACGCTCCTCGCCGACCGGACCGCGATCATCATCGCGCACCGGCTGTCGACGGTCGCGATCGCCGACCGCGTCCTCGTCATGGAACACGGCCGCATCATCGAGGACGACGCCCCCGCCGCCCTCATCGCCGGCACCGGCAAGTTCGCCCAGCTCCATCGGGCGTGGCGCGAGTCGCTGGTCTGACGACGCCGAGCGGATGCCGCGGGCCCCGGGCAGCAGCCCGGGTCGCGGCATCCGCTCGTTTCAGCCGGTGACCTCGTCGAGCGAGACGGTGAAGGTCTGCGCTGCGCCGTCGGGCGTCGTCACGGTGACCTCGCGGGTGCCCGAACCGCCGCGGAAAACGCGGAGGCTCAAGCCGTCGAGGTAGTCGTAGTCGGGTCGGTCGGTACGGGCGCCCCACGGGATGACCGCGCCGGGGCGCGCGTAGATCGGCAGTGAGAACACGTCGTGATGCTCGCGTCGCCAGCGACCACCGGTGACCTCCTCGCCGGTGAGCAGGTGCGTCCAGGTGCCCTCCGGCAGGTAGAACTCGACATCGCCGGCGGCGTCCATCACGGGTGCGACGAGCAGATCGCCGCCGAGCATGAACTGCCGGTCGAGGTGCCCGACCGTGGGGTCGCCCGGGAACTCGAGTTGCATCGGCCGGAACACCGGGACGCCGGTGGATGCCGCGTCGATCCCGGCCTGGAACAGGTACGGCATCAGCCGCATCTTGAGGTGCGTGAAGCGGCGCGTGACCTCGACGGCCTCGTCGTCGAAGTTCCACGGCACGCGGTACGAGCTCGAGCCGTGGAACCGGCTGTGCGTGCTGAGGAGGCCGAACGCGGTCCACCGCTTGAAGACGGTCGGATCGGGCGTGCCCTCGAATCCGCCGATGTCATGACTCCAGTGCGCGAAGCCGCTGAACGCGAGCGAAAGTCCGCCGCGCAATGTCTCGGCCATCGAGGGAAACGTCGACGTGTTGTCGCCACCCCAGTGCACGGGCATGGTCTGCCCGCCGGCGGTCGCCGAACGGGCGAAGAGCACCGCATCACCCTCGCCGCGCGCCTCGACGAGGACGTCGTGCACGGCGCGGTTGTAGAGCTGCGTGTACAGGTTGTGCATCCGCTCGGGGTCGGCGCCGTCGGCCCATTCGACGTCGACGGGGATCCGCTCGCCGAAGTCGGTCTTGAAGCAGTCGACGCCCTGGTCGACGAGGGTCCGCAACTTGCCCTGGTACCAGGCGGTGGCATCCGGGTTCGTGAAATCGACGAGGCCCATGCCCGCCTGCCACTTGTCCCACTGCCAGATCGTGCCGTCGGGGCGACGGACGAGGTACCCCGCCGCGGCGGCTTCGGCGAACAGCGGCGACCGCTGTCCGATGTACGGGTTGATCCACACGCTGACCCGCAGGTCCTTCGCGTGGAGCCGCTCGAGCATCCCGTCCGGGTCGGGGAAGACCCGCGGGTCCCACTCGAAGTCGCACCAGTTGAACTCGCGCATCCAGAAGCAGTCGAAGTGGAACACCGAGACGGGCAATTCGCGTCTGGCCATCTCGTCGATGAAGGTCGTGACGGTCGCCTCGTCGTAGTCGGTCGTGAACGAGGTCGACAGCCAGAGGCCGTACGACCACGCGGGGACGACGGGCGGGCGGCCGGTCAGCGCCGTGTAGCGCGACAGCACGTCCTTCGGGGTGGGTCCGGCGACGACGAAGTACTCGAGTGCTTCGCCCGACACCGCGAACTGCACGCGCTCGACCGCTTCCGACCCGACCTCGAACGACACATGGCCGGGGTCGTTGACGAGCACGCCGTATCCGCGGCTGGACAGGTAGAACGGCACGTTCTTGTACGCCTGCTCGCTCGAGGTGCCGCCGTCGGCGTTCCAGATGTCGATGCTCTGGCCGTTCTTGACGAGAGGGCCGAAGCGCTCGCCGAGGCCGTAAACGAGCTCGCCGACGCCGAGGTCGAGCTGCTCGCGCACATAGGACTTGGCGCGCGGGAGGTGCATCCCACTGACGGTCTCACCCGGCATCCCGGGATCGACCTGCGCGTCGTCGTCGATGCCGAACCACGCCGGGCCGCGCGAGCCGCTGCCGGTGATCCGACGACCGTCCACTTCGAAGTCGAGCCCCCAGGGCGTCCCGCGACGCACCCGCGCGGTGAGGTTCCCGGTCTGCAGGACGCCGTCGTCTCCGGAGACGGATGCCGCCCCGGCACCGCCCGCGACGGCACCGGGCAGCCCGAAGCCGTCGTGCCGCCGCCCCCCGACGTGCCGCTCGATCCGCACCCGTACGACGCCCTCGAGCGGCGACGACAGCGTGACGGTGAGGATCGCGCGGTTGAGGGTGTCACCGCGGTGGCCGATGACCGCGGTCGTCGCCGAGACGACGACCGCCTCGCCGTCGTGCGGGTGGGTGCCGGCGTCGATGTCGTAGGCCTCCTGCGCGAACAGCGGGCTGACGCCCGGACGCAGCTGCCAGAAACCGTCGGTGAACTTCATTACTTGACTGCTCCTGCCGTGATGCCCCTCGTGAGGGTGCGTTGGAAGATGAGGAAGAAGATGAGCGTCGGGATGATGCCCAGCAGGGCCGAGGCGCTCGTCGTCGTGACGTCCATGAGGCGGTCGCCCTGCAGCACGCTGATCGCGACGGGCACGGTCTGGTTCGCATTCGAGGCGAGGAACGTGAGCGGGATCAGGAACTCGTTCCACGTCCAGATGAAGAAGAAGATGAGCAGCACCGACAGGGTCGGACGGCTGATCGGGAAGACCACGCGCCACAGGATCTGCCAGCGGCTGGCGCCGTCGAGGGATGCCGCCTCGAGCACCTCCTTCGGGAAGGTGCCGTACACCGAGCTGAGGAGGTAGGTGCCGAACGCCGCCTGGATCACGACGAAGATGATGATCACGGCCCAGACGTTGTCGTACAGCCCGACCTCTTTGAACATGTAGTACAGCGGGTACAGCAGCGCCTCCTGCGGCAGCAGGTTGGCCAGGAGGAACAGCAGCACGATCGAGGTGCGGTACTTCACCCGGCCGATGCCGATCGCGAAGGCGTTCAGCATCGAGATGAGCACGGCGAGCACGGCGACGACGCCCGAGATGAAGATCGAGTTCCAGACCTTCTCGGGGAAGTTCACCCGCTCCCAGAACCGCCCGAGTCCGGTGAAGTCGAGCGCCTGCGGGAGAGCGAGGGCGCCCGAGTTCGCGTAGTCGGTGGGGGACTTGAACGAGTTGACGAGCACGAGGTAGAACGGCGCGAGCACCGCGAGGGCGCCGAGGGCGACGAGCAGCACGACGATCCAGTCGCGTCCGCGAGGGCGCGTCATGCCGCCGCGCGGGCGCGGCTTGCGAGTGGACGTCCGGCTCGTGGCCGGGGAAAGCAGGGTGGAGGTCGCCATCACAGGCCCGCCCGTTCTTTGCGTTCGAGTGAGTTCTGTACTCGCACGAAGACGATCGACACGATCACGACGAGGATCGTCAGGACAGTCGCGATCGTCGCGCCGTACCCGACGTCGCGCTTCGTGAAGAACTCCTGGTAGGCGTAGTACGCCGGAACGAGGGTCGACCCGGCCGGCCCGCCACGGGTGATCACGTACACGGGGCCGAAGACCTTCAGTGCCGCGATGGTGCAGGTGAGGGTGACGACGAAGATCTCGGGTCGGATGATGCTCATGGTGATCGCGACGAATCGCTGACCCCAGTTCGCGCCGTCGAGCTCGGCCGCTTCGTAGAGCTCGGGGTCGACACGCTGCAGCGCGGCCATGAAGACCACGACCGGGTAGCCGATCTGCACCCACACGAGCACGACCATCAGCACGATGAGGGCGGACGGCATCTGACCGAGCCAGTCGACCGGTGGGATGCCGACGAGTCCGAGGATCTGGTTGAGCGCACCGTCTCCGCCGGGCCGGACGATCCAGCCGATCACGATGCCGGCGACGGCGACGGGCAGGATCTGCGGCAGGTAGTAGGTGGCCCGGAGGAAGCTCGCGAGCTTTCCGCCGAACTTGCGCCCGATGACGTCGAAGAGGGCGGCGGCGACGAAGAGGCCGGCGACGGTCGGGACGACCACCATCGCGAGGACCATCCACACCGAATTGACGAAGGAGGTCCAGAAGTCCTCGTCCACGAGGATGGCCGCCCAGTTCTCGAGGCCGATGAACTCGGGGCTCCCGACACCGCGCCAGTCGGTGAAGGTGAGGGCCAGGTTCCAGACGAGCGGGACGATGACGATGACGACCAGCAGCGCGAAGCCGGGCAGCAGGTACAGCCAGTAGCCGGCCCGGCCGGTCCCGCGCTGGGGGATGGACGGCTCCTCGGGGGGAAGCGCCGTGCGCAGAGCGCGCGTTTCGGTGATGCTCATGAATGACTCCGGGGTGAGGGGAGGGGCGGATGCGGCATCCGCCCCTCCCGGTCGGATCAGCGGTAGTCCGCCGTGCCTTCGTCGTACTGCGCGCCGAGGTTGGTCGCGGTCGCTGCGGCATCCTGCGACCCGGTCACGAGACCCTGGAGCTCCTGAACGATGACGTCGTAGAAGCCGGGGGCGGGCCAGTCCGGGTAGAACGACAGGCCATCCTCGTCGAGGATTCCGTTGAACGTCTCGATCAGCGCCGCGCTCTTCTCATCGGTGATGTCGGCGGGGTCGGCGGCGACGGGGACGCCGCCGTTGTTGCCGATGATCGCCTGGATCTCGGGGCGCATCGTGATGTCGATGAACTCGTAGGCGAGGTCGGCGTTGGCCGCGTTCGCGGGCACGACCCACAGGTTGCCCGACGAGCCGAGCGAGAGCTGGGACTCGGGGAACGACGCCATCGTCCACTCGAAGCCGGTTGCCTCGGCGACGAAGCGGCCGTACCACCATGAGCCCGAGACGAAGATCGGCGAGGTCCCGTTGATGAACGAGACACCGGCATCCTCTGCCACGACCGATGAGACGTCCTTCGCGATGTATCCCGCGTCGACGTAGTCGGCCAGGGTCTCGGTCGCGTAGGTCACCTCGGGTCCGCTCCAGTCGACCGGGTTCGCGTAGAGCTGGTAGTCGTCGACGAACGAGCGGTCGGCCTGCGAGAGCGCGAGTTGGTACCAGAGCTGCCCGAGCGGGTACTCCGCACCGGCTTCGGCCAGCGGCGTCACACCCTGCTCGACGAAGGCGTCGAGCACGTCGACGAACTCGTCGTAGGTGGTGGGGATCTCGAGGCCCGCCTCTTCGAACATGTCGAGGTTGTAGTAGACACCGACGAATTCGCCGTAGTTGGGGATGCCGTACCAGGTGTCGCCGCCCATGACGCCGTCCTCGCTGTACTTCGCCGTGGTCTGCAGCGAAGGTGCGAGCTTGTCGTCCCAGCCGTACTCGGCGACCGCGTCGCTGATGTCGGCGATGAGCCCGGTGCTCGCGAGGAAGCCCGCCGTGGCGTTGCCCTTGTTGAACTCCATCAGGTCGGGCGCGGCATCGGTGTCGAGCACCTGGCTCGCGGTCTTCTGGATCTGCTCGAAAGACTTCTCCTCGAACTCGACGGTCGCGCCGGTCTCTTCTTCGAAGATCTTGATCGCTTCGTCCCAGGCCTTGCCCATCGCGCTGTCGGCACCCTCGTAGTGCCACAGGCGGAGGGTGCCGGCGTCGTCGCCGTCGCCGGGTCCGCCGGCGCAGCCGCTGAGCGCGAGGCCGGTGATCGAGAGGGTCGAGACCGCGGCGAGGGCCGCGGTCCGTCGTGTCATGCGTGCCATCGTTGGCACTCCTTTCATGGTGACCGGGGTGGTCGTGGTGGTACGGGATACGGGTCGGTAGGCGGATTGTCGAAGCGCTTCGACGATGGGCGAACGGACGGGGTATCGACGCCACGCGTCAGCGGCGTCGCGACACCGAGCCCGCGGTTCGGTACTCGGGCTGGATGAGGTGCACGACCGGCGCGCGCCCGGGATCCTGCAGGCGCGCGATGGCGAGCTCGACGGCCACCTCGCACGATGCCGAGGGCACGAGCGGGATGGTGTCGACGGGGGACGGGAGTCGCGACGTGTCGAAGACGGTCGCGACCGAGATGACCGAGACGTCGCGCCCCACCTGCAGGCGCCGCTCGGCGATCACCGCGAGGGCTGCATCGTGTGCATCCTCCGCAGCGTGGATCAGGAACCCGGTGACGCCGGCGTCGAGTGCGTCGGCGACCGATGCGCGGACGGCCCGGACATCGGTGGTCGTCCGGCCGCTGTGGTCGAACCGGTGCGCGACGCCGCGCGCCTCGGCGCGCTCGCGCATCGAGGATCGGAGCCGGGGCGGGAAGTTCGAGGCGCGGTAGGCGACCTCGGATTGACCGAGCAGCGCGACGTGCTCGTGCCCCGCGTCCACGAGGCGGTCCACGGCCATGACGGCCGCGGCTTCGAAGTCCAAGTCGACGCAGTCGAGCCCGTCGTGGTCGTTCGGGATGCCGATGAACACGGTGGGGATGCGGAGCGAGCGAGCGATGGCCACGCGTTCGTCGTCCGGCGCGACATCGAGGACGAGCACGGCGTCGACGAGGTCGCTGGCCGCCACGCGCTGCATCCCTTTTGAAGCCTGCTCATCGGTGAGGAGCAGGATGTCGTACTCGCGCAGACGTGCAGCGACCGAGGCGGCGAGGACGAACGCCATATGCGTGGGCGCGTGCGTGTCGGCGCGCAACGGTTCGGTCAGGGCGAAGATCTGCGTGCGACGGCCGGCGAGGGCACGGGCGCCGGCGTGCGGCTGATAGCCGAGTCGCGTCGCGGCCGCTTCGACCCGACGACGGGTGTCGGGGGAGATGGAGCGCTTGCCGCTGAGCGCGTACGAAACGGTACTGATGGACACGCCAGCGGCCGCTGCGACTTCGTCGATCCGCGCCATGCCATCACCTTCTCCGTCGAACGTGGGGTGCGCTGCGAGACCGATCTCGAAGCGCTTCGACGGCGAGCATATGCGTGACATCGAGCGGATGCAAGCATTTTGTGGCTAGCATCAACAAAATCGTGTGAACGCTCCCACGTCCACGATGCGACCATCGGGCGAGATCGCTCGGCTGCAGTGCTGAGCGCGGTGCCTCAGAGGCGGATCTCTGCGACGACCTCGCCGTACTCGGTCTCGTCGACCGGGGTGAAGCCGACGCGACGGAAGAAGGCCTCCGGGCCTCCGTCGCCTGCCTCGTAGATGACGTTGACGTGATCGAAGCCGCGCGTGCGCGCTTCGTCGATGAGCCCGGTGACCGCGAAACGGCCCACGCCCTTGCCCTGGTCGTCGGCGTCGACGTTGATGCGCCACAGCACCGATCGGAAGTGCGACTGCGCGGCGTCCTCGTCGAAGTTCGCGCTGACGAACCCGACGACCTCGTCGCCGTCGAGCACGACGCGCTGCCAGGCGGTCGCGGGATTCACGACGGCGCCCGCGACCGCATAGCTCGTCGGAGCGAGGAACTGCTCCTGGCCGGGCTTCAGGGACATCGTGTTGACCGCAACGATCGTGTCGGCGGACAGTTCGACCAAACGCAGCTCCGTCATGCGGCCAGGGTACCCGGCGGAGGCGTCGATGTGCACGCGTATCCGCGGTCCGCGGGGGTCACTGCGGAAGTATCTCGACATCGAGACAGTTGGCGCCCGTGCGATAGGCTGATCGCGATTCCCCGAACGTTCACAACGGAGAGACGACACGTGCCTGAGTCGACCATCATCTACACCTATACGGACGAGGCTCCGGCCCTCGCCACCGCTTCGTTCCTCCCCATCGTCCAGGCCGTCGCCGGGCAGGCCGGGGTCGAGATCGAGACGCGCGACATCTCCCTCGGCGGCCGCATCCTCGCGGCGTTCCCGCAGAATCTGACCGACGAGCAGCAGGTCGGCGACGCGCTCGCCGAGCTCGGCGGTCTCGCGACCCTCGCCGAGGCCAACATCATCAAGCTGCCGAACATCTCGGCGTCCATCCCGCAGCTCAAGGCGGCCATCGCCGAACTGCAGTCGCAGGGGTACGACATCCCCGCCTACCCGGACGAGCCGACCTCCGTCGAGGAGAAGGACATCCGCGCCCGGTACGACCGCATCAAGGGTTCCGCCGTGAACCCCGTGCTGCGCGAGGGCAACAGCGACCGCCGTGCGCCGCTGTCGGTGAAGAACTACGCCCGCAAGCACCCGCACCGCAACAAGCCGTTCGCTGACGGGTCGAAGACCCGCGTCGCGACCATGGGCCACGATGACTTCAAGTCGAACGAGAAGAGCTGGGTCGCCGCTCACGACGACGTGCTCACCATCCGTCACATCGCCGAGGACGGCACCGAGAAGGTCCTCAAGGACGGCCTGAAGGTCCTGCCGCGCGAGATCATCGACGCGACGTTCCTCTCTGCTGCCGCTCTCGACGCGTTCCTCGCCGAAACGCTGGAGATGGCGAAGTCGGACGACGTGCTCTACTCCGTCCACCTCAAGGCGACGATGATGAAGGTCAGCGACCCGATCATCTTCGGCCACGTCGTGAAGGCCTTCTTCGCCGATGTCTTCGCCCGCTACGGCGACGCGCTCGCCGAGGCGGGGCTGACGCCGAACAACGGCCTCGGCTCGATCCTCTCGGGGCTGACGGACGTCGCGAACGGCGACGAGATCGCCGCCGCGTTCACCGCTGCCATGGAGTCCGGCCCCCGTCTGTCGTACACCAACAGCGACAAGGGCATCACGAACCTGCACGTTCCCTCGGACGTCATCGTCGACGCGTCCATGCCCGCGCTCGTCCGCAACGGCGGCAAGCTGTGGGGCGTCGACGGCGGCGAGGAGGACACCCTCGCGGTCATCCCCGACTCGTCCTACGCCGGCGTCTACCAGGCCGTCATCGACGACGTCATCGCGAACGGTCCGCTCGACCCGACCACGATCGGCACCGTCCCGAACGTCGGCCTGATGGCCCAGGCCGCCGAGGAGTACGGCAGCCACGACAAGACGTTCGAGATCGCCGCTCCCGGAGTCGTCCAGATCACCGACTCGCAGGGGACCGTGCTCATCGAGCACACCGTCGGCACCGGTGACATCTGGCGCGCGACGCAGACCAAGCACATCGCGGTCATGGACTGGGTGAAGCTCGCCGTCACGCGCGCCCGCGCCACCGGCTCGCCTGCCGTGTTCTGGCTCGACCTGAACCGTGCGCACGACGCTCAGCTCATCGCCAAGGTGCACCAGGCGCTCGCCCTGCTCGACACCACCGGCGTGCAGATCACGATCCTCGCCCCCGAGGAGGCCACCCGCTACACGCTCGCGCGCATGCGTCACGGCCTCGACACCATCTCGGTCACCGGCAACGTGCTCCGCGACTACCTGACCGACCTGTTCCCGATCCTCGAGGTCGGCACGAGCGCCAAGATGCTCTCGATCGTCCCGCTGCTCGCGGGCGGCGGGCTCTTCGAGACCGGTGCGGGCGGCTCTGCTCCCAAGCACGTGCAGCAGCTCGTCGAGGAGAACTACCTCCGCTGGGACTCGCTGGGTGAGTTCTTCGCCCTCGCGGCGTCGTTCGAGCACCTCGCCGACTTCACCGACAACCCCAAGGCGAAGATCCTCGCCGACACGCTCGACGCCGCGACCGGCACGTTCCTCGAGGACGACAAGTCGCCCGGTCGCGCCCTCGGGACGATCGACAACCGCGGCAGCCACTTCTACCTCGCCACCTACTGGGCGCAGGAGCTGGCAGGTCAGACCGCCGACGCGGACCTCGCGGCGGCGTTCGCGCCGGTCGCCGAGGCGCTCGTGTCGAACGAGGACGCGATCGTCGCAGAGCTCCTCGCCGTGCAGGGTTCGCCGGCCGAGATCGGTGGCTACTACCGTCCCGACACCGCGCTGGTTGCCGCCATCATGCGCCCCTCGCAGACCCTGAACGCGATCATCGACGGGATCTGATCCCGTCCGACGAACGATGAAGGCCGGATGCCCCGTGGCATCCGGCCTTCATCGTTCGCGCGGTCTGCGGGTCAGGCGTGGATCCAGACGTCGCCGCCGTCGGGCAGCCAGTCGTAGAGCTGCTTCGCGAGGGCGGGGGGCATGTTGACGCAGCCGGCGCTCATCTGGTTGCCGAAGTTGTTGTGCCAGTAGGCGCCGTGGAAGGCCTGGTTGCCGTTGAAGTACATGACCCACGGCACATCGGGCTGGGTGTACTTCGAGCCCGTGTCGCGCGAGGTGCCCTTCATGTCCTGGAGCGGCGTGCGCCATCCGATGGAGTAGTGCCCGGTGTAGGTGATGGCGCCGTCGCGGCCGCTCGAGATCAGCCAGGTGTCGATCACCTTGCCGTTCTCCTTCAGGTACAGGCGCTGCTCGCCGAGGTCGACCTCGGCGAGGCGCACCGTGGTGACGGTCTCGCGCGGGGTGACATCGACCGGCAGTGCGTAGGCGGCGTCGCCGCCGGCGAGCTGCTCTGCGAAGTCGCGGGCGACGCCGGCGGTGTCGCCGAGGACGCGACCGTCCTGCCCCTCGACGACGGTCGCGAGCGTGGTGCCGGCCTCGCTCTCGAGCACTTCGGCGGTCACCGCGTCCTGGTTCACCTTCGCGGCGAGCCCATCGACGGTGGACTGGATCGCGGCGGCATCCGCGGTGATCGTGAACGCACCGGACTCGTCGGTGCCGACGGTTATCCACGACGCGAGCCGATCGGCTGAGACCTCCACGACGCGCTCACTGCCGGCATAGAACCCCGCCTCGGCGATCATCTCGGCGAGTGTGGCCGCGGTGGCGTCGGCCATCTCGGTCGAGGTCGCCGCGGCGACCGGCTCGGTGCTCGGTTCGACGGTGACGGCACTCGCACCGTCGGCGAGTCCAGCCTCGATGGCGTTCCGGACGGCCTCGAGGTCGATGCCGGCCCCGTCCACGGCGGGGGACACCTCGTAGCCGGCGTCGCCGAAGGAGATCGAAGCGGGAGTGGGGTCGGTGAAGAGGTCGGGCAACGCGGCACGCAGCGACTCCGTCGCGCGATCGGTGTCGAGTGTCACGGCACCCGCGTCGACCTGGCCGAACCAGCTGGTCACGTTCCACATCGGGCTCCGGGCGAACGCCGCGTCGGCGAGTGCGACCGCGTCGACGGACGCACCGAGGTCGGCGCCCGTGACTGTCGGGCCGCCGTCGCCCAGCGTGATCGTCATGCCGGACAGATGTGATGCGATGGTGGATGCCGCGACGCCGGGCGTCTGCCAACCGACCTGGGCGCCCGCCGCGGCGGTGCCGGGGGCGATCAGCACGAGCGAAGCCGCGACCGCGCCGGCGGTGACGATGCCGACGGGGATGCCGATCTTCCAGCCGAGGTGGCGGCGCTTCGGGGCCGGCTCGGCTGGTGCCCAGCGAACGTCGGGCGCGTCGGCGGCGGGCGCGTCGTCCGCGCCGGAACGTGTGATGAGGTCGGACATGTGCTCCCCCGAGGTGTGTCCAGCCGCGTTCGGAGACCCGGGCGCGTACTGCAAATGGTACGCGACCGGGGCTGAGAGGTCGCCTGTGTGTACTCCGGAGTCGGAGATCCGCGTCAGGTGCCGCAGGAGTCCTGGAACGCGGTGCTCGCGCTACGGATCTCGTCCGTCGCGTTTCCGAGCCCTGCGAGGCCGGAGATGTCGCCGTCCGCAGCGGCCGTCACGCCGTCGCGTAGGTCGGTGAACCCCTCGTGCAGGCGCGCGACGGTTGCGGCGAGTTCCGCGTTGTCGATGGCGTCCTGCGCGACGGCGAGGCTGTCGACGACGTCACCGAGCGCGGCGCCGGCGCGGGCTGGGTCGGATGGATCGATCTCGCCGAAGGCCGACATCGCGGCATCCACTTCGGCTCGTACGATTGCGCACGCGTCCGTGAGCGACTGGCTCCCCGCGTCGCGGGTGGGAGTCGGCCCGGCGGCGCAGCCCGCCACGACGATCGCCGTGGCTGCGGACACGGCGGCGAACCGGAGTGGTCGGAGGGTCGTGCTGCGACGGGCGGCCATGTCATCTCCTCTCGGCACGGTCTTCAAGCCTGCCACGGACGATGACCGCGAACCGTACACTGGCGTCGTCGCGGAACCGTCGCTGCAGGAGGGCGCACCACATATGGCCGAGATCGTCATCGTCGAAACCCCGGCAGCTGCGGGCGCCCTGATCGCCGACGAGATCGCCCGGCGGATCGCGGCCGACCCCGAGACCGTGCTCGGGCTCGCGACGGGCTCGACGCCGCTGCCGGTGTACGAGGCGCTGCCCGCGCGGCTGGCCGGCCTCGATGTGTCGCGCGTGCGCGGGTTTGCGCTCGACGAATACGTCGGCATCGACCCCACGCACCCCGAGAGCTATCGGGCCGTGATCACCCGTGAGGTCGTCGAGCCGCTCGGCCTCGACCCCACCCGGGTGCACACGCCGAACGGCGCGCTCGCGACGATCGAGCACGCCGGTGAGGACTACGAGCGCGCGATCGCCGAGGCGGGCGGTATCGACCTGCAGATCCTCGGGATCGGCACGTCGGGGCACATCGGGTTCAACGAGCCCGGGTCGTCGTTCGCGTCGCGCACGCGGGTGAAGACCCTCGTCGAGCAGACCCGTCGCGACAACGCGCGGTTCTTCGACTCCATCGACGACGTGCCGATGCACTGCATCACACAGGGCCTCGGCACGATCCTCGAAGCCAGGCACCTCGTGCTGCTCGCGTTCGGCGCAGGCAAGGCGGCCGCAGTGGCACAGGCGGTCGAGGGACCGCTCACGTCGTCGCTGCCCGGGTCGGCGATCCAGTTGCACCCGCACGTGACCGTCGTCGTCGACGAGGCTGCGGCGTCGGAGCTCACCGGCGCCGGCTACTACCGGTACGCGTACGCCAACAAGCCGGACTGGCAGGGCATCTGACCTGTCTCAGTCGGCGGCCGTGAACACCTTGCCCGGATTGAGTACGCCGGCAGGATCGAAAACCGCTTTGATGCCGCGCTGCAGCGCCAGCTGATCGTCGCCCAGCTCGTCCGCGAGCCACCGACGCTTGAGGATGCCGATGCCGTGCTCGCCGGTCAGCGTGCCGCCGAGGCGCAGCGCGGCGCGGAACAGCTCATCGGCCGCCGCCCAGACGTGCGCCGGCACCTCGGGGCCGTCGAACACGAAGTTCGGGTGCAGGTTCCCGTCGCCGGCGTGGCAGACCGTCGGGATGGTGAGACCGGATGCCGCCTCGATGCGGGCGATCTCGTCGAACATCCGGGGGAGGGCACTCCGGGGGACCGACACATCCTCGATCAGCGTCGTACCGAGCCGCTCCATCGCGGGGTGCATCGAGCGGCGGATCCGCCACAGCAGCGCGGCCTCGGCGTCATCGGCCGCCAGCCGGACCGTCCCGCCTGCGGCGGTGAGGAGCTCGGCGATCTCTGCCTGCGCGGCGGCTGCGTCGGCGCCGTCGGTCTGCACCGTCAACTGCGCCGCGCCGGGCTCGGGTGCCGGGAGCGACAGCAGGTCGTGGACGGCGGCGAGGCTCGCGGCATCCATCAGTTCCATGATCGCCGGCTGCACGCCCGATGCGGTGACGGATGCCGCGGCGCGCGCGGCCGCGCGGACGTCGGCGAACGTGGCGGTGAGCGTGCGGGTCTCGCCGGGCACGAGTCGGCGGAGCTTGAGGGTGGCGCCGACGACGACCCCGAGGGTGCCCTCGGACCCGATCATGAGCGCGGTCAGGTCGTAGCCGGTCACCCCTTTCACGCTGCGGTGCCCGACCGAGATCAGTCGCCCGTCGGCGAGGACCACGTCGAGTGCGAGGACCGCATCACGGACGACGCCGTACTTCGCGCAGAGCAGGCCGCCGGCACCGGTCGCGATGTTGCCGCCGACGGTGGAGATCTCGCGGCTCGCCGGGTCGGGTGCCCACCAGAGGCCGTGCTCGGCGAGCTGTGTGTTCAGAGACGCGTTGAGGATGCCGGGTTCGACGACGGCGAGCAGATCGTCGGGGCGCACATCGAGGATGCGATCCATGCCTCGCAGCGACAGTGCGATCTCGCCGGGACCGGTGTTCGCACCGCCCGCGAGTCCCGTACCGGCGCCCCGGACGACCACGGGCGTGCCGGTCGCGGACGCGATCCGCATCGTGGCCTGGACGTCGGCGACGGTGGCCGCGTGGACGACTGCGAGGCCGGCGCCGGTCGAGCGATGGCCGGACTTGTCGGCGCGGGCGTCCTCGAGCGCTGCGGGGGTGATGTCGACCCGGTCGCCGAGTTCGGCGCGCAGCAGGTCGACGACCGCGCTCATGCCAGCCGCCGCCGACCCGTCAGGACGCCGACAGTGACGGCCACCACGCCGAAGATCAGGCCGATCCACGCCTGGCCGGCGCTCCACCACACAATCGTCGCGGCGACGTAGATCAGCAGTTCGACGAGGCTCCGCACGAACGGGTGGACGCGCAGCACCGCGCGCGGCGAGACCACGAGGCCCCAGAGGACGAGGGCGCCGATCGGGGCCGCGATGCCCACGACGATATTCCAGGGGAGCTCCCACGCGGTGAAGCCCCAGAACGCGAGGGTCGCCACCGCGAACAGTGCACACACGAAGCTGAGCACATCGAGCGCCGACAGCGGTGCACGGGTCCCCGCTGGCAGCGGTGCGGCGGGCTGCTCAGGGCGGACGACGGGGAGATCGGACATCCTTCGATTCTACGGCGCACGGCAGGTAACGAATTTGTCAAGACCGTTCGCAAATCCTGGTGAGTGCTTGTTCGATGCAGCGGATGCCGGGCACCCGGCCGCCCGCGCGCTGCGGGCCGATGTCGTGCGCGGGGTCGCGGGGGCGGTGCAACTGCTCGTCCTCAGTACGGACGTCGACGCCGTCGTCCTGGGCGGCGGCGTGGCCCACCTCGGGGACCGGCTGCTGACGCCGGGTCTCGTGGGCTGACCGGCTCGTGGGCTGACGTGCTGGTGGGCTGAACGGCCTGGGCCGCTCACGCCCTGACCGCCGTCAGACGGTGCCGCTCCAGACTCGCTGCACCGTGAGGTCGGCGCTCAGCAGGACGGCGTCCGCGACGGCGCCGACGGCGAGGCTGCCGAACTCCGGGCGACCGATCGCGCGCGCGGGCGTGCGGGTGAGGGCGGTGACCGCCTCGGGCAGCGGGACACCGGCGGCGACCGCGACGCGGAGGGCTGCATCCTGCGTGAGCGTGGAGCCGGCGATCGTGCCGTCCGTGAGGCGAGCCGTGCCGTCCGCGACCGTGACCGGGAGCGCGCCGAGGATGTACTCGCCGTCCGCCGCTGCCGCTGCCGCCATCGCGTCGGTGACGAGCGCGATCCGGTCCGGCGCGGCCGCTGCGATGAGGCGGATGACGGTGGGGTGGAGGTGCACGCCGTCGGCGATCACCTCGAGCGTCACGCGCTCGTCGGCGAGGGCAGCGGCGACGGGTCCCGGCATCCGGTGATGGAGTCCGGGCATCGCGTTGAAGGCGTGGGTGAGGATCGTCGCGCCGGCGTCGAAGGCGCGCTGCGTCGTGTCGACGTCGGCAGCGGTGTGCCCGACGGCGACGGCGGTGCCTGCGCCGGTGAACCGCGCGATCGCGTCGAGCGCACCGGGGAGCTCCGGCGCGATCGTGATCTGCACGAGCGAGCCGGATGCCGCCGCCATGAGCCGGTTCACGAGGTCGGCGGTCGGCGCGGCGAACAGCTCGGCGTCGTGCGCACCGCGATGGCCGGCGTCGAGGAAGGGACCTTCGAGGTGCGACCCGAGGATGGACGCGTCGTCGCGGGTCAACTCCGCGATCTGCGCGAGGCGCGATCCGAGGTCGGACATCGACGCCGTCACCAGCGAGATGACAGCGCGAGTCGTGCCGTGGGCAAGGTGCGCGCGCCGCGCGGCGAGGATCGCATCGGTGCCGTCGTCGTAGGCGGCACCGCCGCCGCCGTGTCCGTGGATGTCGACGAACCCGGGGGTGAGGAACGCGCCTGCGGCGTCGATCACGTCGTCGGCGGGGGTCCAGTCGTTGCCGACACCGACGGCCGTGACCCGGCCGGCTTCGACCCTGATCCACCCGTCGGGGGTCTCACGTCCGCCATCTACGAGCCGCGCGGAGTGAATGACGCGAGTCAGGTGGTCCACACGATCTCCTCCGACGCCGGGAAGCGGATGCCGGCGCTCGTCCACAGCGCGCCGAGTCCGCCGACCCGCGCGCGGAACGAGTCCCACGTCCGATCCGGAAGCGTACCGGTCGCGGGCGACCATGCCGCCTCCGCGGCGGCCGCGATGCGAGGGAACACGAGCGCGTCGATGTCAGCCAGGTCGGTGACGGTCTCGGTCCACAGTGGTGCCTCGACACCGAAGATGTCGGCGTCGGTGATGCCGGCGATGACGTCGGACGGCTCCCACCGGTAGGCGCGCTCGACGCTCGTCGGCCCGTTGGCCCACGTCAGGCCGAGGCGGGCGTCGGCGGTCGGCTTCATGTCGAGGTAGATCGCGTCGGCGGGGGAGAGGACGAGGCGCCCGCCGTTCGCGACGAACGCGCGGGCGCGCTCGTCCGAGCCGACCGTCGGCATGATGAAGTTCCAGTACTGGCCGATTGTGCCGGGGGCGAGGCCAGGAGCTGCACCGGCCTCGTGCCACGCGATCGGCGTCTTGCCGAGCGCCGCGATCTCGTGTGAGACCTCCGCCACGAAGTCGGCGAAGTCCGCGGGGTCGGTGCCGAGCGCCTCGTCGCCGCCGAAGTGCAGATAGGGGCCCGGGGTCAGCGTCGCGACCTCGGTGAACACGTCGCGGACGAACGTCGTGGCGGCGGCATCCCGCGTCCGCAGCGAGGAGAAGCCGACCGCCATCCCGGTGTACGGCGTGCCGTGCTCGGGGAGTCCGCCGCCGTACGCGGCGGCGACGTCGCGGATGTGGTCGCTCAACACGGGCTGCGCCGTGATCTCCGGGTAGGCGAGGGTGACCGCGTGCGTGTGGCCGGGCATGTCGAACTCCGGCACGACGGTCATGTGGCGGGATGCCGCGTACGCGACGATCTCGCCGTACTGCTCCTGCGTGTAGAAGCCTCCGGCAGCGCCGCCCGCGGCGGTCTGCGATGCCCGCGCGGTGAGCTCGGGCCGCGAGTGGAGTTCGAGCCGCCAGCCCTGGTCGTCTGAGAGGTGCAGGTGCAGGTGGTTGTACTTCAGCGAGGCTGCGCGGTCGATGAATGCCCTCACCGTCGTGACGTCGAAGAAGTGCCGGGCGACGTCGAGCATGACGCCGCGGTAGGCGAAGCGGGGCTCGTCGGCGATCTCGACGGACGGCACCCGCCAACCGTCGGCATCGCCCTGCACGAGCTGGATCAGGGTGTGGACGCCGTAGGACAGGCCAGCGGCATCGCCGGAGAGTCGGATGCCGCCGTTGCCGACGTCGAGCCGGTACGACTCCGGCGCTGCGGTGTCGTCGAGCCGGAGGTCGACGGTGCCGACGGAGCCGATCGGCACGCGGATGCCGGTGCGCTGCTCGAGCAGCGACTGCAGGAGGACCGCTGTGTCCGCGTCACCGCTGATGGTGGTGGCCGCGTCGATCCGGACGTCGGGATTGGGCCGTTCGATGACGTGCGCGGGGAGCGGGACGAGGGGGAGGGGCATCACGGGCCCACCGTTCTGTAAGGAATCCTGACAAAAGCGATCCGACCAGCGTAGCAACGTGGCATCCGATATGCTCGCACTGTCGCGACTGGCGTTGAGGTGGGCCACCACCGGGGAGCGACCGACACGGCATTCGACCGCACGCCTGGGCCGATGCGAGATTCCATCCCGAAAGCCGTCGTCAGGAGATCACTGTGACCGATTCGCTGTTCAACGCACCCCTTTCCGAGGTCGACCCCGAGATCGCGGAGGTGCTCGAGCGTGAGCTGAACCGCCAGCGCGGGTTCCTCGAGATGATCGCCTCCGAGAACTTCGTTCCCGTCTCGGTGCTGCAGTCGCAGGGCTCCGTCCTCACCAACAAGTACGCCGAGGGCTACCCCGGTCGTCGCTACTACGGCGGCTGCGAAGAGGTCGACGTCGCCGAGGAGCTCGCGATCTCCCGCGCGAAGGCCCTCTTCGGCGCCGAGTTCGCCAACGTCCAGCCGCACTCCGGCGCGTCGGCCAACGCCGCCGTCCTCCACGCGATCGCCCGCCCCGGCGACACCCTGCTCGGCCTGTCGCTCGACCACGGCGGCCACCTGACCCACGGCATGAAGATCAACTTCTCGGGCCGCCTGTACAACATCGTCGCGTACGGCGTCGACGCCGAGACCTCGACGATCGACATGGACGAGGTCCGTCGCCTCGCGATCGAGCACCAGCCGAAGGTCATCATCGCCGGCTGGTCGGCGTACCCCCGTCAGCTCGACTTCGCCGCGTTCCGTGCGATCGCCGACGAGGTCGGTGCACTCCTCTGGGTCGACATGGCGCACTTCGCCGGTCTTGTCGCCGCTGGCCTGCACCCGTCCCCGGTGCCGCACGCGCACGTCGTCAGCTCGACGGTCCACAAGACCATCGGCGGCCCGCGTTCGGGCTTCATCCTCACCAACGACGCCGACCTCGCGAAGAAGATCAACACCGCCGTCTTCCCCGGCCAGCAGGGCGGCCCGCTCATGCACGTGATCGCCGCGAAGGCGACCGCGTTCAAGCTCGCGGCATCCGAGGCGTTCAAGGAACGTCAGCAGCGGACCGTGTCGGGTGCGGCGATCCTCGCCGACCGCCTCTCGCAGCAGGACGTGAAGGATGCCGGCATCGCGGTGCGCTCGGGCGGTACCGACGTGCACCTCGTGCTCGTGGACCTCCGCGACGCCGCGATCGACGGCAAGCAGGCCGAAGACCTGCTGCACGAGATCCGGATCACGGTCAACCGCAACGCGGTCCCGAACGACCCGCGCCCGCCGATGGTCACCTCGGGTCTGCGCATCGGCACGCCGGCGCTCGCGACCCGTGGCTTCGGCGACGCCGAGTTCACCGAGGTCGCCGACGTCATCGCCCTGGCTCTGCAGCCCGGCGCCGACCTCGAGGCGCTCCGCGCGCGCGTCGCGACGCTCGCCGACGCGTTCCCGCTGTACCCGGGCCTGCAGCAGTAACCCCGCGACGGGTGCTGGATCGCGAGACTGCACCGGGCGTGTCGAGACCGTCGCAAGCACGCGCGGTCTCGACGACGCAGATGCAGTCTCGCGGGACCCGCCTCAGAGAGAAGGAACGACATGACGGCTCAGAAGCTCGACGGCGTCGCGACGGCGGCGGCGATCAAGGATGAACTGCGGGTGCGCGTCGCGGCGCTCGCCGAGCGCGGGATCGTTCCCGGGCTCGGCACGCTGCTGGTCGGCGACGACCCGGCATCCCGCTCGTACGTCACCGGCAAGCACCGCGACTGCGCCGAGGTCGGTGTCGCGTCGATCTCGGTCGAACTGCCGGCGACCGCGACGCAGGAGGAGATCGCGGATGCCGTGCGCGGCATGAACGCCGACCCTGCCGTGACCGGGTTCATCGTGCAACTGCCGCTGCCGAAGGGCGTCGACGAGAACGCGATCCTCGAACTCGTCGACCCCGCGAAGGATGCCGACGGCCTACACCCGACGAACCTCGGCCGCCTCGTGCTGGGCGTCGACCCGCGCACCGCGGTCGCAGCGCCCCTACCGTGCACGCCCGCCGGCATCATCGAGCTGCTCACGCGCCACGGGGTCGAGATCGCCGGCAAGCACGTGACGGTGATCGGTCGCGGCATCACCGTGGGGCGCCCGCTCGGGCTGCTGCTGACCCGCAAGGGCACCGATGCCACCGTCACCCTCACCCACTCCCGCACGCCGGATCTGGCCGCCGAGGTGTCGCGCGCTGACATCGTCGTGGCCGCCGTCGGTCAGCCGCACCTCGTGCAGTCCGAGTGGATCAAGCCCGGTGCCGCCGTGCTCGACGTCGGCGTGACCCGCGTCGGCACGACCGAGTCCGGCAAGGCGAAGCTCGCCGGCGATGTCGACCCCGCCGTCGCAGAGGTCGCCGGGTGGCTGTCGCCGAACCCTGGCGGCGTCGGCCCGATGACCCGCGCCCTGCTGGTGGCGAACGTCGTCGAGACTGCCGAGCGCCTCGCCGGCTGAGCATCGCTGCGGCGCGAATGAACCGGACGAGTACTCGTTCATTCGCGCCGAACTGCGCGTCGGGCCCGTGCGGGCAGCACTTCGGCGCGAACGAACCGGGGCAGGCGCCCGCTCAGCGTGCGCCGACGGCGGCGGTGCCGGGGGTTGAGGTGGATGCCGGCGGTGCAGTGCGCGCCGGTCGGGCGCCGTCGCGGGCGCCGAGGCGCGCGACCTGGTCGATCCAGCCTCGCCGACGGCGCTCGTCGCCGAGGCGGATCGGGCTCAGCCGCGTGATGCCGAGGGCGCGGATGCCGCAGTACCGGAACGTCGCGCGGGTCAGTGCGGCTTCTGCTGCGCCGCGGTACACGAGGCGATTCCACCAGCGTGGCGAGTCCATCGTCATGACCATGCGTCCGGTGCGTCCCGTGAGCATTTGTTCGGAGATGGCACTGCCCTCGCGGTAGCGGAACGCCGCGCCCGAGAGGAACACGCGGTCGATGAACGCCTTCAGCGCGGCGGGCGCGGTTCCCCACCACTGCGGATGGAAGACCGCGATGTGTTCAGCCCACCGCACGTCGTCGAGGTAGCGGGCGACGTCGGGGTCGAGCGGGAGGTCGGCGTCGCTGCGCGGTGCACGCAACGGGTCGCGGCTGCGCGGGTGGTCTGGGATCGGATCGGTCGCGAGGTCGATCACCCGCACGTCAGCGCCGGCGGACGCGGCGGCGGTCGCGTAGGCGCGGGCGAGCGCGTGGTTGTAGGTGTCTGGCAGTGGGGTGCCGATGATGACGAGGATCCGGTTGTTCATGCGCGTTGGCCCTTTTCGATCACGATGTCGGTGAGTGCGGACAGTTGGTTGTTGAGGGTCGTCGGTGAGACGGCGCCGGGTGCGGCGGTCACGCGCGGGTCGGTGAGCATCGCCGCGAAGTGCGCCTCGATCTCGCCGCCGGCATCGCGGACGAGCGTGATCGTCTGCTCGGACGGGGCGAGGATGATCTGGCGGCCCTGACCGGGGGATGCCGAGATCCAGCCGTCGCTGATCAGGTGGGGAAGGCGCTTGCTGACGGCCGCCTTCGTGATGCGCAGGCAGCGAGCGAGACCCGTGATGTCGATCGGCGCCTTCTCGACGAGCACGGCGAGCGTCTCGAAGAGATTGAACGAGATGCCGTGGTGGCGCTGCAGGTAGTCGTCGGCGTAGAGGTCGAGCTCGGCGACGAGTTCGTGGAGCGTGACGGTGATGCGGTCAGCCATGCCATGAGTAAACCAGTTGACTCGTGCTGAGTCAACAGGTTGACTTGCGCGAGGTCAGGCGGTGAAGCGGGCGAGGAACGCGCGGGTGCGCTCCTCACGCGGATGCCGCAGCACGGCCGACGGCGGACCCTGCTCGACGATCGTTCCGGCGTCGAGGAACACGACCCGGTCGGCGACGTCGCGGGCGAACGCCATCTCGTGCGTGGCCATGAGGATCGTCGCTCCTTCGGCGGCGAGATCGCGGACGAGCTCCAGCACCTCGCCGACGAGCTCGGGGTCGAGCGCCGAGGTGATCTCGTCGAGCAGCAGCACCTCGGGGTCGGTCGCGATCGCACGCGCGATCGCGACGCGCTGCTGCTGGCCGCCCGAGAGCCGGTCCGGATGCTCCTTCGCCTTGTCGGCGAGGCCGACCCTCGCCAGCAGCTCGACCGCGCGCGCCTCGGCCTGGCTACGCGGCATCCGATGGACGACTCGTGACGCCAGGGTGACGTTGTCGAGCACGGACAGGTGCGGGAAGAGGTTGAAGCTCTGGAACACCGCGCCCAGGCGCGCGCGGACGCGATTGCCGTCGACGCGCGGGTCAGAGATGTCTTCGTCGCCGAGGAAGATCTGCCCGTCGTCGATGGGCTCGAGCAGCCCGAGGCACCGCAGCAGCGTGGACTTGCCGGAGCCGCTCGCGCCGATGAGTGCGACCACTTCGTGCGCGGCCAGCGACAGGTCGACGCCGGCGAGCACCTCACGGTCGCCGAAGGACTTGCGGATGCCGCTGGCGCGGAGGAGCCCGTCGGTTTCGGTTGCAGGGCTCACAGGATCGATCCCGTCTGCTCGCGCTCGCGGAGCTTCGCGGTGTACCAGTCGGTCAGTCGGATCGTGGGGATCGCGAGGAGGACGAACAGGATGCCGGCGACGACGTACGGCGTGAAGTTGTAGGTCGTCGCGACGACGCCCTTCGCGCGCGCGATCGCGTCGAGCGCGGCGAGGATCGAGATGAGCCCGACGTCCTTCTGCATCGAGATGAAGTCGTTCATGAGGGGCGGCGTCATCTTGCGGAGCGCCTGCGGCAACACAACGCGGCGGAGGGTCTGCCAGTGGTTCAGCCCGAGCGCGCGGGCGGCGAGTCGCTGCGAGGGGTGCACCGACTCGATGCCGGCACGGATCACCTCGGCGACGTACGCCGAGTAGGTGAGCGTGATCGCGAGGACGCCGAGCACGATCTCGTCGATCCGCTGGTTCAGAATCGTCGGCAGACCGAAGCCGACGAGGTAGAGCACGATGATGAACGGCAGCCCGCGGAACAGGTCGGTGTATCCGGCCGCGAGCATCCGCACCGGGAAGAACACCGGGCCGCGGAGGGTCCGTAGCAGCGCGAGGGCGAGCGCCGCGGCGCCCACCGTGAAGACGGCGATGCCGAGCACCGTCAGGTTGATGAGGAACCCGTCCCACACCTTCGGCAGCGCCTCGAGCGCGATCTCGGGGTCGAAGAAGCTCGCCTGGACCTTCGCCCATCCCTCGGTGTTGATCACCGTCACCCAGACGATCGCCGCGAGGGCGAGGGTCGAGGCGATCGCGACGAGCACCGACCGGCGCTCGCGGCGCCGCCGGAACGCGCGGCGCTCGAGCTCGAGCGCGCTGGGGGGAATCGTGGTCACGGATCGACGCTAGCGCCCGCGCGGGGCGGCTGCGGTCACTGCAGCTGCGTGACGCCCTCGGTCAGACCCGACAGCCACTCCTCTTCGAGCTCGGCCAGTGTGCCGTCCTCGCGGAGGGTGTCGACGGCCGCGCTCACGGCGGGGGTCAGCGGCGAGTCCTTCGCGAGCAGGAGGCCCCACTCGTCCTCGATGCCGGCCTTCGGCAGTTCGCCGACGAAGAACGAGTTCTCGATGTAGAAGTTCACCGCGACGTACGCGGTGGGGGTGTCGAGCACGACGGCGTCGATCTGGCCGGCGCCGAGGGCGGCGGTGGCGTCTTCGTTCGAGTTGTAGAGCTTCGGCTCGATGCCGGCGTCGAGCGCCTCGAGGGTCAGCGCGCTGGTCGAGTTCGCCATCGCACCGATCGTGAGATCGGCGAGGCCGGCGATGTCGGTGACGCCCTCTGCCGCGCCGCCCTTGATGGCGACGATCGACTGGCTCGCCGCGTAGTACGGCGATGAGAAGTCGACGCCCTGCTTGCGCTCTTCGGTGATCGTGTACTGCTGCAGGTTCACGTCGAAGCTCTTCGGGCCCGGTGCGATGGCCGACTCGAAGCTCGTCCGCACCCACTCGACGTCCTCGGCGGCGAAGCCCAGTTCGGCGGCGACCGCGTATGCGACGGCGGCCTCGAAGCCCTCGCCCGACTCGGGGTCGTCGTTCAGGACGTACGGCTCGTATGCCGTCTCGCCGGTGGCGACCGTGAACTTGCCGGGCGTGACGTAGTCCTCGGCGACCGGCACACCGTCCTTCGGTTCCTGGGTCGGTGTGACCGTGGTGGGGGAGGTCGCGCATCCGGCGAGCAGGAGCGCGGCTGCTGCGACGCCGGCGAAGAGCGTGGTGCGCAGGGCGGGACGACGGGACATGCGGGCCTCCGGGTTCGGGTGCCGCCGCAGCTGTGGGCGGGCACGCTTATTCTCACCTGTCGCCCGGACCGGAGCCGCCGCCGGGGTCGCTTTGTTACAGGGTCGACACGTGGACCGTGTCGGCCGGGGCGGGAAGGATGCCGGTGTGGACATCTCCCGCATCCGAGACGGGCGCCTGCGTGCGCAGCTGCTGACCGCGCCCGCCGCAGACGTCGTCGCCGCGGCATCCCACCTCCTCGCGACCCAGGCGCAGGACTTCTGGGCCGGACGCTGGGCGCTCGGCGTGCGGTCCGCGGGCGATCCGGTGCTCTCGCAGGTCGATGCGGCGTTCGCGAGTGGCGAGCTCGTACGCAGCTGGACCCAGCGCGGCACCGTGCACATCGTTCCCGCGTGTGACCTGCCGTGGATCCTCGCGGTCACCGGGGCGCGGCAGCAGCGGGCGGCCGCCGGGGTGCTGCGTGGGTGGGGCATTGGCGACGACGATCTCGCCGCGGCCGAACGTGCGGTGCGGCCGGCGCTGGCCGGCGGCAATCGGCTCACCCGGAGCGAGTTCGCCGAGGTGATCGCGGCGACCGGCGTCGACCCGTCGTCGTCCCGCGGCAACCACGTGCTGACGGCGCTCGCGATCCGCGGTGTCCTGGCGCTCGGCGAGGTCGTGCCGCGCGACGGGATCACGCGCGACCAGTACCTCGTCTCGCTCGACGGCCTCGCGAGCCCGGCCCTCGTCGCCGACCCGCTCGTCGAGCTCTGGGTGCGCTACATCCGTGCGCACGGTCCGGCGTCGCCCGCCGACTTCTCGTGGTGGGCGGGGCTGCCGTTGCGCGACGCGCAGGTGGCCGCGTCGGCGGCGGATCCGCGGGTCGCGGCATCTGACGAGACGAGGTATTCGGCGACGGATGCCGCGCCGGCGGTCGACTCGCCGGCCCGGACGCACCACGCGCTCGCCGGCTGGGACGAGTACTTCCTCTCCTACGCCGACCGCACGCTGTCGTGCGATCCCGGCGACCTGGCCGCCGTCGGTCCGACGCAGAACGGGCTCGTCCGCCCCATCCTCGTGGCAGACGGCATCGTCCGCGGCACCTGGTCGTACTCGACGGCCGTCGGGAAGACCCGGCATCCGCCGGTGGTCACACTCTTCGAAGGCGCGGGCGACGCTGCCGGGTTCGACGCGGCACTCCGCCGCGTAGTGACGTTCACCGCGGGGTGAGTCAGGTGAGCGCGTGCCGGTCGAGGAACGCGTAGACCTCGCCGTCGTCGACGCCCGGGAAGTTGCCGCGGGGGAGTGGCGAGAACATCTGCATGTGCACGCGGGCGCTCGGCCACGCCTTGCCCTCCCAGCGCGCGGTGAGATCGGACGCGGGGCGCCGGCAGCACGCCTCGTCGGGGCACGTCGACACGGCGCGCTTCTGCGTCTCGCGACCGCGGAACCAGCGGGCGTCGTCGAAGGGGACGCCCACCGTGATCGAGAAGTCGCCGTCGGCGGTGCTGCCGGTCTGGCTCGAGCACCAGAACGTCCCGCCCGGGGTGTCGGTGTACTGGTAGTGCTCGGTGGTGCGGTTCTGCTCGGTGAACGCCGAGCGGGCGGCGAAATGCCGGCACACGACCTGGCCCTCGACCGAACCGGTCACATCCATCGGGAGCGGGAGTCCGTCGTTCTCGTACGCGCGGCTGATCGCGCCCGAGCCGTCGACGCGGAGGAAGTGCAGCCGGATGCCGAGATGGCGGGTCAAGAGGTTCGTCAGGCGCATGCCCGCAGCCTCGTGCGTCACGCCGAACGCGTCGCGGAAGTCCTCGACGGCGAGGTTGCGGTCCTTCTTCGCCTGACTGAGGAACGCGACCGACGCGGACTCGGGCATGAGGCAGGCGGCGGCGTAGTAGTTGATCTCGAGCCGCTGCTGCAGGAAGTCGGCGTAGTCGGTGGGTGGCGTGTGACCGAGCAGCCGGTGCGCCATGGCCTGCAACGCCATGGAGCGGAGGCCGTGGCCGCCGGGGATGGATGCCGGTGGCAGATAGATGCGGCCGTTCTCGAGGTCGGTGACCGAACGGGCCGAGTGGGGGAGGTCGCCTGCATAGATGAGCTCGAACCCGAGCTGCGAGGCCATGATGCTCACGGTGCGGTGCGTGAGCGCCCCCGTGGTGTGGCCGGCCGACTTGAGCTGCTTCTCGGCGAGGCGCTCGATATCGGGCAGGTGGTTGTCCGACTCCCGCATGCGCAGCCGCAGCTCGGTGTTGGCGCGACGGGCCTCTTCGGGCGTGGCGATCGCCTCGCGCTCGCGCCGCTGCAGCTCGCGGTGCAGTGCGAGCACGCCCTCGATCGTCTCGTCGGTCATCGTCTTCGACACCCGGACCGCGGGTACGCCGAGTCGCTTGAAGACCGGGCTCTGCTGTGCGCGCTCGAGTTCGAGTTCGAGTGCCGCCCGGTGGTTCGGGGGTTCCGCCGAAAGCAGGTCGGTGACGTCGGTGCCGGTGGCGGCAGCGATCGCCTGCAGCAGCGAGAGCTTCGGTTCGCGCTTGCCGTTCTCGATGAGGCTGAGTTGGCTGCCTGCGACGCCGACGAGCTCTCCGAGCCCGTCGAGGGTGTAGCCGTTGGAGACCCGCTGGTGACGGATGCGGTGACCGAGAGTCGAGAGTTGGAGCGGCGTCGCCATGAATTGAGCATAGCGAAAGAATCATGATTCTTGACGCGCCCGAGTCAGGTAAGAGCCGTCGCACCTGACGCACAGTGGGAACACGCCCACCAACGAAGGAGTGCTCATGGCCATCGCCGACCTGTTCACCCGCACCACCTCGACCACCCCCGTCGCCGTCACCCCTGCGGCATCCGCATACGGACACCGCCCCACGATCGGCGGCGACGGCATGGCGGCGCTGCACGCGTGGGTCGAAGAGATCGCCGCGCTCACGCAGCCCGCCCGCATCCACTGGGTCGATGGCAGCCGCGCCGAGAACGAGATGCTGCTGCGCCAGCAGGTCGACGAGGGCAAGCTCATCAAGCTGAACCCGGAGTGGCGGCCCGGCTCGTACCTCGCCCGCTCCCACCCGAGCGACGTCGCCCGCACCGAAGGCCGCACCTACATCGCCTCCGAGCGCGAAGCGGACGCCGGGCCCACGAACAACTGGATCGCGCCCGACGAGATTCGCGCGACGCTCACGCCGCTGTTCGAGGGCAGCATGCGCGGGCGCACGATGTACGTGGTCCCGTTCTCGATGGGAGCCGTCGGCGGGCCGCTGTCGCACATCGGTGTACAGGTCACCGACAGCGCGTACGCCGTCACCTCGATCGGCATCATGACCCGCGTCGGCACGGCGGTGCTTGAGCAGATCGCCGCCGGCAAGCCCTGGGTGAAGACCGTGCACTCGGTCGGGGCGCCGCTCGCACCCGGACAGACGGATGCCGCGTGGCCGTGCAACGACGAAAAGTACATCGTCCACTTCCCCGACACGCTCGAGGTCTGGTCGTTCGGCTCGGGGTACGGCGGCAACGCCATCCTCGCGAAGAAGTGCTTCGCGCTGCGGATCGCCTCGGTGATCGGCCGCGATGAAGGCTGGCTCGCCGAGCACATGCTGCTCATCCGGGTCATCGACCCGCAGGGCAAGGCCTACCACGTGGCGGCGGCGTTCCCGTCGGCGTGCGGCAAGACGAACCTCGCGATGCTCCGGCCCACGATTCCGGGGTGGCGTGTCGAGACGCTCGGCGACGACATCGCGTGGCTGCGCCCCGGCGAGGACGGTCGGCTCTGGGCGATCAACCCCGAGGCCGGGTTCTTCGGCGTCGCGCCCGGCACCGGCGAGTCCACGAACGTGACGGCGGTCGAGACGCTCTGGGGCAACACCATCTTCACGAACGTCGCGCTGCGCCCCGACGGCGACGTCTGGTGGGAGGGACTCACCGACGAGGCTCCCGCCGAGCTCACCGACTGGCAGGGGAAGCCCTGGACCCCGGCATCCGGCACCCCGGCCGCACACCCGAACTCCCGCTTCACCGTGAGCGCGGGCCAGTGCCCGCAGATCGCTGGCGATTGGGATGCGCCCGAGGGCGTGCCGCTCGACGCGATCCTCTTCGGTGGCCGTCGCGCGACGAACGTGCCGCTCGTCGTCGAGGCGACCGACTGGACGCACGGCGTCTTCATGGGGTCGAACATCTCGTCGGAGCGCACCGCCGCGGCTGAGGGCACGGTCGGGGAGCTGCGCCGCGACCCGTTCGCCATGCTGCCGTTCTGCGGCTACAACATGGCCGACTACTTCGGGCACTGGCTGAAGGTCGGACAGATGCTCCGCTTCGACCGGGCGCCGCGGATCTTCCAGGTCAACTGGTTCCGCAAGGGCTCCGACGGCCGGTTCCTCTGGCCCGGGTTCGGTGACAACGCCCGCGTGATCGACTGGATCATCCGCCGCATCGATGGGTCGGTCGGCGCCGTCGACAGCCCCATCGGACGCCTGCCGAAGACGGACGACCTCAACCTCGCCGGCGTCGACGTGCCGCAGGCCGACCTCGACGAGCTGTTCGCGGTCGACCCGCAGTCGTGGCTGCACGAGGCCGACCTCACCGAGGCGTTCTACGCGACCTTTGACGGCAAAGTGCCGCACGCCCTCTCGGCCGAGCTCGCAGCGCTCCGCTACAGGTTGCAGCGCGCGTAGCTTGCGGCATCCACTTCGTCCGCGAGACAGCAGTGGGAGCCCGAGACGTTGACAACAGACCGATGTCTCGGGCCGGCACTGCTGTCTCGCGGTCTCCGGAGTCTCAGACGAGGAGCTGGTGGGCGGCGAGGTCGCGGTAGAGCGGCACGTCGCGCACCAGCTCCTCGTGTGTGCCCTGCCCGACGACGCGGCCGTGGTCGAGCACGACGATGAGGTCGCTGTCGACGACCGTCGAGAGGCGGTGGGCGATCACGATGAGGGTGCGACCGGATGCCACGGCGTCGATCGCCTCGCGCATGCGCTGCTCGTTCACACCGTCGAGGGATGACGTCGACTCGTCGAGCAGCAGGATCGGGGGCGCGGCGAGCAACGCCCGTGCGATGGCGAGCCGCTGACGTTCGCCGCCGGAGAGCATGACGCCGGCCTCGCCGACCGGTGCATGGAGCCCGAGCGGGCTGCGCTCGAGCACGTCGCCGAGGTTGACGGCGCGGAGCACCCGCTCGCACGCGTCGTCGGCGGCATCCGGCGACGCGAGTCGCAGGTTCTCGGCGATCGTGCCGGCGAGCGTCGGGGCGTCCTGCTCGACGTAGCCCAGCTGTGCGCGCAGTGCGAGGCGGTCGAGCGCCCGCGCGTCGGTGCCGCCGATGAGGACGGCGCCCGCAGTCGGGTCGTAGAACCGCTCGATGAGGGCGAGTGTCGTCGACTTGCCGGCGCCGGACGGCCCGACGAGCGCGACGCGCGCGCCGCGGGGGACGCGGAACGAGACGCCGTGCAGTACGTCGTCGTCGGTGTCGACGGCGGCATCCGCGTCGTCTGCAGCGACGGCCACGTGCGCGTCGACGAGGGTGCCGCGGGCGTCGTCCTGCGCTTTGCGGCGTGCTGCGACGACCACCTGCGGATAGGCGAAGTGGACGTCCCGGAACTCGACCGCGGCGTCTGCATCGACCGATTCAGCAACCGGCACGGATGCCGCGAGCTCGGCGTCGTGCCCGGTCTCGTCGGGCAGGTCGAGGACCTCCTGGATGCGCCCGAGCGCGCCGAGCGCCTGGCTCACCGAGGTGATCGCGCCGAAGAACGACGCGAGCGGCTGAATGAGGAAGAAGAGGAACATCACGAACGTGACGAGCTGTGCGACGTCGATCGCACCCGACGCGACCCGGAAGCCGCCCACGCCGAGGACGACGAGGAGCGACACCTGCAGGGCGATGCCGGCGACGGGGACGATGACGGCCGACGCCTTCGCGACGCGGATGCCGGCGCCGTAGGCTTCGGCAGCCGTCGCGGCGATCGCCTCGCGCTCCCGGTCCGCCGCTCCCGCTGCGCGGATCGTGCGGATCGAGCCGATCGCGCGCTCGACGCCGGATGAGAGCTCGCCGACCTTCTCCTGCTGCAGCGCGGTGGCGCGGCGGATGCGGCCGCTGAGGAGCGCCACGACGGTCGCCGAGGCTCCGATCACGACGACGATGAGGAGCAGCAGCACCGGGTCGATCAGGAGCATCGCGACGATCGCGCCGACGAAGATGAGGGCGTTGCCGAGCGAGTCCGCGAACCCCTGGGTGAGCACTGCGTAGAGCAGCGTCGTGTCGGTGCCGACGCGTGAGACGAGGTCTCCGGTGCGGCGCGCGTCGTACTCCTGGACGGGCAGGTGCAGGAGCTTGGCGACGAGGCGGCGGCGGCTCGAGTAGACGACCGCGGTGCCGGTGCGCTGCAGCAGGTAGTGCTGGAAGCCGCCGATGAGCGAGGAGACGACGACGAGGCCGACGAGGATCCACACGGCGATGCCGAGCGCGTCGCCCGCCTGGACCTTGCCGATCAGGTCGCCGACGAGGAGCGGCTGGACGAGGGTGCCGACCGCCTCGAGGACGCTCAGCACTGCGACGACGACGAGGACGCCCTTGTGTTCGAGCAGGAAGGGGAGGAGTTGCTTCAGGCTCGCGCGCGGGCCATCGTCCTTCGACCGGCCGCGACGGCCGCGGGAGGGCGTCGACATGCCTCTATTCTCCCGTGCCCACGCGACGTCGGAGGGCGCGGATAGGGTGATCGGGTGCCTGAACCCGTGATCTCCGCCCAGCGGCTCGTCAAGACGTACTCGGCGAAGGGTCGCCCCGACTTCGTCGCGGTCGACGGGCTGTCGTTCGAGGTCGCGCCCGGGGAGTCGTTCGGCCTGCTCGGACCGAACGGCGCCGGCAAATCGACCACGATGAAGATGATCGGCGCCGTCTCGACGCGGACGTCTGGCGACCTCTCGATCCTCGGGCTCGACCCTGACCGCCACGGCCCCGAGATCCGCTCGCGCCTGGGCGTCGTGCCGCAGCAGGACAACCTCGACGGCGAGCTGAACGCCCGCGAGAACCTCTACATCTACGGGCGCTATTTCGGCCTGCCCGGCAAGGTGTGCGCGCAGAAAGCCGACGAACTCCTCGCGTTCGCGCAGCTCGAGGACAAGGCCAAGCACAAGGTCGACCAGCTCTCGGGCGGCATGAAGCGGCGACTCACGATCGCGCGCGGGCTCATCAACGACCCGCGCATCCTGCTGCTCGACGAGCCGACGACGGGCCTCGACCCGCAGGCGCGGCACGTCCTCTGGGACCGCCTGTTCCGCCTCAAGGAGCGCGGCACGACGCTCGTCCTGACGACCCACTACATGGACGAGGCCGAGCAGCTCTGCGACCGGCTCATCGTCGTCGACAAGGGCCGGATCATGGCCGAGGGCACGCCCGCCTCGCTCATCCGCGAGCACTCCAGCCGTGAGGTCCTCGAAGTGCGCTTCGGCTCCGATCGCAATGCCGAGGCCGCCGAACGCCTGCAGGGTGTCGGCGACCGCGTCGAGGTGTTACCCGACCGCGTGCTCGTCTACGCCGGCGACGGCGAAGCCGCACTCGAGCGCGTGACCGCGGCGGGGCTGCAGCCGATCACGAGCCTCGTGCGTCGCTCCAGCCTCGAGGACGTCTTCCTGCGCCTGACCGGACGGTCGTTGATCGAATGAGCGCCGAATCAACGGATGCCGCGACCTCGGCGCAGCCCACCCTCGACGAGCTTCGCGCCGAAGCGCTGGAGTGGGGTCGACGGCCGCGACGCCGCGGCACCTGGTACGTCACCGAGCACATGGTCCGTGCGATGCGCGCATACGGCTGGACGATCGTGGTCGGCGCGCTCGGGCAGCCCATCCTCTACCTCCTCGGACTCGCGGCCGGGCTCGCCGCGCTCATCCAAGCGCCCATCGTCGACCGCGGCGTCGAGGTGGACTACCTCGTGTTCGTCGCGCCGGCACTGCTCGTGACGGCGGCGATCGCCGTGGCATCCGAGGAGATGACCTACCCCGTCATGGCGGGGTTCAAGTGGCGCCGCTACTTCTATGGATTCAACGCGTCGCCGCTGTCGAGCCCGCAGATCGCGAACGGCGTCATCGTCGGTGCGACGGCGCGCATGGCGTTCGCCGTCGCGGCGTACTACCTCTTCATCTGGCTGCTCGGCGCGATCGGGGTGGGGTGGACGACCGTTCCGCAGCCGGAGACCGGATGGTTGGCGATCCCCGCCGGCATCGCGGCGGGCATGGCGTTCGGCGTGCCGCTCATGGCGTACGCCGGGTCGATCGAAGACGACAAGGGCCAGTTCGCGCTCGTGCAGCGCTTCGTGTTCATGCCGATGTTCCTCTTCTCGGGCACGTTCTACCCGCTCGACACCCTGCCGGTGTGGTTGCAGTGGATCGGCTGGATCTCGCCGCTGTGGCACGGCGCCGAGCTCGGCCGCCTCGCCACCTACGGCGCAGCCGTACCGCCCGCGATGGTGGGCGTCCACATCGCCTACCTCGTCGTCCTCACCGGCATCGGCTACCTCTGGGGCAGCAAGATCTTCATCGAAAGGCTCGCGAAGTGACCGCCGTGGCATCCGTCTCGCGGCGCGGCGGCGTCCGCGCGCTGTGGGCGGGCAACCCCGGCGCTGTCGTGCAGCGCGGGTTCCTCGCGGCGCGCTCGTCGAGCTGGGTTGTCGTGCTGTCGGGCTTCTTCGAGCCGGTGTTCTACCTCGCCTCGATGGGGCTCGGCCTCGGAGCCCTCATCGGCGACGTCCAGACCGCGCAGGGCGTGGACGTCTCGTACGCCGCGTTCATCGCGCCGGCCCTGCTCGCGGTGTCGGCGATGAACGGCGCCGTCTACGACTCGACGTGGAACGTCTTCTTCAAGCTCAATTACGGCAAGCTCTACGAGGGCATGCTCGCGACCTCGCTCGGGCCGCTCGACGTCGCCCTCGGTGAGATTCTCTACGCCCTGCTGCGCGGGCTGCTGTACGCGACCGGCTTCATGGTCATCATGCAGATCCTCGGCCTCAACCTCGCGGCGACCGCGATCCTCGCGCTGCCGGCGGTGCTGCTCATCGCGTTCGGGTTCGCGAGCCTCGGCATGGCGATCACGAGCTATATGAAGACGTTCCAGCAGATGGACTGGATCAACTTCGTCATGCTGCCGATGTTCCTCTTCTCGGCGACGTTCTACCCGATCTCCGTCTACCCGCAGTGGGTGCAGTCCATCGTGATGGCGTTGCCGCTGTGGCACGGGGTCGAGCTCATCCGAGGCCTGACCACCGGCATCCTGCACATCGGGATGCTGTGGCATGTCCGGTACTACGTCGTGATGATCGCTGTCGGGCTGGTCTTCACGACCAAGCGCCTGCGGGCGCTGTTCCTCGACTGACGCTCAGCGTCCCGATTCCATGACCTCGCGCGCCTTGCGGATGCGGCGAGGGTTGACCGGATGCGTCGCGAGCACGACCTTGCCGCGCGAGTGCAGCTTCTGCAGGTCGTCGTATGCTTCGGCGACGTCGGCGAGCGGGTAGAAGCCCGACACGAGGACGTTGACCGCCCGCTTCTCGGCGAGCTCGACGACCTTGCGCAGCTGGTCGGTGCCGTGGGCGACAGCCGCGGGGTCGTCCGACAGCAGGGCGACCTCGCGCTCGCGACGGTCGGGGCTCGAGCGGAACTTGCTCGCGGGGACGCCCAGGGCTTCGGCGATCTCGTGTCCGTCCTGCCCGAAGTTGTCGATGTACGCGCTGACCCCGTCGGGGGCGAGGGCGCGGATCCGGTCGACGATCCCCTCGCCGTAGCGCACCGGCTTCACGCCGAGCTGACGCAGGTAGTCGAAGTTGCGGTCGCCGCACGTCCCGATCACGCGAGCACCGCGGTGCATGGCGATCTGCGCCTCGATGCTGCCGACACCGCCCGCGGCGGCTGAGACGACCACCGTGTCGCCGACGCCCACCTTCAGTTCGTCGAGGATGTCGAGGGCCGTCGTGCCGGCCAGGTACAGACCGCCCGCGGTCTCGAACGTGACGTTCTTAGGCTTGCGCACGAGCCGGTCGGTCGACACTGTGAGGTGGCTGGCCTGCGCTCCCGAGCGGACGTGACCGACGACGTCGCTGCCGACGGGGAAGCCCGCCGTGTCGGGGCCGACGGCGATCACGGTGCCGGCGAAGCAGCTGCCGGATCGGCGGGGGAACGGGTCGTCCCATTCCTTCTCGGCGCCCGAGCGGACGAAGCCGTCGATGTGGTTGAGGCCCATCGTCATGACCTCGACGGTCACCTCGCCCGGGCCGGGCTCCGGAAGGGGGCGGGTGACGAGGTGGAGCACCTCGGGTCCGCCGGTCTCGTCGTACTCGACGACCGATGCCTGTGTGACCTTCTTGATTGCCATCGTCCACTCCTCACGTGCCTGTGGGGCCGACGATAGCCCTGCGCCTGGCCGCAGGGGAGGTCTTGACAGACGGATGCCGCGCCCCTCCCGGTGGGGTGGGGCGCGGCATCCGCTCCTCGGGGTCGGGTCAGCGTGCGCCGAGGTCGACGTGTCCGATGTTCGTCTCGTACTCGACGTCCTTCGTCTCCTTCGACAGCCACAGGGCGATGAAGGTGAGGACGGCGGAGCCCGACAGGTAGACGCCGACGAGCCACGGCGAGCCACCGGCGGCGGCCCAGAGGGCGGTCGCGACGATCGGGGCGAGCGCGGCGCCGAGGATCGACGACACGTTGTACGAGATCGCCGACCCGGTGTACCGGACGTTCGTCGGGAACAGCTCGGGGAGCAGGGCCCCCATCGGACCGAACGTCGCACCCATGAGCATGAACCCGAAGATCAGGAAGGCCTGCACGAGGGCGCCGCTGAACTTCGGGTCGAGCTGCGGCAGAAGGAAGACGTTGAAGAGCAGACCGAAGACGGCGATCACCCCCGTGATCCACAGCAGCAGGCGGCGACGGCCGATCGTGTCGGCGACGGGGCCCGAGAGCAGCGTGAAGACGCCGAAGAAGACGACACCGAGGATCTGCATGATGACGAAGTCCGTGTACCCGAACCCGAGGCCCGGCACGTAGGTGGACGCGTCGAACGCCGTGCCCGCAGCCTCCGCTGCGGCGGCGGCTCCCTCGGTCGTAGCCTTCGTGCCGTAGGCGAGGGTGAAGCTCGTCATCAGGTAGAAGAGCACGTACGTGGCGAGCATGATGAACGTGCCGAGGATCAGTTGCTTCCAGTGGCGACGGACGACCTCGCCGAGGGGGAACTTGCGGATTGCGCCCGTCTTCTCGGCCTTGGCGAACGTCTCGGACTCGACGAGCTTGAGACGCACGTACAGGCCGACGATCACCATGACCGCCGAGAACAGGAAGGGCACGCGCCAGCCCCACGCGAGGAACTCCTCGCTGCGCTGCGCGGGGCCGTCGGGGTGCGGCAGCAGGAAGTAGATCACCAGGAACACGGTGTTCGCGATGATGAAGCCGATGGGTGCACCCAGCTGCGGGAACGTGCCGTACCAGGCGCGCTTGCCCTGCGGGGCGTTCTCGGTGGCGACCAGCGCCGCACCCGACCACTCCCCGCCGAGCGCGAAGCCCTGGGCGAGGCGGAGGACCAGCAGCAGGATCGGGGCGAGCACGCCCACCTGGTCGAAGGTCGGCAGGAGGCCAATGAGGAAGGTCGCGACACCCATCGTGAGGAGGGAGCCGACGAGGGTCGCTTTGCGGCCGAACTTGTCGCCGAAGTGGCCGAACACCACGGCACCGACGGGACGGGCGACCATGGCGGCGCCGAAGATGCTGAACGAGAGCAGCAGGTTGGTGGTGTCGTTCCCGGCGGGGAAGAACAGGATGGGGAAGACGAGGACGGCGGCGGTCGCGTAGACGTAGAAGTCGTAGAACTCGATCGTCGTGCCGACGAGGCTGGCGGTGATGACGCGGGAGCGCGGATTGGCGGGGGCGGCGGATGCCGCGGGTGCTGCAGATGCAGAGGACATGCGGAAGACCTGTCGAGAGGAAAAGCGAAACGGTCCTCGTGGGACACGTCGGCGGCGGACGTCCGGGCGCGGGTGATGCCACGGACATCACAACACTGGGAGACCGAGCGCCGGCTGGATCGCCGACGCACAACGCTCGAGTCTACGCCCGCCGATATCCGCGGGAGGCCATGGTCAGCGCCAGATGACCGCGAGGCCGGCGTTCAGCAGCGTCAGGCCGCCGATCGCCCAGAAGATGCCGGCCGGGACGGCGCCCGACTTCCGCTCACGCGCGGCGCCTGCGCCGAGGAGGCCGCCGATGAGGATGAGGACGACGAGCTTGATGCCGATCTTCATGTAGTTGAGGTCGTGGGCGAGGCCCCACGGCGCGGACAATGCGAGTCCGGCGACCAGGGCGATCGCGAGCCCCCAGTGCATGAGGCGGGTCACGCGGCGCTTGCCGACAGCTTCGACGATCCAGGCGCCGAAGATCGTCGCGAAACCGACGAGGTGAATCAGGACGACGATGCTGCGCAGGATCTCCATGCCATCAGGCTACCTGAAGGTGACGCGGCGCGCACGCATCCGACCAACGGATGCCACGCCTCAGGCGCGCAGCTCCCGCAGGGTGATCGCGGTGCGCAGCGCGGCATCTGCCGCTTCTGCGCCCTTGTCCTCCTTCGAGCCCTCGAGGCCGGCGCGGTCGAGGCCCTGCTGCTCGTCGTCCAACGTCAGCACGCCGAAGCCGACGGGCTTGCCGGTGTCGAGGGCGACGCGGGTGAGTCCGTCCGTCGCGGCCGACGAGACGAAGTCGAAGTGCGGGGTTCCACCGCGGATGATGACGCCCAGCGCGACGGCCGCGTCGGCACCGGCGTCGAGCGCGGCCTTGGCGGCGACGGGCAGCTCGAACGAGCCCGGTACGCGCACGAGGCGCCACGTGGCGCCCGAGGCGTCGAGGATGCGCTTCGCGCCTGCGATCAGGCCGTCGGTGATCGTGTCGTGCCACTGCCCGGCGATCACGACGACGGACAGGCCGCTCGCGTCGACCGCTTCGGCCCGGGGCGCTCCGTGTCCGCTCATGCGGTGTGCTCCTCACTGTGCGCGAGGGCCTCGCGCAGTTCGTCGGCGTCGATGATGTGGCCCATGCGGTCGGCCTTCGTCGCCAGGTACTGGTGGTTGTTCGCGCCGACCCCGACCAGCAGGGGCACCTGGTCGACGATGGTGAGACCTAGGGCACGCAGCTGCGCGACCTTGTCGGTGTTGTTGGTCAGCAGACGGATCTGCTTCACGCCGAGGTCGGACAGGATGCCGGCGGCCGCCGCGTAGTCGCGGGCGTCGGCCGGCAGGCCGAGCGCGAGGTTCGCATCGACGGTGTCGAGGCCCCGCTCCTGCAGGCTGTACGCGCGCAGCTTGTTGATGAGGCCGATACCGCGCCCCTCGTGGCCGCGCATGTAGATGACGACGCCGCCGTCCTGCTCGATCGTGTCGAGCGCCGCCTCGAGCTGCGGTCCGCACTCGCACTTGAGCGAGCCGAACGCCTCACCCGTGAGGCACTCGGAATGCACGCGCACGAGCGGTGCCTCCTCGGTGAGGTCGCCCGAGACGACGGCGATGTGGTCGGTGCCGGTGATCCGGTCCTTGTAGGCGAGGAACCGGAACTGGCCGTGCGAGGTGGGGACCGTCGCCTCGGCGCGCAGGCTCACGCGGCGCTTGGCGGTGTGGTCGGTGTGGGCGGCGGTGCCGTCGCCGTCGGCCGCGCTGACGTGCGCGATGAGCTGCTCGATCGTGATGACGGGGATGCCTTCGCGCTCGCCCATCTCGAGGAGCCCCGGCATCCGCATCATGCTGCCGTCGTCGGCGACGACCTCGCCGATCACGGCGACCGGCTGCAGGCCCGCGAGCTGCATGAGCTCGACGGCGGCCTCGGTGTGGCCGGCTCGCTCGCGCACGCCGCCGTCGACGGCGCGCAAGGGGAGTACGTGCCCCGGGCGGATGAGCGAGGACGGCACCGAGTCCGGGTCGGCGAGCACGTTGGCCGTGCGGGCACGGTCCGAGGCGCTGATGCCGGTCGTGACGCCCTCCGCGGCGTCGACGCTCACCGTGTACGCCGTGCTCCGGGCATCCTGGTTCTGCTCGACCATGGGAGGCAGGTCGAGGCGGTCGGCCCAGTCGGCCGGCATCGGGGCGCACAGGAACCCGCTGGACCAGCGGATGGTCCACGCGAGCCACTCCGGCGAGGCGAGCTCGGCGGACAGGATGATGTCGCCCTCGTTCTCGCGGCTCTCGTCGTCGGCGACCAGGATCGGTCGGCCTTCCTTGAGGGCTGCCAGGGCGTCGGGGATGGACGAAAGGCTCATCGGGAGCCTCCTTCTTCTGCGGACGGGATGCCGTCGGGTGAGGCGAATCGGAGCAGGCGCTGCACGTGCCGCGCCAGGATGTCGGTTTCGAGGTTGACGCGGTCGCCGGGGGCGAGCGTGCCGAGGGTGGTCACCTCGAGCGTCTCGGGGATGAGGGAGATCTCGAACCAGTGCGACGCGGCGTCGGGCTCGGACACGTCCGAGACGGTGAGCGAGACGCCCTGGACCGTGATGGACCCCTTGTCGACGACGAGCGGGGCGAGGTGGTCCGGCAGCGAGACGCGGATGACGCGCCACTGCTCGCCGGGGCGGACCTCGAGGACCTCGCCCGTGCCGTCGACGTGTCCCTGCACGATGTGTCCGCCGAGGCGCGTGTGCGCGGCGAGGGCACGCTCGACGTTGACTCGAGAGTCGACCCCGAGGGTGCCGAGCGTCGACATGTCGAGCGTCTGCTTCATGACGTCGGCCGTGAACCCCTCGGAGGTCTGGTCGGTGACCGTCAGGCAGACGCCGCTGATCGAGATCGAGTCGCCGCGCTGCGCGTCCGAGACGGCGAGGGGCGCGCGCACGGTGAGACGCACGCCATCCCCGGAGGGGTCGACGGCGGTGATCGTGCCCTGCTCTTCGATGATGCCGGTGAACATCAGGGAGCCTCCTTCGGAGTGGCGACGACGAGGAGGTCGTCGCCGAGTCGTTCGATGGCGCGCACGTCGAGGCGGCGCTGCGCGGCGATGGTGGGGATGCCGAGGTCGCCGACGGCGAGCTTGTCGCCGCCGAGCAGGGTTGGGGCGAGGTAGACGAGCACCTCGTCGACGAGCCCGGCGCGCAGGAACGAGCTGGCGAGCGTCGGGCCGCCCTCGACGAACACGCGGTGCGCGCCGAGTTCGCGGAGGCGGTCGAGCAGGTCGGGGAGGTCGTCGCCCTCGTCCTGCATGAACGGTCGCGGGTGCTGCCGCAGACGTGCGTCCTGGGGGACAGCGCGCGTGCCGACCACGACCGGGCGCGGTTGGTCATCGTACAGCGAGCCGTCTTCGCGACGTGCGGTCAGGGCGGGGTCGTCGGCGAGCACGGTGCCGGTGCCGGCGACGATCGCGTCGGCCTCGGCACGTCGGCGGTGGACGTCGGCGCGGGCGACGGGTCCCGTGATCCACTGACTGGTGCCGTCGGATGCCGCGGCGCGGCCGTCGAGCGACTGCGCCCACTTCACGGTGACGTGGGGCCGCCCGAGGCGCTGCACGTCGAGCCACGACGCCAGCAGGGCCTCGCCCTCGGCCAGGCCCTCGCCGGCGACGACCTCGACGCCCGCGTCGCGAAGCCGCTGGGCGCCGCCCGACGAGGCGTCGCCCGGGTCGCTCACGGCGTAGACCACGCGGGTGATCCCCGCCTCGAGCAGCGCGACCGCGCACGGGCCGGTGCGTCCGGTGTGGTTGCACGGCTCGAGCGTCACAACGGCGGTCGCGCCGCGCGCGGCATCCGGTGTCAGCTTCGACAGCGCATCGACCTCAGCGTGCGGCGTGCCGGCTCCGCGGTGCCACCCCTCGGCGAGCACGTCGCCGGCGGGGGAGAGGATCACCGCGCCCACCTGCGGGTTCAGGCCGCGCGGGCCTTCGAGCGCGAGCGCGAACGCGCGACGCATCGCGTCGTGCTCTGCAGCTGTGGCGCTCATCCGGATCCTCACGATGGGTTCTCCGGGGCGTGGCGCAGGTGCGAAGGGTCCGCCGACGACATCGGCGAACCTCTCGTGCTGCCTCCCATCCGGACTCGCGACTCACGTCGCATCACCGTCGGTCCCGGATTTCCACCGGATCAGCCGAGCCCCGAAGGACCCCGCTCGCGGACTGTCACCGCCGGTTCGGATTCACACCGACCCCGGAGCACGTTTCTTGCTCTCGAGTGTAGTCAACCGGGTGGTCGCTGTTTCATTCCCCGGATCAACACGATTCGTCGCAGACGGTGTCAGGCGCTGGCCCGCCACACCACCGGGCAGTCGAGCACGACGCCGGTGTCCGCAGACGGCGCGCCGCGGAGCTGCCGCAGCACCGCGTCGGCGGCGGCCCGGCCGAGCGTGCTCGCCGGCTGTCGGACGGTCGACAACGGCGGATCGCACCGCAGTGCCCAGGTGCTGTCATCGAAGCCGACGACCCCGACGTCGTCCGGGATGCGCCGGCCACTCGCCTGCAGCACATCCATCGCCCGAGATCATCGAGGCAGGCCGTCTCGATGGCTCGGGTGAGGTGCGCACCTTCCTCACTGTGTCGATCCGACTCATGGTGCCCGCGCTCGTGACGGTGTTCCTGTTCCAGTTCGTCACGATCTGGAACAACTTCTTCCTCCCGTAGATCATGCTCCGCAGCCAGGAACTGTTCCCCGTCACCTACGGGCTCTGCACCTGGAACACCCAGCTGAACCAGATTCCCGAGCTGCGCACCTACGTACTCGTGGGTGCCCTGCTGTCGATCATTCCGCTGATCATCGCCTTCCTCCTCCAACGCTTCTGGCGCACCGGACTCGGCTCCGGCGCCGTGAAGTGAGGCGGAACCCCGCGTCGGATCTCTTCCGATACCCGAGATAGTCCCTTCACACAGGAAGCACGCAATGATGCACACACCGAAGAAAGCAGTCGCCACCGCCGTCGCTCTGCTGAGCGTGGCCGCGCTGGCCGGCTGCAGCTCCAGCACCGACCCCGCAGGCGGCGACGCGGCCGCGTGCGCACCGGCCGACGGTCCCGTCACCCTGGAGTTCACCTCATGGATCCCGGGTATCGACGACGCCTTCCTGCTCGCGGCCGGCACGCCGGGATTCGGCTTCCGCGGCGGCGAGGTCTGGTCCACGCACGTCGCCTTCAGTGGCGACACGCGGCAGTGGTTCGAGCGCTCGGCGCTCGGCGCCGCCGTGCTGGGGGCGGGGGAGCGGCGCCAGCCGGTCGCGCTCGCCGCCGGTGCGCGGCTCGAGACGCCGGTCGTGGTCGCCACCTACTCGGATGCCGGCCTCGACGGCCTCTCGGCCCGCCTGCATCCGTGGATCCGCTCGTGGAGCACGCACACCGGCGTGCGACCGCTCACGTTGAACACGTGGGAGGCGGTCTACTCCGACCACTCGCTGGACCGCCTCATCCCGCTCGTGGCGCGCGCGGCGGAGGTCGGGGTGGAACGGTTCGTGCTCGACGACGGCTGGTTCCTGGGCCGCACCGACGACCGTCGGGCGCTCGGGGACTGGGTCGTCGATCCCCGCACCTGGCCCGACGGGCTGGGACCGCTCGCGGCGGCGGTCATCGATGCCGGCATGCAGTTCGGTCTCTGGGTCGAGCCCGAGATGGTGAGCCCGGACTCGCGCCTCGCGCGTGCGCACCCGGAATGGATGCTGGACACCCCGGCGGGCACGTGGCGGTGGCAGCACGCGCTCGATCTCGCGCAGCCGGACGCAGCGGCGTACGTGTTCGACCACCTCGACGCGCTCCTGCGCGAGTACCCCATCGCGTACCTGAAGCGGGATCACAACCGCGACCTGCTGGTGCCCGACAGCCACGCGCAGACGGTCGCGCTGTACGCGCTCATCGACCGCCTGCGCACTGCGCATCCCGGCGTGGAGATCGAGTCGTGCGCATCGGGCGGCGCCCGCATCGACCTCGGCATCCTCTCGCGTGTCGACCGCGTGTGGACCAGCGACACCAACGACCCGATCGAGCGGCAGGCGATCCAGCGCTACACGGGTGTGCTGATCCCGCCGGAGTACCTCGGCAGCCACGTCGGCGACGCGAAGGCGCACACCACCGGTCGCACGGCGTCGCTCTCGTTCCGCCTCGCCACGGCGTTCTTCGGGCGCGCCGGCATCGAATCCGACCTCACGCGCCTCGACGAGGACGAGCGGCAGGCGATCGCGGCGTGGGTGGCCGCGTATCGCGCCCACCGCCCGCTGCTGCACTCCGGTCGCGTCGTCCGCGGCGACGGCGCGGACGCGGCCAGCATCGTGCACGGCGTCGTCGCCCCCGACGCCGGTGAGGCGATCTACGCGCTCGTCGCGGTGGACGTGCCCGATGCGGCAGTGCCGGCGCCGATGCGGATGCCGGGGCTCGATGCGACTGCAGAATACGAGGTGACGGTGATCGACTTCGGCGCCGTCGGCGTGCTGCAGGACGTCGCCCCGCCCTGGCTGCACGACGGTGTGCGCATGTCGGGGCGGGTGCGCGCCGACGTGGGCGTCGCCGTGCCGCTGCTGCTGCCCGGCGAGGCCGTGCTGCTGCACGTTCGCGCCGCGGCGAGCTGACCGGTCGCGCTCAGCGCACCAGCATCCGCGCCGCCGATTCCTCGATGACGAGGTCGGTGACGAGGTCCGCGGCCAGCGCGCCGCGAAGCGCCGCCAGCTTCGAGCCGCTCGAGATAACGCAGATGCGGTGCGCGGCGGTGCGCAGGGTCTCGAACGACGGGCCGCTGGAGCGCTCGTTCAGCGGGATGTCGTCCGTCGACCCGTCGGCGCGGAAGAACACCGTCGCGCAGTCGCCCACGACGCCGCGCTTCGCCAGCTCCGCGAGGTCGCGCGGCGAGAGGTATTCGCCGGCGTAGACGTGCGAGGGCACTTCGGCGCGGGGCGAGCCGAGTCCGAAGATGACCACGCTCGCGCGTGCCTGCACGTCGAGCACGGAGCGCACGGCGCGCTCCCGCCACATCGCCCGCTTGGTGTCGGGATCATCGAACAGCGCCGGCACCGGGAACAGGTCGACGGTGGCCCCGAACGCCTCCGCGAACGCCTGCAGGATGCTGGACGAGTACGGCACCCCCGAGGTCGATTCATTCGCGGCGCCGTTGAGCTGCACGACGCGCGTGCCGTGCAGTGGCTTCTTCGGCAGGTGGCGTGACACTGCGGAGAGCGTGGCGCCCCAGGCGACGCCGATGACGGTGTTCGTGTCGGTGTGCAGCGCCACGAGTCGGGCGGCGCTGCGCGCGGTGCGGTCCAGGCGCTCGGCGGCGTTGACGTGACTCGCCGTCGGGACGATGTGCACGCGCACGCCGTAGGTGTGGGCGATGCGGCCGGCCACCTGGTCGCGGTCCTCCTGCGGCGAATGGACGGTGATCTCGACGAGCCCGCTGTCGCGCGCATACGCGAGCAGCCGCGACACGGAGGAGCGTGAGATGCGCATCTCGTCGGCGATCGCGGCCATGCCGGCGCCCTGCACGTAGTAGAGCTGTGCGGCTCGCAGCGCCTCGGCGGCTTTGTCCATGCGTGCGCATCCGTTCAGTCCGGGTGGGCGGCGCGACGTCGCCGCGGTGGTCTTCCCACCGATTCTCGTCGAATCGTGCACATATGTGCAATCAGGTTGCGCATGCGTGCGTTCGCGCGTGAGCATGGGCGCACGTTCCAAGGAAGGACCCTCGTCACCATGAGCACACGGCAGCAGCGCACCCGTCCGCAGGTCGAGGCATTGCGCGCACGTCCACATGCCCAGGTGCTCGTGATCGGCGGCGGCATCAATGGCATCGCCACCTTCCGAGACCTCGCGCTGCAGGGCGTCGACGTCGCCCTCGTCGAGCGCGGCGACTACGTCTCCGGCGCGTCGTCGGCATCGAGCCACATGGTCCACGGCGGTGTGCGCTACCTCGAGAACGGCGAGTTCCGACTCGTGCAGGAGGCCGTCACCGAGCGCAACGCGCTGCTGCGCACGGCGCCGCACTACGTCCGTCCGCTCGAGACCACCATCCCGATCTTCAAGACCTTCTCCGGCATCCTCACGGCGCCCTTCCGCTTGCTGTTCACGCACGGCACCGGCAAGCCCAACGAGCGCGGGGCGCTGCTGATCAAGGTCGGCCTCATGATCTACGACACCTTCTCGCGCGATGGCGGCTCGGTGCCGCGCCACGTCTTCCGCCGCGCCAAGCGCTCGCTCCAGGCCTTCCCGCAGATGAATAAGGACGTCGCCTACACCGCGAGCTACTACGACGCCTCGATGCACGACCCGGAGCGCCTCGCGCTCGACGTGCTCTTCGACGGCGTCCGTGCCGGCGGCGAGCAGGCCCGCCCCGCCAACTACCTCTCCGTCGACGGCGTCGACGGAGACCAGGTCACCCTGCTAGATGAGACCACGGGCGAGCGCTTCGGCTTCACGGCGGACGTCATCGTCAACACCAGCGGCCCCTGGACCGACCTCACGAACGACGCGCTCGGCCAGCCGACCACCTTCATGGGCGGCACCAAGGGCTCGCACATCGTGCTCGAGAACGACGAGCTCCTGGCCGCGACCGGCGGCAACGAGATCTTCTTCGAGCACTCCGACGGCCGCATCGTGCTCATCTACCCGCTCAAGGGCCGTGTCATGGTCGGCACCACCGACATCGACGCCGACCCGCGCGAGCGCACGGTGTGCACCGACGACGAGATCGACTACTTCTTCGACCTCATCGGTCATGTCTTCCCCGACATCACCGTCGATCGCGCGCAGATCCGCTACACGTTCTCCGGCATCCGCCCGCTGCCGCGCCACGACGACATGGCGCCGGGCTTCGTCTCCCGCGACTACCGCATCGAGCGCGGCGACGCCGCGGGCACGCCCGTGCTCAGCCTCGTCGGCGGCAAGTGGACCACCTTCCGCGCGGTCGCCGAGCACGTCGCCTCCGACACCCTCGCGCTGCTCGGCCGCGCCCGCACCGTCTCCACCGCCGATCTCGCGATCGGCGGCGGCGCCGACTACCCGCGCACACCCCGTGACCGCGCCCGGTGGATCGAGCAGCACCGGGGCGTGCACACCGCTGCACTGGCCGACCGCATGTTGGAGCGCTACGGCACGCGCGCAGGCGACGTGCTCGCCGCCGTCCCGGAGGGCGCCGAGGAGCTGGCCGCCGTGCCCGGCTACTTCGCCGAGGAGATCGCCCACCTCGCCCGCACCGAGGACGTCGTGACGCTCGCCGACGTGCTGCTGCGGCGCACCTCCGTCGCCTTCGTCGGCGGTGCGACGATCGGCGGTCTGCGCCAGCTCGCTGCCGCGGTCGGCGACGTGCTCGGATGGGACGGCGACGCGCGGGCGGCGCAGGTCGATGAGGCCGTCCGCGTGCTCCGCGAGCACCACCGGATCGCGGTCGACGAGGACCGGCACGCCGCGCTGGTCTGACACTTCGGCGCGCCCGGCGTCGAAGCACGCACATGCACCGGGCACAAACGAGTCGATGACGACGGTCGTCATCGAGCATGTATCGAAAGGTCAATGACGACACGTGAACGACATCAACTTGTGGCTCTACTTCGTCTCCGAGACGGTCGGCACCGGGCTGCTGACCCTGCTCGGCTGCGGTGTGGTCGCCAATGTGCTCCTCGCGAAGTCCAAAGGTTTCGGCGGCGGCACGCTGATGATCAACTGGGGCTGGGGTCTGGCGGTGTTCATCGGTGTGCTCGGCTCCGCCTACTCGGGAGCGCAGCTCAACCCCGCCGTGTCGCTCGGGCTGCTGCTTGCCGGCGACCTCGAGGTGACTCTGTTCTTCGTCGCCGTGGCCGGTCAGCTCGTGGGCGCCTTCCTCGGTGCCGTGCTCTGCTGGCTCACCTACAAGCAGCACTTCGACGGTGAGGCCGACGCGGCCACCAAGCTCGGGGTGTTCTCCACCGGCCCGGCGATCCGCTCGTACGGCTGGAACCTCGTCACCGAGATCATCGGCACCTTCGTGCTCGTCTTCACGATCTTCGCGTTCGCCGACTACGGCGACATCCAGATCGGCACCCCCGGCGGCCTCGGCCCGCTGACCGCCCTACCCGTCGCCCTGCTCGTCGTCGGTATCGGCGCCTCGCTCGGCGGTCCCACCGGCTACGCCATCAACCCGGCCCGCGACCTCGGTCCGCGTATCGCCCACGCCGTGCTCCCCATCAAGGGCAAGGGTGCGAGCGACTGGTCGTACGCGTGGGTCCCCGTCGTCGGTCCGCTCATCGGCGGCGCGATCGCCGCGGTCGCCGCCCCCGCACTGCTCTCGATGGTCTGACGACCAGCATCCGCGCGTTCAACAACACACGAAAGACGAGGAAGTCCCATGGCTGACTACATCATCGCAATCGATCAGGGCACCACATCCAGCCGCGCCATCATCTTCGACCACGGTGGCTCGATCATCGCCACCGGCCAGAAGGAGCACGAGCAGATCCTGCCGCGCGCTGGCTGGGTCGAGCACGACGCGATGGAGATCTGGCGCAACGTCCAGGAGGTGATCGGCGTGGCGCTCGCCAAGGCCGATCTCACCCGCCACGACATCGCCGCCGTCGGCATCACCAACCAGCGCGAGACCGCCGTCGTGTGGGACAAGCACACCGGTGAGCCCGTCTACAACGCCATCGTCTGGCAGGACACTCGCACGCAGGCAATCGTCGACCGGCTCGCCACCGAGGGCCTCGGCACCGAGCGGTACAAGGGCATCGTCGGGCTGCCGCTGGCGACCTACTTCTCGGGCACGAAGATCGCTTGGATCCTCGAGAACGTCGACGGCGCCCGCGAGCGCGCCGAAGCCGGCGACCTCATCTTCGGCACCACCGACACCTGGGTGCTGTGGAACCTCACCGGCGGCACCGACGGCGGCGTCCACGTCACCGACGTCACCAACGCCTCGCGCACCCTCTTCATGGACCTCGAGACGCTCGAGTGGCGTGAGGACATCCTCCAGGACTTCGGCGTCCCGCTGTCGATGATGCCCGAGATCCGCTCCTCCTCCGAGGTGTACGGGTACGCGGAGGACTCGTCGCTGCTGCGGGAGACCCCCGTCGCCGGCATCCTGGGCGACCAGCAGGCCGCCACGTTCGGCCAGGCCGCGTTCGAGAAGGGCGAGAGCAAGAACACCTACGGCACCGGCAACTTCCTGATCTTCCAGACCGGGGAGGAGATCGTCCACTCCCGCAACGGGCTGCTGACGACCGTCGGCTACAAGCTCGGCGACCAGCCCACCCGCTACGCCCTCGAGGGATCGATCGCCGTCACCGGCTCGCTCATCCAGTGGCTGCGCGACCAGGTCGGCCTGATCTCCGCGGCGCCCGAGGTCGAGAAGCTCGCGGCATCCGTCGAGGACAACGGCGGCGTGTACGTCGTGCCCGCGTTCTCGGGCCTGTTCGCGCCGTACTGGCGTCCCGAGGCGCGCGGTGCGATCGTCGGTCTCACCCGGTTCTCCAACCGCGGCCACATCGCCCGCGCCGCGCTCGAGGCGACCGCGTTCCAGACGCGTGAGGTTCTCGACGCCGTCAACGCGGACTCCGGCGTCGACCTCGAAGAGCTCAAGGTCGACGGCGGCATGACGGCCAACGACACCCTCATGCAGTTCCAGGCCGACATGCTCGGTGTGCCCGTCGTCCGCCCGGTCGTCGCGGAGACGACGGCACTCGGCGCCGCGTACGCTGCCGGTCTCGCCGTCGGCTTCTGGTCTGACCTCGATGAGTTGCGCGCCAACTGGCAGGAGGACGCTCGCTGGGAGCCCAGCGACGACGTCGCTGAGCGCGAGCGTCAGCTGCGGCTGTGGAAGAAGGCCGTCACCAAGTCGTTCGACTGGGTCGACGACGACGTCAACTGAGCCCACCCGCGAGCGAACGCCCCGCCGCCCGGTTTCGACCGGCGGTGGGGCGTCGCAGCGTCCGCCGCTACTTGAGCAGTCGCGACAACCGGCGATCAGCGAGCACCTTGCCACCCGTCTGACACGTTGCGCAGTACTCGAGGCTGTTGTCGGCGAAGAAGACCGAGCGCACTTCGTCGCCGCACACGGGGCACGCCTGCCCGCGTCTGCCATGGACAGCCATGCCGCGTCGCTTCGCGTCCTTAAGGTCTGCGGGCGGCTTTCCGGATGCCGCGGTCACGGCCTCCGTCAGCGTGTCACGGGTCGCGGCGTAGAGCCGATCGACGTCCTCGTCGCTCAGCGTGGCGGCGAGGGCGTACGGCGACATCTTCGCCGCGTGGAGGATCTCGTCGGAGTAGGCGTTGCCGATGCCCGCGACGATCGACTGGTCGCGCAGGACGCCCTTGATCTGGGTGCGGCGGCCGGCGAGCAGCTCCGCGAGGGTGTCCCGTGTGAACGCGGCGTCGAGTGGATCGGGCCCGAGCCTGGCGATACCGGGGACGTCGGAGGGGGACCGGGCCGCGTAGTACGCGAGCGACTTCTTCGTCCCGGCCTCGGTGAGATCGAACCCCGACCCGTCGTCGAACGCGACGCGGAGTGCGATCGGAGTCTTCCCCGGGCGGATGATCGTCGACGGCAGCTGGTCGTACCAGCGCAGCCAGCCCGCCTTCGCGAGGTGGAAGATCAGGTGCACGGGCTCGCGGCCGGCAGCATCCGCCGTCAGATCAACGAACTTGCCGTGGCGGGCGACGGTCGTGATCTTCCCGCCAACGAGCGCGTCGATGGGCGGGTCGTAGGTTTTCAGGGCAGCGATGTTCGCGACCGATGCCTTCGTGATCCCGAGCCCGGTGGCGCGCGTCGTCAGGAAGTCGACGAGTCCTTGCACCTCCGGCATCTCGGGCATGCGCTCATCCTGCCAGGACGTCGTCGAGCACGGGCCACGGCACCGGCGTGCGGTCGTCGTCCGGGAGGATCGCGGCGATCCAGCCGTCGCTGCGGACCCCGCCGCCGTTGACGAGGCTCGCGCGGAGCGTGCCCTCGAACCGCAGGCCGAGCGCCCGCGCCGAGCGGGCGGAGGGGAGGTTACCGGCGACCGCGCGCCACTCGACGCGTGACAGGTTCGGGCCGGCATCCGAGAACGACCAGTCGAGCACCGCGACGGCTGCCTCGTGCAGGAATCCGCGACCGCGGGCGTGCGGCGCGAGCCAGTATCCGATCTCGCCGTTCCCGCCGCCGAGCCGGTTCATGCCGATCATCCCCGCGAAGGTGCCGGCTTCGCGGATCGCCCAGTTCGCGTTGCTGCCGTCGGCCCACCACTCCGCGGCCTTGGCGACGAAGCCGACCGCGTGCGTCCGCTCGTACGGCTGCGGCACGGTCGTGTACCGCTGCACGTCGGGGTCCTGGCATGCCGCGTGGATCGCGTCGACGTCGGCATCCACCGGGATCGACAGCTCGAGTCGCGCCGTCCGCAGCACCACCGGTTCCATGCCCCGACCCTACCCGTCGCCCCGCGCCGAGTGACCGCTGGATCTGGGTCACAACTCAGGCAGATGTCCTCGCAGTCACACTCACGCGGTCTCCCGAGGTCAGTCTGCCTGAGTTATGACCCGTCGCCAGATTTCTCCCCACCGGCCTGAGTTGTGGTCCAGCGCGGGACCGCGGCGGCCGCGCGCGGCCGGCGCGGGTCAGACGCGGCGGAGGAGGCCGACCTTCGCGTAGACGTCGGACAGGGTCGCGTCGGCGACCTCGTCGGCGCGGGCGGCGTTGGCAGCGAGGACGCGGTCGAGCTCAGCCGGGTCGGCGAGCAGCTCGAGGGCGCGCTCGCGCACCGGACCGAACTCCTCGACGACGACCTCGGCCAGTGCCTTCTTGAAGTCGCCGTAGCCGCGGCCCGCGAACTCGTCTTCGATCGCGGGGATCTGGCGGCCCGTCAGCGCCGCGAAGATCACGAGCATGTTCGAGACACCGGGCTTCTGCTCCCGGTCGAACCGCACGACACCCTCGGAGTCGGTGACCGCTCGCATGATCTTCTTCGCCGACTTCGACGGCTCGTCGAGCAGCCACAGCACACCGGCATCCGACTCGGCCGACTTCGACATCTTCGAGGTCGGGTTCTGCAGGTCGTAGATCCGCGCCGTCTCCTTCTGGATGACCGGCGTCGGTACCTGGAACGTCTTGCCGAAGCGCGAGTTGAACCGTTCGGCGAGGTCGCGCGTCAGCTCGACGTGCTGCTTCTGGTCGTCGCCGACCGGCACGATGTCTGTCTGGTACAGCAGGATGTCGGCCGCCATCAGGATCGGGTAGGTGAACAGGCCGACGTTGGTCGCGTCGGTGCCGTAGCGCGAGGACTTGTCCTTGAACTGCGTCATGCGCCCGGCCTCGCCGAAGCCGGTCATCGTGGACAGGATCCACGCGAGCTCGGCGTGCGCACGCACGTGCGACTGGACGTAGAGGGTCGACTTCGAGGGCTCGATCCCGGCCGCGATGTACTGCGCCGCAGTGCGACGCGTCTTCTCGCGAAGCTCAGCTGGGTCGTTCGGCTGGGTGAGGGCGTGCAGGTCGACGACGGAGAAGAACGCGTCGTAGGCCTCCTGCAGGTCCCGCCACTGCATGAGCGCGCCGATGTAGTTGCCGATCTGGAGGGAGTCGGCGGACGGCTGCATTCCGGAGTACAGGCGGGGTTTGCTCACCATACAATCCTAGGCGCGATCGGATGCCGCACCGCCGGCCTGCCCGATCGGATGCCGCACCGCCGGCCTGCCCGCCATCGTCCCCCGCAGTGGGCCGTTCAGTTCCCGAGCGTGTAGTCCGCGACGACCGGCGCGTGGTCGCTCCACCGGGTGTCCCACGACGGCGCGCGGACGACGCGGTAGTCGACGACGCGCGGAGCGAGCGACGGGGAGGCCAGGTGGTAGTCGATGCGCCACCCGGTGTCGGTGTCGAACGCTTTGCCTCGGTTCGACCACCAGGTGTAGGGCCCATCGACCTCGCCGGCGAACGTGCGACCGACGTCGCTCCAGCCGAGTCCGGTGCCCGATGAGCCGTCGACGGTTTCGACCGTCTCGCCGAGCGGCGCGATGAAGCGGTCGAAGTAGGCGCGCTCGCGCGGCAGGAAGCCGGCCTTCTTGACGTTGCCCTTCCAGTTGCGGATGTCGAACTGGCGGTGGCCGACGTTGAGGTCGCCGGTGATGACGGCGTGGCCGGCGGCGAGGAGCGGCATCCGCTGTTCCATCGCGTCGAGGAAGGCGTACTTCGCGACCTGCTTTTCGGTGTCGGCTTCGCCGGTGAAGACATAGGCGCTCACGACGGTGAGGTGCTCGCCGTCGACGTCGAGGTCGGCCTCGACCCAGCGGCCCTTGCTGTCGAGGGTGTCGTCGCCGAGGTCGACGCGCCACACGTCGAGCGGCGCACGCGTGGCGATCGCGACGCCAGCGCGGCCCTTCGCGAGCGCCTCGTCGTTGACGACATGCCAGCCGGGGAGGGCGGCCTGCAGGTCGGTGAGCTCGGCGCGCACCTCTTGCAGGGTGAGGACGTCGACGTCGGCCGTCTCGAGCCAGTCGTGCATCCCCTTCCGGGCGGCGGCACGGATGCCGTTGACGTTCACGGACGCGATGCGGAGGGGGCGGGGCACGCCTTCCAGCGTACGTGCGCGGTACGACACCGAAGGTCCGGCGACACCGACGGACCGGTCAGTCGTCCTCGAGCTCGTCGAGATCGCGCTGCGCGTCGCGCAGTCGCAGCGCAGCGCGTGGTCGCTGCCACCACGAGGCATCGTCCAACATGGATGCCGCGTCCCGCACCCGCGCCCGCGCGACGACCCGCGCCGCCCGGCGTTCCGCCGCGCGCCGCTCCTCGTCGGTGAGGTGCACGAGCGGGATGCCGTCGTCGTCCGCCGAGACGGCGACCGCCGACGCCGCCACGAGGATGACGATCCCGGCGAGCCGCAGCCACAGCAGGAACCCGATGATGACCGAGAACGTGGCGAGCAGCGGGTTGGTGGGGGAGTAGACCGCGAGGAAGCCGGCGCCGAGCTGCAGCAGGCTCAGCGCCGCACCGCCGAACGTCGCTCCGGGTGCGATCGACCGCCACGGGAGCGAGGTGCCGGTGAGGAAGCGGATGAGGGCGGTGAGCGCCGCGCTGTTGACGACGAAGCCGACGACGACGGATGCCACCCGGCTCAGCACGTCGATCGCTTGGGACTCGTACGGCAGATCGAACCAGTCGAACACCTGCGCGACGATGCCGCCCGCGATGAGACCGAACGCCGCGCCCAGGACGAGGGCGACACCGAACAGCACTGCCGCGATGAAGTCCCCGATCTTCAGGAGCACGTAGTTGCGGGTGTCGAACGGCAGCTCGAAGATGTCGCGCACCGCCCGGCGGGTGAAGGTCACGAAGCCGATAGCGGTCCAGATCGCAACGCCGAGTGCCACGGCGCCAGTGACGGCGAGAAGGCTGCTGCTCGTGCGGGCGACCTCCTCGACATCGTCGGGGTGGACGGGCCCGGTCGCTGAGATGAGGTCGGGCACGTAGGAGTTGACGATGGCGATGAGGCCGTCGACGGCGGCATCCGATCCACCGAGCCACAGCCCGACGACTGCGAACGCCGTGTACAGCGTCGCGAAGATCGCGAACAGCGATTGGTAGCTGATGCTCGCGGCGAGCAGGAAGCCGTTATTGCGAAGGAAGTGCCGCCATACGCGGACGGGGTACCAGCCCAGCGTCTTGCGCGTGACCTCGCCGGCGCGTTCGAGTGGCTGGTCGAGTCGCTCGCGCAGACGAGACGCCTCCCACCGCTCGCGCAGGGGAGGCGTCAAATCGTCCGAGGTCACGCCTCGAGGGTATCGGGGGTCAGCCGCGGAGGACCGCCTGCTTGACCTCGGCGATGGCCTTGGTGATCTCGATGCCGCGGGGGCACGCCTCGGTGCAGTTGAAGGTCGTGCGGCAGCGCCAGACGCCTTCCTTGTCGTTGAGGATGTCGAGGCGCACGTCGCCCGCGTCGTCGCGCGAGTCGAAGATGAAGCGGTGCGCGTTGACGATCGCGGCGGGGCCGAAGTACTGGCCGTCGGTCCAGAACACGGGGCACGACGAGGTGCACGCGGCGCAGAGGATGCACTTGGTCGTGTCGTCGTAGACGGCGCGGTCGGTGATCGACTGGAAGCGCTCCTTGCCCGGCTCGGGCTTCGAGTTCGACTGGAGGAAGGGCTGCACCTCGCGGAAGGACTCGAAGAACGGGTCCATGTCGACGATGAGGTCCTTCTCGAGCGGCAGGCCCTTGATCGCCTCGACGTAGATCGGCTTCGAGATGTCGAGGTCCTTGATCAGCGTCTTGCAGGCGAGGCGGTTGCGGCCGTTGATGCGCATCGCGTCGGAGCCGCAGATACCGTGCGCGCACGAGCGGCGGAAGCTCAGCGAGCCGTCGACGTCCCACTTGATGCGGTGGAGGGCGTCCAGGACGCGGTCGGTCGGGTACATCTCGACGTCGTAGTCGACCCAGCGGGGCTCGGTGTCGGTCTCGGGGTCGAACCGGCGGATGATGAATGTGACCAGGTACGACTGGATGCCGGAGTCGTTCGACTCCTGCGGTGCGGCAGGCGCGTCGGGGGCGACGAGGGTCATCAGTACTTCCTCTCCATCGGCGGGTAGTTCAACTCGCCCTGCTCGTTCTTCGTGAAGACGACGGGCTTCCAGTCCAGGCGGATGTGGTCCTCGGGGTTCGCGGAGTGCGGGTCGCCCGTGAGGTACGCCATGGTGTGCTGCATGTACTTCTCGTCGTTGCGGTCGGGGTAGTCCTCGCGCATGTGGCCACCGCGGCTCTCGCGACGGTTGCGGGCCGCGTAGGCGACGATCTCGGCGATGTCGAGCAGGAAGCCGAGTTCGACGGCCTCGAGCAGGTCGGTGTTGTAACGCTTGCCCTTGTCGTCGACGTGCACGTGCTTGTACCGCTCGCGCAGGTCGTTGATCGTGCCCATCACGTTCGTGAGCGTCTCTTCGGTGCGGAACACCTGGGCGTTGGCATCCATCTCGTCCTGCAGCTTCTTGCGCAGGACCGAGACGCGCTCGGTGCCGGCGTTGCCGCGCAGGCCCTCGATCATCTCGCGGACCTCCTTGGCGGGGTCCTCGGGGAGCGGGACGAAATCGGCGGTCTGCACGTACTCGACGGCGTTGCGACCGCTGCGCTTGCCGAACACGTTGATGTCGAGCAGCGAGTTCGTGCCGAGGCGGTTCGCGCCGTGCACCGAGACGCACGCGCACTCGCCGGCGGCGTAGAGGCCGGGGACGACCGTGGTGTTGTCGGCGAGGACCTCACCGGCGTTGTTCGTCGGGATGCCGCCCATCGCGTAGTGCGCGGTCGGCATGACCGGCACCGGCTCGACGACCGGGTCGACACCGAGGTAGGTGCGGGCGAACTCGGTGATGTCGGGGAGCTTGGTCTCGAGGACCTCGGCGCCGAGGTGGGTGCAGTCGAGGTAGACGTAGTCCTTGTTGGGACCGGCGCCGCGGCCTTCGAGCACCTCCTTCACCATGCAGCGGGCGACGATGTCGCGAGGTGCGAGGTCCTTGATGGTGGGGGCGTAACGCTCCATGAACCGCTCGCCCGAGGCGTTGCGGAGGATCGCGCCCTCGCCGCGGGCGCCCTCGGTGAGGAGGATGCCGAGCCCGGCGAGGCCGGTCGGGTGGAACTGGAAGAACTCGATGTCTTCGAGGGGGAGGCCCTTGCGCCACACGATGCCGACGCCGTCACCGGTGAGGGTGTGCGCGTTCGAGGTGGTCTTGAAGATCTTGCCGAAACCGCCGGTGGCGAAGATGACGGCCTTCGAGTGGAAGACGTGCAGGTCGCCGGTGGCGAGTTCGTAGGCGACGACGCCCGCGATCTGCGTCTGGCCGAGCGCGTCCTTCACCGTGATGAGGTCGAGCGCGTAGAACTCGTTGAAGAAGTTGATGCCGAGCTTGACGCAGTTCTGGAACAGCGTCTGCAGGATCATGTGGCCGGTGCGGTCGGCGGCGTAGCACGCGCGTCGCACCGGGCTCTTGCCGTGGTCGGCCGTGTGGCCGCCGAACCGACGCTGGTCGATCTTGCCGTCGGGCGTGCGGTTGAAGGGCAGGCCCATGTTCTCGAGGTCGATGACCGCGTCGATGGCTTCCTTCGCGAGGATCTCGGCCGCGTCCTGGTCGACGAGGTAGTCGCCGCCCTTGACGGTGTCGAAGGTGTGCCACTCCCAGGAGTCCTCTTCGACGTTCGCGAGGGCCGCTGCCATGCCGCCCTGCGCCGCACCGGTGTGGCTGCGGGTCGGGTAGAGCTTCGTGATGACGGCGGTCTTCGCGCCGGGGCCGGCCTCGATGGCCGCGCGCATGCCGGCGCCGCCGGCGCCGACGATCACGATGTCGAACTGGTGGTAGTACACGCCGTCCTTGACGACGGTGTCCGCAGTCTGAGTGCTCACGGTGATGGATGCCTCTGTTTCAGGAAATCTCGTGCGGGTCGAGCGGGGCTCAGGCGCCGCAGAACTCGGTGAGGACGCTGCCGTCCGTCAGGTTGGGGATGCACGGGTCGAACGTGAACACGACGAGCGTGCCCAGCAGGATCATGAACGCGCACACGGCCCACAGCGCGACGACGAGGGTCTTGCGCGCCTTGGCGTTGGTGACGTAGTCGTTCACGATCGTCCGCATCCCGTTGGTGCCGTGGATGAAGGCGAGCCAGAGCATCAGCACGTCCCACCACTGCCAGAACGGGTTCGCGAACTTTCCGGCGACGAAGGCGAAGTCGAGCGCGGAGATGCCGTCGCCGACCATGAGGTTGACGAACAGGTGCCCGAAGATGAGGACGATCAGCAGCACGCCGGACACGCGCATGAAGACCCACCCGACCATCTCGAGGTTCGGGCCCTTCTTGCGGACGGCGCCCTTCGGGCTGCGCGGGGCTGCGAGGGTGTCAGCGGTCATCAGTGGCCACCTCCCATGTGCGAGAAGACGTTGGGCAGGTGTCGTGCGGAGAACCCGATGAGGGTGACGGCCCAGACCGCCAGGACGCCCCACCAGAGCTGACGCTGGTGCCGGGTCGCCCACGGCCACAGGTCGACCGCGATGATGCGGAGGCCGTTGAAGGCGTGGTAGACGATCGCGCCCACGAGGGCGACCTCGCCGACGCCCATGATCGGGTTCTTGTACGTGCCGATGACTGCGTCGTACGCGTCGGGCGCGACGCGGATGAGCGCCGTGTCGAGCACGTGCACGAGCAGGAAGAAGAAGATGGCGACGCCGGTGATCCGGTGCAGGACCCACGACCACATGCCCTCGTTGCCGCGGTACAGGGTGCCGCGCGGCGTCTTGGACGTGGTCTCAGCAACCGACGGTGTGACGCGTGCTGGTGCAGACACGGTCGTCCTCCCTTGGGGTGAGATGTGGCGGCTCGCGCGGCGAAGGCTCCGGCATCCCAGGGAATGTCGCCCTTCGTCGCAGGCGGGCGCCCGTCCATCCTACGGTTCCCTCGCGAGGGTGGGCGAGCAAGGCTCCCCTAAGTTGTCTCGACGTCGAGACAATTTCGGCATCGTCCCATTCGCGCCCGCGCGAGACGCGCCCGACACATTCGACGGATAGGGTTCGGGCATGGTCGACGACATCCCTGACTTCTACGCCGTCATTCCCGCGGGTGGCGTTGGTTCCCGCCTGTGGCCGCTCTCCCGTGCCGATGCGCCCAAGTTCCTCCACGACCTGACTGGCGCCGGCCACTCGCTGCTGCGTGAGACGTGGAACCGCCTCGAGCCCCTCGCGGGACCCGACCGCATCGCGGTCGTGACCGGTCGCGCGCATCGAGCTGCGGTCGAGGATCAGCTCCCCGGCATCGCCGACAAGAACGTGATCCTCGAATCCGAGCCTCGGGACTCCGCGGCGGCGATCGGGCTCGCCGCGGCGATCCTGCACCGGCGGCATCCGGATGTCGTCATCGGCTCGTTCGCGGCCGACCACGTGATCCGTGGCACCCGTGTGTTCGAGTTCGCCGTCCGTGACGCCGTTGCCGTCGCCCGAGAGGGGTACATCGTCACGATCGGCATCGCGCCCTCGGAACCCGCGGTCGGATTCGGCTACATCAAGCGCGGCGGCGAACTGATCGTCGATGGTGCCCGCGACGCCTCACTCGTGGAGCGCTTCGTCGAGAAGCCCGACCTCGAAACGGCCAAGGCGTACGTCGCCGACCGGTCGTACCTCTGGAACGCCGGCATGTTCATCGCGCGTGCCGACGTGCTGCTCGCCGAGATCGAGGCCAACAACCCCGAGCTGCACGCCGGGCTCCTCGAGCTCGCCGAGGCGTGGGACGACCGCGACCGCCGCGGCCCTGCGGTCGATCGCATCTGGCCGCGGCTCGAGAAGATCGCCATCGACTACGTCGTCGCCGAGCCCGCCGCGGAGAAAGGCAAGCTCGCCGTCGTGCCCGGACACTTCGATTGGGACGACGTCGGCGACTTCGCGAGCCTCGCGAAACTCAACTCGAACGGCCGCGGGACCGACCTCGCGATCCTCGGGCCGAACGCTCGAGTGCTGTCGGATGCCGCGAGCGGGATCGTCGTCTCGCAGACGAGCCGCGTCATCAGCATCATCGGCGTGAAGGACATCGTCGTCGTCGACACCGATGACGCGCTGCTGGTCACGACCGCCGAGCATGCGCAGCGTGTCAAGAGCGTCGTCGACGCGCTGAAGGTCACCGGTCGCGGCGACGTCCTCTGAGTGCACGCGCGTGCGCGCGCGTGTCGTCTACATTGCGGCTTTGTAACCATTGCCCGTCGCGCGCGCGCCCGAGTACAACCCGCGCGTCACGGGAGGTAACTTTTCGGAATGCCCCCGCGAGATCCGCGGGGTCCATCAATGTGGAGGCTGCATTGACCATCTCGACCACCAAGAAGCTCCTCGGAGTCACCGGCTCCGCGGCGCTGCTCGTCGCGCTCGCCGCCTGTGGCACCGCGCCCGAGGCCGACCCGACGAACGCCGCACCCGAAGTTGAGGTCGTCGACGGGTTCATGCCCTGCCTGATCTCCGACGAGGGCGGCTGGAACGACAAGTCGTTCAACCAGTCGGCCAAGGAGGGCATGGATGCCGCGCTCGAGGAGCTCGGCGTCGAGGGCATCGAGCTCGAGTCGACCACCCCGAACGACTACGCGCCGAACCTCGAGCAGCTCGTCTCCGAGGGCTGCACGTTCATCGTCTCGGTCGGCTTCAACCTCTCGGCTGCGACCGTCGAGTCCGCGCTCGCGAACCCCGAGCTCGACTACGCGATCATCGACGACCTCGCCGACAACGACTTCAACGGTGAGATCGACGCGCCGAACATCAAGCCGCTCGTCTTCAACACGGCCGAGGCCGCCTACCTCGGTGGCTACGCTGCTGCCGCATGGTCGGCCGAGTCGGGCGTCAACAAGGTCGGCACCTTCGGCGGCATGCAGATCCCGTCGGTCGCGGTCTTCATGGACGGCTACGCGCTCGGTGTCGACAAGTACAACGAGGACAAGGGCGCATCGGTCGAGCTCTTCGGCTGGGACGTCGCGGGCCAGGAGGGCGCCTTCACCGGTGGCTTCGCCGCGAACGACACCGCCAAGCAGACCGCGCAGAGCGTGCTCGACCAGGGTGTCGACGTGATCCTGCCCGTCGGTGGCCCGATCTACGAGAGCGCCGCAGCGGCGATCGCCGACGGTGGCTCGGACGTCAAGATGCTCGGTGTCGACTCCGACCTCGCAGCGAAGGACGACTCGGTCGCCGACATCACGCTCGTCTCGATCATGAAGGCGATCGACGTCGCCGTCCACGACGCGACCGTCGAGGCAGCCGGTGGCGACTACGACGTCGCGCCGTACATCGGCACGCTCGAGAACGAAGGCGTCAAGCTCTCCGGCTTCGGCGCGTTCGAGTCGGAGCTCCCCGAGGGTCTGACCGACGAGCTGGCCGCCCTCCAGGAGGCCATCATCGCGGGTGACCTCACGGTCGAGTCGGCGAACTCGCCCAAGCAGTAGTCCGTTCCGACGATCGGGGCGGGCAGCGCAAGCTGCTCGCCCCGATCGCCGTGTACGGTCCCTTTCCGACCTCCCGCCTCGCGGACGGTCGAAGATAGGCTGAAGATATGAAGCTCGAGCTCCGTGGAATCACAAAACGATTCGGAAGTCTCGTCGCCAACGACAGCATCGACCTCGTCGTCCAGCCGGGTGAGATCCACGCCCTGCTCGGTGAGAACGGTGCCGGCAAGTCGACGCTGATGAATGTCCTGTACGGCCTGTACCAGGCCGACGAGGGCGACATCCTCCTGGACGACGTGGTCCAGCACTTCCGCGGCCCCGGCGACGCCATGGCCGCGGGCATCGGCATGGTGCACCAGCACTTCATGCTCATCCCCGTGTTCACCGTCGCCGAGAACGTCATGCTCGGCCACGAGGAGACGAAGGGACTCGGACGACTCGACATCGCCGCGGCCAGACGCCACGTGCGCGAGGTCGCCGAGCGCTTCGGGTTCGAGATCGACCCCGACGCCCTCGTCGGCGACCTGCCGGTCGGTGTCCAGCAGCGCGTCGAGATCATCAAGGCGCTCTCCCGTGACGCGAAGGTGCTCGTGTTCGACGAGCCGACCGCTGTGCTCACCCCGCAGGAGACCGACGAGCTCATGGCGATCATGCGCCAGTTGAAGGCGGAGGGGACGGCGATCGTCTTCATCACGCACAAGCTCCGCGAGGTCCGCGAGGTCGCCGACCGCATCACCGTCGTCCGACTCGGCAAGATCGTCGGCGAGGCATCCCCGACCGCGACCAACGCCGAACTCGCCTCCCTCATGGTGGGGCGCGCCGTCGAGCTCACCGTCCAGAAGACCCCCGCGACACCGCAGGGCGGCGGCCTCGAGGTTCGCGACCTCCGCGTCCTCACCGCCGACGGCCACGTCGTCGTCAACGACATCAGCTTCGACGTCCGGCCCGGCGAGGTGCTCGCGGTCGCGGGCGTCCAGGGCAACGGCCAGACCGAGCTCGTCGACGCCCTCGTCGGCCTCGCCGCGCGCACCGAGGGTTCCATCACACTGGGCGGCGTCGAGCTGCGCGGCAAGAGCGTCCGGGCGATCCTCGACCAGGGTGTCGGGTTCGTCCCCGAGGACCGCAAGGAGGACGGCCTCGTCGGCTCGTTCTCGGTCGCCGAGAACCTCATCCTCGACCGCTCGTCCGACCCGGCGTTCGTCCAGGCGGGCACGATCCGCCGCGGCGTCCTCGACACCTTCGCCCGCGAGCGCATCCGCGAGTACGACATCCGCACGCAGGGCCCCGAAACCCCTGCCGGAACGCTCTCGGGCGGCAACCAGCAGAAGGTCGTGATCGCGCGCGAGATGAGCCGCGACCTCACCCTCTTCATCGCGGCGCAGCCGACCCGCGGCGTCGACGTCGGCTCGATCGAGTTCATCCACAAGCGGATCATCGAGACACGGGATGCCGGTGTGCCGGTCATCGTCGTCTCGACCGAGCTCGACGAGGTGACCGCCCTCGCCGACCGCATCGCGGTCATGTACCGCGGCGCGATCGTCGGCATCGTGCCGGCGGACACGCCCCGCGACATCCTCGGTCTCATGATGGCCGGAGCAACCGACCCGGAGGTGGCCGCATGAGCGGGACGACCCCCGGCGCTGGCGACGGCGCCCGGAACGAACCGAACGAGCAGCTGCCCCACGCGTCCGGTCCGTTGACCGGGCACGAGGTGCCGGCCGCGCCGCGCACGAACGTCTTCATCAAGGAGCTCCTGCGTGGCAGCGCGGTCACGACGGCGCTCGCCATCGTCCTCGCGCTCATCGCGGGCGGCGTGCTGATCGCGATCACGAACGAGGATGTCCAGGCGGCGTCGGGCTACTTCTTCGCGCGCCCTGTCGACACGCTCATCGCGATCTGGGATGCCGTCGTCAACGGGTACGCGGCCCTGTTCCGCGGCTCCGTGTTCAACGTGAACGCCGACGACTTCCTGACGCAGATCCGTCCCTTCACGAACACGCTCGGCTTCGCCGCTCCGCTCATCGCGGCGGGCCTCGGCGTCGCGCTCGCGTTCCGCGCGGGCCTGTTCAACATCGGCGCCCGTGGTCAGATGCTCGTCGCCGCGGGCTTCGCCGCGCTGGTCACCTTCAACGTCGACCTCCCGATGGCGCTGCACCTGCCGCTCACCCTCGCGGCCGGCATCGTCGGCGGCGCTCTCTGGGGCGGCATCGTCGGCCTGCTCAAGGCGCGCACGGGTGCGCACGAGGTGATCCTCACGATCATGCTCAACTACATCGCGTACTACCTGCTGGTGTGGATGATCCGGACGCCCGGGCTCCTCCAGAAGGAGGGCACGAACCAGCCGATCTCCGAGGCGACGCCCGAGTCGGCGCAGTTCCCGCAGCTCCTCGGCCCGCAGTTCCCGCTGCTCGACTGGGGCTTCGTGATCGTCGTCCTTGCGACGGCGATCACCTGGTGGGTCATCGAGCGCTCGAGCCTCGGCCTCCGCATGCGCGCCGTCGGCGAGAACCCGCACGCCGCGCGCGCCGCAGGTATCAGCGTCGACCGTATCTACGTCTACGCGATGCTCTTCGCGGGCGGGCTCGCGGGCCTCGCCGCCATGAACCAGATCCAGGGATCGGTCACGACCGGCTTCAGCGGGTCGATCGACGCCGGCATCGGCTTCGACGCGATCACCGTCGCCCTCCTCGGGCGCAGCCGGCCGTGGGGCGTGTTCGCCGCCGGCATCCTGTTCGGTGCGCTCAAGGCCGGCTCGTTCGGCATGCAGGCGCAGGGGATCCCCGTCGACATCGTGCTCGTCGTCCAGGCGCTCATCGTGCTGTTCATCGCCGCGCCGCCGCTGCTTCGCACGGTGTTCTTCCTGCCCAAGTCCGACGCCGAGAAGGCCGCCAAGGCGCGAGCCAAGGCCGCGAAGAAGGCGGTGGCCGCATGACCTCGCTCGCTCCCACCGAGACCGCCGACGGCGCGGTCCACCTCGCGACCGTGCAGCAGCGGCACCTCAAGCTGCCGATCGTCCTCGCCGCTGCGACCGTGCTGCTGGCAGCGCTGTTCCTGTTCGCACCGCGCTCCGGCACGTCGACGTTCCGCCTCGGCGACGCGGCATCCGCGCTCGAACTGCCGAACGTCGGCGTCCCCACCGGACCGACCTCGTGGATCACGCTCGTGTTCGTCGCCGCACTCGCCGCGTGGGCGTTCGTCGAGGCGTGGGCGTACCGTCGCCCGCGGCTGTGGCTTCCCGTCGTCTTCAGCGTGCTCGCGGTCTTCGCGTTCCTCACGTGGGCCGCGGCCGGTGGACAGGTGCCCGTCACGGGTCTGCTGGCCGGTGCGATCTCGCTCTCGGTGCCGCTCGTCTTCGGCGCCCTCGGCGGTGTCATCGGCGAGCGCGTCGGCGTGGTCAACGTCGCGATCGAGGGGCAGCTGCTCCTCGGCGCGTTCTCGGCCGCACTCCTGTCGAGCATCACCGGCAACCCGTTCGTCGGCCTCGTCGGCGCGATGATCGGCGGCGTCCTCGTCGCGTTCGTGCTCGCGGCGTTCGCGATCAAGTACCTCGTCGAGCAGGTCATCGTCGGTGTCGTCCTCAACGTGCTCGTCACCGGCCTCACCGGCTTCCTCTACGGCGCACTCCTCGTGCCCAACGAGAACGCCCTGAACTCGCCGGTGCGATTCACCCGCATCGAGATCCCGCTGCTGAGCGAGATCCCGATCATCGGGCCGGTGCTGTTCAACCAGACGTTCATCGTGTACCTGATGTTCATCACGGTCGCGATCGTCGCCTGGGGCCTATACCGCACCCGCTGGGGCCTGCGCCTCCGCGCCGTCGGCGAGCACCCGCAGGCGGCCGACACGGTCGGCATCAACGTCAACCGGCTGCGGTTCTGGAACGTCTCGCTCGCCGGCGCCATCGCCGGTATCGGCGGCGCGTACTTCACGCTCGTCTCGGTGCCGCAGTTCGGCAAGGAGATGACCGCCGGCCTCGGCTTCATCGCCCTCGCCGCTGTGATCTTCGGTCGCTGGGACCCGATCCGTGCGGCGCTCGCCGCGCTCCTGTTCGGGTTCGCGACGAACCTCCAGAACCTGCTGACGGTGCTGAAGACGCCGATCCCCAGCGAGTTCATGCTCATGCTGCCCTACGTCGTGACGATCCTCGCGGTCGCCGGATTCGCCGGACAGATCCGCGGACCCGCAGCCTCGGGCAAGCCGTACATCAAGGGTTGAGTCGGATGCCGCGCCCGCGGCATCCGCAGAAGTGAAGGAAGTCTGTCGTGACCGACATCGATTGGGACGAACTCCGAGCCGTGGCCGTCGAGGCCATGGAACGCGCGTACGCGCCGTACTCCCGCTACAAGGTGGGCGCCGCAGCCCTCGTCAGCGACGGCCGCATCGTCTCCGGCTGCAACGTCGAGAACGCCTCGTACGGCGTCGGCCTGTGCGCCGAGTGCGCGCTCGTGGGCGACCTGCACATGAGCGGCGGCGGTGAGCTCGTCGCGTTCGTGTGCGTGAACGGCGACGGCGAGACGATCATGCCGTGCGGCCGCTGCCGTCAGCTGCTGTACGAATTCGCCTTGCCCGGGATGCTGCTCGAGACGGTGTCCGGCATCCGGACCATCGACGAGGTGCTGCCCGACGCGTTCGGTCCGCGCGACCTGGAGGCTGCACGATGAGCGCCGTCGAGCCGTTCGACGCCGTCGACGTCATCCGCACCAAGCGCGACGGCGGCGCCGTCGCCGAAGACGCGCTGCGATGGATGATCGACGCATACACCCGCGAATACGTCGCCGACTCGCAGATGGCGTCGTTCGCGATGGCGGTGCTCCTCAACGGCATGAGCCGAGACGAGATCCGCGTCATGACCGACGCGATGATCGCGTCGGGGGAGCGGATGAGCTTCGCCGGCCTCGGCAAGCCGACCGTCGACAAGCACTCCACCGGCGGCGTCGGCGACAAGATCACGCTGCCGCTCGCGCCGCTCGTGGCATCGTTCGGCGTCGCCGTCCCGCAGCTCTCCGGTCGCGGGCTCGGCCACACCGGCGGCACCCTCGACAAGCTCGAGGCGATCCCGGGCTGGCGCGCGGCGCTCAGCAACGACGAGATGATCGCGCAGATGCGCGGCGTCGGCGCGGTCATCTGCGCCGCAGGCTCGGGTCTCGCCCCTGCCGACAAGCGCCTGTACGCGCTCCGCGACGTGACCGGCACGGTCGAGGCGATCCCGCTCATCGCGTCGAGCATCATGTCGAAGAAGATCGCCGAGGGCACCGACTCGCTCGTGCTCGACGTGAAGTTCGGCTCCGGCGCGTTCATGCAGGACGTCGACAAGGCCCGCGAACTCGCCCGCACCATGGTCGCGCTCGGCACCGACTCCGGTGTCGCGACGACCGCGCTCCTCACCGACATGAACACCCCGCTCGGTCTCGCGATCGGCAACGCCAACGAGGTCCGCGAATCGGTCGAGGTGCTCGCCGGCGGCGGCCCCGCCGACGTCGTCGAACTCACCGTCGCCCTCGCGCGCGAGATGCTGGCGCTCGCGGGACAGCCCGACGCCGACGTCGAGGCGGCCCTCCGCGACGGCCGTGCGATGGACAGCTGGCGCGCGATGATCGCCGCGCAGGACGGCGACCCGGATGCCGCCCTCCCCACGCCCCGCGAGACGCACGTCGTCACCGCACCGACGTCGGGCGTCGTCACCCGCATGGAAGCGCTGCCGTTCGGCGTCGCCGCGTGGCGCCTCGGCGCCGGCCGCGCCCGCGCGCAGGACCCCGTCATCCACGCCGCCGGGATCGACCTGCACGTGAAGCCCGGCGACACCGTCACCGCCGGACAGCCGCTGTTCACCCTGCTCGCCGACGATGAGCAGCGCTTCTCGCGCGCCGCCGAGGCGCTCGAGGGCGCGTGGGAGATCGGCGCCGACGCACCGGCATCCACACCGCTCGTCCTCGAACGCATCACCGCCTGACCCTCCCGGAGGAGACCACCATGTCCATCGACCAGCACGGCGACGCGAAGCTCCAGGGGGTTTCGATCCGATCGCTGCCGAAGGTGTCGCTCCACGACCACCTCGACGGCGGTCTGCGCCCGCAGACCATCATCGAGCTGGCCGACGAGATCGGGCACGAGGTCCCCGAGGCCGCGGCCGATGACCTCGCCGACTGGTTCGAGGACCAGGCCGACTCGGGATCGCTCGTCGAGTACCTGAAGACGTTCGACCTGACGATCGCCGTCATGCAGACGAAGAACGGCCTCCGTCGCGTCGCGAAGGAGTTCGTCGAAGACCTCGCCGCGGACGGCGTGATCTATGGCGAAGTCCGCTGGGCGCCCGAGCAGCACCTCGCCGGCGGGCTCAGCCTCGACGAGGTCGTCGAAGCCGTGCAGGAGGGTATCGAAGCGGGGGAGGATGCCGCCGAGGCATCCGGCCACGACATCCGTGTCGGGCAGCTCATCACCGCCATGCGGCACGCCGACCGGTCGCTCGAGATCGCGAAGCTCGCCGTCGCGCACCGCGGTCGCGGCGCGGTCGGGTTCGACATCGCCGGCGCCGAGGACGGGTTCCCCGCGTCGAAGCACCGCGAGGCGTTCGACTACCTCGCCGCGAACTTCTTCCCCGTGACGGTGCACGCCGGTGAGGCCGCTGGGCTCGACTCGATCCGCTCGGCCATCCTCGACGGCCGTGCGCTGCGGCTCGGCCACGGCGTGCGCATCGCCGAAGACCTCGACGTCGTCGAGGAGAAGGGCGACGAGGTGCAGGTGCGTTTCGGCGACCTGGCTCGCTGGGTGCGCGATCGCGAGATCCCGCTCGAGTTGTCGCCGTCGTCGAACCTGCAGACCGGCGCGATCGCGAAGTGGGGCACGCAGCTCGAGGACCACCCGTTCGACCTGCTGTACCAGCTCGGCTTCGCCGTGACGGTCAACGTCGACAACCGGACGATGAGCCGCACCTCGCTGACGCGCGAGCTGAAGCTGCTCTCGGACACGTTCGAGTACACCCTCGACGACCTTGAGGCCTTCCAGCTCAACGCCGCGGCCGCCGCCTTCCTCACCATCGAGGAGCGCGAGGAGCTCATCGAGCTCATCGGCGAGGGCTTCGCCGGCTGACCCATAGCGCCGCTTCGCGGCCCGGCGGGGCATTGGTGGTCGCCGCACCAACTACGGAGTTTTCGGAGCTCGAGGCCGGAAGAGGTCGGTCTTTCGGATCAGTGTGCGCGATTCTCCGGAGATATTGCGCGGGCAGCGAGGATCTCGGCGATGTCGCTTCGGACTGCATCGCGCATGTACATGATGTCCTCGGCGATTGGGCGGATCGTCACGTAGCCCAACTTCGCGGCTGCGATGTCCCGACGCCGGTCCCGCCGTTGCTGGTCCCATCCCTCGTGGTGCGCCTTGCTGTCGCACTCGATGATCAACCACCCATCGACCACGAAGTCCACACGGCCGACACCGGGGATGACGACCTGCGTCGCGAACGTGCATCCCAACGAGCGGAGGATCAGTCGAAGCAGGCTCTCGGGTCCTGACTCGGCGCGACGGTCGAGGAGGCGTCTCAGGCGACGGTGGCGTCTCGGCAATCGCGCCATCACACGCTCTAGCGCGTCGTGATCGATGTGGCCGAGGTGCCAAGCGCTGTCTAACGTCGCGACTGCAGCGCGAGGTTCCTGGCACCGGACTGCTTCGGCCAGCGCCGATTCGACATCAGTCGTCGTCGCATGCGATGGCCGCTCGGTCGTGCGCCAATGGAGTCGAACGTCGTGCGGCATCTCCGGGAGATGGCTCGCATGAGGTTCGACTTGGAGGTGGAGGCGGTCTGGACTCAGGACGAAGACACCGAGGGCTCGGAGCAGTGAGACGCAGTCGAGTCGAGCGCCGAGCTCGACGGCGCGGAGGAGCTCGGCATCGACATCGGAAGGAAGGTAGCGTCCGCGCCGCGCGCGGCGGAGGCTGCCGCTTCGGACTGCTCGGTCGATGTCCGCGCGTCGCAGCCCGCGCGAAATCAGGTCATCCCTGGAGAGCGTCAGCGGAATGAGCATGCGTGGCATCCCGCCACGATGGACGCCCCGACGCGGTTGCCGCGCCGGTTTCGACCAACCGGTGGACTACCGCTGCCCGCACGGCGATGGGGAGAAGCGTCGGCACGCCGACAACAACTCCGGAGAACTCCTGCGGAACCTGTCGCTGGAGGCGGTGTCACCCACTCAGAGGACGAATTCTCCGGAGTTGTTGCGAGCGCGGCCGGGCGCGCGCGCGGCGCGCGGGTCAGACGCCGAGCTCGGCCTGACGGGCGAGGACGGCCTCGACGAGGCGGGGCGTGAGCGGGTGGTCGGCTTCGAGGCCCGTGACGGATGCCACGAACGCGGCCGCATCCTCACCGCGAAGGCGCTGCTGCAGCTCGACGGCCTGGGGGTCGGCGGCGTCCTGGAAGCGCAGCGCAGCGGCGACCGCGGCGACGAGCCCGTCGACCGACAGACCACGCTCGGCGGCTGCCGACGCCGGTCCGATGAAGCGCTCGTGCCGCGAGAGCTTGCGCAGCGGCTGCCGTCCGACGCGCTGCACGGTGTCGGGCAGTGCCGGGTTTGCGAAGCGCTGCAGGATCGTCGCGCGGTACTCGGCGAGTTCCGCAGGGTCGAGGCCGTGCACGGCGCTCAGCAGGGCCGAGGTCTCTTCGAGCGCGGCGCCGACCTTCGCGGCGATCTCGGGGTCGGCGAGGGCGTCGGAGATGCGGGTGATGCCCGCGGCGGCACCGAAGTACGCCGTCGCGGCGTGGCCGGTGTTCACCGTGAAGAGCTTTCGCTCGATGTACGGTGCCAGGTCGTCGACGAAGTGCGCGCCGGGGATGTTGGGCAGGCTGTCGGCGAACGGCCCCTGCTCGATGGCCCACTCGTAGAACGGCTCGACCGTGACGTCGACGCCGCCGTCCTCGGGCTGGCCGGGGACGATGCGGTCGACGGCGGTGTTCGCGAACACGGCACGGCTGGACAGTTCGGCCCAGTCGTCGCCCGCGCGCTGCTCGATCTCGGCGCGGAGCGTGTCGGTCGCGCCGATCGCGTTCTCGCAGGCCATGACCTGCAGGGGAGCGGATGCCGCGTCGCGACGCCGCAGCCCGGCGAGGATGCTGGGCGCGACGAACGGGAGGATGTTGGGGCCGACGGCCGTGGTGACGACGTCCGCGGTCGCGATCTCGTCGGCGACGCCGTCGGGATCGGTCTGGCTGTTGATGGCGCGGAAGCCAGTCACGACCTTGTCGGCGCCGCCGACACCGACCTCGTGGACGGTGTACTCACTGACGCCGTTGATGGTGTCGACGAGGGTGGGGGCGACGTCCGAGAAGACGAGGTCGTAGCCGCCCTCGTGCAGGAGGAGCCCGACGAAGCCGCGGCCGATGTTGCCGGCGCCGAAGTGGACGGCTTTCATGCCTCGTTCACCGTGGCGAGGATCGCGTAGAGGTCTTCGGGGGTCTGCGCGGCCTTGAGCTTCGCGACGTCGTCGTCCTCCGAGAAGAGGAGGGCGATCTGGGAGAGGATCTCGAGGTGCTCGTCGCCCTTGCCGGCGATGCCGACGACGAAGGTGACCGGGTCACCCGACCAGTCGACGCCGCCGTCGTAGCGGACGAACGAGAGCGCCGAGTCGAGGATCGTCTCCTTGGTCTCGTTGGTGCCGTGGGGGATCGCGAGCTCGTTGCCCATGTAAGTCGACACGGCGACCTCGCGCTGCTGCATCGCGTCGAAGTACGCGCCGGTGACGGCACCGGCGGCCTCGAGGATGTCGGCGGCCTCCTTCATGGCCTGCTCCTTGGTGGCGGAGCCGGTGTGGATGCGGATCTGTCCGAGGGTGAGTACTTCGCGGGCCATGAGTTCCTTCTTCCGTGTCGTGCGTGTGAAAACGGGCTGCGGGGCCGGGACCATTGTCTCCGACCCCGCAGCGGTCCGCATCAGGCGTCGTGCTGGCGACGCACCATGTCCACGACCTCGTCGTACTTCGGCGAGTTCATGAAGTTGTCGACCGAGACGTGGATGGCGTCGGGGTTCTGACGCTTCGCACGGTCGGTCAGCTGCTGCTGGGTGATGACCAGGTCGGCCGTGCCGTCGAGGTTCGCGATCGCCTTGTTGACGACCGTGACATCCTCGATGCCCGCCTTCTTGATCTTGTTGCGCAGGACGCTGGCGCCCATCGCGGAGGAGCCCATGCCGGCGTCGCAGGCGAAGACGATCGAGCGGATCTCCTTCGCGTCGGTTGCGACGGCGCCGGACTCGGATGCCGCGGCGGCTGCACCGGCGCCACCGAGCACGCTCGTGGCGGCCGATGCCTTGCCCTTGTTGGCCTCGTTGCGGGCGATGGCCTCGGCGAAGCCGCTCTGACCGGCCTCCTCACGGGCGAGGTCGCGCTTGCGGCTCGCGATGAGGATGACGGCGGCGACCGCGAAGGTGACACCTGCCGAGATGACGACCGACAGGATGACGCCGAGGTGGCTGCCCGGTGCAGTCTGGATGAGCACCGCGAAGATCGATCCGGGGGATGCCGCGGCGACGAGGCCGGACTGGAAGATCGCGTTCGTGGCGACACCCGAGGCGCCACCGGCGATGAGCGCGAGGAGCAGTACGGGCTTGGCGAGCACGTACGGGAAGTACACCTCGTGGATGCCACCCAGGAACTGGATGATCAGCGCGCCGGGGGCGGTGGCGCGTGCGGCACCGACACCGAAGAACGTGATCGCGAGCAGGAGGCCGGCGCCGGGGCCGGGGTTCGCCTCGACGAGGAACAGCAGGCTGCGACCGGTCTCGAGCGACTGCTGGCTGCCGAGCGGGGTGAACACGCCGTGGTTGATGGCGTTGTTGAGAAACAGCACCTTCGCCGGCTCGACGATGATGCTCGCGAGCGGAAGGAGACCGTTCGAGATCAGCCAGCCGACGGCACCACCGAGGGCGTCGGTGACGGCCTTCATGACGGGCGCGAGCCAGAAGAACGCGGCGAGGGCGGCGAAGAAGCCGACGAAGCCGGCGCTGAAGTTGTCGACCAGCATCTCGAAGCCGGCGCGGATCTTGCCCTCCCAGAGCTTCTCCACGTACTTCAGGGCGAGGGCGGCGAGCGGGCCGATGATCATCGCGCCGAGGAACATGATCGTCCCGTTGGCGCCGACGATGACGCCCATCGCGGCGACGGCGCCGACGACGCCACCGCGCACGCCGTGGACCATACGGCCACCGGTGTAGGCGATGAGCGAGGGCAGCAGGTACGTGATGATCGGGCCGACGAGGCCGACCCAGATGGTGCCGTCAGCGGTCTCGCCGCCGCCGAGCATGCGGGAGTCGGCCCAGCGCCACGCTTCGACGGGGCCGTTCTGGCCGACCCATCCGGTGTCGATGAACAGGGCGGTGATGAGACCCCAGGCGATGAACGCCGCGATGTTGGGCATGACCATGCCCGAGAGGAACGTGCCGAATCGCTGAACGGCGACGCGGGCACCTCCCCGGGCGGGTGCAGACGTCGTTGTCATGTGATCAGTTCTCCTTCGGGTGCGCCGCAGCGTCCTGTGCTGCGGTACGGGCGGATGCCGCGTCGGATGCGGCGAGCGCTGCTTCGGCGATGCGCTTGGCGTCGTCGAGACTGTGGTTCAGCAGGGTGGCCCGGACGTCGGCGAGCGCCGTCGGTGCCATGGACAGGGTGGTGGCGCCGAGGCCGACGAGCACGACGGCCAGGAGCGGGTCGGCCGCAGCCTCGCCGCAGATGCCGACCGGCTTGCCGTGCTTCGCGCCGCCGTCGCCGGTCGTCTTCACCAGCTGCAGGACCGCGGGGTGCCACGGGTCTTGGAACGACGAGACCGAGCCGAGCAGGCGGTCGGCGGCGAGCGTGTACTGGGTGAGGTCGTTGGTGCCAATCGAGGCGAAGTCGGCGTGCGCGAGCACCTTGTCGGCGAGCAGGGCGGACGAGGGGACCTCGACCATGACGCCGGCGGTCTTGATGCCGTACTCCCTCGCGATCGTCACGAAGTACTCGGTCTCCTCGACGGTCGAGACCATCGGGGCCATGACCCAGAGGTCGGCCTCGGTGGCGGCATCCGCATTGGCGAGCGCCGTGAGCTGCTCGCGCAGGATGTCTTCGCTGGCGCGGAGGGCGCGGAGGCCCCGAAGGCCCAGCGCGGGGTTCTCCTCGTGCGCGTCGTTGAGGAACGCGAGCGGCTTGTCGGCGCCGGCATCCAGTGCGCGGACGACGACCTTCTTGCCGGGGAACGCAGCGAGCAGCTCGGTGTACGCCTTCGTCTGCTCCTCGACCGTCGGCGCCTGCGACGAGCTCAAGAAGAGGAACTCGGTGCGGAACAGGCCCACGCCCTCGGCGCCGAGCTCGACGGCCTTCGCGGCGTCGGCGGGCTTGCCGAGGTTGGCGAGCAGCGGCACGGCGGTGCCGTCGGCGAGGGCGCCCGGGGTGATGGGGGCGTCGGCTGCGGCGGCACGGTCGGCCTCGCGACGCTCGGCCTGCGCGATCTCGTCGGCGGTGGGCTCGGTCGTGACGATGCCGGCGGCGGCGTCGACGATCACCGTGTCGCCGTCGGCGAGGCCGGATGCCGCGGTCACACCGACGATTGCGACGATCGACTTCTCGCGGGCGAGGATCGCCGTGTGCGAGGTCGGACCACCCTCGGTCGTGATGAGCGCGAGCACCTTGTCGAGGTCGAGCAGTGCGGTGTCGGCGGGGGCGAGGTCCTTCGCGACGAGGACGAACGGGTGACCGGGGTCGGGGACACCGGGAGCTGCGACGCCGCGGAGTCGCGCGATGACGCGCTGTGCGACGTCGTCGAGGTCCGCGGCGCGCTCGCCGAGATACCCGCCCATCGCGGCGAGCTGGTCGCGGAACGAGGCGAACGCGTCGAAGACGGCGAACTCGCCGGTCTTGCCGGCGGCGAGGCGGGTGCCCACTTCGTCTTCGAGCGCCGGGTCCTCGGCCATCATGGCCTGGGCCTCGAGCACCTCCTGCGCAGCGCCGCCGGCGGTCGCGCCGCGTTCTTCGAGCTCGCGGGCGACCGCGGCGATCGCCTCACGCACGCGGGCCGTCTCAGCGTCGGCGCCGAGCGCGCTGGGCACGTCCTCGGGCGCCGGCAGCGGCTCCGCCATACGTGCGATGGGGCCGTGGGTGATGCCCAGGCCGATTCCTACTCCTCGAAGCTCAGTCATGGATCCCTCAGGCGTCGTGGTCGGTCGTCAGCAGTTCGGTCAGGTCGTCGAGGACCTGTTCGGCGTTCGCGCCGTCGGCGGTGAGCGTCACGTAGTCGCCGTTCTCGGCACCGAGCGAGATGACGCTCAAGATGCTCGCGGCGTTGACGGGCGCGCCCGACCCCTTCGAGACGGTCACCGGGATGCCGGCATCCTTCGCGGCCTGTGCGAACAGCTTCGCCGGGCGGGCGTGCAGCCCGTTCGACGATCCGATCCGCACCGTGCGGGAGGCAGGGGTGCTCATCAGGGGGTCCTTTCGGTCGTGGCGGCGGCGTCCGCCAGGGCGAGAGCCCGGGAACCGTCCCGGTCGCCGAAGATGTCCTCCGGCAGTAGCACTGCGAACGCGCCTCGGGCGGCGGCGTCGTGCTCCACGTCGGAGAGGGCGAGACCCAGATGCGGACCGACCAGCACCACGTCTCCTGCACCGAGCTCCGAGGCAACCATGCCCGGAGTACCGGCCACGACGATCACGTCGCGCGACCGCTGCTGTGCGGCCTGCCGCACGCGGTGTGCGACGAACGTACTCGACGCACCCGCGCCACAGACGACGAGGATCTTCATCGATCCGCCTCCTTGTCTCTCCGCAATTCTGGGCGCGCCGGTTCACAGGAACAACCCAGGTGTTCTTCCGCGGGGGAGGAAGGCGGGCTTCCGCGGTGGAGGAAAGGCGCGCTTCCGCAGCGGCGGAACACCCTCGCGCGTGCGCGCCCGCCCGCGGGTGCGCGTGGTTGACTGGTTCCGTGAGCCGGGCGAGACAGGACCGCGTCATGGCGCTTCTCTTGCGGGAGCCCGCCTGGCGCACGGCCGGCGAGCTCGCCGACCTGGTGGGCGTGACGCCCCGCAGCATCCGCTCGTATGTCGCAGCCCTCAACGCTCGGGTTCCCGGAGCGGATGCCGTGGAGTCGGGGCCGTCCGGGTATCGCGTCGGTCCCGGGGCGTCGGGCGCGGTGCGCGCCGACGCCGCGGAGGAGACCCCGCGCGACCGGATGTACCGACTGGTGCGTGAGATCCTCGATGCCGAGGACGGCATCGACGTCTACGAGACGGCGATGGCCTTCCACGTCAGCGAAGCCACCCTCGACGGCGACCTCGGCCGCGTGCGGGCCCTGCTCAGCGGCACGCAACTGACCCTGGAGCGTTCCGCAGCTCGGGTGCGGCTCATCGGGACCGAGGCGGCGCAGCGGCGGCTGCTCTCCCGCCTCGCGCACGAGGAGATGGAGCAGGGCGCGTTCGACCTGCGCGCACTCCGGCGCGCGCTCGGTGAGCAAGCCCTCCACACGACGGAGCTCGTCGCGTTCAAGGTCGATCTCGTCGCCGGTCTCGGAGAGCTCGGCTACCTCGTGAACGAGTTCGGCATCGGCGACGTCATGATGCACGTCGCGATCACCGCAGATCGGGTGAGTCGCGGCCACGCCCTCGACGAGGTCGTCGCCGGTGATTCCTCTGCCCGGTCCCGGATCGGCGTGCTGCTCGACGGCCTCGCCCGCCGGCACCTCGGTGTCCAGCTCGGCGACGGCGACCGCGACCACCTCGCGGCCCTCGTGCAGACCCGGGTGGTCGCGCCCGGCGCCGCCGAACCCGACGCCGTCATCCGCGATCGGCTCGACCCGGGCATCGAAGATGCCGTCCGCACGGTCGTCGCGCGCGCGGCATCCGAGTTCCTCGTCGACATCGACCACGAGGACTTCGCGCTCCGGCTCGCGCTGCACGTGCAGAACCTGCGGCACCGGGCGCAGGACCAGGCCTGGTCACGCAACGCGCTGACACGGTCGCTCAAGTCGAGCTACCCGATGATCTTCGAGGTCGCCGTGTACATCGCCGAGCAGCTCCGCGAACTCATCGGCGCACCGCTGTACGAGGACGAGATCGCCTACATCGCGATGCACGTCGGCGGACGGCTCGAGCGCTCTCGGCAGGCGGGCCGCCTGCTGACGGCGACGCTGGTGTGCCCGGGGTACTACGAGATGCACGAGCTGCTGCATGCGTCGATCGACCGCGCCCTCGGCCGCGAGATCGAGGTCGTCGCCGTCGAGACGCGCGCCGACCCGGACTGGCGCGGCATCGACACCGACCTCGTGCTGTCGACGATCGACCCGCCAGCGCCGGGGGAGCGGATCGTCCGCATCCAGCCGTTCCTCACCGAGAACGACGTCGAGCGCGTGCAGGCCGCCGCTGCCCGTGCGCGTCGCGCGCGCCGACTCGCGGGTCTCCGCGCCGAGCTCGAGCGCTACTTCTCGCCCGATGCGTTCGTCGGCCGGCTGCCCGGTGACGCCGACGAGGAGCGGGTCATCCACGAGCTGGGCAGCCTGCTCTCGGCGCAGGGCGTCATCGGGGACGACTACGTGGCACGAACCCTCGAGCGCGAGCGCATGTCGTCGACCGCGTTCACCGACGCGCTCGCCGTCCCGCACGCCATCGGCATGACTGCGACCCGCACCGCGATCGCGGTGGGGCTCGCCGACCCGTCGATCCGGTGGGGCGAGGGACGCGTGCAGGTCGTCGCGATGGTCGCATTCTCCGACACCGACCGCGAGGCGTTCCAGACGGTGTTCGAGCAGCTCGTCGAGGTGTTCAGCGAGCGCGAGAGCGTGCAGCGGATCGTCCGCCGCGGCACGACGTTCCCGGCGTTCCTGGACGAGTTGGTCGCCGTCGTCGACGGCTGAGCGGCGCGCGCGTCAGTGCTTCGCGAGCGCGGCTTCGAGGCCGAGTCGGATGCCCGCCCACTCGTGGGGGAGCACCGAGTACACGACGGTGTCGCGGAGGCTCCCGTCGGGGCCGAGCTGGTGGTTTCGGAGCACGCCGTCGCGCTTCGCGCCGAGGCGCTCGATCGCGGCGCGCGACTGCCGGTTGTGCCACGACGTGCGGAACTCGACCGCGATCGCATCGCACGCCTCGAACGCGTGACCGAGGAGCAGCAGCTTCGCCGACGTGTTGACGCCCGTGCGCTGCACCGTCGGCGAGAGCCAGGTGTAGCCGATCTCGACGTGGCGGTTCCTCTGATCGACGTTGCAGAACGTCGTCATACCGACCGCGCGGCCGTCGTGGACGACCGCCCACGGGTTCATCCGACCGGCATCCCGTTCCGACAATCGGTGCGCGATCTCATCCGGGACGGATGCCGGCACCGACGTGTACCACGCGTACTCGAGGCCGTCCCGCGCGACCGTCAAGTCTGCGGCGTGGGCCTGATCGAGCGGTTCGAGACGGACGGCGCCGCGCTCGAGGACGACGGGATCGGTGAGCTGCACGCGACGAGCCTACCGACGGCGTGTGAGCGCCCTCGCCGAGAAACCATTCCGGCGCGACAAACCACCCCCGCGCTGGCTTCTCGCGGCGAACGTGGTTTCCCGTGGCGGACGTGGTTTCTCGATGGAGCGCGCCCGTATCAGGCGGATGCCACGAGCTCGCGGGCGCCCGCCTCGAGCGCGGCCAGCCGCGCGGCGGCATCCGCTGCGGAGTCGCCACGGACGTCGAGGTACGCCTTCAGCTTCGGCTCCGTGCCGCTGGGGCGCACGATGACGCGCGACCCGTCGACGAGCCACACCCGGAGGACGTCGCCGGACGGCTCGCCCGGCGCGGCGGCGAGCAGGTCGTCGATCCGGTCGACGGCGACGCCGCCGATCGACGCGGGCGGCGCGGCGCGCAGGCCCGCCATGATGCGGCCGATGACCGCGAGGTCGTCGACGCGCACCGAGACCTGGCCGCTCGCGAAGTGGCCGAACGTGTCGGCGAAGCGGGCCAGGACGTCGGCGAGCGTCTCGCCGGCCTCGCGAGCCTCGGCGATGAGGCCGAGCATCGCGACGGCGGCGGAGATGCCGTCCTTGTCGCGGACGGTGCCGGGGTTCACGAGGTAACCGAGCGCCTCTTCGAAGCCGTAGACGAGCTCGGGCGCGCGCGAGATCCACTTGAACCCGGTCAGCGTCGCCGAAAATCCCAGCCCGTAATGCTCGGCGACGGCCTGGAGACCGGGGGAGGAGACGAGCGAGCACGCGAGTGTTCCGCCGTGTGCCGTGCGCGCCGCGCGCCAGCCGAGGAGCAGCCCCACTTCGTTGCCGGTGAGGCGGCGCCAGCCGCCCGCGGCATCCGGGATCGCGACGGCGAGTCGGTCGGCGTCGGGGTCGTTCGCGAGGATGAACTCGGCACCCGAGGCGCTCGCCGTCTCGTATGCGAGGTCCATCGCGCCCGGTTCCTCGGGGTTCGGGAATGCCACGGTCGGGAATGCGCCGTCGGGCTCGATCTGCGCCGCGACGACCGTGGGCAGCGGGTACCCGGCGGTCTCGAGGATGCGCTGCAGCGTCTCGTGGCCGACGCCGTGCATCGCGGTGTACGCCCACCGCATGCCTGCAGCGCCGGCGGGTGCGGGCGCGACCAGTACGGTCGCGGCGACATACGCCTCGACCACCGACTCATCGGCGATCTCGTAGGCATCGGACCGCGGCACTGCGGCGAGGTCCGCGCGCGCGGCGACGGCGTCGATGTGCGCGGCGATCTCGGCGTCGGCAGGCGACACGATCTGCGCACCTTCGTCGGCGCCTCCGAGGTACACCTTGTAGCCGTTGTCGTCGGGAGGATTGTGGGATGCCGTGACCATGACGCCCGCGCTCGCGCCCAGGTGCCGCACCGCGAACGCGAGGACCGGCGTCGGCAGCAGCCGCGGCAGCAGGATCGCGCGGAGCCCGGCACCGGCGAAGATCTCGGCGCTGTCGCGCGCGAAGACGTCGGAGTTGCGGCGACCGTCGTACCCGATGACGACCGTCGGGGTCGCACCCGGCTCGCGCTCCCGCAGATACGCCGCGAAGCCTGCGGCGGCCTGCCCGACGAGGACGCGGTTCATGCGGTTGGATCCTGCGCCGAGCGCGCCGCGGAGGCCCGCAGTCCCGAAGGCGAGGCGCGAGCCGAAGCGGTCCTCGAGGTCGGCGAGGGCGCCGGCGTCACCGGCATCCCCTCGCTCCACGATCGCGGCGAGCTCGGCGCGCGTGACCTCGTCGGGATCCTGCGCGAGCCACGACCGCGCAGCGTCGAGCACGCTCACAGCACGCCGATCACGCGAGCCAGCAGGTCGGAGATGACCGGCTCGGCGTCGCGACCCGCCTCGAGCACCTCCTGGTGGCTGAGCGGCGTCGTCTGGATGCCCGCGGCGAGGTTGGTGATCAGCGAGAACCCGAGGATCTCCATCCCTGCCTGGCGCGCGGCGATCGCCTCGAGCGCCGTCGACATGCCGACGATGTGGCCGCCGATCGCCTTCGCCATCTGCACTTCCGCCGGGGTCTCGTAGTGCGGGCCACGGAACTGGCAGTAGACGCCCTCGTCGAGCGTCGGGTCAATGCTGCGGGCCACATCGCGCAGGCGCGTGGAGTACAGGTCGGTGAGGTCGACGAAGGTGGCGCCCTCGAGCGGCGAATCGGCGGTGAGGTTGATGTGGTCGCTGATGAGCACGGGCTGGCCGGGCTTCCACGTCGGCTTGATGCCGCCGGCGCCGTTGGTGAGCACCATCGTCTTCACGCCGGTCGCGGCCGCGGTGCGGACACTGTGGACGACACGGCGGGTGCCGTGCCCCTCGTAGTAGTGCGTGCGCGCACCGATGACGAGCACGCGCTTGCCCTTGGGCGTGAGGATGCTGCGGAGCGAGCCGACGTGGCCGGCGAGCGCGGGCTTGCTGAAACCGGTCACCTCGGTCGCGTCGAGGGTCGCCGTCGTCTCGCCGATCAACTCGGCGGCCTTGCTCCACCCGCTGCCGAGCGTGAGGGCGATGTCGTGCTGGGGGACGCCGGTGAGGCGTGCGATGTCCGCTGCGGCGGTGGCTGCGACCTCGAAGGGGTCGGCGGAGGGGTCGTCGAGCGGGTGGCTGTCGTCGCGCATGGTCCCACTCTAGGAAGGGAAACGGGTCAGGGCCAGGCGGCTCGAACCTGGCGCGAAGGCTGGAAGAATGGATGCCATGTCTGTGAGCTTCGAGACCACGCAGAGCGTCGCGATCATCGGCGGTGGCCCGGGCGGCTACGAGGCGGCGCTCGCCGCCGCGCAGCTCGGCGCCGAGGTGACCCTCGTCGAGCGGGCCGGCGTCGGCGGCTCGGCCGTCATCACCGACGTGGTGCCCTCGAAGACGCTCATCGCGACGGCGGACGCCGCCGTCAACATCCGCGGTGCGTCCGATCTCGGGGTGCAGCTGTTCGCGCGCGGCGCGCACGACAAGCCGCTCAAGCCCGAGATCGCGATCAACCTCGCGGCGGTCAACAAGCGGTTGCTCTCTCTCGCGCGCCAGCAGTCCGACGACATGCGCGCGCAGCTCGTCGACGCGGGTGTCCGCATCATCTCCGGGCATGGACGCCTCGACGGCACCCACGCCGTCGTCGTTTCGACGGATGCCGGTGGGACCGACTTCGACCGCGTCGAGGCCGACACGCTCGTCGTCTCGGTCGGTGCGTCGCCGCGCGAACTCGACAGCGCGAAGCCCGACGGAGAGCGCATCCTCACCTGGACGCAGCTCTACAACATGAAAACGCTGCCCGAGCACCTCATCGTCGTCGGCTCGGGTGTCACCGGCGCCGAGTTCGCCGGCGCCTACATGAACCTCGGTGCGAAGGTCACGCTCATCTCGAGCCGCGACCAGGTCCTCCCTGGTGAGGACTCGGATGCCGCAGCCGTGATCGAGAAGGTCTTCACGCGCGGCGGCATGACGGTCCTGTCGAAGTCGCGCGCCGACAAGGTCGAGCGCACCGCCGACGGCGTCGTCGCGACGCTCTCGGACGGCCGCACCGTCGAGGGCAGTCACTGTCTCATGGCCGTCGGCTCGATCCCGAACACGGCGGGCCTCGGGCTCGAGGAGGCGGGAGTCCAGCTCACCGACTCCGGGCACATCCAGGTCAACCGCGTCGCCCGCACCTCGGTGCCCAATATCTACGCCGCGGGGGACTGCACCACGTTCCTGCCGCTCGCCTCGGTGGCATCCATGCAGGGACGAATGGCGGTGTTCCACGCCCTCGGCGATACCGTCATCCCGCTCGAGCGCCATCGGGTGACCGCCAACATCTTCACCGCGCCCGAGATCGCGACGATCGGCCGGCAGGAGCGGGACATCGAGTCGGGTGCGATCAACGGCATCGTGCACAAGCTGCCGCTCGCGGCGAACCCCCGCGCGAAGATGATGGGCGTCAAAGACGGCTTCGTGAAGATCATCGCCCGCGAAGGCTCGGGCACGGTCATCGGCGGCGTCATCGTGGCGCCGCGTGCGTCAGAGCTGATCTACCCGATCGCGATCGCGGTCGAACGTCGCCTCACCGTCGACCAGCTCTCCCGCGTCTTCGCGGTGTACCCGTCGCTGTCGGGCAGCATCACCGACGCGACGCGCGCGATGCACCAGGTCGGGCGCGACGAGGACACCTTCGCCTGACTCGGGCAACCCCCGTCGGTTTCGCGCGTTCCCCGGGTTAGGGTGATCTGGTCTGGGGGGACCGGAGAAGCTGTGCCCAGAGCGAGTCGCAGGATCGTCGTGACCGGCATCGTCGGCGTGCTGATCGCCGCGTTGTGCGCCGTTCCCGCCGATCGGGCTGCCGTCGCAGCCGTCCCGCCGACACCGGATGCCACTGTCTCGCCGGCACCCGCCCCGACGTCTTCGCCGGCCCCGACGTCTTCAACGTCCCCGCCGACGCCCGTCGCGCCCGAACAGGGCACACCGACGCCGATCGTCACGCCCACCACGACACCCTCGTCCGAGCCCGTTCCCCCGCCCGCGCCGACGCCGGCCGAGCCATCCCTCGAAGACGACCACGAGCACGACCATGCGACGGACGGCCCGACCGAGCCGCTCACGCGAGAATTGCCGTTCAACTCGCCCTCGGTGCTGGACCAATCCGCATCGTCGGGAGTCTCGACGATGCGGCTGAACGTCGCGGCGTACGGTCCGCAACCCGTGTTCCGGCTCCCGTTCGCTCCGGGGCTCCGATGGGGCGCGAGCGGATCGCACGCCGATAGCGACGGCATCCACCGCGGCGCCGTCGATTTCGCACCGCTCAGCTCATCGGACAGGCGGGTGCTGACGGTGGCCTCGGGCATGGTCTACCGCGTGAGGTGCGGCGACGGCTGGTTCCTCGGCGTCGACCACGGCGGAGGCTGGATGTCGGAGTACTACCACCTGACGAGTGCGCGCTCGAGCCTCGTGGGGACGTGGGTGGAGGCGGGCACGCACCTCGGGAACGCGGGGCAGACGCTGCCATGCGGCGGCACGCCCGGCTCGACGCCCCACGTGCACCTCTCGATCCTCAATTCCGCTGTCGATGTCCCCAGCGGCAAACGGAAGTACGTCGCGGTGAGCGGCGCGCAGTTCGACAACTACACGCTGAGGGACGCGACCGGCGCGTACGACGGCGCGTGGCGCAATCTCGCCGGAACGACCGTGTTGACGTCCCGAGGCATCACGTGCTGCCTGCGGGCGTCGTCTCGCGTGGGACCTGACCCCACGTGGTCGCCGCTGCTCGACACGGACGGGAACGGTGTCGACGACTACTCGGCGGGAACCGAGCACGACACCGACCTCAACAGCGACGGGAGGCCCGACATCGTCGCCTTCGGCGGCAGCGGCGTCTACACCTCGGCGGGGAACGGCCGCGCCTTCACGGCGGCTCGCCTCGCGAGTGGATCCTTCGGGGGAAGCAGCTGGACGCGGTCGACGCCGCGCCATTCGATCGACGTCAACGGCGACGGCAGGCCGGACATCGTCGGCTTCGGCTCGGCCGGGGTCCACGTCGCGATCGGATCGAGCCAGGGGTACGGGGCCGCACGGCGGTGGACCACCCACTACCGCAGCGGGAGCTCCTGGCGGGTGGGCGTCGAGCAACGGATCGTCGCGGACGTGACCGGTGACGATCGCCCGGACATCGTGGGCTTCGGCAGCGGCGGGGTGTACGTCTCGCGCAACACCGGATCCTCCTTCGCCGCACCGGAGCGGTGGAGCGGGGCCATGGGATCGTCGGCCGCAGCCGGCGGGTGGGTCGAGTCCCTGCATCCGCGTCACGTCATCGACATGGATGGCGACGGCCGTGCCGACCTCGTCGGATTCCGAAACCAGGGCGTGTACGTCGCCCGGAACACGGGGAGCGGCTTCGCCGCGCCGGTGCGATGGTCGACCGGCTTCGGGTTCGACAACGGGTGGAAGCGGGAACCCACGCCTCGACACGTCGTCGACGTCACGGGCGACGGGCTTCCGGACGTCGTCGGGTTCGGCTCGTCTGGTGTGTGGGTTGCGCGGAACACCGGATCGTCCTTCGCTGCGGCGACGAAGTGGACCTCCTCTTTCCGCTCCGCCCCTGACGCATGGCGGGGCGACCGCCACCCGCGAGCGCTCGCCGATGTGAACGGTGACGGCAGGCTCGACATCGTCGGCTTCGGGAAATCCGGCACCGTCGTCGCCGTGAACCGGGGTTCCTCGTTCGCTGCTCCCGTCCTCTGGACCAGGAGCTTCTCCTCGACCGAGTGGACCACAGCGTGGATGCCGCGGGCGATGGTGGACGTGAACGACGACGGACGTGCCGATGTCGTCGGATTCGCGAGAGACGGTGTGCACGTCGCACTCAGCACCGGCTCACGCTTCCGTGCGCCGGTGCACGCCAGCCCTGCATACGGCTGGGAGCAAGGGTGGCGGGTCCAAGGCGATCAGCGCACCATCGCGCAGTGACCGAGGTCACTCCCGCTCGATGACCAGCTCCTGGATCACCGTCGCGTGCAGGTAGGTCTCCGCGGTCGCGGTCGCCCGGATCTCGATCGCGGTGGCATCCGCGCCATCCACTGTGATCTCGTGCGCCTCGCGGTCGCACGGAATCTCACCGTCGGTCCCGACGGTCGCTCCGTCGCTCGAGGTCACGGCTGCGGTGACGGTCGCCACGACGTCACCGTCGTCGTCGCCGAAGCAGCGCACGTCGATGCGCACGAGGGCGGTGTCAGTGTCGAAGTCGAACCGGATGCTTCCGTCGTCGCCCGGACCCACGCTCATCAGCCCGGTGCCGGCGGCGCCCGGGCCGTCCGACTCGGCAGCGACGATGTCGTCCGCCCACGCTTTCGCCTCGTCGAGGTCCACCGTCGGTCCGCTCGCGCAGCCGCCGAGGGCCACCACCGCGATCAGGGTGGTGGCGGCCAGAACACGTGGCGACCTCATGCCCACACGATAGGTGCGCGTGGGCGCGATGTCTCCGGGCGTCAGGAGATCGTGAGCAGGGCGTGACCCGCCGAGACGGTCGCACCGGCCGTCGCGTTGATCGCGCCGACCGTGCCGTCCTTGTGCGCCTGGATCGGCTGCTCCATCTTCATCGCCTCGAGGACGACGACGAGGTCGCCCTTGACGACCTGCTGGCCCTCTTCGACGGCGACCTTCACGACGGTCGCCTGCATCGGGGATGCCACCGTGTCGCCGCTCGCGCCCGTCGTCGCAGATCCCGTGTGCGACCGGCGGGACGGCGGCACGGCCGCGGGGCGACCGGTCGCACCGGGTGCCTGCACGATGCGGTCGGGGAGGCTCACCTCGAGGCGCTTGCCGGAGACCTCGACGACCACGGTGTGGCGAGCCTCGGGCTCGGTGGCGGGGCCGGCTTCGCCGTCCCATGCGGGGATGTCGTTGTCGAACTCGGTCTCGATCCAGCGCGTGAACACGCCGAAGACGCCGTCCTCCGCCGTGTAGGCGGGGTCGCGGACGACCTTGCGGTGGAAGGGGAGGACGGTCGGCATGCCGGCGACCTCGAACTCGTCGAGGGCGCGACGCGAGCGCTCGAGCGCCTCTTCGCGGGTGCGGCCCGTGACAATGAGCTTGCCGAGCAGCGAGTCGAAGGCGCCCGAGACGCTGTCGCCCGCGGTGACGCCCGAGTCGAGGCGGACGCCCGGCCCGCCGAAGGTCTTGAAGACGTGGATGCTGCCGGGGGCGGGCAGGAAGCCGCGGCCCGGGTCCTCTCCATTGATGCGGAACTCGATGGAGTGGCCGACCGGCTGCGGGTCGTCATAGTCGAGCGTGCCGCCCTCGGCGAGGCGGAACTGCTCGCGGACGAGGTCGATGCCGGTGACCTCTTCGGAGACCGGGTGCTCGACCTGGAGGCGGGTGTTCACCTCGAGGAACGAGATCGTGCCGTCGGCGCCGATGAGGAACTCGCAGGTGCCGGCACCGACGTAGCCGACCTCCTTGAGGATGGCCTTGGATGCCGCGTAGAGCGTGGCGTTCTGCTCGTCGGTGAGGAACGGCGCGGGCGCCTCCTCGACGAGCTTCTGGTGACGGCGCTGGAGCGAGCAGTCGCGGGTCGACACGACGACGACGTTGCCCGCGGCATCCGCGAGGCACTGCGTCTCGACGTGCCGGGGCTTGTCGAGGTACTTCTCGACGAAGCACTCGCCGCGACCGAAGGCGGCGATCGCCTCGCGGGTCGCGGACTCGAACATCTCGGCGACCTCGTCGAACTCGCGCGCGACCTTCAGACCGCGGCCGCCGCCGCCGTAGGCCGCCTTGATCGCGATGGGCAGGCCGACCTGCTCGGCGAACGCGAGCACTTCGTCGGCGCCGGCGACGGGGCCGGGCGTTCCGGGGGCGAGCGGTGCGCCGACCTTCTCGGCGACGGCGCGCGCGGTGACCTTGTCGCCGAGCGACTCGATCGCCTCGGGGGAGGGGCCGATCCAGATGAGGCCCGCGGCGATGACCGCGCGGGCGAAGTCGGCGTTCTCGGCGAGGAAGCCGTAGCCGGGGTGCACGGCGTCGGCGCCCGAGCGTCGGGCGACGGAGAGGATCTTCTCGATGACGAGGTAGGTTTCGGCGCTCGTGGAGCCGCCGAGCGCGTACGCCTCGTCGGCGAGGCGGGCGTGCATCGCATCGCGATCCTGGTCGGCGTAGACCGCGACCGACAGCTTGCCGGAGTCGCGGGCCGCCCGGATGATGCGCACGGCGATTTCGCCGCGATTCGCGATCAGCACTTTCGAGATTCGAGTCGTCGCGCTCTGAGGCATGGATTCGAGCCTACCCAGGTGTGGGGCCCGAACTTTGGATCACTCGCACAAGATCGCGCGCGAATCGCTGGGGGAGTCTACGAAGCGTGTGGTGCCCAGAGGTCGGTCCACTCGACCTCGAGGCGTCTGACGAGTGCTCGCACGGTCGACAGGGACATCCCGACGACGGTCGACGGGTCGCCCTCGACGCGCTCGATGAACGCCCCGCCGAGGCTGTCGACGGTGAACGCACCGGCGACCAGCAGCGGCTCGCCGGTCGCGACATACGCGTCGATCTCGGCATCCGTCAGATCGGCTGCGAACGAGACGGATGCCGCGGCGACGGCGTGCGCCTCGCGCAGCGGCGCGTCCGGCGCGACCCGGAACACGCTGTGGCCGGAGTGCAGGGTGCCGGTGCGCCCGCGCATATCGTGCCACCGGGCGCGGGCGATGTCGGGCTCGTACGGCTTGCCGAGGGTCGCCCCGTCGAGTTCGAACATGGAGTCGCCGCCGATGACGATGCCGTCGAAGCCCTCGACCGCGAGCGCGGCGGCGACGTCGGCGGCCTTCGCGCGGGCGAGCAGGAGGACGTGCTCCTCGGGCGGGAGCGTGCGTTCCTCGGTCGCCTCGACGCCGGCGATCATCGCCTCCTCGTCGACCTGCGGCGCGCGCGTGAGGGGCTCGATGCCCGCCTGCCGCAGCAGCATGAGGCGGGCGGGAGAGGTGGAGGCGAGGCAGACGCGCATGCCTCCACGCTAACGCGCCGACTCAGGCCGCAGCGGCCGCCTTCGCGCGTTCGAGGGCGCGCTTGCGCTGGGTGCGGGCATCCTCTTCGAGCTGCTCGGCCTTCGCCTCGTCGCGGGTCAGGTTGACGCCCGTCTCGGGGTCGAAGACGTGGAGCTTGTCGGGCGAGAACCAGAGGGTCGCGGTATCGCCGCCGCGGATCGGACTCATCGAGTCGAGCGCGACGACGAGTTCGGTGCGCATGCTCTCGCCGTCGAGGTCGCGGTCGAGTTCGGCGAGCTTCTCGCGGACCGACCCCTCGACCTCGAACGGCACGTAGGCGTAGAGCACCTCGCCGAGCCACTCCGTCATCTCGAATTCGAGCTCGACGCGGATGCCACCTTCGGGCTCGGTCTCGAGTGTCTCGACGTCGGCGAACGCGTCGGGGCGCACGCCGACGATCACGAGCTTCCGTTCGCCGATGGCGGTGCGGAGTCGGTCGTCGAGCGGCACGTCGATCATCGGGAGTTTCAGGACATCGCCCTCGACGGTGCCGTGCAGGAAGTTCATCGGCGGGGAGCCGATGAAGCCCGCGACGAAGAGGTTCACGGGCTGGTCGTAGAGCCCGCGCGGACTCGCGACCTGCTGCAGTTCGCCGCGGCGGAGCACAGCGACCCGGTCGCCGAGGGTCATCGCCTCGGTCTGGTCGTGGGTGACGTAGACGGTGGTGATGCCGAGCGAGCGCTGCAGGCGCGCGATCTCGGTGCGCATCTGGCCGCGGAGCTTCGCGTCGAGGTTCGACAACGGCTCGTCGAACAGGAACGCGTCCGCTTGCCTGACGATCGCGCGCCCCATCGCGACGCGTTGCCGCTGGCCACCCGAGAGGTTCGCGGGCTTGCGGTCGAGGTGCTCGTCGAGCTCGAGGAGCTTCGAGGCGCGCCGGACGCGCTCGTCGATCTCCTTCGCGTCGACGTCGCTCGACTTCAGCCGCATCGGGAACGCGATGTTCTCGTAGACGGTGAGGTGCGGGTAGAGCGCGTAGTTCTGGAACACCATCGCGAGGTTCCGGTCCTTCGGCGTCATGTCGTTCACGACGCGGCCGTCGATCTCGAGCTCGCCGCTCGTGATGTCTTCAAGGCCGACGATCATGCGCAGGAGCGTCGACTTGCCGCAGCCGGACGGGCCGACGAGGATCACGAATTCGCCGTCGGCGATGTCGAGGTCGACGCCCTTGACCGCGGTGAACCCGTCGTCGTAGGTCTTGACGACGTTCTGGAGGGTGATGGATGCCATGGTGGTTCCTCTCGAAAGCGGGTTCAGCCCTTGACGGCGCCCTGGGTGAGACCCGAGACGATCCGGCGCTGGAAGATGACAACGACCACCACGACGGGGATCGTCACGACGATGGCGGCGGCCGAGATGGCGCCGGTGGGGTCCTCGAACTGCGAGGCGCCGGTGAAGAACGACAGTGCGGCGGGCACCGGACGCGCGGCATCCGTCGATGTCAGAGAGATGCCGTAGACGAAGTCGTTCCAGGCGATGAAGAACGCGATGATCGCGGTCGTGAAGACGCCGGGCGCCGCCAGCGGCACGACGGTCTTGCGGAACGCCTCGAACGGCGTCGCACCGTCGACCTGCGCCGCCTGCTCGAGCTCCCATGGGATCTGGCGGAAGAACGCGGCGAGGGTCCAGATCGAGATCGGGAGCGTGAGCGACAGATACGGGATGATGAGCCCGATCCAGGTGTCGTAGAGCCCGATCGAACGCCACAGGTTGAACAGCGGCGTGACGATCGACACGACCGGGAAGACCGACACCGCGAGGGCGGTCACCAGAATGATGCGCTTGCCACGGAAGTCGAGCCGCGCGATCGCGTAGGCACACAGCGTCGCGAGGATCACGGCGATCGCGGTCGCGATCAGCGAGATGCCGATCGAGTTGCGCAGCGACGTCAGGAACAGCTCCTGGGCGCTGCCGCCGGGCGTGAGGATCTCGGCGTAGTTGTCGAGCGTCCACTCGGTGGGCAGGAGCGTCCCCGAGAAGAGGCCGGACGGCGTCTTGAAGGACGTCATCAGGATCGAGAACACCGGGAAGAGCGACCACACGAGCACGAGTACCGTGATCACGGTCCAGCCGATCCGCTGGGGCCAGGTCATCGCACGCATCAGCTGTTCTTCCCTCCGGCGAGGTCCACTTTGAATCCCTTGATGAAGATCGCCGCGATGATCAGGACGCTGAGGAACAGCAGGACCGAGATCGCCGAGCCGAGGCCGATCTCCAGGCGTCCGATCGACGTGTTGTAGGCCAGCAGCGAGAGCGCTTCGGTGCCGTTCGCGCCGGCGGTCATGATGTAGATGTTGTCGAAGATGCGGAACGCCTCGAGAGTGCGGAACAGTACGGCGACCATGATCGCCGCCTTCATGTTCGGCAGGATCACGCGCCGCATGATCTCGGCGCCGGTCGCGCCGTCGACCTTCGCGGCCTCCTCGAGGTCGCCGGGCACCTGCGCGAGGCCCGACAGCAGCAGCAACGAGATGAACGGCGTCGTCTTCCACACCTCGGAGAGGATGATGACGATCAGCGAGGTCTCCGGATGCGCGAACCAGTTGAGGTCGGGATCGAAGCCGGGGATCCACGACAGCCAGTTGTTGACGTAGCCGCCCGAGTTGATGTCGAACGCGTAGAACCAGGCGAACGCCGCGACGACGGTCACGATGCCGTAGGGAACGAGGATCGCCGTGCGTGCGAGGCCGCGGAGCTTCTTGACCGCGCGGTGCATGACGAGGGCGAGCGCGAATCCGAGGATCAGCTCGAGCACCACGGTGATGACCGTGATGAGCAGCGTCACACCCATCGACTCCCAGAAGGCGGGGTCGCCGAGCACGACGCCGTAGTTCCCGAACCAGATGAGCTCGCGCTCGTCGGGCGCGGTGAGGCGCAGGCTGAACAGCGAGTCGTAGAGTGCCTGCCCGATCGGGTACAGCGTGACGAGCAGCATGAGCCCGAACGCGGGACCGGCCAGCATCCAGCCGAGCCGTGCTTCTGCTCGCGCCCGCTGCGAACGCCGCGGCTTCTTCGCCGGCGTGGTGGTCGTGGTCACAGCAGCCGCTCCCCTCGCAGGACGGCGAGGATGAACTCCGTCGATGTCTTCGGTGTGGTCTCGGGGTCGACCGAGCCGGGCGGATGCCACGTGCGCTGCAGTCCGATCGAGATCTCGTTGTAGTACGGCGTCTGCGGGCGCGGTGCGCCGAGATCGAGCGACTCGCGGATCGTGTCCGCCATCGGGAACTCCTTCTGCACGGCGGCATCCTCGTACGCCTCGGTGGACGAGGGCGGGTTGCCGTCGCTGACGAAGTACTCCGCCTGGTGCTCGGGCTGCACGATGCACGCGACGGCGTCCCACGCGAGGTCCTGGTGCTCGCTGAACGCGCCGACGCCGAGGTTGATGCCCCCGACGGGCGGTGCAGCCTCGGTGCCTTCGTCGACCCGGGGGTACACGGCCCAGCCGAGGTCGTCCGCGATGTCCGGTGCGGCTTCCTTGAGCGCGGGCCAGACGAACGGCCAGTTGACCATGAACGAGCCACCCTCGCGCTGGAACGCCGCGAGCCCGGCGTTCTCGTCGGCCGTCGAGAAGCCGGGGCCGCCAAGGCCGTCCGAGCCGATCCGCTGCAGGATCTCGGCCGCCGCTCGACCCGCGTCGGAGTCGAGGCCGAGCTCCATCTCGTCGGGGGAGGCGTCGGGGTTGGTGAGGATCTCACCGCCGGCGGATGCCACGAGCGCGTTGATCCACACGGTGAGCGATTCGGCCAGGGTGCCCTGCACGCCGAGGACGAGGTCGTTCTCTTCCGCGGCATCCATCAGCTGGTCCCAGGTGACGGGCTGGCTCATGTCGAGTCCGGCCTCCTCGGCGACCGACTCCTGGTACCAGAGCAACTGCGTGTTCGCCCAGAACGGGACGGTGACGAGCTCGTCCTTCCAGCTCGCCGAGTCGATCGCGCCCTGCACGATGCCGTCGGTGTCCTGCAGGTCGTCGGGGACGGCGGACAGGAAGCCCGGTTCGGCGAGCTCGGGGATGAACGGCGGGTCGAGGCTCATGATGTCGATCGAGCGGTCGTTCGCGGCGAGGCGTCGCGCGAGCTGCTCTCGCTGCGACGCGGCGTCGCGGGGGAGGAGCGACGTCTCGATGCGGTACGCCCCGTCGGCCGCCTCGGTGCACTGCTGGGCGATGCGCTCCTGCCCACCGGCATCGGGGTTGATGTACCAGGTGAGGGTCGGTGTCCCGTCGTCAGCGGCGCAGCCGCCCATCGTCGCGGCGAGCACCGCGACTCCGATCCCGGCCAGCCATCTCGCCCGTCGCATCGCGTCACTCCCGCAGTCATCACGGCCGACGATCACTGTCGACCGGCTTCCATCCTCACGACGGGCGGTCGATGCGCCGAGGTGGTTGCGCCGTCGCGGGCCGATGCGATACCGCGCGTACGCGGGCGGTGTGACAGCATCGAAGGATGCACTCGGGAGATGTCCTCGACCTCGACGTGACCGCCGTCGCACACGGCGGGGTGTTCGTCGCCCGCCACGAGCAGCGGGTCGTCTTCGTCCCCGACGCGATCCCCGGCGAACGCGTCCGAGTGAGGCTCACCGACACCCGCAAAGCGTCGTTCTGGCGCGGCGAGGTGCTCGAGGTGCTCGACGCGTCGCCGCACCGTCGCCCGCACGTCTGGGCACCGGCCGACGTCACGACGGCGCCGGAGCACCGCCCCGGCGGCGCCGACTTCGGGCACATCTCTCTCGAGCACCAGCGCGAGTTGAAGGCCGACGTCGTCCGCGACGCGCTGCGCCGGTTCGCCGGATCGGATGCCACGGTGACGATCTCCGACGCCGGCGCCGACGAGACCGCCGACGGGACCGGCTGGCGCACCCGGCTCGGCCTTCACGTTGACGAGTCCGGCCGCATCGGTCCCTATGCCGCACGCAGCCATCGCGTGGTCGAGGTCGACACGCACCCGCTCGCGACCGCCGAGATCGTGGCGGCCGCGACGGCGAGCCGCGCCGTGGCGCCCGGTCGCCTCGACTTCGCGCAGGCTGCGGACGGCCGGGTCCGTGTGATCGCCCGCCCCGAACGCATCGCCCGTGGCGGGAAGCCCGCCCGTGCCGCGAAGCCCGACCGTGCCGCGAAGCCCGACCCCGTGGCATCCGAGGTGCTCATCGAGCGCGCCGGCGGCCGGGAGTTCCGGGTCGACGCGGGCGGGTTCTGGCAGGTGCACCGGCTCGCCGCGGCGACGCTCCACGACGAGGTCGCGGCCGCCGTCGCCGGTGCGGTCGACCCCGATGCCGAGCACCTCGACCTGTACGGCGGGGTCGGCCTGCTCGCCGCCGCCGTCGCAGCGTCTGGTGGACCCGCCACGCGGATCACGACGGTCGAGTCCGATCCGCGCGCGACCGAACACGCCGGGGAGAACCTCGCCGACCTGCTCGCGGCCCGCGCCGAGATCGGTCGTGTCGACCGCTGGCTGCGGGCCCTCGACGAGCGTGCGTCCGCGGCTCAGCGCGCCCGCTTGCGCGAGGGCGTCGTGGTGCTCGATCCGCCGCGCGCCGGGGCGGGGCGTGACGTCGTGGCATCCGTCGCCGCACTCGCACCGCGACGCATCGTCTACGTCGCCTGCGACCCGGTCGCACTCGCACGTGACCTGGGGATCTTCGCCGAGCTGGGGTACTCGACGCCGGCGGTGCGAGCGTTCGACCTCTTCCCGCACTCGCACCACGTCGAGGCGATCGCGGTCCTCTCGCCGACGGACGTCGCTGAGTAGTCTGTCGGCATGACACGGGTGGCGCTGATCGACGACCACGAGTCGGTCCGGCTCGGGCTCGAAGCGGCCTGCACACGCAGCGGCGGCATGACGGTCGTGTTCTCGGGCGAGACCGTCTCGGCGTATCTCGATTGGCGTGCGTTCGCGAACGCAGCGCCCGCAGATGTCGTCGTCCTCGACCTCACACTCGGCGACGGCGCGACCGTGACCGAGAACGTGACGAGACTCGTCGCGGACGGATCGCCCGTCATCATCCACAGCGTCGCCGACCGCCCCGGAGCGGTGCGCGAGGCCCTCGTCTCGGGTGCCGCCGGCGTCGTGAGCAAGGCATCCCGCACCGGCGAGGTGGTCGATGCGATCGCCACGGTCGCGCGCGGCGACAGTCTCGACAACGTCGAGTGGGCTTCGGCGATCGACGGTGACCGCGACTTCGCAGACGCGCAACTGTCCGCCCGCGAGCGCGATGTGCTCCGGCTCTACGCCGCGGGGCTGCCGCTGAAGGCCGTCGCCGACCGGCTCGGCATCGCGTACTCGACCGCCAAAGAGAACATCACCCGCGTGCGGGTCAAGTACGTCGGGGTGGGGCGCTCAGCCTCGACCAAGATCGACCTGCTGCGACGCGCGATGGAGGACGGCCTCGTCGCCGAGGGTGGACGAAGTGTCCGCTGAGCTTCCGGCCGGTCCGCTCGCCGTCGCCGACGCGACGTTCTTCACCCGGGGGCGGATCGAGCGGATCCTCGGGCTCGTCATCGGCATCGGCTGCGCCGTCCTCGGCGTGCAGGCCTTCCTCAACGCACTGACCTCTCACCAGGAGGCGCCGCTGTGGCGGATCGTCCTCATGCTCGTGACGTTCTCGCCACTCGCGCTCATGGTGGTCGCGGGGATCTCCGGCATCCTCATGCGGGTCTTCTCGGGACTGTTCGCGCTCGTGTTCCCGCTCGTGCTCGTCGCGTGGCCGATCGCCACCGCCGGGCGAGGCGAGTTCGCCGACGGTGAGCCGTGGATCTGGTACCTCATCAACGTCGCCACCGTCGCCACGGCGCTCGCCTTCCCGCTCACGGTGCAGTACATCTGGGCGGGTGGCGTGCCGCTCCTGTACGGCGTCGTCCGGGTGCTCCAGCTCGGCGGCGGGACGGAGGTGATCGTCGAGACCGCGCGCCAGGTCGTCTTCGCGATCATCCTGGCCGTCGTCATGAACCTCGTGGGCTTCATCCTGCGACGCCTGGCGGCCGATCTCGACCACGCTCGGGCCGACGCGGTGCAGTCCTATGCGGTCGCGGCATCCGCCGACGCGGTCGAACAGGAGCGAGTGACGGTCGCCGCGCTCATGCACGACAGCGTGCTGGCCGCGCTCATCGCAGCAGAACGCGCGCGGTCGCCGCGCGAGGAGGATCTCGCCGTGGCCATGGCACGCGAGGCGCTCACCCGTCTCGCGAACGCGGACCGCGATGCGGAGGAGGGGCCCGACGACCCCGTCGAGCCGTCGTTCATCGTCGATGGCCTCGTCGCCGCTGCACATGAGCACGGCGTCGACCTGCCGGTCACCTCCCCGCGCACCGACGGATCGGGTCCGCTGCCGGGGCGCGTCGCGAGGGCGCTCGTCCTCGCGGGTGCGCAGGCGGTCGTGAACGCGATCGAACATGCGGATGCCGCGGGCCTGCGGGCAGAGGTGATCGTCGACCAGCGTCGGGTCCTCGTCCGGATCACCGATGACGGCGCGGGGTTCGACGCCGCGACGGTCGGCGAGGACCGGCTCGGGATCCGCGGCTCGATCGTTGCGCGGATCGCCGCGGTCGGGGGCCACGCGCGGGTGCGGAGTTCGCCGGACGGCACCGTCGTCGAACTGCGATGGGAGCGGAACCGATGAACGGTCGCGTGCACGCGGGACTCACGATCGTCGCGGTCGTGTTCACCGGCTACCTCGTCGTGGGCGGACTGGTGTGGACGGCTCCGGTCACCTTGCCCGTCGTCCATCTCGCAGCGATCGGGCTGTACCTCGCGACGACGTGGCTCTGCATCTTCTGGGGGTCGACCCGTCGGGGCGCGGAAGCGGACGACGTCCTGCACCATGGCCCGGCGCTCCCGGCTTGGCTGTGCATCCTCGCGCTGGCGACCGCGGTCATCGTGCCGTCGGCGACCTGGTACGCCGTCGACATCGGCGCGCGCCTCGAACCCTTCGCCACGTGGAGCCTCGGCGGCATCGGCGCACTCATGGCGATCGTCGTCGTCCGCCGGCGCGTGCTGGTCGCGTGGGCCGGCGTCGCAGCGCTGTCGGTCGCAGCCATCGCGTGGATCGGTGTTGTCGACGCGCTCACGTTCGGCGTCGTCGGCTCGGTCGTCTGGGTGGTGACGGCGCAGCTCCTGACCGCACTCGTCGACCGCGCGGGCAACGACACCGCGGAGTTGACGGCCATCCAGCGGCGCTCGTCGGAGTGGCTCGCATCGCAGGGTGGTCGTCGTCGCGAGCGAAGGGTGCGCGTGCGGCACGCGCTGTCGGTCGCAGGTCCCGTCCTCATCCGCACCATCGAGACGGGCGGACGCCTCAGCGACGACGAACGCGAGCAGGCTCGTCTGGCGGAAGGCGCGCTCCGCGACGAGCTCCGCGGCCCGCGACTGCTCGATGAGTCGGTGCGGGCGCGACTGCACGAAGCGCGCTCACGGGGGAGCGTCGTGACCGTGCTCGACGAGGGCGGGCTCGAGGGCGTCGGCGACGCGACGCTCGAGCGCATCCGCGAGGATCTCGCCCGAGCGTTGGAAGGCGCCGACTCGGACCGGATCTACATCCGCACGTCGCCGCACGACCGCATCGCGGTGACCGTCGTTGGGCGCTCGCGTGCAACATCGGAGTCGGATGACGACGAGGTCGTCGACCTCTGGCATGAGATCTCGCACGCGGACGACGACGCATCCTGAGAAGGAGGAGGCGAGGGGCGGCGAAGCCGCCCGCCCCTCGCCATGCGAGCGGTTACCCGAAAACCGACCCGCAAGGTCGATCCACGCTCTGAGGGATGCGGATCGACCGAACGCAGAAGCGTTCCAGCACAACTAGTTTCGCTCGTCGGCGGGAACCTGTCTGTAGGTACTTTGGGGGACAACGGGTCCCTCGCCTTCGATCAGCCCGAGTACCGACCCCATCGGACGTCTCGCGGCAGCGGCGTGCGCAGACCCCGCGCCGACACCGTCCACGCCGAGGACGCGGGCTCCTCTGCGATCGCGGATGCCGCCTCCTGGACGTACGACTCCGTGACCACCGCGATCACCGCGGCCAGCTCCTCGGGCGTCGCGTGGCCACGCCGGACATCGACCCGCAGCGGGGTCGACTCGGCGGCATCCTCGGCGGTCACAGCGGGATGTTCCCGTGCTTCTTCGCCGGCAGGCTCGCGCGCTTGCCGCGGAGCGCACGCAGTGCCTTCGCGACCGCGACGCGCGTCTGCGCCGGCTCGATGATGCCGTCGAGCTCACCGCGTTCGGCGGCGAGGAACGGTGACGCGACGTTGTAGGTGTACTCGTTCGCGAGGCGGGTGCGGACTGCCGCGACATCCTCACCGGCCTCCTCGGCCCGCTTGATCTCGCCGCGGTAGAGGATGTTGACCGCGCCCTGGCCACCCATGACCGCGATCTCGGCGGTCGGCCAGGCGAGGTTGATGTCGGCGCCGAGCTGCTTCGAGCCCATCACGATGTACGCGCCGCCGTACGCCTTGCGGAGGATGACGGTGACGAGCGGGACGGTCGCTTCGGCGTAGGCGTAGAGGAGCTTCGCGCCGCGGCGGATCACACCGGTCCACTCCTGGTCGGTGCCCGGAAGGTACCCGGGCACGTCGACGAGGGTCAGGATCGGGATCGAGAACGCGTCGCAGAACCGGACGAAGCGGCTCGCCTTCTCGCCCGCGTCGATGTTGAGCGTGCCGGCCATCTGCGAGGGCTGGTTCGCGATGATGCCGACCGTGCGGCCCTCGATGCGGCCGAAGCCGATGACGATGTTCGGCGCGAACAGCGGCTGCACCTCGAGGAACTCGCCGTCATCGACGACGTGCGAGATGACCTCGTGGATGTCGTAGGGCTGGTTCGGCGAATCGGGGATGACCGTGTTGAGCGCGCGGTCGCTGTCGGTCGTCTCGAATTCGAAGACGTTCTCGTAACCGGGCGCGTCCGACATGTTGTTGTCGGGGAGGAACCCGATGAGGGTGCGCGCGTAGTCGATCGCGTCGTCTTCGTCCTCGGCCAGGTAGTGCGCCACACCCGAACGGGTGTTGTGCGTGTAGGCGCCACCGAGCTCCTCCATGCCGACGTCTTCGCCGGTGACGGTCTTGATGACGTCGGGGCCGGTGACGAACATCTGGCTCGTCTTGTCGACCATGATGACGAAGTCGGTGAGGGCGGGGGAGTAGACGGCGCCACCGGCGGCCGGCCCCATGATGAGCGAGATCTGCGGGATCACACCGGAGGCTGCGGTGTTCAGGCGGAAGATCTCACCGTACTTGCCGAGCGCGACGACGCCCTCCTGGATGCGGGCGCCACCGGAGTCGAGGATGCCGATGATCGGGATGCCGCCGCGCAGGGCGTGCTCCATGACCTTGATGATCTTCTCGCCCGCGACCTCGCCCAGCGAGCCGCCGAAGGTGGTGAAGTCCTGCGAGTACACGGCGACGGTGCGGCCGTGGATCGTGCCGACGCCGGTGACGACGGAGTCGCCGTACGGGCGCGAGCGGTCCATCCCGAACGCTGTCGTGCGGTGCCGCACGTATTCGTCGAGTTCGACGAACGAGCCCGGGTCGACCAGCAGCTCGATGCGCTGCCGTGCGGTCAGCTTGCCCTTCGCGCTCTGCTTGGCGCGCGCGGTCTCCTCGGCCGAGACGACGGCCTCCTGATAGCGCGCACGGAGATCGGCGATCTTGCCGGCGGTGGTGAAGGGGTCCGGCTGAGCCGGCTGGTCCTGCGAGTTCGGCTGGTCTGGCACGCATTCCACCCTAGCGAGCGGGCCGCCGCCGGCATTGGCGACATGCGACAACCGAGTCGGTGATTCGCTGTGGCATCCGTCAGCAGACGGTGAGAACCCCGGCCGAGCCGTCCGTCCCCGCGGCGCGTAGGGTGGCGGCATGTCGTTGCCCTCGGATGGATATCCCCTCGCCGCGGTCGTGAGCCCGCGTCTGCACGTGATCGAGTCGGTCGGCTCGACGAACGCGAAGCTGCTGCGCGATGCCGCAGACGATCCTGCCGGCCATCCGCACCTCGCAACGGTCCTCACGCGGGACCAGACCGCGGGGCGCGGCCGGCTCGACCGCACCTGGACCGCGCCCGCCGGATCGGCACTCGCCGTTTCGGTGCTTCTGCGCGTCGGCGCCGTCCCGATCGAGGCCCGCGGCTGGATCCCGCTCGCCGCCGGTGCGGCGATGGCCGCCGCCGTCCGGGCCCAACTGTCGGACACCGATGTCACGCTGAAGTGGCCCAACGACATCCTCGTCGCGGGCCTCAAGATCAGCGGCATCCTCGCCGAAGTCCTGCCCTCCGATCCGCAGGCGGTCGTCGTGGGCGCCGGTGTGAACACGGCGATGACCGCAGCCGATCTGCCGGTCCCGACCGCGACCTCGTTCGCGGCCCGCGGCGTCGTGGCCGACGAAGACCGGCTGCTCGCCGACTACCTCACGGGGCTCCGCGACGCGGTCGCCGACATCGCGGTCGGCGGTGACGCCTTCGATCGGCTCCGCGAGCGGATCGGGGCGGAGTGCTCGACGGTGGGCGCCGACGTGCGCGTGAGTCTGCCCGACGGGACCGACCTCGACGGCCGCGTCGCCCGGCTGGACGAGGACGGTCGACTCGTGATCGAGACGCTGCTCGGCGAGCAGACGGTCGCCGCGGGCGACGTCGTGCACGTGCGCTGATTCCGGGCGCGCCGCACCGTCCCGTGCCGCACGGTGCCGCCATGATGAAGGGGTGACCCAGCCGACCGCCTACTCCGGACGACCGCGGACCCCCGCGCCCGGGACGGCGGCGTCGCCGGAGATGACCATCGCCCGGCTGCGGTCACACGCGCGACGGATGTGCTGGCCGGCGCTCGTCGTCATCGCTGCCGCGGGTGCCGTCGGCTTCTTCACCGGGAATCTGCCCGAGCCGTTCCAGGACTGGATGCTGTGGTCCGCCGCCGGGGTGGTGGTCGTCCTGCTCGCGGTGGTGCCCTATCTGCGATGGCTTTCGCGCACGTACACCATCACCACCAAGCGCGTCATCGCGCGGTCGGGGCTCTTCAGCCGTGACCGCACCGATCTCGCCCACTCCCGCGGCTACACGATCGGCGAGCGCCGCGGGCCGCTGCAGCGGCTGTGGGGGACGGGCACACTCACGCTCTCGAACGGCGTGGACACGCCGATCCGCCTCGTAGACATCGCGTCGGTGCGGCTCGTCCACGAGGCCCTCGCCGACCAGATCGAGGTCGGCCAGATCCTCGCGCACCGCGACTCGCACGGCGTCCCCCTCGTACGCGGCCGCGGCTGACCGGGCACCGTCGCTCCGTCGCGTGCGCGAAGATGGAGTCGACGGAAGGAACGAGATGGCACTGCAGGTCGGAATCGTCGGCGGCGGACAGTTGGCGCGCATGATGATCGCCCCCGCGGTCGAACTCGGCGTCGACGTGCGGGTCCTCGCGGAAGCGGACGGCATGTCGGCCGGGCTCGCGGCGACGGCGGTCGGGGACTACCGCGATCTCGACACCGTCCTCGCCTTCGCGAAAGACGTCGACGTCATCACGTTCGACCACGAGCACGTCCCCCAAGACGTCCTCCGCGGCCTCGTCGACGCGGGCGTCGCCGTCCACCCCGGCCCCGACGCGCTCTTCTACGCCCAGGACAAGCTGCGCATGCGCGCGAAGCTCGCCGAGCTCGGGATGCCGCAGCCCGACTGGGCGGCCGTCGCCGATGTCACCGCGCTCGACGCGTTCATCGCGGACCACGGCGGCCGTGCGGTCGTGAAGACACCGCGTGGCGGCTACGACGGCAAGGGCGTGCGCGTCGTGTCGGCGGCATCCGAGGCGTCGGACTGGTTCGCCGCACTCGAACCGAGCGGAGAACTGCTCGTCGAGGAGCTCGTCGATTTCACCCGCGAACTCGCGCAGCAGGTCGCGCGACGACCCTCGGGCGACTTCGTCGTGTATCCGGTCGTCGAGACCGTGCAGAAGGGTGGTGTCTGCGCCGAGGCGATCGCCCCTGCGCCGCATGCCGCCGGTCGCCTCGCGGACGTCGCGGCCGACATCGGGGAGGCCATCGCCGTCGGGCTCGGTGTCACCGGCATGCTCGCGGTCGAACTCTTCGAGACCACCGACGAGCGGCTCCTCGTCAACGAGCTCGCCATGCGCCCGCACAACAGCGGGCACTGGAGCCAGGACGGCGCCGTCACCGGTCAGTTCGAGCAGCACATCCGTGCCGTGCTCGACCTGCCGCTCGGCGACACCGCGCTGCGCGCACCGTGGGCCGTGATGGTGAACATCCTCGGCGGCCCGGTGTCGGACTCGCTCGCGGACCGGATGCCTGCTGCGCTGGAGGCCCATCCGGGCGCGAAGGTGCACACGTACGGCAAGGACCCGCGACCTGGTCGCAAGGTCGGTCACGTCAACGTCGCAGGCGATGACCTGGATGCCGTCTGCTACGAAGCGCGTGCTGCAGCCGCGTTCTTCACGGATTGATCCCGTGCCGTTCCGCTGCCTTCCAGGCTGCGCGGCCTAGCCTGGTCGAGTGAACCGTCCGCTGCACTCGTCCGACACGCCGCTCATCGGCGTGGTCATGGGATCCGACTCCGACTGGCGCGTCATGAGTGACGCCTCGCAGGTGCTCTCGGACTTCGCCGTCCCGCACGAGGTCGAGGTCGTCTCGGCGCACCGCACCCCCGACAAGCTGCTGCGGTACGGACGCGAGGCGCGTGCGCGCGGGCTGCGGGCGATCATTGCCGGCGCCGGTGGTGCCGCCCACCTTCCGGGGATGCTCGCGTCGGTGACGACGCTGCCCGTGATCGGTGTGCCGGTGCAGCTCGCGACGCTCGACGGCATGGACTCGCTCCTGTCCATCGTGCAGATGCCGGCGGGCATCCCGGTGGCGACCGTGTCGATCAACGGCGCGAGGAACGCGGGCCTGCTCGCCGCCCGGCTCCTCGGCGCGACGGACCCTACCCTCGCCAGCGCGCTCGCCGACTACGCCGCCGACCTCGAGCAGCAGGTCGAGGCCAAGAACCGTCGGCTGAAGGACTCGCTGTGAGGCGCCGACCGTGAGCGTCGCCAGTCCGCCGCGGCCTCGATCCGCGGCATCCGGTCGGGTGCTCGAAGAACGACCGATCCGCAATCCCGACGTCTCTTCCGAGAAGGTGATGTCGCGCCGCGCCTGGTGGCTGGTCGCCTCGAACTTCCTCTTCCCGGGCACCGCGCAGGTGCTGGCAGGCAATCGACTGCTCGGCCGCACGGGCATCGTCGCAACGCTCGTCATGTGGGCGCTCGTCGTGCTCGCGGTGCTGACCGCCTTCCTCTGGCGGACCGTGCTCACGATGGTGCTGGCCTCGTGGTGGTCCCTCACCGTCGTGCAGGTCCTGCTGTGGGTGTACGCCGCGCTATGGCTCGTCCTGACGATCGACACGCTACGGCTCATCCGGCTCGCCCGCGTTCCCGGGCGCACCCGCGCCGCAGTCGCGATCGTCGCGATGGTGCTCGCACTCGTCCCGGCCTCGACCGCCGTCTACGCCGCGCAGTCCGTGGTCGCGCCACTGCGTTCGGGGCTGTCGATCTTCGCCGCGGGCCCGAGCGTCCCTCCCTCGGACGGGTACTACAACTTCTTGCTGCTGGGCGCCGACAGCGGAGAAGGCCGCGACTCGATGCGGTTCGACAGCATCTCGGTGGTGTCAGTCAACGCCGACAGCGGTGCGGTCACGATCTTCGGCATCCCGCGCGACCTCCGCCACGCCCCCTTCTCAGAGGGGCCGATGCAGGAGCTCTACCCGGACGGGTTCCAGGGACACACCTCGAGCGCCTGCGGCTGGAGCTCGGGCATCAACCAGCTCATGAACGCCGTCGAGACCTGCCGTGACGACCGCGGCGCGAGCCTGTACCCCGACGCGGTGTCCCAGAACTCCAGCCCCGCCGTGGAAGCGACGAAGGATGCCGCGGAGGCGATCCTCGGCATCGAGATCCCGTACCACGTGTTCATCGACATGCACGGGTTCGCCGATCTCGTCGACGCGCTCGGGGGTGTCGAGATCACCGTGCAGGACCGGCTGCCGGAAGGCGGCGGACCCTCGTACAGTGGGCAGCCCGCGGAGGACTGGGCGATCGGCTGGATCGAAGAGGGCACCCAGCGGATGGACGGCGACACCGCGCAGTGGTACGCCCGGTCCCGCTACACCACGAGCGACTGGGACCGGATGCGGCGCCAGCGCGAACTGCAGACCGCGATCCTCGCGCAGGCGACACCCGCGACCGTGCTCGCGCGGTTCAACGACATCGTGGCCGCCGGGCAGAACCTCGTGCAGACCGACATCCCGAACTCACTGCTGCCGTTCCTCGTCGACCTCGCAGTCAAGGCAAAGGAACAGGAGGTCCAAGACCTCGAGCTGACGCCGAAGGGCGCCGACATCGATCCCGAGGACCCGACGTCCGAGGACTGGGAACGCATCCATGCGATGGTGGACGACCTGCTCCACCCGCCGACCCCGACCCCTGCGCCATGACGACCACGCTCCGGGTGGTCCTCGACCAGCCCACGCCGACCGGTGACGAGGACGTCCGGGCCGCTTCCCGCGACCTCGCCGCCGCACTGGTGGCGACCGCGCCGAGCGGTTGCGACGTGCGCGGGATCGTGCCGAGCGACGCCGACCAGCTCGAGAAGACGCTCGCACTCGCCGGGGTCGACCGGCTCCCGTTCCCCGCCGCGCCCGTCGCTGAGCTCTGGCGCCGCGGATTCCGCGTCGTCGCCGGCGCAGGGTTGATCCACTCGCCGTCCCTCGCCGCGCCGCTCATGCGGCACGATCGCGTTCACGATCACGACCAGACCGTCGTCACGATGTGGGACTCGCGCGCATGGGACGCGCCGGACGAGCTCCCCCGAGCGGCGGTCGCGTGGTCGAGGGCGATGCTGCGCCGCGCCGCACGACACGCGGACGCCGTCGTCGTCCCCACGCACGCGCTCGCACAGCGGGTCGCCGAGATCGCCCCGCTCGGCGACCGCATCCGCGTGATCGCAGGTGCCGCCGCGACCGGTCTTCGCGTGCCGTCCGACGAGATCGGTCGGCGGCGAGCGCAGGGCCTCCCCGAGGGGTACATCCTCGTCGCCGGCTCCAGTGCGGCATCCGCCGGCCTCCACGCGGCCTTCACCGCGATCGCGCGGAACGGACGGGACACCGCGGTCGTCGTGCTCGACGCGCCTGCGGGTGACGAGCCCGCCATCGCCGACATCGCCGCCGCGGCTGGCATCCCCGAGCGGCGCCTGCACGTCCGCGGCGCGCTCGAACCCGTCGACCGTGCCGCCGTGTACGCCGGTGCGGTCGCGTTCCTGGCTGCCGCAAGGGGACGCGGCTTCCCGTGGCGCGTGCTCGACGCGCTCGAGGTGGGCGTCCCGATCGTCGCGACGAGCACCGACGTGCATCGGGAGGTGCTGCTGGACGGTGCAGCCTTCGCCGACCCCGACGACGACGGCGCGCTCACCGACGCGCTGGCGCAGACGCTCGCCTCGACGGCGACGGTCGAACGACTCGCCGTCCTCGCCGCCGACCGCGGACGCGCGTTCGGGTGGCGGGGCGCCGCGGAGCGGGTCTGGCAGCTCCACGCGGAACTGTGAGGACGACGCGCGGCGGCGTGTCGACCGTCCGATCGCGCTGCTCGGCTGGTAACCGAAGACGACTTCAGTAACACTGTTCACATGCGCCACACTCCGACCGCCCGTCGAGCACGCCTCGACCGGCCTTCGGCGATGGCGCTCGTCGTCGTCCTCGCCGCCGCCATCCTCTCCGCGTTCCTCCCGACTGCGACCGCACAGGCAGCCGAGCTGCCCGCCAACCTCAAAGACGGCGGGATGATCATCAGCGACGCCGAGTTCTTCGACGAACAGTCGATGACGGTCGCGCAGGTGCAGGCGTTCCTCGAGAAGCGGGTCCCCACGTGCCGGGCGACCACCGGGCCGGATTGCCTGCGGAACTTCACCGGGTCGATCGAGGCGAAGTCCGCGGACTCGTACTGCGGGGCCATCAAGGCCTACAAGAACGTCTCCGCCGCGACCATCATCGTCGCGGTCAGCCGTGCGTGCGGGATCAACCCGAAAGTCGTGCTGGTCATGCTCCAGAAAGAGCAGGGTCTCGTCACCGCGACGCGGCCCAGCGACTGGAGCTACCGAGCCGCGATGGGGATGAACTGCCCCGACACCGCGCCCTGCGATGCGGCATCCGCCGGGTTCGTGAACCAGGTGTACCTGGGCGTGCGGCAGCAGCAGGTGTACGCGAAGAACCCGACGCGTTACAACTATCGCGCCGGGCAGGTCAATACGATCCAGTGGCATCCGGATGCCACCTGCGGCACGTCGAAGGTGTACATCGAGAACCAGGCGACGGCGAACCTCTACATCTACACGCCGTACCGGCCGAACGTCGCGGCGCTCGCCGCGGGCTACGCCGAGGGCGACGCCTGCTCCACCTACGGCAACCGCAACTTCTACAACTATTACGTGCAGTGGTTCGAGCCGGATGCCTCCGAGAACACCAGTGGCGCGCCCGCGAAGGTCGCAGCCTGCACCGTCCCGGCATCCGCCGATGTCGTCAGTCGGAAGGCGACCTACGCGGTCAAGACGTCGTCCGCGACCGTCCGCACCGCACCCACCCTCGTCTGCGGTGAGACCTCGTCGCTCAGCAAGGGCGCGAAGGTCGCCGTGACCGGCATCTACGGTGCGTGGGCCCGCGCGACCGTCTCGGGCAAGACCCGGTGGGTCCTCACGTCCTCGCTCGACATCCCCGACCCCTCCTGTGTGGTCCCGCCGGCGAGCCAGATCACCGCCGCGTCGGGCACCGTCACGGTGCGGAGCGACTCTCTCAACGCGCGGAAGGCGCCGACGACGGCGTGCTCCTCCGGTCGCATCACCCTCGATCGCGATGACAAGCCCACGCGCACCGGCATCTACGGGGCATGGTGGCGCATCACCCACGGCGGCGAGACGTATTGGATCCACAGCGACTACGCGACGGTCAGCGGCGGCACGGCATCATGCACGACGGCGCCGAGCAGCACCGCCGCGAACGGCACCTATCGGGTCGCGTCGGCGCGGGCGTACGGGCGTACCGGCCCGTCGAGCCTCTGCACGGCAGGGGCGAAGACGTTGACGGCGGGTACCGTTCTCGTCGCATCGGCCGCGTCGACCGACGGCATGTGGCTCCGGGTGACCGACGGCGCGACGACGATGTGGGTCGCGAAGGCGTCGCTCGCTCCCGCCGCTGCCGACGCCGCGTGCGTGCAGCCGACCGCGGTCACTGCCATCAGCGGCGCCTACCGCGTCACGTCTTCGCGCGCATACGGGCGAGCGGCGCCGACGTCGCTGTGTTCGGTCGGCGCGAAGGTCTTCACCACGGGCGACACGCTGAGCGTCACAGCGAAGACGAACGACGGCACGTGGTTGCGTGTGAAGGACGGGTCGGCCACGCGGTGGGTCGCGGCCGCATCGATGGCGCCGGTGCCGGATGCATGCGCGCAGCCGGGAAGCGTGGCGGACCTGTCCGGCACGTTCCGGGTGTCCTCGACACGCGCATACGCGCGGACCGCGCCGTCCTCGGAGTGTTCGACGGGCGTGAAGACGCTCTCGCGCGGGGCGACCGTGGCCGCCACTGCGCAGACGACCGACGGCGTGTGGGTGCGCATCACCGACGGCGCCGCGACCCGGTGGGTCGCGCGGGCGTCGCTCACGGCGGTGCCGACCGACGTGTGCGCCGCCCCGTCCAAGACGACGAGCGTCAGCAAGACCTATCAGGTGACGTCCGCGCGCGCCTACGGCCGCACCGGCCCCTCGGGGGAGTGCTCGACCGGCGTCAAGACGCTCTCGCGAGGCACGGTGCTCGTCGCCTCGGCCGCCACGTCCGACGGTGCGTGGTTGCGCGTGAACGACGGCGTCGCCGCGAGGTGGGTCGCCGCAGCATCCGTGAGGGCAGTCGCGTCGGGCTCGGCGTGCGCGCAGCCGACCTCCGTGAAGAACCTCGACAAGACCTATCGGGTGACCTCCGCGCGGGCATACGGCCGCCTCGCCCCGTCGGCCTCGTGCGGCGCCGCGGTCAAGACCCTCACGAAGGGGACGGCGCTCACGGCCACCGCTGTGACGGGCGACGGCCGATGGCTCCGGGTCACCAGCGCATCCGGATCGATGTGGGTCGCCGCGGCCTCGGTCGATTGACGGGGGCGCGCAGCGTTGGCGCACACGCCGCGTGCGCACTCCCCGGTCGCCCAGGCGGCGCGCTGTAGGATCTGGTGTGGCCGCTACAGCCACCGCTTACTCGAAGGCTTCTGTACGACGTGACCACACCCATCGACCGCGCGCAGTTCGACGTGCCCGGAACCAGTCGCGGACTCCTCGACGTCTTCCGCTGGCGCTATCTCCTCCACCTCCTCGTGCGCACGGGCGTCACGACCAGATACCGCAACTCGGTGCTCGGGTGGACGTGGTCGTACGTCCGTCCCGGCGCGCAGTTCCTGGTGTTCTGGCTCGTCATGGGTGTCTTCCTCCAACTGGAGCGGGGGATTCCGAACTACGCGATCTACCTCTTCTCGGGGATCGTGTGCATCAACCTCTTCAACGAGGCGTTCAAGAACTCGACGACATCGATCGTCGGCAACGCCGCCCTCGTCCGCAAGGTGTATCTGCCCCGGCAGCTCTTCGCGGTGTCGTCGGTGGTCGTCGCACTCGTGCACTTCCTCCCGCAGCTCGTCCTCCTGCTCATCGTCTGCGTGTTCCTCGGCTGGATCGTCAACATCACGATCTGGAGCGTGCTCGCCGTCCTCGCCGGCATCGTGATCCTGATGCTGGTCGCATTCGGGGCCGGACTCTTCTTCGGTGCGATCAACGTCCGATTCCGGGACTCCGAGAACATCGTCGAGCTGCTCCTCATGCTGGTGACCTGGGCTTCGCCGGTCCTGTACTCCTGGACCATGGTCCAGTCGGCGTTCGCCGGCGCTCCCTGGGTGACGCAGCTCTATCTCCTGAACCCGATCACACAGGCGGTCGAGTTGTTCCACTTCGCGTTCTGGGCGCCGGTGACCGGTTCGCAGATCGCCGCGCTCGGGCTCACCCCGCCGCCGGATCTCCTGCTCGGCACGTGCTGGGCACTGCTCATCGCCTGCGCGATGATCGTCATCGGGCAGATGGTGTTCCGCCGCCTCGAGGGAAAGTTTGCGCAGGACCTATGAGCGACCAGACCGCGGCAACGCCGCAGCCGAGCATCATCGTCGATGGTGTGCGCAAGACGTTCCTGCTCAACCACGCGCACTCCTTCAAGGACACGGTGGTCAGCTGGATCCGTCGCCGCAAGGTGACCACCGAGTTCCACGCGCTCCGCGGGCTCGACGTCGTGATCAACGAGGGCGATTCGGTCGCGTTGCTCGGGTACAATGGCTCGGGGAAATCGACCTTGCTGAAGCTGCTGTCGGGCGTCATGCGACCGGATGCCGGTGAAGTGCTGACGCGCGGCCGGGTGGCGGGTCTCATCGAGGTGGGGGCCGGCTTCCATCCGGAGCTGTCCGGGCGGGAGAACGTCTACCTCAATGCCGCGATCCTCGGGATGCAGCGCGACGAGATCGAGGCGCTATACGACGAGATCGTGGCATTCAGCGAGATCGAGGAGTTCATCGACCAGGAGGTGAAGCACTACTCGTCCGGCATGTTCATGCGGCTGGCGTTCTCGGTGGCCATCCACGTCGACGTCGACATCCTGCTCGTCGACGAGATCCTCTCGGTGGGTGACGCCCCGTTCCGGGCGAAGTGCCGCGCCAAGTTCGACGAGCTCATCGCGGCGGGGAAGACCCTCGTGATCGTCAGCCACGACATGGAGATGGTGCGCGAGCTGTGCACGCGCGGCGTGGTGATCCGCAAGGGCGAGCTTCGCTACGACGGTGGGATCGAAGAGGCCATCGCTGCGATGAACGAAGCGGCCTGATTCCGCGCGACACCCGCCGAGCATCGTGCGCGCCGTCGCGCGTCCTCTGGGGTGCTGCCCCCTTTCGACGTACGCTCAGGGGGCGCGGCTAGAATATGCGGCGGCGGAGCTGTCGGTGGCCGAGCGGTGCTGGCCAGTCGGCCCGCCCCAGACGAAGTGAAGGATCCCCATCCATGCGCCTGTTCGTGCAGATTCCGTGCCTCAACGAGGAGCAGACTCTCCCTCTCGTGCTCGCCACGATTCCGAAGGAGATCCCGGGCGTCGATGAGATCCACATCCTCGTGGTGGACGACGGATCGAGCGACCGCACGGTGGAGGTCGCCCGCGAGCTGGGCGTCGAGCACTTCGTGTTCCACACGCGCAACATGGGGCTCGCGCGTTCGTTCCGTGACGGCGTGGACTACGCGATGCAGCACGGGGCCGACATCGTCGTGAACACCGACGGAGACAACCAGTACCCGCAGGAGCGCATCGCCGATCTCGTGCAACCGATCCTCCGAGGCGAGGCCGACATCGTCATCGGTGATCGTCAGACCAAGACGATCGAGCACTTCTCGCCGTTCAAGAAGGTCATGCAGGGGTTCGGGAGCTCGGTCGTCAACTTCGCGGCCGAGACGAACCTCCCCGACGCAGCCAGCGGGTTCCGCGCGTACTCCCGCGAGTCGCTCATCCGACTCAACGTGGTCACGCAGTTCAGCTACTGCATGGAGACGATCATCCAGGCGGGCAACAAGCGGCTGCGCATCGAGAGCGTGCAGATCAGCACCAACCCGAAGACGCGCGAGTCGCGCCTGTTCAAGAACATCTTCCAGCACATGGGTCGGTCCGGGCAGGCCATCATGCGCAGCTACATCATGTTCAAGCCGCACGTCGTGTTCCTCACGCTCGCGCTCCTCTTCTTCATCGGTGCGGCCATCCCGTTCGGACGGTTCCTCATCCTGACCTGGATGGGTGTCGCCGGTGATCACATCCAGTCACTCATCTTCGGCAGCGCGATGCTCGTCGGCGCACTCCTGAGCGTCGCCCTCACCGTGATCTCGGACATGCTGCGCACGAACCGGACCCTGCTCGAGGACTCGCTCGAGCGGATCAAGCTGATGCAGTACGCGCCCGAGCGGGTGTTCGACCCGAACGCGCCGGTGCTCGCTGACGCGGCACGGCACCCGTCGCTTCCCGTGAGCGTCGACGCCGTCATCGCGCATCACCCGACCGCGGACGCGGACCAGGTGACGGCTCGGGCCTGACCCGCCCGGCATCCGCTCGCCTCACCCATCGAAAGGGACCATTCTCCGTGTCCACGATCGCCCTCCTTGAGATGCCGCAAAGCCTGCGCCGTCGCGCCGAGAACCTGCTCAACGACGCCGGGCCCGAGCGCTGGTGGCGCTGGGCCGCGTGGATCACCGTCATCATCTGCATCGCGCTGCACGCGATCGTCTCGATCACGGCGATCGCTCCGCGCACGCCGTGGGACGAGAACGGCATCCTCCAGATGGGCCGCATCATCCTGGGCGAGCAGGTGGCGACGATGTCGTTGAGCGGGTACTACCCGGGCACCTCGTTCCTCGTTGCGCCGATCTGGGCCCTGACCCACGATCCGGAGCTCGTGTACCGGCTGGCGAACATCCTCGTCAACATCGTGGCGATCACCACGATCATCCCGCTCGCACTCATCGCCAAGAAGGTCGGGCTGACCACAGCGAAGGCGGTCACCGTCGCCGCGATCACGATGATGCTGCCGAGCCGGGTCGTGCTCGCCGACTACGTCCTCTCGGAGCAGTTGCTCTCCGCATTCGTGGTGTGGGCGGCCTACGCGGCGTTCGCCGTCTGGCAGCGCCCGACGATCCTGAACGGCGTGCTCTTCTCGGTCTTCGCGGTCGGCGCCTACCTCTCGCACGCCCGGGCGCTGCCGTTCCTCGTCGTGGCCGGCGTCTGGATGCTCCTGTTCGTCCGTCGTCGGTGGCAGGTGTCGGTCGTCGCTCTGCCGCTGATCGTCCTCGGCGCGATCGGCGTCCGAACGGTGGCGTCGGCGATCAACTCGCAACTCATCCCGTGGGGCTTCCGCCAGGACACGGGCTTCCTCGGCAAGCTCACCTCCGCCCCTCCCGGTGACCTCCTCCGCATCCTCTTCAACCAGACCTGGGTGCAGCTCGTCGGCACGTCGGGACTCATCGCCATCGGTGCCGTCGTGGTGATCGTGTGGGTGCTCCGCGACCTGCGCTCATGGCAGGTCGGTCCCGCCGGCTTCGTCGCCGCCGTCGCCTTCGCGGCCGTCGCCGTGTCGATGGTCGCGTGGGGCGGGTCCAAGATGCTTGCCGAGGACCACCGATTCGACGTCTGGGTGTACAGCCGGTACATCGACCCCTTCGTGGTCGTCGTCGTGCTGTTGGCACTCGTCGCGATCGTGCGCGGTGTCAGTCTGCCCGTCATCGCCACCGCCGCCGGCGCGAGCGTCGCGGTCATCCTCCCCGTGCTGTTCTGGGTGGCGCCGTGGGTTCCCACGTGGGGAACCACCGACGGGCCGGCGAACGCAGCGGCTGTCTTGCAGTGGGAGCAATTCTGGCCGGACGAGCCCTTCGCGCGGCCGATGGTGCCGTCCCTCACGAACGAGAACCAGTTCTGGTTGATCGCATCGATCTACCTCATCGCGATGTTCGTCATCATGGCACTCCTGCGTCGACGCCCGCGGCTCTTCACGATCGTGGCGTTGGGGATCTCGATCGTGATCGCCCTCGCCGCCAACCCCAGCCAGACCCGCGACTACCCGGACGGCCTCACCGCCGCGCTGGAGACCGTCGAAGAAGGTGGCGAGCAGCAGGCCGTCGACTTCTACCAGTCGCGCTGTGACCGCTCGGTCGGCATCCATCAGGCGCGGAACTGGGTGGGCTACTGGTTCGCGCCGCGAGAGGTCACGGTCGTCTCCGACCCCGCGGAGTTCGATGCGGACGTCGTGGTGGCGTGCGGAGACTTCGGGACGGATGCCGCTCCCGGTGCACTCGCGGTCGAGGGACCGACGGACTACGGCAGCTTCCGCATCTGGGTCCTCCCTGGTGAGCTGCAGGACGACCTGCTCGAGCGTGGCGTCCTGACGGAGTCGGCCCCGAACTGAGCGGATGCCGCGTGAGCGGCATCCGGCCGTGACGACACCCGAGCGTCGGGCCGCCGGATCGGCGGCACCTCCGCGAACGCGGGTGCTCCGTCGCGCGTCAGGACCTGCCAGCGGCGCCGAGGGCGGCGTCCAGCTGGTCCTGCACCTCGGCGATGACCCATTCGGTCGCCGTGAGCGTCAGATGCCCGTAGTCGAACTGCATCGGTGTTCCGTCGGGCGCGCGGAGCACACACTCGACGTCATCGCCGCACAGGAGGTCGATCACGTCGATATACGTCTCCGCGCCCGCAGACTCGGCGATGGTGCGTGCCTGCGCGTTGACCTCGTCGCGTTGGTGCACGCGGAGGGTCTCGAAGTCGAAGCTCGAGTCGAACTGGACGCTGCGGGCGAGGAGGAGGGGAAGATCACCGTCGTATTCGACGGTGGGGCCCATCACGATCGTGCGAATGCCCTGTGCGGTCAATGTCTCGATCGAGCGTTCGACGGCGGGGAGCGTGTCGGGATTCCAGCGACCGGCGAGGACGACGACATCGATACCGCCGCCCGGCAGGAGCTCGTCCCACACCCAATCCCGCAATTCGAGACACTCGTCCTCGCCGCCGCCGGTCTGCAGACCGAAGCAGCCGGACGCAGTGGCCTGCATCACGTGGGCGTCGGGGTAGGCGAGATCGAGCCCACGCCACCACATCGCACCGTGGGAGTCGCCGATGACGAGCACGTTCTCGGCATCCGGGTCCGGCGTCGCGCACACGTCTTTGTCGTAGGTGTCGAAGGCGCCGGTCTCCTTGCCGCTGAAGAAGCACGTTCCGCGACGGAACTGCTCACGGTAGTCGGCGGTGTCGGCGTATTCCGCGGTCTCGGCGATCTCCTGGACGGCGGCCGGCACGGGGATCGGGCTGAAGTGGTAGCGCGTCCACAGCCCGCCCACAGTCGCGCACACCACGATGACCGCGGTGGCCGGGATCAGCACGCGGCGCGCCGACAGGTCCCGGATGCGCCTGGTGCGGAAGGGGCGTTCGATCCACGCAGTCGAGGCGGCTGCGAGGAGGAAGGATGCCGCGAAGAGACCGACCATCTCGAGCGGGTCGATCGCGTTGCCCGTCATCGTCCGCCAGAACACGATGACCGGCCAGTGCCACAGGTAGAGGCTGTAGCTGATCGTGCCGATGTAGATGAACGGTCTGAACTCCAGGACGCGCCCGACCCACGTCCCGCGCGCCCAGCCGATGAGCAGCACGGCGCCGAGCACCGGCGCGATCGCGACGGCGCCGGGGAACGGCATGGACTTGTCGATCAGAAAGACCGAACCGACCACGAGGACGAGGCCGACCGCTGCGATCCACGGGCTGGACGATGTTCGTCCTCGCCGCAATTGCCACACGGCGAGGAGCGCGCCGGCGCCGAGTTCCCATGCCCGGGTGGGGAGGAGGTAGAACGCGGTGCCGGGCTCGTGCGCCGTGACCACGATGCTCGCGGCGAGCGACAGCGCGATGATCGCGGCGAGCACTGCGAGCACGTGCCGCCGCATCCATCGCGCGACGAGGAAGAGCAGCAACGGGAAGAGCAGGTAGAACTGCTCTTCGACAGCGAGCGACCAGGTGTGGAGGAGTGGTTGGCTGCTGGGGTCGGCCGCGAAGTAGTCCTCGTTCTGCCAGAAGTAGAAATTGGAGACGAAGAGCGTCGCCGCGAGGACCTGCGAACCGAGTGCTGCCTGCGCCGCCGGCGATTGCACGAAGGCTGACATGACGACGACGGCAGCGAAGACCACGACCAGCGCAGGCAGGATGCGCAACGCCCGGCGCTGGTAGAACACCCAGATCGAGAATCGACGCGGATCGCCCGGTTCGGTGTCCATCTCGCGCCACAGGATCCCCGTGATCAAGTAGCCGCTGATCACGAAGAACGTGTCGACACCGACGAAGCCGCCGGGGATCCACTGCGCCCCGAGGTGGAACAGGACGACCGGGAGGACGGCGAACGCCCGCAGGCCGTCGACGTGGGGGAGGTACTTCGTCCCGGCGCTCATGAACCCGTTCGCCGCATCCACAGGGCGCGCATGGCGGGTGTGGTCTTCAGTGCGAGACGCAGTGCCCACCGCACGGGAGCCGAGAGCCGCGACCGGGAAACGCGCGCGAGCGCTCGAAGGATTCGGCGCCGGACTGGGCTGGTCACGTGGGAGGTGATGGTCGCGGCATCCGTTCCACGATCGTAGGCGCACAGCCGGATGCAGCGTTCCGCCAGGATCAGCTGCACGCCGCCATCTGCCACCGGGATGACGGCGCTGACACCGCCTTCGCGCACGCTGGCGAGCGCGGCCTGGACGGCGTCTTCGTTCGGCAGCTTCTGCAGGTGGCGTGCCAGGCGCAGGAACTGCGCCTGCTCGAGGACCTTGTTCGCGTTGTACGTCACGCCGTCGCTCTGCACGTGGCGGTCGTAGAGGACCTCCGGCACCGTCGCGAAGCCGCCGAGCCGGTGAAGGCGGAAGCCGAGGTCGGTGAGCTGGGCCACCTTGAACTCGGTGCGGTACCCGCCGGCCGCGTCGTACGCGGATCGGCGCATCATCATCTCACCGTGCGAGAACGTCGTGACTCCGCCCTTCGCGGCCGCGGCATCGGGGCGGACCGTCTCGACGGCGCCGCTCTCATCGTCGATGTTCCGGTACCAGCATCCGACGGCGACGACATCGCGCTGCGCGTCGAGCAGGGCGGCCTGCCGCGCGATGCGGTCGGGCAGCGATGCGTCACCGGAGCCCTGGACGGCGATGTATTCCCCGGTGCTGGCCTCGATCGCATCGCGCATAGTGCGGACGAACCCCTTGTTCGGCTCGTTGCGGATGATGCGCAGGCGAGGGTCCTGCCACTCGGCGGCGAGCTCGGCAAGGCGCTCGCTGGTGTCGTCGCTCGAGCAGTCGTCGACGACGAGCAACTCGAGGTCGGCGTACCCCTGCTGGAGGATCGACTCGATCGTGCGGCGGAGCACCGGCGCGCGATTGTAGAAGGCGGTGATCACCGAGACCTTCGGCATGGTCATCCCTTCGTGAGATCGAGCGACGGCCACCGCTCGTCGGCGACGACGTGGGCGGGGCGCAGCACGCCGTCGGTGCCCACATGCCGCACTTCGCAGTCCATCGTGAAACCGGTCGCTGCGAGCACCTTGTTGCGTGCCGTCGCCACCAACCGGAGGACGTCGTCATCGGTCGCTCCGCCGTTGTTGACGATGAAGTTCGCGTGCTTGGGCGAGATCTGGGCGCCGCCCTCTGCGAGGCCTTTGAGCCCGACGGACTCGATCGCGTGCCCGGGAGGACCGACGATCTCGTACATGGCGGGGTCGGACAAGAAGACGGATCCGCCGTTGGGCAGGTCGAGCGGGAACTTCGCGGCACGGGACGCGATGATCTCGTCGATCTCTGCGATGAGGCTCTCGGGATCGCCCGGTTCCAGTTCCAATTCGGCGTCGAGGATCACGACGTCGGTGCCCTGCAGTCGGGAGTGCCGGTACGAGAACCCGAGTTCCTGCGCACCGAGGCGCTGCAGCCCGCCGTCGGCGTCGGCGACGAGCACGCTGCGGACGTGGGTGCCGATGCCCTTGCGCTGGCTGCCGCCGTTCATGAGGACGAGGCCACCGATCGTCCCGGGCACGCCGCCTGCGTGGGCGATGCCACCGAGTCCTGCATCGGCGAGGCTCCGGACGAGCTCAGGCACCCTGGCGCCGGCCTGTGCGTAGACGCGGCTCCCCTCGATGCGCACCTCGGACAGCTTCGAGCCGATCCGCAGCAGCACGCCGTGGAATCCCCGCGAATCGAAGAAGAGGTTGGTGGTCTCACCGATCACGAGGAGCGGCTCCGGGCGCTGAGACATGAGCCGGAGCACGTCGGCGACCTGTTCGGCGGTGTCCGGCTCGACGAAGACATCCGCCGGCCCTCCGATGCGCCACGCCGAGACGGTCGCCATGTCGACGCCGGTCCGCACGCCGCCGGGCGCGAGTTCCTCGAGCGCGGCGACGAGGTCAGGGGTGGTCAGTGGCACTACTGCTCCGTCGTATGCGACACCCTGCCGGGCGACATCCGGACCGTCCTCGTCATCCGAAGGAGCGCAAGCGATGGCGCATCGGTCAGGGGTGAGTGATTGGGCCGATAAGCTGGAAGACATGCCAGATTACCAGAGTTTGCATGTGTCGAAATCGAGGCTGGAGGGCCGCGTGGCGGTCGCCGGCGCGAAGAATTCGGCCCTGCGGTTGCTCGCCGCGTCAATCCTCACGGACGAGCCCGTGCGACTCACCAACTACCCCGCGGGTCTCCTCGACGCCCAGATCCACGTGGGCATGCTCGAGGCCCTCGGCAAGTCTGCGACGACCGTGGGCACCGACGAGATCCGCATCACGCAGGCGGCCCCGCTCGCGACGCAGCTGAATTGGCCCGGCCGCTCGATCCGCAACACCCTGCTCATCCTCGGCGCCCTGACCGCGCGCTACGGCCGGGCCGCCGTGCCGCTGCCCGGTGGGTGCCGGCTCGGCGAACGTCAGTACGACATCCACGTGAGCCTGCTCGAACAGCTCGGGGCGCGAGTCTGGGACGATGAGGCGTACCTCTACGCAGAGGCACCGAACGGCCTCGTGGGCACCGATGTGCACCTGCGTCTGCGCTCGACCGGCGCGACCGAGAACGCGGTGCTCGCGGCGACATTGGCCAAGGGAACGACGCAGGTGCGGAACCCGCACATCCGACCCGAGGTCCTCGACCTGGTCGCGATGCTGAACTCGATGGGCGCGAAGATCACGGTCCACGGACAGGAACGCATCGAGATCGAGGGCGTCGAAGCGCTCGGCGCGGCGGACTACTCGGTCATGCCCGACAACATGGAAGCGCTGACCTGGCTGGTCGCGACCGGCGCCACGGGCGGAGAGGTCGAGATCGCGGGCTTCCCCGTGCACGACCTCGAGGTGATCCTGGCCCACCTCCGGTCTGCCGGCGCGACGTACGAGCAGCGCGACGGATCGCTCTTCGTCCGGGGCGAGCACTGCTACCCGTTCGAGATCAGCACCGGACCGCACCCGGGCATCAATTCCGACGTCCAGCCGATCATGGGCGCATGGGCGGCGCGAGCGCGCGGCGAGTCGAAGATCATCGATCTGCGCTTCCCTGGTCGTTACGGATACGCGGACGAGATGGCGAAGATGGGCCTCTCATCGCGGGTCGACGGCGATTGGCTCCGCATCGAGGGCGCCGACGGCAAGCTGACCGGTGCCTCCGTGCGCGCGCTCGACCTGCGCGCGGGCGCGGCGCTGGCGATCTGCGGACTGATGGCTGACGGTGAGACGACCGTCACGGATGCGTGGCAGATCTCGCGCGGCTACGTGGACTTCGCCGAGAAGCTCCGCTCGCTCGGTGCAGATGCGGAGTGGTCGTGAAGTACTTCGTCACCGGCGTCGCCGGGTTCATCGGCTTCCACCTCGCACAGCGACTCCTCGCTGAGGGGCACACCGTGCGCGGCCTGGACGCGGTCACCGCCTACTACGACCCCCAGCTCAAGCAGGCGCGGCTCGATGTCCTCGAGCAGCACCCGAACTTCAGCTGGGTGCGCGGCCGGATCGAGGATCCGGATGCGATGGCTGCGGCGCTCAACGGGCATGAGTCGGAGATCTGGGTTCATCTCGCGGCACAGGCGGGCGTGCGGTACAGCCTGGAAAACCCCGAGAGCTACATCAGCGCGAACCTCGTCGGAACGCAGGCGATCCTCGAAGCAGCGCGGAACCGTGCGCCGAAGCACCTCATGATCGCCTCGACCTCGTCGGTCTACGGCGGCAACACGAAGGTGCCTTTCAACGAGAACGACCCGTCGCACTTCCCGGTCTCGCTCTACGCGGCCACGAAGAAGGCGGGTGAGGCGCTGAGCCACTCCTACGCGCACCTGTTCGACGTCCCGACGACCTGCTTCCGGTTCTTCACCGTGTACGGGCCGTGGGGGCGCCCCGACATGGCGCTCTACAAGTTCGTCGAGCGCATCGAGCGCGATGAGCCCATCGACGTCTACGGCGAGGGGCGCATGTCGCGCGACTTCACCTACGTCGACGACCTCATCGAGGGCATCGTCGCGCTCGCGTCCCGTCCACCCGAGCAGGGCAAGCCCGTCGGCCCCGAGGGTGTGGACTCGCTGTCGCCCGTGGCGCCGTGGCGGGTCGTGAACATCGCCGGCGGGAGCCCGATCGGCCTCATGGACTTCATCGACGCGGTCGAACAGGTCACCGGCAAAGTGGCGCGCAAGAACCTCATGCCGATGCAACCCGGTGACGTCGCCGCGACGATGGCAGATCCCACGCTGCTCCGGGAGCTCGTCGGCGCCGTCCCCGAGACGCCGATCGCGACCGGTGTCCAGGCGTTCGTCGATTGGTACGCGGAGTACCGTCGCACACGATGACGATGAAACGTGGACTCCAGGAGTTCGTGGGCGTGCTCATCGGCGCGCCTGGCCCGAGCGTTCGCCGGCGTCTGCGCCGGATGGCGAAGCTTCAGGGCCGCAGCCCGCTGGTCGCGAGGCTCGTCTCAGAGCGCATGGCGCGGCGTTTCGGCGTGTACATCAATCCGAAGGCGATCCTGGCGCCGACGGTGCGGATGCCGCACCCGGTGGGCATCGTCATCGGCGAGGGCGTCCGCATCGGGGAGCGGGTCAGCATCTACCAGAACGTCACGCTCGGCGGTGCGAGGGTCGGTGACTGGCAGGCGGGGAACTACCCGGAGGTGGGCGACGACGCGACCATCTTCGCCGGCGCCGTCATCGTGGGTGCGGTGAAGATCGGGCGTCACGCGGTGGTCGCGGCGAACGCGGTCGTGACGAAGGATGTGCCCGACCATGCGACCGTCGCGGGTGTCCCGGCGCGGGTCGTCCGCATCGCGGAACCCGGCGACACCGCGGCATCCGCGTAGACGTCACTTCCCCTTGACGGCGAGGCGGACGAATCGCGTCAGGGTGCGGACGTCCGCACGCACCCGTGACGAGACGAGGGTGATGACGCCGCACCAGGCGCCTGCCGCGAGCACACCCAGCACGACGACCCACACGGGAGCGAGCGGGACGAAGAGCGCGACCAGGAGCGCTGCGGCGCCGGCGGGCAGGCCGACCAGCACGATGATGCGGATCGCGTCGACCAGGAGCGGGCGGACCGCGAGTCCGGTGGCCCTCCGCACCCACGCGAGCGACAGCAGCCAGAAGATGCACCAGCCCAGCGCACCGCCGGCGGCCACCCCGACGGGCCCCCAGATGAGTCCCAGGAGGATGAGCGCGACGATGATCGGCTGACCCACGAGGCTGAGTCGCAGCATCGACTTGGTGCGGTCCTCGACGACGAAGATCCAGTTGGCCACCTGCTGGATCGAACGGAAGACCGAGCCGATCGCCAGGACGGAGAAGATCGGTCCCGCTGCGGCCCAGTTCTCGCCGAGGAGCATTGTGATCAGCGGGGTTCCCACCCCGGCCGCGACCAGCAGGACCGTCGACGTGACGTAGCAGGCGATGAGTTGCGCGTCGCGCAGGCCCGCCATGTAGCGGTCCCGATCGTCCTGGACGCGGGCGAGCACGGGCACGGCCACGCGGCTCATCGGCGAATTGAGCAGCACGAGCGGTGCGACGGCCAGCTGGTACGCCTGGTCGTACAGGCCGACGTCACGGGGGCCGTACGCCCGGCCGATCGCGATGCTGTCCACGTTGCGCGTCCCGTAGGACAACAACTGGACGCCCGCGAACCGGGCGCCGAAGCCGATGAGTGCTCTCATGCCGGGGGCGCGCCGCGGCACGCTCGGCCACCACCTGGCCAACGGCACCGTGAGCAGGAGCGCGACGACGGCTGTCGCGAGCTGCTGGACGACGAGCGCGGCCAGCCCTTGGCCGCCGATCGCGAGCCAGATCGCCAGCGCCAGGGCGACGACCGGTGCGGCGATGTCGATGATCGCGAGCCGTGCGAAGCGGAGGTCGAGGTTGATGGCGACCCGGAACTGGGTGGCGAGCCCGTTGAAGAAGTAGATCGGGGCGATCCACTGCACGACCGGCACCAACTCCTCGATGCCGTAGAACGCGGCCAGTGGCCACGAGAGCCCGAAGATGATCGCTCCCAGCGCAAGGCCGATCCCCGCGTTGATCCAGAACAGATTGGAACGCTGCTGCTGCGTGAGGTCGGTTCGACGAAGCGCCGCCCACGAGAGCCCGGAGTCGCGGAGGATCTCCGCGATACCGCTCACCGCGACCACCATCGCGACGAGCCCGAAGTCGGAGGGCGCGACCATCCGGGCCAGGATGATCGTCCCGCCCAGCAGCACGAGGGATCGACTCAGTTGTGTCACCAGGGTGACCGCACTGCCCCGCGCGGCGCGCGCACGCAGCGACGGGCCCTCAGGAGCTACGGGAGGTTCGCCGTCTGTCACGAGTTGCTCTGCCTTCTGTCGCGCTCAGGTCGGCGCTCGCGCATCCCACGGGAACGATGCGCGTCGGCGACCGCACACGACTCTACGCCGTGACGACTGGGAGCCCCGGGACCGGGGAGGGTGCCGCGAGCCGCTGCCGGTCGCGACGTGGCGTGACGCGCGTCCACGCTCAGGGCCCGTGGAACCTCGTCGGGTAGGATCGGTGCGCCGCGGCGGTGCACCTCCCGCCGCGTCGCCGTGTCTGCGGCATCCGTTCTCACGAAAGCACGAAACGCATGGATCTCCTCATCGTCGGCTCCGGCTTCTTCGGCCTCACGATCGCCGAACGTGCCGCTGCCGCCGGACGCAAGGTCACCGTCATCGATCGCCGACACCACATCGGTGGGAACGCCTACAGCGAAGACGAGCCCGAGACCGGCATCGAGGTGCACCGGTATGGCGCGCACCTGTTCCACACCTCCAACGCGACGGTGTGGGAGTACGTGAACCGCTTCACCGCGTTCACCGACTACGTGCACCGCGTCTACACGAACCACAAGGGCGTCGTGTTCCCGCTGCCGATCAACCTCGGCACCATCAACCAGTTCTTCCAGGCGGCGCACTCGCCGGCCGAGGCGATGGCGCTCGTCCAGGAGCTCGCGGGCGAGTTCGACGTGAAGACCGCGGCGAACCTCGAGGAGAAGGGCATCGCCCTCATCGGCCGCCCCCTCTACGAGGCGTTCATCCGCGACTACACGGCCAAGCAGTGGCAGACCGACCCGAAGGACCTTCCGGCCGAGGTGATCAGCCGCCTTCCCGTCCGTTACAACTACGACAACCGGTACTTCAACGACACCTGGGAAGGGCTCCCCGTCGACGGGTACACCGCGTGGCTCGAGCGGATGGCCGACCACCCGAACATCGACGTCCGACTGTCCACCGACTTCTTCGACGAGTCGCAGCCGTTCAACAAGCAGGCGACGGTGGGCCAACTGCCCATCGTCTACACCGGTCCCGTCGACCGCTACTTCGACTACGTCGAGGGTGAACTCAGCTGGCGCACGCTCGACTTCGAAGAAGAGGTCGTCCCGGTGGGTGACTACCAGGGCACGAGTGTCATGAACTACGCGGATGCCGACGTGCCGTATACCCGCGTGCACGAGTTCCGCCACTTCCACCCGGAGCGCGCGGATCGGTACCCAACCGACAAGACCGTCATCATGCGCGAGTTCTCGCGCTTCGCGACGCGCGAGGACGAGCCCTACTACCCGGTCAACACCCCGCAGGACCGCACCGGCCTTCTGGCGTACCGCGAGCTCGCCAAGGGCGAGGACGGCGTCCACTTCGGCGGTCGGCTCGGCACCTACCAGTACCTCGACATGCACATGGCGATCGGGTCGGCGCTGTCGATGTGGAGCAATCAGCTCGCGTGATGCGCCGCGCACGCCGAGGACGCGCCACGTGCGGGGCGCGGCGCTCGTTCACGCCTAGACTCGCTCCGTGACCACCGCCACTGTGGGCGCGCCGGGATCGGCGAAGCGCTACCTGCACTCGCTGTGGTTGCTGTCGGGCCGTGACCTCAAGGTGCGGTACTCGACGAGCGCCCTCGGATACCTGTGGTCGGTCCTCGATCCGCTCGTGATGAGCGCGATCTACTGGTTCGTCTTCACGCAGGTCTTCTCGCGGTCGGTGGGGGAGCAGCCGTACATCGTGTTCCTCATCGCGGCCCTCCTGCCGTGGGTGTGGTTCAACTCGTCGGTCTCGGACTTCACCCGTGCGTTCAACCGCGACGCGCGACTGGTGCGCTCGACGGCGATCCCGCGGTCGATCTGGGTCAACCGGATCGTGCTGAGCAAGGGCATCGAGTTCGTCTTCTCGCTGCCGGTCCTCGTCGCCTTCGCCGTCTTCGGCGGCGCCACCGTGGGGTGGAACCTCCTGTTCTTCCCGCTCGCCGTGCTGCTGCAGGCCGTGTTGCTGGTCGGGATCGGTCTCCTCATCGCGCCCCTGTGCGTCCTCTACACCGATCTCGAGCGGACCACGACGCTCATCCTCCGCGCGCTCTTCTACGCATCGCCCGTCATCTACGGGGTCCGCGATCTGCCCGGCGTGTTCTCGCAACTCGCGGCCTTCAACCCGCTTGCCGGTATCTTCTCGCTCTACCGGGTCGGATTCTTCCCCGACCAGTGGCACACCCCCTCCATCGTGATCGGAGCGGTCATGAGCGTCGGCTTCCTCGTCGTCGGCATCATCACGTTCCGCTCGCTCGAGCGCCCGATGCTGAAGGAGTTGTGATGGAGACCGCAATCGAGGTCACCGGTCTCGGCATCCGGTTCCGGAAGAACCGCCGCGGCCGACGCACGTTCAAGGACCTGTTCGCGCCGGCCGCCCGCCGCGTGCGGACGAACGAGTTCTGGCCGCTGCGGCACGTGGAGTTCATGGTCCGCCCGGGTGAGGCGATCGGCGTCGTCGGGCGGAACGGCCAGGGCAAGAGCACGCTCCTCAAACTCGTCGCCGGTGTCCTGATCCCCGACGAGGGGTCCGTCCGCGTCCACGGCGGGGTCGCCCCGCTGATCGAGATCACCGGCGGGTTCGTCGGCGACCTCACGGTGCGGGAGAACGTCCGATTGGCCGCTGGCCTCCACGGGATGCCGGGCGCCGAGATCGTTCGTCGATTCGACGACATCATCGACTTCGCCGAGCTGCAGAGCTTCGTCGACACCCCGTACAAGCACCTCTCCAGCGGCATGAAGGTGCGGCTGGCGTTCGCCGTGGTCTCGCAGCTGGAGGAGCCGACGCTCCTCGTGGACGAGGTCCTCGCCGTCGGCGACAAGGCGTTCCGGGAGAAGTGCTACCGGCGCATCGACGAGCTGCTCGAGGAAGGGCGCACGCTCTTCTTCGTGAGCCACAACGAGCGCGACCTGCGGCGGTTCTGCACGAGGGGGTTGTACCTCGAGGGCGGGCGTCTCGTGATGGACGGGCCGATCGCGGACGTGCTCGACCGCTACAACGCGGAACTCCGCTGATCGAGGACGGTGACCGTTCGCCGCACCGAGCGCCCGGTAGGGATCACGCCACCTGATCGAGCGGGGGCATGGGGCGCCACGACGTGTCGCGGGCGAGCGTGCGCGCATCACGCGTCCCTCGCAGGAGGTGGCTCGTGCCCCGGAAGGTGCGTTCGACGAACGCGAGCCTGATGAGCTCCTTCGCGAACGTCAACATCGTCCCCACCGCGAACCGGACCGGGCGGTACGCGCCGTGGGTGCGGAAGTAGTGCTTCATGTATCCGCGGTTTCGCATGATGTAGTACCGGTACATGTTGCTGGACGCATTGAGGTGCCGCACGCCCATGTCCCACTGCGCGATCTCGCGGGTGCGGCGCAGGACGAACTCGTCGACGATGACCGACGTGGTCTTCCGCGAAGCGAGCCAGCCGTAGATCGAGTCGTCCCAGTAGATGAAGAACCGCGGGTCCGGCAGACCGATCTCACCGACGACGTCGCGGTGGATGAACATGCCCTCGAAGCAGCCGCTGTTCATCTCGCGGTAGCCGGAGGCGTCGAACCCGGCGGGCGCGAACGGGATCGGGATGCCGAGCGGGATCGACAAGCGGTACTGCCAGTAGAACTCGCTGCCGTCGAAGTCGAACCGGCGTCCCTGGATGCTCTTGAACCGCGAGCTCCACGTCCCCATCTTCGCGAGGCCGTCGGGCAGCACCTCGACGTCGTCGTCCATGAGCCACATCCAGGTGGAACCGGCCTCGTATGCCAGGCGCATGCCCTCGCTGAACCCGCCCGAGCCGCCCGTGTTGGTGTCGAGGCGCTGATAGATCAGCTCGGCACCCAGGCGGTCGCGGTAGGACTCCACGACGGTGGCGGTGTCGTCGGTCGACGCGTTGTCGACGATCACGACGCGCCCGGGCTTCGGGTCCATCCGCGTGATGCTCTCGAGCAGTCGGAGGAGCAGGTGCGACCGGTTGTACGTCACGACGGCGATCGTGGCGGATGCCGGATCGAACGCACCGGCTGCGGACACCTCGGTCACTTCGACTCGTCGAAGATCCGACGCCACGACTCGACCGAGACAAGCTCGGGGAGGGCGGCGCGGTATTCGGCGGCCAGCGCGTTCCAGCGGCGACGGAGCTTGCCGTGGAGGAGGAACGTGCCGACGAGCTGGCTGCGGAAACGGGCGCGATCACGGGTGTAGACCTGCTTGCCGCTGCCGTCCGCGGAGCTGACGAGCACGCTGTCGAACCGCGGAATGCGCCACCAGTTGGCATCCCCCTTGCCGAACTCGACTTCGGGGGTTGTGACGTTGTCCTGGTGCGGCTGGTGCAGCCAGTGCGAAATGAGCGAGACGGCGGTGAACCACCGGAGGCGGAGCCCGGTCGGGCTGTCGAACTCGCGCCACTTCACCTGGCTGTACACCTGACGACCGCCGCGCGAGCGGAGCACCCGGCTGGCGTCCTTATGGACGACCGTTTCGGCGAACTCGGATGCCACGGCGCGGGCAGCCGGCATCGCGGTCGCGATGTTGCCGGCCATGTGCGCGGGGCCCGAGAGGACGTCCTTCAGGGCCCGGGCGCGGAGCTCGGTCGGGTAGTACTGCATCATCATCAGGTGCTTGATGTCGACGCGGCGACTGTGGCGCAGCAGCGTGCCGCCGAGGGGTGCGCGGGAGTGGAGGAGGCCGGCGACGATCCGGTTCCGGGCGTGGAAGTACGCCTGCCAGTCGATCGCGTCGTCCTTGCCGATCCACGACACGTGCCAGAGGGCGACGCCGGGGAGCGAGACGGTCGGGAAGCCCGCCTTGCCGGCGCGCAGGCAGTATTCGGCGTCGTCCCACTTGATGAACGCGGGGAGGGAGAGCCCGACCTGCCGGATGGTCTCGGTGGGGATGAGGCACATCCACCAGCCGTTGTAATCGGCGTCCATGCGCAGGTGCAGCATGGGGTTCTGCCGCAGGTTCTGGGTGCCGAAGTCGTGCGGCATCTTCTCCTGGAAGAGGTTCCGCCACATGAACGGGTGCTCGTCGATGACTTCGGCCCAGGCGTGCAGCTTCGGGCGGTCGAGCAGGTCGAACATGTGCCCGCCGACGAGGGTCGGCACGGTGGTGTACCGTCCGAACACGATCGAGCGACGCAGCGCCTCGGGATCGATGCGCACGTCGTCGTCGAGCAGCTGGACGAAGTCGCTGTCCGGTCGCTCGAGGGTCTCGAGCATGGCGCGGGCGAAGCCGCCCGATCCGCCGAGGTTCGGCTGCGTGATGACCTGCAGCGTCTCGCCGAGCTGCTCGGAGATCGCGGGGTACTCCTCGCGGTCGGCCACGCGCTCGGTGCCCTGGTCGACGACGAAGATCCGGTCGATGTACTCGAGGACGTCGGATGCGTCGAGCAGGCTCTGCAGCGTCGTGACGCAGTAGTCGGGCTTGTTGTAGGTCGTGATACCGATGGAGGCCTTGCCGGCTCGGACCGGCGCCTGCTCGGTCGTCCATCGCCCACCCTGGAAAACGGCGTCCGCTGCGTCGGCGACGATGTCGAACCAGATCCACCCGCCGTCTGTGTACTGCGTGAGCTCGAGGTCGATGTCGGTGGTCGAGGTACCTGAGACCTCGTGGGTGACGATGCGCTGGTGGACGCCGGCGCCGTTCGAGCGGTAGACGAGGATCGTCGCCTTGCCCTGCATCTCGATCGTCAGGCGAACGTCGCGGACCGAGGTCCAGTGCTGCCAGTACGAGGCGGGGAAGGCGTTGAAGTAGCTGCCGAACGAGACGCGGCGGCCGGCCGGAATGCGGGAGCTGTTGCGGCCCAGGATGTTGCCGAGGTGTGCGCGACTGCTGACCCGCACACCTTCACCCTCGATCGTCGACCACGTCTCGGGGTCGGCGTACAGGGGGAGGATGTCGGGGTCGCGGTCGAGGGGGAAAACGACGTTCGCGAGGACGTGGGTCAAGGGGTCTCTCCGTGATCGGTCCATGGCGCCGGGTCGCCGGGGCCGCCCGACAGCCTACCCGTCGAGGCTGTGGTCTCCCGGTGAGCGCGGCAGGTCTGGGGCGCCAGTACGGGATCCCAACCGCTCGCGCCACGACCTGGACTGCCCGGCGCGGACCGCGCAGACGACGAGCAACAGCCAGCCGATACCGAAGAGCGTGAAGCTCTCGAACACCGACACCACCGCGAGCGCCGCGACGAGGAGCGGGATCCAGGCGTGCACGGCGGCGCGGCGCCTGCTCGCGTCGAGCCACGACCGGGCGAACGTCAGCGCGAAGAAGGCGACGAAGACGGCGACACCCGCCCAGCCGAGCTGGAGGAGGGCGTCCATGTACGCGTTGAGCGCGGTGGTGTGACGCTCCTCGAGCAGATAGTTGATGATCGCGAAGGGCGACTCCTGCGGATCCCAGGGCCCGAACCACCCCCATCCCTGCACCGGGTAGCGCCGGACGTAGAACTCCATGAGTCGCCACAGCTCGGTGCGCATGGCGAGGTCATCCGCCGCACCGAGCACGCGGATGATCTCGGATCGCTGCAGGTACGCGGCGACGCCCCCGATCGCGGCGACGCCGGCCAGCGCCCATTGCACCGGGGTGCGGCGCCCCTCCGGCAGGCGGCGGACGAGGTAGAGCACCCCCGCGATCGACGCGACGACGATCACCAGGACGAAGACGGTCGGCGATGCCGACAGGAGCGCGGTGGCCGCCGCGAGCGCGATCGACGCCGCGGCGACACCGGTTCGCACCGACCGGGTCCGCAGCTCGATCGCGAAGGTGACGAGTGCGATGACGCTGAAGAAGCCGAGCATGTTGCGGGTGCCGAACACACCCTGGATCGGTCCCCATTCGGCCAGGTCGCCGCTGATGCCGAGGAACGTGAACGGGGTGTCGAGCAGGATGCCGGAGAGGATCTCGAGGCCGAGTGAGATCGCGAGGAGCCAGCGGGCGACATCCCCGACCGCGCGGACCGTCTGCAACGTGTCGCGGATGTGACCGATCGTGACCGCGAGCAGGGCGACCGCCGCGGTGGAGAGCCAACGGATGAAGCTGGCGCCGGGGTCGACACTCCACACGACGCTCGCGAGCGACCAGGCGAGGAAGACGAGCAGGGTCATCGGGAGCAGGCGGAGCGCGGACAGCTCGCCCCGCCTGACGACGAGGGTCGCGACCGCGATCAGGCATTCTGCGGCGATGATCGTGACCAGGGTCGGCGTCCCGGCGAGGCGCTCGATGAGGTGGGTCGCGGCGATGGTGGCGATCACCGTGACGGTGAACACGCGCGCGAAGTCCGCGGACCCCAGCGTGTCGGCGAGCCAGCGGCGAGGCAGCGGCATCCCGATCGTCATCGTTCCGCCGACAGGTCGCCTTGTTCGCCGCGCAAGCGCTGCTCCGACGGTCCCCGTCCGACGAGCGGTGCCTGCTTGATCTTGAACGCGAACATGATGAGGAACAGCCAGCCCCAGCTCAACAGCGGGGTCGACTCGGCGATGCCCTGCACCAGCAGGATCGCGCCGGTGAGGGTGGGGAGGAGCGTCACGGGGGAGTACGGCCGGTCGGCCACGAGGTCCCACCGCGGCCGGTCGATGGCGAAGAACCACGACCGCCACACGAACGCGAGATAGGCGCCGATGAGGAGCACGAGCCCGATCACCCCGAGCTGGAGGGTGGCGTCGAGCCACATGTTGTGCGCCTGCATGACGGTCACGCCGTGATCCAGAATCCAGCCGTCGAACGCCGGCTCGGTGGGGATCCACGGCGTCGCGAAGCCCCATCCGATCACCGGGTGCTCGGCGATGCGCTCGGCGACCGACCGCCAGATCGCCTCGCGTCCGGTGAGGTCGCTCGATCGGCCGAGGAGCCCGAAGACCACGTCGCGCGCCAGCCACGCGATCGTCAGCCCGCCGAGAGCGACGAGCGCGTAGACGACGTAGTACCGCGTGCGTTCACCGGCGCGACGCGTCGTGCGCATGAGCAGCACCGTGATGAGGACGACGACGACGAGCGCGGCTGCGAGCGCGGCGGTCGCCGAACCGGCCCGGAAGAAGAGGAAGGCGGCGAGGGCGATCCAGAGAAGCAGTCCCGGGCGCCGCGGCGCGCGGGAGGCGATGCGGATCGCGAACACGATGATCGCGAGGAGTGCGACGTACGCGAGGGCGTTGGAGTTGCCGAAGATGCCCTGGATGCGGTTGCCGTCGAAGAGGTTGTTCCGCGACCACATCTCGATCGGATCCACGCCCTCGCTCGGCCGGCCGAACTGCGGCATGATCGGGCCGCCCCAGACGAGCGAGACCCACAGTTCGAAGAGGACCGACAGCGACAGGATCCACTTGCAGGCCGAGGCGATCGCCCGGACGAGCTCGCGCCAGGTGAGGACCGCACCGACGAAGATCGCGTGGAAGGTTGTGATGACCAGCAGGGTGAGCGTCGGGATCGATGCGCCGATCCACTGCGTCCACAGCAACGAGGCGAGGGCCCACACGACGTAGCCGAGTCCGTACCAGGGGAGCCGCGGCCACTGGATGCGCGGACGGACGGCGAACAGGATCAAGAGGGACACCAGCGCGACGGCGATCCCGATGACGGATGCCGCCACCTCACCGAACGCCACGAGCGGGGCCGTGCCGCTCAACGCGAGCGAGAGCACGAAGATGCACCACCCGCGCAGGAGCAGGTGGCTCGTCTTCTCGCGCACCGGTGCAGCCGGAGGCGCTGCGACGGGGTGTTTGGTGTGCACGGCCATGGTGAGAGCAGGCTATCGCGCGGACCTAGGCTGGACCCGTGCTGGAGTCGCTTTCGAACGTGCCGCGGGATTACGCCTGGGGATCGCCGACGCTGATCCCGAACCTGCAGGGCCGTGCGCCCGACGGGACACCCGAAGCTGAGGTGTGGTTCGGGGATCATCCGGGGAGCCCCGCCCGCATCGCCGACGGTCGCACCCTCGTCGAGGTGCGCGCGGCGGCCGGACAGGAGCCACTGCCGTATCTGTTGAAGATCCTCGCGGCATCCATGTCGCTGTCGATCCAGGCCCATCCGTCGGTGGCGGAGGCGATCGAGGGTTTCGCGCGCGAAGACGCGGCCGGGATCGCGGTGGATGCCGCGGAGCGTACCTACCGCGACCGCAATCACAAGCCCGAGATCATCGTCGCGCTCAGCGAGCGGTTCCGCGCGCTCGTCGGGCTGCGTCCGGTCGAGGGCACCGACGCGCTGCTGGCGGTCCTGCCCCAGTTGCCCGGGGTGCGCGGACTGCGGGCCGCGCTGCAGGGTGCGGACGAGGCGGGCGTGCTCCGCGCCGTCATCGACGACGCCCTGTCGGGACGCGTGCCGGAGATCGTCGCCGACCTGGCCGCAGCGCTGGGTGACCCCGCAGCCGGTGCGAGTGCCGAGGTCGAGGTGCTCCGCGCCATTGCGAAGGACTTCCCCGGCGACCCCGGGCTCGTCGTCGCCGCGCTGATGAACCTCGTGGTCCTCAGCGCCGGTCAAGCCGTGTTTGCGCCGGCCGGTGTGCTCCACGCCTATCAGGACGGACTCGGCGTCGAACTGATGGCGGCCAGCGACAACGTGCTGCGCGGGGGGCTGACCCCCAAGCACGTCGACGTCGGCGAACTCCTGCGGATCGTGGACACGCGTCCAGGACCCGCACCGGTGCTCGCGCCGACGACGGACGGCCCCGCCGAGGTGTTCGACGCCGGCGTGCCGGACTTCCTGCTCGCGCGGATCGAGGTCGACGGTGCGGTCGCCCTGCCGCTCGACGGACCGGCGATCGTCCTGGCCGTCGCCGGCGAGGTCGGCGTCGCCGCGGGCGTGGGGCGCGTGGAGCTCCGCCAGGGTGCCGCGGCGTACGCCGACGGTGAGCCGTCGCTCGCCTTCGACGGGCACGGCACCGTGTACGTTGCGCAACCGGGCCGCGCCTGAATCGCCACACGCCGGGCGCGACACGCCGAGGCGCGCGTGAAGATTCAATCTCGGGTTGAGGGTTTACGATCTGCGACTTGACCGGAGCGAATCACACGGGTGTAATTAAGGCCACGAGCCGCACTGCGGCAGGGTCTTTACAGGTGGGAGAGCAAGATGACGGGTTACCGTTCCGGCGTTCCCGAGAATTGGTTCGTCGACCCGGTCAACCTCGGGGTCCCCGGCGTCCGTCGACCCGCAGAGGTCGACGAGGATTCCGCCCTCGCGTGGCAGGCCGATGCGCTGTGCGCGCAGACCGACCCGGAGGCGTTCTTCCCCGAGAAGGGCGGCTCGACCCGTGACGCCAAACGCATCTGCACCTCGTGCGATGTGCGCGGCGAGTGCCTCGAGTACGCCCTGCAGAACGACGAGCGATTCGGCATCTGGGGCGGGCTCAGCGAGCGGGAACGCCGCAAGCTCAAGCGCCGCGCATCCTGACCGTTTCGCGCCACCCCGACGCGCGTCCCGGCGCCGACCGGCTGCCCGCCTAGGCTGACCTGGTCATGCCCGCCCGAGTTCACGCGCTGCTGGTCGTGCGCCCGTCCGGGCGCGGCCCGACCGACCTCCACCTGAGTCGCACCCTGCGTGCGCTCGCCGCGCAGACCCGTCGAGCCGATGTCCTCACCGTGGTCCTCTGCGGACCCGACGACCGTCTGCGCGCGCTCGCGTCCGAGTCGGGCGCGGAAGGTGTGATCGTCGCGCCGCGCGGTACGAGCTTCGCCGAGGCGCTCCGGCTTGCCAGCCATCGACTCGCGGGCGATGCGGTCTGGCTCCTCGCGCAGGACACCGCACCGGCGCCCGACGCGCTCGCCCGCCTCGCGGGTGCGCTCGAGACCGCCCCGTCGGTCGCGCTCGCCGCGCCGAAGCTCGTCGCCTGGGACGACCCCGCGCAGATCGTGTCGCTCGGCGTCACCCTCACCCCGGGCGGCCGCACCGTCGGTCTCGCGGACGGCGAACTCGACCAGGGGCAGCACGACGCTGGAGAGGATGTCCTCGGCACCGACATCCGCGGCGTCCTGGTGCGCGCGCAGGTGTGGACCGCGCTCGCCGGTCTCGACCCCGGGCTGTCCGGCGCGGACGAAGGCCTCGACCTCGGCATCCGCGCCCGCCTCGCCGGCGGGCGTGTCGCGCTCGCCCCCGCCGCACTCGTCGCCGTCGCCGGCGACGGTGTCGCCGGCGACTCCTCCGGGCTGACCGCGGCCTCGCGCGGCCGCCGCGCCTATGCGCGGCGAACCGCGCAGCTGCATCGGCGTCTCGTCTACGCGCCGCTCGCGGCCGTTCCGCTGCACTGGTTGTCGCTGCTGCCGCTGGCGCTCTGGCGCTCCCTCGGACATCTCGTCGCGAAGCAACCCGGCCGGATCGGACCGGAGTGGGCGGCGGCGATCTCGGCGATGCTCCGGGTGCCCTCCGTCGCGCGGGCGCGCGGGCGCATCGCCCGCATCCGACAGGTGTCGTGGGCGCAGCTCGCCCCGCTGCGGATCGGCCGCCGTGACCTGGCGCAACGCTTGGACGACGGACCGGCATCCGGTACCCGTGGAGAACTGCGGTTCTTCAGCGGCGGCGGTGCGTGGGTGGTGCTGGGTGCGCTGGCGACCTCGGTGCTCGTGTTCGCGTCGCTGCTCGCGTGGCCTGTGCTCGGCGGCGGCGCTCTCGCCCCGTTGCGCACCGGGCTCGTCGCGCTGTGGACGGATGCCGCGTACGGTCCTCGCGCGCTCGGCTGGGACACCGCGGGGCCGGCCGATCCGTTCGCCGCGGTGGTCGCGGTGATCGGCTCGCTCTCACCGTTCGACCCGTCGCGGGCGCTCGTCGTCCTGTGGGTGGCGGCGCTCCCGCTCGCCGCGCTGGGCGGCTGGTTCGCCGCGACCCGTGTCACCGACCGGTCGATCCTCCGCGCCACCGTCGCCTTCGCGTGGGCGGTCGCGCCGACGTTCCTCACGGCGCTCGTCGACGGGCGTCCGGCCGCCGTGATCGCGCATCTCGCACTGCCGTGGCTGCTGTATACGGCCGCCGCCGCCCGACGCTCGTGGAGCAGCGCCGGGGTGGCATCCGTCCTCCTCGCCGTCGTGGTCGCGTGCTCGCCGTCGCTCGCGGGTGCCGTCGTCGTGCTGTGGGTGGTCGCGCTCGTGCTCGTCGCCGTGCTCAGGCGCGGCAAGGGCATCGGCCGGCTCGCGTGGCTCATCGTGCCGACGGCGGCGATGTTCGCCCCGCTCGTGTGGCGGCAGGTGTCCCTCGGCAACGCGATCGGGCTCCTCGCAGACCCCGGTCGGCCGATCTGGGCGGCGTCGTTCGGCGCGTCCGTCGGCGACCGACTGCTGTTGCTGTTCGGGTACCCGACGGCGGACGCCGCGGGGTGGACCGGATTCTTGGGCGACGCGCCGATCGGGTGGATCGCCCTCGTCGCGACTGCGCCGGTCCTGCTGTTCGCGGTGCTGTCACCCGTTGTCGGCCGGCTCGTCCCGTCGGTGCTCGGGCTCGTCGTCGCAGCGCTGGGCGTCGTGACGGCATTCGCCGTCACCGGTGTCTCGGTCGCCGTGGGGGCGTCGGGAGCCGTCCCGATCTGGCCGGGTACCGCGCTCAGTCTCGCGTGGGCGGGTCTGCTGTTGGCCGCGGCGACCGGGCTCGACGGGGCCCACCGGGGGACCGCGGTGGTGCGTTCGCCGCTCGCGCCGGCGGCGGCCACGCTCGTGATCGTCTTCCTCGCGGTCGGCGCGGTACCGGCGCTCACTGCGCCCGCCCGCGGAACCGCTGCCCTCACCGACGGGCCGGCGAGCACGCTGCCCGCCTACGTCGAGACCGCCGGCAGCGAGGGTGAGCTCGAGGGTGAGCAGACGGCGACGCTCGTGTTGACCGCCGATGCACGTTCCGGCTTCACGGCCGCGGTCGTGTGGGGTGCGAGTGAGACCCTCGGCGGGCAGACGACGCTGCGCGCCGCCCAGGCCGAACTGTCCGCAGGCGATGCCGAGGTCGCCCGTGTGACCGCGGATCTCGTGACTTCGTCAACGGGAGACGTCGTCGAGACGCTCGCCGACCACGGTGTCGCCTTCGTTCTGCTCGAGGAACCCCGGGACGAGTCCGACGTCGCGCGCGCGACGCGGCTGAGCGCACAGAACGTCCTGAATCAGCGGAGCGACCTCGTCAGCGTCGGCGAGACCGCCCGCGGCACGCTGTGGAGCGTGGGCGGCGATGTCGCCGCACGCACCGTGGATGCCGACGGTGGGCCCACCGGCGGTCGGATCGCGCTGCTGCAGCTCGGGGTGATCGCGGTGGCGCTGCTGCTCGCCGTCCCGACCCGTTCGAGCCTGCGCGACGCGCGGCGCCATCCTCGGGTCATCGGCGCGAGGAGGACGACATGAGCGGTATCCGCAGCGGCGCCCGCATCGCGCTCGGCGCGGCACTCAGCGCGGGCATCGTCGCGGCGGTGGCACTCGCCGTCCCGGCGACGTGGCCGACCGTCACGCGCGAGGTGCAGACCGTGACCGCCGCGCCGGAGCCTTCGACGTCGCGGCTCGCCTGCGGCGGGTCGACCCTCGCACTCGGCCGCGACATCGAGGATGTCTCGGCGCTGCAGGCCGCGGGCGCGCAGCGCGTCACGGTGGGCTCGACTCCCGGCACGGAGGCTACGTCCGGCGAGATCGCCCCGGCGGACGTGCCCGACGGGCGCCCGGCCGCCGCCTTCACGGCGGAGCCGCAGGACGGCGCGCGCACCGACCTGGCAGCCGCCGGCTCGACGTCGGTCGACGCCGACGACCTCGCCGGCTTCGCTGCATCGGCCTGTACGCCACCGGCGATGGAGTCGTGGCTGATAGCCGGCAGCGGCCTTACCGGCGCGGCTGACCTCGTCGTGATCGCGAACCCCGGCGACGTCGCCTCGCGGGTCGCGCTGACCGTGTACGGAGCGACGGGGGAGACGACGCCGGACGCCGGCGCCGACATCCTCGTCCCCGCGGGGTCGCAGCGCGTCGTCCCGCTGGCCGCACTCGCGCTCGGCGAGCAGAGCCCCGTGGTTCTCGTCTCGGCGACGCAGGCCCCGGTGCAGGCGACCTTGCAGTCTTCCATTACCCGCACGCTCGTCCCGGGCGGCATCGACCAGGCCGGTGCCACCGCCGCGCCCGACACGACCCAGACGATCCCCGCCGTCGTCGGGACCTCGGATGCCGGGGTCGGGGCCTCCGTCCGTCTGCTCGCGCCGTCGGACGACACGACCGCGCGCCTCACGGTGACCCCGGTCGGCGAGACGGAGCCGGTGTTCGAGGTCGACGGGCTGGCGCTCGTCGCCGGTGTCCCGCTCGAGGTGGACGTCGACGAGCTCCCCGCGGGACGCTACCGCGTGGACCTCGAGGCGGCCGCCCCCGTCGTCTCCTCACTGTGGTCCGCGACCGGAATCGGCGCGGGGTCCGACTTCGCGTGGTTCGCAGCGGCCGACGCGATCTCGGTGCCGACCCTGTTCGCCGTCGCCGCGGGGCCAGCGCCGCGGCTCACGCTGACCGCAGAGGGCGACGCCGACGTCGAGGTCGAGCTCACTGCGGCGGCCGGCGGGGGTGTGGCATCCACCGTCCTCGTCCCGGCAGGCGGATCGGTGACCGTCCCGGTCGACGCGAGGTCGGTGTACCTCCTCGACGCGCGAGACGAGACGATCCGCGCGAACATCACCTACGCCGGCGACGGTGCCATCGCGTCGTACGCCGTCGCGCCGGCCGACGCTGCCGCAGCGCCCGTCGTCGTCCGCCCGCGCTGACACGCACGGTCCGCGCCCAGCGGGCGTCTCAGAAGCGGAAGCGGTCCGGCCCGAGGTCCCACGGGTCGCGGTCGAGGTACTCCGCCGCCGCGCGGAACACGAAGCTCTCGATCATCATCCGCCGGTGCAGATCGTCGGCGCGGTGCAGGCGGGCCAGCCGCTCGATGGGCAGCCGGTAGAGGATGATGCGCTGCTGGTCGGCGAGCACCGACCAGCGCGGGATCCCGTCGGCGTCCGAGGCGGGTGGCATCCACCCCACGTCGAACCGGACGTCGCGCAGTTCCGGCCACGCGCTGCGCAGGAACTCCACGGCGGTGCCGACGGTGAGGTCGAACTTCTCGGCGCGCGTCTCGATCGCCGGGAGGGGTGGCCGCACGACGGAGCTGCGGTCCAGTCGCCCGTGCCGGCCGTGGCGGTCGGGGCGTGCGACGCGGTGCACGCGCCGCCTCATGCCGAGCCCACCGTTCCCATGCGGCAATCCTAGGCGGGCGGATGCCGCGTCGGTCGGTGCCGCCTCCGGCGCGGCATCCGCTCGTCGACGGCCGGCGCGGCTAGCGTGACAGCGATGCGCGAACGACTCTGCTCCAAGGTGGGCTGCGCCCGCGAGGCCGTGACGACCCTGACGTACGACTACGGCGACCAGATGGCGGTCCTCGGCCCGCTGGGCGCGGGGAACGACCCGCACGCCCACGACCTGTGCGCGATCCACACCGGCCGCATGTCGGTCCCGAAGGGCTGGGTCGTCGTGCGGCACGAGACGCTGCGCGTCTGATCCCGTCACCCGCGGCGGCGAGCGGGCCGCCCCGTGGCACAATGACCCCGTGTCAACTCCCGTGAAGACCATCGACCACGTCGTCGCCGACCTCTCGCTCGCGCCGGCCGGCCGTCACCAGATCCGCCTCGCCGAGAACGAGATGCCCGGCCTCATGGCCCTCCGCGACGAGTACAGCGCGTCGCAGCCGCTCGCCGGAGCCCGCATCGCCGGGTCGCTGCACATGACGGTGCAGACGGCGGTGCTCATCGAGACCCTCGTCGCCCTCGGTGCGCAGGTGCGCTGGGCGAGTTGCAACATCTTCTCGACGCAGGACGAGGCGGCCGCTGCCGTCGTCGTCGGCCCGACCGGCACCGTCGAGGCACCCGCCGGCGTGCCGGTGTTCGCGTTCAAGGGCGAGACGCTCCGCGAATACTGGGATCTCGCCGACCGCATCTTCGACTGGTCGGCGGAGGGCTTCGACGGTCCGAACCTCATCCTCGACGACGGCGGTGACGCGACCCTCCTCGTCCACAAGGGGGCCGAGTTCGAGGCCGCGGGCAGTGTTCCCGAGGCGACGTATGCCGACTCCGCCGAGTACCGCATCGTCCTCGACACCCTGCGTGCGAGCCTCGCCCGCGACCCGCAGCGGTTCACCCGGATGGCGCAGGGGCTCCTCGGCGTCACCGAGGAGACCACGACCGGCGTCCACCGCCTCTACGAGCTGCACGCCGACGGCAAGCTGCTGTTCCCCGGCATCAACGTCAACGACTCGGTGACGAAGTCGAAGTTCGACAACAAGTACGGCATCCGCCACTCGCTGCCCGACGGCATCAACCGCGCCACCGACGTGCTGATGGGCGGCAAGGTCGCCTTCGTGGTCGGCTACGGCGACGTGGGCAAGGGCGCCGCCGAGGCGCTCCGCGGTCAGGGCGCGCGCGTCATCGTCAGCGAGATCGATCCGATCTGCGCACTGCAGGCCGCGATGGACGGTTACCAGGTCGCCCGACTCGAAGACGTCGCCGACCAGGTCGACATCGTCATCACCGGCACCGGCAACACCCGCGTCGTCACGACCGAGCACCTGCTCGCGCTCAAGCACCTCGCGATCGTCGGCAACGTCGGGCACTTCGACGACGAGATCGACATGGCCGCGCTCGAGGCGATCCCGGGTGTCGAGAAGGTCGAGATCAAGCCGCAGGTGCACGAGTACCGGCTTCCCACCGGTCGCAGCATCCTCGTGCTCTCGGAGGGGCGCCTGCTGAACCTCGGGAACGCGACCGGGCATCCTTCCTTCGTCATGAGCGCGTCGTTCACCAACCAGGTGCTCGCGCAGCTCGAGCTCTTCACGAAGATCGACGAGTATCCGGTCGGTGTGTACGTGCTGCCGAAGACGCTCGACGAGAAGGTCGCGCGCTTGCACCTGCCCGCCCTCGGCGTGCAGTTGACGGAGCTGACGGACGAGCAGGCCGCCTACATCGGCGTGCCCGTTGAGGGCCCGTACAAGCTTGACCACTATCGCTACTGAAGGCGGCAGGTAAGGCTCGCCTTGATTTGATCTGATCAAAAGAAGGCGTAGTATGGAGGCATGTCCGCACCCGTGCTCGACCCCGCTGTCGCCCTCCGCGACGCCGGTCTCCGGGTCACAGACTCACGCGTCGCCGTGCTCGGCGCGCTCGCCGTCCGGCCGCACGCAAGCGCGGACGCCGTCTTCGCCGAAGTGGCCCCGACCCTGCCCCGTGCGAGCCGACAGTCGGTCTACAACGCGCTGAGCGACTTCGTCGATGCGGGGATCGTCCGTCGGATCGAACCGGCCGGCCAGTCCATGCTCTTCGAGCTGCGCGTCGACGACAACCACCACCACCTCATCTGCACCGGGTGCGGCGTCGTCAAGGATGTCGACTGCGCCGTGGGCGCGGCCCCGTGCCTGCACCCCTCCGACGATCACGGCTTCCAGATCGCCGCCGCCGAGGTGACGTACTGGGGCGTGTGCGCCGCGTGCGCGGCATCCGCCGACTGAACTCCCGAACTCCCGAACACCCCTACGGAAGGATCACCATGAGCGACCGCGACCCGCAGGCCGAACCCATCGGTTCGGAGGCGACCGACGCCGACCAGGCCGTCACCCCGATCGACACGCCCGTCGACGAGCGTGCGGACGGCGAGACCCGTCCCCGTCCGAACGAGACCGACGGATGCCCCGTGTTCCACGGTGCGCCCGGCGCCGACCGCCAGAACCAGGGCGGCCAGCCCCACCCCACGGTCGGCTCCGCGAACCAGGTGTGGTGGCCGAACCAGCTGAACCTCCGCATCCTCAAGAAGAATCCGGCCGTCGGCAACCCCGTCGGCGAGGACTTCGACTACAAGACCGCCTTCGAAGCGCTCGACCTCGCTGCAGTCAAGGCCGACATCGCAAAGGTGCTCACCACCTCTCAGGACTGGTGGCCCGCCGACTTCGGCAACTACGGCCCGCTCATCATCCGCATGGCCTGGCACTCCGCCGGCACCTACCGGGCGACCGACGGCCGCGGTGGCGGCGGCACCGGCCAGCAGCGCTTCGCGCCGCTGAACAGCTGGCCCGACAACGTCAACCTCGACAAGGCCCGTCGCCTCCTGTGGCCGGTGAAGAAGAAGTACGGCCAGTCGCTCTCCTGGGGTGACCTCATGATCCTTGCCGGCAACGTCGCGCTTGAGACGATGGGCTTCTCGACCTTCGGCTTCGCCGGTGGCCGTCCTGACGTCTGGGAGCCGGACGACGACGTGTACTGGGGCCCGGAGACCACGTGGCTCGCCGACGAGCGCTACTCGGGCGACCGCGACCTGGAGAAGCCGCTCGCGGCTGTGCAGATGGGTCTGATCTACGTCAACCCCGAGGGCCCCAACGGTGAGCCCGACCCGCTGAAGTCGGCGCGCGACATCCGCGAGACCTTCGGCCGCATGGGCATGAACGACGAGGAGACCGTCGCTCTCATCGCCGGTGGTCACACCTTCGGCAAGACCCACGGCGCCGCGCCCGACACGAACCTCGAGGCAAACCCCGAGGCCGCCGGCCTCGAGCAGCAGGGCCTCGGCTGGAAGAACAACAACGGCTCGGGCGTCGGCGATGACACCATCACCTCCGGCCTCGAAGTCACGTGGACCTACCACCCGACCCGCTGGGACAACGAGTTCTTCCACATTCTCTACGCCTACGAGTGGGAGCTCATGCGGAGCCCCGCGGGTGCGCACCAGTGGCGCCCGAAGGACGGCGGCGGCGCCGACATGGTGCCGCTCGCGCACTCGGAAGGCCGCCGCGAGCCCCGCATGCTCACGAGCGACCTCGCCCTCCGGACCGACCCGGCCTACGACGCGATCTCGCGCCGCTTCAAGGACGACCCGGTCGCGTTCGGCGACGCGTTCGCCCGCGCCTGGTTCAAGCTCACCCACCGCGACATGGGCCCCATCGAGCGCTACCTCGGCGCCGAGGTGCCGCAGGAGGAGCTCATCTGGCAGGACCGCGTCCCCGCCGTCGACCACGACCTGATCGACGACGCGGATGCCGCCGCCCTGAAGGCGCAGATCCTCGCGACCGACCTGACGGTGGCCGAGCTCGTCGCCACGACGTGGGCAGCGGCATCCACGTTCCGCGGCAGCGACAAGCGCGGTGGCGTCAACGGCGCCCGCATCCGCCTCGCACCGCAGAAGGACTGGGAGGTCAACAACCCCGCCCAGCTGCAGAAGGTGCTCGGAGCACTCGAGGGCGTGAAAGCCGCGTTCGAGGCTGGCGGCAAGCGCGTCTCGCTGGCCGACCTGATCGTCCTCGCCGGCAACGCCGGCGTCGAGGCGGCGGCGAAGGCCGGCGGTGTGGATGTCACCGTCCCGTTCCACCCGGGACGCACGGATGCCACGCAGGAGCAGACGGACGTGGAGTCGTTCGGCTACCTCGAGCCCGCCGCCGACGGCTTCCGCAACTACTACGGCCCGAAGGCCGTGCTGCCCGCCGAGCACCACCTCGTCGACAAGGCGAACCTGCTCACGCTGAGTGCACCCGAGCTCACCGTCCTCGTCGGAGGTCTCCGCGCCATCGGCGCGAACTGGGACGGCTCGGCCTACGGCGTCTTCACCGAGCGCCCCGGCGTGCTCTCGAACGACGTGTTCGTGAAGCTGCTCGACCTCGGCGCGACGTGGACGGCGCTCGACCCCGGCGCGCACGCCTTCCGCGGCACGGCCTCGGACGGGTCGCCGATCGGCGTCGGCACCCGCGCCGACCTGCTGTTCAGCTCGAACTCGGAGCTGCGCGCGATCGCCGAGGTGTACGCCTCGGACGACGCCGCCGACAAGTTCGTGCGCGACTTCGTCGCCGCGTGGACGAAGGTCACCGAACTCGACCGGTTCGACCTGCACCGCTGACCCGGTGCGCTCCGCGCGGCCCGTCCTCCCTCGTGGGGGCGGGCCGCGCGCTTCTGCATCGCAGGTCACGGTTCGGTTACTGTTGAGGAACCCGACGGTGGGTCCACCCCGCCACACGTGAAGGACGAATCGGCCCACATGACATCGCGCATCCTGGTTGTCGACGACGACACCGCTCTCGCCGAGATGATCGGCATCGTGCTGCGCACGGAGGGCTTCGACGTCGTTTTCTGCGCCGACGGTGCGGCCGCGGTCGACGCCTGGCGCGAGGAGCGCCCCGAGCTGATCCTGCTCGACCTCATGCTGCCGGGCCTCGACGGCATCGAGGTGTGCACGCAGATCCGGGCCGAGTCGGGCGTGCCGATCATCATGTTGACCGCACGCACCGACACCGCCGACGTCGTCCGTGGACTCGAGTCGGGCGCGGACGACTACATCGTGAAGCCGTTCAACCCGAAGGAGCTCGTCGCCCGCATCCGGACGCGGCTCCGCCCGTCATCGGCGCCTGCCGCCGAGACCCTCCGCATCGGCGATCTGGCCGTCGACGTCGCCGCCCACGAAGTTCGCCGCGGCGAGGCGCCGATCGCGCTCACGCCGCTCGAGTTCGAGCTCCTCGTCGCCCTCGCCTCCAAGCCGCAGCAGGTGTTCACCCGCGAGATGCTCCTCGAGCAGGTGTGGGGGTACCACTACAAGGCCGACACGCGCCTCGTGAACGTGCACGTGCAGCGGCTGCGCGCCAAGGTCGAGCGCGACCCCGACAACCCGCAGATCGTGACGACCGTGCGCGGCGTGGGCTACCGCGCCGGCGCCGCCGTGTGACCGTCGTGCGCAGGCACCCGTGTCGATGACGACGCGCACGGGGACGCACACCGTGGTCCCCTCGTGGCGTGACTGGCGGTCGTGGGGGAGACGGCTCCTGTCGCTCTGGCGCCGCTCGCTGCGGTTCCGCACCCTCGCGGTGACGCTCACGCTCACGGCGCTCACGATCCTCGTGGCGCTCGTGTGGATGTCGCTCGCGATCCAGAACGACCTGTACGAATCACGCGCGGACCAGGTGCAGGATGCCGCGAAGCGCGCGACGCAGGCGGCGCAGACGACGTTCGACGCCGCCGTCGTCGAGGGCGATGTCGTTGCTCTGCAGGTGCTCATGGACGAGGTGCGCCGCGAGATCCTGTCGCGCCAGGCGGGCACGACGATGGTCGCGGTCTTCCGTGTGGATGATGAGCCCTCGTCCATCGCCCCGCAGGGCTTCGAGGGCGGCGGCCTGACGGCGGCGATGATCAGCTCCGAGCTGCAGGAGAGCGTCCGGCTCACCGGCGACCGGCAGTGGTGGCAGTCGATCGCGCTGCCGGACGGCGACGACGGCGCGACGCCCGGCATCATCGTCGGGCAGCAGCTGTTGCTGCCCGAAGCGGGCGCGTACGAGCTGTACTTCGCCTACGACCTGGCATCCGAGGCGCAGACGCTGCAGTTCGTGCAGGTCACGCTGTGGGTCGTCGGTCTCGCGCTGCTGGTGCTGATCGGTGCGATCTCGCTGTTCGTGCTCCGTTCGGTGACCGTGCCGATCGCGCAGGCCGCAGAGACGAGCGCGAAGCTGGCCGCGGGTGACCTCGCCGTGCGGCTTCCGGTCCGCGGTGAGGACGAGTTCGCGACGCTGGGCCGTTCGTTCAACGCGATGGCCGACAGCATCGAGAGCCAGATCAAGGAGCTCGCCGAGTTGTCGCTCGTGCAGCAGCGCTTCGTGTCCGACGTGTCGCACGAGCTCCGCACCCCGCTCACCACCATCCGACTCGCCGCCGACATGATCAACGACGGGCGCGAGGCATTCGAGCCCACGACCGCTCGCGCCGCCGAGCTTCTCCACGCGCAAGTGCAGCGGTTCGAGGTGCTGCTGGCCGATCTCCTCGAGATCAGCCGCTATGACGCGGGGTCGGTGCAGCTCGAGGTCGAGGCGACGAGCCTCGCGCACCTCGCCGAGGACGTCATCGAGTCGATGCGGCAACTGTCCGACCAGCACGGCACCGACGTGCGCCTCGTCGCACCCGGCGGCTACTCGCCGGTGGAGATGGACCCGCGTCGGGTCCGCCGGATCGTGCGGAATCTGCTCGGCAATGCGATCGAGCACGGCGAGGGCCGACCCATCGTCGTGACCGTCGACAGTGATCAGCGCGCCGTCGCGCTGGGCGTCCGGGACTTCGGGCTCGGGATGGCGCCCGCCGACACCGAGCGCGTCTTCGATCGGTTCTGGCGCGCCGATCCGTCTCGGCGCCGCACGATCGGCGGCACCGGGCTGGGACTCTCGATCGCCCTCGGTGACGCCCGCCTGCACGGCGGCACGCTCGCGGTGTGGTCCGAGCTCGGCGGTGGGACGAACTTCGTGTTGACCCTGCCACGCCGGCTCGGCGACAGCCTCGGAACGTCGTCCCCGATCGACGTCGAGCCCCGCGACGGCTCGCTCTCGCTCGAGGACCTCGGACTCACCCAGCCGATCCTGCTCCCGGGACGGGAGGACCGCGCATGAGCCTGCGCACCCGCCTCGCCGCCGTGACCGCGACCCTCGTCGCGCTCACGCTCACCGCCTGCGCCGGGCTCCCCGTCGACGGTCCGGTGCACGTCGGACGGGCGATCGATGAGGTCGAGGGGCTGCCGGACTTCTCGTTCGTCCCGGACGGTCCGGTGGCCGATGCCACCCCGCAGCAGGTCGTCGAGGGGTTCATCGCGGCGGGTTCGGGTCCGCGGCAGAACTGGGCGACGGCGCAGGAGTTCCTCACGCGCGAGTTCCGCGAGACGTGGAAGCCGCAGGCGGGCGTCATCATCCATGCCGCCGGCGACCGCACGGTCGACGTGGTCAGCGACGAGGAGATCGTCGTCAACGTCGATCCCGTCGCCACGGTCGACGACACCGGCGCGTACGAACCGAGCGGCGAGGGCGCCATCCCGCTCCGATACGAGCTCGTCCTCGAGAACGAGCAGTGGCGCATCGCGCAGGCGCCCGACGGCATCGTGCTCGACGCCAACCGGTTCAGCTCGGTGTTCCGCAGCTATTCGCTCGCCTACTTCGACCCGAAATGGCGCTCGCTCGTTCCCGACGTGCGCTGGTTCCCGGCGACGAACCCGGCGACCCGCATCACCGACGCACTCGTGACGGGTCCGAAGAGCCCGTGGCTGGCGAGCTCGGTGCAGAACGCTTTCCCCGAGGACGTCTCGCTGACCCAGCCGTCGGTGCCCGTGGATGCCGGTGTGGCGCAGGTCTCGCTCGACGCGAGCGCCCGCGACCTCTCGGCGCAGACGCTGTCGCGGATGCAGGCACAGCTCGAGGCGAGTCTCGCCGACGCCGGCATCCTCAAGGTGCAGATGCTCGTCGGCGACGAGGTGCTCGACGTCCGGGCGGCGACAGTCGAGGAGCACCGCGTCGAAGTGCGGCCGCTCGTCCTCGCGGAGGGGCGGTTCGGCTTCCTCTCCGGGTCGGAGCTCGAAGAGCTCCCCGAGCTGACCGCCGCCTTCTCGACGATCGAGCCCGAGTCGATCGAACTCGATGCCGATCGCACGACGGCGGCGGTGCGCACCACGAGCGGCGCTGTCTTGCGGGTGGCATCCGACGGCTCCGTCGCCGAGCTCGACACCAGGGCGGGCCTCACCGCACCGAGCATCGACCCGTTCGGACATATCTGGACGGTGCCCTCCTCGACACCGGCCGAGATCGTCGCGTACGGGCCCGATGGGTCGGCTCGTACGCTCGCCGGCGGCTGGACGGGTGCGACGGCGGTGTCGGCGATGCGGGTGTCTCGCGACGGCACGCGGGTCGCGGCGCTCGTCCGAGACGGCGTGCGCTCGGCGGTGTGGGTCGCGGGCATCGTGCGGGACGACGGCGACGTGCCGGTCGCCATCGGCGAGCCGCACCCGGTCGCGACGCTCGCCGGTGACGGCATCGAGCTGACGTGGCTCGACGACGCGACGGTCGCGCTGGTCTGGACCGACGGCGAGCAGCGCATGATGCGCGAGCAACCGATCGGCGGTGAAGGCGTCGAGATCCTCGCCCCGGCGGGCGTCGTCTCGGTCGCCGGCGGCAACCAGCCGGGCAGCGTCCGGCTGCGGACCGCGGAGGGCGCGCTGTTCGTCCAGCGTGGCTCGTGGCAGATCCTCGCGGCCGATGTCGACGTGCTCGCGGTGCAGCAGGGCACGCCCGACTGACGCCGCATTCTCCACCGGTGCGTCCTGCGCCCGAAGCTCCACGAGCGCCGTCGCCGGCGCCGAGCGGATACCCTGCCCCGATGAGACTCGCTGCATGCGGTCATCCGGTCTGCGCTCGGCCTTGCAGGAGGCGCTCTCGATCGTGTTCCCGACGTGGTGCGCCGGGTGCGACGCCGTCGATGTGCTCCTCTGCGACGCGTGCGCGACCGCGCTCCTGCCGCGCGCGGAACGTCGCACCCTCGACGGTGGCCTCGAGGTGTGGAGCGGCATCCGCTTCGAGGGCGTCGCCGCGCGGGCGCTGCGCGCCTACAAGGAAGACGGCCGCACGGCGCTCGCCGTCCCGCTCGCGGCTGCGCTCGCCGCGACCCCTGACCTCGCGGCGGATGCCGCGGTCGCGGTGCCGCCCTCGCGCGCATCGCTTCGTCGCCGCGGATTCGCCCCCGTGGAGCTCGTCGCCCGGCGCGCCGGCATCCCGCTCGTCCCTGTGCTGCGGTGGGTGCGCCGCCCCGACGACCAGCGCGGACTCACCCGGGTCGAGCGCGCCGCGAACCTCGCCGGCGCCCTCGCCGCGTCACGGTGCGAGGGGCTCCGCGTCGTCCTCGTCGACGACGTGGTCACCTCCGGTGCGACGCTCACCGCTGCCGCCTCCGCCCTCCGCAGCGCGGGTGCGATCGTGCTCGGTGCGCGTACCGTGGCATCCACCCCACGGCATACCGAACGCGTCGGAAACTCCTCGGAACGAGAGGGTGACATCGCGCAGGCGGAGCACTACCGTGGGGGGACACAAGGCGAACCCCAGGTCCGCCCTTGACCGGGTGGACCGGAACAAGGAGGTCACGATGGAGATCAATATCGTCGGCGTGGGAGTGAGCGTGAGTGATCGCTTCCGCTCGGTCGCCGAGGAGAAGTCGGCCCGCATCGAACACCTTGCCCCGCGCGCGCAGCGCCTCGACATCAAGGTCACCCATCGCGCGTATCACAACGGCATGCGCGAGGACGAGACGGTCGAAGTCACCCTGACCGGCAAGGGCCCGATCGTCCGGGCTGAGGCCGTTGACGGCGACAAGTTCGCGGCGCTCGACCTCGCGGTGACCAAGCTCGCAGAGCAGATCCGTCGCGCCAAGGACAAGCGCGTTGACGCCCGCAACCACCCGCGCGGCGCCAAGCTCGAGAAGGGCAGCGGCACGATCACCGGCATCGACGTGCAGCCCGCGTCGGTCGATGTGCTCCGGGCGGTCGCGACCGGGGAAATCCCCGTCGCGAACGGCATCGAGGACGAGGCCGACTACACGCCCGTCGTCATCCGCACCAAGCGCTTCGAGCCCGAGTGGATGACCGTCGAGGACGCCGTCGACCGCATGGAGCTCGTCGGTCACGATTTCTTCCTCTTCATCGACGCGCGCAGCGACCAGCCGAGCGTCGTGTACCGCCGCAAGGGCTGGGACTACGGCGTCATCTCGCTGACCACGACCGCGGCTCCGGAGGCCGCTGAACTGGCGAGCTGAGCCCCCGACCTGCGAAGGGCGGATGCCGCGTGGCATTCGCCCTTCGTGCTGTCCGTCTCGTCCTGCGTCAATTGGCGCGGAGCGCGGCCACGACGCCGTCGCTGAATCCCGGCCAGGCGCGGATCGCCCACTCGCCGAAGGGGCGATCGGACAGCGCCACCGTGGCAGCGCCGAGGACGGGGTCGACCCAGAGGAACGTGCCCGCCTGACCGAAGTGCCCGAACGTCGCCGGCGAGTTCGAGGCGCCCGTCCAGTGCGGCGACTTGTTCGCGCGGATCTCGAACCCGAGGCCCCAGTCGTTGTGCTGCTGCACGCCGTAGCCCGGGAGCACACCCCGCCGCTCCGGGAACGCGACGCTCGTGGCCCGGGCGAGCGTGGACGCGTCGACGAGCGTCGGTGCCTGCAGCTCGGCGGCGAAGCGCGACAGATCGGCAGCGGTGGACCAGCCACCCGCGGCGGGGGAGTCGCCGGTCGTCGTCTGCGTCATGCCGAGCGGCGCGAAGACCGCCTCGCGGGCATAGTCGTCGAAGCCGATGCCGGTCTCCGACTCCAGCAGGTCGCCGAGCACGTCGAAACCGGTGTTCGAGTACAGGCGCCGGGCGCCGGGCTCGGCGCGCAGCTCGTGCGAGGAGAAGTCGTACCCCGCGGTGTGGGCGAGCAGGTGCTCGACCGTTGCGCCGTCGGGACCTGCCGGCTGGTCGAGGGCGAGTGCGCCCTCCTCGATCGCGACGAGCAGGGCGTACGCGCTGAGGGGCTTGGTGACCGAGGCGAGCCGGTATCGACGTTCCTGATCGCCGACGGATGCCGCGACCGCACCGTCCGCCGTGATGACCGCAGCCGACACGTGCGGGGCGGGCCACGTCGCCGCCTGCGCGACGGCCTCCTGCAGCGCGGACATCAGTCGAAGATGCCGTCGAGGATGCCGCCGATCATGAGGCCGCCGAGCAGGCCGCCGACCATGTCGCCACCCATGCCGCCGCCGCGACGCCCGCCACCGTACCCGCCGCCGCCCCAGTCGTTCGGGCGGGACGAGTCGATGTCGCGCTGCGCGAGTTCAAGCGCCTGGCCGGCGAGCTGCCCGGCCCGACGCGCGAGCGTCATCGCGCGTTCGCGGTCGTCCTCGGCGATGGGGCCGGCGAACGCCATCAGTTCACCGCGGATGCGCTCGGCCTCCGCGAGGCGGGTGCGGGCGTCCGCGCCGATCCAGCCGCGGTGGCCGGAGATGACGCTGCGGGCGACGCCGATCTGGCGGTCCGCGTCGTCGATCGCGTGGTGCACGTGCGACTCGGCGGGGATCGGCCGCTCGGCGCGTTCGCGGGCCTTTGCGACCGCGGCATCCAACGCGGCATTGGCGGTGCGGAGCCGGCTGAGTTCGGCGAACGGGTCGGGCTTGCTGCCGGCGGGCGTGAGCGAGGCCAGCGCGGCCTCGAGCTCGGCGGCGGCTTCGCCGACCGCGGGGGTGCCGCGCATCGGCTGCGCGACGACGAGGTCCTCGCGCGAGTCTTCGACGATCGCCGACAGCGTCGACTCGGCGCGCAGGGCCTCGATCTCGAAGGTGTCGACCGCGTCGACCAGCGTCGACGCGCGCCGGGATGCCTCGATCGCCGTCTCCAGCGCGAGGTTCGCCTGCTCGCGGTGGCCGTCGTCGCGGCGACGCTCCGAGACGCCGGCGCTGTGCTCGGCGAACGCGAGGAGCTGCTCGGCTTCTGCGGCGTTGCCGAGGACGGTCCGCATCGCGGCATCCGAGTATCGGACCGCCAGTCGCTCGAGGGTCGCGTTCAGCGCAGGCAGGCGCTCGCGCATGCGGGCGACGTCGCGACGGATGCCTTCGATGATCTCGGGTGCGCGGCGTGCGCGGGCGATCGACTCGGCCAGGCTCTCGGTGCGGTCGTCGAGCAGGTCTTCGGCCCACTCGCAGAGCTGGACGATGCGCGCGTTTCGGGTGCGCAGCTCTTCGGGAGTGTCGGGGATCTCGTCGAAGTTGAGCTGGTTGAGGTGGAACGCCTCGCCCATGTGCTGGCGGACGGCGTCGAGCGCGTTGCGGAGCTCTTTCGTCGCGTCGCGGCCGAGCTCGATCTCGGCGTACGCGAGTTCGTCGTCGGTCACGCGGATGCGCTCGTCTGCGGCGACGAGTGCGGCTCCCGCCTTCCGGCTCAGCTCGGCGTCCTGCGCCTCGATCTCCGCGTCCTCGCGCTTGCGTCTGCCCCAGAAACCGGCCATGAGCCGATCCTACGTCGCCGGGTCCGCTCGAGGTTGTCCAGCACCTTCGAAGGTCACGGGCAGATAACATAGCGGGGTATGTCTGCGCGTTCTGCGCTCCGGCTCCCGTCGACACTGTGCGTCGGGGGGACCTGACAGATGGAGATCCTCCGTGGCCAACCCACTCGAGAAACTGCTTCGCGCCGGCGAAGGACGCATCCTGCGGCGGCTGCAGCAGGTCGTGAAGGCGGTCGGCGCCCTCGAGGAGGACTACACCCACCTCACCGACGACGAGCTGCGCGGCGAGACCGCTGAGCTGCGCGCCCGGTACGAGGCGGGCGAGTCGCTCGACAAGCTCATGCCCGAGGCGTTCGCCGCAGTCCGCGAGGCGGCATCCCGCACGCTCGGTCAGCGTCCCTACGACGTGCAGATCATGGGCGGCGCCGCCCTTCACCTCGGCAACATTGCCGAGATGAAGACCGGTGAGGGCAAGACCCTCACCGCCGCGCTCCCGGCTTACCTGAACGCGATCGCCGGCAAGGGCGTCCACGTCATCACGGTCAACGACTTCCTCGCGTCGTACCAGTCCGAGCTCATGGGCCGCGTGTACCGCGCCCTCGGCATGACCACCGGCACCGTCGTCTCGGGGCAGACGCCCGAGGTGCGCCGCCAGCAGTACGAGGCGGACATCACCTACGGCACCAACAACGAGTTCGGCTTCGACTACCTCCGCGACAACATGGCGTGGCGCAAGGAGGACCTCGTCCAGCGGGGCCACTTCTTCTGCATCGTCGACGAGGTCGACTCGATCCTCATCGACGAGGCGCGTACGCCGCTCATCATCTCGGGCCCGTCCTCGGGCGAGGCGAACCGCTGGTTCCTCGAGTTCGCGAAGATCGCGCGCACGCTCGAGGCAGGCGTCGATTTCGAGGTCGACGAGAAGAAGCGCACGATCGGCGTGCTCGAGCCCGGCATCGAGAAGGTCGAGGACTACCTCGGCATCGACAACCTGTACGAGTCGGCCAACACCCCGCTCATCTCGTTCCTCAACAACTCGATCAAGGCGCTCGCGCTGTTCAAACGCGACACCGACTACGTCGTGATGAACGGCGAGGTCATGATCGTCGACGAGCACACCGGTCGCATCCTCGTCGGCCGCCGGTACAACGAGGGCATCCACCAGGCGATCGAGGCGAAGGAGGGTGTGGCGGTCAAGGCCGAGAACCAGACCCTCGCCACGGTGACGCTGCAGAACTACTTCCGTCTCTACGACAAGCTCTCGGGCATGACCGGTACGGCCGAGACCGAGGCCGCGGAGTTCATGTCCACGTACAAGCTCGGCGTCGTCCCGATCCCGACCAACCGGCCGATGGTCCGCAAGGACCAGCCAGACCTCGTCTATAAGAACGAGCAGGCGAAGTTCGCGCAGGTCGTCGAAGACATCGCCGAGCGCCACGAGTCCGGGCAGCCGGTGCTCGTCGGCACCGTCAGCGTCGAGAAGAGCGAGTACCTGTCGCGCCTGCTCTCGAAGAAGGGCGTCAAGCACGAGGTCCTGAACGCGAAGAACCACGCCCGCGAGGCTGAGATCGTTGCGCGCGCCGGTCGCTTCGGTGCCGTCACGGTCGCGACGAACATGGCGGGTCGAGGCACCGACATCATGCTCGGCGGCAACGCCGAGTTCCTCGCCGTGCAGGAGATGAAGTCGAAGGGGCTCGACCCTGTCGAGACCCCCGACGAGTACGAAGCCGCCTGGGACGACGTGTACGGCGCCGTCAAGGAGACGGTCGGCGAAGAGGCGGCGAAGGTCGTCGACGCCGGTGGGCTCTACGTGCTCGGCACCGAGCGTCACGAGTCGCGCCGTATCGATAACCAGCTCCGGGGCCGCTCGGGCCGTCAGGGCGACCCGGGCGAGAGCCGGTTCTACCTGTCGCTCACCGACGACCTGATGCGACTGTTCCAGTCGGGTGCCGCCGAGGCGATCCTCTCGCGGACGAATTTCCCCGACGACGTCGCCATCGAATCGTCGATGGTGAGCCGCGCGATCAAGAGCGCGCAGGCACAGGTCGAGTCGCGCAACGCCGAGATCCGCAAGAACGTCCTCAAGTACGACGACGTGCTCAACCGTCAGCGCGAGGCGATCTACGCCGACCGTCGGCACATGCTCGAGGGCGACGACCTCTCTGAGCGCGTGGAGCACTTCATCGAGGACGCCATCGGCGCCGTGATCGACGACCACACCGGCACCGGCCACAACGAGAGCTGGGACTTCGACGCGCTCTGGACTGAGCTCGGCACGCTGTACCCGGTGAGCGTCACGATCGACGAGGTCGTCGCCGAGAGCGGCGCGAAGGGCAAGATCACGCCCGAGCTGCTCAAGCGCGAACTGCTGTCGGATGCCAAGATCGCCTACGCCGCGCGTGAGGAGAAGCTCGGCACCCCCGCGATGCGCGAGCTCGAGCGTCGCGTCGTGCTGCAGGTGCTCGACCGCCGCTGGCGCGACCACCTCTACGAGATGGATTACCTCAAGGACGGCATCGGCCTGCGCGCGATGGCGCAGCGCGACCCGCTGATCGAGTATCAGCGCGAGGGCTACCAGATGTTCCAGTCGATGATGGCGCAGATCAAGGAGGAGTCGGTCGGCTTCCTCTACAACCTCGAGGTCGAGGTGCGCCAGGCCGAGGGCGGCGACATCGACGCGCAGGTCGAGGCGAAGGGCCTCACGGCGCCGACGATCGAGGCGCAGAAGCTGCAGTACACCGCGGCGAACGACGCGGGCGAGGTCGAGGTCCGCAACGACCGCGGCCAGGTGCAGCAGGCGGCGACCACGAAGGTGCGACAGCAGCAGTCGTCGGCTCCCGCAGCCGAGGCTGCTCGCGGCGCGTTCGGGCAGCGCACCGACGCCCCTGATGCGGCGCCGCAGAACCGCGCCCAGCGCCGCGCCGAGAAGAAGAAGTAACGCGGCACCGACCCGCGCATGACGAACGCCGAGCCGAACGGCTCGGCGTTCGTCATGCAGGCCACCGGCCTCGGATTGGACCGCCGGGTCGGCGATAGTCTGATCCGATGACACCCCGCATGCTCGATCAGTCGTCCAAGCTCAAAGACGTCCTCTACGAGATCCGCGGGGCAGCACTGGTCGAGGCCGACCGCCTCGAGGACGAGGGTCACACGATCCTCAAACTCAACACCGGAAACCCCGCCGTCTTCGGGTTCGAGGCGCCGTTCCAGATCGTCCGCGACATGATCGAGGCGATCCCGCGCGCCCACGGCTACTCCGACTCCCGCGGCATCATGTCCGCTCGCCGCGCGATCGTGTCGCGCTACGAAGAGGTGCCCGGCTTCCCGAAGTTCGATCCGGACGACGTCTACCTCGGCAATGGCGTCTCGGAGCTCATCACGATGACGATGCAGGCGCTGCTCGACGAGGGCGACGAAGTGCTGATCCCGGCGCCGGACTACCCGTTGTGGACCGCGATGACGAGCCTCGCCGGCGGCACGCCCGTGCACTACCGCACCGACAATGAGGCCGGCTGGCAGCCCGACCTCGACGACATCCGGGCGAAGGTCACCGACCGCACCAAGGCGATCGTCGTCATCAACCCGAACAACCCGACCGGCGCGGTCTACTCGCGCGAGATCCTCGAGGGCATCGTCGAGATCGCGCGCGAGCGCGACCTCCTGCTGCTGTCGGATGAGATCTACGACCGGATCCTGTTCGACGACGCCGAGCACATCCCGCTCGCCACCCTCGCTCCCGACCTGCTCTGCCTCACCTACAACGGGCTCTCGAAGACGTACCGCGTCGCCGGCTACCGCTCCGGGTGGATGGTCATCACCGGTCCCAAGCGGCACGCCGCCGGGTTCCTGGAGGGCATCCAACTGCTGGCATCCACTCGGCTCTGCCCGAACGTCCCCGCGCAGTTCGCCGTGCAGGCGGCGCTGTCGGGTGTGCAGTCGATCGACTCGCTCATCGCCCCGACTGGGCGGTTGCACGAGCAGCGGGATGCCGCGTGGGAGGGCCTCACCTCGATCCCCGGCGTGAGCTGCGCGAAGCCGCAGGGTGCGCTCTACGCGTTTCCGAGGCTCGACCCGAACGTGTACGAGATCCACGACGACGCCAAGTTCGTCTACGACTTCCTCGTCGCGGAGCACGTGCTCCTCGTGCAGGGAACTGGATTCAACTGGCCGACGCCGGATCACTTCCGCATCGTCACGTTGCCCGAGGCGCGCGTGCTGACGCAGGCGATCGAGCGGCTCGGGAACTTCCTGTCGTCGTACCGGCAGTAGCTGCCCACCGCCGTCAGAGCAGCGCGAGCGAGTTCGCCCGCCAGCGGCCGTCCCAGCCTTCGAAGCGCATCGCGACCGCGCGGGTGCGGGCGGGACCGGCGACCACGACGACCGCTTCGACGACGCCGTCGGTGGGCTCGCACAGTCGTTGCGTGAGGATCCGGTGCGCGGGCCGCACTGCGGCGACCCCGCGAGCGCTGCGCGCGCGGGCCGAGAGGTTCGACCGGGTGACGAGCGCACGGTAGGCGTCTTCACCGAGCCAGCGTGCGAGCTGGTCGACCTCGCGGACCCCGGCGAGCACTTCGAGGACGCCGATGGTGAGGTTCTTCACGAGCGGTTCGATCTCGGGGAGGTCCTCCGACGAGGTCCGCTGCGGGGCGAAGTACTCGGCGACGTCGAGGGCGCTCCCCGAACGGGGGAGTCGGGCGTCGTCGGTTGCGGGGTGTGCCATGTCGGTTCCTCTCGTCGACAGGGGAGGGGCTTCGCAAGTGGACCCGAGTACAGCACAGCGGCGAGCGTGCCGGGATGAGAATCCTCCAACATGTGGACAGCGACCGACCTGGCATCAGGCGATGCCATACAGTCGCCGCGTGCGCTGGGATCGATTCTTCGAAGACCTCGAGGACCAGCTCGACTCCGAATGGGAGGCCGAGCGGGCCGCCCTCGACACCGAAGCCGAACGGCTGCGTGTGGCGCGACTCGGCCTCGCCGAACGCCTCGCCGCGCTCTGCGTGGGCGAGACGTCCGTCACGGTCGAGCTGGCCGGCGGGGACGACCTCTCCGGAACGCTCGTCGCGAGTGGCCCGGACTGGATCGCGCTCGATGCGGGCGCTGTCGCACGTGGCGCGACGATCCTCCCCGCAGCGGCGATCACCGCGATCGGGGCGTCGCACGCGGACATCCTCCGCTCGGCTCGCGGAGGCACGGTCTCGCGCCTGCGGGAGCGGATGACCTTCGGGTTCGTGCTGCGCGATCTGGTGCGGCGGCGGGTGCCGGTGACGCTCCGCACCGTGTCGGGGCGTTCGCTCGCGGGGACGATCGATCGGGCGGCATCCGATCATCTCGACATCGCGCTGCACGACCACGACGCGCCCCGACGCGCCGACATGGTCACCGGGCACCGCATCGTGCCCTTTGCCGCGCTCGTCGCGGTGAGGCTGGAGACGCCGGCAACCGTGATCTGAGCGGATGCCGCGTCAGCAGCTCTGGGTTCTCAGCGGCCTTGGCGCTTCTTGTAGGGCTTCGGCTGCCCCTTGACGATCGGCGCGCGGCCCTTGCCCTTCGACGCTTTCGCCTTCCCGCCCGCAGGGACGCTGGGTCGTTCGACGGGCGGCGGCGCCTCGGCGATGAGTCGGGGCGCGTCGCGCAGGAGCGCAGTGCCGGCAGGGGTCAAGGTGGTCGGCTTCTCGCGGTGCACAAGTGTCTCGCCGACCTGGGCCTCGAGTTTGTCGATCGACGTGTACAGCGAGGCGAGCGGAATGCCGAGCGAGATCGCGGCGCGCGGGAAGTGCAGGTGTTCGGCGACCGCGAGGAAACGCTGCAGATAGGTGACGTTCACTCGCCTCGCCGTCCCCGTCCCCACAGCTCCGGGAAGCTCGCGGCATTGGATTGGTGCCACAGCGCATGGCGCCGCGTGGCTTCTGCCTCGTCGTCGAGGTAGTCCTCGACGCTGTCCGCCTCGACTCGCCACACGGCGGGCGAGCCGAGTTTCGCGCCGCGGAGGCGCCCGTCGAGCACGAGCGCGACGATCTCGTCGACGTCGAGTTGCAGCATCTCCGCGACCTGTGCGGGCGTGAGCATGCGCGATGACGGGTTCTCGGGCATGCCCCCATTATCGGCGCCTCGGGGCGGCCTCGGCCGGACCCGCGCCGGGCTGTGGAAAATCAGCGCCGCTCACCGTCCGCCTCGGTCAGCATGTCGTCATGACCAGTGCTGAGACCGTCCGCCCGAAGCCCCGCGCGTTCTGGGCCGACGCGCGATTCCTGCTCGGGATCGCCCTCATCGTGGCATCCGTCGCGGGTGTCTGGATCGTCGTCGCCAGCGCGCGGCAGACCGCGCCGGTCTTCGCCGCCGCGCGCACGATCGTGCCGGGCGAGATCGTCGAGGCATCCGACCTCCACGTCGTCGAGGTCGCGTTGGGGCAGTCCGGTGACGCGTATGCGTCGCCCACATCGCTCGAACCCGGCGCGGTTGCGACGCGCACGATCGAGGCGGGTGAGCTCGTGCCACGGACGGCGATGGCGGATGCCGCCGCCGCGACCACCACGACCGTCGTCGTCCGTACCGTGGGGGACGTCTCGGCGTCGGTCACTACCGGCAGCGTCGTCGAGGTGTGGGCGGCGCCGCCGGGGGAGCGCGGCGAGTACGGCACGCCGCGCATCCTGGTGCCCTCGGCCACGGTCGTCGCTGTTTCTCGGGACGATGCGGTCGTGTCGGGCGAGGATGTCTCGCTCGAGCTGGTGATCGCGCGCGCCGACGTCGCGGCGACACTGGCGGCACTCGGCGACGGATCCGGGCTCTCGGTCGTGCCGATTTCGGGAGCGGCATCGTGAAGGCGGTGGTCGCCGTCGACGGCCGCCGGGCGCAGGATCTCGCAGATCGGCTGCGCGACGACGCGGTCGACGTACGGGCCGTCGTGGCGGCCGCGCGCCTCGCGGCCGCGCTCCGCGACGCGCTGTCGACGCCCGAGGCGGCCGAGCTCCTCGCCGAGCTCTCGCGCGCCGATCTGCTCTTCGTCGACGTGCGCGCCGGTTCGCTGAGCGCCGAGCTCGTCGCCGCCTGTGATCGCCTCGGTGTCCGGGTCGTGCCGCTGTGCGAACGGGTCGCCGACCGGCGGCTGGCCGCATCGCTCGGACTCGTCCCGCGCGGGATCGACGACAGCGTGGCCAAGTTGACGGCGACCGAGTCCGACACCGAGGTCGCGCCGCCCACCAGAGGACGCGTCATCACGGTGTGGGGCACGCACGGCTCGCCCGGACGGACCACGCTCGCGGTCGAGTTGGCCTGCGCGCTCGCAGGCGGCGACCGCCGCGTCGCACTCGTCGACGCCGACACGCACGCGCCGTCACTCGCACTCGCGACCGGTCTGGCGGACGAAGGCCCCGGGTTCGCGGCCGCGTGCCGGCAGGCGGAGCGGGGCGCGCTCACTGTCGCCGAGCTCACCCGGATCGCCGCGTCGCTCGGCGACGTCGACGTGCTGACCGGCGTGAACCGACCGGGGCGGTGGCCAGAACTCTCCGCCGCCCGGGTGCTCGCGGCACTCGAGGGATGCCGAGACTGGGTCGACGACGTGGTGGTCGACGTCGCGGCATCCCTCGAGCGCGACGAGGAGATCGTCAGCGACCTCGTCGACGGACCGCGACGAAACGCCGCAACCTGCGCTGCGCTCGAGGCGGCCGACCTGGTGATCGCGGTCGTGGCCGCCGATCCCGTCGGCGTGGCCCGGTTCGTCCGCGCGTGGCCGGACCTCCGCGCGGTGGTCGGAACGACGCCCGTCCGGGTCGTGGTGAACAAAACCCGCCCCGGCGCGCTCGGCATCGACGCGCGCGGGCAGATCCGCCGCACGCTCGAGCGATACGCGGGTGTCTCGGAGGTGTCCTTCGTCCCGTGGGACGCGAAGGGGACGGATGCCGCGATGCTCGCGGCCCGCCCGATCGCACACGTGGCACCGCGGTCGGCGATCGCCACGGCGGTGCGCCGCCTCGTCGCCGAGACCCTCACGGTGTCGGCATCCACCCCGCCGTCCCGCGCTGCGACGCGCCGGCGGCTCGCCCGCACCGCCTGACGGGCGGGCGCTGTGCGCGTCCACCGAGGGTGGGCGTTCTAGGGTGGAGGCGTGTCGACTCTCAGTGACCTCGTCTACGCCCAGGGGCGCTCTTCCGCTGCCGATATCGAGTGGCTCCACCGGCTCGCCGGCGACGGTCAGCTGCTCGCGGACCTCGCCTTCGCGGACATCGTGATCTGGGTGCCGACGGCAGACGACTCGTTCATCGCCGTGGCCCACACCCGCCCCAGCGGCGCTGCGACGCTCTTCTACCGTGACATCGTCGGTGACCTGGTGCGCCCGCAGTGGCGGACCCAGGTGAAGGACGCGTTCACGCAGGCGCGCGTCGTCGACTCGGCCTCGCCGGACTGGTTCGAGGAGACCCCGACGCGCGTCCGCGCGGTGCCGATCGTCCGTGAACGCGGCACCGAGCACACGCCGCCCACAGTGGTCGGCGTCCTCACCCGGCACACCAACCTCGGTGAGGCGCGCACCCCCTCCAGGCAGCAGATCACGTTCAACGACTGCGCCGACGACCTGTTCGGGATGGTCGCCTCGGCCGACTTCCCCGACCTCGCGGCACCCACCTCACCGCGCCGCGGCGCGCCCCGAGCATCGGACGGCCTCATCCGCCTCGATGTGGACGGCGTCACGACCTTCGCGAGCCCGAACGCGCTGTCGGCGTTCAACCGGCTCGGATTCGACGACGAGCTCGAGGGGGAGTCGCTCATCGAGGTCGCGACGGCGATCCTTCCGGCATCCCGTCAGTTCGATGAGTCACTGCCGATCGTGATGGCGGGGCGCGCGCCCTGGCGCGCCGACCTCGAGGCCCGTGGCGTGACGGTGTCGCTCCGCACGATCCCGCTCCGAGACAACGGCAACCGCATCGGCGCCATCGTGCTCTGTCGCGACGTGAGTGAGATCCGGCACCAGGAGCAGGAGCTCATCACGAAGGATGCCACGATCCGTGAGATCCACCACCGGGTGAAGAACAACCTGCAGACCGTGGCGTCGCTGCTGCGGATCCAGGCCCGCCGGACGCACTCGGACGAGGCGCGGGATGCGCTCACGCAGGCGATGCGACGGGTGTCGGCCATCGCGGTCGTGCACGACACGCTGTCGGAGGGCCTCACCCAGAGCGTCGACTTCGACGACGTGTTCGACCGCGTGCTCAAGCTCGTCGCCGAGGTCGCCGCGTCGCCGAACACGCGCGCGCGGACGCTCAAGACCGGCGCGTTCGGCACGCTGCCGAGCGAATACGCGACGCCGCTCGCACTCGCCCTCACCGAGCTCGTCACGAACGCCGTCGAGCACGGCCTCGCCGACAAGGAGGGCGAGGTCGAGATCGTCGCGGAGCGCGACGACGACAAGCTCGAAGTGCGCGTCCGCGATTCCGGCGTCGGCCTGCCCGAGGGGCAGGTCGGCCGGGGGCTCGGCACCCAGATCGTGCGCACCCTGATCCAGGGTGAACTCAGCGGAACGATCGACTGGCACACGCTCATGGGCAGCGGTACCGAGGTGACGATCGAGATCCCGATGCGCTACATCGGGCGCGATCGCAGCTGAGCGCACGATCCGGGCCGGCACGGCCGACCCGCACGGGGAGCGTGGGTCAGGAAGCGCGGCGGGCGCGCGCGGCGCGGCGCTTGAGCGCGCGGCGCTCGTCTTCTGACAGGCCACCCCAGACGCCCGAGTCCTGACCGGTCTCGAGGGCGTACTGCAGGCACAGCTCAGTGACGGTGCAGCGGGCGCAGACGGCCTTGGCCTTCTCGATCTGGTCGACGGCGGGGCCGGTGTTGCCGACCGGGAAGAACAGTTCCGGGTCGACGGTCAGGCAGGCTGCTTTGTCGCGCCAATCCATAGCGGTGCTCCTTGCGGATGTATGAGGTCGGGGTGCGACGCCGGGCGACGTCGACTAACCTGATGTGGGTGTGCGAGCTGATTGCTCGCCCCACGGCGCTGTGGGAGCACACTTGCTCATATATGGTCCCATGCTCAGGCATGTGAATCAAGGGTTAACGGAGTATTTCGGCGCTTTCACGCGCCCGCCGGCCGTCGCTGCGCCGTGACGCCGGCGAACGGACAGGGAACGCATGCGGACAACGGCCATCGAACGCGTCGCTGCGGTCTTCCTCGCGCTCGAAGCGATCGGCGTGGTCGCCCTGACCGCGTGGGAGCTCGTCGCCTTGCTGCGTGGCGACACGGCTGCGGTGTCGAGCTCGATCGCGCTGCTCGTGCTGACGCTCGTCGTCGCCGCAGCGCTCGCCGCGTTCGCGGTGGCGGTCTGGCGCGGCGGTTCGTGGGGTCGCTCCGGCGGCATCGTCGCGCAGTTGCTGATCCTCGCGATTGCGGGTGGGACGTTGACCGGACCGGATGCCGCGCCGGCAACGGCTGCCGCGATCGCCGCTCCGGGCGTGCTCGGGTTCGTCCTGCTCGTGGCGGCGTCGCGCGCCGCCGGTCCGCGGACGCAGCGTGAACGCGCCGAGGACGTCGGCGACGCCTGAGCGTCAGACGCCGAGGAGCGTCCGGATCCGGTCGACGTGCCCAGTGGCCTTCACGTTGTAGAGCGCGTGCGCGATCGTGCCGTCCGCGTCGATGACGAAGGTTGAGCGGATGACGCCCTCGACCACCTTGCCGTAGTTCATCTTCTCGCCCCACGCGCCGTAGGCGTTGTGCACTGCGTGGTCGGGGTCGCTCAACAGGTCGTAGGTGAGCCCGTCCCGCTCACGGAATTCAGTGAGCTTGGCGGGTTCGTCGCGCGAGATGCCGACGACGGTGTAGCCCGCTGCCTGCAACGGCGCGAGGCTGTCGCGGAAGTCGCAGGCCTCGGTCGTGCACCCCGGCGTCATGGCGGCCGGGTAGAAGAACGCGATCACGTTCGTGCCACGGAGGTCCGCGAGTGCGACGGACGAGCCGTCCTGGTCGACAAGGGTGAAGTCGGGTGCGGGCTGGCCGGGCTCGAGACGTGGCATCCACCCAGTCTAGGCGTCCGGCGGAGGGGTGCCGCGGGTCAGGCGAAGGTCGCGAGCAGCCGCTGCAGGGAGTCGAGCCGCGCAGCGCCGCGGTCACCGAGCCGGCCGTCGGCGACGGCCTCGGCGATCGCGCAGTCCGGGGCGTCCGGGAGGTGCGTGCACCCGCGCGGGCACTCCGCGGCGACGGCGGCGAGGTCGGTGTACGCGCGCAGGATGTTCGCGGGGTCGACGTGGCCGAGTCCGAACGACCGCACACCGGGGGTGTCGATCACCCATCCCTTGCCGTCGTCGCCGACGTATCGCAGCGAGACGGCCGAGCTGGACGTGTGGCGGCCGCGGCCGGTCACCTCGTTGACGTGCCCGGTGGCACGGAGGGCGTCCGGGACGAGCGCGTTGACGAGCGTGGACTTGCCGACACCGGAGTGCCCGACGAACACGGTCGAGTGCCCCGCCAGTCGCGCGCCGATGGTCTCGACCGGCATCGCTTCGCGGCCGCTCGTGAACACTTCGAGGTCGTCGAGCCCCTCGAAGTGGGCGAGGAACGCGGTCGGATCGGCGAGATCGGTCTTGGTGACGACGAGCATGGGGTGGATGCCGGCGTCGAGGGCTGCGATCAAGTACCGGTCGACGAGCCGCGGACGCGGTTCGGGGTCGGCGGCGGCCACGACGATCAGCATCTGATCGGCGTTGGCGACGATGATCCGCTCGACCTGATCGGTGTCGTCGGCGCTCCGCCGGAGCAACGACGTCCTGTCCTGGATGCCGACGATGCGGCCGAGCGTGCCGTCGTCACCCGAGGTGTCGCCGACGACGCGGGCGAGGTCGCCGTTGACGATCGGCTGCTTGCGGAGCTCCCGCGCACGTGAGGCGAGGATCTGGCGCTCATCGGGGCCGTCCTCGTCGACGAGGACGGTGTACCGGCCCCGGTCGACGCCGAGGACGCGGGCGATGCGTGCGTCGGCGTGCGCGGGGCGACGCTTCGTGCGCGGCCGGTTCGCCTTCGGGTTCGGTCGGACGCGGATGTCGGCCTCGTCGTACTCGAGGTCGTCGTCTTCGTCGTCGCTGAGCCAGCTCACGCGAGCATGTCCGCCCAGAGCTCGGGGAACTCCGGCATGGTCTTCGCCGTCGTGCCGATGTCGTCGACGGTCACGCCGGGGACGCGGAGGCCGATGACCGCGCCGGCGGTCGCCATCCGGTGGTCGTGGTACGCCTTCCAGACGCCGCCGTGGAGGGGGCGGGGGACCACACGGATGCCGTCCTCGAGCTCCTCCGCCTCACCGCCGAGGGCGCGCAGGTTCGCAACGAGCGCCGCGATCCGGTCGGTCTCGTGGCCGCGGATGTGCCCGATCCCGTGGAAGGTCGTCGGGCTGTCGGCGAAGGCGGCGAGCGCGAACAGCGCGGGGGTGAGCTCGCTCGCTGCCGAGAGGTCGAGGTCGACACCCGTGATCGTCTCGCCCGCGGTCACGGTGAGCGCGCCACCGCGACGGTGCGCGCGGGCGCCCATGACGGGGAGGATGTCGGCCAGGAGGGCGCCCGGCTGCGTCGAGTGGGCGGGCCAGCCGGGGACGGTGACCGATCCGCCGGTGAGGATGCCGGCGGCAAGGAACGGGGCCGCGTTGGACAGGTCGGGCTCGATCGTGACGTCTTTGCCGCGGATGGGCCCCGCCGGCACGAGCCACTCGTTGGGGCTCGGGTGCTCGACGTGCACACCGCGGCGGGCGAGCGCTTCGATCGTCATCTCGATGTGCGGCAGGCTCGGGAGCCGCTCGCCGTCGTGGATCAGGCGCAGCCCGACGTCGAAGCGTGCGGCGGCCAGCAGCAGGCCCGACACGAATTGGCTCGACTGGCTCGCGTCGACGGTGACCTCGCCGCCCCGGATGTGGCCATGGCCGCGGACGTCGAAGGGGAGCGACCAGCTGCCCGCGTCGTCGATGTCGGCGCCGGCCTCGCGAAGGGCGCTGATCATCGCGCCCATCGGCCTGTGCAGGGCGGTCTCGTGCGCGGTCACGTGGACGTCGCCAACGGCGAGCCCCGCCATCGGTGTCACGAAGCGCATGACCGTGCCGGCCTGCCCGCAGTCCACCGTCGTCCCGCCGGCGAACGCCGCGGGCGGCGTGACGTCGAGGTCGGGGCCGAACGGGTTGTCGCCCGGAACCGCTTCGATCTCGACGCCGAGCGAGCGCAGTGCGCCGATCATGCGGGCCGAGTCGTCGGAGTGGAGCGCACCGGTCAGCCGGCTCGGGCCGTCGGCGAGCGCGGCGAGGACGAGCTCGCGGTTCGTCAGCGACTTCGAGCCCGGCACGGCGACCGTCGCCTCGACCGGTGCGTCGGGGGTCGGCGCGGGCCAGGCGGCGGGGGAATACGAGTCGGCGGTCATCGGTTCCAGCCTACTGAACCGCGCCATTCCTGCCGAAGGCGTGGGCCCCGACCGCCGAAGGAGTGGGATGACCACCACCGTCGAGACCCCCCTGCTCGAGTCCACCGTGCTCGATCTGTGGTCGGACGTAGAATTGCGGGCGATGAACGCACCGGCGGCTGACGACCCGCGCACCCAGTTCGAAGAGCAGGCATTGCCCTTCATGGATCAGCTCTATGCCGCGGCGATGCGGATGACGCGCAATCCGGCCGACGCCGCCGATCTCGTACAGGAGACCTTCGTCAAGGCGTTCGCGGCGTGGGCATCGTTCACGCAGGGCACGAACCTCAAGGCCTGGCTGTACCGCATCCTCACGAACACGTACATCAACACGTACCGCAAGAAGCAGCGCGAGCCGTTCCAGGGCACGATCGACGAACTCGAGGATTGGCAGCTCGGCGGTGCGGAATCGACGACGGCCTCGTCGGCGCGGTCGGCCGAGGCCGAGGCGATCGACCACATGCCGGCATCCGTCGTGAAGGACGCCCTCCAGGCGCTCCCCGAGGACTTCCGGATGGCGGTGTACCTGGCGGACGTCGAGGGCTTCGCGTACCAGGAGATCGCCGACATCATGAAGACCCCCATCGGCACGGTCATGAGCCGTCTGCACCGTGGCAGGCGGCAGCTGCGTGACCTGTTGGCCGACTACGCGAGAGAGCGCGGCATCGACGTGCCCGCCACGAGGAGTGCGAAATGACCGATTGCGGTTGCAACAAGGCGCGGAAAGATCTCGAGGAGTACCTCCGCAACGAGGTCTGCAAGACGGAGCACTCGGACATCACCGAGCACCTTGAGAACTGCCAGGCGTGCCGCGACGAGGCCCTCGTCGCGACCACGCTCACCGCTGTCGTCGCGCGTGCCTGCAAAGAGACCGCTCCGGAGCAGCTGCGCGACCTCGTGCTGACGCGCCTGCGCGCGGAGCAGGCCACGCACCACTGAGCGAGGCTCCCCAGGTGGTGCGGGCCAGGGTGCTGCGAGCCAGGGTGCTGCGAGCCAGGGTGCTGCGAGTCAGCGCGCTGCGAGCACCGTGACCGCGGCAGGCTCCACCGAGATGCGCACCGGAAGGGCGCCGAGCGGCTCACCGTCGGCATAGCCCGTGCTGCCCGGTGCCGCGAGCGACACGGCCCGTACCCGGAACGTGCGCACTTCGGGGGCCGCCGTGTGCGTGCCCGCGTAGACGGATCGCAGCAGCCGGAGCAGCCGCAGGCGCCCGGCCGAACGGATCAGCGTCACATCCAGCAGTCCGTCGTCGAGGATCGCGTCGGGGCAGATCGGGATGCCGCCACCGTAGGAACGCGAGTTGCCGACCGCCGCGACCAATAGCTCCTCCTCGATGCGCGTCATCGTGCCGTCGGCGTGCTCGAGCTCGATCACGTAGGGGATCGCGCGCAGCACGAGGAACTCGAGCAGGATCGCGAGCGTGTACCGCAGCGGGCCACGCGGCCAGCGCATCCGGTTCGCGCGATCGTTGACACGCGAGTCGAATCCGCTGGCGAACACCGTCGCGAAGCGCGACGCTCGCCCCGCGGCATCCGTCACCACGGCGAGATCGATCCGGCGGGTCGTCCCGCTGCGTACCGCGTCGACGAGTGCGTCGTCGTCGGCCGCGAGGCCGAGCGCCCGTGCGAGGTCGTTCCCCGTGCCGGTCGGTACGATGCCGAGCGGGATGCCGCCGCGCAGTCGCGCGAGCGCGAGCCCCACGGTCCCGTCGCCGCCGGCGACGAGGACGGCGTCGACGCCGGTGGTCGCCACCGTGTCCACTGCGGCCGCAGTACCCGCGGCATCCGCCGGGGTCACGGTTTCGACGTCCACGCCGGCTGCGCGCAACCGCGTCGCGGCCCGTGTCGCGGGCGCGTCACCGGAGCCGGCGCGCGCGGCCGGATTCACGATCAGGCAGACGCGCACCGGATGGCTCAGAACTGCAGGGACTTCTCGACGATCGCCGCCTGCTCGCGAGCGTGCACCTTCGGCGAGCCGGTCGCGGTGGATGCCGCGGCCGAACGCGAGATGCGACGGATCGTGCGCCCGTGCAGGTGCTTCACAACCTCGAGCGCGATGAACGGCCAGGCACCCTGGTTCTCGGGCTCTTCCTGGACCCAGAACAGCTCGGCGTTCGGGTACGTGTCGATGACCGCGTTCAGCTCGTCGATCGGCGCCGGGTAGTACTGCTCCAGACGCACGAGGGCGACGCGCTCATTCGGGTTCTTCTCGAGCTCGGCGACGAGGTCCCAGTGGATCTTGCCGGCGTGCAGCAGGACGCGGGTCACCGCGTTCTTGTCGAGACCCCGCTGGTCGTCGATCACCGGCTCGAACGTGCCCTCGAGGAAGTCCTCGACGGGGCTCGTCGCGCTGCGCAGCCGCAGCATCGCCTTCGGGGTGAAGACCACGAGCGGGCGACGCGGGCGCGCGTACGCCTGTCGACGCAGCAGGTGGAAGTAGGACGCCGGGGTCGAGGGGCGCGCGACGGTCATGTTGTCCTGCGCGCACATCTGCAGGTATCGCTCGATACGTGCCGACGAGTGGTCGGGCCCTTGGCCCTCGTAGCCGTGGGGGAGCAGCAGGACGACGCTCGACTGCTGGCCCCACTTCTGCTCAGCGGAGGAGATGAACTCGTCGATGACCGACTGTGCACCGTTGGCGAAGTCGCCGAACTGCGCCTCCCACAGGACGAGGGTGTCGGCGCGCTCGACGGAGTAGCCGTACTCGAACGCCATCGCCGCGTACTCGCTCAGCAGCGAGTCGTAAACGTAGAAACGGCCCTGGTTCTCGCTGACGTTCGCGAGCGGCAGCCATTCCTGACCGTTCTCGCGGTCGTGGAGGACCGAGTGGCGCTGCACGAAGGTGCCGCGGCGGACGTCCTGACCGGCGAGCCGGACGTTCGAGCCCTCGGCCAGGATCGAACCGAATGCGAGCAGTTCGCCGAAGCCCCAGTCGATCTTGCCGCTGCGGCTCATGTCGTTGCGCTTGTCGAGCAGCTGCTGGAGCTTCGTGTGCACCGTGAAGCCCTCGGGCTTGTTCACGAACGCGTCGCCGATCCGCTCGATGAGCTCGCGCGAGACACCTGTGGTCTCGGGCGCACCGGCGACGACGGCCTCGGTCATCTCCGGGGTGATGACGGGCGAGGTGCCGGTCTCGGCGGCGTGCGTCTCGGCGAAGGCGATCTCGAGGCGGTTCTGGAAGTCCTGCTTCGCCTTGTCGTACTCCTCCTCGGTGATGTCGCCGCGACCGACGAGCGCCTCGGTGTAGAGCTTGCGGACCGAGCGCTTCGCCTCGATGAGGTTTGTCATCAGCGGCTGCGTCATCGAGGGGTCGTCGCCCTCGTTGTGACCACGACGGCGGTAGCAGACGAGGTCGATGACGACGTCGCGCTTGAACTCCTGCCGGTAGCGGAAGGCGAGCTCCGCGACGTGGACCACGGCCTCGGGGTCGTCGCCGTTCACGTGGAAGATCGGTGCCTGGATCGTCTTGGCGACGTCGGTGGCGTAGATCGACGTGCGGGCGTCGAGCGGCAGGGTCGTGAACCCGAGCTGGTTGTTGACGACCACGTGGATGGTGCCGCCGGTGCGGTAGCCGCGCAGGCGCGACATCTGCAGCGTCTCCATGACGACGCCCTGGCCGGCGAAGGCCGCGTCGCCGTGCACGAGGATCGGCAGCCACGAGAACGACCCGATCGGCAGACGGTCCTGCTTGGCGCGGACGATGCCCTCGAGCACGCCGTCGACGGTCTCGAGGTGCGACGGGTTCGCGGCGAGGTAGACGGGGAGCTCCTCGCCGCTCTCGGCGACGAAGGTGCCCTCGGTGCCGAGGTGGTACTTCACGTCGCCCGAGCCGCTCTTGGAGCCGATGGCGACGGAGCCCTCGAACTCGCGGAAGATCTGGCTGTAGGTCTTGCCGGCGATGTTGGTGAGGACGTTGAGGCGACCGCGGTGGGCCATGGCGATCGCGGCGCCTTCGAGGCCCTCGACCGCGGCGCCCTGCAGGATCCGGTCGAGCAGGGGCACGAGCGATTCGCCGCCCTCGAGGCTGAAGCGCTTCTGCCCGACGTACTTGGTCTGCAGGAACGTCTCGAACGCCTCGGCCTCGTTCAGCTTGCCGAGGACGCGCAGCTGCTCGTCGTGGCCGGGCTTCTGGTACTTGACCTCGAGGTTCTCCTGGAACCACGCGCGCTGCGCCGGGTCCTGGATGTGCATGTACTCGATGCCGATCGTGCGGCAGTACGAGTCGCGCAGGATGCCGAGGACGTCACGCAGCTTCGACGTGCGCTTGCCGCCGAACCCGTTGGTGACGAACTCGCGGTCGAGGTCCCAGAACGTCAGCCCGTGGTTCTCGATCTCGAGGTCGGGGTGCGTGCGCTGGACGTACTCGAGCGGGTCGATGTCGGCCATCATGTGGCCGCGGACCCGGAAGGAGTTGATGAGCTCCTGCACGCGGGCGGTCTTGTCGACGCGCTCGGCGATGTCGACCTTGATGTCGCTCGACCAGCGGATCGGCTTGTAGGGGATGCGGAGGGCCGCGAAGATGCCCTCGTAGAAGTCGTCCTGGCCGATCAGCAGCTGGTGGACGATCTTCAGGAACTCGCCGGAACCCGCGCCCTGGATGACACGGTGGTCGTAGGTGCTCGTCAGCGTGATCGTCTTGCCGATGCCCAGCTCGCCGAGCGTCTTCTCGCTCGCGCCCTGGAACTCGGCCGGGTAGTCGAGGGCACCGGCGCCGATGATGCAGCCCTGCCCCTTCATCAGGCGGGGGACCGAGTGCACGGTGCCGATGCCGCCGGGGTTCGTCAGCGAGACGGTCGTCCCCTGGAAGTCCGCGGCGGTGAGCTTGTTGCCGCGGGCGCGGCGGACCAGGTCCTCGTACGCGGCGAGGTACTCGCCGAAGGTGAGGGACTCCGCGCGCTTGATGCTCGGCACCATGAGGGCGCGCGTACCGTCGGGCTTGGGGAGGTCGATCGCGATGCCCAGGTTGATGTGGGCGGGCGCGACGACCGACGGCTTGCCGTCGACGTCGGCATAGAAGACGTTCTGCGACGGGAAGGCCTTGAGCGCCTGGATGAGCGCCCAGCCGATGATGTGGGTGAAGCTCACCTTGCCGCCGCGGGTGCGCGACATGTGGTTGTTGATGACGATGCGGTTGTCGATCATCAGCTTCGCCGGGATGGTGCGCACGCTCGTCGCGGTCGGGACGGTCAGCGACTCGTCCATGTTCGCGGCGAGGGTCTTCGGCAGACCGCGCAGCGGGGTGACCTTGTCTTCACCGGCCTCGGCGTCGGCGGCGGGCGCCGTCTTCGGCGCTTCGGCGGGGATGGGCTGCGGCGCGGCGGGACGGGCGGTCGTGCGCGCGACCGGCTGCGCCGCGGTGGCGGGGGATGCGGCGGGGGCTGCAGCCGGTGCGGCGGGCGCCGCGGGGGCGGGTGCATCCTCGGCCGGCGCGGCGGCGGGAGCGGATGCGGGGGAGTCGCCCTCAGGCGTGTACGCGGCCAGGATCGGCCACCACTCCTTGTCCACGGAGTTCTTGTCGCGGCTGTACTGCTCGTACAGCTCCGCGACGAGCCATTCATTGGCTCCGAATTCCCCGTCGTTCGTAGTTCCCACGCCGGTCACCTGACTGGACACGGATCCGCCTGCTTTCGTCGTTGAGGTGTCAGAGTGTGCGGAGCCCGCGCGGCTACGCGCACAGAGATCAAGGGTATCTCAGGTTGGCGCGCCCCGACCGCCCACGGCCCCGCCGATCGAGGGCGCCGATCCGGGCGCGCGGCGGGTGGGTAGCGTGGAGGCATGCACTTCTCCGGCGAGCGTCCCGCGGTCGATCTGACCTACTCCGACGTGTTCCTCGTGCCGCGCCGATCCGGTGTCTCGAGCCGCCTGGACGTCGACCTCTCGCCGCGCGACGGTACGACGGCGACGCTGCCCCTCGTGGCATCCAACATGAACTCGGTCACCGGGCCCCGGTTGGCGGCCGCGCTCGCTCGACGCGGCGGGCTCGCGGTACTGCCGCAGGACATGCCGCTGCAGGACATCGACGCGGCGATCCGGTGGGTCAAGGATCAGCCGGTCCGGTGGGACTCGCCGCTCGTCCTGACGCCGGATGCCACCGTCGCCGAGGCCGCCGCACTCCTGCCGCCGGCGCCCGGTCACGGCATCGTCGTCGCGACCGGTGGGCCGCGCGTGCACGCGGACGACATCCTCGGCGTCGTGTCGGCCGAGCGGCTCGGCACGGCGCTCCCCGATGCGACGCTCGGCGACCTCGTGCGAACTCGGGCCGTCTCGATCAACGCGGACGACGTCGAGTCGGCGCGCGCAGCGTTCGACCTGCTCGTCGAGGCGGATGCGGACATCGCGACCGTGCTGCACCACGGGTACCTCGTCGGCACGCTCTCGCAGCGGACCGCGCTGCGTGCCGCGCTCTACCAGCCGGCGCTCGACGCCGACGGTCGGCTCATCGTCGCGGCCGCGGTCGGGATCAACGGCGACGTCGCCGCGAAGGCCCGCGCGCTCGCCGTCGCGGGTGTCGACGTGCTCGTCGTCGACACCGCCCACGGTCATCAGGACAGCATGATCCGGGCGCTCCGGACGATCTCGGCGCTGCAGCTCGGGCTCCCCGTCGTCGCGGGCAACATCGTCACCGCCGAGGGCGTCGCCGATCTCGTGGATGCGGGTGCGTCGATCCTCAAGGTCGGCGTCGGCCCGGGGGCGATGTGCACGACCCGCATGATGACCGCCGTCGGACGACCGCAGTTCTCCGCCGTCCTCGAGACCGCGGAGGCAGCTCGCGCGGTCGGTGCGCACGTGTGGGCCGACGGCGGCGTCCGCTACCCGCGTGACGTCGCGCTCGCGCTGGCCGCGGGCGCGGCATCCGTCATGATCGGCTCCTGGTTCGCCGGCACGATCGAGGCGCCGGGGGAGTTGCGCGTCGACCCGGACGGCCGCGTCTTCAAGGAATCGTGGGGCATGGCCTCGACGAAGGCGGTGCAGGGCCGGTTCGGTCGGCTCGACGCCTACGAGCGTGCCCGCAAGGAGCTGTTCGCCGAGGGCATCTCGTCGTCGAAGATCTATCTCGACCCCCTGCGGCCGAGCGTCGAGGACCTCGTCGACATGATCACCTCGGGTGTCCGGTCGTCGTTCACGTATGCCGGTGCGGCCACGGTTCCCGAGTTCCACGAGCGCGCGACGGTCGGCCTGCAGTCGGCCGCGGGCTACGAAGAGGGCAAGGCGCTCCCCGTCAGCTGGTGACGCGGATGCCGCGCGCGCGACAGATCACGCACGCGCCCACGCGCACACGGGTGCGCGTGCCGTAGAATCGTCCGCACAATGGACGACCCTCCCAGTAGACCTTCGCCCCACCGACCCTGCTCCCCGATGTTCGGGGGTGACGTGTGATGGACTACGTCATGTTGGGCGTGGGGCTCCTCCTGACCGTGGGGACCGGCCTGTTCGTCGCGAGCGAGTTCGCGCTCGTGAACCTCGACCGCGCCGACCTCGAAGCGCGTCGCGCCGCAGGCGAATCCCGCTTGTCGTTGACGATCAACGCGCTGCGCATCACCTCCACGCACCTCTCGAGCGCGCAACTGGGCATCACGCTCACGACCCTGCTCACCGGCTACACGATGGAGCCGGCGCTCTCGAACCTGATGCGCCCGCTGTTCACCGCGTGGGGCGTGCCCGAAGAGGCATCGCGCCCGATCTCGACCGTCGTGGCGATGACCATCGCGACGATCTTCTCGATGATCATCGGCGAACTGGTGCCGAAGAACTTCGCGCTCGCCGTGCCGCGGCAGACCGCGAAGCTCGTCATCGGGTTCCAGACCGTGTTCACCGCCGTGTTCCGGCCCGCCATCGTCGTGCTCAACGGCAGCGCGAACGCCGTGCTGCGGTCGATGGGCATCGAGCCGAAGGAGGAGCTGTCGGGGGCGCGCACCGCGGAAGAGCTCTCGAGCCTCGTGCGTCGCTCCGCGAGCGCCGGCGTGCTCGAGAAGGACACCGCGTCGCTGCTCGACCGCACGCTCACCTTCTCGCGCCTCACCACGGCGGACGTCATGACCCCGCGGCCGAGCATCCACGCCGTGGCATCCGACGACAGCGTTGAAGACGTCATCCAGCTCGCCCGCCGCACCGGCCACAGCCGGTTCCCGGTGTACGCCGAGTCGATGGACGACATCACCGGCATCGTCCACCTCAAGCAGGCCGTCGCCGTTCCGCGCGAGCGTCGCGCCGAGGTGCCCGCGGCCGCGATCGCCGAGGAGCCGCTCCGTGTGCCGGAGGCGGTCCACCTCGACGGGCTCATGTCCGAGCTCCGCTCCCGTGGCTACCAGATGGCCGTCGTCGTCGACGAGTACGGCGGGACCGCGGGCGTCGTGACGCTCGAGGACCTCGTCGAGGAGATCGTCGGTGAAGTGCTCGATGAGCACGACCGCAGCCGTGCGGGCGTCGTCCGCGCCGCGGGGTCGATCATCTTCCCCGGTGACCTGCGCCCCGATGAAGTGCTCGACCGCACCGGCATCCGGGTGCCCGAAGGCGATGTCTACGACACCGTCGGCGGGTTCATCATGGCGACACTCGAACGCATCCCGATCGTCGGTGACGAGATCCAGCTCGAGGACGGCACGATCGCCGTCCAGCGCATGGACGGTCGCCGCGTCGACCGCGTGAAGTTCGTGCCCGCGCCGGTGCCGGTCGGGGCCGAGACGGAAGGGGGTGAGGACCGATGAGCGATTGGGCTGGAATCGCCTGGCTCGTGGTGCTCCTCGTCGCCAACGCCTTCTTCGTCGGTGCCGAGTTCGCCGTCATCTCGGCGCGACGCTCGCAGATCGAGCCGCTCGCCGAGAAGGGCTCGCGTGCGGCGAAGACCGCGCTGTGGGCGATGGAGCACGCGACGCTCATGCTCGCGACCTGTCAGCTCGGCATCACGATCTGCTCGCTGCTGATCCTGAACGTCTCGGAACCCGCGATCCACCACCTGCTGGCGGTGCCGCTGGAGTTCTTCGGCTGGCCGTACGCGGTCGTGGATGTCGTCGCGTTCGTCATCGCGCTGCTGCTGGTGTCGTACCTGCACGTCGTGTTCGGCGAGATGGTGCCCAAGAACCTCGCGTTCTCGGTGCCCGACCGCGCCGTGCTGCTGCTGGCTCCGCCGCTCGTGTGGGTCTCGCGGGTGTTCCACCCCGTGATCGTGGCGCTGAACTGGATCGCGAACCACATCGTGCGCCTGTTCCGCGTCGAGCCGAAGGACGAGGCCGCCTCGACCTTCACGCTCGACGAGGTCGCCACGATCGTGAACCAGTCGCGCATGGAAGGCGTCCTCGACGACGCCTCCGGCGCGGTCGCCGCGGTCGTGGAGTTCACCGACAAGAAGGCGGGCGACATCGCGGTGCCGCTGGCCGAGCTCGTCACGTTGCCCGAGACGACGACGCCCGATGAGATCGAACGCGCCGTCGCCCGCCACGGGTTCTCGCGCTATGTGATCGTCGACGAGGACGGCGCGCCCCTCGGGTACGTCCACCTCAAGGACGTGCTGCGGGCCGCCGAGGGTGCCGACGCCGAGTCGAACGTCGAGCGGCCGATCAAGCCGAAGCGCATCCACCACATGCTGCCGATCAGCGAGTCGACCGACCTCGAGGACGCGCTGGCGCTCATGCGCCGCTCGTCGCGTCACCTCGCGCAGGTGCGCGACGCGGCCGGTGAGACGACGGCAGTGCTGTTCCTCGAGGACATCATCGAGGAACTCGTCGGAGAGGTGCACGACGCGACGCGTCGGATCTGACCCGGATGCCACGACGCCCGCCGCCCGCTTCGTGCGGGGGCGGGCGTCGTCGCCTGTGCGCGTCAGCGGTGCCGGCGGGCGCGGTCGTACTGCGGGGGCCACAACGACGCGGCATCCGCGTCGCGCAGTTCTCCCGCGGCGCGGAGCGCGAAGTGCGGGTCGCGGAGCCACTCCCGGCCGACCATGATCGCGTCGGCGAGGCCGTCCTGCAGGACCGTCTCGGCCTGCGGGCCGTCGGTGATCTCGCCGACGGCGGTGACGAGCAGGCCGGTGCGCTCGCGGATCGCGGCGGCGAACGGCACCTGGTAGCCCGGGCCGGTGGTGATGCGCTGGTGGGCGACGAGGCCGCCAGTGGAGATGTCGATGACGGTGGCGCCGCGGTCGGCGACCCATTGCGCGACCGTCGCGGTCTCTTCGACGTCCCAGCCGCCGTCGGCCCAGTCGGTGGCGGAGAACCGGACCGCGATCGTGCGGGTGGGCGCTGCGGCCCGGACGGCCTCGACGACGCGGAGCAGGAATCGTGCGCGGTTCTCGAGCGTCCCGCCGTACTCGTCCGTGCGGAGATTCGACAGCGGCGAGAGGAACTGGTGCAGCAGGTAGCCGTGGGCGGCGTGGATCTCGAGCAGGTCGAAACCAGCCTCGCCGGCGCGGCGGGCCGCGGCGGCGAACGCACCCACGAGGTCGTCGATGCGGGCGGTCGTCAGCTCTGCAGGCTCTGCGTAGCCGTCGAACGCGATCGCCGAGGGGGCTTCGGTGACCCAGCCGCCGGCATCGAGCGGCACGCTCCCGCGGGTCGCGTCGAACGGGCGGTGTGTCGAGGCCTTGCGTCCTGCGTGGGCAAGCTGGATGCCGGCGGCCGCGCCGCGAGCGTGGATCGCGGCGACGATCGGCGCCCACGCGTCGCGCTGTTCGTCGTTCCAGAGCCCCGTGTCGAACGGCGTGATCCGACCCTCGGGGACGACGCCGCTCGCCTCTGCGATGACCACGCCGGCGCCACCCGAGGCGAACTGCGCGAGGTGCACGTGGTGCCAGTCGTTCGGCACGCCGTCCTGCGCCGAGTACTGACACATCGGTGACACCCAGAGGCGGTTGCGGACGGTCAGCCCGTCGATCTCGAGGGGCGTGAACAGCAGGCTCATGCAGGTCTCCGTCGCAGTAGGGTGGCGCCATGACGGGGCGCGGATGGACCGAAGCGGATGTCGCCGCGGTGCTCAGAAGCCCAACGGCCTCGGATGACAAGTATTCCCGCGGCGTCGTCGGCATGCGGACCGGGTCGACGGCGTTCCCCGGTGCCGCCGTGCTCGGCGTCGAAGCAGCCTGGCGCACGGGCGTCGGCATGGTCCGTTACCTCGGGCCCGCGGCGTCCCTCGTCCTCGCACGCCGTCCCGAGACGGTCGCGGCCGCCGGTCGCGTGCAGGCGTGGGTGATCGGGTCGGGGACGAATGCCGCGTCTCGAGACGCCGCCGAGACCGAGGCCCTGCGCGAGGTGCTCGAAGGCAGTGTGCCCGTCGTCGTCGACGCCGGCGCGCTCGACCTTGCGCCGGCGGCATCCGCTCCGGTCATCGTGACGCCGCACGCCGGGGAGCACGGGCAGCTGCGCGACGCGCTCGGACTGGATGCCGACGTCGACAGCCCGGCGGAGACCGCGACCGCACTCGGCGCCGTCGTCGTCCGCAAGGGCGCGCGCTCCGAGATCGCCGCACCGGGACTCGATTCCCTGGTGGTGGAGGCGCCGACATCGTGGCTCGCGACCGCCGGCACGGGCGACGTGCTCGCCGGGATCGTCGGTGCGCTGGCCGCGGGAGCGGATGCCACCGACGCGCCCACGCTGCAGCGGATCGCCGCCTCGGCGGTGTGGCTGCACGGGCAGGCGGCATCCGCAGCGGTGGCAGCGAACGGCGGCGGGCCGATCGTCGCGCTCGACGTGGCCGAGCACATCCCGGGTGTGATCGGGCGCGTGCTGCGACGCTGACGCGGAGACCCCGCTCGTAGGATGGGGTCGTGACGAATCGGGTCGTGCTGTGGATCGCATTCGCCGTCGTCCACCTCGTCGTCGCCTGGCTCGGATTCTTCATGCCGAACGAGCCCATGGGGGACGTGTACCGCGTCTACGAGCCGTGGTCCGCCGCCGCCTGGGAGGGTCGCGGCATCGTCGGCGTCACCGAGGCGTGGGTGTATCCGCAGCTCGCGCTCCTGCCGATGCTCCTCGCGCACGCACCGGGTGCGCTCCTCGGCGACTACACGCTCGGGTGGGCCGTCCTCGTGACGGCCGTCGACGCCGTCGCGTTCGCGGTCCTGGTCGGCGCGGGGCGCTCGCACGGCCGCGTCGTCGCGGCGTGGTTCTGGCTCGTCGCGATCGCCTGCCTCGGCCCGGTCGGGATGTACCGGCTCGACGGCATGACGGTGCCGCTGGCGATCATCGCGCTGCTCTGGCTCGTCGGTCGACCCTGGGCGGCATCCATCCTGCTCGCGGCGGCGACCTGGATGAAGGTCTGGCCGGCAGCGCTGCTCGCGGCGGCACTCGTCGCCATCCGCCGCCGCGGTGCCGTCGTCGGCGGTGCCGCGATCGTGACGGCGCTCGTCATCGGGGGCGTCGTCGCGGCCGGCGGCGGCGCGCACGCGCTCGGATTCGTCGCGGGGCAGACCGGCCGCGGCCTGCAGGTCGAGGCGCCGATCAGTGCGCCCTACCTCTGGGGTGCGCTCCTGCGCGTCGACGGGTTCTGGGTGTTCTACGACCAGGAACTGCTGACCTTCCAGGTGACCGGCAGCCAGGTCGACGTCGTCATCGCCGTCATGACGCCGGTGCTCGCGGTGACGGCGCTCGCCATCGCCGGGATCGGCGCGTGGAAGGCGTCGCGAGGGGTGTCGTTCGTACGGCTCTTCCCGCCCCTCGCTCTCGCGCTCGTGGCGGCGCTCATCGTCTGCAACAAGGTCGGGTCGCCGCAGTTCCAGACCTGGCTGTTCCCGGTGATCGTCTTGGGGCTCGTCGTCGACCGTCGACGGTGGGCGCTGCCCGGTGTCCTCGTCCTCGCGGTCGCCGGGCTCACCCAGCTCGTGTACCCCGTGCTGTACATGGGGATCTTGTACCCCGAGCCGATCGCAGTGACGGTGCTTTCCGTCCGGAACCTGCTCCTGTTCGCGTTGCTGGCCTGGATGGTCGTCCGGCTCGTGCGCCTGCCCGTCCCCACTCGCCCCGCCCTCGTCTGACCGGAGGTTCCCATGCTCATCGCCTTCTCCGTCGCCCCCAGCGGCACCGGCCGCCCCGACGCGTCGGTGCACGACGCGGTCGCCGCCGCGGTCTCGGTGGTCCGTGCCTCGGGGCTCCCGCACCGGACCGGCTCGATGTTCACCGAGATCGAGGGGGAGTGGGACGAGGTGATGGCGGTCGTGAAGGGCGCCGTCGACGCCGTCACCCCGTTCGGCTCGCGGGTCTCGCTCGTCCTCAAGGCTGACATCCGGCCGGGGTACGTCGGAGAGATCGACGGGAAGGTGGAACGTCTCGAGGCCGCGATCGAATCGATTCGTGCCACGGCCTCGGGCGGCAGTACCATCGCGGAGTGACCACCCCCTCGCGCCGCCACACCACCGGAGCTCTCCTCGCGCTCGCGATCGGCAGCTTCGGCATCGGGATGACCGAGTTCGTCGTGATGGGGCTGCTTCCCGAGATCGCGCGCGAACTGCTCCCGACCGTCTGGCAGGCGAGCCAGGAGGACGCGATCGCGCAGGCCGGGTGGCTCATCAGCTTCTATGCCCTCGGTGTCGTCATCGGCGCCCCCACGATCGCGGGGTCGGTCGCGAAGTATCCGCGGCACCGGGTCATGATCGCGCTCGCGTTCGCACTGACGGTCTTCAACCTGCTGACGCTCGTCCTCCCGACGTTCGAGCTCGTCGCCGCGTCGCGCCTGCTCGCAGGCCTCCCGCACGGCGCCTATTTCGGGATCGGCGCGCTCATCGCCGCCGAGGTCATGGGCCCCGGCAACCGGGCGAAGGGCGTCGCGTTCGTGCTTACGGGCCTCACCGTGGCGAACGTCGTCGGGGTGCCGATCGGCACGTTCCTCGGTCAGCACTTCGGATGGCGGTGGGCGCACCTGCTCGTCGTCCTCATCTTCGCGGTGGCGACCATCGCCATCTTCGCAACGGTGCCGCAGCGCGCGGGCGAGCCGTCTCGGACGCTCCGCGCCGAACTCAGCGTCTTCCGGATCGGTCAGGTCTGGTTCACGCTGGGCATCGCTGCCGTCGGTTTCGGTGGCTTCTTCGCCGTGTACTCATACGTCGCGACGCTCGTCACCGAGGTCGCCGGGTCGCCGCAATGGATGGTGCCACTCACGCTCGTCGTCGTCGGTCTGGGCATGACGATCGGCAACCTCGTCGGCGGACACCTCGCCGACGTGAACCTCAAGCGCTCGCTGCTCGGGCTGCTGAGCGCCCTGATCCTCACCCAGCTCCTGCTCGCGCTCACGGCTGGATGGATCGTCACGCTCGTCTTCTTCGCCTTCGCGGTCAGCTTCGCGGCGTCCGCGGTGAGCCCCACGATCCAGACGCGCCTCATGGACGTCGCGGGCGACAACCAATCGATTGCCGCCGCGCTCAACCACTCCGCGTTCAACATGGGCAATGCGCTCGGCGCGGCCCTCGGCGGTGCGGTCATCGCGGCGGGGTTCGGCTACGCCGCGCCCGTCTGGGCGGGGATGTTCCTGGCGGTCGGCGGCCTCGTCGTCGCGATCATCGGGTTCGGCGTCGAACGCCGTGGCGTCGCCGCCCGCGCTGCGGCACAGGAGAACATCACGGTGTGAGCATGCGCGATGCGGTGGTCGTCGGATCCGGCCCGAACGGGCTGGCCGCGGCCGTGACGCTCGCCCGCGCCGGCCTGTCGGTGCTCCTCATCGAAGCCGCGCCGCAGCTCGGCGGCGGCACCCGGACCGACGAGCTCACCCTTCCCGGATATCGGCACGACATCTGCTCGGCGGTGCATCCGCTCGCCTTCGAGTCGCCGTTCTTCCGCGCCTTCGGACTCACCGACCGGGTGCCCTTCGTCGTCCCGGAGGCGTCGTACGCGCAGCCGCTCGACGACGGCCCCGCGGCGATCGCCTACCGCGACCTGGAGCGCACCGCCGACACGCTTCGCGGCGACGGCGCCCGATACGCGCGACTGCTGGCACCGCTCGCCGCACGCGCCGCCGAGGTCGCCGAGACCACGGGTGGGTCGCTGGTGCGGATGCCGCGGCATCCGCTGACCGCCGCCCGACTGGCTGCGGCGACACTCGACCAGGGCGGCCCGTGGTGGGATAGGGGGTTCTCGGCCGAGGCGGCGCCCGCGCTCCTGGCCGGCGTGGCCGCCCACGCGATCTTGCCGATGCCGGGGCTCGCCGCGGCCGGCGCGGGGCTCGTGCTCGGGGCCTACGGGCATGCCCGCGGCTGGCCGATCCCGGTCGGCGGCAGTCAGCGGATCGCCGACGCGCTCGAAGCCGACCTGCGCGCACACGGCGGCGAGATCGTCACCGGCACGACGATCCGGAGCCTCGACGAGCTGCCGCCCTCGCGCGCGGTGCTGCTCGACATCGCGCCGCCGGCGCTGTTGCGCATGGCGGGTGACCGGCTCCCCGCCGCGTATCGACGGGCGTTGGCGCGGTTCCGTTTCGGCGGTGCCGTCGCGAAGGTCGACTTCGCGTTGTCGGCGCCGGTGCCGTGGCGCGACCCGGCGGTCGCCGAGGCTGGCACGGTGCACCTCGGTGGCACGCGAGCCGAGATCGCGGCATCCGAACGGGCAGTCGCACGGGGCGAAGTGCCCGCGAACCCCTACGTCCTGGTGTCGCAGCCGTCGCTGTTCGACGACACCCGTGCGCCCACCGGCGCGCACACGTTGTGGGCGTACACGCATGTCCCAGCCGGCAGTGGCGTCGACCGTACCGAGGCCGTGACCGCGCAGATCGAGCGGTTCGCGCCGGGGTTCCGCGATGTCGTCGTCGCACACGCGTCGCGGACCGCGGTGCAGGTGGCATCCCACAACCCGAACTACATCGACGGGGATATCGCGGCCGGTGCGCCGAGCCTTCGACAGCTGCTTCGTCGGCCGACGCTGTCGCCGGAGCCTTGGCGCACGCCCTTGCCGGGGGTCTACCTGTCGTCGGCGTCGACGAGTCCGGGCCCGGGCGTCCACGGCCTGGCGGGATGGCACGCCGCGCGCAGCGCACTGCGGCGCGAGTTCGGCATCACGACGATGCCAGACCTCTCGCCCGTCTGAGTCAGCTCGCGAGCAGTCGTCGCAGGTGCACCGCGACCGCGGCGGTCTCGATGAGGAAGCCGTCGTGCCCGAAGTCGCTCGAGAGGACGACCGTGTCATCGTCGATCGTCGAGCGGATGCCGCGTGCGATGCGGTGCTGCCCTTCGACCGGGAACAGTCGATCGCTGTCGATCCCGAGGACGAGCGTCCGCGCCGTCACGCGTGCAAGGGCATCCTCGACGCCGCCGCGGTCCCGCCCGACGTCGTGGGAGTTCATCGCCTCGACGAGGGTGAGGTAGCTGTTCGCGTCGAAGCGGCGGGTGAAGCGGTTGCCGTGGAAGTCGAGGTAGCTCTCGACGGCGTAGCGACCGCCCTCGCCGAACGGGCTCTTGTCTGACTGCCACGAGCGTTGGAACCGCTGGTTCAACTCGGTCGGCGTCCGGTAGTTCAGGAGGGCCATGCGCCGGGCGAGCGACAGGCCGCGGTGCGGACCATCGCCGTCGGCGGCGTCGTAGTACGACCCACCCGCGAACCGCGGGTCCATCTGGATGGCCGCGAGCTGCACGGAGTTGAGGGCGACCTGGTCGGCGGTCGTCGTCGGCGGCGAGCACAGCACGGCAAGGCGTTCGACACGGTCGGGGAGGCCGACGGCCCACTCGAGGGCGTGCATGCCGCCCATCGAGCCGCCCACGACGGCGCCCCAACGGTCGATGCCGAGGGCGTCGGCGAGCAGCACCTGCGCGGCGACCTGGTCGCGGATCGTCAGGAACGGGAAGCGGGACGCCCACTCGTACCCGTCGGGCGCGATGCTCGAGGGGCCCGTCGAGCCCTGGCAGCCACCCAGGATGTTCGGGGCGACGACGAACCAGCGGTCGGTGTCGATCGCGGCTCCGGGGCCGACGATGTCGCCCCACCAGCCTTCGGTCGCGTGGCCCGGGCCCGCTTCGCCGCGGACGTGGCTGTCGCCGGTGAGGGCGTGCAGGATGAGGATCGCGTTGTCGCGGGCGGGGGAGAGCTCGCCCCAGGTCTCATAGGCGAGTCGGATGCCGGGGAGTCGTTCGCCGCCCTCGGTCGTGAACGCGCCGAGCGACGCGAAGCGGCGCTGGCCGGCCGGGTCGCCGTCGCGCCATGCGCCGGTTGCGGGCGGGCGGCCGAGGAGCAGGCGCGCGTCGGCCTCGGTCACGGGCGCCGAGGGCACCGTGTCTTCCGAGGTCTGCCAGTCCATGGCATCCATTCTCACGGCGGGATCCGGCCGCGGCCCGCGTGTTACGTCATGCGGGGTCACCCGGACGCACGACACCCCGCCGCGGCGAACCGGGCGGGGTGTCGTGGACGGTGCGTGTCAGGCGCGTGCGGCCTCGGAGACGCGGCGCGCGGCGGCGAGAGCCTGCTCGAGGTCGGCCTTGAGATCGTCGATGTTCTCGAGCCCGACCGACAGGCGCACGAGGCCCGGCGTCACCCCCGACGTGAGCTGCTGCTCGGGCGTGAGCTGCGAGTGCGTCGTGGATGCCGGGTGGATGACCAGCGAGCGGACGTCGCCGATGTTGGCGAGGTGGCTGAACAGGGTGAGCGAGTTGACGAACTCGCGGCCCGCCTCGACACCGCCCTTGAGCTCGAACGACAGCACCGCGCCGACGCCCTTCGGGGCGTAGCGGTTCGCTGCGGCGTACCAGGGCGAGGTGGGCAGCCCGGAGTAGTTCACGGACGCCACGTCGGCGTGGTTCTCGAGCCACTCGGCGATCTCCTGCGCGTTCTGCACGTGTCGCTCGATGCGCAGCGAGAGGGTCTCGACGCCCTGGATGAGGTTCCACGCACTCTGCGGCGAGATGGCCGAGCCGAGGTCGCGGAGCAGCTGCACCCGCGCCTTGATGATGTACGCGAGCGCGTCGCCGACCGCGGCGGTGTAGACCGCGCCGTGGTACGACTCGTCGGGGGTCGTGAGGCCGGGGAACCGGTCGCTGTGCTGCGACCACGGGAAGGTGCCGCCGTCGATGATGGCGCCGCCGATGGTCGTGCCGTGGCCGCCGAGGAACTTCGTGACCGAGTGCACGACGATGTCGGCACCGTGCTCGAACGGACGGATGAGGTACGGCGTCGCGATCGTGTTGTCGACGATGAGCGGGACGCCCGCGTCGTGTGCGACGTCGGCGACGGTGCGGATGTCGAGCACGTTGATCTTCGGGTTGCCGATGGTCTCGGCGAAGAAGAGCTTCGTGTTCGGGCGGACAGCGCGGCGCCACTCCTCGGCGTCGTCCTGGTTCTCGACGAACGTCGTCTCGATGCCGAGCTTCGCGAGCGTGTACTTGAAGAGGTTGTAGGTGCCGCCGTAGATCGAGCTCGACGAGACGATGTGGTCGCCGGCCTGCGCGATGTTGAGGACGGCGAAGGTCTCCGCGGCCTGGCCGGATGCGACGAGCAGGGCACCGGTGCCGCCCTCGAGACCGGCGAGTCGCTGCTCGAGCACGTCCTGCGTCGGGTTCTGGATGCGCGTGTAGATGTTGCCGAACTCGGCCAGCGCGAACAGGTTCGCGGCGTGGTCGGCGTTGTCGAACACGTACGACGTCGTCTGGTAGATCGGCGTCGCCCGGGCCTTGGTGACCGGGTCCGGAGCGGCGCCGGTGTGGATCTGCTTCGTCTCGAAGCGCCAGTTCTCGGGTGCGGACATGTCAGGCTCCCTGCGTCTATGTAGTGGGGGTGCGACGGATGCCGCGACCGGGTACGACGTTACGAGCGGGCGGCATCCGCGACAACGGCACGAGACACGGGACGTAACGTGCCGCGGCCTGGGCATTCGTCTGGCGGCGCTAGCGTGGAGCCATGGCGAATCGACGTGCAGTGGTGACCGGTGCGAGCTCGGGGATCGGTGAGGCCGTTGTGCGCGCACTCCGGTCGAGCGGGTGGGACGTCGTCGGCGTCGCCCGACGCGCGTCACGGCTCGAGGAACTTGACGCCGAGGTCGGGTCGCGGTCGGTCGCAGCCGACCTCACGAAAGAAGCCGATGTCACCGCGCTCGCCGCGCACCTCGCCGAGACCGGACCGGTGCACGCGCTGGTGCACGTCGCCGGCGGCGCGCGGGGGACCGACCGCGTCGAGGACGGCTCCGCCGCCGACTGGCAGTGGATGTTCGAGGTCAACGTCCTGTCGGCGCAGCTGCTGACGGCGGCGCTGCTGCCGTTGCTGCGGCGTGCGGCGCACGAGGACGGCCACGCGGACACCCTGTATGTGACCTCCACTGCGGCGCAGACCGCCTACCCGGGCGGCGCCGGCTACAACGCCGCGAAGGCGGGGGAGTCGATGCTCGTGCACGCGCTGCGGTTGGAGCTGAACGGCGAGCCGATCCGCGTCGTCGAGATCGCGCCCGGCATGGTCTACACCGAAGAGTTCTCGCTCAACCGGTTGGGCGGCGACCGCGCCGCAGCCGAGAAGGTCTACGACGGTGTCGCCGACCCGCTGACGGCGGGCGACGTCGCCGACGTGATCGCGTACGCGCTGAACGCTCCGGGGCACGTCAACCTCGATCTCGTGACGATGCGGCCGGTCGCGCAGTCGGCGCAGCACCTGCTCGCGCGCGGGCCGCTGGTGCCGCGCGTCTTCGAGGGGTAGCCCGGTTCAGGCGGGATGGGCGTCGGCGAACGCGACCTTCGGCACGAGCAGCAGGAGCAGCGCAGCGAGGAAGCCGCCCGCGGCGCAGATCGCCCACACTGTCATGTAGCCGCCGAGCGATCCCGCGGTCTGACCCGCGACGGCGCCCGCGCCGCCGGCGAGGACGACGCCGAAGACCGCGGACGAGAATGCCCCGCCGATCGTCTTGGTCGTGTTCGTCATGCCGGATGCCTCGCCGGTGTGGCCGAACGGCGCCGCGGCGGCCGCCGCGGCGGGCATGGCGCCGACGAGGGCGCCGCATCCGATGCCTGCGATCGAGAGGTTGAGGAGCACCTGCCAGAGCTCGAGGTGGAACGGCAGGAACAGCGTGTACCCGACGCCGACGAGGAGCGCCGCGACGATGAGCATGATGCGCGGGCTCATGCGCCGGGAGGTCGCCGAGAACGCGACGGCGCCGATGATGAGCGACACGAGGTAGAGCCCGATCACGTAGGAGCGTTCGGACGCGTCAAGGCCGAGCCCGTAGCCGAGGGCGGGGTCGGTGCCGGCGTACGTGGAGAGAGGACCCTGCGCGCCGAGCAGGCTGATGCCGATGAGGAACGCCGTCGCCTGCACGGGCCACATGTCGGGGCGGGCGAGAATGCGGATGTCGATGATGGGGTTCGTCTGGCGGAGTTCATAGAAGACGAAGCCGACCAGCAGCAGGATGCCGAGGACGAGGAGCCCTGCGACGCCCCACCAGGCGGCTGCGCCGAGGTCGAGCTCGCCGATGAGGCGCATCCAGGCGAGAGCGCCGGTGACGAGGAGGAGGCCCCACGCGAGGATGACGGTACCGAGCGTGTCGATCTTCTTCGCGCCGGAGGGGGCGGACTCGGGGACGAAGACGGCGATGACGACGGCGACGAGCGAGACGGCGATCGCCGGGACCATGAGGGTGAGGGCGAGGTCACCGGTGGCGGCGTAGATGCGGCCGGCGGCGAGGGCGCCGATGATGGCGCCGGCTTCGAGGCCGACAACGAGCAGGCCCGCGGCGCGGCGGGTGAGCGAGACGCCGTGGTTCTGCTGGCGGCCGCGCTCGAAGATGAGGGCGATCTCGAGCGGCAGCCAGACGACGTAGAAGCCCTGCAGCGACCAGAACAGCAGGAACGACCAGAAGTCGCCGGCGAAGACGAGCCCCCACGAGGCGAGGGCGGTGAGAACGGCCGCGATGAGCAGGATCTTCTTGTGGCCGTACATGTCGCCGAGCTTCGCGAGGATCGGGACGACGATGGCCGAGAGGAGGAGCTGCCCGGCTTCGAACCAGTTGACGTCGGCGTCGCGGATGCCGAGTTCGATGACGATGTCGCTGAAGAGGGGGATGTAGTACCCCTGCAGGATGCCGCTGACGATCTCGACCACGATGAACCAGCCGATGAGCCCGGCAGTGATTCCCAAAGCCGAAGTACGCAGCGCTGAGGTGCGCAGCGTCGAGGTCGTGAGTGGGGACGCGTTCGGGCTGGTCACGTTCCGGAGCCTAGTGGTGCGGCGTCGTCGCGGGTGTGCAGCGGCACCGCAACACTCCGGGGCGATCAGAAGGGTGCGGCTTCGGTGGGCGTGACGATGGCAGGGGTGAAGGCGACGGCCGGTGCGGGTGCGTCTTCTCTGTAGATCCTGCCGAGGGGTGAGGTCCATTCGAGGACGCCACCCAAAAGTTGTCGGACTCTCCAGCAAGTGAAGTGCTTCATCGAGTGATGTCGCTGGCACAGATGGCACAGGTTGCAGGTGTTGGTCTTCCCGCCAAGCGCGTGATCCTCGCTGTGGTCGACCTCACACCGAATGGCCGCCTGGCGGCATCCGGGGAACCGGCAGTGCTGGTCCCTCGCCTGCAGGTACCGGCGCATCTTCTCCGGCACCCGGTACGAGTCCACCGCCAGGACGGTGCCGGTGACGGGGTGGGTGAGGAGGCGTTCCCACTGCCTGTTCCCTGCCGCGAGCTGACGCGCGGTGGCCGCGTCGATGGGGGAGCGTCCGACGAGGTCGCAGGCGTCGTGGTCGTCGCCAGCGAGGGCGTGTGCGGGGATGACGACCTGGATGCGTGCGCGAATCTTCCCGAGCGGGCCGGCCGAGGTGTCGCGCGTGTCGTCGAGCGCTGGCGTTCCGGCGAGGAGCAGGTCGGCGAAGAGGTCGGCGCGAACCTGGTCCATGGTGCGGGCGTCGGTGGAGACGATCTCAGCGCGGGATTCGTCACTGCCGTCAATCCCGAGGGTCAGGCCACCACCGGCCGCGCGCTCGCCACGCGTGTCGATGATCGCGCGGCCCATCTGGGTGAGACGGTCGTGGATGCCCTCTGCGATCGCGGTCGGCATCTTCGCGATCAGCTCGGACATCCCGTTCGACCCGGGCACGATGCGGACGCACCGACCGGCCGCGGCTGCTTCGTGCCGCTCCGCGAACGACCGCGGGTGCAGGTGTTGCGCGAGCATCTCCAGCGCGGGCCGGACCCGGTTGGGGGTGTCGCGTTCGCACTTCGGGATCGCGGACTCCGCGAACTGACCACGCAACTCGGGTGGCAGTACTGAGCCGGCGGCCACGATCGTGAGGACGTGCCCCCGCACGATCCGACCGGCTTCCCACGCGTCGAGGGCGGCGGTGTAGTCCTCGACGATTGTTCGGGCTTCATCGATACGGCGCTGCATCGTGCGGTCGGCGATCCGCATGATGCCTGCGAGCTCCGCGGAGATCGACCGGAGCGCCATGTCCTGCTCGCGCACCTTCGCGGGTGACCCGGCTGCGGTCTTCTCGGCGAGGGCGGCCGCGGCAGCGAGGAGTCGGACCTCTCGGATCTGCAGGGCAGCGGCATCCTGAGCCAGCCCTTCCATCCCGTGCGCGAGCCCGGCGAGGGACGTCATGAAGGCGTCCGATCCGGGGTGCTCGACTGGGTTGGTCATACCTCCATTGTGGTGAGGGGGTACGACATTGAGAGGGTCGATTCGGGCTTCTGAATCCCAGATCAAGATCAGAAAGCGTTCATTCTTCGGGCGAGCAGTTTGCTCGGTCATCGCGGGCGTCCGGGACCCGCGGCATCCGCGATTCGTCGGACGTTTCGTCTCGGTCGCTTCGCTTCCTCGCTCAACGACCTCGCGCCCGGAGGCCGGCGGCCTAGGCTGGAGTCTTCAGACGAAGGGATGCCGGTGACCGAGCGAGAGACGTTGACCTGGGACGGCTTCGGCCAGGCGACCCGTGACCTGGCCCGATCGATCGTCGCCGACGGGTTCATGCCCGACGTCGTCGTCGCGATCGCACGCGGCGGCCTGCTGCCGGCCGGGGCAATCGCGTACGGGCTCGGTGTGAAGAGCTGCGGCGCCCTGAACGTCGAGTTCTACACCGGGATCGGCACCGTGCTCGATGCCCCTGAGCTCCTCCCGCCGGACCTCGACCTCGGTTACCTGCCCGGCAAGCGCGTCCTCCTCGTCGACGACGTCGCCGACAGTGGCCGCACGCTCGCGCTCGCCGTCCGCATGCTCGAAGAGGCGGCCGCCGACGTCCGCTCGGTCTGCATCTACACGAAGCCCGGCTCGGTCGCGACGCCCGACTACTCGTGGCGCGAGACCGACCTCTGGATCAACTTCCCGTGGTCGTTCCAGGGCACCGTCGAGCAGGAAGACGCCGGCCTCCCCGCGAGCGCCTGATGGCGAAGACGCTCGCCGAGCTCGCGGCATCCGGTCTCATCGACGCCGGCTGGGCCAAAGCCCTCGCACCCGTCGCGGACGACATCGCGGCGCTCGGCGATCGCTTGCGAGAAGCCGAGGGCGGGTACCTTCCCGCCGGCGAGCACGTCTTGCGCGCGTTCGCCCGGCCGCTCGCGGACGTGAAGGTGCTCATCGTCGGCCAGGACCCGTACCCGACGCCGGGGCACGCGATCGGGCTCTCGTTCGCCGTCGAGCGTCACGTCCGCCCGCTGCCGCGCAGCCTCGGGAACATCTACACCGAGCTCGAGTCCGACCTCGGCATCGCCCGCGCCCCGCACGGTGACCTCTCCGCCTGGAGCGACCAGGGCGTCATGCTGCTGAACCGCGTACTCACCGTCGCGCCGGGTGCCGCCGGCTCGCATCGCGGCTGGGGCTGGGAGCGCGTCACCGAGCACGCGATCCGCACGCTCGTCGCGCGCGAGGCGCCACTCGTCGCGATCCTGTGGGGGAGGGATGCCGCGAACCTGCGCCCGCTCCTCGGCGACACCCCGGTCATCCAGTCGGCGCACCCGTCGCCGCTGTCGGCACGTCGCGGCTTCTTCGGATCGCGTCCGTTCTCTCGCGCGAACGAACTGCTCGCTGCACATGGTGCCGCCCCGGTCGACTGGCGCGTCGGAGACTGACCCGTACACTGTCCGCATGTTGGAGGACGAGTACGAGCGTGATCGCCGTCGTCTTCCGCGCCACCTGCGTCGCCGGCCCGAACCCGAAGCCGCGTTCGCGTTCTCGATCCGTCCGGCGGTGCGCGCGGACATCCCCGACATCCGCGAGATCTACAACTACTACGTGACGAACTCGGTCGTCACCCTCGACGAGAAGCGCTGGTCGCACAAGCGCTGGAGCGACAAGTTCGACCACCTGCAGAAGCTCGGTCTGCCGTTCCTCGTCGCGGTGTCACCGAACGACCAGGTGCTCGGCTACGGCATGGTCGGCCCGTGGACCGGCGGCAGCGGCGTCCGCTACACCGTCGAGAACTCGATCTACCTCGGTCAGGCGGCGACCGGAAAGGGCCTCGGTCGAGCCCTCCTCGAAGCGCTCATCGCGGCGTGCGAGGCGAAGGGCCTTCGCGAGATGGTCGCCGTGATCAGCGACAAGGGTGCCGAGGCGTCGGTCGCGCTGCACGAGAAGCTCGGCTTCGTCGAGGTGGGGCGCATGGGCCGGGTCGGATACAAGTTCGGGCGGCCGCTCGGCACGATCTACCTGCAGAAGTCGCTGTCGCCGCGGAAGCAGCCGTCCTGGTGGTCGCGACTGATCAACCGCTGACGTCCGCCGGCTCCCCGCCCTCGCGGACGGCATCGATGAGGTCGCGCCACGGCCCTGCGACCGCGCGCTCGCCGAGGACGACGTGCCGTTCCTCGCTCGAGAGCGGATGCCGCGCTTCCGCCGCTGTGACCTCCCAGACGTAGCGGTCCGCTCCCGTCGCCGGCGCCGCGGGCGCGGCCGCATTCCACGGGCATGCGTCGACGAGTTCGCGCCACCCCGGAGCGGATGCCTCGTCGGCGGCGACGCGCCAGGCGCGACGGAGCCCGGCGAAGCCGCCGGTGCGCACGACGAGGATCGTGAGCGAATCAGCCGACTGCGACATCTCCCGTGACCCCGACCGCGTCCCACGCCTTGCGGACTGCGGCGGCCTCCTCCGATTCCTCACCGTACTCCGCGATCGCTGTCGCGGTCGTGGCGGCGGCGAAGTCGGTGAAGGTCGCCGTGCTCGACAGCGAGCCGCCGGTCAGCGTCAGATACCAGATACGTCCGGCGCGCTCCCAGGCGTTCCCGCCGAGCGTGGTCGCAACCAGGTGGAACGCCTTGTTCGGGATTCCCGAGTTGATGTGGACGCCGCCGTTGTCACCCGAGGTCTCGACATAGTCGCGCATGTGGCCCGGCTGCGGATCCCTTCCGAGGATGTCGTCGTCGTACGCTGTGCCGGGCGCCGCGAGTGAGCGAAGCGCGGAGCCGGTGACGGCGTCGGTGAAGATCTCGGCGCCCACGAGCCAGGTCGCCTCGCCGGCCGTCTCGCCGCGGAGGTGCTGTTCGGTGAGCGCGCCGAACACGTCGGCGACCGATTCGTTGAGCGCTCCGGACTGGCCCTGGTAGACCAGGCCGCCGGCGTGCTCGATCACGCCGTGCGCGAGTTCGTGCGCGATGACACTGACCGAGCGGGTGAACCCGGTGAAGACCTCGCCGTCGCCGTCGCCGAACACCATCCGTGTGCCGTCCCAGAACGCGTTGTCGTAGTCGCGGCCGAAGTGCACGGTTGCGAGCAGCGGCCCGCCCGCGGCATCCAATCCGACCCGTTCGAAGGCCTGCCAGAAGAACGCGAACGTCGCACCGAGTCCGTCATACGCTTCGTCGACCGCGGCGTCACCGGTGGGCTCGGCGCCCTCGGCGCGCGCCGGCACTCCCGGGAGCTCCTCGCGCTGCTGCGCATCGGACACGAGCCGGTCGGGATCGGGGCTCGCCGAGACGACGAGTGCGCCGCCGTCAACGCTGAGGTCGAGATGCGCGCGCGTCGGCGTATAGGTACGGGGCAGCGCGAGCGTGGCACGCGCCGCCGCGGACGCGGCGGGGAACCGATCCGCGGGCGCGGCGGCGAGGGCGGCGAGCAGGTACGGCGGGACGATCGCGTGCATGACGCCACGGTAACGCCCGGCGCCGACACGTGCGCCGACTGCACACACTCAGCGCGGCGGATCGATGACCGGGATCGAGGCGAGCAGACGTCGCGTGTAGGCGACCTGCGGCTGCAGCAGCACCTTCTCGGTCGGCCCCTCCTCGACGATGCGGCCGTCCTTCATGACCACGACCTCGTCGCACAGGTTCTGCACGACGCCGATGTCGTGCGACACCATGACGAGGGTCAGCCCATCGCGGACGCGGAGCTCGCGGATGAGCTCCAGCACCTGCGCGCGCACCGTCACGTCGAGCGCCGAGAGCGGTTCGTCGCCGACGAGCAGCCGCGGCCGGTGCACGAGCGCACGAGCCAGTGCGATGCGCTGCCGCTGCCCGCCCGAGAACTCGTGCGGGTACCGCTCGCCGGCATCCGAGGGCAATCCCACGTCGTCCAGCACCTCCCGCACCCGCGCTCTGCGGTCCACGTCGACGTCCAGCGCCCACAGCGGCTCGCCGACGATGCGGTCGACGCGCATCCTCGGGTCGAGCGACGCGTACGGGTCCTGGAACACGATGCCCGTCTCGCGCCGCAGCCAGTGGAGCGACCGAGCGGATGCCGCGGCGTCGACCGCCCGACCGTCGAAGGTCACCGAGCCGGCCGTCGGGGTGTCGAGCCCGAGCAGCAGCCGGACGAGGGTCGACTTGCCCGATCCGGACTCGCCGATGACCCCGAGCGTGCTGCCGGCGCGGACGTCGACGTCGGCGTCGTCGAGCGCGATGGTTTCGCGTACGGGGGCGAACAGCCCGGCGCGCGGCATCCGGTATCGGCGGGTGAGTCCCCGGGCGGACAGGAGGGCGGTCATCCGATGCCTCCCGGCTTCCACAGCGTCGCGGTCGCGTCGCGGAGTAGCCCCTGCGTGACGGGGGACTGCGGCGTCGTCAGGAGGCGCGAGAGCGGCCCCTGCTCGACGATGCGGCCCGACTCGAGCACGACCGCGTCGGTCGCGACCTGCGAGAGGACGGCGAGGTCGTGGGTGATGAAGACGAGGGACATGCCGTCTTCGTCGACGAGGTGCTGCAGGAGTTCGAGGATCTCCGCCTGGATCGTCACGTCGAGCGCGGTCGTCGGTTCATCGGCGATGAGCAGGCGCGGGCGGCATGCGAGCGCCATCGCGATGGCGACGCGCTGTCGCTGCCCGCCGGAGAGCTGGTGCGGGTAGCGGTTCACGATCTGCTCGGGGTCTGGCAAGCGCACACGTCGGGCCTCTTCAACCGCTCGCGCCCATGCCTCGCGCCGCGAGACGCCCCGCTGGTGGATGCGGATCGACTCGGCGATCTGCCGGCCGACGGTGCGGATGGGGTTGAGCGCGGTCTGCGGCTCCTGGAACACGATGCCGATCTCGTCGCCGCGGATGCCGGCGAGGTCGCGGTCGCGAAGCGTGAGCAGTTCGCGCCCCTCCCATCGCACGCTGCCCGAGGCGGCCGCGCCGTCGGGCAGGAGGCCCAGCAGGGCGAGGGCGGTGAGCGACTTGCCCGAGCCGGACTCGCCGATGAGGCCGGTGCGCGCGCCGGCCTCGACCTCGAACGAGACGCCGTCGACGACGCGGATGCCGCCGATCTCGACGACCAGGTCGGTCACGGTGAGGCTCATGCGACCACCGCCGGGGGAGGTGTCGCCGCACGAGTGGCGCGGCGGGCGAGTGTCGGGTCGGTGGCATCGCGCAGGCCGTCGCCGAGCAGGTTGAACCCGAGCACAGTGAGGGTGATCGCGAGGCCCGGCCACAGGACCGATCCGGGGTGGATCGTGATGAACTGTTGCAGTTCCGCCAGCAGCAGCCCCCACGAGGGCTCGGTGACGGTTGCGCCGAAGCCGAGGTACGAGAGCCCGGCCTCGGCGAGCACGGCGACCGCCATGCCCCAGGACAGCTGCACGATGAACACCGGCGCGACGTTCGGGAGCAGATGCCGCCACAGGTTCTGCCACGGCGTGAGGCCGCTTGCGCGTCCCGCGAGCACGAAGTCGCTGTGCAGCACCCGGCGGAGCTCCGGCCGCGTGACCCGTGCGATGTTGACCCCGAAGCCGAGTCCGACCGAGACGACGACGATCAGCAGCGAGCCTCCCCAGACTGCGGAGAGCATCATCGCGAGCAGCAGGACCGGGAACGCGATCAGGATGTCGACCGCGACCGCGACGCTCTCGCGCACCGCGCGCGGTGTGAGCGCCCCGAGGGCGGCCAGGGCGAGCCCGGTGAGCGTCGCGATGACCCCAGCTCCCACGGCGACCCAGATCGTCGTGCGGGCGCCCGCCATCAGCACGCTCAGGATGTCGCGCCCCGAGCCGTCGGTGCCGAGGAGGTTTGCGCCGCCGGGGCCCGCCCAGCGGTTGTCGATGTCGACGCGGAGGGGGTCGAACGGCGTCCAGAACACCGAGACGAGGGCGATCAGCGCGATCGCGACCACGACGAGCAGCCCGAAGCGGCCGGTCGCGGTCGCCCACAGGCGGGGGAGCCAGGCGAAGCGGCTCATGCTGCCTCCCGCTGTCGGGGGTCGATGACGCGGTGGAGCAGATCGACGAGGAAGCCCACGACGAGCACGAACCCGGTCAGGACGAGCAGCTCGCCCTGCACCTTCACGAGGTCGCGGTTGCCGGTGTCGGCGACGAGCATCCGGCCGATGCCCGGCAGGCTGAAGAGCTGCTCGATGACGACGGCGCCGACGATGATGCCCGCGACCTGCAGGCCCAGCACGGTGATGACCGAGAGCCCGACGCTCGGCAGGCCGTGCCGGAGGAGCGCCTGCGTGCGCGTGAGGCCCTTGGCCGCGGCAGTGCGGACGAAGTCCTGCCCGACCGCCTGCAGCGTCGCCGACCGGACGAAGCGCAGCAGCACCGCGCCTTCGACCACGCCGATCGTGAGCGCCGGAAGGATGAGGGCGCGGAAGGCCGCAACCGGATCGGCCCAGCCCGAGCGGGGGAACCCTTGTGCGGGGAGCCAGCCCAGCCACACCGCGAACACGACGACGAGCATCATTCCCGCCCACACCACGGGAACGGCGGCGAGCGCCTGCGCACCGAACGACAGAAGCGTGCCATCGACGTGTCGACGTCGGACCGCTGCGAGCACGCCGAACGGCACGGCGATGAGGAGCGCGACCATCAGCGCCATCACGCCGAGGGGGATCGTGACTTCCGCCTTCTCGACCAACTCGTCGAAGACCGGGGCGCCGTTGAGCTGCGAGGTGCCGAGGTCGCCGCGCAGGACGCCGCCGATCCAGTCCGCGTACTGCACCGGCAGGGGCCGGTCGAGCCCCAAGCGTTCACGGACCGCCGCGATCTGCTCGGGCGAGGAGTTCATCCCGGCGATGAGCTGGGCGACATCACCGGGAAGCACCCGGAGCGTGGCGAAGATGAGCGCGCTGGCGACGAACAGGCCCAGCACCAGCAGGGCCAGTCGAGTCAGCGCGTAGCGGATCACTCCTCGCTCTTGGTCAACTCTGCGAGGTTGAGCCGCTCGTTCACGTTCGCCTCCGGCATCCCCGAGACGGCGGTCGAGATCGCGAGCACCGAGGCGCCGTTGTACAGCCAGTCGGCGGCGTGGTCCTCGGAGACGATCCGAGCGGCCTCGGCCAGGAGTGCGGCGGCTTCGGCGTCGTCGGTGGCGGCGACGGACTCGGCGTACAGCTCCTGCACCTCGGGGTTGTCGTAGGTGAAGTAGTAGTCCGGGTTGGCCCAGTTCTCGAAGTCGCGCGCTTCGGTGTGCAGGACGAAGCTCAGCTCGTAGTCGCGGTTCACGTACACGTCGTTGATCCACGCCGGGAACTCCACCGGATCGACGTGCAGCGTCACGCCGACGTCGCGGAGGTTGGAGACGAGGATCTGCGCCACCGTCGTGCCGTACGCGGACGGGATCGTGAGGGTCAGGTCGAGGTCTTCGGCGCCCGCCTCGGCAAGCAGTGCCGTGGCGGCCTCCGGGTCGAACGGGGCGAGCTCGCTCAGGTCTTCGTACCCGGGGTCGAGCGAGGGGATCGGGCCGTACTGCGTCGAACCGGAGCCGAGCGCCGTGACGATCGCCTCTTTGTCGATCGCCTGGCGGATCGCCTGGCGCACGCGGACGTCGGCGAGTGGGCCCTCGGTGCTGTTGAAGGCGAGCGTCCCCTTGTCGGTCGATTCGCCCAGCACGAGTTCGAAGTCGCCGTTCGCCTCGACCTGCTCGCGCAGGTTCGCGTCGAACCCGGTGAGCACGTCGAAGTCGCCCGCTGCGGCGCCGCTGAGCGCGGCCTGGTTGTCGCCCACGTACGAGAAGACGACCTCGGCGACGCCGGCGGGCTCGCCCCAGTACTCGTCGTTGCGGGCGAAGGTGATGCTGTCGCCCTGCTTCCAGTCGGCGAGTGTGAAGGGGCCGGTGCCGTTCGCGGCCGTCTGACGGTCGGTCTTGTCGCCCTTCTTGAGGATGAGGCCGGCGCGACCGGTGAGGGTCCACAGCAGTGTCGAGTCGGGCTCGTCGAGCGTGAGGGTGATCTCGTCACCGTCGGCTGCGATGTCGGTGACGTGCGCGAGTCGCGCCGAATCGCGGTACTCGGGGGTGTCGCGCACCTGCGTGAGCGACCACACGACGTCCTCGGGAGTGAGTTCTTCGCCGCCGTGGAAGGTGACGCCCTCGCGGAGGGTGAAGGTGTAGGTGAGGCGATCGTCCGACACCTCGTAGTCGCTCGCCAGCGCGGGCACGATCTCCTGGTCGGCCGTGCGCGCGACCAGGCCCTGGTACACGTTGTCGATGAGGATCTGATCGAGTGCCGCACCCGCGGTCTCGCGGACGTCGAGGTTGCCGGGCTCCAGCACGAGGCGGATCGCGACGGATGCCGCGGGGTCGGGCGTCCCCGTCGTGGCGTCGTCGTCGGGGGTCTCGGCGGTGCAGCCGGTGAACGCCAGTGCGCCGGCGAGGAGCAGGCTCGTCGCGGCCAAAGCAGTGCGGCGGAACATGTGGGGGATCCTTTCGCGAGGACATGGGGCGTCGTTGCTGCCGACGCCTCGTGCTCGGGTGCGGGTTACAGCCTAGAGTCCCGCGGGACCGGTTCGGTCATCGGCCGCAGTGTCACGCATCGTCATGATCGACGCGCCACACGCCCGCGATGGTCTGTGCCAGATCGGCGGGCAGTTCCTCGTGGATGTTGTGGCCGGCGCTCAGCTCGAAGACCCGCGCGGTGGGCAGGCGTGTGGTGAATTCGTCGCGGTCGGCCTCGGTGACGAACCCTCGCGTGCCCCGGATGAGCGTGACGGGGGCAGTGACTGCGGCCAGGTGGTCCCATCCCTCCGCGGAGAGGATGCCCGCCCGCCCACGCTGCTGCGCATCGACGACGGCCGCCGCGTCGGGGTCTGCCGCGAGCCGGTTCGCGACGTGCGCGAAGTGGTGCTTCCACTCGACGCGGCCGTCCTCGCGCACGCGCGAGTTGAGGAAGACGCCGCGCTCGGCGGCCTCGCGCGACCCGCCGAGCCCGAACGACAGCGCGCGTTCGACGAGATCATCGCGCGACGCCCAGTCGGACGGGCCCGCGAAGAAGGCCCGGATCTGCGCGGCGCCGCCATTGGGATCGATGCCGGGGGAGATGTCGACCACGACGAGCGAGGCGACGAGCCGCGGGTCGGTCGCGGCGAGGGCGGCACCGGTCAACCCGCCCAGGGAGTGCCCGACGAGCAGTTGTGGCGCGCGGGTCCAGGCCGCGATCGCCGGGGCGATGTCGGCGGCGATCGTGGCGCCGGTGTACGCGGCATCCTCCCGCCAGGACGAGTCACCGTGACCGGGGAGGTCGAGGACGAGCGCCGGCAGGCCGAGCGCGAGCACGGTCGTGTCCCAGGTGTGCGCATTGAGGCCGGCGCCGTGCAGGAAGGTGACCTCGGGGGTCGCGAAGTCGGCGGCACCGGGTCGCCCGAACTGGAGCGCACTCAGCCGACGTCCGTCGGGGAGCGAGTGGAACAGTCGTCGCACCGGTGGGACCGCGACGCCCGCGGCCGCCGCCTGCGCGGGAAGGAACGAGAACTCGTCGTCGGGGGTGCTCACCGGGCCATTCTCACCGATCCGGCTGGGCATGGCGCGGGCGTCGGTAGTGTGGCGTCATGACGGATGAGCACCGCGTCCACCTCTCCCGTGCCGCCCGCCCCGCGTACGACGCACTCGATGCGTTTGCGACGACGGTGGGCGATCTCGCTGCGAAGGCGGGGATCGACGACCGGCTCAAGGAGCTGGCGATGATCCACGCGTCGCAGCTCAACGGCTGCGCGTACTGCGTGCGCGTTCACGTCGACCGTGCGGCGAAGGCGGGCATCACCGCCGACGACATCTCGCAGCTGGCCGTGTGGCGCGAATCCGGCGTGTTCAGCGAGCGCGAGCGCGCCGCCCTCGAACTCGCCGAGTGCTACGTCTTCATCCACGAGGACGGCGTCCCCGACGACGTGTACGACCGGGTCGGCGGTATCCTCAGCGAGCAGGAGTACGTCGCGCTCAGCTGGCTGCTCGTCTCGATCAACGCCTTCAACCGGATCACCATCGCGGGGAAGTACCCGGTGCCGCCACGGAAGGGCGCATGACCGACCTCCCCGGCGCGTTCAACTTCCGCGACGTCGGTGGGCTCCCGGCCGGCGCGGGCTCGACCCGCTCGGGCGTGCTGTTCCGTTCGGGGAACCTCGCGCGGCTGACCGACGACGGCCGCGCGGTGCTGCGGGAACGCGGCATCCGGCGCATCGTCGATCTGCGCGACGATGCCGAGGTCCGGTACGAGCCCTCGCAGCTCGGCGACCTCGACGTCGAGACGATCCGACTCCCGATGTTCGCCGGATCGGCCCTGTCGTTCTTCGACGAGGACCTCTCGCTCGACGACCTCTACCGGGCGCTGATCGACGGCTCGGCGGCTCGGCTCGTCGACGTGGCGCGCGCCGTGCTGGAGCGGCATCCGGTGCTCGTCCACTGCACCGTCGGCAAGGATCGCACCGGGGTGAGCGTCGCGCTCATCCTCGCCGCGGCGGGCGTCGATGAAACCGCGATCATCGCCGACTACGCGCGCACCGAGGGTGAGCTGCCCGCGCAGCGGAACGCCGTCGTGCTCGGTCACCTGCGTCGGATGTACCCGACGGCGCGGCACCTCGAAGACCTCGCGACCCGGTCGCCCGCGGCGGCGATGACCGCCGTGTTCGACGACCTGCGCGTGCGGTACGGCGGGCCGGTCGAGTATCTGCAGGCCTACGGCCTGACCGCCGACGAGCTCGCCGAGCTCCGTCGCGCGCTCGTCGGCTCAAGTCAGCGGCGGGGGACGTAGCGGCCGTCGGCGAGCCCTGCCTCGATCTCGAAGCGGTTGGTGAGGGGGTCGCGGCCGGCGAGGAGATAGAGGACCGGGAGCAGCAGCCCGTAGCGCTGCCACTGCGTCTTGTGGACCGCTTCGTGCGCGAGCAGACGGTCGTCGAAGCGCCCGTTCCCGGTGAGGAAGCACATGCCGACGCACACGCCGCCGCGGCCGAACGTCCACTCCGGCATCCCCCGGAAGATGAGAAGCCCCGAGCGGCGCTCGACCCGCCCGGTCGACCAGAGCATGCCCCAGGTCCATCCGAACGCGGTCCCGGCAGCGAAGCCGAGCCGGCTGATGGGGGAGTCGAGGAGGAACGCCGGGATCCACCGATCCAGGCGACGCCCCCGAGCCATGGCGCGTTCGGCGCGCGCCTCCCAGCCCGTCGGCGGAGCAGGACTCACGCGAGCGCCCCGACGATCCGCAGGATGGTGCCGAGATCGTCGACGGCGACGTCCGGCGACGACGGCGCGAACCCGGCGATCGAGGCGCCGACGAGCGGCATCCGGTCTCGGACGGCGCCGATCGCGGCGACCAGCTCCGCCGGCGTCACCCCGAACGGCACCGGGTCGAGGACGCCGGTGACGGTCGCCGGGTCGAGGACGTCCAGGTCGACGTGGATGTACACGGCGTCGGCGCCGGTCGCGACGACCGCGTCGGCGAGGGTGGCTGGATCGTCGAGCTCGCTCGCCGCGACGTGCCTCGGCTCTTCTGAGAACACGTGCGCGGCCTCATCGTCGTCGAACGTTCGCGCACCCGCGAGCACGACGCGGCCGGCGGGGACGAGCTGCGCGTCCACGAACGGGTTGGGGGCGCTGACCGCGCGGAGTGCCATCCCGGCGAGGGCGCCGGACGGCGAGGTCGCAGGGGTGTGCAGATCGCCGTGCGCGTCGAACCAGACGACGGCGAGCGACGGATGCCGCGTCGCAGCATGCGCGATCGCGGGGATCGCAACCGCGCAGTCGCCGCCGACGACGATCGCGGTCTCATCGTCCGCGGCCAGCGCGTCGCCGATCGCATCGCGCACGCGCGTGAGGGTGCTGAGCCGACGGATGCCGCTGCCGAGCGCCTCACCCGCTTCGGCGGGGACGTCGACCCGGCTCACTCGTGAGCGGGGCAGGTCGCCCGCGATCGCATCGGCGCCGTCGATGAGGCGCATCGCGCGGGGCGACGGCGAGCCCTGCCACTGCGGGACGACGACGAATCGGGTCACGGTGCCTCCAGCCCGGGGGAGCGGTGACGGCGCCGGTCCTGGCAGGGACCGGCGCCGTCGTGGGTGCGGTGTGTCAGCGCTCGATCGCGCCGGCAGCCCCACCGGTCTTCAGCGCGGCGAGCCGCGCCTCGACCTCGGTGAGCTCGCCGAGGTCCTCGAGCTGGTTGAACTGCGCGTCGATCGAAGATGCTGCGATCTCGGCCTTGCCTGCGGCGAGGGCCTCCTGGCGGCGGACCTTGTCCTCGAAACGGCCGAGCTCGCTCGTCGGGTCGAGCACGTCGATCGACTTGACGGCGTCGTGGACCTTGTTCTGGGCCTCGGCGGTCTTCGCACGCGCGAGCAGCTCGGAGCGCTTGGAGCGCAGCTGGTCGAGCTTCTGCTTCATGCCGTTGAGGCCGTCCTTGAGCTTCTCGACGACCTCGGTCTGCGAGGCGATCGAGGGCGCGATGGCACGGGCCTCGTTCTCCTCGCTGATCTGGCGCTGGAGCGCGATCTTGGCGAGGTTGTCGAACTTGTCGGCATCCGCCGTGTTGCCCGATCCACGCAGCTCGTCGGCCTTGCGGCTGGCGGCGATCGCCTTGTTGCCCCACTCGGCGGCAGCCTTCACGTCCTCGTCGTGGTCGCGCTCGAGCAGGCGCAGGTTGCCGATCGTCTCGGCGATCGCAGCCTCGGCATCGGCGATGTTGTTGGTGTAGTCGCGGACGAGCTGGTCGAGCATCTTCTGCGGGTCCTCGGCGGAGTCGAGGAGGGCGTTGATGTTCGCCTTCACCAGCGTCGAGATGCGGCCGAAGATGGACTGCTTTGCCATCGTGTTTCCTTTCCTAGCGGGAGGTCCCGAGATCTGAGTCTGTGTCTGTGTCTGTGTGGAGCGGCGTCGAAAGATCAGAAGCGACCGCCTCCCCGCCTGGAGCGGGAGCCTCCGCTGCTGCGACGTGCGCCGCCGCTGCGGGATCCCGAACTCCGTGAACCGCCGAAGCCTGAGCTCCGGGAGCGGGAGCCGCCGAAGCCGCCACCGAACCCGCCGCCGCTGTTCAGCAGCGAACCGAGGACGATGCCGCCCAGCATGCCGCCGATGTCCCCTCCGCCGCCACCGCTTCCGCCACCCGAGAACGCACCGACGTCGCGCTGCGCGAGGCTGATCGCCTCGGCGGCGAGGCTCGACGCCCGCTGCGCGAGCGCGAGGGACTGCTCCGGGTCGCTCTGCTGGAGCTGCGTCGCCTGCACGAGCGCGGCGCCGGCTTCGGCGAGACGAGTGCGCGCGGGGGCGCCCACGGCGCCGCGGCGCGCGGTGATGAAGTCTTCGCCCGCGGACACCTGCGCCTTCGCCTGGAGGATGGTCTGCCCGAGCACGCTGCGGGCGCGTTCGGCCCGTGCTTGTGCGTCGCGGATGCCGCCGAGCGCGGCGTCGATCGCGGTGTTGGCCCGTTCGAGGGCTGCGACGACGGTCAGCGGGTCTCGCGCCGTGCCGGTGAGCGCGGCCCGTGCGGTCTCGACCTGCTGACGAGTGGATGCCACGATCGGCGCGATGCGTCCGTCGGGGTCGGGTGTGGCTGCGGCCGCCGCGAGATCGGCTTCGAGGTCTGCGAGCAGCGCTGCGCCGTGCTGTTCGGCTGCGGCGAGGTCGCCGCCGAGCGTGTCGACCGCGACCTCGAGGGTGCGTGCCTGGTCGACGGCCTGCTCGGCCGCACGGATGGAGACAGCCGCAGCGGCGCCGTCGTTCGACGTGAGTGCCTGCTGCGCGGCGGCGAGCTGGGTCGCAGCGAAGTCGAGGCGGTCACGAGCCTGCGCCGGGTTGTCGGCGACGGTCGCGAGCGCCGAGGGCGCGTACTGCGCCGAGAGCTCGGTCACGCGCGCGGCGGCGGCATCCACCTCGGCGAGAGCCGCGGTGTGCGCGGCGGTGACGGTGGCCAGGGCGGCCGGCGCGTTCTTCGCGAGGTCTCGGAGCGAATCGAACGCTTCCGCCTTCGCATCGAGGGTGTCGTCGGCGCGTTCACACAGTGCGATGATCTCGCCGAGCCAGGCCCGCTGTTGCTCGGGACCGTCGGGGGTCCCGTCCTCGAGCCGCTGCTGGAGGGTGAACGCCGAGTCGAGCGCGGTGCGCGCGTCGGCGATGGCCTGGGCGAACTCCGCGGTCGCCTCTTCGCCGAACTCGGCGGCCGCGAACCCGAGCTCCTGCTGGCTGGCGGTGAGCGCGTCGTCGGTCTGGACGAGAGCGGATGCCGCACGTCGCTCGAGTTCTTCCAGCGGCACTTCGGTCTTCGCCGGCGCGCCACCGGAGCGACGGCGCTTTCGGACGAGCGCCCAGATGACGAGCGCACCGATCACGGCGACGACGAGGACGATGATCCACCAGCCCGATGCACCACCGCCGTTGCGCGCGTCGGCGAGACCGTCCGCGGCGCCGATCGCAGCGCCCGCCCAATCATCGGCGCCGAGCCGCGGCTCGATGTCGTCCCGCTCGATCGCGGTGATCGCGGCCTCGGAGATCGGCCCGGAGGAATCGGCCGACAGGTAGTAGGCGCGCCCTTCGGTGGCGATGGCGAGCAGGTACTGGTCGGGTCCGAGGTTCCCTTGCTTCGCGGTCTCGTTGGCCCATTCCTCGGCGGATGCCGGTGACGTGAACTCGTCGACGTACACGACCCACAGGTCGAGGTCGGCCTCGGACGACAGCGCTTCGAGGTGATCGTTCACCCGTGCTTCGTCCGCGTCCGTGAGGACGCCGGCCTGGTCGACGACGCGATCGGCGTCGAGGGACACGGGCTCGGTGGCCGACGCGACGCTCCCGAAGGCGAGCGAGGCGAGCGAGATCAGAAGCGTCGCCGCGAGCGCGGGAAGCCGTCGAGATCGCATCCGTCCCTCTCCTCCGGGGCGTCGGCGGGCCGTTCCAGGAAACCGAGCGGCCCTTCCGCGAGTCTATGCCGCGTGCCGTATGCCTCGATAGCGGCATCCGCTCGGAGCGCCTGTGTGTTCCCCAAGTGTTCCTTGCGTAGGCTCACGGCTTCGGAGGTGCTGTGGACGATCGGTATGGGACGGACGTGCTCGCGAAGGGGTGGCGCGACGTCGGCAAGAAGCAGGTGGCGCGCGTCGCCGCCGACCGCGACCTGGTGGTCGAGGTGGCGGGCGACGACTTCGTCGGGGCTGTCGTGGGCGTGGCATCCGGTCACGTCGAACTCGAAGACCGGCACGGGCGCACCCGGCTGTTCCCGCTCGGCAAGGGCTTCCTCGTCGACGGGGCACCGGTCGAACTCGTTGCGCCCGCCATCGCCGCGCCGACGGGCCGTGCGCGCACGGCTTCGGGATCGTTTGCGGCACCGCAGCAGCGCGCCCGCGTGGCTCGGGCGTCGCGGATCCTCGTCGAGGGCAAGCACGACGCCGAGCTCGTCGAGAAGGTGTGGGGCGACGACCTGCGCGCCGAGGGCGTCGTGGTCGAGTTTCTCCAGGGCCTTGACCTGCTCGAAGCGGTGCTCGCCGAGGAGCCGCCGACGGCGGAGCGACGCTACGGCGTGCTCGTCGACCACCTCGTCCCGGGGTCGAAGGAGACCCGCATCGCCGAGCAGATCCTTCGCGGCCCGCACGGGCGGCACCTCAAGATCGTCGGGCACCCGCACATCGATGTCTGGCAGTGCGTGCAGCCGGCGACCCTCGGGATCCAGGCATGGCCGAACGTGCCGCGCGGCGTGGACTGGAAAACGGGTGTGAGTCGCGCGCTCGGCTGGCCCGCCGACGACCACGTCGACATCGCCCGCAACTGGCAGCGGATCCTCGCCTCGGTGAAGACCTACCGCGACCTCGACCCCGCACTCCTCGGCCGCGTCGAGGAGCTCATCGATTTCGTGACCTCGTGACCGGCCGCAGAAGGGGCCCCGCGCCCGATGCGCACCCGGCCGCCGGATACCCTGGAGGCGTGTCTGACGCTCCCGATGCTCCGCCGCGCTACCGCGACAAGCCGGTCTCATTCGTGCGCCGCAGCGGTCGGATGAGCGACGGGCAAGAACGTGCCTGGACCGACCTCGGTCCGCGCTACGTCATCCCCGTCGAACGGGATGCCGCTGCCACGAGCATCCTCCCCGGGTCGCACATCGAGCCCGGCGACGTCTTCGGTCGCACCGCACCACTCGTCGTCGAGATCGGCTCCGGCCAGGGGCACGCGATCGTCCACGCCGCTTCGTCGACCCCCGACACCGACTTCATCGCCGTCGAGGTCTTCCGCGCCGGCCTCGCGCGCACCATGCTCGATGCCGATCGTGCCGGCGCGCGGAACCTCCGCCTTGTCGAGGCGAACGCGCCCGAAGTGCTCGAGCACCTGCTGCCCGCGGCATCCGTCGACGAGGTCTGGATCTTCTTCCCCGACCCGTGGCACAAGGCCAAGCACAACAAGCGCCGCCTCGTCGCGCCGACGTTCCCGCCGATCGTCGCCCGCGCGCTCCGGGGCGGCGGCGTGCTGCGGCTCGCGACCGACTGGGAGGACTACGCGCTCCAGATGCGTGAAGTCATGGCGGATGCCGCCGACTTCGAGCCCGTGTTCGAGGGAGAGTGGGCGCCGAGGTTCGACGGCCGCACGATGACCGCCTTCGAGCGGAAGGGCATCGCGAAGGGCCGCGACATCCGCGACCTCACCTACCGACGCCGACCCCGGGACGCCTAAGCGTGCGCGGCGCGGCGACCGAACGACCGATCCTCGCGATCGGCATGGTGCCCGCGCTGCTCGTGTGCCTCGCGGCTCCCGCGTTCTTCGTCCTGCTGCAGCCGTGGCTCGGCTGGCTGCTGCTCGCGGCAGGTCTCGTGCTGGCGGTGTTCGTGGACCGTCGGCGGCCGGCGGGCGAGGTCGTCGCCGTGGGCGCGCGTCTGGGGACTGCGGCATCCGTGGGGGTGGCCCGTCGGCCGAGCCTGACCCGCGACCTGTCGCTGATCGCGATCGGGCTGCTCATCGTCAGCGCGGTGCCACTGAAGGCCGAGCTCGATAACGCCGCTATGGTGCGCTTCACCCTCGCCCTCGGCGGGGCAGTGCTGGTGCCGTATCTCGTGTCGCGGTTCGTCTACCGTGATCACGCCATCCGCTTCCCGTGGCGGGGTGGCGGGCGCTGGAAGGCCTGGCAGTGGACGTGGCTGGGGGCGGTGCTCGTCCTCGGTTGGCTGATCCTGCCGTTCTACTTCATCACCTCGGGCGTGTACGAGAACTGGCCCGTCGTCGACACACCCGACCTCATCGCGCGCCTCTTCGTCGGCGTGGGCGCGGTCGGCATCTGGGACGAGTTGTTCTTCATCTGTACCTGCTTCGCGCTGCTGCGCCGGCACTTCGCGGATGCCACGTCGAACGTGCTCCAGGCGATCGTGTTCGTGTCGTTCCTGTGGGAGCTCGGCTATCGGGCCTGGGGGCCGGTGCTTACGATCCCGTTCGCACTGCTGCAGGCGGTCATCTTCCTCCGCACGCGCTCGCTCGCGTACGTCGTGACCGTGCACCTGCTGTTCGACGCCGTCGTCTTCGGGGTGCTCGTACACGCCCACAACCCGGGTCTCGTCGACTGGCTGTTCCTCGTCCCCGCGCCCTGACGATCGGTCAGATGAGCGCGAGGAGTGCGGGGCCGAAGACGACGAGCGCCGCGACCGGGACGACGAGCGCGCCGATCGCGACGACGCCGATGACGGCGATGTTGCCGAGGATCGAGAGCACCGCCGCGGCGGATGCGGAGGTACGGGAGGGATGCCGGGGGAGCGACGCGGTTGCCATGCTTCGACGCTACGAAGCGCGGCATCCTCACCGCGTCCGCCGCCAGACGCATCCGCATCATCCTCCGGGATGATCTGCACCGGATCTGCACAGGCGGCGTGGCTATCGTGGGGAGCGGATCCCGACCGGATCCCCGGACGACGGTTCAGTACCCGGTGAGCGACAAGACTGGCCAGGAGCACAGTCATGTTGTCGTGGATCGTTCTCGTCGTCTCCGGTGTCCTCGAAGCCGTGTGGGCGACCGCCCTCGGTAAGTCCGAGGGGTTCACCAAGCTGTGGCCGACCGTCGTGTTCGGCGCCGCACTCGCCCTGAGCATGGGCGGCCTCGCCTTCGCGCTGCGCGAGATCCCGACGGGGACCGGCTACGCGGTGTGGGTCGGCATCGGCGCAGCCCTGACCGTCACCTACGCGATGATCACCGGCGCCGAATCCGTGTCGCTGCTGAAGGTCGTGCTGCTGCTCGGCCTCGTCGCCTGCATCGTCGGGCTCAAGCTCGTCGGCGGCGAGCACTGACGACGACGGCCCGGATCTCGAGTGAGATCCGGGCCGTTTCGTACGCCGTGCCCCCGGAGGGATTCGAACCCCCGACTTCTGGTACCGGAAACCAACGCTCTATCCCCTGAGCTACGGAGGCGTACCGATCGAGACTATCACCGTGCTCGCCGCGCCCCGGCATCCGCCGACCCTCCAGCGCCGAACTCGCCTAGCCTGGAGTGATGACCGTCGAGGCGCAGGAACTCGGTGCGCGGGCCCAGCTCGCCGCGCTCCCCGGCGCAGCGGCGGACGATCCGATCCTCGCCTTCGCCCAGCGGATGCCACGCGCCGCGACCGCGCGATCGGCGGCGGTGCTCATGCTGTTCGGCGTCCTCGACGACCGCCCCGGCGGACGCGACGCGCAGGCGGCTGCGGTGTCGCGCGACCTCGATGTGCTCTTGCTCTCGCGGGCGGAGACCCTGCGTGCGCACCCCGGTCAAGTCGCCTTCCCGGGCGGGCGCGTCGACCCCGATGACGCCGATGTGGTGGCCGCCGCGCTCCGGGAAGGCGAGGAGGAGACGGGGCTCGACCCGAGCGGCGTCGAGGTGCTCGGCACCCTCCCGGCGATCCCGCTCGAGCACTCCGGGCATCTCGTCACCCCGGTCCTCGCGTGGTGGCGGCATCCGTCCCCGGTCGCCGTCGTAGACGAAGCGGAGTCCGCTGACGTGTTCCGCGCACCCGTCGCCGATCTGCTCGATCCCGCAAACCGCGGTGTCACCGTCCTGCGGCGGGACGCACAGACCTTCCGGGGCCCGGCGTTCCTGCTCCCGACGGCTCGTGGCGAGCGACTCGTCTGGGGCTTCACCGCGATGATCCTCGACGGCCTGTTCACCCGCCTCGGCTGGACCGAGTCGTGGGACGAACGACGCGAGATCCCGCTCGCGCCCCCGCCTCGATGACGAACCCTGACGAAAGGAATCCCCAATGGCACACGTTCTCCTGATCGGCGGACACGGCAAGGTCGCACTGCTGGCCGAGCCGCTCCTTGTGGCATCCGGTCACGAGGTCACCGCCGTGATCCGCAATCCTTCGCACGAAGCCGAGGTCGCCGCGACCGGCGCCACGCCACTCGTCGCGGACATCGAGGCGTTGGACACCGCACAGTTCACGCAGTTGATGGATGGCGCGGATGTCGTGATCTGGTCGGCGGGTGCCGGCGGGGGAGACCCGCGCCGGACGTACGCCGTCGACCGTGACGCCGCGATCCGATCGATGGATGCCGCGCTCGCGGCCGGCGCGCGCCGGTACGTGATGGTGTCGTACTTCGGCGCCGGACCCGACCACGGTGTCGACCCCGATAACTCGTTCTTCGCCTACGCCGAGGCGAAGGCAGCCGCCGATGTGCACCTCGCGGCGTCGGCGCTCGAGTGGACGATCCTCGCACCGTCCGCGTTGACCCTGGACGCGCCGACGGGTCGCATCGACACCGCAGCGGAGACCTCGGGGTCGGTGTCGCGCGCCGACGTGGCAGCCGTGGTCGCGGCATCCGTCGACGACGACTCGACCATCGGGCGGACGATTAGCTTCAACAGCGGTGACGTCCCGATCGCGGAGGCGATCCGCGCCTGAGTGTCAGCGCGGCGCGGTCACGGCGCGACGGGCTCGAGCGGTGCCTCGGTGCCCGCGTCGGTGGTCGCGCTGCGATCGCGCAACGCCTCGGCGAGCTTCTCGGCGAGGTAGGTGTGCCCGGCGTCGGACGGGTGCTTGTTGCCGACCCCGGTGTCGATGTAGTCGAGATAGTTCGACGGCGTGATCCACTGCTCGGTGAGCGGCGAGATGTACCACCAGCCGCGCTCGGCGGCCTCGGCCTCGAGGTCGCCGTCGATGCGCGCGGTCCCCTCGTCGACCGGGAACTGGTGCGGCGTCGGCCCGAAGATCACGATCTGCGCGTTCGGGTAGGTCCGCTCGAACCGGTCCCACACTTCCGCGACACGCTCGCGGTACCCGCGGGCACCCTGCAGGCGGTCGTTGATCGAGCCCTGGATGATGACGAGGTCGTAGTCCTCGGCGGGATCGAGCCAGCTCGCACGTGTGCCGAACTCGGGGCCGTCGATGCCCGGCTTCATGTACCCCGATCCGCGGACGCCGTCGACGGTCACATTCCACCCGGTGAGGTCGCCGAGCTGATACGCGTACCCGTCGGTGGGTCGAGTTGCGGCCGACCCGTACGTCCACGAGTCGCCGAACACGAGCACGTCGGCGTCCGCCGGCACAGAGAGCGCTTCGGTGCTGATGCCGGATGCGCCGACGGCCGCCGAGTCGATCGCCGAGGGTCGATTCCACGGCTGCCATGCCGACAGCGCGACGACCGCGGCGACCCCGGCCGCGATGGCGCCGAGGCCCCACGTGCGCGCGCGTCGTTCGGAAGTCATGCGAAGAGGGTAAGCGATTCCGGATGACACCGGCGCCATGGGTTCCCACGCGTGCGAGGATTGCTCGGTGCAACGCCTCGTCCGAGCTGAACTCGACCTCGACATCGAAGGCTCGCTCGACCTGATTCTGGCGGTCGCGGTGTCGAGCGTGACCCCGCTTCGCGCGGAATCGTTCACGATCGAGAGCGACGCCGGTGCGCTGCAGCCCGACGAAGTCGGCGACCTCGTCGGCACCCGCTTGCACCGCCTGCGCGTCGAGCCGGGACCGGTCCGCGTCCGGTATCAGGCGACCGTCGAGACCGGTGCGCCGCCGCTCGACGCCGACGGCCTGCAGACTGCGGTCTTTCTCCGGCCGAGCCGGTACGCGCCGTCGGACGCCGTGTTCGGGCATGCCCGCAGACAGTTCGGCGGGCTGCGCGGTGCGGAGCTGCTGACCGCGGTCGAGCAGTACGTCTTCGACTCGGTGACCTACTCGCCAGGGCTGTCGCAGGGCACCGATTCAGCACTCACCACCCTGTCCACGGGGCAGGGGGTGTGCCGCGACTATGCGCACCTCGTCATCGCGCTGCTGCGCGCCATGGACGTCCCTGCGCGCTACGTCGCCTGCTACGCGCCGGGGCTCGTCCCCATGGACTTCCACGCCGTCGCCGAGGCGTGGCTCGACGGCGCCTGGCGCGTGCTCGACGCCACCAGGCTCGCGAACCGGCACGGCCTCATCCGCATCGCCACCGGGAGGGATGCCGCCGACTGCGCGTTCCTCAGCTACTACGGGGGCAACCTCGCGTTGCAGCGGATGGTCGTCGACGCGGTCGTCGAGGGTGACACGGGCGTCATCGCTGCGGCATCCGATCCGCTCATGGACGACCGGACGGCACTGGTCACGATCGGCTGATCCGGAGTCGTCTCCCGCCCCGTGCGCGGCACTAGTGTGTAGGCAATCGATATACCGTGTGAGGTCTTCGAACCGCTCTGGGGGCAGATGTGAAGACGGCTGACGACGCCATCCGGCGCGCCATCATCGAGGACTACGGCGTGGTCGGGCGCCCGCCCGAGCCCGACCTCGAAGGCCTGGTGCAGCTCGCCGCGACCGTCTGCGACGTGCCCACGGCGGTCATCAACCTCATCGACGACCGGTTCCAGCATCAGATCGCCGCGGTCGGCTTCGAACCATCGGACTGTAGTCGTGAGGACTCGATGTGCGCCGTCGTGTTCCGCAAGCCCGGGCACACCGTGGTCCGCGATGCGACGCTCGACGACCGGTTCGCCTCGAATCCGTTCGTGACGGGCGAGATCGCGAACGTCCGCTTCTACGCGTCGAGTCCCCTCGTCACGCCAGTCGGAGTGCCGATCGGGTCGATCTGCGTGTTCGACGACTACGCCCGCGATCTCGCCGATGACGACAGCGCTGCGCTGAAGCTGATCGCGCACCAGATCGTCGACGTGCTGGAGCTGCGCCGCATCACCCGTGAGCTCGGCGAATCGAACGAGCAGCTCGAAAGCTTCGCTGCGCAGGTCGCCCACGATCTGCGCAACCCGCTCACCGCACTCACCGGGTACATCGAGCTCGCCGCCGAGGTCCCCGAAGTCGCCGACCTGCCGGCGGCGACGCGCGCGCTCTCGCGGGCCGAGTCTGCCGCCGAGCGGATGGCGGGCATGATCGGCCGCCTCCTCGACTACGCCCGGGTGGGCGGCGCGCCACTGCGACCGAAGGCCGTCGACGTCGCGCCGCTCGTGTCCGCCACCGTTGAAGATCTCCGCAGCGCCGGCGTCGACCACGACGCCGAGGTCATCGTCGACGCGTCGACGACGGTGAATGGCGACCCCACACTCCTCGGCGTCCTGATCCAGAACCTCGTCGGCAACGCCATCAAGTTCGCCGGTGCCCGCGGCGACCGTCCTCGCGTCGAGGTGCGGACGGAGGCTGTCACCGGGGGCGTCCGGCTCACGGTGGACGACAATGGCCGCGGCATCCCGGAGGACGAACGCGACCTCGTGTTCGAACCGCTCGAGCGCGGGTCGAACACGGACGCGCCGGGGTTCGGGATCGGGCTGTCGACCTGTCGCCGTGTCGTCGAAGCACACGGTGGTCGGATCGGGATCGACACGGCGCCGCTCGGCGGTGCCCGCGTGTGGGCGGTCTTCCCCGCCTGACGGGGACCCAAGGCGTCGGCGGCGACCCGCCGAACGTAGACTTGGAGGGCTATGAACCCCGACGCCCTCTCCGCCGCCCTGCTCGCCGTCATCGCCCCCCTCGTCGAGGCGCGACGCGTGGGCGCATCCGACGGTCTCACCGCCGCCGACTTCCCGGTGGAGCGCCCGAAGAACCGCGACCACGGCGACTGGGCGTCCAACGCCGCGCTCAAGCTCAGCAAGCAGGTCGGTGCGAACCCGCGCGAGCTGGCGGCTGAGATCGCCGACGCGCTCGGCGCCGCCGATGGCATCGCATCGGTCGAGGTCGCCGGGCCCGGGTTCATCAACATCCGATTGGATGCCGCTGCCGCGGGCGCCCTCGCGAAGACGATCGTCGAGGCAGGCGCCGCGTTCGGCTCCAACCGCTCGCAGGACGGCAACTCGATCAACCTCGAGTTCGTGAGCGCGAACCCGACCGGTCCGATGCACATCGGCCACACCCGTTGGGCCGCGCTCGGCGATGCGATCGCGCGCCTCCTGCTCGCCAGTGGCGCGACGCTCGTCCGCGAGTTCTACATCAACGACGCCGGCGCGCAGATGGAGCGCTTCGGTCGCTCCGTGTTGGCTGCGATCAAGGGCGAGCCGACTCCCGAGGACGGGTACCCGGGCGCCTACATCGACGAGCTCGCCGCGCGCGTGAAAACTGCCGAGCCGGGCATCCTCGACCTCCCCGAGGACGAGCAGGTGACCGTCGCCCGCGACCGTGGCTACGAGTTCCAGCTCGGCGACCTGCAGGCGTCCCTCGTGAAGTTCAACGTCCACTTCGACGTGTGGTTCAGCGAGCGGACGCTCCACGCCGCCGGTGAGGACGGAGCTCCGAGCCTCGTCGACGAGGCCGTCGACCGCCTCCGCGAGCAGGGCCACGTCTTCGACCAGGAAGGCGCCGTCTGGGTGCGCACGACCGACTTCGGCGACGACAAGGACCGCGTCATCCGCCGTTCGAACGGCGAGTACACCTACTTCGCCGCCGACGCCGCGTACTACCTCAACAAGGGCGACCGCGGCTTCGCGCACAAGATCTACCTGCTCGGCGCCGACCACCACGGCTACGTCCACCGTCTCAAGGCGCTCGCCGGTGCGGCGGGCGACGACCCCGAGAAGGACATCGAGGTGCTCATCGGGCAGCTCGTTTCGGTGAACGGTGCACGCCTGTCCAAGCGTGCCGGCAACATCATCGAGCTCGACGACCTGCGCGACTGGCTCGGTACCGACGCGCTGCGCTACTCGCTCGCGCGCTACCCGGCCGACTCGCCGCTGACGCTCGACCCCGAGATCCTCCGCAAGCGCACGAACGACAACCCCGTCTTCTACGTGCAGTACGCGCACGCCCGCACGCACAACGTCGCCCGCAACGCGGCCGACTCGGGTGTGATGCGCGACGCGTTCGCGCCGGAGCTGCTCGACCACGAGACCGAGTCGGCGCTCCTCGGCGCGCTGCAGGAGTTCCCACGCCTGGTCGCCTTCGCGGCCGAACTGCGCGAGCCGCACCGCGTCGCGCGCTACCTCGAAGAGCTCGCGAGCCTGTACCACCGGTGGTACGACTCGTGCCGCGTCACCCCGCTGGGCGACGAGGAGATCACCGACCTGCACCGCACGCGCCTCTGGTTGAACGACGCGACCGGTCAGGTGCTGCGCAACGGCCTCGACCTTCTCGGTGTGAGCGCACCCGAGCGGATGTGACGTGACGACCTCGAACGCGCCACGACGCCGCCGGAAGGCGGGGTGGATCGTCGGCGCGGTCGTGGTGGTGCTCGTCGCACTGATGGTCGGTGCCGAAGTCGTGGCGCGTACGCTCGCGCCGACGATCATCCGCGACCAGCTCGTCGCGAACCTCGGGCTCGCCGAGGACCAGCAGATCGATGTCGGGCTCCCCGGTCCGGTGCTGTTGCCGTATCTCGTCGTCGGCAGCCTGACCGAGATGACGTTGTCAGCGCAGGACGTCGAGGTCGAAGGACTCACCGGTGACGTCGAGGTCGCCCTCCAGGACGTGCCGGTGTGGGGTGGGACGGACTGGAGTGGCGGGCAGGCGCGCGTCACCCTCGACGAGGCGCAGATGCGAGCGCTCCTCGGACAGGCCGACGGGTTCCCGGTCGACAGCTTCAGTCTCGACGACCCCGAGGTAGCGCTCGACACCGAGCTCGAGCTCTTCGGACAGGCGATCCCGCTCGGCGTGCGGCTCGAGGTCGGCGCCGAAGAGGGCGACATCCTGCTCTCCCCGACGACGTTCCTCCTCGCCGGCACCGAGATTTCTGCCGATGCTCTGCGCCAGCAGGCGGGGCCGCTCCTCGGCTCGTTCGCCGAACAGTGGCCAGTGTGCATCGCGGAGTACCTTCCCGCGGCGCTCACCCTCACCGACGTCGCCGTCGACGGGGCCACCGTCGTCGCTGATTTCGAGATCGACAGCGCGATCCTGCGCGACGCGTCGGCGCAGCAGTCGGGCACCTGCGACTGACGTCGGCGGACTGTCCCGGGGCGTCACACGGTCCGGGTCGGGCATAGACGGTGCCCTAGACTGTGGGCACTGCGCGGGCGTGGTCATGCCGCCGGCCAGTACCCGTTCCCACACCGATTGGTGCCCCTGCGTGTCCACCGCCTCCGAACGTCCGGCCGTGCCCGAGTGGCTCGTCGCGCCGGAAGACGCGAACGCCCTGGTCTCTGGTGTCTGGCCAGATGCCGCCGTCCGCGACGACCACGGGGTGCTGCACCTCGGCGGTGTCGCCGCGACCGATCTCGCCGCGCAGTTCGGCACGCCGCTCTACGTCCTCGACGAAGATGCCGTCCGCGCTCGCGCCCGGCGGGTCCGTGAGGCGTTCGAGTCGGCGGCATCCCGTCACGACGGCGCCGTCCGCGTGTATTACGCCGGCAAGGCGTTCCTCTCGACCGAAGTCGTCCGCTGGGTGACCGCGGAGGGCCTGCGCGTCGACGTCGCTTCGGGAGGGGAACTCGCCGTCGCGCTCGCTGCCGGTGCGGAGCCATCGCGCCTCGGCCTGCACGGCAACAACAAGCTGCTGCCCGAGATCGACACAGCCGTGCGGGTCGGCGTCGGCACGATCATCCTCGACAGCCTCGTCGAGATCGAGCGGGTCGCCGCCGCCGCAGCCGAAGCCGGGACGGTGCAGGACGTGCTCGTGCGCGTCAACAGTGGCGTTCACGCCGAGACCCACGACTTCCTCGCGACGGCGCACGAAGACCAGAAATTCGGCTTCGCGCTGACGGATGCCGCGGCCGTCGTCGCCCGCATCCGCGAGCACGCGTCGCTTCGCTTCGTCGGCCTCCACTGCCACATCGGTTCGCAGATCTTCGGCACCGCGGGGTTCGCGGAGTCGGCGGCCCGCCTCGTCGAGGTGCACGCCGAGCTCCTCGCCGGAGGCGATGTGCCGCTCCTGAACCTCGGGGGAGGATTCGGCATCGCCTACACGACGAACGACGACCCCACACCGATCGAGGCGCTGGCCGACGGCATCGTCGACGCCGTCGCGCGCGAGTGCGCGGGCCGCGGTATTCCGCTGCCCGAACTCGCCTTCGAGCCCGGTCGCACCATCGTCGGGCAGGCCGGCGTCACGCTGTACTCGGTCGGCACCGTGAAGCCGGTGCGGGTCTCAGACGACCTCGAGCGTCGATACGTGAGCGTCGACGGCGGCATGAGCGACAACGCCCGCCCTGCGCTCTACGGCGCGCACTACTCCGCACGGATCGCTTCGCGCACGAGCCCGGCTGCCCCCGCACTCAGCCGCGTCGTGGGTCGTCACTGCGAGTCGGGCGACATCGTCGTGGACGCGGAGTACCTGCCGGGCGACGTCGCCCCCGGCGATCTCCTCGCGGTGCCCGCCACCGGCGCCTACTGCTACTCGCTCGCGAGCAACTACAACTATGTGCCCCGCCCGCCCGTCGTGGCGGTCGCCGGCGGCACCGCCCGTCTCATCGTCCGCGGCGAGACCGTCGACGACCTGCTCGCGCGCGACGTCGGTGTCGTGCGCTCGTCTCCGGAGGGATCCGCATGATCGAACCCCGCCGCCTCCGTGTCGCGCTGCTCGGCGCGGGCGCCGTCGGATCGCAGGTCGCCCGCCTGCTCGTGACGCACGCCGACGAGCTCGCCGAGCGCGCCGGCGCCCCGCTCGACCTCGTCGGCATCGCCGTGCGCGACGTCGACGCGCCGCGCGAGGTCGACCTGCCCCGTGAGCTCTACACGACGGATGCCGACACGCTCATCGCCGGCGCCGACATCGTCATCGAGGTCACCGGCGGGCTCGAGCCCGCGCGCACCCGAATCCTGCACGCACTGAACTCCGGCGCCGACGTGGTCACCGCCAACAAGGCGCTGCTCGCGACGCACGGCACCGAGCTCTTCGAGGCGGCCGACCGCGTCGGGGCGACCGTCGCCTACGAGGCCGCCGTGGCCGGCGCGATCCCGATCATCCGCCCGCTGCGCGACTCGCTCGCCGGCGATCGCGTGCGCCGGATCATGGGCATCGTCAACGGCACGACGAACTACATCCTCGACCGCATGGACCGCGAGGGATCCGACTTCGACGAGGTCCTCGCCGACGCGCAGCGCCTCGGCTACGCAGAAGCCGACCCGACCGCCGACGTCGAGGCCTACGACGCCGCGCAGAAGGCGGCGATCCTCGCGAGCCTCGCCTTCCACACCTCGGTGCCGCTCGACGCGGTCCACCGCGAGGGCATCACGCACATCGACGCCGGCATCATCGACGCGGCACGCAAGGCGGGCTATGTCGTCAAGCTGCTCGCCGTCTGCGAGCGTCTCGTCGACCAGCCCGACGCCGCGCCGACCGGTGAAGCGATCTCGGTCCGCGTGTACCCCGCACTCGTGCCGCGCGAGCACCCGCTGGCATCCGTCCACGGCGCGAACAACGCGGTGTTCGTCGAGGCCGAAGCTGCCGGCGACCTGATGTTCTACGGCGCCGGCGCGGGCGGCGTGCAGACCGCCTCGGCCGTCCTCGGCGATGTCGTCTCGGCCGCCCGCCGCCACCTCGCCGGTGGTCCGGGCGTCGGCGAGTCAACCCGTGCGAACCTCCCGATCGTCCCGATCGGGCGCATCTCGACGAGCTGCCAGATCACGCTCGAAGTCGACGACAAGCCGGGCGTCCTCGCCACGGTCGCCGGCATCCTCAGCGACGGACGCGTCTCGATCGCGACCGTCGAACAGACCACCTCGGCCGGCACCGCCGACGAGGCATCCGAGGGCGCGATCGCGCACCTCGTCATCGGAACCCACACGGCACGGGAGCAGGATCTCTCCGACACCGTCGACCGCCTCGCCGCGAACCCCGCGGTGCGGCGGGTGGTGTCGGTCCTGCGCGTAGAAGGAGACTGAGATGGTGCATGTCTGGCGCGGAGTCCTCCGCGAGTTCGCCGATCGGCTCGGCGTCACCGACGCCTCGACCGTCGTCACGCTGGGGGAGGGCGGCACGCCGCTCATCCCGGCGCCGTCGCTGTCGAAGCTGACCGGTGCCGACGTGTACGTGAAGTTCGAGGGCATGAACCCGACCGGGTCGTTCAAGGACCGCGGCATGACCGTCGCGCTCTCGCGCGCCGTCGAGCACGGCGCCGAGGCCGTCATCTGCGCCTCGACCGGCAACACGTCGGCGTCGGCAGCGGCCTACGCCGCGCACGCGGGCATCACCGCCGCCGTGCTCGTTCCCGAGGGCAAGATCGCGATGGGCAAGCTCAGCCAGGCCGTCGCCCACGGCGGGTCGCTCATCCAGATCCGCGGCAACTTCGACGACTGCCTCGAGATCGCCCGTGAGCTCGCCACCGGCTACAAGGTGCACCTGGTGAACTCGGTGAACCCCGACCGTATCGAGGGTCAGAAGACCGCCGCGTACGAGATCGTCTCCCAGCTCGGCGACGCGCCCGACTTCCACTTCATCCCCGTCGGCAACGCCGGCAACTACACCGCGTACTCGCGCGGGTACCGCGAAGAGGCCGAGCGCGGCGTCGCCACGCGCGTGCCCCGCATGTTCGGCTTCCAGGCCGAGGGTTCCGCGCCGCTCGTCCGCGGCGAGGTCGTCCGCAACCCCGAGACCATCGCCTCGGCGATCCGCATCGGCAACCCCGCCTCGTGGGATCTCGCCCTCGAAGCGAAGGCCGCGACCGACGGCTGGTTCGGCGCGATCGACGATGAGCGCATCCTCGCGGCCCAGAAGCTGCTGTCGAGCACTGTCGGCGTCTTCGTCGAGCCGGCATCCGCGATCAGTGTCGCGGGCCTGCTCGACCGCGCCGAGGCGGGCGTCATCCCCGCCGGCGCGAAGGTCGTCCTCACCGTCACGGGCCACGGCCTCAAGGACCCGCAGTGGGCGCTCCGCGCCGCGGACGGCTCGCAGGTTGAGCCGCTCGTCGTCGACGCGACCACCAGCGAAGTCGCTTCGGCACTCGACCTCACGCCCGTTCAGGGATGACCACGCCAGGACGCAGCGTCGCCGTCAGCGTTCCGGCGACGAGCGCGAACCTCGGCCCGGGGTTCGACACGCTCGGCCTCGCGCTGAGCGTCCACGACGAGCTCGTCGTGACCGTGCTCCCTGGGCCCGGCCTCGAGATCGAGGTCACCGGCGAGGGTGCGGCCGACGTCCCCACGGATGCCTCGCACCTCGTCGTCCGCTCGATCGCGTACGCCTTCGAGGCGGTCGGCCGCACCATGCCCGGCATCCGACTCACGGCGCACAACACGATCCCGCACGGCCGCGGCATGGGGTCCTCCGGCGCAGCCGTCGTGGCGGGCCTCCTCGCCGCGAAAGGTCTGCTGGCAGGCGACGTCGAGCTCGGCCCCGAGACGTTGCTGCGCCTCGCGACCGAGATCGAGGGGCACCCCGACAACGTCGCACCGGCGCTGTTCGGCGGCCTCACGATCGCGTGGGTCGACGACTACGGCCCGCAGCACAAGAAGCTCGGCGTGCACCGCGGCGTCTCGCCGCTCGTGTTCGTGCCGGAGTTCACGATGTCGACCTCGGTCGCCCGCGGGCTCGCGCCGCTCCAGGTGACCCGCGAGGACGCCGTGTTCAACGTCTCGCGGTCGGCGCTGCTCATCGCCGCGCTCACCCAGAGCCCCGAACTGCTCATGGCCGCCACCGAGGACAAGCTGCACCAGTCCTATCGCGCCCAGGCCATGCCCGAGACCGACGCACTCGTCCGGGGCCTCCGAGCAGCGGGGTTCGCGGCGGTCGTCTCGGGTGCCGGACCCAGCGTCCTCGTCCTCGCCGACGGTCCGGGCCGCCGGCTCGACGCCGCCCAGCACGCCGCCTCCCTCACCGACACGCGGTGGCTCCCGCTCCTGCTGGCCGTCGATGTCAAGGGTGGTACAGTGAGGGACAACACGGAGGATGCCACGTAGTCACGTGAATCTGCCCTCCATCGCAATCTGCGAAGCACCGCACATCCCCACTCATCGGGTCGGCGCATCACCTGGGTTCGCCTGAACTCCCGCCTGTGGATCGGTCTCCGTCGTGGACGGAGTCTGTCGCGGTTCTAAACGTTCACCATCTGAAAGAGAGCACTCGTGGAGTCCATCTCCGAGATCCAGACCGGCGACGACGTCGCCACCACCGAGGCCCCCGCCGCTGAGGCGCCCGCGACCGAGACCGTCGCCGAGGCCCCTGCTGCTGAGGCACCGGCTGCCGAGGCGCCCGTCGAAGACGCAGCGCCCGCTGCAGACGCGACTCCCGTCGAGGAGGCCGCACCGGCCGACAAGCCCGCCAAGGCACCGCGCAAGCGCGCCCCCCGCCGTGCGAAGAGCACGGACGCCCCCGCCGAGGCGCCCGCCGCCGAGGCTGCGCCGGCCGACGAGACGCCCGCCGAGACTGAGACCGCCGAGGTCGCAGCGGCAGCCGCCGCAGTCGAGACCACCACCGCCGAGGCGCCCGCAGCCGACCCCGAGAAGCCCGCCGACGGCGAGGCATCCGCCGACGCCGCGCAGCCCGCTGAGGGCGAGGCATCCGCCGACGCCGAGAAGGCCACCGACGCCGAGAAGCCCGCCGAGGGTGACAAGCCTGCGGAGGGCGAGGGCACCGGCCGCAGCCGCTCGCGCAGCCGCTCGCGCAGCCGCAGCCGCAACAAGTCCGAGACTGGCAACAGCCAAAACGGCAACGCCCAGAACGCCGCGGACAAGCCCGCTGTCGAGGAGAAGTCCGACGACGAGCAGGGCCAGGGCCGCGGTCGCCAGCGCAACAAGCGTCGCGGTCAGGGCCAGAACGACGAGTTCGACACCGAGATCGGCGACGATGACGTGCTCATCCCGATCGCCGGCATCCTCGACGTGCTCGACAACTACGCGTTCGTCCGCACGACCGGTTACCTGCCCGGCCAGAGCGACGTCTACGTCTCGCTCGGTCAGGTCAAGAAGTACAACCTCCGCAAGGGCGACGCCGTCGTCGGCGCGATCAAGCAGCCCCGCGAGGGCGAGCAGTCGAGCCGCCAGAAGTACAACGCGCTCGTCAAGGTCGACGCGATCAACGGCCTGTCGGTCGAGGATGCCGCGAACCGTGTCGAGTTCTCGAAGCTGACGCCCCTGTACCCGCAGGAGCGTCTGCGCCTCGAGACCGCGCCCGAGAAGCTCACGCAGCGCATCATCGACCTCGTCGCACCGATCGGCAAGGGGCAGCGCGGCCTCATCGTCGCGCCGCCCAAGGCCGGCAAGACGATCGTGCTGCAGCAGATCGCGAACGCCATCGCGATCAACAACCCCGAGGTCCACCTCATGGTCGTGCTCGTCGACGAGCGCCCCGAAGAGGTCACCGACATGCAGCGCACCGTCAAGGGCGAGGTCGTCGCGTCGACCTTCGACCGTCCCGCCGAGGACCACACGACCGTCGCAGAGCTCGCCATCGAGCGCGCGAAGCGCCTCGTCGAACTCGGTCGCGACGTCGTCGTGCTCCTCGACTCGATCACCCGCCTCGGCCGCGCCTACAACATCTCGGCGCCTACGTCGGGCCGTGTGCTCACTGGTGGCGTCGACGCGTCGGCGCTCTACCCGCCCAAGCGCTTCTTCGGCGCCGCGCGCAATATCGAGAACGGCGGTTCGCTGACGATCCTCGCGACCGCGCTCGTCGAGACCGGCTCCAAGATGGATGAGGTCATCTTCGAGGAGTTCAAGGGCACCGGCAACAGCGAGCTGCGCCTGTCGCGTCAGCTCGCCGACAAGCGCATCTTCCCGGCCGTCGACGTCAACGCGTCGTCGACCCGCCGCGAGGAGATGCTGCTGTCGAACGACGAGGTCAAGATCACCTGGAAGCTGCGTCGCGCCCTCGCCGGCCTCGACACGCACCAGGCGCTCGAGGTCGTGCTCGGCAAGCTCAAGGAGACCGGCTCGAACGTCGAGTTCCTCGTGCAGATGCAGAAGTCGATCCCGGCTCCCGCCGCCGGCGGCCACAGCAACGGGCACGACAACAGCATCCGCTGAGTCGTCCGCTCGATGTTCGAGTCCGTCCAGGCGCTGATCGACGAGCACCGCGCGGTCCAGGAGGAACTCTCCGACCCCGCGGTGCACGCCGACGCGCCCCGCGCGAAGCGCGTCAACCGGCGCTACGCCGAGCTGTCGCGCATCGTCGCGGCGCACGACGCCTGGGCGGCGGCATCCGACGATCTCGAGGCAGCGCGTGAGCTCGCCCGTGAGGACGCCGCGTTCGCCGACGAGGTCCCCGCGCTCGAGGAGCAGCTGGCGGCGGCGCAGGAGAAGCTGCGTCGCCTGCTGATCCCGCGCGACCCCGACGACGCCCGCGACGTGATCATGGAGATCAAGGCGGGGGAGGGTGGCGCCGAATCGGCCCTGTTCGCCGCCGACCTCTTGCGGATGTACGTGCAGTACGCGGCATCCATGGGATGGAAGACCGAACTCCTCGAACGCAACGAGTCCGACCTGGGCGGCTACAAGGACGTCCAGGTCGCGATCAAGGGGTCGAGCTCCGATCCGGCGCAGGGCGTGTGGGCGCACCTCAAGTACGAGGGCGGTGTGCACCGCGTGCAGCGGGTTCCCGCGACCGAGTCGCAGGGCCGCATCCACACCTCCACCACCGGTGTGCTGGTGTTCCCCGAGGTCGACGAACCCGAAGAGATCGCGATCGACCCGAACGACCTGAAGATCGACGTCTTCCGCTCTTCCGGCCCCGGCGGGCAATCCGTCAACACGACGGACTCGGCCGTGCGCATCACGCACGTGCCGACCGGGATCGTCGTGTCGATGCAGAACGAGAAGAGCCAGCTGCAGAACCGCGAGGCCGGCATGCGCGTGCTGCGCGCCCGGTTGCTCGCGAAGCAGCAGGAGGAGCTGGATGCCGCGGCATCCGATGCCCGTCGTTCGCAGATCCGCGGCATGGACCGCTCGGAGCGCATCCGCACGTACAACTTCCCGGAGAACCGGATAGCGGATCACCGTACGGGTTACAAGGCCTACAACCTCGACCAGGTGATGGACGGCGCGCTCGCCCCCATCGTGGAGTCGGCGATCACCGCCGACGAAGAGGCTCGCCTGGCCGCGCTCGGCTCCTGACGCGCGTCGAGAAACCACTCCGGCGCGAGAAACCACCCGCGGGGGTGTGTCTCGCGCGTAGCGTGGTTTCTCGCGGGTGCTCCGTGAGTAGCCCGCGGAGCGCGGCGGCTCAGATGTGGTACTCGGGAGCCGTCAGCAGTGCGCGGGTGTCCTCGCTCGCGGTGCGGCGACGCGCCCGTGCCGGCACACCGACGAGGACCGAGTCTGCGGGCGCGTCCTTCGTGACGACGGCGTTCGCGCCGACGACCGAGTGCGCCCCGATCACGACGGGGCCGAGGATCTTCGCGCCGGCGCCGACCGCGACGCCGTCCTCGAGGGTGGGATGCCGCTTGCCGCCGTCCCGCGTCCGGCCACCGAGCGTCACACCGTGGTACAGCATGACGTCGTCGCCGACCTCGGCGGTCTCACCGATCACGACACCCATGCCGTGGTCGATGAAGAACCGGCGGCCGATGACCGCACCGGGGTGGATCTCGATGCCGGTCAGCCACCGCGTCACCTGCGAGATGGCGCGCGCGGGGAAGCGCAGGCCGCGCTGCCAGAGCGCGTGCGAGATACGATGACTCCACACGGCGTGCAGACCGGGATACAGGACGGCGATCTCGAGGGCGCCACGGGCGGCGGGGTCGCGGAGCTTCGCGGCCGCGATGTCTTCGCGGACCGCGTGCAGCATGTCGCCGGCACTCACGCCGGCTCCTCCTCGCGGAGGTGCGCGTAGAGGGCGGTCGACAGATAGCGTTCGCCCGCGTCGGGGATGATGACGACGATGCGCTGCCCCGCCGACTCGGGACGCTTCGCGATCTCGAGCGCCGCCCAGACCGCCGCGCCCGCCGACATCCCGGCGAGGATGCCCTCCCGCGTCGCCAAGTCGCGCGCCACGGCGATCGCGTCGTCGAACTCGGCGTCGAAGATCTCGTCGACGACCGATCGGTCGAGCACGTCGGGGACGAAGTTCGGCCCGATGCCCTGGATCCGGTGGCCGCCCGCGCGACCCTCGGTGAGCACGGGGGAGTCCTTCGGTTCGACGAGCGCCACCTTGACCGCGGCATCCTTCGCCTTCAGTGCCTGCCCGACGCCGGTGACGGTGCCGCCGGTGCCCGAGCCGGCGACGAACCAGTCGATGCGCCCGTCGGTGTCGCGCCAGATCTCCTCCGCCGTCGTGCGGCGGTGGATCGCGGCGTTCGCCTCGTGCTCGAACTGGCGCGCCAGGATCGCGCCCGGCGTCTCGTCGACGATCCGCTTCGCGGTGTCGACGGCCTCGGTCATGCCCTTGTACGGATCGGTGAGGACGAGTTCGGCTCCATAGGCCTTCAGCAGCGTGCGCCGCTCCTTCGACATGGATGCCGGCATCGTGAGGATCACCTTGTAGCCGCGTGTCGCACCGATGAGCGCGAGGGCGATGCCCGTGTTGCCGCTCGTGGACTCGACGATCGTCCCGCCCGGCTCGAGCTCGCCCGCGGCCTCGGCCGCTTCGACGAGCGCGTAGCCGAGGCGGTCCTTGACGCTCGCGCCCGGGTTGTAGAACTCGAGCTTGGCGAGCACCTCGGCGTGGAGCCCCTCGGTGAGCGCGTTCAGCCGCACCAGGGGAGTGTCGCCGAAGGCGTGGGTGATGTCGGGGAGAATGCCGGGCACTGCTGCGCTTTCGATCGTCGGGGGAGTGCGGGTCAGTCGCGGAGGTGCTCGTAGAGCGCGGTCGAGAGGTACCGCTCGCCGAACGAGGGGATGATCACGACGATGTTCTTGCCGGCGGCCTCGGGACGCGCGGCGACCTGGAGCGCGGCCCAGACAGCGGCACCGGAGGAGATCCCGACGAGGATGCCTTCCTTCGTCGCGACCTCACGGGCGGTGGCGATCGCGTCGTCGAACGTGACGTCCTGCACCTCGTCGATGACGCCCTGGTCGAGGATCGGCGGGATGAAGTTCGGGCCGATGCCCTGGATCTTGTGCGGCCCGGGCTTGCCCTCGGTGAGCAGCGGCGAGTCCTTGGGCTCGACGGCTACGACCTTCGCCTCGGGTGCGCGCTCCTTGAGCACCTGGCCGACGCCGGTGATCGTGCCGCCGGTCCCGATGCCGGCGACGAAGTAGCCTATCTCGCCGTCGGTGTCGCGGAGGATCTCCTCGGCGGTGGTCTTCTTGTGGATCTCGACGTTCGCCTGGTTCGCGAACTGCTTCGCGAGGACGGCGCCGGGCGTCTCGCCGGCGATCTTCTCGGCCTCGGCGACGGCGCCCTTCATGCCGAGCGACGGGTCGGTGAGGACGAGCTCGGCGCCGTATGCCTTCAGCAGCATCCGACGCTCGATCGACATCGACGACGGCATCGTCAGGATGACCTTGTACCCGCGGGCGGCGCCGACCATCGCGAGCGCGATGCCGGTGTTGCCGCTCGTTCCCTCGACGATGGTGCCGCCGGGCTGCAGCTCGCCCGAGGCTTCAGCAGCATCCACGATGGCGATGCCGAGACGGTCCTTGACCGACGACGCCGGGTTGTAGAACTCGAGCTTCGCGAGCACGGTGCCGGGGAGACCCTCGGACACGCGGTTGAGTCGGACGAGGGGGGTGTTTCCGAATGCGCTCGTGATGTCGGAGTGGATGCCGGTCATGAGGGGGCCTTTCGTGCGGGCGGGCAACGGTCGTCGGTGCGCGTCAAGCCTACGGGCGCGAAGCGTCGGGTGGGCCGAGTGTGACGCCGCGGGAAGCCTCGGTGTCTGCGCCGGTATCGTAGGGATGCCCATGCTCACCACGCCGACACCCGATTCGCCCGTCGAGCACGACCTCGGTCGCGCCGTGCGGGCCGCTGCCGTGCGCCTCGCGAACGCCGGCGTCACGACGCCCGACGTCGACGCCGAACTCCTCGCGGCCCACGTCCTGGGCATCGGCCGGGGCGAGCTCGCCGCCGCGTCGGTCCGAGGCGATCGGATGCCGGAGCACGTCGCCGATGTCTTCGAAGCGCTCGTCGTGCGTCGGGCCGCCCGCGAGCCGCTGCAGCACCTCACCGGCTCGGCGCCGTTCCGCCACCTCGAGCTGCGCGTCGGCCCCGGGGTGTTCGTGCCTCGCCCGGAGACCGAGATGGTCGCGCAGCTCGCGATCGACGCGCTCCGCGCCACGGCGTCCGAGACGCCGATCGGCGTCGATCTCGGCACCGGCAGCGGCGCCCTCGCGCTCGCGATGGCGACCGAGGTCCCGCACGCCCGGGTGCACGCGGCTGAGAATTCGGTCGAGGCGTTCATCTGGGCGAAGGAGAACTTCGCCGCGAACGCGCCGCACGCGCGACTCGCATTCATCGATCTCGCCGACGCCTTCCCGGAGCTCGACGGCACGGTGTCGGTCGTGGTCTCGAACCCGCCCTACGTGCCGGACGAGGCGATCCCGCGCGACCCGGAGGTGCGGTTCTGGGACCCGCCGGCCGCGCTCTACGGCGGCGCCGACGGGCTCGATGTCGTCCGTGTGCTGTCGGGTGTCGCGATGCGCCTGCTGCATGCGGGCGGCACGCTCGTGATCGAGCACGGCGAGTGGCAGGGCGAACCGATCCGCGATCTCCTCACCGCCGACGGGTGGCTGGCCACCGCCACCCACCGCGACCTCACCCTCCGCGACCGGGCCACCACCGCACTGCGCCCCTGATCCCGGCTCGTCGCCGCTCGAAGTCGACGGCCAGAGTGCCGGCGCGCCGCCACCGTAGACTGGAGTCGACATGTCTCCTGTGCTCGATTGCCGCGACCCGGACCAGTTGATCTCCGCGGTGCGGCGTGCACGCCAGGCCATCGGCCGCGGCGAGCTCATCGTCATGCCCACCGACACCGTCTACGGCGTGGCCGCCGACGCGTTCAACGCCGCCGCGGTGGCGCGTCTCCTCGCCGCCAAGGGGCGCGGACGTCAGTCGCCGCCGCCCGTGCTGGTGTCGGGCGCAGCCACCATGCGCGCACTCGTCGCCGAGGTTCCCGAGGCCGTCGAGCGGCTGGTCGAGCGGTTCTGGCCGGGGGGACTCACGATCGTCCTGCCGGCCCAGCCGTCGCTGACGTGGGACCTGGGGGAGACCCACGGCACCGTCGCGGTCCGCATGCCGGACGACAAGTTCGCACTCGAGCTCCTCGAGGAGTGCGGGCCGCTCGCCGTGTCGAGTGCGAACAAGACCGGCAAGCCGGCGGCACTCGATGCGGATGCCGCGGTCGACATGCTCGGCGACAGCGTCGCGGTCTACCTCGACGGCGGCATCGTCTCGACGGGCGTCTCATCGACGATCGTCGACGCGACGGGGCTCGTCGGCGATACGCAGCGGCCGGTTGCCGTGCTCCGCGAGGGCGCGATCTCGCGGGCCCAGCTGCGCGAGGTGCTCGGCGACCTGTTGGAGCCTGACCCCGACGAAGCCGACGACGCGTGAAGGACTACCTGATCGCCTTCCTCATCACCGCGGCGATCACCTTCGCACTCTCGTGGGTCGTCTGGAAGGTCGCGATCCGCTACCGGTTGCACCCGGCGATCCGTGAGCGCGACGTCCACAAGCGGCCCACGCCCCGCCTCGGCGGCATCGCGATGTTCCTGGGTCTCGTCGCGATGTTCCTCATCTCCTCGCAGATGCCGGCGTTCGCCATCGTCTGGGAGAACCCGACCCGCATGTGGGCGCTACTGGGGGCCGCGACGCTGATGGTCCTCGTCGGCGTCGCCGACGACCTCTGGGACCTCGACTGGATGATCAAGCTCGGCGCGCAGTTCGCCGCCGCGTGGATCGTCGTCGGGGTCGGCGGCATCCAGATCTACTACCTGCCCTTCGGGAGTCAGGTGATCGCGTCCGGCTGGCCGAGCGCGACGATCTCGATCCTCGCGATCGTCGTCGTCATGAACGCCGTCAACTTCATCGACGGCCTCGACGGTCTCGTCGCCGGCGTCTGCCTCATCGCGAACGCCGTGTTCTTCGCGTACTCGGCGCTGCTCGCGCGGGACTTCGACAACAGCGCCCAGACGAACACCGCCGTCTTCATCACGGTGGTGCTCCTCGGTGTCTGCGCCGGTTTCCTGCCGTTCAACTGGAACCCCGCGAAGATGTTCATGGGGGATGCCGGTGCGCTGCTGCTCGGGCTGATGATGGCGTCGTCCGCGATCGTCGTCACAGGCAATCTGCCGCCCCAGCTCCTCGCCGACAACGACCTCTTCGGTCGCTCCCAGCTCATCGGTGCCTTCATCCCGGTGATTCTCCCCATCGTCGTCGTCCTGCTGCCGCTGCTCGATTTCGGGCTTGCGGTGATCAGACGCACGGCGCGCGGCAAGTCGCCGTTCTCGCCCGACCGTCAGCACATGCACCACCGCATGCTCGACATGGGCCACACCGACCGCAATGCGGTCTTCGTGTTCTACGCGTGGACCGCGATCATCTCGCTGTCGGTGCTGCTGATGTACATCGGCACCACTTCCGGCTGGCCCGGGCTCTACCTGCCCGGCGTCGGCTTCTTCTTCCTCGGCGCGATCGCCTGCGTCCTGGTCACCCTCCCGCCCTCCCGCCGTGCCGTCCCCGCGGCATCCGACTCGAAGGTCTCCTCATGAGTGCTCCCTCCCTCTCGTCGACGCTGGTGCTCCGGCGCACCCTCCTGTGGTCGGCCGCAGCAACCGGCGCTCTCGTCGTCGTCGGCGCGGTCGTGGGTCTCCTCATCGCCGGCGTCCCGGGACTGTGGAGCGCACTCGTCGCGGTCCTGACCGCCGCGGTCTTCCTCGCGATGACGGCCGGCTCGATCCTGCTCGCGAACCGCTGGTACGGGGATGCACTGTTCGTCCCGATCTTCTTCGGATCGGTCATGGGTGCGTGGATCCTGAAGTTCGTGCTCTTCCTCGTTGTCCTGTTCGTGGTCCGCGACCAGCCGTGGCTCGTGCCGCTCATCTTCTTGGTCGCGCTGGTGGTCAGCATCCTCGCCTCGCTCGCCATCGACGTCGTCGTCATGTTGAAGATGCGGATCCCGCACGCGAGCGACGTCACGCTGCCCACCGCGGCCGACATCGACCCCGAAGAGGCTCCGAAGGGGGACTCGCCGCAGCCGCGGGACTGATAGGCTGTTCTCGAGCCCGCCTGATCCCGACGGGAACATCTGCGGAGTAAGCTCACCGACCATCGTCGCCTCGGTTTCGCAAACCGACGCCCCAATGCTGGAGCTAGCGCTGTTTACTCAAGCTGCGACCCTGATCGCTACTGCCGCCGAAGAGCACGCCCCTGAATTCCATGGGCCCTCGATTTCGGAGTTCTTCCCCGAGGCGGTCTTCCAGATCGGCGACCTCGTCATCAACCGGATCCACCTGATCCAGTTCCTCGCGACGATCGCCATCGTGCTCATCTTCTGGCTCGGCACCCGTCGCATGACGGTCGTCCCCGGTCGGTTCCAGAGCATCGTCGAGATGGGCCTGGACTTCGTCCGCGTCAACATCGCGGAGGACCTGCTCGGCAAGAAGGACGGCAAGCGATTCCTGCCGATCCTGACGACCATCTTCTTCATGGTCTTGTTCATGAACATCACGGGTGTCATCCCGTTCCTGAACATCGCCGGTTCCTCGATCGTCGCCGTGCCGTTGCTGCTCGCGATCGTCGCCTACGTGACGTTCATCTACGCGGGCATCAAGCACAACCCGGGTGCCTTCTTCAAGAACTCGCTGATGCCGTCGGGCGTGCCGTGGCCGCTCTACATCATCATCATCCCGCTCGAGTTCCTGTCGACGTTCATCATCCGTCCGGTGACGCTCACCCTGCGACTGCTGATGAACATGATCGTCGGGCACCTCATGCTCGTCCTCTTCTTCGCGGCGACGCAGTTCTTCCTCCTCGACATCGGCGGCTGGTACTCGGCCCTCGCTGCAGGCACGCTCGCCTTCGGGTTCGCCTTCACGCTGTTCGAGATCTTCGTCGCCTTCCTCCAGGCATACGTCTTCGCCATCCTCACCGCGGTCTACATCCAGCTCGCGGTGGCAGAAGAGCACTAAGCGGTCCGGCGCACGCCGAGCCATCCAACCGAAAGGAAACACCTCCGTGGACGCAACTACGGTTCTCGCCGCCCTCGAGGGCAACGTCGCGACGATGGGTTACGGCCTCGCCGCCATCGGCCCCGCCATCGGCGTGGGCATCGTCGTCGGCAAGACGATCGAGGGTGTGGCCCGTCAGCCTGAGCTGGCCGGTCGCCTCCAGGTCCTGATGTTCATCGGTATCGCCTTCACCGAGGCGCTCGCCTTCATCGGTATCGCGACCTACTTCATCTTCGTCTGATCCAGACACAGATTCCTAAGGAGACAGGATGCTGAACGCTCTTGTCGCGTACGCGGCGGAGGAGGGGGAGACCTACAACCCCCTCATCCCGGCGTGGTACGACATCATCTGGTCGGGCGTCTGCTTCATCGTGATCCTGGCCGTCTTCTGGAAGGTCGCCCTTCCGAAGATGCAGGTGCTCCTCGACCAGCGCGCTGCCGCCATCGAGGGCAACATCGCGAAGGCCGACGAGGCGCAGCGCAAGGCAGAGGCCGCGCTCGAGGAGTACACCTCGCAGCTGGCCGAGGCGCGCAAGGAAGCCGGCGAGATCCGCGATGCCGCCCGCGAGGACGGCAAGAAGATCGTCGCCGAGGCGAGGGACACGGCTTCGGCCGAGGCCTCCCGCCTCACGGCAGCCGCGCACACCCAGATCGAGGCCGAGCGCCAGACCGCGCTCGTCTCGCTCCGCAGCGAGGTGGGCACGCTCGCCCTCGACCTCGCGGGCGGCGTGATCGGTGAGACCCTGTCGGACGACGCCAAGGCACAGGCCGTGGTCGACCGCTTCCTCGCCGACCTCGAGGCATCCGAGAAGGCGGCCCAGTAATGGGCAGCGCGACCACTCAGGCCCTTGCGGCGACGACGTCGGCCCTCGAGGCCGCGCCGAGCGTCGACCTCGACGTGGCCCGCGAGCTGTTCGCCGCGGTCCGCGTCCTGGCCGGCTCGTCGCAGCTGAGCGGCGCGCTGTCCGATGCGTCGGCGCCCGCCGCGGCGCGGCAGCAGGTCGTCGCGAAGGTGTTCGGCGGGTCGTCCGCCGGCGCTGTCGCCGTCCTGCAGGCTGCCGCCGCTGAGCGCTGGTCGTCCTCGGGTGACCTGCTGTCGGGCATCGAGGAGGCCGCCATCCGCGCCGCCGCCATCGCCGACCCGAAGGTCGACATCGAGGCCGAGCTGTTCGGTGTCGTCCGCACGATCGCGGCGAACCCCGAGCTCGAGCTCGCACTCGGCAGCCGCCTCGGTGACGCGTCCGCCAAGGGCGCGCTCATCGAGAAGCTGCTCGGTGGCCGCGCCTCCGCGGCGACCGTGCTGATCACGTCGTCGCTCGTGCAGCTCCCGCGTGAGCGTCGGGTGCGTTCGATGCTCAGCCGTGCCCTGCGCCTGGTCGCCGACCAGCGCGGCCGCACCGTCGCCACGGTGTACGCCGCGTCGGCGCTGAGCGCAGAGCAGACGGCGCGTCTGCAGCGCACGCTCGCCGGCCGCTACGGCACCGAGGTCTCGGTGAACGTCGTGGTCGAGCCGTCGGTCGTCGGCGGTGTCCGCATCGAGATCGGTGACGACGTCATCGACGCCACCGTGTCGTCCCGATTGGGCGATCTCCGCCAGCGCCTGGCGGGCTGACTTTTCCCGCTCCACCGGAGCGGACCCGGCGGGCCGAGCGCCCGCCACCAGACCTCACAAGAAGGAAGACCATGGCAGAACTGTCCATCAGCCCCGATGTCATCCGGGACGCGCTGAAAGACTTCGTCGCCGCGTACGAGCCCACCGGCGCAGCGGCGACCGAGGTCGGCACGGTCGTCGACGCTGCAGACGGCATCGCCCACGTCGAGGGTCTCCCCGGCGTCATGGCGAACGAGCTCGTCCGCTTCGAGAACGGTGTCGAGGGCCTCGCGCAGAACCTCGACGAGCACGAGATCGGTGTCGTCATCCTCGGCGACTTCGCCGGCATCGAGGCCGGTCAGAAGGTCACCCGCACCGGCGAGGTCCTCTCGGTCGGTGTCGGCGAGGGCTACCTCGGCCGCGTCGTCGACCCGCTCGGCAACCCGATCGACGGCCTCGGCGAGATCGCCACGACCGGACGTCGTGCGCTCGAACTCCAGGCTCCCGGCGTCATGCAGCGCAAGTCGGTGCACGAGCCGATGCAGACCGGCATCAAGGCCATCGACGCGATGATCCCCGTCGGCCGCGGCCAGCGTCAGCTCATCATCGGCGACCGCCAGACCGGCAAGACAGCCATCGCGATCGACACGATCATCAACCAGAAGGCCAACTGGGAGTCGGGCGACGTCACCAAGCAGGTCCGCTGCATCTACGTCGCGATCGGCCAGAAGGGCTCGACCATCGCTTCGGTGAAGGGCGCGCTCGAGGACGCCGGTGCCATGGACTACACGACGATCGTCGCGGCTCCGGCATCCGACCCCGCTGGCTTCAAGTACCTCGCCCCCTACACCGGCTCGGCCATCGGTCAGCAGTGGATGTACGAGGGCAAGCACGTCCTGATCATCTTCGACGACCTGTCGAAGCAGGCCGAGGCCTACCGTGCCGTGTCGCTGCTCCTGCGCCGCCCGCCGGGCCGCGAGGCGTACCCCGGTGACGTCTTCTACCTGCACTCGCGTCTGCTCGAGCGTTGCGCGAAGCTGTCCGACGAGCTCGGCGCCGGTTCGATGACGGGTCTGCCCATCATCGAGACCAAGGCCAACGACGTCTCGGCGTACATCCCGACCAACGTGATCTCGATCACCGACGGCCAGATCTTCCTCCAGTCCGACCTCTTCAACGCCAACCAGCGTCCTGCGGTCGACGTGGGTATCTCGGTCTCGCGAGTCGGTGGTGACGCTCAGGTCAAGTCGATCAAGAAGGTGTCCGGCACGCTCAAGCTCGAGCTCGCCCAGTACCGCTCGCTCGAGGCGTTCGCGATGTTCGCCTCCGACCTGGATGCCGCGTCGCGTCGCCAGCTCGAGCGTGGTGCACGTCTGACCGAGCTGCTCAAGCAGCCGCAGTACTCGCCGTACCCCGTCGAGGAGCAGGTCGTCTCGATCTGGGCAGGTACCAACGGCAAGCTCGACACCATCGCGGTGGAGGATGTGCTGCGGTTCGAGCGCGAGCTGCTCGACCACCTGAAGCGCAACTCGTCGATCCTCGACACCCTGCGCGAGACGAACGTCCTGGACGACGCGACGCTCGCCGAGCTCGACAAGGCGACCGACGCCTTCGTGCTCGAGTTCCAGGGCGGGAAGGGCCAGGCCATCAACAAGCCCGGTCACGAAGAGGTCGCTGCTGCGGACGTCGACGACGTGAACCAGGAGAAGATCGTCAAGGGCCGCCGCGGCTGACGCCGACGGGAGACTCACACACCTATGGGCGCACAACTCCGGGAGTACAAGCAGAAGATCTCTTCTGCTCAGACGACCAAGAAGATCACGAAGGCGATGGAACTCATCGCGGCCTCGCGCATCCAGAAGGCGATGGCGCGCGTCCGCGCGTCCAACCCCTTCGCGCGGGCCGTGACGCGGGCTGTCTCCGCCGTGGCGACGCACTCGAACGTGCAGCACCCGCTGACGACCGAGCGCGACGAGATCCGCCGTTCGGCGGTCGTCGTGTTCGGTTCGGACCGCGGTCTCGCCGGCGCGTTCAACTCGCAGGTGATCCGCGAGGCGCTGCAGCTCGGTGAGCTGCTGCGCTCCGAGGGTCGCGAGCCGGTGTACTACCTCGTCGGTCGCAAGCCCGTCGGTTTCTTCCAGTTCCGTCGCATCGCCACGGCTGCCGAGTGGATCGGTGACACCGACACCCCGCAGTTCTCGACGGCGGAAGAGATCGCGGCCGCGCTGATCGAGGCGTACGAGCTCGGCGGTGCCGAGGCGGGCGTGGACGAGATCCACCTCGTGTACAACCGCTTCGTCAGCATGATGACGCAGACGCCGGAGACGGTCCGTCTGCTGCCGCTCGAGGTCGTCGAGGCGGAGGACGAGGCATCCAGCCAGATCTACCCGCTCTACGAGTTCGAGCCGGACGCGGAGACGGTGCTCGACGCACTGCTCCCGGTGTACGTGCAGAGCCGCGTGTTCAACGCGCTCCTGCAGTCGTCCGCCGCGAAGCAGGCCGCCACGCAGAAGGCGATGAAGTCGGCGAGCGACAACGCCGACAAGCTCATCACCGACTACACCCGCCTGCGCAACAACGCGCGTCAGGCTGAGATCACGCAGCAGATCGCCGAGATCGTCGGCGGCGCCGACGCACTGGCGTCCGGCAAGTAAGCCGATCTGTCTCCAGACCACACGAAAGAAGAGAAGCCATGAGCCTCACAGCTGAGAAGACGGAAACCCCCGTCGTCGGCCGCGTCGCGCGCGTCACCGGGCCGGTCGTCGACATCGAGTTCCCGCACGACTCGATCCCCGAGATCTACAACGCGCTGAAGACGACGATCACGATCGCCGGCGAGTCGACCGAGATCACCCTCGAGGTCGCCCAGCACCTCGGTGACGACCTCGTCCGCGCCATCTCCCTGAAGCCGACCGACGGCATGGTCCGCGGCCAGGAAGTGCGCGACACCGGCGGCCCCATCACGGTGCCCGTCGGCGACGTCACGAAGGGCAAGGTCTTCAACGTGACCGGCGACGTGCTCAACGCCGCCGAGGGCGAGACGATCGAGGTCACCGAGCGCTGGGGCATCCACCGCTCCGCGCCGAACTTCGACCAGCTCGAGTCGAAGACCGAGATGTTCGAGACCGGCATCAAGTCGATCGACCTCCTCACCCCGTACGTGCAGGGTGGAAAGATCGGTCTGTTCGGTGGTGCCGGTGTCGGCAAGACCGTCCTCATCCAGGAGATGATCCAGCGCGTCGCGCAGGACCACGGCGGTGTGTCGGTTTTCGCCGGTGTCGGCGAGCGCACCCGTGAGGGCAACGACCTCATCGGCGAGATGGAAGAGGCGGGTGTCTTCGACAAGACCGCCCTCGTCTTCGGTCAGATGGACGAGCCGCCGGGGACGCGTCTTCGCGTCGCGCTGTCGGCCCTGACGATGGCGGAGTACTTCCGCGACGTGCAGAAGCAGGACGTCCTCCTGTTCATCGACAACATCTTCCGCTTCACGCAGGCCGGTTCCGAGGTCTCGACGCTGCTGGGCCGTATGCCCTCCGCCGTCGGTTACCAGCCGAACCTCGCCGACGAGATGGGCGTGCTCCAGGAGCGCATCACCTCGACGCGTGGTCACTCGATCACCTCGCTCCAGGCGATCTACGTCCCCGCCGACGACTACACCGACCCGGCACCGGCGACCACGTTCGCGCACCTCGACGCCACCACCGAGCTTTCGCGTGAGATCGCGTCGAAGGGTCTGTACCCGGCCATCGACCCGCTCACCTCGACGAGCCGCATCCTCGACCCGCGGTACATCGGTGACGACCACTACCGTGTCGCGACCGCTGTCAAGCAGATCCTCCAGAAGAACAAGGAACTGCAGGAGATCATCGCGATCCTCGGTGTCGACGAGCTCTCCGAAGAGGACAAGATCGTCGTGTCGCGTGCACGCCGCATCCAGCAGTTCCTCTCGCAGAACACCTACATGGCGAAGAAGTTCACCGGTGTCGAGGGCTCCACGGTCCCGATCAAGGAGACCATCGAGTCGTTCGACGCGATCGTCAAGGGTGACTTCGACCACGTCGCCGAGCAGGCGTTCTTCAACGTCGGTGGCATCTCCGACGTCGAAGAGAAGTGGGCGCAGATCCAGAAGGAGAACAGCTGACATGGCGCTGACCGTCACCCTCGTCTCCGCCGAGGCGGAAGTCTGGCACGGCGAGGCCTCCCTCGTCGTGGCCAAGACGGTCGAGGGCGAGATCGGCTTCATGGCCGGTCACGAGCCCGTCCTCGCGATCCTCGCGGAGGGCCAGGTCCGCATCACGCAGGCCGACGGCTCGAAGGTCATCGCCACTGCTGAGGACGGCTTCCTCTCGATGGAGGGCGACGAGCTCACCATCGTGGCGGGGAACGCAGCCCTCCAGTCCTGACATCTCTGTCGCAGCGCCGTCCGGTTCTCCCGGGCGGCGCTGCGCTGTTCCCGGAGCGCGCATGCTGATCCTCCTCCCACCGTCCGAGACGAAGCGTCCCGGCGGCGACGGTGCGCCGTGGCCCAAGACGTCGCCCTCGTTCCCGTCGCTGCGGCGGGTGCGCGCGCAGGTGGTGCGCGCACTCCTCGAGCTGAGCGCCGACGCAGACACCGCGGCACGCGTCCTCAAGTTGTCGGAGCGGCAACGCGGCGACATCGCCGCGAACGCAGCGCTGCGGAGATCCCCGACCATGCCTGCGGTCGATCGGTACACCGGCGTGCTCTTCGACGCGCTCGACGCCGCCTCGCTCGATGCCGATGCGCGCGAGTGGCTCGGTGCCCACGTCGCGATCCAGTCGGCGCCGTTCGGCCCCGTCGGCGCGCTCGATCTGATCCCGGCCTATCGGCTCGCGGCTGGCACGTCGGTGCCCGGACTGCCGCCGCTGCGGCGGTTGTGGGCGGATGCCGCGGGCGCGGCGATCGCGGCATCCGAGCCGTCGTTCGTGCTCGACCTCCGCTCGGAGGCGTACGTCGCGCTGGGGCCGGTGCCCGCCGGCGTGGCGCAAGCGTACGTGCGGGTCGTGACGGACGCCGGTGACGGCGTGGTGCGGGCGCTCAATCACTTCAACAAGCACGCGAAGGGCGACCTCGTGCGCGCGTTCGCGCAGTCGCGTCCGGACGTCTCGTCGCTCGCGGAGCTCATCGCGTGGGGCGGTACCCACGGTTGGACGATCCGGGATGCGGGCGACGGGATCGTCGACCTCGTCGTCTGATGCGACGACGGAGGGTCGGATGCGAACGGCATCCGACCCTCCGTGCGTTCAGTGCGCGGTGCGCGTCACTTGATGAAGCGGAAGTTGAACGGGTACCGGTAGCTGCCGCCCGCGTTCACCTTCATGCCGCCCTGGATCGAGAAGACCACGTTGAGCACCCAGATCGCGAAGAGCACGAGTCCGGTGAGGAAGCCGAGGAACCAGAGCACGAACGACAGGATCGAGAGGACGATCGCTGCGCCGACGTACACGATCGTGAAGGTGATCTGCCAGTTCAGCGCCTCTTTGCCCTCGACGTTGGTGCGGGGTCCGCGGTCCTTGAACACGAGCCAGATGATGAGGGACGGCAGCAGGAAGAGCACGCCGCCGATGTGCGCCCACATCGCCCACTGCTTGTCCTGGTCGGGCGGAAGCGGTGCCGCGGCGGGTGCGTACCCGGGCGGCGGTGCCTGATACCCCGCGGGCGGCGCCTGATACCCCGCGGGCGGGGCGGCGTACCCGGGAGGCGGCGTGTGTCCCGCCGGCGGGGGAGTGGGGGCAGCCGGAGGCGGTGTCGGCTCGCCCTGCGGCGGCGGCGTGTTCGGGTCGGTCATGTGCTCGTGCCCTTCTCTTGTGCGTCGTGGCCGGTCGTCGTCACGGTCTGCGGTTCGACGCGCTCGCGTGGGTGGCGACGCACATGCGTCGTCACAGCGTCACCGTAGCGCCGCCGTGCCCGCGTGGGCAATGGTCGACGCGGCGCGGCGTTCCGCGGGAGCGTGTCCACTAGAGTGTGAGGACGCTGCACGATCACGGAAGGGTGAAGGCGTGCCCGAAGCCACCGAGTCCCGTGTCGTCTCCCTCGCGACCGGGACGATCGAGTTGCGATGGTCCGATGTGACCCATCGCGGCCGTCGCCGCGAGAACAACCAGGATGCCGTCCTGTCGGCATTCCCGCTGTTCGTCGTCGCCGACGGCATGGGTGGCCACATCGGCGGGGAGATCGCCAGTTCGCGTGCGATCGAACGGCTCTCGGCCGCCGTCGGTGACGGCGACATCTCGCCGGAATCGATCGAGCGCGCGCTCGAGCAGGCCGTCTCCGACATCGCCTCGCACACCGAGACGACCGACGACGGGACCGGCACGACGGTCACCGGCGTGTATCTCGACCTGTCGGGCGACGAACCCACCTGGGTCACACTCAACATCGGCGACTCGCGTGTGTACCTCTTCCGCGACGGTGCGCTCGCACAGGTCACCACCGACCACTCCGTCGTCCAGGAACTCATCTCTGCGGGCCGCTTGACGCCCGAAGAGGCCGAGAACCACCCCTACGGCAATGTGATCACCCGCGCCGTCGGCCCGAGCGACGGCGTCGTGCCCGACTACGTGCGACTCGAGGTGCTCGACGGCGACCGGTTCGTCGTCTGCAGCGACGGGCTGACGAAGGAGCTCACCGACTACGGCATCCTGCACTTCCTGCTGCAGCACGACGACCCCACCGAGGCGGTCGATGCCATGCTCGAGGCGGCGCTCGAGAACGGCGGCCGCGACAATGTGACGATCATCGTCGTCAACGTGACGCGCACGGGTTCCTCCCCGGACACCGATACCGCGGTGATCTCCACAACCCGCGCGGTCGACTGACCGGAGCCCCGCGCCGCGGCCCACGGTGGAGTGGTGACCACCTCGACCCCACTCCTCCGCGGCGAACCGATCTCACTGCCGCGCGGCCCCGAGAGCCCGCAGCGACCGCCGATTCCGATCCTCGCGGCGAGCGTCCCGGTCGCGGGCGCCCTTGTGCTCTGGGCGGTGACCGGGTCGCCGTTCGCCCTGTGGTTCGCACTCCTCGGGCCGCTGATCGCGGTGGCATCCGTCGCCGACGCCGCCCGCGGATCCCGCCGGAGCAGACGGCGGCACGTGGCGCAGTCACGGATAGCGCTCGTAGCGGCCCGTGCGGAGGTCGACCGCCGGCATGACGCGGAGCGCGCGGAGCGGTGGACGCGGCATCCCGACGTCGCACACTTCCTCGAGCAGCCCGACGCGGTGTGGCGGACGGTGGCGGCCCGCGACGGCGTCCTCGTCGTCGGTGCCGGCGCGGGGGAGAGCGAGCTCCGTGTGACCGGGGGTGAGGGTGACGGCGACGCCGACGAGGTGCGACGCGGTGCTGCACAGCTGACCGAGGCGCCCGTCCTCGTGCCCCTGACGACGGGAATCGCGGTGATCGGTCCGCCCGTGCTTGCTGCGGCTGTCGCGCGGGGGCTCGCCCTCCAGGTGTGCCTGTCGCTCCCGCCGGGGCGGCTCCGTCTCGTCGAGGACGGGCCCGGATGGACGACGGGGATGCCGCACCGCGACGCGGCCATCGGACTCCTCCTGCAGCTGCGCGAGACCGGCGGGCTCGTCGGCGCCGACGTCGACGTGCCGATCATCGTCGTCCCCGAGGGTGCACCCGCCCCACCGCGATGCGGCGCGGTGCTCCGCCTCACGGGGCCCGCGACGGCACGCCTGGACCTGGAAGGGAGCACGATCGACGTCGCCGTCGAACCGATCTCGACGGCGCACGCCGCCGCCGTCGCGGCGCACCTCGCCGACCGCGCCACGCGCGCACTCGGTCGCAGCGCGCACGAAACGGTGGCCTTCGACGATCTCGTCGCAGCGCAACCGATCGCCTCGCCGGATGCCGCCGTCGCGGCGTTCGCATCGTCGTCGTCGCAGCCGCTCCTCGTCGATCTCGTGGGCGACGGGCCCCACGCGATCGTCACCGGTGTCACCGGCGCCGGGAAGAGCGAGCTGCTCACGTCGTGGGTGGTCGCGCTCTGCGCCGCGCACACGCCGAGCGAGCTCGCGTTCCTCCTCGTCGACTTCAAGGGCGGGCGGACCTTCGACCACCTCACGGCGCTGCCGCATGTCACCGGGGTCCTGACCGACCTCGACGAGACGACCGCGATCCGCGCGATCCGGAGCCTCCGCGCCGAGGTACGCCACCGTGAGCAGCAGCTCGCCGACGCCGGTTCGAGGGACATCGCCGAGGCTCCGGCGCTCGGGCGCCTCGTCATCGTCGTCGACGAGTACGCCGCGCTCGTCGTCGCGCACCCCGAGCTCCACGACCTGTTCGGCGACCTGGCGGCGCGCGGTCGCGCCCTCGGCATCCACCTCATCCTCGCGACCCAACGCGCGACCGGCGTCTTCCGCGACGCCGTCCTCGCCAACGCGCCCCTTCGCATCTCCCTCCGGGTGACGGATGCCGCCGACTCGCGCGCCGTCCTCGGCGTCGACGACGCGGCCCGCCTACCGGGGCGCGCGGACGCGCGCGGACTCGCGCTCGTCCGCCGCGCCGGCGACGCCGCCCCGGTCGCCGCGCGCGTCGCGCGCTGCGACCGGGACTCCCTCGAACGGGTCGTCGCGCACACGGCCGGCGCGCCCGCGCGCCGGCCGTGGCTCCCCGCGCTGCCGACGGTGGTGCCCCTCGACGCGGTGCGCCGGCCGGGTGCGGTGGTGCTCGGGCTCGAGGACGAGCCCGAGCGGCAGCGCCAGGAGCCCGTGGTGTGGGACGAAGGCGACGTCGGCCTCGCCGTCATCGGCGGCTCGGGCAGCGGTCGCAGCTCGCTCGTGGCGGCGATCGCAGCGCAGGCGCCGACGGTGCACGTCGGCGTCGACGCGGAAGCCGCATGGGATGCGCTCGCGCGGCTGGACGAGGTGCCGCGCGGCGCGGTCGTCGCCGTCGACGACCTCGACGCGGTGTTGGCCGGGCTCCCCGCGGAGTACGCGGCCGGAGCCCTCGAGCGGCTCGAGGGAGCCCTTCGCGGGGCCCGTGCCCGCGGCATCCGTCTCGTGGTGACGACGCAGCGGATGAGCGGGGGCGTCGCGCGACTCGTGGAGCTGATGCCTCGGCGGGTGGTGCTCGCGCTGCCGTCCCGCACCGATCACGTCGCGGCCGGCGGTCACCTCGACGACCACGCGCCGGATCTGCCAGCCGGGCGCGGTCGCATCGGGCGCACCCTCCTGCAGGTCGCGCTCACCTCGGAGCCCCTGCTCGTCGAAGTGGGCGTCGAGACGGCGCCACCGTGGCACCCCGGCCGTCGCCCCGCCGCTGTCGTGGCCCCCGCAGGGCCGCCCACGCGTCGACTCGTCGCAGCGTGGGAACGGATGGGCATCGAGGTGCAGTCCGTGGAGGGCGGGACCCGGCTGCGCCGCGGCGCCGTGGCGATCGGCGCGCCGGACGCCTGGCTCGCGCAGTGGCGGCTGCTCGCCGATGCTCGCGCCGACGCGGATCTCGTGGTCGACGCGTCATGTGCGGGGGAGTACCGCGCGCTCACAGGGCTCCGCGATCTCCCTCCGTTCGCACACCCCGGCCAGGGGCGCGCGTGGGTGCACGCACCCGATCGGCCGGTACGGCGCGTTCGGCTCGATCCGTCCTGAGGGGTGCGGGTCAGACCGTCGGGCGGATGACCCCGACGTCGCGTCCGCCGCCGGACACGGTGAGAGGGAGGTCGCCGAGGGTGCGGGCGACGTCGGCGCCCGAGAGTGCACCGGCGCGGACGAGGAGGGTGAGGGCGGTCACGGCGGAGGCGCGGCTGCTACCGTCGAGCATCTTCAGTGCGACGGTCGTGCCGTCGGGGGCGATCATCGTCATGACGCCCTCGGCGCCGTGCTTCGCGAACACGCCGAGCCGTTCGGTCACGATCGAGTCGGGCTCCCCCGGACCCTGCACGACCCACGGGTGCTCGCGCACCGCGCGAACAAGCGCGCCCGCCGAGCGATGGAGCGCGAAGGGCGACCGCTCCGACGAGGCGCCGATGCGGTGCACCGCACGGGCAAGGGCGTGCAGGCTCATGCCGTACACCGGGGCACCGCAGCCGTCGATCGCGGTCGCGGTGATCTTCGTGCCGGTGAGGCGCTCGATCACCTCGCGCGTGTGCACCTGCAGCGGATGCTGCAGGTCGAGGTAGGTGTCCCGCTCCCAGCCGCTCGCGGAGCAGGCGAGGAGCATCGCGGCGTGCTTGCCCGAGCAGTTCATCCGGACCCGTTGCGGCCCGATCAGCTCGCGGGTGAGGTCGTCGCGCGTCGCCGCGTCACCCGGCCACGACGGCGGGCACTGCAGGTCGTCCTCCACCGCACCGGCGGCGGAGAGGATGTCGGTCACGAGGGCGACGTGGCGGTCGGTGCCCGTGTGACTCGCCGTCGACACCGCGAGGTGCGCGCCCTCGAGCGTCGCGCCCGCCGTCACGCTCGCCAGCGCCTGCAGCGGCTTCAGGGTGGAGCGGGGGAGGATCGGCTCGTCGACCGCGCCGAGCGAGGTGACGACGGCGCCGTCCCGGTCGAGCACGATCGCCGACCCGCTGTGGCGGGACTCGACGAAGCCGCTCCGCTCGACGACGGCGAGTTCGACGGCATCGGTCACGGAGAACGTTTCAGGCACCGCACCAGCCTACCGAGCGGCCGCGTGGCAGACTGGCGCCGTGAACGGCGAACACCACTACCGCCTGACGAGCACCTGGACCGGCAACCGCGGCACCGGCACGAGCGGGTACCGCGACTACGACCGTGCGGTGACGCTGCAGGTGGCCGGCAAGCCCGACCTCGCGGCATCCGCCGATCGACCCTTCCGCGGCGATCCGGAGCGTTGGAACCCCGAAGACCTGCTGCTCGCGGCCCTCTCGGAGTGCCACCTGCTGTCGTACCTGCACGCCTGCGTGACCGTCGGGGTCGTCGTCACCGCGTACGAGGACGACGCGACCGGCACCATGGTGCTCGACGGCAACGGCGGCGGCGCGTTCCGTGAGGTCGTGCTCCGACCCCGGGTGACGGTGGCGGATGCCTCGATGATCGAGGCGGCCGAGGCCGCGCACGCGCAGGCGAACGCCTGGTGCTTCATCGCGAACTCGGTGAACTTCCCGGTTCGCCACGAGGCGACGATCGTCGCCGCCCTGCAGTGAATCGGGCCTCGGTCAGCGCCGCTCGTGCGGGAGCACCTGCTTGAGGCGCTCGACCGGGTTCTGCGCCGGCGACTCGTTGTAGGCGTTCGCGAGCTCTTGCCCCGACAGGGCGTGGATCGCCGACATGATCTCGTCGGTCGCCGCCCGGCGCGCCCGTCCGGATGAGGCGGGGCCGTGGTGCGCCAGGTCGATCGGCTCGCCGTAGCGCAGCGTGACCCGTGGGGAGAGCTTCGGCCAGCTCGCGCCGACCGGCATCGCCTCGTTGGTGCCCACGATGCCCACCGGCACCACCTTCGCGCCGGTTTCGAGGGCCAGGAACGCGACACCGGTGCGGCCCTTGTACAGGCGGCCGTCGAGCGACCGGGTCCCCTCGGGGTACAGCGCGATCGCGCGGCCGGCCTCGAGGATCTTCCGCTGCTGGTCGAGCGCATCGAGCGCCGCCTGCCCGGCACCTCGGCGCACCGGAGTGGCGCCGAGCGCGCGGAAGAACCGGTTGCTGAACCAGCCCTTCACGCCCGAGCCCTCGAAGTAGTTCGACTTCGCGAGGAAATACACCGGCCGCGGCGCGAACTGCGGCAGCAGGAACGAGTCGATGAAGCTCAGGTGGTTGCTCGCCAGGATGATCGGCCCCGAGCGGGGGATGTTCCGGCTGCCCTCGATGCGAGGCCGGTAGATGAGTCGGGCAAGCGGTCCCAGCCCCCAGCGCACGACGTAGTAGAGCACACCGGCGCGCGCCAGCTCGTCGTCGGTGGACGGGGCGGGTGCGTCGGCGGAAGGCTCTTCGGGCTGAGTCGCGTCGGTCACCAGACGAGGGTACTGCCAAATGCATGCGCACCCCGGAATCGTGGAGCGCGGCACTCACACCGGGGTCAAAAGAAGATGGGGCAGGATGGGACGGTTCCCCCATACCCGTCGAGAGGTCTTCCGTGCGCCTGCGCCCCATCGCCGCCCTGTCCGCCGCCGCCGTCTCCGCACTTCTGCTCGCAGGTTGCGCGTCGGGAGACACCGCGGCGCCCGAGCCGTCGAGCACCACGCCGGCGAACCTGTGCGACGCGGCCGCGGCATCCGGTGCGGCATCCGACTCGGTCACCGTCGACGGCGAGATCGGCAGTGCCTCCGAGGCGACGTTCGAGACCCCGATCGACCCGACCGCCCTCGAGGTGTCGGTCGTCGACGAGGGTGACGGCGAGGCCGTCGAGGCGGGCCAGTTCATCAGCTACGCGATGACCGCGTACAGCGGCGACACCGGCGAGCAGCTCGCGAGCGTCGGTTACAAGCCCGGTGAACTGCTGCCCTCGCAGCTGTCGCCCGAGACGATCCAGGGCCAGGTCTTCGGCTGCGGCAACGTCGGCAAGCGCGTCGTCGCGGTCTTCCCGGCGAGCGAGACGGCCACGTCAGAGGTCTACGTCCTCGACCTGCTCGGCACAGTCCCGACCGCGGCGTGGGGCGAGGAGCAGGAGCCCGTCGAGGGCGCACCTGAGGTGACCCTCGCCGACGACGGCGCCCCGAGCATCACCATCCCCGAGGGCGACGCCCCCACCGAGACCGAGGTCTCCGTCCTCAAGCAGGGCGACGGCTACGAGATCCAGAAGGGCGACTACGCGCTCATCCAGTACACCGGCGTCCGCTGGTCGAACGGCGAGACCTTCGACACGACGTGGGAGGACGGGGCGCCGATCGCCTACCCGACCACGCAGTACGTGCCCGGATTCCAGAAGGCCCTCGAGGGCCAGAAGGTCGGCTCGCAGGTGCTCGTGGTGATCCCACCCGCCGACGGCTACGGTGAGGGCGAGATCAACGAGGAAGACCTGAAGGGCGACACGATCGTGTTCGTCGTCGACATCCTCGGCGGTCAGACGGCGCCCGCCACCCAGTGACGGTCCTCGCGGCCCCGCCGATAGGCTGACGGGATGCGGCGCGTCCTCATCCTCGGCTCCACCGGCTCCATCGGGACGCAGGCGCTCGACGTCATCGCGGCGAACCGTGATCGCTTCGAGGTCGTCGGCCTCGCCGCCGGCCGTGACCGGGACGGGCTCGCCGCGCAGGCGGCGGCCTTCGGCGTGACTGAGACCGCCCTCGGCGCGGACGACGCCGAGCGGCTCGTGCGCGCGGTCGACGCCGACGTCGTGGTCAACGGCATCACCGGGTCGGTCGGTTTGGGGCCGACGCTGGCTGCGCTTGAGACGGGGCGCACGCTCGCGCTCGCGAACAAGGAGTCCCTCATCGTCGGCGGCGACCTCGTGACCGCGCTCGCCGCGCCCGGCCAGATCGTGCCGGTCGACTCCGAGCACTCGGCGCTCGCGCAGGCGCTCCGTGCCGGCGCACCCGACGAGGTCGACCGCCTGGTTCTCACCGCGTCGGGTGGGCCGTTCCGCGGCCGCAGTCGGGCAGAACTCGTCGATGTCACCCCGGCGCAGGCGCTCGCGCACCCCACCTGGGACATGGGACGCGTCGTCACGACCAACTCCGCGACCCTCGTGAACAAAGGCCTCGAGGTCATCGAGGCGCATCTGCTCTTCGATGTCCCGTACGAGCGCATCGAGGTCACCGTCCACCCGCAGTCCATCGTCCACTCGATGGTGGAGTTCATCGACGGGTCGACCATCGCGCAGGCATCGCCGCCTGACATGCGGTTGCCGATCTCACTCGCACTCGACTGGCCGCGCCGGGTCGCAGGCGTCGGCGCGCCGCTCGACTGGGCGACCGCCTCGTCGTGGACGTTCGAGCCGCTCGACGCGGACGCGTTCCCGAGCGTCGAGCTCGCGAAGCAGGTCGGCCGCGCCGGGGGAACCTATCCCGCGGTGTTCAATGCCGCGAACGAGCAGGCCGTCGACGCGTTCCACGAGGGCGCGCTCCCGTTCCTCGGCATCGTCGAGACGGTCGCGCGCGTCGTCGACGCGCACGCGGCCCCCGGCGAGCTCACCCGCGAGTCGCTCGCCGAGGCCGAGCGCTGGGCGCGCGCCGAAGCCGACCGCCTGATCGCCGCGTCCTGACCGTCAGTCCGCGACGGGCCACCCGCCGGCACGCAGCGCGTTCCGCGCGACGTCCTCGGCGTCGAACGGGGTGCGTACGCCGGCGATCTCGCGGTAGTGCTGGTGACCGGGACCGGCCCACAGAATGGCGTCGCCCTCGTCGGTCACCTGCACCGCGAACGCGATCGCATCCTCGGGCGGGGTGACCTCGTGGATGACGGCGTCGGGACGTGCCGCGAGCGCCCCTGCTACGAGCGCGGCACGGATGGTGGCAGGGTCTTCTGAACGCGGATGCTGGTCGGTGAACACCACGACGTCGCTGCCGACGGCGGCGGTGCGTCCCATGTCGGCGCGCTTCGTCGTGTCGCGATCGCCGTTCGCGCCGCAGACCATCACGACCTTCCCGCTCGTCACGCGGCGCACCGCGGCGAGGGTCTTCTCGAACGCGTCGGGGGAGTGGCCGAAGTCGAGGTAGAGGGCGGGTCCGCGGTCGCCCGACAGCCGTTGGATGCGGCCGGGGAGGTGTGCGTCGATCCGCGAGCCGGACAGCAGCGACGACAGGCGGTCCCAGCTCCACCCGGCTTCGAGCAGCATGACGATCGCGAGCGCCGCGTTCGAGGCCATGTGCGGACCGATCACCGGCACCGTCGTCGTCAGCGCGCCGGCGGGACCGGTGAGGGTGAAGGTCACCCCGTCGGGCACCTCGGCCACGAGGTCGACGCGCCAGTCTGCGGCGACGCCCGGATCGGTCGCGATCTCGGGTGTCAGGACCGTCGTCACCGGGATGCCGGCGCGTCGGGCGACCTCGATGCCCTCGGGCTGGTCGATGCACACGACCGCCCGTCGGGAACGCTCGGGCTGGAACAGGCCGAGCTTCGCCTCGAGGTACGTCGCCATGTCGCCGTAGTCGTCGAGGTGGTCGTGGGTGAGGTTCGTGAAGCCCGCGACGTCGAACCGGATGCCGTCGACGCGATGTCTCGTGAGCGCCTGGGCGCTCACCTCGACGAGGATCGCCTCGACCGCGCGTTCGCGCATGAGCCCGAGGAGGGCATGGATCTCGGATGCCTCGGGCGTCGTCAGACGCGACGGGACGATCTGCCCGGCGATGTGCCGCTCCGCCGTGGATGACAGGCCGGTGACGACACCGAGCCCGTGCAGAATCCCTTGCATCAGGTGGGTGACGCTCGTCTTGCCGTTCGTGCCGGTCACGGCGAGCAGGGGCGGCAGGTCGCCGTCGCCGCCGGTGCCGTACACCCACGCCGAGACGTCTCCGAGGATCGCGCGCGGGTCGGGGACGACGAGCACGGGAACGTCGGTGTCGCCGATGATCGCGGCGCCCGCGGCATCCGTCAATACCGCGACCGCGCCCTTCGTGATCGCGTCGGGAGCGACCTCTGCGCCGTGCCGGTTGGCGCCCTGGACGGCGACGAAGAGCTCGCCGGCGCGCAGGTCGGCGGTCGCGAGCGTGATGCCCCGCACCTCGATGCCCTGCAGGTCGGCGGCGGTCACGGCGCCGAACGCGGCCGTCAGCTCGGCGAGTGAGCGCCGCGGCGGGTCCGAGGGCCGGAGGACGGGCGGCAACGGGGCAGACGCAGCGGGAACCATGGTGCTCCCATCATCTCACCCGCCCTCCGGCGGACGCGGGTCAGGCGCGGCGGCGCAGCAGCGAGACGACGAGCGCGGCGGCACTCAGCACGAGCGCACCGCCGGCGAGCCAGTACGGTGCGACGTCGGGCGAGGTGGTTTCGGCCGCGGCATCCCTCGTCTCGCCGTCGCCGTGCTCGCCGTGCTCGTCGGCGGGTGCCGCGTCGGCTTCGGCCACCGCGACGGTCGGCGCGGGTGCCTCGAGGTCGTGCGGGTCCTGCCCCTCTTCGGCAAGCTCGACCCAGGCGGTCTCGCCCGTCTCGCACAGCTGGGTGACGGGGAACGCGACCTCGGTGCCGCCGGTGTCGGCTCCGAACAGCACGTCGAGCGCGACGGAGGCCGCCACGGCGTCGTCGACGGGCGTCACCGCCGTGTAGGTGATCTGCGTCGGGATGCCGTCGTCGCCGACCTCGCGGCTGATGGTCCATGCGCCGTCGAGCACGGGGGTGACGTTGTCGGCGCCTTCGGGGACGTCGATGACGAGTGCGGTGGTGGGCGATCCGTCGCAGCCGTGTGAGAACGACAGTTCGACGCGGCTGGTCGCACCGGCGGCGGCCCCGTCCGCGTGCGCGTGGACGTGCGCCGACGCGGCCATCGGCACGCCGATCGCGAGGGCGCCGCCGAGGGCGATGCCGGTGAAGGTGAGCGCCGTGCGGCGCGAGGAGGTGGTGGTCATGTCGATCAGGTCTCTCTGGATGTGCGGCAACGCGCCGCTGCCGGCGGGTACGACGGCGCCGCCAGGCGGTGAAAAAGGGAACGGATGCCGCGTGGACGCGGCCCGTTCAGCGCGGCGGGCCGCGGCGGGAGAGACCGGAACGGAGCGCCGGGAGCGGAGTGGGCTCCGCCGTGACGTTCGCGAGGCGGGGCAGTGCGACGGGCGCGAGCACCGCGTGCGTGGTGACCGGCAGGGCCGATCGGATGCCACGGCCGATGGCGCGCAGCATCCGTTCGCCGTGGCACAGGAGCACGGTCGTGACGGCCGCCGCCGCGACGTGCCCGATGACCATCGCCGTATCGACGTCGATGGCACCGCCGGGTCCGAGGACGAGCGGCGCGCCGTGGTGGACGTGCGCGGTGAAGCCGTCCGGTGCCCGAGTGCCGACCATCGCGAAGGCGGTGTGGAGCAGCGCCTGTGCGGCGGCGACGGCGGCGGCCGTGCGGAGGAGGGACGGACGGCGGCCGACGAGGACGAGCGCGATCGGCCACGCGAGCGTCGCGACCGCGAGCATCAGCCATGCGGGCGGCGCCTCGCCGCCCGAGAACGTGTGGGCGACGGCCGCGACGAGGGTCGCCACCATCGACGCCGCGCCCGCGCGGACGACGCGCACGGAGCGCGTGTCGGCGGGGCGGGGATCCACGGGTCGAGTTTACCGGCGTCTCGACCGGCGGTTTCATAGCCGCGCGGAGTAGCGTGGCCGCTCGTGACCGTCCTCGCTTTCGTCATCGGCGTCCTCGTCCTGGTCGTCGGCCTCGCCGTCTCGATCGCGCTCCATGAGATCGGCCACCTGGCGCCGGCGAAGGCGTTCGGCGTGCGGGTCGGGCAGTACATGATCGGGTTCGGCCCGACGCTGTGGTCGCGCCGCTTCGGCGAGACGGAGTACGGCTTCAAGGCGCTGCCGCTCGGCGGCTACATCTCGATGGCGGGGATGTACCCGCCTTCGTCCGAGGCGACGTCGAAGCCGACGCGCCGTGCGCGGATGTTCGACACGCTCATCCAGGACGCGCGGGCCGTGAACGATGAGACGCTCGCGGACGCGGGTGAAGGCCGGGCGTTCTATCAACTCCCGGTCTACAAGCGCGTGATCATCATGCTCGGTGGGCCGGTCATGAACCTCGTGCTGGCGGTCGTGCTCTTCGCGATCATGTTCTCGGGCATCGGCATTCAGACCGCGACGACGACGGTCGCGACCGTGAACGAATGCGTCCTCCCTGCGGGCACCGACCGCACCACGTGCGAGGCCGGTGACGAGGCGTCCCCGGCGGCCGCGGGCGGCATCCTGCCGGGGGACGAGATCGTCTCGGTCGACGGCACGGCGGTGGCGACGTTCGCCGAGGCATCCGCGATCATCCAGCGCTCGCCGGGCGAGCAGGTCGACGTCGTCGTGCGGCGGGACGGCGCCGAGCAGACGCTCCAGGTGACGCCGGTGCTCGCCGAGCGCGAGGTGCAGGGCGAAGACGGTGACATCACCGTGGCGGAGGTCGGCTTCGTCGGCATGACGGCGCAGACCGCGTACGTTCCGGCGCCGATCTGGGAGGGACCGCAGGCCGCGTTCGAGCAGGTCGGGCAGGTCGTCGCGATCATGGGGCAGCTTCCCGTTCGCGTCTACGAGACGGCGGTCGACACCTTCACGGGTGCCGGCCGTGACCCCAACGGCCCGCTGTCGGTCGTGGGCGCAGGTCGCCTCGCAGGCGAGGTCGCTGCGACCGACCAGCCGATCGCGAACCGGATCTCCGGCATGCTCGCGCTCCTCGGCTCGCTGAACATCGCGCTGTTCGTCTTCAACCTCATCCCGCTGCTGCCGCTCGACGGTGGCCACGTCGTCGTCGCCCTGTGGGACGGCCTGAAGCGTGCGTGGGCGAAGCTCTTCCGGCGTCGCGCGCCGCGTCCCGTGGACGCGACCAAGCTCGTGCCGGTGACCTATGTCGTCGTGATCGCGCTGATCCTCATGGGCGGGACGCTGATCCTCGCCGACATCGTCAACCCGGTGCAGCTGTTCGGCTGACCCGGCCGGCGTGTCAGGCGTCGACCGGTGCGAGGGCGTGGGTGACGAGCCGCTCGAGGGTGACGAGCCCGTCGCGGGACAGGATCGACTCGAGGTGGCCCTGCACCGACGCATACCCGGGGCCGCGCATCGCGTAGACGTCGCCGGTGGCGGCATCCACTGCGAGTTCGGTCTCGCCGATCTCGGTCGTCCCTGGGTCGACCCGGGCGGTGAAGGTGTTGTAGAAGCCGATGGATGCCGCGGTCCCGAAGACGTCCACCGATTTCTGCAGCCCCTGGTGCGGGCTCGCGAGCGGGGCGAGTCCGACGCCGAGGCGGTCGGCGAGCACCTGGTGGCTGAGGCACACCGCGAGGAGGGGCGCACCGGCATCGAGGCGTGCGGACACGACCTCGCGCATACGTGTGATCCGCGGGCTGGCGTCGTCGCGCGGATCGCCGGGGCCGGGGCCCGACACCACGAGGTCGGCGGCGGCGACGCGCTCGGCCGTCGCATCGCTCCAGTCCGCGATCGTCACGTCGAACCCGAGGTGGCGCAGCTGGTGGGCGAGCATCGTGGTGAAGCGGTCCTCGGCGTCGACGACGAGCGCGGTGTGGCCGTCGAAGGGACCGCCGGCCGACGCTTGCGGGTCGAGCCAGAACGGCGCGAGGCGAGCGTTCCGTGACTCGAGCAGCGCTGCGATCTCGGGGTCGTCCGCGAGGCGGCGCGGAGCGCCCGCGGGGGCGTCCTCGTCGACGGCCTCGGCGGCACGGTCGCGTTCGATGGCGCCGATCGCGCCGAGCACACCGGCGGCCTTGCCGTGGGTCTCGCCGACCTCGCCGTACGGGTCGGAGTGGCGCACGAGCGTCGCGCCGACCGGCACGCGCAGGCGACCGTCCACCAGGTACGCGGTGCGGATGAGGATCGGCGCGTCGAGGTCGTGTCCGCCGGTCGCGCGCGGCGTGAACAGCGCCGCGACGCCGGAGTAATAGCCGCGGGGCGCGCGCTCGTGCCGGGTGATCACCGTGCACGCATTCTGCATGGGGGAGCCGGTCACCGTCGGCGCGAACATCGTCTCGCGGAGGATGTCGCGCGGGTCCATCGTGCTCGTGCCGCGCAGCATGTACTCGGTGTGTGTGAGCCGCGACATCTCCTTGAGATGCGGGCCCGTGATGCGGCCGCCGTCGCTGCACACCGCCGACATCATCTTCAGCTCTTCGTCGACGACCATGAAGAGTTCCTCGGTCTCCTTCGTGGAGGAGAGGAACTCGGCGAGGGTTTCGGGCGTCGCGCCGCCGGCGGGGTGGCGGAAGGTGCCCGAGATGGGGTTCATCGTCACGGTGCTGTGGCCGGCGGGGGAGGCGGCATCCTGCTGCGCGCTCACGTGCGCCTCGGGGCTCGCGCCCACGGCGAGGTGGCCGGGCGTCGAGACGAGGAACGTCCAATACGCGCCGCGCTCGTGCTCGAGCAGGGCGCGGAACCAGGTGAGGCCGGCGGTCACCGGATCGGTGTCGACGACGGCGGTGTAGTCGCGGCGGATGACGAAGTTCGCGCCCTCGCCGCGGCCGATCTCCTCGGCGATGACCCGTCGGACGATATCGGCGTACGCCTCGTCGTCGATGTCGAACCCGGGCTCACCGAGTGGCACCGGCTCGGTGGGCAGCTGCGCCATTGCGGTGTCGAGCGGCAGCACGCGCCGCTCATCGATGACGAGGCAGCGCAACGGTGCCTCGTCGTCGTGGCACTCGAACCCGCGCTCCACGACCTGGCGGAACGGCACCAGCGCCAGCACCTCGCGGGGCGTGCCGTCGGCGTCCGTCAGCGGAATGTCGGCGAGCAGCGGGACGTCGACCACGTCGCCGGTGAGGACCTCGACAGTCTCGCCGTCACGGGCGAGGAGTGCGAAGGGGACACCGGAGGCCGCGAGGTCGGCGAGGGAGAACGGGGTGGAGCCGGACATCGAGAAGGTTCTTTCGTTCGGGGCGGTCGCCGTCTCAACGAAAAGACCGCCGGGCTGGAAGCTCAGGCGGTCGTCGGGATGCGCGATGCGTCCGCCTCAGGCGGAGCGCCACCAGGAACGGTTCGCGGACATGGGGCGAAACTACCACAGCGCTGCGAGCGGAGAGGCACGGCACCGACTGTTCAGCCCGACCTCAGCCGCGCGGCCTAGGCTGGGAGCGTGCCAGCTGTGAACATCGGGATGCCCCGCGTGCCGGAGGTCCTCGCCCCCCGCCGCAAGAGCCGTCAGATCAAGGTCGGCAAGGTGCTCGTCGGCGGCGACGCCCCCGTCACCGTGCAGTCGATGACGACGACGCCCACTACGAACATCAACGCCACGCTCCAGCAGATCGCCGAACTCACGGCATCCGGTTGCGAGATCGTCCGCGTCGCAGTGCCGCATCAGGCGGATGCCGATGTGTTGCACATCATCGCGGCGAAGAGCCAGATCCCGGTGATCGCCGACATCCACTTCCAACCCCGCTACATCTACACGGCGATCGACGCTGGCTGCGGCGCCGTCCGCGTGAACCCCGGCAACATCCGCGAGTTCGACGGCAATGTCGGGCAGATCGCCGCGGCGGCGAAGGCGGCCGGCGTCTCGCTCCGCATCGGTGTGAACGCGGGATCGCTCGACAAGCGTCTGCTCGAGAAGCACGGCAAGGCGACCGCCGAGGCGCTCGTGGAGAGCGCGGTTTGGGAGGCGTCGCTGTTCGAGGAGCACGACTTCCACGACTTCAAGATCTCGGTCAAGCACAACGACCCGGTCGTCATGGTGAAGGCCTACCGCATGCTCGCCGAGCGGGGCGACTGGCCGCTGCACCTCGGCGTGACCGAGGCCGGCCCGGCGTTCCAGGGCACGATCAAGTCCGCGACCGCATTCGGCATCCTGCTCTCCGAGGGCATCGGTGACACGATCCGCGTCTCGCTGTCGGCGCCGCCGGCCGAAGAGGTCAAGGTCGGTCACCAGATCCTGCAGTCGCTGAACCTTCGCGAGCGCAAGCTCGAGATCGTCTCGTGCCCCTCCTGCGGTCGCGCGCAGGTCGACGTCTACACGCTCGCCGACAACGTCACCGAGGGCCTCAAGGACATGACCGTGCCGCTGCGCGTCGCCGTCATGGGCTGCGTCGTCAACGGGCCGGGCGAGGCGCGCGAGGCCGACCTCGGCGTGGCATCCGGCAACGGCAAGGGCCAGATCTTCGTGAAGGGCGAGGTCATCAAGACCGTCCCCGAGGCGGACATCGTCGCGACGCTCATCGAAGAGGCGAACCGCATCGCCGACGAAATGGGGCCCGACGCGCCCGTCGGCACCGCGCAGGTCGTCACTTCCTGACCCGCGCGATGCCCCGGGGCGATCAGCTCCAGAGCGAGTGGTAGGCGTTGATCGCCGGCTGCCCGCCGAGGTGCGCGTAGAGCACCGTCGAGTCCTTCGGGATGTCGCCGGACTGCACGAGGTCGATGAGGCCCGCGAGCGACTTGCCCTCGTACACCGGGTCGGTGATCATCGCTTCGAGCTGAGCGCCCAGCGCCATGGCGTCCATCGTCGACTGCACCGGCACGCCGTAGAGCTCACCAGCCCAGCCTTCGAGCACCTGGATCTCGTCGTCGCGCAGATCGCGGCCGAGTTCGATGAGCGCCGCCGTGTTGCGGGCGATGCGCGCGACCTGGTCGCGGGTCTTCTCGAGCGTCGCGGATGCGTCGATGCCGATCACGCGTCGCTTCACTCCGGTGAGGTCTTCGAGCGCCGCGAATCCGGCGATCATGCCGGCGTGGGTCGAGCCGGTGACGGTGCAGACGACGATCGTGTCGAAGAAGACGCCGAGTTCGCGCTCCTGTTCGGCGACCTCGAACGCCCAGTTCGCGAAGCCGAGCCCGCCGAGGCGGTGTTCGCTGGCGCCCGCGGGGATCGGGTAGGGCGTACCACCGGCATCCGTCACCTCCTGCAACGCTTGCTTCCAGGAATCGCGGATGCCGATGTCGAAGCCGGATTCGTCGAGGCGGGAGTCCGCGCCCATCATGCGCGAGAGGAGGATGTTGCCGACCTTGTCGTTGGTCGGGTCCTCCCACGGCACCCACTTCTCCTGCACGAGGCGAGCCTTGAGGCCGAGGTGCGCCGCGACGGCGGCCACCTGGCGGGTGTGGTTGGACTGGTAGCCGCCGATCGACACGAGCGTGTCGGCGCCCGAGGCGAGCACGTCGGGGACGATGTACTCGAGCTTGCGGACCTTGTTGCCGCCGTAGGCGAGGCCACTCGAGACGTCCTCGCGCTTCGCCCACACCTGCGCGCCGCCGAGGTGCTGCGTCAGGCGCTTGAGGTGCTGCAGCGGGCTCGGCCCGAAGGTCAGCGGGTGGCGAGGGAACTGGTCGAGGATCATGCGGTCTCCTGTGTCGGGTTCGGGTCGGTGGGCAAGTCGAGCCAGATGCGTTCGGCCACGGATGCCGCGGCGTGCACGTCCCGCTCTTCGCACAGGCGGATGAGGTCCGCATGCCGCGAGGCCGAGAGGGCGGCGTCGTGCGAGGCGAACCGAAGCCGTTCCGCGCGCTCCAGGACGGGGCTGTAGAGGGCGAGCACGGTGCGGACGGCGACGTTGCCCGCGCGCTCGACCGTGACGGCGTGGAAGGCGTGATCCGCGGCCGCAGCGGCATCCGTGTCACCCGCCTCGTGTGCCGCGACGAAGGCATCGTTCGCCTGTCGCATCCGGCCCAGGTCCTCATCGGTGAGGAGGGGGGTCGCCTCGCTCACCGCGACGCGGTGCATGGCGGCGACGACGGCGCGCGCGTCGCTCAGTTCGGCGCCGTCGACGGGCGCGACCACGGTCGAGCGCCCGGGCAGAGTCTGAACGAGCCCGGAGCGAGCCAGATCGAGCAGGGCTTCGCGCACGGGTGTCCGTGACACGCCCAGCCATGTCGCCAGCTCGCCATCGCGGAGCTGCTCACCCGGGGCGAACGTTCCGTCGACGATCGCGTCGCGCAGCCGACCGCGCACCTCGTCGCGGAGCAGCGGGCGGGGCGGCAACGGAGACGATGGAACCGGCATGCAATATATTGCACACGATCGGCAGCGCTACCGCAACCTCCTCCGTCATGCCTGGGCGACGAACTCCGTCGTGCCGGTGCGGATGTCGGCACGGACCAGGCGGACACGGAGGGTCGCCCCGGGCCCCCCGACCACGTCGCGCACCCGAGCTTCAACCGGCGGCTCCGTCAGCGCGACCTGAGCGTCCTCCTCGCGACGCCGCAAGATGACCGCGTCGAAAACCTGCCCCTCCCGCCCGTGGAGGAGGGCGGCGGCCACACGGTCGACGGTGCCCGCGTCGAGTCGTGTCGCGATCTGAGAGGAGCGGCCCATGATGGAGGGCAGCTCGTCGAGAGAGGACCGCACGTCAGCGGGTACCTCGCGTCCGTTCGCGAGAGCTTCGCAGATCAGGAGCACCCATCGATCGACGAGCCGGCGCAGGGGTGCGGTCACGTGCGCGTACGGTGCAGCGATGGCCGACTGCATCGTGGCCGCGGGCACCTCTCCGTCGAAGACGGTGTATCCCGCGCCGCGGAACAGGCCGGCGGCGTGCTCGCGGACGACCCGCCCGAGCGGCGTCCGCGGCAGGTCGCGAAGGTAATCGCCGTATGCCACCCCCGTCGTCCATGGGTGCCCGAAACCGACGGTCTGCGCGCGGAACGCGGCGATGTCCTCGGGGGAGGCGGGGGGCATCGTCCGGAGGATCCCGACCCGTCCCGAGATCATCAGCTCGGCCGCGGCCATCCCGGTCAGGAGTGAGACCTGTGCATTGGCGTCCTCAAGGGGGACGCCCTCATCGACCTCGAGTGCATATCCCTCGTCCGTGGCCACGACGCGGGTCTCGGGCAGGTTCAGACTCGCACCGCCCCGCTCGCTCTCCCGCCGCGAGCGTTCCTCGCCGAACCAGACGAGGTGCCGGAGGGTGTCGGGTGCGGTGCCCGCATCGACCGCCCGCTGCGCCTCGACATACGACCACTGCGCGCGGGATCGGATGACGGCGCGAGTGAGTGTCGTCTCGGTCGGGCGGGCGGCGGCATCCATCACGAAGCGCCAGACGAACGCGCGGCGATCACGATCCGGCAGGAGTGATGCGGCGTCCTCGCTGAGCACGGTGGGGTGCAGCGGGATGCGGCCGTCCGGCGCGTAGAGCGTCTGGCCACGCCGTCGGGCTTCGGCGTCGACGGCGCCGCCGAACGCGACGTACGCCGGCACGTCGGCGATCGCGTAGTGGAGCACGGCGCCACCGTCGTCGGCGCGGTCGATGTGCATCGCCTGGTCGAGGTCGGTGGACCCCTCCGGATCGATCGTCAGGAACGGGATGCCGCGGAGGTCGGCGAGGCCTGCGACGGTCGGGTCGGTGGCCACGCCGATCGCGGCGCTCGCCGCCTCGGCCTCCACCTCCGGCGGGAATCCGCTCGGCAGGTCGAGCTCGTCGCGGAGCGCCGCAAGCGAGGCGCGGAGTTCGGTCTGGGCGGGGGAGACGAGTCGAGCACGACGTCGGGGCACGCCGCCAGTGTATGGAGTGGAGACGTCGCGGGGTCTCAGGACACCGCGCCGCCTGCGACCGCCAGGTCGGATTCGGCGTCGAGGGAGACGCGCACGGCGATCTCGAGGGCGTCGGCGATCCGCTCGATCGGGAGGGAGGGTGAGCCGACCGGGGCGGCGCCGTCGGCCCAGGGCACATGGACGAACCCCGCCCGTACCGACGACTGCGATGTGGCGTGCAGTGCGGCGTACATCGTGGCGTTGCACACGAAGGTTCCCGCCGTGTGCGAGACGGTCGAAGGGATGCCGCTCGTCGCCACGGCGGCGCTGATCGCCTTCACGGGGAGCGTGGCGAAGTAGGCGGCGGGGCCCCCGGCGATCACCGGAGCGTCCTGCGGTCGGTGGCCTGCGTTGTCGGGGATGCGGGCGTCGGCGAGGTTGATCGCGACGCGCTCCGGGGTGACGGCGTCGCGCCCGCCGGCCAGCCCCGTCGCGATCACGACGTCGGGGCGATGCGCGGCGAGGAGTTCGGCCAGACGGGCGGTCGTCGCCTCGAAGGCAACGGGCAACACCTCCACGACGAGCCGTTCCGGTCCCGTCCACCGGTCTTGGACGAGGCGGACCGCGTCTCCCGAGGGATTGGCGGCGTCGCCCGCGAAGGGCTCGAATCCGGTCAGGAGCACGGTGCGCATCACTCCAGGCTAGGCGGACCGCCGCCACGAGGATCGAGCGTGCCCGCCTAGACTTGTGCCTCGTGGTCACCCGTCTCTCGACATACTTCCTCCGCACGCTCCGCGAAGACCCGGCCGACGCCGAGGTCACCAGTCACCGCCTACTGGTGCGCGCCGGCTACATCCGCCGCGCCGCCCCGGGCATCTTCACCTGGCTGCCGCTGGGCCTGCGGGTCAAGGCGAAGCTCGAGACGATCATCCGCGAGGAGATGGCGGCCGCCGGCGCTTTCGAGGTGCACTTCCCGGCGCTGCTGCCCCGTGAGCCCTACGAGGAGTCGGGCCGCTGGACCTCCTACGGCGATGGCATCTTCCGTCTGCAGGACCGCAAAGGCGCCGACTACCTCCTCGCGCCCACGCACGAGGAGATGTTCACGCTGCTCGTGAAGGACCTGTACGCGTCGTACAAGGATCTGCCGCTGACGATCTACCAGATCCAGGACAAGTACCGCGATGAGGCGCGTCCCCGCGCAGGGCTCCTGCGCGGCCGCGAGTTCACGATGAAGGACGCGTACTCGTTCGACGCGACGGATGCCGGACAGGATGCCTCGTACCAGTCGCAGCGCGACGCCTACGAGCGCATCTTCCAGCGCCTGAACATGGAGTACGTGATCGTCGCGGCCGACAACGGCCTCATGGGCGGTGCGCGCAGCGAGGAGTTCCTGCACCCCATCGCCGTCGGTGAGGACACGTTCGTCCGCTCGGCGGGCGGGTACGCGGCGAACGTCGAGGCCTTCACGACCGTCGTGCCCGACGCGTTGCCCGTCGCCGAGGGCACCCCCGTCGTGTTCGACTCGCCCGCGACCCCCACGATCGAGACGCTCGTCGCGCACAGCAATGCGCACCTCGACGCGCCGGCCCCCGGCGTCGCGGGTCCCGCGACCGACGGTGCCACGACCTGGACCGCTGCGCACACGCTGAAGAACGTCGTGCTCGCGCTCACGCAGCCCGACGGCACCCGCGAACTCGTCGTCATCGGCCTGCCCGGCGACCGCGACGTCGACGACAAGCGCGTCGAGGTCGCATTCGCCCCGGCCGAGGTCGAAGCGGCCACCGAGGCGGACTTCGCAAAGCACAAGGGTCTTGTCAAGGGCTACATCGGGCCCTGGTCCGAGGCCGGTGCAGTGCTCGGTGAGGAGTCGACCACCGGCATCCGCTACCTCCTCGACCCCCGCGTCGTCACCGGCACCGCCTGGGTGACGGGTGCGAACGTCCACGAGCAGCACGTCCACTCGCTCGTCGCCGGGCGCGACTTCACCGCCGACGGCGTCGTCGACGTCGCCACCGTCCGTGCGGGCGACCCCGCGCCGGACGGCTCGGGCCCCGTCGAACTCGCCCGCGGCATGGAGATCGGCCACGTCTTCCAGCTCGGCCGCTTCTTCGCCGAGAAGCTCGGGCTCAAGGTGCTCGATGAGAACGGCAAGCTCGTCACGGTCACGATGGGCTCGTACGGCATCGGCGTGACGCGCATCCTCGCGATCCTCGCCGAGCTCAACAATGACGACCGCGGGCTCGTGTGGCCTGCGTCGATCGCGCCGTTCGACGTGCACGTCGTCGCGACCGGCCGCGACGCCGTCGCGTTCGAGGTCGCCGAGCAGCTCGTTGCCGAGCTCGAAGCATCCGGCAAGGACGTGCTCTTCGACGACCGCCCCAAGGTGTCGCCGGGCGTGAAGTTCGGCGACGCCGAGCTCATCGGCGTGCCGCAGATCGTGATCGTCGGCCGCGGCGCCGCCGATGGCCAGGTCGAGCTGTGGGACCGCCGCTCCGGTGAGCGGACCAACGTCTCCGTCGCCGAGGCGGTCGCCGCGCTCGCCGCCGGCTGATTCGAACGCTCCGAACGCCGTCCGTTCCCCGAGCGGGGGACGGGCGGCGTTTCGCGTTCACCCATCGGATGCCTCGTCGTGACAGCCTGGGGGTATGTCGACGAGCTCCACGAATCCGATCGGCGGTGAGGTCACCGACCACATCCGCGCCGTCATCGAGGAGGCGGGCGTCACCGCGAACGCCGACCTCATCGCCCGGATCCTCGCGACCGGCATCGGGCTCGGCCTCGACGAGACCGGTCGCCTCGACCTGAAGATCGCGTCGTCCGCGCTCACCGAGATGCGATCGGCGTTCCGGTTGTTCGCACCGTATGAGGGTGTGCCGAAGGTCACGATCTTCGGATCCGCGCGCACGCGGCCCGCGGACCCGCTCTACCGCGCCGCTGCCGACGTCGCCGCCGCGCTTGCCGCGCGCGGCTGGATGGTCGTCACGGGGGCCGGGCCCGGCATCATGCAGGCCGCCGCCGAGGGGGCGGGACCCGACCGCTCACTGGGCGTGTCGATCAGGCTGCCGTTCGAGGACAAGCCGAACGCCATCATCGCCGAGGCCGACCGGGTCGTCGCGATGAAGTACTTCTTCACGCGCAAGCTCATGCTCGTCAAGGAGTCGCGGGGGTTCGTCTGCGTTCCTGGTGGATTCGGGACGCTCGACGAGCTGTTCGAGCTGCTCACCCTACAGCAGACCGGGAAGGCGGATCCCACGCCGATCGTGCTGCTTGACGCCCCCGGCGGGTCGTTCTGGCAGGGGCTCCAGCAGTTCGCCGACGAGCACCTGATCCCCGGCGGTGTCATCTCTCCCGACGACCTCGACCGTGTCCTCGTGACGGACTCCGTCGAGGCCGCGGCATCCGAGATCACGGGATTCTGGCGCAACTACGACTCGCTCCGCTGGGTCGGATCGCAACTGGTGCTGCGACTGTGCGCCGAGCCGACGGACGCAGAGGTCGACGGACTCGCCGAGCAGTTCTCCGGGCTCGTCACCGAGGGCCGGATCGAACGCACCGCGCCCCTGCCGGAAGAGATCCGTGACGGTGACCGCCTCGACCTCCCGCGACTCGTGATGACGTTCGATCGGTATCGCGTCGGCGATCTCCACCGACTCATCCGGGCAGTCGGTGCGTTTTCCTCTGCTCCCGCGGCGACGCCGCCCGAGGAGCCCCGGCCCGTACGCTGAGCCCATGTTCGGCGGCCGGCTCCTCGCCGCGCTCGTCGCGGGTGCGCTCACTCTGACGATCGCGGCGTGCGGAGCGCCCGGCACGGCCCCGACCCCGGGTGCGACCGAGGCGGCGCTCGATGCGTGGCTGCATCAGGAGCGCGCCGACGAGGGTGACCGTCGCGCGCGCGTCCGGGTCGTGAACGACGCCGGCACCGAGCTCGCCTTGCGCGGTATCCGCGTCGAGAGCCCGCTCCTGGCTGACCCCATCGAGCGCGATGCGCCCCCGCTGCCGGCCGGCGAATCGATCGACCTGACCGTCGAACTTCCGCCGGTCGCGTGCGACCAGGCTGCCGCGGCGGGCACCATCGTGCTCGTCCTCGACGACGGTGAGGAAGCGCTGCCGCTCCGCGATCCGCTCGGTTTCCTGGGCCGGCTGCACGATCGCGAGTGTCTCGCGGAGCGAGTCCAGAAAGCGCTGTCGCTCGCGTGGTCCGACTTCTCACCGGGTGTGGCGGGGGAGCCCGGATCCCTCCGACTCGTCGGAGGCGTCGCCGACGGTGTGCGCGTCCGCTCGGTGCAGTCGACGCCGCTCCTCCAGTTCGGCGACGGGGTGCTCGCCTACGACCTGCCGACGGGTGCCCTGGATGTGCGCGTCCCGCTCGTGCCGCAGCGATGCGATCCCCACGTCGTGCAGGAGGACAAGCGCGGCACGATCTTTGCGCTCGACGTCGAGGTCGACGGCGTGCCCGGCGCGATCGAGCTCGCAGCGGATGCCGCGACGAAGGCGCGCATCCTGACATGGGTCGCCGACTGGTGCGGCTTCGGGGGCTAGCGCGCGTCAGAGCTTGGCGTAGCGCGTCCGCAGGAAGCAGAACACCGCGTACACGATGAGGCCGAGCCCGATCAGGAAGACGAGCGCAGGACCGATCGTCTGGTCCAGGAGTGCCTTGATCGCCGCGTCGAAGCCACCAGCGGCTTCGGGTTCCTGCTTGACCGTTGCGACGATCAGCAGCACGCCGAGGATCACCACGGAGACACCTTTCCCGAGGTACCCGATGACACCCGACGCGGAGACGGCCGCGCCCATTCGACCGTGAGGGATGCGCACCTGCGTGTCGAACGACCTCCGCGCACCGATCGACGCGAACACGAGTCCGCCGATCACAAGTCCACCGCCGGCGGCGGCGACCACGAAGACACCGCCTGGTGTCGCGAACAGCGTCCCCGTGATCTGCTGCGCGCTCCGATCGCCGTCGGGGCGTGCGCCGAGGGCGACCGACACGGCGATCGCGGCCAGGGCGAGGTAGACGACCGCCTGGCCCACCGCGGAGCCGCGGCGCCCCCACGCCGCGGCATCCGTCCCCTTCACGAGCATCGACCGCAACGCCTGGAACACTCCGAGGGCGGCGAGGAGGAGTCCTAGGACCCAGACGAGCACCAGGCCCGCGGGCGCAGCCAGGAGCGCAGTGAAGACGCCGATCTGGTCCGACTCTCCCCGGCCTCCGAAGGAGATCACGATCACGACGACGCCGAAGACGAGGTGGACGACGCCGTTCGCCGCGTAGCCTCCGCGTGCCAGGATGCGCGCGACAGGGGAGCGGCGCACGCTGCGCGCGGCGTCTCTCGCGGCATCCGTCACCCGACGATCTTCTCAGGGTGGGGCCACGCGCGATCGGGTAACGTTGATGGGATGCCGCGGGCCGCAGCGCGAACGCGCGGGCGGCGGCACATGAGCACATCAACTGAAGAGGGAGGCACCGATGGACATCGACCTGGGGCTGCTGCGGACTGTCGAGCGCGAGCGGGAGATTCCGTTCGAGGAACTGATCCGGATCATCGAGCAGGCCATCCTCACCGCCTACGCGAAGCACACTTCGCCCGACGGCGAACTCCCCGACGGTGCGCGTGCCCACCTCGACCGCAAGACCGGCCATGTCGCCGTCTTCGTCCCGCTGCGCGATGACGAGGGCGTCGTGATCGGCGAGGAGGAGTCCACCCCCGACGACTTCGGTCGCATCGCCGCGTTCGCCGCGAAGCAGGTCATCAGCCAGCGCCTGCGCGACATCGCCGACGACGCCGTCCTCGGCGAGTTCAAGGGCAAGGAAGGCGACATCGTCGCCGGCGTCGTGCAGCAGGGTCCGAACCCGCGCATGGTGCACGTCGACCTCGGCACGGTCGAGGCGATCCTCCCGCCCGAAGAGCAGGTTCCCGGCGAGGAGTACGCTCACGGCTCGCGACTGCGCGTCTACGTGACCTCCGTCTCGAAGGGCCTCAAGGGTCCGCAGATCACCGTGTCGCGCACGCACCCGGGCCTCGTCCGCAAGCTGTTCGCGCTCGAGGTCCCCGAGATCGCGTCCGGCGTCGTCGAGATCGTCTCCCTCGCCCGCGAGGCAGGGCACCGCACGAAGATCGCGGTGAAGGCGAACGAACCCTCCATCAACGCCAAGGGCGCCTGCATCGGCGAACTCGGCCGCCGCGTCCGCGCGGTCACCGAGGAGCTCGGCGGCGAGAAGATCGACATCGTCGACTACGACGAGACGCTCGCCACCTTCGTCGCCAATGCGCTGTCGCCCGCGAAGGTCACTTCGAGCTTCGTGCTCGACCAGACCAGCAAGGCCGTCCGCGCACTCGTGCCCGACTACCAGCTCTCGCTCGCCATCGGCAAGGAGGGGCAGAACGCCCGACTCGCCGCCAAGCTGACCGGCGCGAAGATCGACATCCAGCCCGACAGCATTCTCGACGAGTCTTGACGCGGTAGGATGGAACCTGTTCGAACGTGCGTGGGGTGCCGCGCGCGTGCCCCCCGGTCCTCGATGCTCCGCGTCGTGGCCAGGGACGGCGCCCTCGTCCCCGACGAGAAAGCCGTTCTGCCGGGTCGCGGTGCGTGGGTGCATGACACGGACACCTGCTTGGATGCCGCGCTGCGGCGCCGGGCCTTCGGACGAGCACTGCGCAGCAACGGCGCGCTGGAGACAGCGGACGTGGCATCGCGCAGCACATCAGATACCCACCAGCGAAAAGGCTGAACGGCAATGGACACAAAGTGAACGGCTCGAAATGAGACCCGTCCGCAAATGATGGTCCGCCCTGTCCTGGGGCGGGCCCCCAGACAGGAGAATTGTGGCAAACCCACGCGTACACGAGATCGCTTCCGAGATCGGTGTCGACAGCAAGGTCGCCCTCGCGAAGCTGAAGGAGCTCGGCGAATACGTCAAGAGCCCTTCGTCCACCATCGCGCCCCCGGTGGCGCGCAAGCTCCGCGCCGCCCTCGAGGCTGACGGCGCGACGGCCCCCGCCGCCGCGCCCGCGAAGCCGGCGGCACAGGGCCAGAAGGCCCAGGGTCAGGGGCCGCGTCCCGGCGCACCCAAGCCCGCAGCGCCCACCCCCGCACCTGCCCCCAAGGCGGCGCCCGCCGCTGAGCCGGCGGCATCCGCTCCGGCAGCACCCGCGGCCGACAGTGCACCGAAGTCCGACTCGGCTCCCAAGCCCGGTGGCGCGGCGCCCGCACCCGCCAAGCCCGGCGCACCCCGCCCCGGCGGCGCGTCCGGTGGCGCACCGCGCCCGGGCAACAACCCGTTCGCGTCGTCGCAGGGCATGGGCCAGCGTCCCGCCGGCCCCCGGCCGGGCAACAACCCGTTCGCGTCGGCGCAGGGCATGGGCCAGCGTCCTTCGCCCGGCAACATCCCGCGTCCGCAGGCGCCGCGTCCCGGTGCCCCGCGCCCCGGCGCTCCGCGTCCCGGTGGCGCAGGTCGTCCCGGTGGCGGCGGTCGTCCCGGCGCACCCTTCCAGCAGCGGCCCGGCGGCCCCGGTCGTCCCGGTGGCGGCGGCTTCGGTGCCGCGCGTCCCGGCGGCGCTCCCGGCGGTGGTTTCGCGGGTCGTCCCGGTGGCGGCGGTGGCCGCGGCCGTGGTCCCGGCGGTGGCACCGCGGGTGCCTTCGGTAAGGGCGGCGGCAAGTCGAAGCAGCGCAAGTCGCGTCGGGCGAAGCGGCAAGAGTTCGAGATGCGGTCGGCGCCGGTCGTCGGCGGCGTCAACGTCTCGAAGGGCAACGGCGAGACGATCCGCCTGCGTCGTGGTGCGTCGATCTCGGACTTCGCGGACAAGCTCGAGGCGCTGCGCGGCTATACCGTGCAGCCGGGCACCCTGGTGACGATCCTCTTCAACCTCGGCGAGATGGCCACGGCTACCGAGTCGCTGGACGAGGCCACGTTCGAGATCCTCGGTGAGGAGCTCGGCTACAAGATCCAGATGGTCTCGCCCGAGGATGAGGACAAAGAGCTCCTCGAGGGCTTCGGTCTCGACCTGGATGCAGAGCTGGAGGCGGAGAGCGAGGACGACCTCGAGATCCGTCCTCCCGTGGTCACCGTCATGGGTCACGTCGACCACGGTAAGACGCGCCTCCTCGACGCGATCCGCCAGACCAATGTGGTCGCCGGTGAGGCGGGTGGCATCACCCAGCACATCGGTGCGTACCAGGTGTGGACCGAGCACGAGGGCATCGAGCGTGCGATCACCTTCATCGACACCCCGGGTCACGAGGCGTTCACCGCCATGCGTGCGCGTGGTGCGCAGGTGACCGACCTCGCGATCCTCGTGGTCGCCGCCGACGACGGCATCATGCCGCAGACGGTCGAGGCGCTGAACCACGCACAGGCGGCGAACGTGCCGATCGTGGTTGCGGTCAACAAGGTCGACAAGCCCGACGCCAACCCGGCCAAGGTGCGCCAGCAGCTCACCGAGTACGGCCTGGTCGCAGAGGAGTACGGCGGCGACGTCATGTTCGTCGACGTCTCGGCTCGCCAGGGCACCAACATCCAGGCGCTGCTCGACGCAGTCCTCCTCACCGCCGACGCGGGCCTCGACCTCACGGCCAACCCGAACAAGGCGGCGCGCGGTGTCGCGATCGAAGCGAAGCTCGACAAGGGTCGCGGCTCGGTCGCCACGGTGCTGATCCAGTCCGGAACGCTCCGGGTCGGCGACGCGATCGTGGCGGGCACGGCCTACGGCCGCGTGCGCGCCATGATCGACGAGAACGGCGAGACGGTCGACGAGGCATACCCGTCGCGTCCGGTCCAGGTGCAGGGTCTCAACTCCGTGCCCCGCGCCGGTGACGTGTTCATCGTCACCGAAGAAGACCGCATGGCCCGCCAGATCGCCGAGAAGCGTGAAGCTGTCGAGCGCAACGCCCAGCTGGCCAAGGCCCGCAAGCGCATCTCGCTCGAAGACTTCACCCGTGCGCTCGAAGAGGGCAAGGTCGAGTCGCTCAACCTCATCATCAAGGGTGACGTCTCCGGTGCCGTCGAGGCACTCGAGGAGTCGCTGCTCAAGATCGAGGTCGACGAGTCGGTGCAGCTGCGCATCATCCACCGCGGTGTCGGTGCGATCACCGAGTCGGACATCAACCTGGCGACGATCGACAACGCGATCGTCATCGGCTTCAACGTCCGTCCCGACACGAAGGCCCGCGAGCGCGCTGCGCGCGAGGGTGTCGACGTCCGGTTCTACTCGGTCATCTACAACGCGATCGACGATGTCGAGCAGTCGCTCACGGGCATGCTGAAGCCGGAGTTCGAAGAGGTCCAGTCGGGCGTCGCCGAGATCCGCGAGGTCTTCCGCTCCTCGAAGTTCGGCAACATCGCCGGTGTCATCGTCCGCTCGGGCACGATCACGCGCAACGCGAAGGCGCGCGTCATCCGCGACGGCGTCGTCATCGCCGATGGCCTGGCCATCGAGTCGCTGCGTCGCTTCAAGGACGACGTCACCGAGGTCCGTACCGACTTCGAAGCCGGTATCGGCCTCGGCAAGTACAACGACATCCAGATCGGTGACGAGATCGAGACGACGGAGATGGTGGAGAAGCCGCGCGGCTGATCTGTTCGTCTGTTGCTACGGCGATGGATGCCATCGGGATAACGGGACCCCCAAGACCCCGACTATCCCGATGGCATCCATCGCCTCCGCAATTCCTCGACCCGCACACGTGGGCTCGAGGTGGAGAAGGAGAAGGACATGGCTGGAGAACGACAGGCTCGACTGGCCGACCGGATCCGGGTGCTCATCGCAGAGCGGCTCGAGAAGGGGCTGCGCGACCCGCGCCTCGGATTCGTCACGATCACCGACGTCCGGGTGACCGGTGATCTGCAGCACGCCTCGGTGTTCTACACCGTCTACGGCGACGACGCGGCGCGCGCCGACAGTGCCGCCGCGCTGAAGGCTGCCACGGGGATGCTGCGCAGCGAGGTCGGGCGCAAGCTCGGCGTCCGCCTCACCCCGACCCTCGAGTTCATCCTCGACGGCCTCCCCGAGAACGCGGGGCACATCGAAGACCTGCTCCGCGAGGCCCGCGAGCGCGACGCGGCGGTCGCAGGGATCGCGGCATCCGGCACCTACGCCGGCGAAGCCGACCCCTACCTCAAGCCGCGCGACGCGGACGACGAGGACTGATCACCGCGGCAGGTGCAGCCTGCCGTCCGTGACCTCGACGAGGCCGTCCCGCACGAGCGAGTCGATCGCGCGCGCCCGCTGGAGCGCGTCCGGCCACTCCGCGAGGACGGCATCGAACGGCGCCGAATGGTCGGATGCCGCTCGGAGCACCTGGAGCACCGCACCGCGCGCTTGCCGGTCGCTGCCCTCGTAGCGCGCCTGCTTCCGGCGGTCGTCGCCGGTGTCGGGGTATCCCGCGGCGCGCCACGCGCACGCATGCGAGATCGGACAGGCGTCGCACTGCGGTGACCGGGAGGTGCAGACGACCGCACCGAGCTCCATCGCGGCCGCGTTGAGGATCGCGGCATCCGCGTCGTCCGTCGGCAGGATCGCTGACATGGACGCGAGGTCGACCTTCGAGGGAGCCCCCGGCTGCGACTTGCCGTCGACGGCCCGGGCGAGCACGCGTCGGGTGTTCGTGTCGACCACCGGATGCCGGTCGCCATACGCGAACACTGCGACTGCCCGGGCCGTGTAGTCGCCGATCCCGGTGAGGGCGAGCAGCGCGTCGACGTCGCGGGGGACGACGCCGTCGTGGCGGTCGCGGATCTCGGTCGCCGCGCGGTGCAGCCACAGTGCGCGGCGCGGGTACCCGAGGTTCGCCCAGAGGCGCACCGCATCGGCCGGGGGAGCGGCCGCGAGGTCGGCCGGGGTGGGCCAGCGCTCGAGCCACTCCTCGAGCCGGGGGATCACGCGCGAGACCTGGGTCTGCTGCAGCATGAACTCGCTCACGAGCACGCCCCACGCGCCGAAGCCTTCCGCCCGCCACGGGAGGTCCCGGGCGTTCGCGCGGTACCACGCGATGAGCGGTGGGTCGAGGTCGGGCACCGACCCAGCGTACGTGCCTCGCGCGCCTCCGCATCGCGCGCCGAAGTCGCGGCGCATTCCCCGTTCGAACGGGAGGAGATCGCGCGTTCGGAGGGGCGAATGCGCTGAGCTCTTCCTCCGTTCGTGCGATCTCCTCCGTTCCTGCGGTGCAGCGCGACGCGCGGGCCCGACGCAGGCGTCGAACTAGGCTGGAGGCATGCATCAGACGCCGAGCCCGAGCGGGGTCCTGCTCGTCGACAAGCCCGGCGGCATCACCAGCCACGACGTGGTCGCACGCGCACGCCGCGCGCTGCAGACCCGCAAGATCGGCCACGCGGGCACGCTCGACCCGATGGCGACCGGCCTCCTGATCCTCGGCGTCGGCCCTGCGACGCGACTGCTCACCTACATCGTCGGCCTCGACAAGACTTACGAGGCGACGATCCGCCTCGGCGTGACCACTGACTCCGATGACGCGGACGGCACGGTCACCGGCACGGCGGATGCCACGGCCGTGACCGACGACGCGATCCGGAACGGCATCGCGGCGCTGACGGGCGAAATCGAGCAGGTGCCGAGCACGGTGTCGGCGATCAAGGTCGGCGGCAAGCGCGCCTACGACCTCGCCCGGGCGGGGGAGCAGGTCGAGCTGAAGGCCCGCGCCGTGACCGTCTCGCGGTTCGACGTCCTCGAGACCCGTCGCGGCGACGGCGTCATCGACCTCGACGTGGTCGTCGACTGCACGAGCGGCACCTACATCCGGGCCCTCGCCCGCGACCTCGGCGCCGGGCTCGGCGTCGGCGGGCATCTCACGGCACTGCGCCGCACCCGGATCGGCACGTTCGACGTGGTGGACGCGGTCGTGGAGATCGCACCGGATGCGGCGCTGCAGCGGCCCGCGGACGTGGCGGCATCCGTCCTGGGAGCCTTCCCGGTGACCGCCGACGAAGCGCGCGACCTGCGGCACGGCAAGCGACTCCTCGGCGCCGCGTCACGCCTGCACGGCGAGACGCCGGCGGCGATCGACCCGGATGGCGAGCTCGTCGGTGTCGTCGGGCGCCGCGGCGACGACGTCAAGAGCGTCATGAACATGCCGGAGGAACAGCCGTGATCTTCTGGTTCACGATCACGCAGGTCTCCGTCGCGTGCGCGGCAGGGCTGCTCTGCACGGTCCTCGGCCTCGCCGGGCGTCGACCGAGCGATCTCAGCGTCGGTTCGCAGGGGCTCGTGCTGCTGCTTCTGCTGGCGCAGGTGGTCATCGCGATCGTCTCACCGTTCGCGGGGAACCCTCCGACGGGCGACCTGCTCGAGTACTGGGTGTATCTCGTCTCGGCGGTCCTCATCCCGCCCGCCGCGGTGGTGTGGGCGCTCATCGAGCGGGGCCGCTGGAGCACCGTGGTGATGGGCGTCGCGTCGTTCGCGATCGCCGTCATGGTGTGGCGGATGCACGTGATCTGGACGATCCAGGTGGCGTGAGCGCGAACGTAGGATTGAGGTGCCATGCCTGACACCGCCCCGTCGCCCGCGACCGCACCCCCTGCCACGCGCCGCATGACCGGCGTCGCCCGGGTGCTCGTCGTCGTGTACGCGATCATGGCGCTCGCAGCGACGGGTCGATCGTTCGTCCAGATCGTGCGCGAGTTCGACGAGGCGCCGGTCGCGTACTCGCTGTCTGCGCTCGCCGCGGTGGTCTACATCCTCGCGACGGTCGCGCTCGTGAAGTCGGCGTCTACCGGTTGGTTCGTCATCGCGTGGATCGCCATCGTCTTCGAACTCGTCGGCGTCCTCGTCGTCGGCACGCTCAGCCTCGTCTTGCCCGAGCTGTTCGCGCACGATGCGACTGTCTGGTCGGGCTTCGGGTACGGCTATATCTGGGTTCCGCTGATCCTCCCGCTCATCGGGTTGTGGTGGCTCATCACGCACCGGAACGCCGTGCCGGTTCCCGAGACCATGGAGAGGTCGTCCTGGTGAAGGTCTTCTTCGATCCGGCGGAGGTGCCCGCCGGCTTCGGCCCGAGCGTCGTGGCGATCGGCAAGTTCGACGGGGTGCACTCCGGTCACCGTGCGGTCATCGACCGTGCGCGGGTGACGGCGACGGATGCCGCGGCGAGTGTCGTCGCGGTCACGTTCGACCGCAATCCGCTCAGCCTGCTGCATCCCGAGTTGTGCCCGGAGTCGCTCGTGAGCGTCGACCAGAAGATCGCGCTCCTCGCCGACGCCGGTGTGGATGCCACGCTGGTGCTCCGCTTCGACGAGGCGTTCGCCGCCCTCACGGCGGAGGAGTTCGCGCAGCTGGTGCTCGTCGACGCGCTCGGCGCGGTGTGCGTCATGGTCGGCGACGACTTCCGCTTCGGACGGGGTGGCGCGGGCAACCCTGCCGTGTTGACCGAGCTGGGCGCCCGCGCGGGCTTCACGGTCGACGTCGTGTCGGACGTGCAGGGTGGCGGTCGGCGCGTCTCGTCGACGTGGGTCCGCGAACTCCTCGCCGACGGCAACGTCGAGGGCGCGGCGCGCCTGCTCGGCAGGCCGCACGCGATCCGCGGCGAGATCGTGCACGGTCTCAAGCGGGGCCGCGAGCTCGGCTTCCCCACGGCGAACCTCGAGGTCGGTCCCGAGGGGTTCGTCCCCGCAGACGGCGTGTACGCAGGCTGGCTGATCGACGAGGGATCGGATGCCGGTGGCCTGTCGGCCGCGACCCGGTACCCGGCCGCGATCTCGATCGGGACGAACCCGACGTTCGACGACGTGCCGGTGCGGCAGGTCGAGGCCTACGTGCTCGACGAGACCGAGCTCGATCTCTACGGGCACACCGTGCACGTGCAGCTCGTGAAGCGCATCCGCGGCATGGTGAAGTTCGAGGGGATCGAGGCCCTCATCGAGACCATGCGCGGTGACGTGGAAAGCGTCCGGGTCGCGCTGCAACCCGGACGCTGAATCCCTCAGTCGAGCGTCAGTACGAGACCGAGTCGATCGCGCCGGTGCTCTCCTCGCCGGCGTCGACGCGGCGCGCCTCTCCGAGGATGACCGCGCTGCCGCTCGTGCCCAGGCGCGTCGCACCGGCCTCGAGCATCGCGAGCGCGTCGGCGTAGCTGCGGACGCCGCCCGAGGCCTTGACCTGCACGCCCTCACCGACGTTGGCGCGCATCAGGCTCACGTGGGGGATCGTCGCGCCGCCCCCGGCGAAGCCCGTCGAGGTCTTGACGAAATCGGCGCCGCCCTGCTCGGTGAGCCGGCTGCCGCGTTCGATCTGCTCGTCGTCGAGCAACGCGGTCTCGAGGATGACCTTGACGATGTGGCCGGATGCCGCCTCGACCACGGCGCGGATGTCATCTGCGACGACGTCGTCGAAGCCCGAACGGAGGGCGCCGATGTTGACGACCATGTCGACCTCTGCGGCGCCGTCGGCGAGGGCCTGGCGGGTCTCCGCGACCTTCGCGGCGGTCGACGTGGTGCCGTGCGGGAAGCCGATGACGGTGCCGACGGCCACGCCGGTGCCCGCGAGGCGCGAGACGGCGTACGCGATGTCGCTCGGGCGGACGCAGACGCTGAAGACGCCCCATTCGGCGGCGATGTCGAGCTCGGCGTCGACGTCGGCGCGCGTGAGCTCCGGCTTCAGGATCGCGTGGTCGATGGTGGCGGCGAGTTCGCGTTCGGTGGGCATGACTCCAGGGTACGCGTCCGAGGCCCCCCTCCTTCCGGCAGGCGACGGTGCGGACTGCGGGAACGCGCTAGAATGGCCGCAAGGGTCCGTCCCGTCGCCGCTGCTCGCAGAAGCGAGTGCCCGCAGCCGAGACGACCCGGGTACATCCCCTCGCCGCGGCGTATCGCCGTGGTCCATCCGCCCGCCGCGCGCGGCCGGGCCCACCGGTTCCGACCGGTGTCACGCTCAGGAGGAGCATGCCGACCACGGCAGCCACCGCCCCGAAGTCGACCAACCGTCGACGCCGCACATCATCGTCGCGCCGCGACGACGACGCCCCGCTCATCCCGATCCTCGCCCGCAAGGTGCGCGAGGTCGAGGCCAAGGCGCAGCGCGGAAAGCTCGGGCCCACGAACCGCGTCAAGTTCCAGGTCATCGCCTTCCTCGTCCGCGAGGAGCGCGCCCGCGTCAAGGCCGACAGCGAGATCGCCGACGGCGCCCGCGCCGAGCTGCTCAAGCGGCTCGACGGCGTCGCGACGATCCTCGCCAAGACCGCCGCCCGCGACACGTCGCTCATCCAGTTGCTCGAGGTCGACCAGGCGACCTCCCCGGTCGCCCGCCGTATGCGGCGCGACTGGCTGCTCGAGTCCGGTGCCGAGCTGCCCGAAGACGAGCTCATCATCACCGACGTGAAGCCGCCCCAGGTCACGGTCGTCCCGGCGGCGCTCGAGGGACGTCAGGTGCAGCCGCCGCAGATCGAGGCTCGCCGCGAGTCGAACCCGTTCCTCGCCCCCGACGTCGCGCTGCGCGCACCCGTGTCAACCGCTCGTCGTCGGCTCGACGGCTGGGAGCTCATGGGGCCGCTCTACAAGGCGTTCGAGACCGGCGCCGGTGGTGGCGCCGCGTCGATGGAGCTCCCCGAGGTGCCCGAGTTCGACCGGCTGTCGCCGAAGGGCCTCGAGGTCATGCCGCATCAGTCGCGGTTCCTCGAGGCGGTCCGCGATGGGCATCGCAGCTTCCTCCTCGCCGACGAGCCGGGCCTTGGCAAGACGGCGCAGTCGGTGCTCGCGGCATCCGTCGCCGACGCGTACCCGCTGCTGGTCGTCGTCCCGAACGTCGTGAAGATGAACTGGGCCCGCGAGGTCGAGCGGTGGACGCCGCAGCGTCGCGCCACCGTCATCCAGGGTGACGGCGAGACGATGGACGCGTTCGCGGACGTCTTCATCGTGAACTACGAGATCCTCGACCGGCACCTGTCCTGGCTCAGCTCGATCGGGCTGAAGGGCATGGTCGTCGACGAGGCGCACTTCATCAAGAACCTCACGTCGCAGCGCTCGCAGAACGTGCTCGCCCTCGCTTCGCGCATCCGCGAGCAGGTCCGCGATCCGCTGCTGCTCGCCCTCACCGGCACGCCGCTCATCAACGACGTCGAGGACTTCGACGCGATCTGGCGGTTCCTGGGCTGGACGAACGGCGAGAAGCCCGGTCCGGTCCTCATGGAACGTTTGGATGCCACCGGCTACACGCCCGCAGACAAGGCGTTCTACCCCGAAGCGCGCGACGCCGTCATCTCGATGGGCATCGTCCGGCGCAAGAAGAAGGACGTCGCGGCGGACCTGCCCGACAAGCTCGTCGCCGACCTGCCGGTCGAACTGGACGACGAATATGGTCGTTCGATCCGCGCCGCCGAGCGCGAACTCGGCGAGCGGCTCGCGGCCAAGTACCGCCGCATCATCGAGGCTCGCGGCGACCGCGTCATCCCCGGTGAGGCGGACGACGACATCGTGCGCCTCGTCGCGCACGGCGAGCTCGAGGAGTCGAAGGCGTCGGGGTCGGGCTCGGAGAACGTCTTCACGATGGTCCGCCGGATCGGTCAGGCCAAGGCCCAGCTCGCGGCGGACTACGCCGCCCAGCTGCAGCGTTCGGTCGGCAAGGTCGTGTTCTTCGCGAAGCACATCGACGTGATGGATGCCGCAGAGGCGCACTTCGCCGCCGCCGGGCTTCGGACGGTCTCGATCCGAGGCGACCAGTCGACGCCCGCCCGCCAGGAGGCGATCGACGCGTTCAACGGCGACCCCGACGTCGCGATCGCGGTCTGTTCCCTCACGGCAGCCGGCGTCGGCCTGAACATGCAGGCGGCGTCGAACGTCGTGCTCGCCGAGCTCTCGTGGACGGCCGCCGAGCAGACGCAGGCGATCGACCGCGTGCACCGCATCGGTCAGGAAGAGCCGGTCACCGCGTGGCGCATCATCGCCGCGCACACGATCGACACCAAGATCGCCGAGCTCATCGACAGCAAGCAGGGGCTCGCGCAGCGCGCGCTCGACGGCGACGCGGTCGACCCGACCTCGAGCGACTCGGTGCAGCTCTCGGCGCTCATGCACCTGCTGCGACAGGCGCTCGGCGCAGCCTGAGGTCGCCGCCGGCCGAGTGACATCCGCTCGGCTGGCAGGCCACCGCGTCCGGCGATAGGGTCGGATGCGGCAGCGTCGCCGACAGCATTTCCCGAACCACAAAGGATCTCCCATGAAGATCGGCATCCTCACCAGCGGCGGCGATTGCCCGGGCCTGAACGCGGTCATCCGCGGCGTCGTGCTGAAGGGCACGACGGCCTACGACATCGAGTTCGTCGGCATCCGCGACGGTTGGCGCGGCGTCGTCGACGGCGACTTCTTCCCGCTCACGCGCCACGAGGTGAAGGGCCTGTCGAAGGTGGGGGGCACGATCCTCGGAACGAGCCGCACCAACCCCTACGAGGGTGAGCGCGGCGGCGCCGAGAACATTGCGAAGACCCTGTACGGGCACCGCCTCGACGGCATCATCGCGATCGGCGGCGAGGGCACCCTCGCCGCGGCCGACCGCCTGCACAAGGACGGCATCAACGTCCTCGGCGTGCCGAAGACGATCGACAACGACCTCCAGGCCACCGACTACTCGTTCGGGTTCGACACGGCCGTCAACATCGCCAGTGAGGCGATGGACCGCCTGCGCACGACCGGTGATTCCCACCAGCGCTGCATGGTCGCCGAGGTCATGGGACGCCACGTCGGGTGGATCGCCCTGCACTCCGGCATCGCCGCCGGTGCGCACGTGATCTGCATCCCCGAGGTCCCAATGACGATCGAGGAGATCGCCGAGCAGGTCACGAAGGCGCACGACCGTGGCCGCGCGCCGCTCGTCGTCGTCTCGGAGGGTTTCAAGCTCGCCGGCATGGACGAGGCGTTCAGCGACAAGGGCCTCGACGCGTTCAACCGCCCGCGCCTCGGTGGCATCAGCGAGATCCTGGCGCCCGAGATCGAGCGCATCACCGGTGTCGAGACCCGCGCCACGGTCCTCGGTCACATCCAGCGCGGTGGGTCGCCCTCCGCGTTCGACCGCGTCCTCGCGACGCGCCTCGGGCTACACGCCGCCGATGCGGTCGTCGACGGCGCATGGGGCCAGATGGTCGCGATGAAGGGCACCGACATCGTGCGCGTGCCGTTCGAAGAGGCGCTCGGCGAGCTGCACACCGTGCCGCTGTACCGGTACGAAGAAGCCGCCGCGCTCTTTGGCTGAACGCTCCGCGGGGCCGCCCCTGTGGCTTGCGCTGACGGGGTCGGTCTTCGTCGGCGTGCTGACGGCGGTCCAGGCGCGAATCAACGGGCAGCTGGGCCTTCGGCTCGAGCATCCGATGACCGCCGCGGTGATCTCCTTCGGAAGCGGACTGCTGCTCGTCGCGCTCGTGAGTCTCGCGCTGCCTTCCGGGCGCCGGGGGCTCAGTGCGCTCGGCGCCGGCGTGCGCGCCCGCAGCATTCCGTGGTGGATGCTGGCGGGTGGCATCGCGGGCGCGCTCAACGTGGCGACGCAGAGCGTCGCCGTCGGGATCGTCGGCGTCTCGCTCTTCACCGTCGGTCTGGTCGCCGGGCAACTCGGTGGCGGGCTCGTGCTCGACCGTGCGGGATACGGCCCGGGTGGGGTCGTGCCGGTCACGCTCCCGCGCGTGGTCGGGGCCGCCCTCGCGGTGCTCGCCGCAGGCATCATGCTGTCGAACACCGACGGCTTGGGTGACGTGCCGGTGGTGGTGCTCATCCTTCCCGTCCTCGCGGGGCTCGGACTGGCCTGGCAGCAGGCGACCAACGGTCGGTTGCGTGCTCACGTGGGCAGCGCGGTGACCGCCACCTTCGTCAACTTCTTCGGCGGCACGGCCGCGCTCCTCATCGGTGCCGTCGTCGCGGTCGTCCTCATCGGCCCGCCCAGTGCGTTCCCGAGCGACCCGTGGCTGTACCTGGGTGGCGCGATCGGTGTCGGCTACATCATGCTGACGGCTGCGCTCGTCGTGCACACCGGCGTCCTGCTGTTCGGGCTGTCGGCGGTGTCCGGCCAACTCGTGGCGTCGCTGATCATGGATGCCGCATGGCCGGCGCCCCGGAGCCCCGGCATCCTCGTCGAGGTCGTCACGGTCGCTGTGGCGCTCGTCGCCGTCGTCATCGCCGGGGTGTGGCGAGTCCGACGCTGACGAGTCAGTCCGCTTCGGGAGTGAACGACAGCGACAGCGAGTTCATGCAGTAGCGGTCGCCGGTCGGCGTGCCGAACCCATCGGGGAACACGTGCCCGAGGTGGGACCCGCAGTTCGCGCAGCGAACCTCGGTGCGGACCATGCCGTGACTGTTGTCCTCGATGAGCTCGACTGCTTCGGGGCGCACCGACTCGTAGAAGCTCGGCCACCCGCAGTGCGAATCGAACTTCGTGCCGCTCTGGAACAGTTCCGCACCACAGGCGGCGCACGCGTACAGGCCGGCGCGGCTCTCGTCGAGCAGTTCGCCGGTCCAGGCGCGCTCGGTTCCGGACTGCCGCAGCACGGCGTACTGCTCCGGGCTCAGCTCCGAGCGCCACTGCTCGTCGGTCTTCTCCACGCGATAGCTCATGAGTCTTTCCTTCCGCTCGTCCTATTCAACCCGACGAACCGCCCGTGTGTTCCGAGGCTCGAGTGGCCCCGCCGGATACCGTGAAGCTGTGTCTCTCTCCGACCGCGATCGTGCGCTTCTCGACTTCGAGGGTCGCTGGACCGCGCACTCGGGTGCCAAGGAGGAGGCGATCCGGACCGAGCTCTCGCTGACCCCCGCCCGCTATTACCAACTGCTGGCACGCCTTGTGGAGACGGCGGATGCCGTCGCCTACGACCCGATCCTCGTCCATCGGTTGCGGCGGATCAGCGACGCGCAGGAGCGGATGCGGTATGAGCGTGCCCGGCCTCTCAGCGGTGCGCCTCACGCACAGGTTGCACCGAATGCGTCTCGATAGAATCCACGTGTGACGTCACCCTCTCCCGCGCAGACCCGCGCGGATGCCTCCGCCGACCGCGAGTCAGGTCACGGCTTCCCGAAGGATCGATTCGATGGCCTCGAGCGCGGACACGGTCGAAGCGGCGCGCACCGAGCAGAGCACCCGCGTCTCCGGGTGGGTGCGATCGTGGTGTGGTCCGCGGTCGCGACGGTCGTCCTCATCCTCGCGGGGGTCTTCGGGACGATGCTCGCCACCGGTCGGCTCGATTTCGCACCGGCACCCGCCGCAACCGAAGGCGCCGGCCCGGTCGCGCCGATGGTCGACACGTCGTATCCGGTCCTGATCCTCAACGCGACCGATCAGGCGGGTCTCGCGGCCGAGCTCCGCGACGTCGTCGTCGAGGCCGGGTGGGCCGAGGGCGACGTGCAGGAGAGCAACGCGAGCTCGACCGACTTCGAGACGACCACCGTCTACTACCCGAGCGAAGCCGACGAAGCCGCTGCGCGCGGGCTCGCCGATGTGATCGGCGGCGCCGAGGTCTCGCTCGACGACACGTATCAGGTCGTCGGTGATCCGAGCACCCCGGGCGTCGACGGCGAGCTCGGCGCGCAACTCGTCATCGTGGTCGGACTCGATCACCGGACGGAATGACGCCGTGCGGCGCCGCCGTGTTTCGGCGCCGTAAACACTTCGATGCGCGCGCGTCAACAAGTGCGAAAACCGCGATTCCGTGCAGTGCGGCGTAGCTAATCTGGCGACGTCCCACAGCTTCAGGAGATTCGCATGACCCAGGGAACCGTCAAGTGGTTCAACGCCGAGAAGGGCTTTGGATTCATCACGCAGGTCGACGGCCAGGACGTCTTCGTCCACTACTCGAACATCGAGATGTCCGGCTTCCGGGTGCTCGAAGAGGGGCAGACGGTGGAGTTCACCGTCGGCTCTGGGCAGAAGGGGCCGCAGGCCGAGGCCGTTCGCGTCGTCGCGTAACCGGTTGGCGCGTATCCTGCCCGGGTGACTCGAACCAAGACGCAGTTCCGTTCGCCTGTCCGTCGCACTCGAGGGCGGCGGTTCATCGTTCCCGTCGTGCTGTCGGCTGTCTTCTTGGCCGGCTGCACCTCGCAGGCCGAAGGAACAGCGAGCCCGACCGCGAGTCCGACGCCCACGCGCTCCGTGTCGGAGTTCACTCCGACGCCGAAGCCCGTTCCGGCGAGGGTCGCCGCGCCGTTGCGTGGCACACAGATGGCGACCGCCGACGCCGACCGTCCGGCACTGTCGGTCAAGATCGACAACCAGATCGACGCGCGACCCCAATTCGGCATCGATCGTGCGGACATCGTTTTCGAAGAGCTCGTCGAGGGCGGGCTGACTCGCTACGTCGCCGTCTGGCACTCCGACGTTCCCGCGCGTGTGGGGCCGGTCCGGAGCATCCGACCGATGGACCCCGACATCGCCGGTCCGCTCGGCGGCATCATCGCCTATTCCGGCGGCCAGAGCCGCTTCGTCGCGATGATGAAGAAGACGGAACTCCACAACGCGATTCATGGTGGCAAGGACGACCGTTTCATGTTCCGCACCGACAAACGACGCGCTCCGCACAACGTCATCCTTCAGGCGGATGACGTCGTCACGAACTACGACAGCCTCGACGCGCCGTCGGCGCAGTTCCGCTACTCGCCCGAGGGATGGGCGCCGCTGTTCGGTCGTGCATCCGACGGCGTCGACATCGTCTTCTCCCAGGCATCCGAGCGAAACTGGAGGTGGAGCGCGGATGCCGGGGTCTATGCACGATCGCAGGCCGGTGTCGCAGATCGCGTCGACGACGGGACGCGGATCACTGCCGAGAACGTGGTCGTCCTCGAAGTCGACATCGACGGTCGATACGGTCACATCCCGAAGACCGTCATGGTCGACGAAGGTCAGGGCTGGGTATCGACGGGAGGGTCGGTGATGAAGGTCACCTGGGAGAAGACGTCCCGCGACGCCCGTATCGTCCTCCGCAATGCCGCCGGGTCCGAGGTCCGTCTGACCCCCGGGAACACGTGGGTCGAACTCATGCCGAAGTCTGGATCCATCGACGTCCTCTGACGCTGTCGTGAAGGACTCCCCGCGGCTTGCACTCCCCATGCCCGAGTGCCAGAATGATTTAGCACTCACTCATCCTGAGTGCTAAAGACATCGCCTACGTCCGGGAGGGACGACACAGTTATGGCAAAGATCATCGCTTTCGACGAGGAGGCCCGTCGCGGCCTCGAGCGCGGCCTCAACACCCTGGCCGACGCCGTCAAGGTGACGCTCGGCCCGCGTGGCCGCAACGTCGTGCTCGAGAAGAAGTGGGGCGCCCCCACGATCACGAACGACGGTGTGTCGATCGCCAAGGAGATCGAGCTCGACGACCCGTACGAGAAGATCGGTGCGGAGCTCGTCAAGGAGGTCGCAAAGAAGACCGACGACGTCGCCGGTGACGGAACGACCACCGCGACCGTGCTCGCCCAGGCGCTCGTGCGCGAGGGCCTGCGCAACGTCGCCGCCGGTGCCGACCCCATCTCGCTCAAGAAGGGCATCGAGAAGGCCGTCAAGGCGCTCTCCGACGAGCTGCTCGCCGGCGCCAAGGAGATCGAGACCAAGGACGAGATCGCCGCGACCGCTTCGATCTCGGCTGCTGACGCCGAAATCGGCGCGCTCATCGCCGAGGCCATCGACAAGGTGGGCAAGGAAGGCGTCGTCACCGTCGAGGAGTCGAACACCTTCGGCACCGAGCTCGAGCTCACCGAGGGCATGCGCTTCGACAAGGGCTACATCAATCCCTACTTCGTCACCGACGCCGAGCGTCAGGAAGCGGTCTTCGAGGACCCCTACATCCTGATCGCCAACCAGAAGATCTCGAACATCAAGGATCTTCTGCCCGTCGTCGACAAGGTGATCCAGGACGGCAAGGAGCTCCTCATCATCGCCGAGGACGTCGAGGGTGAAGCCCTCGCGACCCTCGTGCTGAACAAGATCCGCGGCATCTTCAAGTCGGCAGCCGTCAAGGCCCCCGGCTTCGGCGACCGTCGCAAGGCGCAGCTGCAGGACATCGCGATCCTCACCGGCGGCCAGGTCATCACCGAAGAGGTCGGCCTCAAGCTCGAGAACGCCACGCTCGACCTGCTCGGTCGTGCGCGCAAGGTCATCATCACCAAGGACGAGACCACCATCGTCGAGGGTGCCGGTGACGCCGAGCAGATCGAGGGTCGCGTGACCCAGATCCGCCGCGAGATCGACAACACCGACAGCGACTACGACCGCGAGAAGCTCCAGGAGCGCCTCGCGAAGCTCGCCGGTGGCGTCGCCGTCATCAAGGCGGGCGCGGCCACCGAGGTCGAGCTCAAGGAGCGCAAGCACCGCATCGAGGACGCCGTCCGCAACGCGAAGGCAGCCGTCGAAGAGGGCATCGTCCCCGGTGGTGGCGTCGCACTGATCCAGGCCGGCGAGAAGGCCTTCGCGGCCCTCGAGCTCGATGGTGACGAGGCGACCGGCGCGAACATCGTCAAGGTCGCCATCCAGGCTCCGCTGAAGCAGATCGCGCTGAACGCCGGTCTCGAGCCCGGTGTCGTCTCGAACAAGGTCGCCGAGCTCCCCGCGGGTCAGGGCCTCAACGCAGCCACGGGCGAGTACGTCGACATGTTCGCCGCGGGCATCATCGACCCGGCCAAGGTCACGCGCTCGGCGCTGCAGAACGCTGCGTCGATCGCTGGTCTGTTCCTGACCACCGAGGCCGTCGTCGCCGACAAGCCCGAGAAGGTCGCGGCGCCGGCAGGCGACCCGACCGGCGGCATGGACTTCTGATCCAGCGCTGATCGCACCTGATCGAAACGAAGGGCCCCTCCGCGAGGAGGGGCCCTTCGTCGTTCGCGGGATGTCAGCGGAACAGGCTCGTCGCCGAGAGCTCGGTCTGCGCGTACTGCTGACCGACGGCGCCGAGCGCCGTGCTGATGTCGCCGAGCGCGGCATCCACTTCGCGCTGTGCCGCCCGCCAGCGTTCGATGACGGATTGGAAGGCGATCGACGCGGTCCCGGTCCACGAGCCCTGCAACTGGGTGAGCTGCCCGAGCATCGCGCCTGTCTCGCTCTGCACCCGGTCGCCGGTCGCCCTGATGGTGGCGGTCGCGGCCAGCAGCGAGTCGCTGTCGACGGTGAAACTGCCCATGTTGTGCTCCTTTCGAGGGGGATGCCGCCAGCGTAGGAAGCCTCGCCGAGGGGCAGCGTGCCGGCCCCTGCGCGGTGCACAGTGGGCGTGATGCGTCGAGTGTGGAGGAAGTCGCGTCAGGCGTCAGGCGCCGGTGTGCGGGGGAGTGGCTGCGTCGCCAGGTCGAGGTACGGGCCGGCGAACGCGCGGTCGACCGCGAGCGGGAACGACACCGTGAAGGTCGCACCGCCGCCGGGGGTGTCGGTCACAGCGATCGATCCGTCGAGGGCGCTGACGACGGATGCCACGATCGACAGCCCGAGGCCGGAGCCACCCGTCTCGCGGGTGCGCGACGAGTCCGCACGCCAGAAGCGCTGGAAGATCTTGCCCCTGATCTGCTCCGGAATGCCCTCGCCGTGGTCGATGACGGCGATCCAGCCTCGCTCCGCCGCGACCTCCACACCGACGGCGAGCTCGATCGGCGAAGCCTCGGGGGTGTATCGGCGCGCATTGCCGAGCAGGTTCGCGACGACCTGACGGACGCGGTTCTCGTCCGCGAGCACGATCGGGACCGGATCCGGAGGGAGCTGCGTCGGGATCGGTTCGGTGAACAGCGCCGGCGTCTGAGCCGTCTGCTTCTCGGCGGGGCGTTGACGGCGGCGCAGCAGCGACCGCGTCGCGCCCGCGATCGACGCACCACGGCGCTTCGGCGCGGGCGCGTCGGCCGCGATCGTCGCGATCGGGATCGCAGCGGTCGGCGACTGCCCGAGGAACGTGACGGGGCGGTCCGGGGCCGCCGCGCGCGCGTCGAGCGCGGCGTCACGCGCGATCGGACGCAGGTCGACGGGACCGACGGCGATGTCGCGCTTCTCGTCGAGGCGGGCGAGCGCGAGCAGATCCTCGACGAGCGCGCCCATCCGGATCGCTTCCTTCTCGATGCGTTCCATGGCTTGCGCGGTCGCCTCGGAGCCATCGATCGCGCCCATCCGATAGAGCTCCGCGTAGCCTCGTACCGTCACGAGCGGCGTCCGCAGCTCATGACTCGCGTCACCGATGAAGCGGCGCATCTGCTGCACGGTGGCATCCCGTTGCCCCATCGCGTTGTCGATGCGGTCGAGCATCACGTTGATCGCAGTCTTCAACCGGCCGACCTCGGTGCCGGGGGCGATATCGCCCATGCGCTGGCTGAAGTCGCCCTGCGCGATCGTCATCGCCGTGCTCTCGACCTGCCCGAGGCCACGGAACGCGAGCGTCACGAGACCGCGCGTGAGGACCGCGGAACAGAGGATGACGAACAGCGCGAGCACCGTGTAGATGCCGATGTAGTTCGTCACGGTCCGATTCACCTCGGCGAGCGGGAGCGCGATCATCTGGGAGTAGTACTCGCGCGCGCCTGCGATCTCAGCGACGTCGACGCTGACCCGGAACTTGGCGGCGCCGTCCGACGACGTGAGATCGAACGGGGTCGTGCCGTAGATGTAGCTGCGGTCGATCGGGAAGTCGTCCGGGAAGTCGGGCGCCGGCGAGTTGCCGTCGCCGCCGCCCGTCGCGACGAGGTCGCCGTCGGCGGTGTACACGGCGATGAAGAAGTCGGTCGGCGCACCGGTCGGCTCGAAGACGGCCTCGCCGTCGTCGACGCCGACATCGAACAGGCTGCTGACGAGGTCGGTGCTCACCGTCTGCGTGAGGGACTGATCGACGGCCGCCAGCTGCGCGTTGCGCAGGAAGATCATCGTGCCGACGCCGGCGCCCACGAGCCCGAAAGCGAGGACGCTTACTGTGACGCCGGTCACCTTCGCGCGCAGGCTGAGGCCGCGCCACCAGCGTGTGACGCGGTCGTGGGGTTCGGCGGGCGCGGTGTGCAGGGGGAGCTCGCGTCAGGACGCGCGATCGGCTTTCAGCATGTATCCGAAGCCGCGCTTGGTCTGGATGAGGGGTTCGGAGGAGTGCGGATCGATCTTGCGGCGGAGGTAGGAGATGTAACTCTCCACGATGCCGGCGTCGCCATTGAAGTCGTACTCCCAGACGTGGTCGAGGATCTGCGCCTTGCTCAGCACCCGGTTCGGATTGAGCATCAGATAGCGCAGGAGCTTGAACTCCGTGGGGGACAGGTCGATCGACGCGTCGCCGACCTGCACGTCGTGTGTGTCCTGATCCATCGTCAGCTCGCCGGCCTTGATGATCGACTCCTCATCGGCCTGCATCGTGCGACGCAGGATCGCCTGGATGCGGGCGACGATTTCGTCGAGGCTGAAGGGCTTGGTGACGTAGTCGTCGCCACCGGCGTTCAGGCCCTCGATCTTGTCTTCGGTCTCGTCCTTCGCGGTGAGGAAGAGGATCGGCGCGGTGTACCCGGCACCGCGGAGGCGCTTGGTGACGCTGAACCCGTTCATGTCCGGGAGCATCACGTCGAGGATGATGAGGTCGGGCTCCTCTTCGAGGACCGCCGAGATGGTCTGTGCACCGTTGGCGACGGCCCGGACCTGGTACCCGGCGAACCGGAGGCTGGTGACCAGCAGGTCCCGGATGTTCGGCTCGTCGTCGACGACGAGGATGCGCGCTGCAGTCATAGGTTCATCCTGGCACCGGAATCCATCGGTTTGCTGGACATTCCGCGGGTGTATCGGCGCGCGGTACCATCCCGCTCGATCGTGGGTCAGGATGGACGAGTGACTTACGCGCCGCCGCCCGCTCCTCGCCCGCTGCCCGCCGACGCCACCGGACCGGGGCTCGCGTTTCACCGCCTCGTCTTCGCGCGGCGCCGTTCCGGGTGGTGGACGCCGCTCGTGACGGGTGTCTTCGGCGTCGTCCTCTTCCTCATCGCCACGACGCTCATCAGCGTCGTGATGGCGATCGTCTCCATCTCGTCCGACCCGTACAGCAGCCCGTTCGTGCTCGTCGACCAGCTCACGACGTTCGACATGCGCAATCCCGGGATGCTCGCCCTCATCCTCGGTTCGATCATCGTGATGTGGCCCTGCTACCTGCTCGCCTCGTTCGTCGTGAACGGCTCCCGTATCGGCTTCATGTCGTCGGTGGCGGGGCGGCTCCGGTGGCGATGGATGCTGCTGTGCGCGGCGGCCGCTATCGCCGTGTACCTCGTGATCTCCGCGCTCTCCGCGCTGCTGCCCGCCGAGGAGTCATCCGGGGCGAACCTCGTCGCGCCGGAGGACAACCCTGCGTTCGTCGCGACGCTGCTCGTGATCCTGCTGGTCGTACCGTTCCAGGCAGCAGCGGAGGAGTATGTCTTCCGCGGCTACCTCATGCAGACCGTGGGCCGATGGCTGAAGCATCCCGCGTGGGCGATTCTGCTCCCCGTGCCGCTGTTCGTGCTCGGCCACCTCTACGACTGGATGGGTCAGGCGAGCGTGGCGGTGTTCGCGATCGCCGCGGGGTGGCTCACGTGGCGTACCGGCGGTCTGGAGGCCGCGATCTCGCTGCACGTGGTCAACAACGTCGTCGCGTTCGGCTTCTCGGCCTTCGGTCTGAGTGACGCGAACGCGAAGGACACGAGCATCTTGAGCCTCGCCTCGTCGATCGTGATGATCGGGATCTACTGCGCTGTCGTGGAACTCCTCTGGCGTCGGCGCGGCGACACTCGGCGCACGCTCCGCGTCACGCCGGCTCCGGAACCGGTGTACGTCGCACCGACGCCGCCGCAGTACCCCGGGTATCCCGGCGGGTACCAGCCGCCGGTGTATGGCCAGCCGCCGGTGTATGGCCAGCCGCCGGTGTATGGCCAGCCGCCGGTGTATGGCCAGCCTCCCGTGTACGGGCAGCCGCCGGTCGCGCCGCCGCCCGCGCAGCAGACGGTCGCCGCACCGCCCGCGCAGGCGGGCACGCCGGCGCCGCGGTGGGGTGAATACGCACCCGGGTACGAGCCGGCGGACACGTCCGAGGAACCCCGCCGCGACTGAGTGTGCTCAGGCGGCGTGCAGGCCGTCGGCGTCGAGGATCGTGTAGCTGTACCCCTGCTCGGCGAGGAACCGCTGCCGATTCTGGGCGAAGTCCTGGTCGACCGTGTCGCGCGCGATCAGCGTGTAGAAGCTCGCCTTGTGGCCGTTCGACTTCGGGCGCAGTAGACGGCCCAGGCGCTGTGCCTCTTCCTGCCGCGAACCGAACGAGCCGGACACCTGGATGGCAACCGACGCATCGGGCAGGTCGATGGAGAAGTTTGCGACCTTCGAGACGACGAGCACCGGGATCTTCGCGGTGCGGAACGCGTCGAACAGCTCCTCGCGCTCGTCCACGGCCGTCGATCCGGTGATCTTCGGTGCGCCGAGCGCGTCGGAAAGCACGTCGATCTGGTCGAGATACTGCCCGATCACGAGGATCTGCTCGCCCTCGTGCTTCGCGACGAGGTCCCGCACGACATCGATCTTCGCGTGCGCGGTCGCCGCGAGCCGGTAGCGCTCGTCGTCGGCGGATGCCGCGTACTCGAGGCGATCCGACGCGGGTAGGTCGATGCGCACCTCGTAGCAGACGGCGGGGGAGATGAAGCCCTGTGCCTCGATCTCCTTCCAGGGCGCGTCGAACCGCTTCGGCCCGATGAGGCTGAACACGTCGCCCTCGCGGCCGTCTTCGCGCACCAGCGTCGCGGTCAGGCCGAGGCGGCGGCGCGCCTGCAGATCGGCGGTCAGCTTGAACACCGGGGCGGGCAGCAGGTGCACCTCGTCGTAGACGATGAGGCCCCAGTCGAGCGCATCGAGGAGCGCGAGGTGGGCGTACTCGCCTTTCCGCTTGGCGGTGAGGATCTGGTAGGTCGCGATCGTGACCGGCTTGACCTCTTTGGCCTGTCCCGAGTACTCGCCGATCTCCTCCGGCGTGAGCGACGTGCGCTTGAGGAGCTCGTCGCGCCACTGCCGCGCGCTCACCGTGTTCGTCACGAGGATGAGCGTCGTCGTCTTGGTGTCGGCCATGGCTGCGGCACCCACGAGCGTCTTGCCGGCACCGCACGGGAGGACGACGACGCCGGAGCCGCCTTCGCTGAAGATGTCGACGGCCTTCCGCTGGTATGGGCGCAGCGTCCACCCGTCCTCGGTGAGGTCGATCTCGTGCGGCGTGCCGGGAGTGAAGCCCGCGTGGTCCTCTGCCGGCCATCCGATCTTCAGCAGCTCCTGCTTGATCTGTCCGCGCGCCCACGCGTCGATGACGTAGGTGTCCTGCGACGGGTGCGCGATGAGGAGCGGCTGGATGCGTCGGTTCCGCGCGATCTCGGCGAGGACGGCGGCATCCGTCGACCGGAGAATCAGCGTGCCCTCGTCGTCGCGCTCGATGACGAGACGGCCGTAGCGGTGCACGGTCTCGCGGATGTCGATCGACACCGACGGTGGCACCGGGAACTTCGCCCACCGTTCGAGCGTTGCGAGCATGTCTTCGGCGTCGTGTCCCGCGGCGCGCGCGTTCCACAGCCCCAGCCGGGTGATCCGGTAGGTGTGGATGTGCTCTGGCGCCCGCTCCAGCTCGGCGAAGATCGCGAGCTCGTGGCGCGCGTTCTCCGCGTCGGGGTGCGCCACTTCGAGCAGCACGGTGCGGTCGCTCTGGACGATGAGGGGGCCGTCAGCCATAACGGGTCAGTCTAACGGCCTTCGGTGAACGGCCGGGCCGTCAGGCCGGTCGCACGCTGACGATGCTCGCCAGCGGGAGCGTGCGTTCGACGTCGGCTGCGCGGTCGCGCCCCCGCAGACGTCCGCCGCCGAGTCCGGCTGCCTCCACGGTGACCTCGCGGGTCGATCCGTCGGGCAGCTGCACCACGATGACGACGACGGAGCGGGTGCGCACGGCGTGCTCGAGTTCACGCTCGAGCCATGCGGCATCCGCATCGTCCGAGGTGCTCGCTCGGAGGCGTTCGAGCAACGGTGCGTAGCGTTCGACGGGAGTGGGAGCGGGCGCCCCCTCGCCGCCCGCGTGATGCCGGTCGAGCGCGCGCGGATTGCCGTCCGCGTCGACTGCGAGCACCGGATACCGGGCGTCCGCGAGCATCCAGAAGGTCGTGTCGACACCGGTGCGGCTGAGGAGGTGGTCGCCCTCGGGAATGAGGCCCAGGGGCCGGAGTGCCTGATCGACCGCGAGGGCGTCGAGCAGGTCGCGGTCACCGGTGATGCGGGTGTGCCCCTGCCAGTTCGGGCCGACGCGGAGCGCACCGTGTCGCGCTGCGGCACGTTCGATCTCGTACGCGAGCGGCTGCGGTACGCCGGTGAGCGAGAGCCCACCGATGAACTCGGTGAGGGATGCCGCCGTCTCGCCGGCGGCGAGCGCGGCGCCGATCGTGTCGGCGGTGAAGCGGTAGGACGATGCCTGTGCGCGGGACTCGCGCCGCGCCATCGTCCGCAGGCGCAGGTCGAGCCGCGGCTCGAGCGGCCCGGGCGAGATGGCGGTGAGATCGTTCTGCAGGTAGACCTTGTCGACCTCGTGGGGGAGCAGCGCCTGGAGCGCATCGATGTCGGCGTCGCCGCCTGTCGCGAGCCCGGAGGCCCACGAGGGAGACGAGCCGTCGGCGCTCAGCAGTGCCCACTGCCGCCACTCCGCGGCCAGCCTGGTCACGCGTTCTGGCCAAGACGCGTCGAACGGGACGGCACCCGGCCATTCGGCGGGTGCGCGCCAGCCGCCGTCCATACCGCGGAGTGCGGGTGGCAATGCGTCGCGCAGGCGCTCGGCGACGAGCTCCCAGCGGTGCACCGTCCGTGTCCGGAGCCATTCGGCGCCGTCGTCGGTGATGAGCCAGGTGCGCTCGCGGTCGACCAGCAGACCCGCGGTCACGGCGATCGCGACGAGTTCATCCGCGTCGGTGCCGGTCCGAGCCGCGCCGATCTCGACGAGACGGCGGCGGTCGGTGGCGCTGAGTGCACCCGTGCCGATCCTCCCCAGCGGGCTGACGGTGGCGCTGTGCAGGATGTCGGCGAGGGATGCCGCGGCTTCGAAAGCCCGCTCCGCCGCGGCTTCGTCGCTCTCGGGTGCGCCGTCGAACAGGACGGCGGGCTCGACCGGGGACACCTGATCCAGCGCCGTCGCCACGGCTTCGAACGGGCGACCGCCGTCGTCGACGAGTGCGAGCGCGGTCAGGGACGCCAACAGTGCCGGCGTCGCGGCGTCGGGTGCGCGGAGCGCGCACAGCTCGGCATCACTCAGTGCCGAGACCGCGCGCGTCACGTGGGTCGGGTCGAGGAGCGCTTCAGCGACGTCGAAGAAGTCCGCCCACGTGGCGGTCGGCGACACCTGTCGGGCGGTGAAGAGGCCCGCGAGCGCATCGGTGTCGAGCTGCGCGAGGTGCGTCGCGAGCGTCCGAGCGTCCGTGGCCGTCACGTCAGCGGCCCTTGTTCGCGCGCGCCCTTCTGACGAACGTCATGATGAGCAGCGCGACCAGGAGCGCGAACGCGACCGGCGGAGCGACGTAGACGACCATCGCGACGACCGGCCAGGCCCCCGTCGCGAAATCGGCCTGCTGCATGCCGCCCGCGGACGTGCCGATGATGATCGCGAGGAAGCACGCGATCGAGAGCACCAGTAGCCCCAGCGACATGAACGCCAGGACGCGGTCGATCCGGCGGACCGGCAGATCGCCGGGCGAGGGAGATGTGCTCATCCGATCAGAGTAGCGGCTCGTCGAGGTGCCGTAGGCTGGTGGCCGGGCTGAGAGGGTCCGATTTTTCCATGCCCGCGTGCGGGCTCGAGCTGCGAGGTTGCGACATGCCCACCGGCAAGGTCAGGTTCTACGACGAGGCGAAGGGGTTCGGCTTCATCACCACCGATGACGGCCAGGACGTCTTCCTGCACGCGACGGCGCTTCCCGCCGGGACCGAGACGATGAAGACGGGGACTCGCCTCGAGTTCGGCGTCGCGGACGGCCGTCGCGGCCTGCAGGCACTCGCGGTGCGGGTGCTCGACGCGCCGGTCAGCCTCAGCAAGCGCAACCGCCCCAAGGCCGACGACATGGCGGTCATCGTCGAGGACGTCGTGAAGCTGCTCGACGGTATCGGCGGCGATCTGCGCCATGGCCGCTACCCGAGCGCGTCGCACGGCAAGAAGGTCGCCGCGATCCTGCGCAAGGTCGCTGATGACCTCGACGCCTGAGTTCGACGCCGAGGCGTCGGACGCGCCCGAGGTTGCTGCCGCCGAGACGGACGCGGTGATCGAATCGATCACGGTGACCGACGTCGAAACCGTCGCCCCCGTGGTCTCCGACGACGCGGATGCCGCGCCGGCCTCCGATGGCGCGGATGCCGCGCCGGTCGACGCGGAGCCGACGTCGTCGATCGAGCCGGTCGATCCCGACCCGCGCCTGTTCGAGGCGTACGACCTGGCGCGCGCCGCGCTCGCCGAGGTCACCCCCGCGACGTCGATCGGCGACCCTGCGGGCTACGCCATCGAGGACGGCGGGGTCGTCTCGCTGCGCTTCGCGAACCGACTGGCGGGCTACCCCGGTTGGTACTGGACCGTGAGCGTCGCAGTGGTCGAGGGCGCCGAGCCGACCGTGCTCGAAGTCGAACTGCTTCCCGGCGACGGTGCACTCCTCGCGCCGGAGTGGCTGCCCTGGGCGGAGCGCCTCGCGGAGTACCAGGCGGCGCAGGCAGCTGCAGCAGCCGAGGACGATGACGCCGATGAGGACGTGGACGACGCGGACGACGACGAGGATGCCGCCGACTTCGAGAGCGACGGATCCCCGATCCTCCACGCCGGTGACGTCGACGGCGTCGACATCGACGAACTCGATGACGAAGCGGACGAGGAAGACTCCGAAGAGGACGACGACTCTGACGATGACGATGACGCCGACGAGGACGACTCCGACGACGAGGAAGAGCTGCGCGAGTATTGAACCGAGCCCCTCGAATGACGGACGCCCCCGAGCTTCGGCTTCGGGGGCGTCCGTTGTTTCGCTGTGGTCAGTCTGCGAGGCGCTCGACCGTGTAGTCGATCGCCTTGATGAGCGTGTGCACATCGTCGGGGTCGATCGACACGAAGGTCGCGACGCGGAGCTGGTTGCGGCCGAGCTTGCGGTACGGCTCGGTGTCGACGATGCCGTTCGCGCGGAGGCTCTTCGCGACGGCCGCGGCATCCACCGACTCGTCGAAGTCGATCGTGACGACCACGGGGGAGCGGTCGGCGGGCGAGGCGACGAACGGCGTCGCGAACGACGCGGCATCCGCCCACTCGTACAGCGCCGACGACGATTCGGCGGTGCGGGCGCCCGCCCACGCGAGACCGCCGTTGCCGTTGATCCACTCGAGCTGCGAATCGAGCAGCTGCAGCGTCGCGACGGCAGGCGTGTTGAGGGTCTGGTTGAGGCGCGAGTTGTCGAGCGCGTTCTTGAGGCTCAGGAACTCGGGAATGTATCGGCCGGATGCCGCGATCCGCTCGATCCGCTCGATCGCAGCCGGCGACACGGCGGCGTACCAGAGGCCGCCGTCGGAACCGAGGTTCTTCTGCGGTGCGAAGTAGTAGACGTCGGTCTCGGTCACGTCGAAGTCGATGCCGCCGGCCGCGCTCGTCGCGTCGATGACCGTGAGCGCGCCGTCATCGCCCGACACGCGGGTGATCGCGGTCGCGACGCCGGTCGAGGTCTCGTTGTGCGGCCAGGCGTAGACGTCGACGCCCTCGACGGCCTCGGCGGTGATGCTCGTGCCGGGGGCGGCCTTGCGCACGTCGGGCGCTTCGAGCCACGGTGCTGCAGCGGAACCGGCGAACTTGCCACCGAACTCGCCGAAGACGAGGTTCTGCGCGCGCCGCTCGATGAGGCCGAACGCCGCCGCATCCCAGAACGCGGTGGAGCCGCCGTTGCCGAGGATGATCTCGTAGCCCTCCGGCAGACGGAGCAGATCGGCCAGCCCCTGGCGGGTGCGGCCCACGAGGTCCTTCACCGGTGCCTGCCGGTGCGACGTGCCGAACAGGCTCGCGCCGCGGGTGACGAGCTGCTCGAGCTGCTCGGCGCGGATTTTGGACGGGCCGCAGCCGAAACGTCCGTCGACGGGCAGGATCTCGCGAGGGAGTGTCACAGTGGGCATGCCCTGATTCTAGGGCGCGGGCCTCGGCGGTCCCGCGCTCGTGACGCTCCGCGACAGTCGCCCGTACCGCCTCGCGGCGGCCTTCACCGAGACGCGACCGGATAGGCTGGACGTCGATCGACCCCCGCGCGAGAAGGCATGTGATGACCGACCTCATCGACACCACCGAGATGTATCTGCGGACGATCCTCGAGCTCGAGGAAGAGGGCATCATGCCCCTGCGTGCCCGGATCTCGGAGCGTCTCGGCCACTCCGGCCCCACCGTCTCCCAGACGATCGGCCGCATGGAGCGCGACGGACTCGTCGTCGTGACCGAGGTCCGCAAGCTCGAACTCACCGACACCGGCCGGCAGAAGGCCGTCGACGTGATGCGCAAGCACCGGTTGGCGGAGCGACTGCTGAGCGATGTCATCGGTTTGGACTGGGCGTACGTCCACGAAGAGGCCTGCCGGTGGGAGCACGTGATGAGCGAGCTCGTCGAGCGCCGACTCATCGAGCTGCTCGATCACCCGACCGAGTCGCCCTACGGCAACCCGATCCCGGGGCTGGACCAGCTCGGCGATGTCGCGGCGGCCACCTTCGAGTCCGGCGTCGTCGGTCTCGTACGTCGCCTCGACGAAGCGGGCGGACCGATCACCGGCAGCATCCGCCGCCTCGCGGAGCCCGTGCAGGTCGACCCGGAGCTGCTGACCCAGCTCCGCGACGCCGGCGTCGTGCCGGGCGCAACCGGCTCGTTCCGGTACAGCGAGGGGTACGTCCTCGTCGAAATGGACGGTGCCGCCGAGGCGCTCGAGCTGCCCGTCGAAGTCGCCTCGCACCTCTTCATCGTCGACGCACGCACCGTCTGATCGCGCGCCGCGATCCTGGGAGGTCGCGGCGCTGACATGCCCGAAGCGTGACTTATTCGTTACCTTCGGGTAGCCTCGGAGAGTCCAACGGCGAGAAGCCCGCCACGGACCGCTTCGCGAGTTGCCTTTCCGGCTCGTCATTCGCGCGGTGACACCCGTACATCTGTGCCCGACACTGAGTGCCGACGAGCCAGCATCGCGCCCCCCCTGCGATGCGAAGGCGCCGGAGGATAGCTTGGCTGAACAGTTCCACCCGTCGACGGAAGTCTCTGAGACGTCGACCCCCTCACGAAGCTCGCGTCTGCTTCGCCGCCGCGCCGCGAAGGCGCCCGCGAACCGTGCCGCGTCGAACCGCCCGCACCCCGTCCGCAGCTTCGTCACCCTCGCCGCCGTCGCCGGCATGGTCGCGACCGTCGCGATTCCCGCATTCGTCGCCGCCGAATCCGGTGACGTCGCAGAGGCCCGCACATTGCAGCAGATCTCCGCAGACGGCGCGCAGTCACTCGTCGTCGCCTCCGAGGCCACCCCTGAGGCCCTCGAGCGCGGTGGCTACTCCGCCACGACGCCCGAGGAGATCCAGGAGAAGAAGGACAAGGAAGCCGCCGAAGCCGCGGCCAAGGCTGCGCTCGCCGCCCGCCTGTCGTCCGGATCGACCACCTCGTTCTCGTCCGCGGTCCCGCTCGTCGCCCCGGGGTCCGGCATCGTCCGCCGACCGCTCGCGCACTTCAACAACTTCGGCACCCCGTACGCCGGGCACAAGGGCACCGACTACATGGTCGGCTCCGGCGAGGGCATCTACTCCGTCGCCGACGGCACCGTCGTCGCATCGTCCGAGGCGGGCCCCGGTTGGGGTGTCTACGTGAAGGTCGCCCACAACATCGGCGGCAAGAGCGTCACCTCGCTGTACGCGCACATGTCCTACGGCACTCGCCGCGTCGCTGTCGGCGACACCGTCTCGGCCGGGCAGCTGATCGGCCAGGTCGGTGCCACCGGTCGTGCCAACGGATCGCACCTGCACCTCGAGATCCGGGTGAACAACGGCTACGTCAACGCCGAGTCCTGGCTGCAGGCCAACGCCGGCTGACGACACGCGGCATCCGTTCGCTTCCTGTTCGCCCCGCGGTACAGCGGGGTGTAATACCCTGACCCCGACGCTCGTTCGAGCCGAGGGGAAGCCGATGGACACTCAACCCCGCATTCGCAACCGGAATGCGCTAGGTCGTTATGTCCTGCGGCATCACGTGCACCACTGCCACGACCTCGGTCGTGTGAACGAAGGCGCTGTCTCATGACAGCGCCTTTTTTCGTCCCTGCGCACCCTCAGCACGCATGCGCGTCGCGAACCGGACAACCGCTGAAGCCGTCACGGCCGTTCGAGAGGACACCCCTATGCGCACCCTGGTGCTGAACGCTGGATACGAACCCCTGGCCGTCGTGTCGTTCAAACGAGCGCTCGTGCTCGTCATGACCGATAAGGCCACCATCATCGAGCGGGTGGAGGACGACCCGGTCTGGGCTGCACACGACGTGTACGACCGACCGGCCGTGATCCTCCTCACCCGCTACGTGCGCATCCCGGGGAGCAGACGCGTGCCGGTCACCCGACGCGGCGTCCTGCGCCGTGACGGACACCGCTGCGCCTACTGCGGCAAGGGCGCGACCACGATCGACCACGTCCTGCCGCGTTCGCGCGGCGGGGCGGACTCGTGGGAGAACCTCGTCGCGGCGTGCCTGCGCTGCAACAACATGAAGGGCGACCGCACCCCGCAGGAGATGCGCTGGGAGCTGCGGTGGCTGCCGATGCCGCCGCACGGCGCACAGTGGCGGGTGCGCGGCACCGAGCGCACCGACCCGGCCTGGGAGCCGTACCTGGCGCTCGCAGCCTAGGCGTCAGCCGGCCGGAGCGCGTTCACCCGGGGAGGGTCGTGCGTGCCCAACCCGCCTCTTCGCGCGTGTACGCGATGCGGCGGCTCGCGGCATCCGGGTTAGACACCCAGAACACCAGCCGGTGGGGCGTGACGGCGAATCCCACCCATTCCTCCGGGGGCGTGAACACGGGCTGCTCGGCACCGCCGTGCGCGCTTAGGAAGTTCCGCCACCGCGCGCGCCGCTCGGCGAGTGGCCGCTGCGCGAACTCCGCCGTGTTCTGCCAGGCGAGCTGCTGCAGATACGGAGAGCGGTGCCGGTAGGCCGCGTCGGATTCGGTGCGAGGCGAGCGCCGCGCCGTTCCCTGGACGATGAGTTGGCGCGTGACACCGGGCCACAGGATGGTGAGAGCGACCCCGGGTGAGGCGGCGAGCTCGGCGACCTTGCGGCTGTTCGCATCGGTGTGGAAGAAGAAGCGCTCGCCGTCGTAATCGCTGAGCATCGTGGTCCGAGCGTCGGGCAGGCCGTCGAGGCCCACGGTCGACACCGTCATCAGCATGCGGTCCTCGCCGGGCCCGGGCAGCCACGCCGCGGCGAGGGCGAGGGGGTCGGCCGCCGGTGTGTCGGACTGCACAGGATCGGTGTCGTGATCGATCACGACGGCGGTGGGCGGAATGCCGGGGGAGTACGAGGCGGTCACCCGAACACGAACCCGTCGATCTCGGCCAGCGCCTCGCACACGAAGTCCACGCCTCGCTCGTAGAGCGTCTCGCCGTGGACGGCGTTGGCGCCGGTCGCGTCGCCGATCACGCCCTCGGGGCCGAAGTCGTCGCTGGTCCAGCCGAACATGACGGGTTTGCGGTTGAAGCCGACGTGGGTGAGACCGGCGATGTGCTCGGGGATGTTCCTGGCCGGCATGTCGGGCGCGACCAGGTGCGGCGCCAGGTGCATCACCAGCGAAGTCTCGGCGAAGCCGCCGTGGATGCCCTGCCCCATCTCGTCGGGGCGTCCGTCCCGACCGTCGCCGGCGCCGGAGGCCGTGGCCGGCATCGAGAACGTGCGCAGGCCGAATCTGCGGCGGAGCTCCCGGTTGGCCCACCCCAGCAGCATGACGTTGCCCCCGTGACCGTTGACGAAGACGACCGTTCGCGCGGGGGTCGCCGCGATGGACTGACCGATGTCGACGAGCGTGTCGAGCACCGTGGTGCCCTCGAGCCACACGGTGCCCGGTGCCCAATGGTGTTCGTCCGACTTGGCGTAGCTGATCGTCGGCAGCACCCAGGCATCGATCCCCTCGGCGGCGACCCTTTCCACCGCCGCGGTGGCGATCGCCTCTGCGACGAGGGCGTCCGTGCGCAGCGGCAGATGGGGGCCGTGGTGCTCGATCGCACCGATGGGTACGATGGCGATCGAGCGTTCCGTGAGGGCCGCCGTGAGCGCGGGTCCGGACAGGTCGGCCCACTGACGGGACCGGGGCGTGAGCGGCGCCGTGGTCATCGGATCGCTCCCTTCACCGGACCGGCGTAGTCCGGGTTGAGCTTGCCGGGGTTCAGAAGACCCCGAGGATCGGTGCGGCGGGCGAGCTCGATCGTCTCGGGCAGGCGGAAGTCCACGTTCCACTGGTGGGGGCTGTGCACTCCCACGCCGAGGTCGGTGAGTGCCGCGATGCCGGCGGCGACGCGTTCCGGGCTCTCGTAGACACCGGCGAGCATGCCGATGGGGCGAAGCCGGGTCGCCTCGATGTGCAGGTGCGCGCCCGGGTAGACGGCCATGACCTCGTCGTGGCGATCGATGAGGGCGTCGCCGCCCACCTCGACGTGGAAATACACGCCCGGTTCCGACTTCTGCAGCCACTCGATCGGGTGGTTGTAGCTGAGTACCGAGATCGCGGCCGACACCTGGGGCCCTTCGCGGACGTCCTCGACGCGCCCGCCGGCGGCGGTGATGATCTGCGACGCTTCCGCGATGAGGCTCGCGTCGATGATGGTGCGCAGAGAGCTGCGACCCTCGGGGAAGGCGGGGTCCGGCGGGAGCTGGGCCGACACGTGCGGGTCGTCGGCGGAGACGAGGCGTGGCGTCGGGCTCAGGGCCGCGAGGCGCTGCAGGACCGACATCGAGCCCGCGAAGTCCTCGAACGACGCGTAGAGGCCCCGCCAGTCGTTCGCCGGCTCGAGCCGCACAGTCGCCCGGGCGATGATGCCCGCGGTGCCGTAGTTGTGGACGTACCCGAGCGCATCATCGCCCTCGACGTGCAGGAGCGCGCCCTCGGATGCCGGGGTCACGACATCGAGGGCCAGGACGAAGCCCTCGTGGTTCGAGCCGTGCGCGATGGATCCCGTGCCGCCGGATCCGCCGGACAGGAACCCGCCGAGGGTCGAGTGGACGGTGGAGGGGTACATCCACAGTTGCTGGCCGTGCTGGCGCGCGGCGAGCTCGAGCGTCGCCATCGGCGCCCCCGCCTCGGCGGTGATCCAGCCGTCGCCGACCTCGACGACAGCCCGGGCGCGTGAGGTGTCGAGCACGAGACCGCCGGGCATGGGGATCGCCTGGCCGTAGTTCCCGGTGCCCTTGCCGCGCGGCGTGACCGACGCGCCGTGGGCGACGGCGATGCGTACCGTCTCGGCGATCTGCTCGGCATCCGCGGGAAACGCGACGAGATCGGCGACACCGAGCGGGAGCTGCTCGGCGATGATGGGCGACATGCGCGCGCCGTCGACCGACGCCTTCTCGCGCTGACGCGGATCGGAGGAGACGCCGCGGGGGCCCAACGCCGCGGACAGCGCGGCTTCGAGGGCGGCGTAGTCAGGGTCCGGTGCGGCATCGGATGCCGTGGGCTCGAGGATGTCGGTGGGAGTCGCGCCGGTCATCTCGGTTTCCTTTCGTGTGTCATAGTCTTCAGTCATGTCCGATGCCGTCTCTTCGCGCCGTGGTGGCGCGGCGGCGAGCGCATCAGGGGTCGAGCGGGCGGACGATGGGCCGGCCTCGGCGTCGCGTGCGCTGGGGGCGAGGATCCGGGCGCTGCGGCAGAGTCAACGGCTCACGCTCACCCAGGTCGCGACGCAGGCAGAGCTGTCCCACTCGTTCCTCAGCCAGGTCGAGCGCGGGTTGGAGCGGATGAGCATGACGTCGCTGTTCCGCGTCGCGCAGGCGCTCGGGACCACGCAACAGGCTCTTCTCACCGACGACGCCGACACCGAGCCGCGGGGGGCTGGCACGTTCCACGTCTTCCGGGCGAGCGAGGCGACGCCGCTCGATGCCGGCGGAAGCCCTCTGAGAGTGCTGGCCCGCGACCACCCTCGGTTCGTGCCCATGGTGATGTCGGGGAGCTTCACGGAGGACCTGTGGTGGGTGCACGACGAGGAGGAGTTCGTCTACGTGCTCGAGGGGCGCCTGACCGTTGTGTTGGATGCCGAGGAGTTCGTTCTCGACGCCGGCGACGCCGTGTATTACCAGGGAGGCATACGTCATCGCTGGCGGACCGACCCGGATCGGCCCGTCCAGGTGCTCACCGTGAAGGAAGGTCGTGCGGGGGGCCACTGAACGGCCGCTCACGATCCGCCTCCGAGCGCGCGCGCGACCGTGGCGAGGTCGGCGGCATAGGCCGCTTCGCCGCCTGGACGCGCGCCGCCGGCGATGACCACCCCTCCGACGACGCCGGTCTCGATCAGGGACCTGCCGTATTCGACAGCGAGCCGAATGCCCTCCGCCCGCACGTCCCGCGCGGCGAAGAGTCGATCGATGAACCCGGAAGGGAGCTTCGCGGCGTGGAACGAGGCGAGCAGCCGAGCGCCATCTCGGTCGACGACCAGGGGCACGCCCGGAAGGACCGGCGCGGTTGCGCCGGCTCGGCGGCACAGCTCGACGAAGGCGGCGACCTCCTCGGCATCCCCGGCGTACTGCGTGAGGCACATCCGGCCACCGGCGCGCTGTTTCTCGGCGACTCGGGCGCCGCGCTCGGCGAGCGGGGGAGCCGCGGGGGACTCGGCGAACGAGGTCAGAATCCCCAGGGCGCCGGCGCGCGGGAGCGTCGTGGTGGACTCGAGGTCGAATACGGGGCGGGCGTCGGGTCGATCGCCCGTCTGGGTGTGATCGCCCGTGACGCAGTGCACGCCGGCGACCCCCAGCGCGCGCAGCGACCGAAGCTCGCGCTCCAGCGCCGTGCGGTTGCGGTCACGGGCGTTGAAGCCCATCCACAGGCGCAGACCGGTCGCGCCGATCAGCGCTGCGCGGTACGACGGCGGGAACTGCACACGCGCGCGTCCGGCGTCGCCGGACAGGACGGCGTCGGTGCTTCCGGTCAGCGCCTCGGCCGACGGCCCGACGGCATCGGATCGCAGAGCGCGAACGGGAAAGCCGGTGAAGACGAGCGGGCGCTTGGCCGCGATCGCCGACAGCTCGCGTCCCGCCGTCGTCGCCACCTCGGCCGGGCCGCCGGCGGGGGGCTCGGCGGACCAGCGGATGGGGAGGTTCCGGTGCAGGAAGACACAGGGGGTCGGGTCGACTTCGCACGTGCCGTCTCCGTTGACGCCGCCGCAGGGGCCGTAGGTCATCGACTTGGGGCACCCGGCGATGCGTGTCGCGGGGAGCGAGGGCGTCCTCTCCTGGGTGTGCACGCTCATGCTGCCCCCGCCTCGTCGGCGCGCGACGCGATCCCGGCGCGCAGACGGGCGGCCGTGGTGGCCACCGCGTCGACGGCCGCGAGTCCCGAGGCGTCCGCCCCGGCCGTGCCGTGATCGGAGATCGCCGAGAGGTGGATGCCCGCGACGCCCGGGATCGTGAGTGCCCGCCGTGCCCAGGCGACGGCGGAGCGGATGCCGGCCTCGACCGGATCGTCCGCACTCGTCACCGCCGCGACGATGTCGGCTGGAAGAGCGGCGCCCGGAAGGGCGGCGAGCCGCCGCGCGGCGGCCGCAGAGATGACCACGGGCACCGATGCCAAGACATGTATCGGTGCTGCGGTCGCGGCGACGGCGGCGGTGAATCGCGTGATCGCGGAGATGTCTCCGCACAGGTTGAGGATGCCGAGCTCTGCGCCGGCGCGCGCCTTCACCGCGAGGCGGGTCGGCCGGTACTCGACCGGCGGCGCGGTCGGTTGCTCGGCGACGGCGACGAAGAGGCCGGCGCGACGGGCGAGGGCGGCCAGGCGGGTCGCGTCGAGGTCGAACACCGGGCGGGCCTGCGGCAGCGCGGTCGATGCGGGATGGTCGCCCGTGACCGCGAGCACGCCGGAGACGCCCAGATCGGCGAGGGCGGCGAGCTCGCCTTCGAGTGCGACCCGGTTGCGATCGCGGCACGTCAGGCCGGCGAGCACGCGCGACCCGGCGGTCGTGAGCAGAAGCGCCTTGTGCGTGGGGCTGAGGGCGTCGCGGAGACCCGGCGGCTCTCCCGCGATGACGGCGGTCAGCTCCCGCAGGCGAGCGCCGGCCTCGGTGATCACTGCGGGGTCGGCCGACCGGATCGGCAGATCGGCGGTGATCACTCCGCCCGCCTCGACGAGCACCGCGAACTCGTCAGCCGCGGCGGTGCGTGGCCGGGCATGGAGCATGTCTCCGCTGTCATAGGCGGCAGCCGGGGCCTGCACGTCGTCCGGCGAGAACGCGAGGCCGTTCAGGGCGGCGGCATGGTCGACGAACGAGCAGCGGATGCCGGGGACTTCACATCCGCCGTCGAGCGTTACGCCGCCGCACGGACCGTACACCATACTCTTCGGACAGCGCTGCGTCGCGTCCCGCAGGGGGAGAGGAGCGGTCATGGGTATTCCTCTCGCGCTCATCAGGACCGTCGGGCATTGTTGGTCTCACCAACAATGCCACTGTAGGAGGCCACCGTTTCGTCAGTGTTACGGTCGCGTGTGCGTCGATGTCGCCGTGGAAATCTACGGCGGGCGCGACCCTAAAGTGGGGCCATGCCGACGCCCGATTTCGCCCTCGCCCCACTCGATGACTGGCTGCAGCGGCTCTCGGCGCCCGTGCCGGACCCGGGTGGCGGAATGGCCGCCGGGGTCGTGGTGGCCACGGGCGCGGCGCTGGTCGCCATGGCCGCCGGCTACGCGCAGGCGGAGGGTTCGGCCGACGTCGTCGCCGCGGCGACACGGGTTCGCGACGACGCGCTGGCGGCAGCGGAGCACGACGGTCGTATGTCCGGCTTGCTCGTCGCCGCCTTCCGGCGCCCCCTCGCTGACCCGGGCCGCGGAGCCGCGTTGCGCGCGGCGACCGTCCAGGCGGCCGAGGCCGGCGTCGTCCTGGTCGCGCTCGCGGCATCCCTCGACGGTCACCTCCGCTGGCTGGAGAGGTTCGGCGAACCTCGCCTGGCCCCGGATGTTGCCGTCGCCGGGCGCATGCTCGCCTGCGGCATCCGTTCGACCGCCGTCAACCTCCGGGGCAACACCGCGAGCGCCGCCGAAGCGGGCGCCGACGCCCTCACGGTGCATCGCCTGCGCGATGCGATCGGCGACGCGCAAGATGCCGCTGCGCGCCTCGACGCGCTGGCCGAGCGCGTCACCGCTTCCTTGTGACGACGTAGCGATGCCCCGACTCCCGCGAGGAGTCAGGGCATCGCCGGGACCGTGAGTCAGTTCATCTTGATGGAGGTGTCGATGAACTGGTTCGTGTAGAGCTCGGACGGGTCGATCGCCGATGCCGCATCCTGCGTGATGCTGCCGGCGCTGACGAGGATCGGCGCGAAGTCCGACACGATCGATGACATGCGGTCGGGGTCGAACTGACCGAACACACCCGACGCCTCGTCGTTGGCGACGATGCCGAGCTTCTTCTGCTGCTCGACGGAGAACTGCGCCACGCCCTCGGAGTAGGTCCAGCCGGTGTCGTACTGCTCGACCAGGTCGAGGATCACGGAGTTGCCGTGCTCGGGGGAGTCGAGGAAGTCGATCTGCGACTGCTGCATGATCGGAACGAGCTTCTTCAGGCAATCCGCCTTGTCGGTGACGTCGGCCTTGCGCACCGCGAGCGGCTCGGGGTAGACGCTGTAGCCGAGCTCGGAGAGCAGCTGGTAGCCGACGTCCTTGCCCCACTGCGAGATCTCGTTCTTGTAGATGTAAGGCTCGGCGGTGGCGAAGCCCTGCTGCAGGATCTTCGGGTCGGAGACGAAGCGCTGGGGAGTGCCTTCGTAGCTCATGTCGATCTGCGACGCCGTGATGATGCCCTGCGACAGCAGCAGGTTTGGGATGACGTCGCCCGAGGTGACGATCGGGGCGCCGCCGGCCGCAGCCGCTTTGATCGTCGTCGCGCCGTCGTGGCTTGCCGGATCCCACATGAGGATCTGTGGGCTGTAGGTCATCTGCGAGGTCACCGCGACGGTCGGTTGATCGGCATTCGCCACGATCGCCGCGTCGGTGTTCACGGCGCCGATGAGGATGTCGGGGTCGAGGTACATCAATGCCGGCACCGGCTGGAAGTTGACGGCGGGCCCGCCGGAGCGGACCTCGATCTTCACCCCGGTATCCGTGCCGTCGACGACGAGCGGGCCGGTCACGGTCTTCTTGTCTGTGTCGACGGTGTAACCGTCGCCGACGAGGTTGTACATGGCGCCGTGCTCCGATTCGGGCTGCCAGTCCTGCTGCATGACGATCGTCGCCGGGCAGACGCTCGCAAGGTCGAGCGGACCACCCTTCTCTGCCACGGCGGCTGTCGAGGTGGTCTCCGGCGCCGCGGCGTCGGAGCTGGAGCATCCCGCAACGGCGGCGACGGTCGCGGTGAGCGCGCCGACCGCGACGGCTCGTGCGATCATCCGGCGGGAGAGGGAAGCGGGCTGTGACACGGTGTCCTCCTTGAGGGCTTCGGGTGCGATACGGGACAAACGGGTAGTGCGTGTTGTGTGGTGCGGGCGGGGAAGAAGCGGTCGCTCAGCGTGTGGCGACGCCGAACAGGCGACCGACCACGACACGGTCGAGCGTGGCGAAGATCGAGAAGACGATCACACCGAACAGCGCGGTGAAGATGATCGCGAGGAACAGCGGCTCCATGTTCAGACGCAGCGTGTAGGTACGCAGCAGTCCGCCGATGCCCTGGCTGCCCTGCTGGAAGAAGAAGTCGCCGACGATCGCTCCGATGACGGCGAGGCCCGCCGACTGACGCAGACCGGTGAAGATCGACGGGATGGCGGCCGGCAGCATGAGCTTGGTCATCCGTTGCCACTTGGTCGCCTTCTGCAGCGTGAACAGATCGTGGGCGGCGGGGGTGGCCGATTGCAGGCCGAACAGCGTGTTGGAGATCATCGGGAACACCGCGATGATGACGCAGACCACGATGCGAGCGGGCAGTCCGTAGCCCATCCAGATGCCGATCAGCGGCGTGAGGGCGAGGATCGGGATGGTCTGCAGAATGACCGCATACGGGTAGAGGATCTTCTCGGCGAGGGCCCACTGCGACATGACGATCGCCCACCCCATGCCGATGACGACGGCGATCGCGAGGCCGATGAGGGCGACCGTGATGGTCTGACCGAGCGCGGCGATCATCGGTCCGATCACCTTGTCGTTGCCGATCGTCTCCGCCAGCATCTGGTGCGGCGGCGGCAGCAGGAACCGGCGACTCTCGCTGAGCAGCAGATACGACACGGCATACCAGATCGCGATGATGCCGACGAGCGCCGCCAGGATCGGCATGGCCCGCGCCCAGGCGCTGCGGGCGACCGACCCGGCACTGCGGGTGCGAGGGCGTCGCGCGGCCATCGTCTCGGTGGATGCCGCGGTGTTCACCGTCTCGGACGAGGGCGTGTCGGCGAGCGCCGCGGGGGCTTTCAGGGCGAGGTTCTGACTCACGAGTGGGCCTCCAAAGCGTGCGAGAGGTGTCCGACGATGCGCCCGAACTCGGGTTCGTAGCGCAGCTCGGGTGATCGGGGGTAGGACCAGGGGAGCTCGATGTCGTCGACGATGCGGCCGGGCCGTCCGCTCATCACCAGAACGCGGCTGGAGAGGTACACGGCCTCGGAGATCGAGTGCGTGATGAACATGGCGGCGAACCCCTTGAGCTGGAAGAGGCGCTGCAGTTCCGTCTGCATCTTCAGACGGGTGATCTCGTCGAGCGCGCCGAAGGGCTCGTCGAAGAGGGCGAGCTGCGGCTCCGCCACGAGAGCACGTGCGATCGAGACGCGCATGCGCATGCCGCCGGACAGCGCGCGAGGGTGTTGATCCTCGAAGCCCTTCAGCCCGACGAGGTCGAGGGCCTCAGAGGCGCGTCGGCGTCGCTCCGCCGCCCCGACGCCGGCGAGCTCTCCGACCAGTTCGACGTTGCGCTGGGCCGTCCGCCACTCGAGCAGGGTCGCCTCCTGGAAGACGAAGCTCGTCGTGTCGGCGTGAACGTCGACCACGCCCTCGGTGGCATCGTCGAGCCCGGCGGCCAGCCGGAGCAGCGTCGACTTGCCGCAGCCGGATGGACCGACGACGGACACGAACTCGCCCGGACGGACACCGAACGAGATGTCCTCCAGCGCGCGTGTGCCGGTGGCGAACACCTTGGCCACGTCGGTGAAGGCGAGGGTCGGCGCCGGGGTGGCGCCGACCGATGTCGACGCCGTGGCCGGCGCGGTGGTGTCGATCGTGGTGTTCATATCAGTGCTCCCTCGGTGGTCGGGGTGGAGGGCGGGGTGGGCAGGGCGGAAAGGTCGAGCACGCTGTCGACCACGCGGCGGCGAACGGCGACGACGCGCCCGTCGCGGATCACGATGCGGTCCGGTGCCCGCTCGGCGAGCGCCTCGGCGACGTGGGCGGCGCGGACGAGCACGACATCGGCGACATCGCCGACACGACCCCGTGCGGGCGGCAGGCCGAAGGCGGCGCGTCCCCCGCTGGAGCTGACGTGCCATGCCTCGGCGGGGGTGAGGTGACCGGCGATGACGAGTGCGGAGGCGACGTCGACCATGTCGGCGTTGCCGAGCGGGTTGAACGGGTCCTGCACGTTGTCGCCCCCGGCGGCGAGCGTGACGCCGGCTGCGATGATCTCGCGCAGGGGAGGGATGCCGCGGGGGGTGGCGACCGGGTGCTGCCAGCCCTGCAGATACAGGTTGGTCAGCGGGTTGGTGATGATCGAGATGCCTGCGTCGGCGACGGCGGCGAGCGTGCGGCGGCGGGTGTCGGCATCCTGCGTCGACAGGCTCACGCAGTGCCCGGCGGAGCGGATCACCCCGGCGGGCCAGTGGCGCGTGCGGGCGGCGAGTTCGGCGAGGCCCATGGATGTCGGATCGAGCGTCTCGTCGGTGTGGAGGTCGATGCCGAGACCGAACTCCTCGGCGAACGCGGCGGCGCGCTCGAGGTCGGCACTCGGATCGTCGGCGAGGTGGGGGAAGCCTCCGATGAGATCGACGCCGAGGGCCACCGCTGCGCGCCCGAGGTCGTCGGGGCCGTCGGACGCGCCGGGGCTCGCGACGATCTGCAGGTCGACGACGCCGGCGAACTCGGCGCGCAGCTCGACGAGCGCGCGTACGCCGCGGAGGGGATCGTCGCCCAGGTGGTAGTTGGTGTGCGAGCGGACGGCCGTGACCCCGGCATGCAGCGCAGCGATCAGGTGTCGTCGGGCGCCGACCTTGATGTCGTCGGAGGAGTGGTTCTCACCGTGATCGATCCAGCAGGCGATCGCGTCGTCGAGGGATCCCTCGGGCTGGCCGAACGAGGTCCAGGTATAGCCCTTGTCCAGGTGCGCGTGCAGATCCGCGAGCGGTGGCAACGCGATCCAACCGGACGCGTCGACGGTCTCGCCGAGAACGTCGCCGGTGGACTCCGACGCGGCCGCATCGACGACGAAGCCTTCTTCGAAGGCCAGGCTCTCGCCGATCTCGCCGCTCGGGGTGAGGCCCGTCAGGGCGGCGATGCGCTGGCCGGGCTTGAGGAGTTCGGCATCCATCGGGTCGTCCTCCTCGTGCTCTGTCGTGTCGCGGGGTGTTGTTGGTATGGCCAACATCGGGTGAGAATCAGTAAACGCTCGACGTGTTTCCTGGCAGGCCTGTCGGGATTGCGGCCGTGTTAAATCCGCGCAACGAGTGCGGCCGACCGGCGCCCCCGCGCACGAGGGCGCCCTGCGAGCGGAGAGAGTGGGATCTATGAGCTACTTCAGTGACGTCGAACGCGACCTCGTGGTCGCTGCCCGTACCGAATTGGCCCACGGCGTCGTGGCACTGGACCTCGTCGCGCACAACGGTCGCGACTTGCCCGCCTGGGAGCCTGGATCGCACGTCGATCTGATCTTCTCCGACGCGCGCACGCCGGCGGCCGAGCGTGTGGAACGTCAGTATTCGCTCTGCGGTGATGCCGCCGACCGCTCGACGTGGCGCGTCGCGGTGTTGCGCGAGGACGAGGGGCGCGGCGGTTCGGTGCGCGTGCACGACGAGGTGCAGGTCGGGCAGCGGCTGCGCGTGCGCGGACCCCGCAATCACTTCAGCTGCGAGATCGTCCCGGGAAAGACGCATCGATTCGTCGCGGGCGGCATCGGGATCACGCCGATTCTCGGCATGGTCCGCGCCGCCGCACACGCGGGCGTGGACTGGACACTCGACTACGCCGGGCGGTCGCTGTCGACGATGGCGTTCGTCGATGAGCTGCGCGCCCTCGATGCCGGCCAGGGGCGAGTGCGCCTGTATCCCGCCGACACCGGTGCGCGCCTCGATGTGGCTGGGGTGGTGGATGCCGCCGGTGAGGGTGACCTCGTCTACGCGTGCGGGCCCGCCCGCCTGATCGCCGCGCTCGAAGAGGGTTTCGCGGACGCCGGCCGCACCGAGGCGCTGCGGGTCGAACGGTTCGAGGCGATTGAATACGGAGAACCGGTCTGGCCGGATCCGTTCGAGGTCGAGCTCGCCCTGTCCGGAGACGTCGTCACCGTGCAGCCCGGACAGTCGGTGCTCGAGGCGATCGAGGAGCAGAGCCCGGCGACCATGGTGCTCTCCAGTTGCCGTCGCGGCACCTGCGGCACCTGTGAGGTGCCGGTCCTCGAGGGGCAGATCGAGCACCGCGACTCCGTGCTCACCCCCCTCGAGCGCGAGCAGAGCGCGAGCATGATGGTGTGCGTGTCGCGCGCGGCGTGCGCGCGCATCGTGATCGACGCCTGACCGTCGTCGTCGCGGTATGGCGTCGACCGCGGGTGGAGTGGGCGTGCGATCAGCGGCCGACGCGCTCCCGGAGGGCGGCGGTGAGGGCGGCCTCGTCGGCGGTGATGAGCCGGTAGTCACGGACGACGACGCGCCCGGCGACCACCACGTGCCGGGGACGGCGCCCCGGATGGGCCCACAGCAGCCCGGCGACCGGGTCGGCGACGCCGGCGTCGGCGACTCCGGAGACGTCCCAGACGCAGAAATCGCCCGCGCTTCCCGGCGACAGGATGCCGAGGTCCGCGCGGCCGAGCCCGGCACTCCCTCCGGAGGTGGCCATGGCGAGCACGTCGCGTGCGGGGAGGGCGGCTCCGACCAGGCCCGACACCTGCATCGCCAGGCGCGCGTCGGCGAGGAGGTGACCGGCGTCGTTGGAGCCGCCGCCGGAGGTGCCGAGGCCCACGTCGATGCCGGCCTCCTGCAGTCGGCGCACCGGTGCGATGCCCCACCCCATCGGCACGTCGCAGCCCGGGGCATGGGTCGCGGTGACGCCGGCGTCGGCGAGTCGCATGACCTCCTCGTCGGTGACGTCGCAGAGGTGCGCGATCGTCACACCGGGCTCGAGCCAGCCCCATTCTGCGAGGAGGTCCAGGGGGCGGCGGCCGTAACGGGACAGGGCTATTTCGGTGTCGACCTGCTCGTTCGCCTGAGTGCGCCGTCGCAGACCGTAGCGCCGGGCTACCTCGGCGAGGGCGCGGAAGGTCTCCTCCGTATCGGAGTGCACGCCCGCAGGGCCGACGGCCAGCTGCAGCATGCCGTCGGCGCTCGTGCCTCCGGGTGAAGACGCCGCGTCGGGCAGCAGAGCGCGCACGATCTCCTCCGCGCTCGCCGCCGCGACATCCGGGGCGTCGCGTGCCGAGCCGCGCACGAACACGAGTCGGGCGCCGAGGGTGAATGAGGCAGCGGCGACCGCGCGCGCGATGGCCACGGTGTCGCCGATCGGATCGTCGCTGGTCGTCGGGTCGGGCCAGTTGAGCTGGTGATCGGCGACCGTGGTCACCCCGCAGAGCAGCGACTCGGCGATGCCGACCCCTGCGGTCGCGCCGGCCAGCGAGGCCTCGATGCGGGCGGCGGCGTACGCGGTCGCCATCGCGGGCAGCCATTCGCGCATCGGTACGCCACGGGTTCCCGGCAGCGTGCGGAACCCTGACTGCAGCAGGTGGTGGTGTGCGTTGACGAGGCCGGGGGTGACGATGCCGCCCTCCGCGTCGAGGATCGTGGGGGAGCCCGCGTCGTCGGCGTTGGTGACGACCCGTCCGTCGCGGATCAGGAGGTCGCCGCCGCGGTCCCCCGTCGGATCGTCGAAGCGTTCCACGATGCGCGAGGCGCCGGTGAGGGTGAGCGAGCCGGTCATGCTGTCCGTCCTATCAGCCGCATGTTTCGGGTAGATGTGCGCGGTACCGAGCGCACCGACCCGGCCTGGGAGCCGTACCTGGCGCTCGCAGCCTGACACCGTCTGACACCGCGTTCGCGCGGGTCGTGCGGGGAGTGGCATCCGTCTTCGGGCAATGTCGGAACCCGTGCGTATCTTCGATCTCGACATCTTGAGTCATTCGAACAAAGCTTCTACCATGTCGAGGTGAGATCGATCACACGCACCTCCGCGACTGCACAGGACGTGCAGCGGCTGCGCGCGCAGATGGCGCGCATCGAGGGACGCAAACTCGATGCGCCGCCGCTGCCGACGCATCCGGCGCTGGCCGACCTGCTCCCGGGCGGTGGGCTGCGGCCGGGAGCGTCGTACTCGATCGGTGGATCGACCTCGCTGCTGTTCGCACTCCTCGCCCAGCCGTCGCAGACCGGCAGCTGGTGCGGGGTCGTGGGCGTGCCCGGGTTCGGTGCCGAGGCGGCCGAGAAGGCGGGCGTCGACCTGTCGCATCTCGTGCTGATCCCGGAGCCGGGGCCGCGCTGGCTCGCGGTCACCGCGACGATCGCCGACGTGCTACCGGTGGTGGCGGTTCGCCCGTCGGCGCGGGCGAAGGACGCCGACATCTCGCGGCTCGCCGCCCGCATGCGCGAGCGCGGCGTGGTGCTGCTCGTGCAGGGGCCGTGGCCGCAGACCGAGGCGATGATCGACGTGACGGATGCCAGGTGGTCGGGCCTCGGCGACGGGTACGGGCTGCTCGAGGGCCGCGAGCTCACCGTCACGGTGTCGAGTCGGCGCTTCCCGGTGCCGCGGTCGTCGCGGATGCTGCTGCCCGCCCCGACTGGCGGACTCGTTCCGGCGCAGGCGCCGGTCGCGCCGGTGGTCGATCTGCCCATGCGGGCGGTGGGCTGATGGATGCCGCCCTCGTCGACACCGGTGCGGAGCCGGTGCGCAGCCTCGTGGTGTGGGTGCCGGACTGGCCCGTCGTGGCGCTCGGTCGTGAAGGCCTCGCCGACCCCGCCCGTCCGATCGCCGTGTTCGCGAAGGGGATGGTCGCGGCCTGCTCGGCCGCGGCGCGTGCAGACGGTGTGCGGGTGGGGATGCGGCGTCGCGATGCCCAAGCGCGGTGCCCGCACCTCGTGGTCGTCGACGCCGACGACGCGCGCGACCATCGCACGTTTGCGCCGCTGATCGCCCGGCTCGAAGAGATCGCACCCGGGGTGCAGTTGCGCGAACCCGGGCTGTGCGCACTGCGGGTGCGGGGCCCTGCGCGGTTCTACGGCGGTGAGGCAGGGGCGGCGACCGCGTTGACCGGCGCGCTCGCCGAGCTCGGCGTCGACGACGTCCGCGCGGGCGTGGGTGACGGGCCGTTCACCGCCGAGCAGGCGGCACGGGCGACCGGCGCGGGAGCGCCGCTGCGCATCGTGCCCGCAGGCGGTGCCGCCGCGTTCCTCGCGCCGTTGCCGGTGACGGCGATGGGTGACGAGGAGGTCGCGAGCCTGTTCGCGCGACTCGGCATCCACACGCTGGGGCAGCTCGCTGCGCTTCCGCCGTCTCGGCTCGTCGAACGGTTGGGGCCGCGCGGCGCCCGGCTGCACGCGCTGGCGGCGGGACTCGACTCGCAGCCGGTGCAACCGCGCACGCCACCGCCCGAGCTCGCGCGCGAGGTGAGCTTCGAGCCGCCGCTCGAGATCGCCGACCAGGTCGCGTTCGGCATCCGCGTCGCGTCGGAGCAGTTCATCGCGGGGCTCGGCGCCGTCGACCTCGTGTGCACCGAGCTGCGCGTCGCGCTGACCGGCGACCGTGGCGACCACAGCGAGCGGGTGTGGCTGCATCCCGGCGCGTTCGACGCGGCATCCGTCGTCGACCGGGTGCGCTGGCAGCTCGCCGAACGGGGGCTCCGCAGCGCCGTCGCGAAGGTGCGCATCGAACCCGAGCGGGTCGACGCCGCCGTGCACCACGTGAAGGGGCTGTTCGGCTCTGGCCCCGAGGAGCGCGTGCACTCGGCGCTCTCGCGCGTGCAGGCGATGCTCGGGCACACCGGCGTCGTGCAACCGCAGGTGGGCGGCGGCAGGTGGCTCGCCGAACGGCAGGTGCTCGTGCCGTGGGGCGACGGTGGCAGTCGGGGTGACCGCGCGGTTATCGCGGAACGGTCGCGGCCATGGCCGGGGAGTCTGCCCGACCCGCTGCCCGCGACGGTGTTCCCCGAGCCGATCCCGGTCGCGGTGCTCGACGCCGACGCCGACATGGTGGCCGTGGACGCCCGCGGCGAGCTGACCGCTGAGCCGGTGGCGCTCATCCTGCCGGGGGCGCCCGACGCATCCGGTGCACGCAAACCGCGGCATCCGCGACGACTCGAATCCTGGGCGGGGCCGTGGCCGGTGATGGAACGGGGATGGGATGCCGCGCGTGCGCGCCGTGCGCACCGGTTCCAGGTGGTCGACGAGGCGCAGACTGCGTGGCTGCTGGTCTGCGAGGAGGGGGTTTGGCACGCCGAGGGGAGGTACGACTGATGGGCTGGGGCAACAATCCGTCGGTGACGTGGTCCGAAATGGAGCGGCTGCTCAGCGACCGGCGCCGACCGGAGGGCGCTCCCGCGGGGGCGGACGGCGGCGACAGCCCGGCGTGGTCGCACAAGCGCGGGAAGTACCGGGCTCCGGGGATCGAGCGGCCGACCGACGCCGTGCCGTATGCCGAGCTGCACGCGCACTCGTCGTTCTCGTTCCTCGACGGGGCCTCGTCGCCCGAGGAGCTCGCCGAGGAGGCAGAGCGACTGGGGCTCCACGCCCTCGCGATCACCGACCACGACGGGTTCTACGGCATCGTCCGTTTCGCCGAGGCCGCCGAGTACCTCGGCGTGCAGACCGTGTTCGGCGCGGAGCTGTCGCTCGGGCTGCCGGGGCCGCAGAACGGCGAGCCCGACCCGCACGGATCGCACCTGCTGGTGCTCGCCCGCGGTGAAGAGGGCTATCACCGGCTCGCGTCTGCCATCACGCACGCACAGCTCGCCGGCGGCGAGAAGGGGCGGCCGGTCTACGACCTCGACGAGCTGGCCGCACAGGCGGCGGGGCACTGGACCGTCCTCACCGGATGCCGCAAGGGTGCGGTGCGGCAGGCGCTGGCATCCGGCGGCACCGTGGCAGCAGGGGAGGAAATCGACCGGCTGGTGGCGTTGTTCGGGCGGGACCGGGTCGAGGTCGAGCTCATCGACCAGGGCGCCCCGACCGACTCCCGCGACAACGACGCGCTCGCCGCGCTCGCCGCCGCGCGCGGACTGCCGGTGCTCGCCTCGAACAACGTGCACTACGCAGTGCCCGAAAAGGTGCACCTCGCGGCGGCCGTCGCGGCGGTGCGCGCGAACCGCGGGCTCGACGAGCTGGACGGGTGGCTGCCGTCGCACGCGAGCGCGCACCTGCGCTCCGGCGCCGAGATGGCGAGGCGGTTCCGGCGATACCCGGGGGCGGTGGCGCGCACGGTGGCGCTCGCCGACGAGCTGGCGTTCCCGCTGCGGCGGGCGAAGCCGGCACTCCCGAAGATGCAGGTGCCCGAGGGACACACGCCGATGACGTGGCTGCGGCACCTGGTGTGGGAGGCGGTGCCCCGGAAGTACCCGGATGCCACCGACGAGAATCGGGCGCGCATCGAACGCGAGCTCGGGGTCATCGAGCAGAAGGACTTCCCGGGGTACTTCCTGATCGTGCACGGCATCGTGCAGGAGGCGAGGCGCCGCGGCATCTTGTGTCAGGGTCGGGGATCGGCGGCGAACAGTGCCGTCTGCTACCTGCTCGACATCACTGCGATCGACTCGATCTTCTACGACCTCCCGTTCGAGCGCTTTCTGTCGGCGCTGCGCGACGAGGAGCCCGACATCGACGTCGACTTCGACTCCGACCGGCGTGAGGAGATCATTCAGTGGGTCTACGAGACCTACGGGCGCGATCGGGCCGCGCAGGTCGCGAACGTCATCCAGTACCGGCCGAAGAACGCCGTCCGCGACATGGCGCGGGCGCTCGGCCATTCACCGGGACAGCAGGACGCCTGGTCCAAGCAGGTCGAGCGTGGGCCCACGCGCCCGGAGGCTCCGCGCAGCGCGACAGCGATGCGTGGAGAAGGCGTGGGGAGGGGAGGGGTTGTGGACACGCCAGGGGGCCACGACATCCCGGAGCGGGTTGTCGCGTATGCCTCCGAACTGTTGAAAGCGCCCCGACACCTCGGCATCCACTCGGGCGGGATGGTGCTCACCGACCGCCCCGTCGGCGAGGTGGTGCCGATCGAACACGCACGCATGGAGAACCGCACCGTCATCCAGTGGGACAAGGACGACGCCGCGTGGATGGGGCTCGTGAAGTTCGACTTGCTCGGGCTCGGCATGCTCGCAGCCCTCCAGTACTGCTTCGACATGATCGAGGCGGCCACGGGGGAGCGGTGGTCGCTCGACGCCATGCCGAAGGAGGAGGCGGCGGTCTACGACATGCTGTGCCGGGCCGATTCGATCGGGGTGTTCCAGGTCGAGTCACGTGCGCAGATGGGACTGTTGCCCCGCCTGCAGCCGCGGAAGTTCTACGACCTGGTCGTCGAGATCGCGCTGATCCGTCCCGGTCCCATCCAGGGTGGCGCCGTGCATCCGTTCGTGCGGCGCAAGCTCGGCCAGGATCCGGTCACGTATGCGCACCCGAAGTTGCAGCCGGTGCTCGAGCGGACGCTCGGCATCCCGGTGTTCCAGGAGCAGCTCATGCAGATGGGCATGGCGGTCGGCGGGCTCACCGGCGAGGACGCCGACCTGCTGCGCCGGGCGATGGGGTCCAAGCGCGGCATCGAGCGGATCGACTCGCTGAAGCAGAAGCTCTACGACGGCATGGCCGAGAACGGGCTCGTCGGCGATGCCGCCGACGACATCTACGCGAAGATCCAGGCGTTCGCGAACTTCGGGTTCGCCGAGAGCCACTCGCTGTCGTTCGGGCTGCTCGTGTACGCGTCGTCGTGGTTGAAACTGCACTACCCGGCCGCGTTCCTCGCCGCGCTGCTGCGCGCGCAGCCGATGGGGTTCTATTCGCCCGCGACCCTCACGGCAGACGCGCGTCGGCACGGCGTCGAGGTACGCCGCCCCGACCTACACGCCTCGGCGGTGGATGCCGCGATCGAGCCGGTGGGGGATGCCGCCGCCGGGGCCACCGGGCTCGACGTCTGCACCCACCGAGTGCAGCCACCCATCCCCGACTTCGACGCGTCGCTGCCCGACGAATCCGAGGCGCACCGCCGCGACGGGAACTTCGCGGTGCGGTTGGGGCTCGCATCGGTGACCGGCATCGGGACGGCGATGGCGACGAAGATCGTCGCGGAACGCGCGGCATCCGGTCCGTTCCGGGACCTCCGCGACCTGGTTCGACGGACGGGTGCGACGACGCAGCACCTCGAGGCGCTCTCGACCGCGGGCGCGTTCGAGAGCCTCGGGATCAGCCGCCGCGAGGGGATCTGGCTGGCGGGGGACGCCGCGCAGGACCGGCTCGAGTTCCTCGAGGGGTCGCTCGTGTCGGTGCAGCCGCCGCTGTTCCCCGACCAGACGAGCTACGACGTGCTCGCCGCCGACCTGTGGGCGACGGGCGTCTCGACCGACGACCACCCGCTCACGCACTATCGCTCGCAGCTCGACGCCCGCGGTGTGCTCACTTCGAGGGGCATCCGCACCCACGAGGTGGGGCGCCGGATCGAGGTCGCGGGCCTCGTCACCCATCGACAACGGCCGGCGACCGCGTCGGGGGTGACGTTCCTGAACCTCGAGGACGAGCACGGCGTCATGAACGTGATCTGTTCGGTCGGGGTCTGGAACCGCTACCGCCGCATCCTGCGGGACAGTCCGGCGCTCATCGCCCGCGGCATCCTGGAACGCTCGCCCGAAGGTGTGACGAACCTGCTCGCCGACGCGTTCGACGACCTGCGGGTCGGCGTGCGGCATCGCTCCCGCGACTTCCAGTAGACCGAACCCGTATCGGAGGATGGGTGCGATGGATCGACGGCTCGAACGACCCACTGCGGGGATCTCGTACATCGACACCGGAGGCGACACCGGTGCGGTCGTGCTGCTCGTGCATGGGGCAGGCATGGATGCCACGATGTTCGACCGGCAGATCGACGATCTCACGCAGGAGGGGTACCGCGTCATCGCCCCGGACCTTCGCGGCCACGGCGCGTCGTCGATCGCCGGCGACGTGCGGTTCACCGCCGCAGACGCGATCGAGGACCTTCTCGCGCTCCTCGACACGTGCGGTGTCGCCCGTGCAGTCCTGGTCGGGCACTCTCTCGGAGGCAACCTGATCCAGGCGATCGCGCACCGATATCCCGAACGGGCGGTCGGCCTGGTCGTGATGGACGCGACGCCGAATCGCGGTCCGCTCTCTGCCATCGAGCGCGTGGCCCTGCGGATCGCTGCGCCGGCCCTAGCGCTGATCCCGGCCCGGACGCTCCCAGGACTCATGGCTCGAGCATCCGCGGTCACCCCCGACGCCATCGCTCGCACGCAAGCGCTCTTCGAGCGGATGCCGAAGCGGAGGTTCCTCGATGTGTGGCGCGCCACGACGTCGCTCGTCGAGCCGGGCGACTCGCTCGATCGATCGCCCGTGCCTCTCGCGCTGATCCGTGGCGCACAGGATCGTACCGGCAACATCGCGTCGGCGATGCCGCGCTGGGCAGCACGCGAAGGCATCGCCGAACAGGTTGTTCCGGGCGCAGGGCACATCGTCACGTGGGATGCCCCGGAGGCGACGTCGGTTCGTCTGCTCGACACGCTTGGCGGGTGGTCGCGCGGTTGACCGTTGCCGGACGCGCGAGAGCCCCGACCCGCGATGGGCCGGGGCTCTCGAAAGCTGTGGCGTCAGACCTGCTGCGCGAGCGCGAAGCCGACGGAACCGTCCTCTGCGACGCGGGCGTCGAGGACGCGGTCGTCGAGTGCGATGGTGGTCGCCTCGTCGACGAAGACGCGTGCGCCGTCGTTCTCGACGACGGTGTCGCCCTGCTCGGGAGCGGGGGCGAGGGACAGCGCGTAGCCGCTGTCGGGTGCGGTCGCTTCGCTGATGCGGAGCCCGCCGGTGTCGGTCGGGATCTGCGACGCGAGGTTCTTGACTGCGCTGGTGGCGTTCTCGGTGAGTGTGAGCATGGGTGCTCTCCTTCCGTGGATGGACCGGCCACGATGCCGAGAATCGGCGCCCGGTGCAACCGCAGACACGCCGTGTCGCCGCTCTCACACGGTTTACGGAGGTTCACCGGCACCGAGCCCGGGCCGATAGCGTGATCGAATGACGCGCATCCCTCCCGCGCGTGGATTCTCGGACGGCCAGCGTTGCCGCGTCCACGTGTACGACCTCGCCACCGGCGATGACCGCATCGTCTTCGAGCACGCCAACGTGCTGCTCGAGGCGCCGAACTGGGCGGCCGAGGGACTTCTCCTCAACGGTGGCGGACTGCTGTGGTCGCTCGATCCGGATGCCGCGGACGCGACCCTCATCCAGGTGGAGCTGCCCGGCGTCCCGACGCTCAACAACGACCACGTGCTCGTGCCCGGCACCGACGACATCCTGCTCTCGGCGAACGACGGCCAGATCTACCGCGCTCCGCGTGCGGGCGGCACGGCCGTGCGGATCACCGACCCCGACGACCCGCACTGGCACTTCCTCCACGGTGTGCGCCCGGACGCGGGTCGCATCGCGTACACCGCGCTCGAGCTCGCCGACGGTCGCGCGGTGCAGGGTGGCATCCGTGTGGCGAACATCGACGGCAGTGACGACCGCGCGATCACGCCCGGACAGGTCGCCGACGGCAGCGAGTGGTCGCCGGACGGCGAGTGGGTTTACCTGAACACCGAGGTGTTCTCGCCAGGGCACGCGCAGATCGCACGGATGCGCGAGGACGGCAGCGAGCTCGAGCAACTGACGTTCGACGAACGGGTGAACTGGTTCCCGCACCTTGCCCCCGGCGGAGAGGCGACCGTGTATCTCAGCTATCCGCCGGGGACGCAGGGGCACCCGGCCGACCTCACCGTCGAGCTGCGCGTCGTTCGGGGCGACGACTGGGCGCATCCGCAGACGGTCGCGACGCTCCCCGGCGGGCAGGGCACGATCAACGTGCACAGCTGGTCGCCCGAAGGCGCCCGCTTCGCGTACGTGGACTACCCGTTCGGCTGAACCCCGAAGACCCTCGCCGCGAAGCGCTCGCCGATGAGGGCGTGCGCGTCCGGACCCGGGTGGAGCGCGTCGGGGAGCGGCATCCGCTCGGCATCGGCTTCGCCGTAGAGGCCGAGCCCGTCGACGAGGTGCAGGTTCGGGTCATCGCGTAGCGCGGCGACCTCGGCGAGGGCGTCGCGGATGACCTCGAGGGTGAGTCGGCCCATCACGGTGTCGCCCTCGGTGCCGGTGGCGACGAAGCGCAGGCGCCCCTCGGCGAACGACGCGGGGTCGATGCTGCCGGGGCCGGGCGTTCGTTCGTGGATGCCGCACCAGATCGGGGTGACCAGGTGGAGCGGGGTCTCGGGGTGGCCGTCGCGGATCGTGTCGAGGAAGCCGTGCACGGCGGGGACGAACGCGCGGAGCCGCATCGCGTCGGCGTTCACCACGTTGATGCCGAGCTTCACGCTGATGACGTCGGCCGGGGTGTCGCGGATGACGCGGGCCATGAACGGGTCGACCTGCGCGCTGCCTCCGAACCCGAGGTTGCGAAGGTCGAGTCCCGCGCGGCGGGCCGCGATGACCGGCCACGTCGCGCTCGGGTCGGTCGCGTTCGAGCCGTGGCTGATGGAGCTGCCATGGTGCACCCAGCGCGGCCGCTCGGCCTCGTCGGGCGAGACCGGTGCGTCGGCGCGGAGGGCGGTGAGCTCGATCGCCTCGTTGTGCGGCAACCACAGTTCCACGACCTTGTCGCGCGGCGGGAGTCCGCTGACGTGCACCGTCTGCGCGGGACCCGCAACGAGCGTGCGCTCGCCGGTGCGCGGGTCGGTGTCGATCGTGTCGCCGCCGACGAGGTCGATGTGCGCGAACAACTCGCCGTCGACGAGCACGTCGACGCGGCCTCGGGGGCGTCCCACGCTGAGTAGCGTCGATCGCGTCGCGTGCAGGTCGAGTTCGATGACGGTGGCCGCTGTCTGCAGTGCGATGCGCACGCCGGCGGGCTGCGACTGCGCCCCGAGCAGCTGCGGGTCTGGGAACTGTGTGCGCACCCAGGCGGGGAGCCGGTGCATCCGGACCCCACGAGCGGTCGGTTCGAGTTCGGCGAGGCCGCGGACGAGGGTCGTGTCGATGGGGATCGTGATCATGCGGGGAGCTCCGAGGGCCACGTGTCGAGTGCGCGGTCGAGGGCCGCGATGGTGTGTCGCCACGAGGCGTCTGTCGACTCGTTGCGGTGTGCGAAGGCGTCGGCCGCTTCCAGTGCGAGGGAACCTGCGAGCGCGCCGCTGACGAACCGGACGGCGTGGACACGCTGGCCGGCCGAGATGCCGTACGCATCGACGACGTCGAGCAGGTGGCTCGCCATGCGGGATGCCGCCGCAGTGGTGCGCTCGTCCGGGCTGACGGGTTGCTGGATGAGCGACCAGCGCGCGGGCCGGGCGAACGCGTACTCGCGCTGCGCGTCGGCGAGGGCCTCGAGTGCCGCCGGGCCGGTCCTCGCGTCGATCGCGGTGTCGACGGCGTCGGCAAGCTCGTCGAGGATGAGTGCCTGCACAGCGCCGCGGAGTGCGCCGAGGTCGCGGACGTGGCCGTAGAGACTCGCGGTCCGCACGCCGAGTCGGCGAGCGAGCGCAGACATCGAGAGTGCGTCGGCGCCGCCGGCGTCGACGAGGTCGCGCGCGGCGTGGATCACCGTGTCGGGGGAGAGGTTGGCGCGTGGCATCCTGCAAACCTACACCCTTTAGGTTTGTCAATGCGCGTCGCCGTGCGATCTGGGTGAGATGCTGAAACCGAGATCGATCGGAGGGCTCATGAACCGTATTCGCTCGACCGCTGCGGCGGTCGCTGTGGCGTCGGTGCTCCTACTCGCGGCATGCGCGCCAGAGCCGGGGTCGACCCCGACGGTCACGCCGTCCGAGTCCGCCGTGCCGTCGCCCTCGGCGTCACCGTCACCGTCGCCGACGGCATCGGAGTCGTCGGCGCCATCGCCATCGCCGACGGCGGAGCCGCCGGTCGACACCGAGATGACTGCGGGGCAGGCGGGCGCGCTGTGCGTCGCGAAGCACCGCGACGAGCCCATCGAAGAAGGCATCACCCAGATCGGTGACCCGACCGCCTACGAGCGATACGTCGAGCCGCACTGGTTCGTCACCGTCCCCGCGGAGAACGAGTTCGGACCACTCGTCCAGCTGTGCGTTCTCGGCGGAACCGTTGATGCCCCCGTCTGGCAGTCGGTCGCCAATGTCAGCGCCGACGAGGTGGACGACGCCTACATCGAGCGCCAGCGCTCCACCAATGAAGAGTTCTGAGCCTCAGTCGCAGCGCTCGAAGAGGTAGGCGGGGTCGTCTGGCGTGACGAGGTCGCGGTCTCGGAAGACGACGGATGCCGGTGTCTCGGGGTCGGCGCAGACCTCCTCGAGGCTCCGCGGCGCGTTGTCCGGGTACTCGATCGCGAGCACGTGGTCGCCGTACACCTCGGTGTAGGCGCCGCATTCCTGGTACGCCGCGCACTCCTCGACGACGGCGAAGTCGAATCCGGCGCGGGCGTGCAGCGTCGCGGCATCCTCTGCAGCGTTCTTCTGCCCGGCGGCGAGCCCGACGTCGTGCGCGGTCTCGACGAAGCGAGTGGCGAGTGCGACGGCGTCGTCTCGGCTGAGCGCGCCGTCGGTGCGCGTGTACGTGTCGAGGTTGTCGAACTCGACGGCGTCGAACCCGTCGGAGGCGCAGTCGCGGATCCACGGGCCGACGATCGCGGCGATCTCGTCGACCTGCCGAGTGTCGAGAATCGCCTCGTCGGGCCAGTCCGGGTCGAACACGATCTCGCCGTCGGCATCGTGGAGGAGCAGTTCCTCGGGCCACGCGTCGAGCTCGCCGGGTTGCGTCTGGAAGCCGTTCACGTAGCAGACCGAATAGACGTCGTCGACGGATGCCGCGGCGCGGTCGCGTCCGACGATTTCGACGCCCTCGGGTGGGTTGTACGCGCCGCCGAGCTGGTAATCGAGGTCGCCGCCGACGGGCGGGAGCGGGATCCCGCCCGGTGGATCGTGCGGCGGCTGGGCGGCACAGCCGGTGAGCAGGAGTGCGACGGCGGCCAGCGCCGCAACGGTGCGACGGGACATGTGGGGGTCCGAACGGCCGGTGGCGAGGGTGCCCCCGACAGGATTCGAACCTGCGACCTGCCCTTTAGGAGAGGGCCGCTCTATCCTGCTGAGCTACGGGGGCGTGCCTCCAGGATATGCCGCATCGGCGCCGGGGATCTGCGCGCAACTCGGTGCGCGTGCACCGTCGAAGCCGAACGGCAGGGCACAGTGGGGAGGTGGCCCACGTCTCTGCACTGTTCCGGTATCCGATCAAGGGCTTCACGCCCGAGCCTCGCTCCGAGCTCGTCGTGCAAGACGACGGTCGGGTCGCCGGCGACCGCGTGCTGGCATTCCGGTTCGCTGATGCGACGGAGCCGGAGGATGCCTCGGGTCTCGACTCGTGGCCGAAGAGTCGAGGCCTCGCGCTCATGGACTTCCCCTCGATCGCCCAGGTCGATGTCATCTTCGACGCCGGCGTCGTACGGCTGCGCGAAGGCGGGCGGACGTTGGCCGAAGCAGAACTGGACGACGCGGGCCGGGCGCAGCTCGAGGCGGCGATCACAGCGTTCATCGAGCGGACCGCCGATGTGAAGCTGCTGCAGCGCCCGGGTGTGCTGCCGCTGCGCCTCATCGGCGACGGGCGCACGTCGCGATTCCAGGACCGTGCCCGCGGGTACGTCTCCCTGCACGGCGCGGCCTCGGTCGAGGCAGTGGATGCCGCCGTCTCTGCCCCCGTCGACGACCGGCGCTTTCGTTCGAACATCGTCGTCTCCGGCACGACACCCTGGGAAGAGCTCGGCTGGTCGGGCCGTGTTCGCATCGGCGAGGTCGCCTTCGATGTGCAGCGCCCGATCGGTCGGTGCGCCGCCATCACCGCGAACCCCGACACCGGCCGGCGCGACGCGCGGCTGCTGCGGGTGCTGACGACCGAGTTCGATCAGGACGAGCCGACGCTCGGCATTCTCCTGCTGCCGTCACATGGCGGGGGAGTCGTGCGTGTGGGCGACGAGGTCGTCATCGAGACGTGAGCCGGTGCGACCTCGGGCCGGGGTTGCAGCGGTGGACCGAGCGACGATTCGCATCCGTGTGGCAGCTAGCCTGAGCCCCGTGCCCTTCGCTCTCGCGCTCACCGTGATCCTCGCCCTCCTCGCCGTTTTCCAGATCGCCCTGGCGCTCGGTGCGCCGCTCGGACGCTTCGCGTGGGGCGGGCAACACCGCGTGCTCCCGACGGGGCTCCGCATCGGCAGTGCGGTTTCCGTGATCATCTACGCCCTCATTGCGACGATCGCCTGGGATCGAGTAGGCGCGATCGACGTGTTCCCAGATGGCGTCGCAGCCGTTGCCGCGTGGGTCGTGTTCGCGTACTTCGTGCTCGGCATCGTGATGAACGCGATCTCGCGGAGCGTGCCCGAGCGCGTCGTGATGGTGCCCGTCACGCTCGTGCTCGCGGTGCTGTCGTTCCTCATTGCGGTGGGGTCCGGTGAGCTCGCGACACCCGCGACGATCTCCGGACTCTCGTGAGAGAGTCTCATCTGATCTGGGCTGAAAGCGTCCGTTCGGGCGCCGTCAATGTCGGAGGCTCTCACCACAATTGAGGGTATGACGACGACCGGCGACCCGCGCGAACTCGAGGTGCATCTCGCCGCGCTCGCCGACCTCGTCCATGACGCGGCGAGCTTCGAACGCCACCTCGCGGCGATCCAGATCGCGCAGTTGCGGCTGCTCGCGCATGCCGGCCGCCTCGCCGAGGCGCAGGCCGCGGGGTCGTCCGCGAACGTGCGCGACCACGACATGGCACTCCGCTCGATCGCGGCGGAACTCGGCGGCGCGCTGCGCGTCCCCGATCGCACGATGCAGCGCCGCATCGCCGCCGCCCGCACGATCGTCGAAGACTTCCCGATCTCGCTGAAGGCCTGGGAACGGGGCAAGATCACGCGCGGCCACGTCGACGCGATCGTCGCCGCCGGCACGGCGCTGCCCGCTGAGACGCGCCCTTCGTTCGAGCTCGCGGCGCTCGAGCGGTGCGAGGGGCGGACGCCGAACCGTGTGCGGGCCGAACTCGAGATCCTCGCGTACCGCATGCACCCGCGGTCGTTCACTGAGCGACACCAGGATGCGGCGGCGGGTCGATGCGTACGCCTCATTCCCGGCCGCGACGGCATGTCCGACCTCGTCGCGACCCTGCCAACCGCGCTCGCGGAAGGCATCCACGACCGTCTCACCCGACAGGGTCGCGCGATCATCGACACGCGAACCGAGCGAGCGGATGCCGCCGGTAGCCGGGGCGACGTGGTCGCCACTGATGCCCGCACGATGGACCAGGTCCGTGCCGATCTGCTCGCAGATCTCCTCCTCGCCGGAACGCCCGCGATGGATGACACCCGCGACACCTCTGCCGGGCCGCTCGGGAAGATTCGGGCGCGGATCCAGGTCGTGATCCCCGCATCCGTGTTCGCGGGGTCGGAAGAGCCGTGCGACCTCGTCGGACGGTCGCCGATCGACGCTGAGACGGCCCGCGTCCTCGCGGGCGGCAACGCGATGTGGGAACGGCTCGTCACCCATCCCGTGACCGGGACGGTGCTCGCCGTCGACTCCTACCGGGTGCCGTCAGCGATGCGGCGCTATCTCCAGGCACGTGACCAGCACTGCCGGTTCCCGGGATGCCGCCAAGCCGCGGTCCGCTGCGAGATCGATCACAACGAAGATCACGCCCTCGGCGGCAAGACCGCGACCTGCAACCTCTGTCATCTCTGTCAGCGACATCACTCGATGAAGCAGTTCACCTGTTGGAGGGTCCGACAACTGTCGGGTGGTGTCCTCGTATGGACCTCACCCCTCGGCAGGATCTACAGAGAAGACGCACCGACTCCGGCCGTCGCCTTCACCCCTGCCGTGCCCGCTGGCTCCGCGGCATCCGCACCGTTCTGACGACCCTTCTCAGCGACCGACCATCGCCATTCCGGCGTCGTTGTAGCGATTCCCGCTCACGGGAACCTGCTCGGTCAGTGCGTTCAAGAGCGCGACCTCGTCCGCCGAAAGAGCCACCGTTGCGGCCGCGGCGTTCTCCTCGACACGCTCGATCCGGCGCGTCCCCGGGATCGGGGCGATCCATGGCTGCTGCGCGAGCAGCCATGCCAGCGCGATCTGGCCCGGCGTGGCATCCTTCGCCGCCGCGAGATCGCGAACGGTGCCTAGCAGGCGCTGGTTCGCGGCGAGGTTGTCCGGTTCGAACCGCGGCACCCGATTCCGGATGTCGCCGTCGCTGAACACCGTCGACGTGTCGACCGTGCCCGTCAAGAACCCCTTGCCGAGCGGGCTGAACGGCACGAAGCCGATCCCGAGCTCCGCCAACGTCGGGAGCACCTCAGCCTCGGGGTCTCGCGTCCACAGCGAGTACTCGCTCTGCACCGCGGTCACCGGCTGCACGGCGTGCGCGCGACGGATCGTCGAGGCGCCCGCCTCCGACAGCCCGAAGTGCCGAACCTTGCCCTCGGCGATCAGTTCCCCGACCGTCCCGGCGACGTCCTCGATCGGCACATCCGGGTCGACGCGGTGCTGATAGAACAGGTCGATCACGTCGGTCCGCAACCGGGCGAGCGACGCGTCGGCGACCCTGCGGATCTGCGCCGGCGTCGAATCCAAGCCGGCCATCGCACCGTTCTCGATGCGCCACCCGAACTTCGTCGCGATGACGACGTCGCTGCGAACGGGGGCGAGTGCCTCGCCGACGAGCTCCTCGTTGACGTAGGGTCCGTACACCTCCGCCGTGTCGATGAACGTGATGCCGCGCTCGACTGCGCCGCGGAGTACGGCGATCATGTCGTCGCGCGAACCGGGGTTCGGGCCGTAGCTCATCGACATCCCCATCGCGCCGAGTCCGATCGCCGAGACCTGCAGTCCCTGCCCGAGTGTCCTGGTGTGCATGATGGTTCCTTTCCTCGCTGCCACGGTAAGGCCGGGCCGGGCCACAATGGGAGGGTGCGTCAGACCGGTACCGGTGCAACCTCCCACGCGCGCCGCCCGATCCGAACTCCCGGCGGTGACGAACAGCATGTGTGACCACAGCGATCTCGATGCGCCCTCGTGACGGGCGACGCGGGGCTGCGCTCGTCGCAGACGAACGCATGCTCGGCCTGCGCCGGCGAGTGGTGGCCACCTCGTACGGACGCGTCGTCGCGAGGATCAGTCCCGTCACGGGCGACACCGCGCTGGTGCTGCTGCACGGCGCCGCGGGATCATGGACGACCTGGACCCCGCTCCTTCGCGTCGCGGAACGCGCCGGCACGCCGCTCACCGGCGTCATCGCACTCGACCTGCCCGGATGGGGCGAGTCGGCGCCGACGCGGAACCCGATCGACGTGCCGACGATGAGCGCCATCGTCGGTGAGGTCGTGCAGGCCCTCGGCTACGAACAGCACATCGTCGTCGGCCACTCGCTCGGAGGGTTCCTCGCGCTCGACATCGCGGCCGGCGAACCGAATCGCACCAGGGGTGCGTTGCTCGTCTCCGCCTCGGGACCCGCCGTGATCGACGCAATCCGGCGCCCGGTGCGCGGGGGACTGCGACTGCCCGGCTTCGCTGGAATGCTGCTCGTCATGCGCGGCCTCGCCGTGATCGGTGCAACGGGAACCGCGTTCGTGCGCGCCCTCGGGAGGGGAGGATTCCTCCGACCGCTGAGTGCGCCCCTGTTCGCGCACCCCGCCAGAGTGCACCGCTCCGTCGTCGACGCGCTCGCCGGCGAGATCCGGCCCGCGTCGTTCGCCGGTGGAGCGGATGCCGCGGCGTCGTACGACCTCGAGCGTTGGCGCCGAATCGGCTGTCCGGTCAGAGCCGTCTCGGGCGAGCGCGACGTGTTCGTCGCGGACAGCGACGCCGCCGCCCTCGCCGAGCTGATCCCCGACTTCACGCACACGACCCTTCCGGACGCCGGACACTTCGCCGCCGTCGAACGCCCCGAGCTCGTGCTGCACGAACTCCGCATCCTCATCGAAGGGCTGCCCGTATGAAGACGATCGTGATCACCGGTGCAAGCGATGGCATCGGCGCCGCGGCATCCCGTCGTCTCGTCGAACGCGGACACCGCGTCGTCCTCGTCGGTCGGTCTGCTGAGAAGACTGCGGCGCTCGCCGCCGAGCTGCGGATGCCGCACCACGTCGCCGACTTCGCCGACTTCACGCAGGTCCGCAGGCTGGCTGACGAGCTGCTGACCGCCTACCCACGGATCGACGTGCTCGCGAACAATGCCGGCGGGATCTTCGGTCCGCGCCGGCTCACGGTCGACGGGAACGAGCAGACGTTGCAAGTGAACCACCTCGCGCCGTTCCTGCTGACGAACCTGCTCCGCGAGCGACTCGTCGAGAGTGCGGCATCCGTCGTGCAGACCTCCAGCGCGGCAGCGCGCCTGTTCTCACGGTTCGACCTCGACGACCTGCAGGGTGAACGGCGGTATTCCGGGCAGCGTGCCTACGGCAACGCGAAGCTCGCCAATATCCTCTTCACCCGAGAGCTGCAGCACAGGTGGGGGAGCGACGGCGTCGCCGCGGTCGCCTTCCACCCGGGCGTCGTCGCAACGCGGTTCGCCGCCGACGTTCCCGGTCCGTTTCGGTTCCTGTACCACAATCCGCTCGCGCGCCGACTGCTTTCGACCACCGACGAGGGCGGCGCGCGACTCGTGTTCCTCGCCGACGGGAGTCCCGGTGTCGATTGGTTGCCGGGCGGGTATTACGAGCGCGACCTGTTGACGCGGTCGCACCGACTCGCGACCGACGAGGAGGTCGCAGCGGAGCTCTGGCGGCGCAGCGCCGACCTCGTCGGCATCTAGACGTCGACGGTGGTCAGGAGCCGGAGCTGACGCCGGAGGGTCTCCGTCACATCGATCGCGTCGTGGTCGTGCATCCACTGCAGCTGCGCGCCGTCCCACACCGCGAGGGTGGTGACCGCCGCGAACTCGGCGTCGACGCCCGGCCGCAGGAGTCCGGCGGCAGCCATCGCGGCGAACGCGGTGGTGAACTCGGCCCGCACCCGCGCGTAGCGCTCGGAGCACCGACTACATCGACGTCCTCCTCCTGCACCGACCCGACGCGCTCGTGGAGCCCGACGAGGTCGCGGCCGCGTTCGACGAGCTCGAGGCGGCGGGCAAGGTCCGCGCGTTCGGCGTCTCCAACCACACGCCGCGTCAGATCGACGTGCTCCGCACCGCGGTCCGACAGCCCATCGTCGCCAACCAGATCCAGCTCTCGATCACCCATGCGCCCACCGTCGCGCAGGGCGTCGCGATGAACATGGCGGGTGAGACGCAGGCGCAGACGTTGGATGCCGGTGGCGTCATCGACTACTCGCGAGTCGAGAAGATCACCCTCCAGGCATGGTCGCCGTTCCAAGCCGGCTTCTTCAACGGGGTTTTCCTCGGTTCGCCGGAGTACCCGGAGCTCAACGCCGTGATCGACCGCCTCGCCGCCGCGTACGACGTGCCGACGATCGCGATCGCCACCGCATGGATCACGCGGCATCCGGCCGGCATGCAGGTCGTGCTGGGCACGACGAACCCCGACCGGGTGCGCGCCGCCGCACAGGGCTCCGACCTGCACCTCACACGTGCCGAGTGGTACGATCTGTTCCGCGCCGCCGGCTACCGCGTCCCCTGATCGTCAGGGTGCACTTCGGAACCCGGGTGCCGTCGCCACGGCGGCGGCATCGCGCAGCGCATCGACCACCGCGTGCAGCGCCGGCAGCGCCGCGCCCGGGCGGGTGAGTGCGACCACCCGTCGCGGCGGCTCGCCCGCCAACGGGACCGCCGCTACGGCAGGGTTCCGGCTCGCGGCCAGCGCGAGCGCGGGAAGGACGGCGACCGCGAGGTCGTCGGCCACCAGCGCCTGCACGACCACATAGTCATCGGTGCTGTGCCGGATGCCGGGAGCGAAGCCGTGCCGCGCCGCGGCGTGGAGCAGGTGCCGTCGGCAGTTCACACATCCGGCGACCCAACGGGCGTCGGCGAGGTCGTGCAGGTCGATCGCCGTGGCATCCGCGCCGGGGTGCGACCGGGGGAGGACCGCCAGCATCGGATCGTCGCCGAGCGGGACGGCGACGAAGCCGTCGCGATCGAGCTGCTCCTCGACGTACTGGAAGACGATGGCGATGTCGCAGTCGCCGCGGGCGAGTGTCCGCAGTGCCTCTGGCGGTTCGAGTTGGGTGAGTTCGAGCTCGAGCCCGGCCCGGTCAGCGGCGAGAGCGCGGACGGCGGGCGACACCAGAGTCGCCATCGCCGAGGGGAACGCCGCGACCCGAACGACCCCCGACTCCGCGTCGGCGTGCGCTCGCAGCGACCGGTCGGCGTCGCGGAGCACCGCCGCGACGGCATCGCCGTGCCGGAGCAAGTCGATCCCCGCTGGCGTGAGCTCGATGCCGCGACCGCGGCGGGCGATCAGCGGCACGCCGTGCACGCGCTCGAGTCGTCGCACGTGCTGACTCACTGCGGGCTGCGTCCAGCCCAGGGCGTCGGCGGCAGCGCTCATCGAGCCGTGACGCCCGACGGCGCGGAACACCAGCAGCGACCTTGGGTCGGTTCGCGGCTCCGCGTCGGGTTCGACTGCGAACCGAGTGTCGTCGGCGTGACTCATCGCTGACCTCAAAGCTGTGATTCGGTTTCGTCCAAGAACTCTGGCGTAGACCTGACATCATCGCATCTCGAGAATCGGAGTATGAAGACAATCGGCATGCTCGGCGGGATGAGCTGGGAATCGACGGAGCTCTACTACCGCCTCGCGAACCAGCACGTGCGTGAACGCGTCGGCGGGCTGCATTCGGCCCCGATCTTGCTCGACTCCGTCGATTTCGCCGAGGTCGCCGGGCTGCAGCGGGCTGGGGATTGGGACGCGGCCGGACGACTCCTCGCGGGCCGTGCCGAGCGGCTCGCGGCGGGCGGCGCCGACCTCATCGTGCTGTGTACCAACACCATGCATAAGGTCATCGACGACATCGAGCGTGCGGTCGACGTGCCGGTCGTCCATATCGCGGATGCCACCGCTGCGGCGATCGCCGCCCGCGGCATCCGTCGGGTCGGCCTGCTGGGCACGGCCTTCACGATGGAGCAGCCGTTCTATCGCGAGCGCATGGCCACCCACGGGATCGAGGTCGTCGTGCCGGATGCCGCGGACCGTGCGCTCGTCCATCGGGTGATCTTCGACGAGCTCGTCCATGGCGTCGTCGACCCGGACTCACGGCGTGCGTTCGCCGAGATCGTGGACCGCCTCGTCGCGGCGGGCGCAGACGGCGTCATCCTCGGGTGCACCGAGATCGAGCTGCTCATCGGGCAGGACGAAATCGATGTGCCCGTGTTCCCGACGGCGGCGATCCACGTCGCGGCGGCAGTCGACCTCGCGCTCGCCTGAGTGCGGCGTTACTCGACCGGGCGGCCCTCTGCGATCCAGGCGCCGGTCCCGCCGTCGACGTTCGTCGCCTCGACGCCCTGCTGCTCGAGGAAGGCGACAGCGCGACCGCTGCGGACGCCCGCCTGGCAGATGACGTGCAGGTCGTCGAGGTCCCGCAGCTCGTCGACGTAATTGGGCACGGTCGACAGCGGGATGTTGCGTGCGCCCGGCACGTGGCCCGACGCGAACTCGTCCGGCTCGCGGACGTCGATCAGGTTCGCGGGTGCGGCGTCGGCCAACTGCGCGGTCGTGATGGAGTGCATGTGCCCATTCTCGCGCACCGGGAGGGACCCGGCGTGTAAAAGATTCTTGACACCCTGATCGCCTCGTGCCATGCTTCGGATGTCAAACATTTTGGACATTCAGGATCGGGCATCGGAGGGCATCGTGGTCCGCGAAGAGCGCAGCGTGTGGGTGGGACTCGTCGTCTCGGTCGTCGCGATGATCGTCTACGGCGTCATCATGTCGGCGCTCCTCCGATCGACGCCGATCGAGCAGATCAACTGGTTCCCGCTCATGGGGTGGACCCTCGGCATCTCGCTGGTGGTGTCCCTTATGCTCACGGCCGCGTGGGCGATGATCGCCGAAGCCGGGTGGCCGAGAGGTCTGCTGACGAGCGACGAACGCGATCGCGACATCGCCCGCATGGGCGATCGCGTGGGGCAGGCGTTCCTCGTCTTGGGCGGCCTCGGCGCCATCTTCCTCTGCGCCGCGGACGCCGCACCGTTCTGGATCGCCCATTCGGTCTTTGCAGGCTTCGCACTCTCGTCGATCATCGGCAGTGTGGCTCGCGTCATCGCCTACCGTCGCGGACTCGCCTGATGGTGAAGCCCACCCGCGTGACCAATGCCATCCGCGACCTCCGCGGCGATCGCGGCGTGACCCAGGCCGAGCTCGCCGCCGACGTCGGTGTCACCCGGCAGACCCTGAACGCCATCGAGCAGGGTAAGTACTCGCCCTCGCTCGAGGTCGCCTTCCAGATCGCGCGGGCGCTCGATGCGCCGTTCGACACCGTCTTCCAGTACCCGAACTCCACAATCCCCGAGGATCTCGCATGACCACGATGACCGTCTGGCGCCAGCGCACGTACGGATCGGCGGCAGTCGTCCGCCCCGAGACCGTGCCGCTGCCGATCCCCGGCCGGGGCGAGGTGCTCGTCCATGTGGATGCCGCGTCGCTGAACGCCGGCGACATCCACCTCATGCGGGGGGAGCCGCTACTCGTCCGTCCGTTCGCCGGGTTCGGGCGTCCACGGGTCGCCGGGCGCGGGATGGACCTCGCCGGCACGGTCACCGCGCTCGGGCAGGATGCCGAGGGGTTCGCGCTCGGCGACCGCGTCGTCGGCGCCTGGCGCGAGACGCTCGCCGGTGCGGTCGCCGTCCCGACGAAGCGGCTCACCCGGATCCCCGACGGCGTGAGCACGGTCACCGCGTCGACGCTGCCCGTCGCGGGGAATACCGCCGTTGACGCGCTCGACACCGCGCGCGTCCGCAACGGGTCGCGCGTGCTCGTCGTCGGCGCCGGGGGAGGGGTCGGCACGATGACCGTCCAGCTCGCCGCGGCGCGGGGCGCCGAGGTCTGGGCGACGTGCGGTGCCCGAGCCGTGGATCTCGTCCGCGCGCTCGGCGCTGCGCACGCGTTCGACTACCGCGTCACCGACCTGGCGACCCTCCCGCCCGCTTCGTTCGACGCGATCATCGACATCGCCGGTGAGCCGCCACTCGACGTGCTGAGTGGCCTGCTCGCGCCGCGCGGCACCGTCGCCTTCGTCGGCGGTGACGGAGGCCCGGTGTTCGGACCGCTCGCGCGCGCGACGCGATCCATGTTCGCGCGCGGACGCTTCCGCCAGGTGACCTCGCTCGTACGGACCTCGACCACCGCGAAGTTGCTGGAGGACGTGGCATCCGGCGTCCTCACTCCGCACGTGTCGCAGACCTTCCCGTTCGCCGAAGCCGGTGCCGCGCTTGCCGCGGTGGAATCCGGTCGGACGGTCGGGAAGGTCTGCGTCGTGTGGGGCTGATCAGGCGGTGGGAGGTTCCTCCGTTTCGACACCGTCGTCGTGCGCCTGCTCGAACTGCGAACGGTAGAGCCGGAAGTAGGCCCCTTCGCGAGCGATCAGTTCGTCGTGGGTGCCCTGCTCGACGATGTCGCCGTGCTCCATGACGAGGATGAGGTCCGCGTCGCGGATGGTCGACAGCCGGTGCGCGATCACGAACGACGTACGTCCCTCGCGGAGCGCTGCCATCGCGTGCTGCAGCAGCAGCTCGGTGCGGGTGTCGACCGACGAGGTCGCCTCGTCGAGGATCAGCACCGCCGGCTGCGCCACGAAGGCGCGCGCGATCGTGATGAGCTGCTTCTCGCCCGCCGACACGTTCGACGCGTCCTCGTCGAGCAGCGTGTCGTAGCCGTCGGGCAGCGAGTGCACGAACCGGTCGACGCGCGTCGCGACGGCGGCATCCACGATCTCGTCGTCGGTCGCCGTCGCCCGGCCGTACCGGATGTTCTCGCGGATCGTGCCGGCGAACAGCCACGGGTCCTGCAGCACCATGCCGGTGCGCGAGCGGACGTCGTCGCGGGTGAGCCGGGAGATGTCCTGCCCGTCGAGCAGGATGCGCCCGCCGTCGAGCTCGTAGAACCGCATCAGCAGGTTGACCAGCGTCGTCTTGCCGGCGCCGGTCGGCCCCACGATGGCGACCGTCTGCCCGGGCTCGACCCGGAACGACAGGTCGGAGATGAGCGGGTGCTCGGGCGTGTACGAGAACTTGACGTGCTCGAACTCGATGACGCCCTGCCCGCCCTGCAGCGCCGGCGCGTCGTCCGCGTCGGGGTCCTGCTCGTCGGCGTCGAGCAGCTCGAAGACACGCTCGGCCGACGCCGTGCCCGACTGGACGACGGCGGCCATGCCGCCGAGCTCCGACAGCGGCTGCGTGAACTGCTGCGAGTACTGGATGAAGGCCTGCACGTCACCGAGACGGAGCTGCCCGCTCGCGACCATGAGGCCACCGAGCACGGCGATGCCGACGTAGGTGAGGCTGCCGACGAAGGTCATGCTCGGCATGATCATGCCCGACAGGAACTGCGCCTTGAACGCCGCCTGGTAGAGCTCCTCGTTCTCGGCCTCGAACTTCTCGCGGGCGTCGGCCTCGCGGCCGAACACGCGCACGAGCGAGTGGCCCGAGAACGACTCCTCGACGCGGGCGTTGAGGCGGCCGACCTTGCGCCACTGCACGCCGAAGGCCTTCTGCGACTGCGGACCGATGATGCCGAAGATCACGGCCATGAGCGGCAGCGCGATGAGTGCGACGATCGCGAGCTGCCACGAGATCGAGAACATCATGATGAGGACGCCGACCACCGTGAGCATCGCGGTGAGCGCGCCGGAGAGCGACTGCTGCATCGTCTGGGTGATGTTGTCGATGTCATTCGTGACGCGCGAGATCAGCTCGCCGCGCTGCACCTTGTCGAAGTGCGACAGCGGCAGGCGGTTGAGCTTCGCCTCGACCTCTTCACGGAGGCGCCACATCGTGCGGACCATGATCACGTTGATGACGTAGCCCTGCAGCCAGCCGAGCACAGCGGATGCCACATAGATGATGAGCACCCACATGATGACGACGCGGAGGGCGTCGAAGTCGACGCCGACCCCGGGCGCGTAGTTCTGCATCGCCGAGACGATGTTCGCGAACTCGTCCTGCCCGGCGTCGCGGAGCGCCTCGACCGTCTGGTCCTGCGACAGCCCCCGGAACGCGGGTTGCCCGCCGATCGCGAGCGAGACCACGCCCTCGAAGATGAGGTTCGTGGCCTCGCCGAGCACCTTCGGTGCGATGACGGCGAGCACGACGCTGATCGCGCCACCGAGCGAGACGAGGGCGAAGATCCACTTGTACGGCGCGAGCAGACCGATCATCCGCGCGAAGCTCGGCCCGAACTTCGAGGCCTTACCAGGCGCGACGGAATCCCAGTCGCCGCTGTTCAGACGAGCCTGTTCAGCGAGCTCCTGTTCGTACAGCTCGTCTTCGGTGAGCTCGGGTGCCACCGCGGTCTCCTTGGCGCTCACGCGTCCACTCCCAACTGCGACTCGACGATCTCGCGGTAGGTCTCGCTCGTGGCGAGGAGTTCGTCATGGGTGCCGAGGCCGACCATCTTGCCGTCCTCGAGAACGACGATCCGATCGGCGTCGGTAATCGTCGAGATGCGCTGCGCGACGACGATCTTGGTGACGTGGGGGAGCTCCCGCCAGAGGGCTTGCCGCAACCTGGCATCCGTCGTCAGATCGAGTGCCGAGAACGAGTCGTCGAAGATGAGCACTTGCGGCTGGTGGACGATCGCGCGGGCGATCGAGAGTCGCTGGCGCTGGCCGCCCGAGACGTTCGTGCCACCCTGCGCGATGCGTCCGCCGAGCTGGTGGTCCATCTCTTCGACGAAGTCGCGGCCCTGCGCGATCTCGAGGGCGTGCCAGAGGTCGTCGTCGGTGGCATCCTCACGGCCGAACCGGAGGTTCGAGGCGACGGTGCCGGTGAACAGGAAGGGGCGCTGCGGCACGAGCCCGAGGCCCTTCCACAGTTCGTCGAGGTCGGCATCGCGCACGTCGACGCCGGCGACCTGCACCGAGCCGCCGGTGACGTCGAACAGTCGGGGGATGAGCGACACGAGCGTCGTCTTGCCCGACCCCGTCGATCCGACGATGGCGACCGTCTCGCCCGGGTCGGCACGGAAGCTGATGCCCTGCAGCACGGGGGCGTCCGCACCCGGGTAGGTGAACTCGACGTCGTCGAACACGACCGCACCGGGGGCGGGGAAGGCGGACACCGGGTTCGCGGGTCGCGGCAGCGACCCTTCGACGTCCAGGACCTCGCCGATGCGGTCGGCCGACACGGCCGCGCGCGGGATCATGATCGTCATGAAGGTGGCCATGAGCACACCCATGAGGATCTGTCCGATGTACTGCATGAAGGCGAAGAGGGTGCCGATCTCGACGTTCCCCTCGTCGACCTGGATGCCGCCGAACCAGATGACGCCGACAACCGTGACGTTCAGCACCAGCATCGCGAGCGGGAACATGAGGACGAACAGCGACCCGACTTTGCGGCCGACGATCATGATGTCGGTGTTGGCGCCGCGGAAGCGCTCCTCCTCGATGCGCTCGCGGACGAACGCGCGCACCACGCGGACGCCGGTGAGCTGCTCGCGCATGATGCGGTTCACGTTGTCGAGCTTCACCTGGTAGCTGCGGAACAGCGGCACCATGCGGCTGATGATGACGATGCCGATGATGAGCAGGGCCGGCACCGAGACGCCGATGAGCCAGCTGAGCCCGACGTCCTGCTGCAGCGCCATGATGATGCCGCCGATGGCGAGCAGCGGAGCGGTGACGAGCATCGTCGCGCCCATCATCGCGAGCATCTGCACCTGCTGCACGTCGTTGGTGTTGCGGGTGATGAGCGAGCCCGCGCCGAACTGCGTGACTTCTCGTTCGGAGAAGCCGCTGACCTTCTCGAAGACGTCGCCGCGGATGTCGCGGCCCACGGCCATCGCGGCGCGCGCCGCGAAGAAGGTCGCGATGACGGATGCCACGATCTGCCCGAGCGCGATGACGAGCATGAGCACGCCGTGCGACCAGATGTAGTCGATGTCGCCGGCGGTCACACCGTTGTCGATGATGTCCGCGTTGAGACGGGGGAGGTAGAGCGCGGCCATGGCCGACGCGAACTGGAAGACGAGGACGCCGATGAGCAGCCAGCGGTACCGGGACAGATACCGCACGAGGAGGGTCCAGAGCATAGGAATCAGCGTGCCACCGGGCTCCGACATCCGCCTCCCCCTGGGGGTGGATTCGGGCGGTGTCCGCTGACGGCGTAGCGGCCTCGCCCTAGGATGTGGCCGTGACCGCGCCCGAGCCTCCTGCCGAGCAGCCGCCCGCGGCGCCGGCGCCCCGGAAGCGCGGAGCGTGGGTCGGGACGATCACCGACAAGGTGCCGACCGGCTGGCTCACCGGCATCCTGCTCGTCCCATTCCTCGCGATCACCGCGGCGTTCGGCGGACTGAACGCGGTCGCCGCGCCCGCGATCCCGGAGATCTCGCCGGGCGACACGCATGACAGCGGTCCGTTCGACCTGACCGTCGAGCGTGCGGTGCTCATCGACGAGCTCCAGGGATCGGGTGCCTCCCCCGAGGAGGGGCAGCGCGTCCTGGCGCTCGTCGTCACCGCCGAGAACACCTGGGACCGGGCGTTCGGCTCGTACGCGACGAACGGCGTGACCGGTGCGTTGGCGATCCCGGCACTCGGCGAGGGTGCTGCACCGGTCGCGGTCGCGCGCCTCGACGATGCGACGGGTTCGCCGTTCTTGCAGCCGGGGATGCCGGTTGAACTCATCGTCACGTGGGTGGTGGATGCCGGTGCGTATACGGACGGCGACGAGATCGCGCTCGAGATCCGCGACTTCACCCTGTCCGTGGGGCAATTCATCACCGCCGGCGAGGACTGGGGATATCCGGTCCTCGGAGCGACGCTCGCGGTCCCCGTCACCGACGTCGGTGCGGGCGCGGATGCGGAGGCGGACGGATGAAGCCGCGGCTCGTCTGGTCGATCGGCGTGGGTCTGCTCGCCGTGGCGTGGATCGTCGTCGCGATCACTCCGGTGGAGGCGGATGCGGAGCGACCGTTCGCGGTCGCGGCATCCGTCGACGAGCCCGCGACGGCGCGGACGTTCACCGTGACGCTCTCGAATATGCGGCTCGGCGCAGCCGCGACCGACCCGCGTGGGTGGACGGCAGAGGGGACGTGGCTGCTCGTAGATATCGAGGCGGAGGCCCGACGCGAAGAAGCCCGTGTCGCACTGCGCTCCGCGTGGCTCGAGCTCGACGGCATCCGGTACCGCGCCAGCGAGCGCCCGCAGTCCTTCCTCGGTACGGCGCTGGCGGTCGGGCTGCCGAAGTCGGGGACCCTCGCCTTCGAGCTCCCCGGCGACATTGCCGATGCGAAGGGTGTGATCGAGCTCGCGACCGTCACCGAGACGCGTCTCGACGCGATCGTGACGCTCCCGGTCGACTTCGGCGCGCTCGAGCGTCAGCAGACCGTGGAGTTGGCACCGACGGAGTGGGCGCGATGAGCGGGTGGTGGCGGCGCAATCGGGTCGCCGCCTCCGCCGTGGTGCTCCTCCTCCCGGTCACTCTTCTCGGGATCGGGGGGTGGGACTGGTGGTCTGCGAACTACGGGAGGCCGGTCGTCCCGGTGACTGCGGCCGAAGGTGAGGCGATCGAGTTCGGCGGCATCACCTGGGGGCCGGCGGTCGCGAACGTCCTCACGCCGTCCGCCGACGCGAACGTCCCGTCGGGAGCGAGACTCGTCGAAGTCGACATCCCGGTCGACCGCCACGGCCAGAACACCGGGTGCTCGATCACCGCATTGAAGGAAGTGGGCGGGGCCGAGCGCGAGTGGAGCACGGACGCTTCGGATGCGGATTGGGACTACCGCAAGCGGACGATTTGCCCGGTCGACCCGACCGACGAGTCATACCCCGCCGGAGCGTTCCGCATCGAGGTGCCGTTCATCGTCCCCGCCGATGCCGCCGGTCCGTTCGTCGTCGAGGTCGTGCTCCTCGACGAGCTGCCGCGCGTCCTGCGACTCGAGGTCGTTCCCTGACGGTGCGGCCGGCGCGCCGATCAGTGCACCGACCGTCGCGTCGTACGCGCTCGCGATGACCACGGTGCGGATCGGCTCGATCACGATTGGGACGAGCATGAGCACCGCGACGCCGAACACCCGCCAGAACTCGTAGAAGTCCTGCGGGCCGATAAGCCGGATCAGCCCGAACCGCAGCCATTGCTCCCCGAGGATCACGAGCCAGTACGCGAGGACGTAGCCGCCGATGAGGATCGGCCCGCTCCGCCACATGAGGACCATCGCCCGCCACACCGGGACGAACCGCGATCCGGCGCGGGCGCCGAGGTCGTTCAGGCGTCGCCGCAGCCGCTGCGGGACCGTGCCGTAGCGCTCTCGCGCGCGCTCGACGAGCTCACCGCGCCACTGCACGCCCTGTGGCGCGACGGCTTGGCCGTACACGATGCCCGCGATGGCGAGCCACGCGAGCGGCACGCCCAGGAGTCCGCCCAGCTCTCCGAGCAGCCATCCGATGCCGTCCCAGGCCCACCCGAGCGGGGCGAACAGATCGCCGACCCACGCGCGCGCGTCGCCGAGCCAGCTGATCGCCTGCCTCGAGTCGACCCACCCGGTCACCTGCCCGATCGCCTCGCCCACGAAGTACGCGGCGAGGAACACCCAGAGGCCTTCGAGGTATGTGGCCGCCAGCGCAGTCCAGCGGGGGAGTCTCGCGTGCCAGCGGGTCCACGCCCACCGGCCGGCGAACGCGAGCACGACGACGGCGATCGTCCACGGCTCCCACTCCAGCGCGTCGACCGTTCCGGCGGTGTCGGCATCGACACCGGTGACGATCTCCGTGAATTCGCGGCCGATCTTCACCTGGAGCGCGGTGTCCAGGTAGGCGGCGACGTCCTCGCGAAGGAAGCCGAGCGCCGCATAGACGGCGATGAAGGGGAGGACCGACGAGAGCATCGCGTCTCGGAAGGCCCGACGACGCTCGGCCCGTTCGGTCGGTGCGGGTGCGATGACGCCGAGCCGAACCATGCCGTCCCGGAGGACGAGGAACATCGCGACGACGCTGACGAGCTTCGCGAGGATTGCGAGCGGCAGGATCAGGATGCCGCCGAGCGCGCTGTACCCTCCGACGAATCCGGCGACCTCGAGCCCGACGTACCGGCCGAGCGTGCCGATGAGGAACCACGCGACGAGCGCAGGCCAGTGCGCGACCAGGAGCCGCCCCGCCATCACGATCACCGCGCGCACGCTCTCACCGTAGCGGGGTGGGTGCCGCGCGGCATCCGCTCGGAGCCGCGGCACGGGCGGCACAAGCGCCGTGAACACCGGAATTCCGGGGTGCTCGCGATAGCGTGGGGGTGCGTCCCCCGGCCGAGGTCGGTCGGGTACGACGAAAGGACCCCATGAGTACTGCCAGCGAAGCGCCGCACGTGCGCGCGCACGTCTCCGGCGAGACCGCGACCTTCACCGGCGTCGACGGGCACGACGAGACCTTCACCGCCGACGACGTCGACGGCCTCCGCCGGCTCATCGTCGATCGGGTCCGGACGGATGCCGCGACCTCCAACACGACGATCGAACTGCACACGTCCGGGGATCGTGGAGCCCACGAACTGCTCGTCGGCCCCGACGGTGAGCTCATCGCGATCTACGACGACCGCACCCTCACGCGAGCCGAGGTTCGCCAGCACGTGTGGTGGACGACCGACCCCGTCGTCACCGAGGATGACGATGTGGACGACGACGATGCACGCGACGCCGAGGTCGCGGGTGATGCGACGCAATTGGACCGCGCGGCGTCCGCTGTCGAGGCACCCGCTCGTTCGGGGTTCGATCCGGGCGACGACGACGACATCGACGAGGACACCTTCACATCGGTGAGCACGTCGTCGGTGAGCGTCCCGCAGTTCTTCCTGCCTGCGCCAGTGAACCTCGCCCGCGTCGACCCGCCCGCCGCAGAGTCCGATTCCGAGCCCGCCGCCGAGGCCGAACCCGAGCCGGACACCGCGGCGGAAGCGTCGGACGACTGGGCGGCGCCGCGTGTCACCGAGATCCCCGCCGACGGTCCCGTCGAGGTCCAGGACGACGAGTCCGTCGAGGTCGCTGCCGACCGTGCCGCACCATCGACGGTCGCGGCGTTCGCGCCGGACGTCCCCGGAGACGAGGCGCCCACCGCCGATACGATCGACGCGGCTCCCTCGCACTCTCCGATGAACTCCGGCATCGGCGACTCGCTCCCCGACGTGCCGATGACCGCGTCGACGGCGATCGCCGCCGACGCGATCGTTCGTCCCCGTTTCATCGAGCCCGCCCCCGAGCACCCCGCCACCGTCACCGGGTGGCGCGCGTTCTTCGCGAAGCTCGGCTTCCCGGTCGGGCCGTCGCAGGCCGAGCTCGAGCGAGCAGCGCGCGAGAAGGCGGTGTCGCGGCAGTGGGCCGGATGCCGCGCGATCGCCGTCGCCAACGGCAAGGGCGGCGTCGGCAAGACGATGACCACGGCCGTCCTCTCCGCGGTCTTCGCGCGCCATGGCGGCGGCAACGTCCTCGCCTGGGACAACAACGACACCCGCGGCACGCTGGGCTGGCGCACCGAGCAGGGCGATTACGACTCAACCATCCGCGACCTGCTGCCGCACGCCCGGCAGCTGCTCGAAGCCACGGCATCCGTGTCGGACATCTCCCGCTTCGTGCACCACCAGTCGATCGACCGCTACGACGTGCTCCGATCCAACCCCGAGCTGCTCGCGGCTGATCAGCGCATCACCACTGCGGACTTCGATCTGCTCGCGCAGGTCGCTGCCCGGTACTACCGCATGGTCATCTTCGATTCCGGCAACGACGAGTCGGCGGACCGCTGGCTGCGGATGATCGACTCGGCACATCAGCTCGTCGTGCCGACGCTCGCCGCTCCCGAATCGGCCGAGTCGGCGGCGCTCCTGCTCGACGCACTCCGCAAGCGCGACGCCCACTCGCGGCGCCTCGCCGAAGGCGCTGTCGTGATCGTCGGGCAGTCCGAGAAGTCCAGCGCGGCCGCCGTGCAGGAGATCGCCGCAGGGTTCGAGGGGCACGTCCGTGCGGTGCAGATCATCCCCTTCGATGACGCGCTGAAGGCGGGCCGCATCCGATACGACGCGCTGCAGCCCAAGACGCGGGACGCGTGGATGCGCGCCGCCGCGGCGGTTGCCGACGGGCTCTGATCCGCGCGTGAGCGACGACGCCGAGCTGGTCCGGATCGCGGAGCAGCTGTGCGCGGTCCCGCCCGCCGACTTCACCGCGGCGCGGACCGCAGCCGCTTCCGACACGAGCGACCGCGGCGTCGCGGCGGCGGTCGCCAAGCTGCGCAAGCCCGTCCTCGCCGCGTGGGTCGTGAACGTCCTGGCGCGCGAGCGCGGCGACCTGCTGGCATCCGTCCTCGGGATCGCCGAGCAGTTGCGCGAGGCGCTCGAGGCGGGGGATGCCGCCGAGCTGAAGGCCCTCACCGCGCAGCGCCGCGCGACGCTGCGCGCCCTCGTCGACGCCGCGGTCGACGTCGCGTCGTCGCACGATGTCGCGGTGAGCGCGGCAGCCCGGGGCGGCGTCGAGCGCACCCTGGATGCTGCACTCCGCGATCCGGATGCCGCGGCGGCGGTCAGTACCGGGCGACTACTGCGCCCGCTCGAGGCGTCCGGCATGGAGGCGCCCGACCTGACCGACGCCGTCGCAGGGCCGTTCGCACCCGCGGCATCCGCACCACCGTCCGACGAGCTCGCCGAGCGCCGCGCCGCCCGCGAAGCCGAGCGCGCCGCCCGCGAGGCCGCTCGGGTGGCGGATGCCGCCGACCGCGATCTCGCCCGAGCCGAGGAGCGTCGTGCCACGGCGCGCGCGGCCGTCGCCCGACTCGAGGAACGTCTCGAGGATCTCGACGCGGAGCGCGAGCGCATCCGCGGAGCGGTGCAGGACGCTCGAGATGCAGCGGATGCCGCAGACGCCGCCCACCGCGATGCGCGGACGGCCGCGGGTCGTGCACGGGCGGCCGCGGAGCGCGCGAGCCTCGACTAGCGGCGTGCGTGGTCGAGCGCTGCGATCGCGGACGACCAGACGAGGGTCTGTGCGATCTCGACGGCGCGAGCGTACCGGTCTCCCGCGAGCACGATGAACAGGGCACCGACGACGTCGATGTAGCCCGCGACCTCGCCGGCCACGGTGACGCGGTATCGGTCGACGTCGACGAGCTCCCACGCGATGCGCGAGGCGCGCGCGGGCGGATCGGCCGGCCGGCGCGACGGGAGAGCGCGGAGGGCGTCGCCGTCGACGGTGATCGTCGTGTGGGGCGCGATGTCGTCCGGTTCCGTGTACATCCCGCACCTCGTCCCGATCAGCCCAGATTCGACCCCATGTGCAGACACCCTCTCGCGCGCAGTCGGATGGCAGCAGGGGATTGACGTCGGGCGAGGCGTATGCACTGCCGCCCGATCTCACAATGGGCCGATCGGTGATGAGAGGAAGAGGTAACGAAATCAACGCGCCCGATGCGGCGTCGCGAAACACGGGACTCATAGCGTCGAGCCTCACAACCACCAGGCTCCACGACTGAAAGAGATCCCAGATGTCCTACGTCAAGCCCACCGACCTCGTCCGCGGCGTCATCGACGCCGGCGCATCGAAGGTGATGCTCTCTGCTCGCGACACCCTCATCCGGGCGATCATGGGCGGTGCCATCCTCACGATCGCCGCGGCGTTCGCCGTGACGATCAGCGTGACGACGGGCAGCCCGCTGCTCGGCGCGGTGCTCTTCCCCATCGGCTTCATCATGTTGTACCTCCTCGGATACGACCTCCTCACCGGCGTGTTCGTGCTGGCGCCGCTCGCGTGGCTCGACAAGCGTCCGGGCGTCACGCTGGGCGGCATCCTCCGAAACTGGGGACTCGTCTTCCTCGGGAACTTCATCGGCGCGTTCGCGATCGCCGTGCTCATGGCGATCGTCTTCACGAACGGGTTCGCGACGGCACCGAACGCCGTCGGCGAGGCGATCGGCCACATCGGCGAGGGGCGCACCGTCGGGTACGCCGAGTTCGGCGCTTCGGGGATGCTGACGCTGTTCGTGCGAGCGGTGCTCTGCAACGCGATGGTCGCGACCGGCGTCGTGCTCGCGATGGTGTCGACGAACGTCATCGGAAAGATCTTCGCGATGTGGATGCCGATCATGCTCTTCTTCTTCATGGGCTTCGAGCACTCGATCGTGAACATGTTCCTCTTCCCGTCCGGCCTGCTGCTCGGCGGCGACTTCACGATCGTCGACTACCTGATCTGGAACGAGATCCCGACCGTGCTCGGCAACCTCGTCGGCGGCCTGCTCTTCGTCGGCATCCCGCTCTACGTGACCTACGGACGCCCGGCGGCGGCCCGCACGCTCCGCCCCTCGCGTCGCGAACGGGCACTGATGCAGCGTGCAGCGTCGGGTGACAGTGCTGATGCGCAGGGTGTCGACGAGCCCATCCGCGCGGGCGCCTGACGATGTCGCGGCCCGTAAAGAGTCCGAAACACCGCGCTGACGGCGGGGTAACGTCTCCGGCGTACGGTCTCGACATGAGCTCCACCGGCACCACACCGCACGTCGTGGTGGTCGGTGCGGGGATGGTCGCCCACCGCTTCGTCGAGAGCCTCCTCAGTCGAACCGACGAGCAGTGGCGGGTCACCGTTGTCGGCGAAGAGCCGCGGCACCCGTACGACCGGGTCGGGCTCACCTCGTTCTTCGCGGGCGCGTCGGCGACCGACCTCGAGCTCGATCCGTCACCGTTGGCGGACGAGCGGGTCCGCTTCCTCCGTGGCACGACGGTGGCCCGCATCGACCGCGAGGACGCGGCGGTCGTCACGGATCGCGGCGAGCACATCGAGTACGACCGGCTCGTCCTCGCGACCGGCTCGTACGCCGCACGGCTCGCGGTCGACGGGTACGACCACGACGGATGCTTCGTGTACCGGACCCTCGACGATGTCGAGCGGCTCGAGCGGTACGTGCAGGAGCGGTCCACGGAACTTGGACGACCGCTCGTCGGGACCGTGATCGGCGGCGGCCTCCTCGGGCTCGAGGCCGCCGGCGCGCTCCAGGGGCTCGGCGTCGAGTGCACCGTCGTCCAGTCGTCGGACCGACTCATGTCGGCCCAGCTCGACCTGCCTGCCGGTGATGCGCTGCGGCGACTCATCGAGGACCGCGGCATCCGTGTCCGCACCTCGGCGGTGACCACCCGACTCGACGCCGACCGCGACCGCCACGTCGTCGGGCTGGAACTCCGCGACGGCGCCTGGGAGCGGACGGACGTCGTCGTCTTCACCGTCGGTGTCAGGCCGCGCGACGAACTCGCACGCCAAGCGGGACTGGACGTCGACCCGCGCGGTGGCATCGTCATCGACGACGGATGCCGCACCTCGGACGACCGCATCCTCGCGATCGGCGAGGTCGCGAGTTTCGGCGCGCAGTGCGTCGGTCTCGTCGCGCCCGGCTACGCGATGGCAGAGGTCGCCGCGACCCGGCTGCTCGGACAGGATGCCGCGTTCCCGGGCTTCGACCTGTCGACCAAGTTGAAGCTGTCCGGCGTCGAGGTCGCGAGCTTCGGCGATGCGTTCGCCGAGACGCCCGGCGCGCTCGACGTCGTGTACGCCGACCCGATCGCGGGCGTCTACAAGAAGCTCGTCGTCTCTGACGATGCGAAGACGCTCCTCGGCGGCATCCTCGTCGGCGATGCGTCCGCGTACGGGTCGCTTCGGCCGCTCGTCGGCCGCGCGCTCGGCGGCGACCCGGTCGCGTACCTGATGCCGCAGGACGGCGTCGCGGCGCCGACCGGCGACCTGCCCGACGACGCGCTCGTCTGCTCGTGCAACAGCGTGACGGCCGGGACGATCCGGTCGGCCGTGCACGACGAGGGGTGCACCGACGTCGCAGCGGTCAAGGCGTGCACGAAGGCCGGCGCCGCGTGCGGCTCGTGCGTCATGACGATGAAGAAGATCGTCGGCGCCGAGCTCGCGAAGACGGGCGTGGCGCTCAGCAACGCACTGTGCGAGCACTTCTCGATGTCTCGTCGCCAGCTGTTCGACGCCGTACGCGTCTCTGGTCTGCAGACCTTCAGCGGCGTCATCGACCGCTTCGGGACCGGCCGCGGCTGTGACATCTGCAAGCCTGCGCTGGCGAGCATCCTCTCGACACTCACCGGCCGCCACGTGCTCGACGGTGAGAACGCGACGCTCCAGGACACCAACGACCACGTGATGGCGAACCTGCAGAAGGACGGCAGCTACTCGGTCGTGCCGCGCATCCCCGGCGGCGAGATCACCCCGGAAGGGCTCCTCGTCATCGGCCAGGTGGCGCAGGACTTCGGGCTGTACACGAAGATCACCGGTGGCCAGCGCATCGACATGTTCGGCGCGCGGCTCGAACAGCTCCCCGACATCTGGCGCCGCCTCGTGGATGCCGGATTCGAGTCCGGCCACGCCTACGGCAAGTCGCTTCGCACGGTGAAGTCCTGCGTCGGCTCCACGTGGTGCCGCTACGGCGTGCAGGACTCGGTGGGCATGGCGGTGCAGCTCGAGCTGCGGTACCGAGGGCTCCGCTCGCCGCACAAGATCAAGCTGGGCGTCTCGGGGTGCGCCCGGGAGTGCGCAGAGGCCCGCGGCAAGGACGTCGGCGTGATCGCGACGGAGGCGGGCTGGAACATGTACGTCGGCGGCAACGGCGGATTCACCCCCCGCCACGCGGTGCTCCTGGCAGAGGGCCTCGACGACGAGGGCCTCCTCCGCGCCATCGACCGGTTCTTGATGTACTACATCTTCACCGCCGATCGACTTCAGCGCACCGCCCCGTGGTTCGAGGACCTCGAGGGCGGCATCGATGAACTCCGCCGCGTCATCTTCGACGACTCGCTCGGCATCTGCGATGACCTGGATGCCGCGATGGCACACCACCTCGACGCGTACGAGGACGAGTGGAAAGCGACGCTCGACGACCCCGAGAAGCTCCGCCGGTTCGCGTCCTTCGTGAACGCACCGACGACCCCCGACCCGTCGCTCGCGTACACCGCCGAGCGCGGTCAGCCGCGCCCCGCGACGACCGAGGAGCGTGAGGCCGGCGGTGTCCTCATCGCGGGCACGACGCTGGAGGTGCGGCGATGACGATGGTCGCGCACGAAGCGGATGCCCCGGCGCTCCCGGTCGGGTGGGCGGCCATCTGCCGGGTCAGCGACCTCGAGGTCGAACGGGGGAGGGCGGCGCTGCTCGGGGAGACGCAGATCGCGCTGTTCCTGCTGCACAGCGGGCGCGTGCATGCCGTCCAGAACCTCGACCCGTACAGCGGCGCCCACGTCATCTCCCGCGGGATCGTCGGCAGCCGCCAGGATGCACCGACGGTGGCGTCGCCGATGTACAAGCAGGTGTTCGATCTCCGTACCGGGGTCTGCCTCGACACCCAGGGCAAGGAGCCGCACACGCTCCGCGTCTGGCCGGCCGCGGTCCAGAACGGCATCGTGTGCATCCGACAGGAGCAACCATGACCACCATGCTCGGACTCTCGCTGACCGGCCGCCGCGTCGTCTTCGTCGGCGGCGGCGCCGTCGCGGCACGGCGTATCGGCCGATTCCTCGACGAGGGGGCGCTCGTCACCGTCGTCGCACCGGACCTCGGTGCACACGTGCAGGCGCTCGTCGACGCCGGTCGCGTCGAGTGGGTCGCGCGGACCGCAGTCGAGACCGACATCGACGGCGCGTGGTTCGTGCACACCGCGACTGCCGTCCCGTCTATCGACGCGGCCGTCGCCGCATGGTGCGAGCGGGCGCGAGTCTTCTGCGTCAACACCTCGGACGGCGCGCACGGCTCTGCACGCCTGACTGCCGAGACCCGGGTGGGTGACGTGGTCGTCGGCGTGGCATCCGACGCGGGGGTCGATCCCCGCCGTTCGGCCCGACTGCGCGACGCGATCGGCGCGGCGCTGCGCAGCGGCGCACTGCCACTGCGACGACGCCGGAAGGCTGCCGGACGTGTCGATCTCGTCGGCGGCGGCCCCGGCCCTGCAGATCTGATGACCGTGCGCGGCAGGCGCCTGCTCGCCGAAGCGGACGTCGTCATCGCCGACCGCCTCGGACCGACCGACGTGCTTACGGAACTCGACCCTGACGTCGAGATCATCGATGTGGGGAAGCAGCCGCACCACCACCCCGTGCCGCAGGAGGAGATCAACGCGCTGCTCGTGGCGCATGCCCGTGCCGGCAAGCGGGTCGTGCGGCTCAAGGGCGGGGACCCGTTCGTGTACGGCCGAGGCGGGGAGGAGGTCGCGGCGTGTCTGGCGGCCGGGGTGCCCGTCGAGGTCGTCCCCGGGCTGACCAGTGCGGTGTCGGTCCCGGAGGCCGCCGGCATCCCGGTGACGCACCGCGGCGTCTCGTCGGGACTGCATCTCGCCAGCGGTCACGGCGAGCCGTCCCCGAGTACGCTCGCCGCGCTCGCGGACGACAGTGTCACGACGGTGTTCCTGATGGGGGTCGCCTCCCTCGCTCGCATCGTGGCCGCCGCCACGGCGGCGGGCGCGCCGGACAGTCGTCCGGTCGCTATCGTGGAGCGCGGTCACACTCGTGAGCAGCGGACGACCCGTTCGACGCTCGGAGCCGTGGTCGCCGACGCCGCGGCGGTGGGCGTGAGCAACCCTGCGGTGCTCGTGTTCGGTGACGTGGCGCGCGCCGATCTCCTTTTGCCGACGACTCAGGAAGTGGGTGACCCACGCCGGTGACAGACTCCGCCCGCCCTGCGCTCTCCGCGACGCTCGCCGGTTGCACGATCGTCATCGCCGTCGATCGTCGATCGAGCGAGCTCGCGTCGGCGCTCGAGCGGCACGGTGCTGTCGTGCGTCGGGCACCGGCGCTCACGATCGTCCCGCACATCGATGACGACGCCTTGATCACGGCGACCCGTGCGCTCATCGCGGCGCCGCCGGATGTCGTGGTCGCGACCACCGGTGTCGGGTTCCGAGGCTGGATGGAGGCGGCGGAAGAGGCGGGGCTCCTCGACGAGCTCCACGCGGCGATCGGACAGGCGCAGATCGTCGCGCGCGGCCCGAAGGCGCGTGGTGCGATTCAGCAGGCCGGGTTCACTGCTGATTGGGTCGCCGAGTCCGAGACATCCGGTGAGCTCGGCGAGTTCCTGCTCGCAGAGGGCGTCGGGGGACGCCGCATCGCCGTGCAGCATCACGGGTCCGGCGCGGACGGGTTGGACGAACTGTTCGCCGATGCCGGCGCCGACGTCGTGAGCCTCACTGTCTACCGGTGGGGGCCGCCGGCGGATCCCGCCGTCGTCGCGCGCTCCACCCTCGCCACCGCGCAGGGTGACGTCGACGCGGTGCTCTTCACCTCGGCGCCCGGCGCGGCCGAGTGGGTCGCCACCGCACGCCGGGAGGGGGTCCTCGACGGCATCGTCGCCTGCGCGGAGCGCGGTCGGGTGTTGTTCGCAGCGGTCGGCCCGATCACCGCCGGCCCCCTGGTCGACGCAGGGCTCGCGCCCCTCATCGCGGAGCGCGGGCGGCTCGGCTCTCTGGTCCGCGCCGTCGTGACCTACTTCGGCGGTGGCCATGCGCCCGCACTCGAGACCTCTGCGGGTCGGCTCGAACTCCGCAGCGGTGCCGCCGTCCTGGACGGCGCGTTGATCCCGCTCCCGCCGGCCTCGATGCAGATTCTCAGGATGCTCTTCGCGGCAGGCGGGGCCGTCGTCGCCCGCGGGGATCTGCAGGCCGTGCTGCCCCGCTCCGGTGGCTCGGACAGCGCCCATGCCGTCGACGTCGCGATCGCGCGCACCCGGGAGGCGCTCGGTGTCCCGACCGTGATCCGGACCGTCGTCAAGCGTGGCTATCGCCTGGATGTCGATCCCGTCGAGGTGCCCGCATGACCCCGGTCCTCGTCGCGTGCTCCCACGGCACGAGTTCGCCCGACGGACGCGCCGCGATCTCCGCCGTCGTCGACCGCGTCCGAGTCCTGCTGGGTGGCGTCCGAGTCGAGCCGGCTTTCGTCGACGTGCAGACGCCGGAGGTCGACGATGTCGTGCAGTCGCTCGGCGATGCGGCATCCGTCGTCGTACCCCTTCTGCTGTCGACGGGCTTCCACACGAACGTCGACATCGCGCGTGCAGTCCGCGAGGCCCGGGGGACGTGCGTCGCGACGCCCGCGCTCGGCCCGCATCCGTTGTTGGCCGATCTCCTTGCGCGACGGATCGAGTCGTTTTCGCCGCGGGAGGGAGACGCGGTGGTCCTGGCGGCCGCGGGATCGACGAATCCGGCGGCAGCCGTCGACGTCGCGGCGATGGCCGAGTTGCTCTCGGAGCGGATCCGAGTACCGGTCTCCACGGGGTTCGCCGCCGGTGCAGGCGTGCGAATCGGGGACGCCGTCGAGCAGGCGCGCGCGGGCGGAGCCCAGCGGGTGATCGCTGCGAGCTACGTGCTCGCCCCCGGCTTCTTCGCAGACCTCATCGCGTCCGCCGGCGCGGACATCGTCACCGAACCGCTCGCCCCGGACGACGCGGTCGCGGCCGTTGTGGTCGATCGGTATCGAGCTGCGGTCGGAGCCCTACTCTGAGCGCATGACCAAGTACCTCGTCTCGTTCCCCGGCGCCGCGATGGATCTCACCCCCGAGGAGTTCCGGCTCGCGGGAATCGAGTCCCGCGAGGTGATCCGCGAGGCGAAGGCGGCGGGCGTCTACGTCTTCGGCGGCGGTATCGCCGAGGACGTCCCGTCGGTCATGGTGTCGGCAGACGGCACGGCGACCGATGACACCTACCCGCAGACCGCGGAGTTCGATGGCGGGTTCACCGTGCTCGAGGTCGCGACGCGCGAGGAAGCGCTGGAGTGGGCGCGCAAGATCGCCGCCGCATGCCGCTGCGCGCAGGAACTCCGGGAGTTCATGTACGACCCGGAATCCTGACTCAGCTCACACCAGGGCGGGGGAGGCCGCCGCGGCGCGCTGCACCGCAGCGGTCACCGTGTCGAGCAGGGGTGACGACAGGTTCCAGCGCTGCCAGTAGAGGGGCACCTCGATCGCATCGCCACCGAGGCGCACCAGCGACCCGTCGGCGACGCCCGCCTCGTACTGGCCCGGCAGGAGCATGCCCCACCCGAGCCCCGCGACGATCACCTGTGCGAACTCCGCGGACGCGCTGATCACGTGGCGTGGCGCGGCGCTGCGGGCACCGTGGCGGCGCGCGAACCCGGACTGCAGCGTGTCGTTGCGGTCGAAGTCGACGATCGGCGCACGCTCGAGCGATGCGCGGTCGATCCCGTCCGGGAACCAGCGGTCCGCGAACGCGCGGGTCGCGATCGCGGTGTAGGGCATGCGGCCGAGCGGCGACGCCACGCAACCCGACACCGGCTCGCGCTGCGACGTGACGGCCCCCATGACGGTCCCCGCCGCGAGCAGCTGTGCGGTGCGCTCCTGGTCTTCCCGGTGGATCTCGAACGTCACCTCGTGCGCGGATGTCACCGCGGTCAGCGCCGGCAGGAACCAGGTGATCAGCGAGTCGGCATTGACCGCGAGCGGCACGTGGGGCGCCGCGACCTCGTCGCCGAGGGCGACCCGCGCGTCGTGCTCGAGGAGCGCGAGCTGCCGCGCGAGCCGGACGAGCGGTTCCCCGGCCTCGGTCGCGGTGACCGGCTTCGTCCGCCGGAGCACGACCCGCCCGATCCGCTGCTCGATCGCCCGGATGCGCTGGCTCACGGCGCTCGGTGTGATCCCGAGCTCGGATGCCGCCTTGTCGAGGGTGCCCGCGTCGACCACCGCGGCAAGGGTGCGAAGCTGCTCGAGGGGAAGTTCCATGGGCTCAGCGTAGATGAAGCGCTGCTTCAGATCGTGAAGAATCCTGCGCTGGACTGCACCTTGCGGCATCCGTACCGTCGTTGATGTGACCCCCGAACTCGTCGCTCTGCTGTCCGGCCTCGGCCTCTGCCTGGGACTGATCGTCTCGATCGGCGCCCAGAACGCCGTCGTCCTCCGCCAGGGACTCCGCCGTGAACACGTCGGCATGGTCGTGCTCGTCTGCGTCGTCAGCGACGCGATCCTGCAGACGATCGGTGTCGCCGGATTCGCGACGCTCGTCACTTCGCAGCCCTGGCTCGAGACGGCCGCGCGGTGGGCGGGCGCGCTCTTCATCGCGGGCTACGCGTTCGTGAGTGCCCGTCGCGCGTGGCGCGGGGGAGGGACGCTCGAAGCGGCGGCCGACGAGGCCCCGGCGGAACCCCAGCCCCCGGCGGAACCCCAGTCCCCGGCATCCGGTTCGTCCGTCGCGACCGCGACGCTGCCGGTCGTCCGCACCCGGTCCACTCGCACGGCGACGCTGCTGACGATCCTCGCGATGACGTGGCTCAACCCGCATGCACTCGTCGAGACGACGGTCGTCCTCGGTTCCGTCGCGGCGACGCACGGCCCCGACCGGTGGTGGTTCCTCGCCGGCGGCATCGCCGCGAGCACACTGTGGTTCGTCGTGTTCGGATACGGCGCGCGCTACCTGGCGCCGCTCCTGCGCACGGAGCGGGCATGGCGCATCCTCGACGCCGGCATCGCCGTCGTCATGATCGGGATCGCGATCACTCTCGTCCTCGGGTGATCAGCGGCTGACCCCGGAGGTCAGTTCGCGGCGTCGTACGCCTCGAGCACCGCTGCGGGAACGCGGCCGCGCTCCGAGACGGTGTACCCGTTCTTCGCGGCCCACTCGCGGATCGGTGCGTAGTCGCGCTGTCCGGCGCGCTTCTGCTTGCGACCCGAGCCCGATGCGGCGCGCGGGCTGGCGGAGCGGGTCGACACCGAACGTGCGGCGTCGACGAACGGGGCGATCGCGTCGCGCAGCGCTGCGGCGTTCTCGGTCGTGAGGTCGATCTCGTATGCGGTGCCGTCGAGGGAGAACAGCACCGTTTCGCCCTGCCCGATCTCGAGGACGGTGCCGTCCAGGTCATCGACGAGCTGATGCACGATTTTGCGAGCCATGGCCAGAGCCTAGTGGCGACCCGCGGAATTACGGGAGAAGTCCCGCCCGGCGCGCCTTGGCCACCGCCGCGTGGCGGGTGGACGCATCGAGCTTGGCCATCGCCGCCTGCAGGTACGACTTCACGGTGCCTTCGCGCAGCGACAGCGACGCCGCGATCTCGGCGTTCGTCGCGCCCAGCGCGCAACACGCGAGCACATCGATCTCACGCGGCGAGAGCGTGACGTCGAGGGTGAGCGCCGGCTGGACACGTTCACCCGAGATGCCCGCAAGCCGGCGCTCCACCGCGGCGATGCGATCGCGGAGAGCGGTGTCGGTGACGGATGCCGCGATGCTGCGCAGTTCCGCGTAGCTCTCGCGGAGGTCCTCCTGCGCGGCGGCGGGCAGCGCGTGCTGCGGCGGCGTCAGCGCGGTGACCCGACGGTCGACCTCCTCGCGCACGCGGAGTTCATTGGCGACGAGGTCGGCGGCGCGGAACGCGGGCCGGCTCACGAGGTCGCCGACGGGACCGGGGGTCCACGAGCCGCAGTACAGGATGCCGCGCGGGCGTCCGGCGACGACGATCGGGACGGCGAGCAGCGTCGAGATGCCCTCGCCGAGGATGGCGCGGTCGTAGTCGTGCGTGATCGTGCGGGCGGTGCGGTAGTCCAGCGCGAGCCGCGGCCGCTTCTCGACCATGGCTGCGCCGCCGAGGCCGCGACCCGTGTGGACGACGAGGCCCTCGATGCTGCGGGTGCGAGTGCCGGCGATCGCGCTGACGTGGACGGCACCGTCGTGCTCGAGTCCGCCGAAGACGACGGGGAACCGGGTGTGGCGGGCAAGGTCCGAGACAGCGCGGGAGACGAGCTGCGTCTCCGAGTCGCTCTCCACCGGCAATCCCTTACCTACTTCCGGGGGTGACGGCACCTGCGCCGCCTTCGTACGGTCGAACGTACCACGCGGCCGTTTCTGAGAAACAGCCGTGAACGAGCATCGTCGCTCACCCCATGAGGCAAGGAGGCCACATGTCGCACCCGTCCCCCGATGGCGCCGGAGGGAGTGCCATCGACTACATCGCGGTGGAGGAGTCCCCGCGGTTCGTCGAGCTGAAGCGAAAGCATCGGAGCGTGGTCTTCCCGCTCGCCGTGCTGTTCCTCGTCTGGTACTTCGTCTACGTCCTGCTCTCCTCGTTCGCGCCCGACTTCATGGCGCAGCAGGTGTGGGGCCACATCACGATCGGCCTGCTGCTCGGGCTCGGCCAGTTCGTGACGACGTTCGCGATCACGATGGGCTACGTCTCGTTCGCGAACCGCAAGCTCGACCCCATCTCGTCCGAGATCCGCACCGACCTCGAGCGGCAGGAGACCCGATGAGCTCGATCCTCGTGGCCGCGGCCCCCGCCGCGAACGCCGAGAACAACCCCGTCCTCAACATCTCGATCTTCGGCGCGTTCGTCGCGGTGACGCTGTTCATCGTCATCCGGGCCAGCCGCAACAACAAGACGGCCGCCGATTACTACGCGGCCGGCCGCTCGTTCACGGGCCCGCAGAACGGATTCGCGATCGCCGGTGACTACCTGTCCGCGGCATCCTTCCTCGGCATCGTCGGTGCCATCGCCATCAACGGATACGACGGGTTCCTCTACTCGATCGGGTTCCTGGTGGCGTGGCTCGTCGCGCTCCTGCTGGTCGCCGAACTCATGCGCAACACCGGCAAGTTCACGATGGCCGATGTGCTGTCGTTCCGACTGAAGCAGCGGCCGGTGCGACTCGCGGCCGCGATCACGACCCTCGCGGTCTGCTTCTTCTACCTGCTCGCGCAGATGGCGGGCGCCGGCGGGCTCGTGTCGCTGCTGCTCGGCATCACCGAATCGGTCGGCCAGTCGGTCGTCGTCGCCGTCGTCGGCGTGCTGATGATCGTGTACGTCCTGATCGGCGGCATGAAGGGCACCACCTGGGTGCAGATCGTGAAGGCGTTCCTGCTCATCGGCGGCGCCGTCGTCATGACCATCTGGGTGCTTGCGATCAACGGCTTCAGCCTCGACACTCTGCTCGGTGCCGCGGTCGAGGCGTCGAACCGCGACCCGCAGGAGGCGATCCTGGGGCCCGGCCTGCAGTACGGCGCGAACCCGTGGGACTTCCTCTCCCTCGCGATCGCGCTCGTCCTCGGTACCGCGGGCCTCCCGCACGTGCTGATGCGCTTCTACACCGTGCCGACTGCCAAGGAGGCACGTCGCTCGGTGGTGTGGGCGATCTGGCTGATCGGCCTCTTCTACCTGCTCACCCTCGTGCTCGGCTACGGCGCCGGTGCGATTGTGGGGCCGGCGACGATCGCCGCCGCCCCCGGCGGCGTGAACTCCGCCGCACCGCTGCTCGCGGCGGCGCTCGGTGGACCCGTGTTGCTCGGCTTCATCTCGGCGGTCGCGTTCGCGACGATCCTCGCGGTCGTCGCAGGACTCACGATCACGGCGGCCGCCTCGTTCGCACACGACATCTACGCGAACGTCGTGAAGAAGGGGAACGTGCCGCCGGACGGCGAGGTCAAGGTCGCCCGACGCACGGTCATCGTGATCGGCGTGCTCGCGATCCTCGGCGGCATCGGGGTGCAGGGGCAGAACGTGGCGTTCCTCGTCGCGCTCGCCTTCGCCGTCGCGGCATCCGCGAACCTTCCGACGATCCTGTTCTCGCTGTTCTGGCGGAAGTTCACCACGCGCGGTGCGGTGTGGAGCATGTACGGCGGCCTCGTGACCGCCATCGTCCTGATCGTGCTCTCGCCGGTGTTCTGGGGCATGCCCACCAGCGTCTTCAAGGACGTCGGCACCGCGATCTGGCCGCTCAACAACCCCGGCATCGTGTCGATCCCGGTGGGCTTCTTCCTCGGCTGGCTCGGGTCGGTGACCTCGCGCAAGGCGGAGGACGCGAAGAAGGCCGCCGAGATGGAGGTCCGCTCGCTCACCGGCTACGGCGCCGAGAAGGCGGTCGACCACTAGTCGGCGAACGAATCCTCCCCCAGGATCGAGGCGGGAGCGGACGGCCTACTCGTCCGCTCCCGCCTCGAGTTCGAGGAGGAACCGCTTCCGCTCCGGGTGCCCGCCGTACTCGCCGATCGACCCGTCGCTGCGGACGATCCGGTGCGCGGGGACGACGATCGACCACGGGGTCCGCGCGCACGCAGTGCCGACCGCGCGGTTCGCACCGGGGGCGCCGGCGGCGATCGCGATCTCGGCGTACGACGCGGTCACGCCGTACGGGACGTCGATGATCGCCTCGAGCGCCCGGCGGGTGAACCCCGACACGAGTCGCCAGTCCAGCTCGACGTCGAAGCCCCTCCGGGTCCCGGCGAAGTACTCGTCGAGCTGACGGGCGACCTCGGCCGCGGCATCCGGATCGGGCACCGGCACGGCGTGCAGCACCAGGCTCAACCGGGCGATCTCTGCGTACACGGGCCCATCGAGCACCGTGAGCGCGACGAGCCCGTCGTCGGTGGCGACGAGGAGCGCGTCGCCGATCGGCGTCGGGTGCACGGCATAGGCTGCGGAGGTCATGGCTTCATCATGACCGGCTGCGACGGCGCGCGCAGTCCCGCCGCGGGGAGCAGGGGAGAACGCGACGGCTCCGGGCGTTGGGGAGAAACCCTCACTCGAACGCGGGCGCGCGAGGATCCGCGAAACTCGGCGGTCGTTCCCGGAATCCCGGGCCCCGCGCGCGTAGGGTTCTCGTGTGTGGCGAGCAGAGAGTGACGCTGTGCGCGATGAGCGCGCCGAAGACGCGTCCGATGTGACCCCGGCGGACGTGCGCCTGTCCGACCCGGGTGTGGTCGTCATGCACGCCGCCGTGCCCGAGCAGCGTCGCCTGCGCGAAGAAGCCGCACAGCTCGGTGGCGAGTCGACGCTGCTGCACTACCGCGACGAGGGCGACGCCGGCATCGACATCACCAAGGCGCACCCCGGGAGCCTGCCGCAGTTCATCACCGGCCGCCCCACCCTGCTCTCCAACATGTTCCGCGACGAGGTCGCCCTCCTCACCGCGCGGCGCGCCGCCGAGCGGATCACCTCCAAAGACGTCGAGCTCCGCACCGCCCGCGGTCTCGACACCGTGCACCTCGCGATCGGCATGGCGTCGTGGCGCATCGGCGGCGTCGTCTGCACGGCGCCCGTGCTGCTGCGCCCCCTCGCCATCCGCCGCCACCACAACGATTTCGACCTTCGCCTGCACGGTGGCTTCGTCATCAACCGTGAGCTCGTCCAGGCCGCGCGCACCCACTTCGGCATCTCGATCGATGGTGCCGCGCTCGCCGCGCTCGCCTACGACGGCGGTGTCTTCCAGCCGCAGCCGGTCATCGACCACCTGCGTGCGCTGACCTCGCACATCCCGACGTTCACGGTGCTGCCGCGCCTCGTCGTGTCGACGTTCGCGGACGTGGCATCCGATATGGAACGGGATGCCGCAAACCTCGACCACCCCGTCCTGAACGCGCTCGCCGGCCACCCGGCCGACCGCGAGCGGCTCTCGTTCGTCCGGCCGCAGCCGAGGACGGTCAGCTCGGACGACCGCTCGCCGGCATCCGATCGACTCCTGCTCGACGCGGACGCGGAGCAGGAGGCGGTGCTCGCGCGCATCACCGAGGGCCAGTCGCTCGCCGTGCACACGCTGCCCGGGACGGGTGGCACGCAGACGGTCATCAACGCGGTCGGCGAGCTCGTCCGCGCCGGCAAGCGCGTGCTCGTCGTGAGCGCGCGGCGGTCCACCCTCGACGGTGTGCGGCACCGGCTCGGCGGGGTCGGCCTGCCCGGGCTCGCGGTGTCGCCGACGCGCCTGCACCGCGACCTCATCCGCGCGATCGCCCGGAACGAGAAGGCGGAGCCTCCCAAGGTCTCCGAAGTCGACGACGCACTGGTGCGCCTGCGCACCGTGCTGCGCGACTACCGCGCCGCGCTCACGCAGCGTCACGGGTCGGTCGGCGTCTCGCCGCTCGAGGCGCTCCGCCAGTTGACCGACATCGCGGCGCACGAGCCGCAGCCGACCGCCACAACCCGGTTCGATCTGGCGACGGTGCAGCGGCTCGCGACCCGTCGCGCCGAAGCGGCCCAGACGCTGTCCGCCGCGGCACGGCTGGGGGAGTTCCGCTTCGGTCCCGACGACTCGCCCTGGTACGGCGTCGCGTTCTCGACGACCGAGCAGGCGCGCGCGGCGCACGCACTGGCCGGCCGGCTGCACCGGAGCGAGGTGCCCGGCATCCTCGAACGCGGGTACGAGCTCATTGGGCAGACGCGCATGCGGCCGTTCGGTTCGATCGCCGAGCTCGGTTCCTACGTGCAACTGCTGCAGGGCATCCGCGCGTCGCTCGACCGCTTCAGCCTCACCGTCTTCGAGCGACCCCTTGTCGACCTCATCGCCGCCCACTCGACGCGTCGCGAATCCAGCACGATGACGAGCGCCAACCGCCGCCGGCTCCGCCGCCTGTCGAAGGAGTACGTGCGGCCCGGCATGCACGTCACCGACATGCACGAGGCGCTCGTCAAGGTCCAGCACCAGCGGACGCAGTGGCAGCGACTCGTCGAAGCGGGCGTCAGCCCCGAGGTGCCGCTCGGCCTCGACGATGTCGCGGCTGCCTGGCAGCGCGCGAACGCCGACCTCGCCGAACTCGACGCTGCGCTCGGCCGCACCGAGCCGCTCGCCTTGCTCCCGATCCCGCAGCTGCTGCGAACCCTCGCCGGTCTCGCCGCGGCATCCGATGTCTTCGACAACCTCGTCGAGCGCGCGACACTGCGCGGCGAGCTCGCCCAGCTCGGCCTCGAGCCGCTGCTCACCGAGCTGTCCACGCGGCACGTGCCCGAGCAGGACGTCGCGGCCGAGTTCGAGTTCGCCTGGTGGCGTTCCGCGCTCGAGGCGATGCTCCGCTCCGACCGCGCACTGCTCGGGGCGAACGTCGGTGTGCTGGAACGCCTCGAACGCGACTTCCGCCTCGTCGACGAGGCGCACGCCGGCTCATCCGGACCGCTGCTCGCGTCCGAGCTCGCGAAGCGGTGGCGCATCGCCATCGTCGACGAGCCGCACGAAGCGTCGGCGCTCAAGCGCGCGCTCCGTGGCGGCACCGCGTCGGCCGCCGAGCTCGTGGCATCCGCTCCCACTCTCATGCGCGTGCTCGCGCCGGTGTGGCTCGCCTCGCCGTACGAGGTTCCCCATGTGCCCGACCACCCGGAGTTCGACGTCGTCGTGATCGCGGATGCCGCAGCCCTGTGCGTCGCTGAAGCCGCGCCCGCGCTGCGTCGTGCCCGCCAGGTCGTCGTCTTCGGCGACCCCGTGACGCAGAAGCCGACGCCGTTCCGGCTCTGGTCTGGGCGGGGCGACGACCTCGAAGACCCCGAGGTCCCCTTCGACGACGTGAGCTTGTTCGAGCGGCTGTCGGAGCTGCTGCCGGTTGAGACTCTCACCCGCAGCTACCGCGCCGGCGGCGAAGATCTCGCGGCACTCGTGAACGACGCGTTCTACGACGGCAGGATCGATTCGCTGCCGTGGGCCGGTTCGTACCTCGGCCGCGGGAGTCTCAGCGTCGACTATGTCGAAGGCGGCACCGGCGCCCCCGACCCCGACACCGGCGCGGTCGAAAGCCCTGACGCCGAGGTGGCCCGCGTCGTCACGCTCGTCGTCGAGCACGCGATCAACCGGCCCGCTGAGTCGCTCATGGTGGTCACCGCCTCGCAGAGACACGCCGAGCGGGTTCGTGCGGCCGTCGCGGCCGCGTTCGCCGGCCGTTCCGATGTCGCCGACTTCGTGGGCCGCGAGACCGCGGAACCCTTCGCGGTGCTCGGCCTGGAAGAGTCCGTCGCCGAAAGCCGCGACCGGGTGATCTTCTCGCTCGGGTTCGGCCTCACCAAGCACGGCCGGGTGCTGAGCGACTTCGGCGACCTGTCGACGCCGGACGGCGAGCGGCTGCTCACCGTCGGCATGACCCGCGCGCGCCGCTCGATGGTGATCGTGTCGTCCATCCGTCCGTCCGCATTCGACGAGGGACGGTTGACCCACGGTGCCGCGACGCTGATGTCGATCCTCGGCAGCGTCGCCGCCCGGGGCCGCGAGGCACGACTCGAAGATCTCGCAGACCCACTCACGCTGAGTCTCGCGCAGCACCTGCGCAGCCTTGCGATCTCGGTGGACGTGCACTACCGCGGTGGGCAGCTGCCGCTCGTCGCCCAGTACAAGGGCAAGGCGATCGTGGTGGACTGCGACCCGGAGAGTCGTCACGAGAGTCTGCGCGAGGCGTTGCGTCGCCGCCCGCAGATCCTTCGCAGATTGGGGTGGCACTACGTTCGCGTACACCCGTTCGAGATCTACAATGACCCCGCCCAGGTCGCGCAGCGGGTCGCCGGCATGCTCGGCGTGCGGCCCGAGACGCCGACGGAGCACGGGTCGACTCAGCCGCTCGATGTCGACTGACCGTCAGCGCATCGAGCGGGTGCCCGGCAGCCGCCGCGCGCGGCTGACGGCGGTGCCCGGAACGGATGCCACGCCCGACGTGCAAACGACGGACGCCCCCGCTCCCGCGGGGGAGACAGGGGCGTCCGGGCCGAACGACGAACGCATGCGGAACGACGTCCCGCCGCACTACTGACGCGCGTTACGCGGTCGGCGGCGTCGTAGTCCTCGCGGGCGTGGAGCCCTTCTGCGCCTCGAGGAGGTCGCGGATCTGGATGAGCAGCTCGGTCTCAGTCGGTGCCGGGACGACCTCGTCTGCGACGCCGGCCTTGGCGGCCTGGCGCTCCTTCCACTTGTTCATCGGCATGACGAACGCGAAGTAGACCACGAGGGCGACAGCGAAGAAGCTGATGACAGCCGTGATCAGGTCACCGAGCGGGAAGACGACCTTCTGGCCGTAGATACCGATGATCTCCGGTCCGACCTCGCCACTCGCGTTCGGCTGGTAGAACAGGGCGACCAGCGGGTTGATGATGCTGTCGACGATCGCGGTCACGATCGCGGTGAACGCACCGCCGATGACGACCGCGACGGCGAGGTCGATGACGTTGCCGCGCATGATGAAGTCTTTGAAGCCCTGGAGCATGGCGTTCCTTCCCGAAATCGGCCGTCGGCCGAGGACTACGAACCCGCGGGGGCGGGCGAGGCGGATGCCCCGGACTTCGATGATGTCGAAGAACTCGAAGCGCCGCCACCGGACTCGCCGGAGCCGCCCGTCGATGTCGACGCGCGCGAATCGGTGCGGTAGAAGCCGCCGCCGTTGAAAGTCACGCCGATGGAGCCGTACTGCTTGCGCAGCGCGCCGCCGCATTCGGGGCACTCGGTGAGGGACGCATCCGAGAAGGACTGCACGGCGTCGAAGCGGTGGCCGCACTGCGTGCAGGCGTAGGCGTAGGTGGGCATGAGGACCTCTGTGTGCGAGCGGGATCAGTGATGAAGGACGAGCGTCCGCGTGGGCGTCACGACGCCGGTCACCGGCTGGTCGTGCACCTCGCTGGGCACCTCGTCGAGGAGTTCGGAGTCGAAGATCACGGCGTAGACCGGCGGGCACTTCTCCATCGACCCGATCGTCTTGTCGAAGTAGCCACGGCCCCACCCGAGCCGCATGCCGCTGCGGTCGACGGCCGCGGCAGGGATCACGAGCAGGTCGACGTCGTTCACCGCATCGGGGCTCAGCAGCTCGCCGACGGGCTCCGGCATCCCGAACATTCCTTCAGCGGTCGCGCCCTCCTGTTCGGCGACGGCCCAATCGAGCAGGCCGTCGGCGCGGGTGATGGGAAGGAGGACGCGGATGCCCCGCGCGACGGCGGCGGCGATGAATTCACGGGTGCCGGGCTCCGTCGTCGTGGACAGGAAGCACGACATCGACCGGACGGCGTGCTCGGCCACCAGGCGGTCGAGTTGCTCGCGGACGCCAGCCGCCGCAGTGTCGAGCGCGGCAGCGGATCGTTGCTGACGGCGCTCTCGCAACTCGGCGCGCAGTGCACGCTTCTCGTTGTCGACTATGCCGTCCATAGTCCGATTCTAGGTCGCGTCACATGGAGGACTCATCTAATCGGTAGGGTGTGCAACATGTCTGAGCGCATCAAGGCCGTTATTCCTGCCGCGGGTCTGGGGACCCGGTTCCTGCCTGCCACCAAAGCGATGCCGAAGGAGATGCTGCCTGTCGTCGATAAGCCGGCGATCCAGTACGTCGTCGAAGAGGCCGTGGCCGCCGGGATCGACGATGTGCTCATCATCCTGGGGCGCAACAAGAACAACATCTCGAACCACTTCGACTCGGTGCCCGAGCTCGAGTCGAACCTCGCGAAGAAGGGCGACCTCGAGAAGCTCGACCGTGTCAAGCACTCGACCGACCTCGCCGACATCCACTTCGTCCGTCAGGGCGAGCCGAAGGGCCTCGGCCACGCCGTATACCGCGCCAAGTCGCACGTCGGCGATAGCCGCTTCGCGGTGCTCCTCGGCGACGACCTGATCGACGCCCGCGACGTGCTGCTCGAGAAGATGCTCGCCGAGAACGAGGCATCCGGTCTCACGGTCATCGCGCTCATGGAGGTCGACCCCGACAGCATCCACCTCTACGGCTGCGCGGCCGTCGAGGCGACCGACGACCCCGACGTCGTCAAGGTGACCGGCCTCGTCGAGAAGCCCAAGAAGGAGGACGCCCCGTCCAACTTCGCCGTCATCGGCCGCTACGTGCTGAACCCGGGCATCTTCGACATCCTCGAGCGCACCGAGCCCGGCAAGGGCGGCGAGATCCAGCTGACCGACGCACTGCAGGAGCTCGCCGCTGGCGAGGGCGTGCTGGGTGTCGTCTTCCGCGGCCGTCGCTACGACACCGGCGACCGCGCCGACTACATCAAGGCGATCGTGCAGTTGGCCGTCGACCGCGACGACCTCGGCAAGGAACTGCGCCCCTGGATCAAGGACTTCGCCGCCGACCTGTGAGGTCCGGCGTGCGCGGGTGACGATGGACGGGTCCGTCGTGCGGGCCCACGGTCCGATCTCGATCCGGCTCATCCGCACGCGCGATGCGAAGCCACTGCAGACGGAGCTGCTGCAGAACCGACCGTGGCTGCAGCAGTGGGAGGCGACGAGCCCCGACGGCCCGGTGTCGCTCGACATGCGGGCCGGGGTGCGGCGCCTGCTGCAGCAGCATCGTGACGGCACCGGCATCCCGCTCGTCATGGAATACGACGGCGAGGTCGCCGGGCAGCTGAACGTGTGGGGCATCGCGCGCGGGTCGCTGTCGTCGGCGACCATCGGGTACTGGGTCGGGGAGCGGTTCGCGGGGCGGGGGATCACCCCCACCTCGGTCGCGCTCGCGACCGACCTGTGCTTCGACGAGCTGCGCCTGCACCGCATGGAGATCTGCATCCGGCCCGAGAACGCGAAGAGCCTGCGGGTCGTCGAGAAGCTCGGGTTCCGGTACGAAGGGCTTCGCCGACGGTACATCCACATCGACGGTGACTGGCGCGACCACTACGCGTTCGCACTCGTGCGCGAAGACGTGCCGCAGGGCGTGCTGCACCGCTGGATCACCGGCGGGGTCCCGACGGACCCGTCACCTTCTTCACCTTCAACCAGAACCTGAGACACGCGGGACGGATGCCGCGCCGCGCGGGCCGCGAACCGTACCGTTGGCGGCATGGGTGAGCAGGTCTTCGGCGGCGGCGTGGTCGTGCTCGTCGCCGTGCTCCTGTGGCTCGTCTATCTGCTGCCGTCGTGGCATGGACGTCACCAGTACGAAGCGGCTGAGCGCAACGCCGTCCGCCTCAATCAGGCGCTGCGCGTCCTCGCCCAGACCAGCGAGACCCCCGATGAGGTCCGCCTCGAGCTCAACGCTCGCACGGCCCTCGCCCAGCAGCGTCTCGCGCGCCGCGTGCAGGCCGAGCAGGAGAGCGTCGGCCTCGAGGCCGCCCGCGCCGAACTGGCCGCGGCGAAGGCCCAGGCCGCCCTCGATCGCGACCTCGCCCGCGCCGAACGCCGGAGCGCCGCCGAGACCGCCGCCGCCGCCGCGCAGCAGGCTCGTGCCGAAGCCGCCGCCGCGCAGTCCCGCGCCCGTGCCGAAGCCGCCGTCGCCCGCGAGCGCGTGCTCGCCGAAGCTGCCGCCGCGAAGGCCGCACCGGCTGCCCGTCGCGCCCGCGCGCGTCGTCGCGTCCGTTTCGTCGCGACGATCGTCGCGTTCGCGTCGCTGGCCGCCGCCGGCTGGGGTGTGTACCTCGCCGTCACGGCCGTGAGCTGGACGGTGCTCGTCGCGGCATCCGTCGTCTTCGTCGCCAGCCTCGCGATGCTCGGTCAGATGCGCGCGGTCGCGCGGCGTGCGGCTGTCGCGACTGTCGCCGAGCCGGTCGTCCGGGTCGCCCGCGACGTGCAGGACGTCGAACTCGTCGCCGAGGAGATCGGCTGGATGCCGCGCTCCCTGCCGCAGCCGCTGACCGCCGCCGCGGGGTCGCGTGCCGCCGCCGTCCTCGACGGAGCCGCAGCGCGTGAGGCGCTCCGCCGGGCCGGCGTGGAGGAGGCGATGCGCGAGCGCGTCGCCCAGGCCGCGCCGCCGTCGATCGACACGGCGCGCCGCACTCGGACGGCCGAGACCGCCTTCAGCGGACCCGCCAGCGATGAGAACATCGAGGCGCACGTGCGCCGTCTGCTGGAGCGTCGCGCCGTCGGTGAGTGACCCTGCCGACGTCGTTCGGCAGAGTCCGTGCGTGATAGTGTTGATGCTCTTGGGCCTGTGGCGCAGTTGGTAGCGCGCTTCGTTCGCAATGAAGAGGTCAGGGGTTCGAATCCCCTCAGGTCCACGGTGAAAAGCCTCCGCGATGCGGGGGCTTTTTCGTGCGCCCCGTGTGCTCAGTCGGGGAGGCGGACGGCGGCGATCGCGGCGTCGAGTTCGGCGGCGCGGCGGATGGACGACCAGTCGAGCTCGGCGGCCGCGATGTCGGCGGCGGCGGTGAGGACGTGCGTGCCGGGGTCGCCGCGGCGGCCGATGCCGGTGCGGTTCAGCAGGATGTCGGTGAGGTGCACGACCGCCTCGTGGCGGGCCGCGAACGCGACCTGCGCGAGCACCTCGCCGTCGTCGGTGGCGGATGCCGCGAGCCGGCCGCCCTCGGCCGCGATGGCGCGCACGGCGGCGGCATCCGTCCCGTACAGCCGGTCGAGCAGGGTCGACGTCGACGCGTCCACCGGAGCCGACGCGTCGAGCGGTGAGTGCGCGGTCCGGCTCGGCGCGATCCGCGTGCCCAGGGTGCGGCCGAGATGCGAGACGACCCGCTGCGCGAAGGCGCGTGCGGTCGTGTACTTGCCGCCGGTCGCGGTGACGAGCCCCCGTGCGCCTTCACGCGTGTGGTCGACGAGCTCTGACGATCGCGAGGCGCGATACGTGTCGGTACCGGACCCGGTGCCGGACTCGGTGAGCGGTCGCAGGCCGCCGTACGCCGCCAGGACGTCGTCCATCGAGAGTCGAACGGGCATCTTGCTCGTCGCGTTGATATCGGCGACGAACCGCTCGATCGATGCGCGGGTGAGACGCCACTCGTCCACTTCGCCGGTGTACGGCGTCTCGGTCGGGCCGATGAGGGTGCGGCCGCGCCACGGCGCGAAACTGAAGTGCGAGCCCGAAGAGACGGTGAGCACCATCGTCTCGGTGAGCGGGCGGGTGACCAGGTAGATCCCCTCCGAGCGCACCGGCGGTGCATCACCCGCAGCGCGCTTCGTCCCCGCCTGCGCGGCGAGGAGGTCCCGCGCCCACGGGCCGCTCGCGTTCACCGTCACGCGGGCCCGCACGTGCGTGCTCGCACCCGACACGAGGTCTGTGACCGCGGCGCCGACGACCTGCCCGCGGCGGACGAGCAGCTCGTCCGCGCGGACGTAGTTCGCGACCCGGGCGCCCGCGGCGACCGCCGAGCGCACGAAGGCGAGGGTGAGCCGCTCGGGCGAGAGCATCATGGCATCGTGGAACAGGATGCCGCGGCGCAGGTGCCCGAGCCCTCGGTCGTCGAGGTCGTCGGCGGACAGCGACCGGTGCGCAGGAATCCGGTGGCTCGCGGCGACGCGGTTCCGGTCGAATGAGAGCAGGTCGTAGACGGTCAACCCGAGCTTCTCGACGAGCCCCGGATCGGGGAGCACCATGCCGATGGGGGAGACGAGCCCCGGCGCGATCGTCGAGAGGATCCGCCGCTCCGCGAGCGACTCGCGCACGAGCCCGACCTCGAGGTTCCGCAGATACCGCAACCCGCCGTGGATGAGCTTGCCGGTCGCGGCGGAGGTCGCCGCGCCGAAGTCGCCCCGCTCGACGAGGTGCACCGACAGTCCGCGGCTCGCCGCCTCGTGGGCGATCGCCGCGCCCGTGATGCCGCCGCCCACGACGAGGACGTCGACGACACCGGCATCCGTCAGCGCGTCGCGGGTGATCGTGGTCGTCACCGGGCGGGCTCCTCGACGTGGAGGCCATTGCGGATGCCGCGCAGGAGCGTCTCGCGCTCGCTCGCGATGTCGAGCAGTCCCAGTCGCAGCACGCGCGCCGTCGTCGCCCACCGGTCGATCGCCGCGGTCGTCATGCCGGTGAGTGTCTGGTACTCCCGGAGGTACCCGCGGCCCATCGCGCCGCGCGCGGCACCGTAGACGAGCTGCTGCAGTTTCGAGGCGCCGGGGAAGAGCTCGGCCTCGGTGAACAGCAGCCGGGTCATCGCGACGTCGGCGGCAGGGTCGCCGACCGCGGTCGACTGCCAGTCGATCGTCGCGCGGCCGCCGGCGTGCTCGAAGACGTTCATCGGGTGGAAGTCGAGGTGCAGCGGGCGGTCGCCGCGGGGGAGCGACGCGAGGTGGTCGCGCAGGGCGGCCTTCTCAGCGGGGGTGAGCGGCGCCAGCGGCGGCGTGTCGATGAGGTCGGCGGCGACCGTGCGCACGTCGACGAAGGCGTCGGTGCGGGCGCGGTGGATGCGGGCGTGCTCGGCGGCGAGAGCCCGGGCGACGCGACCCATGCGCAGCACGTTCTTCTCGGCGACGGTCGTCAGTGCAAGTCCGTCGATGCGGTCGAAGGCGACCGCGCGGCCGCCCTCGACCTCGACGCGGCCGTGACAGCGGATCGGGGTGAGCGCGAGGTCGTACGCGGTCTGCGAGTCACCGATCTCGCGGTCGATGAGGTGATCGGGCCAGTCGTCGTGGTACCGCTTCGCGACGCGGCCGCCCTTCAGCGCGTAGACGTCCGCCGTGCGGCCGTTCGCGACGAGCGCCCCGAGCTGCGCGATCATGCCGGGACCGGCTTCGTCGAGCCGTAGCCGAGCAGCGTTGCGTGGGCGATGACCGCGAGCTGTTGCGCCTCGTCGAGCGATCGCGGCGTGCCCGCCGCCTGTGCGCGCAGATAGAGATCGCTCAGCCACTCGACCAGGACAGCGTGCTCGACGGCGGCAGCCAGGTTCGGACCGAGCGCGACGGCGCCGTGGTGGGCCATCAACGCGGCGAGGCGGCCGTCGAGGGCGGCCCCCACCGCTGCCGCGAGCTCGGCGGTGCCGAATGCGTGGAACGGCGCGACTCGGAGCGCGCCACCCAGGACGAGCTGCTGGTAGTGGATAACGGGCAACTCGTCGAGGACGAGCGAGAGCGCCGTCGCAGCGGGCGAATGGCTGTGGACGACCGCGCTCACGCGCTCGGGCAGCGCGGCGCGGTAGACGCCGAGGTGCAGCCCGAGCTCCGACGTCGGCGCGAGCGTGCCCTCGACGACGTCACCGCCCATGGTGACGACGGTCACCTGTTCGGCGGTGAGCTCGGCGAGGACTGCGCCGGTCGCGGTGACCGCGACGACGTCGCCGCTGCGCGCACTGACGTTTCCGGCCGTTCCGACGACGAGACCGCCCTCACCGAGTCTGCGAGCGGCATCCGCGACTGCGAGGCGCAGATGGAGGTGCGGTGACGTCGTCGACATGGTGCTAGCGTTGCGGCCACCTGTAAGCAAAGTCAAGTTTGATTTTGGAGCGAGATGCCCGAGTCGGATGCCGTCACTGTCGCGCTGCGACGCGTGCCCACGCAGACGCGCTCGCGCGACAAGGTGGCACGGGCGATCGCGGCGGCCGAGGACCTCGTGCGGCGCGAGGGCGTCGAGGCGATCAGCCTGCCACGGGTGGCATCCGAGGCGGGGGTCAGCGTGGGCGCGCTGTATCAATACCTGCCCGACCGAGCGGCGATCACGGCGGCCATCGTCGCGCGGTATCACGCGCGGCTCGAAACCCTCCTCGACGCGGTCATCGACGAGATGGCGGGCGCCGACCTCGGCCCCGATCCCGTCGGGCGCGTGCTCCGCGCCGTCGCCGGGGTGTACCTCGAAGAGCAGCCGGCGCGCTCGCTCGGCACCGTCAGCACGGGTGCCGAAGCGGATGCCGCGCGCGCCGCGCACCGGCACCGAATGGCGGCCAAGGTCGAGGTGCTCATCGGACGCCTCGCGCTGCTCGAGGGCGCGCCCCCGGAGCGGGTCGCAACCGTCGCGCGGGTCGCATTTACCGCGACCGACGCGGTGCTGCGCGACGCGTTCGCGGCATCCGAGCCGGAGCGCGAAGCGCTGCTGGCCGAGATCGAGCGCGTGCTGCGCGCCGCGCTCGGCGCCTAGCGAGCCGCCCCGAATGCGCGGCGGGTGCGGCGTTCGAGGAGCGGCCCCCGTGCGAGCGCGACGAGCAGCGCACCCCAGGCGGGCAGGCCGGCGCCGTTCGCGATGCGGACGACCGCGTTGGTGACCTCGCTCGTTGCGGCGGTCATCGTGTGGATCGTCCGGAGCGGTGCCGAGGCGATGAACTGGATGTCGAGATCGGGCTCGGTCGCGAGATCGGCACGTGCCTTGCGCCGCAGCACCGCCCGGACGAGCAGTCGCACGAGGGGGCTCGGGGAGTGCACGAGCTGATCGAGCGGCGTGTTCCGGTCGAACGGCGGACGCCAGCCCTCCTCGGATGCCGCGCGCGTGACCGTGTCGCCGCCGGGCGTGTCCTCGCCGTCGATCGCGAGTACGGCCCGCAGCGGCAGGTCGGCGCTGTGCCGCCCGACGCGCACCTCCCACTCCCCGCCGAGGCTGCGCCACGCACCGCGCTCGAACCGGCGGAACGTGCGAGCGGTGAACGGGAGTTCGACCCGCTCGGCGGCGCCGGGTTCGACCCTCACGCGTGCGAAGCCCTTGAGCTCGGGCGTCGCGCGACCCTCGCGCGCGATGTACAACTGCACCACTTCGGTGCCGGCGGCCGCGCCGACATTGCGCACGGTGACGGCGGCGCCGTCGGGTGTCACCTCGAGGTCCGACAGCTCGAACGACGTGTACCCCAGCCCGAACCCGAACGGGAACGCCGCCGCGCGGCCGCTCCGATACCCCACCCCGAGGCGTTCGTCGTACCGGGCGACCCGGCCGGTCGCGGGGAAGCCCGGCGACAGCTCACCGGCTGGCATCGTGACCGCCAGTCTGCCCGTCGGGTGCACGCGCCCAGTGAGGACGTCCCAGATCGCCTCGCCGCCCGCCTGTCCGCCGAGATGGCCGTGGACGAGCGCGGCGACCTCGTGACGCCACGGCGTCTCGACCGGGCCGCCGCCGGCGAGGACGGCGACCACCGGGGTGCCCGTCGCGGCCGCCGCTCGCAGCGCCGCGAGCTGTCCGTCCGGAAGTCGCAGGTGCGGGCGGTCGATCCCCTCGGACTCGTGCGCCGCGGGGACGGCGAGGGCAACGACGACGACGTCGGCCGACGCGGCGGCATCCGTCACGGCCGCCAGGAGCGCCGCATCGGTCGTCCCGTCGATCCGGTAGCCCGGCGCGAACGCGGTGACGCCCTCGGCGGCGCTCCGGAGGGACGTCAGCCGTGTCGGCGTGACGATCGACGAGCCGGCACCCTGGTATCGCGGCGTCTCGGCGTACGCTCCGACGAGGGCCACCCGCGCGTCGGGTGAGAGGGGGAGGATGCCGCCCTCGTTCCGCAGCAGCACGGCGCACGTCGCTGCGGCGTGGCGGGCCAGTTGGTGGTGCGCGTCGAGGTCGACGATCGGCGCGGCGCCTCGGTTCGACGTCCGATCGATCAGTCGCAGCACCTCGGTCACCCGTGCGTCGAGGTCCGCCTCGGACAGTTCGCCCCGCTGCACCGCCTCGACGATCCGCCGCACGGACTCCCAGCCCGGCGAGGGCATCTGCACCGTGCCGCCGGCGCGGACCGAGGCGACCGGGTCGTCGGTACCGCCCCAGTCCGAGACGACCGCGCCGTCGAAGCCCCACTCCTCGCGGAGGATGCGGGTCAGCAGGTCGCGGTGCTCGTGCGCGTACACGCCGTTCACGCGGTTGTACGCCGTCATCAGTGCCCACGGCGCCGCCTCGCGCACGACGATTTCGAATGCCGTGAGGTACAGCTCGCGGAGGGTCTGCTCGTCGACGACCGAGTCGCTGGTGAGACGCCGGGTCTCCTGGCTGTTGACCGCGAAGTGCTTCGGCGTCGCAGCGACCCCCTGTGCCTGCACGCCTCGGACGTAGGCGGCACCGAGCCTGCCGGCGAGCTCAGGGTCCTCGGAGAAGTACTCGAAGCTCCGCCCGCCGCGAGGATCGCGCACGAGGTTCACGCCGGGGCCGAGGAGGACGTCGACACCGGATGCCGCCGCTTCGCGCCCGAGCGCAGCGCCGATCTGCTCCGCGAGCTCCAGGTCCCAGCCGCAGGCGAGCGTCGCGGCCGTCGGGAAGCAGGTCGCCGGCTCGCTCTCGCCGATGCCCAGATGGTCGGCGTCACCGCGCTGCTTGCGCAGGCCGTGCGGTCCGTCGGCCATCCAGAGGGAACGGATGCCGAGCCGCGGGACGGCCCGCGTCTGCCAGACGTCCGCGCCGCTCAGCAGCCCGGCCTTTTCCGTCAGCGTGAGGGAGGCTGTCAGCGTGAGCACGCTCCCGAGGTCGGGCGTCATCGCGTCGCGCGCTGCCACGCCGGCACTGCGGCGAGCAGGAGCACGGCGGGCAGAAGAAACGCGAGGCCCGACCCGGTGACGTCGGTCAACACGCCGACGCCGACCGCGCCGAGCACGGCGCCCGCGTAGTTGAAGAGGTTCACCCGGGCGACCACCTCGTCGCTGCGCGCGGGGTCGACCGCGCCCGCCAGCCCGAACGCGAGCGGCACGAGCGCCCCGACGGCGAGCCCGCTGATCGCGAAGCCGGCGATGGCGCCGGCGGGGACCGGCACGAACGCGACGACGAGCCCGCCCGCGATGCCCATGACGATCGCCGTGCCGAGCAGCATCCGTCGCCCGATGCGCCGCGTCACCGGGTCGGCAACGAGCCGTGCGACGAACACGCCGCCCTGATAGACGGCGAACCCGACCGGGGCGAGGGCGGCCGCGGCGCCGACGGCGGTGAGATGCACCGAGCTCCATGAACTCGCCGCGGAATCGACCGTGAACGCCGCCAGAATCACCAGCCCGACGACCGTGATCGCCCGCCCGTCGAGGCGGGTCGTCCGCTCGCGTCGCGCGGTGCGGGCGGCGCGCTCGCGGCTCAGGAGTCGCCCGAACGCGACGATGAAGACGACCTGCAGTGCCGCCGCCAGCACGAGTGCCGCGAAGGCGGGTGCCCCCGACGCGATGACCCCGGCCATCGCGAGCGCCCCGACGATCGAGCCGCCGGTCGCCGTCGCGTAGAACCGGCCGAGCAGCGGCGTCGCTCGCCCGCGCTGCACGAGGACGCCCTGCATGTTGCAGGAGGCGTCGATGAGTCCCAGCCCGAGCCCGTAGAGGAGGACGGCTGCGGCGATCGAGACCGTGTCCGGTGCGAATGCCGTGGCGCACAACCCCACCGCCTGCACCGCGAACCCGAGCAGCACCCCGTGCCGGCTGCTCGCGCGCAGCGCGACGACATCGGCGAGGAGCGAGCCGAGCGCCGCGGTCACGCACACGCCGAGCAGCACGAGCGACAGGCCCGTGGCATCCAATCCGGTCCGTGACTGGAACGCCGGCAGCGCCGTCACGACGACGGCATAGCCGATGCCCTGCAGGCCGTACGTCGTCGCGACGGCGAGGATCGTGCCGCGGGAGGCCACGTCAGGCCGCTTCCGGGTGCCGCTGCCGCAGCACTGCGAACGCCTCGGCCGCGACCTCGACCGTGCGGTCGATGTCGGCGTCGGTGACCGCGGCGTTGAGGAAGTGGTTGTGGTGCGACGTGAGGTACACGCCCCGCCGCACGCACTCCGCCACCCACTCCTGATGCAGCATCAACGAGTCGGCGGGGTCGGCGACCCGCAGGTAGAACAGCGCCGGCGCACCCGAGGCGACGAGGTCGAACCCGGCATCGGCGCCGGCAGCGACGAGGCCGTCGACGAGCCGGGTGCCGAGCCGGTCGAACAGCGCCGGCGCGTCGAGCTCGCGCAACTTCTGCTGCGTCGCGATGCCGGCGGCGAACGGCACTGCGCTCATCCAGTAGCTGCCGGTGTACGTGATGCTGCTGACCGCCTCGCGCAGCGAGTCGCGTCCCATGAGCGCCGAGACGTTGTAGCCGTTCGCGAGCGCCTTGCAGAAGCAGATGAGGTCGGCCTCGAAGCCGAAGAAGTGGTCGCTGCCGGCGAGATCGAGCCGGAACCCCGCCCGCACGTCGTCGATGATCAGCACGATGCCGTGCTCGTCGCAGAGCTTGCGCACCGCCTGCCAGTACCCGTCTGCGGGGAGCGCGTTGTCGACGAAGTTGCCGTGCATGTACGGCGTCGCGATCAGTGCGGCGATCTGCCCGCGGTGCGCACCGAGCAACGCACGGAGGGCGTCCAGGTCGTTCCACGGGACGTACAGGTTGTTCGCGACGTCCTCCTCGAGGACGCCGGGGTAGTCGAGTTTCTGCGTCCACGGCGCGACCCCGTGGTAGAAGCCCTTGATGAACACGACCTTCTTGCGCAGCGTCGCCGCACGCGCGGTCATGATCGCGAGGGTGGTGGTGTCGCCGCCGTTCTTCGCGAAGATCGCCCAATCGGCGGATGCCACCTGGTCGACAAGCAGCTCGGCGAAGTCGATCATCACCGTCGACGGGAGCGAAGTGACGTCCTCGCGCTTCGCCTGCTCGGCGGCAGCCGCGGCGACGTCGGGATCGCCGTAGCCGAGGACGTTCGGCCCGTACGCGCACATCCAGTCGATGAACTCGTTGCCGTCGACGTCCCAGAACCGGGTGCCCTCGGCGCGGGCGGCGAACTTCGGGAAGCCGTCGTAGGGCAGGTGCAGACCTTCGGTCGGACCGAGGTGCCCGGGGATGCCGGCGGGGATCACCCGCTGCGCGCGGGTGAACTGCTCGAGGCTACGGGTGAAAACGTATGGCGTGGTCATCGGGAGGTTCACTTTCCGAGGTAGTGGCCGACGCGGTCGAGGATGCGGCTGGCGTTGTCGACGAGCGGGATGTAGCCGCGGATCGCGATGCGGCCGTCTCCGACGCACGCGAGTGCGCTCTCTCGGCCCGCGAGCACGTCGCCCGCAGTGGCGAGGTCGATGAACCCGAACACCGCGCGCGGTGCCGCGTCGGTGACCGGCACACGGGCGAGCCGGTGGCCCTTCACCCGCAGCCGGTGCCGGAGTGCGTCGCCGACGGCGATGTCGAGCTCCCCGTCGGGCATCTGACTCGCGCTGAACCGCCCGGAACGGTCTTCGTTCGCGACGACGGCGATCGCCGAGACCGCCACGTCCAGCAGCAGCATCCGGCTCACGTCGGCGAACGCCCGGTCGTCGAGATCGGCGTCGCTCGGCTGCAGGTACCTGCTGAGGAGATCGGTCAACGGGGTGAATACCGAGGTGAGGAAGCGGATGCCGCCGGGCCCGGCGACCGGGATCGGCGACGACCCGGCACCGGAGAGCACCCGGTTCGCGTGGGCTGCCGACGTGAAGACGAGCGTGGCGCGCATGCCCGTCGGCTCGCCGCCGGCTGTGATGCCGTCAGGACGGAACACGTACCGGGCGCTGTCTCCTCCCACGATCCGCGCGGTGAGCGTCACGGGCCCGGGGAGCCCGGCGAGCAGCGGTGCCGCCTCGGGCGCGAGCTCCGCGAGGCGGGGGAGCGCGCCGAGGACGGCGTGCAGGTTGACCGCGGCGAGGACGCGGTCATCGGTCTCAGTCAGCACGGCGGGACTCCTTCTCCTGCGAGGTTCGAGGTGCGGCGTGGCGGGCGAGGGCCTCGGCGGCGAACGCGGCGGTGCGGCGCGCGGCATCCGTGTCGTGATCGGCGAGCCACGCGAGCGTGATGCCGTCGGCGAACGACACCAGCACGCGCGCGAGCTCCGATACCGGGGTCTGCCACTCGTGCGCCGTGACCTCGGCCGCGAACCGCAGCAGGTCTTCGGCAGCGCGGAAGTACGTCGCCCACTGTGCGCGCATCTGCCCGTCGGGGTCTCGCCGGCGCGCCCAGATCGCGAGCTCGAACAGCGCGAGCTCGTCGTCGGGTCGCGCCTTCAGCAGGTCGATGTACCCGTCGAGGCCGCTGCGGAGTGCGGTCACCATCGAGGTGCCGTCGATCGCCCGCACCTGCGCGGCGAAGCGTTCCTGCTCGGTGACGGTGTCGACCACCGCCGTCATCAGTTCGTCCTGGGTGCCGAAGATGTAGCTGAACGCACCGAGCGGCATGTCCGCTTCGGCGGTGACTGCGCGGGTCGTGGCGCCGGCGACGCCGCGACGGGCGATCACGCGGATCGCCGCTGCGATGAGTTCGTCGCGGCGCTGCTCAGGCGGCATCCGGCGCATCAGTGCCCCCCGACGGCCCGTGCCGCCACCCACAGGCGAAGGCGCCTGGGCGAGATGCGGCCGAAGAGTCCCTGCGCGCGGTTTCCCGCACCGACGGTGTGCACCGGTCCGGGGTCGCGGCGGTCGAGTGCCGCGAACGCCTCGTCGAGGACGACGTCGACACCGACGCTGCGGCCGACCTTGAACGTCTCGGAGCCGGCGACCTCGAAGAACTCGGTCTCGGTGGGCCCTGGGCACAGCGCGAGGACGCGAAGCCCGGTGCTGCGGGTCTCCTGCCAGATCGCCTCGGTGAGCGTCGTGACGTACGTCTTCGACGCGCCGTACACCGCGAGGCCGGGGAGCGGCTGATGCCCCGCGGTGCTCGAGATGTTCACGAGCACGCCGCGCGTCTCGATGAGTTGGGGCAGGAAGACGCGGCTCAGCAGCGTCAGCGCGACGACGTTGACCTGCAGCTCCGCGGCAATACGGGCGTCGTCCTCATCGGCGAACCGGGCGGCCGTCCCGAAGCCGGCGCTGTTGACGAGTCCCGTGACGCGGATGCCGCGCTCCGCGACGGCCGCCGCGAGCGCAGCGGGCGCCGCCGGGTCGGTGAGGTCGGCGGGGATGACGGTCACGTCGACGCCGCGCGTCGCGCGCAGGTCGGTCGCGAGGGCCTCGAGCCGTTCGGCGCGCCGGGCGGTGAGGACGAGGTCGTGACCCCGCTCGGCGAACCTCCTCGCGAAGCCCGCACCGATGCCGGAGCTCGCTCCCGTGATGACGACCGCCATGCCCACCTCCGAGTTGTTCAACTGACCAACTCAGTATGGCCAGGCCCCCGTGGCCCGTAAAGAATCAATCGTTGAAATATGCCCGTCAATGGAGTATGAAGGACGCATGGCATCGACTCTCGGCCCGACGGGCTTCTGGATCCTCACGGCGCTCGCCGGCGGACGACGGCACGGCTACGACATCCTGCGAGAGGTGGATGCCGCCTCGTCCGGGCGCGCGGCGATGAAGGTCACGACCCTCTACGCCGCGCTCGAGCGGCTCGAGCGGGAGGGACTGATCCGGGCCGACGGCGAAGAGGTCGTCGGCGGTCGCGCGCGGCGGTACTTCGCGATCGAGGATGCTGGGAGCGCGGCCCTCGAGGTGGAGATCACCGCGCTCGAGCACCAGGCCCGCGTGGCGCGCGAGCGGCTGCGCGCCGTGGGTCGTCCCGCGGTCCAGCCCGGCTTCGGCCGGACGGCGACCGCATGAGCGGGGCAGACGAGCGACGGTTCCGTCGCCTGCTGGCCTGGTACCCCCGCTCGTGGCGCCGTGCTCACGGCGACGTACTGGTCGCCATGATGCTCGACGAGGCCGAGCGCACCGGACGCGCGGGACCCACCGGCGCCGAGACGCGTTCCGCGATCGTCCACGGCCTGGGCGCTCGTCTGGGTGCGACGGCAGCGATCGTCGCGGCATCCTTCGCGATCCTCGCGACCGCCGCGGGACAGATCGGCATCCTGTTCATCACCGGCGGCGGGCAGGTCTTCCATGAGCCGATGCTGTTCGCGATGACAGGTGTCGCGCCTGCGGCGACCGGAATCGCCCTCGTCGCGCTGCTGCGCGCCGTCGCCCTTCTCCGCGACGGTGCGGCGCTGATCGCGATCGTGTTCCTCGCTTTCGCCGGCGTGTGCAGCGGGCTCGCCGGGATCGGGTGGAGTCAGGGATTCGATGCTGCGGACGCCGGCCTGCCCCAGACGGGGCTGGCCGGGATGACGGTGCCACTCGCGGGCGCCGGCGTCCTGCTGACGACGATCGCGTTCGCCCTGCTCATCGCCCCCGCGCTTCGACGCGTGGGTCTCGGGCGTGCGGCACGGCTCCTCGCGATCGTCGTGGCGATCATCGCCGCCCCGGTCACGGGGGCGTTCGTCTTCTTCTCGCCCGGGACCACCGCGGTCGTGGCGATCGTCGTCCTCGTCGTCGCGGCCTTGCCCCGCGTGCGAGGCGTCCGTCGTGACGTACCTCATGCCATCGCGCCGGCGGCGCCCGCGCCGGTGCCCGTCGCATCGCACTCCTCGGTGGGCGGGGCGGCCCTCAGCCGCGTCCTCGCCGGGATCGCGTTCGCCGGTGGTGCGGTGGGGATGGCCTGGGCGTTCGCCGGCGCGGCGTGGTCGCCCACGGCGCGGGGGGACGACACGGTGGCGATGCGGGAGGGCATCGTCATCCTCGCCGTCAGCATGATCCCTGCACTGGTCGCGCTCGGTGTCGTGCTCCGCCGCTCGCGCAGGCGTCCCGGTCGCGATGTCTGGATCCCGGTGGTCGCCGCCGCGACCGGCTTCGTCATCATCGCGACGGAGTATCTGGTCACGTCCGGCAGCGGCGACATCACGATCGGGTGGGTGAGCGCGGCAGCGGCGATCGGTCTCGCGCTCGCCTGGTGGATCGTCGTGCGGATGCCGCTGGGCACCGGATACGGCTCCGCCGCCGGCATCCGCGTCGGTGTCGGTCTCGCCATCGCGCTCGCCTACACGCTCGTCCTGGGCCTGGCGCTCACGCCGATGCTTGCCTTCGCGACCCCCGTGCTCGCGCTCGTCGTCCTCGTGCTGCCGTGGCGTCGGAGCTCAGCGGGCGGGTTCGCCGTGAGTCAGGTGGCGTAGATGACCCGCCGCGCCATGCGGCGAGGTATGCCGGTGTTCGCGGTCTGAGAGACCCGGGACCCGCCGCAGCGGGCCCCGGGCGCACACGTCAGACGCTCGCTGGAACGCGGGTGCCCGCCGAGAGCCGCTCCGCGGCGTACGCCTCGGCGGCCTCGAGCGGCGTGATGCCACGAGCGGATGCCTCGTCGAACAGGCGACGCACGGTGTCGCCGATGCCGTCGATGCGGCGGGCGATCTCATCGCCGTGGCCGGGGTGCTTCGCCTCGATGTCGAGGTAGATCACACCACCCGCGTTCGCGACGAAGTCGGGCGTGTAGAGGATGCCGCGCCCCGCGAGCCGCTCCGCGCCCGACCGGTCGGCGAGCGGGTTGTTGGCCGGGCCGCACACGGCGCCCGCGGCGAGGACGTCGATGACCTCGTCGGTGAGGACGCCACCGATGCCGGCGGGCACGAAGACGTCGGCGGGGACGAGGTGCTCGGTGCCGGGCTCGACCCAGGTCGCGCCGAGTTCGGCGGCGAGCGACAGCTTCGCCGGGTTCACGTCGGTGACGGTGAGGACAGCGCCCTCGTCGGACAGCCGCACGGCGAGGCGACTCCCGACCTGACCGAGCCCCGAGATCGTGATGCGACGCCCGGCGACGTCACCCGAGCCGGTTGCGCGTTCGAGGGTCGCACGGAGCGCCGCGTAGACGCCGCGGCTGGTTGGGCCTGCGGGCTCACCCGACCCGCCGACGGAGCTCGGCAGTCCGACCACGTGGGGCGTGCGCTCGCTGACGACGAGCATGTCGTCTGTCGTCGAGCCGACGTCCTCAGCCGTCCGGTACAGGCCGTCGAAGGCGCTCACCGCGTCGCCGAGGTCGAGGAACGCAGCACGGCGCTGGTCGGCGTCGAGGGTCTCCTCGGGTCCGAGCGCGATCACCGACTTGCCGCCGCCGGCGTCGAGGCCCGCGGCCGCGTTCTTCAGCGTCATCGCGGCCGACAGGCGCAGGGCATCGCCCATCGCGTCGGACCAGTGCGGGTACCGCCACAGGCGCGCGCCGCCGAGGGCGGAGCCGAGTGTCGACGAGTGGAGCGCGACGGTGATCACGAGCCCGCTGCGGCGGCCCGTCGTCACCTCCACGCGTTCGTGGCGGAAATCGGGCAGGGGCAGGGTGTGCGTCATCGCGGTCCTTCTCGACGGGCCTTGTGGGCTCTGCGTGATCGGATGCCGCGGCTGTGCGGCATCCGTCATCATTCTGCCTCGCCCGAGCCCGCGCGCCTAGGCTGAGCGCATGATCACGGAGCGCTACTCCCACGGGCACCACGAGAGTGTGCTCCGGGCGCACACCTGGCGGACCGCGGAGAACTCGGTCGGCTACCTCCTCCCGCACCTCCAGGCCGGGCAGTCGCTGCTCGACATCGGCTGCGGGCCCGGCACGATCACCGTCGATCTCGCGCGCCGTGTCGCGCCCGGCCGGGTGCTCGGCGTGGATGCCTCGGCCGACGTGATCGCGCAGGCGACGGCCCACGCTGCTGCCGAAGGCGTGACGAACGTCGAGTTCGCCGTTGCGAACGCCTATGCCCTCGACGTCGCGGACGGCGCGTTCGACGTCGTCCACACGCACCAGCTGCTGCAGCACCTCGCGCGCCCTGTCGACGCGCTCCGGGAGTTCCGCCGCGTCGCGGGCCCGGGCGGCCTCGTGGCCGCGCGCGAAGTCGACTACGCCGGCGTGCTCATCCACCCGCACATCCCCGCGCTCGACGAATGGCTCGCCATCTTGCTGCAGGTCGGGCGGAACAACGCCGGTGAGCCCGCCGCGGGCCGCCGCCTCAAGCAGTGGGCGCGCGAGGCCGGGTTCGCCGACGTCACGGTGAGTGCGTCGACCTGGCTGTTCGAATCCGACGAGCAGCGCGCCTGGTGGGGCGGGTCGTGGGCCGATCGCGCCTTGCACTCGACCTACGCCGAGCACGCGCTCGAGCAGGGCGTCGCCGATCAGGCGACCCTCGAGCGCATCTCGGCCGGCTGGCGTGAATGGACTGCCGCGCCCGACGGGTGGATGCTCATGCCCCACGGCGAGATCCTGGCCCGCGGATGACCGCGCACCTGCCCGCCCGCAGCAGGCTCGTCCACGACGCGATCCGCGCCGCCGGGATCGAGGGTGACATCGTGGTGCTGCCGGATGCGGCATCCACCGCCGTCCTCGCCGCGCAGGCGCTCGGCGTCGAGGTCGGCGCGATCGCTAACAGCCTCGTGTTCCAGTGCGACGGCGCGCCGCTGCTCGTGATGACGAGCGGTGCCCACCGCGTCGACACCGCCGCGCTCGCCGCCCGGATCGGCCGCGGCAAGATCACCCGCGCGACGCCCGAGCAGGTGCGCGAGGCGACCGGTCAGGCAATCGGCGGCGTCGCGCCCACGGGGCATCCGGCGCCGCTCGAGACCCTCGTGGATGAGCACCTCGCGACCTATCCGGAGATCTGGGCGGCCGGCGGCACGCCGCACACCGTCTTCCCGATGACCTACGACCAGCTCGTCGCGCTCACTGGGGGCCGCGTCGTCGCCGTCGACTGAACACCCGCGGGCGGGCGATCGTCAGCGTTGGCCCCGGCGAAGCCGTCAGCGATGAATCAGGTCGCGCCAGTATCGGAACGTGGCGGGTGCGGCGGGCATTCCGGGGTGCGGGGGCGCCGATGCGGCGGGCATTCCGGGGGCTGGGGCCGCGGCGCGGCGACGCGGCGGCCCGGCAATAACTCCGGAGACTCGGTTGCGCGGGGGCTGAACCCGCCTGGTTTTGGGCTGCGACGCGCAGAAACTCCGACCGGAGTGCTGCCGGCGGCGCGGCATCCGCGTGTGCACAACTCCTCAAGGATTGGTCGTGGCGGGGATGTAACCGGTGACATCGGCCCGCGGCGTCAGTCTCTGAGGAGTTGTGAACGCGGCGGCCTGCTCAGTGGCCGCCGATGCGGCGCGCGAGCTCGGCCGCGGCGGCGGATGCCAGGGTGCTGAGCTCGCCGATGCGGGCGGATGCCGCGGGGTCGGCATCCGCCGCGCGGGCGTCGGGGTCGTCCTGCCAGGTGACGGCGACGGCCGCGGCGGGCCAGCCGGCGTGGTCGAGCACCGCGACGGCGACGGACCGGAAGCCCGCTGTCACTTCGCCGTCCTCGGTCGCGACGCCGGTGCGGCGCGTCTCGCGGAGGAGCTCGCGCAGGTCGCCCGGCCGCTGCGGGCCGCGGCCGGTGCGGGCGGTGAAGGCTGCGGCATCCGGGTAGAGCGCGCGCACCTGCTCGCGGGGGAGCGCCGCGAGCATCGCGCGGCCGGTCGCGGTGAGGTGTGCGGGCAAGCGGACGCCGACGTCGGTGACGAGGGCCGGGCGTCGTGGCGCGCGCTCCTCGACGATGTAGAGGACGTCGCGGCCCGTCATGACGGCGAGGTGCGCGCTCTCGCCGGCGCGGTCGGCGAGCTGCGCGACGATCGGGCGGCCGAGGCGCGCGAGCGGCTGCTGCCTGGCATACCCACCCGCGAGCTCGAACGCCGCGGTACCGAGACCCCACCGGCGGTCCGACTCGAGGTGCACGACGAAGCCGTGTGCCGCCATCGCGGCGAGCAGGTGGTAGACGCTCGAGCGCGGAATGGACAGCTGCGTGGCGATCGTCTGCGCCGCGACCGGTCCGCGCTGGTGCGACAGGAACGCGAGGATCCGCAGGGTCTGGTCGGCCGCCGGCACCTGCGGTCTGGCTGCGTCATCGCGACCGATCGGCGCCTGCAGCTTGTCTGAGATCGGCGCCTGCGGCTTGTCTGGAAACACAGACACAGGATGCCACGACCCCATCGCCGCCGCGCCTCCGGAGCGGTGGAATCGGACCATGCCCCACCTTCCCGTCGTCCTCGGTGACGCCCCGCTCACTCCCGACCAGGTCGTCGCCGTCGCGCGCCACGATGCGCGCGTCGAACTGTCCGCAGCGTCCCTCGCCCGCGTGGCCGAGACGCGGGCGCTCATCGAGCAGCTCGCCGATGACCCCGAGCCGCATTACGGGATCTCGACGGGCTTCGGTGCGCTCGCGACGACGTTCATCGCGCCGGATCGCCGCCGCCAGCTGCAGGCGAGTCTCATCCGCTCGCACGCCGCCGGCACCGGTCCCGAGGTCGAGCGCGAGGTGGTCCGTGCCCTGCAGCTCCTGCGTCTGCAGACCCTCGCGACCGGGCGCACCGGCGTCCGCGCGGTCGTCGCCGAGACGTACGCCGCAATGCTGAACGCGGGCATCACCCCGATCGTCCACGAGTACGGCTCGCTCGGCTGTTCGGGCGATCTCGCACCGCTGTCGCACGTCGCGCTCGCGGCCCTCGGCGAGGGCCCGGTCCGGAACGCCGACGGCGAGGTCGTGGACGCCGCGGCGGCGCTCGAAGCGGCCGGCATCCGTCCCCTCGTCCTCGAGGAGAAGGAGGGCCTCGCCCTCATCAACGGCACCGATGGCATGCTCGGCATGCTCGCTCTCGCGCTCGCCGATCTGCGTGTCCTCTTCGACACCGCCGACCTCGCCGCGGCGCTGTCGGTGGAGAGCCAGCTCGGGACGGATGCCGTGTTCGCGGCCGACCTCATGGCGCTGCGTCCGCAGTCCGGGCAGGCGGTCTCGGCGGCGAACCTGCGTCGGGCCCTCGCGGGGTCCGGTGTCGTCGCGAGCCACCGCGACCCGGCCGTCTGCACGCGCGTGCAGGATGCCTACTCGCTCCGCTGCTCGCCGCAGGTGCACGGCGCGGCGCGCGACACCGCCGGCCACGCGACGCTGGTCGCCGAGCGCGAACTCGCCTCCGCCGTCGACAACCCGATCGTGACCCCCGACGGGCGGGTGGAGTCGAACGGGAACTTCCACGGGGCGCCGGTCGCGTACGTGCTCGACTTCCTCGCGATCGCGGTGGCCGACGTGGCATCCATCTCGGAACGGCGCACCGACCGTGCGCTCGACCGCAACCGCAGCAACGGGCTGCCGCCGTTCCTCGCCGACGAGGTCGGTGTCGACTCCGGCCTCATGATCGCGCAGTACGCGGCCGCCGGGATCGTCTCGGAGCTGAAGCGCCTCGCGGTGCCGGCATCCGTCGACTCGATCCCCTCGTCGGCGATGCAGGAGGACCACGTGTCGATGGGCTGGGCCGCCGCTCGCAAGCTGCGCCGCGCGATCGACGGCCTCGCCCGGGTGCTCGCGATCGAGGTCGTGACGGGATGCCGCGCGCTCGACCTGCGCGCCCCGCTCGAGCCCGCCGCGGTGACGGGCGCCGTCCGCGACCTCGTCCGCACCGTCGTCCCCGGTCCCGGCCCCGACCGGTTCGTCGCGCCCGACCTCGAAGCCGTCACCCGCCTCGTCCTCGCGGGGGACATCTCCCGCACCGCGTTCGAAGGAGCACACGCATGACCCGCACGATCCGCGCCGCGCGAGGCGCTGAGAAGACCGCGAAAAGCTGGGGTGCCGAGGCCGCCAAGCGCATGTTGATGAACAACCTTGACCCCGAGGTTGCCGAGCACCCCGACGACCTGGTCGTCTACGGCGGCACGGGGCGGGCGGCGCGCTCGTGGGAGGCGTTCGACGCGATCGTCCGCACCCTCGACGAGCTCGAGCCCGACGAGACGCTGCTCGTGCAGTCGGGCAAGCCGGTGGGCGTGTTCCGTACGCACGAGTGGGCGCCGCGCGTGCTCATCGCGAACTCCAATCTCGTCGGCGACTGGGCGACGTGGCCCGAGTTCCGGCGGCTCGAGCACCTCGGCCTCACGATGTACGGCCAGATGACCGCCGGCTCGTGGATCTACATCGGCACGCAGGGCATCCTCCAGGGCACGTACGAGACCTTCGCGGCGGTCGCCCGCTCGATCGGTCGCGACGACCTCGCCGGCACCCTCACCCTCACAGGCGGCGCGGGCGGTATGGGCGGCGCGCAGCCGCTCGCGGTCACGATGAACGGCGGCGCGGTCATCGTCGTCGACGTCGACGAGTCGCGGCTCGCACGACGCGTCGCGCACGGCTATCTCGACGAGTACACGGCCGACCTGGATGCCGCGGTCGCACGGGCGCTCGCCGCCAAGGATGCGGGCGAGGCGCTGTCGGTGGGCGTCGTCGGCAACGCGGCCGAGGTGTTCCCGGAGCTGCTCGCCCGCGGCATCCCGATCGACATCGTCACCGATCAGACGAGCGCGCACGACCCGCTCGCGTACCTGCCCATCGACGTGCCGTTCGACCGGTGGAAGGACGAGGCCGCGGCCGACCCGGACGGCTTCACCGAGCGGGCGCGCGCCTCTATGGCCCGGCACGTCGACGCGATGGTCGGCTTCCAGGACGCCGGCGCCGCGGTCTTCGACTACGGCAACTCCCTTCGCCGCGAGGCGGAGCTCGGCGGGTGCGAGCGCGCGTTCGCCTTCCCGGGGTTCGTGCCCGCGTACATCCGGCCGCTGTTCGCCGAAGGCAAGGGACCGTTCCGCTGGGTGGCGCTGTCGGGAGACCCGGAGGACATCGCGAAGACCGACCGCGCCGTCGCCGAGCTCTTCCCCGAGGACACGGCGCTGCACCGCTGGCTCGAGAAAGCGGGGGAGCAAGTGCACTTCGAGGGCCTGCCTGCGCGCATCTGCTGGCTCGGGTACAAAGAGCGGCACCTCGCCGGACTGAAGTTCAACGAGATGGTGGCATCCGGTGAACTGTCCGGACCCATCGTCATCGGTCGTGACCACTTGGATGCCGGGTCGGTTGCGAGTCCGTACCGCGAGACCGAGGCCATGGCCGACGGCTCGGACGCGATCGCCGACTGGCCGCTGCTGAACGCGCTGCTCAACACCGCGTCGGGCGCCGCCTGGGTGTCGATCCACCACGGCGGCGGCGTCGGCATCGGCCGGTCGATCCACGCCGGGCAGGTGACCGTCGCCGACGGGTCGGCGCTCGCCGCCGAGAAGCTCGCCCGCGTGCTCGTGAACGATCCGGGCACGGGGGTCATGCGCCACGTCGATGCCGGCTATGACCGGGCGAAGGACGTCGCGCGCGAGCGCGGCCTGACCGTCCCGATGCTGGACGCCTGATGTCGCTGCTGCTGACCGGCATCGGCGAGCTCACCACGAACGCGGATGCCGCCGACCGTACCGCGACGCTCGCCGACGCCGCCCTGCTCATCGAGGACGGCCGCGTCGCGTGGGTCGGCGCGGCCGCCGACGTGCCGGCCATGCTCACCGACCGCGAGAGCACACATGGCGGCCGAGAGAACAGTGCGCACCCGTTCTCTTGGCGCGGAGATGTTCTCTCGCCGAATGGCGCGGGGGATGGGGCCTCGGCGGCGGTCGAGATCGTCGACGTCGGCGGGCGCGCCGTCATCCCCGGGTTCGTCGACAGCCACACGCACCTCGTGTTCGCGGGCGACCGGGCCGACGAGTTCGAGGCGCGGATGACGGGGACGCCGTATGCGGCTGGCGGTATCCGGCGGACGGTCGCGGCGACGCGCGCCGCGACCGACGACGAGTTGCGCGCCCGACTCCAGAAGCTCGTCGCCGAACTGCACGCGCAGGGCACCACCACGTTCGAGGTGAAGACCGGCTACGACCTCACTGTCGACGGCGAAGCGCGGCTCGCGCGCCTCGCGGCTGAGGTGACCGACGAGGTCACGTACCTGGGAGCGCATGTGGTTCCAGAGGGCGCGGAGCGTGAGGCGTACGTCGACCTCGTCTGCGCCGCGATGTTGGATGCCGCCCACCCGCACGTCCGCTGGGTCGATGTCTTCTGCGAGCGCGGCGCGTTCACCGCTGACGAGAGTGAGCGCATCCTGCGAGCCGGCGCCGACCAAGGGCTCGGCATCCGCGTGCACGGCAACCAGCTCGGCGAGGGGCCAGGCGTGCAGCTCGCGGCGCGCCTCGGCGCGGCATCCGTCGACCACTGCACGTATCTCTCCGACGACGACGTCACCGCCCTCGCCGGGTCGGAAACTGTCGCGACGCTCCTGCCGGGGGTCGAGTTCTCGACGCGGCAGCCATACCCCGACGCGCGGCGGCTCATCGACGCCGGCGTGACGGTCGCGCTCGCGAGCGACTGCAATCCGGGGTCGAGCTTCACGAGCTCGATGCCGCTCATGATCGCGCTCGCGGTGCGCGAGATGGGCATGACCGTCGGCGAGGCGGTGTGGGCCGCGACCGCGGGCGGCGCCCGTGCGCTCCGCCGACGAGACGTCGGGCACCTGGGGGTGGGCGCATCGGCCGACCTCGTCGTGCTCGACGCGCCCTCGCGGCGGCACCTGGCCTACCGGCCGGGTGTTCCGCTCGTGAGGGACGTGTACCGACGCGGCATCCGCCTCAGCTGAACTCAGCGCGGAGTGTCGACACTCCAGGTCGTCGGATCGGTCGCCGTCGCGACGTCCCAGTCGTCGGTGTCCCACGTGAAGGTCGCGACGGCGCAGGTCGGCATGTGTCCGATCCCACCGCCCGAGAGTCGGTCGGCGAGCACCGTCATCCCTGGGTCGTGCGCGACGACCATCACGGCGTCGTGGCCGCTCGCAGCCGCGGCAGCCAGCAGCGTCGCGGCCGGCGCGCCGTAGAGTCCCTCGTCGAGGGTCAGCGGCGCGTCCAGCACGTCGGCGAACACCGCGGCGGTCGTCCGCGCACGCAGTGCCGTCGACGAGAGGATGCCACCCGGCCGGAACCCGGTGTCGGCGAGCCGCCGCGCCATGACGGGCGCATCGCGCTGTCCGCGGTCGTTCAGCGGACGATCGTGATCGTCGAGGCCCGGCGAGCCCCAATCGCTCTTCGCGTGCCGCGCGATGACGAGGGTGATCATGCCAGTGCCCTTCCTGCCAGCAGTTCCAGCACGCACAGCGCGGCGAGGCGCACCGTCCGGCCGTCGGGGGTGTCGGCGGTCGCGTCGACCTCGACGATGTCTGCGCTCCGCACCCGCCGATCGGATGCCGCGACCCGCACGAGCGCCCGCAGCTCCCACGCCTCGAGCCCGCCCGGCACTGACGCCGGGCACCCTGGCGCGACCGACCGGTCGCAGACGTCGACGTCGATGTCGAGGTGCACGGCACCACCGCCGGACCCGGCGATCTCGAGCGCCTGGATCATGACGTCGTCGGCACCGCGCCGGCGTACCTCGTCGAGGCTGATCACGGTGACGCCGAGATCGGCGGCACGCTGCGCATACGCGACGGAGTTCGCGAAGTCGGCGATGCCGATCTGGACGATGCGGCGCGGGTCGAGGCCGTCTTCGACGAGCCGTCGGACGGGGGAGCCGTTCGAGACGCCGTCGCGCAGGTCGAAGTGCGCGTCGAGGGTGATGAGTCCTGTCGCGCCCGCCCCTTGTGCGGTGGCGTAGGTGACGGAGTTGTCGCCGCCGAGCGCGATGAGCAGCCCGGTCGAGAGCTCCTGCACTCGCTCGCGCACGCGCGCTTCGCCCTCGGGGCCGTCGGGGTCGGCCACGTCGCCGGCATCCGCGATCCGGAGCGCCTCGGCGAGGTCGATCGGGGGAGGACCGAGCAGCGTCGGACTGAACCGGCGCAGCGCCTCGCGGATCGCGGCCGGCGTCGCATGGGCGCCGGTCGGCGAGAGCGACGTGCGGTGCGCGGGCAGGCCGAGCAGCGTGGCATCCGTCGGTCCCGAAGGCACCACCCAGGCACCGGCGCGCGGCCACAGCGGATCAGTCGAGAGCGCCATCAGCCGACGTACACCCACGCGGTGCGACCGCTCGTGAGCACGACGGCGACGCGGTGGTACAGCGCGACCTCGTACTCGTCGGCGGCGTCGATCTCAGCGGCGGTCACGCGAAGGACCCGGCCCACGACCTTGTCGACCGGGTTCCCGGTGGCGCGGAGGATGGGGTGGGAGCCGAGCCCGGAGCGCTCCACGACGCGGGGGTCCTCGATCTCGGCGTAGTCGACGGTGTACCCGGGGAGGATGTCGGGTTCGCTCTCGGGGATCCGCCCGAACGTATCGAGCTGCACCTCGGCGTGCTGCAGCGTGTCGTAGGTGAACAGCAACTGGTCCGCGGGCTCCACCGTCACGATTCCAGGCTACCGACGGGCGGCCGGTCAGCCCAGCAGTGCGTGCGCGACCGTGAAGATCGCAAGGCCCGCGAGCGCACCGACGATCGTGCCGTTGAGGCGGATGTACTGCAGGTCGCGACCGACCATGAGCTCGATCTTCTGGCTGGTCTCGTCGGCGTCCCAGCGCTCCACCGTGTCGGTGATGATCGACGCGATGTCGTGGCGGTAGCGACCCACCAGGAACACGGCGGCATCCGCGATGCGTCCGTCGACCCGAGCCTGCAGCGCGGCATCCGTCGCCAGGCGCTCGCCCAGGTCGCGCAGCGCCGCGGTGATGCGTCGCCGCAGGCCGCTCTGCTCGTCCTCGAGCGATCGCAGCAGCCCCGCCTTCGCGGTGTTCCACGCGTCGGCCGCGAGGGTGCGCAGTCGCGGGCTGTCGAAGACCGTGCTCTTCGCGCTCTCGAGGCGGGCGATCGTCTCGCCGTCGTGCTGCAGGTTCTCGGCGAGTCGGCCGAGATACCCGTCGAGCGCCCGGCGGGCCGGGTGGTCGGGGTCGCGCTGCACGGCCGCGACGAACTTCGTGGCCTCGTGGTACACGGTGTCGTCGACGAGCCGCATCGCCACCGACGGCACCCACGACGGCAGGCGCCGCGAGACGAGGCCGTCGAACGACTCGCGGTTCGCCTCGAGCCAGCGGGCGATGCTGTCGACCCCGAGGTCGACCGCGCCGCGGTGCGCGTCAGCATCGACGACACGGGCGAGCCAGCCGCCGATCGACGGTCCCCAGGCGGGGCTCAGCAGGTGTTCGTGCGCGAGGTCGCTGATGAGCTCCTGCACCTCGTCGTCGCTGAGCGCGGTGAGCACGCCGACCGCCATCGTCGACGCCTCGGCGGCGACCTTCTCGGCGTGCTCGGGGTCTTGCAACCAAGTGCCGGCGGTGCGGGCGATGGCGGTGGAGTCGAGCTTCTGGCGGACGACCTCCGCTTCGAGGAAGTTCGTCTCGACGAACTCGCCCAGCGTGCGCCCGATCTCGTCCTTGCGGCGCGGGATGATCGCGGTGTGCGGGATCGGGATGCCGAGCGGATGCCGGAACAGTGCCGTGACCGCGAACCAGTCGGCCAGTGCGCCGACCATGCCGCCCTCGGCGGCCGCGCGCAGGTAGCCCCACGTCGGGACGTCCTGCTCGAGGATGAACGCGATGACGAAGACGATCGCCATGCACAGGAGCGCCCCCAGTGCGACCGCCTTCATGGCGCGCAGGCCGCGGGCCCGCTGCTGATCGGCGGCGCTCAGCGAGGCGAAGGGGAGTCTGGCCATTCGGCCATCCTGCCACGCGGGCTGTTCTGCGCCCCGGTTCAGCGCTGCGGTTCAGTGCTTCGGTCAGCGCTGAGCGCCGACCGGACCGAGCCACGCGTTCGCGACGGCGCTGCGCACAGACTCCGGGTCGGACGGGTGGAACATGCCCGCGAGCACGTCGCGGTACAGCCGGCTCAGCTCGTTGCGGGTGAAGTACGACGACCCACCGGCGACGAGCATCGCCTCGTCGACCACCTCCTTCGCCATCGTCACCGCGCGGTGCTTCAGGGCGCTGAGGCGCGGGAACCACATCGCGCCGTGGTCGGCGAGACCGTCGACGTCGCGCGCGAGCTGCGCGATCTGCACCGGCAGCGCGTCGTAGGCGATCGCCATGTCGGCGACGCGCCGCCGGATGTCGGGGTCCTGGCTGTACGTCGTGCCGGTCTTCTTCGATGTGCGCGTCTTCGCGGTCTCGACGGCGAGGTCGAGCGCGCGTCGCGCGATGCCGGTGTAGACCGCGGCCAGCAGCACCTCGAACACGCTGAAGATGCCGAACACGAGCGGATCGGGGTTCGGCCCCGGTGGCAGGCTCCGCACCACGCGGTCGGCGGGAGCGACGGCACCGTGCAGCTCGGTGGTGCGCGACTGGGTGCCGCGCATGCCGAGCGTGTCCCAGTCGTCGCGCGTCACGACCGCATCGGAGCGGGGGACGAAGGCGTAGACGATGCGCGGGTCGGCGGTGTCGGTGGCATCCACTCCGTGCAGGCCGAGCTGGGTCCAGACCGGACCGAGCGACGTGAAGATCTTCGTGCCGGTGAACGCGTACGAGCCGTCCGGCTGGGGTGCGGCTTGCGTGTCGCTGCCGAAGAGCACGAGGTCGTTGCCGGCCTCGCTGATGCCGAACGCGAAGACCTCGCCGGATGCCGCGCCCTCGTGCACGAACCGCAGCGCGTCGTCGTCGCGCGCGGCGAGCACCGATGCGACGCCCGTCCACACGAGGTGCATGTTCACGGCAAGCGCCGTGGCGGGGGCGGCGGTCGCGAGCCGTTGCTGCAGCGCTGCGACCTCAGCGAGCCCGAGGCCCGCGCCCCCGAGCTCGGGCGGCACGAAGAGTGCGAGGTACCCGGCATCCCGGAGCTCGGCGAGATCCTCATCGGGGAAGCGGTTCTCGGCGTCGACGGATGCCGCTCGCGACCGGATCCGCTCGAGCAGGTCGTCGGGCAGGAAGGCGTCGACGCTCATGCGCCGCCCTCCGAGAAGGCGAGGAGCGCTGCGGCCGCGGCATCCGGGTCGTCGCGATGGGGGGAGTGGCCGGTGCCGGGCACGACGGTCATCGAGACGACGGGGTTCCGCAGCACCTCGGCCGCGAGGGCGCCCTCGAAGATCGAGTACACGGACGGGTCGCCGGCGATCACGTGCGTGGGGACGGTGAGTCGGGCGGCGGCCTCACGGACGTCCCACGGGGTGTTCTGCACGCTGGTCTGCTCGACGGCCCAGCGGCTCGCCTGCTGCGCCGCGATCGCCTTCAACTCGATGTCGAGATCGTGCCAGTCGGGATGCTCGGCGCGCACCGCCGCCTCGGACGTGTCGGCGAACGCGCGCTCCTGGCTCGCGCGGACGGTCTGCCGGTCGCGGTCCTCGAGGTGGATCGCGGGGTCGATGAGCGCGAGCCGACGGGTCCATGCCGGAGACGTCGCGCTCGCGAGGGTGGATGCCGCGCCGCCGAGGGAATGCCCGACGACGAGGTCCCACGGCTCGTCGTCCGACGGCCCGGTCTGCCGGAGGTCTTCCGCGTACGCCGCGATCGAGTAGTCGAGGGTGCGCGGCGCCGTGCCGTGCCCGCGCAGGTCGACCGCGTCGACCCGCCACCCGGCGTCGGCGAGGGCGACCGCGTACCGCCACATGAGTGCGCCATTCGAGCCGAGTCCGTGGACGAGGAGCGCATGGCGTGACGAACCTGGTGCGCCCCAGGTGAGTCGGGGGAGGGCGACGGGTGCGGGCATGCGCACAGCCTACGACCGGGCCTCGGCTGCGCGGTCGGAGAGGGCGGAGATGAGGACGTCCCACGCGGCCTCGATGTCGGCTCCTGGGGGGTAGCGGCCCGCGATCTCGAGGGACACGAGGCCGTGCGCCCACGCCCACGCGGCCCGCGCGACGTGATACTCGTCGGGAGTCTCACCGAAGAGCACCAGGAGGTCGCTCATCGCGTCGTGCTCGGCACCGGGCTCGAGGCGGTCGCGGTCGAGCGGACGTTCGGTCATGAGCCGGTAGTGCTGTGGATTCGCGAGCGCTTCGCGTCGATAGGTGCGGGCGAACGCCATGACACGATCGTGAGCCTCGGCCCGCGCGGGGAGCTCGGCCAACGCCGCGCTGACGGCATCCGCGAAGGATGCGAACGACCGAGAGACCAGTGCCGCGTGCAGATCGGGGAGCCCCTCGAAGTGCTTGTAGAGGCTGGGAGGGCGCACGCCCGCCGCGCGGGCGAGTGATCCGATGCCGAAGCCTTCCAGTCCTTCCGTCTCGAGCACCCGTGCCGCGAGTCCGAGGAGGTCGTCGCGCCTGCTCATGCGCTGCAGGGCGTGCGCGCGGCGACGCCGACCGGACGGATCGTGCCATCCGCCGCCCGCAGGCCGTAGCCGGCGGCGCGATCGACGGCGATGTGCGTCAACCACGCGAGGCCGACGAGGAACACCGGGAGCCAGACGGCGTCCGGCGTGACGAACGACACCGCGACGCCGGCCGCCGCGACAGCGAGGGGGAGGAGGGGATGGTGCAGCAGGTTGTATGCGCGCACCCGCTCACGACGGAGCCGCCCGCCTCCGGCGAAGCCGCCGATGAGCGGCAGGTCGGGAGCGAGCCCCGCGGCGATGAGCACTGCGGTGGCTCCCCACCCGTGCTTGACGCCTTCGAAGATGCTGAAGCCGAGGAGGGTGAGGGCGAGCGCAAGCCAGAGGAGGCGGATCGGATGCATGTGGCTAATACTATTAGCCTTCGTGGCCGAATGGGGCGGGTTCGGGGTCGGCCGGTCAGGTGATGACGGGGACGGGCTCGGTGTCGGGAATCGGGCTCGCGTCGCGGCCGCGCAGATCGGGGAAGCCACGGACGAACACCACTGCGACGAGCGTGCCGAGCACGCCGAAGCCGGCGGCCGCCCAGAACGCGCCGGTCGGGCCGACCCCGTCGATGAGGAACCCGGCGACCGCGGAACCCGCGGCCGCGCCGATGAGCTGTCCGGTGCCCATCCAGCCGTACGCTTCGGCGGTCTCGCTGAACTTCACGCTCGCACTCGTCATCGCGAACATGGCGGCGAGGGCGGGGGCGATGCCGATGCCGGCGACGAACAGCGAGGCGCCCATCCACCAGACGTCGAGCGACACGACGATCGCGGTGACACCGACCGTGACGACGGCGAGGCGTCGCGCCATCGCCCACGGTCCGATCGGCACATGCCCGAATGACAGACCGCCGGCGAGACTGCCGACCGCGAACACGGCGAGGACAAGGCCCGCCTCGAGGCCGTCATGCCCGAACGCGGCGACGACGCCCGCCTCGACCGCGGCGCACGCGCCGATGAGGAGGAAGCCGATGACGGTGCCGAGCAGGACGACCGGCTTGCCGAGCACCTTGCCGAACCCGCGGCGGCTGCGGGGGATGCGCACGCGCCCGACCTCGGGGGAGAGGATGAACCACGCGCACCCGCCGATGAGGATGGCGACGATGAGCAGCAGCGCCTGCACTGTCCCGACCTGGGTCGCGACGAGGGTCGTGACGACCGGCGCGATGATCCAGATGATCTCCTGCAGGCTCGCGTCGAGCGAGAACAGTGGGGTGAGCTGGCGCGAGGTGACGATCTTCGGGTAGATCGTGCGGACGGCGGGCTGCACCGGCGGGTTCGAGATACCGGCGAGGAAGCCGAAGAGGATGAAGCCGGGGAGTCCCAACGGCACGACCGCGAGCACGAGGATCGCCGCCGCGCACACCGCCGCCGTCAGCGTGAGCACGCGGCGCATACCCCAGATGCCCATCCAGCGGCTCGTGACCGGTCCCGAGATCGCCTGACCGACGGATGCCGCGGCCAGCACGAGACCCGCGGCCCCATACGAGCCGGTCGTCTGCTCCACGTGCAGGAGCACCGCGAGGCTGGTCATCCCGCTCGGGAAGCGTGCCGTCAGCTGTGCCGCGATGATGCGTGCGACGCCCGGTGCACGCAGCAGTTCCTGGTATCCCGCCACCCGTCAACCGTACTCGCGGAGCGGGTCGTGCCGACACGCCGCGACACGCCCGACACGCCGGTGCTGCCCGAATCCGATGTCGGAGGTCCCACCTACCGTCGCAACTGTGGATGACGGCCCCGCAGGCGCTTCGTTTTCCGCGGATTCCAGGACTTTTCGACCGGGCGATCCAGACCCGGATCTGTGGATGAAACGGTGGACAAGTTGTGTTGTACCTGTGGAGGACGGTGGGAAAACTACACGGATGTAACTACTAGCCCTTGTGGTGCTCGCCAGTGTCCGTACCCATATGTAGTATTGAGCTCCCGGCGGGCAACCACGGGAATTCCGGCGGGCAATCGCTGGAAACACCGGCGGTCAGCCGCTGGGAACACAGGGACATCGAGGGGAGAGAGGGCCGAACATCATGGCGATCACCGTTTACACGAAGCCGTCCTGCGTGCAGTGCAACGCGACGTACCGCGCACTGGACTCGAAGGGCATCGAATACGAGGTCCTGGACCTCTCCGAGGACCCGGCAGCGCTCGAGCGTGTGAAGTCGCTCGGCTACCTGCAGGCTCCGGTCGTCGTCACCGACGAGGACCACTGGTCGGGCTTCCGTCCCGACAAGATCGACGAGCTCGCTTCGCGACTGGTCTGACCGATGAGCGCGGCCGTTGCGACGCACGTGCCGCCGCTCGTCTTCTTCTCGAGCGTGTCCGGGAACACGGCACGATTCGTCGAGAAGCTCGGGATGCCGGCACGTCGCATCCCGCTCCACGCCACCGAGCCCCTCCTGCAGATGGAGGAGCCATATGTGCTGGTCACCCCCACGTACGGGGGTGGCCAGGGTCGTGGAGAAGAGAAGGGGGCGGTCCCCAAGCAAGTGATCCGCTTCCTGAACGACGAGCGCAACCGTTCCCTGATCCGGGGGGTCATCTCCGCGGGGAACAGCAACTTCGGCGAGCACTTCTGCCTCGCCGGCGAGATCATCAGCCGCAAGTGTCAGGTGCCGCACTTGTACCGGCTAGAAGTATTCGGCACGCCCGAAGACGTCGACCGCGTGAGCGGCGGATTGGAAGACTGGTGGAAACTGCAGTGACCGACATGGCCTTCAAGACGGAGGCACGGTTCGAGGGCATGGACTACCACGCCCTCAACGCGATGTTGAACCTCTACGGTGCGGACGGGAAGATCCAATTCGACGCCGACCGGCGCGCGGCGCGGGAGTACTTCCTGCAGCACGTGAACCAGAACACGGTGTTCTTCCACTCCCTCAAGGAGAAGCTCGACTACCTGGTCGAGAAGGAGTACTACGAGGGCGCCGTCATCGACGCCTACCCGTTCGAGTTCATCCAGCAGCTCAACGACCGCGCCTACGCGAAGAAGTTCCGTTTCGACACCTTCCTCGGCGCGTTCAAGTACTACACGAGCTACACGCTGAAGACCTTCGACGGCAAGCGCTACCTCGAGCGCTTCGAGGACCGCGTTGTCATGACGGCCCTCGCGCTCGCGGCCGGCGACCAGGACCTCGCGAACAACCTGGTGGACGAGATCCTCTCGGGCCGTTTCCAGCCCGCGACGCCGACGTTCCTCAACGCCGGCAAGGCGCAGCGCGGCGAACTCGTGTCGTGCTTCCTGCTGCGCATCGAAGACAACATGGAGTCGATCTCGCGCGGCATCAACTCGTCGCTGCAGCTGTCCAAGCGAGGCGGCGGCGTGGCGCTGCTCCTCTCGAACATCCGTGAGGCGGGCGCCCCGATCAAGCAGATCGAGAACCAGTCCTCGGGAATCATCCCCGTCATGAAGCTGCTCGAAGACAGCTTCAGCTACGCGAACCAGCTCGGTGCGCGTCAGGGTGCCGGTGCCGTCTACCTGTCGGCACACCACCCCGACATCATGAAGTTCCTCGACACCAAGCGCGAGAACGCCGACGAGAAGATCCGCATCAAGACGCTCTCGCTCGGCGTCGTCGTGCCCGACATCACGTTCGAGCTCGCCCGCAACGACGAGGACATGTACCTCTTCTCGCCGTACGACGTCGAAAAGGTCTACGGCGTCCCGTTCGGCGACATCTCGGTCACCGAGAAGTACCGCGAGATGGTCGACGACTCGCGCATCAAGAAGACGAAGATCAACGCGCGCGAGTTCTTCCAGACCCTTGCCGAGATCCAGTTCGAGTCGGGCTACCCGTACATCATGTTCGAGGACACGGTGAACCGGGAGAACCCGATCAAGGGCCGGATCAACATGTCGAACCTGTGCTCGGAGATCCTCCAGGTCAACACGCCGACGACGTTCAACGAGGACCTCTCGTACGACCAGATCGGCAAGGACATCTCCTGCAACCTCGGGTCGATGAACATCGCCCTCGCGATGGACGGCCGCGACCTGGCCGGCACCGTGGCAACCAGCATCCGTGCGCTCAGCGCGGTCAGCGACCAGAGCCACATCCGCTCGGTGCGTTCGATCGAGGACGGCAACGACAAGTCGCACGCGATCGGCCTCGGACAGATGAACTTGCACGGGTACCTCGCCCGCGAGCACGTGCACTACGGTTCGGAGGAGGGTATCGACTTCACGAACATCTACTTCTACACCGTGCTGTTCCACGCCCTCGAGGCATCCAACAAGATCGCCATCGAGCGCGGCCAGGTCTTCGACGGGTTCTGGGACTCGAAGTACGCGTCGGGTGAGTTCTTCGACAAGTACACCGAAAAGGAGTGGAAGCCGGCGACGGCCCGCGTCGAGGAGCTCTTCGAAGGCATCCACATCCCGACGCAGGAGGACTGGCTCGCGCTGAAGGCGTCGATCCAGCAGCACGGTATCTACAACCAGAACCTGCAGGCGGTCCCGCCGACCGGCTCGATCTCGTACATCAACAACTCGACGAGCTCGATCCACCCGATCGCGTCGAAGATCGAGATCCGCAAGGAAGGCAAGATCGGCCGCGTCTACTACCCGGCTCCGTTCATGACGAACGAGAACCTGGAGTTCTACGAAGACGCGTACGAGATCGGCTACGAGAAGGTCATCGACACGTACGCCGCGGCGACGCAGCACGTCGACCAGGGCCTCTCGCTGACGCTGTTCTTCAAGGACACCGCCACCACGCGCGACATCAACAAGGCGCAGATCTACGCGTGGCGCAAGGGCATCAAGACGATCTACTACATCCGTCTCCGTCAGATGGCGCTCGAGGGCACCGACATGACCGAGTGCGTCTCCTGCATGCTCTGAGCCGGTTGAGATTCGAAAGAGAAACGACATGACCCCCGAACCGTTGAAGCTGCTGGGCTCGGTCCAGGCGATCAACTGGAACCGCATCCAGGACGACAAGGACCTCGAAGTCTGGAACCGTCTCGTGAACAACTTCTGGCTGCCCGAGAAGGTGCCGCTGTCCAACGACATCCAGTCGTGGGCGACGCTCACCCCCGAGGAGCAGCAGACCACGATGCGCGTGTTCACCGGCCTGACGCTCCTGGACACCATCCAGGGCACCGTCGGCGCCGTCTCGCTCATCCCCGATGCGATCACCCCGCACGAGGAAGCGGTCTACACGAACATCGCGTTCATGGAGTCGGTGCACGCGAAGAGCTACTCGTCGATCTTCTCGACGCTCGCCTCGACGCCCGAGATCGACGACGCGTTCCGCTGGTCGGTCGAGAACGAGAACCTTCAGAAGAAGGCTCGGATCGTCATGGACTACTACCGTGGCGACGAGCCGCTCAAGCGCAAGGTGGCATCCACCCTGCTCGAGTCGTTCCTCTTCTACTCGGGGTTCTACCTGCCGCTGTACTGGTCGTCGAAAGCGAAGCTGACGAACACGGCCGACATCATCCGCCTCATCATCCGCGACGAGGCCGTGCACGGCTACTACATCGGCTACAAGTTCCAGCGCGGACTCGAGACCCTCGGCCAGGCCGAGCGCGACGAGCTGAAGGACTACACCTTCTCGCTGCTCTACGAGCTCTACGACAACGAGATCCAGTACACGCAGGACCTCTACGACGGCATCGGCCTGACCGAGGACGTCAAGAAGTTCCTGCACTACAACGCGAACAAAGCGCTCATGAACCTCGGCTACGAGGCCATGTTCCCGTCGACGGTCACGAACGTGAACCCGGCGATCCTGTCCGCGCTGTCGCCCAACGCCGACGAGAACCACGACTTCTTCTCAGGGTCGGGCTCCTCGTACGTCATCGGCAAGGCCGTGGCCACCGAAGACGACGACTGGGACTTCTGAAACCCGCGTAATTCCGCGGATCTCGACCAACGAAGAGGCCCCCGGTGAGCTGCTCGCATGAGCGCTCGCCGGGGGCCTCCTCCGTGTCGTGACTACATTTTGACTACATCTCGTCACGAAACCGACTTCGCGCGGGCCGCGCTCATCGCCTCGGCAACTGTGTCGAGGTCCTCGTCGAAGAGGTCAGCGTAGACATCGAGCGTCATGGCCGCGGACGAGTGGCCAAGCATCCGCTGCACGGCCTTCACGTTCGCGCCGGCCTGGATCGCGAGCGATGCTGCGGTGTGCCGCAGATCGTGCGGAGTCACCCGAGGGATCGTCGCATCGATCAGCTGCGCCGCCTTCACCGCAGCTTGGAACCACCCCGACGTCGCATGCGGGTAGGGGAGCTGCGCGCCACCATCGCCGAACACGAATCCCGACCGCGGCTTCCCCTCACACGCTCGAGCGAGATCTCCGACGAGGAAGTGCGGCATCGCGACCTCACGGCGCTCGCCGGTCTTGGGCGTGCCGACGACGTACTGACCGCGGACGTAGACCGCGTTGCGTTCCACCGTTAGCCGGCGGCGAAGCATATTCAGGTCGCCGACCTGCAGCTCGACGGCCTCACCCCACCGGAGCCCGGTGTAGGCGAGGAAGCGGACGAGGTTGGGATGCGCGGCTCCGGCTGCGATCGTCTCGACCTGGTCGTGGGTGAGATACCGCTGGGGCTTCCGCTTCTTCTTCGGCAGCTTCACGCCGGCCATCGGGTTGCGTGGGATCACCCTGTCGCGCTCCGCGATCGCGAGGATCTGGTTCAGCACGAACGCGGCCCGGCGGACCGTCTGTGCGGCGCGCTGCCCGGAGAGCTCACCGACCCAGTCCTCGAGCTCGGACGGTCGGATGCCAGCGACGCTGCGCCCGCCCCACTTCGGCTCGACGTGCGTGCGGTACGAGGACCGCATCCCTTCCTGCGACGAGGGCTTGAGGGTCGGCAGGTGACTGCGCTCCCACTGGGTCGCGAACACCGAAACGGTGCGCCGGCCGAGGGACGGGTCGACGTACTCTCCGGTCGCCTTGGTGATGGTGACCGACGCGAGGTAGAGGCTGGCCTCCTTCTTCGTCTTGAAGCCGCGCTTGCCGGTGACCGACTTATCTGGTTTCCGGTACTGCACGCGGTACCGCGGGCCGTCCTTCGTCTCGTACTTCGAGATTGTCCCTGACATCGGTGATGCTCCTTCGGGTCGGAGCGGCCGCTATGCGACCTGGGTGCGGTGGGACCACTGGCGGGTCCCCATCTTCGCTCGGACGTAGGTGACGCCGCGGAGCTTGGTGAGGCAGCGCTGCATCCAGAGGTTGAGCGCGTCGATGGTCACGCCGAAGTGCTCGGCGATGTCGTGCTGGTGGTGGCCCTGTTGCTCGAGCTGCGCGTAGATCTCGGGATCGATGAGCAGCTGCGCGGCGTACAGGTCAGCCTCGTCCTCGGCGTCCCGATCGCCCTCGCACTGGTGAGCGTGGTGTGCGTGGCCGAGCTCGTGCGCGATCGTGAACGTCTGTTCGTCGGGGGAGAGGGCGAGGCTGACGAAGATCTCGCGCTCGTCTTCGTACCACTCGCCGAGCACGCCCGGCTCGAGGTGCGCGAGGTGCACGGCGATCCCCTTCGATGCGGCGAACCGCACTAGCTCTCTCATTCAGTCCCCCCGACTGTCTCGTCTACTCGGCGTGCGGTGCAGCGTCCGCCTTGCGGACGCCCTTGCGGGCCGCGGTGCGCTGCTTCGCCGGCGGCTGCTTCACACCAGGCTCATCATCGGCAGAGCTACCGACACCGCCGAACTGCCCGCGCACTACGTTGCTGCTGCTGGCGGATCGCTCCACGCGGGCGAGCAGCTCTCGCGCGAGCTCGAGATCGGTGAGCTCGGCCACTCCGATCTTGACCTCGCGGACGCCGGCCTCCGCGTCGGTGATGAAGCCTGCCTCGGCAAGGGCTTCAACGACGGGCCGCCCGTACGAGCGAGCGAACTTGAGCACGAACTCGACGGCGGGCCGGCTGCCCTGCTTCCACCGCGTCACGTTCGACTTGTCGATGCCCACCACGTCGGCGATGTCCTTCGCCTGGACGACGCCGGCAACGAGCTGCACGTAGTTCCACCATCTGGTCTCAGTCACGGCTCTCAGAGTAGTTGCGCGAACGCAACAGCGCAAGTGAGTGCAGCAACCAAACTTGGAGTTGCACAACAGCATCACCTCACTTACGATCGGTTGCACATCCGCAACTGGCGGTTGCAGTACCAGAACCCGAGGATCTGCTCATGGCGACACTGACCATCGACTCCAAGCGATTTCAGGAGCTCCGCGACGAGCACGGGCTGGACACGGTGCAGAGCCTCGCTTCGGCGCTCCATGTCGACAAGGGCACGGCGTCCCGGGTGCTGACCGGCAAGGCGGCGCCTGGCCCGCGCTTCATCTCATCGGTGCTGCTGACGTTCCCCGTGAAGTTCGAGGACGTGTTCACCGTCGTCGGCGAGGACGATGCCAACGCGGCCGGTGAGGCCGTCGTAACCGATGAACTGGCGGTCGCATCGTGAGCTGGGGTCAGATGTCGCCGGCCGAGATCGTGTCGATCGCGTTGCTTCGCGCCGATGCGCAGTCCGACCCGACACGACCGGGATGGTTCGCCCGACTGCTTGGCGACAGTGCCGACCGAATTCTTCTACCGCTCGTCGACGAGCGGCGCGCCGAGCACTTCGCGCTCGCCGAGACTGAGGTCCGCGGCATCCTGCAGAGATTCGGAGGCATCGCGTTCGATGCCGCCGACGACGATCAGTGTGCTGGCTGCGCAGCCGTCGCCAACTCGTCTCTCCTCGAGCTTCGAGCGGAGATGGTGCGTCAGCGTCGCACACCCGCTGATCTGGCCGAAGTCCTTGGCGTTTCCGTGGCCACCGCCATTCGTCGCCTCGACGGGGTGACGCCGATGAACGTTGCCGACTTCGGCGCGGCGTGCGAGTGGCTCCAGGTCGCGCCGCATGTGCTGATCGCGCGGGCGGAGGCAGCGCTGTGACCGCGTCGAACGTCACCCCGATCCGTGGCACGGGCGCGCTCGCCGCCTCGAGCGCGGACGCGCCGCGCTACCTCTCGCCCGAGCAGTTGACCGAGCGACTCCCAGGCGTGTCGAAGCGTCAGCTGCAGCGCTGGCGCGACGAGGGGAAGGGCCCCCGCTACGCGAAGCTCGGCAAGTCGGTGGTCTACCGCGAGGTCGATGTCGACGCGTGGGTGGCGAACAACCTCGTCAGCACGAGGGAGCAGTCATGACCGCTCCCATCTCTCAGAACCCTCCGCGCCCCCAGGCGGAGGTCCCCCGCACCGATCTGACCGGTGCCGCGCGGTCGCCCCATTCCCCCCTCGGGGCGACCGCGCGTAGGGCTCTCGAGCGTGGCGAGTACGTCATCTGCACTGCAGCCGGCGAGCCCGTCATCCGAACCTCCGACCCGGCCGACGCCGAGCGGATCCGCGCATCGATCAACGGCCGCATCAAGCGGCGTCTGCGAGGTGCGTGACCGTGGTCGACATCCTCATCCTGTCATTCACGTGGATCGCCCTCGTCGTCGTGGTGTGCCTCACCATCGCGACCGAGCGTCGGATCCGTAGAGCAGACGCACTGCGGGCCGAGGCAATCAGGGTGTCGGCTTCGGCGCTTGCGTCAGCTCAGCGGGCAGAGGCACTTCTTGGCTCCCAGTCTCCTCACCGATCCACCAGTGGAGGAGGAGCGACTCAGGGAGCTCCCCGAACCGATTCCGCGCCATCTGCACCTCTGCGCGACCGCCCGGTTGGATCTGAATGTTGAATCCGGAGACGCTCACAGCCCACCCCTTGAGGCGGTCGTTGTCGAACTGCACCGAATCGACCATCACCGCTTCTGTGTGGCGAAGCCGGATCTTGACGTCGCCGGCATACAGCCCCTTCCGCACCTGGCTGTCTTCGTACTCGAACGACACCCGTGACCGGTTGTGTGCCTCGGTCGCACGAGCCTCAGCACGTTCCGCGATCTCCTGCGCACGGCGCGCGATGTCCAGCGCCTCACGTTCTCGCGCTTCGGCCCGCCCCGCCCGTCGATGTGCGAGCCACCCGATCCACCCTGCAGCGATCGACAACACGAGCCCGGCCCAGCCCGGAACCTCACCCCAGATTTCGTCCATGCGCCGGAGCCTACCGACGCCCACCGCATTCGAGGTCCCCATGATCCGCCGCCTCCTGCTCCTAATGGGGCTCGTCCTCCTCGCGGTCGACGTCGCCCGACTGAACATCACGGGTCTCGCGCTCGCCGGTGTCGCCCTCATGGCGATCGCCGCGCACCTCTACGGCGCCCTCACCCGGGAGTTCTGGATCGCTGACGACGAGGAGTCCGCACGCCTCGCCGCTGCCGATACGGAGGTGCCCCGGTGAACCTCGCAGACGCCACGCTCTTCGTCCTCGCGCTCGCCGTCCTCGGTCTTGGCGTCTCGGTGATCTGGGGCGGCATCCGCCTCGAGCTGCTCCGCGCCCGCGTGGTCGAGCTCACGAAGGAGCTCGACCGCCGCACCAACGTCATCCCGCTCTTCGCGATCGCGCAGAGCTGCCGTGTCTGCCAGGCGACAGACGACGCCGTGATCCTGGCCGGCTGCTGGTGGGTCAGCCCCGACCTCTGCTCCTCGTGCGACGACGACGCCGCATCCTCCCTCGCCCGGGGTGAGAGGGCATGACCATGGTCGAGCTGCAGCAGCCCCGCACCCTCATCCACCGTGTCGACGGCCGCGACCTCCGCGTCCTCGTCGACCGTCCCTACATCTACTTCGCCCGTGACGACGTCGAGACGATCGCGACCGTCCCGCCGTGGGGGACCGGTGACACCCTCCTCACCGAGGCCGACGAGCACACGATCGAGATCTCTGGTGTCGCGTACGTCCCCATCGACGTCGCCCTGAACCGTGTCCGTGACGACGCCAAGGACCGCGTCAAGGCTCACGCGTTCATCGCCTGGGTTGAAGAGCAGCGGCCAACCTTCACGAACCCCGACATCCTCGAGCTCGCCCACCAGCCCGCATCCTTCGCGTCCGCGTACACCGTCGCTGGCGCCGCGAAAGCGCTCGCCGACGAGCTCGGCATCAAGCTCGGCCGCGATCGCCTGTTCGAGCTCATGGACTCCCTCGGCTGGATCGAGCGCAACAGCGAGACGTCGAACTGGATGGTCACCGCTCTCCCGCACAACAAGGACTGGCTCGCCCTTCGCGCCATCACGATCGGCCCGCGCCGCACTCACGCCGCCGGCCAGCAGTACCTGCAGATCCACGTCACGCAGGCCGGGCTCGTCGAGCTCGCCCGCATCCTCCGCCTGCAGCAGCCGCAGCCGGCCCCCACTCCCGAACCCACCCCGACCCTCTTCGACTGAACCCGAGGACTACCCGATGAACGACGACACCCTCACTGACCACGCCCACACGCCGGTGCCCGCACCCCGGGCGACCGCGACCGGACCCCTCGTCCGCACCGACGACCGCGCGGCACTCGCGGCATCCCTCGCGATCACGGCGCTTGTCGCCGTCGGCGCGCTCGGGATCCTCCTCGCGTTGGTGTCCCCGTGACCGGCGTGATGGTGCCGGCCCGCGGTGTCCGCCGCCGCCTGCAGGCGCTGCACGCCCGCGGGTGGACCGCGACCGAACTCGAGCAGCAGCTCGGCATCCCCGACGAGACCCTCGGAATGCTGCTCTGGCAGTCCACGGTCCCGCAGCGCACCCACGACATCATCGCGGCCGCGTACGAGGTGCTCTGGAACCAGGCACCCCCATCGCCGCCGGCGGTTCGCCAACAGGCGATCGCGCGTGCCACCGCGAACGGGTGGGCGCCGCCCATGGCGTGGGACGACATCGACACCGACGACGCACCGTTCACCGGGACGGAAGACCCGGATGCCGCGGCCGCGTACATCGACCACGTCGCAATCGAGCTCACCCTCCGCGGAGAGCCCGCCCCCGCTCTCACCCAGGCGGAGCGCCGGATCGCTGTCGCACGACTCCACGCCGGCGGCCACTGCGACATGGAGATGGCGCGCCGCCTCCACGTCGACGGGAACACGATCCGGAAGGACCGCAAGGCACAGGGACTGCCACTGAACCTGACGCGGTGGTCGACCGTCCGAGCCGAGGACGCCGCCTGATGCGCTGGCTCATCCGTCGCGAACCGGTCCGCAGCGCCCCGTTCGGCGCGCACACGGCCACCTTCTACGCGTGGGTCGTCCGGACGTACCTCGGCACCCGGGGGACACCGCCTGAGGAGCGCAAGCTCTCCGAGCCGCTGGTCGAGTTCAACCGGCTCTCGGAGGCGCACCGATGGGCAACCGGACGGTCGATCATCCACCGCGCTGAGCACTTGACTCCGCGTGCCCTCAGATTCCGTGACATCCCAGACACCCGCGTCCGCTGACCACCCACGACACCCCGAAGGAATACCCGCCATGCCCGAGACCACCCTCGAAGAGCTCACTCTTCTCGCCGTCAACCCCGCGACGCTCGGCGTCCGCGACCAGGTCCGCGGTGACGCCACCCCCGACGAGGCATTGATCGCATCAGTGCGCCGACACGGCATCCAGCAGCCGCCGACCGTCGTCTGGGACGCGACCGAGAACCGGTACGTCATCGCGATCGGCCACCGCCGTGTCGGTGCCGCGATCGCCGCAGGTCTCGAACGCATCTACGTCATCGTCCGCGACAACGCCCCCATCGACGAGGCCGGTGACCTCGAGCGGCAGATCGTGGAGAACGAGCGTCGCGAGGGGCTGAACGCGAAGGACCTCGCCGCCGGTTACGAGAAGCTCAGCCTCTTTGGTCTCCGCCCGGAGGACATCGCCGCCGGACTCGGCGAGAAGCCCGAACGCATCCGCGCCGGCCTCAAGATCAAGACCTCGAAGACCGCCAGCGAGCTCGTCGACGAGCAGCCCTCGATCGACTTCGCGCAGGCCGCGGCGATCGCCGACTTCGACGAGCACCCGAAGATCCAGAAGCGCCTCGTCGAGACCGCCACCACCCGCCCCGAGAACTTCGCCCGCGACGTCGAGGCCGCCCGCGACGAACGTGCCGTGGTCGAGAAGATCGCCGAGATCAAAGCCGTCCTCGCGGCCGCGGGCATCCCGTTCATCGAGTCCTTCACCTACAGCCAGTACGGGTGGACGAAGAAGGGCGGCATGTACGGCGGCCCGGGCGCCGAGGTCTCGAAGCTCGCAGACCCCGCGACCCCGGGCGTGCAACTCACGCCCACGGACCACGCAGACTGCCCCGGTCGCGGCGCCTACATCCACCGCGCGTCCCCGCACTACCTGACGAACGATGACGGCTTCGAGGTCGGCTACGTCTGCACCGACTGGGCCGAACACGGCCACATCAAGTGGGAGCGGGCCGCGGCCGAGAAGACACCGGAAGAGCTCGAGCGAGAGGCCGAGCGCCAGCGCGCCAACGAGGAGTGGGAGCGCGCCGCCGCGGAGCGACAGAAGGCTCAGGCGATCTTCAACGCGAACACTCGCGCACGCCGCACCTGGATCCACGATCATCTCACCACGGGCCGGCTCCGCCCCGCCGCCGCCCACTTCGACATCCTCGCCGCCGCTGTCGGTGTGCAGGTGTACCGCGAGGAGGGGCAAGACGCGGACGTCACCATGGAGCTGCTCGCCGGCGACGTCCGATCGCCTGACACCTGGTCCGCCCACCCCAACCGTGACGAGCTCGTCACGATCGTCACCACCCGCAGCGCCCCCTCGCTCCGCGTCGCGCTCGCCGCCGCGTTCGCGGTGCTCGAGGACATCGTCGAGGCGGGGGAGGGGATCGCGTACTTCGACGCTCTCGTTGCGCTCGGATACACGCTGACCGACACCGACCGCGAGCACATCGAACGTGCGAAGCAGGCGCTCTCCGCGGACGCCGAGCTCGACGGCGGGGCTGACGACGAATGATCGACCTTCCAGCCGACGTCGAACACGGCACACCCGAGGGATTCGCTGCTGGGTGCAAGAAGGACACGGACTGCCCAGCGCTCCGCGAGCACGGGCTGGCGTGCGTGTACGCGCACGTGCGAGCCCAGACCGACTTCCGCTACTTCAAAGCGAAGGCGCGCGACCCCCGACCCGCCGCGATAGCGCGCGCGCTCGGCATCACTCCGCCTGCAGCTGCCGACACCGCGAAGTTGGCCGAAGCCGACGCAAAGCGGCCCCGCCGTCAGCGTCCCGTCACGAACCAGTCCAAGACGGCGGTCGCGCCGTCGCCGGCGCCCGAGAACACCCCGACCCCCGAGGAGCACGAGATGCCCACCAGCGAAGAGCCGACGTCGACTCCGACGATCAAGCCGACCCCGCCGACCCCGCCGAAACGGACCCCGCCGGCGCCGACACCGCCGTCGGGTCGCTCCCGTGAGGAGCTCGCCGATATCCGGCTCTGGGCCCGCTCGAACGGCTACGACGTCGCCTCCCACGGTCGAGTCCCGGTGAAGGTCATCGAGGCCTACGACGCCGCTCACTCGCCCGTCAAGCCCGAGCCCCAGCCTGTCGCCGCGGAAGCCGCTGCAGACTTCGAGCCGATCCCCGGATCCATGGACAACGGCGACGGATCCTTCACCCACCCGGGAACGGACACGCCGCTCGAGGAGGCGGATGTCGTCGACGAGACCGACGGAGCCGAGATCGGGGAGTACGACTACGCGGCCGCATCCGACAAGCTCGACGAGACCCGCGAACGCGCCGGCATCTCGATGACGTCGATCACTGGCGGCGCCACGATCGACGATCCGGCACCCGTGATCGATTCGGTACTCGCTCACCTGAAGGTGCCCCGAGGGGTGCGCCCGGCGTGGGCGGACGTCGCCATCTCCGAGGACGTCGAACGTGCACGCGCGCTCGCCGCCCACCTCGAGGCCGAGAACGCGGTCTACGTCAGCCAGCTCGACACGATTGGCACAGCGCTCGAGACCGCGCTCCGCGCGTGGGCAACCGCTACCGAGAGGCTCGCGGAGGAGCAGCGCCGGTCAGCGGTCGCGTCGCGGCTCCGCAGCAGCTCGAACAGGCATCTCCTCGAGAAGATCCAGGCGCTCACCGCGCAGCTCGGCGCCGCGGACACCACGATCGAGCGACTCAACGCGGCCGCTGAGGACGATGGGCAGCGCATCACCGACCTCGTCAACGAAGTCGACCGGCTCAGCGCTCGCCGCTGGTGGCAGTTCGGGGGCGCCCGATGAGCACCGAGATCGTCGCCGAGCACCTGGTCGCGCTGAGCCGCTGGGTCGAAGCCGGCAATGCGCACCGCGACCCCGAAGCCCTCACCCTCCACCGTGTGATCAAGGTCGCCGAGGAGGTAGGGGAGACCGTCACCGCACTCATCGGCGCGCTTGGCGCGAACCCGCGCAAGGGCGTCGAGGGCACGATGGAGAACGTCCTCGAGGAGCTGCTCGACGTCGCGGTCGCCGCGCTCGGCGCATACGAGCACATCGACGCCCACCAGGGCCGCGCCTATGACGAGCTCGCGAGCAAGATCATCCGTGTCGCCGAACGCGCCGGCGTCGTCGACCCCACCGTCGAGACCTGGGAGTACGGGTTCGCCGACCGCGCAGAGAGTGCCGAGGCGGAGGTGCGTGCTCGAGAGGCCGATTACGAGCGACGCTCAATCGAGGGTCGCACGGACCAAGACTACGAGCAGCGGATCGCGGCGCTCACGCCGACGCCACAGCCGATCGACCGACGCAACGCGAAGGTCGGCGAGATCTGGATCGTCGACATGCAGGGCCGCACGAACATCGTGTGCGAGGTCCGCGCATCCGACCACTTCACCGCCGGCATCGGCTTCCAACCCATCTACGACAACCTCGCCGGCCCCGGAGTCGGCGCGCCTGTCATCGACGCCGCCCGCCGAATCTGGCCAGAGCACGGCCACGTAGGGGCGGAACTGTGAGCCCCGAAGAACTCCTCACCTGGGCCGCCGCGCTCGCTGCCGCAATCACCGCAATCGCGCTCGCCGCGGTCGCTGTCGTCGGCGCCGTGTGGTGCATCTCCGCGATCGTGAGGAGCCGGCGATGACCGAATCGGAGGACAAGATCGAGGCCCTCAACCGAGCGTTCGGCTCACGAACCGGTGACACACCACGATTCACCGCCGAGAGCGAGGGCGACGACTACCTGTTCGGCGCGCTCATGGCCAAGGGGGAGCGGCGATGAGCCGTCTCGAGCCCGCTGACATGATCGAAGCGAAGGTCGGCGCGTCCCGCCACCAGGACAAGCACCTCGGCCGCGCCGTATCCGCCGAGCAGCGCGTCTACGTCCTGCACTCGCAGGCCTGCGTCGACACCGGGCGAGATCTCCGCACATGCGAGTACTCGATCGCGCTCGACCGGGGGATCGACCTCGGCATTTGGCGCGACTACCAGGACCATGCTGTCGAGCTCGGCATCGACGACGAATACCTCGACCTCGTTCCGCTCCGCACCTACGTCGCCTGATGGGAGCGCTGATCGATCTCACCGGCCGCCGCTTCGGGCGGCTCACTGTCGTGCGCCGGCTCGCCGACGCGCTCACCGCTGGTGGAACGCGCCAGCCGGCGTGGGGGTGCGTGTGCGATTGTGGCCGGCGCACCGTGGAGCAGGGGCGTGCGCTGCGTGCTGACCGGGCGCTGTCGTGCCGGCAGTGCGTGCGTGATCCGTCGCGGATGCTCAAGTTCGGGACGACGTACCTCGTGTACTGGCCGGGGCTGAACGTCCTCAAGATTGGGCGCGCGTTCCGTGGCTCGCGTCTCGAGATGATGCGGCAGAGCGGCGCCGTGGTGCTGCTCGATGCTCGCGACACGGACGGGTCGTGGGAGGCCGCTGGTCTCCGGGCGTTGCGGCGCCTGTTCGACCCCGCTTTCGAGGGCCCGACCGCTGAGGGTCCTCGCCGCGCCGATCGGATCCTCTACAAGGGCCGCGGCTGGTCGGAGTGCTTCACCGTGGAGCCCGCCGACCTTCAGCTCGCATTCGATACCTGCATGCGAGCGTTCGCACGAGAAGGGAACGACTTTGGACAAAACCCCCCAGCCACCGCCTCCTGGCGGCGTGCCCTCACCAGGGTCCAGCGTGCTCGGGCTGCCCGTCGAGGCGGCGCCGACCGCGTTGGGGCTGCTGAGGCTGGCGGGGGCGTCACCGATGCTCCTCGACCCTGCGAGAGTCGCCGCGCAGCTCTACCCCTCGGAGTCGCGGCTGTCCTCGACGGAGCGCGTCGTCCTGCACGTCGTGATGCTCGAGGAGGCCGGCTATCTGCGGACGTGGGTGGAGGAGGGGACGGAGTGGCTGCAGTTGCTCGACGCGACTGCGCCGGCCGCCCCGCACGTCACCTCGACAGCCTTCCGGGACGCCTTCAGCGCCCCGCTCGCCGATCCATTTTCATCGGCTGGGGAGAGAGAGAAGGAAAGAGAGAAGAGAGCGGGAGCGCGCGAGCGGGCGAGAGCGCAAGCGCAGGCGGAGGAGCGTGCGTGGGAGGCCCGCTGGGCCGATCATGCTCAACGCCCCGCCTCGCGTCCGGAACGGCCTCGCCTGCTGAACGCCCCGCCCATCGGATGTCACGAACACCCCAACGGCACCAGCACGCCCTGCGGACCTTGCGGCACCGCAGCGGAGTATCGCAGGCAGTGGCTCGCTCGGGAGAAGTACGTCGAGCAGCTCGCGATCTTCGAGGAGACGAATGGGGTGGACGACGATGAGCCGTTCTGACACCACGGAGCGATACTGCATCCGAGGGTGCACCGTCCGCGATGCGCACTTCGCCACCTGTCCGAGCTTCGGGGCATCCGATGACGCCTCGTGCAAGGGGTGCGTGCCGGCCACGGCCCGTGACGGCGTGCTGATCTGCGAGCGGTGCTATCGGTCGATGCGCCGGCTGATCGACGATGCCCCCGACTTGATCGCTCACCTCCGTTCGGTCGCCGACCCGACCAAGGCCCGCGTCTACGACCGTGTCCTCGTCCAGTCGTCTCAGCCCGAGCTGCCCGCTCCGGTCGACGCCAGCATCCTCGACGCGTCGAACGACATCGCGGTCACGCTGCGGATCTGGGAGGCGAGGGTCTTGCATCCCGAAGCCGAGACTCGTGCGTATCACCTGCGTGCTGGCATCGAAGGCGACGTCGCGGCTGACTCTGCTCGATGGGACGCCGATGTGGTCCTGGCGGGGCTCGACCTCATCGCGAATGATAAGCGGCAGGTGCTCGCCCTCGGCGATGCTCTTCTGGCTCGGTCGGGATCCTCGTCGCCGGACTTCTGGTCGCTGGCGGACGTGGCTGCTCGGTGGGCGATCGATGACAAGCCTCGGTGGGCGGAGGCGCCGTGCCCGGAGTGTGACCTGATGACAGTGCGAGTCCAACCCTCGCATCGCCGAGGCGGCCGCACTCGCTACGTGTGCAACGAATGCGGATGGGAAGCCAACGACCTCGATGACGGCGGACTGTGGGCGATCGCCTTCGCGGAGTCCGTGCCGGCGGTTCCTGCATGAGCTCGGCGAGGTGGCTGACGATGGCGGATGCTGCGAAGCGCGTGCGCAAGGATCCTCGAACCCTGCGTCGCTGGGTCGCTGACGGGGATCTCGACCAGCGTCGCGTTGCCGGGCTCATCGTCGTCTCCGAGGCTCAGCTGCTCCAGGTCGAGAAAGCGCGCCGAGAGCGGATGCACTCTGGAAAACGGCGCGACCCGCCGTGAAACCCTTGTCCACCCTCGTCCGCTTTGCGTGCTACGCTGTGCGTGCACGAGAACTATGACCGAAGCCTCACCGATCCGGTGGGGCTTTCGTCGTTCTCGGGGGCCGGCCCGGAGACGCGCTTTCGGGTAGCGCTCGGGCTCCGTGAGGCCGGCCCCACTGTCAGACTTCGCCCCGCCCGCCACACGCTCTCACTTCTCTGCAGGAGCGACCGGCGCCGCTACGACCTCCCTCGTGTCCGCTGTTCGGGCCCGGAGTGAGCGGCATTCGTCTCCGGTCGGATCGATGCGCACACTGAGCGGTGTTGGGCGGCGGGGCGTCGACTCCTCGCAGCTCGGTGATCGTGACGTCTCGGGTAGCGCGAGTGAACGGGGGAGCCGGTCGTCGTCTGTTGCGCGCCGACGGCCGGCTTCATCCTGTGAGCGGGGGAGCGCGATGGGCATCGACGGCATGAGCATCCCGAAGTGGGGCGGTCGCCGAGCGGTCGCCGCGCTGAACCAGGTCAAGGCGGAGGGGCGCCGCCGCCGCGCGCCGTGCTGCATCTGTCATCAGCCGATCGACTACAGCCTCGCGTCGACCGACCCGCGAGGCTGCACAGTGCAGCACCTCAAGTCGCGCAAGCTCTTCCCGCAACTCACCTGGTCGCCAAGTAACTGGGGTCCCGCGCACAAGGGTTGCAACGAGTCGGCCGGCGACGGAAGCGACGCCGAAGACGAAGGCGTCACCTCATCGGACTGGTGATCGACCGCGCGCCGAGCGGCGTGTCGGCTATCGAGGCTTCGGCCGCTGAGCCCGCGTGAGCGAATAAGCGGCCCCTCCGACGCCCGATGCTCAAAAAATCCAGCGAGGCGTGGAGGGCGGAAACCGCGCCGGAGGGCTTCCTCTCCCCCCGGATCCGGACCCCCTACCCTTTTCCGGCGTTGCTTGGCAACGAAAACGGACCCTGACCGGGGCAATCCCCGACATTCCACCCGATCACTTCTGGAGGCGTCATGAACTCGATCACGGCCCGCGGCCTCGCGGACGAGGCGGAGCTTCGCGGCAAGAAGGTCGTGGTCGTGTCGGCGACGGTCGACCACGCCCGGGACGCATTCGAGGAGTTCGAGGCGCTCGGTCGCCCCACCGTGTCGCACGTCACTCGAGCGAATGGCCGGCCTCGCATCGACTTCGTGTCGAGTGGCTCGGTGCGGTTCGTCGGGCACCGGCAGCACGGTGAGCTTCGCGGCATCTCGGCCGACGTGGTCTTCGTCGACTGGGACGTCGAGACCAGCGCGGCGATTGGCGAGCTGGAAGAGCTCTACGACACCGCGCGGAAAATGACGGTGACCCGAGCGGGCGCCAGGATCATCCGCGCCTGACATCATGCGCGATCGCCGCGACATCCGCGCTCGCCGCGAGGGTGGCGCCGGCATCCGCGCGATCGCGCGCGAGACGGGCGCTTCACGCAACGCGGTGCGCCGTGCTCTGGACCCGGATGCTGCGCTCAAGTACTCGCGGCCGTCGATGGCGGATGAGTACCGTGACGCGGTCGTCGAGGTCCTGCACGACTATCCGCGCATCACCGTCACGCAGGTCGGCGAGCTCGTCGAGTGGCCGGGTTCCCGTCGAGCGCTCTCGGACCTCGTCGGAGATCTGCGGCCAGCCGCCCTCGAGCGTGAGCTCGAAGACCTGAACTGTCCCGCACTCGGCGCGATCGCCGTCGGCAGCATCACCTTCGGCCCGATGACGATCGGCCGCATGAACGTGGGGAGCATCCATGCCGGCCCCGAAGAAGCTCAACTTCGATCCGCCTGATCGGCTCACCGACGCGGAGCGCGAGGTCTGGGTCGAGATGACCCGCCGCGGCCGCATGTCCCCGACGGTGACCCCCGAGACGCTGGAGACGTACTGCTCGCTCGTCGTCCGCTGGCGCGCGGCATCCGCGAAGGTCGAGTCCGAGGGCCTCGTCGTCGACGGCGGGGACAAGCGCGGCGCTGTCGTCCACCCGGCGCTCGCCGCTGAGCGTGAGCTCGCTGAGCAGGTCCGCAAGTGGTCGCCGCTGTTCAACCGCACCGCGGCAGCACGCCGGCCCGGCCCGATGGTCAACGCGACTCGCCACTCGATCGAGGCGGCCGAGCTCGACAAGAAGACGGAGTACGAGGGCATCTGCCTCGCCGTGCTGACGCTCGCGTGGCTGATCGACGAGGCGCAGCGCGAGGGGCTCGAGGCGCTGCAAAAGGCGACGTACAACCTGATCCCGTCCTACGTGAAGGGGTGCGCCGAGCTGCAGATCACGCCGGCGTCGCTGCCCGCGGGCGTACCCAAGAAGGGGCAGCCAGGTGGCAAGGTCACGAAGTTCGCAGACGCGGCCGCGGAGCGCCGCGCGAGGGCGGCAGGCTAACCCGCTCCCGCTGCGCTGGCCGGTCCCGAAGGGCTGCGGCCAGGTCTACGTCGACAAGGTCCACGAGCGCGACAAGGCGACGCCGGAGACGGCGCACCTGTTCGGATCCGCCGAGCCGCGCATCAGCACACCGCCGCTGCGCGAGCTCACCCCGGAGACGTCGCTCGGCTTCGAGGTCATCGACTTCGCGTACGAGGTCCTCGGCGTCGTCCTGCTGCCGTGGCAGCGTGCCGCGCTGATCCGGATGCTCGAGCTCAACGAGGACGGCACGCTCCGGTTCCGCACCGCAGTGGTGCTCGTCGCCCGCCAGAACGGGAAGTCGACGCTCGCGCAGGTCCTCACGATCTGGCTGCTGTTCGTCTGGGGTTGGCCGCTGGTGCTCGGCACCGCGCAGGACCTCGACGTCGCCGAGTCGCTGTGGGAAGAGGTCGTCGACCTCGTCGAATCCAACGAGGAGCTCAACGCCCTCAAGGACGGCGTCACCAAGGTCAACGGCAAGAAGAGCCTCAACCTCACCACCGGCGCGAAGTACAAGGTCAAGGCCGCGAACCGTCGCGCCGGCCGTGGCCTCTCCGGAAACCTCGTCCTCCTCGACGAGCTCCGCGAGCACCAGACCTGGGACGCGTGGGGCGCGATCACCAAGACCACCATGGCCCGCGCTGAGGCGCTCATCCTCGCGCTCTCCAACGCCGGCGACGTCACCAGTCGGGTACTCCGCTACCTGCGCCTCATGGCTCACCGGGCGCTCGGCGATCCCGACGGCATCGCCGCGCTCGAGGACGGCGCCGGCCCCAGCGAGGACGACCTCGAGGAACTGCTCGACACCGACGAGATCGACCTCGACGAGTTCGACGACGAGGACGCCACCGACCTCGAGCTCGACGACCTCGAGCAGGACGAAGAGACCCTCTGCATCCTCGAGTGGTCCGCCCCTCCCGGATGCGACAAGCGCGACCGGACCGGCTGGTCCTGGGCCAACCCGTCCCGCGGCTACACCATCTCCACCAAGACGATCGCCGCGGCATGCAACACCGACCCCGAGTGGGTGTTCCGCACCGAGGTCCTCTGCCAGTGGAACGACGGCGCCACCTCCGGCCCCTTCGCCCCCGGCGCATGGGACGCGACCAAGACCCCGGTCGTCATCGACGAGAACGGGCGCCGACGCCTCGCACGCCCCGACGTCGACAAGATCGTCGGTCCCGTCGTTGCGGGGCTCGCCCAGCAGACCGGACGATCCAAGACCTACATCGCGCTCGCCGGGTTCCGACCCGACGGGCTCCCACAGGTCGAGGTCGTCACCGTCAGTCACGGCTCCGACTGGGCGAGCGGCTGGCTCACACACAAGGACCGCAGGGGTCGTATCAGAGCGGTCGGCGGACAGACCTCCGGCGTGCCCGAAGGCACCGTGCTCAAGAAGCTCAAGGCCGACCCGAAGTTCCGGATGCCGGTCGTCGAGATGAACGGCAGCGACCTGCTCGACGCTTACGCAGACGCCGATGACGGGATCCGCGAGAAGCGGGTCTGGCACACGCCCTGGGCTTCCCTCGACCTCGCCGCCGGCACCGCCGAGTGGAAGACCCTCGCCGGTGGCGCACGCGTCATCGACGTCAAGGAATCCCCGACCGACCCGACCGCGCTGCGCGCATGGATCGCGGCCTACTGGCTGCTCATGCATCAGCCGGTAAAGGCACCGCCGCCACCACCGCCGGCGCGCGTGATCGATCTCTCCGGAGACGACAGCGACCGCGGTGACGACGTCGACTTCACCAGCGTCCATTTCTGATCAGGAGGTGCCTGTGACCGAGCTCGGCTACCAGACAGGCGCAATCCCCGGATGGTCTTCGCTGGTCGAGGAGACGCACGAGTCGAACCCGGATCTGATGTGGCCGCACTCGATCGACATCTTCGATCGCATGCGGTCCGAGGACTCGCAGGTCGGGTCGGTGCTCCGCGCGGTCGTGCAGCCGATCCTCTCCACGGAGTGGGTCATCGACCGTGCAGGCGCGCACCCCGAGCACGCTCAGCACATCGCGACCGACTTTGGGCTGCCGATCAAGGGGCAGGCGTTCGAGGCCCCGCTGCGCACCAAGGATCGGTTCTCGTGGAGCGATCACCTTCGGCTCGCGCTGCTCGAGCTCGTCTTCGGTCACTCCTTCTTCGAGCAGGTGTACCGCACCGACGGCACGGGCCTCGCCCACCTGTCGAAGCTGGCATGGCGTCCGCCGCGCACGATCGCGGATGTCCACGTCGCGAAGGACGGCGGCCTCGAGTGGATCGAGCAGCGGGCACCCGTAGGCGGCAAGAACGTCCGAATCCCCGTGCGCCGGCTCGTCGCATACGTCAACGAGCGCGAGGGCGCGAACTGGCTCGGCCGGTCCCTGCTGCGCAACGCGTACAAGAACTGGCTACTGAAGGACCGGTACCTGCGCGTGCAGGTCATCGCCGGGGAGCGGAACGGCCTCGGCATGCCGCTGTACGAGGGCGCTCCGCTGCCCTCCGGTGTGTCGATGACGCCCGACGAGGCGCGAGCCTGGCTCGAGGCGGAGCGCACGTCAGGCCTGACCGTCGCGAAGCAGGCGAAGTCGGGCATCGAGTCCGGCGTCTCCATCCCCAACGGTGCGAAGTTCACGTTCAAGGGTGTCGAGGGAACCGTCCCCGACATGGACAAGCCGATCCGGTACCACGACGAGCAGATCGCGCGCGCCGTGCTCGCGCACTTCCTGAACCTCGGGACCGAGACCGGCTCGTGGGCGCTGGGCTCGACGTTCGCGGACTTCTTCACCAATTCGCTCAACGCGGTCGCGCAGCACATCGCAGCGATCACGCAGGCCCACGTCATCGAGGACCTCGTCGACGCGAACTGGGGCCCGACGATGCCGGCACCCCGGATCGTGCCGGCCAAGATCGGCGCGAAGCACCCCGCGGTCGCAGAGTCGATCAAGCAGCTCCTCGACAGCGGCGCGATCGAGCCGGACGAAGCGCTCGAGGCCGACGTGCGCGCGTCGTACAACCTCCCGGTGAAAGACACCGCGACCAGACGTGAGCTGCCCCGGCGCTCCGAGACGACCTCGAGGGAGGACGCATGACCATCAACGTCAAGGCACCGAACCGGTACTGGGGCGCGGCGACGCCGCCCCAGTCCAAGCGGGACTTCTTCAACGCCGTCACCTCACCGCCCGCTGCGGACGGCAGCACGGTCGCCACCATCCGCATGTACGGACCGATCGACAGCTGGGGCGGTTGGTGGGGGATCTCCGCGAAGGACATGGGCGAAGTGCTCGACGCGCTCCCCGACACCGTCGACCGCATCATTCTCCGCATCAACTCGCCCGGAGGCGAGGTGTTCGAGGCGATGACGATCCTCAATATGCTCCGAGCCCACAAGGCCAACGTCACAGCGGTCGTCGATGCGCTCGCCGCCTCTGCGGCGTCGTTCATCGCCGCGGGCTGTGACGACACGGTGATGTCGCCGGGCACGCAGATGATGATCCACTCGCCGCTGGTCTTCACCTACGGGAACGCCGAGGAGCTGCGGAAGGACGCGCAGATCCTCGACGGCATCCAGGACTCGATCATCGAGATCTACGCGGCGAAGGCAGGGGAGAAGGCGGCCGCCACCGACTGGGCGCAGCTGCTCGCAGACGAGACCTGGTACACCGCCGAGAAGGCGGTCACGCAGGGCCTCGCGGATCGTGTCGCCACCATCCCGAACGCCGGCGAGACCCAGACCGTCGGCGCGGACGACGAGGACGAAGACGACGACCTCGTCATCGTCACCGTCCCCGTCGAGGACGCCACCCCGACGCGCCCCATGCTGTTCGCCGCGCGCACCGCGGCCACCATGCCCCCGGTATCGACCGAGCCGGGTACCCCCAACCGGAAGGAGACGCTCGACATGAGCGACACCCCCCTGGCTGACATCCGCGAGCGGCTCGGCATCCCCGCCGACTCGACCGACGAGCAGCTGCTCGCCGCCGTCGAGGAGCTCTCGGTCCGCGCAGCCGTCACCACCCCGCCGAGCATCCCCGCCGGCACCCAGCTGATCGACTCCACCGTGCTGGAGCAGATCCAGAACCAGGCATCGCAGGGCGCCCAGGCGCTCGCGACCCAGACCGAGGAACGCCGCACCCGCGTCCTCGATCAGGCACTCGCCGAGGGCCGCATCACCGCGGCATCGCGTGCGACCTGGGCGGCCCTGCTCGAGACCAACGAGACGGGCACCACGGAGGCGCTCAACAGCCTCCCGAAGAACACCGCGCTGCCGGTCGTGGAGCTCGGCTTCTCCGACACCGTCAACAGCGCCGACGACGCGCTCTACGCGAAGGCGTGGGGCAACGACGACACGAAGGAGGCCTGACATGGCCGACCACATCCACCTCTTCGAGCCCGGCGCGAAGGTCACCTTCACCGCCAGCGACGAGATCACCGGAGGCCGCCTCGTCGAGGTGACCGGAAACCGCGAGGTCGCCCACGCCGCCGCGAATAGCGTCAAGGTCGTCGGAGCCGCGGCACGCGACACGAAGGACGGCGAAGACGTCCTCGTGCTGCGCGGCGGCATCCAGAACCTCGTCGCCTCCGCCGCGATCGCGGTCGGCACCCGGATCAAGGCGGCCGCGGCCGGCAAGATCCAGGCCGTCGGCGCCGGCGAGAACGGCATCGGCATCACCCTGACCACCTCCACCGCGGCGGACCAGCTGGTCCAGGTCGCGCTCGACCAGTAAGGACATCGAGATGAGTTCCCTCACCTACCCGGTGCCCGCGATCGACAACACCGAGGACCTCAGCACCGAGCAGATCCACCAGCTGCTCCGCTCCCAGTCCGCGATCGCTCGACGCGTCCGCACCCTCGCCGCACAGCGCTTCATCTCCGACGCGCTGCTCAAGGGCCGCTTCCGCAGCATCGGCGGATCCGTGCTCTACGAGAACGGTGACCCGCTGTTCGCGCCGGACGACCCCGAGTCGATCCAGCCCGGCGGCGAGTACCCGCGCTCGCAGGTCACCGCCGGCGACCTCGCCGCCGCGAAGGTCGACAAGTGGGGCCGCGACTCCCCGGTCACCGACGAGTCGATCAAGCGCCGCGGCATCGACGTCGTCAACCGCGCGCTCCTGCAGCTCGTCAACCGCATGGTGAAGTTCGTCGACTCCGCCTCCCTCGGCGTGATCGCATCGAAGATCACCGCGACGGTCACGTCGCCCGGTCAGTGGACCGCGGACGTCGCGAACATCGTGCTGTCGGTCGAGCTCGCCAAGGCGCAGGCCGAGGAATCGGGCGAGGGTCACACCCTCGACACGATCGTCCTCACACCCACCGCCTACGCGAAGGTCATGGCGCAGTTCCTCAAGGCGGGCCTCCTCCCGCGCGAGGCCGCCAACCCGCTCATCACCGGCGCGTGGCCGACCGTCCTCGACCTCATCTGGCTGCGCTCGCCGCACGTGCCCACCACGGCACCGCTGCTGGTGAACAGCGACGAGCTCGGCGGCATGGCCGACGAGGACCTCGGTGGTCCCGGTTACTCGAAGTCCCTCCCGGGCGTCGAGACCAAGTCCATCCGCGAGGAGAAGACCGACAGCTACCTGCTGCGGTCCCGCCGCGTCACGGTTCCCATCGTGACCGACGCCACCGCGGGCGTCACGATCACGGGAACGGGGCTCTGATGGCTGCGAAGAACCGCCACCGCGTCACCGCCGTGATGATCGTCGCGAAGGTGCCGGGCGCGCAGGGCGGTGAGGCGTACTTCCGCCGAGGCCGCTTCCTGCCCGACTCGGTCACCAACGACGAGGTCAAGCGCCTCAAGGGGCTCGGCCTCATCGAGACCGTGAAGGTCGAGGACCAGCCGGACCAGGCCGCGGCCGCCGCTGCTCAGGCAGCTGCGGGTACGCCCGCTCAGCAGACGCCGCCGGCGTCCTGACGCACCGCAACACCGACGAGACAGGGGGCGATGATGGCGATCACATTCGCTGAGATCTCCGAGGACGAGGAGCTGGGCCGAAGGGTCCTCTCTCGTGCTCGGCTCATCGCTCCCTGTCTCGACTCACTCGACCCGGACACAGAGCCGGGGCGGGACGCGATCGCGATCCTCCGCGGCGTGGTCGCGGAGCTTCCCGCGACGGGTCAGTCCCGGATGCGGTCGCTGAGTCGGAACGGGACGGCGATCACGCTCGCCGCGATCGCGTCCGCCTTCGAGGGGGACGCCGAGGCGAGCCTCCGTGCGATCTGCGGTGCCGTGACAAACGGCGGCGCCCAGCCGCGCGGGTCGTTCCCTGCGACCTCGCCGATCGCGGGGCTGTGGCCCGAGGGGCGCTACTCGTGAGCTGGTTCGATGCGGTCTTCTTCCCGCACAAGGTGAGCATCCGCGCGTACCGCAACACCCGCGGGCACGGCGAGAACCACGCGGCCGCGAAGACGGTCGCCGCCGAGGTGCGGGACGAGGCGGAGCTCATCCGCACGCCAGAGGGATCCGAGGTCGTCTCGTCGAGTCGCGTGACCGTGGGGCTCGACGTCCTTGCGCCGCACAAGTCGCTCGTCACCGTGTGGCCGGGGACGCCGGCGCAGCGGGAGGCGACCGTGCTGCGGGTCGCGCGCGAGGAGAACCCTCCGCCGCTCCCGTCGCATCAGATCCTCTACCTCGAGTGAGGGGGCGCTCATGAAGATGCACGTGCCGATCCTGTCGGCCGCGGAGCAGGGTGCTCGCGACGGTGTCCGCAAGGCGGTGCGGGAGATCCTGAAGCGGTCGAACGACCTCGCACCGAAGGACGACGAGGACCTCGTGAAGTCGGGCGGCATCCGCATGGACGATCTCACCGGGCAGGCGTCCTACACGGCGCCGCACGCGCTGTGGCAGCACGAGAACCTCGACTACGAGCACGCCGACGGCGGGCAGGCGAAGTTCCTCGAGACGGCCGCGCTGCAGGTCGACGTCGAGGCGATGATCGCCGCGGGCATCGCGGAGGCGCTCCGTGAATGATGACCAGCTGACCGACCGGCTCTGTGAGCTTCTCGGCCTGGTGCCCACGTTCGTGTGGGAGACCGACCCTGACGCGGTGATCCCGCCCGGCTCGGTCGAGATCTTCTACGGCGCGATCCCGCCCGAGGCTGATCGAGCGATCGGCGTCCGGGTCTACGGCATCAGCAGCGACAACGAGAACACCGTCCGCGGACGCCGTGCGCAACTGCGCACCCGAGGCCGCCGCGGCAGCAAGAACGACGCCGACCAGATCGCGTCGACCGCTCGCACATTCCTCACCGGCATCGTCCGGCGGAACGGGATCAGCTCGATCACCGATCCCTCCTTCTCCCTGCTCGGCGACGACGGCAACGGTCGTCAGGAGCGCACCGACAACTTCACCGTCATCCTCGACAACCTGGAGGCATTCTCATGACCAACCCCGTTTCGCTCCCCGCCGGCGCGACGCTCGGCAAGAGCTTCGAGCACGGCCTCGACGTCAACCTCGGCACCTACGGCGCGCCCGTCTGGCAGCCGATCCGCCGGATCTCCGGCTGGGCGCCGACGTACCCGCCCGTCACGACCGACGTCGCCACCTACGACGACCTCGGCAGCCCCAACGAGGACGTCTCCGGCCGCGGCTTCGCGACCGCGTTCACTGTCCAGGGCAACCGTCTCCTCAGCACCGGGCTCTACCTGCCCGAGCTCGAGAAGATTCTCGCCGCGGCGAAGGCCAAGGGCGAGGGCGCGATCCTCGACGTCCGCTGGTACCACAAGCCCGAGAACGGCACCCCGAACCCGAACGACGCCGGCCGCGCGTACGTACGGGTCGAGGCGTCCCGTCAGAACACCGGCAACGCGGAGAACGAGGTCTACTCGGTCACCCTCACCGGCAAGGGATCGTTCGAGCCGATCGCGAACCCGTTCACCGGGTGGGGCGAGACGATCCCGGTCCTCTCGTCCGTGACCCCGCCGACCGCGGGTGACGGCGAGATGGTCACCATCACCGGCGCCGGGTTCCTCGGCGCGACGGCGGTCACGGTCGACGGCGACCCCGTCCCGGAGTTCGTCGTCGTGAACGCGTCGACGATCATCGCGACCCTGCCCACCGGTGACGCCGGCGCGGTGCCCGTGATCGTGACGACCCCGGCCGGTCCCTCGACCGCGCTGGTCTACACGCGCGGCGCGTGAGCACGGTCGACTTCACGGCGTGGGTCATCCCACCGCTCGTTCTGACGCTGGGCGACCAGGCCTACACGGTCCAGCCGCCCAGCGTCGAGCGGGCGAAGATGATCTTCGCCGCGGCCGCGCGGGCAGAGGTCAACCTCGGGCTCACCCCTGGGCCTCTGCCCGCCGAGCTCGACGAGATTCTCGACGCGATCGGCACGTCCCACCCGGCCCTCGGCGATAAGGTCTTCGAGCAGATGGCGGCCGACGAAGTGCCCGTCGAGACGATCGACCGGCTGTCGTACTACGCGACGTTCTACTGGGCGCGCGGGGCCGACTACGCGGGAGCGCTCGCCCAGCTGCTCTGGGGCATCCGCGACCTCGGGAGCGGCGCGGCTGAGGCGGGTGAGGGGGAGGCCCCAAAAGCCTGACGACGGCGGAGGACTACGCACCGTACGGCATCGGCACCCCCGACGCTGACGGGTGGTATCCGGACTACCGGATCCCCGCAGACCTCCGCCCCGCCGCGCCAGCCGCTGCGACCTCGGCACCGAAGGAGCAGGGGGAGACGCTCAACGTCTCGATCCTCGATCTCCTCACGCACTGGCGGCTCGTGGAGGCCGACCTGGCCAAGGAGTACGGCGTCGATCTGTGGGACCCCGCGATCCTCGCCCGACCCTGGCCGGGCATCCGCACCATGATCTTCTCGCTCCTCGACAGCCCGACACGGCTGAGGGCGGTCCTGACCCGGAGGTGACCGATGGCTCTTCGCGCCGCTGAGGTCGAGGTCCTCGTCACCGCCAACACCGACCAGGTCGCCAAGGCCGAGCGCACCATCAAGGGCACCGGCGAGCGGATCGAGAAGAACCCGTTCAAGGTCGACGCGGACGCCAAGGGTGCGCTCGCGTCGATGGACCGAGTCGAGGGTGCTGCGAAGAAGCTCGTTTCGCAGGCCGCGAAGCTGCAGCTCGACGCGGACATCACCCGCGCCGAGAAGGGCATCGAGCGCACGAAGGCGCGGCTCGAGAACCTGCAGGTCCGGGCGCTCGGTGGTCTCGACGTCGGCGCCGACGTGAAGCGCGCCGAGGCGGCGCTGCAGAAGCTCGAGCGCCACCTCTCCGGCCTGACCGCCGCACGCGAGCAGGTCGAGGTGGACGTCGACCCGACCCCGGCGGAGTCCGCCCTGAAGCGGTTCGTGTCGCTGTTCCGCCGGGAGACCGAGGACGCCGGCACGCAGGGTGGTCGGTCGCTCTCGCAGGGCCTGGACTCCGCGACCCGCGGCGCGGGGGAGAAGGTCGGGCAGGTCGTCGGGGGAGAGGTCGAGCAGACCCTCGTCTCCGCGCTCGCCGCGATCCCGATCGCGGGTGGCATCGTGCTCGCCGGTGTCGCGATCGGCAAGGCGATCAGCGGCGCCGTGGAAGCTGGCCTCGCCGTCGAGGGGCGCAGCGACCGCCTTGAGGCGCTCACCGGTCTCAGCCCGGACCAGGCGGGTCGGATCGGCCGCGCCGCCGGCGAGGCGTACACGAACGTGTTCGGCGAGTCGATCGAAGCGAACATGAACACCGCCCGCATCGGCGTGCAGTTCGGGATCATCGACCGGGACGCCACGACCCGCGACGCGCAGGCCACGATCCAGGGACTCGCCGGCATCGCCGACATCCTCGAAGAGGACGTCCGCCCCGTCGCGACCGCCGTCACCACGCTGCTCCGCACCGACATGGCGCGCTCCGCGCAGGACGCGTTCGACATCATCGCCGCCGGCGCCCGCAACGGTGTGAACCGTGGCGAAGACCTCCTCGACACCTTCACCGAATACCCGTCCGTGCTCCGCAAGCTCGGCCTCGACGGGCCGCAGATGCTCGGCCTCCTGAACCAGAGCCTCGCCGCCGGCGCCCGCAACAGCGACGTCGCCGCCGACGCGCTCAAGGAGTTCCAGATCCGCGCGACGGACGCCTCCGAGGCATCCGCGAACGGCTACAAGCGGCTCGGCCTGGACGCCGAGGACATGACCGCCCGCATCGCACGGGGCGGTGACTCCGCCCGTGAGGGGCTGCAGCTCGTCCTTGACAAGCTCCGCGAGACCGAGGACCCCGTGGTCCGCAACGCGGCCGCCGTCGAGCTCTTCGGCACCAAGGCTGAGGACCTCGGCGACGCCCTGTTCGCGATGGACCTGACCACCGCGGTCAAGCAGCTCGACGGTGTCACCGGATCCGCGCAGCGCATGTTTGACACCCTGGCCAGCAATGACCAGACCAAGATCGAGCAGGCCCAGCGCAACATCGACGTCGCCGCCGCCGGCATCCAAGGCGCACTCGCCACCGCGCTCGCCGAGCCCATCGGTGACTTCGCTGACTGGGTGTCCGCGAACCGCGGCCCGCTGCTGCAGTTCTTCGTCGACCTCGCCGCCGGCGCACTGGACTCCGCGGAGACCATGTCCGACGGGTTCGGCGTGTTCGTGTCCGGCCCGCTTGCCGACATCATCCAGGGCTTCTCCGAAGTCGCACGCTGGATGCAGCAGGGCGACGCTGCCGACGGGCTCCTCGACGTCGCCAACGCGTTCCGCGACGTCGACAGCTCCACCGACAAGGTCTCCGACAAGATCGCCGAAGCCCGCGACCGACTCCGCGAGTTCGCGGACCCGCTCGTCGCGGACGCGTTCCTCAACGACGCATCACTCCGCCTCGCCGAGAACATCGAACGCATCGGCTCCGAACAGGGCACCGTCAACGAGCAGGTCCGCGACGCGGCACGAGCACTCCGCGAGGAGTACGACGCGGCGCTCGCTGCCGGCGAGTCGACGGATGCGATGCGATCGCGGATCTCGGATGCCACGACCGCGCTGTACGACCAGGCGGTGCAGGCCGGTCTCACCAAGGAGGAAGCGGCGCGGCTCGTCGAGAAGTACGCGGAGCTCCCCGGCATCGTGACGACTGAGGTCGACGTCGACACGGATGCCGCGTGGGCGAAGATCACCGCGTTGCGTGCCGCGCTCGACGCGATCAAGGCGGCCAGCACGATCGCGGACGCGTTCCCCACCTCCAGCGGCGGGGACAGCAACCGGTCGCGGAAAGGTGGCGGCACGTTCGCCAACGGCGCGATCGTCGAGTTCATGGCCCAGGGCGGGCTTCGCGGGATGGACCCTGTAGCGCAGATGGTCCCGCCGAGCTCCTGGCGGGTCGTCGGCGACCGCGGCGACGTTCCCGAGGCGTTCATCCCGCTCGACGGTTCCGCACGCTCCATCGCGCTCCTCGCGGAGACGATCCGGCGGATGCCCGGGTTCCAGATGATGGCGGATGGCGGCATGACCGTCGCGGCACCGCAGGCACCGGGTGGGCGCACCGACATCCGGAACGTGTTCCAGCTGCCACCGGGGATCTCCGCGCAGGAGATCATCTCGCTCATCCGGGAGTACTTCGAGCAGACCTACGGGTCCGCACTGTAGGAGGTCACGCCGATGCTCGTCCCCCCGGATAGCTCGTTCGTTGCCGACGTCGCCGGCCTCACTTTCGTTGGCCGCGACTTCGACCACCAGCCGGGCTACTACGTGACCGGCGTCGAGGGACTGATCCTCGGCGGTTCGACCAGCTACGAGCAGCTCGCGTCTGGGGGCCGGTACAGCGACGGGGAACTTGACCTCCCCAACGACCGCACCGGCCCCCGAATCATCACCCTCACCGGTTTCGCCTACGGCCGCACGATGTGGGAACTCGGACGACTCCTCATCGCACTGTCCGGCGCGCTCGCCGAGCGGAACGATGTGGGGCCGTTCGACTGGCTCGAGTTCGGTGAGCGATTCAGTACCCTCGTCCGGCGCGGCACGAACGCGCCCGCACGACGGCGCGGGTCAACCGGGTTCGCCGACTTCACGATCCGGTTCCGCGCACCATCGCAGCGTGTGTACGGCGCGTCTCGCGGACTTATCGGACCGGCATCCGCGATCACCCTCGAGAACCGTGGCAACTTCCACACCCTCCCCATCATCACGATCACTGGGAACATGCCCGGCGGGTACCAGCTCACCGCCGCCGGCTTCGAGTACGTCGTCGAGCAGGCGCTCGCACCAGGGCAGACGCACACCGTCGACATGCGCGACCGGATCCTGCTCCGCAACGGCGTCGCGCAGCCCGGCGCGGTCAGCAAGGCCGAACGCATCGCCATCCCCGCCGGCCATCTCCGCACAATCACCCTCGACCCGGTCTCTGGGTCCGGGCAGATCTCCGCCGTGGAGTTCGACACGTACATCTAGGAGGCGCCGTGCTCACTGCTGAGGTTCGTGAGACGCAGTCCGGTGACCGCCTCGCCGAAGTGGAGCTCGCACCCGGATCCTCGTGGGGGCACGGGGACGGCGGGGAGCGGCGCGCGGGGATCATCCTGCACGACAAGTACTCGCGCTCCCAGTGGCGTGACCTCCTGACCCGCTGGTACGACCGGATCCTGCTGTTCCTGTGGGACGGGGTCCCGATCGCTGAGGGCTTCATCACCGACGCTCCGACGTACGATCGGCGCCGGCACATCGTCACGGTGACGCACTCGTGGATCCCGACGATCCTCGACCGTCGCTGGATGCACGGCGTCGGTCCGTCGACAGGCGGCGGCGGTTACGTCCCGAGCGGCGAGTTCGCGGTCTCGGGTGTCTCGATCGCGGGTGCGGTCGTCGAGGTGCTGCAGCGCGCGTACCTCGATCCGATCTCGGCGGCATGGCCGATCCCGGTTCAGCTCCCGGCCGTCGGTTCGGGGTCGTTCTCGAAGCGGTGGAAGTTCCACCAGTTCCAGACCGCCGCGGCGATCATCAAGGACCTCACCGTGCGCGACGACGGTCCTCAGATGGACCTCCGCCCGATGCTGCAGGCTGGGAAGCTCACCCGCGTTCAGCGCGTCGGGACGCTCACCGGACCGACGTTCGACGTGTTCCTGGACGCCGACGAGTCCGCCGCGGACGACGCAGGGTTCGGGATGCATGGCAAAGCCACCGCAACCGGCGTTCACCTGCCGGGCAAGGGTTCCGACGAAGGCATGCGGGTCGGGTCGGCAGCGAATCCGGTATCGGCCGGTCTCGCCCGCGACACGATCTTCTGGAACAAGACCGAGCCGGACGTCGGCCGTCTTTCCGCGCAGGCGCGCGGACGCCTCAACGCGCTCCGCACCATGACTCGCCGGCCGCTCACGGTCAAGGCGAGCCTTCTCAGTCCGGCCGACCTCCGGGTCGGTTCGATCATCAATATCCACTCCGAAGACCAGCTCTGGGAGGACACCACCTCGAGCGTTCGTGTCGTGGGGTTCTCTGGCGGCATGGGGGAGACGTACACCATCGAGACTGTGGAGGCCTGACGTGGCGAACGATCCTCGTTACGACCTCGTCTGGGAGAGGCTCGCTGAGCTCAAGGACCTCGTCCACCAGCTCCTCACGCAGGCGCCCATCGGGTACTCCACGGTCACCGAGGGCAACTTCGACATCATGTCGGACGAGGGGCTCCGAGTCTTTGGATCGGAGCTGATCGTCGGCCTGCTCGACGTGATCGGCCGCGTCCGGATCGCGGGTCTCGGCATCCTCGAGGTGCAGAACCTCATCGACCTGTTCGGCAGCATGATCGTCCGCGCCGGCGGCAGCATCACGATCCAGGACGGCGCCCTGAACGCGGCGAACGTCACGATCGAAGAGAACAAGATCACCATCGGCGGGGCATCCCCGATCGTCATCGAGTCCGTCGGTGGTCAGGCGCGCATCACCGTCGGCGGCGCGACGCTCACGGCGGAGGGTGAGTTCGGCGCGATCCTTGAGCTCGGCTCGTTCCGCGTCATCGTGAACGGCGTCGAGGCATCGCTCTCCGCGCCCGGCGTGAAGGTCGCGACGCGCGATGGCGAGGTGATTGTCGACGGGCCCGCCCGTTTCACGAATCTCCCGACCACACCAATCGGGGATGCGCCAGGCGGGTCGTTCCTGGGAGCCGCGTTCTGGGATGCGAGCAACGTGCTCCGGAAGGTGATCCCCTAGTCGCAGAGCGCCTGACGAGCGGCGACGATGATCGTCGCGCTGTCGGGGTAGTAGCCCGACACGTCGGTCGACTCACCATCGATCAGCGACAAGGTCGAGGTGTCCGCGCCATTCGCGATCGCTTCGCAAGCCTGCTCGCCAGCATCGAGCAGCTGCTCGTCAGTCGCGTTGGGGATCACGTTTTCGGGGCGCAGGTTGGCGCGCACCTCGTCGAGGAAGGCCTGCTCGCCGGTCTCAACCTCGGGCGTCTCGGCGACAAGCCCCTCGGTCGCTTCCGCGCTGATCTCGACGTCGCCCTCGGGAGCCGTACCTTCGACCGGTCCCGCGCATCCCGCGAGCATCACGGCCAGGAGCACCGTCCCCAGAACGGCTGCTGAACGCTTCATCATTTCCCCACCCATCGTCGAACCGTCATCCGTGTGACGCCGAGCTTCTGCGACACAAGGACTTCGGAGGTCCCCGCCGCGAGCGCACGCAGTGCTGCTTCGCGAGCTTCTGCGGTGACGGCGTCGACGTTCGCTCGTGCGCGCTGCAGGCGCTTCGCGATCACGTCCAGCTCGTCTCGCTCCGTCATGTATCGGACGATACACCACCGCCTGTATCTCGCGATACACCCAATCTGAGGAGATTCGATGACCCTGCTGATCTCCCCGGCACCGTTCGCGAGCACTGACCCCGGCCTCGAGTTCGGGAACACGACGACCTACCCGTACAGCCCGTCCCGCCCTCACCAGGGGAAGGACTGGAAGTGGCGGGTGAGCGATGTCACTCGGTCGCGCCGCGTCGTTGCCCCGGCCGGAGGCAAGGTCACACGGATCTACTCCTCCGGCGGGAACAACAGAGGCTGGGGCAACCGCGTCGAGATCACGGTGCCTGCGACGGGCGTGAAGATCGTCGCCGCGCTGAATCACCTGCTCACCGGGTCGATCGCCGTGAAGGTCGGCCAGACCGTGGAGGCCGGCGACTACATCGGCCAGATGGGCGCGACCGGCGAGACGGGCGGGCAGGTCCACCTCCACGAGGAGCTATGGATCAACGGCGTCCGCGTCGACCCCGACATCTACCGCAAGAAGCACCTGCCAGGCACGCCCGCGAGCGCGGGCTCCAACGAGGAGGACGACATGCCACTGAACGACGCCGACAAGAAGTTCATCGCGGACGCTGTGGCGGCCGGAGTGAAGGCCGAAGCGGGCGACGCCGTCTGGGGTTCGAAGAACAACGCCAGTAAACGGTCGTTCGGCGGCATGCTCAACGGTGTCTGGGAGTCCGTCCGGATCGGGAAGACCGGGAGTTGGCATCACGGGAAGATGTACGCCGTCCTCCTCGCCGTGCAGCGCCGTGTCGGCGCGCTCGAGCTCGGGGCGGCGCCGACCGGGGAGCAGCTCGATGAGCTCGCTGACGAGCTGAAGGCGAGCCTCCCGGCGGCGGTCGCGAAGGAACTCGCGAAGCGGCTCGCGTCGTGAAGCGTCTGTGGCGTGCGTCGATCTGGCATCCTGACGCGATCCCGCCCGACGAGTTCAAGTACCGCTCCCTCAAACGAGTGTGGCTGCCCATCTACGACGGCATAGCGGTGGGCGCGGGGCTGTGGGCGGCGGCGTTCGGGTCCCCGCTCTTGCACTCGCTGCTCGAGGAACAGGTCATCGACGTGATGGGCATCTTGCTCGCCGCAGTCGCGACCGTGTGCTTCCTCGGGGTGGCGTTCCCCGGACTGTGGAAGGTTGAGATCGGGGGCAAGGTCACGCTGATGGCGCTCCTCGGCGCTTACGCGTTCGCTGTGGCCGTCTTCCGAACAAATCCCGACCCGGCCGCCGGCTTCGTCGCGTTTGTCATCGCGCTCGGCATCCCACTGCCGCTGTTCCGTCTGACTCTCCTCGGTGAGGAGATCAAGGAACGCCGCGGTGAGAGCGACCCCGAGGAGGGCGCGGCATGACGCCCCAGGAGATGATCGGCCTCGTCGGAATCATCCTCGTGTTCGCCGGAACCGTCCTGACCGTGATCGCCACACGGGGGAAGACCCGGGCAGACGCGAAGACCGCGCTCGATGCGCGGATCGACGCCCGCGTGGCGAAACAGCTCGAGGGCGCGTGGACCGAGATCGAGACGCTGAAGACGACGGTGCGGGAACTCACCGAGAAGGACCGACTCAAGTCGTCCGCGTTCGCGCGCATTCTCCGTGCGATCGCCCGTCAGTGGCCCTCCGACCACGGCCCCGATCTCGACCCTTCCGACATCGCCTTGATCGAAGACACCATCCCGCCGACGTGGCTGCGGCGCCCGCAGAATCCCACAACTTGACCCGGAGGTCACCATGAACGAAGTCACCGTCCCCCCGATCTGGCACAAGACGCAGCGCGTGCTCCGCACGATCGTGCAGGCCCTCGTAGTCCTGATCCCGCTCGCCAACGGCGTCGCCGCGGCCGTCGCCGGCTACCTCACCGAGCAGACCAGCATCACCGTGTCGCCGGTCGTGTTCCTGATCCTCAACGGCGTCGTCGCGGTCACCGCGGTCGCGATGGGTCTCGTCGCCCGCGTGATGGCGGTGCCTGGGGTGAACGCGTTCCTCGCGCGCTTCGGGCTCGGCTCGGTGCCGCGCTCCGAACTCAAGGGCTGACGCATGCCGGTCGTCACGGCGAACGTCCGCACGATCCTCGGCACGACGATCCCCGCGTCGGCGCAGCTACTGATCTGGTTCGTGCCGTCCGGGTCGTTCGTGGGGCCCGACCGGCTCTACCCGGAGCGCGCGGTATCTGAGACGCCTGATGCTGAGGGTGAGATCTCGGCGAACCTCGCGCAGACCACGAACGTCCTCGGCGACGCGTGGTACCGGATCCGGATCGAGTGGTTCGACACGCACCCGGTCCTGGGGGAGCGCATCGCGGGGCGCGCGGAGGTCCCGGGGAAGCTCCGCGTCCCAGCCGCGGGTGGTTCTGTCGGTGAGCTCCTCGAGCGGCCGGAGCTGTCGGGCGTCATCCTCCGCGGCTACGGTCCGCCGCCGGCGTGGCTGGACAACGTGATCTACATCGACACCTCGGGCAAGAAGCTTGAGGTTTGGATGCCGGAAGGGGCGCTGACCTGATGGTCCTGAAGAAGGTTGCGGAGTTCGACGGCGCCGCCGACGAGACCACCGCGGACAACATCCGCGAGGAGAGCTCGCACTCCCGCGAAGCGGTCGTCGAGGTCATCACGCCCGTCGCAGCCGGGATCATCTCGTCCAACCCGACGGTGATCGCTGCGGCATCCGCCGCTGTCGACGACCAGATCGACGAGAAGGATCTCCTCGTCGGCGCGTACCCTGTGTCGCCCCGCAATGGGAAGGCGCTGATCCTCGCTGCCCGTCGCCGTGTGCTGGCGGCGTGGCGCCGTTCGGACGGCATGCTCGACACCGACACGGCTCGGGCGTTCGGGAAGCGGATCTCCGACGTCGGCTCGGTGGGTGCGTCGCGGCGTGCTGGCGCACGTTACCCGTGGACGCACCTGTGGGCTGCGGGCGGTCGGGTGCTGATGTACATCGACCGTGCGGACGGTCTCCTGAAGTACTGGGACGGGCAGCTCGTCGGCGGCGGGACGGACACGGTCCTCGCGGAGATCCTCGGCGACGGTGACTCGACAACGCAGGGCGCCGACCTGGCAAACCAGGTCGAGGAGCGGTGGACAACCTGGCTGCAGACGGACCTCGGCATCCCGGTCACGAACCACGGCGTCTCGGGGAACCGTGCCGCCGACATCGGTGCGATGGCGGGCACGTTCATCGCGACCGCCACGGTCACCGGTGGCAGCATCCCCGCGACCGGCAGCGTCACCCTCACGCTCGACGCGTCCCCGTACTACGGAACCGGGAACGACGTGCCCGCCCCCGCAAGCGTGGACGTATACGTGCCCGGTGGTGGGATCATTCCCGGCACCATCACCCGCACCGGGCAGACCACGGTCGCGTTCACCCCGACCGGACTCTCCGGCGCGGTCGCCGCGACCACGGTCGAGGTGCAAGTCACGATCGGGAAACCGTTCCGCCGAGGCATCCGCCTCATCTCCGCCGGCGTGAACGACGAACCCGGGATCGTCGCGGGCACCACCGTCATCCAGGACGTGAAGGACCGGTACCTCGAGTACTTCACCGCACAGGCGGGCGAGGTGTTCTCGTGGGGGCTCCTCGACCGGGGCCTCACCGAGGGCACCAGCTCTCAGTACACGGGGAACCCCGCAGCGGCCGGGATCATCTACGACTACATCGACGAGATGGAGGAGTGGCTGCACGCCCAGCTCGGCGTCCGCTTCATCCCCGTCCGCAAGTACCTCGCCTCCACACAGGCGCTCGCGGACGCGGTGATGTTCCAGCCCGGGTTCACTCCCACCAGCGACGACAACGCCGCGGTGGCTGCGGGGCGTGTGCCGCCGTCGTTCCGTTCCTCGCCGACGTCGGTGCACCTGAACGCGCTCGGCCACCGCCTGCAGGCCCGGTTCATGGGCCGTCACCTCCGCCGCTACTCGACCCTCTCTGAAAGGTTCGCCTCATGAGCACCGCCGACTGGACCCTCATCGACTCCGCGCTCCCGCTCGACAACCCCGGCGCACGCCCTCTCGCACCCGCCGTGGTCGAACCGCTCGCGTCGGACCTGTTCACCGGGTCGAACGCGGCCGACATCAACGGTCGCGTCCTCGACGCCGGGTGGGGCGGCGCGGCGGACCTGCAGTGGGTCGCGAACGTCGCCAACGCGATCGCCGTCGCCGGCGGCGCGATGGTCAAGGGCGCGGAAGCTGGGTCCGGGCGCGCGACGATCGCGGTCGCGAACGAGGACGTGGAGGCCGGGTTCACGATCCTCGCCGGCCCCGCCGACGGGTCGTCCGTGTACCTCGACGTGCGCGGCAACCTCGCCGCCGGCGCGTCCGGCACCCGCAACGGGTACCGCCTGCAGCTGACCCGCACGGGCGGTGTCCTGCGGGTGCAGCTCGTGCGCCGATCCGGCACCAACACCACCCTCGGCGCGTCGCACGCGGTGCAGCTCGGGGACCGTGTCTCGATCCGCGCGATCGGCTCGACGCTCACCTTGTTTGTGAACGACTACGACGTCGAGGAGATCTCGGATGCCGCGCACCCGTCGGGCGGGTTCGTCGGCTTCGAGCCCGGCACCGGGTCCACGTTCGCGCTGACGAAGTTCTTCGTCGAGCGCGTCATCACCGACTGATCGGGGGCGGGTATGGCTGATCTGCTGTACGGCTACGTGACGTGGTCGTTCGTCCGCGCGATCGGCGGGGACGGCGAGGCCGAGGTGCCCGCGTCGGGGACGGTGCTGATCGTCCCGGTCCGCCCGGTGCGTCCGGTGTCGAACCCGTCCCGCACGGTCGCTGACGCCGGCGAAGAACTCCGCCTCGTCAACGGCGAGCTCGTCCGTGAGGGTGACCCTGCTGGGCCGGTGCGGGTTGTGGCGGGTCACTACCGGGTGACGCCGAAGATCGACGGCATCAAGTTCATCCACAAGCACGCGTTCACCGCGGTCGTCACCGCCGAGCACGACGCCGACCACCCCCTCGACTTGTCAACGGTGGTGCCCCTCACCCCGGCCCCGGACGTCGAGTTCGTGGTGAACGAGCGGGTCTACCAGGACACGCTCAAGGCGAAGGCCGACGCAGTCGGGGCGGCGGGAACCGCGACGGCCGCTGCGGGCACCGCGACGGATGCCGCCACCGAGGCGACCGACGCGCTGACGGAGATCCGTACCCGCACCCTCACCGCGACCATCGACCCCGACGACCCCGACGCCCTCATCCTCACGTTCCCCGCCTTCATGCTCAACGCGGACGGCACCTCGATCGACCTGCCCATTGGAGGTATCGCATGAGCGACCCGACCCCTGTGTCTGGTGGCGTCCCGCTGCTCGACCCTGACACCCGCCGGTTCCCCGACAAGTACACCCCGCAGGCCGTCCTCGACGCCGTCGGCACGGTCGAGCAGGCGGTCACCGATGTGAACACCGCGAAGGGCGAAGCCGAGCAGGCACGCACCGAAGCGGTCGAGGCCGCGGCATCCGTCGCACCGGGCGAGCCGGGCGGGACCGCGCAGCTCGACGAGGACGGGAAGCTGTCGGAATCGCAGACCCCGGCGCACCTCACGCCGCCTGCACTAGAGGCCACGACAGAGCAGATCGTCGACGAGCGGGTGCCTGGTCAGGTCGCGGCCGTGATTGCTGATGACCCCACTGTTGCCCAAGCAGCCGCCGACCTCGCGCAGTCCGACGCTGGCCTGGTCCGGTCAGAGTGGATCGAAGCCGATGCTGTCGAGTTCGCCGTCGAGGATGACCCGGAGACCCCGATCGTTTCGTTCTCGACTCTCGACCTGAGCACCGGCTGGCGGTGGGCGTTCGCGTACCGAGACGGCGAGGTCGCGTTCGGGCAACGCGCGGATGGCTCGTTCTACCCGGATCTCGGCGAAGCTCCCGCCGAGACGCTCGCCAGCCAGGTGGTCGGCGACTCCGTGGCAGAGAACTGGGGTGCGTACGCAGCCGGATTGAGCGCGGCAACGGCGCGCACGGTGTCATTCGAGGGCATCGGAGGGCAGCGATCCCCGGCCATCGCAGCACGACAGGGCGGAGTGCCCGCCTACGTGACCGTGACGGGCAACAGCATTCCCGCGTCAGGCACCGTCGTTGTCACCTCGATCACAGAGCCGGACGGCACCGCCCTGAACCCGCTGCTCACCGTGAACGACAGCACCCGCACCCGAACCGTCGTGATCGGCGGCGCGCTGTGCACGCTGACGGGAGTGACGGTGAGCGGCAGCACGACATACACGCTCGCCCAGCAGAACGGAACGGGCGCGATCCCGTGCGCTCCCGGCACGCCGATGGTGCCGCGCGACCGCCCCTCCCGTGCCCTGACGATCTTGCTCGGCCCCCGCAACGATCTCGGGCCGTCGAGCGCCGACGCCTTTCGGCAGCCACTGGAGAAGATCCTGGCCCGCTACTCGAAGATGATCGACCGCGCGAAGCGCGACGGAGGGAAGGTCATCCTTCTGCCTGTTGTACCGCGTGCGGACGCCACAGCAGACGGGAAGGCGAACCTCGTCATCCTGAACAACGCACTCCGAGATCTCGCGCCGCAGGACTGGGCGGACTGGAATGCGTGGCTCCAATCGGATGCGGCGTTCACCGCCGCTGGCGTGACGAAGACGAGCCAGGACATCGCCGACATCGACAATGCACTTACGCCAACATCGTTCACCGGTGACGGTCTTCACCCGAACGCGGCCGGGTACGCCGCCGCGAACCGCTTCATCGAACTCGTCCGCACCGCGAGAGGAATCTGACATGCCCGGACTTCGCATCCTCATCCCGAGCACCGGCCCCGGAACCGGCCCCGTGATCCCCGACCCGGTGCACGACAACGGCGTCGCCGGGGCAACGCACCGCTATGTGCCCGGCTACGGCGCGACCATCGGTGACACCGTGACGGCCGTTCCCGACCTGATCGGGTCGCTTGATCTCGTCGCTGGCGCGAACACCGTGTCGCCGACGATCGCAGAAGTGTCCGGTGAGAAGGTGCTTCGGTGGGGTCCGTCCACCGACCGCTCACTCTCTGGTTCGGTCACGCTTGGTCAGCCGACCACGGTCGCCGTGGTCACGAAGGCGACGCGCCCGTCGTTCATCATGGCGCAGGGCGGCGGCTACCGGCTAGCCAGAGCCACGGACGGCACCTTCTCGCTCTCCGCCCGCAACGCAGGCGACACTGCGACCGGCCAGGTCACGCGCACGTACATCGACGATTACGTCGTCGCGTTCATGCTGCTCGACCCGACCGCGACCGCCTCGCGCCTCGCCATCAACAGCACGATCACGGCGGACGCGGGAACCATCGGCGCGATCAACTCCAGTTACGCGAGCGCGCTACAGATCGGATCTGGCAGCGCCCAGTCCGGAACGGCCGACATCGCGGAGGTCAACGTCTGGCCAAAGGTGCTCACCGAGAGCGAGCGGACGGCGCATATCGCCGCCATGAAGGCGGCCTGGGCGATGCTGCCGGCTTAATCCTCGGCCCCCGAGGGCGGCGACTACAGCGCTCGCGATCGCGCTGTAGCCGTCGTCATTCGGATGGACGAGGTCGGCGGCGACCATCTCGGGGTGCCCGCCCAAGGGTTGACCGACGTCGAGGTACTCGCCGCCGACCGCCTCGACGTGCTCCTTGACGCTACGCGCGACGGCCTGCAGCCCTTCGGGCGGTTCGCGGCTGTCCCACAAAGGCGAGATGGCGATGATGCGTGCGTTAGGTAACGCCTCACGAATCGACGCGAAGACATCCTGCACTGCGCTGTCGACGGTCGCCGGGGTTGTCTTGGAGTTCACTCGTCCTCCGCTGACAACGACGATGTCGGGTGATTCTTTGAGCGCTAGAGGGATGATTTCGCGGAAGGACTCGCAGTAGTCGCGGCCACAAGCGTTCTTCGCGTTCTCCTGGGTCTGCGTGGGGTTGTCCGTGTAGCCGGTGCCACCTCGCCCCAGATTGACCGCGGCCCACTTCTGAGATCGGGCCACCGTCTTCACGAAGCCCCCCTTAGCCCCGCCGGCCCCGACCGTGTAGGAGTCGCCGATGAACACCGCCGTAGGCCAGCTGCGATCGACAGGCGTGGGTTGAGGCTTCGGTGTGTAGCCAGCGGCGGTCGGAACGTCGGTTTCACGGTTCAGCGCCATCGCGGCCAGGACGACGACGAGAACCCCGACAACAGCTACCGCAATAAGCGCGGTCAGGCGCGCTCCTTGATTCGGTCCGCCGTACCGGCGGCGGCGGCGTTTCCCCATGCGCTCGATCATATGGGCACCGTGTTACCGGCAATCGCACGTCTAGCCCGGTTATCTCGGAACGATGAAGCACCCCCTTCTCAGCCATCTCACGGCTGGGGAGGGGGTGCTTTTGTCGTTGGTGCGTCGTACGCTCAAGGCTCCCGAAGATGGGAGCGCCCCCGCCGAGCTGCAACTCGACGAGGGCTAAGCCGAACCAGAAGAGAGCTGGAACGACCATGAGCACTGTACCGCTGACCCCTGCCCGCCCGGTGGAGATCTCCGCCGAGACCCGCCTCGCCGCCCGCGGGTTCCTCATCCGCTACACGGGACGCACCCGCGAGCTCTACGACCTCGCCCTGCGCCTCTTCTTCGACTGGTGCGCCGAGGAGGGCCTCGAACCGCTCCGCGACGTCACGCGCATGGACGTGGAGGCGTACGGCCGGCACCTCGAAGAGGTTCGCGGCAACTCGCCCGCGACGGTCTCGCAGCGCCTCACCATCGTGCGCGGCTTCTACAAACTCGCCGAGATTGACGAGAGAATCCGCCGGTCGCCGGCAGCGCACATCAAGCTCCCGAAGTCGTGGCGCGACGGCGCCCGCACGAAGTACCTCACCCTCGTCGAGGCGATGCTCGTCCTCCGCGCCGTCGACGAGCAGCACCCCGCCGCGGCCGCGGTGATCCACATGATGATGACGATGGGCCTCCGCGTCTCCGAGGCCCTCGCCGTGCAGGTCGAGGACTTCCGCGACGTCGTAAACGGGATGCGAGTGTTGCGGGGCGTGGGGAAGGGCGACAAGCCGTTCACGATGCCGATCCCACCCGAGGCGCTGCAGCGGATGGAGCGCGCCGCCGGCGGCCGCGCGACCGGGCACCTGCTGCTGCAGCCCGAGTGCGAGTACGAGTGGGGCGGCACGCCGCTCTCACGTGCTGCGGTGCAGACGGTCCTCACGAACGCGCTCCGCGCCGCCGGGCTCCCGAAGCGGATCACCCCGCACGCCCTCCGCCACACGTACGCGACGAACGGACTCGCGCACGGCAACGTGACGCTCGAACAGATGCAGCGCGCACTCCGCCACGCCGACCCTCGCACGACGATGGGCTACGACCACACCCGTGAGAACCTCGCGAAGCACGCCAACCACCAGGTCGGTGCGATGTTCGCGATCGCCGGCTGAACGACGACGCCCCCGGTGTCCCTCCTCACGGAGCGGCGCTGGGGTCGCTTCGTCTTGTAGGGTCTCGACCAAACGCATCAGCAAATCCGGGGGGACTGAATCGATGCCACGCTTGAGCCCAATTCCTGTCAGTGACCTGCTGCTCGATCAGAAGAACGCTCGCCTCGGCGAGGAGCAGTCGAGTCAACAGGCAACTATTCACGCCCTGGCCCAGCAGCAGGGGCGCCGTCTCGTTCGCCTCGCCGAGAGCATCGTAGATCGCGGGTTGGACATCGCTCAGCCCTTCACTGTCGTGGCCACCGGCGACAAGAAGCAGAGCTATGTCGTGCTGGAGGGTAATCGCCGAACGCTCGCGCTGAAAGCGTTGGAGACACCGACGATTGTCCAGTCCGCCCTATCGACCGGTGACTTCAAGAAGCTTCTGAGCCTGTCTGCCAGGTTTATGGCCAAACCCATCGAGGAAGTTGGGTGCGCGCTCTACGAGCCCGCCGAGGAGGCTGATGCGATCGCCTTCGTGATCAGCCGACATGGAGGTGCGCAAGAAGGCGCTGGTCTCGTCGAGTGGGACTCCGACGAGAAGGACCGGTTCCTAGCTCGACACGGCGCGGTCGGCTCGCGGTCCTACTCGGGTCAGGTCCTCGAGTTCATCGACGAGCTCGACGGGCCGAGTGAGCTCAAGACACGTATCTCCACAACTTTGCAGCGTCTACTCAAGTCCAGCGACACCCGCGCCAAGCTCGGGCTCGACGTCGTGGATGGTGAGCTTGTCTCTCATTACCCAGTCGAGCAGGTCGCCAGAGGGCTTCGGAAGATCGTCGATGATCTCCGCACCCGACGCAAGCGTGTGCCCGACCTCTATGACCAGAAGCAGCGCGAGGAGTACCTCAAGAGCTTCACATCGGCAGAACTACCAGACCCGGCAACGAAGCTGAAGGCAGCATCCCGGCTCTCAGACCTGCCGAAAGGGAAGACGACCCCGGTCGCACCGAAGTCGAAGCCGAAGAAGACCGTCAAGGCCAAGCCTGCCCGGACCTCAGTGGCCGCCAGTGACGCAAAGATCAACCCGACCCCCCAGCGTTTGAACAGCATCTACAACGAGCTCGTTACGTTGAACGCTGACCAAGCCCCCAACGCGGGCTCGGTCCTCTTCCGAGTGTTCGTCGAGCTGTCGGTCGATGACTACATCGTGCGGCACGCGCTGATGACCGAGGAGGTTCGGCGAAATCTGCCTCTCGCCAAGCGACTGAAGGAAGCGAACGCGCATCTCCTGGCGGCGTCTGCCATACCCCCTCAACTGCACAAAACGGTCGATCAGATCGCGAACTCAACGCACGGGCTCGCTGCCGGACTGACTACCCTGAATCAGTACGTGCACAACAGCTACTCCTTCCCCAAGCCGAGCGAGCTCAGGCTCTCCTGGGACGAGCTGCAGCCATTCTTGGAAGCGATCTGGAAATGACTCAACTGTCTCGATACCCGTCGCCGCTACGGTACCCGGGCGGAAAGGGGAAGATCGCGAACTTCGTCAAGATGCTCATGATCGACAACGAACTCGTAGGCAGCGACTATGTCGAGCCATACGCGGGCGGGGCGTCAGTGGCGCTCACGTTGTTGTATGAGGGTTACGCCGATCGTGCATTCATCAACGATCTGAACCCCGGGATCCACGCGTTCTGGTCCAGCGCACTCACGCGAACCGACGAGCTCTGCGCTCTGATCGAGAACACTCCTGTGACGATGGACGTGTGGCACGAACAACGTGTGATTCTCAACTCATCGACGGCCAGTGGGATCGAGCTCGGCTTCGCCACCTTCTTCCTGAATCGCACTAACCGCTCAGGCATCATCGGAGGGGGTGCGATCGGTGGATCCGACCAGTCCGGCCCCTGGAAGATTGACGCTCGCTACAACAAGCCCGCTCTCATCGACCGGATCCGGAAGCTGGGTCGGCACCGGGGGCGCGTTACTCTCAGCAATGAGGATGCCGTTGAGTACGTGAAGCGATGGAACGATCCGGACGTCGATGCCGCTTTCCTGTACCTCGACCCGCCTTACTTCGAAAAGGGCGAGGGGCTGTACGACAACTTCTACGACGCCGCTGACCACGCCGAGATCGCGACAGCGGTTTCAGCGCTCGCGCACCCCTGGATCGTCTCCTACGACGCGCGCCCGGAGATCACTGCTCTATACCCGGACGCCGCCGCGATCCGGTACGGCCTCACGTACTCGGCAGCTGCGAAGCGCTCCAAGGGGGCCGAGATCATGTTCTTCTCCGAGGACCTTGTGATCCCGGAACTTCTGCCCGGCGGCGTGACCAGCCGAGAGGTAGACATCGCAAAACGTCGCGCGCTTGCCTGAGCGCCGGGGGGACGAGACTCCACCTACGCTCAGGCGATGTCGATGCGTTCTTAGGTTTCATCGATCGCGCCGACCCACACCCAGCACCGGTGCTGCACGTCGTCGATGGTGAACACGATCCCGACGGCGTCCGGCGTCCACCGCGCGGCGACCGCGTCGACCCGGACCGGGGTTTCACCGAACCGGACCCACGCCTTCACCTTCCGACGAGGCCGCGGGTCCACCGTGAGCGGGCGATCGTCGAGGCGCAGCTCGGCGACCGTGAGCGACTGCAGCGCCCCCTTGCAGGCGATGCCCTGCAGGATGCGTTCGTCCATGCGCCGGTCGACGGCGTCCGCGTAGCGCCTGTTCGATCCCATCGGCCGGTGTCCCCTTCCTCCGGCCGAAAGACTGCCAGGATACGCCGACACCGAGTCACCGCTACGCTCGGCGCATGGGGATGTGGGATGAGCTTGATGACGATGTTGCACGGCGCGTGGGTAGCGAGAACGCCCGCAGGATCGAGGCGGTTTCGGGCATGGAGCAGCGCCGCCTTCTCTTTGCTCAGCACGTCTCGCCTCTCCTCACGGAAACGCGGGACGAGCTCATCGCGCGTGGCACGCCAACAGAGCAGGTATCCGGGGTGACCGGGTGGCCTCTTCTCCCAACGGGTCGTGGCTATGCTCCGGCGTTCTTCCTCAGCGTCGAGGGCGACCTCCATGTCGCGATCGACGGAAACTCTCGCGGCGGTCGGCGTCGCGTCCAGAATCTTGTGGGCAAGGTCAACGAGACCCTCTACTTCGGCCCCACGCCAGCAGGGTCTAAAGACTGGTCCTTCACCGCAGACGGCGCGGTGCTCCACTGGACCGTACCCGACGAGGACCCCGTCGCTCACGACTTCGGCTCCTACCTTCGGTCACAGGTCGTGAATCTCCTCGTCGAGCTCGAGAAAGCTGAGCGTGTCTCACCAGCCTCGGCCACACCCTCACCCGCTCTTGAGGCTTCGGAACCACCGACCCACCCGGTCCGACGGCGGCGGTGGTTCGGCAGGTGACCCCGATCCCTCCTGACGAGTTCGACGACGCCGCGCAGCCGTCCTGCCCGTCGTGCGGCACGGTCATGCGTGAGGTCGACGGCGGCTACGAGTGCGGGTGGGACGGGACACGCATCGACGTCCCCTGGGTGGAGCATCCTGGCGGGGATGATCTACCTGGCATCCGCGGAGGTTGAGTGCACCTGCCTGTCAGTCGTCGATGAGCTGCGGCAGCCTCTGACCGATGATCCATGTGAGCTCGCGGCGAGGCTCTCCGTCCTGAATCGCGGTGGCGATCGGCAATCCGACGTTCTCGCGCAGTGCGTCCACGTTCCGGTTGACGAGGCGGTCCTTCGTGATGAAGAACGGGTCAGCCTGCCCGGCAGGGACGTCGGGGAGCGCGCTGAAAGCTGAGCGGAAGTACGCACCCCATCCGACCTTCGGGTGCGATCTGACGTCGTAGACGTACTGGAGCTGCTCTCCGTCCCATAGCGCACCGTTGGGCTGTAGGAGCACATTAATGGAGCGCCACCCCCGCTCGCCCACGTGGTGCCAGCCGCGAAGCGGCCACATGAAGTCGATGAGTTCGAGACGCATGGTGCGCACGTGATCGTAGACGTGGTCGAACCCTCGAGGCGAAAGGTCCGTTACCTCAGACTCAGGGCCTTGGAGGTAGATCGGCGTCTTCTGAATGCCCCGCCCTTCCAGCGCTTCAGCGAGCTCGATGCTCCACTCCGCGACGCGCGGTAGGTGGCTCGCTTCCTTCCGGCGTGCTTCTTCTTCGGCCCTCGCCGCCGCCTTCGCGGCCAAAGTTCGCGCCAGTTCCCCACCTTCATCCATCAACCCCATGAGCGAGACAGTAGCGGAACCGGCAGCCGCAGGTCGATGTCGGACCCCGCGGGCAGACTCACGGGATGCCCACCGACCTCGAGCTCCTCACCTTCGAAGCCACCCACGAGCGCCACACCGGTGTGAAGGAAGAGACGATCCGGACCGAGCTCGGCATGACGCCTGCACGCTACTACCAGCGCCTCGGACGGTTCATCGACACCCTCGACGCCGTGAAGCACGACCCCGTCCTCGTGCACCGGCTCCGCCGCCGGCAGGACCAGACGGAAGGGCGACGTCGGGCTCGTCTGGCATCGTGACGTGACTACATTTTGACTACAGTTTCCCGGATTCCTAGGGCGTCAATCGGGTGTGAACGGATACGAAAAGCGCGGAATTTCAGGGGTGACTCCGAGGCTGTGCGGCCGGGTTGAGAACCACGACTTCTTCAGCGGCTCGGGCTCGTCCTACGTCATCGGCAAGGCCGTGGCCACCGAGGACGACGACTGGGACTTCTAGTCTCGAGTTTCTGACTCCGGCCCGAAACGGCCGGTGAGAGGCCCGGAACCGCAAGACTCTGCGGATTCGGGCCTCTCTCGTGACCGCGGTCTGGACGGTGCAGATCGCCGAGACCGACTATCGACGCGTGGGCGGAGGGCACGTCCGTCATCCCATCGGCGTGAGAACTCCATGTCCGGGCTGTAGCACGGGATGGGTGTAGACATCCTCTTCTGATGCCACGGGTCCGTCGTGCGTGCCGTCGGCTGCCATCGCGTAGAGGTGTCTGGGGTGTCCGGTTTGATCGGTGCGCGTGTAGATGATCGCCGTCCCGTGCTGTGTCCAGCGTGGCTGCGTCGCACGCGGGCCGTCCGCACCGAAGGCGGTGAGTGCGCGCTGATCCGTTCCGTCAATCGCCATGGTGAACAGCTCCGAGTGCCCGGCCCCGGGGTACTGCAGCAGCGGGTAGGTGCCGAAGAGGATGCCGGTGAGGGGAACTCGGCGACTCGTCGGCCCCGGTCCCCACCTGTCCGCGTTTGATCACGACGTGGGATGCCGCCAGTCCGCGATGGCGGCGTCGAGGGCGGCGTGCATGACCTCCCGGTCCGGGGCCAGGCCCGTCCACAGGCCGATGTTGATCGCAGCCTGGTTGACGAGCATGGCGCGCCCATCGAGGGTTTCGGTGCCTCGTTCCCGTGCTTCGCGGAGGAACGGCGTGTCGGGTGGGTTGGGGATGACGTCGCATACCAGCATCCCGGACTGCAGTGAGGCCGCTACGACATTGACCCTGGCCGAGCTGTCGGGGGCAAGTCCGACGGAGGTGGCATTGACCACGACGTCGGCGTCGGTATCCACGGTATAGGGGCCGGTCCATTCCCGTGCGGTGGCATCGGTCGCGGTGTTCTCGCGCACGATCCGTGCGATCTCCTCGGCGCGTTCGGTGCGGCGGTTGACGATGCGCAGGGATGCCACCCCTGCCAGTGCCAGCTCGACGCAGATCGCCCGTGCCGCTCCGCCGGCGCCGAAGACTACGACGTGTCGTCCCCGGGGCTCTCTCATCTCGCGCAGCGCCGCGACGAAGCCCGCGCCGTCGGTGTTGTGTCCGACAAGCCCGTCCGCTCCGGCCACGACGCAGTTGACCGCGCCGATCAGGGTCGCCGATGGGGCGAGCCCGTCGAGCAAGGGGATCACGGCCTGCTTGTGCGGCAGCGACAGGTTGAACCCGATCCATCCCATCGCGACGGCGCCGCGCACGGCGGCTTCGAGTTGTTCGGGTGGTACGTCGCAGTTCACGAAGCGGGCGAGGACGCCGTGGTGGGCATACGCAGCCTCGACCATCGCGCCGGTCGGGTTGCCCCCGGCGGGTGTGGAGAAGGATCCGGTAAGTGTCGGTCTGAGAGGGGTGGGCTGAGGCATCGCGGTCTCCTTGTCTCGCGGCGTGCTCATGCGGCGATCTCGGTCTCGGCGACGACGCGCAGGGCCTGCGCGGCGATCGTGAGGGCGGGGTTCATCGCCGCGCTCGAGGGGAAGAACCCGGCGTCGATGATCCACAGATTGTCGGCGTCGTGCGCGCGGCACCAGCCGTCCACGACTGACCGCGCGGGATCGTGGCCGGCCACGGTCGTCCCGCACATATGGCTGTTCATCTCAATCCCGAACCATTGCGTTCCGATGACCTGGTACCCGGCGCGGCGTAGGAGACGCTTCGCCTTCCGCATGAGTCGGCGGTGATTGTCGATTCCGAGCGCGCGGCGATGGGTGACGATCCGGCCTGCGGTGTCGATGGTCACCCGGTTCCCGGCGGCGGGTAGATCTTCGGCCATGACCAGCCACTCGACGCTGCGCTTGGCGAACTCGTCCAGCGCCCCGGTTGGGGCGAATGGGACCTCGAGCTTCATCATGGAGCCGGTCACCTTGCCGACCAGCTGCATGACCCCGGCCGGCTCGCCGTCGCCGGCGCCGTGGTACCAGTCGTTGACGGACAGAGTCTTCTGAAAGACGACGTCGTTGCGGCGGGTGGCGTCGAACGCGGCGATGTGTGCGTTGTTGTGCATCATGTAGTTCCGGCCCACCTGACCCGAGCCGTTCGCGAGACCTGCGGGGCTCTTGTCGTCGGCGGACCGGAGCAGCAGAGCGGCGGAGTTGACCGCGCCGGCGGACACGACGAAACGGGATGCCGCGATCCGCACCTCACCGTCGGGACCGGTCCCCACCGCCGCGACGACAGTGCTGCCGGATGGGCCGGTCTCCAGCCGATCGATGCGCACACCGGTCAGGAGACGCAGGTTCCCTGTGGCCAAGGCGGGGTCGACGGCGCACGTTTCTGCGTCGCTCTTTGCGCCGAGCAGGCAGGGGAATCCGTCGCAGGTGCTGCATCGGATGCACAGTCCACCAGGCCGGAGGTCAACGCCCATCGCGTTGGCGGCGGGCGACACTCCCAGGCCCCGCAGTCTGTCCGCGAGGTCGGCGATGTACGGCTCGTGCTCCAGGGCTGGAAAGGGAAACGCGGAGCTGCGCCATGGCTCGGTCGGGTCCTCGCCCGAGGTCCCGTGGACTCGCAACAACTCCTCGGCCTGAGCGTAGTACGGCTCGAGGTCCGCGTACTTGAACGGCCACGCGGGCGAGAGCCCGTCCGTGTGCTCGGTCGCCTCGAAGTCCCGCTCACGGAACCGCGGCAGGCTCGCGCCGTACACCTTCGTGCTGCCGCCGACGACGTAGTGCACTCCGGGCTTGTACGGGCGGCCGCTGCCGTCGAGCCACTCCTCAGACGGCTTGTACCGGCGGCGACGGAAAACGGCGTCAGGAGACCAGTTCTCCGGCTCGCGCCGGATGCGCTCACCCCGCTCGACGAGCAGCACATCCACTCCGCGACGTGCCAGCGCGAGCGCGGTGACCCCACCGCCCATGCCCGACCCGATCACGACGCAATCCGCGACGATCCTCAAACCCGCTCCTTCGCTGAATGTGTAACGAAGCAATCGTTGACCACGCAGCCTTGACACAGCAAGCGATCCTGCCCATCTCTTCGTGTGAATGGTTAAATATGCTGGGAAGGAGATGCTTATGCCGAGACAGGCTTCGGAGGCCTCACTGCTCTCGATCGCCCGCACGCTCGGCCTGTCGACGGCGACCGTGTCGAACGCGTTCAACCGTCCCGAACGGGTGAGCGCCGGCACCCTCGCACGCATCCACGCGGAGGCCGAACGAAAGGGATACGCCGGCCCCGATCCGGCCGCGCGCCAGCTGCGCCGGGGTCGTGCGGACGCCATCGGCCTGGTGCTCACCGACGAGCTACCGTTCGCCTTCGAGGATCACGCCGCAGTAGGGTTCCTCGCCGGCGTCGCACAGTCGTGCCAGGAGTCCGGCCGAAGCCTTGTCATGCTCGCATCCACGGCAACCACGAACCCGCCGCTGGGGGCCGTGGCCATCGACGGGCTCATCATCTACTCTGTCGCCGACGGCGAGCCACTTCTGACGGCGGGAAGAGCCCGGCGGGTTCCGATGGTCGTCGTGGACCAGCCTCACGCCGATCCTGGGTGGGACTGGGTGGGCATCGACGACCACGGCGTGGGGCGGGTGGCTGGCGAGCACCTCGCTCGCCTCGGGCACCGGTCGGTGGGCGTGTTGGCCCCAAGGCTCAGTCGCACCCGCCGCAACGGCCCCTGGCCAGCGGACGAGGAACCTGCCTATGCCGTCCTCCGCGAACGCATCACGGGGTTACGTGCGGCCCTCGCCCCGCACGGCGGGCATGCAGCAGCCATCCCCATCGAGGAGCGCACGATCTCAAGCGAGCGGGCAGGCGCCACCGGCCTGCAAGCCCTCATGTCTCGGCACCCCGAACTCACCGCCGTGTTCTGCCTCTCGGACGAACTCGCGCTCGGTGCACTTGCACGCGCCGCCGAACTCGGAATCGACGTGCCCCGTCAGCTCAGCATCGTGGGCGTCGATGACATCGAACGCGCCGAAGCGGCAGGCCTCACCACGATCGAGCAGCCGCTGCAGGCCAAGGGCGCCGTCGCCGGCCGGCTGCTCATGTCGCGGATCGAAGAGCGACTCGCAGGCCGCAAGCGTGCACCCGCACAGACCCGCACCCTCCCCACAACACTGCACGTCCGCTCGACAACTGCGCCGCCACGGCGGATAGCTTCCTGACAGCCGACGCTGTCTGCGGAGCAGAACCGTATGGCGCCACGCGCCGCGAGTCCGGTACCCACTGGAAGCGCGCCGGGGTACCGCTCTCGGATTCAACGGCTACGGCGGTTTCCTCTCCCTTCGAGCCGTCTCGTGATGGAATCGCTCTATGCCGATCCTCAACAAAGACATGTCGCTGTGCATCTCGCTTGCCGCGCGCCCCTCGAATCTCGGGACCCGGTTCCACAACTACCTGTACGAAGAGTTCGGTCTGAACTTCATCTACAAGGCCTTCACGACCGATGACATCGACGCCGCGATCGCGGGCGTACGCGGTCTCGGGATCCGTGGATGCTCCGTCTCGATGCCCTTCAAGGAGGCGGTGATCCCCCTCGTCGACGCGATCGAGCCGTCCGCGGCGGCGATCGAGTCGGTCAACACGATCGTCAACGACGGCGGTTCGCTCACCGCGTCGAACACGGACTACGAGGCCGTTGCACAGCTCATCGAGGAGCACTCGGTCGACCCCGGCGCGTCGGTGCTGGTGCGCGGATCGGGCGGCATGGCGAAGGCCGTCGTCGCCGCCTTCCGAGGCGCGGGCTTCGACGATCTCACTCTGGTCGCCCGCAACGAGGCAGCAGGGTCGGCCATCGCTGAGAAGTACGGCTACCGCTCGACGACTGCGGATCCGGCACCGGGCCACGCCGTCATCGTCAATGTGACGCCCCTGGGCATGAACGGCCCCGACGCCGACGCGCTGTCGTTCACGCAGGCCCACATCGACGCCGCCGACACCGTCTTCGATGTCGTCGCCTTCCCCGCCGAGACGCCGCTCATCAGCGCCGCTCGCACCGCCGGAAAGCCCGTCATCACGGGCGCCGACGTGATCGCCCTGCAGGCCGCGCGCCAGTTCGAGCGCTACACCGGCGTCACCCCGACGCGCGAGCAGATCGAGCGCGCTTCGACGTTCTCCCGGGAAGGGTGAGCCGGGCCAGCGCTTCAGTCAGCTCGACCTGCGCCTCACGTGCTCTGCGCGGGGTAGCTGGCCGCCCTCCGGGCCAACTACATCCCCGGCTGGGTGCGAAATCGCCGTCCCGCCGCACGGATCGCTTCGGATCGTCGCCACCGGAATCGCGGGCGAAGAGCGCAGGAGGGTGCCGTCGATGGAGCGGTCGGCGAGGCGGCCGCCGAGCCGGTTGCCGATGACCAGGCCGACGCCGAACAGCACGAGCAGCCAGGGCACGGTGCCAAAGGTGAAGCCGCTGACTTCGGTGAGGGTGTGGGCGATGTAGGTGAAGGCGCCGAACATGCCGCCGTAGGCGAGGATTGTGACGGTGAGGGAGGGCCAGACCTGTCCGGAGCGGAACGCGGCGAGCTCGCCGCGGATGCTGATCTTCTCCTCGGGGCTATAAAGACCCGCGCGACGCGCGCAACGACATACGACGTGGGTGGGATGCCGACCTCTCCGGCATCCCACCCACTCTGCTCACTTCTTGACGGTGACCGTCACCGGCGCGCTGAGGGTCGCCCCGATCGCGTTGGAGAACTCGACGCGGTAGGTGTGCTTGCCCTTGGCAGCACCGCTGACGGTCGCCGTCGCGGTCTGCGCCCTTGGCGTCGCCGCCGTCAGCGTTCCCTGCGCGACGACCGTGTCGCCCTCGAGGAATCGGTACGCCGTTGCATTCGTACCCCACCACAGGTTGGCGGTGAGCACGTAGCTCCCGTCGCCGTCATGGTTGTCGTGGCTCAGCACCGGTGTGGCCGGACTCGCCTGCGTCACCTTCACGGTTACGGGAGCCGTCGTGGTGACGCCCTTGCTGTTGACGAGCTCGCCTGTGTAGACGTACGTACCGTTGGAGCGACCGCCGACCGGGACCTTGGCTTGCTGTGCCGTCACGCCGCCGTAGATCAGCGGTGCGGTCGAGATGAGCTTGCCGTTCTCGTAGAGCCGGAACGTCGTCGCGTTTTGACCCCACCAGAGGTTCATCGTCACCGTATAGTCGCCGTCGGCGAGGCCCGTATCCCATCCGTTGTCGTGCGACAGGATGCCGCGACCGGGCGCCGCTGTGGCGCCGTCGGGCACCGTCACGGCAGCGGTCCAGTCCGAGCGGGCGCCCTCTCCCGCCGAGTTGACGGCCGCCACCGCGAAGCGGGCGGACGAACCTGGCACGAGGCCGGTGACGACGCTCGACGTCCCGGACGTCGTCGCGACGGGCGCTTCGGTGCCCTCGAGGTAGACGCGGTAATCGCTCACGTCGGCTCCGCCATCCTCCAGCGGTGCCTCCCAGGTCACTTCGATGTCGGTGCCGGCGGGCGCCGCCGCGACCGACTGTGGAACGTCGGGAGCAGACACCGGAGCCGGGACCTGCCACATCGTCGGGACGAGGGGCGTGGCGGTAATGCGCACGATGCGCGCCTGACCGCCCTCCGACCATGCCGTGATCTTCGATGCACCTTCGTCGGGGAACACCTGGTCGGTCAGAGTCGTGAGCCCACCGGCAGCGAAGACCTCCACGGACGCCCGGTCGAGGTACACCTCGAACGTAACGGTGCCGTCGTCCCTCAGCGCGACGGGGGCGTCCTCGATCGACGCGAATGCGGGGTGGAAGGAGGTGTTTCCCGAGTCGCGGCGGTCGACGAAGAGCCGGCCCAGCTCGGTGTCGTACCCGATCAGCGTCCCCGAGTCGTCATCGCCGAAGACCGAGATCCCCGCGCGGTCGGCGCCGCCCGGCCGCAGCACGACGTCGAGCTTGACGACCTCGCCCGACAGGTCGAGGTCCGCTGCACCGTCCACCGCGACGTCGCTGCGCGTCTGCGCCCGATCGACGTCGAGCTGATCGTCGATCTGCGGCACGACCCGCTGCGACAGCCGCGGCCCTTCGGGCGTCGACACCAGCGTCACCTCGCGCGGCAGTGCCATGGAGCTTCGCCACGTCGAAGTCGGGATGTCGTTCGCGTAGTCCCAGTTGTTCATCCAGCCCTGCATGATGCGGGATCCGGCGGGCGTGCCGAAGTACGACACGGTGGCGTAGTAGTCCCGACCCCAGTCGAGCCAGTCATAGCTCTCGAGTCGAGTCGGCGCGGCGGCATCCGCGAACATCACCTGGTCGAGCAGCACGTGTCCCCACCCGGCGCGGTTGTTGTCGACTACCTGGATCGCTGCCTTGCGTCCCGCGAACTCGGAGACGTTCCAGCTCGCCCAGTCGAGGGTCTCGCTGTCGGAGCCGGTGGCCGTGCGCACCACGTCGCCATCGATGACGAGGTTCACGGATGTCTCGTCTGTGCGCACGCGCGCCTGCTCGTCGCCGACAACGACGTGGTCGAGCGTGAGATGCCCCCAGCCGCCGGTCGCCTCGTCGCGGATCCGCAGCTGGGCCTGCTGTCCGTGAAAGTCCGAGACATCCCACGAGCGCCAGTTCAGCGCGCCCGCTTCGGGCCCGGTCTGTGTCCGGACCACCTCGCCGTCGACGACGAGCTCGGCCTGCAGGGTGCCGTCGGACCGCTTCCCGCCGCCGATGAGGAACGACACGAAGTCCCCGTCGAGCGGGAATGCCGGCGAGGTGTAGGTGCCGACATTGTCGTCGCCGCGTGGACCGCCCTCCCAGGTGTTGAGGCGCTTCGCGCCGAGGTAGTAGTCGCCGCCGGAGGTGGAGGGGTTTCGCGATGGCTCGGTGGCGAAGTCGCCGGTGATCTCCCACCCGGCCGCGGCGAGGGTCTGGTTCGCAGGAAGCTCAAAGTCGAAGACCGTGCTACCTGCCGGCGGGCTGTTGGTCAGCTGAGCGTCGGGCACGTGCGGGTGCCGGCCGCCGCCGACGAGGAAATTGATGAACGGGCTGTCGATCGTGAACTCGGGGGAGGTGAGCGTTCCGACCGGCCAGTCTCCGTCGTTGAACCCGTTGACCAGCCCGGCGCCGGCGAACCCCGTCACCGTCTGCTGGCCGTCGATGGCGCCGGCCGCCGGAACCGAGCCCCACGGACCGTTCTTCCAGTTTCCCGGCTCGTTGGAAACCGTCCAGCCCTCGTAGTCGCCGTTGTCGAAGCCCGCGAAGACCTCGCCGTCGGGGAGCGACTGGGCGCCCTCGGTGGTCTCGCTGGTGAACGTGGTGCCGTCGAACTCGCCGACGAAGTACTGTCCGCCGCTGCCCCCGGCGACCGCGCCCGGGTTGAGGTTCACGACCATCACCCACTTGGTGTTGTCGGGATCGCCGTCGACGGGCAGCTCGAACAGGTCGGGACACTCCCAGATCCCGCTCGTCGAGTTCGCCGGTCCGAAATCGGATAGGTGCTGCCACTGCTTGAGGTCGGTGCTCTTGTACAGCACGACTTTGTGATCGGTCGCCTCGACGGCGACCATGACCCAGTACGCGCCGGCAGGGCCGTCATACCAGAAGACCTTCGGATCGCGGAAGTTGGCCGAGTCGCGGTCGAGCACGGGGTTGCCGTCGTACTTCGTCCAGGTGAGTCCGCCGTCGGTACTGTAGGCGAGCGACTGCGCCTGCTTGCCTGCGTGCGTCGGGTGCGCGGGCGTGTAGGCGCTCGTGTAGACGGCGACCAGTGGCGGGTTCTCGGCCGTGCCGAAGCCGCTGGAGTTGTTCTCGTCGACGACCACGGAGCCCGAGAAGATGTCCTCGATCGCCTGGCCGTCCTCGGCGAACGTCTGGGGGATCGCCAGAGGCTGCTCCTCCCAATGCAGGAGGTCGGTGGATGTCGCGTGTCCCCAGCTCATGTTCCCCCAGCGATTGCCTGAGGGGTTGTGCTGGTAGTACAGGTGATACGTGCCGTCCACGTACACGAGCCCGTTCGGATCGTTCATCCAGTTCCTCTCCGGGGAGAAGTGGACAAGCGGCCGGTACTGCTCGTCGCCCGGTGACGACTCTGCGCCGTTGGCGCCGGTCGTGCCGGCACCGACCAGACAGGTCGCGAGCATCGAGGCCGCCACCGTCAGGGTCGCCGCCCGCCGACTGCGGCGCTCGTTGCGCCGTTCGCGTGCACCATGCAGGTGCATCCGGAAATGTGTCAATTCGCCCTCCTTCGCGCGCGCTCGGGTTCCCCCGAGCGACTGACATCGATGTCAGCACTCGGTCGGCGATCATACGGAGTGTCTGCAGGACATCGCAATGCTTGGCCCCGTGCGACGCTGACATCGGTGTCGGCGAGTGCCTCGACAATCGCATCGAGCGGCCGAGAGTGGTTATGCGCGCGCCGGGATCTCGCCGCTGCCGCGGGGGATGAGCGTTGTGGGGACGATGATGTGCGCGGGGGCAAGATCCTGACCCTCCAGCCGCGCGAACAACCGTGTCACCGCGACCCGGCCGATCTCTTGCGGGTCTTGGGCCACCACGGTCACGCCTGGGTCGACGAGGTCGGCGAGTGGCAGGTCGTCGAACCCGACGAGTGCCACCGAACGCTGCGCCCCGGCATCGCGCAGGGCGTGCAGCGCCCCGACGGTGAGCAGGTTCTGGGAGCTGAAGACCGCTGTGGGCGGCTGATCCGATGCCAGCAGCCGCGCCAGCGCATGCTGGGCGGCGCCCGAGTCGTGCAGCTCGGTGATCACGGGGGTGCTCGTCGTCGCGATACCGGCGTGGCCGAGGGCTTCGAAGAAGCCCTGCTGTCGATCGGCGGCGGTTTGGATGTCGAGTCGGTCGGTCAGCAGCGCGATCCTGCGGTGTCCGTGTCTGATGAGGTGCTCCGTCGCTTTGCGCGCGCCCTCCCGGTTGTCGCTCGTGACCGAATCGTAGGTCGCGTCCAGCGGTCGACGGTCGACGTAGACCACGGGGATGCCCTGGGCGCGCAACGATGCGTCGTAGTCCGGATGCCGCTTCACGCTGGTAAGGATTAGTCCGTCGACGCGCCGCCGCAAGAACGCGTTCACGGCGCGCAACTCGCGTTCGGGGTCGTCGTCGAAGCTCGAGGCGAAAACGGCGACTTCGCGCTTGATGGCGGTGTCTTCCACCGCCCGGTGGATCGCTCCGGCGAACGGGTTGTCGACGCTGCCCACGAGCAGACCGAGCGTGCGCGTGCGTCCGTCTGCGCGGCGAAGACTGCCGGCCTGTAGATCGACGTGATAATCCAAAGACCGCACTGCGTGCCACACACGTTCCGCGGTCGCGGCGGCGACGTTCGGCTCGTTGTTGATCACCCGCGAGACGGTCTTGGTGCCGACCCCAGCGAGGGTCGCGACTTGCCGCATCGTCGCGCGTGGGCGTCGTTGCCGTGGCGGTTGTTCCTCTGACATCGATGTCACAATTTCATCTCGACGGACTCTTTGCCGCTTGACTGTATCGCATGGCGTGGGGTAGAACCGCTCTTGACATCGTTGTCAGACGCGGCAACGACAGCCCGAGAGGAATTCAATGAAGAATCACAACACCCGTGGACGCCGGTCGACCATGCTGACCGCGTTCGCCTTCTCCGCCGCAGCAGCGCTCACGCTCACCGGCTGCGCAGGCGGATCCAACTCCGACGCGACGCCCGACGGCGACTCCGACGAGATCGGCGTCTCGCTGATCGTCAAGACCAACTCGAACCCCTTCTTCATCGCAATGCAGAACGGTGCTCAGACCGCCGCCGAAGCGAACGGCGTGAACCTCACGCTCGCCGCGGGCAAGGAAGACGGTGACGAAGATACGCAGATTCAGGCGATCGAGGCGGCGATCTCCAAGGGGGATGCCGGCATCCTCATCACGCCGAACGGCCCCGCGGTACTCGACGCGATCGAGAAGGCCCGTGATGCCGGACTCTTCGTCATCGCGCTGGACACGGTGCCTGACCCCGCCGACGCCGTCGACATTACGTTCGCGACCGACAACTATCTCGCCGGCCAGTACATCGGCCAGTGGACGGCTGAGACGCTCGGCGACGGCGACGCGGTGATCGGTCTCATCGACCTGTTCGACGACAAGGCCGTGACGGTTGACTACAACCGCGACCAGGGCTTCCTCAACGGGCTGGGCGTGGAGCTCGGCGACGACCAGGTCAACGGTGACGAGGAGCCCACCGGAACCCTCCCGGGCGGCGGCAGCTACGAGATCGTCGGCAACGAGGCGTCGCAGGGCGCCGAGGACGGCGGCCGCACCGCGATGGAGAACCTGCTCGCAAAGAACCCCGACATCAATGTCGTGTACACGATCAATGAGCCGGCGGCGTACGGTGCGTTCCAGGCGCTCGAAGCGGCAGGCAAGAGCGGCGACGATGTGATCATCGTCTCGGTCGACGGCGGTTGCGCCGGCGTCGGGCAGGTCGCCGACGGCATCATCGACGCGACCAGCCAGCAGTACCCGGTCAAGATGGCCGAGCTCGGCGTCGAGGCGATCGTCAAGCTCGTCGAGACCGGCGAAGCGCCAGAGACGAGTGACGGCCTCGACTTCTTCAACACCGGCGTTGCGCTCGTCACCGACCAGCCGGCGGAAGGCGTGGAGTCGATCGACACCACGGAGGCCACCGAGATCTGCTGGGGCGAGTAAGACACACCGAAGGATGCTGCGGTCCAGAGTCGCACGGACACCGGGCCGCAGCATCCCACCAATCCGACGGAAGTGAACCCGTGACCCAACCAGCCCCGCCCACGTCCACCCTCGACCTTGCCGCCGAGTTCCTCGATCGCCGCACCCCAGTTGATCGAATTCGTGGTGTCCTGCATCGATATCCGGCGATCAGCCCCGCGATCGTGCTCGTCCTCGCGATCATCGTGTTCGGCAGCGTCAATCCGCGATTCTTCGCGCCGGCCAATCTGTCGCTCGTCCTCGACCAGGTGTCGGTCGTCGGCACCGTCGCGATCGCGCAGACCCTCATCATCCTCACCGCCGGCATCGACCTCTCGGTCGGGGCGTCGATGATCCTCGCGTCGATGGTGATGGCGCAGACCGCATTCCACAATGGACTCCCCGCGCCGCTTGCCCTGTTCGCCGGCCTCGTTGCGGCGCTCGCAGCGGGCGCACTCAACGGCTTCCTCGTCACGCGAGTGAAACTGCCGCCGTTCATCGCGACGCTCGGTACCCTCAACGTCTTCATCGCGTTGACGCTGCTCTACAGCGGTGGGCAGACGGTCCGGAAGGCCGAGATGCCCGAACTGCTGACGTGGACCGCGACCGCGTTCCCGATCGGCGATGTGCGTCTGACCGTCGGTGTGATCATCATGATCGGTCTCTATGTGCTCATGGCGTACATCCTCGGGAGAACGGCGTGGGGACGGCACGTCTACGCGGTCGGCGACGATGCCGAGGCTGCGCGCCTCGCGGGCATCTCGACAAGTCGCGTGCTGATGAGTGTGTATGTCGCAGCTGGAGCCGTGCTCGCGGTGGCCGCTTGGATCCAGATCGGCCGCTCCGGTGCGGCGAGCCCGAACGCCGGTGCGGACCTCAACCTCGACTCGATCACCGCCGTGGTGATCGGTGGAACCTCGCTGTTTGGCGGGCGGGGCGTCATCTGGGGGACCCTTCTCGGTGCCATCATCGTCGGCGTGTTCCGCAACGGGCTGTTCCTTGCCGGAGTCGATGGCCTCTACCAAACCCTCGCGATCGGCATTCTCGTTATCGTCGCCGTCGCCGTCGACCAGTGGATCAGGAAGGTACGCAAATGAGCCTCATCGAAGACGCGGTGACTCCCGCGCCCACACCGGCCGGCACGCCCGTGCTCGAGGCGAAGCGCCTCGTGAAGACGTTCGGGCGTGTTGTCGGGCTCGACGGCGTGAGCCTGCGGCTGCATGCGGGCGAGGTGCTCGCCGTCATCGGAGACAACGGAGCGGGCAAGTCCACGCTCATCAAGTGCCTGACGGGTGCATACATCCCCGACGAAGGGCAGCTGCTGCTCGACGGCGAGGAAGTGCACTTCAAGCGTCCGCAGGACGCCCGCTCCGCAGGCATCGAGACGGTCTACCAGAACCTCGCGGTGTCGCCCGCGCTCGATGTCGCGTCCAATCTGTTCCTCGGCCGAGAGCGGCGCAAGCCCGGGATCGCGGGGTCGCTGTTCCGCGTCCTCGACTCGTCGGGCATGCGCAGGGAAGCCCGCGAGCAGGTGCACAGGCTCGGCATCTCGACGCTGCAGGACGTCACCGTCGCGGTCGAGAACCTGTCGGGAGGTCAGCGGCAGGCCGTTGCGGTGGCACGCGCGGCGGCATTCGGCTCGAAGGTCGTCATCCTCGACGAGCCGACGGCGGCCCTCGGCGTGCGCGAGTCGAACCAGGTGCTCGAGCTCATCGTTCGCCTCCGCGAGAACGGAGTGCCGGTGATCCTTATCTCACACAACATGCCGCACGTGTTCCAGGTCGCCGACCGCATCCATGTGCAGCGTCTCGGCAAGCGCGCCGCGACCATCACCCCGCAGTCTCACTCGATGACGGATGCTGTCGCGATCATGACCGGCGCGGCTCAGGCATGACTGGCGTCGTTCTGTTCGCGGAGTTCACCGCGAAGCCGGGGGCAGCCGACAGCGTCGCGGAGCTCATCGTCGGGTTCGCCGAGACCGTGCGCGCGGAGCCGGGCAACACCACCTTCGAGGTCTACCGCCGCGCGGAGGACTCGGACCGGTTCTTCGTCTTCGAGGAGTATCGGGACCGGGCTGCATTCGAGGAGCACATCGGCGCGGAGGCCGGACGCGTGTTCAACGCGGCGCTGGGGCCGCTGATCGTCGAGCCCGCGAGTCAGCTCACGTTCTTGCATGCGGCGGCGGGCGCGTGACCGCTCACGCATCCGCCGATCAGAGCACTGCGCGCGTCCTTGTCATCGGCGAGGCGCTCGTCGATGTCGTCGTCCGCGACGATGGCAGCGTCGACGAGGCGCCCGGGGGGAGTCCGGCCAATGTCGCGCTGACCCTCGGGCGGCTGGGACACGCTCCGAAGCTCATCACGCGGCTCGCGGACGACGAGCACGGCCGCGCCATTCGGGCATGGCTGGTCGAGTCCAATGTGGATGTCGTGGCCGCCCCGGCGAGCCGCACCTCCACGGCGACAGCGCGGCTGGATACTTCGGGCTCGGCGACCTACGAGTTCGACCTGGAGTGGAATCTGACAGGAGTGGCCGAGGGCCGGGCCGACGTCGTCCACACCGGGTCGATCGCGGCGCTCCTGGAGCCGGGCGCGGCCGACGTGACCGAGATGATCGATCGGCTGCGGTGCGACGCGCTCGTCACCTACGACCCGAACATCAGACCCGCTCTGCTGTCGGATCACGGCGATGCGCGCACGCGTGTCGAGTCGTTCGTCGCGCGTTCCGACCTCGTCAAGGCGAGCGACGAGGATCTGCGCTGGCTGTACCCGGATGTCGAGCCGCTCGACGTTGCTCGCACGTGGCTGCAGAGCGGGCCGTCGGTCGTGATCGTGACCGCCGGTGCCGGTGGCGCCACCGCCGTCTCGTGGGCAGGCGTCGTCGCCGTTGCGTCGGATCGGGCCGCCGTGGTCGACACGGTGGGGGCCGGGGATACCTTCATGGGGGCACTCATCGACGGGTTGGTGCGCTCGTCGTTCGCGGGCGCCGCCGCACGCTCGGAGCTTTCGCGGATCGGGTTGTCCGAGTTGGAAGCGATCCTGGAGTTCGCGGCGATCGCCGCAGCGGTGACGGTCTCGCGGCCGGGTGCAGACCCGCCGCGACGCGCGGAACTACTCCACAGAGCTGGGGCGCCTGGCGCGATCTAGTAGACCGCCCGCACCGGAAGGCGGCGTCTCGAGGCTGGAAGCCTCGGGCGTCGCCTTCGTTCGGTACTGCCAGTCGGGAACGGTGAAGTCACATCCCGCCCGCGCTCCTCGGAGGAGGGCGAGTGCGACTCGCAGCGGGTCATTGCATGATGGCGCGGTCCAGTGCCGCACGCATGACGCTCCGGTCGACGTCGATTCCCGTCCAAAGGCGCACATTGATCGCGGCCTGATTCACCAGCATTGCGCGCCCGTCGAGCGTGTCCGCTCCACGCTCGCGCGCACGCACCAGGAAGGCGGTGGTGGCTGGGTTGGGGATGACGTCGCGCACCAGCATGGGGTCGTGGATGGTTTCGGTCGCGACGTCACGACGAGAACTGGGACTTCTGAGGCCCTTGTAAGGTTCGCGTCGTGCCTGGGCGTGAGGAGCCGGCTGGCGACAGGTTGACTGTGCCCCACAGCCGAAAAGTGATCGGTGGACGCAGGGGCGGTTCGCCCCGACCTCGTCAGCGCGCATTCGCCGGAACGGGAGCGGTCGAGCCACGCACGATGAGGCTCGGCGGCAGCACCTCCCGGCGCGGCGGCTCACCGTCCTGCAGCTCGGCGAGCGCAGCGTACGCGCGCTCGCCGAGGAGGTGCCGCGGCTGCTCGACCGTCGTCAACGCCGGGCGCACCCACGTCGCGAGCTGAGTGTCGTCGTAGCCCACCACGCTGAGGTTTTCGGGCACCCGCCTGCCGGAGTCGATGATCGCGCCCATCGACTCCGCCGCGATCCGGTCGGTCGCGCAGAACACCGCCGTCACATCGGACCCGATGAGTTCCGCCACCGATCCCAGAACGAGCGGTGTGAGCCCCAGCTCTGTCATGGTCTGCTCGTACGAGCTCGCCCGCTGGCGCGCGGCGACGCGCCCCGATCCGGCGACATGCGCGATGCGCCGGTGACCGAGTCCCAGCAGATGATGCACCGCCATCCGGGCACCGAGGCGGTCGTCGTTGCTCACCTGCGACGCCGAGTCCGGCACCTCATCGGGCCGGCCGACGATGACGACCGGAGCGGCTGAGGCACGCACCGCCGAAACGGGGATCTGACCCGTCACCGCGATGATCCCGTCGACGCCGAATCCGCCGAGGCGCTCCACACCTCGCGCGAGCAGGTCGCGGTCGCCGCGGCCGTCGACCAGCACGACGCCCACGCCGTGGCGGTCGGCGCTGGCCTCGATGCCGTGTACGACGTCGACCGCGTACCCGCGCAGGTCGCCGACGAGCACCCCCACCGATCCGCTCCGCCCGCGCACCAGCGACCGCGCCCACGGATTCGAGCGGTACCCGAGCTCGTCTGCGACGGCCAGGATGCGTTGCCGCGTGGCATCCCCGACCCCGGCCTGCCCGCGGATCGCGAGCGAGACGAGCGACTTCGACACGCCGGCGGCCCCGGCGACGTCGTAGAGAGTCGGGCGGCGGCGCGGCGAGTCGGTCACCCCTCCGTCATAGCAGCGCTGGAACGCTCCAGCGTCTTCCAGCTGGAGCGTTCCACAAGCGTTCACTGGCGGTCGACTGCCGTGTCACCTGCTCTCCCTACCGTCGAAGCACATCGCTCGACAGACAGGACCCGCAGTGCCCGACTCCGCTCTCACCGTCGCCCCTCACGCGCTCCTGCTCGACTTCGGCGGTGTCATCTTCCAGACGAAGAAGCGCCCGACCGGGCGCGACGAGTTCGCCACCCGGATCGTCGAGCGCGCCGCCCGTGGCGGGTGGGAGATCGAGCATGAACGCGTCCGAGCCTCGCTCGACGCGGCGCTCACCGCGCTCCGGCACTGGAAGCATGCCTCGAGCCGCCGCCGGGCGCCGCGGGAGATGACCCACCGCGAGATCATCGGGGACTTCCTCGCGGCCGACCTGCCGGGCCGGGTGCGCGCGCTCCTGGTCGCCGAGGCGGGGGAGGTGCTCGAGGAGATGAACTTGACGCTCTCCGATCACACGCTTCGCCCCGGCATCCGCGACGTCATCACCGAGGCGACGGGCCGTGGCATCCGCCTGGGCATCGTGAGCAACGCACACGCCGGACGCAGCCATCGCGCGATCCTCGCCGAGCACGGTCTCGACACCGCCTTCGGCGTGCAGGTGTACAGCGACGAGGTGGGAATGCGCAAACCCCACCCCGGCATGATCGAGCTGGCCGCGACCGCGCTCGGGGTGACGCCCGCGCAGTGCTGGTATGTCGGCGACACGCAGGATCGCGACGTCGTCGCCGGGCGTCGCGCCGGGGTCGGCGGCATGATCCTCACGACAAGCGGGCACACCGACAATCCGCCCTTCGCGATCGCGGAGACGGCGGACGCCGTGTTCCCCACGCCCGAGGGGCTGGCAGAGCTGCTGCGGTCGGCGGCGGCGCCCGCTTCGGCAGCACCCGCGGCGACCACCGAACCCGAACCCACGGGGGCGCCCGTCCTGATGATCGACCACGGCGGCGTCATCTCCACAACAGCTCCGGATGCCGCGCTGCTGGACGCGTTCGCGTCACACCTCGCCCGGCTGCTGGACGGGCCCGATGAGCCTGTCGAGCTCGCCCGCGCACACCTGCTCATCGCGGAGGGGCGGGCCCGGCACGCCGAACGCAAGCGCGCGCAACGGCAGAACCTCGCCGGCGGCGGCGCGAACCGCGAAGTCGGCGCCCGCGAGTTCTGGCGCGACCTGGTCGGCGCCGACCTCAGCGTGCGCGCGCGCGCCGTGCTGACCGCCGAAGCCGAGGACCTGATGTTCCGGTACGGCCGCGCGAAGAGCCGCCGCACCCTCCGCACCGGCATGGCGGAGCTGCTCGAGCACTGCCGCGCCGAAGGCGTCCGGGTCGTCGTGGTCTCCAACACGGTCAGCGGTCGGGCGGTGCGTGCCGAGTGCACCGCGCAGGGAATCGATCCGCTCATCGGGGCCTACGTCTGCTCCGACGAGAACGGCTACCGCAAGCCCGACCCACGCATCGTCGAGGAGGCCCTGCGGATCACCGCCGCAGATCCCGCCCGCACCTGGTTCCTCGGCGACAAGCCACAGAACGACGCCCTTGCGGCGCAATCGATGGGCATCGCCCGCCGCGTCATCGTCCGCGGCGGCACGACGGACGACGACGCCATCGACGCGGCGGTCCGCTCCGGCGACGTCACCGACGTCGTCTCCGAACCCGGCGACCTCATCGACCTGCTCGCCGCCCCCGCCCGCATCTGACCCGACCGCCTCACCCGACCCCGAAGACAGAGGACGCCATGACCGACACCCGCACCTACGAACGCGCCGGAACGCTCCGCGGCATCGGCGCACCCGGCGGAGAACTGACCACTCCGCAGAAGCTCATGATCTTCGTGCTATCGATGTCGCTGTTCGGGCTGTCGAACATCATCCTGGAGATCATTCCCGATGTGACGCTCGGCCCCGTTGACATCTCGGTGTCGTACTTCGTCTTCGTCCCGCTGACGATGGTGGCCCTGTTCAGCCCGTTCTGGGCAGCGCTGGGCGCGCCGCTCGGTGAGATCATCTTCACTGACCTGCTCATGGGCGATTTCTCGGGCCTGGCGGAGGTGGAGGGCTTCATCCAGATGTTCCTCGCTCTGTACATCGCCGGCACGCTTATCCGTGACCCGCGCAGTCGCGGTCAAATCTGGCTCGGCGCCATCATGGTCGTCGTCATCGACAAGGTGCTGTCCGCCCTCGTCGACCTCACGAAGGTCTGGGTCGGTCTGGAGGAGGCCGAACTCGTCGAGGGTCTGCCCGAGTCGATTCTCGCGATCGAGGGAATCGGTCTCGGTGTCGACCTGCTGGTGAGCGGCATCCTCTTCGGAGCCATCCCCGCCATGTGGCTGATCCCGGCGCTGCACGGCAAGATCGAGCCGCTCCTCGGCATCCGACCGCGCGTCAAGGGAGAGCCGATCCCGGGAGCAGCCCCCAAGGCCGGCTGGTTCGTGATCGCCGCGATCCTGCTGTCGATCGCCTCCTTCTTCTTCGCCTTCCTCGAAGCGTGGGACATCGCGATCGGAACGGTCGACACCGAGCTCCGCGACCAGTACGGCGACGGCTTCCTCTGGGTGAGCGTGGGCGCGATCGTCGTGCTGACCACCATCGCCATCGCGCTCTTCGCTGCACACCGTCGCCGGACCCGTCCGTGACCGACGACCCCATCATCCGGGTCGAGAACCTCTCGTTCCGCTACCCGGGCGCCACCGAGGACACGCTCCGCAACGTCTCGATCTCGATTCACCGCGGCGACTTCGTCGCGGTGGTCGGGGGTAACGGGGCCGCCAAGACCACGCTCTGCAAGACGTTCAACGGACTGATCCCGCACTACTGGGCAGGCGAGTTCGCGGGCTCGGTGCACGTCGACGGTGTCGATACATATACCTCGAGCGTCGCCGACCTCTCCACCACGGTCGGGTACGTGTACCAGGACTTCCAGAATCAGCTGGTGCGTCCCACCGTCTCGGACGAAGTCGCTTTCGGTCCGCTGAACTTCGGCTGGGACGACCATGCCGAACGGGCGCAGGCGGCTCTGGGCGCGCTGGGGATCGGCGACCTCGGGGGCCGGTTCATCTGGCAGCTCTCCGGCGGCCAGGCGCACCTGACCGCGCTCGCCGGAGCGGTCGCCCTCGCCCCGGCCGTCATCATCGTCGACGAGCCGGTGGCCGAGTTGGACCCCGCGCGCGCCGAGGAGATCTACGAGCGACTCACCTTCCTCAACCGCGAGCACGGCACGACCGTGATCACGATCGAGCATCACGCCGAGTTCATCGCCCGGTACGCCAAAACCGTGCTCCTCATGGCGCACGGCACTCCCGTCTGGCACCTCCCGGTCGAGGAGGCGCTGCTGCGCTCGGCAGAGCTCGAGGAGCACGGCATCCCTGCGCCGCAACCGGTCTCGGCGCTGCACCGCCTCGGCATCCGTTCCGCTCCGCGCACACCGGAGGAGGCGGCCGACGTGCTCCGAGCGCACGACGTGCACGTCGACGGGGCTGCGGTTGTCGTCGCCTCGGACCGGGCCGCCGAGCGCGTCGTCGCCCACATCGAGGGCGTCTCGCACGGCTACCGCTCGGTGGGAGGCGGGATCACCCCCGTCCTCGAGGATCTCGATCTGACCGTGTACGAGGGCGATCGGGTTGCGCTCGTCGGCGGCAACGGCGCCGGCAAGTCCACGCTCATGAAGCTGCTCGCCGGCATAACCGTCGCACGGACGGGAGAAGTGACGGTCGAGGGGCGGAACACCCGGGCCGTCTCCGCGCGTCGCATGGCGGAGACGGTCGCGTACCTCCCGCAGCACCCGGAGACGATGTTCCTGCGCAGCAGCGTGCGCGAAGACGTCGCGCTGACCCCGCGCACACGGAGAACCCCCGACGCCGACCGCATCGTCGAGCAGGTGCTCGCGCGCGTGCGGCTGGAGGAGCTCGCCGACCGCGACGGGCGGATGCTCTCCGGCGGACAGCAGCGCCGCGCGGCGCTCGCGATCGGCCTCGCGATGCGCCCCCGTCTGCTGCTCCTCGACGAACCGACCGCGAGCCTCGACGTGCGCAGCCGCGACGACGTCACCGCGATGCTCGCGGAGCTCGCCGACACGATCTCCTGCGCCATCGTCGCGACGCACGACATGCAGCTCGTCGCCGAGTGGGCGAACCGTGTGATCGTCCTGGAAGGTGGCCGGGTGCGCGCCGACCTGACTCCGCGTGAGCTGTTCGCCCACCCCGAGCTGGCGCAGACACTCCGCCCGCCGCACATCACCCGACTCGGCACCCTGTTGCGGGTCGACCCCGTCCCGCTGTCGGTCGACGAGTTCGTCGCCGCCGTGTCGGTCCCGGTCCGGACCGCGGTCGCTTGATGGCTCGCGCGCACCACGACGTCCTGTCGGTCCAGTGGATCAAACTGGAACTCATCCGCACGGCGTACGCGACCCGCGGCGGACTGTTCGCCGCCATGGACCCCCGCGCGGTGGTCGTCTGGTACATCGGCCTCGCGCTCGTGCCTTGGTTCACCCACAACGTGACCGTGCTCGCCGGACTGTTCGTGCTCGGGGTGATCTCCGTCGCGCTCGCCCGCGTCGGCCCCCTGATCCTCGGCCTGTTCGTGATCGGTGCCGGGTTCGAGATCCTCTACCTGTTCATCGCGGCGTGGCTCTTCGGCGGCAACCTCGACACCCTCATCGCCCTCGCCGTACTGAACCTCAAACTCGGCGTCGTCGCGCTCGCGAGCATGGCGGCGTTCGTGTCGCTCGATCCCGAGAAGCTGTCCGACGCACTGCTGGCGTTCCGTGCCCCGCAGATGCTCGCGTTCGGCGTCAGCTACGGCTACCGGATGCTGCCGATCCTCGTCGAGCAGTTCAGTGACGTCTTCGAGAGCTACCGCCTGCGCGTCGCGCCGCCGGAACGACCGGGACTGCTGGGGTGGCGTAGCGGCATCCAATTCGTGCAGATGGCGGTGCTGTCGTTCTATCCGATCTTCCTCAACACCGCCCGGTCGGTGCGCACGACCGTCGAAGCGCTCGAGACGCGCGGCTTCACCCGTTCGACGGATGCCGGGTCCTCCCGGCGCCTCCGCCTCGCCCGGCTGCGCATCACCCCGCGCGATGTCATCGTCCCCATCGTGACGGCGGTCGGGATCGTGACCGCGTTCAGCGTGGGGGAGATGTACCCGCTCTACCGCTGAGCCCGGCCTCCGCGGGGAACCTGTGACATCGTTCCCCACCATGCGGCGCACGGACTCCTAGACTCGTGCCGTGGCAGATACCCCGTCCGGCGACGCACCGCGCTTCAGTCCCGTCATCGCGCTGCTGGCCGTGTCCGCATCGTGGGAGGCGCAACTGGCGGCCGAACTGCGCACCCTCGGGATCTCCACCCGCAAGTTCGCCCTGCTCGGTCACATCGGTGCCGAGCCGGGCATCTCGTTCTCCGAGCTCGCCCGACGCTCGCACATCACCGTGCAATCCGCCCACGCCGCGGTGCACACCCTCGTCGACGACGGCTTCGTCGCCGACGCGACCGCCCAGGCCGGCGCCGCCAGCGACCTCAGCGTGACCGCGAAGGGCGCCGCCGTGCTGCGAGACGCGCAGGCGCGCCTCGGCGACCTCGACCGTGCCCTCACGCATACGCTCCCTGATGTTGCGGCATCCCTCGGCGGTGTCCGGGCGGGCGTGCTCGAGTGACGTTCCGCGTGGTCGCCCGCTTCGTGCTCGCCACGGCCCTCGGGGCCATCGGCGCCGCACACCTCGGGCCGCTGCGGCGCGGGTTCCGCATCGTCGTGCCCGACTGGGCGACGCGGATGCTGCGCACCGACAAAGACACGATCGTCGTCGCGTCCGGCGTGGTCGAGATCATGCTCGCCGCAGCCCTGCTCTTCCTGCCGGGGGAGCGGCGACGCGTCGGCCTCGCGATCGCCGGCCTGTTCGTCGCGGTCTGGCCGGGCAATATCCACCAGTGGCGCACCGGGCGGGACGCACCCGGTCTCGACACCGACCGCAAGCGGTTCATCCGCATCCTGCTGCAGCCGATCCTCATCGTCTGGGCGCTCTGGTCGACCCGGCGTTGACGTATTTGGGCTGACACCCTTCAGGTAGTCTGAAGGCGTGTTTCGCGCCCCCGTCTCGATCTACCGCACGCTCGCGTTCGCCGAAGCCGTCTCCTGGACGCTCCTCATCGGCGGCCTGATCATCCGCGGCGTCGGTGGGCCCGCCGTCGCGGTGACCATCGGTGGCGGCATCCACGGCTTCGTCTTCCTCGCCTACGCGGCGACGGCGCTGCTCGTCGCGCTCAACAACCGCTGGAGCGTCGGTGTCGGCGTGCTCGCCGTCGGCGCAGCGGTGGTGCCGTACGCGACCATTCCCGTCGAGATGTGGCTGCGCCGCTCGGGTCGACTCGCGGGCGCCTGGCGACTCGAGGCCACCGACGACCCCCGCGACGCCCGACCGATCGACCGGCTGCTGCGCTGGTTCCTCCGCCGCGCCGCACTGCTCATCACCCTGCTGGTCGTCGGCGTCGTGGCGCTGTACGTCGTCCTGCTGATCGTCGGCCCGCCGGGCCGCTGAGTCAGCGCCGGGTCGAGACCGTGACCGTGAACTTGCGGTCGCGGGCGACCTGCCGGGTCGGTCCGACGATCCGTTCCAGTTCGCTGCGGTAGCGCAACGCGGAATTCCACACGCACCAGAGCGCGCCGCCTTGGCGCAGCGCCCGCGCGGCGTCGGCGAACAGCCGCGGCGCGATGAGGTCCGACACCGCCGCGCCGCTGTGGAACGGCGGATTCAGCGCGACGAACGACACCGAGGCATCCGGCAGCCGGTGGAGTGCATCGTCCTGCACGACCTCCACCCGATCCGCGACGCCGTTCGCGACCATCGTCGCCCGTGCCGACGCGACCGCGACGGCGGATTGGTCAGACGCCGAGACGACGGCCGACGGATGCCGCAACGCGAGGTGCGCCGCCACGGCGCCGGTGCCGCACGCCAGGTCGATGAGTGGGTCGTCGGGCGTCCCACCCGGCGGGGTCGAGGGCAGGTGCGCGAGGAGCAGGCGTGTGCCGATGTCGAGCTTTGCCCCCGCGAAGGCGCCGCCGAACGCGCGGAGTTCGAGGTCGCCGTCGCGCCCGGCGGCGGGGACGGGATCGCCGCCGTCGTGCGGACCGCGGGCGATGAGGACGCGCGACTTCTGGCGGGCGTGCGTCACGTCGACACGGTCGAACACCTCGCGCAGCACGTCGTTCATCGCGACGCTCATGTGCTTGATGCGGCCGCCCGCGAACACGACGACAGCCGGGTCGGCGTACGCGGCGATCAGCCCGGCGATGTCGCGGAGCGCGTCGAGCGACCGGGGGAGTCGCAGCAGCACGACACGCGCGGCGCGCACAGCGTCGGCATCCAGCGGGACCGAGATCACGTCGAGCCCGACCTCGGCCGCGTTGCGCGCGAGCGCCTGCTCGCCGACGAGGCCGTCCTGGTGCACGCGCACGCCCACCGCGCCGTCGTGGGCGGCGCCGAGCGCGAGCGCGCCGTAGGCGTCGCCGATGACGACGATGGTGCCGGGCGCGGCATCCGATCGGGCATTCTCCGACTCGTCGAGCAGCAACCGGTCCGCCGCGTCGACCGCGACGAGACCGGGTCCTTCGGCGTCGGGGGTCCGCCGCAACCGCTCGAACGGGAACGGCGCTTCGGGACTCACCTCACCAGGGTACGGCCCACACCTCGCCGTGCCGGGGGCATACTCGGACCATGAAGACGATCGCGCGGTGGCTGCTCGCCGGAGGCATGGTGTTCGCGGGGCTCAGTCACCTGTTCTGGGCACGCAAGGAGTTCCAGGCGCAAGTGCCCGACCTCGTCACCGAGGTGCTGCCCATCGACAAGGACGGCGTCGTGGTGGCATCCGGCGCGGTCGAGATGATGCTCGGTGCGGCGCTCGTCGCGCTCCCGAAGGAACGTCGCCGGGTCGGCGTGATCCTCGCCGCATTCTTCGTGGCGATCTTCCCGGGCAACATCGCGCAGGCGACCGGGAAGCGCAGCGGATTCGGCCTCGACAGCGACCGCGCTCGCTGGGTGCGGCTGCTGTTCCAGCCGGTACTGATCGTCTGGGCGCTGTGGTCGACGTCGCGGGGGCGCGCCTGACGCTCAGTCGTCGGTGTCGACCGCCCGGACGCGGACGATGTTCGTCGACTCGTCGAGCTCGGCGACTTTCGGGTAGGCCTTCACGAAGTCGCTGAACGAGCGGTGCCCGCGCGCCTTCTCGCTGAACGACGGGTCCATGCGTTTGAGTAGGTTCTTCACCGCCGACAGGTGCACCCACTCCTCGTCGGTGCGCACGTACTCCAGCTTGAGTGCGCGCGAGAGCAGCTGCGCCGACGGATCGACCGACTTGCGACGGCGGCGTCCGCTCGACGTCGGCGCCTCGGGTGCCGGTTCGGGCTCGGGCATCGCGATGCCCGGCAGCGCGTCGTAGGCGTCGAACTGGTCGCACGCGGCCGCCAGCGACTTCGCCGTCGAGCCCGCGACGCCCACGGCCACCACGTAGCGACCGAGCCGCTTGCACCGCTGGGCGAGGGGCACGTAGTCGCTGTCACCGGCGACAATGACGACGTGGGTGAGGTCTTCGAGGCGGAAGAGGTCTTCCACCGTGTCGACCGCGAGGCGGATGTCGGCGCCGTTCTTCGCGTACGCGGCGGCGGGGAAGAGCTGCACGAGGTCGACGGCGCGCGCGACGAGCTGCTCGCGGTACTGCGCGTTGACCGGCGAGGACCAGTCCGCATACGCCCGGGTGAGGACGAGGGTGCCGAAGGATGCCGCGTAGTCCATGATCGCGCCGACATCGATCGTCGCGGCGGCGAGACGGCCCGCGATCTCGGCCTCGGTCGGGTCGGCGGCGATGCGCTGACGGTCCCGCGAGTAGCTGTTGCGCCCGTGCACGCGGTCGTACCAGCTCATGACGATGTTGTCGAAGTCGAGGTACACCGCGACGCGGGGAGTCTGCAGATCCGGCATCCACCCAGTCTGACAGCGGATGCCGCCGACGCGCCCGGGCTGGTTCTGGAGTTCAGCTTCCTCATAGACTCCGGGCATGCCCTACGCCGTCTCCCTGCTCGTGCTCGCGGGCATGATCTTCGCGCTGGTCGACATCATCATCCGCGACCAGAGTCAGGTGAAGCACCTGCCGAAGGTGGCTTGGGTGTTCCTCGTCGTCCTGCTGCCGTTCCTCGGCACGGTGCTGTGGTTCGCGATCGGCCGCGAGTACGCCGCGCGGCGCGCGCCGCGGCCGTCGGCCTTCGCGCCGTGGGCGTCCGAGCCGGCAGCGCCCTCTCCGCGCGACGCGCGATCCACCGAGCAGCAGCTCGCCGACCTCGAACGCGAGATCGAGGAAGACCGCCTGCGGAGCGAGATCGCCCGGCGACGCGCGGCAGACGAGCAGGCCTGACCGCTCAGCCCGGGTAGACGACCCCGAGCTGTCGACGGATCTCGTCGAGCGTGCCCATGATCGCGACGGACTCCTCGATGCCGAGCAGGTCGCCGTCGGTTCGACCGGCGGCGATGAGCTCTTCGGCGTAGAGCGCCTGGAATTGCATACCGCGACCGTCGACCTGCGATGTGTACTCCTCGCGTACGGTGCCGTCCGGGGCGTACACGCGGAACGACGTCGGGGTGTACCAGACACGGTCGATCGAGATGCGGCCCTCGGTGCCGACGATCTCGGCGGTGTTGGGGCCGACCGCGCGCGAAGACGTCACGAGCGACGACACCGCACCCGACGCGTGCGTCAGCGAGATCGCGGCCTCGGTGTCGGAGCCGGTCTCACCGAGCCGGCCGACGGCGCGGACCTCGACTGGCGCGCCCAGGATGTCCCACGCGAACGACACCGGGTAGATGCCGAGATCGAGCAGCGCGCCGCCGCCGAGCTCCAGCGCGTTCAGTCGGTGGGTCGGGTCGCTCGAGATGCGCTGCGTGTGGTCGGCGATGAGCACGCGCGGCTCACCGATCGCTCCCTCCGCAAGCAGTTCGCGAATGCGCACCATGTGCGGCAGGTAGCGGGTCCACATCGCCTCCATGGCGAGGAGGCCCTGAGCTGCGGCGGCGTCGCGGATCGCGATCGCCTGCCCCTCGTCGAGCGTCAGCGGCTTCTCGATCAGGACGTGCTTGCCGTGCCCGAGTGCGAGCACCGCATTCTCGGCGTGCGCGCTGTGCGGCGTGGCGATGTAGATGATGTCGACCTCGGGGTCGCTCACAAGCGCCTCGTACGAGCCGTGCGCGCGCGGGATGCCGTGTGTGCGGGCGAACTCCTCGGCCGCCTCGGGGCGCCGGGAGCCGACCGCGGTGACGGTCCGTCCGGCGGTGAGCAGGTCGGAGGTGAACGCCTGCGCGATTCCTCCCGTGGCAAGGATTCCCCATCGAAGTGCGCTCATGCTCCCGAGCCTAGCGGCGGGGGACGTAGGCTCGGCTCGTGGAACCCGAAGCCTCCGCCGCGCTCGCGCGGCTGCGTGAACTCCTGCGCATTCCGACCGTGTCGTACGCGGACGAATCGCTGATCGACTGGAGCAGCTTCGACGCGTTCCACGCCGCCCTCGAGCGCCTCTACCCGGGCGTGCACCGCGTGCTCGAGCGCGAGGTCATCGGTGGACACTCGCTCCTCTACCGCTGGCGTGGAGCGGATGCCGCGGACCCGCTCGTCCTCATGGCGCACATGGACGTCGTGCCGGTCGTCCCCTCCGAGTGGGACCACGAGCCGTTCGCAGCCGACCTCGTCGGCGAGGGCGAGGCGCAGACGGTCCACGCCCGCGGCGCCGTTGATGACAAGGGTGCGCTTGTCGCGATCCTCGAGGCCGTGGAGGCGCTCGTCGCCGACGGCGTGACGCCGGCGCATGACGTCTATCTCTCGTTCGGGCACAACGAGGAGACCGCGGGCGGTGGCGCGCAGGCGATCGTCTCGGTTCTCGAGGCCCGCGGCATCCGTCCGTCACTCGTCCTCGACGAGGGCGGCGCGGTCGTCGACGGCGTGGTGCCCGGCGTGACCGTGAAGACCGCGATGATCGGTGTCGCCGAACGCGGCGTCATGACGGTGCACCTCACCGCCCGCGAACAGGGCGGGCACGCGTCGACGCCGCCCGCCGACCCCGCGACCGCCCGGCTCGCACGCGCCGTCCTGCGCCTCCACCGTCGCCCGTTCCCGACCCGGCTCGTGGCGCCGGTGCGCGCGATGTTCGAGACCGTCGCGCCGTATACCCGCGGCCCGCTGCAGGCTGTGTTCCGCAGCATCCGCTACACGGGTCCCGCGCTCGTGAAAGTCTTCCCGAAGCTCGGCCCCGAGCTGAACGCGCTCGTCCGGACGACCGCCGTCGTGACCGAGATGGCCGGTGCCGCCGGCGCGAACGTCCTCGCGACGACCGCCCGAGCGACCGTCAACGTCCGGCTGCTGCCGGGCGACACGGTGGCATCCGCGCACCGTCGTATCCGCAGGATCGTCGCAGACCGCGAGGTCGACGTCGACGTCGCGTCGGCATCCGAGGCCTCGCCCCTGTCGGCGTGGGATGGACCGGCCTGGGGCCGCCTCGTCGACGCGGGCCGCGCGACCCTCGGCGCCGACGTCGTCGCGACGCCCTACATCCAGCTCGGTGCGAGCGACAGCCGATGGTTCTGCGCCATCAGCGACAACGTCTATCGCTTCACGCCGTTCCACCTGTCGCTGTCGGAGCGCGAGGCGCTGCACTCGCACAACGAGCGCATCCGTGTGCAGGTGTGGCTGCGGGGGATCGAGTTCTACCGGGCGCTCATCACAGGCTGAGCCGTCGCGGGCACCCGCATCCTCAGCTGACTGCTTCGCCGGCGGGTCTCTGCGCCGGCGGGTGCGGGTACGTCGATTGCCCGCCATAATGAAGTAACGATGTGACCGTGCACATGCAAGGAGGCCTGCCGTGTCCACCGCCTCCGACCGTGTCAGGATGCCCAGCATCCGTGACGTCGCCAGGCTCGCGGGGGTGTCGCACCAGACGGTGTCGCGCGTGCTCAACGACCATCCGAGTATCCGCCCCGAGACGAAGGCCAAGGTCCTCGACGCGATATCGGTCCTCGACTATCGGCCGAATCTGGCCGCGAGGGCGCTCGTCACCAGCAAGTCGAACATCCTGGGTGTGCTCTCGGCGACGATCGGCGAGTTCGGCCCGACCTCCTCGATCGCCGGGATCGAGGATGCCGCCCGCGAAGAGGGCTACTCGGTCTCGACACTGAACCTCGGAGCGACGACCCCCGAGGCCATCGGCAACGCGGTGCGGCAACTCGCACGAGAGCAGGTGGACGGGATCGTGGTGCTGGCGCCGCAGGTTCGCGTCTTCCATGTCCTGCGGGGCATGACCGTCGAGATGCCTTTCGTGTCGCTGCAGACGGCGTCCGGATCCGATGGCGTGACCCTCTCGGCCGATCAGGTCGCCGGGGCGCGTGCCGCGACCGAGCATCTGATCTCGCTCGGACATTCGGACATCCTGCACCTCGCAGGTCCGCAGGACTGGATCGAGGCGGAGTCCCGGATGCGGGGCTACCTCGACGGTCTGCGCGAGGCCGATCTGCCCACGTTCCCACCCATCCGGGGCGACTGGACCGCCGATTTCGGCTATTTCGCCGGCCAGGAGCTCTCGCGCCGCCGCGACTTCACGGCGGTGTTCGCGGCCAACGACCTCATGGCGATCGGGCTCATGCACGGGTTCCGGGATGCCGGCGTGCGTGTTCCGCACGATGTGAGTGTGATCGGGTTCGATGACATCCCCGTCGCGGCACATGTCGCACCGACACTGAGCACGGTTCACCAGGACTTCCCGGAACTCGGCCGCCGCGCTGTGCGCATCCTCCTCGCGCAGATCCGCGGTGAGGCCGTGCCCGAGTTCGGGCCGTTGCAGACGCTGCTGCGCACGCGCGAGTCGACCGCGTCGCGGTAGCGACACGGATTCGCCGGGCGCACTTGACAGCGCCTCAGCATCCGAGCACTATGGACTCCAATGTGAACGGTCACATCGACGGTGGCCGCACGTCAAGGAAGATTCGTGACCACCACAGCAACGTTGCCTACCGTGTCCGGCCCGATCCTCGAGATGCAGAACATCACGAAGGAGTTCCCGGGAGTCAAAGCGCTCGCCGACGTGTCCATCACCGTCCGTGCAGGTGAGATCCACGCCATCTGCGGCGAGAACGGTGCGGGCAAGTCCACCTTGATGAAGGTGCTCTCCGGGGTGTACCCCTTCGGCACGTACACGGGCGACATCCGTCTCTACGGCGAAGAGCAGCGGTTCCGTGACATCGCCGCGAGCGAGCAGGCCGGCATCGTCATCATCCACCAGGAGCTTGCGCTCATCCCCGAGCTCTCGGTGACTGAGAACATCTTCCTCGGGAACGAGATCAAGCGGTTCGGTCGGATCGACTGGCCGGCGCAGAAGCTCCGCGCCACCGAGCTCCTCGCCCGCGTCGGGCTGGCAGAAGATCCCGACGTCCCCATCAAGACCCTCGGCGTGGGGAAGCAGCAGCTCATCGAGATCGCGAAGGCGCTGAATAAGGACGTCAAGCTCCTCATTCTCGACGAGCCGACGGCAGCGCTGAACGAGAACGACTCGCAGCACCTGCTCGACCTGATCCTCGGCCTCAAGGCGAAGGGGATCGCGTCGATCATCATCAGCCACAAGCTCAACGAGATCGAGCAGATCGCCGACGAGATCACGATCATCCGCGACGGGCGCACCGTAGAGACCCTCGACATCTCGCGCGGCGAGATCAACGAGGACCGCATCATCCGCGGCATGGTCGGCCGGTCGCTCGAAAGCCGGTACCCCGACCGCACTCCCGAGATCGGCGAGGTCTTCTTCGAAGTCAAGGACTGGTGGGTGCAGCATCCGACCGTCACCGAGCGCATGGTCGTGAAGGGTTCGAGCATCAACGTCCGGCGCGGCGAAGTGGTCGGCATCGCGGGCCTCATGGGCGCGGGGCGCACCGAGTTCGCCATGAGCATGTTCGGCCGGTCGTACGGCACGTTCCTCGGCGGCACCATGATCAAGGACGGCCGGGAGATCGTGCTGCCCGACGTCGCGTCGGCGATCAAGCACGGCCTCGCGTACGTGAGCGAGGACCGCAAGGTGCTCGGTCTCAACCTGCTCGACACGATCAAGCGCTCCATCGTCGCCGCCAAGCTGTCGAAGATCGCGCACAACGGCGTCGTCGACGACCGCGAGGAGTTCACGATCGCCGAACAGTACCGAAAGGCGCTCCGCATCAAGACGCCGTCCGTCGATGAGGGCGTCGGCAAGCTCTCCGGCGGCAATCAGCAGAAGGTCGTGCTCGCGCGCTGGATGTTCACCGATCCCGACATCCTCATCCTCGACGAGCCGACCCGCGGCATCGACGTCGGCGCCAAGTACGAGATCTACGCGATCATCAACGAGCTCGCGGCGCAGGGCAAGGGCGTCATCGTCATCTCCAGCGAGCTGCCCGAACTGCTCGGCATCTCCGACCGCATCTACACCGTTTTCGAAGGTCGGGTCACCGACTGCATCCCGGCCGACCAGGCGACACCCGAGGCACTCATGCGCAGCATGACCTCCGCGACTCAGAGAGCAACCGCATGACCACCGAATCCACCCCGGCGAAGCGCGGGTTCCACTTCAAGGACATCACGAAGATGTTCGGCGGCGCCGGAACATCGACGCTGCGCCAGTTCGGAATCCTCGGCAGCTTGATCGTCATCATCGTCCTGTTCGAGATCCTGACGCTGATACGCAACGGTCCCAACGGCGCGACCCTGACGTCGGGAAACCTGATCAACGTCATCAATCAGTATTCGTTCATCCTGATCCTCGCGATCGGCATGGTGATGGTCATCATCATGGGGCACATCGACCTCTCGGTCGGCTCTGTCGCCGCATTCACCGGCATCATCGTGGCGAAATCGATGACCGAGTGGAACTTCCCCTGGCCGCTCGCGATCCTGCTCGGCCTCGGTGTCGGCGCGGCGGTCGGCGCATGGCAGGGCTTCTGGGTGGCCTACGTCGGCGTGCCGGCGTTCATCGTGACGCTTGCGGGAATGCTGTTCTTCCGTGGGGCGCAGCAGTGGATCGGCGACGCGCAGACCATCCCGGTGCCGAAGGGCTTCCAGATTATCGGCACGGGCTATCTCCCTGAGATCGGGCTGCCGCTGCCGTTCAACATCCCGACCATGCTGCTCGCACTCGTCGCGGTCGCCTGGCTCGTGTTCTGGGAGATCCGCACGCGTCGGGTCCAGAAGAAGATGGGCTCCGACCGTGCGCCCCTCTGGGTGAGCGTGACCAAGGTCGTGCTGCTCTCGGTCGTCGTGCTCGTGGCGGCGTGGATGTTCGCGACAGGGCGCCCCGGGACCAGCTTCCCGGTTCCCGGCCTGATCCTGCTCGCGCTCGTCATCGTCTACACGTTCGTCACGAGCAACACGGTCTTCGGTCGGCACATCTATGCGGTCGGCGGCAACCGGCAGGCCGCGCGCCTGTCGGGTGTGAAAGACCGCTGGGTCGACTTCTTCGTGATGATGAACATGTCGGTCCTCGCGGCCCTCGCCGGAATGATCTTCGTCGCCCGCTCGCAGGCCTCCGGTCCGAACGATGGCACCGGCTGGGAGCTCGACGCCATCGCCTCGGTGTTCATCGGCGGCGCGGCCGTCGCGGGAGGCATCGGCACCGTGATCGGATCGATCATCGGTGGCCTCGTGATGGCCTTCCTCAACAACGGCCTCGCGCTGCTCGGCCAGGGTTCCGACGTCGTCTCGATGATCAAGGGACTCGTGCTCCTGATCGCGGTCGGGATCGACGTCTGGAACAAGCAGCAGGGCCGCCCGTCGCTCATCGGTTTCATGACGCGCCGCTTCGGCCGCACGGAGGACCCGGCGACGCAGACCTTCGAGCCCAACAAGACCTACCAAGCCCCACCCGTCGACAAGACGAGCGGACAGTAGGGGCCTCGTCGCGCTCGCACGCGTGACGAGACCTTCACACACCATAGAAAGAGATCACATGAAGAAGATGCTTCTGACGGCGACAGCGATCGTCGCCGTGGGTGCTTTCGCCCTCACCGGATGCTCCTCCGAGCGCGGCGGTGGCGACACCGGGACCGGCGGCAGCGACGAGGCTGCAGTGGGCTTCGCGGCCGACGCGACGATCGGTGTCGCGCTTCCCGACAAGACGTCGGAGAACTGGGTCCTCGCGGGCAAGCTGTTCGAGGACGGTCTCGCAGAGGCCGGCTTCCAGGCCGACGTGCAGTACGCTCCGGCGTCGAACACGGTCGCCGAGCAGCAGAACCAGATCCAGGCGATGGTGACGAACGGCGCCAAGGTCATCATCATCGGTGCGAAGGACGGCAAGCAGCTCGCCACGCAGGTGCAGGCGGCGAAAGACGCCGGCGCCACCGTGATCGCGTACGACCGCCTGATCGAGAACACCGACGCGGTCGACTACTACGCCGCGTTCGACAACTTCAAGGTCGGCAACCTGCAGGGCCAGGCGCTGCTCGACGGTCTTGCCGAGCGCGCGGGCCACGAAGCTCCGTACAACATCGAGCTCTTCTCGGGCTCGCCGGACGACGCGAACTCCGCGGTGTTCTTCGATGGCGCCATGGAGGTTCTGCAGCCAAAGATCGACGACGGCACGCTGAACGTCGTCTCCGGCCAGACCGAGATCGCCCAGACGGCAACCGAGGGCTGGCTGGCCGAGAACGCGCAGAACCGCATGGACACGATCCTCACGGGCTCGTACAGCGGCGACACCGTGATCGACGGCGTCCTGTCCCCGAACGACACGCTGGCCCGCGCCATCATCACCTCTGTGCAGCAGGCAGGCAAGCCGGTCCCGGTCGTCACCGGCCAGGACTCCGAGGTCGAGTCGGTCAAGTCGATCATGGAGGGCGTGCAGTACTCCACGATCAACAAGGACACCTCGCTTCTCGTCGCGCAGGCCATCAAGATGGCCCAGCAGTTGCAGAAGGGCGAGGAGGTCGAGGTCAACGACACCGAGTCCTACGACAACGGCGTCAAGGTCGTCCCGGCCTACCTGCTCGACCCGGTCATCGTCACCAAGGAGAACGCCGCCGAGGCGTACGAGAACGTTCCGAGCCTCCTCGAGATCGTCAAGTCCTACGAGTAACACTCTCGCCCTCATCGAGGGCTGAGCGAGCCGTCCGGCCGATCCTCCTCGCGGGGGTCGCTCCGGGCGGCTCGTTCGCGTACTGGGCGCTCGTTGCCGCCGGAGCCGGCTCGCTCAGGGAACCAGCACGATCTTGCCGTCGACGCCGTCTGCGAGGGCACGGTGCGCGTCGGCGGCATCGGCGAGTGCGAACGTCGGGCCGAGTTCCACATCGAGTGCGCCCGCGGCGATGAGCTGCAGGCTCACCGGCACCGCCTCTGCGCGCAGGGCCAGCTGCTGCGCGGTGAGCGGTTCAGGACTGCCGCCCGAGAACGCGCGTATACCGAGGCCCGCGGCATCCACTCCTCGGACGAGGGTCACGATACGACCGCGGTCGTCGACGAGCTCGATCGACGTGCGGAGGGCCTCATCAGTGCCGGCTGCGTCGATCGCGACGGTGACGCCCTGGGGTGCAGCCGCGCGGACTCGATCGGCGAGGCCTTCGCCGTACGCGACGGGTGTCGCGCCGAGTGCTCGCACACGCTCGGCGCGGCGCTCGCTCGTGGTTGCGATCACCGTCGCACCCCAGAGGACGGCGAACTGGATGAGGAACTGCCCGACCGCACCGGAACCGGCGTGCACGAGGACGACGTCGGACGGTCCCACCGCCATCGACCGGAGCGTCTGGTAGGCGGTGCCGGCCGGGATGCCGAGCGCAGCAGCCTGCGCAGCGCTCACCTGCGGCGGGCGAGGAGTGAGGGTGGATGCGGCGACGACGACGTCGGTCGCATACAGCCCTGTCGCGCCCGCGATCGCGACCGCATCGCCCACGCGCAGCCCGTCGACGTCTGCGCCGAGCGCCGTCACGACGCCGGCGCCGTCGAATCCGATACGACGTGGCGAGGTGATCGGCGGCGAGGGGCGGGTGCCGGCGCGGAGCTTCGCGTCGAGAGGATTCACACCCGCAGCTTGAATGCGGACGGCCACGTCGCCCGGACCGGGAGCGGGGATGTCGATGTCGCCGAAGGTGAGGACCTCCGGGCCGCCGAGTGCGAGGTACGTGATCGCGGATGCCATAGTGCCGCCAGCTTACGACGCTGTCTCAGTCCGTTGCGGCGAGGGCCTTCGTGATGCGCTGCAGCGAGACGGGCTCTGCGGTGCCGAGGCGCTGGGCGAACAGGCTCACGCGCAACTCCTCGAGTAGCCATCGTGCGTGGACGAGCCGGGCGGGCGCGCCCGCGGGGAGCGGCGTCGCGCCACCGGCATCCGCGAAGGCAGTCGCCGCGCGCTCGAACTCGGTCATCCGCTGGCGGTCGCGACCCGGGTTGTCGGCGAGGGTGGTCACCCGCTCGAGCGCGCCCTGCAGGTAGCGAGGGAGGCGCGCGAGGCGCGCGGTGCCGGTGCGCGAGACGAACCCGGGGTGGATGAGCCCGGCGACCTGCGCCTTGAGGTCGCCGAGGGCGGCGAGGAGCGTCATCGAGTTCTGCGAGCGGATGCCGCGTTCAACGTCGCGCTGCAGGGTGAGGATCTTCGCCGTCAGCGACACCGTCTGGAAGAGCTCATCGACGACCCGGGCAGAGAACGCGTCACGGGCGGCGGCGAAGCCCGCCTCGTCACGGACGACGGTGTCGCCGAGGACGGCATCGGCGACGGCGACACGGGCGTCTTCGATGAGCGCCTTCGCCGACGGATACGGCGATGCCGCGAGCGCGAGCTTCTCGGGCGCGGTGAGGTGCTCGAGCACGTACGCGGCCGGCGACGGCACGGCGAGGAGCAGCAGTCGGCGGACGCCCGCGCGGGTGAGGGCTGCGGCACGCTCGGGGGTGGCCTCGATGCGGAGTGCAACCGACTCCTTCTCGTCGACCAGTGCGGGGTAGCCGCGCACGACGCCGCCGGCGACCTTCGTGTCGACAACGGTCGGAAGCGTGCCGACGTCCCACGTCGTGATCCCGGTGCGCTCGGCGGGCGCGGCCGCTCCGGATGCCGCGGGCGCGGCCCGCTGCGGGCCGCGTCCCGGTGCTGGCGGGCGGGACACCGACCGGGCGACGGACTCCCGCGCCCGGCCGGCGAGACGCTGCTGGAGCTCGGCGAGGTCTCGCGAGGATCCCACGGCGCGGCCGCGGTGGTCGACGGCACGGAACGAGACGAGGAGGTGTCCGGGGACGCGCTCGAGCTCGAAGTCGGCACCGGTGACGGGCTGGTGCGCGACGCGCTGGATGCGTGCGGCCAGAGCCGCGCGGAGCGTCGAGGCGGGCAGCCCGTCGGTGTCTTCAGGGCCGGTGCCGGCGAGCTCGTCGCCGAGGGTGTTCGCCCAGTCGGCGGCGGGGACGACGTGGCGGCGGATCGTCTTCGGCAGCGCCTTGATGAGCGCCGTGATGAGCTCGGCGCGCATGCCGGGCACCTGCCAGTCGAAGCCGTCCGGTCGCAGCTGCGCCAGGAGCGCGAGCGGCACGACGACGCTGACGCCGTCATCGGGTGCCCCGGGCTCGAACCGGTACGCGAGGGAGAGCACCTGGTCGCCCTGCCGCCAGCGCGCCGGGAAGTCGCTTTCGTCGGTGCGGGCGGACTCGCCGAGAAGATCGGCCTCGGTCATGTCGAGCAGCTTCGGCGTCTGCGACTGCACACCGCGCCACCACGTCTCGAACGAGCGGACGTCGAACACGTCGCGCGGCAGGCGGGTGTCGTAGAAGCGGTAGACGGCTTCGTCGCCGACGAGGATGTCGCGACGGCGCTCGCGTTCCTCGATGCGCTCGAGACGTCGACGGAGGTCGGCGTTGCGCCGCTCGAACGCGGTGAGGCGCTTGTCGAGGTGCGAGACGTTCCACTCGCCCTCGACGAGCGCGTGCCGCAGGAACAGCTCGCGCGCGAGCTCGCGGTCGAGGCGTGCCAGCTGCACCCGGCGGCGCGGGATGATCTCTATGCCGAAGAGCGTGACCTTCTCGGCGGCGACGGCGGCACCGGCATCCTTCGACCAGTGCGGATCACTGATGCTCCGATGCGCGAGGTCGCCGGCGAGCTCTTCGGCCCAGGCCGGGTCGACCTGCGCGACGGTGCGTCCGAACAGGCGCGAGGTCTCGACGAGCTCGGCCGCCATGACCGCGTCGGGCGACGCCTTCTTGAGGCCGGACCCGGGGAAGATCGCGAACGATGCACCCCGCGCACCGCGGTACTGGGCGAGCGGCTTGCGCGCACCCTTCTTCTTGGGGTCAGCGATGACCGAGCGGGTATCGAGGATGCCGAGGTGCGAGAGCAGCCCCGACAGGATGGCGCGGTGAACGGCGTCGGGATCTGCGGAGCCTTCGCCTGTGGCCGCCTTCGCCCGGGAGAGGGCGTGCAACTGGCGGTGGACGTCGAACCATTCGCGCACCCGCACGTAGTTGAGGTGCTCGCTGCGGCAGAGGCGCCGGAACGCGCTGGAACCGAGCTCGCGCTGCTGCTCGCGGAGGTGGTTCCAGAGGTTCAAGAGCGAGAGGAAGTCGCTTGTCGGGTCGGTGAACCGGGCGTGGAACCGATCCGCCTCCTCGCGGCGCTCCTCGGGGCGCTCGCGGACGTCCTGGATCGAGAGGCCGGCGACGATCGCGAGGACGTCGCGGGAGACGCCGAGCTTCTCGGCCTCGAGCAGCATTCGGGCGAAGCGCGGGTCGATCGGGAGGCGTGAGATGCGCCGACCGAGCGGCGTGAGCTTCAGCGCGCCGGTCTTGCCGGTGACGGCGCGGAGCTCGGTGAGGAGCTCGACGGCTGCCTTCACGCCGCGGGAGTCGGGCTTTGTGAGGAATGGGAACTCGGTGACGTCGCCGAAGCCGAGCGCGAGCATCTGCAGGATGACCGAGGCGAGCGATGTGCGCAGGATCTCGGGCTCGGTGAACTCCGGGCGGCCGCGGAAGTCCTCTTCGGCGTAGAGGCGTATCGCGATGCCGGGGGAGGTGCGGCCGGCGCGACCGCTGCGCTGCTGCGCCGACGCTTGCGACACCGCCTCGATCGGCAGGCGCTGCACCTTGGAGCGGACGCTGTAGCGCGAGATGCGCGCGGTGCCGGTGTCGACGACGTAGCGGATGCCGGGCACCGTGAGGCTCGTCTCGGCGACGTTGGTCGCGAGGATGATCCGGCGCCGGACGCCCGCGATGCGCGAGGGCTCGAAGACGCGGTGCTGCTCGGCCGCAGAGAGGCGGCCGTAGAGGGGGAGGACCTCGGTCGGGCGCGCGTCGCCGCGGTACATGCCGTTCACGGCATCGGCGGCATCCCGGATCTCGGCTTCGCCGGGGAAGAAGACGAGGACGTCGCCGTCGGGCTCGCGGTCGAGTTCGCGGAGGGCGGCGACGAGGCCATCGACGTCGTCTTCGGTCTCGTCGTGCGCGCGGTAGCGGATTTCGACCGGGAACGTTCGCCCGGAGACTTCGATGATGGGCGCCGGCGTGCGCGTGCCGTCGCGCGCGGTGGACGCGAAGTGCGCCGCGAAGCTCTCGGGGTCGATCGTCGCCGAGGTGATGACGACTTTGAGGTCGGGGCGTTCGGGCAGGATGCGGGCGAGGTAGCCGAGCAGGAAGTCGACGTTGAGGGACCGCTCGTGGGCCTCGTCGACGATGATCGTGTCGTAGCGACGGAGCAGTCGGTCGCGGTGGATCTCGTTCAGCAGGATGCCGTCGGTCATGAGGGTGACCTGGGTGGCATCCGTCACCTCGTCGGTGAACCGGACCTTGTAGCCGATCGCGCCGCCGAGCGGCACCTGGACTTCGTGCGCGAGGCGCTCGGCGATGGAGCGGGCGGCGATGCGGCGGGGCTGGGTGTGCGCGATCTTGGTGCGGCCGAGCTCGAGGCAGATCTTCGGCAGCTGCGTCGTCTTGCCCGACCCGGTCGCGCCGGCGACGATGACCACCTGCGAGGTCTCGATGGCGCGCGCGATCTCGTCCCGCGCGGCGCTGACGGGCAGCTCCGGGGGATACGAGATGACGGGGACGGGTGCGGACACAGCCCTCGATCGTATCGCGGCGGCGCGGGTGAGGGAGCGCCGATCGAATCCCCTGCTCGCCCCGCGAGCGCAGCGAGTCGAAACGCCCGAACGGAGTGGGCCGTCAGAACGGCGGGAGGGTGACGTCGGCAGGGGTGAACGCGACGGCCGGTACCGGTGCGTCTTCTCTGTAGATCCTGCCGAGGGGTGAGGTCCATTCGAGGACGCCACCCGACAGTTGTCGGACCCTCCAACACGTGAACTGCTTCATCGAGTGATGTCGCTGACAGAGATGACAGAGATTGCAGGTGTGGGTCTTGCCGCCGAGCGCGTGATCCACGTTGTGGTCGACCTCACACCGGACGGCGGCTTGCCGGCACCCGGGGAAACGGCAGTGCTGGTCGCGAGCTTGCAGATATCGGCGCATCTTCTCCGGCGCCCGGTACGAATCGACCGCAAGCACGGCTCCGGTAATCGGGTGGGTGACGAGCCGCTCCCACCGGCTGTTTCCTGCCGCGAGTTGACGAGCGGCGGCCGCATCGATGGGGGAGCGGCCGACGAGGTCGCACGCGTCGTGGTCGTCGCCGGCGAGTGCGTGCGCGGGGATCACGACCTGGATGCGTGCGCGAATCTTCCCGAGCGGGCCGGCCGAGGTGTCGCGCGTGTCGTCGAGCGCTGGCGTTCCGGCGAGGAGCAGGTCGGCGAAGAGGTCGGCGCGAACCTGGTCCATGGTGCGGGCGTCGGTGGAGACGATCTCAGCGCGGGATTCGTCACTGCCGTCAATCCCGAGGGTCAGGCCACCACCGGCCGCGCGCTCGCCACGCGTGTCGATGATCGCGCGGCCCATCTGGGTGAGCCGGTCGTGGATGCCCTCCGCGATCGCGGTCGGCATCTTCGCGATCAGCTCGCTCATCCCGTCGCTGCCGGGCACGATCCGCACGCACCGACCGGCCGCGGCTGCTTCGTGACGCTCCGCGAACGACCGCGGGTGCAGGTGCTGCGCGAGCATCTCCAACGCCGGGCGAACCCGGTTGGGGGTGTCGCGTTCGCACGTCGGGATCGCGGCATCCGCGAACGTGCCCCGCAACTCGGGTGGCAGCACCGAGCCGGCGGCGACGATCGTGAGGACATGCCCGCGCACGATCCGGCCCGACTCCCACGCGTCGACCACGCTCGGGTAGTCCTCGACGATCGTGCGGGCCTCATCGATCCGGCGTTGCATGGTCCGGTCGGCGACCCGCATGATCCCGCCGAGCTCCGCGGCGATCGACCTGAGCACCATGTCGTGTTCGCGGACCCGCGCGGGGGACCCGGCGGCGGTCTTCTCGGCCAGCGCAGCCGCGGCGGCGAGGAGCCGGACTTCGCGGATCTGCACGGCCGCGGCATCCCGAGCCAGACCCTCCATCCCGTGCGCGAGCCCGGCGAGCGACGCCATGAAGGCGTCCGATCCGGGAGTCTCTGCGGGGCTGGTCATACCTCCATTCTGGTGAGGGGGTACGACATTGAGGGGGTCGATTCGGATTTGTGAACCCCAGGTCAATATGAGAAAACGTTCATGCTTCGTGGGTCGATCGCCCCTGTCCTGGCGGGTGTTCGAGGGTGTGGCATCCGCTGATCGTCAGGCGTTTCGTCTCGGTCGCTCTGCTCCCTCGCTCAACGACCGGATCTCCGCCGGGCGGGTCAGCGGTCGCCGGCGTCCTCGTCGAGGAGCGGCAGGTCGGCGGCCGTCACGAGGCGCGAGAGGATCGCGTGCTCGACGAGCCGCGCACGGCGGTTGGTGGCGAGCTTGCCGCCGCCGCCGCGGAGCCCCTGCACGCCCTCGCGGTCGAACTTGTCGCAGACGTTGTCGAGCTTGCGGTTGAAGGTCGTGAGCGGCCAGCCGAGCCGCTGCGCCGCGGCCGCAGACGACGGGATCTGGCTCGAACCCATCATCCCGCCGCGCAGGATCGGCTCGCACAGTGCGACAAGCAGCTGCTTCTGGCTGATCGTCAGCGGCACCGCACCGATCGTCGTGCCGCCGTCGGTCGCGTCGTCGGCCGGCAGCTCACGACCGGTGAACCGCGCCGCGTCGTTGCGGATCGTGAACTCGTACGTGTACGAGCCCGCGGTGAACATGACGAGCAGCTCCGGAAACACGAGCGGCACCCGTGTGCCCGGACCGAGCATCGCCTGGTACGCGCCGTCGGCGGTGGCGAGGGCGACCGAGATCGACTTGCCCGTGTTCGCGAGCCACCACAGATCCTGCGCCGACTCGACCTCGAGCAACCGCCGGTGCAGGTACGGGTTCGTGTCGATCACGAGGTCGGCATCACGACCGATCGAGTACACGGTGCCCGGCACGGGGTAGAACCACTCGCCACAGAATTCGATCCCGAGTTTCGCGGTCGTGTGCTCGGCCGTCTGTTCGATGTCGCCCGTCATCCGGGTCCCCCTCCGATGATCCAAAGGATGCCGGTGACCGCCCCTCCTGCGATCACCACACCGCCCGCCACCACGGCGAACAGCACCCCGCGCCGCGGTCGCGGCGGGGGAGTGGACGAACCGACCGCCTCGGGCGCGGTCGGCGGTGCCACGGGATTGCGGGTGACCGGCGCCGGGGCGTCGGCACGCGGCCGGTAGATCGCCCGCGCAGCGACCACACCAGGGACGGTCGCCGCGCGCGGCGTGTCCGCGCGACCGTGCGCGACGCCGGTGTCGACCTCGCTGATGCTGCGGGCGTCGACGGCGCGGCGCTGCACGATTGTTTCGTCGTCTGCAGGCGTCTCGTCGGCCGCAGGGGTCTCGTCGGCCGTGGGTGGCTCGTCGACCTGCGGCGCATCGGCGGTGCGCTCCGGGACGTCGGTGTCCTCGATCAGCCGCTCGACGCGCCGGGCCACCAGCGCGGTGCGGTCGTCCGGCACCTCGGGAACGTCGGTCGTCTCGATGACCGGGTCGAGGCGACGGCGAGAGAGCGTCGTGCGCTCGTCCGCGGCATCCGCGTCGGCAGCGTCAGGGACAGCCGTATCGTCGATCAGTTCGGATCGCCGGGCGGACAGGACGGTGTGCTCGTCCGTCAGCGGGACGTCGTCCGAGGTGATCGGCGCGAACCGGGGCGCCGCGATGCTCGTACGGTCGTCGACCTCTTCGGCCGCCCGCCGTGCGGACAGCGTCGTGTGGTCGTCGGGCTCCTCCGCGGCGCGCCGGGCCGACAGGGTGGTGCGCTCGTCGGGCGAGAACGGGTCAGTCATGTGCCCGCCTCCGCGCCGAGGGCACCGTCGACACCTCGATCGTGCCGGTCGCCAACCCGCTCGTCATGAGGCCGCCGGTCGTGTCTTCGAGACTCGGATGGATGCCGCCGCCGACGACGTCCACCACGATCGCGGTCACGTTGTCGCGGCCGCCGTGCGCCAGCGCCTGCGCGACGAGCGACCCCGCCGTATGGATGGGGGAGCCGCCCACGAGAAGACCGGCGCGGATCGCTTCGTCGGTGATCTCGCCCGACAGGCCGTCCGAGCAGATGAGCAGCCGCTCGCCGGTGACGGCTGGCAGCAACCAGTAATCGGCGGGGCTGCGCTCGCCGCCGACGGCCCGGGTGATGACGTTGCGCGCCCCGTACCCCGACACCTGCTCGCGGGTGAGTCGACCGGCATCCACCATCTCCTGCGCGATGGAGTGGTCGATGGTCAGCTGCTCGAGACGCTCCGACAGCAGGCGGTAGACGCGGGAGTCGCCGATGTTGACGACGAGCCATCGCGGGTGGCCGTCTTGGACGACCGCGACGATGCCGGTCACGGTCGATCCGGCGCCACGGGTCGTTCCGGCAGCGATCGCGGCGACGGCGGCGTGCGCCGCGTACACCGCTTGCGAGACCTCTTCGGGCGCGACGTCGCTGCGGCCGACGAGCGGGCGGAACGCGTCGATGACGGCGGCCGAGGCCCGGTCGCCGGCTTCGTGCCCGCCCATCCCGTCGGCAACGAGGTAGACCGGGAAGCTCGCGAGGTACGAGTCTTCGTTGACCGGCCGGCGCAGCCCGGGGTCGGTCAGCGCGCCGCTGATCACCTCGAGATGCGTGCTCGGCTCCGGTCCCCGCATGTCAGCCTTCCGAGAGGTGCAGTTCGGCGTCGCCGAGCAGGAACCGGCCGGTGACGACGGTCGGCGCGGTGACCTCGGTTTCGGCGTCGCTCGCGCCGACGAAGACGCCGTTGGTGGATGCCAGGTCGCTGACGAGCCAGCGGTCGCCGTCGCGGCGGAGCAGGGCGTGGGTCTTCGACACAGTGCGGGTGACGTCGTCGATCGGGACCCGCTGCGCGCCGGGCGTCTCGGCGGGTGCGACCGGGTTGCGCCCCAGCACGGCGGTGTCACCGAGCAGGGACACGGTCGTACCGCCGGGGAGCGTGAGGGTCGTCGTGGCCGTGCGCCGGTGCGCCGCGAGGATCGTGTGGTCCTCGACCTCGTCGAATGCCGCGGCCGGCGCGGGCGTCGGAGCCGGCGCGGGGGTCGGAGGTGCAGCCGGGGGCATCGGCGCGGGAGCGGCCGGTGCAGGAGCGGCCGGGGCAGGAGCCGCGGGCGCAGGTCCCGCCGCTGCAGGAGCCGCCGCAGCCGGTGCCGGTGGCAGCCACGGGTTCGCGCCGGCGGCCGGCGTCGGGAGCGGCGCGCCGCCGGGCGGGACGGGCAGCGCGGCGGTGGCGGCGCCGGGTGCGAACCCCGCCGCGGCCGGGACGGTCGCCGGTGCGCCGGGGACGATCGGCGCGCCACCGCGGCCGTGCCACGCAGCGGTGCCCCAGCCGACGATGCTCGCCCACACCGGGAAGAGCAGCACGCCGAGGAACGTGAACGGCAGGCCGAGCGCGAAGCCGCGATTCAGCGCGGTGAACATCCGCACCGCCAGGATGAGGACGAAGATCGCGAACGCCGTCCACAGCACGAGGGGGACGATCGTCGCAAGCACCATGACGCCGGTGGCGGACGTGCTGCCGCTGAACGCGGCATCCACGACGGCATCGGCGAGCAGCGCGGCCATGATCGCCGACACGACGAGGACCACCGCCCCGGCGGCCGCCTGGACGACCGCCCACCAGCCCTTCATGCCGGCGAGCTCGAACAGGGTCCACATGTTCACGACCGGCACCCACGCCTTCCAGGCGGGCTGCCCCACCTTACGGAAGACCGCGGTGAGGGCGAGCGCGAGCCAGACGTAGACGCCGGCGAGGAGGACGAGTTGCACGAGGTTCGCCACGATCGAGAGCCCGTCGAACGCGGCACCGCCGATTCCCGTCGCGACTGCTTGGACCATCTCCGTCATCTCGCCCACCGTTCTTCCCGATCCCGCATGCCCGTCTCCGACACCCTATCCACGTCGTCCGCGCCCCTTCCGGCGGCCGCGGCGCTCATCACGGCGTCGGAGCGAGCGCAGCGAGGCGCGCGCGCGCCACCGCCGCCACCAGCCCAACTCACCGGCGAAGCGGGCCCGCTCGGCGTCGACGATCCGCCAGAACTCCGCGTTCTCGGCATCCGAGGGCGGCGTCGCATCGAACACCGAGCGGTCTGCCAACGTCGCCAGTCGTGCGCCCTCGCCCGCATAGAGCGCCGCGAGCTCCTGCCGGGTCTGCGTCTGCGGCACCGGGTAGCCGTGGTCGACGGCGGTGTCGACGAACTCCTGCCAGCCGCCGGTGAATCGGTCGACGACGTGCGCGGCGCGTCGGCGCGAGCGGCGCCTGACCGCCTTCGCGATCAGGACGACCAGGAGCGGGCCGAACAGCACGACGAGGCCCAGCAGCGAGATCCCCGTCACCCGGAGCGCGAACCACAGGCCGCTGAGGTCGGCCTGCTCCTCGGTCGTGTCCTCCGCACGCTCGGTGCCGTCCGACGGACTCGCATCGGCGGGGAGCACCGACTCGGCGTTCTCCCGCCGGACATCGGTGGGGTTCTCGGGATCCTGACGCTGCTCGAGGTCGGGGGACGGGAACGACTCGGACTGCGGCGTCGCGTCGATCGCGGTCCAGGTGCCCGCGGCATCCTGCACCTCCACCCACGCCGCAAGATCCCCGCCGCGGCACGTGCCGTCGTCGTCGCACGCGGGCAGGCCGTCGTCCCCGCGCAGGCGCGTCCCCACGACGACACGGGACTCGAACCCGAGCTGATCGGCGATGAGCATCGCGGCGACCGCGAACTGCTCATCGTCGCCGATGCCCGACACGAGCGCGGCATCCGAGGCGTCACCCATCTCGCGTTGGCGCGCGAGGAGTTCGCTGAACAGTACGCCGATGCGGTCGGTGGAGTGCCCCGCGCGGCTGGGCTGGAAGTCCTCGATGCCGAGATCGCGCATCCAGACGGGCGCGGCATCGGCGTCGGCATCGGCGGACAGCGCGTGGCTGAGGTAGCCGCGCGCCCGCAGTCGGTCGATGAGCGTCTCGAGTCCGGCGCCACCGGTCGGTGCCCCCTGCGCCTCGATCCATTCGGTGAGCGACTCGGGGACGAGGTCGGTGGGCAGGCTCGGTCCGCTGCGCGCGGGGACGAGGGATGCCACGGCCGTGGCATCCGCCTCGACGACGGCTTCGAGCCGGTACGCATCACCGGGCTCGAGGCCACCGCCCTCGAGTTCCACGGCAGTGCCGGTGGCGGCGTTGTGGAAGAACCCGTCCGCGAGGGCTGATGCGCGCGCACCGTCGAACGCGATCGTGTGCAGCTGTCCGACCGTCGGCACCCAGATCCCGCCGAGGTCGCCGACGCCGACCTCGATCGTGGTGGTCGCGCTGGCCGTGTCGATCTGGGATGGCACCCGGGTGAACGCGGTGGTCGGGTCGAGGAGGCCGGCGTCGGGGTCGACGGCGCGGACCGTGCGACCGTCGTAGAACGGCAGTGTCGCGATGCGCACCCGGTCGACCTGCTCGGGAGCGGCCACCGTGAACAACGTCGCTTCGTAGGCGTCATCGCCGAACGACGCCCGGTACTCGGCGAGTGGACTGAGGGTCTGCGCGACCTCGAGGAAGGGGTCGACGGCGGCGCGGGCGACGTCGCGGGAACGATCCGCGAGCGCCCACGGCGCCCAGAGCGCGGCGCCGGCGACGGATGCCACGACCATCGCAACCGCGACAGCGGCGCGTCCGGCGAGGCCGCGGGTCGCGCGGCCGGTCGTGCGCACGCCGCTCGCGGCGGCGGTCTGGCGCAGCGCGCGGCGGCGGTCGTCGCGCATCCGCCAGATGACGACCGCGAGCGCCGCGACGAGCGCCGCGGCGCCGACGAGTGTCTCGATCTGCACGGCGAACCCGGCGAAGCGGAGGGGGGCGGACAGGCCGCGGGCACCGAACACGACGCCGAACACCGTCAGTCCGAGCGCGGCCGGGACGGCGAGCCACCACCACCGCCGCGACCGCCACGCCAGCGAGAGCGCCGCGGTCGGGAGGGCGATGAACAGGAACAGGACGGGCGCGAGGGTGGTCTGGTAACTGCCGAGCGGAAGCTCGAGGGTGAGGAGGTCCTTCCACCCGGTCGCCGGGGCGATGAGGATGCCCACGAGTGCGCGGAGCGCCGTGGGCACCGAGACGAGGCTGCCGGGCGCCGCCACCGGCAGCCCGAGCACGGCATACGCGCCGAGTGCGGCGAGCGCGGTCCACCAGCCCGACCAGCGCCAGCGCGTGCCGAGGGCCGCGACGGCGTGCGCGGCGACGAGCCCGGCCCCGACCGCGATGAGGAACACGGGACTGCGGTAGATCGGCCAGGCGGCGACGGCGCCGACCGCGAAGAGGACGTTCAGGAGCGCGGCCTGCACGAGCAGGAACCGCCAGCGGTCGGCGGTCGCCCGCGCGGTGCGGGTCTCGCGGAGCGCCCGGCGCGAATCGTTCACGACTGCGCCCCCTTCGCGAGGAGCTGCCGCAGGTCATCGAGCAGGCCGATCGAGATGACGGTCATCGCGCCGAGTCGCTTGATGCCGGGCTGCGCGGTCGGCGCGCAGACGAGCGCGGCGACCGTAACTTCGGGTCCGAACGCGAGGGCCGCGGTCTGCAGCTGCGTCGGCGTCAGCGTCGAACCGCAGATCAGGAAGGCGATCGACACGTCGGGGTGCGCTTCAGCGGCGAGCGCCGCCACGTCGCGCAGGGGATTCACCCGCTCGGACCGGTCGACGCCGGAGAGGTCGTCGAGCAGGGTGCGCGACGACACCGTGGTGAGTTCGCGGATGCTGCGGACGGCGCGGCGCGCGAACTCGGGCACGTCGCCGCCGACGATGACGTCGACGTCGCGTCCGTCGCGGATGCCGCGGACCCCGACGGATGCCGCGGCGCTGACGGCCAGCTCGAACTCGTCGTCGCTCTCGTACTCGTCGTCCCCGAGGGAGAGGGCGATGACCATGCGGGAGCGCCGGGTCTCTTCGTACTGGCGCACCATCAGATCGCCGGTCTTCGCCGTCGACTTCCAGTGGATCTGGCGGGGGGAGTCGCCGGGGACGTAGGGGCGGAGCGCGTGGAACGAGAAGTCCGCGTCGACGATCGTGCGGGATGCCGCGCCCTCGAGGTCACGGACGAAGCCGGCGGCCGTGCTGCGCAGCGCCGTCGTCATCGGGTGGATGTAGAGCGTGTGGGTGTCCTCCCACGTCGCTTCGCGGGTCAGGATGCCGAGGGGGTCGCCCCGCACCGTGCGGGCGGGCCCGATGGTGAGCACACCGCGCCGCATCGTGGGGATCACGACGGGCTCGCGGATCTCGTGCGTCGGGCGCAGGAGCGGGACGTGCACGTCGACGAGCCCGTCACCGACCGGGACGTCGACACGGCCAGGCAGAGCGGTGCTCCGCCCGACGTTCGTGACGACGAGTTCACCCTCGACCGGCGTTCCTGCGACGACCCGGTCGTGCTCGAGGAGCAGGCGGACGTCGTACGCTCGCGCGCTGAACAGGAACGGCACCGAGCACACCAGCAGCACGGTTGCGGCTGCACCGGCGACCGCGAACTCGAGCAGCCCGAATCCGAGGCCGAGCCCGAGTCCCGCCACCGCGACGCCGAGTGCGATCCACCCGGCGGGCGTGACCGTCTCGACGATCCACCGACCCGTCCGCTCAGCGACCGCCCGGACGCGTCGCCACGTCTGCACGCCACGGACCGCGAGGACCGTCGTGGACCTCGCGGTGTCGCCGTAGCGGGTGCGGGCGAATCCCGTGGACGTCGCCGTCCGCGTGAGTCGCGACTCGGTGTGGAAGCTCACGCCCCCTCTTTCCGAGCGGCATCCGCCTGGCCCTGTTCACGGGCGCTGGGCGGGGCGACATCGAGGAGCACCTGGCCGATGACCGCGCCCGGGGTGACACCGTCGAACTCGGCTTCGGGGTCGAGGATGAGTCGGTGCGCGAGCACGGGCCCGGCGAGCGCCTTCACGTCATCGGGGGTCACGTAGCTGCGCCCGTGTGCGAGCGCCCACGTGCGCGAGGCCTTCGTCAGCGCGAGTGCACCGCGCACGCTCACGCCGAGGCGCACTTCGGTCGCCAATCGCGTCGCTTCGACGAGGCGGGCGATGTAGTCGAGGACGAGCGGGCCGAGGTACGCGCCGCGGGCGATGTCGGCCATGCTCACGACTCCCTGCGGCGTGATGACGGGCCCGACGTCGCGGCGTCCGCCGCTCGACCCCTCGAGGATCCGCACGGTCGCGGCGTGGTCGGGGTAGCCGAGACTCGCTTTCATGAGGAAGCGGTCGAGCTGCGCTTCGGGGAGGCGGTACGTGCCCGCCTGCTCCACGGGGTTCTGCGTCGCGACGACGAGGAACGGGATGCCGACCGGTCGGCTGACCCCGTCGACCGTGACCTGGCCCTCCTCCATCACCTCGAGCAGCGCCGACTGGGTCTTAGGGGAGGCGCGGTTGATCTCGTCGGCGAGGACGACGTTGGCGAAGATCGGACCCTGGTGGAACTCGAACTCGCCGCGACGCTGGTCGTAGACGGTGATGCCGGTCACGTCGCCGGGCAGCAGGTCGGGCGTGAACTGGATGCGCGAGCTCGTGCCCTGCACGGACTGCCCCATCGCACGCGCGAGCGACGTCTTGCCGGTGCCGGGGTAGTCCTCGAGCAGCAGGTGCCCCTCCGAGACCATTGCGGTGAACGCGAGCTCGATCACGTGGCGCTTGCCGAGCACGACCTGGTCGACGTTGTCGACGAGCCTCGTGAAGGTCTCGTGGAACCAGGTGCTCTGGTCCTGGGTGATCGTCATCGTGTTCCTCTCGGTGTCCTCATCGGCCTTACGGCTCGACGGGAGCGTCGGTGGTCTCTTCGGGGGTCGGCTCGGGGTCGGGCGTCGGCGTGGGGTCGGGCGTCGGCTCGGGCTCCGGCGGCGGGAGCGCACAGGTCTTCGAGTGCGAGGTCGTGCCGAGCGCGGACAGTGCGCCCTCCCATTGCACCGAGAAGGTGTACGTGCGAGACAGCAGGCTGTCCTCGGTCTGCACCGGCCGGATGGTGTAGTCGGTTTCCGCGGCGGTCACCTCGACGGAGCCGCGGGGCGCCTCGCCGACACGGCAGCTGTCGGGGAAGCGGACGCGCGCGGTGTAGACGGGCCCGGCGGGATCCGCGGTCACTTCTCGTGCGTTGGGCGTCCCGCAGCCGAACGAGTCGTTGCAGAGCGCCGCGATGATCCGGCCGGGCGGGACGCCGAGCGTGAACAGACTCGCGAAGTCGCGGGTGTACGTCTCGCCGTCATCCACCGAGTAGCGCACGTCGAAGCGGCCGCTGCCGCGCAGGTTCGGTGCCCGGACGTCATCCCACCGGTGGACGAACATCCCGTTGTCGCTGAACCGATCGGCGTTCGACCCGATGCGGTACGTCGCGTCGCCGTCCGGTGCGTCGATCTCGCCGACGGGCGTGATTTCCTGCGAGACGGGCGCGCCATCGCCGAACTGGGTGCCCTCGTTCAGGGTTTTCGCGCAGGCACGGATGGTCACGCGCTCCCACAGCGGCAGGTCGCGATACTCCTTGGTGACCGTGCCACCGCCTCCGCCCGTCCGTTGCTCACTGGGGCTGCAGTTCTGCCCGCCGAGCGAGAACCCGACGAGGATCGCCTCGCCGACGCCGTTCGGTGCGACGGTGGCCCGCGCGGTGACGACCGATCCGTCGGGGTTCTGGGTCACCTCGAGCGTGATGCTCGGTGCGCCGATGCCGTGCGCGCGGAATTCCAGCGACCGACCCTCGCTCGACCCGCCCGCGATCGGCGGCAGGTCGAACTGCGTCAGGGGGGTGGCGACGAGCGCCGTCGGCTGGTTCGCCCCGATCTGGTAGCCCGTGAACGTCGCGGTGCCGTTCGATGCGGACTGCGTCGATCCGCCGGCGGCGCCGCCGGTGAGCCGCACGCTGCCGGTCGTGGCATCCAATCCCGAGACGACGATCGTCGCGACCCCGCCGCCGTTCCCGGCGGGAACCGGGGTGAACGTCGCCGTGCGCGGCTGCGCCGGCGGGCGGTACGCCCACGCCTCGACGCGGACGCTCCCGCGCGACGTGCCGACGGCGTTGACGGCGTGCGCCTCGTACGTGCGCTTCTCGCCGACGGGCGCCGAGATCGGGGCGCAGATGCCCGACGCCGGGCAGGTCGCGACCTCGCGGCCGCCGGTCGTGATGCGGTAACTGTCGACACCGGGGTACGAGCCCGCATCCGACGTCACTCGCAGGGTCACCGAGTCTTCGCTGTAGGCGGTCCACTCGAGGCGGGTGGGGTTCGCGGGGAGCCCGCGCAGATCGAGCACGACCTGACCGTCGCGGTCGCCGCTGGACTGGCGCCCCTGCGCGTCTTCTACGGTGAACGTTCCGACGCAGCGTGCGGCGCCCTCGGCATCCGAGGCCCACGTCGCCCGCACCGAGGTGTCGCCCGCCCGCGCGAACGACACGCCTGCGCAGTTGTCGGGTCCGTTCGCGCCGACGACTCGCAGCGGGGTGCCCGGCAGGGGATTCACTTCCCCGGCGGTGCCGATGACGTCGATCACGCACGAGGTCGACCCGCCCGACTGGGAACACGTCTGGATCGTCGAACCGCCGCGCGGGAGCGCAGACGGGGCCGGCCCCACGGTGACGACCAGGCTCGCCGCCGGCGCGTCGGGGTGGCTCGGCAGTGTGATGGTCAGCGGCTCCTCGCGGCCGGGACGGGCGGCATCCTTCGCCGTCACGGTAACCGTCGCGCCGGATGCCTCGACCTCGAACTGGTCGCCGCGGTAGGCAGTCGCGTACTCGAGTGCGTCCCACGCCTCGCGTCCGGCCCACTGCACCATCCGGGCGAGGTCGTACGTCGCGGTGTCGCCCGGACGCACGGCGAGCGAGGCGCTACGCAGCGACGGCTGCGGCGTCTCTGCTTCGACCTGCACGACGAGCGCGAGGTAGGTGTACTCGTCCTGGATGGCGAGCCGCGCCGGCACGATGCAGGTGTCGTTCCACGGCGCCCCGCGTCCCGCCGTGTACCGGATGGTCGTGCCGGAGGTGACCCGGCAGGATGCCTCGGCGCGGGCACCGCCGGTCTCCACGTCGCCCCGACCGAGGACGAGCGTCTGCCCCTCGGGGAGGACCACCGCATCGGCGAGGTCGAGGTCGACGGACTCGTTCTCGACGACCTGCATCGGATCGAGCCCTGCCCGGAGGGTGAGACGGATGTCGGCGGTGCCGGGGACGCGGAGGAAGCCGTACGTCGTCACCTCGGTGCCGTCGAACGCCGTGCCGGACACCTCGAACGGGACGAGGAGCGCGGACTCGGGCAGGTCTCCCGAGATCCGCCACCCGTCGGCCTCGATGCCTTCGGGGTCACCCCACAGGCGCAGCTCGAGGGACGACGGGTCGCCCGCGTTCCAGCTGACCATGTCGGTGAGGACGTCGACGCCGGTCGGGAAGTCCTCGCGGTTCTCGAGGGTGAGGATCGTGTCGCGGACGGCCGGGTGATCGGGCACCGGATCGCGGACGACCTTGAGGACGAGGAGACCGATCGCGGTGTCGCCCGTGGTGTTCGTCACCGTGTAGCTGTACGAGAAGGTGCCGAGCGCGTCGCCCGCGCGGAGGGTGACGGCGCCGTCCTCGACGGATGCCACACGATCCGCGAGCGCCGCGTACTCATCGCTGCCTGCAGGCGCGTTCGGCACCACATCGCCCAACTCGAGCTCGCTGCCGAACGGGTCGACGTCGTTGTCTGCGGGACGCACGATCACCGTGCCGTCCGTGCCGGCCTGCACCTGGACGTAGTCGCTGAAGGTCACGGGGCTCGGATCGCTCTGGGTGGCGATGACGCCGACGCGGACGTCGGCGACGCCGGTCGCGCCGAGGGCATCGCGCACCTGGTACGAGAACCGCACCTGTCCCGAGAAGCGCTCCGGGCTGGTGTAGACGATCGACTCGCCGTCCGCGGAGACCGATGCGGAGCCGACGCGCGGCTGCGAGACGATCGCATCGAGGACGACCGCGTCCCCGTCGGGGTCGACGGCGTACGTGTCCAGGGGGACGGTGACGCTCTGCCCGGCGACGACCCGACCCTGGAGTGGGCGGGGGAGCGGCGCCGCGTTCTCCTCGCCGCCGACGACCGTGACGGTCACGCGCGCGGTGTCGACGACTTCGGGGGAGCCGAGCGGGGAGACCGTGTAGGTGAGCGCGTACGTCCCGGCCTCGTCGGGTGCCAGATAGCGCAGCATCCGTCCCGACGCGAACGCCAGTCCGCCGCCCGTCTCGTTGACGATCGAAGACGGGTCGAGGGCGAGCAGCGCGCCGGCCGGTGCGTGGTCGTTCTCGAGGATCGGGATGTCGACCTGCGCGCCCGCGCGGACCGTGACGAGGTCGTCGACCGCGATCGGCGCCTGCGCGGTGCCGGCGGGCAGCAGGATGACCGTGAGCGCGCCCTCCGCGGTCGTCGCCGCATCGGCGGCGCCGTCCGTGAGGCGATACCGCACGACGCCGAGCAGCCCCGGCTGTCCGTCGTCGGTCGACCCGCTGACGCGGAGCAGACTCTGACCGACGAGGTCGACGCCGAGACTCGCGCGCGGGTCGCTCTCGGGGCGGATGTCGTCGAGGAGCAGCACGACGCCGGCGGGGTTCGCGGCGGCCGCCGCGACGTCGATCGTGGCGTCCTCGTTCGGCCGCACGAACGCGGTCAGCGGCGGCGTCGACACCGTGGTGTCTTCGGCGGCGCGCATCGTCACCCTGACGGTGGCGCCGACTTCGCCCGCGTCGTCGCGCACCCCGTACTGGACGAGGTAGGAACCCGGCTCGGTCGCTGAGAACGTCATGCTGAGCGCGGACGGATTGGCGGTCGCGGTCGAGCGCGTCGTGTCGAGGGTGACCAGTGAACTGAGGCTCACCCGGCCGCTGACCCCGGTCACGTACGGAGCCATCGACACGTCGAGCGGCTCGTCCACGACACCGGTCACCGCGAACGACTCGGCGTGCAGTTCGGGGGCCGCAGTCACGTCGATCGTGAGCGGACGCGTCGCCGATGCGCCCCGGGCGTCGGTCACGACGACCTCGAGCTGCACGCTCATCGCGTCGGTGGCCTGCGGGTCGGGATGCTGGTAGGTCAGCTCGCCCTCGGGCGAGGTCGTCACCGTGCCGACGCGCGGCTGCACGGTGACGCCGGACAGGTACATCGGGTCGCCGTCGGGATCGACCCACCCTTTCAGCACGTCGGCCGACACGGTCCCGCCGGGAGCGACCGAGAGGGTCGGCCACGGTGCGAGACAGCCGTCCACGCCGCACCACTCCGGTTCGGCGTTCTCGGTCTCGGGGACCACCCGGAGGGTGACCGTCGCGACCTCCGACAGGAGCCCCGCGCTCGACGTGCCGTCGGTGACGCGGTAGCGCAGGGTCGCCGTGCCGGTCGCATCCGGTGCGACCGTGACGGCGACCTGCTGCTCGGCGCCGGTGATCGTCGCCGAACCGAACGCGGCATCCGGTCCGTCGAAGGATGCCGGATCGATGCTGAGGACGTCCTCGTTGGGGTCGTGGTCGTTGAGGAGCACCGGGAGGAGCACGACGCTGCCCGCGCGGACCCCGAACGCATCGTCGACGGCCACCGGCGGCTTCGGGTCGAGGACGCGGTCGGCGCGCTGATCGTTCTCTTGCGCGACGTCGGACGTGGGGTCGAGCTCCCACTCCTGCGAGGACGGGACGAGGGCGCCGTCGGGGACGCGCCACACCCAGCCCGAGCCTCGGTCGTTGAGCGCGAGCCGCGAGCCATTGCCGACGAAGGTGGGGTCGACCGCGTCGCCGATGTCGGCGCCGCCGTAGTCCAGCGGGGTGACCTCGTCGGGCGCGTCGCTCGACCAGAGCGCGCCGCCGGCGGTGCCGTCGGCGAGCCAGGCGGCGTGGACCCGGCCGTCGAGCGGCGTCGGCGCGGCGGGGACGCCGAGGCCGCCGGCGTCGAGGACGCGGTCGACCTCACCGCCGTCGAGCACGACCCGGGTGACGCCGTCGGTGTCGGCGATGTAGGCCGCGTCTCCCGTTGTGGCGGCCCGCTGCACGAGCGAGCCGGTGCCGGGCGTCGTCTGCACGACCTCCTCGCGGTCCTCGATCGCGAGGTCGCCGGTGCCGACGTCGTAGAGCACCCAGCGACCGCCGATCGACGTGAGCTGCGCGTCGACGGGCGTGATCGGCGCCGTCTCCTGATCGAGCACCCGGCCGGTCGAAGCCTCGGCGCGGACGACGAGGCCGTCGGTCGCGGAGTAGGCGAACACGATGCCCGCGGCATCCACCGAGACACTCGTCGCGACGAATCTCGGGGCCTCTTCGCCCTCGGCGGCGGTGGCCCCCGCGTACGGGTCGATCTGCGCGGCGGCACCGCCGCTCGAGAGCGTGGCGCCGAAGACCGCGCCGCCCTCGGTGCGGTAGACGATGCTGTCGCCGGCCGAGACGATGTCGACCGTGCCTGGTGGGGTCGACGCGAACACGTCCTCGGCGTCGGCGGTGAGGTCGGCGGGCGTCGCCAGGTCGACGTCGGAGAACTGCGTGCCGCCGTCGCTGTAGACGAAGAGGCGGTCGGCGGTCTGCGCGAGCTGCGTGCCGTTCTCGACCTGTTTGACCGTGTCGACCTCGTTCAGCTCGAGGTTGACGCGCGCGTACCCGCTGCCGGTGCCGGTCTGCAATGCCCAGACGGTCGGATCGTCAACCGGCGTCTGCTGGGCGTCGTACCCCGGCCAGACGACCGCGAGGGTCGCTACCAGCGCGAGCGTCGCGGTGACCGCGCCCGCGCCGATCCACGTGGACGGGCGCACACGGGTGCGGATGCCCTCGGTGCGTGCCATCTCAGCTGCCGCCCAGCAGGAGGAACGTGGTCACCGCGCCACCGAGGGCGAGCAGTGCGCCACCGCCGACGAGGAGCCCGATCATCGCACCCGTCGACAGGCGTCGGCGGGGCTCGGCGCCGGCGAGGATCGTTCCCTCGTCGGGTCGCCGCGCGACCGACGCGCGTGCGCGAGCCGGACGCTTCGACTCGTAGGCGACGGAGGGGCGTACCGGACCACGGGCGCGATCGTCGGCGAAGTCCACGGTGGCACCAGCGGCGGCCCACTCGTCGACGGCAACCTCGAGCGGTGTGTGCGGCACGCCGAGCTGGTGCTGCACCACCTGCAGGTCGTGCGCGAACTCCGCGGCGGAGGCCTGTCGCGCGGCGGGATCGCGGCTGAGTGCGCGCGCGAGCACGGCGTCGAGCTGCGGAGGCACGTCGGTACGGCCGATCGGGGTGTACGTCGCCTTGCGGATCCGCGCCTTGAGCAGCTCTCGCGAGTTCTGACCCTTGCCGGGCCGCTCGAACGGGCTCCGTCCGGCCAGCAGCGAGTAGACGGTGGCCCCGAGACTCCACACCTCGGCGGCGACGGAGCCCGCGACCTTCTCGTCGACGATCTCGGGCGCGCTCCACGGCACTGACATCGCGAAGACCTCGTCGGTGCCGGGGCGGTGTTCGACGGCTGCGGCGATGCCGAAGTCCGAGAGCACCGGGGCGCCGAACGCGGTGATGAGGATGTTGGACGGCTTGATGTCGCGGTGGAGGAGCCCGGCGCGATGCGCGGTCTCGAGCGCGGAGCCGATCTTCACCCCGAGTTGCAGTACTTCGGTGACCGGAATCTCTTCGCGACGGTACCGGCCGGTGAGCGAGGTCGGACAGTACTCCATGACGAGATACGGCCGTCCATCCGACGAGATGGATGCCTCGTGGATCGTCAGGATCGAGGGGTGCGAGCTGAGCCGCGCCATAACGTCGGCCTCGGCGTTGAACATACGAAGCAGATTCTCGTCCACGATGTCCTCGAGGAGCACCTTCACCGCGACCGGACGCCGGGGGAGGTTCTGTTCGAAGAGGAAGACGTCGGCGAAGCCGCCGGCGCCGAGCGGGCGGACGTAGGTGAAGCCCGAGAGTCCCGGCGGCGTCGAAGGGAGCCTGTGTGACACGCAGCTCCCCGATTCGCCCGTCAATGGTGGTTCCGCCGTCACGAGTGACGACGGTCCATCACGGTGAGGGCTTTCTCACGATAAGCGATCGGCCGGACGATTTCCGGCTCTTGACGCTCAGGATTCGATCTGGAAGCGGGCCGTCACGCCGTCGCCGAGATCGAAGAGCGTGTCCGCGGGAACGCGCAGCGTGGCGCCGCCGCGGAGGAGCAGCGGGTCACTCTCGCGGGGGCGGACGATGGTGCCGTTCGTCGAGTCGAGATCGTGCGCGACAAGGTGGTCGCCGTCCAGGCGCACCTCGAGGTGGGCGCCGGAGATCTCCTTCGCGGGCGACGGTACGACTTCGATGCGCGCGCCCGGATGCCGCGCCGGTCTGGGCCCGCGACCGAGGACGACGGGCCGATCGAGCGGCAGATCGCGGCCCGGGTGCACGCGCAGGACGTAGGTGGCCGACGGTGTCGGCGCGGCGGACGCGCGCCGGCCGCCGAGGAGCGTCCGCTCGTCCGGCAGCTCGATGTCGCCGGTCTCGTCGGTGAGGAATGCGGGAAGCTCGAGCTTCTCGTCGTCGATGGGCCTCGCGAAGAGACTGCGGTCGATGAAGAGGGTCTCGAGCACGTCGGACTCGTCGAGGGATGCCGCGGGCGCAACCGTCGGGATCCGCGGGAGTGGGGGAGCAGCCGGTGCCGGGGCGGCGGGCTGTGCCTGCGGGGGAACCGGGGTCGGTGTCGGGGGAGTCGTCGGCTCGGCGGGCGGCGCCGCTGCCGGAGCGGCATCCGCTGCTTCTCCTGCCGCGGCGGTCACGGCGGCGCCCGCGACGGGCTTGCCCCACGCGAGTTCGTTCGTGCGGACCACCCCGAGCCCGAGCGGGAGGGCGCCGGCACCCTCCGAGGGATCACCGAGCCGGAGCCGCAGGCCGTCGACATCGTCGAGGGACGTCTCGGTCCAGGTCCGCGCGTCACGGCCCTCGACCGCGCGACCGGCGCCGTCTTCGGCCGTCGCGGCACCGCGGACGGCGACTCGGACCCGCGCCGGCGAACCGGGCGCGAACTCTGCGAGCGCGAAATCGGGCAGTGTGTGGATGCCTTCTGCGACGAGGACGCTCAGCACGTCTTCGAGGAGCGAGGCGGGGTCGGCCGCGGCATCCCAGAGTCCTGCGAGCAGCCGCTCGTCGATGCCCGCAGCCACGAGGAGGGCGAACCGGTCGCCCGCGATCGCATAGCCCGAATGGGCCGGATCCTGCGGAGTCGGATAGCGGAACACGCGTTCAACCCTAGGCTGTCGCCCACGGCGCAGCGATGCGACGGCCCGTCCGCGCATGCGTCGGGAGCGACTCGAAGGCGGTGGAGATGGTCAGCGACGCGACGGCGCAGCAACTGATGGAGATCGCGCTGCGCGACGTGCCATCGCAGCTCGTGCGGAGGATGGATGCGCGCATCGAGATCGTCGAGAACGTGGCAGCTGCGACTGCCGAGCAGGCGTCATGGCTCGTCGGCTTCGATCGTGACACGCGGTACATCCTTCGGATCGCGGACGGTGCAACCGCCATTGACGAGATCGACCCCGCGGCGTTCCTGGCCGACATCTCCTCGGCGATCCAAGACTTCGTCATCGACCAACTCGGCGCGCCGTGGCCGGTGAGTGCAAGCGGCCGTGTGCTCTCGCCAGGCGTCCAGGCCTCGGCAGCGACGTGGTCCGACGGCACGGAGCGCGTGTGTCGTATCGGCGAGCTCCATACAGCGGTGACGACGCCGCCACGCTGAGAGCCCCGTGCGGCTACACCCAGCCGGGCAGCCAGAAGTGCAGGTAGTAGAACTCGTACGGCACCCGGATCGCCGCCCACAGCGGGTACCAGAACGCCGAGAGCGCGACGATGACGGTGAGGATCACCACGACGGTCCGCTGCCCCGACAAGCGGCGCTCCGGTTCGGCATGGCGCGCGCCGGCGACGTCCCGGAGCGCGAAGGCGAGCGCGAGCACGAGGAACGGCAGCATGAGCACTGTGTAGAACTGGAAGATCGTCCGCTCCGGGTACAGCAGCCACGGCACGTAGGTCGCGGCGAAGCCGACGAGGACGGCGGCGTACCGGCCGTCGCGCAGCATCACGAAGCGGATCGCCAACCACACGATGGCGATGATGCCGCCCCACCAGATCAGCGGATTCGGCAGGCTGTAGACGTTCTCGATGCAGCCCCGGACGCTCGCGCAGCCCTCGGTGCCATCGGCGGTGCTGTTCGCGTACATCGACGTCGGGCGCAGCAGCAGCGGCCACTGCCACGCCGGGCTCGCGTACCGGTGCTCCGTCGTGATGCCCGCCGTGGCCGTGTAGATCGTCTCGTGGTACTTCCACAGGTTCTGCAACGCCATCGGCACCCATGCGAAGATGCCGGTCGCGGGTGCGGCATCCGCTGCGTGCCGGCCGTACCCGTCGTCGGTCACGAACCAGCCGGTCCAGGACGCGAGGTACACGACGACGCTCACCGGCACGAGGAGCACGAACGCGGCGACGCCCTGCCGGAGCGCATCGAGCGGCCAGAAGCGGATGCCCAGTCGCCGCCTGGCGACCGCGTCGGTTACGACGACGTAGAGCCCGAATGCGGCGAGCACCCACACGCCCGACCATTTGACAGCGGATGCCGCGCCGAGCGCCGCGCCCGACGCGATCAGCCAGGGGCGGTGCCACCGCACCGGCCCCCATGACGCCCAGGCATCCGGTGCGCGATCGGCGAGCGCTGTGGCGAGCCGTCGCGCGTGCGAGCGCTGATCGAGCAGGACGAACCAGAACCCCAACAGCACGAACGCGGTCAGCAGAATGTCGAGGATTGCGACCCGGCTCATCACGATCGCGAGCCCGTCGACGGCGATGAGCAGGGATGCCACGGTCGCGAACGGGATCGACCCGCTCAGGTGCTTCGCGATGAGGTACACGAGGAGGACGATCGCGGTGCCCGCGACGGCCACCGCGAACCGCCACCCGAACGACGAGTCCGGGCCGAAAAGCGCCATCCCGGCGCCGATGAGGTACTTCCCGAGCGGCGGATGCACCACGAAACTCGGGTCGGTCGAGAAGATGTCGGTCTTGCCGGCCACGAACCGCGCGTCGGCCTCGTCGGGCCACGACGCGGCGTACCCGAGGATCCATTGGCTCCACGAGTCCTTCACGTAGTAGGTCTCGTCGAAGACGATCGCGCGCGGGTGGCCGAGGTTCCAGAACCGCAGCACTGCGCCGAGGAGGGTGACCAGCAGTGGCGCGAGCCACGACATGCGCCGGACGAGCACGGGGTCGGCCGCGACCCGGGTGCGCCATGCGTCGTACCGCGACGGACGTGCGTCCGGGCGCGCCGGCAGCAGCGGTTCCGCGGTTGAGGTCACGCAGGCCAGCCTAAGTGGCAGTACACCTAGGCTGGTGCGGTGCTCATCATCGCGGCGACCCCCATCGGGAACCTCGGCGACGCGACCGGGCGTCTTCGCACCGCGCTCGAGGACGCGACCGTCGTCGCCGCAGAGGACACCCGCACCACGCAGCGGTTGCTGCAGGCCCTCGGCATCGAGAACCGTCCGCGGCTCATCGCCCTGCACGACCACAACGAGAAGGCCCGTGCCGGCGAACTCGCCGCGCTCGCGGCATCCGAAGACGTCCTGCTCCTGAGCGACGCCGGGATGCCCACCGTCAGCGACCCCGGCTACGCGGTCGTCGCAGCCGCGGTCGAGGCGGGGGTCGACGTCACGGCGCTGCCCGGCCCGAGCGCGGTCATCACGGCGCTCGCCCTCGCGGGACTGCCGACCGACCGCTTCACGTTCGAGGGGTTCGCGCCGCGCAAGGCGGGGGAACGCAAGACCGTCTTCGGTGCGCTGGCGTCGGAACCGCGCACGATGGTCTTCTTCGAGGCGCCCTCGCGGCTCGCCGACACCCTCGCCGCGATGGCCGAGGCGTTCGGCGCAGACCGACGCGCCGCGGTCTGCCGCGAGCTGACGAAGCTCCACGAAGAGGTGAAGCGCGGGCCGCTCGACGAGCTGGCGACCTGGGCCGCTGAGGGCGTGCGCGGCGAGATCGTCGTGGTCGTCGCCGGCGCCCCGGTGCGGGTCGTGTCCGAAGCGGATGCCGTCGCGCAGGTACTCCGCATGGTGTCGGCGGGCGTGCGCCTCAAAGAGGCGGCCGCCGAGGTCGCCGCCGAGACCGGCATCCCGTCGCGCGAGCTCTACCGCGCCGCGCTCGCCGCCCGCTGAGCCGATCGGCAGAGCGGGCGACGACGCCGGGTCAGCCCTTGACGGAGCCCGCCGTGAGTCCACCGACGATGTAGCGCTGGAGTGACAGGAACAGCGCGAGCACCGGCACCGAGGCGAGGATCGCGCCCGCCGCGAACAGTCCCCAGTTGCTGGAGAGCTGGTTCGAGACCCACTGGAACATGCCGACGGCGAGCGTCCAGTTGTCCTCGGACACGAGCACGATCTTCGCGATGATGTAGTCGCCGAACGCCGCGATGAAGGCGAGTAGGCCGACGACCGCGAGGATCGGGGTCACGAGCGGCATGATGAGGCGCCAGAAGATCTGCGCGTGCGTCGCGCCGTCGATCTTGGCGGACTCGTCGATCTCCATCGGGATCGTGTTGAAGAACCCGTACATGAGGAACGTATTCACGCCCAGCGCGCCGCCAAGGTACACGCAGATGAGCGCGAGCTTGGAGTTGAGTCCCAGGATCGGGAACACCTCGCCGAGGGTCAGCAGCATGAGGAAGATCGCGACGAACGCGAGCGCCTGCGGGAACATCTGGATGATGAGCAGGGCCGTCAGGCTGATCCGGCGTCCCGAGAAGCGGAACCGCGAGAACGCGTACGCGGCGGCCGCGCCCATGATGACCGCGCCGAGCGCCGAGACGCCGCCGACCAGCAGGGTGTTGCCGTACCAGGCCCAGTAGCTCGTCCCCGACAGCGAGGCGTAGTTGCCGAAGTCGAAGACGGCGAACAGCGAGTTCGCCGCGGCGAGGTTGCCGTTCGGGTTGAGCGACGCCGACAGCACGTACACGAGCGGGAACATCGCGTAGAAGAGGATGCCGGCGGCGACGAGGTACTTCCAGCCGACGTCGAGCACCCAGCGGCGACGCTGGCCGGGACGAAGCGGCACCGTGGTGCGGGGAGCGCGCTGCGCGCGCCCGGTCGCGGTCGTGACGGTTGCGGTGGAGGGAGCGGACATCACTGGTACTCCTCGAGCTTCTTGGTCTGACGGAACGCGACGGCCGAGACGACACCGACGACGATGAACACGAGGATCGACAGCGCGCTCGCGAGGCCGTAGTCGGCGGCGCCGCCCGAGACGCCCGAGATGTCGTAGATCGCCGAGATGAGGATGTCGGTGTAGCCGAGCGCGTACGGGGCGCCGGGGATGGCTGGACCGCCGTTGTTGAACATGTAGATGATCGTGAAGTTGTTGAAGCTGAACGCGAACGACGAGATCAGTAGCGGCGCCGTCGACACGAGCACGAGCGGCAGGATGATCGCGCGGAGCTGCCGGAACCTGCCCGCACCGTCGATGGATGCCGCCTCGAGGGCGTCCTGCGGCAGCGCCTGCAGCGCGCCCGTGCACACCAGGAAGTAGTACGGGTAGGTGAGCCACACGTTCACGAAGAGCACCGCGCCGCGGGCGAGCCACGGATCACCGAGCCAGTCGATGTTCGCGCCGCCGAAGAAGAGCTCGTTGATGACGCCGAACTCGGCGTTGAACATGCCGCGGAACAGCAGGGCGGACATGAACGCCGGGAACGCGTACGGAAGGATGAACAGCGTTCGCAGGATCTTCCGTCCGCGCACACGCGGGTCGTTGAAGATGAGTGCGAACAGGAGTCCCATCGCGAACGGGATCGCGACCGAGAGGAACGCCCACACGAACGTCCAGCCGCCGACGAGCGCGAGCGGCTCGATGATGTCGGGGTTCGTGAAGAGCTCGATGAAGTTGTCGAAGCCGACGTGCACCATCCACCCGGTGGGGAGGGCCGTGCCGTCCTCGGCGACGAAGTTGCCGCCCTCGGTGGCGCTGTAGACGAGACCGGTCGCGCTGTCGCTGATCGTCTGGGATTCGGCATCCCACGTCATCGTCGACAGGTACACGGCACCGCTCGATCCGTCGCGGGTGCGAATCGATCCGTCGTTCGGGTCGTCCGAGACCGGCACGCGCAGGTCGACGACCTGCTGCTGGAGTGCCTGGTCGCTGATGATCGTGTTGCGCGGGACGACGTTCCAGCCGTCGACAGCGGTCGGTGCACCGGATGCCGGTGCGGCGCCGGCCGCACTGAGCGGCTCGTCGGCGGTGCCGGCCTGGACCTCGCCGTCGATGACGACCGCGAAGCCGAGCTCGCCGCCGCGCTCGACCACTGTGAGGGGGAGAGTCGGCGCGCCCTCGGCACGGCGCTCGCCCTGCGCGAGTGCCGCCTCGACGGCCTGCTCCTGCGAGCCGACGTGCCCGGCGCCGTAGTTCGTGAAGGCGATGTAGCCCGTGTACAGGAAGATGAACACCTGGAACACGAGCAGGAACGACAGGCCCGGCAGCAGGTACTTCAGCGGCAGGGCCTTCTTCGTGAAGTACACGATGTCGGCCGCGACCAGCAGCACGATCGCGATGCCCGCGACGAGCCACGACTCCGCCTGGAAGGCGGAGATGATCGCCATCAGGCCGACGGCGTTGACGACTGCCATCAGGGCGAGCTTCACGAGGAAGCCCCAGCCGGGTCCAGACCACCGACGCCCGTGCGGTTCAGCAGGGGGCGGGGCCGTCTCGGCGAGCGTGCTCGGCGTGGCCGTCATGCGCGTGTCCTTCTCGAGAAGTGTGTTGAGGAAGTGGTCCCCGGGCGCGGGGATGGTCTCACCCCGCGCCCGGGAGTCGGTCAGCCGATGGTGCCTTCGAGGTCGGTCACCATCTGCTCCCAGGTGCTGGCCGCGTCAGCGCCCTTGATGATCTGCACCTGTGCGGCGTTCCAGAGGTCCCACACGGCGCCCATCTCGGGGATGTTCGGCATGGGGACGCCGTTCTGCGACGACGCGACGAAGCCGGCGATGATCGGGTCGGACGAGACCTCTTCGGCGAGGTCCGACCATGCGGGGATGCGCGGGTCGGCCTCGTACAGCGCCTTCTGCGCGTCGTAGGTCGCGAGGTACTTCGTCAGGAACTCCTGCGCGACGAGCGCGTTCTCGCTCTGCGCGCTGACGTAGAAGCCCTGCACGCCGACGAACGGCGACGCGGTCTCGCCACCGGCGGTGGGGATCGGGCTCACCTTGACGGGCACGTCCTGCGCGGTCAGCGCCTCGATCGCCCACGGGCCCTGCACGGTGTACGCGGCCTTGCCGGCGGCGAACAGCTCGTTGTTGGTGTCGTAGTCGATCGTGGTCGAGATGTTGCCGGTGCCCTTCTCGCCGTGCTCGCCGAGCCACTCGGCGAAGGCTGCACCGGCGTCGCCGCCCATGCCGACCTCGGCGGTGTACGAGCCGCTGTCGTCCTGGACAAACACGGGGGCCCCGAACGAGGTCTGGAAGCCGTACATCGTGTAGGCGTCACCGGTCTGACCGGCGGTGTTGATGACGACGGCGCGCTCGGCGCCGGCCTCGTCGGCCGCTGCCACCATGTCGTCCCACGTCGCGGGCGCCTCTTCACCGACGAGGTCGGTGTTCTGGACGAGTGCGATCGTCTCGAGCGAGTAGGGGAGGGCGTACATCTGGCCGTCGTAGGTGAACGCGTCGAGCGAGACCTGCTCGAAGTTCGACGAAGCCTCGCCGATGTCGATCGTCGAGACGACACCGGCCTGCACGAGGCTGCCGAGCCAGTCGTGCGCGCCGATCGTGATGTCGGGGCCTTCGCCGGTCGGCACCTGGTTGGTGAAGTCGTTGCGGATGTCCTCGAAGTTCTTCTGGACGATCTCGATCGCGCCGCCGGTCTCCTCCTCGAAGGTCGCCGCGGCGGCCTCGATGGCGGGGAGACGGTTCTCGTCGGCCCAGACGGTGAGGGTGACCCCGCTGGCGTCGATCGGACCGGCGTCGGTCTCCTCGGGTGCTGCGGGGGTGCTGCTGGCGCAACCGGCCAGCAGGATGGATCCGGCCGCGAGTGCAGCGACGCCGATGCCCATCTTGCGCATGGATTGTTCCTTCCGGATGTGGTCTTCCGGCGTGGCCTCGTCTGAGGTCGCGCCGTTACGACCGGTGTTGCGCCGCGACCGGATGGTCACGGCGGTGTCTCTCTCAGTGCGGGTGATGCGCTTCCTTGACGACGGCAACGTCGCCGCCTGCCACCACCATGGTCCCCCGGATCTCTTCCTGTGTCAGCAGGTCGGTTCCGGTGGTCTCGTAGGGCGCCGCGTCGGCGCCGTGGTTGATGACGACGACGTAGTCCGCGTCGTCACCGCGTCGGCGGATCGTCTCGACACCGGCCGGCGTCCCCGAGGGGACGATGCCGGCGTCGGCGTAGACCGCCGTCATGATCTGCTGGAGCCCGGCGGCGTCGGGGCGGGTGCTGACGTACCAGGCGGCGCCGTCGCCGAGCGCGTTGCGCGTCACGGCGGGCTTCCCGTCGCCGGGGCCGCCGTCGTAGGTCGCACGGACCTCGGCCGTCGTGACCACGAGGTCTTCCGCCCAGACGTCGACCGTGAGGGTGGTGTCACCGAAGCGGATGCCGGCGGTCTCGCCCTCACGCATCGGCAGGTGCTCCTCGACCCAGGCGCCGAGCGCCTCGGCGAGGGGTGCGCCGAAGCCGCCCGCGTGGACGGCGTCGTGCTCGTCGACGACGGCCGAGAAGAACGACACGACGAGCGTGCCGCCGCCGCGGACGTAGGCCGTGAGGTTCGCGGCATCCGCCTGCGTCAGCAGGTACTGGGCGGGCGCCACGACGAGCTTGTACGCGGAGAGGTCGTGCCCGGGGAGCGCGAAGTCGACCGTGATGTCGTCGCGCCAGAGACGCTCGTAGTACGCGCGGATCCGCTCGGCGTGGGTGACGTCCTCGGACGGGCGCCACTCGAGGTCCTGCGCCCAGAATGACTCGAAGTCCCAGAGCACCGCGACGTCGGCCTGCACGCGCGAGCCCTGCAGCTCGCCGAGTGCTCCGAGCTTCGCGCCGAGGTCGACGACCTCGCGGAAGACGCGGGAGTCGGCGCCCGCGTGGGGAAGCATCGCGGAGTGGAACTTCTCGGCACCGGAACGCCCTGCGCGCCACTGGAAGAAGAGGATGCCGTCGGCGCCGCGGCCGAGGTGGCTGAGGGAGTTGCGTGCCATCTCGCCGGGGCGCTTGGCGACGTTGCGGGGCTGCCAGTTGACGGCAGAGGTGGAGTGCTCCATGAGGATCCACGGCTTGCCGCCGCCCACCGAGCGGGTCAGGTCGGCCGCGATCGCGAGGCCGATCTCGCCCTCGGGGTCGGCCGCCCATAGGTAGTGGTCGTCCGAGACGATGTCGACCTCCTGCGCCCAGGCCCAGAGGTCGCAGCCCCAGTGCTGGTTCGCCATGAAGTTCGTCGTCACGGGCAGGTCGCTGTGGGCGCGGATCGCGTCGCGCTCGGTGATGAAGCATGCGCGCAGCTGGTGGTCGGTGAAGCGTGCGAAGTCGAGCTTCTGCGCAGGGTTGATCGTCGAGGGGGCTGCGGCGGGTGCGCCGACGTGCGCCCACTCTTCGTAGTGCTGGCCCCAGAACGCGGTGCCCCACGCGGCGTTGAGGCCGTCGATCGTGCCGTACTTCTCCTGCAGCCACTCGCGCCATGCGGCGATGGCGGCCGGGGAGTAGTCCTCGCCGACGGGGACGCCGTACTCGTTGTGGATGTGCCAGAGCGCGACGGCCGGGTGGTTGCCGTAGCGTTCGGCGAGGGCGCCGGCGATGCGGGCGATCGCGGTGCGGTAGGCGGGCGCGGAGTGCGAGACCATGCCGCGCGCACCGAACCCGAGTGCGACGCCGTCCTTCGTGACCGCGCGGGCCTCGGGGTAGTTCGCGAAGAACCAGGCCGGTGGAGAGGCGGTGGGGGTGCCGAGGTCGACGGCGATGCCGTTCGTGTGCAGCAGCTCGATGATCTCGTCGAGCCACGTGAAGTCGAACTCGCCTTCGCGGCGTTCGATGAGCCCCCACGAGAAGATGCCGATGCTGACCATCGTGACGCCTGCCTCGCGCATGAGGCGCACGTCTTCGTCCCACACCTCGCGCGGCCACTGCTCTGGGTTGTAATCGCCGCCGTAGGCGATGCCTTCCAGTCGTGGCCACACCGTGGTCGTCATGCGTCGAGCCGTCCTCATTGATCGAGCGGAGCTCCGGTCGCGTCGTCACGTGCGGGACTGTGACGTGGCTGTGACCGGTAACAGGTTCGCAAGGAGTCTATGTCGACTGGATGCCACATTTCTCTCGTCGTTACCGAACTGTGACCGGTCACAGGATGGGCGTGGCAGGTATAGAGTCGGCGCGTGGTGCTCCCTTCCGACCGTCGGCGGCCGACCATCCGCGACGTCGCGGACGTGGCCGGTGTCTCGCATGGGACCGTGTCGCGCGTGATCAACGGCGGCAAGTGGGTGTCGGAGGATGCCCGCGCCGCTGTCGAGGATGCGATCAAGACGACGGGGTACACCGTCAGTCATGCCGCGCGAAGCCTCGCGACAGGACGGGCCGGTTCGGTCGCGTTCCTGCTGACCGAACCGCAGCATCTGCTATTCGCCGACCCGACGTTCGCGTTGCTCCTCCGCGGCGCGACCGAGGCGCTCGCGCAGCGCGACATGACGCTCGTGCTGCTCATCGCGGAGGACCCGTCGCAGTACGCGAACATCGAACGGTATGTGCGGGCCGGGCACGTCGACGGCGTGCTGCTGGTCTCGTCGCACGAGTCGAACCCCCTGCTCGCGTCGCTAACGGCGGCCGGAGTGCCGACGGTGTGCAGTGGTGTGCCGCTGGGTGACCGCGCCCACGTGCCGACGGTGTCGGTGGACGAAGAGGCGTCGGCGCGGGCGATGACCCGGTACCTGCTCGACCGCGGGTTCGAGCGGATCGCGGTGATCACGGGTCCGAATGACACCCCGGGTGGTCGGTTCCGGTTGGTCGGGTTCCGCGACGAGATGGGTGACCGGTTCGACCCGGCGTTGGTCGAGCAGGACGTCTACTCGAGCGACGCCGGCGCCGCGGCGATGACTCGGTTGCTGGAGCGCGCGCCCGACATCGACGCGGTGTTCGCGGCATCCGATGTCATGGCCGTCGGCGCGATCGCCGCCCTCCGCAAGGCGGGCAGGCGCGTGCCCGAGGATGTCGCCGTCGCGGGCTTCGACGATTCGGGGCTCGCCGCGACAGCCGACCCGCCGCTCACGACGATGCGTCAGCCGTGGGCAGAGATCTCGAGCCGCATGGTCGAGATCCTTCTCGACTCGATCGCCGGCATCGAGCGCGACCCCGTGATGCTTCCGACGACGCTCGTCATCCGCGACAGCGCCTGAGCATCCGCGCTCGACGGGCCCTTCGGCGAACCGCAGGCAAGTGACTTCGTCAGCCCATGCTCGCGACCTTCAGACCCTTCGATTTTCGTCATGTGACTTCCGGCTCACATTGGGAGTTGGAGTCCCGACCGAGCGCTTCCCTCCCTCAGAATGAGGCCGAGGGGCGGCTCACTCCGCTCGTGTGAGCCGGAAGTCACGCGCCCTTCCCGAGGCTTCTGTGTGAGCCGGGAGTCACACACCGTCCCCCCCGGCCCCTGTGTGAGCGGGAAGTCACGCGCCCTTCCCGAGGCTCCTGTGTGAGCAGGAAGTCACGCGCCTTTCCCGAGGCTCCTGTGTGAGCGGGAAGTCACGCGCCTTTCCCGAGGCTCCTGTGTGAGCGGGGAGTCACGCGCCCTTCCCGAGGCTTCTGTGTGAGCCGGGAGTCACACACCGTCCCCCCGGCTCCTGTGTGAGCGGGAAGTCACGCGCCGCGCTCCCGGGACTGTGTGAGCTGGAAGTCACATGACGATTTCGGAAGGGTGCCGAAGCCCGAGCCGCGACGTTCGGGCGCGACGGCGGGGCCAGAGCGATGTCGGAGGTGCGCCCTAGCGTTCCGGCATGCACCCCTTCGAAGTCATGGCCGAGCCGGTCCGGCGGCGAATCGTCGAGATCCTCGCGAGCGGCGAGCACACGGCGGGCGAAGTCGCGGCTGCGATCACCCACGAGTTCCGAATCTCCCGGACGGCGGTCTCCAAGCACGCACGCATCCTGCGCGATGCCGAATTCATCGACATCAAGGCGGACCTCCAGTGGCGGTGGTACTTCCTGACCGAAGGTGGACTCGAGCTCCTCGAAGCGGAGGTCGCAGAACTTCGCCGCCGGATGAGCGGTGGGGTCGGCACCGATCCGTTCGGTCGCGGGCGCCGCGATCCGCTCCACGGATTTCCGCCCGCTCCGCGGAAGGGACCGGGACGCCCGCCGCGGCGCGGCACCCGCGGTCGGCAGACAACGTCACACGTGGCGTCCCAACCGGACCTCGGTCTCTACCCGGTGCCGCCGCTCTGAGCCGTCACACGCGTCAGCGCGGGGCCGGCGCCGCCTAGAATCGTCGGGTGACTTCCGGCGGCGACAGCTTTTACATCACCACCCCGATCTACTACCCGAGCGACCTTCCCCACATCGGTCACGGGTACACGACGGTGGCGGTGGACACGCTCGCGCGCTGGCACCGCCAGGCCGGCGACGACACCTGGATGCTCACCGGCACCGACGAGCACGGCCAGAAGATGCTCCGCGCCGCGACCGCCAACGGCGTGACGCCGCAGGAGTGGGTCGACAAGCTCGTCGAAGAGTCCTGGTTCCCGCTGCTGCGCACCCTCGACGTCGCCAACGACGACTTCATCCGCACGACGCAGGCCCGCCACGAAGAGCGCGTCCAGCAGTTCGTGCAGGCGCTCTTCGACCGTGGCTACATCTACGCCGGCGAGTACGAGGCGCTCTATTGCGTCGGCTGCGAGGAGTTCAAGCCCGAGGCCGAAATCGTCGACGGCACCGGTCCGTTCGAAGGCCTCAAGGTCTGCGCCATCCACTCCAAGCCCCTCGAACTGCTGCAGGAGAAGAACTACTTCTTCAAGCTCAGCGAGTTCCAGGACCGCCTGCTCGCGCTTTACAAGACGCAGCCCGACTTCGTCCGACCCGACTCGGCCCGCAACGAGGTCGTCTCGTTCGTGAAGTCGGGGCTCAAAGACCTCTCGATCTCGCGGTCGGCGTTCGACTGGGGCATCCGCGTGCCGTGGGACGACTCCCACGTCATCTACGTCTGGGTCGACGCGCTGCTCAACTACGCGACCGCCGTCGGCTACGGCACCGATCCCGAGCAGTTCGACCGCCGCTGGCCGGCGTACCACGTCGTCGGCAAGGACATCCTCCGCTTCCACGCCGTCATCTGGCCCGCCATGCTGATGGCCGCAGGCCTCGACGTGCCGCGCGGCATCTTCGCGCACGGCTGGTTGCTCGTCGGCGGCGAGAAGATGTCGAAGTCGAAGCTCACCGGCATCGCGCCGACCGAGATCACCGACGTGTTCGGCGCCGACGCGTACCGGTTCTACTTCCTCTCGGCTATCGCCTTCGGCCAGGACGGCTCGTTCTCGTGGGAGGATCTGTCCGCCCGCTATCAGGCCGAGCTCGCCAACGGTTTCGGCAACCTCGCCTCGCGCACCGTCGCGATGATCGACCGCTACTTCGACGGCGTCGTGCCGGCGGCTGGTGCTGCCGAAGAGATCGACCTGCGCGTGCAGCGGGTGGTGGCGGATGCCGCGACGAACGCGGATGCCGCGATCGAGCGCTTCCGCCCCGACGAAGCGATCGACGCGATTTGGACGATCGTCGACGAGCTGAACGGCTACATCACCGAGAACGAGCCCTGGGCGCTCGCGAAGGACGAGGCGAAGCGCGAGCGACTCTCGACGGTGCTGTACACGGCGGCCGAGGGACTGCGAGCCCTCGCCGTGCTGCTCTCGCCCGTCATGCCGGCTTCGACCGCGAAGCTGTGGGATGCGCTCGGCGCAGAGCCCGGTCTCGGCGAGCTCACTGCTCAGCCGCTGCGCGCGGCCGGCTCGTGGGGCCAGCTGCCCGCGGGCGCGACCGTCACGCCGCTCACGCCGCTCTTCCCGCGCGTCGAGCAGCCCGCGTGACCGACCCCAGCAGCTACGTCCGTCAACGGGAGCAGTCCGCCCGCGACGTGCGCTGGCCCGCCGCACCCGAGCCGCTCGCGGTTCCGCTGTACGACAACCACGCGCACCTCGAGATCGAGGACGGCGACGAACCGCGCTCGCTCGACGAGCAGCTGCGGCTCGCCAGCGAGGTCGGCGTCATCGGCGTGGTGCAGGCCGGCGGCGACATCGACTCGTCACGGTGGTCGGCGTGGGCCGCGGCATCCCACCCTCGCGTGCTCGCCGCCGTCGCGATCCACCCGAATGAGGCGCCCGCGTATAAAGCCGCCGGGCAGCTCGACGACGCGATCGCCGTCATCGACGAGCTCGCCGCGCAGCCGCGCGTGCGTGCGGTCGGCGAGACCGGGCTCGACTTCTTCCGCACTGACGAGGACGGCCTCCCGGCGCAGTTCGAGAGCTTCGAGGCGCACATCGACATCGCGAAGCGGCACGGCATCGCGATGCAGATCCACGACCGCGACGCCCACGATGCGGTGCTCGAGACGCTCGAGCGCGTCGGTGCGCCGGCGCGGACCGTCTTCCACTGCTTCTCGGGCGACGCCGACATGGCGCGCTACAGCGCCGAGCGCGGGTACTGGCTGAGCTTCGCCGGCAACGTGACGTTCAAGAACGCGCAGAACCTGCGCGATGCGCTCGCGGTGACGCCGCTGAACCGGATCCTCGTCGAGACGGATGCCCCGTTCCTCACGCCCACGCCGCACCGCGGACGACCCAATGCGCCGTACCTGATCCCCGTGACGGTGCGCTTCATGGCGGCAGAGCTCGATCTCGATGTCGACGAGCTGAGCGCGCAGATCGCGCGGAACACGCTCGAGGTCTACGGCGCCTTCGAGGACTGAACGGCGAGCGCCCGCCTGGTGGTCGCGCCGGGGACGAGGTCCCACGGCAGGTCGACGACCCGCGGGCCGTCATCGGCGAGCGCCGCGGGCAACGTCTCGAACATGACCTGCGCGGCGAGCTCGGGGTGCACGCACACGTGGGTCATGCCGAGGCGGCGGTTCATGTCGCAGTCTGACGCGCACAGCGCGACGAGCTGCACGTCACGCGGGATGACGAGGCGCATCTCTTCGAGCTGCAGGTAGACGTCCGGGCCGTCCTCGGTGCCGGCGAAGATCGCGTCGGCACCGCCCGCGATCGCCTCGCTGAGGATGCGCGGCAGGCTGCGGCGCGACGGGTCGATCGTCAACACGATCGCCTCGCGGCCGCGGACGGCGCTCCAGATCTCGTAGGCGGTCCGGCCGATCTCGTCACGCGGGTGCGAGCCCTCCTCAGTGAGGAACACGATGCGCTCCGCGCCGGTGCGCTCGAGCTCGTCGAGCCCGGCACGGACGGCCGCGTCGTACCCGGTGCGGATACTGAGCCCGCGCGACCCGTCGACGAACTGGTCGTCCGCCACGATCGGGATGCCGCGGGCGATCGCCGCCTGCAGGAAGGTCTGCGAGCCGCGCGCGTCGGGAACGTACAGCGCGTCGAGGGTCGTGCCCGAGAGGAGGTCGGGGTTCGACTCGGGGAGGACCGTCACGGTGAAGCCGTGCTCGGCCGACGCCCGAACGAGGGAGGTGAGCATCCGCACGCGGTGGAGCTCCCACCGGCGGTCGGACTCGTCGTGGTCGGCCATGACGAAGCCGACCGTCATCGTGCGCCCGCTGCGGAGCGCCGCCGCGTGGCGATTCGGGACGTAGCCGAGCTCCGCGGCGATGGCGCGGATGCGCTCGCGCGTCTCGGGCCGCATATTGCCGCGGTCGTTGAGCGCCTGGCTGATGGCCGCCGTCGATACGCCCGCGGCGCGGGCGATGTCCTTCAGCGTGACGCTCGAGGGCATGGTTACTCGCCCTCGTCGGGAGCCGCAGGTGCGGCATCCGGCAGGATCGTGCGGACCGCATCGGCCCACGCGCTCCCGGCGCCGCCGGCGGCGAGGGTGTGCCCGCGCGCGATGAGGTGGTGCATCATGACGCCCGAGAAGTGGCGGAGCGCCGTCTCGACTTCGGGGGCGTCACCGCGGCGACGGGCGCGGGTGAGCTCCTCGTCGAGGAGGCCCTGGACGAAGTGGCGCAGGTCGACGACCGAGGGCGACACCTCGTGCACGCGTCGCGCCGCCGCGTGACGCTGGGCGGCGGATGCCACGATGTCGCGGGCCTGCAGCAGGGTCTCGGCCTCGTCGACGGGGGCGTGGAGGCGGATCGTCTCGAGGTCGAGCAGCTCAACGCCGGGGAGGAGCGCGGTCTCGGGGTCGACGTTGCGGGGGAGCCCCAGGTCGATGATGACCTGCGCGTCGGTGCGGCCGGCGCGGGCGTCGGCGTGGGCCATGGCGCCCAGCGCGAAGGAACCGGCTGCCGTCGTCGTGCAGGTGACGATCACGTCGGCTGCGGCGGCCTCGGCGGCGAAGTCGCTTCGGCCGACGTGGACGAGGTGCTCGCGGTTCGCGAACTTTTTACGCCCCGAGGGGGAGTGGACCCGCACGTCGACGGCGCCGACGGCGCGGAGCGCGGCGAGGGATGCCGCGGCGTAGCGACCGGTGCCGACGAGGAGCACGCGCGCGGTGCCCCAGTCGTCGATGCGCGAGGTGACGAGGTCGACGGCGAGGCGGACGAGCGAGCGCCCGGACTCGCCGATGCGGGTCGAGTTCTTGACCGAGCGCGAGGTCTCGGTGGCGCGCTGGAAGAGGTGCTCGAGCGAGGCGGTTGTGACGCCGCGTTCGCGAGCGCCTTCGAGTGCACGCCTGACCTGCCCGGCGATCTCGTCCTCGCCGACGGCGACGGAGTCGAGGCCGGAGGCGACCGAGAACAGGTGGTGGGCGACCTGGTTGCCGTGCGCGAAGTCGACGTGCTCGCGGAGGTCGCGGAAGGGCATGGAGGCGGCGTGCGCGATCGTCTCGAGCGCGGCATCCATCGCGGGGAGTGCGGCGTCGCCTTCGTGGTCTGCGGCGAGGGGGTCGTCGGCGAGGTCGAAGTACGCCTCGAAGCGGTTGCAGGTTGCGAGCACGACTGCGCCGCGGACCGAATCGTGGATGCCGCTCAGCTCGGCCGCCAGCTCGTCGCCGACGGTCGACAGCCGCTCGAGCGAGTCGAACGGCGTGGAGCGCTGATGGGCGGTGAGACAGACGAGCACAGTGAAGAGAACCCCCTCGGATCGCGACTAGTATATCGATTAACCGATTCGAGGAGTTCATCATTCCGGCCTCCAGCCATCCCCTCATCGCTCACCGCACCGCCTCGTCGCGACTGGTTCGAGCCCTGCTCGGCGACCGACCCGAGATCACCCCCGTGTGGTTCATGCGGCAGGCGGGCCGCTCGCTTCCCGAGTACCGCGCGCTGCGCTCGCAGGGCACCATGCTCGAGGCGTGCCTCGACCCGGCGCTCGCGAGCGAGATCACAATGCAGCCGGTTCGCCGGCACGGGGTGGATGCCGCGATCTTCTTCAGCGACATCATCGTTCCGCTCGCGCTGCTCGGCATCGATGTGCAGATCGCCGCCGGCCGTGGCCCGGTCTTCTCGAAGCCGCTGCACACGGCCGCCGACATCGCCGCGACGGTCGCGATCGACCCGCAGCTCGTCATCGAGCGCGGTGCGCCGGTCGCCGACGCCGTCTCGCGCACGACGGCGATGCTCGCCGAGGAGTCGGAGCGTCGCGGCGAACCGCTGCCGCTCATCGGCTTCGCGGGCGCGCCGTTCACGCTCGCCGCGTACCTCGTCGAGGGTGGCCCATCGAAGGACCACATGGCGGCACGCCGCCTGATCCACACCGACCGCGCCGCGTGGGACGACCTCACCGCATGGCTCGCCGAGGTGACCGGTCGCTTCCTCGCGCTCCAGATCGAGGCCGGTGCCAGTGCCGGCCAGCTCTTCGACTCGTGGGCCGGCGGACTGCCGCCGAAGGACTACCGCGAGGCCGTGCTGCCGGCGTCGGTGGCCGCGCTCGCGCACGCTCGTGCGCTCACGCTGCCCGAGGGCGTCGACCGTCTGCCGCTCGTGCACTTCGGCGTCGGCACCGGCGAGATCCTCGTCGACATGGCGACCCCCGACATCGACGCGCTCGGCGTCGACTACCGCGTGCCGCTCGATGAGGCGCATCGCCGGATCGGCCGCGACCTGACGCTGCAGGGCAACCTCGACCCGGCGCTGCTGTTCGCCCCCGAGGAGATCCGCACGACCGCGATCCACGAGATCCTCGAGGCCGGCCGCGCCGCGCGCGCCCACGTCTTCAACCTCGGTCACGGCGTCCCGATGGACGCCGACCCCGACGCGATCTCGGCGGTGGTGCGCACCGTCCACGAGTGGCGGGCGCGCTGATGTCGGATGCCGCGGTCGTGCACGACCTGGTGATCGTGGGCGGCGGGATCGCCGGCCTCACGATCGCCTGGGAGGCCGCCCGCGCCGGACGCGACGTCGTCCTCTTCGAACAGGCTGACACGACGGGCGGGATGCTGCGGGCAGGTGCTGTCGCAGGCCTCGACGTCGACCTGGGTGCCGAGTCGTTCGCGACCCGCACGAGCGGCGTGCACGACCTCGTGGTCGACGCCCGCCTGCCGGTGCAGTTCGTCGATCCGCTCCCCGCAGGGGCGCATCTCGCCTTCCGCGGACGGTTCGGGCGCACGCATCGCGCGCCGCTGCCGCGTCGCGCGATCGTGGGCATGCCGGCCGACCCGACTGCTCCCGATGTCGCCCGGATCCTCGGTGCCGCCGGCAGTCGCCGTGCCGCCGAAGAGCGCGCGATGCCCCGTACCGAGGGTGCGGAGCCGTCGCTCGCCGACCTCGTGACCCAGCGCTTCGGCGCTGCCGTCGCGGCGCGCCTCGTCGAGCCGCTGTGCCGCAGCGTGTACTCGCACGACGCGGCATCCGTTCGTCTGTCCGCACTCCACCCGGCGCTCTGGGAGGCGTACGAGCGGCTCGGGTCGCTGACCGCCGCGGTCGACGCGCTCGCGCCCGCGACGCGCGCCGGGTCCGCCGTCCGCGGCGTCGAGGGCGGGCTCTGGCGGCTCGCGTCGGAGCTGCGCGCGGAAGCGCTGCGCGCCGGCGCGGTGATCCGCACAGGTACAGCGGTGCGCGAACTCCGCCGGAAGGACAACGGGACCGCCGTGATCATCGACGGCGAGACGCTGGACGCGGCCGAGATCGTGCTCGCGACGGGTCCGTCGGCGGCGGCGAAACTGCTCGGCGCGTCGGTCGCGCCGGCCGAACCGGTGCGCCTCGCCGTCGCCGAGATCGCCTCGCGCGCCCTCGCAGCGCACCCGGTCGGCTCGGGTGTCATCGTGGCGCAGGACGTCGCGACGCCCGCGAAAGCGCTCACCCACGTCGACGCGAAGTGGGAGTGGGCGGATGCCGCGCTCGGCACGGACGTCTCGCTCGTGCGACTGTCCGCCCGTGACGGCGCCCGCATCGACGCCGAGGTCGACGTCGCCCGCGCCGTCCGCACGCTGACCGGCGCGTCGGTCGCGCCGTCCGCGGTGCGGTCACTCGTCCACGTCGAATGGCCAGACGCGGTCAGCACCCCCGACGCCCGCACCGCTTTGGCGGCGGCTGCCGCTGCGCGCGGCATCCGCCTCGCCGGCGCCATCGCCGCCGGGACCGGGCTCGCCTCGGTCATCCCGCACGCCCGTGCCCTCGCGCACGAGATCCTCGCCACCACCCCTCAAGAAGGAGCACGTCATGTCCGCTGACGAGACGTCAGCACCCGAGCTCGGGTACACCCTGTTCGCGATCCTCGCCGGTCCCCGCCCGCGCCGCGGCGCACCGTCGACCGAGGAACTGACCGCCCTCGAGGCCGTCGCCGAGGCGCTGCCCGCGCGCGGCGTGACCCTGCGCGGTCTGTACGACGTGACGGGGATGCGCGCCGACGCCGACCTGATGGTGTGGCTGCACGGTGAGGACCCGGCCGAGCTCCAGAAGGCGCTCCGCGACCTGCGTCGCACCGACGTGCTCGCCGCGTTCGAGAACATCTGGAGCGCGATGGGCGTGCACCGCGAGGCGGAGTTCAACAAGCGCCACGTGCCCGGCTACCTGCGCGGCGAGCACGCCCGCCAGTGGCTGTGCCTGTACCCGTTCGTGCGCAGCTACGAGTGGTACCTGCTGCCCGAGGAGGAGCGCTCGCGCATGCTCGCCGAGCACGGCCGCCAGGGCGCGAAGTTCCGCGACGTCGTGGCGAACACCGTCTCGACGTTCGCGCTGAGCGACTACGAGTGGCTGCTGCCGCTCGAGAGCGACAACCTCATCAGCCTCGTCGACCTCATGCGCGACCTGCGTGCCACCGACGCGCGCCGCCACGTGCGCGAAGAGGTGCCGTTCTACACCGGTCGCCGCGTGCAGGTCGCCGAGCTCGCTGAGGTGCTCGCATGAGCGCCGTCAACATCGGGAGCACCGGGAACAACGGGAGCGAGTTCCGCCCGAAGCCGCCGCGCGCGACCGGCACGGTCACAGCCTCCGGCTGCGCCGTCCCTGGCGCGACCGAGGCGACGTGCGGCGGCGAGCCGCACGCGACCGTCCCGGTCGCCTACGACGGCATCCTGCTGCTCGGCTTCGGCGGCCCGGAGGGCCAGGATGACGTCATCCCGTTCCTGCGGAACGTCACCGCGGGCCGCGGCATCCCGGACGAACGGCTCGAGGAGGTCGCGCACCACTACCGCCACTTCGGCGGCGTGTCGCCGATCAACGAGCACAACCGCGAGCTGAAGGCGGCGCTCGACGCCGAACTCGCCTCGCGCGGGCTCGACCTGCCGGTCTACTGGGGCAACCGCAACTGGATGCCGTATGTGACGGATGCCGTCGAGTCGGCGCACCGCGACGGTCGCACGAAGCTGCTCGCCATCGCGACGAGCGCCTACAGCTCGTACTCGTCGTGCCGGCAGTACCGCGAAGACCTCGCGGACGCCGTCGAGGCGACCGGCCTGCAGACCGCGCTCCAGATCGACAAGGTGCGGCAGTTCTTCGACCACCCCGGCTTCGTCGCGCCGTTCGTCGACGGCATCCGCTCGGCGGTCGCCGAGCTCGAGGCGCGGGGCATCACCGACCTCGCGAACGACGTCGAGGTGCTCTTCTCGACGCACTCGATCCCGAACGCCGACGCCGACCGTTCCGGCCCGCCCGAGCGCGGATTCGGCGAAGGCGGCGCATACGTCGCGCAGCATATGGCCGTCGCCGCCGAGATCATGACGCAGCTCGGCATCCCGTCGTCGTGGCAGCTCGTGTTCCAGAGCCGCTCCGGCCCGCCGTCGGTGCCATGGCTCGAGCCCGACATCAACGACGCGATGCAGGACCTTCCCGGTCGCGGCCGCAAGGCCGTGCTCATCGTGCCGCTCGGTTTCGTGAGCGACCACATGGAGGTCATGTGGGACCTCGACACCGAGGCGATCGAGACCGCGCAGGAGCTCGGCATGATCGGCATCCGCACCGCGACACCGAGCACGCACCCCGCATACGTCGCAGGCCTCGTCGACCTCGTCGAGGAGCGGCTGCAGGCGACGCCGGTCGCCGAGCGCCCCGCGGTGACCGACCTCGGGCCCTGGTACGACGTGTGCCGTCCGGGGTGCTGCGAGAACAAGCGACTCGGGTTCCAGCCCGCGCTCGCGGGGATCGCCCCGTGATTCACGGCACAGGGACAAACGGAGCGCTCCGTCTCGGCACGCGGGCGAGCCTGCTCGCCACGACGCAGTCGCAGCTGGTCGCCGACGCGATCACTGCGGCGACCGGTCGCGCGGTCGAGCTCGTCAAGATCACGAGCGACGGCGACGTGCTCACCGGGCCGCTCGCGCAGCTCGGCGGCACGGGCGTGTTCGCGACCGCGCTGCGCGACGCGCTGCTGCGGGGCGAGTGCGATCTGCTCGTGCACTCGATGAAGGACCTGCCGACGGCGCCGTTCCCCGGCATCGTCATCGGTGCCGTGCCCGAGCGTGCCTCGCAGCGCGATGCGCTGTGCGCGCGCGACGGCCTCACGGTCGCGACGCTCCCCGCAGGTGCCCGCGTCGGCACCGGGTCGCCCCGCCGCGTCGCGCAGGTGCTCGCGCAGCGGCCTGACCTCGTCGTCGAGGGCATCCGCGGCAACGTCGACAGCCGGCTCCGCAAGGTGACCGACGGCGAGTTCGATGCCGTCGTGCTCGCCGAGGCGGGCCTGCGCCGCATCGGTCGCGAGGCCGCGATCACCGAGGTCCTCCCGTGGGCGACCTCGGCCGCGCAGGGTGCGCTCGCGATCGAGGTGCGTGCCGGCGACGCCGACGCCCTCTCCGCCGTGCAGACCGTGGAAGACGCGGATGCCGCTACCGCCGCGCACCTCGAGCAGGCGGTGCTCCGCCACCTCGAAGCCGGCTGCGCCGCGCCCGTCGCGATCGACGCGGTCGTCCGCAATGGCCGCATCTCGCTCGTCGCAGAGGTCTCCGCGCTCGACGGCTCGCGGAGCGTCCGCGCGGTGCGCGACCTCGACGCCGGCACCGACCGCGAGGCCATTGCGGCGGACGTGGTGCGCGAGTTGTTCGCCGGCGGTGCGGCGGACCTCGCCGACCTCGCCGGGACCTCCCGATGACGGGGGCGCTCTCCGGTTCGCACGTCCTCGTCCCGCGCGGCGGCGCGTGGGGTGAGCGCGTCTCCGCTGCCCTGACCGCTCGCGGTGCGGTGCCCGTCGTCGCTCCGCTCATCGAGACGGTGCCCCCGCGCAACCTCGCCGCGCGCGACCGCGCGTTCGCCGCGCTGGCGGCGGGGGAGTACGCGTGGGTGTTCGTGACGAGCGCCGCGACCGTCGAGCAGCTCCTGGCGCAGGGCGTGCAGGTACCGGCATCCACTCGCATCGCCACCGTCGGCCAGGCGACCGCACGCGCCGTCGAGGCCGCCGGGTGGCCGGTCGACTTCGTGCCGGTCGGTGCGTCTTCGGCTGCCGCCATGATCCGCCAGTGGTGCGTCGGTCGTGCACCGTCCGCAACCGGACGCTCGCTCGTGCTGCGCAGCGACCTCGCGCAGGCCGTCGTGAGCGACGAGCTCGAGGTGCGTGGCTTCCCCGTCGACGTGTGTGTCTCGTATCGCACCGTCGGCGTCGACCTCGACCAACAGGTCGTCGACGACCTCCGCACCGGCATCGTCGACGTCGTGCTGCTGACCTCGGTGAGCGTCGGGCGGGAGCTCCGTCGCCAGGTCGGCGCGCTGCCGGCGGGTACCCTCGTGGCATCCATCGGCCCCGGCACCACTCGCGACGCCGAGACCATCGGGTTCACCGTCGCCCACACCGCACGTTCGCAGGGCATCGAGGCGCTGATCGCCGAGCTCGACGCCCTCCCCGCTCATCCGAAGGAGTCCGCATGACCGCGTTCCCGACCCGCCGCCTCCGCCGCCTGCGCGGCACGCCCGCGCTCCGCCGCCTCGCCGCCGAGCACCACCTCGTGCCGTCGCAGCTCGTGCTGCCGGTCTTCGTGAAGGAGGGCATCACCGAGGCGCAGCCGATCGCGAGCATGCCCGGCGTCTCGCAGCATCCGCTCGATGCGCTTCCCGATGTGGTGGATGCCGCGGCCTCGGCCGGCCTCGGCGGGATCATGCTCTTCGGCGTGCCGTTGACGCGCGATGCGACCGGCACCGGTGCGACCTCGCCCGACGGCATCCTGAACCGGGCGATCGCCGTCGCGGCACGTGCGGCGGCGGGGCGCCTGACGGTGCAGGCCGACCTCTGCCTCGACGAGTTCACCGACCACGGCCACTGCGGTGTGCTCGCCGCGGACGGGTCGGTCGACAACGACGCGACGCTCGAGATCTACGCCGAGATGGGCGTCGCGCAGGCTCGCGCCGGCGCCGACGTGCTCGGTCTGTCGGGGATGATGGACGGCCAGGTCGGCGCGGTGCGCGCCGCGCTGGATGCTGCGGGCTTCGCGAACGTCGCGATCCTCGCGTACTCGGCGAAGTACGCGTCGGCGTTCTACGGTCCGTTCCGCGACGCGGTCGAGTCGACGCTGCAGGGCGACCGTCGCACCTACCAGATGGACCCCGCGAACGGTCGGGAGGGCGTCGAAGAGGCGCTGTTCGACATCGCGGAGGGCGCGGACGTCGTGATGGTGAAGCCCGCGATGCCGTACCTCGACGTGCTGGCGCGGGTCGCCGACGCGTCGAGCGTGCCGGTCTGGGCGTACCAGGTGTCGGGCGAGTACGCGATGATCGAGCACGCGGCATCCGCCGGTCTGATCGATCGGGAGCGCGCGATCGGCGAGAGCCTGCTGGGCATCCGCCGCGCCGGGGCCGATGTCATCCTCACGTACTGGGCGATCGAGGTCGCCGGCTGGCTGCGCGCCGGGAAGGAGCTCGCATGAGCCGCAACGATGAGCTGTTCGCCCGCGCCCGGGAGGTCATTCCCGGTGGTGTGGATTCGCCCGTCCGCGCCTACGGGTCGGTCGGCGGGACGCCGCGGTTCATGGTGTCGGCGAAGGGTGCGTACGTCACCGACGCCGACGGTCGCGAGTACGTCGATCTGATCGCGAGCTGGGGGCCGGCGCTGCTCGGACACTCCCACCCCGCGGTGCTCGACGCCGTTGTCACGGCCGCGCAGCGCGGGCTGTCGTTCGGTGCGCCGACTGCGGCCGAGACCGAACTGGCGGAGGAGATCCGTCGTCGGGTGCCCGCCGCCGAGAAGGTGCGGCTGGTGTCGACCGGTACCGAGGCGACGATGACGGCGATCCGGCTCGCGCGCGCCGCGACCGGGCGCGACCTGCTGATCAAGTTCGCGGGGCACTACCACGGGCATTCCGACGGGCTGCTGGCGCAGGCCGGGTCGGGACTCGCGACGCTCGCGCTGCCGGGGTCGGCGGGCGTGCCGGCGGCGATCGCCGCGCAGACGCTCGTGCTGCCCTACAACGACCGGGCCGCGCTCGAGGCCGTGTTCGCCGAGCACGACGGCAAGATCGCCGCGATCATCACCGAGGCTGCGGGCGCGAACATGGGTGTCGTGCCGCCGGCGCCGGGATTCACCGCGTTCCTCGCCGACATCGCGCACCGGAACGGCGCGGTGCTCATCAGCGACGAGGTGCTGACCGGGTTCCGTGCCTCGGCGTCGGGGTACGCGGGAGTGCTGACGGCTGCGGGAGAGGACGTCGTTCCCGATCTCGTGACGTTCGGCAAGGTGATCGGCGGCGGGCTGCCCGTCGCTGCGGTCGCCGGACGCGCCGACATCATGGATCTGCTCGCGCCGACCGGTCCGGTCTACCAGGCGGGGACGCTGTCGGGGAACCCGGTCGCGGTCGCCGCCGGGCTCGCGACGCTGACGCTCGCCGACGCAGCGGTGTACCGGCGGTTGGATGCCGCAGCGCAGGCCGTTGCCGGCGCGGCATCCGCTGCGTTGACGGAGGCCGGGGTGCCGCACGTCGTGCAGTGGGCGGGGACGCTGTTCAGCATCTTCTTCGGCGACGCCGTTGTCGGCGGGGTGCCGGATTACGCGACCGCGACCGCGCAGGATTCGGCGGCGTACGGCCGGTTCTTCCACGCGATGCTGGATGCCGGTGTCTCGATGCCGCCGTCCGCGTTCGAGGCCTGGTTCGTCACCGCCGCCCACGACGACGCCGCGATCGGCCGCATCGTCGACGCGCTGCCTGCGGCGGCGCGGGCTGCTGCGGGCTGAGGCGTGCGCGTTCTCAAATCGTGATGCTCCCGAACGCGGACGTACGTCGCGGTTGCCGGGTATCGAGGCGACGCTCCACCGTCGACAGCGCCTCGAGCGAAAGCGATATCGCCATCAACATCGCTGCGTGAGTCCATTGAACGGACGCCGACAGTCGGGCGTTCAGAATGCCCTCTCGAGCTTCGCCGAGCACTTCCACGGCCGAGTATCTGGTTGCTCTGCTTGCAGAAGGATGGCTGAGGCCGCTAATGATCCTCCAGATGCTCGCTGCGTAATTCCCTGGCACATCCTCCGGGTGCGGGACGGCACGAATGATGCGGGCGTAGCCGGGCAGCCCCTGCGCGACGCTCGACCACGGGATGTCGTGCTGAGCGCAGATTCCTCGGATCAGCCGTCGCGCCTTCGCGTCGCCCTCCTTGAACGCTGAATCCCCCTTCTTGATTTGATCGACATCGAGCCCACCGTGAAGTGCGGCGGCTTTCAGCGCCTCCTCGTGAAGAGCTTTGTCCTCGGCGAGATCTTCTACACGTGCGCTCAGCGACCGACGAAGACGTTCACGCTGCTCGTCCGGTTCAGCGATCCACGTCACGAGCGCCGCGGCTTCGATGATTGAGCGGATAACGGGGTAGTGGCCGTACATGGGCACGGCCATCTGATCGCCCTGGACGAGCATCTCGCGTGCGACTCGCAGGTTATCGGCGATCATGCCAAGAATGGTCATGATTTGGTGGCTCACTTGGAGCCAGCTTGTGGCGGCGTCGTCCGAACCGAGTTGCGACCACGCTGCTGGGGTTCGCGCAGATATCGCCGCGTGACGGTCGAGTACTAGGTCAACGTACGACAAGCGTTCGAGGAGCAGTTCGGCTGCGCGCGCCTCATCCGCGTCGGAGATCGATTCTGGGGTTGCTCGCATGACGCGAGGTTGCCATCAGCCTCCGACACGGCGAGGATCTCGCACAGGTGGGAGTAACGAGACCATCACGTCCGCCGAACCGCGGACCGCAACCGCACGGGCGACGTCGTCACCGCGCACCAGGTCATCGAGGTGTCGAACCAGACCGGTGCCATCACTTCGGGGACGCCGCGATTCATCCGGATCCGCCAGCCGATCTTGTCGAGGAATCGGTGGTGGAACCAACACAACAGCACCCCGTTGTCGGTGTGGGTGGGTCCGCCGACGGCGTGCTCGACGACGTGGTGGATCTCGCACCACGCGGCAGGGGTGCCGCACCCGGGGATGATGCAGCCGCCGTCGCGGAGCGCGATCGCGCGGCGCTGATGCCGGTTGAAGACCCGCTCCTCGTTCCCGATCGAGATGATCCGGCCGTCGCGACTCGTCACGCGCTGGATCGCGCCGGCGCACGCGATGTGCCGCGCCACGGCGATCGAGATCGGCTCGTCGCACCCCTGCGCGTGCGCGTACCCGTGGCCGGACGCCAAGTCCTCTTCGGTCGCCTGCACGACCAGCGTCGGCGCGTGCCCGCCGAGCGTGGGCAGCAGGCCACTGGATGCCGCGGCGCCCAGCGCCGCCGCGAGCGCGTCGTGCTGCCGCTGCGCGCGCGACCGGTCGTCGCGAGGCGCGTCCAGGGAGGGATCGTCGTCGGGGACGAATGCGACCTTGGGGGAGAGCTGCGCATCGAAGATCGTCTGCAGTTGCGCGGCGACGTCGGGGAGCAACATCCCGCGCATCGGCACACCGTGCGGCGTCGCGGCGCCGAGGACGACCGACCGCTTCCGCTCGGCGGCACGCTCGCGGGGCTCGGCACCGTCTTGATCGAGTGCGACCGCCCACGTCTGCGCGTGGATCTTCAGCAGCGCCGCGCACGCGGGCGGCGCGCCATCGGGTCCTTCGCCGCGCGCTTCGGCCACGACGACGGCGGCCGCGTCGCGACGGGTGTCGTCGGGCACACGCGGCGAGGTGGTCCGGAGCGGTTCCGTGATGGCGAGCACGCCGTCGACACCGAGCACCCCGTCGACCATCGCGGTGCGGACCTCCGGGTACGACGCCGCGCACCGCTCACCGGTGATCTCCGACACCGCCGGCCGCACCGCGGTCGCGGCGCGCTGCAACCGGGCCGCGCTCCGAGCATCGACACGGGTGAGCTGCTCGACGAGTTCGGTGACGTCGCGGCATCCGAGATGGGACGTCATCCGCTCGTCGCGCACCGGCTGCTCCGACCGTCGCGTCACCTCGCCGACCGCGTCCACGAGCAGAGCCTCGACGAGCCGCTGCAGGTCGCCGACGGCGGACAGCTGCTGTGCGAGTTCGGTCTCCGTTGCCCGCTCGAGCCACCGCTCGGCGTCGCTCCGCGCGACGACCGTCGCAACCTGCGTCTGCAGGTCGCGAAGCGGCTGTCGGAGGAGGTCCATACCCCCAATTCTGCCGAGGGGGTCCGACATTGATCGCTGAAAAAGGGCCGATCCAACGCCGAAAAACCAGGTTCGCGGATGAGGTTTATCTCATGTGTGCGCGCGGGAGAGATCTGGCTTCGAGACCCGCCCCAACTAGGCTGGACACCATGCCCGTGACCTTGCTCGGCGCCGCCGAGATCCGTGCGCTCGCCGCCGACCTCGACGTGACCCCGACCAAGAAGCTCGGGCAGAACTTCGTCGTCGACGCGAACACGGTCCGCAAGATCGTTACGGCCGCGAAGGTCACCGCCGCCGACCGTGTCGTCGAGGTCGGGCCGGGCCTCGGATCGCTGACCCTCGCGATCCTCGAGACCGGCGCACCCGTCACGGCCGTCGAGATCGACCACCGCCTCGCCGCGCACCTGCCGACGACCGCCGCTGCCCACGGCGTGCCGGACGGCGCGCTCACCGTCGTCCCCGCCGATGCACTCCGCGTCACCGAGCTCCCCGGCGATCCGAACGTGCTCGTCGCGAACCTCCCGTACAACGTCAGCGTGCCGGTGCTCCTCCACTTCATGGAGACGTTCCCGGGCATCGAACGCGGCGTTGTCATGGTGCAGGCCGAGGTCGCCGAGCGCCTCGCCGCCCCGCCGGGATCGAAGATCTACGGCGCCCCCAGCGTCAAGGCCGCCTGGTACGGCCCGTGGCGCCTCGCCGGCACCGTCTCGCGCCAGGTGTTCTGGCCGGTCCCGAACGTCGACAGCCTGCTCGTCGGCTTCGAGCGCGACGCGACCCCGCGGGGGAGTGAAGAGCTCCGTCGTCGCACCTTCCACATCGTGGATGCCGCGTTCCAGCAGCGCCGGAAGATGCTGCGCCAGGCGCTGTCGGGGCTCTTCGGCGGGTCGTCGGGCACCGCGAGTGCGGTCCTCGAGCAGGCCGGTGTTCCGCCGACGGCGCGCGGCGAGGATCTCACGATCGAGGACTACGTCCGCATCGCACGCGTCTGACCCCGCGGCATCCGGACGACGGCGTCCATCCGTCCTGAGCTTCCGCTCGCCCGGGCGTCGCGCCCGCGGCATCCGCTCGTCCGACCACCCCACCAGCGTCGCGTTCCTGCGGAAATGTCGTCTCTTGAGGGCTGAACCTGCGCGCTCGCTCCTCAGGCGGCCGCATCTCCTCAGCACCCCGGCTCACACGCGCCTCATCGCTGTGTGAACCGGAAGTCACATGACGAAAACGAAGGTGTCAGGGCCCTGAGTCCTCCCGAACGGATGCCGCCCCGCGCGTTCGCGCTTCGTTCCGCACGCGTTCACGAAACATGCCTGTAACATTTCCACCAGCACCACCCGAGCATCACCGAGCACCACCCGACAGGTACCACCCGAGCACCACCGTCGAAAGGGAACGACCATGCGCCGCGCCGAGCACCCGGCCGCCGAACGGATCGTGCTGCACATCAGCGACACCCACCTCCGCGCACCCGGGCCCAAGCTGTTCGACACCGTCGACGGCCACGCCTCGCTGACGACCGCGCTCGACGCGATCGAGGCGAGCGGCCTGGCTCCCGACGCCGTCGTGTTCACCGGCGACCTCGTCGACCTCGGCGAAGCGGCGGCGTACGACCTGCTCCGCGAACTCGTCGAGCCGTTCGCCGAGCGCATCGGCGCGAAGCTGCTCTGGGTCATGGGCAACCACGACGCTCGGCCCGAGTTCCGCGCCCGTCTGCTCGACGAGACGACCGGCGACCCCTTCGCCCCCTACGACCGCGTCGACGAGCTCGACGGCTTGCGCATCGTGACGCTCGACTCGACCGTCCCCGGCGCCCACCACGGCGAGGTCGCCGACGCGCAGCTGGCATGGCTCCGCGACGTGCTCGCTACCCCCGCGCCGCTCGGCACCATCCTTGCGATGCACCACCCGCCCGTGCCGAGCGTGCTCCCGCTCGCCTCGAGCGTAGAGCTGCGCGACCAGCGACGCCTCGCCGACGTCCTCCGCGGCACCGACGTGCGCGCCATCATCGCCGGGCACCTGCACTACTCGACGTTCGCGACGTTCGCCGGCATCCCGGTGTCGGTCGCATCGTCCACCTGCTATGCGCAAGACCTGACGGTCCCCGTCGGCGGCACACGCCCGCAGGACGGTGCCCGCTCGTACAACCTCGTGCACGTCTACGACGAGACGGTCGTCCACTCCGTCGTGCCGCTCGACGCGGCGCGCACCCTCGAGTACATCGACGCCGACGAGGCGCAGCGACGCCTCGCGGGCGCCGGCATCAGCGGTGCGACGACGCGAGCGGCTCGGCAGCCGGCGCTGCACTGACCGCGGGGTTCTCCCACGGCGCCCGGATCGGGAACAGCCGCTCCAGCAGTCCCGTGACCGCGCGCACGCGCACCGGTTCCGGCACCTCGTGGTCGCCGCCGTCGTTGAGGCAGAACATGTCGACGTCGGTGCGATCGGCGAGCCGCTCCATCCGGCGCAGCGACGCGGCCTGCGTCGTCTGGAAGTAGCGCACCCGCGGCGCGGTCGACGCGATCGCGCGCCCGGTGAACTGCGCGTAGTAGTGGTAGAGGCAGTTGGTCACCGACACGTCGGTCGCCGATCGGAACCGGGATGCCGCGGTGCTTGCGATCTGCTCCGGGAACTCCTGCTCGAGCTCGAACATGATGCTCCGACGCAGTGGCGCCGCGCAGTGCTCGAGGTCGCGCACGATCGTGCGGCCGAAGCGCTCAGAGAGGAGTGCGCGGTTGTTTCGGAGCGCGTTGTCGTGGCCGCTGCGCGCCGTACGATTCGGCCCGGTGCCGATGCGGATCTCGCACTCGACGAACGACGAGACACCACCGGGGGAGAAGAACAGGTCGGGCGACACCGAACGGCCGAAGAACATGTCGTCGTTCGAGTAGAGGAAGTGCTCTGCGAGCCCGTCGATGCGGTGCAGCTGCGCTTCGACCGCGTGGGAGTTGTGCGTCGGTAGCACCGAGGTGTCGGCGAAGAACTCTTCGCTGCGCACGATCGTCACTTTGGGGTGATCGAGCAGCCATGCGGGCGCGGGGGAATCGGTCGCGATGAAGATGCGGCGCACCCACGGCGCGTACATGTGTACGCTCCGCAGCGCGTAGCGCAGCTCGTCGACGTGACGGAACCGGGCGGGCCCGTCGTCGCCCTCGCCGACCACGTACTCTGACATCCGCGCAGCGCGCTGGCGCTGGAAGTCGGTCGACGATCCGTCGACCCACGAGAACACCATGTCGATGTCGTGCGTGATTTCGCCCGGGTGCGGGTCGAACATGCCGCGCAGCGTCTCCCACGCACGTCCGTACCGTTCGACGGTCGTCCGCTCGAGGTCCTCCACGGGGATCGCTCGTCGAGTGAGCGCGTTCGCGAGGGGCGCTTCGACGACCTCTTCGCCGAACCGCCAGAACTCGAGTCGCGCGGCGAGTCCCGCGCCGTAGCGCAGTCCACCGGCGAGCCGCGGGCGGAACACGCGCACCGACGACGGGCCGGTCGCACTGTGCCGGTAGTCGGTGAGTGGCACCGTGGTGCCGCCCTTCGGCTTCACGTACAGCGGCTCGGTCGCCGCGATGCGGGTCAGCGCCCGGAAGGCGCGGGCCCGGTCGGCGAGGTCGACCGCCAGTGCGGGGGCCGCGCCATCGTGACGCAGCAGGAGATGGTGGATGCCGTCGGCGTCGAGCGCGTCCGCGACGAGCAGCAGGTCGGCGATGCGCGCCTGCTCGGGTGTCGTGTCGTCGTGGCGGAGGTGCAGGATCCCGCCGTGCAGGACGATGTCGCTGCGTTCCAGGAATCCGCTCCACGAAGTGCCGTCCTGCGGCAGTGCAGTCATGCGGGGCATGGGTCCTCCTGGTGCTTGATCGACTCACGATAGGCGGGGTTCGTTTCGTGCGGATTTCGTGGTGCGCGAATCGATAGCCTGGGGGCATGAGCATCGACTACGCCGAGCGTTTCCCAGCGTCGCGGAACGGCGATACCCACCGGCCATACCAGGCGGCATCCGATCGGTACGAGGGTGGCGCATTCCGTCAGGTCGGCACGAGCGGCCTGTGGCTGCCCGCGATCTCGCTGGGGCTGTGGTGGAACTTCGGCGACAACGTGCCGTTCCAGAACCAGCGTGAGGTGCTCCGCCACGCGTTCGACAACGGCATCACGCACTTCGACCTCGCGAACAACTACGGCCCGCCGTTCGGCACCGCCGAGACCAACTTCGGCCGAATGATGCGCGAGGACTTCGCGCCGTACCGCGACGAGTTGATCATCTCTTCGAAGGCCGGCTACGACATGTGGCCCGGCCCCTACGGCAACAACGGCTCGCGCAAGTACCTCATCGCGAGCGCCGAGCAGTCTCTCAAGCGCATGAGTGTCGACTACGTCGACATCTTCTACTCGCACCGCGTTGACCCGCTGACGCCGATCGAGGAGACGGTCGCCGCGCTCGACACGCTGGTGCGTCAGGGCAAGGCGCTCTACGTCGGCGTCTCGTCATACAGCGCCGAGCGCACCGCCGAGGCCGTGGCGGTCGCCACCGAGCTGGGCACGCCGCTCGTCATCCACCAGCCGTCGTACTCGATCCTGAACCGCTGGATCGAGGACGGCCTCACCGACACGCTCCGCACGGCGGGCATGGGCGCGATCGCATTCACCCCGCTCGCGCAGGGGCTGCTCACCGACAAGTACCTCGGTGACGGCACCGGCGACCGCTCGCAGAGCCGCTTCTCGCTGCCCGACGGCAAGCTCAGCGAGACGGCGCTCGACACGCTGCGGGCCCTGAACCAGATCGCCCGCGATCGCGGCCAGACGCTCGCGCAGATGGCGATCCAATGGATCCTCCGCGACGAGGTCGTCACGTCCGCGCTCATCGGCGCGTCGAGCCCGGCGCAGCTCGACCAGAACCTCGCCGCGACTGCCGGCGCGCCGTTCGACGACGACGAGCTGGCACGCATCGACGAGCTCTCGGGTGCGATCGACGTGAACCTGTGGGCGGAGTCGTCGGACGCGTGAGTCTTGTCTACGATGCCCATCGCCGGGTGCACGTGCGTGCCCCGGGCAAGCTGAACCTCTTCTTCGAGGTCGGCGACGCCGGCGACGACGGGTATCACGAGGTCGCTTCGCTCTACCAGGCGGTCTCGCTGTACGAGGACGTGTGGGCGACGCACGGCGACGACTTCACGATCGGGGTGAGTGGTGACGTCGACGTGTCGACGGTGCCCCTCGACGGCCGGAACCTCGCCGTGCGTGCCGCGCAGCTCGTCACTCGGGCGGCCGACTGGGACGGCGGCATCCACCTGGACATCCACAAGGGTGTGCCGGTGGCCGGCGGTATGGGCGGTGGGTCGGCGGATGCCGCGGCGGCACTGGTCGCCGTGAACGAGCTCATCGGCGCGGGGCTCTCGAGCGCGGAGCTGCAGGAGCTGGGTGCGCAACTCGGCGCGGACGTACCGTTCGCGTTGCTCGGCGGCACCGCGGTCGGCACCGGTCGCGGCGACGAGCTCGCCCCGGCGCTCGCGCGCGGCCGGTTCGACTGGGTGCTCGTGCGCAGCGACGGCGGGCTGTCGACGCCGGACGTGTACCGGGAGCTCGACCGGTTGCGCGCCGAGGCCGACATCACACCCGATCGGGCGGCGCCCGCCGTCGATCCGGCGGTGCTGCGTGCGCTTCGGTCTGGGGATGCCGCCGACCTCGGCGCCGCGATCCGCAACGACCTGGAGCTCGCAGCGACGACCCTCATGCCCTCCCTGTCGGGCGTGCTCGCTGCAGGGATCCGCGAGGGCGCGCTCGGCGCGCTCGTGTCGGGGTCGGGACCGACCGTCGCGCTGCTTGCGCAGGACGATGAGGCAGGCCGCTCCCTCGCCGCACGCCTCGGCGACGCGGGCCTCCACGCGGTGCACGTGCACGGGCCGGTGCCGGGCGCGCGACTGGTCTGACGTTCGCTCCGCGTCGGTGACCACACCGGGGGAGTCGGCGGCGACCACGACGGCTGCAGCTGCAACAGGCAGCGCTCACAGGTGGGGGAGAAGCCCGGCCACTCGTCGTCAACCACGGCGTCGGGCAACCAGGATGCCGCTCGTGCCGAAAACGATCGGTTTTGGGAAGTCGATGTGTCGTTCTGGCGACCGCTGCCGAAACTGTGTTCCGTATCGAAACGTGGTTACGGGACGACTAGTTTCGGGCCAGCGTTTCGGGACGTCCGGCCAGCTGTGCGAAAGATGAACGTGTCGTCTGCGGACCACACGTGTTCGTCGTCACATCGGTACCCGCGGAGCCACACATCGCCGTCGATGACTCGGAGGTACATGCCCGCGGGAAACTCATGATCCTCTCGGAGGCGAGGGGAAGCGACTGTGTGCGATCCCGTCGGCGCACGTCCGGTACTCAGAACACTGTCGGGGGCGGTTGCCTGATCCTGGGTGACGAGCCGCAAATATGCCGCCGTGGCAGGAGGGCAGAGGTCTAATCCGTGTGAGGTTGCCTGCTCAAAGATCTCCGGGAGAGTCCCGCCTTCGGGCAGGTCGAGCTCGCGGACCGATCGCGTTGCAACGAACACGGCTTCGGGTTCCGAGGTGTCCCCGCTCGTTGCCGCAGCCAAGAACATCTCGGCATAGGGGTTGAGCCGGACGCCCGCCGCGGTGAGGCGATCCTTAAGATCCTCACCAGTAAGGCCGCCGACAAGCACGCTCCGCGGAAGCGTTGCGCTATTCCGTAAGTCAACCACTCGTGGAGGATACGCGGCCCGCGGCCGCAGGCGCGACGCGGAGCCTTGTAGGTTTCCGCAATAGCTCGAAACTGATCGTTTTTGACTGAGTCGCGCGGAGTGCGTCACAACGTCCACCGGAAACGTGGATCAAAACCGTCTTGCGGTGGACGTTTTCGGCGTGTCTTTTGGCTGCTCGCGAGGGTAAATGTCTACTGAGCGTCTACGGAGTCGATTGCATCTGTCATTGCGGCGAGAAAGCCGGTGACGTGCCGGTGTTGGCTTGGGGTGAGTTTCATCGCGGCGGCGTACATGCGGAGGTGCATGCCGTTCAGTGTGTCCCGGACCTCGGCATCGGCCGACTCGGTGGCACGGATCGATGCGCTGCGGTCGATCGCGAAGCCGGCGACGCGTTCGACGCGTCCGTCTCGCTGTAGCTTGTCCGCGAGCGCGTTCGTGTCGGCGGTCGTGATGCCGAGGTAGTGGGCGAGCTCGGCGGGTCGTGCGGTTCGATCCGCACGGCGGAGGAGGAAGCGCAGAGCGAGCATCTCGTCCTCGGTCATCGACATCGCTTCTCGCGTGCGTCGGCGCATCGCGACCTCCGCGGCCCGGTAGGTGCGCAACGCTTGCAGGGTCTGGCGGGCAAGGGCTTTCTGCTCGGAGATCTCGTCCTGCCAGTAGGCGCGCGGTAGCGCGGGGGCCGGCGCCGCACTGTCTCTTGTCGCTGCGCTGGCCGTGACGGGTTGCGTGGCCTCGGGGTCGAGGGGTCTGGCGTCGGTCATGCCAGGGATAGGAAGAGCTTCTCGAGCTCGTCCGGGGTGCTGACGCCGTCGGCATCGGGATCGGTCATGCAGTCGCGAAGCGCCGTCGAGATGACGAGGAAGCCCGCCCGGTCGAGGGCTTTGGAGACGGCGGCGAGCTGCTGCACGACGTCACGGCAGTGCGCGTCGCTCTCCACGGCAGTGATGACCGCTGCGAGCTGGCCCTGAGCGCGCTTGAGACGGTTGACCACCTTCCGCTTGGCCTCGGCGTCGTGGGCGAACGGCTCAGTGGTGATCTCGGTCGCGCTCATTCTCGTTCCTTCCGTGGAGTTGACAATCACGATACCCCCGGGGGTATGCTGAGTCCACCCCCGCCCAATACCCCCAGGGGTATTACAGATTGAGGATCACATGTGCAGACCAACGAAGTGCCGGACCTGCGGGAAGACGACGTGGGCTGGATGCGGACAGCATGTCGCAGCCGTCCGCAAGAGCGTGCCCGCATCGGAGTGGTGCAACGGCAACCACACCCGCGGCGAGGTTCAGGCCGCGCAGTCGCAGCGTGGTGGGTTCTTCTCCCGCCTGTTCGGGAAGTGACGGGCATGGCAACGATCGATCTGACCGGCGAGACCTTCGGCGGCGCGGTTGGGGGCGAAGGCATCGTCCTCGTCGACTTCTGGGCGGCCTGGTGCGGGCCCTGCCGGGCGTTCGCCCCCGTGTTCGAAGCCGCGTCGGAACGCCACCCCGACGTCGTCTTTGCGAAGGTCGACACCGAAGCGGAAGTCGGGCTCGCCACGGCGAACCGCATCACCTCCATTCCCACGCTCATGGTCATCCGTGACGGCGTCTTGGTTTACAAGCAGCCCGGCGCTCTCCCCGAACCTCAGCTCGAGCTCCTGATCAGCAAGGCCCGCGAGCTCGACATGGATGACGTGCGCCGGCAGATCGCCGAATCTCCCACCGCCGCCTGAAAGACCCCCCTATGTGTGCACAGATCACCTGCTCAACCTGCGGTAAGCCCACCTGGGCCGGCTGCGGACAGCACATCGAACAAGCCCTCGCGGGCATCCCCAACGACGAGCGCTGCAGCTGCGCTCACTGACAGCGACCGAAAGCAGACCCATGCTCCTCGAACGTCTCTATGACGACGACCTCGCCCACGCCAGCTACGTCATCGGCTGCCAGCGCACCGGTGAAGCGATCGTCGTCGACCCGCGCCGTGACGTGCAGGTCTACTTAGACCTCGCCGCGAAGAACGGCATGACCATCACCGCGGTCACCGAAACCCATATCCACGCGGACTACCTCTCCGGCACCCGCGAGCTCGCGGCCCGCACCGGAGCGACGATGTACGTCTCCGGCGAAGGTGGCCCTGACTGGCAGTACGGCTCCGGGTTCCAAGACGCCACCCGGATGATGCACGGCCACCGCATCGCCATCGGGAACATCACCGTTGAGGCGGTCCACACTCCCGGGCACACACCCGAGCACCTGTCCTTCCTCATCACCGACGGCGCCGCCTCCTCCGAGCCGGGCTACGTCCTCACGGGAGACTTCGTGTTCGTCGGTGACGTCGGACGTCCCGACCTGCTCGATGAGGCCGCCGGCGGTGTCGACACCCGGTTCGACGGTGCGAGCGACCTGTTCGCCAGCCTGCGCGACCAGTTCCTCACCCTGCCCGACTATGTGCAGGTTCTCCCGGCTCACGGCTCAGGATCTGCGTGCGGCAAAGCCCTCGGCGCCGTCCCCAGCTCGACCGTCGGCTACGAACGCCGCTTCGCGTGGTGGGCGCCCTATCTCGAGGCCGGCGACGAGCAGGGCTTCATCGACACGCTGCTGAACGATCAACCTGACGCGCACGCGTACTTCGCGCGCATGAAGCGGCAGAACCGTGTCGGCCCGGCCCTGCGCGGCCACCTCGCCCCGCTCACCGAATACTCCGCGCCCAAGCTTCGCGCCGACATCGAGGCCGACCGGGTGATCGTGGTCGACACGCGCCACCACTCCCTTGTCCACGAGGGCACCGTGCCGGGCGCGCTGAACGTCCCCGGGGTCGCGAAGGCAGCCAGCTACGGCGCGTGGGTCTACAACCCCGAGTCCGAAACCCGCCCGCTCGTGTTGCTCATCGACTCAGCGAACACCGCCGCCCAGTTCCGGGACCACCTGCTGCGCGTCGGCATCGACCAGGTCGACGGGTTCACCACCACCCTCGAAGGCCTCCCCACGGTGCAGCCCAAGACGATCGCCCCGACCGACCTTTACCAGGTCGACGCGGCGCTTCTCCTCGACGTCCGCAACCGCACCGAATACAACGCCGGACACATCCCCAACGCCGTGCAGCTCTCCGGAGGCCGAGCACTCTGGCACGCCGACGAACTGCCTGCCGGGAAGATTCTGACCTACTGCCAGAGCGGCGTCCGCAACAGCGTCGTCGCCAGCGCCCTCCGCCGCGCCGGGCACGACGTCATTGAAATCGAAGGCAGCTACAACGCCTGGGTCGCAGCCACCGCACCTCAGACCGCCCCGGCCTGATGAAGCCGGGGAGCTCGAGTGAACACATCCATCGCCATGACCCTCGCGGTCCTGGTCGGTGTCGCACTCGGGCTGCTCGGCGGCGGGGGCTCCATCCTCACAGTCCCAATCTTCACCCTCGTCCTCGGCATCGGAACGAGAGAAGCAAGGACGCACATGCGCCGCCTCGCCCTCACCACCCTCACCGTCATCGCCGCGATCACCCTCACGTCCTGCGCCGGCACATCCGCACCGCAGAACGACGTCGACCCCAGTGCGGTCATCATCGACGTGCGCACCCCCGCCGAGCACGCCAGTGGACACCTCGACGGCGCTCTCCTGCTGGATGTCACCGCAGGCGAGCTGCAAGCTGCGCTGCCCGACCTCGACCCGGAAGCCGCCTACCTCATCTACTGTCGGTCGGGTAACCGCGCAGGTGCCGCAATCGATGTGATGAAGCAAGCCGGCTTCACCGACCTCCGCAACCTCGGCTCTCTCGAAGACGCTGCCAATGCGACGGGACTCCCCATCGTCCAGCCCTAAAACGTACGCGCTCGTCCCCCCGCGAGCGCGTACCCCCGCGCGCCTCGCGCGCCCCCCGCGTCGCTTGAGCTCGTCTCGCGATGCATAGTCCGGGCGGGTCGCCCCCACGGCCCGCCCGGACTGCTCAATTTATGGCCCCGCCGGCCTGCCGTAAACGATCGTTTTCGGCGGCCGCCGGTCGTGTAGGAACTGTCGAGAGATGTCCACGCATCCGCGCGACGACGAGGCTCGCTTTCGGGAAATGTCCGCTGGGCACCGTGGACCGGCATGGCAGCCCTACACGCCGCGTTCTTCACGGTGGCTGTGCGCCGCTTCGAGCGCGGTTTGCGCGAGGCCTGACCGGGTGCGGTCGTAGCCTGGAAGCATGACCGAGCTCCACCGCCCGAACCTCGCCCACGACTTCCACTCCGCACCCATCGACGCAGACCTCCGCGCGTCGATCGAGGGTCAGGCACTCGGCATCCATCGCGTCGCTGACGACGACCGCACCGGCACCGATCGCTGGCTCGACGCGGTGTCGCGCGGGTTCCTCGACCCCGAGCGGGGCGAGAAGGATTACGAGGCGTTCTTCGAGCGTGCGGTCTACCGCCGCAAGCTCGGTGTGACCGACGCGACCGGACCGGATGCCGCGGTTCCGGTGGCCACATTCGGGTCGTGGGGCGCCGACCTCACGGTTCCCGGCGGCACGACGGTCCCGGCGTGCGCGATCAGCTCGGTGACGGTCGCGCCGACGCACCGCCGTCGCGGGCTGCTCCGCAGCATCATGGCGGGAGAGCTCCGCACGGCTGCGGGGCTCGGTTTCCCGCTCGCCGTCCTGACGGTCAGCGAGTCGTCGATCTACGGCCGCTTCGGCTTTGCCCCGGCCGCGCACGCCGCGCACTGGAAGATCGACACGCGCCGTGCCAGGTGGATCGGTCCCGAGCCCGAGGGGCGCATCGACTTCGTGACCCGCGAGCAGGGTCGCGAGCTCGCCCCTGCGCTGCACGACCGCATCCGGGTGACGTCGCCCGGCGAGATCGACATGCCGGGCGGCCACTGGGATCGCTTCTTCGGCACTCGTCCCGATGCCGAGAAGGCCGGCGAGCGTCGGGTCGCCCAGTACACATCGGCGACCGGTGAGGTCGAGGGCCTCGTGATCTACGCGGTCGGCCACAACCACGACGACTTCACCCTGTCGACGGTCGACGTCCATCTCCTCCTGGCCGCGACGGATGCCGCGTACGCGGCGCTGTGGCGCTTCGTGCTGTCGATGGATCTCATCGGCACCGTCACCGCGGGCCAGCTGTCGCTCGACGAGCCGCTGTGGTGGATGATCGCCGACCAGCGCGCGGCGACGATCACCTCGCGCGACCACCAGTACGTGCGCATCCTCGATGTGCCGACGGCGCTGTCGGCGCGGTCGTACGACGTGACCGACACGGTGGCGTTCGAGGTGAGCGACCCGTTCGGCATCGCGGAGGGCGTGTTCGTGCTGTCCGCCGGCGACGAGCCGGGCGTCGACGTGGTCGACGAGGCCCCGGTCGGCGTGCCGCTGGTGCGCCTCGGTGTGGCCGAGCTCTCGGCGCTGCTGCTCGGTGGGGTCTCGGCCGTCACGCTCGCGAAGGCCGGTCGCCTCGAGGCCGACGACCCGGCCCGCATTGCCCGCGTGTTCGGCTCGACCATCACCCCGCGCCTGAGCTTCTGGTACTGACCTCGCGGCGGTCCGCCGCCGGGGCTGTGCGAGGATCCAGGTATGGGGGATGAGACGGCGGAGCTCGAACGACTGCGCGCCCGCGCCTACGGCCGGGATGCCGACATCGCGGTCGACCCGGCAGCGCTCGCGCGGCTGCGGTACCTCGAGGGAGCCCAGGCGGGTGCTGTCGTGACAGCGCCGCCGAAGCCGCCGTCACCCGTCGAGGCGCCGCCGGTCGGTGGCGTCATCGACGAGGTCCCAGGTGCGTCAGAGCGGGCCGCTGCGGCCGTGGAGTCGACGGACGATCCTGCTCCGAGCGCATCGGCTGCGGGCGAGTTCCGGGCGGAGGTCTTCGAGCGCGCGGCGTCCACCCCGCTCTGGCGTCGCCGCGGTGTGCTCGTGGCTGCTGCAGCGGTCGCCGGCATGCTCGTCGGTGCGCTCGGCATGCAGGTTTTCGCCCCGGCGCCGGCAGTCTCGGTCGAGACGGGGGCCGTCCTCGCCGACACCGTGCGGGCCGATCCGAGTCTGGAGTGGCCGGCGATCTTCGGTCCGTCCGATGACGAGCATCGTGTTTGGTCGTATCGCGGATTGACGATCATGACGTCCACGGCGCTCCGATACATCGGGTCGGCGAACTCCGAGAGCGATTGCCTCATGGCGCTCGAATCGGCTGCGCTTGAGCCGTACCTCGGACCCGACGCTGACGACGGATCGAGTGGCTACAGCATCGACGGGATGCAACTTACCGGGTGCGCCGCTGGCGCCTTCCCCGCGACGCTCCAGTTCATCGTCGACCAGAACGCGCCGAGCGCACTCCGGGCGCGGTTCGCGGACGGGACCGCCGTGCAGATCGTTCTGCAGGGTGACGATCTCCGCGTCTTCGAGCACACGGGTTGACGCGCGGATCTACGCCTCGTGTGCGCGCACCGTCCGCAGCCATGACGCGGCGACCCTGTGGAACTCGGTCGGCTGCTCGATCCACGGGTAATGGCCGCAGTCCGAAATCAGGGCGAACTCCGCGTCGAGCTTCTCGGCGTAGTCGCGGACCGGCTGCACACCGGTCAGGAGGTCTCGGTCGCCGCCGATGACGAGCGTCCGGGGCCGCGGACTCGCGGTGATGCGGTCGACGACGTCGTCGGGGATGTTCTCGAACCACGCGGTCGCGGCCTCCAGCGACACGCCACCCACGTTCGCATGCGCGCGTTCGGTCTCGCCCCATTGCGCGTAGGTCGCGGGGGCCTGCCGGCGGAACTGATCGTGAAACCCCGCTTCGGTGGCGGGTGGCTCCTCCGAGAGTGCAGCGAACGCGTCGCGCACGGCGGCATCCGGGACATTCGCGAGCATCGCGGCGGCGTCGGACGGCGTCTCCACGAACCACGCCACGGACGGTGTGATGAGCAGCATCGATCGCACGCGATCGGGGAATCGCGCCGCCGTCGCGAGCGCGAGTCGCGTCCCGGCGGAATGGGCGACGAGGTCGACCTCGTCGATGTCGAGCGCGTCGGCGAGTGCGATGACATCCGCGGCATCGTTCCACCATCCGCGCGACCGGCCACCGCTTCGGGGCGTGCCGCGTGGGTGGAGGACGGCGAGCGGGAACTCGCGTCCCACCTCGGCGAACGATTCGAGGTAGGCGGGGTCTCGGCACGGACCACCCGGGAGGACGATCGCCGGGCGACCCGGCGCGTCGCCGAGCGCGGTGACGGCGAACGGGAGCGCGAGGGTGTCGTATCCCATGGGGCCAGCCTGTCACGGGCGTCGCCCATCCGGCCGGAGCGCCGCCTCGAACCGCCTAGCCTGGAAGGTGATGGCACATCTTCTCGGGGCTGAGGCCCTGCACCTGGAATACCCGACCAAGGTCGTCTTCGACGGCGTCTCGCTCGGCGTCGACGAGGGCGACCGCATCGGCATCGTCGGCCGCAACGGCGACGGCAAGTCGAGCCTCATGGCGATGCTCGCCGGCCGACGCGAGCCCGACTCCGGCCGCGTCACCGTCCGCGGCGGCGTGACGGTCGGCGTCCTCGAACAGAGCGACGTCCTGCCCGACGACCTCACCGTCGGTGGTGCCGTCGTCGGTGACACCCCCGAGCACGAATGGGCCGGCGACGCGAAGGTGCGCGACGTCATCGCCGGTCTCGTCGGCGATCTCGACTGGGATGCCGCCGTCGGCACGCTGTCCGGTGGCCAGCGCCGCCGCGTCGCGCTCGCACGGCTGCTCGCTGGGGACTGGGATGTCCTCGCGCTCGACGAGCCCACCAACCACCTCGACGTCGAGGCCATCTCGTGGCTCGCCCAGCACCTGAAGCGGCGCTGGTCGGCGGCATCCGGTGCACTCATGGTCGTCACGCACGACCGCTGGTTCCTCGACGAGGTGTGCACGAAGACCTGGGAGGTGCACGACCGCATCGTCGAGCCCTTCGAAGGCGGCTACGCCGCGTACATCCTGCAGCGCGTCGAACGTGACCGGCAGGCGGCGGCAATCGAAGCGCGGCGGCAGAACCTCGCCCGCAAGGAGCTCGCGTGGCTCCGCCGCGGTGCGCCCGCCCGCACCAGCAAGCCGAAGTTCCGCATCGATGCCGCGAACGAGCTGATCGCCGACGTCCCCGAGATCCGCGACCGCGTCTCGCTGCAGTCGCTTGCCGTCGCCCGCCTCGGCAAAGACGTCGTCGACCTGCTCGACGCCGGCGTCACGTACGACGACCGGGCGGTGCTCCACGACGTCACGTGGCGCATCGCGCCCGGTGAGCGCACCGGCATCCTCGGTGTGAACGGCGCCGGAAAGTCGACGCTCCTCGGCCTCGTGGCCGGCACCGTCGAGCCGACGAGCGGCCGGGTGAAGCGCGGCAAGACCGTCAAGGTCGCGACGCTCACGCAGCGCATGGACGAACTCGACCCGCACATGGACGAGCCCGTCCGCGTCGTCATCTCGCGGCTGCGCACCACGTACTCGTTCGGCGCCGGCTCGAAGGAGCAGGAGCTCACGCCCGGGCAGCTGCTCGAGCGGATGGGCTTCTCGTCAGCGCAGCTGTCGACGCCCGTGAAGGACCTCTCCGGCGGACAGCAGCGCCGCTTGCAGTTGCTGCTGATCCTCCTCGACCAGCCGAACGTACTGATCCTCGACGAGCCGACGAACGACCTCGACACCGACATGCTCGCGGCAATCGAAGACCTGCTCGACTCCTGGGCCGGCACCCTCATCGTCGTGTCGCACGACCGCTACTTCATGGAGCGCGTCACCGATCAGCAGTACGCCGTCCACGGCGGCTCGCTCCGCCACCTGCCCGGCGGCATCGAGGAATACCTCCGCCTCCCGAAGGCGCCGGCAGCCCCGCGAGCGAAGCGAGACGAAACGCCCTCCCAGCAGGCCGCACCCGCGACCCCCGCCCTCATCGGCGCCGACCGTCGTGCCGCCGAGAAGGAGCTCACCGCCCTCGAGCGTCGCATCGAGAAGCTGACCGCGCAGATCGACGCGTCGAAGACGGCACTCGCCGACCACGACCAGTCCGATTACGTCGGGCTGGGGGAGAAGATGCAGGCGATCGGCGCGCTCGAGGCCGAGGTCGCGGCAGCCGAGGAGCGCTGGTTCGAGCTCGGCGAGCTCCTCGCCTGACCGCGAGTCAGCGCGGCGCCTCCTGCAACACCCGCGCGCTGCGGAACTCGCGCGGGGCGCCGGTCAGCGGATCGGTGAACCTGATTTCGCGGGCGAGCAGCTGGAGCGGGCGGGTGAAGTCGTCGGGGGACTCGTCCTCGAGCACCGGGTAGAACCGGTCGTTCAGGATGCCGAGCCCGAGGCCGGCGAGGTGCGCGCGAAGCTGGTGCATCCGACCCGTGCGCGGTCGCAGCAGCGTGTGCATGACCGGGAGACCGGCATCCGTCCCGCCACTCACGCCCGTGCGAAGAAGCTCGATCGCCGTCTCGGCGTTCGGCTCGCCTTCGACCTCTTCCGCGACGCGCAGCCGGCCCTTCTCGCTGCTCAGACGGCTCCGCACGACGCGGGGGAGCTCGGGCAGGCCGTCGGCGGGCATCGCCGAGACCGCTTCGTACACCTTCTCGACCGTTCGGTCGGCGAACATCGTCTGGTACGCGCCACGGGTCTCCGCGCGAGCCGAGAACATGACGAGGCCGGCGGTGACGCGGTCGAGTCGGTGGATCGGCGTGAGGTCGGGATTGTCGAGGGCGACGCGCAGTCGCACGAGGGCGGAGTTCTGCACGTACCCACCACCGGGCGTCGTCGGCAGGAAATGCGGCTTGTCGACGACGACGAGATCGGCGTCCTGGTGGACGATCGCCACGTCGAACGGGATGTCCTTCTCGACGGGCAGCTCGCGGTAGTACCAGACGAACTCCGTCGCCCCCAGCGGGGTGTGGCGAGCGATCGGTGCCCCGGTGATGTCGACGACCTCGCCTCGGTCGAAGCGCCGCAGCAGCCGCTCGGGATCGACGTGCCCGAACCGCTCGGCGACGTAGGCGGAAATCGTGGGCCACTCGCCGGTCCGCGGTACCTTCAACCGGGTCGCGCCGACACCGTCACGCACCGGCAGCGGCGACCGCAGGGGAGTCCGGCCCATCGCTCAGGCGTCGAACCCGAGGCTGAGCTTGCGCAGCAGGCCGGCGAGCCGGTCGCGGTCGGCGCGCGAGAGTATCGACAAGAGATGCGCTTCGGCGTCGACGAGTCGGGTGATCGCGGCATCCACGCGGATCCGGCCGTCCTCGGTGAGCGACACGAGCACACCGCGCCCGTCGCCGGGGTCGGCCGCTCGCGACACGAGTCGGCGCCCCACGAGGCGGTCGATGCGGTTGGTCATTGTGCCGCTCGAGACGAGCGTCTGCTGCAGCAGCTGCTTGGGGCTCAGCGTGTACGGCTCACCGGCGCGACGCAGCGCCGAGAGCACGTCCCACTCCCACGGCTCGAGCTCGCTGCGGCTGAACGCCTCACGCCGGGCGCGGTCGAGGTGCCGCGAGAGCCGGTCGACCCGCGAGAGCACCTCGAGGGGCGAGAAGTCGAGGTCGGGTCGCTGCGCGATCCATGCGCCGACGATGCGGTCGACCTCGTCGTGTTCTGACGCCATCCCTCCATCATCCCAGAGCGGATGCCGGCCCGATCGAAGCTGTTGCGAACCGTGGTGCGATTGGTACTGTTACCGGTAACAGGTTCGGGGCGTCACCGTACGACCCCCGTCGGATCGAAGAGGATCGGAACGCGATGCGCGCATCGAGAACGCAGCGGCTGACGGCCGTGTCCACGGCCACCGCACTGACGCTGGGGATGCTCGGCACCTTGGCATCGACGCCCGCCCTCGCGGCGGATGGGCCGGTCGAAGCGGGGATCGTGGTGCCGAAGGTCGAGGGGCTGCCCGCCGACTTCATCAACGGTGTCGATGTCTCGTCGGCGCTCGCGCTGGAGGACTCCGGCGTGGTGTTCCGCGACGACGAGGGCAGGGCTGCAGACCTCTTCGAGGTCCTCGCCGACCACGGCGTCACCGACGTCCGGGTCCGGGTCTGGAACGACCCGTTCGACGCCGACGGGAACGGGTACGGCGGTGGTGATGTCGACGTCGACCGCGCGGTCGAGATCGGAGAACGCGCCACTGCTGCCGGCCTGAGGGTGCTCGTCGACTTCCATTACTCGGACTTCTGGGCCGACCCGGCAAAGCAGGACGCGCCGAAGGCGTGGGAGGAACTCAGTGTCGACGAGAAGGCCGTCGAGACCCTCGAGTACACGACCGTGGCTCTCGAGCAGTTCCAGGCCGCCGGCGTCGATGTCCGGATGGTCCAGGTGGGTAACGAGACGAACAACGCGGTCGCTGGTGTCACCGGCTGGCAGGGGATGGCGAAGATCTTCTCCGCAGGATCGGCCGCCGTCCGCGACGTGTACCCCGATGCGCTCGTCGCCGTGCACTTCACGAACCCCGAGAGCGCCGGACGCTACGCCGGGTACGCCGCCGAGCTCGACAGCCACGGGGTCGACTACGACGTGTTCGCATCGTCGTACTACCCGTTCTGGCACGGCACCACGGCGAACTTGACGTCCGTCCTCCGTCAGGTCGCCGACACGTACGACAAGCAGGTCATGGTCGCCGAGACGTCGTGGGTGCACACCCTTGACGACGCCGATGGTCACGGCAACGTCATCGATCTCCCCTCCGAGGCCACCCAGTATCCGGTCTCGGTGCAAGGGCAGGCGACGGCCGTCCGCGATGTGATCGAGGCGGTCGTCGACGTCGGAGACGCCGGCATCGGCGTCTACTACTGGGAACCCGCCTGGCTGCCGGTCGGCCCGCCCGACCAGCTCGAGCAGAACAAGATCCTCTGGGAGCGTGACGGTTCCGGGTGGGCGTCGAGCTTCGCCGCGGAGTACGACCCGGAGGATGCCGGCACGTATTACGGCGGATCCGCGTGGGACAACCAGGCGCTCTTCGCGGCGGACGGGACACCGCTCGAGTCGCTGAACGTGTTCTCGTATGCGCGCACCGGCGCGGTCGCGCCGCTCGCCGTCGTCGACGTGGCGGACCCCACGGTGACGCTGACCGACGGCGACGCGATCGTGCTCCCCGAGACCGTCACCGTCACCTACAACGACGGCTCGACCGCCGAGGAAGCGGTCACCTGGTCGGACGACACCGAGTGGATCGGCGGACCCGGTACCTACCGGGTGGCCGGCACGACGGCATCCGGTGAGACCTCCACTGCGACGGTCGTCATCCGACCCGTGAACGCTCTGCGCAACCCCGGGTTCGAGGACGCCGACGTATCGATGTGGAACCGCACCGGCACCGGGCTCACGCTGCGGGCGACCGACGACCCGCACTCCGGGTCACGCTCGGCGCACTTCTACTCCGGGTCGGCCTACACCTTCCAGCTCACGCAGACCGTCACCGGCCTCGCGGCGGGCCGGTACACCGCCTCGGGTGCGCTGCAGGGTGACGGCGAGGGCGCGGACGGCGCCGTCCGGCTCAGCCTCACGTCCGCCGACCAGGTGGCCTCGGCGCCGTTCGCCCTCGAAGGATGGCGCAACTGGTCGTCCCCGACGACCGACGCGATCACCGTCGGCGAGGGCGCGTCCGCGACGCTCACCGTCACCGCGACGCTCCCCGCGGGTGCCTGGGGCACGCTCGACGATCTCGTCCTGACCCGGGCGGCGGATGCCGTCGACACGGGCGACCTCGAAGCGCTCGTGGCGCGGGCAGAGGGCATCGACCGGACCGTCGTCACCGCGGCATCCCTCGCGCCGCTCGACGACGCGGTCCGAATCGCCGGACTTGTCCTCGCCTCGGCGGCGCCGACGTCGGACCGGGTGGATGCCGCGGAGGCGAAGGTGCAGGCGGCGCTCGACGGCCTGGTGCTCAGCGACCCGGAGCCGGCGCCTGTCGTCCTGCCGGTCGCGGTCACGGTCGAGGAGGGGTCGACGGTGGCACTGCCGTCGCGGGCGTCGGTGCGCACCTGGAACGGCGCAGTGCTCGAGCGCGAGGCGACCTGGTCCGACGCGGTGTCATGGATCTCAGGGCCCGGCACCTACCGCGTGAGCGGCCGCGTCGGCGGCATCGCGACTACGGCGACCGTCACCGTGACGGCGGCCACGTGGGTGCGAAACGGCGGCTTCGAGTCCGCCGACGTCTCGATGTGGGAGGTCTTCGGCACCGGCGCCACGATCCAGGCGACGACCGATGCCGCGTCCGGTTCCCGCGCGGTCGCGTTCTGGTCCGGGTCGGCCTACCGGTTCGCCGTCTCGCAGCGCCTCGCCGGTGTGACCCCGGGGACGTACGCCGTCTCGGCCGTTGCGCAAGGCGACGGTGAAGGGACCGGCTCGGTCCGAGTGACGGCGCAGACGTCGGCGGGGACGCAGAGCGCGCCCATCGCACTCGACGGATGGCAGCAGTTCCGCACCGGCACGACGCCTGTCGTGACCGTCGGTACCGACGGCATCCTGACCGTCGGGGTGTCCGCCGATCTGCCCGCCGAAGCATGGGGGACCGTCGACTCGATCCGTGTCGTCCGCGCCGGGGAGAAGACCGACACGGCCGCGCTGCGGGCGGAGGTCACTGCGCTCGCCGCCGTCGACGGGGCGGCGTACACGACGTGGTCGTTCGCCCGCGTGACCGCGGCGCTCGAGAAGGCGCGCATCGTGCTCGCGGCCGACTGGCCGACGGCCGCCCACGTCGCGAAGGCGCGAGACCTGCTCGCCGACGCGAAGGCCGCCTTGGTCCGCACCGACGCCGATACCGCGGGCGCGGTGCCCGGCAAGGGCGCACTGTCGAACGACAACGGCTGGGACACCGGCCTGAAAGACGGCGCCTACACGGTCACGATGAACCTGTGGTGGGGCGAGAACGCTTCGTCGGTCCGGCTCTACGAGAACGGTCGCCTCCTGAAGGTCGTGCCCGTCGAGTACCGCGGGCAGCGCGCGCAGGTGGTGAGCGTGCCGGTGTCGGGACGCGTAGACGGCACGTACCGCTACACGGCGGTCCTCGCCAACACGAAGGGCGAGACGACCACGGCCGCGATGGAGGTCGTGGTGGATGCCGCGAAACCCGGCGCGCCCGTCCTCAGTCACGACAATCACGACGGCGACGGCACCTACACCGTGACCGCGAACATGTGGTGGGGGACCAACGCGACGTCGTACCGGGTCCTGCAGAACGGGGCTGTCGTCGCTGAGGGGTCTCTCACCGCTCGTACGCCCGGCGCCCAGCGGGTGACGTACCGGGCATCGGGAATGGCTCGCGGCGGCCACACGTACGTCGTCGAGTTCATCAACGACGCCGGCGTCACGGCAGGGAAACCGCTCACGGTGAGCGTGCTGCGCTGACCCCGCGAGGCCCGACGCGCCCGGCAGGTCTGCCCGCTCATGGCAGACTTGTCGGGCGCGGTTCCCACCCGGGATCGGCGCGGTCCGCCGTGGTGTAATGGCAGCACGACAGCCTTTGGAGCTGTGAGGTCTAGGTTCGAGTCCTGGCGGCGGAGCATGAGCGAGAACACCCTCGACGCCGGCCTCGCCGTCGTCATCCTGGCAGCTGGTCAGGGCACACGGATGAAGTCGTCGCTGCCGAAGGTGCTCCACCGCATCGGCGGGCGCCCGCTCGTCGGCCATGTGCTCGACACGGCGCGCGACCTGCAGCCGGCGCACGTCGTCGTGGTGGTCCGCCACGAGCGCGACCTCGTCGCGGCTGCGGTCGAAGGAGTCGGCAACGAGGTCGTCGTCGTCGACCAGGACGAGATCCCCGGCACCGGCCGCGCGGTCGAGCTCGCGCTCGAATCGCTGCCGGACTTCGCCGGCGACGTCCTCGTCCTCAGCGGCGACACGCCCCTCGCCGACTTCGACACGCTCAGCGCGTTCGTCGCCGAGCATCGTGCGGCAGACGCCGCGGCGACGCTCATGACCGCCGTCGTCGACGACCCGACCGGCTACGGCCGCATCATCCGCGAGAGCGACGGCAGCGTCGCACGCATCGTCGAGCAGAAGGATGCCACCCCGCACGAGGCCGCCGTCGGCGAGATCAACGCGGGCATGTACGTCTTCGCCGCGGCATCCCTCCGCAGCTCGCTCGCGCAGGTCGGGACTGACAACGCTCAGCAGGAGAAGTACCTCACCGACGTCGTGGCGCTGCTGCGCGCAGACGGCGCCCGCGTCGCGGCATCCGTCGCCCGTGACGTCACGGTCACGTTCGGCGTGAACGACCGCGTGCAGCTGTCCGAGGTCGGCCGGCTGCTGAACGCGCGGACGGTGCGCCGCTGGCAGCTCGCGGGCGTCACTGTGCTCGACCCGGCAACGACCTGGATCGACGTCACGGCGTCCCTCGCTCCCGATGTGACCGTCCTTCCGAACACCCACATCCTGCGCACGACGACGATCGGCGAGGGCGCGACGGTCGGCCCCGACACGAGCCTCGTCGACTGCGAGGTCGGCGCCGGCGCGACGGTCACCCGCACGGATGCCACGCTCGCCGTCATCGGCGCGGACGCCACCGTCGGCCCGTTCGCGTACCTGCGCCCCGGCACTGAACTGGGCACCAAGGGCAAGATCGGAACGTTCGTCGAGACGAAGAACTCGACGATCGGCGAGGGCAGCAAGGTGCCCCATCTGTCGTACATCGGCGACACCACGATCGGCCGGAACGTGAACCTCGGCGCCGGTGCGATCACCGCGAACTACGACGACATCACCAAGCACCGCACCGAGATCGGCGACGAGGTGCACTCCGGCTCGCACAACGTCTTCGTCGCGCCCGTTAGGATCGGTGATGGCGCGAAGACAGGTGCCGGAGCCGTGATCCGCAAGGACGTCCCCGCCGGCGCACTCGCCCTGAACGTCACCCCCCAGCGCAACATCGAGGGCTGGGTCGAGAGCAACCGACCGGGAACCGGAGCCGCGGAAGCCGCCGCTCGGGCCCGGTCCGCACAGAAAGCGGACGATGGGTCGCAAGAAGCACACGGTTGACCTGGACACCGAGCGCGGGATCGCGCCCGGTTTGGTAGCGAAGACCAAGAAGCGGCTCGTCGTCGCATCGGGTCGCTCGCACGAAGCGCTCTCGGCCGAGGTCGCCACCGCGCTCGGCACCGAGCTCGTCCCCACCGAGCACCGCACGTTCGCGTCGGGTGAGATCCTCACCCGCTTCGAGGTCTCGATCCGCGGTTGCGACTTCTTCCTGGTGCAGAGCTTCGGCCCGCCGGTGAACGAGTGGGTCATGGAGACCCTGATCATGCTGGATGCCGCCAAGCGCGCATCCGCGAAGCGCATCACCGTCGTCGCGCCGTACTTCCCGTACTCGCGGCAGGACAAGAAGGGCCGCGGTCGCGAGCCGATCAGCGCCCGTCTCGTGGCCGACCTCTTCAAGACGGCCGGCGCCGACCGCGTCATGAGCGTCGACCTGCACGCGGCGCAGATCCAGGGCTTCTTCGACGGGCCCGTCGACCACCTGTTCGCCAAGCCCGTGCTGCTCGAGCACTTCGAGAACACCCTGTCGCCCGAGGACCGTGCGAAGCTCACGGTCGTCTCGCCCGACACCGGCCGCGTGCGCGTCGCCGACACGTGGTCGGACAGCCTCGGTGCGCCACTCGCGATCATCCACAAGCGCCGCGACCCGAACGTCGCGAACCAGGTCACCGTCAACGAGATCGTCGGTGACGTCGCGGGCCGTGTGTGCCTGCTCGTCGACGACATGATCGACACCGGCGGCACGATCGTGAAGGCGGCGCAGGCGCTGAAGGCGAACGGCGCCGAGCGCGTCATCGTCGCGGCGACCCACGCGATCTTCAGCGACCCGGCTTCCGAGCGGCTGCAGGATGCCTCGATCGACGAGGTCGTCGTCACCGACACGATCCCGCTGCCGCCCGAGAAGCAGTTCCCGGGGCTCACGATCCTCCCGATCGCGCCGCTGCTCGCCCGTGCCATCCGCGAGGTCTTCGAGGACGGCTCCGTCACGAGCATGTTCGACGGCGCCGCCTGACCCGTCTCCGTCGATGCGGCGTCCTCATTCGTTGCGAACGCATAGGAATCCGCTGGTCCTCACCCCGGCTGGCCTGGGTAGCGTTGAAGCGCGCCCCCGTTCGGGAGGGCACGACAGAAGGAGGACCGTCATGATCCGCACCGCCGCCGTACCCCGTTCGCTCCGAGTGGGCGCCGCCGCGGCATCCGTCGCAGGACTCGTCCTGCTCGCCGGATGCGCCGCAGACACCGACACCGACACCATCGCACCCGAAGACGTCACGGCCGACGAGTCGACCGACACCGGGACGACCGACGGCGGCACCTCGACCGGCGCCTACACCGACGGCACCTACACCGCAGAGGGCTCGTACCAGACCCCCGAGTCGGTCGAGACGATCAGCGTGACGCTGACGATCGCCGACGACACGGTCACCGCGGTCGAGGTCACCGGCGACCCGCAGGCTCGCGAGAGCGAGCAGTATCAGGGCGAGTTCATCGGCGGCATCGCCGACCTCGTCGTCGGAAAGAGTCTCGACGAGATCGAGGTCGACCGCGTCGCCGGGTCGTCGCTCACGAGCGGCGGGTTCAACCAGGCCGTCGAGGAGATCCGCGCCGACGCCGCAGCGTGACCGGCGTGACGTCGCCAGGCGGCGCGTGGGCGTTCGACGCGATCGGCACCCGCTGGCGCATCGACACCGCCGCGCCGCTGGACGACGCGGTGCGGGGTGCCGTGGCATCCGTCATCGACCGCTTCGACCGGGAGTGGTCGCGGTTCCGCGGTGATTCGACGGTCGCGGCGTTGGCCCAAGGCGGCGACGTCGAGGCGCCCGCAGACGCCGACGCGATGCTTGGCGCCTACGTCGCGCTCGACGCCGCGACCGGCGGCGCGGTGAACCCGCTCGTCGGCGAGAGCCTCGCACGCCGCGGCTACGACGCCGCGTACTCCTTCGCCGATCTCGGTGCGATGCCCGCCCCGGCCGGCTGGCGCAGCGTCCTGCGCTGGGGCGACGGCCGGCTCTGCCTCGATGCACCCGCCACGATCGATGTCGGCGCGCTCGGCAAGGGCCGGCTGGTCGATCTCGTCCTCGCCGTTGTCGCCCCGTACGCGGGCGGCACCGCGGTCGTCGACGCCGGCGGCGACCTGGCTGTCCACGGTGGCGCGCAGCGCATCGCGCTCGAGCACCCCTACGACACGAGCCGTGCGATCGGGGTGTGGACGGTGACGGATGCCGCGCTCTGCGCGTCCGCGACGAACCGGCGAGCCTGGGGCGACGGCCTCCACCACGTGCTCGACGCCCGCACCGGTGCACCTGTGCGGCAGTACGCTGCGACGTGGGCGGTCGCGCCCGACGCGATGACGGCGGACGCCGTCGCCACTGCACTCTTCTTCGACGGCGGGCCGCAGCTCGCCGCCGAGTGGGGAGCCGACTGGGTGCGGATGCGCACCGACGGCTCCGTCGAATGGTCCCCCCGATGCGAAGCGGAGCTCTTCCTGTGATCGCCACCCTCACCTCACTCTGGAACCGCGTGTTCGGACTTCTCGGGCGCGCGTCGATGTACCGCCTCGTGCTCTTCGCGCTCGCGGCGCTCACCGCCATCGCGTTCGCGCTCTCGTTCACGGGGCAGCTCTCGCCCGACCCGGTCGAGCTCGTCGTCAGCCTCGTCGTGCTCGTCATCGCGATCACCGTGGTGGATGCCGTTGCGCAGCGGATCCTGCACCGGCAGTGGCGCATCGAGTCGGCGCTCATCACGGCGTTCATCCTGCTATTCGTGCTGCGGCCGACGCTCGAGCCGCTCGGCCTCGTCGGCATCGCGGTCGCGGGAGCCGTGGCATCCGCGTCGAAGTACGTCCTCGCGTGGCAGGGGCGCCACATCTTCAACCCGGCCGCCGTCGGCGCGACCGTCCTGACGGTGCTGAGCATCTGGCTGCCCGACCTCGGCACGTCGTGGTGGTGGGTCGGGTCGCCGCTGCTGGCCGTGCCGGTCGTGATCGCGGGGCTGCTCGTGCTGCTCCGCACCGAGAAGGTGCGGGTCGTCGGGCTCTTCCTCATCGTCGCGGTCGTCGTCGGGCTCGTCCGGACCCTCACGCAGGTGCAGGCGGCAGGGCTCGATTTCGACCTCGGGATGACGCTGTCGCAGCTGCTCCTGTCGTCGCCGTTCCTGTTTCTCGGCGCGTTCATGCTGTCCGAGCCGCTCACGCTGCCGCCGCGCCGGTGGCAGCAGGCCGTTGTCGCGGTCGTCGTCGGCGTGCTCGCCGGGTGGCCCATCTCGCTCGGCGAGATCACCCTGGGCCAGGAGCGTGCGCTGCTGATCGGCAACCTCGTCGCGTTCCTGTTCGCGATGCGCACTGCGGTGCGGCTGACGATCGTCGAGCGGACCGCGATCACCCCGAGCGTCCGCGAGCTGAGTTTCCGCGCCGAACGGCCGGTGAAGTTCGCGCCGGGGCAGTATCTCGAGCTCGAGGTGCCGCACCCGCACCCCGATGCCCGCGGCACGCGCCGCGAGTTCAGCATCCTGTCGTCGCCGGCCGAGCTGCCGATCGTGCGGATCGCAATGCGCGAGGGGTCGCAGTCGAGCTACAAGAAGGCGCTCGCGGCGGTCGTGCCCGGCGACGAGCTGTCGATCACCGGCATCTGGGGCGACTTCGTGCTGCCGCGCAAGACATCGACGCCGGTGCTCATGGTCGCCGCCGGCATCGGTGTGACGCCGTTCGTGTCGCAGCTGCGGCACTTGAAGCTCGCGGGGGAGCCCCGCGACGTCGTGTTCGTCTACGTCGCCTCGGGCGCCGAGGAGCTCGCCTTCCGCGGCGACCTCGAAGCGGCCGGCATTCCCGTGATCGTCGTGACGCGCGATGACCCGCAGGCACTGCCGGAGGGCTGGCGCTGGGCGGGTGGCGAGCGCCTGACCGCCGAGTCGCTCCTCGCGCTCGTGCCCGACATCGCGCAGCGCCACGTCTACGTGTCGGGGCCGCCCGCCCTGATCGCGAGCCTCGCGCCCGCCCTCGACAAAGCGAAGGGCATCACGACCGACGCCTTCAGCGGCTACTGACCCGGGCCGGAGCTCACGCCGCCGGGTCGACCGGCCGGGCGGGGAGTCGCACCGTGAAGGTCGTCGAGCCGGGCTCGGATGCCACCGAGAGTACGCCCCCGTGACCGTCGACGATCGCCTTCGCGATCGACAGGCCGAGCCCGGTGCCGCCGGTCTGCCGGGCACGTGAGGTGTCGGCGCGCGAGAACCGTTCGAACAGTTCGTCGGCGATGTCGGGGCTGATGCCGGGGCCGTCGTCGTGGATGCGCAACAGCGCGTCACCGTCCTCGACCGCGACGCTCGCCGAAACCGTGGTTCCCGCGGGCGTGTGCACGCGCGCGTTGGCGAGCAGGTTCGCCGCGACCTGGGTGAGGCGCGACGTGTCGCCGGCGACGATCACAGGCTCGTCGGGTACGTCGATGATCCAGTCGTGGTCGGCACCCGCGACGCGGGCGTCCGAGACCGCCTCGACGGCGAGCCGCGTGAGGTCGACGGCGCCGTAGACGAGTTCCTTGCCCTCATCGAGTCGTGCGAGCAGCAGCAGATCTTCGACGAGCGCCGACATCCGCAGCGACTGCGCCTGGATTCGCTCGAGCGACTCGCGCGTGGTCTCGGTGATGACGGGGGAGGGCATGCCCGCGGCATCCTGTTGCCGGATGCCACGCAGTGACAGCTCGCTGTATCCGCGAATGGATGCCAGCGGGGTGCGCAGTTCGTGGCTCGCATCGGCCACGAACGCGCGCATGCGCTCCTCGTTGCGCTGGCGAGCGGCGAGCGAGGAGTCGACGTGGTCGAGCAGCGTGTTCAGCGCGAGGCCCACCCGGCCGATCTCGGTGTGGTCGTCGGTGTCCTCTTCGGGGACGCGCTCCGAAATGGTCACGGCGCCCTCCGACATCGGGGTCGCGGCGACGCGGGTCGCGGTGTCGGCGACGGAGCGCAACGGTGCGAGGCTGCTCCGGATGATGAGCGCGATGACCGCGGCGAGCACCAAGAGGCCGCCGGCGGTGAGGAGCGCGACGGTGGTGACGACCCGCGCCGTGATGGCGCTGACTTCCGAGGTGGGCATGCCGACGATCGCGAACACGCCGGTCGGATCGTTCGCGATCCGCAGTCGGTACTCGCCGACATCGGCCACCGGGAGCGTCGCCCATCCCTGCTGGGTGAGTTTGCGCAGGAGCGTCGCATCGACGGTGAACGTCGAGACGGTGCCGTCGTCCTCGACGTACGCACCCGTTGTTCCGGCGAGGTTGCCGACGATGAGGAGTGTGCCGGGTTCGACCGGTCCGTCGGAGAGGATCTGCTCCGCCGTGGCAGTCGGTGACCAGTGCACCCGTTCGGCCGCGCGGGTCACCTGCGAGTCGAGGTTGTCGCTCACGATCGTGCCGAGGATCGCGCCGGTCGCGAGGCCGACGGTGATGAGGATGATGGAGACGAACGAGACGACGGCGGTGATGAGTCGCGCCTGCAGGCTCCACTTGTGCCGCGTGCCAGTGGCCATCACTGCGGCGCTTTGATCATGTATCCGACGCCGCGGACGGTGTGGATGAGCGGCTCGTTGCCCGCGTCGATCTTCTTCCGCAGGTACGAGATGTACAGCTCGACGACGCTCGAGCGGCCGCCGAAGTCGTAGTTCCAGACGCGGTCGAGGATCTGCGCCTTCGAGAGCACGCGGCGCTGGTTGCGCATGAGGAAGCGCAGCAGCTCGAACTCGGTGGCGGTGAGTTCGATCTCGGCACCGTTCCGGATGACCTCGTGCGAGTCCTCGTTGAGCGTGAGGTCGCCGACGCGCAGGATCGGGTCTGCTGCGCCCGCCGACGCACCGGCCCGTCGCATGAGGCCGCGCAGCCGTGCCACCACCTCCTCGAGGCTGAACGGCTTCGTCACGTAGTCGTCGCCGCCTGCCGTGAGGCCGGCGACCCGGTCGGCGACGGCGTCCTTCGCGGTGAGGAACAGCACCGGCACGTCGTCGCCGCTCTGGCGCAGTCGCTGCAGCACGGCCATGCCGTCGAGGTCGGGCATCATGATGTCGAGCACCATGGCGTCGGGGGTGAACTCGCGTGCGGCGGCGAGGGCGTCGAATCCGGATGCCGCGGTGCGGACCTCCCACCCCTCCATGCGCAGCGCCATCGACAGCAGGTCGGTGAGCATCTGCTCGTCGTCGACGACGAGGACGCGCAGGGGGGAGCCGTCGGGGCGCTGCAGGGCGGGGGCAGGAGTGGTCATGCCTCCATTGTTCTCCGCTTGCTATGCGAAACCTATGGCGGATCTTCTGGGTTTCCTATGAGCCTGCGATGGAGCTCCCCGCATAGGGATTTCCTCACTTCGCCAGAGGGTGCGCATCGGCGCCGTTCCTAGCTTCGGAGTCGTGGCGCAAGGACGCCGAGAAGGAGACCCATGTATCTGACCTACCTGCGCCGCGAACTCGCCGGCCGCAAGAAGCAGACGATCATCGTCGCGTCGGGACTCGCCCTCGCGATCGCGCTCGTCGTCATCGTGAACGCGCTGGCCGGAGGCGTCCGCGACGCGCAGAACGCGGCGCTCGCCTCGGTCTACGGCGTGGGCACCGATCTCACTGTGACCGGTGCCGAGTCGGAGCCCGGCCAGGGTGGTGGCGGACGGCAGTTCGAGTTCGACGAGAACGCCGGCGAGACCGGAGACGACGGCGAGACCACGCTCAGCCAGTCGCGCCTCATGACCGACATGCGTCGCGGCACGCTCGACGCATCGACCGTGCAGGCGATCGCGGGCACCGACGACGTCGCGGCCGCAGTGGGCGCGCTGAGCCTCACGAACACGACGTTCGACGGTGAGCTGCCGCAGGCGCCGACCGACCAGGGCGCGACCGACGACGGCACGACGGATGCCACCACCGAGCGCCCCGCACCCGGTGAGGGCGGCGGCGGCTTCGGCGGCGGCTCGTTCGACGTGAACTCCTTCACTGTGCTCGGCGTCTCCACCGACGTGTCCGGCGTCGGCCCGCTGTCGGCCGTCGAGGTCACCGACGGGCGTGCGCTCGATGCGTCGGACGCCGGTGCGTCGGTCGCGGTCGTTGATGCCGCGTACGCGGCATCCGAGGGCATCGCGGTCGGCGACACCATCGATGTCGGCGGCAGCGAGATCGAGGTCGTGGGGATCGTGGCATCCACGTCGGCCGATGCGGATGCCGCAGCGAACGTGTTCCTCCCGCTCGAGACCGCGCAGGAGCTGTCGGGCGCCGGTGACGTCGTGTCGACGGTGTACGTGCAGGCGGCGTCGGCCGACGTCATCTCGTCGCTGCAGTCCTCGCTCGAGACGGAGCTGCCCGACGCGACCGTCAGCTCGCAGTCCGACCTGGCTTCGTCGGTGTCGTCGTCGCTGTCCAGCGCCGGCGCGCTCATCTCGGGCCTCGGCACGTGGCTGTCGGTGATCCTGCTCGTGGTCGCTGTTGCGCTCGCCGTCCTCTTCACGATCTCGGGCGTCTCGCGTCGCACCCGTGAGATCGGCACGCTGAAGGCGATCGGCTGGTCGGACCGCCGCGTCGTCGGTCAGGTCGCGGGGGAGTCGGTCGTGCAGGCGGCAATCGGTGGGGTGATCGGTGTGGTCATCGGCCTCATCGGCGTCGTGCTGATCACCGTGATCGCGCCGACCGTCTCGGTGGCGGCGGAGTCGCAGACGCAGGGTCCCGGTGGCATGGGTGGCGGTCCCGGTGGCATGGGCGGGCCGACCCAGGTCGCGGCGGCGACCGACATCACCCTGACCGCGCCGCTCAGCATCGACATCGTGCTGATCGCGCTCGCCCTCGCGCTCGCCGGCGGGCTCGTCGCCGGTGTGTTCGGCGGCTGGCGGGCATCGCGGTTGCGGCCGGCCGAGGCGCTGCGAGCGGTCGCATGAGCGCGGCATCAGAATCCACCATCACCCAGGAAGCAGAGACCATGACCGACACCGCGATCATCGAATCGGATGCCACCACGACGGCGGCCGCCTACCGCCTCACCGGCGTCACGAAGGACTACAGCCGTGGCGGTAAGCGCGTCCGGGCGCTCGCCGGCGTCGATCTCGAGATCGCGGTGGGGGAGTTCGTCACGATCCAGGGCCCGACCGGCGGCGGAAAGTCGACGCTGCTGCAGCTGCTCGGCGCGCTGGACCAGCCGACGAGCGGCAGCGTGGTGCTGGGCGAGACCGACCTGGCTGCGGCATCCGCTCGTGCCCTCGGCGATGTCCGGGCGCGCGACATCGGGTTCGTGTTCCAGGGGTTCAACCTCATCCCGACCCTCACCGCGGCCGAGAACGTCGACATGGGGCTCGAGCCGCTCGGCCTCGACAAGGCCGAGCGGGCGTCGCGCGTCGCCGATGCGCTCGACCGCGTGGGGCTCGCAGAGCGGGCGGATCACCGCCCGGGGGAGCTGTCGGGCGGGCAGCAGCAGCGCGTGGCCATCGCCCGCGCGATCGCGAAACGGCCGCGGGTGCTGCTCGCCGACGAACCGACGGGCAACCTCGACGAGTCGATGCGCGACGAGATCCTGCGGGTCCTCGAGGGCCTCCACGCCGATGGGCTCACGCTCGTCGTCGTGACGCACGACTCGGCGGTCGCAGCGCGCGCGAACCGGCGGCTGCGCCTCGCGAAGGGGCAGGTCACCGTCTCGTCGCGCTGATCAGCCCGAACGACTGCGGCCGCGGCATCTTCGGATGCCGCGGCCGCAGTCGTCGTTCACCGTTTCGGTGACGGCGGTGAGAGCAGGAACGCGAGCAGGAGCATCAGACACATGCCGATGACCGAGCCGATGGTGTTCGAGACGATGTCCCGCAGATCGGCGACCCGCGTGTCGAGGAGCATCGCCTGCAGCGCCTCGATCGTCGCGCTCGCGGCAGCTCCGAGGATCGGCGCGAGCCACCACCCGCGGACGCCGAACCACAGCACCGCGATCACACCCAGCGGCACGAACATCGCGATGTTCGCGCCGAACTCGACACGCTCGAAGGTGATCCACCGCGTGGCATCGCGCTGGGCGAACCAGGCGAGCAGTCGGTTGAGGCCCGACTGGATGTCCGAACCGTACGGCGCGGCGCGCAACGTCATCCACGCCACTGCCCACGCGTAGAGCGCGGTCAGGATGGCGAGGACGACGCGTGCGGCCGCTCGGTGGACGCGCAGGCCCGTGTCGTCGCGGGTCATGCGGCCCCCTCGGTCAGTGGGTGTCTTCTGCTTCGATCTCCGACCGGTCGGCGGACCAGAGGGTGTGGAAGGTGCCTTCCTTGTCGGTGCGGCGGTAGGTGTGTGCGCCGAAGAAGTCGCGCTGGCCTTGGATGAGGGCGGCGGGGAGCCGGTCGGCGCGGAGCCCGTCGTAGTACGCGAGCGACGACGAGAACGCGGGTGCCGGAATGCCCGAGGATGCCGAGACCTGCACGATCTCGCGCCACGCGTCCTGTGCGCGGCCGAGTGCTTCGACGAAGTACGGCGCGGTCAGCAGTACCGGGAGGGTGGCTTCGGCGTCGTAGGCGTCGGCGATGCGGTTGAGGAACTGGGCACGGATGATGCACCCGCCCCGCCAGATCTTCGACACGGCACCGAGGTCGATGTTCCACCCGTACTGGGCGGCGCCGGCACGGATCTCATCGAACCCCTGGCTGTAGGCGACGATCTTCGACGCGTAGAGGGCCAGGCGCACCTGCTCGATGAACGCGTCCGCGTCCTCGACGGTGAAGTCCTCCGACGACGGACCCGGCAGGGCGCCCGACACGTCGCGCTGCTCGCGGTGGCTCGACAGCGAGCGGGCGAAGGTGGCCTCCGCGATTCCGGAGACGGGGACCCCGAGGTCGAGGGCGGTCTGCACCGTCCACGCACCCGTGCCCTTCGCGCCTGCCTCGTCGACGATCACGTCGACGAGCGGCAGCCCGGTCGCGGCATCTGTCTGGCGGAGCACCTCGGCAGTGATCTCGATCAGGTACGACTCGAGCTCGCCGCGGTTCCATTCCGCGAAGATCTCCGCGATCTCCGCCGGGGTCTTCCCCGTGCCGCGGCGGATCAGGTCGTAGGCCTCGGCGATGAGCTGCATGTCGGCGTACTCGATGCCGTTGTGGACCATCTTCACGAAGTGGCCGGCACCGTCGTGGCCGACGTGCGTGACGCAGGGCTCGCCCTCGGCGACGGCGGCGATGGACTTCAGGATCGGGCCGAGGGTGACCCACGCCTCGTCGGGACCGCCGGGCATGAGGGACGGGCCGTTGAGCGCGCCCTCCTCGCCGCCCGAGACGCCCATGCCGACGAAGTTGTAGCCGGCCTCGGACACGGCCTTCTCACGGCGGATGGTGTCGGTGAACAGGCTGTTGCCGCCGTCGATGATGATGTCGCCGGGCTCGAACACGCGCATCAGCTCGTCAATGACGGCATCCGTGGGCCGCCCGGCCTTGACCATGATGATCGCGGTGCGCGGCTTCTGCAGCGACGCCGCGAACTCCTCGTACGTGAAGGCGGGGACGAACTCCGCCTCGGGGTGCGCCTCGACCAGTTCGTCGGTCTTCGAGCGCGACCGGTTGAACACGGCGACCGTGTTCTCCTCGCGCGACGCGAGGTTGCGGGCGAGGTTCGAGCCCATCACCGCGAGACCCACGACACCGATGTTCGCGGGACCGCTGCCGGTGCCGGCGCCGCTGGTGTCGGCCTCCGGCGTCGTGGGGCGGTCGATCTCTTCGGGCTGCGGGGCGCCCTCGTGGCGGCTCGCAGCCTCGTGCGGAGCCTGATCCTGATCGGTGGAGATGTTGGTCTGGGCCTGAGGGTCGTTCGAGGACACGCGCGCTCCTGTTTCGGTTCGGTGCTTACAGAGTAGTGCCGCTGTCGGTGCCGGCTCCGTCGTGTGACGGTTTCGCGGGCGGGCGCGCGGCGGTCAGTCGGCGGGTGACGGCGATGTCGCGGTCGCCGAGACCGGCGTCGACGATCTCGTCGAAGATGGCGCGGAGGGTCGGCAGCAGCGCGGGGCGGATGCCGGTGGCCGAGGCGACGTCGGCGGCGAAGCCGAGGTCCTTCACCATGTACTCCGCGATGCCGGAGGGGGAGTCGTCTCCCGTGGTGAGCTTCTCTTTACGGCTCGTGAGGAGGTTCGAGCCGGCGTAGCCGGAGCCCAGGAGCGTCCACAGCGTCTCGAGGTCGATGCCCGAGCGCGCCGCGAGCTCGCTCGCCTCGCCGAGCGCCGTGATCGTCGCCGCCACGACGAGCTGGTTGCAGGCCTTCGCGACCTCGCCCGCACCGAGGGGTCCGAGGTGCACGGGCGTCCCGCACGGGGAGAGCAGGCTCGCCGCGAGGGCGGCGGCATCCGGCTCTCCGCCCAGCATGATCGACAGGGTGCCGGCGGTCGCGCCGTCGACGCCGCCGGAGACCGGGCAGTCGACCACGCGGATGCGCCCGCCGCTCTCGGCGTCGAGTCGCTCGGCGAGTGCGCGGACGCCCGTGGGGGAAGAGGTCGATCCGATCAGCAGCAGCAGATCGCCGGCGCCTGCGAGGAGGCCGTCGCCTCCCGCGAGGGCGGACTCGAGTTGGGGGAGGTCGGGGAGCATGACGAGCACGGCGTCGCTGTGTGCAGCGAGCTCCCGCGGGGAGTCAGCCCAGGTCGCGCCCGCGGCGACGAGGTCGGGGCGCGGTGAGCGCGCGTGGACGGTGAGGGCTCCGCGCGCGGCCAGCAGACGCTGCGCCATGGGGTCGCCCATGGCGCCGAGGCCGAGGACACCGAGGCGGAAGGAGGCGGTCTCGTCATCGAGAGAGGTGCTCATGGCTGACACTCTACCGCGGGTCCAAAATAACGAACAGTGTTCAACGGATTGGACTTGCGATAGAGTCGTCCTGCTCATCTTCCACCAAACCCAATGGAGGGAAGCGGATGACGGAGAACTCCGACCGGCTGCGCGTCGTCGCAGCCGTGCCCCTGCGCGAAGACCTGTGCGCCCTGATCGAGCGGCTCGAGCCGCGCGTCGAGGTCGTCCGCGACCACGACCTGGTCGCTCCGATGCGGGGACCTGCGGACTGGTCGGGCGACCCCGCGTTCACGCGCACTCCGGCGAAGCAGGCGGCGTTCGAGGCGATGGTCGACTCCGCCGACGCCCTCTTTGGCATCCCCGACGTCGACCCTGAGGCGCTCGCCCGCACAGTGGCTGCCAATCCGACGCTGCGCTGGGTCATGACGACCGCCGCCGGCGGCGGGGCGCAGGTGAAGGCCGCGGGGCTGGACCGAACCGACCTCGACCGGATCGTCTTCACCACGAGCGCCGGCGTCCACGGCGGCACCCTCGCCGAGTTCGCCGTCTTCGGCGTGATGGCGGGGGCCAAGGGCCTGGCGCGCCTGCGGCGCGACCAGGATGAGCGCCACTGGCCGGAACGCTGGGAGATGCGCCAACTCGACGAGATGACCGTGCTCGTCGTCGGGCTCGGCGGCATCGGAGCCGAGTGCGCGCGCCGCTTCTCCGCTCTCGGCGCGCAGGTGTGGGGCACGACCCGCTCGGGCGCGCCCGTGCCCGGCGTCGACCGGCTCGTCCCGCTCGACGAGCTCGCCGCCGCCGTCGCGGAGGTCGATGCGGTCGTCGTCACCCTCCCCGGCACCGAGCAGACCCACCACCTGATCGATGCGGAGATCTTCGCGAACGCGCGCCCCGGGCTCATCCTCGCGAGCGTCGGGCGCGGCACCGTCATCGACGAGTCGGCGCTGCTGACCGCACTCGAGGACGGCACGGTCGCCTTCGCGGCGATGGACGTCTTCGAGGTCGAGCCGCTGCCGCAGGACTCGCCGCTATGGACCCACCCGCGTGTGCTCGTCAGCCCCCACACGGCAGCCCTCAGCGGCCGCGAGGAGGAGCGCATCGCGCGCCGATTCGCCGCGGATGCGACGCGGCTGCTCGATGGCGGCGAGATGCACGCCGTAGTGGATACGGTCGAGTTCTACTGACATCGCCGCCGGAGCACGCGAGGCGCCGCGCCGAGGAGAACCGAGGAGCAACCATGGCCGACGACGACAGCGACCGCACCGGCCGTGATCCGGCGCCGGCCGTCACCCGCAGCATCCGCCTGCTCGAGATGCTCGCCGACTCGGGCCGCCCGATGACCCTGACCGAGCTCGCCTCGGCGCTGGGGCTCGCGAAGTCCTCGACGGCGAACCTCTGTCTGGCGCTGGAGGCCGCGCGCATGGTCGAGCGTGTCGCGCAGGGCTTCCGGCTCGGCATCCGCACCGCCGAGCTGGGCGGAGCGTTCGCGGAGCAGTTCAACCAGGTGCGGGAGTTCTACGCCGTGTGCGACGCCTCCGAGGTGCTGCGCGGCGAGCTCGTCCAGGTGGCGCTGCTCGACGGCGCGGACGCGCTGTACATCGCGCGACACGAGGGCTCGACGCGCATCGGCACGCCTCTCGGCTCCCGCCTTCCCGCCGCGCTGAGCGCGACCGGCCGCGCGCTGCTGTCGACCCTCGACGACGCCCAGGTCACCTCGCTGCTCGGCGAGGGTGCGACCTTCCCGCCGCTGACCGAGCACACGACGCGGACGCTGCCGGGGCTCCTCGAACTGCTCGCGCAGGCGCGCGATCGGGGGTGGGCTGTGGATGCCGAGGAGAGCTTCCGCGGCGTCGTCGGCGTGGCTGTGCCCCTGGAGGGCTGGGCGCCCGGTGATCCCCAGCTCGCCCTCGGCGTCGGCATCCCCGCCGCGGAGGCGACCCCGGAGCGGATCCGCACCGTGGGAGCCGCTCTCCTCGACGCGGCCAAATCCCTGACAAATCCGTTTAGTTCAAAATATTGAACTTGGTACAGCGGGTTGGTATGGTGGCATCCACCAGACGACGCCGCATCCGGTCGTCTGCGCCGATCGAAGGAGATGGCCGTGACCGACACCCACACCGCTGTGGACGCTGAGCGGGACCCCCGGGGCGACGACCCGGAGTACGCCGCGAACCTGCGCCGCGCGACGCTCGCCTCGAGCATCGGCAGCGCCCTGGAGTACTTCGACTTCGCCCTCTACGGCCTGTCGACGGCACTGATCTTCAACGTGCTGTTCTTCGACCAGAGCAACCCCGCGATGGCGACCGTGCTCGCCTTCGCCACCTTCGGCGTCGGCTTCGTCGCCCGCCCCTTCGGCGGTCTGTTCTTCGGCACGCTCGGCGACAAGCTCGGCCGCAAGTGGGTGCTCGTCGTCACGATCCTGCTGATGGGCGGCGCCTCCACCGCCATCGGCCTGCTGCCGACCTATGCGCAGATCGGCATCTGGGCGCCGATCCTCCTCGTGCTGATGCGCCTGCTGCAGGGCTTCGGCGCCGGCGCGGAGCAGGCCGGGGCCACGGTGCTGATGGCGGAGTACGCGCCCGTCAAGCGCCGCGGATTCTTCTCCGCACTGCCCTTCGTCGGCATCCAGGCGGGCACGCTGCTGGCGGCGGTCGTCTTCAGCCTGATCTCCCTGCTCCCCGAGGATCAGTTGCTGACGTGGGGCTGGCGTGTGCCGTTCCTCGCATCGTTCGTGCTGATCCTCGTCGCGCTGTTCATCCGGATGCGCCTGCGCGAGACCCCCACCTTCATCGAGCTCGAAAAGCACGAGCAGATCACCGACCGCCCGATCCGCGAGATCTTCGGCCACGGCCTGCCCGGCGTCATCGTCGGCATCGGCCTGCGGATGGCCGAGAACGGCGGGTCGTACATGCTGAACACGCTCGCGCTGACGTTCTTCGTCGCGACCGCCGGCGCGTCCGCAGACAAGAGCCTCCTCACCTGGGGTGTCACGCTCGGCTCGCTCATCGGCATCTTCTCGGTGCCGCTGACGGGTGCGCTCAGCGACCGCTGGGGCCGCCGCCGCGTGTACCGCCTGGGCGCGCTCTTCCTGCTGCTGTACTCGTTCCCCGCGTGGTGGGCGCTGACCCTCGGCGACCACGTGATCGCGATCATCGTCATCGCGCTCGGCATCGGCTTCGGCGTCAACGTGATGCTCGGAGCCCAGTGCGCCATGCTCCCCGAGATGTTCGGCAACCGCCACCGCTACCTCGGCGTCGCGATGGCGCGGGAGATCTCCGCCGTCCTCGCCGGTGGTCTCGCCGGTGTGCTCGGGGCCTACCTCATCGCCGTGAGCGACGGCAACTGGGTGCTGCTGGCCGTCTACATGGCCGTGCTCGCCCTCATCACCACGGCGGCGACCTACCTCGTGCCGGAGACCCTCCGCCGCGACCTGACGCGCACCGACGACGCCGTCAAGGTGTCGCGCGAAGAAGCGGGCCCGGGCGTCTCGTCGACGACGGTCACCATCCGCACCGTCGAGTGGTGAGCCCCCGTGCTCATCGGACGCGTCCAGACGTCGACGGGTGACATCGTTCCCGTGCGGGCCGACGGCGACCGCAGGATCGCGATCGAGGATCCGTATGCGGCGTTCGCTGCGGGGCGGGAGCCGGCCGACCTGCCGAACGGTGAGGTCGCGGGCGACCTGCTGGCGGCATCCGCGCCCGTCGTCGTCGTGGGTATCGCGCAGAACGGGCCGGATCACGCCTCGCCCGTGCAGGCGTGGCTGAAGAACCCGCGCTCGGTCGTCCCGAGCGGTCGCATCGTGACCCTCCGCCGGGATGCCGGTGAGACGGTCGCCGAGGGCGAGATCGCGGTCGTCATCGGCCGCGACGCGACGGGGCTGACAGAGGCGAACGCCGCCTCGTACGTGCTCGGCCTCACCGCCGTGAACGACCTGTCCAGCCCCGACCGGGCCCTGTCCGATCCGCGCAACTTCGAGAGCAAGTCAGGGGAGGGGTACACGCCGATCGCGCCGTGGATCGACACCGCCGCCTCCCTCGACGACGCTCCGCTGACGCTGTCGATCGACGGTGAGGAGGTGGCGAAGACGGATGCCGCGGCTCTGCCGGCCTCGATCGCCACGTGCCTGGCCTATGTCGCGCGATGGACGACGCTCGGACCGGGCGACGTCGTCATGACGGGTGCACCGTTCAGCCAGGGTCGCGTTCAGCCGGGGCAACGGGTGGATGTGACCGTCGGCGGCGTCCGCCTGTCGACGCCCACGCGGTGACCACCGCCGTCCGAGCACCCGGAAGGACGGGGACATGACCAACACCGCCGTCGTGGCGCACGCCGCCGACGACCTGCGCATCGAGGACGTCGGCGAACCGATCGCCGCCGCCGACCAGGCGATCGTCGAGGTCGCCTACGGCGGCGTCTGCGGCTCGGACCTGCATTACTGGCGCCACGGCGCCGCGGGCGCGTCGATCCTGCGCGAGCCGATGGTGCTGGGGCACGAGCTGTCGGGCACGGTCGTGGCCTCCGCCGCCGACGGGTCGGGCCCGGCGGTCGGCACGCGCGTCGCGGTGCATCCGCTGACTGCGCGCGGCGACGGTGAGACCCCGTACCCGGAGGACAGGCCGAACCTCGCGCCCGCGTCGACCTACCTCGGCTCGGCGATGCACCTGCCCCACACGCAGGGCGGCTTCGCCGATCGCGTCGCGCTGCCGACGCGGATGCTGCATCCGCTGCCGCCGGGCCTCGGCCTACGCCGCGCCGCGCTCGCCGAGCCCGCCGCCGTCGCGTGGCACGCCGTCGAGCGCGCCGGCGACGTCACCGGGCGGCGGGTCGCCGTCATCGGGTCGGGGCCGATCGGCCTGCTCGCGGCGTCGGTCGCGCGTCACCACGGCGCCGCCGAGGTCGTCACGACCGACCTGCACCCGCGACCGCGCGAGATCGCGGAGCAGCTCGGTGCGCGCACGATCGATGCCCGCGAGACCGACGCGATCGCAGCTCTCCACGTCGACGTGGTGATCGAGTCTAGCGGCACCGTGCCGGGCCTCGCCGCCGCGGTCTCGGCCGCCCGCCGGGGCGGGACGGTCGTGCTCGTCGGCCTGCAGCGCGCGGGCGACGTGCCGGCGCCGGTCGCGACCGCGATCACGCGGGAGCTGACCCTGACCGGTTCGTTCCGCTTCGGCGCCGAGTTCGCGGAGGTGATCGCCGCGCTCGCCGACGGCTCGTTGGCCGTCGACCCCGTCGTCACGCACACGTTCGCCGCCGCGGAGGCGCTCGAGGCGTTCACGGCCGCGGGGGAGGCGTCGGTCTCGGCGAAGGTGCTGCTCGCCTTCGCCGGAGCAGGCGCTGAGGAGCAGGCATGAGCGCCGTGCACCGCATCGTCGTCATGGGCCCGTCGGGCTCGGGCAAGTCCGCCGTCGGCGCCGCGCTCGCCGTCGACCTCGCGGTCGAGTTCATCGACGCGGACGACCTGCACCCTGCAGCGAACGTCGCGAAGATGTCGGCGGGCACGCCGCTGGGCGACGAGGACCGGTGGCCGTGGCTCGACATCGTGGGGCAGGCGCTGCGCGACCTCCCCGGCGGCGGGGTGGTCGCCTGCTCCGCGCTCGCGCGCCGCTACCGCGAGCGGATCCTCGCCGCTGCGCCCGACGCCGTGTTCGTCGAGCTCACGGTCGATCGCGACGAGCTCGAGCGCCGCATGCGAGCGCGGGCGCACTTCATGCCGCCCGCACTGCTCGAGTCGCAGATGGCTGCACTCGAGCATCTGGGCGCGGACGAGCCCGGCTTCGCGGTGCCGAACTCCGGCGGAGTGCTCGAGGTAGCCGGGCGCATCCGCGCCCGGCTCGATGAGATCTAGGAGAACCATGACCGATCTTTTCAGCGTCGCCGGGCGCCTCGCCTTCGTGACGGGATCATCCCGCGGTCTCGGTCGCTCGCTCGCCCGCGCGCTCGCGCGCGCCGGCGCGCGTGTGATCGTGCACGGCCGCGACCCGAAGGCGCTCGCGGAGGCGGCGGCCGAGATGACCGAGCTGTCGGGTCACCCCGCGGCATCCGTCTCATTCGATGTGACCGATGCGGATGCCACGGCGACCGCGATCGCGGACATGGTCGCCGAGCACGGGCTGCCGGACATCCTCGTGAACAACGCGGGCGTGCAGCGCCGGGCTCCCATCCAGGAGTTCTCTGTCTCGGACTGGGACGAGGTGATCGCGGCGAACCTGTCGGGCCCGTTCTACGTGGCCCGGGCGCTGGCTCCCGGGTTCGTGGAGCGCGGGTCGGGGAAGATCATCAACGTCGGGTCGGTGCAATCGGTGCTGGCGCGGCAGACGATCGCGCCGTACTCGGCGTCCAAGGGCGGCATCGCGCAGTTGAGCCGCGGCATGGCCGCCGACCTCGCGCGGCACGGCATTCAGGTGAACACGCTGTCGCCGGGCTACTTCGCGACCGAGATGAACCGCGCCCTGGTGGACGACGCGCAGTTCACGGCGTGGCTTGAGGCGCGCACGCCCGCGGGCCGCTGGGGTGATTTCGCCGAACTCGACGGCGCGCTGCTGTTCCTCGCCTCGGACGCGTCGTCGTTCGTGTCGGGTCAGAACCTCGTCGTCGACGGCGGCATGACCGCGGTCGTCTGAGCGGCGTCAGTCGTTGTACTGGTTGGAGCGACCCATCGAGACGAGGGCGCCGATGGTCGCCAGCGCGGTCGCGGTCGTCAGGGCACCGACGAACCACAGCAGTGCGTGCGACATCCATCCGTAGTCCATCGTTCCTCCGTCAAGTCGTTCGGTCGGGGTCTCCATCGTATCGGGCGCGCTGGTAGACTCGGTGCGAACTTCGGCGAGGGACGTGCATGCGCGTCCGTGATCGACGCGGTGAAGCAGGCTTCGCGGCTTTCCTCACGCGCATGCGTTCGAGTCGAACCACAGACCATCACCGGGCCCATCGGTCCGGCTGATCAACACTGGGCCGCGTACGGCCCGCCATTGGACCTCACGGTCCGCAAGGAGAACACTCATGTCGACTGAGACCGACACCAAGGTCGTCGCCGAACTTCGCGAGAACTTCGGCAAGGGCTTCGCCCGCCGCCTCCGCGCCGCCGGCAAGATCCCCGCCGTCATCTACGGCCACGGCACCGCCCCCGTGCACGTCGCGCTGCCCGGCCACCAGGTCTTCCTGCTCGTCCGCCGTGCCAACGCGGTCCTCGAGCTCGAGATCAACGGCGAGCAGCAGCTCACCCTGGTCAAGGACGTCCAGAAGGACCCCGTGCACCAGATCATCGAGCACATCGACCTCCTCGTCGTGAAGAAGGGCGAGAAGATCACGGTCGACGTGCCCGTCACGGTCACCGGCCAGTCGTTCGCCGGCACCATCGCGGTGCAGGACGCCACCTCGGTCACGCTCGAGGTCGAGGCCACCCACATCCCCGAGCACGTCGAGGTTTCGGTTGAGGGCCTCGAAGAGGGTGCCCGCATCACCGCCGGCGACATCACGCTGCCCCGCGGCGCCGCGCTGCTCGCCGACCCGGAGACGCTCATCGTCGCCGTCTCGGTGCCTGCCGCTCCCGTCGAGGACGAGGCCGAGGAGGCTTCGGAGGACGAGGCCGCCGAGGGCGCATCGGACGAGGCTCCCGCCGAGGACGCCGCCGAGTAATCTCAGCTCCCGTACGAAGCCCGTCGCCGCACACGCCGCGACGGGCTTCGTCGTCGAAAGGACATCATGCCCGACACCTGGATCATCGTCGGCCTCGGCAACCCCGGGCCGCGGTACGAGGCGACCCGGCACAACATCGGACAGATGGTCATCGACGAGCTCGCGTCGCGCCGCAGCGAGACGCTGCGCGCACACAAGGCGAACGCCCGTGTCGCCGAGACGTGGCTGCGCCCCGGTGCCGCGAAGCTCGTGCTCGCGAAGCCGAACTCGTTCATGAACGTGTCGGGTGGGCCGGTGGCATCCCTCGCGAAGTTCTACGGCGTGCCGGCGGAGCGTGTGGTTGTCGTGCACGACGAGCTCGACATCCCGTTCGACACGCTGAAGCTGAAGACCGGGGGAGGGCACGGCGGCCACAACGGCGTCCGCGACGTCGCGAAGGCGCTCGGCACGCCGGACTTCCCGCGCGTGCGCGTCGGCATCGGTCGCCCGCCCGGGCGGCAGGACCCGGCCGACTGGGTGCTCGACCCGTTCGGAGCCGCCGAGCGACCGACGCTGGCGATCCTGATCTCGGATGCCGCGGACGCCGTCGAGCAGCTCGTCGACGAGGGCCTCCTCGCCGCGCAGCAACGCCACCACGCCCCGCGCCCCTGACCCGGACGCCGGTGTCGGCGACCGCGCGTAGACTTCTCCGGTGACAATTCCCGGGATCGTGCGCGCCCTCGAACAGGCTGACAGCTTCCGGGAGGCCCTCGCCGCGGGCTCCGCGGATGCCGACTTCTCGGCGGTGACGGGCATTGATGCGCCGCTGCTGGCCGGGCTCCTCGGGCGGCGTCAGGCCGCCGGCCGCCCCGCGGCGCTGCTGCTCGTCGCCCCGACCGGCCGCCGCGCCGAGAGCATCGGCGCAGCCCTCCAGTGCCTCCTGCCCACCGCGACGGTGCGGCACCTGCCCGCGTGGGAGACGCTTCCGCACGAGCGGCTGAGCCCCAGCGCCGAGACCGTCGGTCGCCGCCTCAGCGTGCTGCGCGAGGTCTCGCAGTGGGACGGCGCTGCGCCCCTCATCGTGACCGCCTCGGTGCGCGGCGCGCTGCAGCCGATCGCTGCGGGACTCACGGATGCCGGTGTCGTCCAGCTCGACGTCGGTTCGCGCGGCCACGAACTCGACGCCGTCGTGCGTCGTCTCGTCGAGCTCGCCTATCACCGCGTCGACATGGTGTCGCGTCGTGGTGAGTTCGCCGTTCGCGGCGGCATCCTCGATGTCTTCCCGCCGGTTGCCGACCACCCGTTCCGCGTCGAGTTCTTCGGTGACGAGATCGACCAGATCCGCGCGTTCTCGGTCGCCGATCAGCGCTCGCTCCCCGGCGAGGTGCCCGGCGTGACGCTGCTCCCGAGTCGCGAGTTGCTCCTCACTTCGACCGTCCGCGAGCGCGCGTCGGCGCTGCAGGATCGGATGCCGGGGCTCGGCGCCATGCTCGAGAAGATGAGCGAGGGGATCCCCGTCGAGGGCATGGAGTCGCTGCTCCCCGCCGTCGCCGACGCGGTCGTCCCCCTCGTCGAGTACCTCCCCGAGGGCGCCGCGGTCGCCGTCGTCGACCCGGAGCGCGCCGTGACCCGCGCGATGACCCTCAGTGACACGAACCGCGAGTTCCTCGAAGCCGCGTGGAGCGCCGCGACCGCCGGTGGCGACAGCCCCGTCGACCTCGGCGCGGGCGACTTCCTTTCGCTGCCCGACCTGCGCGAGGCGGCATCCGTTCGCGGCGGCTCGTGGTGGACGTTCAGCGCGTTCGATTCCGGTGCGGCGGATGCCGAGGCTGAGGGCCTCGTCGAATCCTCCGACGGCGCCGTGCGCGTGACCGCGTCGGCCGTGCCTTCGTTCCAGGGCAACGTCGACGGCGCGACGGAGCACATCGCGAACCTGCTCGGCGACGGCTGGCGCGTCGTGGTCGCGGCATCCGGAACCGGTCTCGTCGAACGCTCGCGCGACGTGCTCGCAGAGCGCGGCCTCGCCGCACGCGCCGTCGAGACCCTCGAGAGCGCACCGGAAGCAGGCATCGCGGTCGCGACCGTCGCGACGCTCGAGGCGGGCTTCCAGTTCGCGGCGGCGAAGCTCGCGGTGTTCACCGAGAGCGACTTCTACGGCCGCACGATCGGCGGCGACAACCGCGTCGTCAAGAAGCTCGCGTCGCGGCGCAAGAACGTCGTCGACCCCCTGCAGCTCAAGGCGGGCGACCACGTCGTACACTCGACGCACGGCATCGGCCGGTTCGTCGAGCTCGTGCAGCGCGAGGTGTCGTCGGGCGGCCGCAATGCGGTGAAGAGCACGCGCGAGTACCTCGTCCTCGAGTACGCGCCGTCCAAGCGCGGCCACCCCGGCGACAAGCTCTTCGTTCCGACCGACCAGCTCGACCTGCTGTCGCGGTACGTCGGCGGCGAAGCGCCGCAGCTGTCGAAGATGGGCGGGTCCGACTGGGCCGCCGCGAAGGGCAAGGCGCGCAAGGCCGTCCGCGACATCGCCGTCGAGCTCGTCAAGCTCTACTCGGCGCGCATGTCGTCGAAGGGCTACGCGTTCGGCCCCGACACCCCGTGGCAGCGCGAGCTCGAAGAGGCGTTTCCGTTCGCCGAAACGCCCGACCAGCTGCAGACGATCGACGAGATCAAAGCCGACATGGAGAAGCCGATCCCGATGGACCGCCTGCTCTCGGGCGACGTCGGCTTCGGCAAGACCGAGGTCGCGGTCCGCGCCGCGTTCAAGGCGATCCAGGAGGGCAAGCAGGTCGCGATGCTCGTCCCTACGACGCTGCTCGTGAAGCAGCACCTCGAGACGTTCACCGAGCGCTTCGCCGGCTTCCCCGTCAAGGTGCGGCCGCTCTCGCGCTTCCAGACCGACAAGGAGGCGCGCGAGACGCTCGCCGGGATCACCGACGGCACCGTCGACATGGTGATCGGCACGCACCGCATCCTCACCGAGAAGGTCGTCTTCAAGGACCTCGGGCTCATGATCATCGACGAGGAGCAGCGCTTCGGCGTCGAGCACAAGGATGCGCTGAAGAAGCTCAAGACGAACGTCGACATCCTCGCGATGAGCGCGACGCCGATCCCGCGAACGCTCGAGATGGCGGTGACCGGCATCCGCGAGATGTCGACGCTCGCGACGCCGCCCGAGGACCGGCATCCGATCCTCTCGTACGTCGGTGCGCGCAGCGACAAGCAGATCGCGGCGGCGATCCGCCGCGAACTCCTCCGCGAGGGACAGGTGTTCTACGTCCACAACCGGGTGTCGTCGATCCAGCGCGTCGCCGCACAGCTCGCCGAGCTCGTTCCCGAGGCGCGCATCGCCGTCGCCCACGGCCAGATGGGCGAGCACGCGCTCGAGCAGGTCGTCGACGACTTCTGGGAGCGCCGGGCCGACGTGCTCGTGTCGACCACGATCATCGAGACCGGTCTCGACATCTCGAACGCGAACACGATGATCATCGACCGCGCCGACAAGTACGGCCTGTCGCAGCTGCACCAGCTGCGCGGACGTGTCGGTCGTGGGCGTGAGCGCGCCTACGCGTACTTCCTCTACGACGAGCACAAGCCGCTCAGCGAGACCGCCGCCGACCGTCTCGAGACGATCGCCGTGAACAACGACCTCGGGTCGGGCATGCAGGTCGCGCTGAAGGACCTCGAGATCCGCGGTGCGGGCAACCTGCTCGGCGCCGAGCAGGCCGGCCACATCGCGGGTGTCGGCTTCGACCTGTACTTGCGGATGATCGGCGAGGCCGTCGCGACGTTCCGCGGCGACGAGACCGAGGGGCCGACCGAGCTGCGACTCGAGCTGCCTGTGCAGGCGCGGATCCCCGAGTCGTACATCGACAGCGAGCGGCTGCGCCTCGAGGCGTACCAGAAGCTGTCCGCCGCGGCTGCCGTCACCGCGGCGCCCGAGGCGATCGACCTCGTGCTCGAGGAGCTCACCGACCGCTACGGCGCGCCGCCGTCCGAGGTCGAGGGGCTCATCGCGATCGCGCGGCTGCGGCGCCGGGCCGCGGCATCCGGCCTGTCCGACGTCGTAGCGATGGGACCGAACCTGCGCATTGCGCCGGCGCTGCTGCCCGACTCCATCCGCATCCGGCTGCAGCGGCTGCACCCCAAGGCGAAGGTCGTCGCCGGGGGAGACGCCATGGTGGTGCCGCTCCCGACCGCCGCAGGCGAGCCGCTCGCCGACGCCGACCTCATCGCCTGGACCGCGCAGCTGCTCGACCAGATCTTCCCGCTGCCCGAGCCCCCCGCGGCCGACGCCTGAATGACGAAGCGGATGCCGCGCGCTGCGGCATCCGCTTGTCAGACGGTGTGAACCTGCGTCACCCGGTGTTCTGGAGGCCCGCCGCGACGCCCGAGACGGAGAGCAGCAGCAGGCGCTGGAGCTCCGGGTCGACGTCGCCGCCGGCGGAACGCAGACCGCGCAGCGCCCGCAGCTGCAGCAGCGACAGCGCGTCGACGTAGGGGCTGCGCATCTTCACGGCGCGGCCGAGGACCGGTCGGTTCGTGAGCAGCTCGGTGCCGCCGGTGAGGCGCACCACCCAGTCGCGCGTGAGCGCCATCTCGTCGCGGACGAGCGTCGCGAGATCATCGCGGTCGCCGAGCTCGAGGTAGTGCCGCGCGATGCGGTCGTCGGTCTTCGCGAGGCTCATGGCCACGTTGTCGATGAGGGTGCGGAACAGCGGCCACTCCTCGTAGGCGCGCTGCAGCGTGTCGGCGTCGCCGACGGCGTCGAGCGCCGTGCCGAGGCCGAACCAGCCCGCGAGGTTGATGCGGGCCTGGGTCCACGCGAACACCCACGGGATCGCCCGCAGGTCTTCGAGCGACTCCACCGAGAGGCCGCGGCGCGCCGGGCGCGATCCGAGCGCGAGCAGGCCGATCTCCTCCATCGGGGTGACCTGCGCGAACCACGGCGCGAAGCCGGGCGCCTTGACGAGCGAGAAGAAGCGCTCGCGCGACGCGGCATCCATGACGCTCGCGACGTCGGCGTACCGCTCGGCGGCGGCGCGGTTGCGGTCTTCAATGGAGGGGGAGGATGCCAGCAGCGTGGCGGCCGCGACCTGGTCGATGTGCCGCATCGCGATGGCCGGGTCGCCGTAGCGGGCGAAGATGACCTCGCCCTGCTCGGTGAGCTTGAACCGGCCGTCGACGGAGTGCGGCGGCTGCGCGAGGATCGCGGAGTTCGCCGGCCCGCCGCCGCGGCCAAGGGCGCCGCCGCGGCCGTGGAACAGCGTCAATTCAATGCCCTGTTCGACCGCCCAACCCGAGATCGCGGCCTGCGCTTCGTAGAGCGCGAGGTTCGCCGCGACCGGGCCGACGTCCTTCGACGAGTCGGAGTAGCCGAGCATGACCTCGAGGCGCTTGCCCGTGGCATCCAATCGCGAGGCGAACGCCGGGTGCTGCACGATCTCGGCGAGGATGCCGGGCGCTGCCTGCAGGTCGGCGAACGTCTCGAACAGCGGGATGACGTCGAGCACGGGCACGGTGCCGTCGGGGCCGACGGCGTGGCGCGCGAGCAGGTGGACGTTCGCGAGGTCCTGCGCGGACTGCGTGAACGAGACGATGTAGCGGCCGGCGGCGCGCGGGCCGTAGCGCTCCTGCAGGAACGCGATGGTGCGGAACACCTCGAGCACCTCGTCGGCGAGCTCGGAGCGCTCGGCGCCCGACTCGAGCTCGTCGAGCACCTTGCGGTGGACGGCCGAGTGCTGGCGCACCTCGAGCTCGGTCAGGTGGAACCCGAAGGTCTCGACCTGCCAGATGAGCTGCTGCAGGTGGCCGTACGCCTGGCGCGGCGCGCGCGCCGCGACGAGCGAGTCCTGCACGATGCGGAGGTCCGCGAGCAGGTGCTCGGGGTCGCGGTATGCGAGGTCGGCGTTGCGGGTGCGGGTCGCCGCGATCTTGCGGGTGAGCAGCAGCATGATGCGCCGGTAGGGCTCGTTCGGAGAGCGCTTCGCGATGTCGGATGCCGCGTCCTCGTCGGCGTCCTTCAGGCGCTGCCACAGCGCCGACAGCTCGGGGCTCGGCGGCGTCGACAGTGCGTCGAGCGTGAGGGTGCGGCCGATGCGGCTGGCGGTGCGCTCGAGGCCGAGGAGCACGTGCTCGCTGGCGATCGACGACGCCTTGCGGGTCGTCTTCGCGGTGACGAACGGGTTGCCGTCGCGGTCGCCGCCGACCCACGAGCCGATGCGGACGAAGGGGCGCACGACGGGGGCCTTCGCACCGGCGTCGTCGCCCTGCAGCACGTCGTCGATGCGGCGGTACACGTGCGGCACCGCGGTATAGAGCGTCTCGTCGAAGATCGCCATGACCGAGCGGACCTCGTCCGTGGGCGAGGGCTTCTCGGCGCGCAGCGGCGCGGTGCGCCACAGCGTGTCGACCTCTTCGACCATGCGGCGCTCGGCGCGGCGGTGGTCGGCGCCGTCCGTACCGGCGGCGTCGAGGTCGTCGAGCAGGTCGGCGAGGCGGCGGATGCTCGACGAGACCGCGCGGCGGCGCGCTTCGGTCGGGTGCGCCGTGAACACGGGGTGGAACCGCAGGTTCTGCAAGCGCGTGAGCGCGGCATCCGGTCCGATCTCGGACTGCAGAGTGCGGTAGGCCGAGGCGATGGAGTCGCCCGCGTCGGCCTCGCGTGCGGTGCCGCCGCGCTCCCGCAGGATGCGCACGCGCTGGTGCTCCTCGGCGAGGTTCACGAGGTGGAAGTAGCAGGTGAAGGCGCGAGCGACCTCTTCGGCACGGGCGAGCGTGAACGAGTCGGCGATGGATGCCGCCCGGGCGAATGCCTCGGGCGTGGAGTCGGTGTACGCCTGGATCGTCGCGACGCGCAGCCGTTCGACGTCGTCGTAGAGGCCGGGGGAGCCGCTTTCACGGAGCACGCGGCCGAGGATGGAGCCCAGCAGGCGCACGTCGGCGCGCATCCGCTCGGGGATCTCCTGCTCGGCTTCGTATCGCCCGACGAGGTCGATCGCTTCGGTGTTGGTCAGTTCGTGCACCGTTCCACGCTAGTCCGGTCGTGTTACCGGCTCGGTACACATGACGTCCCGCGTAGACTGGGGGACTGGTGTGTCGGGAAGTCTGGTCGGCGGTTTCGTTCCCCGACCCCGGAAGGCTCCCTATGGCCCTGCTCCGTTCCGCGCGGTTCCCCGCGCTCCTGCTCCTCATCGCCGCTGCCCTCGGCTTGATCCTCGCGAATTCGCCGGTGGCGGATGCCGCGTTCGCCGCGAAGGGCGCCTACGTCGGCATTCCCGGGGTGTTCACCCTGTCGGTGGGTCACTGGATCGCCGACGGTCTGCTCGCGGTGTTCTTCTTCGTGGCCGCCGTGGAGCTGCAGTACGAGTTGACGAACGGGCAGTTGAACTCGCCGCGGAAGGCGCTGCAGCCGATCATCGCCGCGGCCGGCGGCGTGCTCATCCCGATCGCGGTCTACGTCGCGATCGCGGGGAGCGGTGAGACGGCGGCCGGATGGCCGATCCCGACGGCGACCGACATCGCGTTCGCGCTCGGTGTGCTCGCGGTGTTCGGTAAGGGGTTGCCGTCGGGGCTCCGGGTGTTCCTGCTGGCCCTCGCGATCCTGGACGACATCGTGGGGATCCTCTTCATCGCGGTGCTCTTCACGAGCGACGTCGACCTGCTCATGCTCGGAGCGGCGGTCGTGCTGCTCGTCGTGTTCCGCCTGTTGAGCGCGCAGCTCGGCGGCCGTGGCTCGCGCGCGATCGCGGTGCTGATGGTCGTGGTCGCGGCGGCGGTCTGGTTCTTCGTCCACGAGTCGGGCGTGCACGCGACGATCGCGGGCGTCGCGCTCGGGCTCGTCATGCACCAGCAGCCGGCGCTGCGCACACGGCACGCACTCGAGCCGTGGGTGAACGCCATCGTGCTCCCGGTCTTCGCGCTCGCGGCATCCCTCGTCGCGATCCCGCAGGTGTCGCCGACCGACCTGTCGCCGGCGTTCTGGGGCGTCGCGGTCGCGCTGCCGCTCGGCAAGATCGTCGGCATCAGCCTCGCCGGGTGGTTGTCGATGTTCCTCGGCGGCACGAAGCTGCCGTTCGGGGATGTGCTCGCGGCCGGTGCGCTCGGCGGCATCGGATTCACGGTGTCGCTGCTGATGTCGGAGCTGGCGTTCTCGGACGATGCCGCGACCCGCGACCAGGCGACCCTCGGCGTGCTCGCTGGGTCGGCGATTTCGCTCCTCCTTGCCGCAGGCCTCGTATCGTGGCGGTCATGGCACTACCGACGCCTCGCCCCGCAGACGGTTTCGACGCCGGTCGCACCCGCGACGTGACCGGGGTCGATCCACTCCGCGCCGCCGATCCGCTGCGTGCCGCGACAGGTGCCGCGGATCCGCTGCGCGCTGCGGCCGGTGACGTCGATCCGCTGCGCGCTGCGGCCGACACGATGCGCGCCGTGCGCGACCGTTGCGTCTGGACGCAGCAGATCGACCATCGTGCACTTGTGCCGTACCTCGAGGAGGAGGCCGCCGAGCTGATCGACGCCGTCGAGGCGGGGACCCGCGACGACCTGCGCGAGGAGCTCGGCGATCTGCTGTGGCAGGTGCTGTTCCACGCCGAGATCGCGTCGCGGGCGGCGGAGGGCGCGTTCGACATCGACGACGTGGCATCCACGTTGACCGAGAAGATGACCAGGCGGCATCCGCACGTCTTCGGCGACGCTGTCGCGACCACGCCCGAAGAGGTGCTCGTGCACTGGAACGCCGCGAAGGCGGCCGAGAAGCGCACCCGCACGAGCGTGCTCGACGGCGTCTCGCGCCACATGCCGTCGCTCGCCCTCGCCCAGAAGCTCGTCGGCAAGGCGGCTCAGGTCGGGGTCGAGGTGCCTTCAGACGAGCGGATGCCGCAGTCCGAGGCCGAGCTCGGTGACGCGCTCCTCGCGCTCGTCGCCGCGGCGCGCACGAACGGCTGGGACGCTGAGCGCGCGCTGCGCGAGCGCCTCCGCACGCTCGAGGCTGACATCCGCGCCGCCGAGCGCCCCTGACCCGCCGGCATCCCTGACCCGCCGGTGCCCCGGCACCGAGCGCCCCCGACCGCGCCGCCCCGACACCGAGCGCCCCCGACCGCGCCGCCCCGACAGCCCCGAGAGAACATCTCCGCGCCGAGAGAACGGGTCGCAGCTGTTCTCTCGTCCGCGAGACGTACTCTCGCGGCCCGCTCACCACCGAGACAGCAGCCACAGCCCGAGACGTTGACAGCAGACCGACGTCTCGGGCTCCCGCTGCTGTCTCGCGGACAAGCGGGCGGTCCCGAGCGGATGCCGCCGACACGAGCGCGCCCGAGCGGATGCCGCGCACCCAGCGCCCACCGTCCGCCGCCCATCGCCCACCTGCGCCCGCCCGACCTGGAACAATGGTCCGGTGCCCACCGTGAACGCTCCGCGCGGCATGCGCGACTTCCTCCCCGCCGACAAGGCTCGCCGCGAGCGCGTGCTCGCCGTCATCCGCGATCGCTACCGCGCGCACGGGTTCGACGAGATCGAGACCCCGGTCGTCGAGGACTACGAGCGCCTGCACGCCGGCATCGGCGGCGACAACGAGAAGCTCGCGTTCAACGTGTTGCGCCGCGGCCTCGACGCCGACGGCATCCGCGATGCGGCGGACGACCCCGCTGCACTGTCGGACCTCGGGCTCCGTTACGACCTCACCGTGCCGCTCGCGCGGTTCTACGCGACGAACCGGGCGCAGCTGCCGACGGTGTTCCGCGCGATCCAGATCGCGCCGGTGTGGCGCGCCGAGCGCCCGCAGAAGGGCCGCTACCGCCAGTTCGTACAGTGCGACATCGACATCATCGGCGACGCGACGCCGCGCGCCGAGGTCGAGCTGCTGGTCGCGAGCCTCGACGTGCTCGACGCGCTCGGGCTCGAGGGCGGCACGATCCGCATCAACGACCGTCGCGCGCTCGACGCGATGCTCGACGTCTTCGGCTTCTCGCCCGAGGCGCGCCCGGGCGTGCTGATCACGATCGACAAGCTCGACAAGGTCGGCCCCGACGGCGTCGTGAAGGAGCTCCGCGAGCGCGGCGCCGACGATTCGGCCGTCGCTGCGTTCGAGGCGTTCCTCCTCCGCCCGCAGACCCGCGAGTACCTGCCGTACGGCGAGGCGCAGATCCGCAAGGCGCTGCCGCAGGGCATCGACGACGAGGTCGTCGCGCACCTGGTCGGCATCGGCGACGCGGTGGCCGCGGCCCGCGGACAGGTCGACGTGCCGCTGCACTTCGACCCGTTCCTCGTCCGCGGCATGGGCTACTACACCGGCACGATCTACGAGCTCGCGCACCCCTCGGTCTCGTACTCGCTGGGTGGCGGTGGTCGCTACGACGGAATGATCGGCCGCTTCCTCGGCCAGGACGTCCCGGCAGTCGGCTTCTCGATCGGGTTCGAGCGGATCGTCGATCTCGTCGGAGCGGATGCCGGCGACGCGGCATCCGCTGTCGTCCTCGTCCACGACCGCGACGTGCCCGTCGCCGAGCTCGCCGCAGTGAAGGCGGCGCTTGTCGCGCAGGGCTCGCGCGTGCGGCTCGAGCAGCGGACGAAGAACCTCAAGGCGCTGCTGGAGCGCGCCGCCGCCGACGGCTACACCGGCTTCGCGACGGTGTCGGCCGGCGCGTCTGCCGACTCGCTCGAGGTCCGCCCGCTCGACTGACGCTCGCGGAACTCCCAGCGTGGCCGGGGCCGCTCGGCCGCCTGTCCGCGTTCACAACTCCTCAAGAGTCGACCCCGGTCGCAGTCCCACCCGCGGAGTCGTGCGGCGACGGTGACGGCGATCGCGCGGATCTGAGGAGTTATGCACCCGCGCCCACCCTGCTGCGGCCGCACAGTCGAATCCTCGTCGTGACACGGCGGCCCCTGTCGTTCGTGGCAGGGAGCGACGGATGCCGCGCCCGAGATCTCCGTCTCCGCGTCGCCCACCCCACCCGCGCACCGCCCCCGCCACCCCGTGTGAACCGGAACTCACATGCGAAATCGGGAGAGGTTCCGCAGTTACGGCGCTCGATCCCAGCGCTCCGCCCGTGTCATCCGCCCCGCCTGCGTCGCCCACCCCGCCGCCGCATCGCCCACCCCGCCCCCGCATCGCCCACCCCGCATCGCCCACCCCGCACCGCCCACCCCGTCCCGCGTCGTCGTCCCCGCACCGCCCACCCCACCCGTGTGAGCCGGAACTCACATGCGAAAACGAGAAGGGATCGACGGCCAACACCCAGGCTCAGCGATATATCGTTATGTATCGCTGACGACCGTCGGCGACAGCGAGACGAGGGAGCACACCATGAGCAATTCGTTCTTCGGCGACGCGTTCGCCGGTCGCGGCGGCGGTCAGGGCTGGCCCGGCAATCTGTCGATGTCCACGCTCACCGAGGCGTTCGACCAGCTGCGCACGAGCTTCGAGCAGAAGACCGGCACCCGCGCGACCCGCGGTGACGTGCGCGCCGCCGTCCTCGCACTGCTCCTCGAGCAGCCGATGCACGGCTACCAGATCATCGCCGAGATCGAGCAGCGCAGCGGCGGCTCGTGGAAGCCGAGCCCCGGCTCGGTGTACCCGACCCTGCAGATGCTGACCGACGAGGGACTCCTCGTCGCCGAGGAGTCCGGCGGTCGCAAGACCTACACACTCACCGATGCCGGTCGCTTCGCCGCCGAGGCGGAGACCGACCCCGACAAGCCCGCGCCCTGGGCGTCGTCGACCAAGGAGCACCCGCGCATGAGCGCGCTGCCGAAGGCGGGCTTCGAGCTCGCGCAGGCCGCCGCCCAGGTCGGTCGCACCGGCACCGACGAGCAGGTCGCCGAGGCAGTCGCGATCCTCGACGACGCGCGCCGCAAGATCTACGGGATTCTGGCCCAGGATTGAGGCATGTCGCATGACATGACCTCGACGAGCCGCACCGCGGGCTCGGAAAACCCGTCGGACGCGCCGAACCCCGCGCTGCGCGCCCGCTACCGCCGCATCATGCGGTTCGCGGCGCGGACATTCGTGCTGGCTTGGTGGTTCGAGCTGGTCCTCCCGCGCATCGGCCTCGGCGCACTTGCCGCCCGGGGCCGCCCGGCGCGGCTGCGCCGCCTCGCGAAGCGGTTCCACGCGCTCGCCGTCGACCTCGGCGGGCTCATGATCAAGGTCGGGCAGTTCCTCTCGTCGCGCCTCGACGTGCTGCCGCCCGAGATCACGAAGGAACTCGAGGGACTCCAGGACGAGGTCCCCGCCGTCCCGTTCGCCGAGATCTCCGCACATGCCGAGACCGAACTCGGGATGCCGCTCGCCCGCGCCTACGCAGCGTTCGGGCCGCAGTCGCTCGCCGCGGCATCCCTCGGTCAGGCGCATCGCGCCACCCTCACCGACGCGGATGCCGCCGACACGGGCCTCCGCGACGTGGTCGTCAAGGTGCAGCGGCCCGGCATTGCGGGCATCGTCGACGTCGACCTGCGTGCGCTCCGCAAGGTCGCGCGATGGATGATGCGCATCGCGCTGGTGCGGCACCGAGTCGACGCGCCGGCGCTCGTCGAGGAATTCGCTGCAAGCAGCTTCGAGGAGATCGACTACCTGCACGAGGCCGCCGCGGCGGAGCGCTTCGCGGCGGACTTCGCCGAGAACCCTCGAGTGTCGGCGCCGCGCGTGGTCTGGGAGCGCACCACCCGTCGCGTGCTGACGCTCGAAGACGTCAGTGCGATCAAGATCAACGACCTCGACGCGCTGCGGGCCGCTGGCATCGACCCCGCCGAGGTCGCGCAGGCGTTCGCGACGGTCATGTTCGAGCAGCTGTTCGAGCACAGCTACTTCCACGCCGACCCGCACCCCGGCAACGTCTTCGTCACACCGCACCCGGACGGCACCTGGGCGCTGACGTTCATCGACTTCGGGATGATGGGCGAGGTCCCGAGCCGCATGCGGTCGGGGATGCGGCAGGCGATCATCGCCGCGGCATCCCGCGACGGCCGTGGACTCGTTGAAGCCATCCGCGCCGTCGGCGCGCTGCTGCCGGGCGCCGACACCGTCGAGCTCGAGCGGGCCGTCACCGCGGTCTTCGACCGCTTCGGCGGCATGGGCTTCGCCGAGCTCGCCCAGGTCGACCCGCGCGAGTACCGCGAGTTCGCACGGGAGTTCAGCGAGCTGCTGCGCACGATGCCGTTCCAGCTGCCCGAGGACTTCCTGCTCGTCATCCGCACCGCGTCGCTGACGTCGGGCATGTGCAGCACGCTCGATCCGGCGTTCAACGTGTGGGATGCCGTCGAACCGTTCGCGCAGCGACTCCTTCGCGACGAGCGCGGCACGATCGTCGAGGCGGCGGGTCGTGGCGCGATGTCGGCCGCCGGACTCATGATGCGCCTCCCGCGCCGCGCGGACGACCTCATCTCGCTCATCGAGGAGGGCAGGCTCACCGCGCAGGTCCCCTCGATGGACCGCCGATTCCGCACCCTCGAGGCGCTCGGCCGTCGTGCGATCGCGGGGACGGTCTTCGCCGGACTCCTCATCGCGGGTGCCCTGACCCGCCCCGACGACACAGTGCTCGGGACGGTGCTCATGGCGGCATCCGCTGTGCCGTTGCTCTTCGCGGTGTTCGCAGGCCGGCGCTGAGTCTCGCCGAGCGACGGTGGCCCTCGACACCGCCGAGCGCGAGATCGACGTGCCGGACGATCTCGCCGCGGCCCTCGCCGCCGAGCCCCAGGTGCAGGCCGCGTTCGACGCGCTCGCCCCGTCGCGCCGCAAGGAACTCGCCCGCGCCGTCGCCGACGCGAAGCGCGCCGAGACCCGCGAGAAGCGCATCGCGACCGCCCTCGAGCAGCTCCGCGCCCCCGCGACCACCTGACGCATCCGCGGCCCCGCCGCACGCCGGAGCAATAACTCCGGAGATTCACTCCGCCGCGCCGACAATTCGGACGGACGGGCGGTAATCCGACGCGAATCTCCGTCCGAATTGCTGGGCCGAGCACCGGCCGGCGGCGCCACGTCACCGGCCGTTCACCGTCGATGCGCAGGCTGGGGGCATGGCTCGTCGATCTCGTCGCTCCATTCGGCCGCTGCGGCCGGCTGCCACGGCCGTGGCGCTCGGCGGCGCCGTGCTCGCCGGGGCGCGCATCGGCCTGATGCGGCAGGCCGCGATCGCCCGCCGCCGCATCGGCAAGCCGCTCGGTGAGGACGCCCTTGACGCCGACCGGGTGTGGCGCAGCGCGCTGCCCGGCGAGCCGGTCGAGCTGCTGATGCTCGGCGACTCGATCGCCGCGGGACTCGGCGCGCATCGCCGCAAGGACACGCTTGGCGCACGGCTCGCGAAGGAGCTCGCCGCGCAATTGCAAAGGCCGGTGCGGCTCCGCACAGCCGCCGTCGTCGGCGCGGAATCCTCGACCCTCGGCGCCCAGATCGACGACCTGCCCGATGACTATCGCCCCGACATCGCGGTGATCATCGTCGGCGGTAACGACGTCACGCACCGCGTGCCGGTCGCGACCGCGGCATCCCATCTCGGCACCGCCGTCGAGCGCATGCGCGGCAGGGGAGTGGCCGTCGTCGTCGGCACCTGCCCCGATCTCGGCGCGCTGCGCGCGGTGCCGCAGCCGCTGCGGTCGATCGGGTCGCGCATCTCGCAGCAGCTCGCGGCCGCGCAGGCGGTGCGCGCCGAGGCGGCGGGCGCCCGCGTCGTGTCGCTGCGGCGCGCGGTGGGGCCGTTCTTCCTGATCGACCCCGACGGGATGTTCAGCCTCGACCGGTTCCACCCGAGCGCGCTGGGCTACCGCCGTACCGCCGACGCGCTGCTCCCCGCGCTCGTCGACGCGGTCACGTCCGACGGGTGAGCCGCACCCGCACCGCCCGCAGCGCCAACCCCACGGCGACGACGCCCACCCCGGCGACGACGGCCTGCCAGGGCAGGGTGAACCCGAGGACGACGCAGCCGACCAGCCCGATCGCCTGCAGTACCCGCGGATACCGCCGCGCCTCGCCGCCCTGCCGCCACGCGGCGAAGTTCGCGACGGCGTAGTACAGCAGCACGCCGAACGACGAGAAGCCGATCGCGCCGCGCAGGTCGACGAGCAGCACGAGCGTGACGACGACGGCGCCGAGCGCGAGCTCCGCACGATGCGGCACGTGCCACCGCGGGTGCACCGCCGCGAGCGCGCGCGGCAGGTCGCCCTGGCGGGCCATCGCGAAGGCGGTGCGGCCGATACCGGCGATGAGGGCGAGGAGTGCGCCAAGGGATGCCGCGGCCGCGCCGACCTGCACGAGCGGCACCGCCCACGCGGCGCCGACTTGCCGGACGGCGTCGGCGAGGGGTGCGGTCGACGCGGCGAGGCCGTCGGGCCCGAGGGCTGTGAGGACGGCGACCGCGACCACCGCGTAGGTGACGAGGGCGCCCGCGAAGGCGAGGACGATCGCGCGCGGGATGGTCCGTTGCGGGTCGCGGACCTCTTCGCCGAGCGTCGCGATGCGCGCGTAGCCGGCGAAGGCGAAGAACAGCAGCCCCGCCGCCTGGAGCGTGCCGTAGACGCCGCCCTCGAAGACACCGCTGAAGCCGACGGCGCCACCCGACATGCCGATCGCCGACACCCCGACTGCCAGCGCCGCGAGCACGAACACGACGAGCACCCGGGTCACGAGCGCCGTCCGCGTGATCCCGAACAGGTTGACGGTCACCAACGCGACGACGACCACCGCCGCGACAGGCCGCTCCCAGCCCGCAGGGGCGAGGTATGCCGCGGCGGTGAGGGCCATCGCCGCGCAGCTCGCGGTCTTGCCGATGATGAAGCCCCAGCCGGCGGCGTAGCCCCACCACGGCCCGAGCTCGGCGCGGCCGTAGGCGTAGACGCCGCCCGAGGTGGGGTGCACGGCGGCGAGCTGCGCGGTCGAGGTCGCGTTGCCGAAGGCGACGACCGCCGCGATGGCCAGTGCGAGCAGGAGTCCGGAACCGGCTGCGGCTGCCGCCGGGCCGAACGCCGAGAAGACGCCGGCGCCGATCATCGAGCCGAGACCGAGGAAAACGGCGTCACGCAGGCCGAGGCGGCGCTGAAGCGCGGGGGAGGTCACGGGCGAAGCGTACTCAGCGCAAACGAACGCGTGCAGACTTGTTCTATTACCGCTAGAATAAGTGGCATGCTCCTCCGTATCGATCCCGGCAGCCCGGAACCCCTGTTCGCGCAGGTGGCCCGCGCCGTCCGTGCGGAGATCGCGTCGGGCCGCGTTGCCGCGGGGGAGCGGTTGCCCACCGCGCGCGAGGTCGCCCAGGCGCTGCAGATCAACCTGCACACGGTGCTCCACGCGTACCAGGACCTCCGCGACGAAGGTCTCATCGAACTGCGCCGTGGCCGCGGTGCGGTCGTGGTGGCGGATGCCGCCGCACTCGCCGGCCTGCGTACCGACATCGACGCGCTCGTCGCGAAGGCCGCCGCCGCCGGCATCTCCGCCGACACCCTGTCCGCTCTTGTGAAGGAGGCCGCTCATGGCCGTTGACCTCGCCCGCGTCCGCTCCCGGTTCACTCTCGTGGCGCTGATCCTCCCGGCGATCGTTGTCGCGATCGCGGTGCTCGCGCAGGTGCTCGTCCTCCCGAACGTGCCCGCCGTCGTCGCCACGCACTGGGCCTTCGACGGCACACCCGACGGCTTCAGCCCGGCGTGGACCGTCCCGGTCTTCACCGCCGTGCTCGGCCTGGGACTCCCCGCGGTGCTGTTCGGCGTCTCGTTCCGCTCGCTGCGCCGCGGCGAGCACGGCGCCGCCTACCGCCTGCTCGGTGCGGTCGCGCTCGGCACCGCCACGCTGCTCGCGACCCTCATGACGTGGACGCTCCTCGTGCAGACATCCGGCGAGCAGACCCTGCCGGTGCTCGCCGTGATCGCCCCGATCGTGCTGGCGGTCGCACTCGGCGCCGTCGGATGGATGCTGCAGCCCCACGCCCCGTGGCATCCGGTCGCCACCCACGCCCCCGACGCGTTGCCGCTCGGCGCGGGGGAGCGCGTGCTGTGGACGCAGGCCGTCACCGTCGCGACGTCGGGGCGCATCGTCCTCGGCGCCGCGGTGGTGCTGACGGCCGCGGTCGCGGTGATGGTCGGCGTGATGACCGCCGAGCTCTGGGTGACGGTCATCGCCGCCGCGGCGGCGCTGTTCCTCGCGTTCGCGGTCGTCGCGAACAGCCGATTCCACGTCCGAGTGGATGCCGCCGGCCTCACGGTCGTCTCCTCGATCGGCTGGCCCCGGGTCGTCGTGCCCCTCGCCGAAATCACCTCCGCCGAGGTCGTGAACGTCTCGCCGATGGCGGAGTTCGGCGGGTGGGGCCTCCGGTGGGGCCCCGGCGGCAACTTCGGTGTGGTCCTCCGCGCCGGCGAGGGCATCCGCGTGCGCCGCGCGAACGGCCGCTTCCTCACGGTGACGGTCGACGACGCCGCGACCGCCGCCGCCCTCCTCACCGCGCTCGCCGCCCGCCGCGCCCCCGGTTGACCCCGCCGCGCCGCACGCAGTCGAATGGATGCCATGACCGAACCCTCCGCCGACCGCTGGAACGCCGTCGACTCGTACCTGACCGAGACGCTCGTGGCCGAAGACGAGGCGCTGCGCGCGTCGGTCGCGTCGCTCGCCGAGGAGGGGTTGCCCGAGATCGAGGTCGCGCCGCTGAACGGCAAGCTGCTGCATCTGCTGGCCCGGATGTCCGGCGCGAAGCGGGTGCTCGAGGTCGGCACGCTCGGCGCGTACTCGACCATCTGGCTGGCTCGGGCGCTCCCCGAGGGCGGCCGCGTGGTCACGATCGAAGCGGAGCCCCACAATGCGGAGGTGGCGCGTCGCAACCTCGACCGGTCGGGCATCGGCGACCGCGTCGACATCCGCATCGGCCGCGGCGCCGACGTGCTCCCAACCCTCACCGATGAGGAGCCCTTCGACTTCGTCTTCATCGACGCCGACAAGGAGTCGAACACGATCTACCTCGACTGGGCTGCGAAGCTCGGTCACCCCGGCACGGTCGTCGTGGTCGACAACGTCGTCCGCAGCGGACTGGTCGTGGTGCCCGGCGAGAACAGCCAGGTCGACGGGGTACGGGCCGGGCTCGCGATGCTCCGCGATGATCCGCGGTTCGACGCGACCGCGCTGCAGACCCTCGACCGCAAGGGCTGGGACGGCATCGCTGTCGCCCTCGTCGTCTGACCATCAACCGCAAAGCGAACAACGCCGCAACAACCCGACACCCGACACATCGGCATCCACCACTTCACTAGACTCGACCACGGACCGAAAACGCTCCCGAAAGAGCAAGGAGACACCCCCGTGGCATTGATCGAGGCAGTAGGCGCACGCGAGATTCTGGATTCGCGTGGCAACCCGACCGTCGAGGTGGAGGTGCTGCTCGACGACGGCATCGTCCAGCGCGCAGCAGTCCCGTCCGGCGCATCGACCGGCGCTTTCGAGGCGTACGAACTGCGCGATGGCGACAAGACCCGCTACGGCGGCAAGGGCGTGCTCAAGGCCGTCGCCGCCGTCATCGACGAGCTGGGCCCGGCCATCGAGGGTGTCGACGCGAGCGAGCAGCGCATCATCGACGAGATCCTCATCGAGACCGACGGCACCGAGAACAAGTCGCGCACCGGCGCGAACGCGATCCTCGGCGTCTCGCTCGCCGTCGCGAAGGCTGCGGCCGACAGCGCCGACCTGCCCCTCTACCGTTACCTCGGTGGCCCGAACGCCCGGGTGCTGCCCGTGCCGCTGTTCAACGTCATCAACGGTGGCGAGCACGCCGACAACGGCATCGACATGCAGGAGTTCTTCCTCGCGCCGATCGGTGCGTCGACCTTCTCCGAGTCGCTCCGCTGGGGCGCCGAGGTGTACCAGGTCCTCAAGAAGGAGCTCCAGGCCGCCGGCTACGCGACCGGCCTCGGCGACGAGGGCGGCTTCGCTCCCGACCTGCCCAGCAACCGCGAGGGCCTCGAGTTCCTGGTGAAGGCGATCGAGAAGGCCGGCTTCAAGCCTGGTGCCGAGATCGCCCTGGGCCTCGACGTCGCCGCGACCGAGTTCTTCAACGACGGCGTCTACCGCCTCGACAACAAGGACTGGACCGCCGAGCAGCTCACCGACTACTACGCCGACCTGGTCGACTCGTTCCCGATCGTCACGATCGAGGACGCGCTCGCCGAGGACGACTGGGAGAACTGGACCGCCCTCACCGAGCGTCTCGGCAAGAAGGTGCAGCTCGTCGGCGACGACCTGTTCGTCACCAACCCGGCGCGTCTGGCCGACGGCATCAAGCGCGGTGCCGCGAACTCGCTGCTCGTCAAGGTGAACCAGATCGGCACGCTGAGCGAGACGCTGGACGCGATCGACGTGGCGCACCGTTCGGGCTACACCACGATGCTGTCGCACCGTTCGGGTGAGACCGAGGACACCACGATCGCCGACCTCGCCGTCGCCGTGAACTCGGGTCAGATCAAGTCGGGCGCGCCCGCTCGGAGCGAGCGCGTCGCGAAGTACAATCAGCTTCTGCGTATCGAGGAAGACCTGGGCGACGCCGCGGAGTTCATCGGCGCAGCTGCCTTCCCGCGGTTCTCCGCGTAAGGCCTACGCAGCACTGAAAGCCTGACGAGAGGGGGAGCCGTGGACAGACCATCGGCTCCCTCTCCTCGTTTCCCCGGCAGCGGCTCCGGGGGCACGCCCAAGAACAGACGAGCGGATGCCGCGCGCAAGCGCGTCGACGTCCGCGACTGGGTCGGCGGGGTCCGCCTCTCGGGGTTCATGGGCATCATGCTCGGCCTCGTGGTGCTCGCCGCCCTGGTGCTGGTGCCGACGATCGGCACGTACGTCGAGCAGCGGCAACAGATCGCGGCGCTCGAGCACGCGGTGCAGGCGACCGAGGACGAGGTTGACGCGCTCGAGGCCGAGCGCGAGCAGTGGCGTGATGAGGCGTACATCACGTCCCAGGCGCGGGAGCGTCTGTATTACATGCGTCCCGGCGAGGTCGTGTACCTCATCGCCGACGACGTGCCCGGCGGCATCCTGGCGCCGGAGGCGGAGCCGGTGAGCGACGACGTCGAAGAGGCGAGCACCGACTGGATGACGCAGTTCCTCCGGTCGCTGACCGAAGCCGGCGTCGCGAAGACCGTCGCCCCGCCCACCGAGTAAGACCCACAGGTCACCCCGGTAAACTGGCGCAGTGCCCCATCCGACGCTCACGCCCGCGACCGCTGCCGACCATGAGGTCATGCAGGCCCAGTTGGGTCGCCCGATGCGCGGGGTCGTGGGCATTGCCGCGCGTTGTGTGTGCGGCAACCCGACGGTCGTGGCGACCGAGCCGCGGCTGCCCGACGGCACGCCGTTCCCGACGTTCTACTACCTGACGCACCCGGGCGCGACGGCGGCGATGTCGGCGCTCGAGGCGACGCAGGTGATGCGCGAGCTGGCCGATGCGCTCGCCGAGGACGAAGAGCTTGCGGCCGCGTACACGCGTGCGCACGAGGCGTACCTGTCCGACCGTGCCGTGCACGGCACCGTCGACGAGATCGAGGGGATCTCTGCCGGTGGGATGCCGGTGCGCGTGAAGTGCCTGCACGCCGTGGCCGCCCACTCGTTGGCCGCCGGCCCGGGCGTCAACCCGATCGGTGACCTCGCCCTGGAGCGCGGGGACTGGTCGCCCGAGCGCTGCACGTGCGCGGCTCCCGGCGGCACCGGATGACCACGCTGCGCGTCGGCATCGCCGCGGCACTCGTCGGAGCGACGGTGCTGCTGAGCGGCGCCGCGGCAGTGACGCCCGACGACGTGCCCCTGGCGCAGCAGCAGGAAGAGCAGGTCGAGCAAGAGCCCGAGATCGACCCGATCCGGAACATGGAGTACTGGCTCGACGAGTACGGCGTGACGGACGCATGGAAGGTCACGCAGGGCGAGGGCACGACGATCGCGGTGATCGACACCGGCATCGGCAAGGGCGCCGAAGAGCTCAACGACGCGGTCGTGGGCGGCGCGGACTTCTCGGGCATCGGCACGCCCGACGGGCGGACGCCGGTCGGTGACGGTGACTCGAACCACGGCAGCTGGGTGGGGTCGCTCGCCGCGGGGCGGGGGACCGGTGCCGGCAAGGGCATGGTGGGCGTCGCGCCGAAGGCCGACCTGCTGTCGCTGTCGATCGGCTTCGGCGAGTCGGCGACGGTGCCGTTCATCGACCAGGTGGCCGAGGCGATGGTGTGGGCCGTCGATCACGGCGCCGATGTCATCAACCTGTCGTTCACGACGAACACGCTCGACTGGGATCGCTCGTGGGACGACGCGTTCCTGTACGCGTTCGAGCACGACGTGGTCGTCGTGGTCGCGGCGGGCAACCGCGAGACCGGCACCGAAGAGGTCGGCGCGCCCGCGACGATCCCGGGTGTGCTGACGGTGGGCGGTGTCGACCGCGAGCGCAAGGCCAGCAACACGGCATCCACCCAGGGCATCTCGATCGGCATCTCGGCGCCGAGCGAGGAGCTGCTGGGGCTGTCGGCGAACGGCGACCTGGTGATCTGGGAGGGCACGAGCGGGGCTGCGCCGCTCGTGTCGGGCATCGCCGCGCTGGTGCGCTCCGCGCATCCCGACTTGGATGCCGCGAACGTCATCAACCGCATCATCAAGACGGCCGATCCTGCCGGCGACCGCGAGGGGCGCGACCCGCTCTACGGGTACGGCCTGGTGAATGCGGCTGCTGCGGTGGCGGCATCCGTTCCGGTCGTGTCGGAGAACCCGATGGGCGACCTCGCGGAGTGGATCCGCCTGTACCGTCGCGCGGACGCCGAGCCGACGCCGCGGCCGACGGTGACGCCGGTCGAGATCCCGCCGCTGCCGGAGGCGGAACCGCCGACGCAGGCGGGGTCGGCGCTGCTGCCGAGTGCGGACTCGCTGCGGTACGGAACGGTGCCGCTCGTGGCCCTCAGCCTGGGGACTATACTTGTCGTGCTCGGGGTCACCGCCGCTGCCCGTCGCATCAAGTCGGCACGCCTCTCGCGTTCGCCGAGCCGCCCAATCAAGGAGTAATCCGACTCGTGACTACCACTGTGCCCAAGATCCTGGTCGTCGGTGGAGGCTATGCCGGCTTCTACACCGCGTGGAAGCTCGAGAAGCACCTCCGCAAGGGGGAGGCTGAGGTCACGATCGTCGACCCGCTTCCGTACATGACCTACCAGCCGTTCCTCCCCGAGGTCGCTGCTGGTGAGATCGAGGCGCGTCACGTCGTCGTGGGTCTGCGTCGTCACCTGAAGCGCACGCGTGTCGTGATCGCGAAGGTCACGGGCATCAACCACGCCACGAAGACCGCGACGATCACCCCGTCGGTGGGCGAGCCGTGGACCGAGACGTACGACCAGATCGTCGTCACCGCCGGTGCCGTGTCGCGCACGTTCCCGATTCCGGGTATCGCCGACAACGCGATCGGTCTGAAGACGGTCGAAGAGGCCGTCGCGATCCGTGACCGGATCCTCAACAACTTCGACCGTGCCGCGAACCTGCCGGCCGGTCCCGAGCGTGAGCGTCTGCTGACGGTCGTCGTCGTCGGTGGTGGCTTCGCCGGTATCGAGGTGTTCGCCGAGACGCGTGCGCTGGCCAGCTCGCTGCTGCGCAAGTACCCGAACATCACGTTCGAAGAGACGCGCTTCCACCTCATCGAGGCGATGGGCCGCATCATGCCCGAGGTGTCGCTGCCGACGAGTGAGTGGGTGCTGAAAGACCTCGCCAAGCGCGGTGCGAACGTGCACCTCGACACGCAGCTGACGGGTGCCGTCGACGGCAACGTCGAGCTGTCGACGGGTGAGGTCATCCCGACCGACCTGATCATCTGGACCGCCGGTGTCATGGCGAACCCGACCGTCGTCCGTGGCGGCGACCTGCCGGTCGAGGAGCGCGGTCGCATCCGCACGCGCGCCGACCTGCGCGTGGGCACGCCCGAGGAGTTCGTCGAGGGCGCGTGGGCTGCCGGTGACGTCGCTGCTGTGCCTGACCTCACGGGTAAGGGTGTCGGCGGCTACTGCGTGCCGAACGCCCAGCACGCCGTCCGTCAGGCGAAGCTCATGGCGAAGAACATCGTGGCGGTGCTGCGCGGTGAGACGCCGAAGGAGTACATCCACCACAACCTCGGTGCCGTCGCCGGCCTGGGGCTGTACAACGGTGTGTTCCAGTCGAAGGGCATCGCGATCAAGGGCTTCTTCGCCTGGGTTGCGCACCGTGGCTACCACGGCCTGGCAATGCCGTCGTGGGAGCGCAAGTTCCGCGTCGTGGGCGACTGGTGGCAGAACCTGTGGCTCGGCCGCGACAACGTGTCGCTCGAGGCCGTGCAGAACCCGCGCTACGTCTTCGAGGAGTTCGCCGCCCGTCCCCGTCCGGCCGCTCCCGAGGCTGCCCCCGCCCCGGCCATCGAGCCGAAGAGCGTCGCCGGCGAGAAGGCCCCGACCGCCGGCGAGGCCGCCAAGGCCTGACCTGCTTTTTGTGCGAACCCCGCCTGGCTGTGTGCCCGGCGGGGTTCGTCGTTTGGTTGGTGGATGCCGCGGCGCCCTGCTCTTTACCTCGAGTGAGTCGCACCCGTGGTCGGCGGCTACGCTGGCGGGGGGCCCCCGTAGCCCAATGGCAGAGGCAGGCGACTTAAAATCGCTTCAGTCTGGGTTCGAGTCCCAGCGGGGGTACATGGTGCTTCGAGCGCTCGGTGCATCATGGCAGCACGCGTCCGTGTGTGGACTCGATGCGAGGACCACTCTCAGAACGCCATGCGGGGGCACTAGGTGACTGAACTTAAACTGACGTTCGACCCGATGACGATCGAGCATCTCGGATTCAAGATGTACTCACACCTGCCGAATGCGGTCGCGGAGTTGGTCGCAAACTCGTACGATGCCGACGCGACGTCCGTGCAGATCATCCTCGATGTCACAGGCGACTCGCTCATCGTGGCGGACGATGGGCATGGGATGTCCCTGGATGAGTTGCAGACGAACTACCTGACTATCGGGCGCAACAGGCGCGCACAGGATCGCGGCGACCTGTCCGAGTCCGGACGCAGACGCGTCGCGGGGCGAAAGGGCCTCGGAAAGCTCGCAGTGTTCGGAATTGGGAACACGATCGTCGTCGAGACGAAGCGTGCAGGAAGCGCCGAGTACGCTGAGGTCACGATGGTCTGGGATGACATCCTTGGCGCAGCTGGGTCCGAGTACAAGCCAACAGTCCGGATGCGTCCTGCCGACGTCGCTTCGCACTTCACGCGAATCCGTCTGAGCGATCTCACACGCAAGACCGCGGTGAAGGCCCGCGTGCTCGCCGCCAGTCTTTCTCGCCTTTTCAACTACCCGGATGCAGATTTCAACCTCTCGGTGTTGCAGGGCGACGAGCGTGTCCCTGTGAATCGCGAGCTCCGCTACGACTCGATCGAACAACACGCTCACTGGTCGGTCCCGGACGAATTCAGCAACCCGCCGGAGCTCGTGGGCGGCGTCTCAGGGACGATCATCGCTGCGACGAAGCCGCTTCCTGCGCCTATGCGCGGGGTCACGCTCTACGTCCGCGGACGGATGGCCAACGAACCGGAGTATTTCGGCGTCCCCGAGTCGTCACATGCGTTCTCCTACATAACGGGCTTCGTCGAGGCGGATGCGCTCGATTCGGGTGCTGATGTCATTGCAACCGATCGACGGTCAGTCAACTGGGACATGGAACAAGCTGCGGCGCTCCGCGATTACCTGGCGGACGTGATCCGCAGCGCCGCGCAGAAGCGCCGTGTGCTGCGTGCGCGAGAGAACAAGGACCGAGCGAGTCAGAGTGCAGGCATCGATGTCGACGCTTGGAAGTCGACGATCAGAGGGGAGAAGCAGGCTGCCGCGGTCGAGAGCCTGCTCGATGAGGTCGTCTCTCCGGAGAACGACATCGACGATGCGAGGCGGCAGAAGCTCGTGGAGGGGATCAAGGCGATCGCACCCGAGCATGCAGATTTCCATTGGCGCACCCTTCACCCGTCGATTCAGCGGGCCGCTGAGCGTGAATACCGGGATGGGCAGTATCACCACGCCGTCGTCGAGGCGATAAAGGCATACGTACGCGACGTGCGTCGGATCGGAGCAAAGCCAGATGGCATGTCCGAACTGGACGTCCTTCGATCGACCTTGAATGGCGATGCGCCTGCTATCGACATTATCGTGCCCTTCTCATCGGTCGGCCTGTCGCCCGATACGCAGAAGAACATGCGCGGTGGTCAGCGCCTCATCTCCGAGGCGCTCTGGACCGGATTTCGGAACCCGATTCAGCACGAAGGCGTGCGTGAACTCGAAGAGGCTGGCGTCTTCACGTACCAGGACTGCCTCGACGCGCTGAGTATCTTGTCGCACCTACGTCGGCGCATCGAGCTCGTCGAGAGCGCGGCGGGCGTGGACTGACCTACAGGGCACTCGCGATCTGCCGGCCGATCGCCGCGCCGAGGGGGATCGGCACGGCGTTGCCGATCTGGCGTGCGATGGCGGTCTTTGAGCCGACGAACTGGTGGTCTGGCGGGAAGCCCTGGAGCACTGCTGCCTCGTAGTGGGTGATCGCGCGGTTCTTCGTGGGGTGCAAGTAGCGACCCTTCTCGGGCTTGAAGAACTCGGTACGGATCGTGACCGACGGGCGGTCGGTGTGGAGGCGTCCCATTACATCCGCGGATCCAGTGGTGTGCTTGCGCCAGCACGGCGCAAGATCGTCGGGCTTGATGTCGAACCTGTTGCCGCCTTCAGGGATCGCTTCGAATCGTCGCATCGAGAGTTCGGAGTAGTCACGGCTCCAGTGGAGCTCCCGCGTCGAGAACGGACCGGAGAAGGTCTTGCCCGCGAACGTCACCGATCGCGTGCCCAGCACAGTATCGCGATCCGGGTCGCCGGGGATGCCGAGGAAAGCGTCCTCGACCCACGCATGGCGCTCGCGGGTTCCGTCGGCCACCGGAGCATGAGTCGGCGCGGGGAATCCAGGGAACGGAAGCGTCCGCAGGTGGCCGATCAGTACGGCCCGCTTGCGCGACTGCGGAGCACCGTAGTCGGCGGCGTTGAGGATGCGGTGCTGAAACGCGTACTTCTCGAGGACACCGCCGGGCGCGGTCGCTTCGACGAACTGTTCGAACTGCGTCGACTTCTCGAAGACGGCGACGTTCTCGACGACGAAATACTTCGGCTCGACTCGAGTGATCGTCTCCGCATACTGGCGCCAGAGCTCGTTCCGGAGGTCCTCCTCGTCGCGCTTGCCGAGTGTCGAGAACCCTTGGCATGGGGGGCCGCCGACGACAACGTCGATGTTCTTCGGCATCGGCTGAGTCGCGAGCCAGTCTTCGATGCGGCCCGCGAAGACGATGCCCTCGCCGAATGTCGCTTCGTACGAGGCGGCGGCCGCGGTGTCCATTTCGACTGCGGCGACGCTCTCGAATCGACGCGAGGCTTCGTGGAAGCCGGCGGTAAGCCCCCCGGCGCCGGCGAACAGGTCGAGGACGCGGATCTTACGAGGCACGGTACCTGATCCTAGCCGGCCAAGCGGCGGCCGGCGTGCCGCCTCGCCGGGTGACCGCAGCCTGTGGCGCCGAACGCGAGATATCGAACATAGATACGATACTCGCGATAGGGTCCGACATTGGCGCACACACGATGTCGTCGAGCTGTGTCCGCTGCGCGCGGCAGTTCAACTCGGCTGGCCGGCGACAGCGGATCGAAGCTGCTTCATCGTCTTCGATTCGATCTGACGCGCGCGTTCGCGGGTCACGCCGAGACGCGCACCGATCTGGTCGAGCGTCATCGGCGGCGCCCCGCCGACGCCGAACCGCCACCGGAGCACATCAGCTTCGCGTTCGGTCAACGTGTCGAGAATCGGCTTCAGCTGGGCAGCCCTGGCGCCAATCTCGACATGCTCCTCCGGGCCGATTGCGTCCGCGTCGACCAATTCGTCGGCGAGGGAGACCCACTCGGATTCACCCTCCGCGGTCTCGAGGAGCACAGGCCAGTCGAGCGAGAGCGGTGCAGAGAGGTTGTCGACGATCGCTCGTACGAACTCGGGCTTCACCTCGAGCGTCTCAGAGACCTCGGCGAGACGCTGCGACGTCGTCCCCTGGGCCGCCTTCCACGCCTTCACGACGGCGGGCAGCTGGTCCACAACGTGCACGGGGAAACGGATCGTGCGTCCCTGATCGGCGATCGCCCGCTCGATGCCCTGACGGATCCACCAAGTGGCATACGTGGAGAACTTCGTGCCGTGAAAGCGATCGAACTTCTGCACCGCACGCAGTAGGCCGAGGGATCCTTCCTGGGTGAGGTCTGCCAGGTCCAGCCCGTTCCGCTGATAGCGCCTTGCGATGTGGACGACGAGTCGCAGGTTCGACGCGACCATTCGCGCGAACGCGCGCTCTCCATTCCGCGCGATCCAGGCCAGGTCGAGGCGGTCCTGGGTGAGCGGAGTTTCGGCGGTCATCCGTGCGAGCCGCGATTCGGCGATGACGCCCGCTTCGATCTGGCGCGCGAGCTCGACCTCCTCTTCGGCGGTGAGCAGTTCGAACTCCCGGACGCGGCGCATCAGATCGACCATGATGTCGTCATCGATGTGCACATCGGCGACTGCCGGGTCCGCGAGCGGTTCGTACGGATCGCGACCCGTTACGCGCACTGACTCGATCAGCCCGTTTTCGTCGTCCTCCTCGTCGTCGGACGCGTTGCCTGAACCGGATGGCAAGGCGGTCTCATCGTCGTGCCCCGGACCACGGCCGGGAGCAACCGCCCGGCTGACGATCGCGACGGCCGCGAGGGCGGCGTGGACGACGTCCAGGCGCTCACGTGTGTGGGCGGCGAGGCGCTCCTTGCCCGCATGGGGCTCGAGCAGGAGGTAGACGCTGGTCTTCAGCAGTTCCAGGCGCGCGGGTTCGGACTCGAGCGCGACGCGATGGACTTCGTTCAGTTGAACGACGCCGGTCGTCGGCTCGAAGGCGTACAGCTGACGCGATGCGAGCCCGGCCCACTCGAAACTGACCGAAACGCCGTCGTCGCGGACGCCCACAGTGCGCTCGACGAGATCGGCGATGCCGTCAGGCGAGCCCGTCCCCGCAGTCGCGAACGGCTGCGCACGGAGCTCACGCTGCTGCGCGTTGCGCAGGACGGCCTGCGCCTCCTCGATGAAGGCGCGCAACGAGAAGCCGTCGGAACGCGCCCGAGTGAGCGCGTCGATCGCGACCGGGCGCAGAAGCACCCCTCGCTTCTCCGCGTTCATTGCGACCGCATGAAGGCCGTCGGTCGTGATGTCGATTGCGGCGCGTGCGAGCTGTGTGTCGGCTCCGCCATCGGGGTGCAGCTGGAGCCACCCGCCGCTGTGCAGGAGCCGGTCGTTCCGGTAGACGTAGAGACCCTGCCACGCGCCGCGGGGGCGTCCCAGCATCTTGACTGCGGGGCTGTCGACCGCTGGTGGGAGGACGAAGCAGGTCATGGCGAGGCGTCCGCCGCCGGGCAGGTCGGCCTCGAGCCGCTTCGGGTACCCGTCGGCTCCCCATCGCTCGAAGGCGAACGGATCGATCGGTCTGACGGTCCGTGGCGCGCCGGACTCGTTGCTGGCCTCGTCGAGCTCATCGAGCTCGATCTTGATACGCCCGTCGCCGAGCAGCCGATGGAACGTGAGTCCCAGCTGATCACGCAACTGGATGATCATCGTCTCGAACCAGTTGCGGCGGGCGTGGTAACCGCCGGCCTCGGACACGTTCTCGAGGTCGGACCACTCGACGACGGTTCCAGACTCGGCGCCCAGCCCGCGTCGTTCGAGGACCGCGGCAGCGGCCCCTGCGTCGATGATCTGCGCCCGAACCTGCGGACCCGTCTGCGCGCGGTCGAGGCGAAGTCCCGCAGCAGGGGAGAAGCCTGTCGTGGACAGGACGGTCAGGATGCGCGCCTGGCTGAGCGACGCCGCCTTCAGTCCGACGCCGAAATGGCCGAGTTCGGTGGGGCCGTGGTCGCGGGACCGCCCCAACGACATCGCGCGCTCGAGCTGTTCGGCCGTCATTCCGCAGCCGTCGTCCCGGATGCGGATCGACCGCACGGCACCGGCCCGCATCACGAACCGGATGCCGACACGCGTCGCACCGGCATCGATGCTGTTGTCGATGAGGTCGGACAGCGCGGACGCGAGGCTGTGGCCGCGGCCGACCGCACTCAAGATCGACGCGTCGGTCGGCAGTTCAAGCGTGTCCGTTGCGTCCGGCGCGAGCGGGTCGGCGGTGTCCCTCATGGCGGCGATGCTACCGAGCGGCGCAGACGTGCGACCGGCAGTGATCGCAAGACGGTCCGTGTCGTGAGGGTGCGATAGAAAGGGAGGGTCTCTGGCCGGAGAGCGTCGACCGACGTCGCCGCGGCCAGCGGTGCTCCTGGAGATTCCCCGTGCCCAAGAAGAAGCTCATCGAGGTCGCGCTGCCGCTGGAAGCGATCAACGCGCAGTCTGCTCGTGAGAAGTCGATCCGGCACGGACACCCCTCGACGCTGCACCTGTGGTGGGCGCGCCGCCCCCTCGCGACCGCGCGTGCCGTGCTGTTCGCGCAGCTGGTGGACGACCCGTCGGAGCACGCGGATGAGTTCCGTGAGGAGGCCGAGCGCAACGGCGTCGGCGATGTCGATGCGCATGTCGCGGCGCGCGTGGATGCCGAGCGGCAGCGACTGTTCGACCTCATCACCCGCATGGTCGACTGGGACAATCTCGGCGATGAGGCGCTCTTCGACGCCGTGCGCGCCGAGATCCTCCGATCCACCGACGGCGCGCCGCCGGCGATCCTCGACCCCTTCGCCGGCGGCGGCACGATCCCGCTCGAGGCGCAGCGGCTCGGCCTCGAGGCGCACGCCAGCGACCTCAACCCCGTCGCGGTGCTCATCAACAAGGCGTTGATCGAGATTCCGCCGGTCTTCGCCGACCGTCCGCCGGTGTACCCCGGCGCCGACGGCACGCGCAACTCCTGGCCGCGCGCAACCGGTCTTGCCGAAGACGTGCGCCGCTACGGCGAGTGGATGCGCGACGAAGCGGAGCGGCGCATCGGCCACCTCTACCCGAAGGCGACGCTGCCGGACGGCACCCAGGCGAACGTCATCGCATGGATCTGGGCCCGCACCGTCACCTGCCCGAACCCCGCCTGCGGCATCGAGATGCCGCTCGTACGCTCCTGGTGGCTCGGCAAGAAGAAGGGCAAGGAAGCCTACGTCTTCCCGACAGTCGTCGATGGCCGTGTCGAGTACACAATTGGGCACGACCTGAAGGCGGCGCCGACGAAGGACGAGGACGGGACTGTCGGGAGGCTCGGAGCCACCTGCGTGGCGTGCGCGAATGCGGTACCGCTTGAGTACGTCCGCGCCACGAGTCGCGACGTCGGGTTGGGAGCGCAACTCATGGCGATCGTTGCCGAGGGCGTCCGCTCCCGTATCTATCTGCAGCCGGGCGTCGAGCACATCAGGGTGGCGTTAGACGCTGCTCCCACCGATGTACCCGCCGGGCAGCTGTTCGATTGGCCAGGCCGGATCAACGTCGTGCGCTACGGACTCACGAACTTCTCCGACCTGTTCACGAACCGGCAGCTGACGGCGCTCACGACGTTCAGCGACCTCGTCAGTGAGGCGCGGGAGCGGGTGCTCAAGGACGCCCTTGCTGCAGGGATTCCCCAGGGCGACCGCCTCGAATCCGCCGGAACCGGTGCCGCAGCCTACGCCGACGCCGTCGCCACCTACCTCGGTATCGGCGTCAGCAGGACTGCCGATATCGGCAATGCGCTCGCGACATGGTCGAACTCCCGTGATCAGACCCGGAATCTGTTCTCGCGACAGGCGGTTCCGATGGCGTGGGACTTCGTAGAGGTGTCGCCTTTCGCCCGCGCGTCAGGTGATCCGATTGTTGCGCTGGCGTCCGTAGCGGAGGTGGTCGACCGACTCCCGGCATCGCGATGTGGTTCGGTCAAGCAGGCCGACGCGTCAACTCGTCCATACGAAGGCCTCACCATTTCGACAGACCCGCCGTACTACGACAACATCGGCTACTCAGACCTCTCCGACTTCTTCTACGTTTGGCTCCGGCGAGGGCTTCGCTCCATCCATCCAGGGCTCCTGAGCACCATGTTGGTGCCGAAAGCCGAGGAACTTGTCGCTAATCCCTATCGGCACGGCGGGCGCGAAGCGGCACAGGACTTCTTCGAATCCGGGTTCCGGCGCGTGTTCGCTGGCGCGCGGCGCTCCGCCGGCGAAGACCTTCCCGTTACCGTCTACTACGCGTTCAAGCAGGCGGAGCTCGAAGCCGACGGTCTGGCTTCGACGGGCTGGGAGACGCTGCTCAGCGGGATGGTGTCCGAAGGGTGGATGGTCACCGCGACATGGCCCGTGCGCTCGGAGCGCGCTGGCCGCATGATCAGCATCGGAACGAATGCGCTCGCCTCGTCCATCGTGCTGGCGCTCCGGCCACGACCCAATGATGCGCCGATCACGGACCGCCGCGGGTTCCTCGCGGAGCTGAAGGCGACGCTGCCGGAGGCGCTGCGCCATCTGCAGCAGGGGAGCATCGCGCCCGTCGACATGGCGCAGGCGGCGATCGGTCCGGGCATGGCGACATTCTCGAAGTATGCGCGGGTGGTCGAACCTTCGGGCGACCCGATGACCGTCCGCGACGCGCTCCGAGCGATCAACGGGGTGCTCGACGAAGTGCTGTCGCAGCAGGAGGGGGACTTCGACGACGACACCCGCTGGTGCGTCGCCTGGTTCGAGACCCACGGCTTCGACGTATCGCAGTACGGCGAGGCGGAGACGCTCGCCAGTGCGAAGAACGCGTCCGTGGCATCGCTCGCACGCTCCGGCGTGATCTCCAGCGGCGGCGGAAAAGTGAAGCTGTTCGCGCCCGACGAGCTGCCCGCGGACTACGACCCGCGCACGGACGACCGCATCTCGCTCTGGGAGGTCGTGCTTCACATGGCTCGTGCCCTCTCCGACGCCGGACTCGACGCGGCCGGGCGCATCCTCGCCAGCGCGGAGGAGCGCGGCATCGACATGACCGCGGCGCACGAGCTCGCCTACCTGCTCTACGCCGTCGCCGAGAAGCGGGGGCTGACGCAGGCCGGCATCCTGTTCAACACGCTTGGCTCGTCATGGCCCGAGGTGCGCACGGCCGCGGCATCCCTCGCTGAACAGCCGGCCGAGACCCCAGCGCAGACCCTCGACTTCGACACCCTGGAGGCATGAGCATGGTCTCGAACATCGACAGAGTCGGTCGCGGTCTCGACCTGCTCGCCGAATCGCTCGAACCGTTCATCGCTCGGGTGCTCGCGCGGCACCTGCCTGAAGGCGTCACCGACTGGACGCTGCTGCTCGCGGCGAAGGACGGCATCGCCGGCAAGGAGTACTCCGCGACCGACCCGCAAGTGCAGCTCCGAGTCCTCACGGAACCGCTCGGCGCCCTGCGCTACGTCTTCAGCGACGACCTGTCGCGCGCTGAGCAGAACCTCGCGAGCGAACTCCGTGCCGTGCGCGACGCGTGGGCGCACCGCAAACCGTTCAGCCCTGACGATGCATACCGCGCGCTCGACACCATGGAGCGCCTGCTCAAGGCGATCGGCGCCGGCCCCGCCGCGGACAGCATCCGCCGCTCCCGGCTGGACGTGCAGCGCTCCGCCTACGCCGACGAGACCCGACGCGACACGCAGGTCGGAGCCGGCATGCCCGCGCTCTCATCGACGGACCTGACACCCTGGCGCGAGGTACTCGAACCGCATCCCGATATCGCCGCGAACGACTTCGCCCGCGCCGAGTTCGCAGCCGATCTTCACCAGGTCGCCACCGGCACGGAGGCTTCGGCGGACTACAACGATCCGATCGAGTTCTTCCAGCGCACCTACCTCACCCAGGGGCTGAAGAACCTGCTCGGGATCGCCGTGCGGCGACTCTCCGGCGACATGAACGCCGCACCAGTCGTCAACCTGCAGACCGCGTTCGGCGGCGGCAAGACGCACAGTATGCTCGCCGTCTGGCATCTGTTCAGCGGCCGACCCATCACCGACTTCCCGCAGAGCGCGCAGGACGTCGTCCGCGAGCTCGACGTCGACCCCGCCGTCATCCTCGACGGCGTGCGACGTGTCGCGGTCGTCGGCAACGAACTCGCTCCAGGCCAATCGTGGACCAAGCCGGACGGCACCGAGATCCGCACCCTGTGGGGCGAGATCGCGTGGCAGCTCGGTGGCGCATCGGCGTACGCGAAGGTCGCGGACGCAGACCGCACCGGCACCAACCCGGGCGCGGCGATCCGCGACGTCATCGCAGAGCACTCGCCCGCGGTGATCCTGATCGACGAATGGGTCGCCTACGCGCGCGGGCTGTACGGACAGGACTCGCTGGTCGGCGGCACGTTCGAGACGCAGTTCTCGTTCGCGCAGCAGCTCACCGAGGCCGTGAAGTCGGTGCCCGGCGCACTGCTGCTCGTCTCGATCCCGGCATCCGACATCCGACGCGACGATGACGCCCCGGTCGCTTCCGACCTCGAGGTCGGCGGCGCGCACGGACGAGCGGCCCTCGAGCGACTGCAGAACGTGGTCACCCGGATCGCGCAGCCGTGGACGCCCGCGAGCAGCACCGAGTCCTTCGAGATCGTGCGCCGCCGGCTGTTCCGCGAGCCCGACGCAGCCGCACGCCGTCGGATCGACGCGACAGCGAAGACGTTCGTCGAGTACTACCGGCGCAGCGTCGGCGAGCTGCCCGCCGAGACCCGCGACGCCGCGTACGAATCGCGCATCCGCGACGCGTACCCGATCCACCCCGAACTGTTCGACAGGCTCTACGGCGACTGGTCGACCCTGGAGAAGTTCCAGCGGACCCGCGGCGTGCTGCGGCTGATGAGCGCGGTCGTTCACGCGCTGCACTCGTCGGGAGACGCTTCACCCCTCATCATGCCCGGCTCGATCCCGCTCGACGCGCCCGCCGTGCGCGACGAGCTGACCGGGTACCTGGACGACGGCGACCGCTGGAAGTCGGTCGTCGAGAGCGACATCGACGGCGCGAACGGCACTGCCATCCACATCGATCAAGAGAAGCCGCTCTTCGGCAACCGCGCGCTCACGCGGCGCATCGCCCGAGCGACCTTCATCGGGTCGGCTGCGACGCTCCGATCGAACCACAAGGGCATCGAGCGCAAGCGCATGTTCCTCGGGGTCGCCATGCCCGGCGACACGATCGGCAACTTCGGCAGCGCGCTGCAACTGCTCAGCGAACGAGCGACCTACCTGTACGCCGAGGGGGAGCGGCACTGGTTCGACCTGCAGGTATCGCTCAACCGCACCGTCGCCGAACGGGCGCAGTCGTTCTCCGCCGCCGATGTCGAGAAGGCGGTCGTCGACAGGCTCCGCCGGCAGACCTCCGCGGCCCGCATCTTCGCCGACGTCGTGTTCGCACCGTCGGACTCGAGCGAGGTCGTCGAGGGCGACCGGGTGCGGCTCGTGGTCGCTGGCCCTGCGCACACGCACGACGGCAAGACGCCCGACTCGAAGGCGCACGCCTTCGCGCGTTCGATCGCGTCGTCGCGCGGCACGGCTCCGCGCCAGGGGGTCAACACCGTCGTCGTGCTCGCGCCCGATCAGGCTCGATGGGCCGACCTGGAGCAGGCAACCCGGCAGTACCTCGCCTGGGAGGGCATCCACGCCGAGCGAGGAATCCTCGACCTGACGCACGGGCAGATCGAGACCGCCACGCAGCGTATCACCGCGCTCAACAAGACCGTCGACCAGCGCATCCGGGAGACCTGGATCTGGGGCATCCACCCGCAGCAGCCCGACGCGTCCGCACCGTGGACGACCTCGCAGGTCAAAGCAGACGGCGCCACGGATTCGGTGATCGTCACCGCGGCGGAGCGATTCGACAAGGTCGACGCGGTCATCACACGGTTCTCGATGCAGTCGATCGGCGTGGAGCTGCAGAACAGCCTCCGCAGCCGCTGGAACGCCGGTTCGATCCGTGTCGGAGAGCTGTGGGACTTCCACGTCCGATACCCGTACCTCGCGCGCCTGCGCGACAAGCAGGTGCTGCTCGACGCGATCGCCGGCGCCATGACCGACCCCGCCTGGGAGCAGCTCGGGTTCGCGCTCGCCGACGGCTACGACGCCGAGACCGGTGACTTCGAAGGGCTCCGGATCCCGATCGAGGACGCGGCTCCACCGGTCGTGACCGACACGATGCTCTTGGTGAGCCCGAGGCTCGCGACCGAGCAGCGGGCGAGGGAGACTGCAGCTGCGAGGGCTCGAACGGCGGGCGTCACGCCCGGAGCAGCATCGCGCGGCGCCGCTGGCGGCTCGCAGGGAGCGGCGTCCGCTGCGCCCCAGCCGGCACCTCCCCGCTCGACGGTGAGGAACGCCCGGTACCGGGGCTCGATCGAGCTCAAGCCGGGAGTCGACCTCCGTCAGCAGGTCGTTCAGCTCGCGGAGGAACTGCTCGAACACCTGCGCAACGCCGCGCCCGACACGCTCGAGATCCGCGTCGATATCGACGCTGGCAAGTCCGATGGGTTCCCCGACGGCGTCGTCCGTACGGTCAAGGAGAACGGCGCGCAGCTCGGGCTCTACCCGAACGCGTTCGAGGACCTCTGATGAGCGCCGACGTCCGTGTGACCCGTGTCCGCCAGACCGCGCCGGACCCGTCCATCGCGCGGGCTGTCGGGCGGCACCACACGTTCGAGACCGCGATCGCGGACCTCGTCGACAACAGCCTGGACGCAGGCGCGACACGAGTGCTGATCCGGTTCCTCGAGAAGGACGGCGCGGTCACGGGTCTGCAGGTGATCGACGACGGCCGCGGCATGGACAGCGACCAGATCGACGCGGCGATGGAGTACGCGCGACGCCGGACCTACGACTCCGCTGATCAGGGGCATTTCGGCCTTGGGTTGAAGGCTGCATCCCTGAGTCAGGCGAACCGGCTGAACGTGTACTCGCGCAGGTACGGTGCGCTGCCCGCCGGCCGCACGATCGACGCCGACGACCCGACACGGATCGGCGATCTCGACCACGACGATGTCACCGGCGTGCTCGGCGGGCTGCGCATCGACTTTCCGCTCACCAACGGAACGGTCGTCGAGTGGGAGGGGCCGCGGACGTTCCTCAGCAGTCGTGACCAGCGAGATCGCTCGGACTGGCTCGAGCAGCGCATCGCTGCGCTGAAGACGCACCTCGGGATCGTCTTCCACCGTCAGATCCAGTCGGGCTCGATCGCGCTGGCGATCGACGTATTCGACGCCTTCTACGGCGAGTCCGGCGCACCGCGGCGGGTCACCGCGCTCGACCCCTTCGGTTATCGGCGGCTGCCCAACGACAGGTTTCCCGCGGCCCTGTGCTATTCGATCGACGGATCGTCGGGCGTCGCGGAGGCGCATGTGTGGCCGGCCTCGCAGGCAGGGCTGCCGGAGTTCCGGCTCGGAGGACGACCGGGGGGACTCGCGCAGGGCTTCTATTTCTACCGGAACAACCGGCTGCTGCAGATGGGCGGGTGGAACACGCTCGCCGTCGACAGGCCCGAGCTCGAATACGTGCGCATCTCGGTCGACATCGACGGATCGCTCGCCGGTCATGTCACGATCAACCCCGAGAAGGCCGGGCTGGAACTCGACGCCGACGCGAAGAGCGCGCTGCTCGATGCCCGTCTCGCGACGGATGACACGCCGCTGCGATCGTTCCTCGCCGAGGCCGAGATGCTGCGGCGCGATAGCCGCAGGTACGAGAAGCGCCCGGTCGAACTCGTCCAGCCCGCGCGCGGAATGAGCGCGTCGATGCGTATCGCGTTCGACGAGTCGGTCGAGCGCGCTGACGCCGATCCCTTCGATATCCGGTGGCGCGTCGATCCGACCGAGTCGCCGGTACATATCGACCTGGAACAGCGCACCATCTGGCTCAACAGCGCCTATCGCGCGCTGCTGACCGGCGTCGACGGCGCCGACAACGAGGACGCCCCGCTCCTGAAGACCCTGTTGGCGATCATCTACTCGAGATACTTCGAGGGCTCGTACCTCGGTTCTCGGGAGAAGGCCGAGCTGCAGGCGTGGGACCAGTTGTTGACAGCGGCCGTGCGCGAGGAGTCCGCGCGCCAGGAGAAGGAGATCAGGGATGACGACGCCGAGCGATGACTCGACTCACCTCGACCCGCGCAGCGTCGAGGAGTACTTCCGGCTCGGCGCGAAGACTGCCTTCCCGCTGCATGCGTCGCCCAGCGTGATCATGGAGATCGACCCGGGCCGCGAGGAGGTCGAGCTGCGGACTCCGGCGGTCGGCTCGGAGCCGGAGGTGACCGCGCTCCAGCGGCTCTCGTTCTCGCGGATCCGGCGCGACGGCGACGAGTGGTTCCGCCTCGTCGTCGATGCACGCGACATGCACTACGAGGCGTACGTCCTGCTGGAGTCGATCGTCGATCAGCTGAAGTCCGGCGCATCCTTCCGTCATGCCGTCTCGGAGGCCGTGGCATCGCTCAAGGACCTGCTCGCCGGCCGCACCCGGCTCACTGAGGAGAAGGTGCTCGGACTCGTCGGAGAACTGCTCGTGCTCGCCCACTCGATCGAAGCGCTGGGCGAGGAAGCCGCCATTACTGCGTGGCTCGGCCCCCTGTCGGAGGAGCACGACTTCGCGTTCCACGCCTTCGATGCTGAGGTGAAAACGACGAAGTCCGAGGGCAGGGTCCACGTCATCGGTTCGGAGACCCAGCTCGAACCGGAACCGGGACGCCCCCTCCACCTCGTTTCGATTCAGCTCACGCGTGCGGGCCTCGCTGAGCAGGGATTCACGCTCCCGTCGCTCATCGATAACACACGCGCGCGGCTCGATCAGACTCGCCGCACCTTCGACGCAGCGCTCGAGGGGCTCGGCTGGCGGAACAGGGATCGGGATCTCTACCCGACCCGCTACCAGCTCCGTTCCATGCCTCGCGCATACCTCGTCGACGATCAATTTCCGGCCATCACATCCGGAAGGCTCGACCAGGTGGTTCCGCAGCGAGCCCATGTCGCAAGTGTCACCTACCGTGTCAACGTCACCGATCTCGCCCACAGCGCGATCGCTGCCCCGCTCCACGACTTCTGCGAGGACCCCGAATGACGACAGCCGCCGCGCCCACCGTTGCCACTGCGGTGCAGAAGGTGCTCAACCAGATCCGCGACACTGGTCCCGAGGAACTGCTCTACCGCGTCGAGGGCGAACTGCGCAAGACGAGCATCGCAGTGTCCGAGGCCAACGTCCGCGAAGCGGTGACCGTTCCCGACCTGAATGATCCCGCCCGACGCGCGATGCACATGGCCCTGGCGATGTGGGACGCCGTCGCCGCAGCGGACTGGATCGAGACCACGAAGCCGGGCACGCCCGATCGACGCGAGCGGATCTACGATCTGCTCGAGATCTCCGAGGGTATGCGCGAAGCGCTCGACGGCGAGTTCCCGAGTGCGTCGCAGATGGACGCGATGATCGTCGACCCCAAGAACTGGACGCCGTGGTACGACGAGGAGCGTCGCGCCGACCATGACTTCTACTGGCGTGCGTACCGCGGCGTGCTCGAGCGCAAGGGCTGGGACGTCGACGCCCTTGCGACGCTCGATCGGTCGACGACGGAGATCGTCCAGAGGCTCGCCGACCCGAGCGCGGCGAAGGGCTACCAGACGAAGGGCCTCGTCGTCGGCCATGTGCAGAGCGGGAAGACCGCGAATTTCACGGGTATCGTCGCGAAGGCCGTCGACGCCGGATACCGACTCATCATCGTGCTCACCGGAACGATCGAGCTGCTGCGGGGCCAGACGCAACGCAGGCTCGACATGGAATTGGTCGGCGAGGAGAACATCCTCGACGGTGCGGATAGGAACGACGCATCCTCCATCCGAGACATCGATTACATCGGCACGCAGGACGCGGACTGGTACGCGGGGAAGTTCCTCCGACACGGACAAGACGTCCACTCGCTCCCAGAAGTTCCAGCCATCAAACGCCTCACCACAGTCGATCGGGACTACCGCAAGCTCCGGCTGGGAAGGGACGCCCTCGACTTCCGGCGCACAGGCGAGTTGCGAGACACGGGCAAACCGGTCTTCGCACCCGAGAACATCCACTCTGTCGATGTACGCATCGCCGTGATGAAGAAGAACACTACGGCGCTGAAGAATCTCCTTCACGACCTCAAGAACATTCGTGCGGACGGGAAGGAGATCCCGGCGCTCATTATTGACGATGAGGCGGACCAAGCCTCCGTCAACACCGTCAACCCGCGATCGAAGCAGGAAGCAGCGGCGGAGTCGAAGAAGCGCTCCGCGATAAACAAGCTGATCGCGGAGCTCCTGCAGGAGTTGCCACGAGCTCAGTACGTCGGATACACAGCGACTCCCTTCGCAAACGTCTTCATCTCGCCGGACGATTCGGAGGATCTGTTTCCGAAGGACTTCCTCGTCAGCCTTCAGCCTTCGTCGGCGTACATGGGCGGCCGCTATTTCCATGATTTGTGGGGCCTCGAGGAAGGTGCAGCCGGCGACCCGGCAAAGTCGAACGAAGCTGCCTTCGTGCGAAACCTCACAGCGGATGGTGCGCAGGATCCAGCCGACGAGGATCGTGAGATCCGGGATGCGCTCGATGCGTTTGTGCTCACCGGCGGAATAAAGAAGTGGCGCGAGTCGCTAGGGACTGGTCTGGAGTTCCGGCATCACACCATGTTGGTGCACGAATCCGTGAAGACATCCGAACACTCTGATCTCGCTGATCGCATCCGGCGGGTCTGGAGAGACGAGGGCGCCTACAGCAGCCCGGCAGGACTCGCGCGACTTCGGGTGCTATACGACAGCGACTTCCGTCTGGTGCATGATTCGCGGGCGGAGTGGAATGCACTTCCGATGCCCTCATCGTTCGACGAGCTCAAAGCGCACATCGGAGCGGCCGTGGACGAGATCACGGTCGACAGCGACCCTGTCGTCGTCGTTAATGGGACGAAGGACAGCGACTATGACGCAATGGACTTCCAGACCCGGCCGTATTGGCGAGTGATGGTAGGCGGTGCAAAGCTCAGCCGTGGGTTCACTGTCGAGGGCCTCACAATTACCTATTACCGTCGCCGCGCTGCTGCAGCAGACACGCTCATGCAGATGGGCCGTTGGTTTGGGTACCGTCCTGGCTATGGTGACCTCGTACGCCTCTACATCGCGCGCAACATTCTTGACGGCCGAGGCAAATCGTACGACCTATACGACGCGTTCACGTCGATCATCGAGGACGAAGAGGAGTTCAGAGATCAGCTCCGGAAGTTCTCCGAGATCGAGGAGGACGGGCGTCCGGTAGTTCGGCCGATCCATGTGCCCCCGCTAGTTTTTCAGCAGCTCCCTTGGCTGAAGCCAACAGGGTCCAACAAGATGTATAACGCCGTCCTTGCGTACGAGGGCGACGGTGGCGTCGTGAAGGACTTCAATCAGCACGACGATCGGAAGGACGGTTCGCGCAATCGCGCGCACTTCAGCGCAGTCATCTCGCTCCTGAAGAGTCTGTCCGAGCCGCAACGCTTCAGCGGTCAGGCTGGCACTTCGTTCCTCGGTCGACACGCGATTGTCCCTACGCCTCTCGTAATCGACTTCTTGAAGGCTTTCACGTTGAGCTCGCCGGATCAGTTGAGGCCCACGATCCGAATGATCGAGAAGGCCGCAGATGAAGGCACCCTGACAGAGTGGGTGGTGGTTGTTCCGCATCTCGAAGATCCGAGCTATCGACGTCAGCTTGGAGATGTCGAAGTCTCTATCGCGGAACGGCAGCGTCGACGAGACCGTCCGGGTTTCGCGGGAAGCGAGCGCAGGCATCGAGCAACCCTCGAAGTCATCACTCAGAGCCCTAATCCGTCTGCACAGGCGGGCGATCACGCGCTCGCCCTCGCTGGGCCCACGCGCGGTGCGCTGCTGCTGACGTTTGCCTTTGATCCTGAGCTGACTGCTGAAGAAGCCAATGGGGATGGGCGCGCTGACCGCGAACGCGTGAAACGTGCGTCCTGGCCGCAAGAGATGAGCGCCGACAGCGTCGCCACGCTCTTCTCCCTTGCCATGCCGTATGCGTCTGCGCCGAGGGGTCGGATTGGGTTCACCGTGCGTCGCGACGATCTCGCAGATAGCGCGATCGTCGACGTCTGAGCGCTAAAGCTCAGATTCCGGGATACTTCACGTCCCACCACGGCTCATTCCATGGGCTTCCGGCTTCCTTCCATCCACCGGCGGGCACCTTGTCCTCGCGGACCTCCTCGCCGAGATCGATTGCGAGTCGGTCCATCACCCATCCGAGTTCGAGCCTCGAAAGTTGTACCGTCGGAAACACCTCGTACCCGTGCGTCGCGCCGATGAGTGCGCCGACTACAGCGGCGACGCCGTCCGGGTCGGGCGCTCTCAGCGCCGCCTTGAGCGCATCCTCGGCCAGCTCGCGAGACGGGTAGCGGGCACTTAGGAAGAGCGCGCCGCGCAATACGGAGGCGGCAGAGTCATCTGGCGCGATCGAATGAAGGGATTCCGCGGCGGAGAGATCGCTTCGCGCCAATTCAAGGACCTCAGCGATCACTGCGGCATGGCTCGGCTCGGCGTCACTGATTCTGGTTGCAGCTTGCAACACGTCGTTCAGGTCACCATCTGTGCGTAGCGCGTGGACCGCGACGAAGGTCAGCAGCTCCGCACTGGCGAGGACATCAGGATGATCATGAGTCGCAGCGGCGATGGTTCTCGCGGCGCGAGCTGTCTGGGCTGGACTCGCCCGCTGAAACCTCTCGGCTCCTGCGTAGACGGCGACGACTGTTGAACGAATCATTGGCCTACAACTATTCGAACGGCTTGCCGACCCCCGACGGAGTGCTCGTTCCGTCGATGTTGCGTTGCCGCGAGGGTTCCGCAACGCTGGCACGTCGGAGAGCCACCCGAACGCGGGAACTTCCCCGTGACGTGAGTCGCCGTCTCGAGCCATAAGCCAACGCTCGAGACTGGTGCGGATCATCGAATCCATGAAGTCCCACTCGCCGTGCGGTGTCTGCGGCGGGTAGAGGCCATAGCGAGTCGTTCGCCGTAGAAGAGCGTCCGCGGTCCAGGCTGCGAGCTGAGTCGTCACCCCAGACACGAGTACAGCCGGGCTGTCGTGTTTGGCGGGTTGCCCAAGCGCGTCACCCAACGTCAACCCGAGAAAGAGCCCTCGAGTCCTGCTTTGCCAGGTCGCCGGTCCACGGTCAGCAATCTGGCTTACAAACTGCTTGAGCCGCGCGACATCCTTCTGCATGTAGTAACCATGCAACAGAAGGGGCGAAGGTGTTACCTACTCGGGAACAATCCGCCGCTGCGCGTAGCAACGCGGCATCCGAGGAGACGGATCGCGGCGCTGTCGTTCGCACTCACTACGCTGACCATGACCTGAAGCGCCCTGGGTCTGATGGAGACTCGCGCTATTTGATTCCGACCAGCAGATTACGGTCGTTGGGGACAGCATAGAACGCGTTCTCGAACTCGGTGGGCGGGACGTCACCGAGGTAGCCGTGGAGGCGCTGCGTGTTGTGCCAGTGCACCCAGCCGAGCGTCGCGAGCTCGTCTTGACCGGTGGGATCTCGCCATAGCCTTCCAGTCGCGGCAGGCGCACGAGCAGGGTCGAGCGGCTCTTGCGCTCGACGATCGTGCCGATCGCCGACCGGCCGGTGCCGATGATTAGGTCTCCCTCTCAATGCCCAGGGACGACGCGGTCCGCAGCCTCTGCGGGGCATTCGGAGAACACGACCTCCGCCGTGACATGCCCTCGCGGGCGGTTCTGCGCTCGAGCCCGTGGCTGCCGGAGTGCGCGACCAGTTCGCAGGCAGGTGACGAGTTCGCGTTTGAGCGCGCCACGGCCCTGAAGAACAGCGACTGGTAGATCGCCTCGTGGCTGATGCGCATGGACTCACCATCCGGGAAGTCGACCTTCAGCCGGTGCGAGATCTGCTCGGGGCTCCACGAGATCGCCCACCGCCGGTCCTGCCGATGCGGCTTGTGCCGCCCCTTCCATGCCAGCGGCTCAGGCCCGACCACGACGCTGCGATCCGGTCGGCGGACGTTGCCGGCGAGGCGGTCCTGGACGTACTCGCGCAGCCTGTCGTTGGTCACCAATCTCGCCGCCTTCGGGCGTTTCGCCGCCTGCTGGGCCTTCCAGTGGGCAACCAGCGCCCGATACTCTTGCTTCCCGCTGCGCGTGGCCGTATTGCGGCGTAGCTCGCGGGAGATCGTTCCCGGGTCGCGGCCGTTCCGGCGCGCGATCTCACGCCCCCGACATCCTTGGCGCGTAGCAGCGTGATCTCCTCACGCTCTTCGAAGAAAAGGTAGCGACCGCTGGGCTCGGCTAATGAGATCGGTGGCATGCCGCCAGCGTGGCGAGACCAACGGGTCCCGACCGGCACGGACACACCCACCTTCAACGCCGCGTCGGCCGAGGTGATGCCCGTCGCGATCAGACGCCAGAACTGCCGCTGCACCGCCCGCGAGGGCTCAGGTCGTCCAGGCGAACGCATCCGCGGCCGCAACGCTCGATCCGCACGCCACTGCCGACGCGCACCCTCAGGAACCTCGCTCGTCTTCGCGAGCTAATCCTTTGTCGCCACTGCTGAACACCTCCACGATCAAGGTGTTGCGACGGCCAGTTGAATCCGCCCAATACGCCTCATGATTCTTCGGGGATCGGCTACGTCAAGCAGGGCTCCTCGGATCGATGGACAGAGTTGCGTCGTCAGTCGACAACGGGCTCATCGAGAGCTTTCGGTCAACCATGCAACGCGAGCTCCTCGACCGCACCATCTGGGACTCCCGGGCCCAACTCATGTCGCCCGTGTTCGAGTGGATCGACGGTTTCTACAACCCCCGCCGCAGGCACACCTCCCCCGGCGATCTCAGCCCCGCGGAGTTCGAAGCCCTTCACACCGCCGCCGAAATCGCGGCATGATCAACACACAAGAACCGTCCGGGAGAGCGGGTCAGGCTCCCATCTCTGACTTTGCGCTGTGAGCTTGATCCGGTTTCCTCGCGCGTTCCTCCGATGCTGACCGATTGTCTGCACCTACCCGTCCGTCGAAAGGACCCGGATGATGAACGACATAACACTTCGGACTATTCGCGTTCTCGTGGAGAACTCGCTGACCGTGGCGACTGCCGAATCGCTGACGGGTGGGCTTCTCGCTGGTGAACTCGTTTCGGTGCCCGGGGCGTCGGCCGCGTTCCTCGGTGGTGTCGTCTCCTATCACACAACACTCAAGCGTGACCTGCTGGGCGTGAGTGGCGAGCGCCTGGCGGAGACCGGCCCCGTTGATGCGATCGTCGCGGAGCAGATGGCAGAGGGCGTTCGGCACACCTGTGCCATCGATGGTCGCCCGGCCGACGTGGGGCTCGCGACGACAGGCGTCGCCGGCCCCGATCCTGATGCACAGACGGGGCAGACTGCAGGCACCGTCTACGTGGCGGTTGCGACACATAGGGGCGTGCGGTCAGTCAGGCTGGCGCTCGCCGGCGATCGGGCGGCCATCCGCGAGGCCACCGTCGAGGCCGCGATTCGCGAGGCGCTCGTCGAGGTCGAAGCTCTCGTGACTCGCGCGACGCGATAGGAAGTTAGCGCGGCAAGGTTGAGGCGGCGACTTGACGACCGACACGCTGTCGCCGGAGGGGTGACCGGATCCGGTCGAACGTCGCGATCTCGAGCGAGAAGTCGGCATCTTTCCTGCTCTGCTCGCCTTGGGCTGATCACTCACTTTCGACGAGCGTCGGGGACGTGGAGGAGTCGAGTACGTTCGTCAGTCTGATCGGGGCCGACGCGGGCGCCCGCGTGGATCAACCAGCAGTATCAAGCGTCTGCGAAACGGGAGCCTCGACGACGAGTTGCTCGCCGTTCGGGCCCTCCAGGCGCTCGAACTCGAAGATCCAGAAGGTGTTGATCTGTGTCTCGCTCGTGCAGACGTACACGGCGAACAAGCTGAACTGATGCGGCTGGCTCAGCGGGATCTTCGAAACGAGCCCGGTGAGCTTCTCGCCGGACAGCTCTGGCGGAAGATCAGCCGTCAGGAGCCCATCGCGGGGGCCGCCAAGATACTTGCAGCGGAGGGTCGGGTCGTGTGTCGGTGCGCTCATGGTGGGCCGCCTCTCGTGTCGTCACGGCAATGATCGAGGGAGGCTCCGACATCGGGCGAAGGTGGTATTGAGTCGTGCATCGCAATGTCTGCCGTCTCACGTACATTTGCTTCGCGGCGCTTTCGTGCCGGTGGACATCTGGGGGAGTGCATGCACAGTCGCATGGGATCGATCGCTAGCGGGCGCGCAGTCTTTGGAGCTGCGCTGTGAGGGCTCAACTTCGGATCATCGGGGTCGCGATCGCGGCGATTGCTGTGGTCGGATTGGCCGGCCTCGTTCTGCTGCTGGCCACCGGAGTGGTTGGCCCATTTGCGCGGGTCGGGCTCGGCGTGCAGACCGAGTCGCGAAGCAGCCAGGTGATCGAGGCAGTCTCCAAGGAAGAAGAAGTGGTCCTTCTGAGCCTCGGCATCCAAGGCATCGAGGAGAAGAGCTCCACGAGCAGCTTCTTCGGGGTCGAGGTACCGGGTAGCGATCGCACCGCCTTCCTTCGCTACGAGTTTCGGGCGAAGCTGGGCATCGACCGGCAATCGGTCGAGATTGAGCCGATCGGCGAGGACGGCTTCCGCGTCACAATCCCGGAGTTCACGTTCATTGGCCATGAGTTCGTCAGCGAGGACGGCCAGCCCTTCAAGATGGCAGTCGAGAGCGGCGGCGTGCTCAGCTTTGTCACCCCTGAGATCGACGAGGCCGAAATGATCAACGAGATCCTGAGTGAGGGTGCGCGTGCCGAGTACATCGATCTCAACCGCGAAGACCTCCAAACGCAAGCACAGGTCTTCTACTCGGGCATCATCCACGGCGTGGAGCCGGCGGCCGATCTCGAGTTCGTTTTCGAGTGATTGAGGACTGGGAGATGACTGCAATGGCCGACGAGCCGGATCACTTCGAAGTTGTAGACGGCGTCGAGAGCGACATCGAGCTCATCAGCGACGGAGACGGGATTGTTGTCATCGGCTCGCCGACGGCAGTCGAACTCTTCGTCTCATCCATCGACGCGCCGTCGCGAGAGCTCGACCTTCGAGCGTTGAGCGGGCTCGTGTCGAAGAGCGGCACGGTGCTCCAGACCGCGTCCGAGATCTCCGCGAATGCCGGTCGCTGGATGAAACTCACCGAGGACTCGGCTCGTGTGGCCCATGGGGCAAACCTCGTCCAGCGCTCCGGCGGCGCATTCGTGCAGGCGACGACCCGCGGGGCGAAGGGCCAATTCGCGAAGAATCTGGAGTTCGTCGCGAAGCCTGGCGCACTGCTGACCAATCCGGCAATCCTCGCCGGCGTCGGCGGCATCATGGCGCAGTACGCCATGCAACAGCAGATGGACGAGATCGCGGACTACCTCGCCAAGATCGACGCGAAGGTCGACGAGGTGCTCCGTGGACAGAAGGACGCGGTCCTCGCAGACATGATCGGCGTTGAGCTGATGCTCGACGAAGCAATGGTCATTCGTGCCGAAGTGGGACGTGTGTCAGAAGTGACATGGTCGAAGGTGCAGGGTGCGGGCTCGACGATCGCTCGGACGCAGGCTTACGCGCTTCGTCAACTGGAAGCCCTGGCCGACAAGCTGGAGAAGGAATCGAAGATCGGCGATCTCGCCGAGCTGTCGAAGCAAGCGCAGTCGACGGTCGTCGAATGGTTGGCGGTGCTCGCACGTTGCTATCAGCTTCAGGACGCGATGGCGGTGCTTGAGATCGACCGTGTGCTCGACACCTCTCCGGAGGAGCTGGATCGTCACCGACTTGCACTTCACACCGCGCGGCAACGTCGACTCGATGCCATCACCGAGGTCTCGACGAACCTCGTCGCACGAATGGATTCCGCCGCAGCGCGCGCGAACGCGAAGGTGCTCTTGAACCCGATCGCCTCGAGGGAGGTCGTGAAGGCCAGCAACGACGTCGGTTCGCGCGTGAGCGAGCTACACCTCACACTTGGGTTCGTCGACGAGCGAGCGCTTCTTGAAGCCCGCCGCTGGTCGCAAGCAGCCACCGAGGTTCGTGACGACGTTCTGGAGGCTGGCAAGGACGGTTTGGAGACAGCAGGGCGAGTCGGCGCGAACGCGCTCGAAACGGCTCGGATATCGACCGGGCGCCTCGCGGGCAAGATCGCGAACCGTCTGCAGCGCGTCGATGAGCCGAAGGGCATCGCTGACGACGAGGGCTGATCCGGGTCGTCAGTGATCGCGCCGCGCAAGCTCACCGCGTGACGAAGTCCTCCAACCATTGCTCTCCGACGATCGGGATGCCTTCGCCGCGGGCGTTCTTCGTGTTGCCGGACAGCGAGTCGGCAACGACGAGCGGGCGGGAGGCGCATCGGCCTGCGCCATCGGGGCCGCGAGGGCGGATTCGAGTGCCGCGGCATCCACTTCGAGCGACGACGCGACCAGCGCGAGGTCGGCTTGATCCTCGTCGGTCAGGAGTCCGTCCGCCCATGCCAACTACGTCAGCGCTGCGAAAAACGCGCGACGACGTTGCGCGGAGCGAGAAACTGGATCAGTGGAATCACCTGCCGACTTCATCGACCGCACGCTGCGGGCTGAGGCATCCGAGTGGCGGACGTGGACGGACGGCGACGACTCGGTCGGCGGGCTGCGCGTCTACGGGTCGTCGACCGGCGCGATCCGCGGAACCGTCCGTGACGCGCTTCGCCGACACCGCGGACTGAGCCACGACGACGTCGTCATGCTCGCCTCGGAGTTGTGGTCGGTGCCGGTGTTCGAGCGACGGCTCGCAACGGTCGTGCTGCTGCAGGGGCAAGTCGGCACGCTTACGGGCAACGACCTCACCCGCATCGAAGGATTCCTCCGCGACGCGCGAGTGCCGGAGCTCATCGAACCGCTCACGCGCGACGTCATCGCGCCGCTGCTCGCGAGGCTGACAGGTGTGGATGCCGAGCGGGCGCAGCGCGTTGTCGCGCGCTGGACCGAGTCGGACTCACCGTCGTTGCGGGCGACCGCTGCGCTGCTGTGACGCCGTCGGCGCGGCATCCGGTTGATCAGTCGAAGACGACGCAGACGGTGTTGTCGTCGGGGTCGCGCAAGACGATGTCGTCGGCGCCGTTCCCCTATCCCCAGGCTGGAGGGACCGGGAGGCCCCCCCAACTCGACCGTTGGTGAGCGCAACGATCACCAATACGATCGGTGACACTGCGCGGAGTGAAGACGCTCCGCCTTGACGCACAGGGGAGTGCCGATATGCCCGAAACCGCCGCGATCCTCGCGTGGACGCTACAGCAGGAGATTCAGACACCAGCGGACGTGAATGACCTGCTGGTCGAAGGTGAGCAAGCCGTTGCCTCGTTCAAGACCTTCCGCGACTCGGCCACGTTCACGACGAAGCGGCTGATCGTCCGCGATGCGCAGGGCCTCACCGGCAAGAAGGTCGAGATCTACTCCCTGCCGTACAGCTCGATCGACATGTGGTCGACCGAGAACGCGGGCGGGCTACTCGATCGTGACGCCGAGGTCGAGCTCTGGACGAAGGCGGGGCACATCAAGGTCAAGCTCACGAAGGGCGCCGACATCCGACGCATCGACAGCCTGATCGCCTGGGCGGTGCTCCACAAGCACTGAGCGCCAGCGGAGATCCGGCGGGCCTCGGTGCACTGACCCGCCGGATCTCTGAGGCATCCACGTCAGCGCGCCGCGAGCACCTCGACGAGCCGCGACGCGGTGGCGACGCTCGACGGCGGGTTCTGGCCGCTCACGAGAGTGCCGTCGGTCACGACCGTGACCGACCACGGCTCACCCGACTCGACGACGGCGCCGAGCTCGCGCAGACGCGACTCGACCAGGTAGGGCGAACCGCCGGCCAATCCGCCCTGCTGCTCCTCCTCATCGGTGAACACCGCGAGCCGGCGCCCGGCGAACGCGAACGAACCGTTCTCGCGCACTGCGCTCAGCAGGCCCGCCGGACCGTGGCACAGCACACCAACGACCGAGCCGCGATCGGCGGCATCCACCAGCAACCGACCCAGATCGGCATCCGTCGCGAGATCGACCATCGGCCCGTGCCCGCCCGGCAACGCGATCGCGTCGTACTCGCCGTTTGCGACATCTCCCAGCGTGCGTGGACTCGTCAGCACGTCACCCATCGACGCGAGATACGACCGCAGTTCATCGGCCGATGCATCACTCAAGCTCCCCGGATCCACCGTCGGACCCACACCTCCCGGCGTCGCCACATCAACCTCGTGCCCCGCCGCGACGAGCCCGCGATGCAGCTCGACGAGCTCCTCAGCCCAGAACCCGGTCGGGTGCGGGGTGCCGTCTGTCAACGTGATGCTGTCGGCCCCAGTGACCACCATGAGAATGCGTGCCATGTCTGCTCCAAGTCTTCCCGGCCGCTCCCTGCGAACAGCCATCGGACTGAACCCGGCAGCCATCGACCGCATTTCCTGCCACACTGGCTTGCCATAGATTTCTTGATGACTGGATGCCGCATGCAAGAGCTCGACCTCCTGCGCACCTTCCTCGAAGTGCATCGCGCAGGCTCGATCACCGCGGCATCCACTCGGCTCGGGCTCAGCCAGCCGTCCGTCAGTGAACGCATCGGCCGGCTCGAAGCGGAACTCGGCGCACCGCTGCTCACCCGCACCGCCCGCGGCGTGCAGCCCACCTCCGCCGGAGATGCGCTCGCCGCCCGCATCGCCGCGCCCATCGACCAGCTGCGCGAGGCGTGGACGGCGCCCGCACCCACGACTACCGAACTCGTCCGGATCGGCGGCGCGAGCGACATCATCGCCGCCCGCGTCATCCCGGCGCTCACCCCGCTCGCCACCGAGGGTGCTCGCCTGGCCTTCACGCTCGGTCTCGCTCCCGATCTGCTCGCCCGCCTGCAGAACGACGAGCTCGACGTCGTCATCTCATCCGTGCGCACCCCGACGCGCGGCATCCGCTACCGGGGACTCGTCGATGAAGAGTTCGTGCTCATCGGTGCACCTGCCCTGGCCCGCACGATCGACCGCGACCGCCTCGCCACCGACGCCGCAGCTGCGCTGCACCACCTGCCGCTCGTCACATACGACGACGCACTGTCGATCGTCCGGCGATACTGGCGCAGCCAGTTCGGCCACCGACCCACCAATCGCGTCGCGGTCACCGTCCCAGACCTGCGTGGTGTGCTCGCCGCCGTCGCAGCTGGCGCGGGCATCTCGGCGCTCCCGCGCTATCTCGCCGACCCTTCGATCGGGGCCGGCACCGTCGAAGTGCTCCACCGTCCCGACGAGGCACCGATCAACACGCTGCACATCGCGATCCGCGGCGCAGGCGCGCCATCGGCCGCGACGATCCGCGTGATCGACGCGCTCACCGAGCGTGCGCAACACTGGGACGTGTTCTGAACGGTTGCGCGGACGGCCTTGTCCGGGCGGCTGCAACGCTGCTGGAGTGCCGGCGGCGCGGCATCCGCTCGGTCAGTTGGAGACGACGCAGAAGGTGTTGCCGTCGGGGTCGCGCAGGACGATGTAGTCGGCGCCGTCCTCGTAGTCCCAGTCGTCGACTGTGGTGGCGCCGAGGGCCACCAGTCGCTCGACCTCGGCGGCGCGGTCCTCGGCCTTGATGTCGAGATGGTGGCGCTGCGGCTTGTCCGACCCGACGAGCATGAGTGACAGCTGCACGCCCGCGCCCTCCCGCGGCACGAGACTCGCCCAGTCGTCGTCCGGCTCGCGCTTCGGCACGTAGTCGAGCGCCGCAGTCCAGAACTCCACCGCACGCGCGATGTCGCGCACGCCCCACACGATCGAAAGAATGCTTGCCATGCTCCGATCGTGCGCCTTCGGGTGCCGTTCGGGGGAGGGGGTTGCGCGTGTGGCCGGAATCACACGGTGGCTGGCCGTTCGGTGCAGGGCTGAGGCGTTCGGTGGCTCGATACGGTCGGGTCATGCTCGAGATGCGCCCGAACTGTGAGTCCTGCGGTACCGCCACCGCAATGGAGAGCGAGGCGTACATCTGCTCGTACGAGTGCACCTGGTGCGCGGGGTGCGTCGACGGGTTCCCTGGGCGGGCGTGTCCGAACTGCGGGGGAGTGCTCGAGCGGCGGCCGACGCGCGTTGCGAAGGGCTGAGACGAGTCAGTTCCTGGAACCCGGGCCGAGATCGATCGGGCCCGGAGCCGGAGGTTGAACGGGGAGGCCCAGCTCGAGGATCCGCGTCACCATCGCGACCGCTCGATCGCTGAGCCCGTCGCCAGGGTAGAAGTCGTCGTAATGGGACTCGGCGGCGTCGAGGGTGCCGATCTCGCACAGCGCCAGGAGCTGACGGATGTCGTCGGTGTCCCGACCGGGGCGGCTCGCGCGGAGTTTCATCGCGAGGAGTGCCTCTTTCGACGCGACCTGGATCACGATGCCGTGGTCGTCGAAGATCGTGATCCACTCGACCGGTCGCCGACCGAAACTCGGCACCGCGTCGACACGCGCGACGTTGAAGTTCAGCCAGTCCGGCGCCCATTCATGAGCGAGGGCTACGCGGGCCGCTGCTGCCGCCACGGCTGCATCGGAGCCCGGCTGCACATGGAGCGAGTCCAGGTCTTGCGTCGTTCGACGGTCGAAGTAGCGCAGGCTCAGCGCTGCGCCGCCCACAAGCCTGATTCCAGCGACCTCGCCCGCACTGCGGAGTTCCGACACCAGATCGCGAAGCCCGGCGATGATCGCGTCGCGGTCGAGCGTTGTCCCCACCGCTACACACTCGCGAACGTGTCAGCCCAGACGAGCACGCCACGCTTCGCGAACGCATCGGGCACCGCGGTCCGCGGAGGTGTCGGGTCGGCGGGATCGACCTCGAGCGTGCGCGCGTTGCTAAGCGCACGCGTCAAAGATGACGTCCACGGCGGCAGCGGCAGCTTCTCATCGCGGAGCCGCCACTCGACGAGCGCCGCGATCGCGGCATCCCACACGGCTTCGCCTGTCGGCTCGGGCTCGGTGATCGTCAGCACACCGCGGATCAATCCGCGCTCGGCGACGAGGTTGTCGTTCAGCTGCAGCAGGGCGCGGAGCGCACCCGGCCTGTCACCCTCGCGGAGGCGAAGACGAATCTCGGCGGCAGCCGTCGCCGCGTCGTCACGTCGGGTCGGAGCAGCGTAGAGGCGGTACCCCGCGCCGGCAAGGAGGCGATCGACCGTGCCGAACTCGGCGTCTCGGCCGCGCTCCGACCGCGACACCGCTGACTGATCTAGGCGCGCTCGGGTGGCGAGCTCTGCCTGCGTGAGGCGCTCGCTCTTTCGGGCTGCCCGAACCAGTGTCGATGCGGTGACCATGACTCCTCGATATGTCTCTTAAGACATAATAGCTGCCAGATTCGACGCGTCACAGGTCACTTCTGACGTTCGTTGCCGCGCTTGTAGTTGCCCGTCACCCGGGCCATCACGTGCTGCGGATCGCGTCGTTCGACGTCGTCGAGGAACTTCTCCGCAGCGCGACCCCGTAGCGTCGCCGCGAGCCGGCCGTCGTGCCGGATCTCGACCTGCGATCCACGTGCGACGTAACCGAACCCGCTCGGCGTGCCGGTCATGACCCCGCCACGAGGCTCGGCGGGTCGGCGGCATCCCATCGTTCGACCGTCTGCACGGCCCAGAAGACGGCGAACAAGATCAAGCCGACTGCTTCGCCGATGAAGACGGCTGGAGTGTCAGGCAAGCGGATGCCGATGGTCACCGTCAGCACCAGGGTGATCACCATCGCCACCGGGATCACGAAGTACACCACCTGCAGCGCGCGCGACGGCGGACGGGCGCCGGGGTCGCGCGTGCGGGGGAGCGCGTTCACGATCGGGATCGCCGCGAACACCGCGAAGAAGCACACCGTCACCACGAGGTGCACGTTGATGCCGCCGACGAACGGGAACTGCTCGCGGAGGCCGGGTGCGAAGGTCAGGATCGCGAGGCCGATGCCGACGACGAGCGCGACCGAGCCGAGCGCGATCGTCCGGCGCCACGGGATCTGCCCGCAGATCGTGAGGACGATCGCCATCACCAGCACCGCGCCGAGCACCACCAGGTACGTCGTCACGCCGTTCAGCACGGCCGGCATGACCGAATCGGGCACGACCGGCTCGCTGCGGAACCCCGTCGGCACGATCGCGATCAGCGGCGCAAAGATCGCCGCGACGTCGAGCAGCACCGATTCCAGGTCGCGCCCCGACAGCGCGAGCAGCGCGACCGCGATTGCCGCGAGCGCCGCCGAGAACACGCCACCCGCCGCGGAGTAGTAGTAGTCGCTGATCGACGGCAGCAGCTCGCCGGTCCGGATCGTCTCGACCGTCACCGCCACCGCCAGCGCGAACACCACGCCCACGAGCGACAGCCGAAGGTACCGATGCGTGCGCTGACCAGTCACGCTCGCGACCCTACGTCACGGGTGTGACGCGCTGGTGGGACTGGGTGGGTGCCGCCACGCCGTGCGCCACAATCGGACCATGCTGATCGCGATGGCTGGCCTCCCCGGCTCGGGCAAAAGCACGATCGCCGAGGGCATCGCGCGGTCGCTCGGCTGTGCGCTCCTGTCGGTGGACCCCATCGAAGCGGCGATGTGGCGTGCCGGCATCCACCGTGAACAGCCGACCGGAGTTGCGGCATATGTCGTGGCCGAAGATCTCGCCCGCGAGCAGCTTGTGCTCGGCAACGACGCCATCGTCGACGCAGTCAACGACGTGGATGCCGCGCGCGGCCAGTGGACCTCACTCGCGGCGGAGCTCGGCCAGAAGGTGGTCTTCATCGAGGTGTACTGCAGCGATGAGACCGCGCACCGCCGGCGACTCGAGGGGCGCAACCGTGCACTCGTCGGGTTCCCCGAGCCGACGTGGGAATCGGTCGTCACCCGAGGCGCCGGATTCGAAGCGTGGGATGCGCCCCGCCTGCGGCTCGATTCCATGCGATCAGTGGACGAGAACGTTGCGACCGCGCTCGAACACCTCGACCGGAATCGGATGAGAGATTCCTCATCTGGGCAGGGGTGCTGAGGGCCGAATTCACCTGCTCAATGTCGGAACCCCTCACCAGAATTGAGGCATGACCACCCCCGCCGAGACCCCCGGATCCGACGCGTTCCTCGCGTCGCTCGCCGAGGTGGTTCATGGCGTCGAGGGTGTCGGGCGTGACCTCGCGGCGGCGCAGATCGCCGAGATCCGCTGGCTCGCCGCGGCAGGTGCGCTCGCCGAGCGCGCGGCATCCGGCTCGCCCGCTCGCGTGCGCGAGCAGGACATGCTGCTCCGCTCCGTCGCCGCCGAACTCGCCGGCGTGATGGGCTTCGCCGACCGGACGATCCAGCGGCGCATCGATGAGGCCCGCACGATCGTCGATGACTACCCGACCGCGCTCGAGGCGTGGGCCGACGGCCGCATCATCCGCGGTCATGTTATGGCGATCGTGGATGCCGGTTCGATCCTGCCGCCCGAGTTGCGCGGTGCCTTCGCGGATGCCGCGATCACGCGGTGCGAGCGCGACATCCCCAGCCGCGTGCGCGGTGAACTCGAGATTCTCGCGCAGCACATGCACCCGCGGTCGTTCGCGGAGCGGCACGAAGAGGCCGCGGCCGGGCGGTGCGTTCGGGTTATTCCCGGCCGCGACGGGATGAGCGACCTCATCGCGACGATGCCGACTGCGCTCGTCGAGGGCGCCTACGACCGACTGACCCGAATGGCACGCGCTGTCGTCGACACGCGAGACCAGCGGGCCGCGGCGGGACTGACGTTCGGGCTGGGCGACGCGCAGGTCGCTGACTCTGCGGGCGCGGCCACGGCGGGCGAGGGGGAGTCCCGTGCCGAGGCCGTGTCGACCGACGCGCGCACGACCGACCAGGTTCGCGCCGACATCCTCGCCGACCTCCTCCTCGCAGGCACGCCCGCGCTCGACGACACTCGCGACACCTCGGCGGGGCCACTCGGCAAGATCCGTGCCCGTATCCAGGTGGTGATCCCGGCGCACGCGCTCGCGGGCGACGACCACGACGCGTGCGACCTCGTCGGACGTTCACCGATCGACGCGGCAACTGCTCGACAGCTCGCGGCAGGGAACACGCAGTGGGAGCGGCTCGTCACCCATCCGGTGACCGGCGCGGTCCTCGCGGTCGATTCGTACCGGGTGCCGGAGAAGATGCGCCGGTACCTGCAGGCGCGGGACCAGCACTGCAGGTTCCCCGGATGCCGCCAGGCGGCGGTTCGTTGTGAGGTGGATCACAACGTCGATCACGCACTCGGCGGCAAGACCCACATCTGCAATCTCTGCCACTTGTGTCAGCGACATCACTCGATGAAGCAGTTCACGTGCTGGAGGGTCCGACAACTCAAGGGTGGCGTCCTCGAATGGACTTCACCCCTCGGCAGGATCTACAGAGAAGACGCACCCACCCCGGCCGTCGCCTTCACTCCTGCCGCCGCTTCGCCCACCGAAGCCGCACCGTTCTGACGCCCCGCTGGCGCGAGCGTTTCGTCTCGCTGCGCCCGCTCAACGACCGCGCGGGGCCGAGCTCAGCCCGCGAGCTCCTGCCGCACGATCTCTGCGCCCGCCGCCAGCGCAGCGAGCTTGCCGCGCGCCACCGACCGGGGGAGCGGCGCCATCCCGCAGTTCGTCGACGGGTACAGCAGGTCAGCGTCCACGAACGGCAGTGCCGACCGCAGCGTCGCCGCGACCTCCTCCGGCGTCTCGACCTGAGCGGATGCTACGTCGATCGCGCCCACCATCACGCGCTTTCCGCGCAGCAACTCGATGAGATCCACCGGCACGTGCGAGTTGTGGCATTCCAGCGACACGATGTCGACGCCCGACGCCTGCAGCTTCGGGAACGTCCGCTCGTATTGCCGCCACTCGTGACCGAGCGTCGCCTTCCAATCCGTGTTCGCCTTGATGCCGTACCCGTAACAGATGTGCACCGCGACATCGCAGGTCAGGCCCTCGAACGCGCGCTCCAGCGCAGCCACGCCCCAGTCGTTCACCTCGTCGAAGAACACGTTGAAGGCCGGCTCGTCGAACTGGATGATGTCGACGCCCGCTGCCTCGAGCTCCTTCGCCTCCTGGTTCAGGATCGTCGCGAACTCCCACGCCAGCTTCTCGCGGCTCTTGTAGTGCGCGTCATAGAGCGTGTCGATCATCGTCATCGGCCCGGGCAGCGCCCACTTGATCGGCTGCGACGTCTGCGACCGCAGGTACGCGGCATCCGCCACGAACACCGGCTGCTTGCGCGACACCGCACCGACCACCGTCGGCACCGACGCGTCGTACCGGTCACGAATCCGCACCGTCTCGCGCTGCTCGAAGTCCACCCCGTCGAGGTGCTCGATGAACGTCGTCACGAAGTGCTGCCGCGTCTGCTCGCCATCGCTCACGATGTCGATGCCCGCCTGCGCCTGATCGGCCAGCGACAGCCGCAGCGCATCCTTCTTGCCCTCGGCGAGATCCTCGCCCTCGAGCAGCCACGGCGACCACAGCTTCTCGGGCTCGGCCAGCCACGACGGCTTCGGCAGACTGCCGGCGGTGGAGGTGGGAAGCAGCTTCGTCATCATCGGTCTCCCTCCTCGTCGTCGTTTCCGGCGAAGTCGTCGTGCGCCGCCGAGAACCCGGCCGACCATTTCTTCAGCGTCTCGGCGTGCGGCGTCATGAAGAACTCCTCCGCGAACTTCCCCTGCACCACAGCCAGGCGGCTGCGCTCCTCGCGGTCGTAGACGACGCGCGTCAGCGAGAAGTCCGACGCCCCGAGGCTCGGCTTGTAGACGGCGCCCGCAGCGGAGTTCGAGTTGTAGATCTCGGGTCGGTAGATCTTCTGGAACGTCTCCATCGTGCTGATCGTCGCGATCAGCTCGAGGTTCGTGTAGTCGCCCAGCAGATCGCCCACGAAGTAGAAGGCGAGCGGCGCCGAGCTGCCGCGCGGCATGAAGTACCGGGCGCGCATGCCCATCTTCGCGAAGTAGTCATCCGTCGGCGACGACTCGCTCGTGTACTCGACACCCAGAATCGGGTGCACGTTCGCCGACCGACGGTACGTCTTCGAGGTCGACACGCTCAGACACACGACCGGCAGCGTCGCGAACTGCTCCGCGTACACGTCCGACTCGAGGAAGCTCTTGAATAGGTTGCCGTGCAGCACCCCGAAGTCATCGGGCGCACTGAAGCCCGTCTTCCCCTCGTTGTGGGCGGGCAGCACGATGCTGAAGTCGTAGTCGCGCACGTACGACGAGAAGTTGTTGCCGACGATGCCGTCGATCCGCTGCCCCGTCTTCGTGTCGACGATGAGCGGCTGCAGCACCTCGATCAGCGGGAACGACCCACCACCCGAGGCGTCGTCGATGTCGACGCTCACGGTCACGATGTCGAGCTCCAGGCGGTAGCGATCGCCTGCCTCGTTGTCCCAGCTCGCCAGGTCGTTGAAGCGCCGGTCGATCATCCGCAGCGCGTTCCGCAGGTTCTCCTCGCGTTCTTCGCCGCGGGCGAGGTTCGCGAAGTTCGTCGTGATCCGGGTGCCGTCGACGGGACGGTAGTCCTCGTCGAAGCGGGTCGTCTCGATCGAGAAGACGGGAGCGGAGGATTCGGTGAGACGCATGACGAGCCGTTCTGTCCGGGCAGGCCGAGCGGCCTGCTGAATCGATGTTCAGGAAGCCGCAGCGCGTGCCCGTGCACATCACCCGAAGAGCGACGGCGGGCGCGAGGCTTCGCGTCATGCTGCGATCTCCTCGAGTCTCGACCCGTGAGCGAACGCGTGCAAGTCGGCGCTGTCACACGACGCAATCCGCCCGCCGAATCCACAGGAAGCCTCAAGACCTGCGCCCATAGGATGGACTCGCTCAGAACGAGGGGGAGACATGGACTTTCTGATCCCGGCGCTCATCGCGGTCGTCGTGCTCGCTGTCATCGTCGGCATCTACCTGTGGGCGACGTACAACTCGCTCGTGTCGCTGAACGTGCGCGTCGACGAGGCGTGGAGCGACATCACGGTGCAGCTCAAGCGTCGCGCCGACCTGCTCCCCAACCTCATCGAGACCGTCAAGGGCTACGCCGCCCACGAGAAGGCCGTCTTCGAGAACGTGACCCAGGCCCGTGCCGAGACCCTCACCGCCACGAGCCCTGCCGAGGCGGGCGTCGCCGAGGGCCACATGCAGCAGGCGCTCAAGTCGCTGTTCGCGGTCGCCGAGGCGTACCCCCAGCTGCAGGCGAGCCAGAACTTCCTGCAGCTGCAGCAGGCCGTCGTCGACACCGAAGACAAGATCCAGGCGTCGCGCCGCTTCTACAACGGCGGCGTGCGTGAGCTGAACACCAAGATCAAGGTCTTCCCGAACAACCTCTTCGCCCGCCGCCTCGGCTTCAGCGAGCGCGAGTTCTTCGAAGTCGAGAACGGCGCCGCGATCGCCGAGCCCCCGCGCATCCAGTTCTGACGAGCGGATGCCGCACCGCGCGTGGCATATGAACCGACCTAGGATGAGCGGATGAGCACCGGCGGCGACAAGCCACGCGGCGGCTTCTTCGACACCCTCCGACAGCGCACGGTGTCGACGGAGATCGCCGATTCGATGCCGCGCGGCCTCCGCCTCGCGACCGCGTACGCGTGGCGCTTCCTCCTCATCGCCGCGGCGATCGCCGTCCTCATCTGGATCGTCATCCAGCTGAAGCTGCTCATCATCCCGCTGCTCGCCGCGATCCTCGTGACGGCGCTCGTCTGGCCGCTGTTCAGCTTCCTGATCCGCCATCGGATGCCGCGATGGCTCTCGGTGCTCATCACGGTCCTCGTCGCGCTCTCCGTCGCGACCGGCCTGCTGTGGCTCGCCATCTGGCAGATCTCCCGCGAAGCCGGCCGCGTGCGCGACCGCACCGTCGTCGCCCTCGACGAGTTCCGCACCTACCTCATCGACGGACCGCTCCACCTCACCGAGCTGCAGATCGACGGCGCCATCGACCAGGCCTTCGAGCTCATCCAGGAGCAGGCGCAGCTGCTGTGGTCGGGCGCCCTCGCCGTCGGCTCGACGCTCGGGCACATCGTCACCGGCGTCCTCCTCGCGATCTTCATCCTCATCTGCACCCTCGCCGACGGCGGTGGCATCTGGAAGTGGACCGTCCGCCTCTTCCCGCAGCGCGCCCGCACCGCTGTCGACGGCGCCGGCCGCGCCGGCTGGCGCACCGTCATCAACTACGCCCGTACCCAGCTCCTCGTCGCCACCATCGACGCCGTCGGCATCGGAGTGGGCGCCTTCGCCCTCGGAGTGCCGCTTGCCGCCCCCATCGGCGTGCTCGTCTTCCTCGGCGCGTTCGTGCCCTTCGTCGGCGCCGTCCTCACCGGCGCCCTCGCAGTCTTCCTCGCGCTCGTCTACAACGGCCCGTGGATCGCCCTCTGGATGCTCGTCATCGTCCTCGCGGTCCAGCAGTTCGAGGGCCACATCCTCCAGCCGCTCCTCATGGGCGCCGCCGTCAAGGTGCACCCGCTCGCGGTCGTCCTCGCCGTCGCCGGGGGAGCGATGATCGCCGGCATCGCGGGCGCCGTCTTCGCCGTGCCGCTCGCCGCCTTCGTCAACGTGGTCTGGCTCTACCTCTCCAGACGCGGGTGGGAGCATCCGGTCGATGCGAGACCCACCGACCTCATCTGGAGCACCGTGCCCCGCCAAGATCTCCGCGACAGGAAGCGCTTCTCGTGAACGACACCACCACCCACCCGACCCTGTCGGAGTTCACGGATGCCGCAGCCCAACTCGAAGGCGTCATCCTGCACACCCCCGTCGAGGGCTCCGAGTACCTCTCGACCGTCCTCGGCGCGTCGGTGCACCTCAAGTTCGAGCACCTGCAGCGCACCGGTTCGTTCAAGATCCGCGGCGCGACTTACCGCCTGTCGCGCCTGACCGCCGAGGAGCGCGCGCGGGGTGTCGTCGCGGCATCCGCGGGCAACCACGCCCAGGGCGTGGCGCTCGGCGCCCAGAAGCTCGGCATCCCGGCGACGATCTTCATGCCGCTCGGCGTGCCCGTTCCGAAGCTCCTCGCGACGCGCGGCTACGGCGCCGACGTCGTGCTCGAAGGGGCCACCTTCGAGACGCCGCTGCGCCTCGCGCAGGAGTTCGCCGAGCGCACCGGCGCCGTCTTCATCCCGCCGTACGACCACCGTGACGTGGTCATCGGGCAGGGCACGCTCGGTCTCGAGCTGATGGACGAGATCCCGGGCCTCGAGACGGTCCTCGTCGGCATCGGTGGCGGTGGCCTCATCGCGGGCGTCGCGGCAGCCGTCAAGGCGCGCGCCGCCGCCGAAGGGCGCACCGTGCGTGTCATCGGCGTGCAGGCTGAGAACTCCGCGGCCTACCCGCCCTCACTCGCCGCCGGCCACCCGATCGACGCCGATACGACCCCGACGATCGCTGACGGCATCGCGGTGAAGCGCCCCGGCGACATCCCGTTCGGGATCATCCGCGACCTCGTCGACGAGGTCGTCACGGTGACCGACGACGACATCGCCCGCGCGATCCTCGTGCTCATCGAGCGCGCGAAGCAGGTCGTCGAGCCCGCCGGCGCCGTCGGCGTCGCGGCGATCCTCACCGGCAAGGTCAAGCCGACCGGGCCGACCGCGGCGATCCTTTCGGGCGGCAACATCGACCCGCTGCTGCTGCAACGCGTCGTGGCACACGGGCTCGCGGCATCCGGTCGGTACATGACCATCCAGGTGCCGCTGCCTGACCGTCCCGGTCAGCTCGCGCGCGTGTCGGAGCTGCTGTCGACCGTCGGCGCGAACGTCATCGAGGTGCTGCACACCCGCCACGGCCAGGGTCTGCAGATCAGCGAGGTGATCCTGCAACTCTCGGTCGAGACCCGCGGCGAGGAACACCGCGCGCAGGTGCTCGCGATCCTGCGCGAGGCCGGCTACGCGCCCCGCCTCGTCCAGGACTGAGCGCCCGGGATCACTGCGCGCCCGCTCGCGCGGGCTCGCGCCCTCTCGCGCCGCGGCATCCCGCCGAAAGAACATCCCACGGCCGAGAGAACGGACTACACCTGTTCCCTCGGCCGCGGGATGTTCTCTCGCGGTCAGACGAGTGGATGCCGCGCGCGGCGCAGCGCCGCGCAACGAACCGTCACTGCCCCGAGTAGGTCTCGACCTTCACGATCTCGACGCTGATCGACTTGCCGTTGGGCGCCGTGTACGAGGTCTTGTCGCCCTCCTTGAGGCCGAGGATGGCCTCGCCGAGCGGGGATGCCTCGCTGTACACGTCGAGCTCGCTGTTCGCCGCGATTTCGCGGTTGCCGAGCAGGAACACCTCTTCGCCGCCGGCGACGAGCGCGGTGACGACCGTGCCCGAGAGCACCGTGCCGTCGGACTCGGGTGCGACGCCGACCTTGGCGTCCTTCAGCAGCTGCTGGAGCGTGCGGATGCGCGCCTCCTGCTTGCCCTGCTCGTCCTTCGCAGCGTGGTAGCCGCCGTTCTCCTTGAGGTCGCCCTCTTCGCGTGCGGCCTCGATGCGCTTCGCGATCTCCTCGCGACCGGTGGTCGACAGGTGCTCGAGCTCGGCGACGAGGCGGTCGTACGCCTCCTGGGTGAGGAACGTCTCAGTGGACATCGTGATCTCCCGTGTGATCGGGGTGGATATAAGCGAACGCCCCGGCAGCGGGCCGGGGCGCGTGATCTGACAGCCTACGGGGTCCAGCAGGAGCGGATCAAACCCGTCGTCGCCTCCGCGACGGTCGGCACCTGCTCCACGACAGTCCTCGAACGCTCCTCGGATGCCGCGTACTCCACGACCCGCCAGCCGACGATGCCGTGCTCGGTGTCCTGCGCCTCGAACGCGCACGCGATGGGGCCGTCGCCGTTGAAGTTGATCTGCGCGCGCACCGTCACGAGGTGCTCGTCGTCGATGTTGTACCCCGTCGTGTCGGCATCCACCGAGGCGAGGGAGCGAGTCACGGTCGACCAGCCGAGGAGGCCCGTCGCGACGATGGCGACGACTGCGACCGCAACCCACCAGAGCGTCCGGCGACGAACGGTGCCGGTGCGTCCGTAACGCTCGGCGAGCATCCGGTCGACGTCGGTGGGGGACATGCGGCATCCGATCTAGGCTGGAGTTCCAGGCTATTCGCTCTGGCTGAAAGAAGAGGACCCATGCTCTGGCTCGCCGCGACCCCGACGCCCACACCGACCCCCGGCCTCTCCGCCGAGCAGGTCACGCCGGGTATCGAGGGGTTCCTCGTGATGGCGCTCATCGCCGTCGTGATCGTGCTGCTGGGCATCGCGATGCTGCGCCGCGTGCGCCGCGCGCAGTACCGGGTCGATGTCCGCGAGCAGCTCGACGCCGAAGAGGCCGCCGCCCGCGGCGAGGGTCCTACGCCGGGAGACCCAGCGAAGGACTGAGCGGGTCGAGCGAGATCAGCAGACACGCGGTCCAGTGGCAGAGGAACGCCAGGACCGTGCAGACGTGGAAGATCTCGTGGAAGCCGAAGTGGCCCGGCCACGGGTTCGGCCGCTTCATGCCGTAGACGACGGCGCCGGCTGTGTAGAGCAGGCCGCCAACGATGACGAGCACCATCATCGCGACGTTCGCGTTGAGCAGGTCGACGAGGTACATCACCGCGGCCCAGCCCAGCAGCAGGTAGAGCGCGACGTAGAGCCAGCGCGGCGCGTTGATCCAGAAGACGCGGAACAGGATGCCGAGCAGCGCACCCGACCACACCAGGATCAGCAGCAGCACTCCCTTGTCGGGGGTGAGCGCGAGCGTCGCAATCGGCGTGTACGTGCCCGCGATGAGCAGCAGGATGTTCGCGTGGTCGATGCGCTTGAGCACGACCTTCGTCCGCGGACCCCAGTTGAAGCGGTGGTACAGGGCGGAGTTGCCGAACAGCAGCAGCGACGTCGCCATGAACACCGCGGCCGCCCACTTGCCGGGCGTTCCCTCGGCGAGGACGATCAGCACGATGCCCGCGGCGATCGCGACCGGGAACGTCCCCGCGTGGATCCAGCCCCGCCACGTCGGTTTCAGCTCGACGTGCGCGTCGAGGGCCGCGGCATCCAACAGCGGAAGCTGGGGCATTTCGGGTCCGTCGGCGGGGGTGTGTCGGGTCACGGCCCGAGCCTACGCGCCGTGCCATGCCGAGGAGTCCATACGCGGCGACGGCGGCCGACAGCGGTAGCGTAGGCACGTGACTCGCGCCGGTTCGACCCAGGGACGGGGCCTGCTGTACCGGCTCTACAGCTCCCGCCTGCGCCGCGAGATCGAGGCGCGCAGCGTGCCGCACCACGTCGCGATGATGATCGACGGCAATCGCCGGTGGGCCCGGCAGCTCGGCTACACGACGGTGTCGCACGGGCACCGCGCCGGCGCCGCGAAGATGCACGAGTTTCTGCAGTGGTGCGACGACCTCGGCATCAAGGTCGTGTCGTTGTATCTGCTGTCGGTCGACAACCTCACCAAGCGCGATTCGCAGGAGCTCAGCGACCTCATCGAGATCATCGCCGAGCTCGCCGACACGCTGTCGCAGGAGCCCGGCTGGCGCGTGCAGCAGGTCGGTCGTGCCGAGCTCCTGCCCGACGATCTCGCCCGGAGCCTCCGCACCGTCGAGGACCGCACCCGCGACAACACGGGCCTGCACGTCAACCTTGCCGTCGGGTACGGCGGTCGCGGCGAGATCGTCGATGCCGTCCGCAGCATCATCGCCGCCCACGACCGCCAGGGCGGCTCGCTCGAAGAGCTCGCCGAGAGCCTCACCCCCGAGCAGATCGGCGAGCACCTCTACACCGGCGGCCAGCCCGACCCCGACCTCGTGATCCGCACGTCGGGGGAGCAGCGCCTCAGCGACTTCTTGCTGTGGCAGTCCGCGCACAGCGAGTTCTACTTCGTCGAGGCACTCGGACCCGACCTCCGCGAAGTCGATTTCCTCCGCGCGATCAGGGATTTCGGCGACCGCGATCGCCGCTTCGGCAGCTGACTCCAGCGGCGTTACACACTGTTCACACGGCAGTCCCCGTTCCACGGCGTGTCGGATTGCGCGGATGCCACGTGCGCGGCCTACGTTCATCCCAACGGGCACGGAGCCCGTTCGAGTCGGCCTTCTCACGACTCGTGACCCAGGTCGACTCGTGACTGCCGGGGAACCCCCGGGGCGGGAGTGGGTTGTGGCCACACGAGCACCTGAGAAGCAGCGTCACCTCAGCACGGCCGCGGAGGCGGCCAGCGACCAGGATCTGCGCACGTACGTGCTGGATACCTCGGTGCTGCTGAGCGATCCGCGTGCACTCTTCCGGTTCGCGGAGCATTCCGTCGTGCTGCCGGTCGTCGTCGTCACCGAACTCGAGGGGAAGCGTCACGACCCCGAGATCGGCTACTTCGCACGGCAGGCGCTGCGGCACCTCGACGAGCTCCGCGTCGAACACGGACGCCTCGACTTCCCGGTTCCCGTCGGTGACGGCGGCACGCTCCGCGTCGAGCTGACGAACACCGACCCGACCGTCCTCCCCGCCGGCATGCGCCTGGGCGACAACGACACCCGTATCCTCTCGGTCGCGATGCACCTCTCGCAGGAGGGGCAGACCGTCACCGTCGTGTCGAAGGACCTGCCGATGCGTGTGAAGGCGGCATCCCTCGGTCTCCACGCCGAGGAGTACCTGGCGGAACAGGCCATCGACTCGGGCTGGACCGGCATCGCGTCGATCGACGTCTCGGGCGACGACGTCAGCGACCTCTACGACAGTGAGGTCGGTCTCAGCGAAGACGTGCGCGGGCTCCCCGTGAACACCGGCCTCGTCGTCCACTCCGAGCGCGGATCGGCGCTCGGCCGGGTCACCGACAAGAACGGCGGGTACAAGCTCGTCCGTGGCGACCGTGACGTCTTCGGCCTGCACGGCCGCTCGGCCGAGCAGCGCATCGCGATCGACCTGCTGCTCGACCCCGAGGTGGGCATCGTGTCGCTCGGCGGTCGCGCCGGCACCGGCAAGTCGGCGCTCGCGCTGTGCGCGGGCCTGCAGGCGGTGCTCGAGCAGCAGCAGCAGAAGAAGATCATCGTCTTCCGCCCGCTGTACGCCGTCGGCGGTCAAGACCTCGGCTTCCTGCCTGGCGACCAGGGCGAGAAGATGAACCCGTGGGGTCAGGCGGTCTTCGACACCCTCGGCTCGGTCGTCTCCGGCAACGTCCTCGAAGAGGTGGTCGCACGCGGGATGCTCGAGGTCATGCCGCTCACGCACATTCGCGGCCGTTCGCTCCACGACGCGTTCGTGATCGTCGACGAGGCGCAGTCGCTCGAGCGGAACGTCCTCCTCACGGTGCTCAGCCGCATCGGCCAGAACTCGCGCGTCGTGCTCACCCACGACGTCGGACAGCGCGACAACCTGCGGGTCGGCCGCCACGACGGCATCGCTTCGGTGATCGAGACGCTCAAGGGCCACGGCCTCTTCGGCCACGTCACCCTGACCCGCTCCGAGCGCTCCGCCATCGCCGCCCTCGTGACCGATCTCCTCGAGGCCGGCGAGCTCAGCTGACCCGCGACGCCGACGGTCCCCGACTGCACGTCGGGGGCCGTTCGCGTTGCGCGGCATCCGCTCGGCCCGCCCTGCCCGCGAGAAACCATGCCAGCGCGAGAAACCAGTCCTGCGCGGGTTTCTGGCGAGGAACGTGGTTTCTCGCGAGCGACCGGGCAGCGGTCAGCGCCGCCGGGTCAGTCCCAGCGGTAGCCTTCGCCGCGGACCGTCGAGATGTGGTCGTGGCCGAGCTTCGCGCGCAGGTAGCGCACGTACACGTCGACGACGTTCGAGCCCGGGTCGAACTCCAAGCCCCACACGCGGCTCAGCAGCACCTCGCGGGTGAGCGTCTCGCCGGGGTTCTTCAGGAACTGCTCGGCCAGGGCGAACTCGCGAGCGGACAGGTCGACGTCGCGGCCGTTCACCGTCGCGCGCCGCGCGAGGATGTCGAGCGTGATCGCGCCACGGCTGAGGACGGGAGCGGATGCCACGCTGTCGCGCAGCCGCGACCGCACGCGCGCCATCAACTCGGCGACCGCGAACGGCTTCGGCACGTAGTCGCTCGCGCCGGCGTCGAGGCCTTCGATCGTGTCGCTCGTGCCGCTGCGCGCGGTGAGCATGATCACGGGCGTCGTGATGCCCTTCGATCGCAGGGCGCGGAGCACCTGGAAGCCGTCCATCGAGGGGAGCCCGACGTCGAGCACGATGACGTCGATGTCCCCGTCCGCCGCCGCGTCGAGTGCTTCGGGGCCGTCATCGGCGCCGATCGCCTCCCATCCTTCGGCGCGGATCGCGCGTGAGACGAGCGAGACGATGTGGGGCTCGTCGTCGACGATCAGGATGCGGGTCATTCAGTGGCCTCTCGCTGCAGGAGGACATCACCGGCGCGCAGCGGCGAAGGCAGCGCCTCGCCCGTGCCGATCGGGATCTCAAGGGTGAACGTAGCACCGCCGCCGGGGGTGTCCACGACGGAGCAATGACCGCCATGTGCCTTCGCGATCGCGTCGACGATGGCGAGGCCCAGCCCCGATCCGCCGTCGCGTCGTTTGACGGCGCCGCGGTCGAATCGACCGAACACGCGTCGGCGCATGGCCGGAGGGATGCCGGGGCCGTGGTCACGCACCCAGATCTGGGCGCCGGCGGCGTGCAGCGCGCTGCCGATCTCGATCGGCGTCCCGGCGGGGGAGTACTTCGCGGCGTTGTCGGCGAGGGCGACCCAGGCCTGCAGGAGTCGGTCGCCGTCGCCGCGGATGACGCCGTCGGCGAATTGCTCGACGCTCCACTCGTGGTCGCCGATCACCGCCACCATCCCGGCGACACGCTGTGTCAGGCCGGCGAGGTCGACGTCGCGGTACGAGAGCTGTCCGCCCTCGACGGTCGCGAGCAGGTCGATGTCGCCGATGAGGCGCGTCATCCGGTCGAGCTCTGCCATGCCGAGGGTGCGGATCGACTCGACGTCGTCGGGGTCGGTGGCATCCATCACCTCGAGATGCCCGCGCACGATCGTGATCGGCGTCTTGAGCTCGTGCCGCACGTCGTCGAGCAGCCGACGCTGCGCGTCGAACGCCCGCTCGACGACCTCACGGGCGGCGGGTGCCGCGTCGGCGCGGCGCTCGAGCACCGCCCACGCCACGACCGCGACGCTCACGAGCGCGATCAGTGCCGCGAGCAGCCACGCGAGCGCCACCCACCCGGCCGCCTCGGGGGCGAGGAGCAGGGTGACGACGAGCGCCGCCGCACCCACGGCCACGAGGCCGGCAGCCGAGACGGAGACGAGGATCCCCAGGCCCGGCGTGCGAAGGAGTGCGGCGGCGCTGTTCACCGTCTGATTCTCAACCCGGGTGGGTCATGGAGAGAAGGTCGAGCTTCTCGTCGAGCTGAGCCTCGGTCAGGTCGCCGCGCTCGACGTAACCGAGGTCGATGACCGCCTCGCGCACCGTGATGCCCTTGGCGACCGAGTGCTTGGCGATCTTCGCCGCAGCCTCGTACCCGATGAGCTTGTTCAGCGGCGTCACGATCGACGGCGACATGCCGGCGAACGCGGCGGCGCGCTCGACGTTGGCCTGGAGCCCGTCGATGGTCTTGTCGGCGAGCACGCGCATCGCGTTCGAGAGCAGACGGATCGACTCGAGAAGCGCCGTGCCCATGACGGGGATCGCGACGTTCAATTCGAACGAGCCCGACGCACCCGCCCACGCGACGGTGGCGTCGTTGCCGATGACGCGCGCGCAGACCATGAGCGTCGCCTCGGGGACGACCGGGTTGACCTTGCCCGGCATGATCGACGAGCCCGGCTGCAGGTCGGGGATGTGGAGCTCACCGAGACCGGTGTTCGGGCCCGAACCCATCCAGCGGATGTCGTTGTTGATCTTCGTCAGCGACACGGCGATGGTGCGGAGGGCCCCCGATGCCTCGACGAGACCGTCGCGGTTCGCCTGCGCCTCGAAGTGGTCCTTCGCCTCGGTGATCGGCAGCTCGGTCTCGGCCGCGAGCAGCGCGATGACCTTCTGCGGGAAGCCGAGCGGCGTGTTGATGCCGGTGCCGACGGCGGTGCCGCCCAGGGGCACCTCGCCGACGCGGCCGATGACCGCCTGCACGCGCTCGATGCCGAGGCGGATCTGGCGGGCGTAGCCGCCGAACTCCTGGCCGAGGGTGACGGGAGTGGCATCCATCAGGTGGGTGCGACCGCTCTTGACGACGCCCTTCCAGGCCTCGGCCTTCGCCTCGAGGGCGACAGCGAGGTGGTCGAGCGCGGGGATCAGGTCGTCGATCAGGGCCTGCGTGACGGCGATGTGCACCGACGTCGGGAAGACGTCGTTCGAGGACTGCGACGCGTTGACGTGGTCGTTCGGGTGCACCGTCGCACCGAGCTTCTGCGTCGCGAGCGTCGCGAGGACCTCGTTCATGTTCATGTTCGACGACGTGCCCGAGCCGGTCTGGTACGTGTCGACGGGGAAGTGGGCGTCGTAGGCACCGGATGCCACCTCGTCGGCAGCCCACGCGATCGCGTCGGCGATGCCGCCGTCGAGCGTGCCGAGCTCCTTGTTGGCGAGCGCCGCCGCCTTCTTGATGCGTGCGAGCGCCGCGATCTGCGTCGACTCGAGGCCGCTGCCCGAGATCGGGAAGTTCTCGACGGCACGCTGCGTCTGCGCGGCGTAGAGCGCGTCCTTCGGGACACGCACCTCGCCCATCGTGTCGTGTTCGATGCGGTATTCGATCGGTTCAGTCATGTCGTGCACGTCCTCGTTTCTCGTGACTGGTCAGTTCTGGGCGTCGGTCAGGCCGACGACGACATCGGGGATCGCGGTGCCGTCGGCGAGGCGATAGTTCGCGCCGACGATCGCGAGTCGGTTCTCGGCGACCGCCTCGGAGATGAGTTCGGACGCGCGCAGAATGCCGGCGACGGTGTCGCGCAGGTGCTCGCGCCCGACGGTCTCGGCGTCGACCGTCTCGGCCGTCGCGCCGTCGGACACCTTCAGCACGCGGCGGACGGCCGGCACGATCGGCGCGACCTGGCGCCAGATGTTCGCGGGCAGAGCCGGCGCGTCGGCGCCGGTCGAATCGATCGCGGCCCGCACGGCACCGCACTCGTCGTGGCCGAGCACGACGATGAGCGGCACCTGCAGTACGGCGACGGCGTACTCGAGGCTACCGATGACCGAGTCCGAGACGACCTGGCCGGCGTTGCGGACGACGAACAGGTCGCCGAGGCCCTCGTCGAAGATGATCTCGGCCGCGAGGCGCGAGTCTGAGCAGCCGAAGAGCGCGGCGGTCGGGCGCTGCACGTGTGCGAGTTCGTGGCGGCGTTCGGCGTCCTGACGCGGATGCCGCGGCTCGCCTGCGACGAAACGGCGGTTGCCTTCGAGCATCGCGTTCCAGACGCCGGTGGGGGTAGTGGTCTCGCTCACGGTGTGTCCTTTCGCAGAGCCTGGATCTGATCGCCGAGGCCGTCCGCGACCGATTCGACCTGCTCGGCGGTCGCCGCGCCCGAGATCATGATCGTGTCGGGGCCGGCGTCGGTGGCGATCGCGTAGCTGATGTTGTCGACGGGGGCGGCGAGGTCGTACTCGTCCCACTCGATGCCGTCGATGGTGATGGTTCCAGTCGGTGCGAACCCGCCGAGTTCCTGTGCCGCCCAGTCGTCCTCGACCGACAGCGCCTGCGAGACGCGGACGAAGCCGGATGCCGGTGCGTACACGACCCGCCACACGCCGCCCTCGATGCGGGCGGAGTTGACGCGCCACCCCTCGGGCGCTTCGGGGACGAGCACCGCGTGCCCGACCGCTTCGGCGGCGCTCGCGGCGGCGGTGTCGACGTCGACCGCGGCGGGCTCCTCGGGCGTGCCGCGGGGCACGCCGAGATACACGACCGCGACGATCGCGACGCAGACCAGCATCGCGGCGACGAGGTTGCGGAACGTCTTGCTCGAGCGGTACCGCTGGGATGCCGCGGCCTTGCGCGCGGCGGTCTCGTCGGCGGTCTCGGGGCGGCCGAGTTCGGCGACGATGCGCTGCTTCGCCATCAGTCGGCGTCTCCGGACGGGCGAGCCGCGTCGAGGCGGCGCTTCGCGCCCAGCAGCCACTCTTCGCAGCGGGCCGCGAGGGCTTCGCCGCGGGTCCACAGCTCGAGCGACTGCTCGAGGGTCGGTGCGCCCTGCTCGAGCTGCGCGACCACCTGGACGAGCTCGTCGCGGGCCTGTTCGAAGCTGAGCTTTTCGACGCTGGGATTCGACACGTCGGCGGCGTCGCTGGTCATACTGTCCATCCTAGGTCGGCGAGTCGCCTGCCGATGCCGCCCCGGACTCCGCGATCTCGCCCTCGGAGCGTGCCGCGAACGAGCCGCGGCCGACGGTCACGACGACCGCGTCGCCCGGCTGCGCCTGCGCGGCATCCCGCACGATCACCCCGTCGGCCAGGTGGGCGATCGCGTACCCGCGGTCGAGGGTCGCGCCGGGGGAGAGGGCGCGCAGCGATGCCCGGAGCTCGGCGGTCGTGCGGGCCGCGGCATCCATCTGCCGTCGCACGACGTCACGACCCCGGGTCGTGAGCGACCAGAGCTCCTGCGTGCGGCCGGTGAGCATCGAGGCCGGGTCGCGCAGCACCGGGCGGGACCGCAACTGCTCGAGGCCCGCGATGTCGTGCGCGATGCGCTGCGTCAGCCGCGTGCGGGCGCGGGCGCGCAGCTGCTGGACGAGCGCTCGCTGCTCGCTCACGTCGGGGACGACCCGCTTCGCGGCATCGGTCGGCGTCGACGCGCGCAGGTCGGCGACGTCGTCGAGCAGCGGCCGGTCGTTCTCGTGTCCGATGGCCGAGACGACGGGAGTGGATGCCGCCGCGACGGCACGGATGAGCTTCTCGTCGCTGAACCCGAGGAGCGTCTGCGGGTCGCCACCGCCGCGGGCGATGATGATGACGTCGACCTCGGGGTCGGCGTCGAGGGTCTTCAGCGCCGCGATCGTCTCGGGTACGCAGCGGTCGCCCTGCACGGCGGCGTGGATCGTGCGGAACCGCACGTGCGGCCAGCGCAGCTCGGCATTGCGGTGCACATCCTTCTCGGCGTCGCTGCGCTCGCCCGTGATGAGCCCGATGACGTGCGGGAGGAAGGGGAGTGGCCGCTTGCGGGAGGGGTCGAAGAGCCCCTCGGCGCGGAGCGTCGCGCGCAGCCGCTCGAGTCGCTCGAGCTGATCGCCGAGGCCGGTGTGGCGCATCGAGGTGACCGTGAAGCTGAAGTCGCCCGTCTTGACGAAGTAGTCCGCCTTCACGCACGCCACGACGCGGTCGCCGACCTTCAGATCGTCGGAGGTGCGCTGCAGCGTGGACGACCACATCCGGAACGAGAGCATGCCCTCGCCCGAGGCATCCTTCAACCGCCCGAAGACATGCCCGCCGCGCAGATTCCACGCGGTGATCTCGGCCTCGACCCAGACCGCGCCCCACTTCTGCACGAAGTCGCGGATGGTCTCGTTGAGGCGCGACACCGACGTGGGCGTCTGTGGTGACGAATCGCGGGGGTGCACCGCGTCGGGCGGCGGGGTGTCGCCGGCTGCGGGCTGGAAACTCGTCACGGTCACCCATCTTGGCGCACACGTCCCACACCCAGGTGCGGGTTCGTAGAATCAGACTGTGACCTCCGCACCCGTCTCGCTGCCCATGCCCCGCATTCCGGGAGCCCGCGGACGCCTCGTCGACCTGCCCGTCGCCGGGCGCAAGCGCGTGCTCCTCGCCGCGCCGCGCGGTTACTGCGCGGGCGTCGACCGTGCGGTCATCGCCGTCGAGAAGGCGCTCGAGCGCTACGGCGCGCCGGTGTACGTGCGCAAGCAGATCGTCCACAACATCCACGTCGTCACCGAACTCGAGGCGCAGGGCGCGATCTTCGTCGATGAGGTCGACGAAGTCCCGACCGGCGCGCACGTCGTGTTCAGCGCCCACGGCGTCTCGCCGGCCGTCGTGAACGCGGCATCCGATCGCGGCCTCCAGGCGATCGACGCGACCTGCCCGCTCGTGACGAAGGTGCACCGCGAAGCCGTGCGCTTCGCGCGCGACGACTTCGAGATCCTCCTCATCGGGCACGACGGTCACGAAGAGGTCGAGGGCACCGCCGGCGAGGCGCCCGATCACGTCACCGTCGTCAACTCGCCCGCCGAGGCCGACACGATCGTCGTGAAGGACCCGGACAAGGTCGTGTGGCTCTCGCAGACGACGCTGTCGGTCGACGAGACGATGGACACGGTCCGTCGCCTGCGCGAGCGGTTCCCGAACCTGCAGGACCCGCCCTCCGACGACATCTGCTACGCCACGCAGAACCGCCAGGTCGCGATCAAGAAGGTCGCGAAGGATGCCGATCTCGTGATCGTGGTCGGCTCGGCGAACTCCTCGAACAGCGTTCGCCTCGTCGAGGTCGCCCTCGAGTACGGCGCGAAGGCCGCCTACCGCGTCGACTACGCGCACGAGATCCAGCAGGAGTGGCTCGAAGGCGTCGAGACGGTCGGTGTGACCTCCGGCGCCTCCGTGCCCGAGGTGCTCGTGCAGGAGGTGCTGGCAGATCTCGCCGGTGCCGGCTACGGCGACGTCGCCGAGGTGAAGACGGCGGAGGAGGACCTCATGTTCTCGCTGCCGAAGGAACTGCGTCAGGACCTCGCCGGCAAGCGCGACGAGCGCGCGCTCGGGGGACGCACCCGCTCGTGAGCGACCTGCGCCCGAGGCCCCAGTACGGCGAGTACGCGACGCCGGAAGAGCAGCGCGCCGCGATCAAACAGCCGCTGCCCGAACCGGTCGTCGCCCCGGAGCAGGTGCCGCCCGCGCGGCATCCGCACCCGCCGACTGGGCCCGCGACCACCGTCGCGGCACGACCCACCCGACTCGCCGACCGCATCATCACGATCGCGCTGCTCACCTACGGCCTGCTCACCGTCATGGGTGCGGCGCCCCAGATGGTCGACTTCACCGGCTTCGCCGAGACCTGGATGCAGGTCGCCGGGGTCGAGGGCGAGTTCACGAACATCTCCGCCGGCAACGCGTGGGGCATCGCCGCCGCCTGCATCTTCATCGGCGGATGGCTGCTCACCGCGTTCCTGTCGTGGCTGTCGCTCTCGCGCCGTCGCGTGACCTGGTGGATCCCGCTCGTGGGAGCGATCGTCACCTTCCTCATCGTGAGCGTGTGCCTCGCCGTGCCGATGGTCGGCGATCCCGCCGTCTCGGCCTACTTCATGAGCTGATTCGGCAGACGACGGCGATTTCGCCGACCACGGCTCGGTGGTTTGGTGGCATCCGACCCGCCTGATACATTCGCGCGTGCGCGGCGGCCCCACGTCGCGGCTACTCGGGAGGCTGACCGTGGCGCGAGGCGGGAATCGTCGTGGTGCGTGGGTGATCGGCGTGCTTGCGATCGCGCTCGCGGCGGGGTTGTTCGCGCCGCTGGAGGGCGCTTCGGCCCGTGACACCGCGGTGGCGACGACAGCAACGCCGACGCCGACGGCGACACCGACTCCCACAGCGACACCGCCCGCACCGCTCCGCTCCTTCACCACGATCCCGCGGCCCAAGGTGACCGGCACCCCGGTGTTCGGCAATACTCTGACCGCCGTCGCCGGTACCTGGAAGCCGACTGCGACGTTGCGCTACCAGTGGCGGCTCGAGGGGGTCGACGTTCCGGGCGCGACCGGGCGCACCTGGGTGCTCCCCGCCACCGCGATCGGCAAGCGCGTGAGCGTCAGGGTCGCCGGATCGCGATCCGGCTACCGCTCGCGGACCATCACCTCGAGCGTCACGGCGGTCGTCGCGCCGGGGACGCTGCAGGCGGCGACGCCGACGATCAGCGGAAGTCCCTCGGTCGGCGTGACCCTCACAGGCTCGATCGGCGCGTGGGCGCCCGAGCCCGACGCGGTGGTCTATCGGTGGCTGCGTGACGGCGAGCCGATCCCGAATGCGCGCAGCTCGACGTACGTGCCGGTCGCCGCAGACCTGTCACGCGCGATCTCGCTGCGGATCGCGGTCCGCAAGGCCGGCTATCGCACCGAGGCCCGCACGTCGAAGGCGGTCCGGATCGGGAGGGCGTTCACGGCGACGCCGGCGCCAACCGTCTCGGGCACCGTCGAAGTCGGCCAGACGTTGTTCGGCGCGCACGAGGCGTGGGGCCCCGGTCAGGTCACCATGCGCTACCAGTGGTATCGCGGCTCCGCACGTATCAGCGGTGCAACCAGCAGCTCATACACGCTGACTCGAGCGGATGCCGGTGCGCAGATCACGCTGTGGATCGGTGGCATTCGCGCGGGCTACACCTCGGAGCGCCGATCGAGCCCCGTGCTGTCGGTGCCGCGGCTGCTCACGGCGCCGACGACGATCAGCATGACCGGCACGCGCACCGTCGGGTCGGTGCTCACCGCGTCGATCGGGACGTGGGGTCCGTCGCCGGTGACGATCCGGTATCGCTGGTTGCGCGACGGTGAACCCATCGCGGGCGCGACCTCGCGCACGTACCGACTCACGGACGCTGATGCCCCGAGCCGGATCTCGGTCCGCGTGGCAGTCCTCAAGACCGGCTACACGACCGAGGTTCGCACGAGCGCCGCATCGGACATCAGGTGGGCGTTCACGGACGCGCCGACACCGACCATCACCGGCACGCTGGAGGTCGGAAGCACCCTGACCGCAAGCCCCGGTGCATGGGATCCCACCCCCGCGAAGTTCGCCTACCAGTGGCACGTCGACGGCAAGGCGGTCTCCGGCGCGACGAGCGTGACCTGGACGCTGCCGGCGTCGGCGGCCGGGCGCGCGGTGAGCGTCGCCGTGACTGCGAGCAAGCCCGACTTCGTGACGACGACGAAGACGAGCGCCGCACGATCGGTCTCGTGGTCGCTCGGCAGCACGGTCCTCCCGGGCACGACCATGCGACCGGGCGCCGTTGCGGTCTCACCGAACCGGAAGTTCCGCTTCGGCCTCATCGGCGACGGCAACCTCGCGCTCATGTCGGGCACGACGCCGCTCCGAACCGCGAAGACCACCGGATCGATCGACGCGATGCTCGAGTTCAGTCGCAGCGGGGAACTCATCGTCCGTGACCATGCTGACCGGATCGCGTGGCGGAGCGGGACGGACGGCCAGGGCGTCACCGCCTTGCAGCTCGGGAATGACGGCATCGCCGAACTCGTCACTGCCGACGGGCAGGTGAAGTGGAGCAGCGCGAGCCTTGCGGCCTTCTCGGAGTCGACCGCGGCCGCGGCATCCGTCCCGAGTCGATACGGGTGGGCGTTCCCGATCCGTCCGAGCGGCACGTTCACGACGTACGCCGGTCACAGTGGGGACGACATCGCCGCGCCAACCGGCACGCCCATCTACGCGATGCGCGGCGGCAAGATCTCGGTCCGTGAGGTGTGGATCACGTCGGGTTGTCCGTCATGGGCGCCGAACAACACGCGGCAGAAGGAAGTCGTCATCACCTCGACGATGGACGGCAAGCCGTTCGTGCAGGTCTACGCGCATCTGAGCGCGTTCTCGGTGAAGACCGGGCAGACCGTGAAGGCAGGGCAGAAGATCGGCGCTGTCGGTTCGACCGGCTGCTCGACCGGTCCGCACCTGCACACCGCGTTCACGGTCGACGGGCTCCGGTACGTAATGTATCCGCGCGACGTCCTCGGCCTGGTCTCCTACTGACGCCAACGATGAAGCCCCGGTCCGAGCGGACCGGGGCTTCGTCGTTGCTACAGCTGGTCAGACGCCCAGCGACTTGCCGGCGGAGCCGAGCTGCTGCGTGGCCTCGTTGACACGGTGCGCCATCGCCGATTCGGCGACCTTGCCCCACGCGCGCGGGTCGTACTGCTTCTTGTTGCCGACTTCGCCGTCGACCTTCAGGACGCCCTCGTAGTTGGCGAGCATGAAGCCGGCGACCGAACGCGTGAACGCGTACTGGGTGTCGGTGTCGATGTTCATCTTGACGACGCCGTTGCTGACGGCGAGGGCGATCTCCTCGTCGGTCGAGCCGCTGCCGCCGTGGAAGACGAGGTCGAGGGGCTTCGGGCCGGTACCGAACTGCGCAGCGATGCCCTCCTGGATCTCGCCGAGCAGCTCGGGACGCAGCTTCACGCCACCGGGCTTGTAGACGCCGTGCACGTTACCGAAGGTGAGGGCCGAAATGTAGCGACCCTGCTCGCCGAGGCCGAGCGCCTCGACAGCCTTCGAGACGTCGGCGACGGTCGTGTAGAGCGCGTCGTTCGATCCCTCGTGCGCGACACCGTCTTCTTCGCCACCGACGACACCGACCTCGATCTCGAGGATCGCGTTGATGTTCTTCATGCGGGGGAGCAGGTCCTTCGCGATCGCGATGTTCTCGTCGAGCGGCACGGCCGAGCCGTCCCACATGTGCGACTGGAAGATCGGGTTGCGACCGGCCTTGACCTCTTCTTCGGATGCCTCGATAAGGGGCAGGACGAAGCCGGGGAGGGCGTCCTTCGGGCAGTGGTCGGTGTGGAGCGCGACCGTGATGGGGTAGTTCTTCGCGACCTCCGTCACGTACTTGGCGAACGCGAGCGCGCCGGTGGCGCGGCCCTTGACCGTGTGGCCGGCGAAGTAGTCGGCGCCGCCGGTGGTGACCTGGAGGATGCCGTCGGAACCCGCCTCGGTCAGGCCCTGGAGGACGGCGTTGATGGTCTGCGAGCTCGAGACGTTGATCGCGGGGTAGGCGAAGCCGCCTGCCTTCGCGCGATCGAGCATGTCGGCGTACTGATCAGGGGTGGCGACGGGCATGTCAGCTCCTCGGGAAAGTCCGTTGATTCACTGGTCACTCTATCGAAGCGAGCTATGCCGCCGTTGGCCACCGGGGAGGGCGTGCACGCGCGCCGTGCGCGACGAATGTGGCCCATTTCGAAAGATTCGCGATTCCTTCACGCTTGGGCCCCCTCATCTTGTACGGACAAGCGGATGCCGCGCCCTAGGCTGAGCACCATGGTGAGCCTGACTGCCGATATGAGCCCTCTGCACCCCGACCGCAACCTCGCACTGGAGCTCGTCCGGGCGACGGAGGCCGCGGCCATTCGCTCGGTGCCGTTCATCGGACGGGGCAAGAAGGAGCTCGCCGACGGTGCCGCCGTCGACGCGATGCGGGCGTTCCTCACCACCGTGAACTTCGACGGCGTGATCGTGATCGGCGAGGGCGAGAAGGACAACGCGCCGATGCTCTTCAACGGCGAGCGTGTCGGCACCGGGCGTGGCCCGCAGGCAGACGTGGCGGTCGATCCGATCGACGGGACGACCCTGACCGCCGAGGGGCGCAACAACGCGCTGTCAGTGCTCGCGGTCGCCGACCGCGGCGCGATGCTCGACGCGTCGACCGTGTTCTACATGGACAAGCTCGTCACCGGTCCCGCGGGCGTTGGCGTCGTCGATATCCGCCTGTCGGTGACCGAGAACATCCACCGCCTCGCCAAGGCGCTCGGCAAGCCGGTCGACGAGCTGGTCGTCTCGGTGCTGAACCGCCCACGGCACGCTGCGCTGATCGAGGAGATCCGTGCTGCCGGTGCCGGGACGCGGCTGATGAGCGACGGTGACGTCGCCGGTGGCATCAACGCGGCGCGGCACAACGCCCGCACCGACATGTGCGTCGGCATCGGCGGGAGCCCCGAGGGCATCGTGACGGCGTGCGCGATCAAGGCGCTCGGCGGGCACATCCAGGGGCGGCTGTGGGCGCGCGACGACGATGAGAAGCAGCGCGGCATCGACGCCGGCTTGAAGCTCGACGGCCACGTCTACGAAGCCGACGACATGGTGCGCGGCAACAACACGATCTTCGTCGCGACGGGTGTCACCAACGGTGAGCTGGTCGCCGGTGTGCGACGTGAAGGGGACTTCGTCTACACCGAGAGTGTCGTCCTGCGCGGCGCGTCGGGCACGCTGCGGCGCATCTCGTCGGAGCATCTCACCTCGAAGTGGCTCTGACAAGGGACACGCTCGAAAGGCCGCATCCCACGGGGTGCGGCATCCGCTCTGGCAGAATGGTCCCCGGAGCCGGCGTCCGCCGGTATCGAATCCGTCCGTCAGGAGAGTGCGTCCATGCCCGCAGCATCCAGTGACCCGCGGACGGGTCAGCTCTCCCTCACGGGCCAGATCCCGGTGACGCCGACGGGGCAGATCCCCGTCGTGACCGGTCAGATCCCCGTCGTCTCGACGGTGCCGGTCATCGACGAGAACGACCCCGCGCGTCGCCCCGACGTGCTGCTGCGCCGCCGCATGCCTCCCGGGCACCAGATCAGCGCGTGGTGGATGATCGGCGCGTTCCTCGCCGTCTCGGGCGCGACGATCGCGCTCATGAACTTCTTCCCGGCCTGAGCCGCGGGAGCCGCTTCGCAGCTCAGTCGCGGTCGCGCACCCGTTCGCGGATGCCGCCGAGGTCGGCCGTCAATGCGCTGTCGGTCGTCCGCTGGTCGAGGTCGTCAATCCCCTCGAGCAGTTCCGGCGCCGTGAGGCGGCGCGGGCTGACGTCGATCGCCGGGGGAGCGGCGACGGCGTCGAGCTTCGTCTCGTCGATGCCGGGGAACCGTCTCGCGCTGACGAGAACGCGGCCTTCGAGCGATCCGGCGAACTTGTTGTAGCTGTCCACGGTGCGTTCGATCGCGCGGCGCAGGTCATCGGCGTGGCCGGCGAGCGATCCGAGGCGCTGGTACAGCTCGTTGCCGAGCTGGAAGAGCCGCTTCGCCTCGTCTGACACGTCCTGCTGGGTCCAGGTGTACGCGACGGTCTTGAGCACGGCCCAGAGGTTCACCGGCGAGGCCAGCGCCACACGACGGCCGAACGCGTACTCGAGCAGCGCCGGGTCTTCTTCGAGCGCGGCGGCGAGCAGCGACTCGCTCGGGATGAAGCAGACGACGAACTCGGGGCTGGTGTCGAGGCCCGACCAGTACTGCTTCTTCGCGAGCGCATCGACGTGCGCGCGGACCGCGCGGACGTGCTGGTTGAGGAGCTGCTTGCGGCGTGCGCCGGCGTCGCCGGTCGCGGTGACGGGGATCTCGGCGGCTTCGAGGTAGGCGTCGAGCGGCACCTTGGCGTCCACCGCGAGCGCCTTGTCGCCGGGAAGGCGCACCACCAGGTCGGGCCTGCCGGCACCGGCATCCGAGGTGATGGAGGTCTGCGTCTCGAAGTCGACGTACCGCGTGAGGCCGGCCGACTCGACGATGCGGCGCAGCTGCGTCTCACCCCAGACCCCTCGCGCACTGCCGGAGCGGAGCGCGCCTGCGAGCGACTCGGTCGTCGCGCGCAGCGCCTCGTCGGACTCGTGGGACCGGCGGAGCTGCTCAGCGAGTGAACCGTATTGCTCCTGCCTGTCGCGTTCGAGGTGCTCGACCTTCTGTTGCATCGAGGTGAGGGATTCCTGCACCGGTGCGAGGGCGCGCAGGAGCAATTGCTCGCGCCGTTCGCGCTCGTCGCGGGCTGCCTGCTCGGTGCGGGCTTGCGCGGCGAAGTCGCGCTGCAGTGAGCGTTGCTGCTCGAGCTGCGTCTCGAGCGAAGCGCGGCTCGCGTCGGCCGCGGCGAGGCGCGCGCTCAGCTGCTCGCGCCGTGTCGCGGCACGGGCGGACGAGGCGGCCCAGCCGGCGAGGAACCCTGCGGCGATACAGAGTGCGGCGAGGGCGATGACGAGTGCGGCATCCATGTGGACCATGGTGACGGGAGCCTCCGACATCCGTCGGCGCGGCGCGCGGTCAGGCGGCGACGTCGGCCTTCGCAGGCGCAGACGGCTCGGCCGGTGCAGTGACGACCATCTGCGGCACGCGCAGGCCGAGGAGCATCGCGAGTTCGACGACGTCGGTCGCGCCGGCGCGCGCGGCGGCGTCAATGACGATCAGCGCACACGCCAGCGCGTCCGCCGTCGCGTCATGATGCGCGAAGTCGAGGTGTCCGACGGCGGCGGCGACCGCGGGCAGGCGGTACGACGGCAGCTCGTAGGTCTTGCGCGAGACCTGGACGCTGCAGAGCGAGCGCGCCGCCGGCGGCACGAGGTCCGTCGCCTCGCAGGCGCTGCGCAGGACGCGCATGTCGAAGCCCGCGTTGTGGGCGACCAGCACGTCGTCGCCGAGGAACGCGAGTAGCCGGGGGTACTGCTGCGCCCAGGTCGGAGCGTCGGCGACGTCGGCTTCGGTGATCCCGTGGATGCTGGTGTTGATCTCGAAGAAGCGGTCGTGTCCTGCCGGCGGGCGGATGAGCCACCCCTCGGATGCCACCACGCGACCGTCCCGCACGCGGGCGAGTCCCACGGCGCATGCCGACGCGTTGGAGGAGTTCGCCGTCTCGAAGTCGATCGCGGTGAAGTCCAGGGGCATGCCTCCACCCTCGCGGCATCGGCGCGCGGCAGAAGCAGGCGCGCCGCGTAGACTCGAGTCCCGTGGCTCTCACCATCGGAATCGTCGGACTGCCCAACGTCGGCAAGTCCACCCTCTTCAACGCGCTGACCAAGAATGACGTGCTCGCGGCGAACTACCCGTTCGCGACGATCGAGCCGAATGTCGGTGTCGTGAACCTGCCCGACCCGCGGCTCGACAAGCTGGCCGAGATCTTCTCCAGCGAGCGCATCCTGCCCGCGACGGTGTCGTTCGTCGACATCGCCGGCATCGTGCGCGGTGCGAGCGAGGGGGAGGGGCTCGGCAACAAGTTCCTCGCGAACATCCGTGAAGCCGATGCCATCGCGCAGGTCGTGCGCGGGTTCGCCGACGACGACGTCGTGCACGTCGACGGTGCGGTCAACCCGAAGAACGACATGGAAACCATCAACGCCGAGCTGCAGCTCGCCGACCTCGAGACGCTCGAGAAGGCGATCGCCCGGTACGAGAAGGAAGTCCGCGGCAAGAAGCTCGACCCGTCGGTCCTCGAGGCAGCGAAGGCCGCCCAGGAGGCGCTGCAGCGCGGCGAGCTGCTGTCGGCGTCCGGCATCGACCTGAGCCCGATCCGCGAGCTCGGTCTGCTGAGCGCCAAGCCGTTCATCTTCGTCTTCAACGTCGACGAGGCCGTGCTGACGGATGCCACCCGCAAGGCGGAACTCGCAGCGCTCGTCGCTCCCGCGCAGGCCGTGTTCCTCGACGCGAAGATCGAGTCGGAGCTCGCCGACCTCGACCCCGAGGATGCCGCGGAGCTGCTGGCATCCACCGGTCAGGACGAGTCCGGGCTGGACCAGCTCGCCCGCGTCGGCTTCGACACTCTGGGCCTGCAGACCTACCTCACCGCGGGCCCGAAGGAGTCGCGCGCCTGGACGATCGGGAAGGGCTGGAAGGCGCCGCAGGCGGCAGGAGTCATCCACACCGACTTCGAGAAGGGCTTCATCAAGGCTGAGGTCATCTCGTTCGATGACCTCGTCGAGACGGGCTCGGTCGTCGAGGCCCGCGCGAAGGGCAAGGCCCGCCTCGAGGGTAAGGACTACGTCATGCAGGACGGCGACGTCGTGGAATTCCGCTTCAACAACTGACGGGGCGGATGAAGCCCTGATCAATGGGCGTTTCGCCCGAGTTCCTTTCGTGCGCAGTCCGCGAAGGGCCCGCGACTCTCGATCGGTGTGTAGCTCGCTACGTCCGCCGGTTGCGTGCAAGGAGGCTCCACACGCCGACGATCACCCCAGTGATGAGCGCGACGACCCCGAGCAGTCCCGCGACGACCTCGCTGGGTCTGGTGTAGCCGCTGGTACCGGTCGCGTCGGCGGAGATGCCGCGATCGCCCAGGGTGACCCAGAGCGTCCCGAGTGCGATCATCGCGCCGACAATGAGCAACGCGGATATAGCGAGCCCCGCGATGCGGAGCCTCGACGGACGGGTCGATGTGATGGGCGACCTTTCGCTTCGGTCGCGGATCGCAGCGCCCCTTGACCATCGTCGTGTCGGACACGCTCCGACGCCCGAGGAGAGGTTTGAGTAACCGCGTGAAGAAAACGGTACCGAGCGAACTCAACGTGGTGGAAGAACTCATGCTGATCGGAGCTGTGCGGAGCGTGCCGAGAACTCGGGCTGGCCGACGTCGAGGCAGCAGCTCGCCTCGGTGTCTCGCGAGTCACGCTCCGCCGTGTCATTCCCGGTCTTGCCGGTGTCAATGCGAACCTCGCGATTCGTCGCGATCTCCGCGCTAGAATTCTGTACATGACCGTTCTCTCGCTGGCAGACGCTCGGGCCTCACTCAGTAAGCACATCGAGTCGGCGTCGACGACGCACGAGCGTTTCGAGATCACTCGGAACGGCGCTCGTGTCGCGGTCCTGATGAGCGCCGAGGACTACGACGCGCTTGTCGAGACCGTCGACATTCTGAGCAGCCCCGACGAGGTTGCGGCGCTACGGGCGGCGATCGCCGAGCTCGAAGCGGGTGACGTGTCGTCCGCCGATGAGGTTCGCGCGGCGATGATCGCTCGTGGTCGGCTCTCTGAGTGACGCACCCGTACGGGGTCGTTTTCACACGATCGGCGAGGCGTGCGCTCGAAGTCTCACTCCCTGAGTCGGTGGCAGCTGCGGCGTTCGAGTTCATCGTCGGCCCGCTGGCGCAGAACCCTCGCAGAGTCGGAAAGCCGCTGCGCGAGCCGCTCGCACCGCTCTATTCCGCACGGCGCGGCGAGTACCGAGTCCTGTACCGCATCGAGGACGACCGACTGGTGATCGAGGTCGTGACGATCGAGCATCGCCGCGACGTCTACCGCCGCCGCTGAGGCATACCTCAGAGCAGCCGGCGCTCAGATGCCCACGCCGTCAGCTCGTGACGTGACGAGAGCTGCAGTTTTCGGAGCACGGCCGACACGTGCGTCTCGACCGTCTTGATCGAGATGTACAGCGACGACGCCACCTCCTTGTACGCATACCCGCGGGCGATGAAGCGCATCACCTCCTGCTCGCGCGCCGACAAGCGGTCGAGTTCGTCGTCGACTGCCGCTGTCTCGCCGGCCGCCGCGCCGAACGCGTCGAGCACGAAGCCCGCCAGTCGCGGCGAGAAGACCGCATCGCCGCCGGCGACGGCGTGCGCGGCCCGGCTCACCTCGGCGCCCGACGACCCCTTCGTGATGTAGCCGCGGGCACCGGCGCGGATCACGCGGACGACATCCTCCGCGGCATCCGAGACGCTCAACGCGAGAAAGCGGGTGCCCGGCGACGGCGCGGCCCGGATGACATCCTCGCCGCCCGTCGCATCGGTGCCGCTCCCACCGGGCAGATGCACATCGAGCAGCACAACATCGGGGTGCGTCGACGCGATCGTCTCGATGGCCGAGGGGACATCGGATGCCTCGCCGACGATCTCCACGGACTCGGCGAGGTCTGCCCGGAGTCCGGAGCGGAAGATCGAGTGGTCGTCGACGATCACGACCCGGATGCTGTCACTCACCGGCGCCGCCGACCGTCGACCCGAACTGCAGGTGCACCTCGGTACCGGCCTCGGACGACGTCACCGTGGCGGAACCTCCGGCACGGCGCATCCGTCCGATGATCGACTCCCGCACACCGAGCCGATCGCCGGGGACGGCATCGACCTCGAACCCCTCACCACGGTCGCGGATGAACACGTCGACACCTGAGGGGCGCCCCTCGATGAACACCGACACGTCGCCGCCGGCGTGGCGCGCCGCGTTCAGCATCGCCTCACGGGCCGCCGCGGCGATCTCGCCGCTCGCGCGCTCCGACGACAGGCCCGCCGAGACCACCTCGACGCGCACCGGATAGTCGAGCTCGAGCGCACCGCCGAAGTCGCGGAGGTCGGTCGGCAGATCACTGTCGGCGGGTTGATCGCCGTCGTACAGCCAGGCGCGAAGCTCACGCTCCTGTGCTCGGGCGAGCCGTGCGACCTCGCTCGACGCACCGCTGCGGTTCTGAATGAGGGCGAGCGTCTGCAGTACTGAGTCGTGCAGGTGCGCGGCCATCTCGGCCCGGTGCTCCTCGCGAATGCGGGTGATGCGCTCGTGCGAGAGTTCCCGCAGCTTCACGATCACGTTGGTGGATGCCAGCGCGACCAGGCCTGCGACGGGGAGAAACGCCAGCAAAACGGTGACACTGCTCGTGGCGAAGCGATCGAGCGGGATCAGCAGCGCGACGACGAGCGCGATCACGGATGCGGCGCGGACGAGGAACGCGTGTCGGGCTCCCCGCGAGGGGTCTGCGCGATCGACGAGCGCCGCCCATGTGCCGGCGGCTACCGCGAGCGCGACGGTCGCGGAGAGCGTCGCGGCAAGGAGCATGGGGAACTCCCGAAGGAAGTCGGGCGAGATCATCCACCATTCGCCCCACGGGTCACGCGTGGCCGGGATGAGCGCGAGGAGCCCCGCACCGGTCGCCGCGAGCAGCAGCCATGCGACGGGGGCCGAGCGGGTGACCGTGTCGGAGCCGGCCTCTCGCGGCGTCACCGCCCAGATCCACGCGTAGAGGAGGACGCCCGCGCCGCCGAGAAGTCCCAGCACGATGAAGAGCGCGCGGATGACGTCGACCGGTGCACCGAGGTGGCGAGCGACCCCGGCGCTGACGCCCGACACCGCGCACGCACGGGGGAGTGTCAGCGGAACGCGGAGGGATGCCGGCCGCTTCGGACGCACGGGGCGCGGCGGAGCGGCGGCGAGCACACCAGCAGAGGTCGACATGCCGCAATCAAACCATCGGTTTGGTGTCGAGCGATGAGCTGACGGCGCGAATCAGGGTCGAGTCAGGGGATCACCCCATCGCGGCCGATGCGCCGCCCGACCGACGATGAATGCATGACGAACACGACCACTGCGCCACCGGCTCCGCCGAGGCCCCACAGTGCTACCGAGCGATTCTTCGCGTGGGTCGCCCGCTTCGACCTCGTGCGCGGGTACGGCTGGATCGGCGGTGTCGCCGCCGGCATCGCCGCACGCATCGGCATCGACGTGCTCGTCGTCCGCGGCGTCCTCATCGTCGTCGGGCTCTTCGGGTTCCCCGTGCTCTTTCTCTACGGCGTCGCGTGGGCAGTGCTCCCTGACGCAAAAGAGCGAGTGCCGCTGCGCGACGCGCTCGAGGGACGCCTCGCATCGGCGCACGCGGGCATCGCGGCGGTCCTCCTTCTCGGGCTCCTGCCCGCGCCGGTCGGCGTTCTCGTCGGGACGGCGCCGTGGTGGTTAAGCGGTGGCGGTGGCTGGGGCGTCATCGGGCTGCTCTGGACGCTGTTCCTCGTCATCCTCACCGTCGCGTTCCTCGCGATTATCGTCCGCGCCGCGACCCGCGCAGGACTCACACCATCCGAGACCGCACCGCGAACGGCTTCCGCAGCGGCCTCGGACGCGCTCGCACAGCCGGTCGATTTGGGAACGACCGAGCACGCGGACGCCACCGGGACGGATGCCGCCGGCTTCGCGGCATCCGTCCCCTCTCCCTCACCTGAAAGAGAACTCGACGAGCTCGAGCAGTGGAAAGCGCAGCACGCCGCCTGGCGGGCGCAGGAGGACGCATGGCGCCGCGAGCAGCAGGACATCGCCCGTGTCGCGCGTGACGAGGCTCGCGCGGAGCGCCAGGCGCACGCCGAGGAGTTCGCCGCAGAGGCGGCCGAACGCCGTCGGATGCGGCGCCTCACGAAGCCGCGGACACCCGCGGCCTACGTCGGCACGACGATCGGCGTCGCCGTCATCGTCGGCGCTGTCGTGGGGCTGGGGGAGCGGATCGATGTCGCCCTCGCCCGGGGCGCGTTCGCTGCGCTCGCCGTCATCGCCGCGGCCATGGTCGTCGCGGGCGCGCTGCGCTGGCGGAGCGGGTTCCTCGCGTTCATCGCCATCGTAACCCTCATCGTGGGTGTGGTGGCGACCGCGGTGCCGGTGCGCGACAACCTGCGCATCGGGTCGTACGCGGTGTCGAATCTCGCCGACGCGACGGGCTCATCGGACGACACGGTGCGGCAGCTCTGGGGTGACCTGTCGGTGTACCTCGATCCCGAGGGTGAGAGCGGATCGCTCGAGATCGAGAAGCGTGCCGGGACCACGTGGATTTCGGTGGATCCCGGTGTCGAACTCCGGCTCACAGCAGACATCGCCGACTCGGTCGGGATCTGGGTCAACGAGGACCACTCCTCCGACTACTTCCTCGGCGACGACCCACGCGCCACGACGACCACCGGCGCGGACGGACGCCAGCGCATCTCCGCGACGCTCGTCTCGGGCGACCGGACGACCGCAGTGCAGACCATCGACCTCAGCCAAGACGCAGGGTCGATCATCATCTGGATCACGCCGCCGCGGGGCGACGCAGCAGACAGGATGGGCAACTGATGAGTGACAACACGACCGAGCTTCTCGACCTCACCGAAGCGGATGCCACGCCGCCGACCGAACCGCAACAGCGTGCGCGAGTGCGGTGGGCGGGCATCGTCTGGGGGCTCGTGCTTCTCGCCTGCGCGGCCGGCGGACTCTGGCTCGTCTCCGGATCGGACGCGCTCAACGCGCTGCAGGACTGGCTGTTCGAGCTCCAGGTGAGCGCCGCGATCGCCTACGCCATCCTCGGCATCGGCGCGTTCGTGCTCGTCTGCGGCCTCATCGGCCTGCTGCGTCGCGCCCAGCGAGGCCGCGAGCGGCGCTGAGCGCGGCGTCGGGCGTCGGGAACGGATGCCACGGCGCTGATCACTTCACCGCGGCATCCGTCCTCCAGCGTCAGGACGCGGTGACCGACGCGCTCCACGTCACGCCGAAGCGGTCGGTGAGCATGCCGAATCCGGCGCTCCACGCCGAGGCTGCGAGCGGCTCGACGATGGTCGCATCCACAGCGAGGGCGTCCCAGTAGCCCTGCAACTCCTCGAGCGAGTCGGCGCTCAGCGAGACGAAGACGGCCTGGTCAGTCACGGTCGTGTGCTGTTCGCGACGCGTCGATCCGCCGCCGGCGATACCGCCGTCGGTTTCGCCGGGGATGTCGTACCCCATCACGCGGAAACCGTTCTCGGCGATGACGAGGCCGAACACGACCTTGTCGGCACCGGGTGCCGCGGCCGGCATGCCGAAGTCCGCGTACGTGTTGACCACGAGGTGGCCGCCGAACACCGAGCTGTAGAACTCGAGCGCCTCGCGTGCGTCGCCGCGGAAGTTCAGATGGGTGGTGGTCTGGATGGTCATGTCTGCTCCTCGATTCGGTGGCCGATCCTGGCCACTGATCAAGCGTTTCGCACGTATAGGTCAGTTCATGTCCTAAACCAGATCTAGATTGGGAACATGTCGACCACGACCACCCGGCTGCTGGCTTTGCTGTCGCTCCTGCAGACGCCGCGTGAATGGCCAGGCTCAGTCCTGGCGTCCCGGCTGGGTGTCAGCGATCGCACGTTGCGGCGTGACATCGAGCGGCTGCGAGAGATGGGCTACAGCATCCATGCGACGCTGGGACCGATCGGCGGGTACCGGCTCCAAGCGGGCAGCGAGCTGCCACCGCTCCTGTTCGACGACGACCAGACCGTCGCGGTCGCCGTCGCGCTGCAGACCGTCTCGGTGTCGGGCGTGGGGATCGAGGATGCCGCCATCCAAGCGCTCGCGACCATCCGCCAGGTCATGCCATCCCGGTTGCGACATCGATTGGACGCGCTCGACGTCATCTCATCGACGGTGAGACCGGGACAGGCTGCCGGGATGCGAGTGGATCCCGATCTGCTGATCAGTCTCGCGAAGACGATCCGGGTCGCCGAGGTGCTCCGGTTCGACTACGCGCCGCGTGGCGCCGCGCGGCCGGAGGACGCCGCGCTTCCACCCCGTCGAGTCGAGCCGCACCACATCGTGACGGCGCAGGGCAGTTGGTACCTCGTCGCGTGGGATCTCGAGCGCGACGACTGGCGGCTGTTCAGCGTCGACCGGATCACGCCGCGTATCCCGACCGGACCGAGGTTCGCGCCGCGTGAGGTGCCCGGCGGGGACCTGAACGAGTTCGTGTCCGCGCGCTTCAAGGGCTCCGACGTGAACGAGTGGGCGTGCCGCGGATCGGTGATCCTCGACCTCCCGATCCGCAAGGTGCTGCCGTTCGTCGGCGACGGGACCGCGCGCGCGTACGGTGACGACCGGACGCTCCTCGAGGCGGGCTCGTGGTCGTGGGGATCGCTCGCGGCATCGTTCGGCCGGTTTGAAGTGCCGATGCAGGTCGTCGGCCCGCCGGAACTCGCCGAAGCCTTCGCAACTCTCGCGGAGCGGTACGCGTCGACCGCAGCGAGCTGAGCGCAGCGGTGGTGTTCGGGCGGGTGTTCGTCATCGTGCCTCGCTCGTCGGAGACCCCGCGGTCCGGACCGAGCCGTTCAGATGTCTTCCGCGCGCTTCTCGGAGGAGGCGTGATCGCGATCGCGAAGTCCATCTCGAACGCCGCGCCGGACGGCGAGGTATGTCACATAACTCCACACGGCGAGCATCGTCACTGCGACGATCGCTGTCGTCAGCGGGTCCATCACATCTCCAGTTCCATCGTCGGATGCAGCACGGGATCGGTGCGGCGAGCGTCCCGCTTCCTCGTCGTCCGTCCATGTCGCGAGCGGCAGAAGTCCCCACCATTCCAAACGCGGATTGTGGGATCGACCGAATCGCCGAATATGAGAGGGTCCTAAGACTGCGGCAACACTCCGGGGCTGGCCGATGATCTGTGCGTAGGCCATCGAGATCTGCGGACGTGGCATCCAGCGCTTCGAGGTAGGCGGGCAGTCGCCGGACTACGGTGAAGGTATGCGCCGCGCGATCCTTCCACTCGGTGCCATCGTTCTCTTCACGCTCGCGGGATGCGCCGGGGAACCAGGCGGTGTCGAGGTGCCGGAGGGGTACGAGAATCTCCCGTCGTGTGCGGGTGAGTCGCTCACCGTGGAGGTGCTCGCCGGCCGCGGTGAGCCGTGCGACCTCGCGGGCTCCAGCCTGACGTTGCCGAACGGGCGCGGCGTGGTGATCGGCGAGGTCGGCGTGACTCGCGGCATCGGCGACGCGTCGGACGTCGAGTACACGGTCGTGAACTGGGGCGTCCCGGGCGTCGGGGTGTACGAAGTCGAGGGGTCGGAGCTCGTCCAGACGTGGGGCAGCACTGACGAGGCCGAGCGGCTCATGCTCGAAGCTGCCGAAGTCGGCGGCATCCGCGTTCCAGGGGAGTAGCGCCGCGAGAAACCATTCGCGGCTCGAAACACCACCGCAGGGATGGTTTCTCGCGCAGGAGTGGTTTCTCGGCGGAGCCGCGGCCACCCGTTCCGAGCGCGCCCAAAGCGAGGACCGGTAGCGTTGGGTCGTACCAACCGGACACCTGCACCGATTCAACACAGGGACCCCCATTGACTGAGATCCAGCGCCAGAGCTTCGACGCGCCCGGCCGCGCCATTCCGTTCATCGACGAGGGCGAGGGGCCCGCGCTGGTCCTCGTGCCCGCACAGGGCCTCGACATCGCCTACCTCGGCGGCCTCGCGAGCATCCTCGAAGAGGAGGGCTTCCGGATCATCCGCATCGGCTCACGTCGCCCGGGTGATGCTCCCGTCACGATGCACGACCTCGCGCAGGACGTCGCCGACGTGCTCGACTCCCTCGAGGTCACCGCCGCATGGATCGGCGGTCACGCCTTCGGCGGCGCCGTCGCCCGCACCTTCGCGCTCGACTTCCCCGGCCGCGCGCTCGGCGTGCTCATCCTCGGCGTCGAGGGCACCCGCCCGGTCGACGATGACGCCGCGCGGGCCGTGCAGGTCGCGTTCTCCGCGCCGGTCGACACCGACGACCGCGACGCGATCTCGGTCCTCGTCGGCGAGGGTATCGACCTGGATGCCGCGTGGAGCGTCTTCGCCGGCTCGCGCGACCACGCCGTTGAAGAACTGCAGAGCGCGGCGCTCGCGTCGACGCCCGTCGCCGAGTGGGCCTCGCTCGCCCAGAACCTGCCGATCCTGATCATCCAGGGCGCCGACGACCGCATCACGGTGCCGACCGCCGGTGACGACCTGCAGGCGACCGCGCCCGACCGCGCGAGCGTCGTCCGCCTTCCGGGCGCCGGACACCTGTTCCCGATGACGCACCCGGGCGAGACCGCGTTCCAGATCGAGGACTACCTGGGATGGGACTGACCATGCGCCGCCTCCGCGCCGGGCTCCTCGGCATCGCCCTCGCTGCCGTCGCCGTCGTGGGTGTCGCCGCACCGGCATCCGCTCACGACGAGCTCATCGGCAGCACCCCGGCCTCGGGCGAGCAGCTCGACGCCGCGCCGGTCGAGGTCGTGCTGACGTACTCGGCCGCGATCGCGACCGAAGGTGCAGCCGTGACGGTCGTCGACGCCGAGGGCACGGAGTGGGCGGCAGGCGAGCACGTCATCGAGACGAACACCCTCTCCTTCCCGCTGAAGGCCGACATGCCCGAGGCCGGCTACCTCATCGAGTGGCGCGTCGTGTCGAGCGATGGCCACCCGATCAGCGGCACAATTCCGTTCGCCGTCGGCGACGCCGAGCCGTTGACCGAAGCGCCGACGGATGCCACGCCGACGCAACCCGCGGGAAGCGACGCGAGCCTCACCCTCGCCATCACCGGCATCGCCTTCGGCGTCGTCGTCATCGGTCTCGTCGTGATCCTCGTCCTCGCCCGCCGCAAGCGCGCGAACGGACCTGCGAACCAGGACTGACCGCACCGAACCAACGCAGACACCGCAACGACCCCCGACCCATCAGGGCCGGGGGTCGTTCGTGTGAGGGGTCACACCGTCTGTGCGGCGTGCGGGCCCTCCTCGATCTCTTCGATCACCTTCGCGTTGAACGCGGGCAAGTCGTCGGGCGTGCGGCTCGAGACGAGCCCGGCGTCGACGATCACCTCGGCGTCTTCCCAGACCGCGCCGGCGTTGACCAGGTCGGTTCGCAGGCTCGGGTAGCTCGTGAGCTTGCGGCCGCCGAGCACGTCGGCCTCGGCGAGAATCCACGCCGCGTGGCAGATCGCCGCGACCGGTTTGTGCTGCGCGAAGAAGTCACGCGTGAACCGCACCGCGTCGGCGTCGAGCCGCAGGTGGTCGGCGTTCACGACGCCGCCCGGCAAGACGAGGGCGTCGAATGTGCCGGCATCCGCTTCAGCAGACGTGATGTCGACCGATTGCTCGTGGCCGTTCTTGCCCGAGATCGGATCGGATGCCGGAGCGACCATCACGACCTCCGCACCGGCGTCGGCGAGGGCGCCCCACGGCGAGGTCAGTTCGCTGTCTTCGAATCCATCGGTCGCGAGGAACGCGACGCGCTTTCCGGTGAGAGTGCTCATGCCTCCGACGCTAGGTTCGCGACCCCGACGCGCCGGAGGGGGTTGACCGCGGCCCACACTGCGGCTACCGGGCGTAGCATGGCGTGCATGGCCACCTCGAACCTCCCCGCCCCGACCCTGCAGCCGATCGTCACCGACGACAAGAACCTCATCGAGGTCGTCGACGAAGGCGCGTCCTGCTGCGGCGGCGGGTGCTGCAGCACCAACTGATCGCAGTAGCGCAGACGTGAAGAGCCGCCCCGAGGGGCGGCTCTTCGTCGTTGTCCGGCTGGCTCAGTGACCGGCGCCCACGGGGGCGTCCGGGTTATCGGCCGGCTTCTTGATCAGGAACGCGCCAACCAGCAGCGGGATCGCGATGATCGCCGAGATGAGGAACGCCATGTGCGTGCCGGCGGCACCGGCGGCAGCGGCATCCACTCCGTCGGCGACCTGCGCCGCGGTGATCGACGTCATGACGGTCACCATGACCGCGATGCCGGCGGCACCGGCGACCTGCTGCACCGTGTTGACGATCGCCGAGCCGTACGAGACGAACGCCTTGTCGAGCGAGCCGAGGGCTGCGGTGAACAGCGGCGTGAACGACATCGCGAGCCCGAGCGACAACACCGTCTGCGCCACGACGACCGCCCAGACCGCGACGTTCTCGTCGAACGTCGTGAACATCCACAGTGTGCCGACGACGAGGACGGCGCCGGGGATGAGGAGCACCTGCGTGCCCTTCGCGTCGTAGATGCGGCCGATGAAGGGAGCTGCGACACCCATGAGGATCGCACCGGGGAGGACGGCGAAGCCGGCCGCGGTCGACGACATCCCGAGGACGTTCTGCATGTAGAGCGGCAGGACGATGATCGTGCCGAAGAACGCCATCGACATGATGGTCGCCTGCAGGATCGACAGCGTGAAGTTGCGGCTGCGGAACACGCGCAGGTCGAGGAGTGCGTCGTCGATCTTCTGCAGGCGCAGCTGACGCCGCACGAAGAGGGCGAGCGCGACCACGCCGATCGAGATCGGGACGATCAACATCATCGGCGACGGCGCCGCGGCGTCGTGCGAGGTCGAACCGCCGTGGCCACCGCCGATCTGGCTGAGGCCGTAGACGAGCCCGCCGAACCCGAATGCGGACAGCACGACCGAGAGCAGGTCGAGCGGTGCGTGCGTCTGCTCGCCGAGGTTGTGGATCCACTTCGCGCCGACCGCCAGCGCGACGAGTGCGATGGGCAGGACGACGCCGAAGGTGATGCGCCAGCTCAGCGCCTCGCTGATGACGCCCGACATCACCGGGCCGATCGCGGGGGCGAAGGAGATGACGATCGAGACGCGGCCCATCATCCGACCGCGCGACTGCGGCGGCACGATCGTCATCAGCGTGGTCATCAGCAGCGGCATCATGATCGCCGTGCCGGACGCCTGGACGACGCGTGCACCGACGAGCACCGGGAAGGCGGGGGCGATCGCCGCGATGAGCGTGCCGAGCGAGAACAGCGACATCGCGGTCACGAACACCTGACGGGTCGTGAACCGCTTGATGAGGAAGCCGGTCGTCGGGATGACGACGGCCATCGTCAGCATGAACGCCGTGGTGAGCCACTGTGCGTCGTTCTCGGTGACGCCGAGGTCTTCGGCGACGTGCGGGATCGCGACGCCCATCGTGGTCTCGTTGAGGATCGCGACGAACGCGGCCGCGAGCAGCAGCCAGACGACGCGGCTCTCCTCGGGGCGAAGCATCGGAGCCGGGGAAGTGCGGACGGAATCGGTCAAAGAGTGGCTCCTGGGAAGTGTCGAATCCGAGTGTCGTGGCGACGTGTCGCGTGGGCGTGCGGCGACACCGCCGACGCAAGCTTTCAAGCCTAACGAATGCTGGGAGCCGTCCATTCCTGGAACGGGCGAATTGGTCCACCGGATCCTGCACGGGTTTACGGTGGACGACGTGAGCATGCGCGGACCCGGTGGTGGGCGACACGGGTTCCGCGCTGTCGACGAGGAGGCGCAGCGGCGGAGCAACGCCGAGGCCCCGCGCGTGCCGAACCTCGGCCGGCGCGTCGTCGCGCTGTTCCGTCCCTATCGAGCCCGTCTCGCCGTCACCGCGACCCTCGTCGTCGCCGGCGCCGCGTTGGGTGTCATCCCACCGCTGCTCGTGCAGCGTGTGTTCGACGACGCGCTGTTCCCGCTCGATGGATCCGAACCGCGGATGCCGCTCCTCGCCGCCCTCGTCGGCGTGATGATCGGCTTGTTCGTCCTCTCGGCCGTGCTCGGCATCGCGCAGACCTGGCTCACCTCGACCGTCGGCAACCGCGTCACCGGTGATCTCCGGGTGCGCCTGTTCGAGCACCTCCAGGCGATGGACCTCGCCTTCTTCACCCGCACCAAGACCGGCGTCATCCAGTCCCGGCTGCAGAACGACGTCGGTGGGGTGTCGGGCGTCCTCACCAACACGGTCACGAGCGTGCTGGGGAACACCGTCACCGTGGCATCCGCGGTCGTCGCGATGCTCCTCATCGACTGGCGCCTCACGATCATCGCGGTCATCCTCATGCCGCTGCTGGTCGCGGTCCAGCGGCGCGTCGGGCAGGTGCGCGCGCGCATCGCCGGTCAGACGCAGGAGTCGCTCTCCGAGCTCAGCGCCATCACGCAGGAGACGCTGAGCGTCTCCGGCATCCTGCTGTCGAAGTCGTTCAACCGCCAGCGTGCCGAATCGGCTCGGTACGCGGCCGAGAATCGCACGCAGATCGGTCTGCAGGTGCGGCAGGCGATGAGCGGGCAGGGCTTCTTCGCCGTCGTGCAGGTCATCATGGCGTCGGTGCCGGCGGTCATCTACTTCGTCGCGGGGTTCTTCATCACCGGCGACGGGTCATCACTGTCAGCCGGTGCGATCGTCGCGTTCACGACCGTGCAGGCGCGACTGCTCATGCCGCTCATGGGCCTCATGCGCGTCGCCCTCGACCTGCAGACGTCGCGCGCGCTGTTCGCCCGGATCTTCGAGTATCTCGACCTGGTGCCGGCGATCAGTGATCGAGCCGACGCGATCGCGGTGGCCGATGCGCCCGGGCCGATCGGGCGCGTCGAGTTCCGCGACGTGTCGTTCCGCTACCCGGATGCCGCACCCGACACCCGTGCCACGCTCGACGGCGTGTCGTTCGTCGCTGAGCCGGGTCGCCATGTCGCGTTCGTCGGCCCGTCCGGCGCCGGCAAGTCGACGATCCTGTCGCTCGCGCCGCGGCTGTACGAGGCAACCTCGGGAGCGGTGCTGTTCGCGGGCGAGGACGTCCGTGCGCTCCGCCGGGAGTCGATCATCGATCACGTGGGGCTCGTCTCGCAGGAGACGTACCTGTTCCACGCGACGATCCGAGAGAACCTTCGGTATGCGAGACCCGATGCGACGGATGCCGAGATCGAGGCCGCCTGCGTCGCGGCGAACATCCACGACGCGATCGCCGGGTTCGAGCTCGGCTACGACACGGTCGTCGGCGAGCGGGGCTACCGCCTCTCGGGCGGCGAGAAGCAGCGCATCGCGATCGCACGGGTGCTACTGAAGGATCCGCCGGTGCTGCTGCTCGACGAGGCGACATCGGCGCTCGACACCGTGTCGGAACGGGTCGTGCAGACGGCCATCGATGCGGCCGCACGAGGACGGACGACGCTCTCGATCGCCCACCGCCTGTCGACGGTGGTCGGCGCCGACGTCATCCACGTCGTCGACGGCGGCCGCATCGTCGAGTCGGGCACGCACACGGAGCTCCTCGCGTTCGGCGGCCTCTACGCCGACCTCGCGGCCCAGCAGCTCGCCGCCGGGCGTCTCGACGGGGTCTAGGCGACCGTCACCAGAGCCGTGCGGCGCCCAGCAGGGGAGCGGATGTCGCGTCGAGCACGAGCTGCTCGCGCTCGGCACGGGCGCCGAGTTCGCGGACGAAGTCGCCGACCGCGCGCCGGTAGGCGTCGTCCACGTGCGCCCGGGCGATGCGGACGAGCGGCGGCGTGTCCATGTCGAGGATGAGCCGCACGCGGGATGCCGCGGCGCCCCGGTGTCCGCCGGCGTCGAGCACCGCGAGTCCGCCCCGGAGCCCGTCGAGGTAGTCGTGCAGGACCGGGACCGCAGCCTTGTGCTGCGTGATCGACGACCCGTCCGCGCGCTCCCGCCAGTGCACGACGACGTCGGGGACCACGTCGATCCCGCGGGCCTTCGTGTAGAGCAGCTGCGCGACGACTTGGTCTTCGTACGCGCGACCCTCGGTGAAGCGGATGCCGCCCCGTCGCCACAACTCGATGCGGCTGACCTTCGACCAGGCGACGATGTTCCCCGAGACGTCGGGGTGGTCGGTGAGCGTCGCACCGCTGCGTGCGGGGTCGGTGGCCGCCGACACCCACGGTTGCACGACGCCGGGGGAGTACCCTCCGTCGACGTCTGGGCGGAGGCGGACGTACGCGCCAACCGCGATGTCGCTGCCGCTGTGTTCGAGCGCCCCGACGAGTGCCGCCAGCGCGCCGGGCAGCATCACGTCGTCGGCGTCGAGGAAGCCGACGAACGGCGTCTCGACGAGATCGAGCGCGACGTTGCGCGCGGCGCCGAGCCCGCGCGCAACGTCGTGGCGGACCAGCGTGAAGCGGTCGTCCGAGGCGGCGGCATCCGCGAAGATCTGGGCCGTCTCGTCGATCGAGCCGTCGTCGACCAGGATCGCGTGCCAGCGCTCGAGCTGCTGCGCGCGAAGCGACGCGATCGCCTCGGCCGCGAAGGCGCCGACATCGCGACCGGGCACGATGACGGTGACGATCGGGCTGGACATCATCGCGATCGTACCGCCGCGACGGCAGCGGCGACCGCGTCGGCGACGGGGGATGCGTCGCCCGCGACGTGGTGGCCGAATGTGAACCGGACGGCGGTCTGCGCCACCTCGGGGGCGACGCCGAGTGCGACGAGCACGTGCGACGGCTCGTCGCTGCCGGCGGCGCACGCCGACCCGCTCGACGACACGACGCCGCGGCGTTCGAGTTCGAGCAGCACCGCTTCGCCCGAGACACCTGCGAACGTGAAGCTCGCGGTGCCGGGCAGCCGGTGCACCGGGTCGCCGGTGAGTGACGCCTCGGGGATGAGCTCGAGCACGCGGGCGGTGAATCCATTGCGGAGCGCCCCCACGCGGGCTGACGTCTCTTCACGCTCCGTCTCGGCAAGTTCGAGCGCCACCGCCATCGCGACGGCGCCGGCGACGTGCTCGGTGCCGCTGCGGCGTCCGCGCTCCTGGCCGCCGCCGTGCAGCAGTGGTTCGAGCGGGATCCGACCGCGGATCGCCAACACGCCGGTACCGTGCGGCGCGCCCAGCTTGTGGCCCGCGACCGACAGCGCATCGGCACCCGTCCCGGCGAGCGGCAACCAGCCGGCGGCTTGCACCGCGTCGAGGTGCAGCGGCACTTTGCCAACCACCGCGGCGATCGCCTCGACGTCCTGCACCGTCCCGACCTCGTTGTTCGCGTACCCGACGCTCACGAGCACGGTCTCGTCCCGCATGGCCGCGCGCACCTCGTCCGGGTCGATCCGCCCGGTGGGGTCCACCGGCACCCGCGTCACCGACGCTCCGTGCACGCGTTCCAGGTACTCGCACGACGCCAGCACCGATTCGTGCTCGATCGGCGACGTGATGATGTGGGGACGGATGCCGCGCCCCAGCGCCGCCGCAATTGCGATGCCCTTGATCGCCAGGTTGTTGGCCTCGGTGCCACCCGAGGTGAACACGATGTCGCCAGGACGCATCCCGAAGACGTGCGCCACACGACGCCTGGCGTCGTCGAGGGCCGCGGCCATGTCTTCACCGACGGTGTGGTGGCTCGACGCGTTGCCGTGGCGCTCGCCCAGGAACGGGAGAATCGCGTCACGGACCTCCGGGCGCACCGGCGCGCTGGCGGCGTGGTCGAGGTACAGCATCAGCCCGCGATGTCGACGTCGAGCCCCAGGTCGAGGGCCCGGGCCGAGTGTGTCAGCGCGCCGACCGAGATCACGTCGACGCCGGTCTCGGCGATCGAGCGGACCGTCTCGAGTGAGACCCCGCCGGACGCCTCGACGGTGGCGCGCCCCGCGATGTGCGCGACGCCCGCGCGCAGGTCGTCGAGCGAGAAATTGTCGAGCATGATCGTGCCGACGCCGGCGGCGAGCACCGCGTCGAGCTGATCGAGGCGATCCACCTCGACCTCGATGTGCGTCGTGTGGGGGAGGCGCGCCTTCGCGGCCAGCAGGGCCTCGGTCACCGAGAGGCCGGCCCGCGTGAGCACCGCGAGGTGGTTGTCCTTCGCCATCACGGCATCCGACAGCGAGAACCGGTGATTGTGACCGCCGCCGCTGCGCACGGCGTGCCGCTCGAAGGCGCGCAGGCCCGGCGTCGTCTTTCGGGTGTCGACGATGCGCGCACCGGTGCCGTCGACCGCCGCGACGTACGCGGCGGTGAGGGTCGCGATGCCCGAGAGCCGCTGTGCGAAGTTCAGGCCGATGCGCTCCGCGGTCAGCACGGCGCGAGCCGGCCCCGTTGCGACCGCCAGGACGTCGCCGGGTGCGAACGCCGTGCCGTCAGTGGCTCGCACCTCGACCTCGGTCGCCGCGTCGGTGAGGTGGAATGCGGCGGCGAACACGTCGCCGCCGCTGAACACGCCGGGTTCGCGCGGCACCAGCACGGCCGTCGCCGTCGCCTCGGCGGGAATGAGCGCCTCGCTCGTGATGTCGCCCCACGGGGCGTCCTCGGCGAGGGCTGCCGCGACGACCCGGTCGATGACGGCGGTGGTGAGCATCAGGCTGCCCCTTCCAAGGCGTGGGCGGCGTCGACCGCGTCGATCCGGGTGTGTGCGCCGACGGATGCCGGGCGCGCGAGCGCCGCCTCGACGACGAGCGCGGCGAGTTGACGGAGGTTTTCGTCCTCCCGTTCGCGCACTGTGGCGCCGGCGCGGAGAGGGACGGCCGCCTGCGCGAGTGCGTGCGCCGCGCGACGCAGTCCGTCGGTGGTGCGCTGGACGCCCACCGCGTCCCACATCAGCTGCTGGAGCTCGCCGCGGCTCATCAAGGTCGTTCCGACGCTTCGGGCGAGGCGCCGCGCGGCTGCGCGCGGGACCGGCCACGCGGTATCCCCATCGCGCGCGACCGCGGCGCCGACGCGCGCCCCGAAGACGGCACCCTCGAGCAGCGAGTTCGAGGCCAACCGGTTCGCGCCGTGCACGCCGGTGCGGGCGACCTCGCCGGCCGCGTATAGCCCGGGCACGCTCGTCCGGCCGTCGAGGTCGGTGACGAGGCCGCCCATCAGGTAGTGCGCCGCAGGCGTGACCGGGACTGGCTCACGGGCCCAGTCGAGCCCGCGCTCGCGCATCGCCGCGTCGATCGTCGGGAACCGGTGGGCGAGGAATGCCGCCCGTTCGGCGGCATCGACGCTGTGCACCTCGGTCGCATCGAGGACAACCGGACGCCCGTCCTGCCGTGCCATCGCTTCGGTGATTGCGCGGGCGACGACGTCGCGCGGCGCGAGTTCGCCGTCGGGGTGCACGTCGAGCATGAAGCGGTGGCCGCGCGCATCGCGCAGCACTGCGCCTTCGCCGCGGACCGCCTCGGAGACCAAGAACGCGGCCCCCACGGCCAGCACGGTCGGGTGGAACTGCACGAACTCGAGGTCCTGTACCGCAGCGCCCGCGCGCACACCCGCGGCGACGCCGTCACCGGTCGCGACGGCCGGGTTCGTCGTGTGCGCGTACAGCTGCCCTGCGCCGCCGGTGGCGAGCACCACGGCATCCGCGTCGAGGCGGGTCGGGGTGGTCGCATCGCCCAGCAGCACGTCGACGCCGCACGCGCGTCCGCCGCGGGTGACGACGTCGACGAGGAAGGCGTGCTCGAGCACGCGGATGCCGCGCGAGGCCGCGACCAGCGCACGCTCGATCGCCGCGCCCGTCGCGTCACCGCCGGCGTGGAGGATGCGCGGGTAGGAGTGGGCGGCTTCGAGTCCCTTCACCCATTCGCCGTGCTCGTCACGGTCGAAGATGACGCCCAGGTCGACGAGCTCGCGGATGCGCGCGGGGCCCTCAGAGACGAGCACCGAAGCGGCATCGGGGTCGGTGAGCCCGGCGCCGGCGGCGACCGTGTCGGCCAGGTGGTCGGCGAGGCGGTCGTCCGCGAACATGACGCCCGCGATGCCGCCCTGCGCGTACCGCGTCGCCGAGGCGTCCACCGTCGACTTCGTCACGATGGTCACCTCGCAGCCGCCGGCTGCGGCGTGACGCGCGGCGGTCAGGCCGGCGATGCCCGACCCGACGACCACGACGCGGGTCACGGCTTGGCCGCCAGCATGCGTTCGAGCGCGATGCGCGCGGGGTCGGCGACGTCGGCGGGCACCGTGATGCGGTTGTGCACCTCGCCCGCGACGAGCCCCTCGAGCACCCACGCGAGGTACCCCGGGTGGATGCGGTACATCGTCGAGCACGGGCACACGACCGGGTCGAGGCAGAAGATCTCGTGCTGCGGGAACTGGGCCGCGAGGCGCTGCACGAGGTTGATCTCGGTCCCGATCGCGAAGGTCGTGGGTTCGGATGCCGCGGCGATGGCCTTGCGGATGTAGTCGGTCGAGCCCGCTTCGTCGGCGGCATCCACCACGTCCATCGGGCACTCCGGGTGCACGATCACGCGCACGCCGGGGTGCTCGGCCCGGGCGGCGGCGATCTGGTCGACCGTGAACCGGCGGTGCACCGAACAGAAGCCGTGCCACAGGATGACGCGGGCGTCCTCGAGCTGCGCCTCGGTCGAGCCGCCGAGCGCCTTGCGCGGGTTCCACATCGGCATCTGCTCGAGCGGGACGCCCATCGCCTTGGCGGTGTTGCGGCCCAGGTGCTGGTCGGGGAAGAACAGCACGCGACGGCCGCGGGCGAAGGCCCACTCCAGGACGGTCCGCGCGTTCGACGACGTGCAGACGATGCCGCCGTGCCGACCGACGAATCCCTTGATCGCGGCCGAGCTGTTCATGTAGGTCACCGGAATGACGGGCAGGAGGCCGTCGGCGTCGGGCGTCTCCATATCGCCGTAGACGTCGGCGAGCTGCTCCCAGCACTCCTCGACCTGGTCGATGTCGGCCATGTCGGCCATCGAACAGCCGGCGGCGAGGTTCGGCAGGATGACGGCCTGCTCGGGGCGCGACAGCAGGTCGGCCGTCTCGGCCATGAAGTGCACGCCGCAGAAGACGATCGCCTCGGCGTCGGGGTGCTCGAGCGCGGCGTTCGCGAGCTGGAATGAGTCGCCCACGTAGTCGGCGTGGGTCACGACCTCTTCGCGCTGGTAGAAGTGTCCGAGCACGACGACGCGGTCGCCGAGCGTCTGCTTCGCCGCGACGATGCGCGCGGCGAGCTCCTCCTCGTCGGCCTCCCGATACTCGGCCGGGAGCTGTCCCTGGCGAGGTGCGCCGGTCGGGATGACGTCGCCCATCGACGAGCCGGGACCGTAGCCGGGCCGGGTGTCGAAGGTCCACGGCGAGGCGGCGAGGTCGGTGTTGCAGGTCTCGGCCGTGGTCTCGCCGGCGACGATCGCCTGGATCTCGTGATCGACGGAGGGGTCGATCGGGCGGGGCTGCAGTGTGATGAGGGTCGCGGACATCTCGGGGTCCTTCAGTGAGGGAGCGGGCCGCGTTCGGCCAGCTCGACGTCGTGGTTGTAGCGGTAGAGCCGCGCGGGTCGGTGACTGCCGGTGCGGAAGTCGTCGGTCGGGATGAGGGTGCCGGAGTTCTCGACCTGGCGGCGGAAGTTCGCCGGATCGAGGCGTTTGCCGAGGATCGACTCGTACACCTCGCGGAGGTCGGCGAGCGTGAAGTGCGAGGGCAGGAAGCCATGCGCGATGCGGCTGTAGCCGACCTTGTTACGCAGGCGCCACAGTGCGTAGTCGACGATCTGGGTGTGGTCGAACGCGAGCTCGGGCAGCTCGCTCACGTCGAACCACTCGACGTTGTGCTGCTCGGCGGCGCGGGCGACGTCCTCGCGGACGAGGGCCCAGTAGACGATCGACACGACACGCTCGGGGGAGCGGCCGATGTCGCCGAAGGCGTAGAGCTGCTCGAGGTAGCTGGGCGCGAGGCCGGTGGTCTCGGCGAGGGTGCGCGACGCCGTGGCGTCGAGGTTCTCCGCGGCATCCACCCATCCGCCCGGGAGCGCCCATTGGCCCTCGTGCGGGTCGCGGGTACGGCGCACGAGCGGGAGGACGATGCGGCCGTCTCGCTGGCTGAAGATGACCGTCGAGACGGCGACGCGGATGCCGCTGTCGGCTGGGGTGATAGGAGTTATGGTCATGATGACGTGAACCTCGGAATGATCTTAGGGTCACTGTGACATGAAGTGCAAGTTGCGGCGCTTCACAGGTGCGCGACCGTACGCTGATCGAGAGGGGCCGACTGCGGTCCCGCGCTCAGGAGGACGCCCGTGCTCATCGTCGACATCATCGTGGTGCTCGTGCTCGTCGCGGCGCTCCTCGGTGGACTTCTGCGGGGTCTCGTGGCGACCGCGGGCACGCTCGTCGGCGTCGTCCTCGGCGTGATCGCCGCGCTCTGGCTGACACCGCTCATCGCCCCGACGTTCGCGACCTGGGAGTACCGGAGCCTCGTCCTCGCGATCATCACGATCGCGATCATCGTCCTGCTCGCGAGCATCGGCACGGCCGTCGGTGCACGGCTGCGCCGCGGCGTCGACCGCGCCAAGCTCGCCCCACTCGACCGCATCCTCGGCGGCGTGGTCAACCTCGCCGCCTCGGCGGTGGTCGTCGTCCTCTTCGCCGGCTCGATCGTGAGTTCGGGCATGCCCGTCGTCGCGCCCGCCGTCGCCTCGTCGCGCGTCATCGGCGCGATCGACGCGATCACCCCGCCCGCCGTCGACTCCGCCCTCGCCGAGTTCCGCGGGTTCATCGTCGAAGAGGGCATCCCGCGCTTCGGCGAGCTCCTCGCACCCGAGGTCGAACCGACGGCACCGCCGGTCTCGCTCGACGATCCGGAGCTACAGGATGCCGCGGCATCCGTCGCCCGCATCAGCGGCAACGCGTACGCGTGCGGTGCGTCGCTCACCGGCTCCGGCTTCGTCGCCGCTGCCGACCTCGTCGTCACGAACGCGCACGTCGTCGCCGGCGTCGACACTCCGCTCGTCGAGCTGCCCGGCCAGGCCGCCCGTGAAGGCCGCATCGTCTACTTCGACCCGATCGACGACCTCGCCGTCATCGCGGTTGACGACCTCGCGGCCGAGCCGCTCGCGATCGTCGAGCCGGTCGAGGCGGGCACCCCGGTCGCGGTGCAGGGCTACCCGCTCGGCGGGCCTTTCACGAGTGGCGGCGCATACGTGCTGTCGGTCGGCAACGCGATCGTCGCCGACATCTACGACGACGGCACGGCACCCCGCGAAATCTACGCCCTCGAGGCAGATGTCCGTCCCGGAAACTCGGGCGGACCGCTGCTGACGCAGGACGGCGAGGTCACCGGTGTCGTGTTCGCCCGCGGCGACGACGATGAGCAGCGCGGCTACGCCATGACGACGAACGAACTCGCGCCCGCGCTCGAGGTCTCGCCCGACGCCGACGCGGTCTCCTCCGGCGCCTGCACCGGCTGATGCCCGGCACGTGCACCGGCTGACGGCGGGCACGCCGCACTGGTAGGCTCGCGACAAATCGAAGACCGGACCATCACGTCGTCTCGGGAGAAGTCGTTCGCGGCTGCCGAAGGAGCAATCCCTCCCCGGAATCTCTCAGGCCCCTGTACCGAGCCGACACGGTCACTCTGAAAAGCGGTACCCGCGTGGTACCCGCCGACGGGGCAAGCGAGCAGTGCTCGTGAAATCTCTCAGGCCTATGACAGAGGGGGAGGAACTCACCGCATTCCGCTGCGCCGTCAGGAGTTCCCCGTGTTCTATTCGTCCCACCATTCGCCACCGGCGACCCTCACGAACGCGCCGTCATGAGCATCGGCGTCTTCGACCTGTTCACGGTGGGGATCGGGCCCAGCAGCTCGCACACCGTCGGGCCGATGCGCGCGGCATCCGATTTCATCTCCCGAGTGGATGCCGCCCGCGTCACGCGGCTGCAGGTCGACCTCTACGGGTCGCTCGCCGCAACCGGCCGCGGCCACGGAACGCTCGGCGCGGTGCTCCTCGGTCTCGAGGGGTTCCGGCCCGACGAGATCCTGCCCGAACAGGTCGACGAGCGCCTCGCCGCGATGCGTGAGTCCGGCCGACTCCGCGTCGGCGGCGTCACCGAGCTTCCGTTCGCCGAGGACGACATCGTCCTGCACCCGCTCACCGAACTCCCCGGTCACAGCAACGGCCTGCGCCTGCAGGCCTGGCACGGCGATGTGCTGCTCGACGACGCGGTCTACTACTCGACCGGAGGCGGCTTCATCACACGCGACGGCGAGACCGCCGCGCAGGCGGTCGACGTGCCGGTGCCGTTCCCGTTCGAGACGGCGGCCGAGCTCCTCGCGCACTGCGAGCGCGAAGGCTTGTCGATGGCCGACGTGCAACTGCGCAACGAGGAGTCGACGCGCTCGGATGCCGAGATCCGAAGTGGCATCCACACCCTGGCCGACGTCATGGCGGCATGCGTGGCCTCGGGAGCCGCTCGCGAGGGAGTGCTCCCCGGCGGACTGAAGGTCGCGCGCCGCGCGCCGGCGTGGCACGCGCGGCTCGTCGCATCCGACCCGACCGGCCACGATCCCGCGCTCTGGCAGGAGTGGGTGAACTTCGTCGCCCTCGCGGTCAACGAGGAGAACGCGTCCGGCGGTCGCATCGTCACCGCGCCGACGAACGGCGCGGCCGGGATCATCCCCGCCGTCCTCCACTACGCGACCCACTACGCCGCCCCCGACCGCGCACGCGACGACGTGGCCGTCCCGTTCCTGCTGACCGCGGCGGCGATCGGTGTGCTCTACAAGGCGCGCGCCTCGATCTCGGGCGCCGAGGTCGGTTGCCAGGGCGAGGTCGGGTCCGCGTCGTCCATGGCCGCTGCAGGGCTCGCCGAAGTGCTCGGCGGGACGCCGCGGCAGGTCGAGAACGCCGCCGAGATCGCGATGGAGCACAACCTCGGTCTCACCTGCGACCCCATCGGCGGCCTCGTCCAGATCCCGTGCATCGAACGCAACGCGATCGGTGCCGCCAAGGCGGTCAACGCTGCCAAGATGGCGCTGTGGGGCGACGGCAGTCACCGGGTGTCGCTCGACGAGGTCATCGTCACGATGCGTGAGACCGGGCGCGACATGCACAGCAAGTACAAGGAGACGGCGCAGGGCGGCCTCGCCGTCAGCGTCGTGGAATGTTGAGGAGCCGATGACCGACCCCACCCCACAGCCCCGGCACTCGCCGCTGCACGAGGTGCACGCGGCGCTGGGCGCCTCGTTCACCGACTTCGGCGGCTGGCTCATGCCGGTGCGCTACACGTCCGACCTCGCCGAGCACCACGCGGTGCGGCAGGCTGCGGGCCTCTTCGACATCTCGCACATGGCGGAGTTCCTCGTCACGGGAACCGGCGCGGCCGCGTTCCTCGATTACGCCCTCGCCGGTCGCGTCTCGACGATGAAGGTCGGCAAGGCGAAGTACTCGCTCCTGCTGACGGACGGCGGCGGCGTCGTCGACGACGTCATCGTCTACCGTCGGGGCGACGAAGACTTCCTCGTCATCTCGAACGCGAGCAACCGAGCGGCCGTCGCCGCAGCCTTCGACGCTGTCGAGATCGTCGACGCGACCGTCGAGGACATCACCGATGCGATGTCGCTCATCGCCGTGCAAGGCCCGAACGCCCGCGCCATCCTCGAGCAGACCGCCGGCATCGAGGGGGTCGAGCCGGCCCTCGCAGACCTCGGCTATTACGCCTGGGCCGCAGGCACGTTCCAGGGTTCGCACCTCTTCATCGCACGCACCGGGTACACGGGCGAAGACGGCTTCGAGCTGATGATCCCGAACGGGCACGCCGCCGCCCTGTGGCAGGCGGTGACGGATGCCGGTGCCGCGCACGGCCTCGTCCCCGCCGGCCTCGCCGCACGTGACACGCTCCGTCTCGAGGCGGGCATGCCGCTGTACGGCCACGAGCTCGGCCTCGAGACCCATCCCGCGCAGGCTGGCCTCGGCCGGGTCGTGGCATCCGACAAGGAGGCCTTCGTCGGCAAGGACGGGCTCGCCGCCCGCGACCTGACCGATGCGCCCGTCCTCGTCGGCCTCGCCGCTGAGGGGCGCCGCGCCGGTCGCGCCGGCTACGAGGTGTTCGACGGCGACACGCGCGTCGGCGAGATCACCTCGGGCGCCCTCAGCCCCACCCTCGGCCATCCCATCGCGATGGCGTTCGTCCACCCCGCGGCATCCGCTTCGGGCACCACCCTGACCATCGACGTGCGCGGAACCCGCATCCCCGCGACCGTCATCGACCTGCCCTTCTACCGGAGACAGAAATGACCGATCTCACCGCCCTCTCCTACACCGCCGAGCACGAGTGGATCGCCTTCGACGGCGACATCGCGACCGTCGGCATCACCGACTACGCCGCCACCCAGCTCGGTGACGTCGTCTTCGTCGAGCTGCCCGCCGTCGGCTCCGCCGTCACGGCCGGTGCCGTCGTCGGCGAGATCGAGTCGACCAAGTCGGTCGGCGAGCTGTACGCCCCGCTCTCGGGCGAGGTCGTCGAGGTCAACGGCGCCGTCGTGGACGACCCGTCCTCGGTCAACGCCGGCGCGTTCGACGCCTGGCTCGTCAAGATCAAGGTCGACGGCACGCCCGACGGCCTGCTCGACCGCGACGCGTACGTCGCGCTGACGGGCGGCGAGGCGTGAGCTCGGCCTTCCGCGAACGTCACATCGGCACGGGTGCCGCCGCGCAAAAGCTCATGCTCGCCGCGCTCGGCTACGACTCCGTCGACGCGCTCGTGCAGCGCGCTGTGCCGGGCAACATCCACGACGCGCCCCGCGACAGCACCATCCCGTCCGCGGCCACCGAGGCCGAGGCGCTCGCGGAGCTCCGCGACCTCGCCGCGCAGAACCGCAGCGCACGGTCGATGATCGGGCTCGGCTACTACGACACGCTCACGCCGTCGGTCATCCAGCGGAACGTGCTCGAGAACCCCTCTTGGTACACCGCCTACACGCCGTACCAGCCCGAGATCTCGCAGGGCAGACTCGAGGCGCTCATCAACTTCCAGACGATGGTGACCGACCTCACCGGGCTCGCGACGGCGAACGCGTCGATGCTCGACGAGTCGACGGCCGTCGTCGAGGGCATGCTCGTCGCGCGGCGCGCGTCGAAGGCGGCATCCGACGTCTTCCTCGTCGACGTCGATGCGTTGCCCCAGACGAAGGCGCTGCTACACCACCGCGCCGCCGCGGTCGGCGTCGAGATCAAGGAAGTCGACTTCCGAGTCTGGTCGGATGCCGGCGGCCAGGCCGATCGCGCGATCCCCGACGCGTTCGGGGTGTTCGTGCAGTACCCGGGCGCGTCCGGCCGAGTGTGGGACCCGACGCCCGCGATCGCCGCGGTGAAGGAGCGGGGCGGCCTCGCGGTCGTCGCCGCCGATCTGCTCGCGCTGACACTCCTGCGCTCGCCCGGGTCGATGGGCGCCGACGTCGCCGTGGGGACGACCCAGCGCTTCGGCGTGCCGATGGGCTTCGGCGGTCCGCACGCCGGCTACATGGCCGTGCGTGCAGGCCTCGAGCGGCAGCTGCCCGGTCGTCTCGTCGGTGTCTCGATGGATGCCGCGGGTCACCCCGCCTACCGCCTCTCGCTGCAGACGCGCGAGCAGCACATCCGCCGCGAGAAGGCGACGAGCAACATCTGCACCGCGCAGGTGCTCCTGGCCGTCATGGCCTCGATGTACGCGGTCTACCACGGCCCCGAGGGGCTGCGTCGGATCGCCGAGGAGGTCACCGCGAAGACGTCGCTGCTGCGCGACTGGCTCGTCGAGGCGGGGAACGACGTCCTCGAGGACGCGTTCTTCGACACCCTCGTCGTGCGTGTGCCCGGCCGTGGCCAGGAGGTCATCGACACTGCGCGCGCCCGTGGGTACCAGCTGTGGTTCCGTGACCTCGACTCGGTCGGCCTGTCCGTCGACGAGACGACGACCGTCGCCGACCTGCATGCGATCGCCGCGGTGTTCGGCGTTGAGACGTCGAAGGTCTTCGTGCCGCTGCGCGACCGGAACGCCCACCTGCCCGAGGCGGTCCGGCGTACCGACGGGTACCTCACGCACCCGGTGTTCAACACGCACCGGTCCGAGACGGCGATGATGCGCTACCTCAAGCAGCTCGCCGACCGCGACTACGCGCTCGACCGGGGCATGATCCCGCTCGGGTCCTGCACGATGAAGCTGAACGCGGCGACCGAGATGGCCGCCGTCACCTGGCCCGAGTTCTCGCGCGTCCACCCGTTCGCGCCGGCCGACGACGTCGCCGGGTACCTCGTCATGATCGAACAGCTCGAGGGCTGGCTCGCTGAGGTGACCGGCTACGACGCGGTCTCCCTGCAGCCGAACGCGGGCTCGCAGGGCGAGCTCGCGGGCCTGCTCGCGATCCGCGGGTACCACCAATCGCGGGGCGACGTGCACCGCGAGGTGTGCCTCATCCCGTCGTCGGCGCACGGCACCAACGCGGCATCCGCTGTTCTGGCGGGCATGCGCGTGGTCGTCGTCGCGTGCGACGAGGCCGGCAACGTCGACCTCGACGACCTGCGCGCCAAGGTCGAGACCCACGCCGACAACCTCGCCGCGCTGATGATCACCTACCCGTCGACGCACGGCGTCTACGAGCAGGACGTCGTCGACATCACCGCGGCGGTCCACGCCGCGGGTGGTCAGGTGTACGTCGATGGTGCGAACCTCAACGCGCTGCTCGGCTTCGCGCGGTTCGGCGACCTGGGCGGCGACGTGTCGCACCTGAACCTGCACAAGACGTTCGCGATCCCGCACGGCGGTGGCGGGCCGGGCGTCGGGCCGGTGGCGGCCAAGGCGCACCTCGCGCCGTTCCTGCCGTCGCACCCGCTCGCGCAGCGTGCCGAGCACGCCGGCGGGTACGTCTTCGACGGCGGGCCGATCTCGGCAGCGCCGTACGGGTCCGCGTCGATCCTGCCGATCTCGTGGGCGTACGTCCGCATGATGGGTGCCGACGGGCTCCGGGCCGCGACGGGTGCTGCGGTGCTGGCGGCGAACTACGTCGCGAAGCGGCTCGAGGACCACTACCCGGTGCTGTACACCGGGGAGGGCGGGCTCGTCGCGCACGAGTGCATCCTCGACCTGCGTCCGTTGAAGGAGGCCACGGGGGTCACGGTCGACGACGTCGCGAAGAGGCTCATCGACTACGGCTTCCACGCGCCGACGATGTCGTTCCCGGTCGCGGGGACGCTCATGGTCGAGCCGACGGAGTCCGAGGACCTGCCCGAACTGGAGCGCTTCGTCGAGGCGATGATCGCGATCAAGGCCGAGGCGGATGCCGTGGCCGCGGGGGAGTGGCCCGCGGGAGACAACCCGCTCGTGAATGCCCCGCACACCGCGGAGTCGGTGATCGCCGGCGAATGGACCCACGCGTACCCGCGTGAGAAGGCGGTCTACCCCGTGCACACGCTCGTGCGCACGAAGTACTGGCCGCCGGTCCGCCGCATCGACAACGCCTACGGCGATCGCAACCTCGTCTGCGCCTGCCCGCCCATCGAGGCCTTCGCCTGACCCCGGGTGAGCCGCGCATTGCGCGGCTCACCCGGGCGCTCTCGCCGGGGTGGGATGCCGCGTGCGTGGCATCCCACCGCCCGGCGTCCGCCCCCGGCATCCCACCGCCCTGGCGGCGAGAGAACATCTGCGACCCGAGAGAATGGGTGTTACCCGTTCTCTCGGCCGTCGGTTGTGCTCTCGATGGATGCCGCACCGCGACGTCTCGAACCGCGGAGCGAACTGAGCAGCCGGTCGTATGGTGCGAGAGTCTGTATGAGCGAGTGCAGGCGCGGGAGGTCGGGTGCACGCAGCTGCATCAGGCCGTGGCCCAGGAGGAGGTCGCGCAGCGGCCAGACGCGCGCGACATCGATCCAGCCCCAGTGAGCGATTGCGCGGATGCCACCGCCCAGGAGCCTTCTGTCACGGGCATGCCGTTCGCGGAGCAGTGCGGAAGGGTCGCCGAAGCGCCCGTCGTACTTGAACTCGCCGTCCGCTTCGCCGAGGAGTCTCAGGTTCCGCCACCAGAAGTCGCCGCGGTCGATCCGACCACCCTCGGCCGCGAACTCCTGTTGGAGGACGGCCGGTGGGAAGCCCAGCCATTCCAGCGCAGCGTCGCTGATCGACTCGAGGACACTCTCCCGCTGCGCCGACGCGCGGTCGATGACCCACCGCGCATGCGCCCGGCCTCGACTCGTCGTCCGGGTCTCGTTGTCACCGCGGAGGGTTTCCGGCGTCAGCGACGGGTCGCCCCGGAGGGCCGCATCGGCCGCAGCCAACCCGATCGCGTTGTCTCGATACCGCGCGACGCGGGAGTGGTCACGATGAGCCCACCGTCGATGATCAGGTCGGGCATCGTGGTGACCCGATGAGTGCGGATGCCGCCTGACTCGCGAGCAGCGTGGCTTGCGGGGACGAGCACGTGCACGGTGACCGGGTCGCCGATCACCGGCATCCCGAGCAGCGCCGCGGCTGATTCGTGGCAGAACACCGCGTCAGGGTGCGTCAGCGCGACGGCGTGCACACGAACGAGATATCTCTCCCACGGACGGAGCGCCGTCCACGTCACTGTCGGGGTGAAGACTCCCGGGCGCACTCGCACGAGCTCGCCCCGCGCGATGGCTCGCTCGGGGTGAGGAACATCCGCGCGCCGAAGGAGGGTGACGGCGCACGGTGAGATGGCCGGACGGATCGCACGCAGCAGCATCCCGTCATGCTCCCCTCCGGCAAGGTGCGGGCACACAGATGCACGGCGTTGTGGATGCCGCGCGCCGCGGCATCCACGTGTGGAGAAAGCGCCCCACGTCGGCACATGCCCCTCCCAGCACGAGCCGGCGTCCGGCGTCCGACGTCGAGAGAACACCTGCGCCCCGAGGGATCGGGTAGCCGCCGTTCTCTCGGCGCGCACATGTTCTCTCGCGGTCAGACGAGCGGATGCCGCGGACGAGCGGATGCCGCGCGCCCGCCGGGCCGCATTGCGCGCGAGCGGAGGCCGCGCGCGGCGTCACCCGCCAGGCGGGGCGAAGACGCCGGGCCACCAGGCAGCGGCGAGGGGATAGCCCACGAACGCGATCACATCGATCACGACGTGGGCGACGACGAGCGGCATGACGCGGCCCCAGCGGTGGTACACCCAGCCGAAGACGACGCCCATCGCGATGTTGCCGACCAGCGGGCCGAAGCCCTGGTACGTGTGGTAGGCGCCGCGCAGCCCCGCGGTCGACAGGATGATCGTCCACGTGCTCCAGCCGAGCCGACGCAGCCGGTCGAAGAGGTAGCCGACCATGACGACCTCTTCGAGGAGCCCGGCCCGCAGCGCGGCGAGCAGCAGCAGGGGGATCGTCCACCACGACGAGTCCAGCGGCGAGGCATCCACCTGCACGGTGATCCCGAGCGTGCGCCCGAGCGCGTAGAGCCCCAGTCCGGGGATGCCGATCACGGCGACCAGCAAAAGCCCGCCCGAGACGTTCCGCCCGAAGCGCTCGAAGGTCAGCCCGATCTTCCGGAATCCGGATGCCGCCGGCTCCCACAGCAGGTAGATGGCGAGGGCCACCGGTGCGAGTCCGAAGACGTACGCGAGCACCTGTTCCAGCACGTCCCAGAAGGCGGTCGCTCCGGCGCCGGGGTTCAGCGAGGTCTGCTGATCGCCGAGCGGTGCCCGCGTCAGCGCTTCGAGGAGCGAGATGACCGAGTAGACCGCCGACCGGCCGATCGACAGCGTGAGGATGATCGCGATCTCCCACCACAGCCGGCGGTGGTCGGTGGGCTGGGGGAGCGTGGTCATCCCGTCAGGATGCCACGACCGCAGGCACCCGGACGCGTATGCCACCCGTGCACGAACCGACCCGCGACACGCGGTCGAATCGCGCAGAAAAATGTGCGGCGAGGCGTCCGGATTATCAGATTGTCACGTGCCTGTGGCCCTGAGTTAAGGATATGTAACGATTGCCGACCCCGTTTGCCGGGTTCTGGGAGGCCTGCTTAGTGTGTCCGTATCCGTGCCCGGACTGTTTTCAGTGCGGGCGCATAACCCTTGCACAGGAGGAACAGTGAGAATCAGGCGCATCTCGGCTGCGGTGGCGATCACCGCTGCCGGAGCTCTCGCGATCTCGGCGTGCGCGCCGGGTGGAACGGGTACCGACGGCGACGACTCTGGTCTCGTCGAAGGCTCGTCGATCACCGCCGCGTGGAACCAGGCGTTCTACTCGATGAACGGCAACACGTCGTTCGGTAACGCCACCGCGAACAACAACATCAACTACCTGGTGTTGGACGGCTTCAACTACTACAACAACACCCCCGAGCTGGTGCAGAACACCTCCTTCGGCTCCTACGAGCTCGTCTCGGAAGACCCGCTGGTCGTCAAGTACACCGTTGCTGACGGTGTGAAGTGGTCCGACGGCACCGATGTCGACGCCGCCGACCTCCTCCTGAACTGGGCCGCACTGTCGCGTTCGCTCGACACCCCCGACTTCGACCCGGGTGAGTTCACCGACCCCGAGACGGGCGAGTTCACCGACGCGTTCCCGACCGACGTCGTCTACTTCGACTCGGGTGCGACTCCGGACGCCGGCCTCGGCCTCGTCTCGAAGACGCCCGAGATCGGCGACGACGGCAAGTCGATCACCCTCGAGTACGACAAGCCGTTCGTCGACTGGGAGCTCTCGTTCCCGTCGCCGCTCCCGGCGCACGTCGTCGGCAAGAAGGCCCTCGAGGTCGAGGATGCCGCCGAGGCCAAGCAGGCCGTCATCGACGCCATCAACAACGAGGATGCCGCCGCGCTGGCGCCCATCTCGTCGTTCTGGAACGGTGGCTTCAACTTCACCGCGATGCCGGAAGACCCCGACCTCGTCGTCGGCTCGGGCCCCTACGTCATCAGCAACTTCGAGGCGGACCAGTTCATCACGCTGACCGCCAACCCGGAGTACGCGGGCGAGAACACCCCGAACATCGAAGAGATCACGATCCGCTTCATCCCCGACCCGCTCGCTGCGGTGCAGGCGCTGGAGAACGGTGAGGTCGACATCATCCAGCCGCAGGCGACTGCCGACCTGGTGACCGCCCTCGACGCGATCGACAACATCACGGTGAGCACCGGCCTCGGTGGCACCTACGAGCACGTCGACCTGCAGTTCGACAACGGCAAGAACCCCGAGAACATCTTCTCGAACCCGCTTGCCCGTGAGGCGTTCCTCAAGACGATCCCGCGCCAGGAGATCGTCGACACGCTCATCAAGCCGATCATCGGTGACGACGCGATTCTCCGTGACTCGCAGCTGTTCGTCCCGGGTGCTGAGGGCTACGACGACTCGGCTGCCGCCAACACGTCGGCTGACTTCGCCGAGGTCGACATCGAGGGCGCCAAGGCGCTGCTCGAGGAGTCGGGCATCACCGACACCTCGGTCTGCATCCTCTACGCGTCGAACAACCCGCGTCGTGTCAACGAGTTCTCGCTGATCCAGGCGTCGGCTGCTGAGGCCGGCTTCGAGGTCACCGACTGCGGTTCGGAGGACTGGGGCGGCCTGCTGGGCACCCCCGGTGCCTACGACGCTTCGCTCTTCGGCTGGCAGTCGACGAGCCTCGGTGTCACCAACTCGCTGCCGACCTTCCAGACCGGTGCGATCAACAACCTCAACTACTACTCGAACGAGCGTGTGGATGAGATCGTCGCCGAGCTGAACCTGACGTTCGACGCTGCGAAGCAGATCGAGCTGCAGGCGGAGATGGACAAGCTGCTGTGGGAGGACTTCTACGGCGTCACCATCTTCCAGTTCCCCGAGGTCACCGCGTACAGCGACCGCGTGGAGGGCATCGACTCGTCGATCCTCGCCCCGACGGTGTTCTGGAACGCGTGGGACTGGTCGGTCACCGGAGCCGAGTAAGTCGTCCGATCGGGTTCCCCTCACCGTGATCCGGTGAGGGGAACCCGAGGACTGGGGTGCAGGTCCCCTCGGGGACCTGCACCTTCGCTTGTTAGGCTTCTCCACACCGCGCGTCGACGCCGGCCCGATCGGCCTGCGTCACGCTCACCCGATCGACAGGTGGCCGCACCCCCATGGCTTCATTCATTATCCGAAGACTGATCGCCTCAGTCTTCGTGCTTTTCGCAGCGACGTTCCTCATGTACGTCCTGACTTCGCTGGCCGGTGATCCTCTCGAGGAACTCCGGCAGTCGAACGCTCCGAACAAGGAGCAGCTCATCGAGGCGCGAACCAAGCTCCTCAACCTCGATGTTCCCGCACCGCTGCGCTACTTCCTCTGGCTCGGCGGCCTCTTCCGCGGTGACTTCGGTGTCAGCGTGCAGAACCAGCCGGTCAACGCGCTGCTCGCGAACGCGCTGACCTCCACCATCACGCTCGTTACGACCGCGACCATCGTCGCGATCATCCTCGGCATCACCGTCGGCATCGTGTCGGCCCTGCGTCAGTACAGCGGCTTCGACTACACGGTCACGCTGATCTCGTTCCTCTTCTTCTCGCTGCCGATCTTCTGGGTCGCGGTGCTCCTCAAGCAGTACGGCGCGATCCAGGTCAACAACTGGCTCGCCGATCCAGAGATCGCCACGGCAGTGATCGTGGTCGGCGCGATCGTCTCCGGCCTCCTCTGGATGTCCGTCATCGGCGGCACCCTCGCCCGCCGCGCCATCGTCTTCGTGGCGGCAGCCGCCGCGACCGCGGGCGTGCTTGTGTACCTGTCGGTCACGCGCTGGTTCGCCGACCCGGAGATCGGGATCGTCGTGTACGCGATCCTCGCGATCGGTACGGCGTTCGGCATCACCGCCATTTCGACGGGGCTCCGGAACCGGAAGGCCCTGTACGCGTCACTCACCATGGCCGTCGTGGGCATCGCGCTGTACTACCCGGCGATGACGTCGTTCCTCAACGGCATGTCGCTCGGCCTGTTCATCGGGCTCGCGGTCCTCACGGTCGTCGTCGGCGGCGTGACGGGCTGGTTCTTCGGCAAGCCGGACCGCGGACCTGTCATCCGTACCGCGATCTTCACGGCGTTCATTTCCGCGGGTCTTATCGCGCTCGACAAGTACATGTCGTACTGGGCCGCCTACGCGGCATCCGGTCGGGTGCGCGGGCGTCCGATCGCGACCGTCGGTTCGTCGACCCCGAGCCTGGGTGGCAACTTCTGGGTGCAGGGCATCGACCTGTACACCCACCTGTTGCTCCCCACGATCGCGATCATCCTCATCTCGTTCGCGAGCTACACCCGCTACTCGCGGGCGAGCCTGCTCGAGGTTATGAACCAGGACTACATCCGCACGGCACGCGCGAAGGGCCTCACCGAGCGCACCGTCGTCGTGCGTCACGCGTTCCGCAACGCGCTCATCCCGATCACCACGATCATCGCGTTCGACGTGGGTGCCATCGTCGGTGGTGCGGTCATCTCCGAGACCGTCTTCGGCTGGAGCGGCATGGGCCGCCTCTTCGTCGACGGCATCAAGGCGGTGGACCCCAACCCCGTGATGGCCTTCTTCGTCGTGGCCGGCACGCTGGCGGTTGTTTTCAACCTCATTGCTGACCTGGTCTACGCGGCGCTCGACCCCCGAATCAAGGTGAGCTGACATGACCTCCGTCACCCCAGAGCCCGCGAAGACGGGCACCATCAACGCCGAAGCATCCATCGAGCAGCGCGAGACCGAGGGCCTGAGCCAGGGCCAGATCGTCCGGCGACGGTTCTTCCGACACCGCGGCGCGCTCGTCGCGATGTTCGTTCTCGCGTTCATCGTGCTGCTCTCGTTCACCTCGGTGGGCATCAGCCTGTGGGGGATCCGCATCCCCGGCTGGTGGCAGTACACCTGGACGCAGATCCCGCCGGTCGAGAATCGCGGTGCGCCGACGCTGAGTCTCATCCCGGAATGGCTCGGCGGCGACGGGATCCGGTTCGGCAACCACCCGTTCGGACAGGACGAGGTCGGCCGCGACATCTTCGCGGTCGTCATGCGCGGCGCGCAGCAGTCGATCATGGTGATGGTCATCGCCGGTGTCGTCGCGACGATCATCGGTGTCGTCATCGGTGCGCTCGCGGGCTACTACCGCAAGGCGACCGACGCGGTGCTCATGCGCTTCACCGACATCGTCATCACGATCCCGCTGATCGTCATCGGCTCCGTGCTCGGCCGCACGTTCGGCAACCTCGGTGCCGCCGTGCTCGGTGTCATCATCGGCCTGTTCGCGTGGACGACGCTCGCACGTCTCGTGCGCGGTGAGTTCCTGACCCTGCGTGAACGCGAGTTCGTGGATGCCGCGCGCGTCTCAGGTGCCCGCGACCGACGGATCATCTTCCGGCACATCCTCCCGAACGCGATCGGCGTGATCGTCGTCAACGCGACGCTCCTCATGGCCGGTGCGATCCTGCTCGAGTCGGCGCTGAGCTACATCGGCTTCGGTGTGCAGTCGCCCGATACGTCGCTCGGCAAGATCGTCTCCGACAACCAGGCGGCGTTCTCGACGCGTCCGTGGCTGTTCTGGTGGCCCGGTGTGTTCATCATCGCGATCGCCCTGTGCATCAACTTCATCGGCGACGGTCTTCGTGACGCATTCGACCCGCGCCAGAAGAAGATGCCGAGCGCGCGCGCGATGGCGCGTGCCGGTCTGGCGAAGACGGGTGCCGCCGCTCCCGCTGCCGTCGACACCACGCCGTCGACCGATGCGCCGTCGGTCACGATGCCAGGGGCAGCGCCCTACACGGGTGACACCGGTGGCGATCGTGACCCGCGCGCGGAGAACCCGCACGACGGGCGAACGCCCTGATGCTGCTGCTACAGCACGATGCCGATCACCGTGGCGGCCGCGAGCGCGGCCGTCACGATGATCGTCGTCGTGTGCCAGTCGGTGCGGGTCGCACCGGGTTCGGCGCCCGCAGCGAGGGCGCCCGTCTCGGCCAGACGCTCCCATCGGCCGCGGATCAGCTGCGCGAGGTTGCCGCTGGGCACCGACAGCGCGTCGCTGGGACGAAGGCTGCCGTGCGCACCGCGCGCGGTGTCGCCGAGGCCTTGGAAGTCGCTGCGCGACAGGCCCAGCAGTCGGTGGCGCCCAGGCGCGGGGCTCGCCCAGACGCGGACCACGCGGTCGGAGGTGCGCAGGGTCAGCGCCCACTGGGTGTCGACCAGGACGATCGCCGGCCACGGCACGAACTCGGTGCGGAAGACGTTCACGACGGTGATGCCGTGCTCCTCGACGATCAGCTCGGGGCGCCAGAACATCGCCCAGACGAGGACGGCGACGAGGGCCAGGCCCCAGCCGTACCGCACCGCATCCATCACATCGAGCGCGACGAGCGACACCACGCCGATCGCGCAGACCACGACGGTCACAGCGGCGAGCACACGGCTCGCGAGCGGACGGTATCGGACCTGTTCGAACGCCATGACCTCCAGCTTTCCAGATGGGAACACAACGCATGACGCACTCCATGAAGGCAGCCACGGCTCCCGCTGCCTCGGCAGAGACGATCCTCGAGGTCCAGGACCTCGGCGTCGACTTCTGGGTCGAGGGCCAGTTCTACCCCGCCGCCATCGGCATGAACTACCAGCTGCACCGCGGCGAGGTGCTCGCGATCGTCGGTGAGTCCGGCTCGGGAAAGAGCACGAGCTCGATGGCGCTGCTCGGCCTGCTCCCCGAGAACGCCCGTGTGAGCGGCTCGATGAAGCTGCGTGGCCGGGAGATGCAGGGGATGCCGGACGCCGAACTGCGCGCGCTCCGCGGCAACGAGATCTCGGTGATCTTCCAGGAGCCGATGACCGCGCTCAACCCGGTCTACACCGTCGGCTTCCAGATCATGGAGGCGCTCCGCTCGCACGACCGTGAACTCGTTCCGGCCAAGGCCAAGGAGCGCGCGATCGAGCTGCTCCGCATGGTCGAGATGCCGAACCCCGAGCAGTCCTTCCACAAGTACCCGCACCAGTTGTCGGGTGGTCAGCGCCAGCGCGCGATGATCGCCCAGTCGATCTCGTGCGACCCGATGCTGCTCATCGCCGACGAGCCGACGACCGCGCTCGACGTGACGGTCCAGGCCGAGATCCTCGACCTGATGCGCAACCTCCGCACCCGCCTCGACTCCGCGATCATCCTGATCACGCACGACATGGGCGTGGTCGCCGACCTGGCCGACCGCATCATGGTGATGAAGAACGGTGTCGTCGTCGAGTCCGGCTCGGTCGACGAGATCTTCCACGCGCCGCAGCACGAGTACACGAAGTCGCTCCTCGCCTCGGTCCCGCACCTCGGCCTCGGCGTCCTCGAGCCGGTTGAGGCGGGCGTCACGGTCGAGGGCGTGGCATCCGTCGCAGCGATCCGCGAGCACGCGACCGACAAGGTGCAGCCGTCCGAGAGCGGCCAGGCGCCGATCCTCTCGTTCGAGAACGTCGCGATCGAGTACCCGAAGCGTGGGCGGATCCCCGCGTTCCGCGCCGCGGACGGCATCGATCTGCAGGTCTACCCGGGCGAGATCATGGGTCTCGTGGGGGAGTCGGGCTCCGGCAAGACCACCCTCGGTCGCGCTGCGATAGGTCTGCTCCCCATCGCCGAGGGAAAGCTCACGGCGGTCGGCACCGACATCTCGAACGCGTCGCTGAAGGACCTCACGGCGATCCGTCGTCGCACGGGCATCGTGTTCCAGGACCCGGCGTCGTCGCTGAACCCGCGCATGCCGATCGGTCAGTCGATCGGCGAGCCGCTGTTGCTCGCGGGCGAGGCGAGCGGCAAGGAGCTCGACCGTCGCGTCGAGAGCCTGCTCAGCCAGGTCGAGCTGCCGACGTCGTACCGCAACCGCTTCCCGCACGAGCTGTCCGGTGGTCAGAAGCAGCGTGTCGGCATCGCCCGCGCACTCGCGCTGGCGCCCGAGCTCCTCGTCGCCGATGAGCCCACCTCGGCGCTCGACGTGTCGGTGCAGGCCCGCTTCCTCGACCTGCTGCAGGAGTTGCAGCAGCAGCTGAAGTTCGCGTGCCTGTTCATCAGCCACGACCTGGCGGTCGTCGACATCCTCGCGCACCGCATCGCGGTGATGCACCACGGCAAGCTCGTGGAGGTCGGCACGCGTGACCAGATCCTGCGCGGCGCGAAGGATCCGTACACGCAGCGGCTCATCGCGGCGGTGCCGGTGCCCGACCCCGACCAGCAGCGCGCGCGTCGCGAGGCCCGGGCCGCCCTCATCGGCGGCGGCACCGAGCACGTTCCGACGGTGGATGCCGCGCAGCCCGCGACGCCGTCCGAACCCGGTATCGACCAGCGTCGTCACGGCGGAAGCTCGGCGATGGGCCGGTGACGCCGGCTCCCAGCTGAACCGCTTGTAGAATGGGGGTGCACCCGAATCCGGGTCGCACCCCCATTCGCTTTTGTTGAGGACCCTCATGGCCCACGCCCTCCGCTCGGATCTGCGCAATGTCGCGATCGTCGCTCACGTCGACCACGGCAAGACGACGCTCGTCGACGCCATGCTCCGTCAGACCGGCTCGTTCGGCGAACACGCCCACGTCGAAGAGCGCGCGATGGACTCGAACGACCTCGAGCGCGAGAAGGGCATCACGATCCTCGCCAAGAACACGGCGATCACGTACAACGGTGCCCACACCGAGACCCCGATCACGATCAACGTGATCGACACCCCCGGCCACGCCGACTTCGGCGGCGAGGTCGAGCGCGGTCTGTCCATGGTCGACGGCGTCGTGCTCCTCGTCGACGCGTCCGAGGGCCCGCTCCCGCAGACCCGCTTCGTGCTCCGCAAGGCGCTCGAGGCCAAGCTGCCGGTCATCCTCCTCGTCAACAAGACCGACCGTCCCGACGCGCGCATCGCCGAGGTCGAGGAGGAGGCGCACGACCTGCTGCTGGGTCTCGCCTCCGACCTCCAGGACGACGTCCCCGACCTCGACGTCGACGCGCTCCTCGACGTCCCCGTCGTGTACGCCTCGGGTCGCGCCGGCGCGGCATCCCGCACCCGCCCCGACAACGGCGCCCTGCCCGACAACGACGACCTCGAGCCGCTGTTCGAGGCGATCCTCGAGCACGTCCCGGCACCCGCCTACGACGACGAGGCGCCGCTGCAGGCGTGGGTCACAAACCTCGACTCCAGCCCGTTCCTCGGCCGCCTCGCGCTCCTGCGCGTCTTCAACGGCACGCTGAAGAAGGGCCAGACAGTCGCGTGGGTGCGTCACGACGGCACGCACACCAACGCGCGCATCACCGAGCTCCTCAAGACGCAGGCGCTCGAGCGCTTCCCGGCCGAGTCGGCCGGCCCCGGTGACATCGTCGCCATCGCCGGTATCGAGAACATCACCATCGGTGAGACCATCGCCGACCCCGAGGACGTCCGCCCGCTCCCCGCGATCACCGTCGACGACCCCGCGATCTCGATGACGATCGGCACGAACACGTCGCCCCTCATGGGCAAGGTCAAGGGCCACAAGCTCACGGCGCGCATGGTCAAGGACCGCCTCGACCGCGAGCTCATCGGCAACGTCTCGCTCAAGGTCGTCGACATCGGCAAGCCCGACGCGTGGGAGGTGCAGGGCCGCGGCGAGCTCGCCCTCGCGATCCTCGTCGAGAACATGCGCCGCGAAGGCTTCGAGCTCACCGTCGGCAAGCCGCAGGTCGTCACCCGTCGTGACGAGAACGGCAAGCTGACCGAGCCGTTCGAGCACCTCACGATCGACGCTCCCGAAGAGCACCTCGGCGCGATCACGCAGCTCATGGCCGGTCGCAAGGGCCGCATGGAGACGATGACCAACCATGGCACCGGCTGGGTGCGCATGGAGTTCGTCGTTCCCTCGCGCGGCCTCATCGGCTTCCGCAGCGAGTTCCTCACCATCACCCGCGGCACCGGCATCGCCAACGCCATCTCGCACGGCTACGACGAGTGGGCCGGCGCGATCTCCACCCGCCAAAACGGCTCGATCGTCGCCGACCGCGCCGGCGTCGTCACGCCCTTCGCGATGATCGCCCTCCAGGAGCGCATGAGCTTCTTCGTGCAGCCGACCGAAGAGGTCTACGAGGGCATGGTCATCGGCGAGAACTCGCGCGCCGACGACATGGACGTCAACATCACCAAGGAGAAGAAGCTCACGAACATGCGTTCGTCGACGTCGGACTCCTTCGAGTCGATGACGCCGCCCCGCGTGCTCACCCTCGAGGAGAGCCTCGAGTTCGCCCGCGACGACGAATGCGTCGAGGTCACGCCCGAGAAGGTCCGTATCCGCAAGGTCGAGCTGGACGCGACCATCCGTGGCCGCGTGGCCTCGCAGCGCAAGCGCCAGGACGCGAACGCCTGACCTCCGGAGGGCCCGATGGCGGGTGACTCGTCGCCCGTGCGTCGGGCGTGGCGCGACGCCGTCGGTGTCGCGGTCGCGACGAGCGCGTACGGCGTGTCGTTCGGCGCGCTCGCGGTGGCGTCGGGACTCGGCGTCTGGCAAACCTGCGTCCTGAGTCTCCTGATGTTCACCGGCGGCTCGCAGTTCGCGTTCGTCGGCGTCATCGGCGGGGGAGGACTGCCGATCGCGGCGGTCGCCTCGGCGGGTCTTCTCGGCATCCGCAACGTCGCCTACGGTCTGCGGATGTCGCCGGTCGTCGGGAACGGATTCTGGCGCCGGGCCGCGGCATCCCACTTCACGATCGACGAGTCGACCGCGGTCTCGCTCGCGCAGACGGATGCCGCGGCCAAGCGCGTCGGCTTCTGGGTGACCGGGATCGGCATCTACCTGGGGTGGAACCTGTCGACGCTCGTCGGCGCGCTGCTGGGCGACGTGCTCGGTGACGTCCGTGCGTACGGGCTGGACGCTGCGGCGGCCGCCGCGTTCCTCGCGCTGCTGTGGCCACGGCTGCGCGGACGCCAGCCGATCGCTGTCGCCGCTGCGGCCGCCGTCGTCGCGGCGGTGCTGACGCCGGCGCTCATGCCGGGGCTGCCCGTGCTCGTCGCCGCGGTCGTGGCCCTCGTCGTGGGCTGGACGAACCTGGGTGGACCGAAGGCGGGCGACGACGTCCGCCCGGTGGAGCCGGGGGAGGTGCGCCCGTGACGCTGTGGACCTCGCTCCTGCTCGCCTCGATCGTGTGCGTCGCGCTGAAGACGGTCGGCTACCTCGTGCCGCCCCGCTGGTTCGACGCGCCGAGGCCGACACGGACCATCGATCTGCTGACGGTCGCGCTCTTGGCGGCGCTCGTCGTGGTGCAGACACTCGGGGCGGCGCAGGCGATCGTCCTCGACGCCCGCGTGCCGGCGATCCTGGTGGCCGCGGGGCTCCTCATGGTGCGGGCACCGTTCCTCGCTGTCGTGGTCGCCGCTGCGTTGGTGGCGGCGGGGCTCCGCGCCGCCGGGTTCGCAGCGTGAGCTCGGCCGTGGCTTTCTAGACTGGTCCCGTGAACCCGCTCTTCGCCCGCATCGCGACCTGGCTCGTCGCCGCCGTCCTCGGCTTCGTCTACGGCGTCGCGTGCGTGATCGGCCAGGCCGCGATGTGGGGTGTCCTGCCGGTCGGGCTGATCACGGCCATCGTCGGGCTGGCGGCGATGCTCGTCGCCATCCGCGTCCTCACGGGGGAGCGGGCGACCGCACTCGCAGCCGGGATCGGTGCGCTGGCGGCGACGGTGATCCTTTCGGGTCGCGGTCCCGGTGGGTCGATCGTCGTCCCCGCCGCGCCAGAGGGTGAGATCACCACGGGGGTCATCTGGACCATCGTCGTCCCGCTCATCGCCGCGATCGTGGTGGCCTGGCCCTCGGCGTCCTCCCTGCGACCGACGAACTAGACTTCTGGGGTGACGTATGTGATCGCCCTGCCGTGCGTGGATGTGAAGGATCGTGCCTGCATCGACGAATGCCCCGTCGACTGCATCTACGAGGGTGAGCGATCGCTCTACATCCACCCGGACGAGTGCGTCGATTGCGGTGCGTGCGAGCCGGTCTGCCCGGTCGAGGCCATCTACTACGAGGACGACCTCCCGGCGGAGTGGCAGGACTACTACAACGCGAACGTCGAGTTCTTCGAGGACATCGGCTCGCCCGGCGGCGCCGCGAAGGTCGGTGTGATCGCGAAGGATCACCCGGTCATCTCCGCGCTCCCGCCGCAGGCCCACTGAGTCGCCGCGCATGAGCGTCCGCGATCTCGCCGACTACCCCTGGGATGCCGTCGCCCCGTATGCCGCGCGTGCCCGCGCCCACGCGGATGGCATCGTCGACCTGTCGATCGGCTCTCCGGTCGATCCCACGCCGGCGGTCGTCGCGGCAGCGCTGAGCGCCGCCACCGACGCCCACGCATACCCGCAGACGGTCGGCACCCCTGCACTGCGCGAGGCCATCGCCGCCTGGTATGCGCGTCGCCGCGGTGTTCCGGGACTCACGCCCGCGCACATCCTTCCGACCGTCGGCTCGAAGGAGCTGGTGGCGCTCCTGCCGCTGCTCCTCGCCCTCGGCCCCGGCGACGTCGTCGTCCACCCGCGTGCCGCGTATCCGTCGTACGAGGTCGGCGCGCGCCTGGTCGGTGCGACCCCGCTCGCGGCCGACGACCCCGACGAATGGCCGGCCGCGACCCGCCTCGTGTGGCTCAACTCACCGGGCAACCCCGACGGCAGCGTCCTCGGCGTCGACGAGCTCCGTCGGGCCGTGGCCCGCGCACGCGAGCTCGGCGCCGTCGTGGCATCCGACGAATGCTATGCGGAGCTCGGCTGGGACGGACCGTGGGCGGATGCCGCGGTCCCCAGCGTCCTCGATCCGCGTGTGACCGACGGCGACCTCACCGGTCTCCTCTCGGTGTACTCGCTCAGCAAGCAGTCGAACCTCGCCGGCTACCGGGCCGCGTTCCTCGCGGGCGACGCGTCGATCGTGGAACCGCTGCTGACGGCGCGCAAGCATCTCGGTCTCATGGTGCCGGCGCCCGTGCAGGCGGCGATGGTTGCAGCCCTCGAGGACGACGAGCACGTCGACGCGCAGCGCGAGCGCTACCGTGCGCGTCGCGACACGCTCCGCCCTGCGCTCGAGGCGGCCGGGTTCCGCATCGACCACAGTGAAGGCGGACTCTACCTGTGGGCCACCGCCGGCGAAGACGCGTGGGACTCGATCGCGCGGCTCGCGGAGCTCGGCATCCTGGCCGGACCCGGACACTTCTACGGGTCGCATTTCCCGCAGCACGTGCGGTTCTCGCTCACCGCGTCTGATGAGCGGATCGCGGCGGCGGCCCAGCGACTGCTCGCTTCGTAGCATTCCTCACACGAATCGGTCGATCCGTTGGCGAGGTCAGGAGACGCGCTCGCACACCGATAGGCTGTAAAGACCGCTCCCGACGACCGCAAGGAGGCTTCGTGACGAACGCGGACACCCCTCAGATCGCCACCGTGACCGTTGGTGACAAGACCGCGGAACTTCCGCTCGTCTCAGGAAGCGAGGGCGTCCCGAGCGTCGACTTCTCGACGTTCACGAAGCAGACCGGCCACACGGCGCTCGACTACGGATTCGTCAACACCGCCTCGACGAAGTCGGCGATCACCTACATCGACGGCGACCAGGGCATCCTGCGCTATCGCGGCTACCCGATCGAGCAGCTCGCGAAGCACAGCAGCTACCTCGAGGTCGCGTGGCTGCTGCTTTACGGCGAGCTCCCGACCGCCGACCAGCTCGGCGAGTGGGACGAGAAGATCCGTCGCCACACGCTCCTCCACGAAGACCTCAAGCACTTCTTCTCGGCGTTGCCGCACACCGCGCACCCGATGTCGGTGCTCTCGGCCGCGACCGCCGCGCTCTCGACCTACTACGAGGGCCAGAGCGATCCGGGCAACCCCGAGCACGTCGAGCTGAACACCATCCGCATGCTCGCGAAACTGCCCGTCATCGCGGCGTACGCGCACAAGAAGAGCATCGGCCAGGCGTTCCTGTACCCCGACAACTCGCTGAGCTTCGTCGACAACTTCCTGAAGTTGAACTTCGGCAACCACGCCGAGCCCTACGAGATCAACCCGGTCATGTCGCGGGCGCTCGAGCGGCTGCTCATCCTCCACGAGGACCACGAGCAGAACGCCTCGACGTCGACCGTCCGCCTCGTCGGCTCGACCGGTGCGAACCAGTTCTCGTCGATCTCTGCTGGGATCAACGCCCTGTACGGTCCGCTCCACGGTGGTGCGAACGAGGCTGTGCTCGACATGCTCGCGCGCATCCGCGACTCCGGCGAGAGCGTGCAGCGGTTCGTCGAGCGCGTCAAGAACAAGGAAGACGGCGTGAAGCTCATGGGCTTCGGGCACCGCGTCTACAAGAACTACGACCCGCGCGCCAAGCTCGTCAAGGAGTCGGCCGACGAGGTGCTGCGCGAACTCGGTGTCGAAGACCCGCTGCTCGCCCTCGCGAACGAGCTCGAAGAGATCGCCCTCAACGACGACTACTTCAAGGAGCGCCGTCTCTACCCGAACGTCGATTTCTACACCGGCGTCATCTACAAGGCGATGGGCTTCCCGACCCGCATGTTCACCCCGCTGTTCGCGATCGGCCGCCTGCCCGGCTGGCTCGCGCACTGGCGCGAGATGCAGTACGACCCGCAGACGAAGATCGGTCGTCCGCAGCAGCTCTACGTGGGCGCCGGCGAGCGGGACTACCCGACCGAGGCCTGACTGTCCGCAGCACGAAGCGCCCGCGCCCTCTCCGAGGGGTGGGCGCTTCGTCGTGCCGATCCACGCGGAATCGCCATTGCAGGGCTACGCTGAGCGCATGAGACAGCTCTGGGGGGAGTTCATTCCGGTCGACGGGTTCTACGGGGAGGGTGAGTTCGTGCCGGTGAACCCCGAGTTCGACACGGGGTTCGAGGCTGCGGCCGCCGGCTTCAACGCGATGTTCGGACTCGTGCTCGTCCTCGTCGTGGCGGGGATCATCGTCTCGATCGTGGTCGGGTTCCGCAAGTACCGGATCCTGAAGAACGCCGGCATCGATCCGTTGACCGTGGATGCCGCGATCGCGGCGAAGGTCCTGCGGAGCGACGCATTGGCAGAACGGCAGCAGCCGACGCTCGAACCGTCACTCGAGCAGCGCCTGCTCGAACTCGACGACTTGCACGCCCGCGGCGTCATCTCGGACGAGGAGCACCGCGAGGCACGGGCCGCCGCGCTCCGCGGCTGACCCTCGTCCGTTTACGCACGACTCTGGGGCTTTCAGATCGATGAGAACCCCGAAAACCGTTCGTAAACGGAGGGACGCTCAGGCGTGGAGGTCGGCGTTCAGCGTGACGCCGACGCCCTCGCGCCGCACCGCTTCCACGGCACCCGTGAGCGAGTTGCGGCGGAAGAGGATACCGTGCTGGCCGGACAGGTCGGCGCCCTTCACGACCGGGCGCGAGCCGTCGTGCAGGGGCGCTTCGGCGGACAGCACGATCTTCGTGCCGGCGGTGACGTAGAGGCCCGCCTCGACGATGCAGTCGTCGCCGAGCGAGATGCCGATGCCGGCGTTCGCGCCGAGCAGCGTGCGAGCGCCGATCGACACGCGGTGGGTGCCGCCGCCCGACAGCGTGCCCATGATCGAGGCGCCGCCGCCGATGTCACTGCCGTCGCCGACGACGACACCCTGCGAGATGCGTCCCTCGACCATAGAGGCGCCGAGCGTGCCCGCGTTGAAGTTGACGAAGCCCTCGTGCATGACGGTGGTGCCGGATGCCAGGTGCGCACCGAGCCGCACCCGCGAGGCATCCGCAATTCGAACACCCGACGGCACCACGTAGTCGGTGAGGCGCGGGAACTTGTCGAGCCCCTGCACCTGGATGCCGGCGCGGACGAGGCCCGGGCGCAGCCGCTCGAGGTCGTCCGGGTGGACCGGGCCGGCGTTCGTCCACGCGACGTTCGGGAGGTGCCCGAAGATTCCGGTCAGGTCGACGTCGTTCGGCTGCACGAGGCGGTGCGAGAGCGCATGCAACCGCAGGTATGCGTCGGAGGTCGAGGTCGGCGCGGCATCCAGATCGATGTCGACGACGACCACCTCGACGACGACGCCTCGGCGCTCGTCGGCGCCCGCGTGCGGCTCGAGCGAGGACACGTCGGGGGAGTCCGGAGCGGCTCCCAGCGCGGGGGAGGGGAACCAGGTGTCGAGCACCGTCCCGTCCGTCCGCTTCGTGGCCAGACCGATACCCCACACGCGACGCAGTTCACTCACCAGTCCAGGCTACCGGCCCCGCCCGGGCGACCACGCCGGTCGGGGCTCACGGCCCGTCGTTAGACTCGGTCCATGCCCGTGCTCGACCTCACCGCTTCGTCCGTCGACCTCACCCGAACGATCTGCGACATCCCGAGTGTCTCGGGCGATGAGACGCCCCTTGCCGACGCGATCTTCGCCGCTGTCGACGGCCTCGACCACCTCGAGGTCACCCGCCACGGCGACACGATCGTCGCGCGGACGAACCTCGGGCGCGCGCAGCGCGTCGCGATCGCCGGGCACATCGACACGGTCCCCATCAACGGCAATGTCCCGACCCGCGACGTCGATGTCGACGGGCAGCCCTTCATCTGGGGACGCGGCACCGTCGACATGAAGGCCGGCGTCGCGGTGCAGTTGAAGCTCGCCGCGGAGCTCACCGACCCCCGCGTCGACATCACCTGGATGTGGTACGACCACGAAGAGGTCGCCGCCGAGCTCAACGGCCTCACCCGCCTCGCGGCATCCCGTCCCGACCTGTTCGAGGCCGACTTCGCGATCCTCGGGGAACCGTCGAACGGGCAGGTTGAAGGCGGGTGCAACGGCAACCTCCGCGCGATCGTCCGGACCTCGGGCGTCCGCGCGCACAGCGCGCGCGCCTGGATCGGCGAGAACGCCATCCACAAGGCCGCGCCGATCCTGGCCAGGCTCGCCGAGTACCGGCCGCGCGAGGTCGAGGTCGAGGGGCTCGTCTACCGCGAGGGGCTCAACGCCGTCCGCATCGGCGGCGGCATCGCCGGGAACGTCATCCCCGACGCCTGCGAGGTCGAGGTGAACTACCGCTTCGCCCCGAGCAAGGACGGTGCGGCGGCCGAAGCGCACATCCGCGACGTGCTTGCGGGCTTCGACGTCGAGATCGTCGACCTGGCGGAGGGCGCGCGCCCCGGTCTCGACGCGCCGCTTGCACAGGAGTTCGTCGCCGCGGTCGGCGCCGTGCCGCAGCCCAAGTACGGGTGGACCGACGTCGCCCGCTTCTCGGCCATGGGTGTGCCCGCCGTGAACTACGGCCCCGGCGACCCGCACCTGGCGCACCACGACGAAGAGCGCGTGCCGCTCTCGCAGATCGAGGACGTCGAGCGGGGGCTCCGCGCGTGGCTCACCGGCGCCTGAGGTCGCCGCTCGCCGTCTGGGGCTTCATCGCGGTCGTCTACGTCGCCGCGCGCCTGCTGACGACGGGGCTGTTCTGGATCGCCGCCGAGCTTTCGGGTCCGAACTCGCGCTTCGGTGCGGATGCCACGATCGGCTCGCTCGCGCTGGGCTGGGACGGCCAGTGGTACTGGCTCATCGCGGTGTCGGGATACCCGACCGAGCTGCCGGTGAACGATGCGGGGGTGGTCGCCGAGAACGGCTGGGCGTTCATGCCGATCTACCCGTACCTCGCGAACGCGCTGGGGACGCTGCTCGGGGGCTACCCCACGGGAGCGCTCGTCCTGTCGCTGGTCGCGGGGTACGCGGCATCCGTGGTGCTCTTCTTCCTGCTCCGGAAGCGGATCGGCGACGTCGCCGCCGTCTGGGCGGTGGTCTTCTTCGCGAACGGACCGCTCGCGGCGCTGTTCCAGATGGGCTACGCGGAGTCGCTGTTCCTCGTCTGGCTGCTGCTCGCGCTCCTCGCGCTGTCGAAGCGGTCGTTCGGCTGGCTGTACCTGCTCATCCCACTGATGGGCTACACGCGCCCGGGCGTCCTCGCGTTCGCGCTCCTGCTCGGCCTGTACGGCATCGTGCGGTGGTTCCGTCGCCGCGCCGACCCGCTGCCGACGCGGCAGATCGTGCACATCGTGGCGCTCGGCGCGCTGGCGTGCGCGGTCGGGTTCTCATGGCAGGTGTTCGCCGCGATCGCGACCGGCGACCCGACCGCGTACATGGAGACCGAGCTGGCGTGGCGACGAAGCTGGGTCGGCCCGGAGGAGGGCTTCGTACCGTTCAGCGGCTTCCTCACTGCGACCGCAGTGTGGTTCGGTCTGTGGGGGCTGCCCGAAGCGCTCGGGTACGTCGTGCTCGGCATCCTCGTCGCAGCCATCGCCGGCGCGTTGCTGTTCGCACCCGCGGTGCGGAAGCTCGGCGGCGAGGTCAGGCTCTGGTCGGCCAGCTACCTCGTCTACCTGCTGCTCGTCTTCTTCCCGCAGTCGAGCACCTTCCGGCTCCTGCTCCCGCTGACGCCGCTCGCCGGGGCCGTCGCGGTGCCGACATCGCGGTGGTGGCGCATCGGTGTGCTCGTCGCGTGCATCGCCGGACAGTGGTGGTGGATCCACGAGATGCTCGCCCTCGGTGACACCTACTACCGCATTCCCTGAGGTCGCGGCCCCGCGATGCGGGGTGCGCTGAGTGTCGCGTCAGATGACACCGGATGCCACCGACCGGTGGCGCGAGGCGAACCGGTTCAGCCCATTGGGTAGACTTGTTCGGTAGGCCGAAGACGAAAGGGAGCCCCACCATGGCAGCCATGAAGCCGCGCACCGGAGACGGACCTATGGAGGCCGTCAAGGAGGGCCGCCTCATCATCGTGCGTGTCCCGCTCGAAGGGGGCGGACGACTCGTCGTGTCCGTGAACGACGACGAGGCGAAGGAACTCCACAGCGTCCTGGCGGGTGTCGTCGGCGCAGCCTGACACCACAACGCAATCGAACGGCCGGTCGGGGGATCGGCCGTTCGGCGTTTCCGGGGGTCCTTCCGGCGTCAGCCCTCGGTCGCGACGGTCGTGAGCTGGAGCAGCCCTTCGCCGACGATCGAGAGTGCCCCGAGGACGGCGGGGGAGGACTGCGTCTCCTGGATGAGCGATCGGAACGCGCTCTCGAGCGGACCGCGTCGCACCGGGTCGGCCACGGCACCGCCCGCGAGGACGCGCGGCACCAGCACCGTGCCCCCGGCGCGGACGAGTCGCAGGCCGTGCTCGACGTACTCGATGACGCCCTCGACGTCGGCGTCGACGAGGACGATGTCGTACGAGGCCTCGTTCATGCGGGGGAGGACATCCGCCGCGCGGCCGGAGATGAACCGGGCGCGTGCGGCCGGGATCTTCGCGTCGGCGAACGCGGAGCGCGCCACGGCGAGGTGCTCGGGCTCCTTGTCGATGGTGGTGAGTGTCGCGCGGGGTGAGCCGCGCAGCAGCCAGAGCCCCGAGACGCCGCCACCGGTGCCGATCTCGACGATGTTGAGCGCCCGGCTGGCCGCGGCGATGACCGCGCACTGCGCGCCGACGGCGGCACTGATCGGGTCGGCGCCGATCTCGAGTGCGTGCGCGCGAGCGCGCGCGATCGCGTCGGGTTCGACGATCGACTCGTCTGCGAACCTGCGGGTGGCGTCGTATTCGCCCATAGCTGGACCTCCGATCACAGCCTAGGTCGCGACGTGCCGCGAACGGCTCAGGCGCACGGGTAACCTGAGAGGCATGTCGAATGGGCTCGATCTGGAGAAGATCCTCCTCATCGCGCTCATCGCCGCCGTCCTGCTCGGACCCGAGCGACTGCCGGGGTACGCCGCGAGCCTCGGCCGCTTCGCGAGGCGCGTGCGGGAGTGGCTCGACGGCGCCCGTTCCCGGGTGCGCGACGAGATGGGCGACGAGTTCGACGAGATCGAGTGGCGCAAGCTCGACCCGCGGCAGTACGACCCGCGCCGGATCATCCGAGAGGCGCTGATCGACGACGCACCGGTCAAGCCGGTCGCGACGACGCCGGCGGTGGCCGCAGCCGCGTCGGCGGCTGGGACGCCTGGGATCGCAACCGCGACACCCGCGATCCCGACCACCCCCGTCGCACCGCGGCCGGCCGACGCGCCGCCGCCGTTCGACGCCGAAGCGACCTGACAGCGAGCCTCAGTTGGGACGTACCGGCAGGGACCTGCCGGCGAGCGAACGCCGCTGCGTCATGAGGCTCGCAGCGACCGCGTCGATCGCGGACGCCGCGGCATCCGCAGGTTCCGCGATCACGACCGGCTCACCGACGTCGCCGCCATGCCGGAGCGCGGGACTCAGGGGCACGCTGCCAAGCAGCGGCACCGCATCGGTCTCGGTCGACAGCGCCGCGGCGACCTGCGCGCCGCCGCCCGATCCGAACAGATCGACGAGCGTGCCGTCGGGGAGGGTGAAGGCCGCCATGTTCTCGACGACGCCCAGGACACGCTGACCGGTCTGGCGTGCGACGAGACCGCTCCGGACGGCGACATCGGATGCCGCGGCCTGCGGTGTCGTCACGACGAGCACCTCGGCATGGGGGAGGAGCTGGCCGACCGAGATCGCAACGTCGCCCGTGCCGGGCGGCATGTCGATGAGGAGCACGTCGAGGTCACCGAAGTGCACGTCGGTGAGGAACTGCTGCACGGTCCGGTGCAGCATCGGGCCGCGCCAAGCAACCGCGGCGGGGGCGTCCGGCGGCAGGAACATCCCGATCGAAATGGTCTTCACGCCGTGCGCGACCGGCGGCAGCATGAGGTCGTCGATCCGCGTGGGCTGCGGGGGCCGGCCGTCGGCGTCGGTGAGGCCCAGGAGCCCCGGGATCGAGAACCCGTGCACGTCCGCGTCGATGAGGCCGACAGCGAGCCCGCGCCGCGCCAGCGCGACGGCGAGGTTCGCGGTGAGCGTCGACTTGCCGACGCCGCCCTTGCCGCTCGTGACGGCGATCACGCGCGTGAGCGAGTCGGGGCCGAACGGCATCGTCCGCGGGCCGCGCAGGCGTTCGACGAGCGCGGCGCGCTCACTCGGGCTCATGACGCCGACCTCGACGGTCACGCTGTCGATCCCCGCGACAGATGCCGCCGCGTCTCGGACGTCGCGCTCGATGCGGTCGGCGGCCGGGCACCCGACGATCGTCAGCGCGATGCCCACGACCGCGACGCCGTCGTCGACCCGGACGTCACGGATCATGTCGAGCTCACCCAGGGGACGTCGCAGTTCCGGGTCGGTGACGGCGGAGACGGCACGCCGCACGAGTGCGGCGTCGGTCACGGGCGCTCGTCCTCGGCGGGGGTGTCGCGTTCGTCGAGCTCCTTCAGCAGCGCGCGGAGTTCCTGGCGGAGCACGTCGCGGGTGAGCACCTCGTGCTGCATGTCGGTCAGCGCCATCCGGAGCGCGACGACCTCGCGGGCGAGGTACTCGGTGTCGGCGAGGGTGCGCTCCGCGCGCTGACGGTCCTGCTCGATCTGCACGCGGTCGCGGTCGTCCTGACGGTTCTGCGCGAGGAGGATGAGCGGCGCGGCATACGAGGCCTGCAGCGAGAGCATGAGGGTGAGCGCGGTGAACCCGAGCGCCGCGTCGTCGAACCGCAGACCAATGGGCGCCGCGGTGTTCCACACGATCCAGGCGACGCAGAAGAGCGTCAGGATCAGCAGGAACGCGGGGGTTCCCATCGCGCGGGCGATCCACTCGGTGAAGCGTCCGAACCGGTCTCGCGACGGCTGCGGGGCACGACCCGTCGACCGACCGAGGACCGAGGTCCGACGGCCACGAGGGGCCTCGAACCCGGACTTCGGCGCGCGGGCCATCATCGGCGCACCTCCGGCTGCGCGTCGTCGGCATCCTGCGAGCGCCAGTCGTCGGGCAGCAGGTAGTCGAGCACGTCGTCGACCGTCACCGTGCCGACCAGGTGTCGGGCGTGGTCGACGACCGGGAGCGCCACGAGGTTGTAGCTCGCGAGCATGCGGGCGACCTCGGCGGCCGACGCAGACACGGGCACGGGCTCGACGGTGTCGTCGATGATCGAGCCGAGTCGCTCGTGCGGCGGGTACCGCAGCATCCGCTGGAAGTGCACGACGCCGAGGAGGCGTCCCGTCGGCGTCTCGTACGGCGGCAGCGTCACGTACACCGCGGCCGCGAGGGCGGGGTGCAGCTCGTGGCGGCGGATGAGGGCGAGCGCCTCGGCGACCGTGGCATCCGCCGACAGCACGATCGGCTCGCTCGTCATGAGACCACCGGCCGTGTCGGGACCGTGCTCGAGGAGGGCGCGCACGTCTTCGGCCTCTTCGGGCTCCATGAGTTCGAGGAGCTGCTCGGCGCGGACGTCCGAGAGGGCACCGAGCACGTCGGCGGCGTCGTCGGGCTCCATGGCGTCGAGCACGTCAGCGGCTCGCTCGTCGCCGAGTGCCTCGAGGATGTGCACCTGCTCGTCCTCGGGCATCTCCTCGAGTGCGTCGGCGAGGCGGTCGTCGGAGAGCTCCTCGGCGACTTCGAGCAGGCGCTCCTCGGGAAGGTCGAGCAGCGTGTTCGCGAGGTCGGCGGGCTTCAGTTCCGAGAACGACGCGACGAGCAGCTCCGCCGACTGCGCTTCACCGGCGACCTGCTGGTCGAGCACGTCGCTCCACTGCGCGAACGTCGTCGGGCCCTTGGCGAACGGCGACGCACTGGTCTTTGGCTTGCGGAGGAAGAGCTGGCCCACCTGCCAATCGCCGAGGCGGTCGCGTTCGATCGCGACGTCCTCGATGACGGCGGTGCCGGAGGCGTCCTTCAGATGGACGCTCCGACCGATGAGCTCGGTCATCACGCGCACCTCGCCGCCGCGCTGCTCGAAGCGGCGCACGTTGATGAGGCCTGTGGTGATGACCTGACCGCTGGCGATCGAGGTCACCCGACCGATCGAGAGGAACACGTTGCGTCTGCCGGGGATCTCGACGACCAAGCCGACGACGCGCGGCGGATCGTCTTTGCGATAGATGACGACGACGTCGCGGACGCGGCCGAGCCGGTCGCCCGCGGGATCGAAAACGGCACACCCGGTCAGGCGTGCGACGAAGACCCGCTGCGTGCTCACCCGTCCAGCGTAGTCCGCGAGTCCATCGCGGACTCTGCGCTGGCGCAAAGCCGCGCGTGTCAGACTGGTGCGATGAGCATGCTGGGCGGAGCACCCAAGGAGCACGGCGCCACGGTCGCGGAGTACGCCTCGTACGAGGCGGCCCAGAAGTCGGTCTCGACCCTCATCTCGTCGGACGTGCCGGCGCAGGACATCGCGATCGTCGGGCGCGGACTGCGCTCGGTCGAGCGCATCACGGGGCGCCTCGGGTACGCGACGGCGGCACGATCCGGCGCGATCAACGGGCTGCTGCTCGGTCTGCTGTTCGCGGCGATCTTCGTCCTCGGCAGCCCCGAGGCGGTCATCCAGGTGTTCGTCGGCGTCATGCTCGTCGGTATCGCCCTCGGCATGCTCATGAGCATCATCAGCTACTCGATCATCCGCCGCCGCCGCGACTACACGTCGGTCACGCAGGTCATCGCCGACCACTACGACGTGACGGTGCTGCCCCGCAGCTTCTCGCGCGCGAAGGACCTGCTCGGTCCCGCCGCCGCCCCCGTCGCGCCCGCGCCGGTCGACCTGACGACGCCGCCGCAGTACGGTGAACGCGTCGCACCGGGACAGCCGCTGCCCGAGCGCGTCGACCCGGCGCCGGCAGCTCCCGAAGAACGCGTCGACCCCGCTCCCGCGCCGCCCGTCGAACCGCCGCGCTACGGCGAGCGGATCGACCCGCCGGCCGACCCGGCGCCCGGGCCCGATCCCTCGCGATGATCTCCGTCGACCTGCCCGCCGGGACGGTCGAGGTCGGCGAGATCGTCGACGCGGCATCCGATCCATGGGCCGTCGTCGCGCTCGCACACGGTGCGGGAGCCGGGATGGACCACCCGTTCCTGGCAGGGGCGGCCGGTGCGCTGGCGGATGCCGGTGTCACGACGCTCCGCTTCGTCTTTCCCTACGTGCAAGCCGGTCGCCGCATGCCGGGTCCCGCCGCGCATGCGGTGGCGACGTGGCGGGCCGTCGCCTCGCGCGCCGCGGAGCTTGCCGACGCGCTGCCGTGGTTCGCTGCGGGCAAGTCGTACGGCGGCCGGATGGCGAGCGTCGCGGCATCCGAGGGCGTCATCGACCCCGCCGGACTCGTCTACCTCGGCTATCCGTTCCACCCGCCGGGGCAGCCCGAGAAGGCGCGCGCCGCGCATCTGCCGCAGATCGCGCAGCCGCAGCTGTTCCTCGCGGGCACCGTCGACCCGTTCCTGCAGCCGACCGACGACTTCGTCGCGGCGGTGGCGACGTGCCAGCGCGCCGAGATCGCCTGGACCGAGGGCGGCGGCCACTCCTTCGAGGTGAAGGGGCGCAAGCGCCCCGCCGAAGAGGTCGGCGCCGAGCTCGCGGCATCCGTCGTCCCCTGGCTTCGCGCACACGCCTGATCTCGCGCGCGGGCGTCAGCGGCCGGCGGCGTAGCCCTGCATGCCGCGAGGGTTGGCGGCGGCCCACAACTCGCCGGTCGCGCGGTCGAGACCGACGGCTCCGAGGCGGCCGAGCGCCCAGTCGCCGGCCCGCGTGACGGCGTGTCCGCGGGCGACGAGTGCGTCGATGACCTCGTCCCCGAGCCTGTCCTCGACGACGGCGCCGGCCGGCGTCCAGGTGCGCGGCCAGAACGAGTCGACCATCGCGGTGGTGTGCAGGGTCGGGGCGTCGATTGCCTGCTGGGCGGTGTAGCCGCCGACGAGCATGCGCAGGAGCATCGGCAGCTGCCACTGATCCTGCTGGTCGCCACCGGGGGTCCCCATCGCGATGACGGTGTCGCCCTGATGCACCATCGTCGGCGACAGCGTCGTCCGAGGCCTGCGGCCGGGGCGGAGCGCCGACGGCGACGACTCGTCCAACCAGGCCACCTGCAGTCGCGTCCCAAGGCAGAACCCGAGCTCGGGGATCGTCGGCGACGACTGCAACCAGCCGCCGGACGGTGTCACCGCGACGATGTTGCCCCAGCGGTCGACGACGTCGATCTGGCACGTGTCACCGCGCGTCTGGCCCGTCTTGGCGACCGTCGGCTCACCCGTGCCCGCCGCAGGGCCCGAGGCATCGGGCCGCCGGAGCGGCGGCACCCAGGTGTCGTCCCGCTCGGTGGCGCGCCAGTCAGCGGATGCCACACCCCCGAGCAACGCCCGTCGCGCGGCGACCTGCGGGTCAGCGAGCAGCCACGCCACATCTGCGCCATCGCCGAAGTGCGCGTCGCGGTCGGCGAGGACGAGCTTCAGCGTCTCGAGGATCGTGTGCGCGCCCTCGGGAGTCGCGGGGTCGAGCGTGTCCAGCGGCTCCAGGATGCGGAGCGCTTCGAGCAGCGCCGGTCCCTGGGTCCAGGCGCCCGCCTTGAAGACCGTCGCACCCCGGAACGACACGCTGAGCGGCTGCTCGTACCCGGCCTCGAATCCGGCGAAGTCGGCGGGCGTGATGACCGCAGCATGGTCGCCGCCGTCGGCGTGCCGATGCGGTGCGCCGAGGAATGCGGATGCAGCGTCGGCGACGAAGCCGGTGCGCCACGCGGCGCGCGCGGCCTCGATGCGGCCCACGCGGTCGGCGGCACCGTCGCCCGCCTTGACGAGGCGTTCGAGCGTGCGTGCGTAGGTCGGATTGCGGTGGCGGGTCCCGGCGGCGGGCGGAGCGCCCTCCGCGTCGAGCCAGAGCTCGGCGGAGGACGGCCAGTGCTCGCGGAACTGCACCGCGACGCGACCGATGGTCGCCGCCGCAGTCGGCAGCAGGGGGTGGCCACTCCGGGCGAGGTCGATGGCGTACGCCAGCACGTCGGCGAGTTCCCACGTGCCGTGGTCGCGCAACAGCACGAACCAGGCGTCGACCGCGCCGGGAACCGCCGCCGCGAGGCCGCCGGTCCCGGGGACGAGGTCGAGCCCTTCGGCACGGAAGTGCGAGATCGTCGCGCCCGCCGGCGCAGGGCCCTGCCCCATGAGCACCGTCGGCTCGGCGGCATCCGCCGGTTGGAAGAGCCCGACGAGATCGCCGCCGGGACCGTTCAGATGCGGCTCGGCGAGGTGCAACGCGAACCCACCCGCACAGGCGGCGTCGAAGGCGTTGCCGCCGCGCTCCAGCACGGACTGCGCGACCGCGGTCGCCGTCGCGTGCGTGGACGCGGCCATGCCGAAGGCGCCCGACAGCTGCGGCCGCGTCGTGAACGACGGCTGTGGGGTGAACGTCACGCGCGCGTGCCCGCGATCCACGCCTCGACTTCGTCGGCGGTGCGGGGGATGCCCGCCGACAGGTTCACCGGGCCCTCCTCGGTCATGAGGATGTCGTCCTCGATCCGCACGCCGATGCCGCGATACTCCTCAGGGACCGTGAGGTCGTCGATCTGGAAGTACAGGCCCGGCTCGATCGTGAAGACCATGCCGGGCGCGAGCTCCCCGTCGTAGTACATCTCGCGCCGCGCCTGCGCGCAGTCGTGCACGTCGATGCCGAGGTGGTGGCTCGTGCCGTGCACCATGTAGCGCCGGTGCTGGCCGCCGCGGTCGGCGTCGAGCGCCTCGTCGGCCGAGACCGGCAGCAGCCCCCACTCGGCGACCCGCGCGGCGATGACCGCCATGGCGGCCTCGTGCACGGCGCGGAACTTCACACCCGGGCGGGCCGCAGCGAACGCGGCATCCGCTGCCTCACGGACGGTCTCGTAGATCGCGCGCTGGATCGGCGTGAACGTTCCCGAGACCGGGAGCGTGCGGGTGATGTCGGCGGTGTAGAGGCTGTCGACCTCGACGCCCGCGTCGATGAGCACGAGGTCACCGGGGACGACGGCGCCGTCGTTGCGGGTCCAGTGCAGGTAGCAGGCGTGAGGGCCGGATGCCGCGATGGTGTCGTAGCCCTCGCCGTTGCCGTCGGTGCGTGCGCGCAGGTGGAAGACGCCCTCGATCGCCCGCTCGCCGCGCGGGGTGTCGATGATGCGGGGGAGTTCGGCGACGATGTCGTCGAAGCCGCGCGCGGTCGCGTCGACCGCGAGTTGCATCTGCGCGATCTCGTACGGGTCCTTCACGAGCCGGAGCTCCGAGACGAAGCGGGTGAGGCCCTCGTCCTCATCGAGCACCAGGTCGCCCTCGGATGCCGCGAACGCGTCGACGTGCGCCGTGGCGAGACCGAGGTCCGATGCGACGCCCTCGAGCGAAGGACGCGGCCCGATCCAGAACTCGCCGATCGTCGCGTCCGAATAGAACTCCGCGGTGGTGCGATCGGCGCGCTCGCGCAGGTACAGGGTGACCTCGTGACCGCCCTCGATCGGCTCGAAGACCAGCACCGAGTCGGGCACGGCGTCGGCCGACCAGCCGGTGAGGTGCGCGAACGCGGAGTGCGCGCGGAACGGGTAGTCGGTGTCGTTCGAGCGCTGCTTGTACGAGCCGGCCGGGATCACGAGGCGTGCGCCGGGGAACGCCGCGGACACCTTGTCGCGGCGCGCAGCCGCGTACGGCGCCTGCGCGCGCTGCGGGGGCAGCGATTCGGGCCGCTCGGCCCAGCCGGTGGAGATCGTGTCGAGGAATCCCTGCGGGAACGGCTGCTTGCGGTTCGTCGTGGTCGCCTGTTCGGCTGCCGGGACATCAGTCGACGTGGGGATCGTGTCGCGCTCGTCGGTGCTCATCCATCCAGTCTCGCACCCGCGCGGCATCCGGTCACCCGGTCGGTTCGAGTTGCACCACGACGGGGCGGTGGTCGCTGGCCGTGCCGTCGAGGGAGGTCAGCACGACCGACCCGGTCGCGGTCCAGGTGTCCGTCGCCATCACGTGGTCGATGGGGGTGCCCAGCAGCGCCGGCCACGCCGTGTCCCACGTGCCGACCGCGCCGTTGCCGGTGCGCTTCGCGGCATCGCTGCAGCGCCCGAGGTCGCCGCCGTCGGTGCCGTACCGCGCCATGTGGTCGAGGGTCGCGTTGAAGTCGCCCGCCATGATCACGTTCTCGCTCGCGCATTGGTCGGCCAGCCATCGCAGATCCGCGCGCCATTCGTCCATCGCGTTGGCGCGCGGAGCGACAGCGTGGACGGCGACGAACGTCGGGCCGTTCCCGTCGACGGGCATCGCGACCACGCTCGGGACCACCGAGGTGTTCGTGGTACCCGACGACGCCGACTCCACGACGGCGTAGTCGCCGAGGTCGGGGGAGATGAGGAGGGTCGTGTACGTGGCATCCCACCCCTCGTAGTTCTCCTCGTGGACCCACATCGGGTTGCCGCGCTCGCGCATCGCGACCGCGATCGCCTCACCGGTGTCGGCGTTCGTCTCGGGGAGCGCCACGACATCGACCTGCATGGCGATCGCCGTTTTCACCACGGCGTCGACGTCGGTCGCCTCGCCGGCGGTGTTCCACGTCATGACGCGGATGCTGTCGTCGGTCGGGTCGGGCAGGTGCGTGCTGCCGAACCCGCGGGACGCGAGGATGCCGGTGTTCGCCACACCCGCGACGACCGCGATCAACGCGATGCCGGCCCCGAACGCACGGGTGCGACGCCCGAGGCACAGCAGCAGCGCCACCACGGCGACCGCGCCGAAGGCCAGCACGAGCACCGGGCGCAGCGAGACGAGGTGCGCGAACGGTGTTTCGCGCTCGAGCCGGAAGAACTGCGGCCAGGTAACGATCGCGGCACCGATCGCCGCAGCGATCGTCACGAGGATCCCCAGCAGACGAAGCACACAGCGACGATAGACGGGCAGGCTGTGGAGAATCTGCGCGCTACGCTCGATCCCATGTCAGCCGGGCCAGCTCCGCAGGCTCGACGCGTCGGCGAGGCCGACCTCCACCTGCACTCCGACCACTCCGACGGCACCGAGCCGCCGGCAGCCGTCATGGCCGCCGCGCACCGTCACGGCATCCGCACGGCCGCCCTCACCGACCACGACACGACGGCGGGCTGGGCCGAAGCCGCCGACGCCGCCGTCTCGCTCGGCATGACCTTCATCCCGGGCATGGAGCTCTCGGCGCGGCACGAGTGGCGGAGCGTGCACGTGCTCGCGTACCTGTTCGACCCCGACGACAGCGGGCTCCGAGCGTTGACCGACAAGATCCGCGACTCCAGACTGAGCCGGGCCCGCACGATGGCCGACCGCATCGCGCGCGACTTCGACCTCACGTGGGACGACATCCTGGCGCAGACCGCAGCGGATGCCACGGTGGGCCGGCCCCACATCGCCGATGCCCTCGTCGCGCGCGGTCACGTCAGCGACCGCGGCGAGGCGTTCCGCGGCATCCTGAGCCCGTCGAGCCCCTACTACGTCGACCTGTTCGCGCCTGACCCGGTCACCGCCGTCGCGGCCGTCGCCGACGCCGGTGGCGTACCGATCATCGCTCACCCGGCCGGACGTGGCGGACTGCTTCCGGAGCGACTGCTCGAGCGACTCCGCGATGCCGGACTCGCGGGCTTCGAGGTCGGCCACCGCGAGAACGTCGAGCCCGGGCTCAGCCGCCTGCGTGTCTGGGCAGCGGACCGCGACATGATCACCACGGGCTCGAGCGACTACCACGGTCGCGGCAAGCCGAACCAGCCGGGGGAGTTCACCACCTCCGACGAGATGCTCGCGCGCATCGTCGCCACCGGCCGCGGATCACGGCCGGTCAGCGGCTGACGCGTTCGTCAGGCCGGGGGAGCGGCGTTCACGCCGGCACCCGAGCCACCGCCGCGGCGGCGACGACGGCGGCGCGCGGGAGCGGCGTTGCCGTCGTGGTGCTCCTTGCCGGCGCCGTCGTGGGTGCCCGCGCCGTCAGCTGCACGATCGGCGGAGCTCGAGTCCGAGTCGCCCGTCGAGGCCGCGGCATCCGCACCCTCGGCGAACGTCGCACCGACCTTCGTCTCACCCGAGGCGCCACGACGACGACGGCGGCGACGCGAGCCGCCCTCAGTCGTGCCGGCGGCCGCAGCGTCGGCGGCACGCTCGGGCCGCGCGGCACGAGCCGGCTGCGCCTTCGGTGCGGTCGCGATGCGGCCCTTGGTGCCTGCGGGGATGTCGAGGTCGGTGAACAGGTGCGGGCTCGACGAGTACGTCTCGACGGGTTCGGGCTGGCCGAACTCGAGGGCGCGGTTGATGAGAGCCCACTTGTGCAGGTCCTCCCAGTCCACGAACGTCACGGCGGTACCGGTCTTGCCGGCGCGGCCGGTGCGGCCGGCGCGGTGCAGGTAGGTCTGCTCCTCGTCGGGGATCGTGTGGTTGATGACGTGGGTGACGTCGTCGACGTCGATGCCGCGGGCGGCGACGTCGGTCGCGATGAGGACGTCCTTCTTGCCCGCCTTGAACGCGGCCATCGAGCGCTCGCGCGCCTCCTGGCTCATGTCGCCGTGGACGGCACCCGCGTTGAAGCCGCGGTCGTTCAGCTCGTCGACGAGACGTTGCGCGGCGCGCTTGGTGCGCGTGAAGATGACGGTCTTGCCGCGACCCTCGGCCTGCAGGATGCGGGCGATGACCTCGTCCTTGTCGAGCGAGTGCGCGCGGTAGACGACGTGCTTGATGTTCTTCTGCGTGATGCCCTCGTCGGGGTCGCTCGCGCGGATGTGGATCGGGTTCGACATGAACCGGCGGGCGAGCGCGACGATCGGTCCCGGCATGGTCGCCGAGTAGAGCATCGTGTGGCGCACCGGCGAGACCTTCTGGAAGATCTTCTCGATGTCGGGGAGGAAGCCGAGGTCGAGCATCTTGTCGGCCTCGTCGAGGACGACCTCGGTCGCGTTCGACAGGTCGAGCAGACGTTGGTTGTTCAGGTCGATGAGACGGCCGGGCGTGCCGACGACGATCTGCGCGCCGGCCTTGAGCTGGTCGATCTGCCCCTCGTAGGCCTTGCCGCCGTAGATGGCGACGACGTTGGTCGAGCGGCCCGAGGTGAGCATGTCCATGTCCTCGTAGACCTGCACCGCGAGCTCGCGTGTCGGGACGACGATGAGGGCCTTCACACCGGGGGAGGGATCGAGGCCGAGACGCTGCACGACGGGGATGCCGAAGCCGAACGTCTTACCGGTACCGGTCTTGGCCTGCCCGATGATGTCCTGGCCGGGGAGCCCGAGCGGGATGGTCTGCTCCTGGATCGGGAAGGACTCGACGATGCCCTTGGCGGCGAGGACATCGACGATGTCCTGGTCGACGCCGAGCTCTGCGAAAGTCGTCACTGTTTCCATGCCTGTCTGGCGGTGAGAGGCCGCCGCGATGAGGGTCCACGCCCTTCACTCAGCCACAGGCGCGGGGTCCCGATCCGACGCCGGGACGAATCCACCCTACCCGAGCGGCACTCGGCTCCCCGTAGGCTGGCCCGGTGGTGAGGTGGTTCTGGCAGCGGCGTCCGGCGCCCGGTCGCATCCTTCGGTTGCGTTCGCGCGACGAGGCGAGCGACGTCCGTCGTGTCGATTTCGAGCAGCTCGCGCCCGACGTGTCGACGTATCTCGGCCAGGCCGCGTACCTGCAGCTCGGCTACGTCGAGACGCTGAGCGCGCTGATCGAGCGCAGCCCCGAGCTCTCCCACAAGGCCTCGCTCTCGCGCGCCGTCGGCGCGGCGCTGCTCAAGCACGAGCGCCTCGTCGAGCTGATCCGTGACCGCGGTGACGACCCACTCGCGCTCATGCTCCCGTTCCGCGAGCCGCTCGACGCGTTCCGCCTCGCGACGCACGGTGCCCGTCCGCTCGAGACGATGCTCTCGGTGCACATCACCGCGGGGATCCTCGACGACTTCTATCTGTCGCTCTCGGGCAGCTACGGCGATGCCGGCCGCCGCGCGGCATCCATCCTCCGCGCCGACGACGACCAGGCCCAGCTCGTCGCGATCATCACCGACGCGATCGCCGCCGACGAGGAGTGGCGCGGGATGCTCAGCATGTGGGGCAGGCGGCTCGTCGGCGACACACTGCTCGTCGCGCGCGGCGCACTGCGCCCGGGCGGGCTCGACGTCAACGACGAGAAGCAGGTCGAGCCGGTGTTCACCCAGCTCCTCGGCGCGCACGCGCGTCGGATGACCGCCATCGGCCTGGAGGCCTGAAGGCCGATCGAGACGGCGTCAGTCGGCTGCTGCTGCGCTCAGCCGAGACCGAGCGAAGCGCTCAGCCGAGACCGAGCGAAGCGCTCAGCCGATGCCGAGCGCTGCGCGCTCGCTCGCGTCGGCGCTCGCACGACGCCGACTGAGCGTACGGAGCGCGAGCGGTACGATCACCGCCGGTGCCGCGAAGGTCGCGAGCCAGGTCCACAGCGAGTCGGGACCTTGCCCTGCCCACGTGAGGATCATCCACGCGAGCGCCCCGATTGCGGTCCCCAGCAGCGGTCCGACGGCGACGCCGCGCAGGCCGCGCTGCGGGAGCGCGAAGTGTGCGGCGGTGCCGATCGACGCGCCGATGACGAGCGCGAGGACGATGAGCATGTCAGGCGACGAAGCCGACGCGCCGCGACTGGTCGGTGCCGACCTCGACGAACGTGATGCCCGCGGTCGGGATGAGGTAGGTGGCGCCCTTCGCATCGGCGAGGGTCACGTAGGCGGCGCCCGCGTCGAGCGCGGTCGCAACGGTGGTACGCACCGCGTCGGCGGTCTCGTTCGAATCGAAGCTGAGCTCGCGCGAGTTCGCGATGCCGATGCGGATCTCCACGGTGGTGCCTGCCTTCCCTGCCCGCCGGTGCGGGCGCAGTCCGAGCCTACGACACCGGTACCGAGCGGATGCCGCCACCGCAACGCTGTGGGCGAACGGTGTCGGCCGTGCGGGTTAGCGTGGGCGCATGGGTTCCGCTCCGACGCTCGATGCCGCCCAGCGTCGCGTGGTCGACCTCCCGGCATCCGCGAACGGCGTCGTGATCGGCGCGCCCGGGAGTGGGAAGACGACGGTTGTCGTCGAACGGATCGTGGCGCTCGTCGGCGGCGGGCTCGCACCGGAGCAGGTGATGGTGTTGACGCCGACGCGGACGGCCGCGACCGCGCTGCGTGACCGCCTCGCGCTGGCGGTGGGCGTCGCGACCGCGGGCCCGCTGGCGCGGTCGCTCGCGGCGTTCGCATTCCAGGTCGTCCGAGCGCACGCGGTGCACGCCGGCGACGAACCGCCGCGGCTGCTGACCGGCCCCGACGAGGACCGCATCATCGCGGATCTGCTTGCCGGCGACGCCCAGGACGAGCTCGACGGAGCCTCGCGCTGGCCGACGTGGCTCGGCACCGAGATCCGGGCGACGGCGGGGTTCCGCGCTGAGCTCCGAGCGTTCCTCGCCGAGCTGACGACGCTCGGGATCACAGCGGACGAGCTCGAACACCGTGCCGATCGCGACGATCGTGAGGTCTGGCACTCGCTCGCGTCGTTCGCCCGCGAGTACAGCGGGGTGCGCGGGCGCATGCGTGGCGCGCATCGCGACGCGGCCGGACTCATCCGTGAGGCGGTCGGACTGCTCCGAGATCGCGTCACGGGGGCGCGCCTGCTGTCGGACCTCCGCGCGATCGTCGTCGACGACGCCCAGGAGCTCACGCTCGGCGGCGTCGAGCTGCTCGAGGCGTGCCGCAGCCACGGTGTCGCGGTCCTGGCAGTCGGCGACCCGGATGTCGGGTCGGGCTCATTCCGCGGCGCGCGGCCCGAGAACTTCGCGCGGCTCGCGGTCGACACCCATGTGCTCGACGGCGCGCACCGTGGGACGAGGATGCAGCGAGATCTCGTCGCCGAGGTGACGGCGCGGATCGGTGCCGCCGGCCTCGTGGCGCACCGCCGCGCGCCCGGTGGTGCGCCACCGGACGGGAGCGTGCGTGCGTTCGCGCTGCGCTCGCGCGCCGAGGAGTACGACCACATCGCACGGCTGCTCCGCGAACGGCACGTGCACGACGGCGTGCCGTGGGAGCAGTGCGCCGTCATCGCACACGACACGCGACAAGTCACCGCCCTTGAATCCGAGCTCGCCGCGCGCGACGTCCCGACGGCCGCGATCGGTCCGGCACGGTCGTTCGCCGACACCGCGATCGTTCGGGAACTCCTGCGTGCCGTGGTCGTCTCCGCTCGTGACGACGACGAGTGGGATGCCGACGACGTCCAGGACCTCCTCTCCGGTGGTGGGCTCGACCCCGTCGAACTCCGCCGGCTGCGCACCGCACTGCGACACCACGAGCTCACGGAAGGGGGCGACCGCGGCGCCCGCGAGCTGCTGGCGTCCGGGGTGCGGCATCCGCTCGAGTTCGATCTCATCGACACACCCGAAGCGCGCCGCGCCGCGCGGATCGCGCGGACGGTCGCCGACCTCCGCGAACAGCAGGGGCGCGGCGCGACGGCGCACGAGCTGCTGTGGACCGTGTGGGAGCAGCAGGGGCGCGAGCGTCCGCTCCGCGTCGCCGCCGACGGCCACGGTCCGCTCGCGGAGCAGGCGAGGCGCGACCTCGACGCCGTCGTCGCGCTCTTCGAGGCCGCCAAGCGTCACGGCGAGCGCGAAGACGGCACGCTGCCCGTCGACTACCTGCGCGCGGTGCTCGACTCCGAGGTCGCGGAAGACCGCCTCGCGACGTCGGTCCGGGCGAGCGGCGTCCAGGTCTCGACGCCGGCGGGTGCGCTCGGGCTCGAGTTCGACACCGTCGTCGTCGCCGGTGTGCAGGACGGCGTCTGGCCGAACCTGCGGGTGCGCGGCGGGCTGCTCGACACGTGGCTCCTCGCCGACGACGCGGACAACGCGCTCGACCGCCGCCGCACGGTGCTGCACGACGAGCTGCGGCTGTTCGCCCGCGCGGTGTCACGGGCGCGGTCCCGCCTCGTCGTGACCGCGGTCGACGACGACGACACCGGGCCGAGTGCGTTACTCGACCTGCTGCCGCCCGCTGAGCCCGCGCCGCGGGAAGCGGGGCATCCGCTGACGCTCCGCGGCCTCGTGGCGCAGCACCGTCGTACGCTCACCGACCCGCGCGCGGGCAGCGCTGCCCGGGAGCACGCCGCAGGTCAGCTCGCCTTGCTGGCGGATGCCGGTGTCGCCGGCGCCGACCCGGGCGAGTGGTACGGCGTCGCCGCGCCGACCTCCGACGCAGCGCTGCGCGACCTCGACGTCGCGCCCGTTCGGGTATCGCCGTCGCGGATCCACGCGCTCGAGGAATGCCAACTCGACTGGGTGATCGGCGATCTCGGTGGGGATCCCGGGACGGCGACGGCCGGTGTCGGCACACTGCTGCACGCCGCGCTCGAACACATCGCCGTGTCGGATGAGGCGGCGCTGTGGGCCTTCGTGGATGCACGCTGGTCGCAGCTCGACTTCGAATCGGGGTGGGTCGACGAGTCGGAGCGGCGACGCGCACGCGACCTGGTGTCGCGCCTCGCTTCCTACCTCCGCGACGTCGAACGCAGCGGCGGCGAGCTCATCGGTGCCGAGCGGACCTTTGAGGTGGAGGTTCCCGTCGAGGGTGCCGCGCACCCCGCTGTGCTCCGGGGCTCGATCGACCGGGTCGAGCGGCTCCCGGACGGCCGCGTCGTGATCGTGGACCTCAAGACCGGACGCAGCGAGGCGACGGGGGACGGCGCCGCGATCGACAACCCGCAACTCGCCGCGTACCAGCTGGCCTTCGAAGCAGGCGCCATCCCTGCCGCGGGCGACGCGGAATCCGCCGGGGCGAAACTCGTCGTCCTCAAGCAGAAGCAGAAGTCCCCCTACGCGCAGCCCACCCAGCCGCCGTTCGACGAGGAGACGCGCGCTGCGTTCGTCGGCCGGATCCACCGCGCGGTCGAGATCATGCAGGGGACGAGTTTCGAGGCTCCCTACGAGGCGCACTGCCGCGACGACCACACCCGCGGCCTCTGCCGCATCCACACGGTGGGGCCGGTGAGTGCCTCATGACGATCAGTCCCGAGGCGATCGCCGCGGCGCTCGGCCAGTTCCCGCCGACACCGGAGCAGGCGGCGGTGATCGCCGCGCCGCTCGCACCGGCCCTCGTCGTCGCGGGTGCCGGCAGCGGCAAGACCGAGACGATGGCGGGCCGCGTCGTGTGGCTCGTCGCGAACGGGCTCGTCCGCCGCGACCAGGTGCTCGGGCTGACCTTCACGCGCAAGGCCGCCGGTGAGCTCGGCGAGCGGATCGGCAGACGGCTGCAACGGCTCGCGGAGTTCGAGCGGCGCGGTCTGCTGGTCGAGTTCCCGGCACTCCACGCAGCCGGACGCCTCGACGTGTTCGGTCGGCTCGAACGTGCGGGCGCCCCCGAAGCGGAGCGACGCGCCGCGCTCGATGCACTCGCGCCGTCGCCGTCATCGCCCCCGGACGCCGACGCGCTCCTCGACCGCCCCACGATCGCGACGTACAACAGCTTCGCCGATGCGATCGTCCGCGAGCATGCCGTGCGGATCGGCCGGGATGCCGACGCTGTGGTGCTCAGCGAGTCGGCGGCGTGGCTGCTGATGCGGCAGGTCGTCTACGCGTCGGACGACCCACGACTGCCGGACCGCATCGAGCGTCCGTCGACCATCATCGACGCCGCGCTCCGCGTCGCACGCGACCGCGTCGACAACCGCGCCGACCTCGACGAACTCGAGGCGTTCGCGGATGCCTTCCAGGACGTCCTCGAGCGCCCGTCCGAGAACAGTCGCACGACGGTGTACGCGGACATCCGCGCGGCCGCCGAGAAGGTCGGCGGGCTGGGCGTGCTCGTCGGGCTCGCGCGCGCCTACGACGACGAGAAGCGGAGGCGCGGCGTGATCGACTTCTCGGACCAGGTCGCCGGCGCGGCATCCGTCGTCGACGCGCACCGCGCCGTCGGGGACGACCTGCGCGAGCGCTATCGCGTCGTTCTGCTCGACGAGTACCAGGACACCTCGGTTGTCCAGACCGACCTGCTCTCGGGGCTCTTCGCAGGGACTGCCGTGATGGCCGTCGGCGACCCCCACCAGTCGATCTACGGGTGGCGCGGCGCCAGCGCCGGCAACCTCGGCGACTTCGCCGCCGCGTTCCAGGGTGACGCACACGCGACGACCTATTCACTGCTGACGAGCTGGCGCAACAGCGTCGACGTGCTGCGTGCGGCCACTGCCGTGCTCGCGCCACTCGCGGCATCCGCTCCGGTCGAGGTCGGAACGCTCCGGCCGCGGCCCGACGCGCCGCAGGGGCACGTCGAGGTCGTGGTCGACACCGATGTCGAGGCCGAAGCGGATCGCGTCGCTGCGTGGTTCGATGAGGTTCGCGGCGCTCGACGGGGCGCCGGGCACGGCACGACCGGCGCGGTGCTCCTGCGCAGCAAGCGGCACATGCAGCGCTTCGCCGATGCGCTGGGCAGGCGCGGCATCCCGCATCGCATCCTCGGCCTCGGCGGCCTCCTGTCGACTCCCGAGGTGGTCGATGTCGTCGCGGCACTCCGCGTGATCGCCGATCCACGCGCCGGCTCGCCGCTCATCCGATTGCTCGCGGGCCCACGCTGGGCGATCGGGCTCGCCGACCTGCGCGAGCTGTCGAGCCTCGCCGACCGGCTCTCACGACACGACACGGCACTGCAACCGCTCGCCGCCGACGTCGCCGAGGGCATGCGCTCGTCGGCCGGCGACGAACGCGGATCGATCGTCCTTGCACTCGACTTCATCGCCCGACAGAAGGCCGACCACGGGTGGCTCGCCGGTTTCACGGATGCCGCACGCACGCGACTCCGCGACGCCGGTGCGGTCTTCGCGGGGCTGCGCCGCGCCGCGGCGCTGCCGATTCCCGAGCTCGTGCGACTCGTCGAGGCCGAGCTGCGGCTCGATGTGGAGCTCGCTGCGAACGAGGCGCGCGGGCCGGCGCGGATCGCCGGCGATCAGCTGCGCGCGTTCGTCGACGAACTGCAAGGGTTCCTGCAGACCGAGGAGCGCGGGTCGCTCTCGGCACTGCTGGCATGGCTCGACCGCGCCGAGCGGCTCGACGAGTTCGCACCTCGCACCGAGCCCCCCGAGGACGACGTTGTGCAGCTCCTCACGATCCACGGGTCGAAGGGGCTCGAGTGGGACGCCGTCGCCGTGGTCCGCGGCGTGGAGGACGAACTGCCATCGGCGCTGCGCGACAAACAGGGCTGGCTCGGATTCGGCGTGCTCCCGTTCCCATTCCGCGGCGACCGCGCGTGGCTCCCCGAGTTCGCGTGGCGGGAGCATCAGTCCGAGACGCAGCAGGAACTCAAAACCGCACTCGCCCGATATCACGAGGGCATCAAGGAGCGGCACCTCGCCGAAGAGCGCCGGCTCGCCTATGTCGCAGTTACGCGTGCCCGTGAGCACCTCCTGCTGACGGGGTCACCGTGGGCGGGGACGAAGCAGCCGCGGCGGACGAGCCGGTTCCTAGTCGAGATCGCAGCAGAACTCGGCATCGACCTGCCCGACCTCGATGTCGGCGACAACCCGTTCGACGGGGCGAGGGCGACCCTTCAGTGGCCGCTCGATCCGCTCGGCGCCCGTCGCTCAGGCGTCGAGCGGGGTGCTGCCGACGTCCGCGCCGCGCAGGGGGCCCCGCGGCACGAGCCGACGCGCGACCTCGAGCTCCTCCTTGCCGAGCGTGCGGCCCGCCTCGCGGGTCACGACACGCCCGCGCCGACCCGGATCCCGGCGTCGCGGTACAAGGAGTTCGTCGCCGACTACGCGGCAGCCGCCGTCGCCGTGCACCGCCCGTTGCCGGAGCGGCCCTATCGGCAGACGCGGCTGGGCACGATCTTCCACGCCTGGGTCGAGCGCAGGTCGGGCCTTGTCGCCTCGGCCCGCTCGAGCGACGACACACTGTGGGACGAGGACGAGGAGCGCACGGGGAGCGTCAACGAAGCCGATGCCGCCGCCCTCGCACGACTGCAGGAGGCGTTCCTCGCCTCGGAGTGGGCGGAGCTCCAGCCGATCGCCGTGGAGACAGAGATCGATTTCACCGATCCCGACGCGTTCGGCGACGGCCGCGCACACGTCATCATCTGCAAGCTCGACGCCGTCTACCGCCGCGGTGACCGCATCGAGATCGTCGACTGGAAGACGGGGCGTCCACCGCGCACCGCGGCAGAGCGTGCCGAGCGGATGCTGCAGCTCGAGCTCTACCGACGCGCGTACCACGTGCGACACGGTGTCCCGGTCGAGCAGATCGACGTCGTGCTCTTCTACGTCGGTGACGGCGTGATCCTGCGCGGGTGAAGGGCGCGACTCAGCGCGATCGCTCAGGCGGTGCCGGTCCAGCGACGCAGCGCGTTCCGGGCGGCGTCGTCGGGGTCGCGGTCGTCGTCCTCGTCGGTGGCGGGCGCTGACCACTCCGCGGCATCCGTCGTCACGGGCCACTCGGCGGATTCGATCGGCTGCGTCTCGTCGCCCGACCGGTCGTCGTCCTCGTCGTCGAAGAGGTCCATCGAACCGGGGTCGTACGCGTCGGTCTGCATCGACGTGTCGACGGCGGCATCGCGCGCGTCGGGCACCCGACCGAGCGCCGCGAACGCGTCGTCGACGGTCACGGGTGCGGCGGCGATCGCCGGCTCATCGCGGACGCTGTCGTCGAGCGATGTGAGCAGGGCGACGGCGTCGTCCATGATCGACTCCGAGCCGGCCTCGTGGCCGTGCACGAGCCACTTCGCGAACTCCAGCTCCGCGTGCAGTCGCGCACGCTCGGCGAGCATCGCGTCGGGGGCGCGGCCCGCGGATGCCGCGTACGCCGCCACCACATCGGTGGCGGCATCCGGTGCGGACGAGATCCACCGGAGGTCCTCGGCGGGATCGCCGACGCGGAGCCCTGCCCACGAGAGGAGCCCCGAGATGGTGGGCACGTCGTCGACGTCGACGAAGGTGAACGACGAGGGATCGACTCCGCCGAGGGTCACCGTCGGCTCGAAGCGCCACAGCGTGTCGACAGCGAGCGCACGGCTCCAGCGTCGGAGCAAGCCGAACGGCAGGCGTCCGGTCGCTTCAGCGCGGTCGAGCAGCCGCTCGGTGTCGCCTTGCACCTGCGCGGCGGTCGACACGGGGACCCCGGCCCCCTGCACGATCGAGGCGGGGAGGTCGTGGACGGCGGCGATCGCGCCGGCCAACGCGGAGGCGACGCCACGGCCGGCGGGCACGTGCGCGGCATCCACTCGATAGCCGTCGAGATGGGTGAAAACTCGGGCGATCCGGTCGCCGAGGCGCGCGCGCCCCAGGACGTCGGGCGCGCGGAAGCCGATGACCGAGCGGACGCCCGTGGTCAGCGCGGCGAGGGCGCGTTCTTCGAGCGCGAGATCGTTCTCTGCGTCGGCGGTGATGGGCACGCGGACGACGAGTCGGCGATCGTCGTCAGTGCGCAGGAGGGCGCTGTCGTAGCGCCCGGTGGCGTGCTCGGTGAGCGCCGCGGCGCTGACGAAGCGGGCGCCCTCGGTGCCGGTCCCCGAGAGAGCGGCCGTCGCCGCCGCGGCTAGAGTGAGGGGTGAGCGTGCCATGCCCCCAAGGGTAGGTCGGCGATGCCCCCGCGCTCCTGCGCCACGCCCGCAAGAGAGGTCCTCGGATGACGACGAAGGACGTTCCGCCGCCGCTGGCCCGGGCGGTCCTCGACCGCGCGGACGGTGAGCGGCTCGACGCCGCACTGTTGGATCGTGTCCGCGCCGACGCGTCCACTCGGGCGCTGCGGGTGCACGGAGACCGCGCACCCGTTGCGAACGGGTTGCTGCAGTGGGGAAGCGTTCTCGACGTCACCGAGCCCGTCGAGTGGGCGTTCCTCGGTCGCGCCGAGGACGGATCCGCACTGCTCGCCGCGATCGCCGACCCGGATGCCGCGCCGCAACCCGACCTGCCGTGGCAATCACTGCGTGCCGTCGGCGGGGACCTCGCGCCGGACGACGCCGGACGGTTCGTGCAGGCCGTCGCGCTCGGCCGTTGGCTGTGGGAAGCGCCGTTCTGCCCCCGTTGCGGCGCGCGCACCGAGGTCGGCTCGTCCGGCTGGTCGCGCACCTGCCCGTCGTGCGGGCGGCAGCACTTCCCCCGCACCGACCCCGCCGTCATCGTCTCGGTCGCGAGCGCCGACGGCGAGCGGTTGCTGCTCGGACGAAACGCCGCGTGGGGGGACGTACCCGTGTTCTCCACCTTCGCCGGGTTCGTCGAAGCGGGGGAGTCGCTCGAGAGCACAGTCCACCGTGAGGTGGCGGAAGAGTCCGGCGTGCGGGTCGAGCGCGTCGAGTACCGCGGTTCGCAGGCATGGCCGTACCCGCGGTCGCTGATGCTCGGCTTCCACGCGCACGCGATCGACGACGCCGAGGCGCGTCCCGACGGCGACGAGATCGTCGAAGTGCGGTGGTTCTCCCGCACCGAGATCGTCGCGCTGCTCGCAGGCGACGGTGACGTCCGTCTGCCGGGACCGGCATCGATCGCGCGAAGCCTGATCCAGTCGTGGGCACGCGGATGACCTCGCCCCTCGACGCACTGGACGACCGGCAGCGCGAGGCCGCGTCCGCGCTGCGCGGACCGGTGTGCGTGCTCGCCGGGGCGGGTACCGGCAAGACGCGCACCATCACACACCGCATCGCGCACGGTGTCGACACCGGCGCGTATTCACCGCAGCGCGTCATGGCCGTGACGTTCACCGCGAAGGCTGCGGGTGAGCTCCGCGGCCGCCTTCGCGCCCTCGGCGTCGAGGGCGTGGCCGCGAGGACGTTCCACGCCGCGGCCCTCGCGCAGCTGAACTACTTCTGGCCGCAGGTCGCGGGCGACTCCGCCCCGTCGATCGTCGACAGCAAGGTCCGTCTCCTCGGGCAGGCTGCCGGTGACATCGGGCTGCGACTCGACGCCGCGACCCTGCGCGACGTCGCCTCGCAGATCGAGTGGCGCAAGGTCACGATGCGGTCGATCGAAACCTACGCGGCCGATCGGCCGACCGGCATCCCGGGGCTCGCGATCACCCCGCTCGTGGAGCTGCAGAAGACCTACGAGCGCGTGAAGGATGAGCGTCGCCAGCTCGACTTCGAGGACGTGCTGCTGGCCTGCGCCGGCATGATCGAGTCGGAGCCGCGCGTCGCCCTCGCCGTCCGCGAGCAGTACCGCCACTTCACGGTGGACGAGTTCCAAGACGTCTCGCCCGTGCAGCACCGTCTGCTCGAGCTCTGGCTGGGCGACCGGCACGACCTGTGCGTCGTCGGCGACGCGTCCCAAACGGTGTACTCGTTCGCGGGCGCGGACCCGCGGTACCTGCTCGAGTTCGAGGAACGCTACGACGATGTTCAGGTCGTGCGCCTGGAGCGCAACTACCGATCGGATGCCGCGGTCCTGGCCGTCGCGAACGAGTTGATGCGCGGGCGCCCCGGCGCGCTGCGGCTCGAGACGCCTGCAGAGCCCGGCCCCGCGCCCGAGGTCACCGCGTTCGACGACGACGCGGCCGAGGCGGACGGTGTCGCCGACCGCGTCGCGGCCCAGCTCCGTGCCGGCGTGGAACCGAGCACGATCGCGGTGCTGTACCGCCTGAACGCACAGTCCGCGCCGCTGCTGGCCGCGCTCGCGGCCCGCGGGATCGCGGCATCCGTCCTCGGCGGCAAGCGGTTCTGGGACCTTCCCGAGGTGCGGCAGGCGCTCCTCGCACTGCGTGGTGCGTCCGTCGCGCCGCTGACCGGCTCGTTCGCAGCGACCGTCCGCGACGTGTTGCGCTCGCTCGGACTGACCGACGAGGCCCCGCCGGCGGGTGGTGCGCTCCGTGACGCGTGGGAGGCGCGCGCAGCGGTGCTCCGACTCGCCGAGGAGGCGCCCGAGGGGACGACGCTGCGCGGGTTCACCGACGAACTCACGGCCCGCGCGAAGTCACAGCACGAGCCGGCGCTGCGCACCGTGACGCTGGCGACCCTGCACGCGGCGAAGGGTCTCGAATGGGACCACGTGCACCTCATGGGGCTCAGCGAGGGGCTGCTGCCGATCTCGTACGCGACCACGTTCGAGCAGATCGACGAGGAGCGGCGGCTCGCCTACGTCGGGATCACGCGGGCCGCGCGAACCTTGAGTTTGTCGTGGGCTCGGACGTCGGGCCATCGGGAGCGGCAACGGTCGCGGTTCCTGCAGGAGATCGGCACCAGCACCGTTCGTGAGGGCGGTGCACGCGCCACTCGCGCCGCGCGTCCGCGGCGCTGATCGACACCGAGCGTCCGGTCTCGCGGCCGCGGAGCAGTCGCGCGGCGAGAATCGTTCCTTCGAGGAGGAGGAGTGGCTCCGTCCGCGGCGCCTCGCGGGCGAGCAACTGCGACGCCACGAGCGGCCAGTCCGGGTCGACGTCGGCACGCGCCGCATGGACGCACGCGAGGCATGCTCCCGAACCCGGCGTGACGAACGGCCCGACCGTGACGCGATCGCCGTGCAGTTGCAGCGGCACGTGGGGCACATCCGCAGCCACCAGTCGCGCGACGCGGGTCGGATCTGCCAGGCGGTGCGCGACGAGGAGGAGTGGCGTCCGGTCGCGCGGGTCGTCGACCGTCCAGCCCGTCATCGTCGTGGTCCGGATGCCGGCGGCGCCGAGCCCGGCACGGATGGTCGTCTCGGCATCCTGGTCGAGATCGGCGGGGAGCTCGACGCGTACGTCGCTCGACGCGGTCGGCGACGGTGCGAGCGCCCCGCCGATCCGGTCGAGGAAGTCGGCGGCATCCTGATCGGAGGCGCCGAGTTCTTTGACGAGCGGACCGAACCGTGCATCGGGGATGCCGACGACGAGCTCGTCGAGGAGTCGCTCCTGCCAGAGGCTCAGTCCCTCGAGCGGGCGCCGGTCGTCGGCGCCGAGCTGGACGGAGGACGGTGTCCGCCACAGCGGCGGATGCGAGTCGGCGAGTCGGAGCATGTCGTGATCTTGCGCCTCTCGCGATGGCGGCGACGCCCGCCGTCCACAGTCGGCGGATCGGTTCGCCCATTTACGCGCCTGTGGAGAAGGCGCGCTCAGACGGGGCGAGGACCGCTCGGGCCCTCCTCGTCGCCCTCCTCGGGTCGTCCTTCCTCGGCGGCGAGCAACTCGGCGAGCGCGTCATCGAACGCGTCGGGTGCGGGGGTCTCGCCGCGGGCGTGCGCCTGCAGGCGTGCGACCAGGCCGGCGGGGTCGTCGATGTCGTCCGCACCCGGCATGAGGTCGGGGTAGTCCCACAGCGCGTCGCGCGCGGCGGGCCCGACCGCGTCGGTGACGGCGCGCCACATGGCGGCCGCTTCGCGCAGTCGGCGTGGTCGCAGCTCGAGACCGACGAGCGACGCCATCGCGCGCTCGCCCGGGCCGCCGGCGGCGCGGCGGCGGCGAACCGTCTCGGCGATCTTGTCGGCGGCCGGCAGTCGCGTCAGCGCGTCGGCGGTGACGACGTCGACCCAGCCCTCGATCGTGGCGAGCAGGTTCTCGAGTCGCGTCAGCGCCGCGACCTGCGCCTCGGAACGCTGGGGAAGCAGCGCGCCGCTCTCGATGAGGCCGCGGAGCTCGTCGGGCGACGACGGATCGAAGCGTTCCGCCAGCTCCTCGAGCGCCGAGACATCCACGTGCACGCCGCGCGCGAAGTCGGTGACCTGCGAGATCACGTGCAGGCGCAGCCACCGCGCGTGGCGGAAGAGGCGTGCGTGGGCCAGTTCGCGGGTCGCGAGGGCCAGAGCGAGCTGGTCCTCGGCGATCTCGAGGTCGCGGCCGAAGTCGGCGAAATTCTGCGGCAAAATCGTCGCCGCGCCGTCGGGCATGAGCGGGATGCCGACGTCGCCGCCCGAGACGACCTCGAGCGACAGGCGGCCGATGACGGTGCCCAGCTGATTCGCGAACAGTGCGCCGCCGACGTTCCGGATGATCCGACCGGCGCCGGCGATGGCCGAGCGCATCTCATCCGGCGTCTGCGATTCCAGTGCGCCCATGAGCGCATCGCTGATCGAGGATGCCACCGGCTCGGCCAGCTCCTGCCAGACCGGGAGCGTCGCCTCGACCCACTCGCTGCGCGTGATCGCGCGTGGTGGCGCCGCGAGGTCGCCGATCGCCGTGGCCTCGCTGAGCCACAACGAGGCGAGCGTGAAGGCCTGGTCGAACTCCTGACGGGCGCCGGAGGTGATTCCGAGTCCGTCCTGGTTTGCGATGTGGAGTGCACCGGTCTTGGCCGATGACCAGTCGATGCCCTCGTCGGTGCCCGACATCGCCTGCTGCAGGTGCCGCATGACGTTCTGCATCATCGCCGGGTCGAGGTTCAGCCCCGACATCCGCTGCAGCTCCTCGGGGTCGATACCGCCCTGGCCGCTCAGCAGGCGCCGCAGCATCTCGGCGAGGTCGTCGTCGGGGCGGTCGTCGTCGCTCATGTCAGGCGCCTTTCAGCAGGGGGAAGACATCTGGATCTACGCTAGTCGCGGGTTTCCATCGCACGGTCCGAGCGGGAGCCGTCCCGTGTACGCCGGTCGCGAACGAGCGACGGAAGAAGGTCCTGCGTGTCCCTGTTCGACGATGTCTCCGCCGCTCCCGAGCCGCGTCGCCGGCGGCAGCGTCGCGCCGGTACGGTGCTCGGCATCTGGTCGCTCGCGGTCGCGCTGGTGGCGCTGCTCGCGTTGACGTTCCTTCCGACGGCGTACGTCATCCAGCAGCAGGGTCCGGTCGTCAACACGCTCGGCAGCGCAAGCGACGCCGACGGCGAGGAGGTGCCGCTCATCTCGGTGGAAGGTGCCGACACGTACCCGGCCGAGGGGTCGCTCGACCTGACGACCGTGCAGGTTGTGGGCAACCGCGAGCGGACCCCTTCCTGGTTCGAGCTCGCGATGGCCTGGTTCGACACGTCGAAGGCGGTTCTGCCGATCGAGCAGATCTACCCCGTCGGTACGACGACCGAACAGCGCAACGAGGAGAGCGCGGCGCTCATGGTCGACTCGCAGAAGGAAGCCACCGCTGCGGCGCTCACCGAGCTCGGATACGACGTCTCGCCCTACGTCGCGGTGTTCGGATTCAGCGAGGATTCACCCGCGGCCGGCGTGCTCGAAGAGGGTGACGTCGTGGTCTCGGCGAACGGCACGCCGATCGAGACCACCGACCAGCTCCGAGGGGTGATCAACGCCGGGGAGGGTGACCCTGTCACCATCGTGGTGCGCCGCGACGGTGACGAGGTCGAGACCGAGATCACGCCTCGTGAGAACGTCGTCGACGGCACGACCTCGTGGATCATCGGCGTGACGACCAGTCACGACTACGACTTCCCGATCGACGTGACGATCCAGCTCGACCGCATCGGTGGCCCGAGCGCCGGCCAGATGTTCGCGCTCGGGATCATCGACGTCCTCACCCCCGGCGACCTCACCGGCGGCGTCCACATCGCCGGGACCGGCACGATCGATGCCGCCGGCACGATCGGCCCGATCGGCGGCATCCGTCAGAAGCTGCACGGGGCCGACGACGCCGGCGCCGAATGGTTCTTCGCACCTGTCGACAACTGCGACGAGGTGGTGGGGCACATCCCGGGCGATCTCCGCGTGGTCGCCGTCGAGACGCTCGCCGACTCGCTCGATGCACTCGAGGCGATCAGCTCGGACGAAGGCGTCGAAGACCTCCCCACCTGCCGCTGAACCGGGATTCCGCCGAGAGCGCACCGCCGGAACGCCGCTGCCGCGAGATGCCCCACTTAGGATGAAGGGGTGACCTCGACACCGACTGCGGGCCCGGCCACGCCCTCCGCTCCGAATCCTGTCCGTCGCGCGATCGCCATCACGATCGGTGCGCTGATCGTGCTCGTCATGGCGTTCTTCGCATTCGCGAGTCTGTACGCCGATTGGCAGTGGTACCGCCAGCTGGGCTTCGACGGGGTGCTCACGACGCAGTGGCTCGCCCGAGTGGTCATGTTCGCGATCGGGTTCGTCGCCATGGCAGCGCCGGTCTTCGCCGCGATCCAGCTCGCCTACCGCCTTCGTCCGGTGTACGCGCGACTGAGCTCGCAGCTCGACCACTACCAGGAGGTCGTCGAGCCGCTCCGCCGTCTCGCGATGTGGGGCATCCCGGTGTTCTTCGGGTTCTTCGCCGGGTTCGCGGCATCCGCGCAATGGGAGACCGTGTGGCTCTGGGCCAACGCGGTCGAGACCGGCCAGACCGACCCCGTGTTCAGCATGGACACCGGCTTCTACCTCTTCCAGATGCCCTTCTACGGTGTGGCGCTCGGCTTCGCGTCGGCCGTGCTCCTGATCTCGTTGCTCGTGACCGCCGTCGTGGCCTACCTCTACGGTTCGGTGCGCGTCGGTCAGCGTGAGCTGCGCATCTCGAAGGCCGCGCGCATCCAGCTCGCGATCATCGCCGGTCTCTACCTCGCCGTCCAGGCGGTGAGCCTCTGGCTCGACCGGTACCGCAGCCTCACGACGCAGGGTGACCGCTTCACCGGCGCCAGTTACGTCGACGTGAACGCCGTGATCCCGGGGCTTGCGATCCTCGCGATCGCCGCGGCGATCGTCGCGCTGCTGTTCTTCGTCACGGCGGTCATCGGCCGTTGGCGCTTCCCGCTCATCGGAACGGCGCTCCTCATCGTGTCGTCGCTGGTCGTGGGCGTCGCCTATCCGTGGGCGGTGTCGCAGTTCCAGGTCGCGCCGAACCTCGAGACCTATGAGGCGCCGTACGTCGAGGACAACCTCGAGGCGACGAAGTTCGCGTACGGCATCGACGGACTCGAGAAGACCGACTACGCGGCCGTCACGACCGCCGAGGAGGGTCAACTCCGAGCGGATGCCGACACGACGGCGTCGCTGCGCATCATGGACCCTGCGGTGATCGGCCCGACCGTCCGCCAGCTCGAGCAGTACCGCTCGTACTACCGCTTCACGAACCCCCTCGACGTCGACCGCTACGAGATCGACGGTGAAGTCCAAGACACCGTCGTCTCGGTGCGCGAGCTCAACCTCGAGCAGCTCGGCACGGCGCAGTCGTGGTACAACAACACGCTCGTCTACACGCACGGCTACGGCATGGTGGCGGCGAAGGGCAACGAGCGCACCGAGGACGGCAACCCCGTGTTCCTCGAACGCGGCATCCCGACCGCCGGTCAGCTCACCACGGGCGCGGAGTACGAGCCCCGCATCTACTTCGGCGAGTTCTCGCCCCAGTACTCGATCGTGGGCGGTCCCGAGGACGGCGACGACATCGAGCTCGACTACCCGCGCGGTGAAGACGGTGCGGCGCAGACCCGCACGACCTTCGAGGGTGACGGCGGTCCGAACGTGGGCAACCCGTTCAACCGCCTCATCTACGCGCTGAAGTTCCAGTCCACCGACATGCTCTTCACCGACGGCATCAACGAGGAGTCACAGATCCTCTACGACCGCGACCCCCGCGAGCGCGTGCAGAAGGTCGCCCCGTACCTCGAGCTCGACAGCGACCCGTACCCGAGCGTCGTCGACGGTCGCGTGGTGTGGATCATCGACGGCTACACGCTCAGCAACAACTACCCGTACTCGTCGATCGTGAGTCTGCGCGACTCCATCGCCGACACGGCGAACACGTCGCCGCGGGTGGCGCTCGACGACATCAACTACATGCGCAACTCGGTCAAGGCGACCGTCGACGCGTACGACGGTTCGGTGAACCTGTACGCGTGGGACGAGGAGGACCCGCTGCTGCAGGCATGGCAGCAGGTGTACCCGACCGGTCTCGAGTCGATCTCGAAGATGTCGGGCGACCTCATGAGCCACGTCCGGTACCCGACCGACCTGTTCAAGGTGCAGCGCGCCATGCTCGGCACCTACCACGTCGACGACGCCGAGTCGTTCATCCGCCGCGACAACGCGTGGCGGACACCGGCCGACCCGGTCACCGAGACGAACCTGCAGTCGCCGTACTACCTCACGATGCAGATGCCCGGGCAGGACGAGCCGTCCTACTCGATGTTCACGTCGTTCATCCCGGCCTCGGTCGGTGACGGCGCCCGGAACGTGCTCATGGGATACCTCGCGGTCGACAGCAACGCCGGGAACGAAAAGGGCGTGAAGGCAGAGGGCTACGGCAAACTCCGCATGCTCGAGATCAGCGCCGACACGTCGGTGCCCGGTCCTGGCCAGGTGCAGAACACGTTCGACTCGAACGAGACGATCTCGTCGCAGATGAACCTGCTCCGGCAGGGTGCGTCCGAGGTGCTCAACGGCAACCTGCTGACGTTGCCGGTCGGTGGCGGTCTGCTCTACGTCCAGCCGGTGTTCGTGCAGGCGTCGAGTGGCACGCAGCTCCCGACGCTCCGGAAGATCCTCGTGGCGTTCGGTAACGAGGTCGCCTTCGAGGACACCCTGCAGGAGGCGCTCGACGAGCTCTTCGGCGGCGACTCCGGTGCGGACACGCCGGATCAGGGCACTGGCAGCCCGACGCCGACCCCGACGCCGGGTGAGACCGAGGCGCCGACCGATCCGACGACGCCGGAGATCCCGACGGATGAGTTCGACCGTCTGCTCGCCGAGGCGCAGCAGGCCATGGTCGACCGCAACGAGGCGATGGCCGACGGCGACTGGGCCGCCTACGGTGTGGCCGACGAGCAGCTGACGAACATCATCGAGCGACTGCTCGAGCTCGAGGGCGAATGATCCTGAGGTGGTGGGGGGGGCCCCCGGGGGCGCCCCCCCCCCCACCCCCACCCCCGGGCCCCCCCCCCCCCCCCCCCCCGGGGGGCCCCCCACACCCCCCCCCCCCCCCCC
>NZ_JASJND010000010.1 GCF_030065535.1 Microbacterium dauci
CCCCGGCCCACCCACCCGCACACGACGAAGCCCCCGGCGAAACGGCCGGGGGCTTGTCGTGGGGGAGTCTCAGGTGCCGAGCGTGCCGAGGTACAGGCCGATGACCTTCGGGTCGTTCAGCAGGTCGCGGCCGGTGCCGGTGTAGGCGTCGCGACCCTGGTCGAGGACGTAGCCGCGGTCGCAGATCTGCAGGCAGCGGCGCGCGTTCTGCTCGACCATGATGGTCGTCACGCCGGCCTTGTTGATCTCCGACACCCGCAGGAACGCCTCGTCCTGACGCGACGGCGACAGACCGGCCGACGGCTCATCGAGCAGCAGCACGTGCGGGTCCATCATGAGCGCACGGCCCATCGCGACCATCTGGCGCTCACCGCCCGACAGCGAACCGGCGCGCTGCTGCAGTCGCTTCTTCAGGTCGGGGAAGATCGACGTCACGAACTCGATGCGCTCCTCGACGACCTTCGGCCGCTGGTACGCACCCATCTGCAGGTTCTCGGCGATCGACAGGCTCGGGAACACGTTGTTGGTTTGCGGCACGAACCCGACGCCCTTGGCGACGAGCTTGTTGGCGCGCAGGCCCGTGATCTCCTCGCCGTTGAGCACGACGGCGCCCGAGCGGATCTTCACCTGGCCGAAGATCGCCTTGAGCATGGTCGACTTACCGGCGCCGTTCGGGCCGATGATGCCGATCAGTTCGCCCTTGGCGGCGGTCAGGTTGGCGCCGTTGAGGATGTTCACGCCCGGCAGGTATCCGGCGTGCACGTCCTTCAGCTCGACGACGTTCTGCACGGGTGCGGTGGCGGTGGCTCCGGCCGGTGCGGCGGCGGTGTCGCTCACTTGTTCTCCTCCGTGGTTCCGGACTCCGATGCCGCCGTGTGCGTGGCATCCGAGTCGACGGCGTCCTGCAGCTCGTGCGCCTGCGCGGCGAGCGCCTCGCCCTCGGCGCTGAGCTCGCCCGCGTAGCGGCCGGTGACGACACCGAGGTCGACGTCCTGGTGGGCGCCGAGGTACGCGTCGATGACCGCCTGCTCCTTCATGACCGTGTCGGGCGGGCCCTCAGCGACGACCTTGCCCTCGGCCATCACGACGACCCAGTCGGCGATGTGGCGGACCATGTGCATGTCGTGCTCGACGAAGAGCACGGTCATGCCGAGGTCCTTCAGATCGAGGATGTGGTCGAGCAGCGACTGCGTCAGCGCCGGGTTGACGCCTGCCATCGGCTCGTCGAGCATGACGAGCGTCGGGTCGCTCATGAGGGCGCGGGCCATCTCGAGGAGCTTGCGCTGACCGCCCGAGAGCGATGCCGCGAAGTCCTTCTCCTTGGCGTCGAGCTTGAAGCGTGCGAGCAGGCCGCGCGCCTTCTCTTCGATCTGGGCTTCCTGCTGCTTCCAGAGGAAGGGGAGGATGCCGCGCCAGATGGTCTCGCCGCCCTGGCCGGGCGCACCGAGCTTCATGTTCTCGAGCACGGTCAGCAGGCCCAGCGACTTCGTCAGCTGGAACGTGCGGACCTGTCCCATGCGGGCCGTCTTGAACGCGGGGATGCCGGCAAGGTTGCGGCCGTCGAACGACCACTGCCCCTCGTTCGGCTTGTCGAACCCGGTGAGCAGGTTGAACAGCGTCGTCTTGCCGGCACCGTTCGGGCCGATGAGCGCGGTGATCGCGCCGCGCGGGATCTCGAGGTGGTCGACGTCGACGGCCGTGAGGCCGCCGAAGACGCGCTTCACACCGTCGGCGACGATAATCGGGTCGACCTTCTCGACACCCGGGCGGATCTCGCCCTTGTGCAGACCGGTCGACTTCGGACGCGGGGTCGGGGGTGCAACGTCAGCGGACAAAGGTCAGCTCCTTCTTGTTGCCGAGGATGCCCTGCGGTCGGAAGATCACGAGCAGCATCAGCGCGACGCCCACGAGGACGAACACGAGCATCTGGCTCTGCTGCGGCGAGAGGAACGGCAACCAGCCGATCTTCACGAGCGCGGGGAGCAGGTTGGAGAGGAACGCGCGGACGACCCAGAACAGCACCGCGCCGAGCACGGGACCGAAGATCGTCGCCGCGCCGCCGAGGAGCAGCGCCGTCCACACGTAGAACGTCTGCGAGGTGACGTACACGTTCGGGTTGACGTTCGTACCCATCGCGGTGACGATGCCGCCGGCCGCGATGATGACGCCGCCGACGATGAGCGCCTGCATCTTGAACGCGAACACGTTCTTGCCGAGCGAGCGCACGGCGTCTTCGTCCTCGCGGATGCCGCGGATCACGCGGCCCCACGGGCTGCTCATGAGCAGCCAGACGAAGAGCACGACGATCACGATCGTGATGAGGCCGACGATGATGACCCACCACGTGTTCGACGAGTACGTCCACGGGCCGATGCCGTAGGTGCCGGCGGGGAGCGGGTTGCTCGCCCGGAAGCTGGCCTGGAAGCCCGACAGGCCGTCGGCGGAGCCGGTGGTCTCGCGGAACGTCGAGGTCAGGAACAGGAGCCGGACGACCTCGGCCGCCGCGATCGTCACGATGGCGAGGTAGTCACCGCGCAGTCGCAGCGTCGGGATGCCCATGACGAGCGAGAACAGCACCGCGCCGACGAGGCCGACGAGCACGGCCAACGGCCACGGCAGCCCGAACGTGAGCGTCGAGATCGCGAAGCCGTACGCGCCGATGGCCATGAAGCCGGCGACACCCATGTTGAGGAGCCCCGCGAAGCCGAAGTGCACCGAGAGGCCGATCGCGGCGAGCACGAAGCCGAGCGTGGTCGGCGACAGGATCTGCGCCGCCGTGTTGTTGAGGATCTGCAGGAAGTCCATGAGCCGTTATCCGATTCGCTCTCGGCGTCCGAGGAGGCCCTGCGGACGGAACAGGAGGATGACGATCAGCACGACCAGGGCGCCGACGTACTTGAGGTCGGAGGGGATCCACAGCGTGGAGACCTCGACGAGCAGACCCACGATGAGCGAGCCGAGCAGAGCGCCGAACGCCGTGCCCAGACCACCGAGCGTGATGGCCGCGAAGATCAGCAGCAGGATGCTCGTGCCCATGTCCCACTTGATGCCGGGACGGAAGTACGCCCACAGCACACCGGACAGGCCGGCGAGCGCCGCCGCGAGGATCCAGACGATCCGGACGACCGCGTCGACGTCGATGCCGCTCGCAGCAGCCAGCGACGGGTTGTCGGAGACGGCACGGGTCGCGCGGCCGATGCGGGTACGCATCAGCCACCACGCGAAGGCGATGATCACGAGGATCGAGATGCCCATGCTGACCACGTCGGTCACGGAGAGGCTGATCGGGCCGAGCCCCGGGATGTTCGCGGTCGCGCCACCGGGGAGCGTCTCGGTGCCGCCGCCGATGCCCATCTGGAAGATGTAGCGCAGGGCGAGGGAGAGACCGATCGAGACGATCATCAACTGCACGGTGCCGAGGCCCTTGCGACGCAACGGCCGCCACAATCCGGCATCCATCCCGTAGCCGAACAGTCCCGAGACGATCACCGCCAGCGGGATCGCGATCCAGATCGACAGGTCGAGGCCGACGGCGAACAGCATGGCTGCGAGCGCGCCGAAGGTCACCATCTCACCGTGCGCGAAGTTCGAGAGGCCGGTCGTGCCGAACACGAGCGACGCACCGATCGCGGCGAGGGCGAGCATGAGACCGAAGTTGAGGCCGTTGACGGCACGCGAGACGAACTGGTCCCAGAACGAGGTCGTCGTGCGTTCGGCGGCCTCGAGCGTGAAGTTCGCGGCGACGGAGCTGCCGGCGCCGAACGTCACGTCGCGGGAGAACTCGAAGCCCTCAGGAGCATCGGTCCCTTCCGGGAGCGAGTCCGCGTCGACGGTGACCGTCCAGGCGCCGTCCTTATCGGGCACACCGAGCGCGACGCGACCGTTCTCGTCGGTCTGGCCCTCGCCTTCGAAGCCACGAGCCGAGACCGCGACGGTGACGCCTTCGACGCCCTCACCGCCGGTGCGGACGTTGACGTTCACCGTGAACGGCAGGTCTTCTTCGGTCTGGGCGAGCGCGGGGTTCGCCAACCCGAGCAGCATCGCGCCCGAGAACAGACCCGCGAGGACCGTGATGAACGCACGTCGCCATCGAATGCGGGCGCGCGAAGAGTGGGTGGTCGTCACCGACACCTCCTGGTTGAAGCATGGTCAGCGCGCAGAGGTACGGGTGCCCGCGGCGCCACACGACCGTATCCAGCGATTGTTGCCGGAGTGTTTCCCTGCCGCAACCAATGACACCCGGCTGATTCGGCCGATTCGGTATCGATATGGCATCGGTCCCACGGATGCCGCGGCGAGCGAGGCCCGGATGGCGCGGCATCCAGGAATGAATCCGCCCCCGCGAGCCTTAGAATCTCTACAGGCCGCCGCGACGCAGGAGAAGTACATGGAGCACAACGACCCGTTCGGATTCGTGGGACTGACGTACGACGACGTCCTGCTCCTCCCCGGTCACACGGACGTCATCCCGTCCGAGGCCGACACTTCGTCCCGGGTCACGCGCCGTATCACCGTGGCGACGCCGCTGCTGTCGGCCGCGATGGACACCGTCACCGAGTCGCGCCTGGCGATCGCCATCGCGCGCGAGGGTGGCATCGGCATCATCCACCGCAACCTCTCGATCGCCGATCAGGCGTCGATGGTCGACCGCGTCAAGCGGAGCGAGTCGGGCATGATCACCGACCCGATCACGACGACGCCGGATGCCACGATCGAAGAGGTCGACTCGCTGTGCGGGCAGTACCGCATCTCGGGCCTCCCGGTCATCGACAACGACGGTCGCCTCGTCGGCATCGTCACCAACCGCGACATGCGCTTCGTCTCGGGCTTCGAGCGGCAGACGACCAAGGTCCGCGACGTCATGACGAGCGAGGGCCTGGTGACCGGCAAGGTCGGCATCGGCGCGAACGACGTCATCGCCCTGTTCGCCCACCACCGCGTCGAGAAGCTGCCCCTCATCGACGACGACGGCAAGCTTGCCGGCCTCATCACCATCAAGGACTTCGACAAGAGCGAGAAGTACCCCCTCGCCACCAAGGACGACCAGGGTCGCCTGCGTGTGGGAGCTGCGATCGGCTTCTTCGGTGACGCGTGGGAGCGCGCCGAGGCGCTCCGCGACGCCGGTGTCGACGTCATCGTCGTCGACACCGCGAACGGACAGTCGGCGGGCGTCATCGACATGGTGAAGCGGATCAAGGCGGATGCCACGTTCGCGCACATCGACGTCATCGGCGGCAATGTCGCGACGCGCGAGGGCGCCCAGGCGCTCATCGACGCGGGTGTCGACGCGGTCAAGGTCGGCGTCGGACCGGGCTCGATCTGCACGACTCGCGTGGTCGCCGGTGTCGGCGTGCCGCAGGTCACCGCGATCTACGAGGCATCGCTCGCCGCACGCGAGGCGGGCGTCCCGATCATCGCCGACGGCGGCCTGCAGTACTCGGGCGACATCGCGAAGGCACTCGTCGCCGGCGCCGACAGCGTCATGCTCGGTTCGCTCCTCGCCGGCACCGACGAGTCGCCGGGCGAGGTCGTCTTCCAGGGTGGCAAGCAGTTCAAGCTCTACCGCGGCATGGGGTCGCTCGGCGCGCTGCAGACCCGCGGCAAGAAGACGTCGTACTCGAAGGACCGCTACTTCCAGGCCGACGTGCCGAGCGACGACAAGCTGATCCCCGAGGGCATCGAGGGCCAGGTCGCCTACCGCGGCCCCGTCTCGGCCGTCGCGTACCAGCTCGTCGGTGGCCTGCGGCAGTCGATGTTCTACGTCGGCGCCCGCACGATCGAGGAGCTCAAGTCGCGCGGCAAGTTCGTGCGCATCACCTCGGCCGGCCTCAAGGAATCCCACCCGCACGACGTGCAGATCGTCGTCGAGGCGCCCAACTACAAGCGCTGATCACTGGCGCGGCATCCGCTCGCCGTCTCCTGATCCAGAGGAGGAAGCCGCGTCAGATCGTCGAGATCGTCCGACTGAGGACGAGGTCGGCCATGCCGATGAGGACGACGTCCTCGTCGTGTGAGCCGGGACGGACGCGGCACGGGCGGCCGATGCCGATGCGGCGGAACCGTGCGATCGCGGACTCCGCAGCTGCGGCGATCGCCGCGACGTCGATGCCGTGCGGCCCCTCGATGACGATCTCGGGAACGTCGAGCATCGCGACCGCGGGGGCCAGCTGCTCGCCGAGCACCGTGCCGACCCGTTCGACGAGTTCGGAGTCACCACCCTGTTCGAGCAGGTGGCGGATCGTCGCCTCGACGGTCGCCTCGGAGTCGCCGGGGCCGGCCATCGTGATGTGACCCAGCTCGCCGCCGGCGTTGTTCGCGCCGCGCACGAGGTGGCCGTTCACGATCGCCGCGCCACCCAGGCCGGTGCCGATGCGGACGAGCAGCAGATCTTCACTGCCGTCGGGGTCGAGCTCTGCGATGACCGCGGCGTTCGCGTCGTTCTCGACGATCGTGGGCACGCCGTACCGGTCGCCGATCTGCGCGGCGAGCGGCAGGTGCCGCCACCCGAGGTTCGTCGATTCGACGACCGTGCCGGTGCTGTCGACGACGCCGGGGGAGCCGATGCCGATGCCGGCGACCCGCGCGCCCGCCGCCGAGTGCAGGCGGTCGATGAGCTCGACGACGGCGGTGACCGCGCCGGCGCCGGTGCGGTCGCCGGTGACCTCGGCCCGGTGCACGATGTCGCCGGTGACGGTGAGGACGGCGCCGTGGAAGCGGTGCGGCTGGCTCAGGTCGACGGCGATGATGGCGAAGGCCGAGGGGTCGACTTGCAGCAGCGTCGCCGGCTTGCCGGGGCGCCCTTCGGACGCCCGCGCGCCGGTCTCGACGAGGATGCCGTCCGCGACGAGCCCGCCGACGAGGTCGGACACGGTGATGCGGGACAGTCCGGTGGTGCGGGCGACGTCGGCGCGACTCACGTCTGGTGTGCGCAGCACGGTGCGGAGGACGAGGGTGCGGTTGTGCGCGCGGGCGTCGGCGGGGAGCAGCTTCTTCGTCTCGGAACGAGTCACCGGGCTCTGCCGAACCATCGCTGGACTCCGTCCCTCACCGATACGGGCGCGTGTCATCGGGCTCACCCGCTCACATGATGCCACGTGAGCCGGGGCAGCGGATGCCGCGACGGGCGCGGGGGCCCCACCGGTAGGCTGGGGGCGTGAGCATGGAAATCGAGATCGGTCGCGCCAAGCGGGCCCGCCGGGCCTACGCCTTCGACGACATCGCAGTGGTGCCCTCGCGTCGTACCCGCAACCCGGAGGACGTCTCGACCACCTGGTCGATCGACGCCTACAGCTTCGGCATCCCGGTGCTCGGGGCTCCCATGGACTCCGTGATGAGCCCGCGCACCGCCATCATGCTCGGCCAGCTCGGCGGCCTCGGCGTCCTCGACCTCGAAGGCCTCTGGACTCGCTACGACGACCCCGAGCCGCTGCTCGACGAGATCGCGGCGCTCCCCGCCGACGGCGCGACCCGTCGCATGCAGGAGCTGTACTCGGCGCCGATCAAGCCCGAGCTCGTCCGCGACCGCCTCGCCGAGGTCCGCGCCGCTGGCGTCACCGTCGCCGGCGCCCTGACGCCGCAGCGCACGCAGGACCTGTACGAGACCGTCGTCGCTGCCGGCGTCGACCTCTTCGTGATCCGCGGCACGACGGTCTCCGCCGAGCACGTCTCGAGCGAGACCGAGCCGCTGAACCTCAAGAAATTCATCTACGACCTCGACGTTCCCGTCATCGTCGGTGGCGCGTCGACCTACACCGCAGCACTCCACCTCATGCGCACCGGCGCGGCCGGCGTCCTCGTCGGGTTCGGCGGCGGCGCGGCATCCACCACCCGCGCGACCCTCGGTCTCCACGCGCCGATGGCGACGGCGGTCGCCGACGTCGCCGGCGCGCGTCGCGACTACCTCGACGAGTCGGGCGGGCGCTACGTCCACGTGATCGCCGACGGCGGCGTGGGCACCTCGGGCGACATCGTCAAGGCGCTCGCGATGGGCGCCGACGCGGTCATGCTCGGCGTCGCGCTCGCGCGTGCGACCGACGCGCCCGGCCAGGGCTTCCACTGGGGCCCCGAGGCGCACCACGCGAAATTGCCCCGCGGCCTCCGCGTTCAGCCCGGCCAGGTCGCCCCGCTCGAAGAGATCCTGTACGGCCCCGCACCGGTCGCCGACGGCACCGCGAACCTCATCGGCGCGCTCCGCAAGTCGATGGCCACGACCGGATACTCGGACCTCAAGGAGTTCCAGCGCGTCGAGGTCGTCGTCGCGCCGTACGCCTCGCACTGATGAGCTCGACCCGCACCACCGACGACGTCCCCGACGTCTTCCCGCCCACGCTGCGGGAAGTCATGCTCCGACCCTTCTGGATCGGCATGCTCGGGGTCGCGCTCGCGGTTGCGGCGATCTTTGCCTGGCTCGGTCAGTGGCAGCTCGGCAACGCCATCGACACCGACCCGCCGCCCGCCGGCGCGACCGAGCAGGTCCGCCCGCTCGGCGACGTCGTATCGCCGGGGGAGTACCTCGCCGAGCCGCTCGTCGGTCAGCGCGTCGAGGTGTCGGGATCGTTCGTCGCGGGCGACTTCCTCGTCGTCTCGTCGCGGTTCGACGACGGCGAGCCGGGCTTCTGGGTCGCCGGGCAGTTCCGCGTCGACCCCGCGACCGCCGGCGTCGAGGATGTCACGTCGCTCGCCGTTGCCGTCGGCTTCACGACCGATCGAGCGGATGCCGAGGCCGCGGCATCCGCGCTGTCCGAAACGCCGCCACAGGACGTCACGCTCACCGGCCGCATCATCTCGGACGAGGGCGCACAGGCGCCCCCGGCGGGTGCGGACCCGATGGAGCTCACGCGGATGTCGCCGCCGGCGCTCCTCTCGCAGTGGACCGACGCCGCCGGCATCGACGTCTACCGCCCGTACCTCGTGTCGGCCGACGCGTTCGGCGGGCTCGGCGACATCCACTCGCCGGCGCCGAGCGAGCTCTCGTCGGTCAACTGGCTCAACATCTTCTACGCCATCGAGTGGGCGGTCTTCGCGGGCTTCGCGTTCTACATGTGGTACCGACTCACCCGCGACGCGTGGGAGAAGGAGCTCGAAGCCCTCGAGGGTGACCCTGACGACACCGAAGCGCCCTTTGCGCGCCCGTAGACTGGAACCCATGCCCGTCCAGCCCAAACTCGCCTCGTTCCCGGCGATCCGCGGCGCGCTGAAGTTCTACCAGATCGCGTCGGTCATTACCGGAGTCGGCCTGCTGCTGCTGCTCGCGGAGATGATCCTCAAGTACACGCCGCTGCACGTCGAACTCTTCGCCGGCGGCTCGGGCGGGTTCCTGTGGTTCGCCGGCGTCATCGCCGGTCCCGACTGCGCCTGGTGGTCGCTGTTCTTCCCGTCGACCAACGACTGCGAGATGACCTCGCTCGGCGACGGCGTCAACATCTCGCTCGCGATCCTCGTCGTGCACGGCTGGTTCTACGTCGTGTACCTGTTCGCGTGCTTCCGCGTGTGGAGCCTCATGCGGTGGCGCTTCCCGCGCTTCCTCCTCCTCGCCCTCGGCGGTGTCGTGCCGCTCCTCTCCTTCTTCATGGAGACCCGCGTCGCCCGCGACGTGAAGTCGTACCTCTCGTCGCGCGAAGCCGCCGCGGCATCCACCCCCACCCCCACGGAGACCCGGTGACCGAGCAGACCGAAACCTCCCAGCGCCCCGTCCTGGTCGTCGACTTCGGCGCCCAGTACGCACAGCTGATCGCCCGCCGCGTCCGCGAGGCCGGCGTGTACAGCGAGCTGGTGCCCCACACGGCCACCGCCGCGGAGATCGCCGAGAAGAATCCCGTCGGCATCATCCTCTCCGGCGGACCCTCGTCGGTGTACGAAGAGGGTGCGCCGCAGCTCGACGCCGGCGTCTTCGACCTCGGCATCCCGACGCTCGGCATCTGCTACGGCTTCCAGGTGATGGCCAAGACCCTCGGCGGCGAGGTCGCGAACACCGGCCTCCGTGAGTACGGGGCGACGGATGCCACGATCGTCACCGACAACGTCCTCCTCGGCGGCCAGCCGGTCGAGCAGAACGTGTGGATGAGCCACGGCGACCAGGTCTCGGCTGCGCCCGAGGGCTTCGAGGTGCTCGCCCGCACGGCGGCCACCCCGGTCGCCGCGTTCGCCGACGACGCCCGCAAGTTCTACGGCGTGCAGTGGCACCCCGAGGTGAAGCACTCCGACCACGGTCAGCGCGTGCTCGAGAACTTCCTCCACAAGGCAGCGGGTCTCGCGTCGGACTGGAACAGCGACAACGTCATCACCGAGCAGGTCGAGAAGATCCGCGCGCAGGTCGGCTCTGGCCGCGTCCTGTCGGCGCTGTCCGGCGGCGTCGACTCGGCCGTCTCGACGGCGCTCGTGCACAAGGCCGTCGGCGACCAGCTCACCGCGGTGTTCATCGACCACGGCCTCCTCCGCAAGGGCGAGCGCGAGCAGGTCGAGAACGACTACGTGGCATCCACGGGCGTCCGTCTCATCACGGTCGACGCGCGCGAGACGTTCCTGAACGCCCTCGCCGGTGTCAGCGACCCCGAGCAGAAGCGCAAGATCATCGGCCGCGAGTTCATCCGTGCGTTCGAGAAGGTCCAGCAGGAGCTCATCGCCGAAGCCGCCGCCGAGGGTGACCCGATCGGCTTCCTCGTGCAGGGCACGCTGTATCCCGACGTCGTCGAGTCGGGCGGCGGCACCGGCACCGCGAACATCAAGAGCCACCACAACGTGGGCGGCCTGCCCGAGGACCTCCAGTTCGAGCTGGTCGAGCCGCTGCGGGCGCTCTTCAAGGACGAGGTCCGCGCGATCGGCCGTGAGCTGGGCCTCCCCGAGGTCATCGTCTCGCGCCAGCCGTTTCCGGGGCCCGGCCTCGGCATCCGGATCGTGGGTGAGGTCACCGCTGACCGTCTCGAGATTCTGCGTGACGCCGACGCCATCGCCCGCGCGGAGCTGACGAAGGCCGGCCTCGACGGCGAGATCTGGCAGTGCCCGGTCGTGCTCCTCGCCGACGTCCGCTCGGTGGGTGTCCAGGGCGACGGCCGCACCTACGGCCACCCGATCGTGCTGCGTCCGGTCTCGTCGGAAGATGCGATGACCGCCGACTGGACCCGCCTGCCCTACGACGTGCTGTCGAAGATCAGCAACCGCATCACCAACGAGGTCCGCGACGTCAACCGCGTCGTCCTCGACGTGACGAGCAAGCCCCCGGGGACCATCGAGTGGGAGTGAAGCTCCCCTGAATGACGGATGCCGCGGCCCTCGGGTCGCGGCATCCGTCGTTTCAGGGACGACTTCAGGTGGCAGTTCTCGTCGGTTCGGCAGGCGCGTAGCGGCGTGTCCTGCCACCTGGAGTAGCGGCTCAGCGCGCGAAGCGCAGTGTCACGATCTCGAAGGGGTGCAGCGCGAGCGCACCGGTCGAGGTGCATTCCGGTGGATGCTTGACACGCCGGTGTCCGGGCGCGAGAGTTGCGGCCAAGGACGGTGAGGCGTCCGACACCACCCGAGGTGAGGAGGCGTGCGTGCTCAGACGACCCCGCACGCAGCCGTTCGCGCAGTTCCTCCTCGCGATCTCGACACTGATGATCCTCGGGACCCTCGCACTGATCGACCTCTCGCGAATCACGCCTCTGGTCGTTCTCGGCGCCGGAGTGATCCTCCTGAATGCCGTGATCATGACCCTGGTCTGGCGGGCGCGTCCCGGGAGGAACACCGGGTGGCTGGCGATCATCCCGTTGGTGGACATCCTCGCGTGCATCCCCATCCGCAACGCCGGATTCGACGTGCTCCCGACGGCGGGACTCCTGGTCATCTTCCCGCTCGGCTGGCTCGCTTTCGCGTTTCCGGTCGGGACGGTCGTGGCAGGAGTCGTGCTCACGGTGCTCCTCCCGCTGACCGCCCTGCTGCGACTGGACGGAGAGAAGACCCTGGCCGACTGGGTCGCGCTCGGGGCGCTCCCGCTCACGATGGCACTCATCGCCCTGACCATCAGGATCATCGCCCGCGATCTCAAACGGGCCCGCTCGCACGCGGAGAGCGTGTCCAGCAGGCTCACCCACGCGCTCCGGTCCTCGGAGCGCGACGGTGCGGTCCTGCGGGCGCTCCTCGACGCCACAGACGATGCGATCGCCGTGTACGACACCGACGGTCAGCCCGTCCTCCTCAACGCCATGGCTGCGGAGATCACCGCTCGGGCGCACATCGGGGCGCTCACGCAGGAGACGCCGTTGCGTGCCGTCTTCGCCGCCGATGGCGTCACCCCGCTGCGGATCGGTCCCGACTTCGTCGAAGCGGTACGCGCCGGTGTGTACGCCGCCCCACGCGTACTGCAGCTCGGGGAGGATCCGAGGCGAGTGCTCCAGCTCATCGTCCGTCCGGTCGTCCACGACGGCGAGGAGATCGGCATCGTCGCCGTCGCGCAGGACGTCACCGACCTAATCCACGCGGTCGAGGTGCGCGACCGGTTCCTCAGCACCGTCGGTCATGAGTTCCGGACCCCGCTGACGGTGATCCTCGGCCACGCCGACATCGCGATCATGCGCGAGGACGGCGACCAGGACCGCTGGAGCGCCGTCGAGCGTTCCGCCGAGCGGCTTCTTCGCCTCGTGGAGCGCCTGATCGCCGCGGGCCACTCGTCGCTCGACGTCGAATCGCGGTCGGGCGTCGCGCACGTCGGGGCGGTCGTAAAACACGCGGTGCGCGAAGTCACCGCACGGGCGCAGGAGCGCGGCATCCGCATCGTCGTGGAGACCCTGCCCGACCTGTCCGCGCAGATCGCCGTCCGCGATCTCTTCTCGATCGTCGAAGAGCTCGTGCGCAACGCGGTCGAATTCACCCCGGAAGGCGGCCCGGCGGTCGTCGTCTCAGCGCGTGCCGACGGGACGGATGCCGTGATCTCGGTCGTCGATCGCGGGGTCGGAATGAGCGAGGGGGAGCGGCTGCAGGCCTTCGACCGGTTCTACCGGACCCCCTACGCGCGTGGCCACGCGATCCCGGGGACGGGCATCGGCCTGTCCATCGCGGCATCCCTCGCCGAAGCGTACGGCGGCTCGGTCACCCTCGACGCGGGCGAGCCCGACGGGACGGTGGCCACGCTGCGGGTCCCCGTGCAGTGAACTCCGCCCCGGCGGGCGATCGCCTGCTGGGCGCCGGTAAGACCGCCGCGAACGACGAAGGCCGCCCGGCGAACCGGACGGCCTTCGAGCGGGATGCTGCGTCAGTCGCTGCCGCGCAGGATCGCGATCATGCGCAGGATCTCGACGTAGAGCCAGACGATCGTGACCATGATGCCGAAGGCGCCGATCCAACCGAACTCGCGAGGAGCACCGTTGCGGGCGCCCTGCTGCACGAGGTCGAAGTCCTGCACGAGCGAGTAGGCGGCCATGATCACGACGAGGACACCGATGATGAGTCCCAGCGGGATGCCGGCGATCTCGGCGCTGTAGAGGCCGAAGTTCCCGTCGATGGCGCCTGTCCACATGAGGACCAGGTTCACCAGGCCGAACACGAGGTAGCCGCCCATCGCGATGAGGAAGATCTTGTTCGCCTTCTTGCTCACGCGCACCTTGCCGTTGGCGAAGAGCGCGAGCGTGACGCCGACGACGGCGAGGGTGGCGATCGACGCCTGGATGACGATGCCCGACCAGACCACCTCGAAGAACGCCGAGATGCCGCCGACGAACAGGCCCTCCGCCGCAGCGTACGCCCAGACGAGACCGGGGCGGACCTTCTTGCGCGACGTGAAGGTGATGACGAGCGCAAGGACGAAGCCGACGAGCGCGCCGATGATCCACGGCATCATCGAGAGGCCATTCGGCGCAGTCGCGTCGAGCGTGCCGCCGAGCGTCCAGAACCACCCGACGAGCGCGGTGACGAGCAGGATGCCGAAGAGGCCGGCCGTCTTGATGACGGTGTCCTCGACGGTCATGCGGCCCGTGTTCGTCGAGCCCGCGGCGGGAGCGGCGTACATGCCCTCCAGCTGCGCGTTGGCTGCGGCATCCGCAGCCTGGTGGGAGGCGGTCGAGTACGCGGTCTGCGCGGCAGGAGGCGTCAGGCCGGGGCGCTGCTGCTCCTGGAAGACCGGATTGTTGAAGGCGAAATTGCCGGACGCTGCCATGGTGTGTCTCACTCCAAAGATCGAGGCACAGCGCGATGCTGTCGATCCAGCGTATCCGACCGGATTTCCGGGAACACCGTTCGGTCCTGTGAGAGCCCTATGAGCAGGGCGGATGCCGCTCGGTAGCCTGGTCCACATGCCTCGTCGCACCCCGCTCGTGATCGGCCACCGCGGCGCCCCCGGGTACCGACCCGAGCACACCCGCTCGTCGTACGATCTCGCGCTCGAGTTCGGCGTCGACGCCGTCGAGCCCGACGTCGTGTTCACGAAAGACCACGTCGCGGTCGTGCGGCACGAGAACGAGATCGGCTCGACGACCGACGTCGCAGACCATCCCGAGTTCGCGGACCGGCGGGTCACGAAGACGATCGACGGCCGCGACCTCACCGGGTGGTTCACCGAGGACTTCACGTGGGATGAGCTCGCCACGCTCCGCTGCCGCGAGCGGCTGCCGAAGCTCCGGCCACGGAGTGCCTCCTTCGACGGCGCGCAGCCGATCCTCCGCCTGCGCGAGCTGCTCGACCTCGTCCGACGCGTCGGGCTGGAGCAGGGACGTGAGATCGGCGTCGTGCTCGAGATCAAGCACGCGACCTACTTCTCGGGGCTCGGATACGACGTCGCAGGGCTCCTGGCGGCCGAGCTCGCCGCTGCATCGTGGGATGCGGGGCAGCTGCCGCTGTGGGTCGAGTCGTTCGAGCAGACCGTGCTGACGCAGCTGCGCGACCGCGGCATCCGAGGGTCGTACATCTACCTGCTCGAGGCGGCAGGCAAGCCGTTCGACCTCGTCGCGACGCGCGGGCTCGACGCGCCGACGTACGGCGCCCAGCTCGCGCCGAAGGGGCTCGAGCGGCTCGCCACCGAGGTCGACGGGATCAGTCTCGACAAGAAGATCGTCCTCGGCGACCGCAGCGGCAAGGTCGGCCCGGCGTCGGTCGTGGCGGCCGCGAAAGCCCTCGATCTCCGGGTCTTCACCTGGACCGCACGCCCCGAGAACGCGTTCCTCGCGGGTCCCTTCCGGCGCGGCCGGGACAAGGCGGCGCACGGCGATTGGCAGGGGGAGTGGCGGATGCTCGCGGATGCCGGTGTCGACGGCGTCTTCGTCGACCATCCCGACCTGGGTGTCGAGTTCTTCCGCAGCTTGGCGCGCTAACATGGCCCGCGGTGCCCACCGCACCCCGTGTAACTACCTGATCCGGAACGCATCAAGGCGACACGCCAGCTCTTGTTTCTCCGGAGGAGTCATGTCACGCCGCTCGATGTCCGAGCTCGTCCGTGCCGTCGGCACGTGGTACTTCGCGATCGCCCTGATCGCACGTCTGCCCTACGCGATGATCGTCGTCGGGGTGCTCACGATGGTCGTCGATGCGCGCGGATCGCTCGCCGTCGGCGGACTCACCTCGGCGATGGTCGGCCTCGGCACGATCATCACCGGGCCGCTCATCGGTGCCGCCGCCGACCGGTGGGGGCAGCGCCCGGTGCTGCTCCTCGCCGCGGTCGTGCAGACCGTCGTGCTCCTCGCGCTCGTCGCCGTCGCCTACAGCGGCGGGGCGCTCGGCCTGCTCCTGATGGTCGCCGCGCTCGCCGGAGCGACCGCGCCGCAGGTGTCACCGATGTCGCGGGCGCGGCTCGTCGGGGCGATCGACCGCGTCGACACACCAGACCGAGGGCGCCTGCGCGAAGCGACCATGGGCTACGAGTCGGCGGTCGACGAGGTCGTCTTCGTGTTTGGGCCCGTCCTCGTCGGCGTCGTCGCGCTCGCGGCCGATCCGGCGGCGCCCGTCCTCGCGGCCGCGGCCCTCACGCTGCTGTTCGTCTCCGCGTTCGCACTCCACCCGACCGCGCGCACGACCGCGCACGCCGAGGCGCTCGCGGCACGCGCACCCGCGGCGGCCGTCCTCCGTTCCGGCACCCTCGTGGCTGCTGCCGGCACGTTCGCCACCGGCCTGTTCTTCGGGGCGATGTTGACCTCCCTCACCGCGTTCGCGGGCGAACGCGGCTTCCCAGAGCAGACCGGCATCCTCTACGGGATCATGGGCGTCGGCTCGGCGGTGCTCGCGCTCGCCGTCGGGCTGCTCCCGCGGCGGTTCACACTGCCGTGGCGATGGATCGGTTTCACCGCGGTCGTCGTCATCGGTGCGGTGCTCGCGACAGCGGCATCCGGTGCCGTGTCGATGGGCTGGGCGCTCGCGCTGGCCGGATGCGGCATCGGCCCGACGCTCGCGACGGTGTACGCGATCGCCGCCGCCCGGGCGCCGCGGGGTCGCGAGGCGACCGTCATGTCGATCCTCGGCTCATCGGTGATCGTCGGGCAGGCGCTCGCCAGCATGCTCGTCGGGCTGCTCGCCGAGGGCGTCGGTGCGGGCGCCGCGCTGTGGACGCCACTCGTCGCCGCGGTGCTCCTGCTGGGCGCGGGCGGCGCCAACCTGCGCGTTCGCCGCGATGTTCCGGAGCGCGTGACCGTCGCCCCGTAGGGTGAGCGGCATGACAACAACGGGCATTGTCGCGGAGGGGGTGCGGCGATCCTTCGGACAGGTCCACGCCGTCCGCGACGTCACATTCCAGGCGCCTGCGGGCGCAGTCACCGGCCTCGTGGGGCCGAACGGATCGGGGAAGACGACGCTGCTCCTCATGCTCGCGTCTCTGCTTGCCCCCGACGCCGGCACGATCCGGATCGGTGGGATCGATCCGGTCGAAGACCCGGCGGCGGCGCGTGCGCTGCTCGGCTGGATGCCGGACAGTCTCGGCGCCTGGCCGTCGCTCACCGCCCGCGAGACGATCGCGGTCACCGGCCGCCTGTCGGGGCTCGACCGCGCGGCATCCGCTGCACGTGCAGCCGAACTCCTCACGACCGTCGGACTCGACGACCTCGGCGACGCGCCCGCGAAGGTGCTGTCCCGCGGCCAGAAGCAACGGTTGGGCCTCGCTCGCGCGCTCGTGCACGACCCGAAGGTGTTGCTCCTCGACGAGCCGGCATCGGGACTCGACCCGCAGGCGCGCGTCGACCTCCGGATCCTGCTGCGCCGCCTCGCGGCCGAGGGGCGGACGATCCTCATCTCGAGCCACATCCTGTCCGAGCTCGAAGAGGTCGTCGACGACGCCGTCTTCCTGCTGCGCGGCGAGACGGTCCGCGCCGACCGGATCGCCGAAGCGGCCACCCGTGCGCGGACCTGGCGCATCAGGCTCGCTGATCGGGATGCCACGGCGGCAGCTCTGCCGGTTGCCCAGGCGCTCGGCCTCGACGTCGCCTCGATCCCCGTCGACCGGCGCGACCTGCTCGTCGCTTTCGTCGGCGACGAGTCGGCGGCCCAGGGCCTCACGGCGCTCGTGCAGGCGGGGCTTCCCGTCGCCGAGTTCTCGGCATCCACCGGCATCCTCGAACACACCTTCCTCGACCTCGAAGGAGGTGCGCGATGAACCTCACCCGGTTGTGGACGATCGCCCGGCTGGAGTTGACCCAGCGCATCCGGACCGTCTCCTGGTATGTGCTCCTCGGGGTCTTCGCCGCCCTCTTGCTCGGCGCGACGCTGCTCGCCTTCCTCTCCTTCTCCGGCATGGACTCGAGCGGCCCCGGCGTGTACTCGACGGTCGTGTTCATCACACTGCTGCTCGTCGTGCTCGTCTCGCCGACGCTCAGCGGCAACTCGATCAACGGCGACCGCGACGCGGCGACACTGGCGCCGATCCAGGTCACGCAGGCGACGACCGCGGACATCCTGCTCGGCAAGTTCCTCGCAGCCTGGATCACCGGACTGGCGTTCGCGCTCGTCGCGGTCCCGTTCCTGATCGTCGCGTCGCTCGCCGGCGGAGTGAACCCGCTGACCGTCGTCGTGTCGGCGCTCGTCCTCATCGTCGAGACCGGCTTCGTCGCCGCGCTCGGCATCGCCCTGAGTGGCATCCTTGCGCGTCCGCTGTTCTCCGTCGCGGCGACGTATCTGGTGGTCGCCGCGCTGACGGTCGGCACGTTCATCGGCTTCGGTCTCGTCGGTTCGAGCATCACCTCCGAGCAAGTCAGCCGGTACCAGAGCGCCGAGTACGACGCGAGCGGGGACCCGGTGTGCGTGGATGACAACGGGAACTGCTGGAACGAGCCCGAACGGATGGTGTGCGGCGAGTGGCAGGAAGACCGCTGGCGGACGCCGCGGTTCGATCGGGTGTGGTGGCTGCTCGCCCCGAACCCGTTCGTGATCCTGGCGGATGCCACGCCCGTCGAGTTCGACCGGGAGGGAAACCCCAACGACCTCTTCGGCTACGCCAAGGTCGGCATTCGATCAACGCAGATCCCGCCGGAACTCGAGACCACGTGGAGCGAGTGCGAGCCGTACGAAGAGCAGCAGTACGACACCCCCGAGGAGATCGTCGCGAAGACCGTGCCGAGCTGGTTCGTGGGGCTCGGCGGGCAGATCGTGGTCGCCGGGCTGTTGCTCTGGTGGGCCGCAGTGCGCACCCGCACCCCGGCACGCAAGCTGCCGCCAGGCACACGGATCGCGTGATCCCGTCCCGATCGGCCAGGTGAGGATCTTCTCATCTGGCCGATCGGTGCTTGGGGGAATTGTCGGGCGATGCATAGCCTCCTATCAGCCTCGGCGTCGGTGACCCCATCGGGTGCGCCTCCCCAGCCGCCGGGCATTCCCAGAAGGAAAGGCGGTTCCCTCTTGCACCGACGCACACTGGCAGTCGCGGGCGTCATCGCGCTCTCCCTGCCCACAACAGCGGCCTTCGCCGCGACGGATGCCGACAGCTCGCCGCTGTCGCGCTTCGAACAGTCCGGCTCCAGCGGAAAGATCGACAGCGCCATCTCGGCCGGCGCGATCGACGCCGACCGGGCGGTCACCGTCGTGGTCGAGATGGAAGGCGACCCCGTGGCGGTCGTCCAGGCCGACGAGGGGCGCACGCTGAACAAGAGCGAGCGCTCGGCGGTGAAGAAGGAGCTCAAGAGCGCGCAGGACGCGATCCGCGGTGAGATCACCGAACGCGGCGGCAAGATCCGCGCGCAGATGCAGTCTGCCTACAACGGCATCCAGGTGACGCTCCCGGCCGCGCAGGTCGACGAGGTCGCGGCGCTCCCGGGCGTCGTCGGCGTCCACCAAGTCGTCGTCCACGAGCTCGACAACGCCGTCTCGGTCCCGTACCTCGGCGCCCCTTCCGTCTGGGAGGACACCGGCTACACCGGTGAGAACGTCAAGGTCGCGATCCTCGACACCGGCATCGACTACACGCACGCCGCGTTCGGCGGGCCTGGCACGGTCGATGCCTTCGAGGCTGCCGCGGCAACCTCTACGGCTCCCGCCGACCCGGCGCTCTACGGCCCGAACGCACCGCGGATCAAGGGCGGCATCGACCTCGTCGGCGACGCGTACGACGCCGGCGGCACGGGCGCAGCGCTCATCCCCGTGCCCGACGACAACCCGCTGGACTGCCAGGGCCACGGCTCCCACGTCGCCGGGACGACCGGTGGTTCGGGCGTCCTGCCCGACGGCTCGACCTTCACCGGCCCGTTCGACTCGACCACGCCCGACGTCGACTTCAAGGTAGGACCGGGCGTCGCGCCCGAGTCCGACCTCTACGCCGTCCGCGTCTTCGGTTGCGACGGCTCGACCGACGTCACCGTCCAGGCGATCGACTGGGCCGTCGACAACGGCATGGACGTCATCAACATGTCGCTCGGCTCGTCCTTCGGCCGCGGTGACGACCCCAGCGCTGTCGCAGCGGCCAACGCCGTCGGTGCCGGCGTCGTCGTCGTCGCATCCGCCGGCAACTCCGGTCACAACCCGTACCTCACCGGTTCGCCCGGCTCGGGTGACGGCGTGATCTCTGTCTCCGCGATCGACAGCTCCGCGTCGTTCCCCGGTGCCGAGATCACCGTCGGCGGCGAGACGATCGAGGCGATCAACGCGAACGGCGAGTCCGTCGCCGACCTCGGCGAGCTGACCGTCGTCCGGCTGACCGACGACCCGGCCACGACCGCGAACGAGGCGCTCGGGTGCGCGGCATCCGATTACACCCGCGTCGGGATCGTCGAAGGCGGAAATCAGATCGGCGTCAGCACGCGAGGAACGTGCGCCCGCGTCGCCAAGGCGATCTTCGCCCAGCAGGCCGGTGCCGCCGCAGCCGTCATGGTGAACAGCACCGACGACCTGCCGCCGTACGAAGGCGCGATCTACGACAACCCCGACGACGGCACACCGTACGAAGTGACCATCCCGTTCCTCGGGGTGCGTTCCTCGTCGGGCGCTGCGCTCGCCGACGGTGCGACGGCCACGTTCGCCGACGCGCAGATCGACAACCCCGCGTTCACGAGCTACGCCTCGTTCACGTCCGCCGGTCCCCGCAGTGGTGACAGCGCGATCAGCCCCGATGTGGCTGCCCCCGGTGTCTCCATCGCCTCGGCCGCGGTGGGAACGGGCTCGTCTCCCGCGATCATGTCGGGCACCTCGATGGCTGCCCCGCACGTCGCTGGCGTCGCTGCACTCTCGGTGCAGGCGCACCCGAGCTGGAACGCCGAGCAGGTCTCGGCTGCGATCGTCTCGACTGCAGACCCCGACAAGGTGGGTGGCGTCAACCCGACCCTCGGTGGCCTCGGACTCGTCGACACGGCGCAGGCCGTCGGCACGACGTTCACGGCAACCGGTGACCGGTTCCGCACCGAGGACGGCTGGATGCGCGAGTCTGCGCTGAGCTTCGGCTTCGACGAGTCGACCTCCTCGGTCGGTGGCAAGAAGACGGTCACGGTCACCAACCACGGAAAGAAGGCCGCGACCTTCACCGTGAAGACCGAGTCGAGCGCGCAGTCGCTGCCCGCGAAGGTGTCGGTCGACACGAAGAAGATCACGGTCCGTGCCGGTGGTACGGCCAAGGTCAAGCTGTCGGTCTCGGCCAAGGCGTCGTCGATCCCGGGTTCGCTCGGTGAGGACCAGTACGCCTTCCACGAGATCTCCGGCAACGTGGTCTTCAGTTCGTCGGATGCCACGCTCCGGGTGCCGTACCTGCTGGTGCCGCGCTCGAACAGCGAGGTCAAGGCCTCGGGCACGCTCGCGAAGAAGGGCAAGGTGACCGATGGGAAGCACACGCTGACCCTCGACAACCGCACCGGCGCGATCGACGCGATCGCCGACGTGTACACGTGGGGCCTGTCCGACAAGAAGGACGCACCGAAGTCGATCGCCGACACCGGTTACGACCTCCGCGCGGCCGGCGTGCAGACCTTCGAGTCGGCGACGGGCGACGAGGTCGGCGTGTTCGCGGTGAACACCCACTCGCGGTGGTCGAACGCGGCCAGCAACGAGTTCGACGTCGTGATCGACACCGACCGTGACGGCACGCCCGACTGGGTCGTGTTCTCGTACGACTCGGGCGCGATCCGCACGGGCAGCGTCGACGGTGTGACCGAGGTGTTCCTGCAGGAGATCGCCACCGGCGGTCTCTACGCGAGCGGATTCCTGGCGCAGGCGCCGACCGACAGCAGCACCATCCTGCTGCCGTTCTACACGGCCGACCTCGGCATCGAGGGTGCGTTCGACTACACCGTGCAGTCGTTCAGCCTGACGACCGACGGGACCGACGCGTTCGCGGGCGCCGCGACGTTCGACCCGGCCGACCCGGCGATCAGCAACGGCCAGTACGAGACGGTCTCGAAGGGCAAGACCGCCAAGGTGACGGTGGAGACGGATGCCGCCGCGTACGCAGACCAGAAGCCGCTCGGCTCCATGATCGTCGTCCCCGACAACGCGTCGGGCGCCGGCGAGGCGCTGTTGGTTTCCGTGAAGTAGCCGCGGACCTGCACAGTGGGGGGGGGGGGGGGGGGGGGCGGGCCCCCCCCCCCCCGGGGGGGGGGGGGGGGGGGGGGGGGGGGGGGGGGGGGGGGGGGGGGCC
>NZ_JASJND010000011.1 GCF_030065535.1 Microbacterium dauci
GTTAACTGGAAATGGCCACCCTGCGTTGGGTGGCCATTTCCTGAAAGAAGTCCGGCGGTGTCCTACTCTCCCACAGGGTCCCCCCTGCAGTACCATCGGCGCTGTGAGGCTTAGCTTCCGGGTTCGGAATGTGACCGGGCGTTTCCCTCACGCTATGGCCGCCGAAACACTATTGATGTTTCAAAGTCGACACAACAGCATGAATGTTCATGTGTTGTGTGGTTCTCGACCGTACATCGAGAACCACTCAGTGGACGCAAGCACCAAAGAACGGTGTGTTATCAAGTCATCGGCTTATTAGTACCAGTCAGCTGCACGTGTTACCACGCTTCCACATCTGGCCTATCAACCCAGTAGTCTGGCTGGGAGCCTCTCACCCCGGAGGGTATGGAAATCTCATCTTGAGGCCGGCTTCCCGCTTAGATGCTTTCAGCGGTTATCCATCCCGAACGTAGCTAACCAGCGGTGCTCCTGGCGGAACAACTGGCACACCAGAGGTTCGTCCAACCCGGTCCTCTCGTACTAGGGTCAGATCCTCTCAAATTTCCTACGCGCGCAGCGGATAGGGACCGAACTGTCTCACGACGTTCTAAACCCAGCTCGCGTACCGCTTTAATGGGCGAACAGCCCAACCCTTGGGACCTACTCCAGCCCCAGGATGCGACGAGCCGACATCGAGGTGCCAAACCATGCCGTCGATATGGACTCTTGGGCAAGATCAGCCTGTTATCCCCGAGGTACCTTTTATCCGTTGAGCGACAGCGCTTCCACAAGCCACTGCCGGATCACTAGTCCCGACTTTCGTCCCTGCTCGACCTGTCAGTCTCACAGTCAAGCTCCCTTGTGCACTTACACTCGCCACCTGATTGCCAACCAGGTTGAGGGAACCTTTGGGCGCCTCCGTTACTTTTTGGGAGGCAACCGCCCCAGTTAAACTACCCACCAGGCACTGTCCCTGAACCGGATTACGGTTCGAAGTTAGATATCCAGAGTGACCAGAGTGGTATTTCAACAATGACTCCACAAGAACTGGCGTCCCTGCTTCAACGTCTCCCACCTATCCTACACAAGCCACACCGAACACCAATACCAAGCTGTAGTAAAGGTCACGGGGTCTTTCCGTCCTGCTGCGCGTAACGAGCATCTTTACTCGTAGTGCAATTTCGCCGAGTTCGCGGTTGAGACAGTTGGGAAGTCGTTACGCCATTCGTGCAGGTCGGAACTTACCCGACAAGGAATTTCGCTACCTTAGGATGGTTATAGTTACCACCGCCGTTTACTGGGGCTTAAATTCTCAGCTTCGCCTTGCGGCTAACCGGTCCTCTTAACCTTCCAGCACCGGGCAGGCGTCAGTCCGTATACATCGTCTTGCGACTTGGCACGGACCTGTGTTTTTAGTAAACAGTCGCTACCCACTAGTCTCTGCGGCCACCACACCCTTTCGGAGCAAGTCCTAATAAGTGGATGGCCCCCCTTCTCCCGAAGTTACGGGGGCATTTTGCCGAGTTCCTTAACCACGATTCTCTCGATCTCCTTAGTATTCTCTACCTGACCACCTGAGTCGGTTTGGGGTACGGGCAGCTAGAACCTCGCGTCGATGCTTTTCTCGGCAGCATAGGATCACCCACTTTTTATCCGCATCGTGTCTCAGCCTGTATGAGTCACGGATTTGCCTATGACTCGGCCTACGCACTTGCCCCGGGACTACCATCGCCCGGGTTGGGCTACCTTCCTGCGTCACACCTGTTAATACGCTAGCCGCACCAGCATGGGGTCGAGCGTTAGACCGGACGGTCTCACCCCGAAGGGATCCACTCGTCCGGGTTAGGACTCTTAGCACCACTGGATTAGCTTGGGCGGTTCTTCGCCGGTACGGGAATATCAACCCGTTGTCCATCGACTACGCCTGTCGGCCTCGCCTTAGGTCCCGACTTACCCAGGGAAGATTAGCTTGACCCTGGAACCCTTGGTCTTTCGGAGGACGTGTTTCTCACACGTCTTTCGCTACTCATGCCTGCATTCTCACTCGTGTAGCCTCCACGGCTGGTTTCCACCGCCGCTTCGCTGGCCACACGACGCTCTCCTACCCATCAACACGGCTGGACCACGAAGGCCTACCAATAATGTCAATGCCACAACTTCGGTGGCGTGCTTGAGCCCCGTTACATTGTCGGCGCGGAATCACTTGACCAGTGAGCTATTACGCACTCTTTCAAGGGTGGCTGCTTCTAAGCCAACCTCCTGGTTGTCAGAGCAACTCCACATCCTTTCCCACTTAGCACGCGCTTTGGGACCTTAGTTGGTGGTCTGGGTTGTTTCCCTCTCGACTATGAAGCTTATCCCCCACAGTCTCACTGCTGCGCTCTCACTTACCGGCATTCGGAGTTTGGCTGACGTCAGTAACCTTGTAGGGCCCATCGGCCATCCAGTAGCTCTACCTCCGGCAAGAAACACGCAACGCTGCACCTAAATGCATTTCGGAGAGAACCAGCTATCACGAAGTTTGATTGGCCTTTCACCCCTATCCACAGCTCATCCCCTCAGTTTTCAACCTAAGTGGGTTCGGTCCTCCACGACGTCTTACCGTCGCTTCAACCTGGCCATGGATAGATCACTTCGCTTCGGGTCTAGGACATGCGACTGAATCGCCCTATTCAGACTCGCTTTCGCTACGGCTACCCCACACGGGTTAACCTCGCCACATATCGCTAACTCGCAGGCTCATTCTTCAAAAGGCACGCTGTCACCCCTGCTAAGGAGGCTCCAACGGTTTGTAAGCAAACGGTTTCAGGTACTATTTCACTCCCCTCCCGGGGTACTTTTCACCTTTCCCTCACGGTACTTGTCCGCTATCGGTCATCTGGGAGTATTTAGGCTTATCAGGTGGTCCTGACAGATTCACACGGGATTTCTCGGGCCCCGTGCTACTTGGGATACTCTTCGCGCCAAGAGAAGCATTTCGACTACGGGGTTGGCACCCTCTATGACCCGCCTTTCAATGCGGTTCGTCTATACCTTCTTGTAACGCCGACACATCGGCAGAAATGTCTGAAAAGTCCCACAACCCCGAACGTGCAACGCCTGCCGGCTATCACACACGCTCGGTTTAGCCTGTTCCGGTTTCGCTCGCCACTACTCACGGAATCGCGGTTGCTTTCTCTTCCTGTGGGTACTGAGATGTTTCACTTCCCCACGTTCCCTCTACCCGCCCTATATATTCAGGCGGGAGTCACTGGGTCGGCACGCCGCCCAGCGGGGTTTCCCCATTCGGACACCCTCGGATCAAAACTTGCTTATCAGTTCCCCGAGGCTTATCGCAGATTGCTACGTCCTTCTTCGGCTCCAGATGCCAAGGCATCCACCGTTTGCTCTTAAAGACTTGAAATCACATGAGTTCGAATCGTCAATTTGAAATTGACTAATGATCTTTAAGATCATCTTCATGACCTGACTTACGTCAAGCCAAAGATGCTCGCGTCCACTGTGTAGTTCTCAAAGTACGGGCGGTACCCTCCCCGCTTACCAACCGGCAGCCAAAGAAGGCCCTGAGGTTCGGCCGGCACCCACCCGAAGGTCAGTACCCATCCGGTCCCTCAGGACCCAACAGCGTGCATGCACCAGCCCCCACCGGACCTCCCGTTCCAACCACCGAAGTGACGTACTGAGAAGAACCATCAGGTTCTGATGCCTTGTCGAATGTTCCACCCATGAGCTCCCCGCAGAGACATTCGCTCTGATCGGGGGCCTGGAAGGCCGAAGCCTCCAGATGCTCCTTAGAAAGGAGGTGATCCAGCCGCACCTTCCGGTACGGCTACCTTGTTACGACTTAGTCCTAATTACCGATCCCACCTTCGACAGCTCCCTCCACAAGGGTTGGGCCACCGGCTTCAGGTGTTACCGACTTTCATGACTTGACGGGCGGTGTGTACAAGACCCGGGAACGTATTCACCGCAGCGTTGCTGATCTGCGATTACTAGCGACTCCGACTTCATGAGGTCGAGTTGCAGACCTCAATCCGAACTGGGACCGGCTTTTTGGGATTCGCTCCACCTCACGGTATTGCAGCCCTTTGTACCGGCCATTGTAGCATGCGTGAAGCCCAAGACATAAGGGGCATGATGATTTGACGTCATCCCCACCTTCCTCCGAGTTGACCCCGGCAGTATCCCATGAGTTCCCACCATTACGTGCTGGCAACATAGAACGAGGGTTGCGCTCGTTGCGGGACTTAACCCAACATCTCACGACACGAGCTGACGACAACCATGCACCACCTGTTCACGAGTGTCCAAAGAGTTGACCATTTCTGGCCCGTTCTCGTGTATGTCAAGCCTTGGTAAGGTTCTTCGCGTTGCATCGAATTAATCCGCATGCTCCGCCGCTTGTGCGGGTCCCCGTCAATTCCTTTGAGTTTTAGCCTTGCGGCCGTACTCCCCAGGCGGGGAACTTAATGCGTTAGCTGCGTCACGGAATCCGTGGAATGGACCCCACAACTAGTTCCCAACGTTTACGGGGTGGACTACCAGGGTATCTAAGCCTGTTTGCTCCCCACCCTTTCGCTCCTCAGCGTCAGTAACGGCCCAGAGATCTGCCTTCGCCATCGGTGTTCCTCCTGATATCTGCGCATTCCACCGCTACACCAGGAATTCCAATCTCCCCTACCGCACTCTAGTCTGCCCGTACCCACTGCAGACCCGAGGTTGAGCCTCGGGATTTCACAGCAGACGCGACAAACCGCCTACGAGCTCTTTACGCCCAATAATTCCGGATAACGCTTGCGCCCTACGTATTACCGCGGCTGCTGGCACGTAGTTAGCCGGCGCTTTTTCTGCAGGTACCGTCACTCTCGCTTCTTCCCTGCTAAAAGAGGTTTACAACCCGAAGGCCGTCATCCCTCACGCGGCGTTGCTGCATCAGGCTTCCGCCCATTGTGCAATATTCCCCACTGCTGCCTCCCGTAGGAGTCTGGGCCGTGTCTCAGTCCCAGTGTGGCCGGTCACCCTCTCAGGCCGGCTACCCGTCGACGCCTTGGTGAGCCATTACCTCACCAACAAGCTGATAGGCCGTGAGCCCATCCCAGACCGAAAAATCTTTCCAACTGCTGACCATGCGATCGCAGCTCATATCCGGTATTAGACGCCGTTTCCAGCGCTTATCCCAGAGTCCAGGGCAGGTTGCTCACGTGTTACTCACCCGTTCGCCACTGATCCACAGAGCAAGCTCTGCTTCACCGTTCGACTTGCATGTGTTAAGCACGCCGCCAGCGTTCATCCTGAGCCAGGATCAAACTCTCCGTAAAGAAAAATTGCATACGCCCCGGGGAAAAACCGAAACGCAGCGAGTTTGAAACTGACCAAAAGAGATGAATATCAAACTGACATCCATATAAATTGATCCAAAGGAATCTCACCCCAGCAAAAAACTGGAGTCGAGGTTATTTGGCATTTGACAAGTGCACGCTGTTGAGTTCTCAAGGATCGGATGCTCCCACACCACCCTTCCGGGCTTCGTAGTGAGGCAACTTC
>NZ_JASJND010000012.1 GCF_030065535.1 Microbacterium dauci
TGGACGGGGCGTACCGTCAGCGCCCCTCCTCCATTGCATCGCCGACGCCGACGAGCACACGCCATACCCAGTCCGCAGCGGTCTCGACTCGCGGTCGGGGGTCGCGCGCGAGCCACGCCTCGATGACGCCGAGTGCTGAGCCGGCGATGCCGGCACTGACGACGTCGAGGGGGATCCCTTCGAATGCGTGCGTGCCCATTCGCCCGAGGCCCTCGCGGGCAACGGCCTCGATGCGATCACGCAACCTGAACGCCACCGCGGCCGAGCCGTGGCGTCCGAGCACGCGCTGATAGACCGCCACATGCTCGTCGATGTGTCGCAGGTAGGCGAGGAGCGCGCGTTGCGGGCCGTCCGGTGCGGTGATCGTTTCAGGCAGGAAGGTCCCTGCCTGCTCGACCGCCGTGTCGATGGCATCGGCGAGAAGGGTGTCCTTGTCGGCGTAATGCTGATAGAAGCTGCTCCGATTCACTCCTGCCCGCTGCACGATGTCGGCGACGGTGAGTTCCTCGAGCGGCCGCTCGCGAGCCAAGGCGAACAGCGACTCCTGCAGGGACCGTCGGGTGCGGACGACGCGGGCATCCATGCGTCGATTGTGCCAGCGGGATGGGGAGACGCCACGCAGAACCCAGCCGCTCCGATTTCCGACAAATGTCGGCTATCCTCGGTGGTGGCTCGTAGGTGCGCCCTCGTCTCGTCTCCTCATGAAAGGCCTCTCGCGTGGCAGAACTCCTCTACCGTGTCGGACGATTCGCCGCGCGCCGACCGTGGGCCGTGGTCGCCGGTTGGATCGCCGCACTCGCCCTGGCTGTCGGAGCCTTCGTCTCCTTCGGCGGCACGCTGACGTCGAGCATGAGCATCCCGGGCACCGAGACCGAGCGCGTCACCGAGCGGCTCACCGAAGAACTGGGGGAACTCGGGGGCGGAACCGGCACCATCGTGTTCCGGACGGAGGACGGATCCGACTTCACCGAGGCCCAGCAGGGGGATATCTCCGCGATGTTGGCCGAGATCGACGGAATCGACGGCGTGGCCGATGTGGTCGACCCCTTCGTCGCGACGTCCGATCGCGCCGAACAGGAGCAGCAGCTCGAAGCCGGCGCGGCCCAGCTCGACGAAGCGCAGCGCCAGCTCGACGAGGGCTCCACTCAGATCGAGGCTGCGCGAACCCAGCTCGAGGCCGCTCAGGCGCAACTCGACGCGGCCATCGCTGAAGCGAAGTCCGCGGGGACGTACGCGCTCGCAGCGGCGCAGTTCGCCGCGCAGCAGGCCGAGCTCGATGCCGGTGCCGCTCAGCTCGAGGATCGCCGCGGCGAGCTGGACGCCGGTGCCGGCGAACTCGCCGAGCAGCGCGCTCAGCTCGATGACGCGCGGGTGCTCATGGATGCCGCCTCGGAGATCCGAACCGTGTCCGAGGACGGTGCCACTGCGATCGGCGTGGTGATGTTCGAGGACGACGTGTTCTCCGTCCCGTCCGAGGTCGTGGAAGCGGTCTCGGACGAACTCGACCAGGCCGAAATCGACGGGGTGCAGGTCGACTACTACTCGGCGACGATCGCCACCGCGGTCGAGGGACTCATCGGCATCGGCGAGATCGTCGGCGTCGCGCTCGCGCTGCTCACGCTCGTCATCATGTTCCGCGCGCTGCTGCCGGCGCTGCTGCCGATCGTCTCATCACTCGTCGGCGTCGGCGTCGGCGTCGCCGGGTCGCTGGCCTTCTCGGGCGTCGTGGACATGTCGTCGGCCACCCCCGTGCTCGGCATGATGCTCGGACTGGCCGTGGGCATCGACTACGCGCTGTTCATCATCAACCGCCATCGACGGCAAGTGCTCGCCGGTGTCGACGTGCACGAATCCATCGCCCTCGCGAACGGCACGTCGGGCAACGCCGTGGTCTTCGCAGGCTCGACGGTGCTCGTCGCACTGCTCGCCCTGAACGTGACCGGCATCCCCTTCGTCGGCGTCATGGGAACGGTCGCGGCCGGATGCGTGCTGGTCGCGGTACTCCTGTCGGTGACCCTGACGCCTGCGATGCTCGGGATCATCGGCCTCCGGATCGTCAATCGGCGGGCTCGCGGCCAGATCGGCCACGAATCGCACGCTCGCCCCGAGCTGAAGCCCATGAAGACCTCGCGTGCGTTCGCGCGCGCCGCACTCGCCGTCGGCGCGCTGCTCATCATCGCGATCCCGGCGCTCTCCATGCGGCTCGGCATGCCCGACGGGTCATCCGAGCCCGTCGACTCCAGCCAGTACCGGGCCTACACGTCCGCGGCCGAGGCATTCGGAGCCGGCCAGAACGGACCGCTGCTCGTCACCGCCGCGCTGCCGGCCCCGATCGATGAGGACGACGTCGTCGCGGTACAGGCCGACCTAGCCGGTCAGCTGCTCGAGCAGGGCGGCGTGGTCGCGGTCGCGCCGGTCGGAGTGTCCGAGGACCGCGACTTCCTCGCCTTCCAGGTCGTGCCGATCGGCGGACCGTCCACCGAATCGACCGAGCAGCTCGTGCACGACCTGCGCGAGCTCTCGCCGATCGGAGACATCGAGCTCGGGGTGGCAGGCCAGGCCAGCGGCAACATCGACATCTCCGAGAAACTCGCCGGCGTGCTGCCGGTGTACCTCGCGCTGGTCGTGGGGCTGTCGCTGCTCATCCTCGTGCTGGTGTTCCGCTCGATCCTCGTGCCGCTGATCGCGACAGCCGGGTTCGTGCTGTCGCTGTTCGCCGCACTCGGAGCCGTGGTGGCGATCTACCAGTGGGGATGGCTCGGGCCGGTGTTCGGCGTCCACACCCCCGGACCGGTGCTGAACTTCGCACCGATCATCCTCATCGGCGTGCTGTTCGGTCTCGCGATGGATTACCAGCTCTTCCTGGTGACCGGAATGCGAGAGGCGTTCGTGCACGGGGTGCCGGCCCGGACGGCGGTTGTCGCCGGGCTACGGAACGGGCGAGCGGTGGTCACCGCGGCGGCCATCATCATGGTGTCGGTGTTCGGCGGGTTCATCTTCTCGCACCTGGCGCTCGTGCGACCGCTCGGCTTCGGCCTCGCGATCGGCGTGCTGTTCGATGCGTTCGTGGTGCGGCTGTTGCTGATCCCCGCGCTCATGCACCTGCTCGGCGAGAAGGCGTGGTGGCTGCCGCGCTGGCTCGATCGGATCCTCCCGAACGTCGACGTCGAGGGCGCCGCGCTCGAGCGAAGCCATCCGATCCACGGGGCGGCGACGGAAGCCGGGGATGCGTCGTCGGACGACGTCCGGCACGCCGACGAACCCGTCCGCTGAGAGGGCGGCTCCGCCAGGCGGCGCCCGGCGCGCCGCCGAGTGAACCATGACAGGGCGACCGCCTCGTATCCCTTCGGTTGTGCGACGTCTCATCGGACTCAGGGC
>NZ_JASJND010000013.1 GCF_030065535.1 Microbacterium dauci
CAGCCGGCTAGGGTGCGTCTGACAGCGTTCTGGTCCAGGCGATGGCGGCGTGGATGAGGACGGCGGCGCGGTAGGTGATCGCGTGTTTGTCGTAGCGGGTCGCGAGGCCTCGCCATTGCTTGGCGTGGCAGAACCGGCGTTCGATCACGTTGCGGTTCTTGTAGTCGTCGGTGTCGAGCCCGACAGGCCTTCCGCCTCGTGAACCGCGACGCTTCCGGTGCCCCTGCTGGTCGCGGGGCTCGGGGATCACGGCTTTGATCCCACGCCCCCGCAAGCGTGACCGGATCGCGCGGGACGAGTACGCCTTGTCGCCCCAGACCGCGTCCGGGCGGGTGCGAGGGCGACCGACGGGGCGACCCACGCGAAGCTGATCCAGCAAGGGCAGCAGCATCGGCGAATCACCGGCCTGTCCGGGGGTGATCACCGTGACCAGCGGCAGCCCCTTCCCGTCAACGAGCTGGTGGATCTTCGTCGACAGGCCGCCCCGGGAGCGGCCGATAGCATGATCAGGCGGCTCGACGCCCGGATTCGTGTAATTCGATACAGCCCCCTGTGGGGCGACTCGTGTTCGTCGCGTGCTGATGCGCCCGCGTGATCGTCGAATCCACCGATACCGACCAGTCCACCAGCCCCTCGGCGTCGGCCTGCGCGATCAGCGACTGCACGATCGAGTCCCAGGTGCCTTCGGTCGCGAGCCTGCGATGCCAGGTCCACACGGTCTGCCACGGGCCGAACACTGCAGGAAGATCGCGCCACGCGATCCC
>NZ_JASJND010000002.1 GCF_030065535.1 Microbacterium dauci
GGGCCCCGCGGGGGGGGGGGGGGCGCCCCCCCCCCCGCGGCGGGGGGGGGGGGGGGGCCCGCCCGGGGGCCCCCCCCCACCACCAGATCAGCAGCAGGGTCACGACGAAGCCGGCGAACTGGTTGAGCCAGAGAAAGCGGTCCCAGCCGCGCGTCACTGACGCGGCATCCGCATCGGCGACCGACCGGTAGGGCCAGAGGGTCCAGAGGTACGGCAGGATCACCACCGCGGCGAGCGGTCCCGGCCACGCGGCGCCGAGGACGACGACCCCCGACAGTGCGTAGCAGGTGAGCGCGAAGCGCACGGTCCAGGCGCCGCCGCGGACCGTCGCGATCGACGCGATCCCCGCCTCGCGGTCGGCGACCACATCCTGGACGGCGCCGAACGCATGCGAGGCGACGCCCCACAGGGCGAACGCGGCGATCACCGCGACGAGGGGCCACGACCACGCGGCATCCGCGAGCACCAGGCCGTAGACGGCGGGGGAGAAGAAGTGGATGCTGCTGGTCACCGAGTCGGCGAATGGGCGTTCCTTCGTCCGCAGTGGCGGCGCGCTGTAGGCGACCACCGCGAGCATGCTGAGACCCAACACGAGCCAGGACTGCGGCGAGCCGGCGGCGACGAGGAACACCAGGAACGGCGTGCACAGGAGTGCCGACGCCCACAGCGTCGGTCGGTGGAGCGCCGGATCGAGGATCGCGCCGTGCGCGCCGCCCTTGCGGGGGTTCCGGAGATCGGACTCGTAGTCGAACACGTCGTTGATCCCGTACATCGCGACGTTGTAGGGGATGAGGAAGAAGAGGGTCCCGATGACGAGGATGAGATCGATCTCGCGCGTCGTCACCAGATAGGCGGCGGCGAACGGGTACGCGGTGTTGATCCAGCTGACCGGCCGCGATGACAGGAGCAGGCGTCGCGCGAACGTGATGCCGTTCATCGTGCCGGCTCCCGCGGCGTGAGCAGCGTGAAGAGCGCGGGCACGGCGAAGGCGGCGCAGATCGGATACGCGAAGTCCTCGATGGGGGCCAGGCCGATGCGGATGCCGCTGATCAGGTGCTCCGGGTACGTGAAGAGGTCGGCGGCGATCATGAGGTTGTCGAACACCGCGGTGAGGATGACGAGCACGCCGGCGGCGATCGCGGAGGCGCGCATGCGCGACCCGAATCGCGGGCGCCTGATCGTCGCGAGCGTCAACGCTGCGGTGAGGAGCGCGAACGGGATGACGATGAGGGGGTAGGTCACGGCGCGTCCGCCTTCCGCAGCCGACCCCGTACGGCCGCCGACCACACGACGAGCGCGAGATAGCTCAGGAACGCGAGGAAGACCGGTTCCTCGATCGGCAGGTGCGGGGCGAGATCGATGCCGAGGAGCAGCGGACTGTCGCCGCGGACGAAGACGCCGGTGGCGATGCCGACGGCGTCCCACGCCAGGAAGAAGACGGTGCCGGCGACGACGGCGACGGTCGACCGGATCGGCGCCACCGGCATCGCGAGGCGGTGGCGTACGTCGAGCGCGGCGATGCCCGCTGCCGAGATCGCCAGGAAGAGCAGATACAGCCCCGGCATTTCAGCCCTCCGCGCGCTCGGGCACGGAAAGCCTGCCGGTGCCGGTGTCGCCGTCCATCAGCTTCACGACGAGCTCCGCCGAGATGAGGCACATCGGCAGCCCGACGCCGGGGAGAACCGAGTGCCCGGCGTAGTGGAGGTTCTCGAGGGCGGAGCGGTTGCCAGGGCGGAACATCGCCGACTGCCGCAGCGTGTGCGCAAGTCCCAGGGCACCGCCTCGGAAGGCGCCGAAGTCGGCGGCGAAGTCCGCGGGGGAGATGGTGCGACGCACCCGGATCCGCTCCGCGAGGTCCGGGATGCCGGTCCAGGAGGCGATCTGCGCGATGACGGCATCCGCGGCCGCCTCGATGAGCGGGTCACCTGCGCCGTCCTCGCCGCCGTGTCCGAGCTCGGGGGCTGCGGGCATGGGGACGAGCACGAAGAGGTTCTCGTGTCCGGCGGGCGCCACCGTGGCATCCGTCGCGCTCGGCCGGCAGATGTAGAGGGATGCCGGGTCGGGGATGACCGGGTTGCTGCGGGCTTCGGCGCCGAAGATGGCGTCGAAGCCGGTCGCCCAATCGGCGGTGAAGAGCAGCGTGTGGTGTGCGAGCTGGGGGAGTTCGCCCTCGACGCCGAGGAGCAGGAGGAGCGCACCGGGTGAGGAGACCCGCGTGTCCCACCACCGGTCGGAGCGCGTGCGCGATTCGGACGGGAGGAGCAGCTGCTCGGTGTGGTGCATGTCCGCTGTGGAGACGACGTGGTCGGCTTCGATGATCTCGCCGTCCGCCAACTGGACGCCCAAGGTTCGATCGCCGTCGGTGAGGATGCGGGTCACCCGCGCGTCGGTGCGGATGTGCACACCGCGTGCGGTCGCAAGACGAGCGACGGCTGCGATGACCTCGGTGAAGCCTCCGCGCGGGTACCGGACACCGTCGTCGAGGTCGAGATGACTCATGAGGTGGTAGAGGCTCGGCGCCTCGTATGGCGACGTGCCGAGGAACACCGCCGGGTACTCGAGGATCTGCCGGAGGAGCGGATCGTCGAATCGCTGCTCCACGTGGCGGGCGAGCGAGCGGGCGAGCAGCGGCGCGAGCGTCGGGAGCCGCCGCAGCACGTCGCGGTGTGCGAGCCCGGCGAGCGACGTGTAGGGGTCGTACAGGAACCGCGACACGGCGAGGTCGTACACCTCGGCGGCCGAGTCGAGATAGGCCTCGAGTCGCGCGCCGGCGCCGGGCTCGCGCGCCTCGAACGTCGCGACCGCCGATGCGCGGCCGGAGACGATGTCGATGGGCTCCGGCTCGCCTTCGCCGTAGACCCGGTAGGCGGGCTGGAGATCGACGAGATCGAGTTCCGCGTCGGTGGTGGTGCCGAGCAGCTCGAAGAAGTGGTCGAACACCTCGGGCATGAGATACCAGCTCGGTCCGGTGTCGAACCGGAACCCGTCTCGCTCCCACGAGCCGGCGCGACCCCCGATCGCCGGAAGCGCTTCGAGGACGACGACCTCGTCACCACGATCCGCGCGGAGCGCCGCGACAGCCAGTCCGGTGATCCCCGCGCCGATGACGGCGACGCGGCTCATCGTGCGCGCCGTTCCACAGCCACGCGGACGGCCGCCCGGAGCGCGATCGCCGCCTTCGCGGCATCCGGCACCCGCACTCGCCCGTTGGGCTCGTCGCAAGCTCGCAGGCGCATCGCGAGCGACGCGAACAGGTCATGCGCCGCCCAGACCGCAGCTCGGCAGTCCGCTGGGAGTCGGGGGATCGTCATCGCGGCTGCGGCGAGATCGGCGTCGATCCGATCGAGGACGGCGACGCGGTCGGCTGCCCCGTCGACGCCGAGATAGTCGCGACCGAGCCTCCCGGCGTCGTCGGCGACATCGCGCAGGAAGTTGACGTCCTGGAACGCCGCGCCGAGGCGACGCGCACCGCCGACGAGCTCGGCGGGCGCGGCGATCGGCGCGTCCGGCCTGCCCGCGTTCACGAAGACCTGCAGACACATGAGCCCGACGACCTCGGCTGAACCGTAGACGTACGTGTCGTGCGATGCGTCGTCGTGGTCGGTGCGCTCGAGGTCGGTGCGCATCGACGCGAAGAACGGTGTCACGAGGTCGGGCCCGATGCCGCATGCGCGTGCCACGAGGGCGAAGGCGTGCACGACGAGGTTGGCGCTGAACCCGCTCGCCATGGCGTCGAGCGTCTCGATCTCGAGGGCGTCGAGCGCCGTGCGCTGCGCAGGCGCCGCGAGGCCGGCTTCTTCGGCGGCGCCGTCGACGATCTCGTCGGCGACCCGGACGAGCGCGTACACGGTGCGGACGTCACCGCGCACCCGCGGGCCGAGCAGGCGGGTCGCGAGCCCGAACGAGGTCGAGTAGGCGCGGATGACGGATGCCGCCGCCGCCCGGGCCGTGTCGTCGTAGAGCGACGCGGTCATCGGGGGATCCGCCGGTCGACGGCGTCGGCGAGGGTCTCGAGCAGTTGGTGCGCGGCGGCGGGCAGTGCCGCGGCATCCGCGCGGGTGCGCGCCCGATCGAGGGTCGTCCGGATGAGCTCGACGGTGCGTTCCCGTGCGCCGCTCGCGGTGAGCTCGTGCTGGGCGCGCCGGATCGCGATGGGGCCCGTGGGTGCGAGCGCGAGGGCGGATGCCACTTGCGGCCACGCCTCGCTCTCGGCGGCCAGTGCGATCACCGGCGTGCGCTTGGAAGCGCGGAGGTCCGCGCCGGGTTCACGCCCGGCCTCGTCGCGGCTGCCGAACGTGCCGATGAGATCGTCGGCAAGCTGGAACGCGATGCCGATGTCGGCGCCGGCGGCTTCGAGCGCGGCGCGTTCGTCATCGGTCGCACCGGCGAGCAGCGCCCCGGCGGCGAGGGGCGCCTGGAACGAGTAAAAGGCGGTCTTGTCGCGGGCCGTGCGCAGGAGCGACTCGGTCGCCGGGAGGGCGTCGCCGATCGTCTGCTCGACATCTGCGAGTTCGCCTGCCGCCGAGACGAGCAGTGCGTCGTCGAGCAACACGAACAGTGCGGCGCGCTGCGGCGCGGCGACCGGTGCCGTCGCGATCAGCCGCGTCGCCTCGAACAGGAGCAGGTCGCCCGCGAGCACGGCTGCGGCGGCACCGAGCATGCCCGCCGCGTCGTCGTCACCGCCGCGTGCTCGCGCTCGGTCGCGAAAGGCACCCATGACGTTCGGGACGCCACGTCGTTCGACGTCACCGTCGATGAGGTCGTCGTGGACGACGAATGCGGCGTGGAGGAGTTCGAAAGCCGCGGCCACGCGCCAGAGCCCGGGAGCACGGGTGAGGTCACCGCCGAAAGCGCTGAACGCCGCGGCGACGAGCGCCGGCCGTACGCGCTTGCCCCCGGTGGCGGCCGCAGCGGTCGCGACGCCCAGGGCTCCGGCGGACTCGCCGAGCGCCGCCGAGCGGGCGCGAAGGCGCCCGAGCGCCAGTTCGAGGGCGTCGTCGATCTCGCGGTGGGCCACCGGCGGGAGCGGGATCATGACGCGACCCGCTGGGGGGCGCCGCCGAACACCGGGAGCTGGTCGGCTTGGAGGACGAGCCATGGGCTGAACGCCCACGGCGTCGCACGGAGCGAGGCGCCGAGCTCGCCGGGGTCGACCCAGCGGTACTCGATCGCCTCGTCGGGGTTCGGGGTCGGTTCGCTCACCGCACGTGCGGTGTACACCGGGCAGATCTCGTGCTCGACGATGCCCGATGCGTCGACCGCGCGATATCGGAACAGCGGCAGGACGAGCTCGAGCCGATCGATCGTCATCCCGAGCTCGTGCTCGGCACGACGATGCACGGCGTCGGGCACCGATTCCGCGGGTGCGGGGTGGCCGCAGAAGGAATTCGTCCAGACGCCGGGCCATGTCGACTTCCCGAGCGCGCGGCGCGTGACGAGCACATCGCCGGCTTCGTTGAAGACGTGGCAGGAGAATGCGAGGTGGAGCGCTGTCGCGGCGCCATGCACACTTGCCTTCGGGGCCGTGCCGATTTCGCGCCCGTCCTCATCCACCAGGACGACCTGTTCGACTGATGACATTCTCACCTCGTTTATTGCTAGATTATCTAGCGACATTCGTCATCGTACTCACGGAAACGAAGGGTGTCCAACAGTGCACGACGACACGGCGCAGGACTCGGAGCGACTCGCGCTCGTGCTCAGAGCGCTCGAATCCGTGCAGACGTTCTCGGATGCGATGGATCGCATGTACGCCGGGATGCGCGGCGACATGGACATGAATACGACCGACCTCGCCGCGATTCGCATGCTCGTCATCCGGGAGCGTCACGGCGAGGTGGTGAAGCCCCATGACATCGCGCGACACCTTGCGATCTCCACCGCATCGACGACCAAGCTCCTCGATCGGCTCTCTGCCGGGGGATATCTTCGGCGGGAAGCACACCCCGACGACCGCAGGTCGCGGATCGTGGTGTTGACGGATGCCGCCCGCGCCGAGTTCTTCCGCCACTTCGGCGCACGTCTCGGCGCGATGCGCGAGGTGATGACCGCCTTCGACGACGCGGAACTGCGGACGGTCGTGCGGTTCCTCGCGGACATGGAAGTCGCGATGCTCGAGCCCTGATGCCGGCAGTCGACGCGCACCACGAGGGCGGCGACGGCGTCAATCGGACATGCAGAAGGCCCCGGATCTCGCGATCCGGGGCCTTCCGTTTGTTGCGGGGACAGGATTTGAACCTGCGACCTCTGGGTTATGAGCCCAGCGAGCTACCGAGCTGCTCCACCCCGCGGCACAAGAGAAAACTCTAGCACGTGGTTCGGGCGTGGTCGAACCGAGGTCGTCCGCCGGGAGTGTCCCAGCGCGTGTGACCGGGTGGGTCGACGCCCGCGGCGCGGGTGCGGCATCCTGGAACCACCGCCCGCGCAGCACAACGCCGAACGTCCCGAGGAGCACCATGACCGACACGTCGATCGGCGTCGCCGTCGCGCAGTTCGCGCCGAGCGCCGACGAAGCCGCGAACCTCGACGCGATCGCCGAGCTCGCCGAGCGCGCGGCGTCGCGGGGTGCCAAGGTCGTGGTGTTCCCCGAGTACTCCAGCTACTTCGTCGATCCCTTCGACGCGTCGCTCCGCGAGCGCGCGCAGGGGGTGGACGGCCCATTCGCAGCGGCACTGGCGGCACTGGCGTCCCGGCTGGACATCCATGTCGTCGCGGGTCTCCTGGAACGCGCGAGTGACGGCGACCGGGTGCGGAACACCGTGATCGCCGTCGGCCCCGGCGGGGTCGTGGCGACGTATCGGAAGCTTCACCTGTACGACGCGTTCGGGCAGCGCGAGTCCGACTGGGTCGAGCCGGGTGTCATCGCCGCGCCCGAGACCTTCGACGTGAGCGGAGTCCGGTTCGCCCTCATGACCTGTTACGACCTCCGGTTCCCCGAGGTGGCTCGGCTGCTCGCCGACACGGGCGCCCACGCCGTCCTGGTGGCGGCGGAGTGGGTTCGCGGGCCGCTTAAGGAGCACCACTGGCGGACGCTCCTGCATGCGCGTGCGATCGAGAACACGCTGTACGTGGCCGGCGCCGATCACCCGCCGCCGCTCGGCGTCGGGCACTCCCTCGTCATCGATCCGCAGGGTGTGCAGATCGCAGCCGTCGGGACGGGCACCGATGTCGCAGTCGCCCATGTCGACCCCGCGGCGGTCGAGCGGGTTCGCCGCGTGAACCCCGCACTCGAGCTGCGTCGCTTCGGCGTCGTTCCGCGCGACTGACGCCTCCGCTGAACATCGGTCAGCGAGCGGATGCCGCCAACCGAGCCGATGCGGCTTCGATGACCTCCGTGCGCTTGCACGCGGCGAAGCGGACGAGGGTGGCGTAGTCACGGCGATGCTGCCGCGACACGAACGCGGTGAGCGGAATGGCTGCGACGCCGATCCGCGCCGGGAGCGTGCGGCAGAAGTCGGAGGCATCCTCACCGTCCGCGAGCAACGCCGACGCATCGGCGACCGTGAAGTACGACCCTGCCGGATTGGAGACCGTGAATCCCGCGGCAGTCAGTCCGGCACCGAGCAGGTCGGCGCGCAGGCGTTGGGTGGCGGCGAGGTCTTGGAAGTACTCGTCGGGAAGGCGGAGTCCGGCCGCGATGGCCGGCTGGAACGGCGCCCCGTTCACATAGGTCAAGAACTGCTTCACAGCCAGCACCGCATCGATGAGCGCGGCGGGTCCGGTGATCCAACCCACCTTCCAGCCGGTGGTGCGGAAGGTCTTGCCGCCGGAGGAGATCGAGAGCGTCCGCTCGGCGGCATCTGGGAGGGTCGCGATCGGGACGTGCGGCCCGTCGAGCACGAGGTGCTCGTAGACCTCGTCGGTCACGATGAGGGCGTCATGGTGGTGCGAAAGTCGGACGATCTCCCGGCGCACATCGTCGGAGAAGACGGTGCCGGTCGGGTTGTGCGGGTCGTTCACGACGATCAGCCGGGTCCTGTCCGAGACGGCTGCCCGCAGATCGTCGAGATCGGGTTCCAGATTCGGCCAACGCAGCGGTACCGGCACGAGCGTCGCGCCGGCGAGCGCCACGCACGCGGCGTACGAGTCGTAGTAGGGCTCGAACACCACGACCTCGTCGTCGGGGCCGTCGATGAGGGCGAGCAACGTCGCCGCGAGCGCTTCGGTCGCCCCCGCAGTCACGAGCACCTGCCGCGCAGGGTCGATCTCGAGGCCGTACCAGCGCTGCTGGTGCTCGGCGACGGCGGCGAGCAATTCGGCGTGGCCGCGACCGGGGGAGTACTGGTTCACGCCGGCGCGGATGGCCGCTGTGGCGGCATCCAGCACCTCCTGCGGCCCGTCCTCGTCGGGGAAGCCCTGCCCGAGATTGATGGCGTCGTGCGCGACGGCCAGCGCGGTGATCTCCGCGAAGATCGTCGGCGAAGCCGTCCCGTCGGGTTCGAGGAGGCCGGCACCGCGCGCCGCGCGTTGCCAGGCACCGGGGATGTGCAGCACCGCCCCAGATTACAGGCGGGTCTGGGGCGGCTCCGCACGGACGCATAGGCTGATCGGAGGGCCGACATAGCTGATCCACAGAGTGGCGCTGCACGCTGGAAACGCCTCGAAGAAGGAGCATCCCATGAGCGAACCGCACACCCCCGGTGCGAACGAGTCCGGCGCCGCCGGCCACACCGGCCCCACCGACTCGACCGCGAATGACACGGCCGCGAACAGCGCCGCCCCGAACGCCCAAACCACCCCGGTGCCCGGCGCTGAACACGCCGCGGTGCCGCCGCGCCCTCCGCTGCCGCAGACGTCCAGCTTCGCTGCCGCTCCGACCCAGCCGCACGGATACGGGTGGGCAGGACAGGCCCCCGGTCAGCCGTTGCACGAGCAGCCCGAGCCCGAGGCGGCTGAGCCGTCCACCGACGCGAAGGTCGGTGCCGGAAAGATCGTCGCGGTCCTCGTCGCGGCAGCGATCGTCGGTTCGGTGTCGGGACTCGGCGGTGCCTTCATCGGCTCGTCGATGTTCGAGAGCTCGAGCGGCACCGTCGTCCAGTCGACGCCGCAGAACGTGACGGTCAATGACACCGACTCGGTGAATCAGACGACCGGCATCGCCGCGAAGACGCTGCCGAGCGTCGTCACGATCTCGGCATCCTCTTCGGACGGCGGGGGCACCGGGTCCGGTGTGGTCTTGTCGGAGGACGGCTACGTTGTCACCAACACCCACGTCGTCACCCTGGACGGCGCGACCAGTGCGCCGACGCTGCGGGTCACCACGTCCGACGGCAAGGTGTACGACGCAGAGATCGTGGGCACCGACCCGATGTACGACCTCGCGGTGATCAAGCTCGAGGACGCGTCGGGTCTGCAGCCGATCGAGTTCGCGGACTCGTCCTCGTTGAACGTGGGCGACACGACAGTCGCCGTCGGTGCGCCGCTCGGGCTCTCCAACACGGTCACGACCGGGATCGTCAGTGCGCTGAACCGGTCGATCCAGATCGCCTCCTCGGCTGTCCCCGACAGCGGTGAGCAGGAAGACGACCAGCAGGGCGGGCAGTCCCCGTTCGAGTTCGACTTCGGCCAGGGACAGGGCCAGAGCGGTTCGACCGGCACGATCTCGATCGCGGTCATCCAGACCGATGCGGCCATCAACCCGGGCAACTCGGGCGGTGCACTCGTCGATGACGAGGGCAAGCTGATCGGCGTCAACGTCGCCATCGCGACGGCCGGGGGCACGTCGTCGAGCGAGGCGGCCGGCTCCATCGGTGTCGGGTTCTCGATCCCGTCGAACGTCGTTGAGCGGATCGCGAACGAGCTCATTGACTCCGGCGAGGCCACCCACGGCCTCCTCGGCGCGATGGTCGGCAACGCCGCGGACGCCGAGGGCAGCTCCACGACGGGTGCGCTGATCAGCGAAGTCACCGACGGAGGCGCAGCGGCCGCGGCCGGCCTGCGAGCCGATGACGTGGTGACCGAGTTCAACGGTGTGCCGATCGCAGATGCGACCGACCTCACCGCGCAGGTCCGCGCACTCGCTGCCGGCGCCGACGCGTCGCTCGTCTACGTCCGAGACGGCGAGACGCTCTCGGCCGATGTGACGCTCGGTGAACTGACCGACTGAGTCGGCGGAGGAGACCCAGGGTTCCGACCCCACCCCGCGATAGGCTCGCGGGGTGGGGTCGTTCTCGTTCCGGTCGGGCAATGCCGCCCAGCTGCTCCGCATTCCGTTGCACCTCCTCGGTGCTGCAGTGACGACGGTCATCCCTCGGGTCCCCGGCACGTGGGTCTTCGGTTGCGCCACCGGCGTCGGCGAGGGTGCGCTCGCGGTGTGGCACGAAGCGGATGCCGCCGGCGTGCAGTCCGTCTGGCTCGTGGCGTCGGCCGACGAAGCAGCGGATGCCGCGCGGCGTGGCATCCGCTCGGCATCGAAGCGAGGGCTGCGCGGCTTCTGGCTGACTGCCCGGGCCCAGGTCGTCGTCGTGACCCACGGCGCCGGCGACGTGAACCGATATGCGACGCGTGGGTCGTTCCTGGTGCAGCTGTGGCACGGGATCCCGCTGAAGCGCCTGGGACTGGACTCGCCGGCGACCGCCCGCAGCCCGCTCCCGATCCCCGGACTCGCGCGTCTGCTCCGCGCCGCGTACCGGCGAACGCAGCGGCGGATCCGGCTGCTGCCGGCAGCGTCGCACCTCGTGCGAGGTCGCCTCGAGTCGGCCTTCGGCTTGGACGACGCGCGCGTTCCGGTGACCGGCGAACCGCGGACGGATGTCCTGCTCGCGGGGTCGCCCGACGAGCGCCGCGCCGCCGCTCGCGAGCAGCTGCATCGGCTGGTCGGTGACCTGGGCGAGCGACCGGTCGTGCTCTACGCGCCCACGTGGCGCGATGGTGCGCCCGACCCTGCGGTGCCCTCGGCCGCGGAGTGGTCGGCGATCCTCGACGTGCTCCGCGCAGCGGATGCCACGCTGCTCGTCCGGTCGCACCCCCTCGGCGCGGGCGACTACGCACCCCCGGCGTCGACGGACCTCGTGCGCGCGTTGCCTGCGTCGCTGCTCGCGGACGTGACGCCGGTGCTGCCCGCGATCGACGTACTCGTCACCGACTACTCGTCGCTCGCCTTCGACACCGCGCTGCTCGAGATGCCGGTCGTGTACCTCGCGCCCGACGTGGCCGCGTACGCGCGCGAACGGGGCTTCTACGGGCGCTACCGCGATGTCGCCGGTGACGGCGTCGCCACCGACTGGACCGCCGCGGCGTCGCAGATCGCCGCGGTGCTGACCGACCCGAGCGAGGCGGCGCGGCGCCGCGCCCTCGCCCGCGGGGTGAGCGAGAGGGTGCATGCGTTCCGCGACGGGCGCAGCGCGGCGCGCGTGACCGCCGCGATCCTGCAGGCGTCTCGAGGAGGACGACGATGATGCAACTCGAGTTCACGGCGGGTGCCGTGCCGATGCTCGTGGTCACCGCTGACGGCTTTCGGCCGACCTCCGTCGCGTTGCAGGGGCGGCGTGCGATCGCTGTCGGCTCGGTGTCCGCGACCGGTGACACATGGCGTGCCAAGGTTCCGCTGCACGTGTCGCGCTGGGGCGGTCCGGTGTTGCCACTGCCGAGCGGACGCTACGAGCTCATGCTCGACGGCGCGCCCACCGAGATCGCGACGTCGCACCCGCGGGTCGCGCTCGGGGAGATGGATGCCGAGGTCGTCGACGGGCGCGTCAGCGTGTCGGCGCCCGCGGACGACGCGCCACTGCCGCCACGCGGCATCCTCGACCGCGTCCTTGGGCCGCGTGGATTCGGTCCGCTCCGCGACACGGTGTTCTTCGAGAGCTTCTACGGTCGCAACGCGAGCTGCAATCCGCGGGCGATCGATGCCGAGCTCGCGCGGCTGGCGCCGGACGTGACCCGGTATTGGAGCGTCGTCGATCACTCGGTCGCGGTGCCCGACGGCGCCGTCCCGGTCATCGAGGGGAGTGCGGCCTGGCATCGGGCGCGATCCACATCGCGGTTGCTGGTCGTGAACGACTGGCTCCGGCACGGGTTCGTGCGTCGCCGCGGGCAGCGGGTGTTGCAGACCTGGCACGGCACACCGCTGAAGCGTCTCGCGCTGCACCGGGCGGGCTTCGATCCGCGTCGATCGGTCGCGATCGTCCGCGAGAGCCTGCGGTGGAGCGTGCTGCTCGCGCAGAACCCGTTCGCGGCCGGCATCCTCGCGCGTGCCTACGCGTTCGTCGGTCGCCCGGTGTGGGTCGAGGGGTACCCGCGCAACGATGTGCTCATCGACGGGGACGGTCGGGCAGTCCGCGACGCCCTCGGTATCGATCACGAGCAGCGCGTCCTCCTCTACGCTCCGACGTGGCGCGACGACCGCGAGCAGATGGTCGACTTTCTCGACGTGGAGCGGTTGGCACGCGATGTTGACGCGGTCGTCCTCGTGCGCGGCCACTCTCGGACGCTGATCCCCGGCACCGACGCGCGCGGCGCCCGGGTGATCGACGTGACGGGGTACCCCGACATCGCCGAACTCCTGCTCGTCGCGGACGGGCTCATCACCGACTACTCCTCGGTCATGTTCGACTACAGCGCCACCGGCAAACCGATCTACGTGTTCGCCCCCGACCTCGAGCACTACCGCGGCGAACTGCGCGGGTTCTACTTCGACCTCGCCGAGCGCGTTCCAGGCCCGATGACGGCGACGCATGACGAACTCACGGCTGCGTTGACGGATGCCGCGGTGCCGACCCGGTTCGCCGAGCGGGCCGCCGCGTGGCGGGCGCGATTCAACGCCCGGGACGACGGTCGAGCCGCGGAGCGCGTCGTCGCACGTCTGCTCGACCAGGGGATGATCCGTAGCGGTCGTTGAGCGAGCGAAGCGAGACGAAACGCTCGTCCTGAGGAGATGCCTGAATTGAGGCGATGCCTGAATTGAGGAAGATGTCAGGGCAGCGGCGTGTTGCGCACGAGCCGTGAGGTGTCCACGGTGCCGCGCGCACCGCGGAGGATGCCGCCGAGGAAGCCGAGCCCCCACGCGAGGTGCATCGACGGCAGCACGACCGCGAACCACGCGCGCTCGGCGAGCGGCGCCTTGACTGCGGCGGAGATGACGATGACCGTCGCGGTGTAGACGGCGAGCGGGGCGTAGACGACCGAGGCGATGACGGCAGCGACCCCCGTCAGGACGCCGAGCGCCTGCAACACGCCGACGATGGCCGCGAGACCCGTGTTCACGACGAGGCCCGGGGGAGCGAAGAACCGAAGCGAGTTTCGACGCCCGAAGCGGCGGACGAGTTCCCCCCGCCACGTACCGGTGGCCATGAATTGACGGACCAGACGACCCCAGCGCTCACGCGGCCAGTAGGTGACCGCGAGCCGCGGGTCGAACCAGACGCGATAGCCCGCGGCCCTGATCCGGAGGTTGAGCTCCCAGTCCTCGCCCCGACGGATCGTCTCGTCGAACATGCCGACCTCGCGCAGCACGTCGGCGCGCATCACCCCGAGGTACGCCGACTCGGCCGGGCCCTCAACGGCTCCGCCGTGATACGCACCTCCGCCGAGGCCGATTCGTGAGTTGTACGCTCGCGCGACGGCCCGCTGGAAGGGCGTCCGGCCGTCGGCGCGCATCACGCCACCCACGTTCGCAGCTTTCACACGATCGAGCGTCGCGAGCGCCTGGCGGGTGTAGCCGGGCTCGAGTTCGGAGTGCGCGTCGACTCGCACGATCGTCCCGTACGCGGCGGCGGCGATCGCGAGGTTGAGACCGACGGGGATATCGGCGCGCGGGTTGTGGATCACCCGCACACGTTGGTCGGCGGCGGCGATCCGCTCGGCCAATTCGGTGGTCCCGTCGGTGGAGGGGGCGAGTGCGAGCAGCAGCTCGGTCGGACCATCGACCTCCTGTTCGAGCACGCTCTCGACGGCGCGCGCGAGGTAGTCGACCTCGTTGAGGACGGGCATCACGTACGTCACCCCGGGCGCCGGGACAGAGGCATCCCGCGGAGCCGGGCGAACGTCGTGCATCCGTCGATCATGTCACGTGGACGAAGGTGAACCGCCGGTAAACTGGAGGGATGATCGCGATCGCCGACCTCCGAAAGGTGCGCGCGCTCGTCGCCAAGGCACTCGCCAACCGCCTGGCCGTCAGGGATGTCCGTCACCGCCTCGCGCGGACCGTGCCGCACCGCGCCGATCACTTCCGCGTCGCGGTCTACTTCGCCGACGGCGACGTGAACATGTACCAAGTACGGCAGTGGTACAAGCCGCTGCAGCAGCTCGCGGCATCGTGGCCCGTCGTGGTCCTCAGTCGGAATCCGACCGGTGCCCTCGCGCTCCTCGAGGACGCCGGACTGCCCGTCGCGTTCGTCCCCACCGTCCGCGACCTCGAGTCGTACATCGCCACGCAGGACATCCGCGTCGTGCTCTACGTGAACCAGAACACGAAGAACTTCCAGATGTTCCGGTACGGGCACCGCTGGCACGTCTTCATCAACCACGGCGAGTCCGACAAGATGTACATGACCACGAACCAGTTCAAGGCGTACGACTACGCACTGATCGCAGGGGATGCCGCGCGGTCGCGGCTGTCACGGGTGTTGTGGAACTACGACCTCGACGCACGCACGATCCAGATCGGACGACCGCAGGCGGATCACTTCTCGGGTGACCTGCCGTACACGCCAGACGACCGCGTCGTGGTGCTCTACGCACCCACGTGGGAGGGCGATCGCCCGTCTGCCTTCTACGGCTCGATCCGCTCTCACGGTGAGGCCCTCGCCGAAGCGGTACTCGCCTCGCCGCGGCACCGGCTCGTCTACCGGCCGCATCCACGCTCGGGCGTCGTCGACGACGAGTACGGGGCCGCCCACCGCCGGATCGTCGCAGCGATCGAGGCGGCCAACGCAGCTGATCGTTCGGCGCAGCACGTCTACGACAACGGGCCAGAGCTCGGCTGGCAGCTCTCTGCGGCAGACGTGGCGGTCGTCGACATCTCGGCAATGGTCTACGACCGTCTCGCGGCAGGTCTGCCGCTCATGGTCACGCGTCCGGTCGCGCCCGAGGCGACGGTCGACACCGGGGGATACCTGAGCGATGCCGAGTGGCTCGACGCGGGGACGCCTGAGCAGCAGCTCGCCGCCGTCGAACGCGTGCGCACCGACCCCGATGCCGTCTCGCGGCTCGAACACTGGGTGCGCCACTACTTCGGTGACACGGCCCCGGGGGCGGCATCCGCTCGGTTCCACGACGCGATCGCGCGGCTCATGCTCGAGTGGGACCGCTGGCACGCGACGACCGCGGATGCGCCGGCCGACGAGGCCGAAGAGGCCGAGCTCGACGAGGACTGACCCTCGTCAGGACCCCATCGCGATGAACGCGGCGACGGCGGATGCCGCCGCGATCAGCAGCGCGATGCCGACGAGCGCGGCGTGGACGAGCAGGAAGCGCGTCGGGCGGCCGTCCTCGGTGCGGGCGCGCGGGTCGCGCGAGACGCGGCGGAAGAAGCTCGGCCAGACGAGCACGTTGAACGCAGCGCCCACGAGGAGCAGCACGATGAGGAGCGTGGTCACTGCTCGAGCCTAGGCGCCTCGCCGGGTGCGCGGCGGCGCAGCCGACCGAGCGCTCGGGCCCCGCTCCGTTCGATCGGGTTCGCGCCAGGTGCGGGTTCGAGGTCGGCGGGGAAGTCCACTGGCGGCTGCCCGAATGCGCGCCGCGCGCCGACGACGACGCGACGACCGAGGATGTGGTTGCCGGTGCCGCCGATCACGGCGCCGACGCCGAACGGGAGCGCCTTGCCGATGATCGAGGCGCTGCCCTGCGCCGCGAACCGGCGGATGAACGCATTCTTCAGCCGGTCGACGAGCGGTCCGACCATCGCGCGGGGGAGCGACGACGTGACGAGGTCACCCCAGTATGCAGACCGTGCCGGCCCGGACCCGCCGGCCTGGCGTGCGAACTGCGAGACGAGGTCGACGCCCTCCTTGCCGACCATCAGGGTGAGCACGAGCGCGCGAGCCCGATCGGGGTTCTCGACCGGGATGCCGTGGAGTTCAGAGAGCGACTGCGCGAACATCGCCGTTGCCTCGAGGAAACCCACGGTCTCGACCCCGCTGAGCGCGAGCGTCACGCCCGTGCCGATGCCGGGGATCACCGCGGTCGCGCCGACTGCCGCGCCGCCGGTGGTGACTGCGGCCAAGTACCGGCGTTCGAGGATGCGGGAGATCTCGGCTGTGCTCGCGTCGGGATGACGGAGTCGGATGCCGCGCAAGTGTGCGACGACCAGCGGACGCTGGACTGCGAGGACGCGGTCGAGCGCGCGGATTGCACGGGGGTGCTCCGGAGAACCCACCGGCGGCAGCCCACCGTTCCACGGTGCGTCGTCGGGGAGGGAGTGGATGCGCGGTACCTCGGTCATGACACGGCGATGCTATTGGGCACCGCTGAGCGGGCGCTGTGCGGCGCCACGCCCATCAGGTGCGTGCGTCAGACGTACAGGTTGGCGCGCTCGAGGTCTTCGGCGAAGTCGACCTCGACGGCGTACAGGTCCGAGATGTCGAGCGGCTGGACGCGCACGCCATTCTCGGCGATCGCGAGCTCGATGCCGCGCTCAAAGTAGTCCTGGTCGTCGACGCGTCCGAGCTGCGCGATGAGCGCGGGCTTGTCGGCGCGCGAAATGTAGTTGATGCCCACGGCTTCGCCGAGGCCACCGACGACGGTCTTCGAGAGCTCCGCGATGCTGCCGTCGGCATCGACGGTGTACTTGACTTCCTCGTCACTGACCTTCGACGTGTTGACGGTCACGAACGAGGTGTCTGCCTCGATGAGCGCGAGCGCGCGACCCAGGACGCGGGGGTCGAACACGACGTCGCCGTTCATCCAGAGCACGCCGCCCTTGCCCGTCGCCTTGAGGGCGCGCAGCAGGCTCTTGGACGTGTTCGTCTGGTCGTAACGGTCGTTGTAGACGTACTGCGCGTCGGGGAACGCGTCGACGATGGTCTCGGCGCGGTAGCCGACGACGGTGGTGATCTTGGCGGCCGGTCCGAAGGCGGCGCGGATGTTGTCGTGCTGCTGGCCCATGATGGTGCGGCCGTCGCTGAGTGCGGTGAGCGGCTTGGGGAGGCTGCGTCCGAGGCGCGAGCCCATGCCTGCGGCGAGGATGACGATCTGCGTGGTCACAGGTTCACTCCTGACGATCTGGTCACTGTCCGTTCATGTACTGGACACCTCATCGTGCCGCCCAACATGCTAGCGACGGCACCTGAACGTCGGCCGAACACACCCGCTGCCGTTGTCGTTTCGTGACATTCCGGCACCCGTCCTCGCTCCAGACGAGTGTCCCATATGCCTTGCTAGATTTGTGGGGTGACAGCTCTGCCACCGCCGCCCCCGCCCCTGGGCTCCGCAGCCGAAGCGGCGGAGGCGCGCGCGAAGTTGGCGATCGCCGACCTGCCCTCGGTCCCGGTCGTCCCGGAGAAGCCCGCTCTGCCCGCAGATGTCGCGGCGTCGAGTTGGCATATCGAGGACGACGAGCCGGTGGAGCCTGCACCCGTCGAAGAGGTCGCACCTGTCGAAGAGGTCGCACCTGTCGAAGAGGTCGCACCTGTCGAAGAGCCCACGCCCGTCGAAGCGGCGGCACCCGTCGAAGCGGTCGCACCTGTCGAGGAAGATCCGCTCGAGGAGCCCGAACCGGAGCCGGTGGACGAGGACACGGCGGACACGGACGATGGTGTCGTCGAAGTCGCCGATTTCGACCAGTGGCTCGATGCCATCGGATCCGCCGACGCCGAAGAGGTCGCCGTCGTCGAGGAGCCGATCGTCGAGGAGACCGACTCGGGGGAGCTGGTCTCGGCCGAGCCTGCCATCGAGGTGGCGGCTGCCGATGACGTCGACGTGGACGTCCCTGTCGTGGCGGCGGAGGCCGACGACGAGCACGCGCTCACCGAGGAGGCGATGGTCGTCTCGGACCTGGGGCCGGAGCCGATCCCCGACCTCGATGGGTTCCTCGCACCGATCGGGGAGACCGATGCGGACGTGGGCCTCCGGCTGCGCGGGGTGACGAAGTCGTTCGGGCAGACGCGAGCGGTCGACGCGATCGACCTCGAGATCCCGACCGGTTCGTTCTTCGGGCTCGTCGGACCGAACGGCGCCGGAAAGACGACGACGCTCTCGATGATCGCAGGGCTCCTCCGACCGGACGGCGGAACGATCGAGATCGTCGGTGTCGACCTCGGGCGCGACCCGCGTGCGGCCAAAGCACTGATGGGCGTCTTGCCCGATCGGCTCCGCACCTTCGACCGACTCTCCGGTCGCCAGCTCCTGCACTATTACGGGGTGCTCCGCGGGCTCCGGCCCGCCGTCGCGGCCGAGCGCACCGCCGATCTCGCGCAGGCATTCGATCTGTCCTCTGCGCTGAGCCGCCCGGTGTCGGACTACTCGGCCGGAATGACCAAGAAGCTCCTCCTCGCGGGGGCCATGATCCACGCGCCGCGACTGCTCGTCCTCGACGAACCATTCGAAGCTGTGGACCCCGTCTCGAGCGCCGCCATCCTGGACGTCCTCAGCCGGTACGTGGCATCCGGTGGCACGGTGATCCTCTCCAGCCACGGCATGGATCTCGTCGAGCGCGTGTGCGACGGCGTCGCGGTGATCGTCGCCGGCAAGGTCCTGGCGCGCGGCACGGTCGACCAGGTGCGGGGTGACCACACGCTCGCGGAGCGCTTCGTGCAGCTCGCCGGAAGCCGCAGCGACGTGGAGGGCCTCGAATGGTTGCACACGTACTCCGACTGAGGTTCGACCTCCTCATCGGTGCGCTGCGCGCGCGCCCCGCGGTACTCGTCCGACGCCTCGTCGGTCTGGTGCTCCTCTCGGTCGTCATCGTCTCGGTGTTCGCGGCGGTGTCGCGTCTGCGCGCGGCGACCGACGAGACTGCATCGACCCTGATCGTGGTGCTCGGATCGCTGTTGGTTGCCGGGTTCGCGCTCGTGCCGCTCTTCTCCGGAGCAGACGACCCACTCGACCCGCGGCGGTTCGCGACGCTGGGTGTCGAGCCCGGTCCGCTCGCATGGATCGTCCTCACCGGGTCGGTGATCGGTGTGCCAGGCCTCGCGCTCATTGCCCTCGTGGTGGCGCTCGCGCTCGCATGGTCGGGCCTCGGCGCACCTGCTGTGCTCGTGGTCCTCAGCGCGGCCCTCGGCGTCGCCACCTGCCTGCTCGCCGCACGCTGCGCGATGGCGATCGGCGCGCTGGCGCTCCGCGACCGCCGAACGCCTCAGCTGACCGGCGTCCTCATCGTCGCGGCATCCGTCATCGTGATCCCGGCGTGCGTCTTCCTCTTCTCGTTGGAGTGGGGCGACGGTGTCCCGACCTCGCTCGTCGAGGCGGCGTCGGCACTCGCGATCAGCCCGCTCGGCGCCGTCTGGGCGATGCCCCTGCGCGCCGACGATGATCTGGTGCGCTCGATCGTCGTCGCGGTGGTTACCGTCGGCGGGCTCGCGGTGCTGTGGCACTGGCTCGTGCGCCGTGCGCTCACGACCACCCAACGCCCGGTGCCGGTCCGCGAGCGTCGCGGCCTCGGGTGGTTCGCCGTCATGCCCGGGCTGCCCGGCGGCGCCATCGCGGCGCGGAGCGTCGTCTACTGGTTCGCCGACCCCCGCCACCTCGCGAACATCGTCATCATCCCGATAGCCTCGCTCCTCGTCATGGCGCCCCTCCTCATCGTCGGTGTGCCGCTCGAGATCGTCGTGCTCGTTCCGGCGCCGCTCATGGCCCTCTTCTTCGGTTGGGTCGCGCACAACGACCTCGCGTACGACGGGACGGCGGTCTGGCTGCACTTCGCGGCTGGCGTGCGTGGTGTCACCGATCGGCTCGGACGCCTCGCGCCCGTCGTTCTCCTGGCGGTCCCGGTGCTCGCGGCGACGATCACCGCCGCCATCTGGATCAACGGACGGTGGGCGCTGCTGCCGGCGCTGATCGGTGTCTGTGCCGCGCTCTTCGCTGCAGGCCTCGGTTTCGGTTCGATCGCCTCCGCGGCGGCGCCGTATCCGGTCGCGCGACCGGGCGACGGGCCATTCGAGCAGCCGCAGCGTACCGGCGGAGCACTGACGCAGGGACTCGTGCTCCTCGGGGCCGTTGTCGCCGCGGTGCCGGCACTCTGGTGGGGGTGGCTCACCGCCACGACGAACCAGGAGTACGCCTGGACGGCGCTCTGGGGCGGGGTCGCCATCGGCGGCGGCATCCTCATCGCCGGTGTCGTCGTCGGTGGCGCCGTGTACGACCGCCGGGCGAGCCGGCTCATGGAGTTCGCCGAAACGATGTGATCGGGCCACGGTGGCCGGGGCCCGATTACACTCAGGGGCATGAGCACGCCGATCGACAGCCCCGACCAGGGCGGCCTCAGCCTCCTCGACCGCGAGCTCGAGGAGCTCATCCGTGAGGAGAACATCGAGCCCGGCGATCACGAGCGCTTCTCGCACTACGTGAAGAAGGACAAGATCCTCGAGTCGGCGATCACCGGCAAGCCGGTGCGTGCGCTCTGCGGCAAGAAGTGGACCCCCGGTCGCGACCCCGAGAAGTTCCCGGTGTGCCCGACCTGCAAGGAGATCTACGCCTCGATGTCCTCGTAGGTCGTCGGGAGCGCCGGGTCGGCCTTGCTGAGGGCCAATGCGGCGATCGGCAATTCCTCGCGCACCGTGAGGTGGTGTTCGCGAGCGGATGCCACACCGGCGGGGCCCTCGTACGCGGCATCCGTCTGCCCGTCCTGCACCAGCACGACCTGCAGCGCCCGCGCATCGGGACGATCGACGGCGGCCGTGGGCTGCTCGAAGCCGTCGGCGACCACCACGTGCTCCGCCGTGGCGACGCCGTTCGCCGAGCGGGTGCGGAAGGCCGTCTTGCGGCCACCGATCGACGCCTTGGAGGCCGATGCCTTCGCGACGGGGACCCACGAACCGTCGCTCGCCTGCCGGGCGACGAGTTTGTAGACCATCCCTGCGGTGGGGGAGCCGGAGCCGGTGACCACGGACGTGCCCACGCCGTAGGCGTCGACCGGCGAGGCCGCGAGCGCCGCGATCGCGAACTCGTCGAGGTCGCTCGTTACGGTGATCTTGGTGCCGGTGGCCCCGAGCTCATCGAGCTGTGCCCGAACGGATGCCGCGACGGTGGGCAGGTCGCCGGAGTCGAGGCGGACGCCGCCGAGCTCCGTCCCCGCCACCCGGATCGCGGTGGCCACGCCCTCGCGGATGTCGTACGTGTCGACCAGGAGTGTCGTGTCGGTGCCGAGCGCCGCGATCTGGCTGCGGAACGCATCCTCCTCGGTGTCGTGGAGGAGCGTCCACGCGTGGGCGGCGGTGCCCATCGTGGGGACGCCCCACTCGCGTCCCGCTTCGAGGTTGCTCGTCGCAGAGAAGCCCGCGATGTACGCGGCGCGGGCCGCAGCGACCGCGGAGCGCTCGGCAGCGCGACGCGAGCCCATCTCGGCGAGCGGGCGGTCGCCGGCGGCGATGCTCATGCGGGCTGCGGCTGTCGCGATCGCGGAATCGTGGTTCAGCACGCTGAGGGCGAGCGTCTCGAGGATGACGGCTTCGGCGAACGATCCCTCCACCGTCAGGATCGGCGAGCCCGGGAAGTACAGCTCGCCTTCGCGGTAGCCCGTGATCGTTCCGCTGAAGCGGTAGCCCTCGAGGAAGCGCACGGTCTCGGGGCTGACCACCGCGTGGTCGCGAAGGAAGGCGAGTTCGGCCTCGTCGAAGCGGAAGTCGCGCAGCAGTCCCAGGAGGCGGCCCGTGCCGGCGACGACGCCGAACCGACGGCCGCCGGGGAGTCTGCGACCGAACAGTTCGAAGACGCAGCGACGGTGCGCGGTGCCGTCGCGGAGCGCGGCATCCAACATCGTCAGCTCGTAGCGGTCGGTCAGCAGCGCCGTCGAGGTGCTCATGCGGTCACCCTATCCGGCGTCCGGAGTAGGCTGGTCCATCGTGACGACCGCACCCATCGGGATCTTCGACTCGGGCGTCGGCGGACTCACCGTGGCGCGGGCCGTCTCGCAGCTCCTGCCGCGCGAGTCGGTGCTCTACATCGGTGACACCGCGCGCTCGCCCTACGGCCCGAAGCCGATCGCGGACGTCCGCCGATACGGCCTCGAGATCCTGGACACGCTTGTCGAGCAGGGCGTGAAGATGCTCGTGATCGCCTGCAACACGGCATCCGCCGCCCTCCTTCGGGACGCGCGCGAGCGGTACGACGTCCCCGTCGTCGAGGTGATCGGCCCAGCCGTCCGCACGGCGGTCGCGACGACCCGCAACGGCCGGATCGGCGTCATCGGCACGGCAGGCACGATCGGCTCCGGCGTCTATCAGGACATGTTCGGCGTCGACCCCAGGCTCGAGGTGTTCGCGCAGGCATGCCCGCGGTTCGTCGATTTCGTCGAGGCGGGCATCACCGATACGCCCGATGTGTTGCGGGTCGCCGAGGAGTACCTCGCGCCGCTGCGCCATGCCGGCGTCGACACCGTCGTCCTCGGCTGCACGCACTATCCCTTCCTCGAGGGGGCCATCAGCTACGTCATGGGCCAGGGCGTCTCGCTCGTCTCCAGCGACACCGAGACCGCGAAGGACGTGTACCGCCAGCTCGTTTCGCGTGACCTGCTCGCGGGCCCCGACGCCGAACCCACCCACGTGTACGAGGCGACGGGGGCGTCGGCAGACGACTTCCTCCGCCTCGCGGACCGGCTGATGGGCCGCGGCGTCAGCGCCGTGCGCCTCGTGCAGACCGGCGCCATCGACCTCCCGAAAGGAATCTCATGAGCGACACCACGCGTGCCGACGGTCGTACCGTCGACCAGCTCCGTCCCGTCACGATCGAGCGCGGCTGGAGCGCCCACGCCGAAGGCTCGGCGCTGATCTCGTTCGGCGGCACCAAAGTGCTGTGCACGGCGTCGTTCACCAACGGCGTGCCCCGCTGGCTGACCGGCAAGGGCAAGGGCTGGGTGACGGCCGAGTACGCGATGCTCCCGCGCGCGACGAACTCGCGCAACGACCGTGAGTCGATCAAGGGCAAGGTCGGCGGACGCACCCACGAGATCTCGCGCCTCATCGGCCGCGCGCTGCGCGCCGTCGTCGACACCAAGGCACTCGGTGAGAACACGATCGTCATCGACTGCGACGTGCTGCAGGCCGACGGCGGCACCCGCACCGCGGCGATCACGGGCGCGTACGTCGCGCTGGCCGACGCGATCGAGTGGGGCCGCGCGAAGGGCTTCGTCGGCAAGAACGCGAAGGCGCTGATCGATTCCGTTTCAGCCGTGTCGGTCGGCATCATCGACGGCGAGCCGATGCTCGATCTGGCATACGTCGAGGACGTCCGCGCCGAGACCGACATGAACGTCGTCGTCACGGGCCGCGGTCTCTTCGTCGAGGTGCAGGGGACCGCCGAGGGTGCACCCTTCGACAAGCGGGAGCTCGACGCACTGCTCGAGCTCGGCGTCGCGGGCTGTGGTTCGCTCCGCGACGAGCAGACCGCTGCGCTGGCGGGATCCTGATGACGGATGCAGCGCCTCGGCGGCAGGTCGTCCTCGCGACGCACAACGCGCACAAGGTCGAGGAGTTCGGCGCGATCGTCGCAGCGACCCGACCTGACCTCGAGGTGATCGGCTACGACGGTCCCGAGCCGGTCGAGGACGGTGTGACCTTCGCCGCAAATGCGCTCATCAAGGCTCGCGCGGCCGCCGCGCACACGGGGCTCCCCGCGATGGCGGACGATTCCGGGATCAGCGTCGACGTGCTCGGCGGCTCGCCCGGCGTGTTCTCGGCGTACTGGGCCGGCCACCGCAAGGACGGCGTCGCGAACTACGAGCTGTTGCTCGACCAGCTGTCGGACATCGCCGACCCGCATCGCGCCGCGCAGTTCGTGTCGACGATCGCGCTCGTCGTGCCGGGCGGTGCGGAGCACGTCGTCGAGGGCGTGTGGCCCGGCCGGCTCGCCACGGCGCCGGCCGGGGTGAACGGCTTCGGCTACGACCCGGTCTTCCTGCCCGACGACGGCGACGGGCGCAGCGCCGCGGAGCTCACGCCCGCCGAGAAGAACGCGCTCTCGCACCGGGCGCGTGCGTTTCGAGCCTTGGTACCGCTCCTCGAAACGCTCTGAACCCCGCTGCGTGTTCGGGGCGCTGAGCCTGAGAATCGGACTCATTCCCGAGTTCGATGTCGCTCACCGAATCGGCCAGGGCGCGCCCTAGCCTCGAAGCATGCACGATCACGCGCCGAGCGGCATCCGCTCAGGGGGACCGAGGAAACTCCTCGCGATCTCCCTGACGATCACCGCGACGGTGCTCGTCGTCCAGGTCGTCGGTGCGGTGCTCACCGGATCGCTCGCGCTCCTCGCCGACGCGGGGCACATGTTCACCGACAGCTCGGCGCTGGTGGTCGCCCTCGTCGCGGCATCCGTCGCGGCGCGTCCGGCCGACGACCGGCACACCTACGGCTACCAGCGGGCCGAGGTGCTCGGCGCGCTCGTGAACGCCGTGATCCTGGTCGCGCTGTGCATCTGGATCGCCGTCGAAGCCGTTCGTCGACTGCTCGAACCGGATGCCGCCGAGGTGCAGGGGCTGCCGATGCTCGTGGTCGCGTTCATCGGCCTGTGCGCGAACGGCGTCTCGCTGTATCTGCTGAGCGCGGCGCAGCGGACGAGCATCAATGTGCGCGGCGCGTACCTCGAGGTGCTCGGGGACCTGGTCGGCTCGGTCATGGTGCTCCTTGCTGCCGGTGTGATCTGGCTCACGGGATGGATGCCGGCCGATGCGCTGGCATCGCTCGCGATCGCGGTGCTCATCGTGCCGCGAGCCGTCACGCTGCTGCGCGAGGTCGTGGCGGTGCTGGGGGAGCGCGCACCGAAGGGGACGCGGGTGCCCGACATCCGAGCGCACATTCTGCGCACCGATGGGGTGGTCGACGTCCATGACGTCCACGTCTGGCAGCTCACGCGCGGCGCGCCCGTCTTCACCGCGCACGTCGTCGTGGCCCCCGAGGTGTTCGAGGGCGATCGGGCGGGCTTGCTGCTGTCGGAGCTCCAGGGCTGTTTGTCGCGGCACTTCGACGTGGAGCACTCGACGTTCCAACTCGAGCCGGCGGGGCACGTCGAGCACGACGCGCATGCGTGAGGTTCGCGGCACGTCCGCTCGTCCTACTCCGGCCGCACGTCCTCGGGTCTGACGTCGGTGCGGATGCCGCGCCAGCGGGCGTGCCGCAGCGTGCCCGACGGTGTCGCCTCGGCGTACTCGACCTCACCGACCACCTCCGGGCGCACCCAGAGCGCGTCGGATGCCTCGACGGCACCGATGCCCACGAACGGGTTCTCGTCGCTGCGCAGCGGCTCGAAGAGCGCGCTCAACCGGGAGAGCGTCGCCTCACTGAACCCCGACCCGACGCGCCCCACGTACCGGAGGCCATCCGGTCCCGGGATACCCATGAGCAGTGAGCCGATCAAACCGTCCCGCCCGCCCTTGCCGGGACGGATGCCGCCGATGACGACGTCCTGCGTCCGCGTGAGCTTCACCTTGAGCCACTGTTCGCTGCGTGCGCCTCGGCGGTAGGTGGACCGCGGATCTTTCACGACGACGCCCTCGAGTCCGAGCGTCGCGGCCGTCGCGAGCGCGTCGTTCAGGTCGTCCGCGACCGGTGGCACGACGATGCCCGCGACGGTGTCGGCCGCCAGTCGCTCGAGCGCCTCCCGACGATCGGTCAGCTGTGTGCGCGAGGCATCGACACCATCGATCTCGAGCACATCGAACAGGAGGTACGAGACGCCGATGCGCGCGGCCTCGCGTTCGATCTCGGCGGGCCTCGTCAGGTGCATCCGGTGCTGCAGGCGGCTGAAGCTCGGGCGGCCCGCGGCATCCATCGCCACGATCTCGCCGTCAACGATGCACGGGACCGGGCCGAAGCCCGCGTCCGACGCGGTGAACTCGGGGTACCGGGCGGTGATGTCGGTGCCGCTGCGCGCGCGGAGTCGGAGGCGTTCACCGTCCCAGATTCCGATGGCGCGGATGCCGTCCCACTTGAACTCGACCCACGACCCCCACCGCTCCGCGGCGAGCCGCGCGAGCGGTGGCGTCGACGCGGTGGCCAGCATCGGCGTCGGCGGCGCGGCGGCCAGCACCGGCGCGGCGCGGCGCGGCGCGGCGTCCGTCTTCATCCGATGCAGCAACCACTGCGACTTCTCGCCGTCGCCCTCGGTGCGGATCAATGCCAGCCGCACCGATCCGAGCGGGCCGCCGTCGGCTCCGTTGAGCGTGAAGATGACCTCATCGTCGCGCCACTTCTCGAGGTCGTACGTCCCGGTGTCCCAGACGGTCATCGTGCCGGCGCCGTACTCGCCCGCAGGGATCTCGCCTGCGAAGTCGAGATAGCTCATCGGGTGCGGTTCGGTCATGACCGCAAGATGGTTCTTCTCGGTCGTTTCCGGGATGCCGCGTGGCACCGCCCAGCTCACGAGCACGCCGTCGCGCTCGAGGCGCAGGTCGTAGTGCAGCCGGCTCGCATGGTGCTCCTGCACCACGAAGCGCGCCCCGTCCGGATCGGTCGCCCCGGCGGGGGAGTCGGGGACCGGCTCGGGGGTGCGGGCCGCGTCGCGCTTCGCGATGTACGGCGCGAGCGGGCCGACCGTCGACGGTGCGAGTGCTGCGAAGAGGTCGCCGTGCATCTGCACGCGCTCGAGCACCTCGTCGAACAGCAGATGCCGGAGTGCAGGGTCGTCGAGTTCGTCCCACGTTCGTGGCGCTGCAACCGTCGGCTGCTCGCGACCACGCAATGAGTACGGCGAGATCGTGGTCTTCGAGCCGTTGTTCTGGCTCCAGTCGAGGAAGACCTTGCCGGGTCGAACGGACTTCGACATCTGACTCACGACCAGGTCGGGGTGGTCGGACTCGAGGAGCCGTGCGAGTTCCTTCGCGAAGGCGCTGATCTCGTCGCTCGACCGGCTGCCGTCGAGCGGTGCGTACAGGTGGATGCCCTTGCTGCCGCTCGTGACCGGCACCGGGTCCATGCCGAGGTCGAGGAGGATGCCGCGCGCCCAACGAGCGACCTCGGCGCACTCGGCGAGTCCGACGCCGGGCCCGGGGTCCAGATCGAGCACGAGCCGATCCGGAAATTGCCGTGCGCCGGCGGTATCGAAGCGCCACTGCGGCACGTGTAACTCGATGGACGCGACCTGTGCGAGGTACACGAGCGTCGGGAGCCGGTCGACCAGCGGGTAGTCCTTCGCACCCGACGAATGCTCGATCGGCTGGCGTGGCACCCACGCCGGTGCACCTGCTTCGAGGTGCTTCGCGAAGAACGAGTCCGCGCCTGTCCCGTCCGGCCACCGGATGCGGGTGACAGGCCTGCGGTCGAGGTGGGGGAGCAACACCGGCGCGACGCGGGTGAGGTAGTCGATGACCTCGCCCTTGGTCGTACCCGTCGAGGGGTACATCACCTTGTCGAGGTTCGTCAGCCGCAGGCGACGGCCGTCGACGACGACCTCCTGCGCACCGGGCATGGCCCCCACGATAGTGCTGGTGTCGCTGGGTAGTGCTGGGGTGTGTGACGGGTGTGTACTGGTGTGATGAGAGCGATCTGGAAAGGCGCGCTGACCTTCGGGCTCGTGAACGTCCCCGTGAAGGTCTACTCCGCGACGGAGGACCACGACGTGTCGTTGCACCAGGTGCACGCCGCCGACGGCGGTCGCATCCGGTACCAGCGCATCTGTGAGATCGACGGCGAGGTCGTGCCGTACGCCGACATCGACAAGGCGTACGACGACGGGGAGCGCACCGTCGTGCTCACCTCCGACGACTTCGCGGCGTTGCCGTCGGAGCGCAGCCGCGAGATCGAGGTCGTCGAGTTCGTCCCGACCGAGCAGATCGACCTGTTGACCCTCGACAAGGCGTACTACCTCGAACCCGACTCGAAGTCGCCCAAGGCCTACGTGCTGCTCCGTCGTACGCTCGAGCAGACCGACCGCACCGCGATCGTGCGGTTCGCGCTGCGTCAGAAGACCCGGCTCGCGGCCCTCCGGGTGCGCGGCGACGTCCTCGTGCTGCAGACGCTCCTCTGGGCAGACGAGGTGCGCGAGGTCGCGTTCCCGTCTCTCGACGAACCCGTGAAGATTTCGAGCAAGGAACTCGAGCTCTCGGCATCCCTCGTCGACAGCTTCTCGAGCGACTTCGATCCGACCGCGTTCACCGACGACTACCAGCAGGAGCTGCGAACCCTCATCGAGGCGAAGCTCGAGCAGGGCGACGCGTTTGACACCGCCGAGACCTTCGGCGCGAAGGCCGACGCCGACGGCGGCGAGGTCATCGACCTGATGGAGGCGCTCCGGGCCAGCGTCGAGAAGAGCCGCGCCGCGCGCGGTGCGTCGTCGAACGATGCCGCATCCGGAGCGAAGAGCGCCGAGAAGAAGCCGGCGAAGAAGGCCTCGAAAGCGTCCTGATCAGCGCGCGGTGTCGGCGTCGCCCCTGCGGTCGTCGAAGGCGCGCTCGTCGAGGACGAGTTCCTGCGCCTCGGCGGCATCCGTCACACCATCCGGGCCTGCGGCCATCTCGCGCTTCACCTTGCGCTTCTCGGCGAAGTAGTGCCACACGATGAAGATGATCGTCCCGACGACCGCGATGAGCAGGATGACGTCGATGTACTCGGCGACGAACGGGCCGACGCCCGGGATGAGGCTCACCAGGTAGCCGACGACCGTGAGGCCGAAGCCCCAGATCACGGCGCCGATGAGGTTGTACAGCGTGTAGCGGTGCCACGCCATCTTGCCCACGCCGGCCGCGACCGGCGCGAACGTGCGGACGATCGGCACGAAGCGGGCGAGGATGACGGTGACGCCGCCGTACCGCTCGAAGAAGGCGTTCGTGCGCTCGACGTTGCGCCGGCTGAACAGGCCGGATTCCTTGCGCTCGAAGACCGCCGGGCCGCCCTTGCGACCGATGAGGTACCCGACTTCGCCGCCGACGAACGCCGACAGTCCGATGAGGAGACCGACGATCCAGACGTTCACACCGAACACGCCGTTCGGTGCGTGGGTCTCCGGGTTCGACAGCAGGCCCGCCATGATCAGCAGGGTGTCGCCCGGCAGGAGGAAGCCGACGAGCAGACCCGTCTCGGCGAAGACGATGAAGCAGACGACGAGCAACGCCCAGGGGCCGGCGGCGTCGATGATCGTCGCGGGGTCGAGCCAGGGGATCAGAGCGAAGGAGTGCAAGGGAGTCCTCGGTGACGGCACGTGTCGCCGGTTGCGACGGTGTGGGATGCAAGGGGTGACGCAGCGGGCTGCCTCGTGCGGAAGGGGGGACTTGAACCCCCACGCCCGAAGGCACAGGAACCTAAATCCTGCGTGTCTGCCGATTTCACCACTCCCGCGAGTGAAATCAGTCTAGGCGGCGCCACGGACGGGGACTGGATGCCGATGCTGTGACACCCCTGTGGACAATTTCGATCGCGTCGCGGCGGGCGTTGCGAAGATCGCTGACCATGAGCCTCGCATCCACCCTGACGACGCCCGGCGGCCTCGCCGTCGTCGCCGAGCGCGTGCGTACGAGGCTTCGCGACGAACACGTGGATCCGGCGAACGATCCCGAGCGTGCCGCGTTCATCGCACGCGCCGAGATCCGGCGCCACAACGACTTCGCCCTGGCCCGAGGCATCGACGTCATCGACGACGAAGCGGGATCGGCGCGAGTGATCCTGTCGTCGGTCGCGGGCTTCGGTCCGGTCCAGGCGCTGCTGGACGACCCGGAGGTCGAGGAGATCTGGATCAACGCGCCCGACCGGGTGTACGTCGCGCGCGATGGTCGCAGCGAGCGTGCCCCGATCGTCCTCAGCGAGACCGCGGTACGGGATCTGGTCGAGCGGATGCTGCAGGCCACGGGTCGCCGCGTCGACCTCAGCCAACCGTTCGTCGACGCGTCGCTGCCGGACGGGTCCCGGCTGCATGTCGCGATCCCGGACGTCACCCGCCGCCATTGGGTCGTCAATATCCGGAAGTTCCTGACGCGCTATCGGGAACTCGGCGACCTGGTGCAGGCTGGCTCGCTGCCTCCCACACTCGCGGACACGCTCGCGGCGGCAATGCGTGACGGGCGGAGCGTCATCGTGTCCGGTGCGACCCACGCAGGGAAGACGACGCTCCTCGGCGCACTGATCTCGGCGGGACCGGCTGAGCACCGCGTCGTGACCGTGGAGGAGACCTTCGAACTCGTGATCGGTGCTCCCGATGTCGTCGCGATGCAGGGCCGCCAGCCGAGCCTCGAAGGCACGGGTGAGGTGACCCTCCGCCGGCTTGTCAAAGAGGCGCTCCGGATGCGTCCCGATCGCCTGGTGGTCGGCGAGGTTCGAGACGCGGAGGCGCTCGACCTGATCCTCGCCTTGAACACGGGTGTGCCGGGCGCGGCGACCGTCCACGCGAACTCCGCGACCGATGCCCTCCGCAAGCTCAGCTCCCTCCCGCTGCTCGCGGGACGAAACATCGATCGCGACTTCCTGCTCCCCGCCATCGCATCGTCGGTCGACCTCGTCGTCCATTGCGAGCGCGTCCCGGACGGCCGACGCCGCGTGACTGAGGTGGTCGCCCCGACGAGCGTGGTCGCCGGGGAGATCGAGATCCGCACGCTGTACCGGGCGGCGTCATGACCACCATGCTCGGACTCACGCTCGCAGCCGGACTGCTGCTGCTCCTCTCGCCGTGGTTGTGGGTTCGCGGGGCCGGGGCGACCCGCGTAGCAGCGCCCGGTCACATCGCGCGTGTGCTCGCGGCCGCCGGCTACAGCCACGCGACGCCGAGCCACGTCGTCGTCGTGAGCATGATCGTCGCGGCGGTCGCCGGCGCGGTGGTGTGGCTGCTCACGGCGCTGCCGGCGTTCGCTGCGGTCTCCGCGGTGGCCGGCGCCGTCGCGCCCATCACATGGTTGCGCGGGCGGGCGCGCCGCCTGCAGAAGTCGCGGCGGGCGCTGTGGCCGGACGTGTGCGACTTGCTCGTGGCATCCGTCCGCGCCGGTATGTCGTTGCCGGACGCTGTCGGTGCGCTCGGCGAGGTCGGTCCCGCCGCGCTTCGGCCGGCGTTCACCGCCTTCGCGACCGATGTCTCGGCGTCGGGCCACTTCGATTCCGGTGCACTGCGACTCAAGGCTCGACTCTCCGATCCTGTCGCCGATCGCATCATCGAAGCCCTCCGCATGGCTCGGCAGGTCGGTGGCACCGAGCTCACATCCGTGCTCCGCGCGCTGTCGTCATCGGTGCGGGCCGAAGCGGCGCTGCGTGCGGAGATCGAGGCGCGTCAATCGTGGATCCGCGGCGCGGCCGTCCTGGGTGTCGTCGCGCCGTGGGTGATCCTCGCGATGCTGGCACTGCGCCCCGAGGGCGCCGCTGCGTACGCGACGCCCGAGGGCGGCGCCGTCATCCTCATCGGCGCGGGCATTTCGGCCGTCGCCTTCCGGCTGATGGTCGGGCTCGGGCGACTGCCCGAGCCGCGGCGGTGGTTCGCATGACCGCGATCACCGACGTCGCGACCGCTGTCGTGCTGGGCGGCATCCTGGCGGCAGGATTCGTGCTGGTCGCGACCCGTGTCCCACGCCTTGCCGCACCGTCGTTGTCGAGGCGCATCGCACCCTACGTGCGCGACATCGCCGACCCCCGCGGTCTCACGCCGCTCGATCGCGCGACCGGGAGCCTGCGCGGACGCCTCGACGGACTCGTCGCCGCGCTCGGCGGCGCCGCCGGCGTGGAGCGCCGACTTCGGCAGGCGGGGATCGGTCAGGATGCCGCCTGGTTCCGGGCGCGGCAGCTCGGTTGGTTGTTGGCCGGTGCGGCGCTCGGCGGCGTGGTCGTCGTCGTCCTCGCGTTGACCGGCCGCTTCACGGCACCGGTCGCGTTGCTCCCCATCGTGGGCGGGGCGATCGGTGCGGCCCTTTCGGATCTGCGGCTCACCGTGATGGCGAAGCGGCGTCGAGCACGGGTCGAGGAGGAACTTCCGACGCTGCTCGAGTTCGTCGCGCTGTGTCTCGCTGCCGGCGAGGGCCTCCGCGACGCCTTGCGACGCGTGGGAGACATCGGCTCGGGGGAGCTGACCAGCGAGATCCGGCGTGCGGTGCTCGACAGCGGTACCGGCGCGAGCCTGTCCGATGCGTTGACCGATCTCGGCCAGCGACTGGACACGCCGTCGCTCTCCCGTTCGGTCGATCACCTCGTGGCGGCGATCGACCGGGGTGCACCGCTCGCGGCCGTGCTGCAAGCGCAGGCGGTGGACGCGCGAGAGGACGCGAAGCGGTCGCTCATCGAGCAAGCGGGACGGAAGGAGATCGCGATGCTCTTCCCGATCGTGTTCCTTCTGCTGCCGATGAGCGTGCTGTTCGCCGTGTTCCCCGGGATCGTGATGCTCCGCCTCGGTGTCGGGTGACGGCGGAGACGACGGAGATGAAGAGAAGGGATGCCGACATGAACGCAAAGACCATCCAGCGGCTGCGCACAGCGTGGGGTGCAGTCCTCGGACGCCCGCTCCGGGAGGAGCGCGGCGATGTCCCAGGGTGGGTGCTCATCACGCTGATGACCGCCGGGCTCGTCGTCGTGATTTGGGCGCTCGCGGGACCTGCCCTCGCGCAGCTGTTCGAGCAGGCGATCGACCAGGTCTCCAGCTTCTGACTTCGCCGTGCGAGGCCTGCTGAACGACGAGCGCGGCTCGACGCCTGTCGAATTCGTGCTCGTCGGAGTGCTGCTGACCACGTTGACGGTCGCCGTGCTGCAGCTGGGTCTCGCCGTCTATGTCCGGAACGTCGTGCACGACGCGGCCGTCGAGGGCGCCTATTACGGCGCACTGGCCGACGTCGACACGCGGGCCGGCGCCGCCCGAGCCCTGGACGTCGTGGCTGGTGCCGTCGGCGAGGGCTTCGTGGACGAGGTGTCCGCACGGGAGTCCGTCGAGCTCGGCCATGAAACTGTTGCGGTCACGGTGACGACGCGACTGCCCCTCATCGGGCTCATCGGCATTCCCCGCGGGTGGGAGGTGACCGTCCATGCACCTGCGGAAACGCTGGACTGAGCTCTGGCAGGACGAGCGGGGTTCGGGCGCCCTTGAGTTCATCGTCGGCGGCGTGATCCTGCTCGTGCCGATCGTCTACCTGATCGTCACGCTCGGCCAGATCCAGGCGCAGGCGCTCGGCGTCGAGCAGGCGGCTCGACATGTCGCCCGCGGTGTGGGGACGGCCGCGGGCGCGGATGCCGCGGAGAGCCGGGCCGACCGAGTGCTCGACGGGATCGTTGCGGAGTACGACATCGACCCGGGCGCCGTTTCGGTCGAGCTCGCCTGCGTCGGTGCCCACACCACCTGTCCCGAACCCGGTGCGACGATCCGCGTGACCGTGTCGTCGGAGGTCGCGCTGCCCCTCGTGCCGCCGGTGCTCGGGCTCGACGAGCTCGCCCGCGTGGGCGTCGAGGCATCCGCGGTCCAGAAGGTGTCGCGGTACTGGAGCGAGCCCTGATGCGCAGGTTGGCGGTCGACGACGATGACGGCAGCATCCTGCTGCTGACGCTCGGCTACGCGCTCCTCGCACTCGCGCTGGTGTTCGTCTGCGTGGATGCCACGAGCCTGTACCTCGCGCAAAAGCGCATCCAGTCCACCGCCGACGCGGCGGCACTCGCGGGCGCGGACGGTTTCACACTGCAGGTGGAGGGCGGCGAGCCGGTGGCCGAGCTGACCGATGCCGGTGTGTCGGAGCAGGCGACGGCCATCGTTGCGGCATCCGGTGGCGCGGTCGTCGTGGACGCGGAGACGCCCGACGGGGTGTCGGCGCGAGTGACGGTCGCGACGACGTGGCATCCGGTGATCGGGACGATCTTCGTGCCGGACGGTGTGCGGATCGAGGCGACTGCGACCAGCCGCACCGCGCTGCGGTGACCCGCGCGCTATCTGGGGATCACCGAGAAGAGGAACTTTTTCTTCACCATGAGGAAGATCAGTGCGATCACGACCGTGTGGATGATCGTGCCCTGCCAGAAGCTCTGCCGATCGAGTCCCGGGATGTTCGCGACGGCGAGCGCGAAGAACACGTGCACGGTGAAGACGTAGAGGCTCGCCTGTCCGAGCGGCACCCACAGCCAGCCCATCAGCGCGTTCAAGGGCTTCCACGCCACCGTGAGGACGGCGTAGCTGCAGATGATGACGAGCGGCAGATCGACGAGGCGACCCCAGTCGAGGTCGATGCGCTGGTATCCGTTGTCGTAGAGCTGGCCGTACAGGTCGGCGGGGAACGGCGTCGGCGTGAAGCCGTACGTGTCACCCGCCCAGAGGTACACCAGGAAGCCGGCGTACCCGAGGACGAAGACCCCGGCGAGGATCTTGCCCGGGATCGATGTGAGTGCGCGGATGATCTGCCGCCGGTAGTAGCCGATGACGAGTCCGTGCGTGAACAGCACCTGCCAAGCGAAGAGCGGGAACACCGCGTTGAACTGCGACGGCAGCGGCGCGAAGCCGGGGAAGAAGTCGTGCACGAGGTACAGGCCCCAGCTGCCGATCAGCAGGACCCACCACAGCTTCCGCTTGATGAGCCACATCAGGGCCGGGTAGGCGAGGCTCAGGACAACGAACAGCCCCATGATGTTGAACGGCCACGGGCCCATTTCGAGCAGGAGGAACTGCCGCACCGCGTACCAGGGCGGCGGGTAGTCGAGCAGTCGTTCGGCGTTCGGATACAGGTTGTAGACCCGACCGGTCGTTGTCTCGCCGTCCTCACCGGTGCCGCGGTCGGTGAAGGTCATGATGGCGCTCGCGTCGATGAACGGCACGAAGCTGAGGATGAAGATCAGGAGGATGACCGCGAGCGCGACGAGGTACTGCTTTCGTGCGCGAGCCCAGGCGCCGAGGGCTGCCGGCCATTCGCCGACGCGTTTGACCGACGGCAGGAACACCATGCCGAGCACGATGCCGCTGAGCAGCACGAACAGTTCTGCTCCGGTGATCGCGCCGATGACCTTGAGGGACGCCAGCGAGTACGGGCTCAGCACCTCGATGTGCGTCACCACGACGACGATGATGACGAAGCCGCGCACCATGTCGATGCGGAGGTCGCGTGTAGACGAGTCGTCGCTGTAGCGCCACTTCGGCAGCAGCTTGCCGACGACCCCCGACAGGAGGTAGGCCAGGGCGAGCACCGCGGCCGAGCCGGTGATCCACTTGATCTCGTCGCCGCCCTCGCGCACCTGCACGGTGCTGGCGTACCCCTGGTCGGGCGTGACGACGTCGGTGATCGGCGACCACCGGATCACCCCGGTGCCCTCGAGGTCGTCCAGCAGATCGGATGCCAGCTCGTCGTCGTCCGTGGCGCGCCAGTCGACCTCTTCGGAACCTGCCTCCGCCTCTTCGCGCACCACTTCGAGCCAGGTGAGCGCGGTCAGCTTCGGATAGTCGGGGAGCTCGGCGAGCACCTGGCGCCACCAGTCCCGCTTGACCTCGATCTCGCTGTCGCCCTCGAGCGACTGGTCGTAGAGCGCGCCGGTGTCGAGGGTGAACGGCTTGTCCTCGCCGACCGCGAACCGCTCGTAGAAGGTCTCGTCCTGGGGGGTCGTGTACCCCCAGCGTTCCTGCAGGCGCTCGGAGACCTCACCGGTCTCCGGAGCCTTGTTGCGCTCGAGTGGCACGTCCCGGCCCGCCGCCGCACCCGCCTCGCCCTTGCCGAAGTAGTACATCGTGAGCCCGACGCGATCCACCGAAGCAGGATCTGGGAAGTACGGGCCGTACGGGTCGTCAGCCTCCGTCACCGAGCCGTCGCCGTCCGTGTCGAGGCGTTGGAGATCAGTGAACGTAAGATCCTCGAGTCGCCCATCGGCGCGTTCGAACGGATACCCGGCGCCGTACGACGGCGACCACACCATCTCGGCCGTGGAGTCACCATCGTGGACTGCCTGCGCAACGACCTCGAATGCATCGACGTACGCCGTGGGTTGTTGCCCCCACTCCGTCCACGAACCGTTCATTTCCGGGGCGAATCGGATGCGGTGGAACGTCCCGTACTGGTCGTGGAGCGATTGCAGGCGTGCGTTGAACGCGTCGGCGTCGCCACTGTCCAGGTTTTCGAGGTCGATGGTCGGCTCGAGGACCAGCGCGAGGACCGCGCCCTGCGCCGCGACATCTGACGCAGCGCGTTCCCACCGCGCTGCCGCGTCGTCGTCGATCGGATAGCCGAGGCGGAGGAGATACGTCGCGGGTGTTGCTCCGAGGCGGTCCGCATACCCTTCCGGGCTGTCGGCGAGCCAATCGAGCTCGGGGCCGAACCAGACGCCACCCTCCTGCTGCGTCACCGCGCCGGCAGGTGCCGCAGCGCCGGCGGCAGCGGCGACGGCGATCGCCGCACCGGTGAGCAGGTGACGCAGGAGCCGCTTCATCCGCGGGCGCACTCCAGGGTCCAGACGTTCCGTCCGTCGATGCGCTGGTAGTCGAGCCGGTCGACTGCAGCGAGCGCGAGGGCGAGTCCGCGGCCGCTCTCGTCGTCCTCGTCGGCCATCGTGACCGCACTGAGGTCGAGGGCGACGGGGAGGCCGTCGTCGCGGAAGGTCGCGGTGAGCGCGGCATCGGCGACGAGGTCGAGCGTGAAACGGCGTCCCTGTGCCGCGGATGCCGCGATGGTGTGCTCGATCACATTGCCGGCGATCTCGATGACGGCGGTCTCGAACGCGAAGCGGGTGCGGAGGTCGACCTCGCCGACCTCTTCCCACCACGCGGTGAGCGTGTCGTGGACGAGGTCGAGGCTCTCGAGCGCGACATCCGCCTCGAGCGTGCGGGCTGCGGATTCAGTCACCGAACGACTCCTCGACAGTGGGACGCGGCTTGAGCACGCGGTCCAGGTTGGTCATGGTGAGGATCATGCTCACCTGTTCGCTCGGTGCTGCCAGTCGCAGATCGCCGCCGGCCTGCCGCGCCGTCTTCAGGCACGCGACGAGCGCGCCGAGTCCTGACGAATCGATGAACGAGACCTCGGAGAGGTCGATGACGATGACGCTGCCGGTGTTGGCCTGGATGTGTGCGCTGACCTGCTCGCGGAAGGCGCGGGCGGAGACCATCGTCAATCGGCCCTGTGGGGTGACGACTTCGCCGCCGGGCCGGGTGTCGAACGCGAGCTGCATGGTCAGGTCTCCTTCAGTTCGGGGTGGTTCGCGGGGGAGTAGAGCACCGCGCGGATGATGATGCTGAACACGGCGAGGTCGTAGAGCACCCACGCGATGTTGATGAGCGGGGCGATCCCCTCGGCCTGCCCGACGGCGTAGCGGATGGACACCGCCACGAGTGAGAGCAGGAGCGCGCCGATGACGATCAGCTGCGGACGCACGAGGTCCCACCGAGGGCGACCCTCGGCGACCCGCGTCTTCGGTGTCACAGAGAAGCCGAGAGGGCGCCCCAGATACACGTTGTCGAACGCGGTCTTGACCGACGCGATCCACACGGGGAAGAGGGCCAGCGAGTATTGAGCTCCGCGCCAGGTCGGGCGCCCCTTCGCGACGACGAGGAACAGGATCTGGTTGAGGACGAAGAATGGGATGAACCGAACGAAGAAGTCCACGCTCCAGGCCTGGACGGGCATGACGCCGAACGACAGATACAGGATGGGCGCGGCGACGTAGACGAGTGCCGCGAAGCCCGCGAGGTAGCTCCACATCGTGCCGAAGTACATGATGCGCTGACCCCACCCGAGACCCTTCTGGACGAGCGGGTTCTCCCGGAACATCACCTGCATCGTCCCTTGCGCCCAGCGCAGACGCTGCGTGAGCATCGTCGACAGGTCCTCAGGCGCCAGGCCCTTCGCCAGTACCTCGTCGTGATAGACCGACCTCCAGCCGAGACCGTGCAGACGCATCGACGTCGCCATGTCCTCGGTGACCGAGATGGTCGCCAGCGGCATGACCGCCTGCGCCTCCTCGTCGCGACCGACGTCGAACGACGAGACGAGGAGCGAGATGGATTCGAGGGCGGCAAGCGGAGACAACGACCGGTCGCCGAGGGACTCGAGGGTGACCTCGTCGATGGCCGCCAGCGACGCCGCGTCGGCGGTCACGTCGGCCAACCCGCGGAGTTCCGCGTGAAGGTCGGTGATGTCCTGGTCGCTGAGCTCCCGGCGTACCCGGTCGATGCGTGCGTGAAACGCGAAGGTGACGTCGGCGAGTGCGTCGCCACGGGCGATCTCCACCTTGACCTGATCGAGCGCCTCGGCGACGGTGTCGAGAGCTGCGGCGATGCGGGGATCGGCCCCGTGGTCGCGCCGCGCGCGGGCGAGTACCCGACGGGAGGAGCGAACCCCGCGGTTCACCGCGAGCGTCACCTCATCGACATAGCGCGACACCCCGAGCTGCATCAGCGCCTCACGCCGGAGGATCGCGTTCGAGCCGCAGAAGAAGGCAGCGTTCCAGCCGTCCTTCGACTGTTGGATGGGTCCGTAGAACAACGGAGCCTGGCTGCCCAGCGGGTCGGAGACGGGCACGTTCACGAACCATTGCGGCGTCTGGACGAGGGCGACGCGCTCGTCTTCGAACCAGCCGAGCGTGCGGTCGAGGATGTGCGGAGAGGGCACCTGGTCGGCGTCGAGGATGAGGAAGAACTCGCCCTCGGTCACCATGAGCGCATTGTTGAGATTGCCCGCCTTCGCGTGACGCGGACGGTCGCGCCAGGCCTGCGAGCGGGTGATGACGCCGATCCCTTCGGCCTCGGCGAGGGCGCGCAGCTCCTCGCGGTCGCCGTCGTCGAGGATCCACGTCGCGTGCGGGTAGGTGATGGCCTTCGCCGCGCGCGCCGTCTTCATGACGAGGTCGAGCGGCTCGTTGTACGTGGCGATGAGGACATCGACGGTCACGTCACGCGTGAGCCTCGGCGAATCGTGACGTTCGCGGAGCCGCCACGCGCCGAGAGCGAAGATCAGCGAGTCGATCAAGCTGTAGGTCTCGGCGAGGACCAGGGGGACCGCGATCCACCAGGCTTCCCAGTTCACCGAGGCGAGCCAGCGCCACGTCACGTAGTTGATGCCGGACACGGCGGCGAGGAGCACGATCACACGGACCAGCGCCAGCCGTCGAGCCGCCGCCTGGGCGAGGCGCTCGTTCTCGCGGCGGGTTCCGTCGCGCTGGAGTGTCGTCTCGACAACCATCAGTTTCCCTTCGGTCGCTCCGTCAGCTTGCCATCGGGCGAGGCGACCCGGGAAGTGGTTGCGGAGCGTGTCGCGGCTTCGATATGAGTCGGCTGTGCGCCTCAGGGCCGTGCGTGCGGCACGAACCGCGGCAGCCAGCGGAGGAAGGCCCCGGCCCCGAGCACGCCGACGAGGCCGACCGCCGCGGCGGCGATCGGGAGGGAGAAGGCAGCGGTGAGGGCGGTCACCAGCAGCGGGGTGGTGGCGCCACCGGCATCCGTCAGCGTGCGCCACGACCCGAGGAAGGGTGCGGGATCGTCGGCCGGCGCGAGGTCGGCGCCGATCGTGAGCAGGATGCCGCTGGACAGCCCGTTGCCCACGCCGAGGACCGCGGCGAAGAGCGCGAACCACATCTCGGCGGTACCGACATCGTGCGTCGTCGACAGCGCGAGGAACCCGGCGGACATCAGGATCATGGCCGGCAGCGCCGCCCACAGGCGTCCGAACCGGTCCATGACTTGGCCGCTGGCGTAGAAGAGGGCGAAGTCGATCGCGCCGGAGACACCGACGACGAGGGCGAGGCTCTGCGCGTCGAGCCCGATGGACACTCCCCACAGCGGGAGCACGACCTGGCGCGCGGATCGCACGGCAGAGAGGGCCGCGGCCGCGACCCCCACCCGGGACAGCACCGCGCGGTGGCGCCACAGCGTGCGGAAGACGCCACGACGTTCGACGACGGGGATCGAGCCCGACACCGGTTCACCGGAATCCTCCACATCGCGAGGGCGCGGGGCCCCCGCCGCGAACTCTCGTTCGGGGTCGGGGCCGAAGCTCACGAGGACGATGAGCGCGACCAGGCACACGGCGAAGAACCAGATCGTCGAGCGTTCCTCGCCGAACAGACCGATCAGGGCGGCGGCGATGAAAGGCCCGGTGAATATCCCGAAGCGGAAGGTGCCGCCCAGGAGCGACAGGGCCCTGGCACGGAAGACGAGGGGAACCCGTGTCGTCATGAACGAGTGGCGGGCGAGCCCGAACGCCGCCGCGCAGAAGCCGATGAGAAAGACAGCGGCCGCGAAGGCGAACAATGCCGGAATGAGCGCCGCGGTCACCGCGGTGACGAGCGCAAGGCTCCCCGCCGCGATCATCGTGGGCCGCTCGCCGAAGCGCGCGACCGCCCACCCCGCGGGGATGTTGCCGATCAGCTGCCCGATCACCAGGAGCGACGCGATGAGGGCAGAGAGCGCCACGTCAGCGCCGAGACCACCGGCGATGATCGGGATGAGCGGGATCACCGACCCCTCGCCGATCGCGAACAGGACGGTCGGTGCGTAGACCATGGGACCGAATCGCCAGAGGACTTCCCGGGCGGTGGGGGAGTCGGGGCGGTCGGACATCGGCATCCACGTTACTCTGGAGTGTCATGCTCGAATTCGATCCGTCTGCCGACATCCAGGCCCTCCGTTCCACCTTCGGTGAAATCAAGGCGGTCGTCGACGTCGACGCCTTGCACACCGAGATCGCGCGACTGTCCGAAGAGGCCGGCGCGCCCGACCTCTGGGACGACGTCGAGAAGGCGCAGAAGGTCACCAGCGCGCTCAGCCACCGCCAGGCGGAGCTCAAGCGCGTGACCGAGATCGAGCAGCGCCTCGATGACCTCGACGTCATGGTCGAGCTCGCCCACGAGATGGACGACGAGGATGCCGCCGACGAGGCGCGCCGCGAGATCGTCGACCTCGAGAAGGTCATCAGTCAGCTCGAGGTGCAGACGCTCCTCGACGGCGAGTACGACGACCGAGGCGCGGTCGTCACCATCCGCTCCGGTGCCGGCGGCGACGACGCCACCGACTTCGCCGAGATGCTTATGCGCATGTACCTGCGCTGGGCCGAGCGCCACAAGTACTCGGTGAAGGTGCTCGACACGTCCTATGCGGAAGGCGCGGGCATCAAGTCGGCGACCTTCGAGGTCGACGCCCCCTACGCGTACGGCACCCTGTCCGTCGAAGCAGGCACGCACCGCCTCGCGCGCATCAGTCCGTTCGGCTCGGCCGATAAGCGGCAGACGAGCTTCGCCGCCGTCGAGGTGATCCCGGTGATGGAGGAGGCCCAGGAGGTCGACATCCCCGAGGGTGACCTGCGCGTCGACGTCTTCCGTTCGTCCGGCCCTGGCGGTCAGTCGGTCAACACGACGGACTCGGCCGTGCGGCTCACGCACCTTCCGACCGGCATCGTCGTGTCGATGCAGAACGAGAAGAGCCAGATCCAGAACCGCGCGGCCGCCATGCGCGTCTTGCAGACCCGCCTCATGCTCCTCCAGAAGGAAGAAGAGGCGGCGAAGAAGAAGGAGCTCGCCGGCACCATCACCGCGAGCTGGGGCGACCAGATGCGCTCGTACTTCCTCTACGGTCAGCAACTCGTGAAGGACCTGCGCACGGGACACGAGGTGGGCAACCCCGCGGTCGTGTTCGACGGCGACCTCGACGGCTTCATCGCGGCCGGCATCCGCTGGCGCAAGCGCAAGGATGACGACGACTGACCCGCGGTGCGGGGAGTGTCGCTGACGGCTGCCACGACCCGCGCGCTTAGGCTCGTCAGGTCATGATCCGGTTCGAGAACGTCAGTAAGCGGTACCGAGGGACGAACAAGCCGGCGCTCAGCGAGGTCGAGTTCGACGTGCAGCGCGGGGAGTTCGTGTTCCTTGTGGGCGCGTCCGGTTCGGGCAAGTCCTCGTGTCTGCGCCTGATCCTCCGCGAGGACACCCCGTCGGAGGGTCGTGTCGTCGTGCTCGGAAGGGACGTGCGGACGCTCACGACCCGGAAGGTGCCGTACTTCCGCCGCCACATCGGGTCGGTGTTCCAGGACTTCCGGTTGTTGCCCGGCAAGACGGTGTTCCAGAACGTCGCCTTCACGCTCCAGGTCATCGGTTCGAGCCGTGCGTTCGTCCAGCAGTCCGTGCCCGAGGCCCTCGCCCTGGTCGGCCTCGAGGGGAAAGAGAAGCGACTGCCGCACGAACTCTCCGGCGGTGAGCAGCAGCGCGTCGCGATCGCGCGCGCCATCGTCAACCGGCCGCAGATCCTCCTCGCCGACGAGCCGACGGGAAACCTCGACCCGGCGACCTCGATCGACATCATGCAGCTCCTCGCGCGGATCAACGCGGGCGGGACGACGGTCGTCATGGCCACCCACGAGGCCGCGTTCGTCGACCAGATGCAGCGGCGTGTGATCGAGCTGCGCGGCGGTGTCATCGTCCGCGACGAGCGTCACGGCGGATACGGGGACACCTCGCAGTTGCCGACGCTCGCGCCCGAGACGGTCAAGGGTGCGGCCGCGACGGCCGCGCTCACCGCGGTGCTCGAGCTGCAGAAGCAGATCGCATCGCACGAGCTCGCCGCCGAAGATGCCCTGCCCGAGCGGGCCGTGCCGCCGGCTCCGCAGCCCGAGACGGTGTTGCCGGCGGTGCCTGTGGTGGCTGAACCCGTGGCTTCGGTGTCCGAGGCCTCCTCGCCGGTGCATTCGACGCCGACCCCGCCGAGCGGCTCGGACACCGGCACTCGATCCGTGCCGATCGTCCCCACCGAGGTTGACCTCGGAGCGATCGAAGGACTCGGCGCAGCTGATCGGCTCGGCCTCGGACGCGGGGACGATGACGATGAAGTGGGGCCCACCGTATGAGGCTCGGGCTCGTCCTCGGTGAGGCGCTCACCGGTCTCCGACGCAATGCGTCGATGGTGGTGTCGGTGGTGCTCGTCACCTTCGTGTCGCTCACGTTCGTCGGTGCCGCGATGCTCATGCAGATGCAGATCGCCGAGATGCGCGATTACTGGGTCGACCGAGCGCAGGTCGCGGTGTTCATGTGCCGCGAGGACTCGACAGCCACCACCTGTGCCGACGGCGTCGCGAACGAGGAGCAGCTCGCTGCCGTCGCCGAGAAGCTCGAGAGCCCCGCGCTCGCGGGCATCGTCAGCGGTGCCGACTTCGAGACCCGCGATGAGGCGTACGAGAACGTCCTCGAACTCATGGGCGAGGACTACGTCGACTTCATCACCCCCGCGCAGCTGAACGACACCTATTGGGTGAACCTCGTCGATCCGACCCAGACCGACGTGATCGACGAGGCGTTCACCGGCATGGACGGCGTCGAAGAGGTCACCGATCAGATGCAGTACCTCGATCCGCTCTTCTCGGCGCTCACGGTCGCGACATACATCGCCATCGGTATCGCCGCACTCATGCTCATCGCCGCCGTGCTCCTGATCTCGACGACGATCCGACTCTCCGCATACGCACGCCGGAAGGAGCTCGGCATCATGCGCCTCGTCGGGGCGTCGAACCGCTTCATCCAGACGCCGTTCATCCTCGAGGGCGTGTTCGCGGCACTGCTCGGGTCGGCGCTGGCCAGTGTCGCGATCTGCCTCGGCGTCCAGTTCGGTGTGCACGGGTACCTCCGCGGGCAGATCGACTTCGCCACGTCGTGGGTGGACATGGCGGATGCCGCGCTGGTGGTGCCCGTCATCGTCGCGCTCGGACTCGTGCTCGCCGCGGCGTCCGCGAGTTTCGCGATCCGTCGCTGGCTGCGCGCCTGACCGACACGCACGACCCGGCCCCGCTCGGCTAGACTGGCGGGCCGGCCATGCGGAGCTCGCTGGTCGTCGGAGGAGTCATCATGCCCAGGGAACGCGGGGAACAGGTCATCGCGACCAATCGTCGCGCGCGCCACGAGTACGCGATCGAGAAGACGTACGAGGCGGGCCTCGTGCTGACCGGCACCGAGGTGAAGTCGCTGCGACAGGGTCGCGCGAACCTCAGCGACGGTTACGCGTTCATCGACGGCGGGCAGGCATGGCTCGACGCAGTGCACATCCCGGAGTACTCGCAGGGGCACTGGACGAACCACTCCGCCAAGCGCACGCGAAAGCTCCTCTTGCACAAGGACGAGATCGTGAAGCTCTCGCACGCCGTCTCGGCTGGCGGCTACACGCTCATCCCGATGAAGCTGTACTTCTCTGATGGGCGCGCGAAGGTCGAGATCGCGATCGCGAAGGGCAAGCGAGAGTTCGAGAAGCGGCAGACGATCCGCGAGCGCGAGGACAAGCGCGAGGCTGAGCGCGCGATGCGCAGTCGCAACCGCCTCGGCGAGTGATCAGCTCGCGCGGAAGCGTGCGTCGACGGCCACGCTGACGGTGATCTCGCCCGGTCGCAGGTCGATCCCGGGGGATGCGGCATCCATCATCGCCGCCTTCGCGTAGCGCGGTGCTGAGGCGTGCTCGGTCCCATTTTCCAGAAGCCCCACATCGGCAAGCTCGATCGCCTCGACGCTCGCTCTGCCGATGGCCTGGGCGTACGCCGTCGCACGGCGCACCGCCTCGCCGATCGCATTCGTCGCGACGTCGCGCTCGATCTGCACGCGTGTCTCGGGGGAGAGCGACCAGTCGATGCCGCCGACCTGTACGCCGTCACGGAGCGCGAGGTCGCTCAGCCACTCCGACAAGACCGTCGCGTCCGTGAACGTCGCCGCGACGGTGATCGTCGCGTGGTGGACGAGCGGAAGCTGCTCGCCGCGGTCGTTCCACGGACGGTCGGCCCACACCGAGACGCGGTCGCTGCTCCACGCGTCGACCGCGCCTGCATCGGCGTGTGCGGCGACCTCGGCCTGCAGCGGTGCGGCGAGCGCGGTCGCCTGCTCCACGACGGCAGCGCGATCGGGACCGTCGACGGATGCCGAGACCTGCACGCTCGCCCGCTCGGCGGTGACCCGCTCGTGGTGCTCGCCCCGAACGGTGATGACGATGTCGCTCATGCTCTGACCCTACGCTCGCGGTGGCGCGGCGCGAGGGCGGGGTGCGGGCGGCGGCGGGACCTCCTTCGCCGCGATCACCGCGCCGCGGGGGATTCGCTCCGGTCCGCGCTTGCCATCGACGACGAGTTCGGTCTCAGACGCCTCGAGGAGCACGCCGAGCGCGTCGGTCGCCTGCCCCGTGGGGAGCAAGTACCTGACGACGACGCGGCGGCCGGCCGATGGAAGGTTCACCACTGTCCCGGTGCATAGTCCTTCAAGAACACACCGAACAGGTCTTCGCCGGCCTCACCGCGGACGATCGGGTCGTACACACGGGCGGCGCCGTCGACGAGGTCGAGTGGGGCGTGGAACCCCTCCTCGGCGAGGCGGACCTTCGTCGGGTGCGGGCGCTCGTCGGTGATCCATCCGGTGTCGACGCTCGTCATGAGGATGCCGTCGGACTCGAACATCTCGCGAGCACTTGTGCGGGTGAGCATGTTGACGGCGGCCTTCGCCATGTTCGTGTGCGGGTGGCCCGGTCCCTTGTAGCCGCGATTGAAGACGCCCTCCATCGCGCTCACGTTCACGATGTAGGTGCGATGCGCGGGGCTGGCCGCGAGCGACGGACGCAGCTTCGAAACGAGGAGGAACGGCGCCGTGGTGTTGGCGAGCTGCACCTCCAGCATCTCGAGCGGGTCGACTTCTTCGACGCGCTGCACCCAGGAGTTCGAATGGTCGAGGTCGGGGATGAGGCCGCCGGCGTCGATGGCCGTGCCGGCGGCGAGACGCTCGAGCGAACTCGATCCGGCCGCCATCGCCTGCTCGGTGAGTTCCTCGGCGCGCGATGCCGCGGCCGCGAGGATCGGGTGGGCCGTGACCGACCGCTCGAGCGCTTGCGGGTGCTGGTCGTTCGTGTGGCCGAACGTGACCAGCTCGGGCAGCGGGCCGTCCGGGAGCGGGGAGAGTTCAGCGTCGACGAGCGGTTGATACGCGCCGGGGGACCGCCTGACGGTCTGCGTCGCATTGTTGATGAGGATGTCGAGGTGGCCGGCAGCGGCGACCTCCTCGGCGAGCCCCACGACCTGGGCCGGGTCGCGCAGGTCGATGCCGACCACCTTCAGCCGGTGGATCCAGTCCGCGGCATCCGGCAGGCTGCTGAATCGGCGCACCGCGTCTCGGGGGAAACGGGTCGTGATCGTGGTGTGCGCGCCGTCGCGCAGCAGTCGCAGGGCGATGTACATGCCGATCTTCGCGCGACCGCCGGTGAGGAGCGCGCGGCGACCCGTGAGGTCGGTACGGGCGTCGCGTTTGGCATGGCTCATCGCCGCGCAGTCGGGGCAGAGCTGGTGGTAGAACGCGTCGACGACGGTGTACCGCTGCTTGCAGATGTAGCACCCGCGCGCCTTCAGCAGGGTGCCTGCGGAGGGCGTCGTCGTGCGGGTGCTGATCGGGATGCCGCGGGTCTCGTCGTCGATCCGGTCGGGAGCGCCGGTCGCGGTGGCGTGGACGACGGCGCGGTCTGCTGCGGCGATCGCGTCGCGGATCTCGCGGCGACGCACCTTCTTCGTCGCCTTGAACATCGCAGCTGTCGCGCGGCGGACGGTGACGTAGTCGGGGTGCGTCTGGTCGACCTCGGCGAGCGCCTCGAGAACCCGGAGCGTCGTCGCGAGGTCGGCGGGATCGATGCCGCTCGGAGCGTCGGCTGCAGGGGTGGTCTCGTTCTCGGGCACACGAGATTCTACGCCGGGACGGACCCCTGTTAGCGTGCCAGGGTGACCAGCCCCGACGCCGCCTCTACGACCGCCAGCATCCGCGTCTCCGCCGCGGTGATCGTGGACGATGCCGGGCGCCTCCTTCTCGTGCGAAAGGCCGGCACAGCAGCGTTCATGCAGCCGGGCGGCAAGCCCGAGGCCGGGGAGCAGCCGGACGAGACGCTCGTGCGGGAGCTCGCCGAAGAACTCGGTCTCGTCATCCCGGTGGCATCCGTCGAAGCGATGGGGGAGTTCACCGCGAGCGCCGCGAACGAACCGGGGTTCCTCGTCGTGGCCGACGTGTTCCGCGTTGACATCGGCGAGCAGACGCCCGCCGCTGCCGCCGAGATCGCCGAGGTTCGGTGGGTGTCCCGAGCGGATGCCGCAGCCCTCGAGGTCGCACCGCTCGCGCTGGAGTACTTCCTGCCGGCGTGACCACGTGCGGGAATGGCGGGGGAGTGGCATCCGTTGTAGGCTGTAATGCTCGAGCGGTTCGCCGCTCGGGTTGGTAATTCCACAGTGCGACAACGGTCCACACGCCGCCAGGCGCCACGGGGATGATCGGTTTCGACATCGCCTGTGACTCTGCGGGAAGCGGGCCGAGGATGCAGGGTTATCTCGTTAACGACCTCTGCGAACCAATAACTGCCGAAAAGAAGCAGTCCGACTTCGCCCTCGCTGCCTGAGCAGCGAGCCCGAGTCCGTCAATCCGTGACTGATCCCGTCACGGTCCTTGGCGTCATCTAAGGGATCTTGCTGCGTGACGTCGCCTGAGCGTCACGCGGGACTTTCTTCAGGCTGGGCCCGTCGACTTATGTGTCTGTACTGAATGTCGGGGCCGAGCAGAACGCCTTTTACAGACTGCGCCCGGAGAAGACGCCGTCTCTCAGCGATGGACGGGGGTTCGATTCCCCCCATCTCCACGAACCGTTGTCGCGACGAGGAAGCCCCTCGATCCCCTGGAAACATTGGGATCGAGGGGCTTTCGTCGTTGCTGCACCCGCAGGGTCCACGTCAGGGCTGGACGTCGATGAGGTCCAGCCCCTGCTTCGTATCCGAGACCGTGACGGCGCCGCTCTCGAAGCGATAGGTCATCCCATACCCGTCCGCGTCGAGACGCAGCGCGGACGCCGGGTCCTCGGTGAGGATGACGTCGTCGCCGTCGTCCTCGCGCACCCAGCCCTCCTCGAGCAGCGCGGTCTGCACGGACGCGGCATCCGCGTCGTCGATCGGCGACCAGCCGAAGAGCACCAGGTCATCGCTCGTCGGCGACGAGAAGTCGCCCCACGTGCACGCCGTACCGTCGGGGAGCTCGAGGTCGAGGATCACGAAGGGGTCTTCGCGCACCGACCAGTCGGTCGCTGCGAACTCCGCGGCGGCGTCGGCCGCGAGCATGTTCTCGCACGTCACCGACGCGGGATCGACCGTCGGCGCGGGAGTCGGTGTCGCCGAGTCGGATGCGGGCCCGCCGAGGGCTGCATCGCCCGGGGCCTGCGATGCGGTGCCACCCGGTGTCTGCGGCGAGCAGCCTGCGATCAGGGCGGCGAGCACGAACGTGCCGGCTGCGACGAGGAATCGACGTGGCATCCGCTACGCGTCCGACCCGTGGATGAGGGTGAGGAATTCGTCGTGGAGGCGGCCGTTGGTCGCGACCGACGAGCGCGTGGCGATCGTCTCGGCGCCGTCGATATCGGTGAAGCGCCCGCCGGCTTCGAGCACGATCGGGACGTGGGCGGCGATGTCGTACTCCTTGACATCGAACTCGGCGACGAACTCGAGGCGCCCCTCGGCGAGGAGCATGTACGGCCAGGCGTCGCCATAGCCGCGGTCGCGCCAGACCGAGCGCGAGAGACGCAGGAGCGCGTCGGTGCGACCGACGTCGTCCCATTGGGCGATGCTCTGGAAGCTCGCGCTCGCGGCGTCGAGCGAGGCGACATGCGAGACGCCGAGGCGACGCGGTGCGCCGGACGGGTCGAGCGTCCACGCGCCGAGGCCGCTCGCCGCCCACCAGCGCCGGCCGATGCCGGGTTGGCTCACGACGCCGACGCGCGGGACACCGTCGATCGAGAGCGCGATGAGCGTCGCCCACATCGGGATGCCCTTGAGGTAGTTCGCGGTGCCGTCGATCGGGTCGATGATCCAGGTCCGCTCGGCGGTCACCGAGCCCCCGAACTCTTCGCCGAAGACGGCGTCGTCGGGACGCTCCGCCGCGAGCAGGTCGCGGATGGCGCGTTCGGTCGCGAGGTCTGCCTCCGTGACGTGCGAGTCGTCGGCCTTCGTCTGCACCTCGAGGTCGGGCGCGTCGAAGCGGAGCATCGACACCGCGTCGGCGGCATCCGCCAGTCGGAGGGCGAGCGCGAGGTCGTCTTCGAGGGAGCCGTCGAAGGGCGCGGTCCAGCTTCCGGAGGTGGTGGGGGAGCTCACTCCTCCAGGATACGACCCGCGGAGGTGGCTCGATTGGCGGTGAACCGGATCGTGATGGTAGTGTTGACCCTCGGTTCGGAACGTTCCGAATCACGCACCTCTAGCTCAATCGGCAGAGCAACTGACTCTTAATCAGTGGGTTCAGGGTTCAAGTCCCTGGGGGTGCACGACGGCCCCGGTCACTCTCGCCAGTGACCGGGGCCTTCTTCGTTTCCGTCCCGCCCTGATGGCCTCCGAGGTGGCTAACGTGGCTCCATGGAGACCCAGGAGTACGACCTCATCGTCATCGGCGCCGGACCCGTCGGCGAGAACGTGGCCGATCGCGCGGTGCGGGCAGGACTGACCGCGGTGATCGTGGAGTCCGAGCTCGTCGGCGGCGAGTGCTCGTACTGGGCGTGCATGCCGTCCAAGGCGCTCCTGCGCGCCCCGGCTGCGCTCCGCGCCGCCCGGGCCGTCCCCGGGGCGGCAGAGGCGGTCACAGGAAGTATCGACATCGCCGCGGTGCTCGCCCGCCGCGATCGCATCGTGCACGAGTGGCAGGACACCTCGCAGGTCGAGTGGCTTCAGAGCGCCGGCATCGACCTCGTGCGCGGCTTCGGGCGGCTGAGCGGCGAGCGAGAGGTGACCGTCGAAGCCGGCGACGGCTCGACGCGGGTCCTCCGCGCGCGGCACGCAGTGGCCGTCTGCACCGGCTCTGCCGCCCTCGTCCCGGACATCGAGGGACTCGTGGATGCTGCGCCCTGGACGAGCCGCGAGGCGACGAGTGCCCACGAGGTCCCGGCATCCCTCGTCGTCCTCGGTGGCGGTGTCGTCGGCGTCGAGATGGCCACGGCGTTCGCGGCGCTGGGGGCGGAGGTGACCGTGCTGGCGCGATCCGGTCTGCTCGGCACGTTCGAGCCGTTCGCAGGGAACGCGGTGACCGAGGCGCTCCGAGCCGTCGGTGCGACCGTGCGAACCGGCGTGGAGCCGCGCAGCGTGCGCCGGGATGCCGACGGCACGATCGTCGTGGCGCTCGATGACGGCGATGAGGTACGTGCCGACGAGATGCTCGTCGCGACCGGGCGGACGCCTCGCACCGACGGGATCGGCCTCGACATCGTCGGACTCGAACCCGGCTCGTGGCTCGAGGTGGACGACTCGATGCGCGTGCGGGGGAGCGAATGGCTGTACGCCGTCGGCGACGTGAACCACCGTGCCCTGCTCACGCACCAGGGGAAGTACCAAGCGCGGATCGCCGGCGACGTGATAGGGCGTCGCGCGACCGGTGCCGAACCGGTCTCGCGGGCGTGGGGCCCGTACGATGCCACCGCCGACGACAGCGCCGTCCCTCAGGTCGTCTTCACCGATCCCGAAGTCGCTGCGGTCGGGCACACCGAGCGGTCCGCGCGTGAGGCCGGCATCCCGATTCGCGTCGTCGACTACGACCTCGGCTGGGTCGCCGGCGCGAGTACCCACGCGGACGGCTACACCGGTACGGCACGCGCGATCGTCGACACCGAGCGACGTGTGCTCGTCGGCGCGACCTTCGTCGGCCCCGACGTCGCCGAGCTCCTCCACGCCGCCACGATCGCGGTCGTCGGTGAAGTGTCGCTCGACCGGCTCTGGCATGCCGTGCCGGCCTATCCGACGATCAGCGAAGTCTGGCTGCGCTGGCTCGAAGCGCTCCAGGACTGAGTCAGCGCCTCGTCCCGACCCGTGCCGCGGCGATGCGGGTCGTCAGCTGGTGCGCGTGTGCGAGGAGCGTCCTCCCGAGCGCGGGGAGGCGGTCGGGGCCGAAGCGGAACCCGACGCCGGTGAGGCTCAGCGCCCATTCCGGCCGGCCGAGGTGGTCGAACACCGCCGCGCCGAGGCCCCAGCTCCCCTCCACGATGAGGCCCGGGTTCACCGCGTACCCGCGGTCTCTGGTCTGCGCGAGCCGGGTGCGGAGCGGATCCGCATCGTGGGACGCGCCCCAGGTCGCCGCGAGCGCCGGATGCCGCCCCAGATACGCGTCCACGTCGGGTTGGGGGAGGAACGCGAGGATCGCGAGGCCCGCCGAGGCCACGCCGAGCGGGAAGCGCGTGCCCTCGCTCAGCACGAACGAGCGGATGGGGAACGAGCCCTCTTCGCGGAGGAGGCACACGGTCTCATCGCCGCGGCGCACCGAGAAGAAGGCGCTCTCCTCGGTGCCCTTCGCGAGGCTCCGCACGATGTCGCGGGCGAGCGGCGTGACGTCGTACCGCGCCGCCGCCGATGCGCCCATGAGGAACAGTTCGGGCCCCGGCATCCATCGAGAGGTGTCCGGGTCCTGATCGACGAGGCCCTCCGCGCGCAGGGCGCTGAGCAGGCGATGTGCCGTCGACCGGGTCAGTCCGGTGGTCTGCGCCAGTTCCTGGATGCCGCGACCCGTATCGCCGCCGGCGCTCACGAGGCGGAGCAGCGCCGCCGCGCGCGCGATGGCCTGCGCTCCCGGTACCACGCTCGTCGTGTCCACATGATGGACACTACGAGCCGCTCGGTCCACATCGCAAGCGTCCGCTTGCTCTCGCGCAGCGCGCCGCGCACGCTGAGATCACGACACCACGAAGGAGTGCAGCGTGATCGACAAGACCTTCCCCTCGGCAGAAGCGGCCGTCGCGGATATTCCGGACGGGGCATCGCTCGCGGTCGGTGGCTTCGGACTTTCCGGCAACCCCATCGCCCTCATTCAGGCGTTGCTCGCGCAGGGGACGAGCGACCTCTCGATCGTCTCCAACAATTGCGGCGTGGAGGACTGGGGGCTGGGCGTGCTCCTGCAGGCCAAGCGGATCCGGAAGATGACCTCGTCGTACGTCGGCGAGAACAAGGAGTTCGAACGCCAGTTCCTCTCCGGCGAACTGGAGCTCGAACTTACGCCCCAGGGGACGCTGGCTGAGAAGCTCCGCGCCGGCGGCGCAGGCATCGCCGCGTTCTTCACGCAGACCGGCGTCGGCACCCAGGTCGCCGAGGGCGGGCTGCCACGCCGGTACGACGGCGCCGGGGGCATCGCCGTCGCGTCGCCCGCGAAGGACGTGCGCACCTTCGACGTCGGCGGACGCACGGGTGACTACGTTCTCGAGGAGGCCATCGTCACCGACTTCGCCCTCGTCCACGCACGCCGCGGCGACCGGCACGGCAACCTCGTCTTCAACAAGGCGGCACGCAACTTCAACCCGCTCGCCGCGATGGCGGGCCGGGTGTGCATCGCCCAGGTCGAGGAGCTCGTCGAGCCCGGCGAGCTCGACCCCGATCAGGTCCATCTACCCGGCGTCTTCGTCCACCGCATCGTGGAAGTCGGCACCGGGATCGAGAAGCGCGTCGAGCGCCGCACCGTCGCGAACGAAGGAGTCTGACATGGTGTTGTCCCGCACGGAATTGGCCGCGCGTGCGGCCGCGGAGCTCACCGACGGTTCGTACGTCAACCTCGGTATCGGGCTCCCGACCCTCGTCCCCAACTACATCCCCGAGGGCGTCACCGTCGTCCTGCAGTCCGAGAACGGCATCCTCGGCGTCGGTCCGTACCCCGAGGCATCCGCCGTCGATCCCGACCTCATCAACGCGGGCAAAGAGACGGTCACGACCCTCCCGGGTTCTGCCTTCTTCGACTCCGCGACGAGCTTCGGCATGATCCGCGGCGGCAAGATCGACGCCGCGATCCTCGGCGCGATGCAGGTCTCGGCGACCGGCGACCTCGCGAACTGGATGATCCCCGGAAAGATGGTCAAGGGACCAGGCGGAGCGATGGACCTCGTGCACGGCGCTGCGAAGGTGATCGTCCTCATGGAGCACGTCGCGCGCGACGGTTCCCCGAAGATCGTGGCGGACTGCACCCTGCCGCTCACGGGGCGAGGCGTGGTCGACCGCATCATCAGCGACATGGCGGTCATCGACGTCACCCCCGGCGGACTCGTCCTCGTCGAGACGGCCCCCGGCATCTCGGTGCAAGAGGTCATCGACGCCACCGCGGCCCCGCTCACCGTTCGTGAAGGAGTATCGGCATGACCGAAGACATCGTCATCGTGGCAGCGGCACGCACGCCGCAGGGACGCCTCAAGGGTCAGCTCGCGTCGTTCTCGGCGCCCCAGCTCGGCGCGTTCGCGATCGCGGGTGCGCTCGAGCGCGGCGGTGTCCCCGCCGATGCGGTCGACGCGGTGATCATGGGTCAGGTGCTGCCGGCCGGTTCGGGGCAGAACCCCGCACGCCAAGCGGCGCTCGGCGCGGGGATCGGCTGGAACGTCCCCGCCAGCTCGGTGAACAAGGTCTGTCTGTCCGGGCTGACCGCCATCATCGACGCGAAGCGGATGATCGCCTCGGGGGATGCCACGGTCGTCATCGCCGGTGGCATGGAGTCGATGACCCGCGCCCCGCACCTGCTCATGGGCTCGCGCGACGGCTGGGCCTACGGCTCGGTCGAGGTCATCGACCACATGGCTCACGACGGGCTCACCGACGCCGCGGACCAGGTCTCGATGGGGACGTCGACGGAGCGGCGCAATCCGGACTTCGGGTTGACCCGCGAGGCGCAGGACCGCGTCGCGGCGCTCTCGCACCAGCGCGCTGCAGCGGCGGCCGCCGAGGGTGCCTTCGATGCCGAGATCGTGCCGGTCCAGGTGCCGCAGCGGAAGGGCGACCCGGTGGTCGTCATTCGCGACGAGGGGGTGCGTCCCGACACGACGGAGGACTCCCTTGCGGGGCTGCGCCCCGCGTTCGCGAAGGACGGCACGATCACCGCGGGGAACGCGTCGCAGATCTCGGACGGCGCGGCCGCTGTCGTGGTCACGACGCGTGCAGAGGCCGAGGCGCAGGGGTGGACGGTGCTCGCGGTCGTCGGCGCAGCCGGGCAGGTCGCCGGTCCCGACAATTCGCTCCACGCACAGCCTGCGCGAGCGATCGAGCAGGCGCTGCGACGTCAGGGGATGGATGCCGCATCCCTCGACCTGGTCGAGATCAACGAGGCGTTCGGTGCGGTCGTCGTGCAATCGCAGCGCGAGCTGGGGGTCGACGAGGCGATCGTGAACATCCACGGTGGCGGGATCGCCCTGGGGCATCCGATCGGTGCTTCAGGCACCCGACTCGTGGTCCATGCCGTCCATGAGCTCGCGCGTCGGGGCACGGGGGCGGCGGCGGTCGGTCTCTGCGGTGGCGGTGGTCAGGGCGAGGCGCTCATCTTGACGCGCTGATGGAGGTCAGCGACGGAGCCGCTCACGGAGCAGGTCGTTACGACGGTCGGCGACGGGCGAGTCGAGCGGGATCATCTTCGCCCGGGCGGCGCGACGCGTGTCGACGACGCTGCCGATCGCGAGGGCGAGGGTGATGCCCCAACTGAGCCACGCGAGCGCCGTCCGCCAGGTGAACGGCTCATCGCTCCGAGCCGACCGGAGGAGCGTGAGCCCGCCGGTGATCGCGGAAAGCAGGCCGGTGCCGAAGACGTACTTGCGCATACCACCCACGGTAGCGCGCAGGGTCCGCTCGGGTCGGGTTGTTAGCCTGGGGTTGACACCCGAGAGGAACCCCTTGACTGTCGCTGCCGATTTCGTCGTCGTGTCCAACCGTCTTCCCGTCGATCGCACCGACGACGACGCTGAGCCCTGGCGGAGGTCGCCCGGAGGGCTCGTTACTGCGCTCGACCCGGTGATGCGGTCAGCTGACGGCGCGTGGGTCGGGTGGGGCGGCAAGGCCGACCTCGACGTGCCACCGTTCGAGTTCGACGGGCTCCGACTCGTCCCGGTGCCGCTGAGTACCGACGAGATCCAGCTCTACTACGAGGGCTTCTCGAACGACACGATCTGGCCGCTGTATCACGACGTGATCGCCGCGCCCACGTACCACCGCGCGTGGTGGGACTCCTACGTGAAGGTGAACCGCCGGTTCGCAGAGGCCGCGTCCGAACACACCGCAGAGGGCGGCACCGTCTGGGTGCACGACTATCAGCTACAGCTCGTCCCCAAGATGCTCCGCGAGCTCCGACCCGACCTCACGATCGGATACTTCCACCACATTCCTTTCCCCGCATACGGCATCTACGCGCAGCTCCCGTGGCGACGTCAGGTGCTCGAGGGACTCCTCGGTGCCGACGTCATCGGGTTCCAGCGGGTGGCCGACGCCGGAAACTTCGCTCGCGCGGTCCGCCGGCAGCTTGGTTTCGACACGAAAGCCGGCGCGATCGCGGTTCCCACTGAAGACGGCGGGCGCCGCACCGCGATCGCCCGCGCCTACCCCATCTCGATCGACGTCGCCTCGTACGAGGACCTCGCGCGACGCCCCGACATCCGCGCGCGTGCCGCCGAGATCCGCGAGAGCCTCGGCGACCGCAAGATTCTGCTCGGTGTGGATCGGCTCGACTACACGAAGGGCATCCGGCACCGGTTGAAGGCCTACGGCGAGCTGCTCGCCGACGGGCGGCTCTCGGTGCACGACGTGATCCTCGTGCAGGTCGCGAGCCCGAGCCGGGAGCGTGTCGAGACGTACAAACAACTCCGCGATGAGATCGAGCTCACCGTCGGCCGCATCAACGGCGACGCGGACGAGCTGGGTTACAGCGCGATCCAGTACCTCCACCACTCGTATCCGCGCGAAGAGATGGTGGCGCTCTACCTGGCGGCCGACGCGATGCTGGTCACTGCGCTCCGTGACGGGATGAACCTCGTCGCGAAGGAGTACGTTGCGAGCCGCGTCGACGGCGGGGGAGCGCTCGTGTTGAGCGAGTTCACCGGCGCCGCGGACGAACTCACGCACGCAATCAAGGTCAATCCGCACGACATCGTCGGCCTGAAGGAGGCGATCCTCCAGTCGATCGAGCTTCCCGCACGGGACCTCGATCGGCGGATGCGCGCGCTGCGACGCCGTGTCCGCGAGAACGACGTCGCCAAGTGGTCGCAGCGCTTCCTCACCGATCTGTCCGCCGCGCGTCGGGACGGCGCATGAGCGTGACGGTCGCTGACCTCGCCCGCACCGACCACCTGCTTGTCGCGCTGGACTTCGACGGCACACTCGCGCCGCTTGTGGACGAACCGATGACGGCGCGTGCGACGCCGGCGGCGAAGGCCGCCGTCGCCGCGCTCCTCGACGCACCCGCGACGACCGTCGCGTTCGTGTCGGGTCGTTCCCTGCACGATCTTCGGGTCATCGGGGAGCACGATGACGCCTCGTCGATCGCGCTCGCGGGATCGCACGGGGCCGAGTTCTGGCTGCCCGCGGAGCTCGCCGAACACGACGACGCTGCGGGCGCTGCGACCGACGACGAGGCAGCCCTCCGCGACAGGCTCCGTGCCGAGGCCGAAGCCCTCGCCGCCAATGTCGACGGCGCGTGGATCGAGCCGAAGGCGTTCGGTTTCGCGGTGCACACGCGGACGACGACGGATGCCGCGGACGCGGCCACCCTCGGTGACGCCGTCGACGCCCTCGTCGCCGCGGACGCGCCGACGTGGCGTCGCCGCGTCGGGCACGACCTCCGTGAGTACGCCTTTCGAGATGTCGGGAAGGACGGCGCCGTCGCGCACCTGCGGGATCTCAGCGGCGCGACCGCCGTGGTCTTCGCCGGCGACGACGTCACCGACGAGGACGCGCTCCGCTCGCTCGGCGACGCGGACCTCGGCATCCGGGTCGGGGGCGGCGAAACGGCGGCATCCGTCCGCGTCGACGACATCGCCGGACTCGCCGACCTGCTCATGACGCTCGCGCACGCCCGGTCCGCATCGCGGCAATAGACTTCGAGAATGCCTGCACCGGAAGACACCATCGACATCAAACCCCGCAGCCGCGCGGTGACGGACGGCATCGAAGCCACCACGTCCCGCGGCATGCTCCGAGCCGTCGGCATGGGCGACGAGGACTGGGACAAGCCCCAGATCGGCATCGCGTCCAGCTGGAACGAGATCACCCCCTGCAACCTCAGCCTCGACCGCCTCGCGCAGGGCGCCAAGGAAGGCGTCCACTCGGGCGGCGGCTACCCGCTACAGTTCGGCACCATCTCCGTCTCCGACGGCATCTCGATGGGCCACGAGGGCATGCACTTCTCGCTCGTCTCGCGTGAGGTCATCGCCGACTCGGTCGAAGCGGTCATCATGGCCGAGCGCCTCGACGGCACCGTCTTGCTCGCAGGCTGCGACAAGTCGATCCCCGGCATGATGATGGCGAGCGCCCGCCTCGGGCTCTCGAGCGTCTTCCTTTACGCCGGCTCGACCATGCCGGGATGGGTCAAGCTCAGCGACGGCACCGAGAAGGACGTCACGATCATCGACTCGTTCGAGGGCGTCGGCGCGTGCCGTGCCGGCAAGATGAGCGAGGCCGACCTCAAGCGCATCGAGTGCGCGATCGTCCCCGGCGAGGGCGCCTGCGGCGGCATGTACACCGCCAATACGATGGCGTCGGTCGGCGAGGCGCTGGGACTCAGCCTTCCCGGTTCGGCGGCCCCGCCCGCAGCAGACCGCCGTCGCGACTACTTCGCCCACCGCTCGGGCGAAGCCGTGGTGAACCTGCTCCGCCAGGGCATCACGACGAAGGACATCCTTACGAAGGAGGCGTTCGAGAACGCGATCGCCCTCGTCATGGCGCTCGGTGGTTCGACGAACGCGGTGCTCCACCTGCTCGCCATCGCGCGCGAGGCCGAGGTGGACCTCACGCTCCACGACTTCAACCGCATCGGCGACAAGACCCCGCACGTCGCCGACATGAAGCCGTTCGGCCAGTACGTCATGAACGACGTCGACCGTCACGGCGGCATCCCCGTCGTCATGAAGGCGATGCTCGACGAGGGGCTGCTCCACGGTGATGCCCTCACCGTGACGGGTAAGACGCTCGCCGAGAACCTGCGCGAGCTCGACCCCGAGCCGATCGACGGCAAGGTCATCCACACGTTCGACGACCCGATCCACGCCAGCGGCGGCATCACGATCCTGCACGGCTCGATGGCGCCCGAGGGCGCCGTCGTGAAGACGGCCGGCTTCGACGCCGCTGTCTTCGAGGGTCCTGCCCGCGTGTTCGAGCGCGAACGTGCCGCGATGGACGCCGTCGCGAACGGCGAGATCGAGCCCGGCTCGGTCATCGTCATCCGTTACGAGGGCCCCAAGGGCGGACCCGGCATGCGCGAGATGCTCGCGATCACCGCCGCCATCAAGGGCGCGGGGCTCGGAAAAGATGTACTACTCTTGACGGACGGACGATTCTCAGGCGGCACAACCGGCCTGTGCATCGGCCACATAGCACCCGAAGCGGTGGACGCAGGTCCCATCGCCTTCGTGCGCGATGGTGATCTGATTCGGGTCGATATCGCAGCCCGCTCCCTCGACCTACTCGTCGACGAAGCGGAGCTCGCCTCCCGCCGCTCTGGCTGGGAGCCGCTTCCCCCGCGCTATACCCGTGGCGTGCTGGCCAAGTACTCGAAGCTCGTGCGCTCCGCTGCGGAGGGCGCGACGACGGGCTAGGCCCCCACACACCCCGTCATCCATCACGCAGAGGTAACTCCATGTCTTCAGACACCGTCGCCGCTGTGCCCCGGCCCCCTGCCGGAGGCGCATCCACACCCGTCCTGACCGGAGCGCAGGCCGTCGTCCGCTCGCTCGAGCTGCTCGGCGTCACCGACGTCTTCGGGCTGCCCGGCGGGGCGATCCTGCCGGTCTACGACCCGCTCATGGACACGTCCGAGATCCGCCACATCCTGGTACGCCACGAGCAGGGCGCCGGTCACGCGGCCGAAGGCTACGCCGCGGCATCCGGTCGGGTCGGCGTCGCCATCGCGACGTCGGGCCCGGGCGCGACCAACCTCGTGACCGCCATCGCCGACGCCTACATGGACTCGGTGCCGCTCGTCGCGATCACCGGCCAGGTCTTTTCGACTCTGATGGGGACGGATGCCTTCCAGGAGGCGGACATCGTCGGCATCACGATGCCGATCACGAAGCACTCCTTCCTCGTGAAGGACGCCAAGGACATTCCCGGCGCGATCGCCGCGGCCTTCGAGATCGCGTCGACGGGCCGTCCCGGTCCCGTCCTCGTCGACATCACGAAGGATGCGCAGCAGGACGAAGTGCCGTTCGTGTGGCCGCCGAAGATCGATCTGCCGGGCTACCGGCCGGTGACGAAGGCGCACGGCAAGCAGATCCAGGCCGCCGCGCAGCTGATCGTCGACGCGAAGAAGCCCGTGCTGTACGTGGGTGGCGGCGTCGTCCGCGCCGGCGCGTCCGCAGAGCTCCTCCGTCTCGCCGAGGCCACCGGCGCACCGGTCGTGACGACGCTCATGGCGCGGGGCGCGTTCCCCGACTCGCACCAGCAGCAGCTCGGCATGCCGGGCATGCACGGCACCGTGCCCGCGGTCCTCGCGCTGCAGGAGGCTGACCTGCTCATCGCCCTCGGTGCACGATTCGATGACCGGGTCACCGGCAAGGCCGCGCTGTTCGCGCCGCACGCGAAGGTCGTGCACGTCGACATCGACCCCGCTGAGATCTCGAAGATCCGTACGGCGGACGTCCCGATCGTGGGTGATCTCAAGGACGTGCTCGTCGATCTGGATGCCGCCTTCGCGGGCGCTTCCGAGGGGGCGAAGCCCGACATCACCGAGTGGTGGTCGTACCTCGACGGCCTGCGCGATGAGTTCCCCCTCGGGTACGCGCCGACGACCGACGGTCTGCTCGCGCCGCAGTACGTCATCCAGCGCATCGGCGAGCTCACCGGTCCCGAGGGCGTGTACGCCGCGGGCGTCGGCCAGCACCAGATGTGGGCGGCGCAGTTCATCAAGTACGAGCGTCCCAACGCGTGGCTGAACTCCGGCGGCGCGGGCACGATGGGCTACTCGGTCCCGGCTGCGATGGGCGCAAAGGTCGCCCAGCCCGACCGTGCTGTGTGGGCGATCGACGGCGACGGCTGCTTCCAGATGACGAACCAGGAACTCGCGACCTGTGTCATCAACAAGATCCCGATCAAGGTCGCGATCATCAACAACTCGTCGCTCGGCATGGTGCGGCAGTGGCAGACACTGTTCTACGACGGCCGCTACTCCAACACCGACCTGAACACGGGCCACGACACCATTCGGGTGCCGGACTTCGTGAAGCTCGCCGAGGCCTACGGCTGCATGGCGATCCGTGTTCAGAAGGAGGACGAGGTGGATGCCGCCATCCAGACCGCCCTCGAGACGAACGACCGCCCCGTGGTCATCGACTTCGTGGTGAGCGCCGACTCGATGGTCTGGCCGATGGTGCCGCAGGGCGTCAGCAACAGCTATGTCCAGTACGCGCGTGAGCACGCGCCGACGTTCGACGAGGAGGCGTGACGATGAGCAAGCACGTGCTCAGCCTCCTGGTGGAGGACAAGCCGGGTCTGCTGACCCGTGTCGCCGGGCTCTTCGCCCGTCGCGGCTTCAACATCGACTCCCTCGCGGTGGGCGTCACCGAGGTGCCGGGCCTGTCCCGCATCACGGTCGTCGTCGACGTCGAGGAATTCCCGCTCGAGCAGGTGACCAAGCAGCTCAACAAGCTCGTGAACGTCATCAAGATCGTCGAGCTCGACTACGCGGCATCCGTCCAGCGCGAGCACATGCTCGTGAAGGTGCGGGCCGACAACCAGACCCGATCGAACGTGATCGAGGTCGTCAACCTCTTCCGCGCGTCGGTCGTCGACTACGCGACCGACGCCCTCGTGGTGGAGGTCACCGGCGACCGCGGCAAGGTCGATGCCTTCCTCCGCGCCCTCGAGCCGTTCGGCATCAAAGAGCTCGCGCAGTCCGGCATGGTCGCCATCGGCCGTGGCGGCAAGAGCATCACCGAGCGCGTGCTGCGCGGCTGACTGACCGATACTTTTCGACCGACATCAACAAGGAGACACACACGAACATGGCTGAGATCCTCTACGACGCAGACGCCGACATCTCGATCATCCAGGGCAAGAAGGTGGCCATCGTCGGCTACGGCTCGCAGGGCCACGCCCACGCGCAGAACCTGCGCGACTCGGGTGTCGAGGTCGTCATCGCCCTCAAGGAGGGGTCGAAGTCGGCGCCGAAGGCGACCGAGGACGGTTTCGAGGTCAAGTCGGTGGCGGATGCCGCCGAGTGGGCCGACCTCATCATGATCCTCGCACCCGACCAGCACCAGCGCGGCATCTTCAACGACGAGATCAAGCCCCACCTCGCCGCCGGCAAGACCCTCGCCTTCGCGCACGGCTTCAACGTGCGCTTCGGCTACATCGAGGTTCCGGACGACGTCGACGTCATTCTCGTCGCGCCGAAGGCTCCGGGTCACACCGTCCGTCGCGAGTTCGTTGCCGGCCGTGGCATCCCCGACATCATCGCGGTCGAGAAGGACCCTTCCGGCACCGCCTGGGCGACCGCGCTTTCGTACGCGAAGGCGATCGGCGGCACCCGCGCCGGCGTCATCAAGACGACCTTCACCGAAGAGACCGAGACCGACCTGTTCGGTGAGCAGGCAGTGCTCTGCGGTGGTGTCTCGCAGCTCGTCCAGTACGGCTTCGAGACCCTCTCCGAGGCCGGCTACCAGCCCGAGATCGCGTACTTCGAGGTGCTGCACGAGCTGAAGCTCATCGTCGACCTCATGTGGGAGGGCGGCATCGCCAAGCAGCGCTGGTCGGTGTCCGACACCGCTGAGTACGGCGACTACGTCTCGGGCCCGCGCGTCATCGACCCGCGCGTCAAGGAGAACATGCAGGCCGTCCTCGCCGACATCCAGAACGGCGCGTTCGCGAACCGCTTCATCGGCGACCAGGACAACGGCGCCGTCGAGTTCCAGGAGCTGCGCGCCAAGGCCGCGTCGCACCCGATCGAGGCCGTCGGCAAGGACCTGCGCGCGCTCTTCGCGTGGAAGCAGCAGGACGCGGACTACGTCGAAGGATCCGCTGCTCGCTGATCCTCGTGACTCTCGGCAGACCCGCCGAGGACGGCTTGCATCGCGCAGCGGTGCGTGAAGCCACGGAGGCCCGACCCTGACCAGGGGTCGGGCCTTCGGCGTCGATAGGATCGAGGGCATGGCATCCGATCCGCATGGCGACGACGACGCGTTCCGCTGGGAAGGCGATGACGCGCCCTCGACACCGGTGAAGAAGTCCGCAGCGACGCCCGTGGCTCCCGCTGCGGAGCCGCTCGCCGAGGGCTGGCAGGCCGTCGGCAAGGGCAGCGAGACCATCGAGGAGGCGGCGGCGGGGGAGCCCGCGCCGCTCGGCAACGTCGCGCTCGTGAGCATGGGGCTGCTCGGCGGCATCTACCTGCTCTACACGGTGGGGTGGGTGCTCGGCGGCATCCGCATGTTCGACGCCGGCGTCTTCCTCGTCCCCGCATACGCGGTCATTCCGGTCGTGTGGGTGGCCATCGGGGCCTGTGCGGTGTGGTTCGGCGCGACGATGCTGCTCACCCGCCACGCCGCCGTCTGGGTCCGGTTCGTGTGGCTCGTCGCCGGTGTCTTCCTGCTCGTTCCGTGGCCGTTCGTGATGGGAGTCTGAACCGTGTCGGCATCCGTCTCCTCACGTCCCCGTCCCACCTGGATGACACCGGCCGTCGCCGGCGCGTTCGGGCTGTTCTACGCCTACGCGGTGTGGAGTGCGATCGGCTTCCTGATCGCCCAGGCCACCTCGGGCAGCGGCCTGAACGGTGCCGGCTGGGCCGTTCTGCTGTTCGCGGTCGTCTTCCCGATCGTGGTCTTCGTCGCCGGTGTCGCGCTGAGCCGGCGGCGCGCGCTGTGGCAGTTCGCGCTCATTCTCCTGGCCGGGCTCGGGCTCGTTGCGGTGTTCTGGCTGAATATCCTCGCCTACGCGTTCACCTCCGGGCAGTCGCTCATCGCGGGCTGACCAGCGTCACACGGTCGGGCGCCCTGCGCTCGGCCCGGTAGGCTGGCGGATGCCGCGTACCGACGTCGGGCCGGGTGTCTGACATCGTGGCGATCCACCCCCGCGTACCCCGAAGGTCTGCCGTGCCCAAGCCTGTCGTGCTCATCGCCGAAGAACTCTCTCCCGCCACGATCGAGGCCCTCGGCCCCGACTTCGACATCCGCTCGGTCGACGGTGCGGACCGCGCCGCGCTGCTGCCGGCGCTGGCGGACGCCGACGCGGTGCTCATCCGCTCGGCGACGAAGATGGACGCGGAGGCGATCGCCGCAGCGCCGTCGCTGAAGGTCATCGCCCGCGCGGGCGTCGGCCTCGACAACGTCGACATCAAGTCGGCGACAAGCGCCGGCGTCATGGTCGTCAACGCGCCGACCTCCAACATCATCTCGGCCGCCGAGCTCACGGTCGGGCACATCCTGAGCCTCGCCCGCCACATCCCGGCCGCCCATGCCTCGCTCGCCGCAGGCGCGTGGAAGCGTTCGTCGTTCACCGGGACCGAGCTCTTCGAGAAGACGGTCGGCATCATCGGCCTCGGCCGCATCGGCGCCCTGATCGCCGCCCGCGTGCAGGCATTCGGCGTCTCGGTCGTCGCGTACGACCCCTATGTCACCCCGGCGCGCGCCCAGCAGCTCGGCGTCCAGCTCCTCCCGCTCGACGAGCTTCTGGCCACGAGCGACTTCGTGACGATCCACATGCCGAAGACGCCCGAGACGACCGGCATGATCGGCGCCGAGCAGTTCGAGATCATGAAGACGTCGGCCTACGTCGTGAATGTCGCGCGCGGCGGTCTTATCGACGAGGAGGCGCTGTACACCGCGCTCACCACGGGTCAGATCGCCGGTGCCGGTCTCGACGTCTTCACCTCGGAGCCCCCGAAGGAGGACGGCACGGCCTTCCCGCTGTTGTCGCTCCCGAACGTCGTGGTCACCCCGCACCTCGGGGCATCCACCGACGAAGCGCAGGAGAAGGCGGGTGTCTCGGTCGCGAAGTCGGTCAAGCTCGCGCTCGAGGGCGACTTGGTTCCGGATGCCGTGAACGTGGCCGGCGGCGTCATCGACCCCTTCGTGCGTCCCGGCATCGCCCTCGTCGAGCAGCTCGGCCAGATCTTCACCGGCCTCGCGCCGAGCGCGCTCACGAGCCTCGACATCGAGGTGCGCGGCGAGCTCGCCGACTACGACGTGAGCGTCTACCGCCTCGCGGCGCTGAAGGGCATCTTCACGAACATCGTCAGCGAGAACGTGTCGTACGTGAACGCGCCGCTGTTCGCCGAGCAGCGCGGCATCGAAACCCGCCTCATCGTCGAGTCCGAGAGCCCCCTGTACCGGAACATCACGATCCTCCGCGGCACGCTCGCCGACGGCACCGTGCTCACCGTCGAGGGCACCCTCGCCGGCACCCGCATGGTCCCGAAGGTCGTCGGCATCAACGGTTACGAGGTCGAGGTGCCGATCAACCGGTACCACGTCGTCATGCGCTACGCCGACCGTCCCGGCATCGTCGCGATCTACGGCCAGAAGCTCGGTGAGGCCGGCATCAACATCGCCGGCCTCCAGGTCGCGCGTCCCGACGCCAGCGGCCGCGCGCTCTCGGTCCTCACGGTCGACTCGCCGATCCCCGAGCAGATGCTCGAGGAGCTCCGTCAGGCCGTCGCCGCCGACCTCTTCCGCCAGATCGAACTCACCGAGGTCTGAGATGTCGGCGTCGCGGTCGCGGGCAGTGCCTGCGGGTGCGCGCCGGCATTGGGTGCACGGCATCGCCGTGTTCCTCGCCCTGGGCGCAACGGGGTGCACCTCGACCGAGGTCACGTGTCCGGCGATTGCATACTTCGCAACCCTCGAGGTGCGGGTCGCGGGGGCTGCGGCATCCGTCGACGACGTCGTCCTGTGCCTCGATGATGTGTGTGCCACCGAGGGTGCTGCATCCGAAGTCGGCATCGTCACGACGCCGCCGGTTCGGAGCGACGACACCTGGACCTTCACGGGGGAGTTCCCCGAGGGGATGACGGTCCGCGCAGTGGATGCCGCGGGCGAGGTGCTCGTCGATCAGGTAGTCGACGTCACCTGGACCCGCATCGGCGGTACTGAAGCGTGCGGCGGACCGACGTTCGGCTCGCTGACGCTCGAGATCTGACCGCGGCGTCAGCGCGCGGCGCGCTCGACGAGGGCGATGAGCGCGTCGAGATCGGCGCCGCGGGGGAGTGGGCCCGGCAGAGCGCCCTCTCCCAGTGCGCTGTTGAAGTAGAGGCCGTCGCTGACGAGCAGCACGAGCTGCAGTGCCGTCTCGTCGCGCGTGTGCGGGCGGAGCGCCTCCTCCCACCGGGTGCGAACCCGTCGGAGGGATGCAGCGGCGTCTGCGTGCCCGGTCTGCGCCAAGCGCGACGCCGCGACGATCGCCCGGTCGAGCGGCGAGTCGGTGTGCAGCGACGTGCGGATGAACGTCGCGACGACGCCCTCCGCGTCTGCGCTCATGTCGTCGAGGTCCTCTTCGACGAGCCGTTCGAGCCGCTCGAGGAGCGCGCCCTCGAGGGCGTCCTTCGAGGCGAAGTGGTACAGCAGGCCGCCCTTGGAGACGCCTGCGGCGGCGGCGACGGCGTCCATCGTGGCGCTGCGCGCGCCGCCGTCGATGAGCGCTGCTTCGAAGGCGTCCAGCACCTTCTCCCGTGCGTGCGGCGGTCTGCTCATGGGTCGATCCTCTCGCGCCGGCATCCGTTCCGCTGTTACTATACCGGCTGGACGGTAAAGAAATGATGACGTTGACGGATGAACTGCGCGTGGCCGACGCGGCCGGCAAGAAGCAGGGCTGGCGCGGCTGGGCTGCGCTCGTCGTGCTGATGCTCCCGGTGTTGCTCGTGTCGGTCGACAACACGGTGCTGAGCTTCGCGCTCCCGGCGATCGCGCGAGACCTCGCGCCCTCGAGCGCCGAACAGCTCTGGATCATCGACGCGTACCCGCTCGTGCTCGCGGGCCTCCTCGTCACGATGGGCTCACTCGGCGACCGGTTCGGACGTCGACGGATGCTGCTCATCGGCGCGACCGGCTTCGCGGCAGTCTCGGCCCTCGCGGCCTTTGCGCCGACGGCCGGACTCCTCATCGCGGCACGCGCCGCGATGGGTGTCTTCGGCGCGATGCTCATGCCCTCGACGCTGTCATTGCTGCGGAGCATCTTCACCGACCGCGACCAGCGGCGGCTCGCGATCGCCGTGTGGGCCTCGATGTTCTCGGCCGGCGCGGCGCTCGGACCCATCGTCGGTGGCATCCTGCTCGAGCAGTTCACCTGGGGCTCGGTCTTCCTCATGGCTGTGCCGGTGCTCGTGCCCCTGCTCGTCCTGGCGCCGATCCTCGTACCCGAGAGCCGTGACCCGCGTCCCGGCGCGATCGACCCCGTGAGCATCGTGCTGTCGATGGCCGCGATGGTCCCGGTCGTCTACGCGATCAAGGAGGCGGCGGTGCACGGCTTCGGCGTGCTGCCGGTCGTCCTCGCTGTCGTCGGCCTCTGCTTCGGTTGGCTCTTCGTGCGCCGCCAGCTGCGTGCTCGTACGCCGATGCTCGACATGCGACTGTTCCGGCGGGGCACCTTCAGCGGCGCCCTCCTCGTCAACTTGCTGAGCGTCGTCTCGCTGGTCGGGTTCCTCTACTTCGTCACGCAGCACCTGCAACTCATCATCGGGATGCCGCCGCTCGAGGCCGGCCTCGCCCTCGTGCCCGGTCTCGCGCTCATGATCGTGGCGGGGCTCTGCGTGGTGCCGATCTCGCGTCGGGTCTCGGCGCGGATCGTCGTACCGGCGGCGCTCAGCCTGTCTGCGACCGGGTACATCCTGATCGCGCTGTCGACGGATGCCAGCTCTGTCGGCCCGCTCATCGCAGCCTTCGCGCTGCTCGGTGTCGGCATCGGCGCCGCCGAGACGGTCTCGAACGAGCTCGTGCTCGCCAGCGCTCCGCCGGCGAAGGCAGGCGCCGCGAGTGCCGTCTCCGAGACCGCGTACGAGCTCGGTGCCGTCCTCGGCACCGCGGTCCTCGGTGGCATCCTCACGGCGCTCTACCGCGGTGGCATCCAGATCCCGTCCGGTGTGCCGAATGGGGCAGCGGATGCCGCTCGCGAGACCCTCGCCGGTGCGGTGACCGCCGCCGAGCAGCTTCCCGCCGACATCGGTATGGCGCTGACGGATGCCGCGGCGCACGCGTTCGACGCGGGCGTCGGTGTCACCTCGCTCATCGGGGCTGGCCTCGTCGTCTGCGCCGGCGTGATCGCGGCCACTACGCTGAAGGGGTCCCACTCGCCGCAGACCGACCACTGAGTCCGCGCGGCGACACCACCCCACACGAGGAGAGCGATGTCGCGCGTCGTGAAGTTGGCCGTCATCCCCGGAGACGGCATCGGACCCGAGGTCATCGCCGAGGCGACGAAGGTACTGGATGCCGCGACGGCGGGCTCCGACGTCACCTTCGAGCAGACGGCGTTCTCGCTCGGCGCGGGACGGTACCTCGAGACCGGTGACACGCTCACCGACGCCGACCTCGCATCGATCGCGTCCCACGACGCGATCCTGCTCGGCGCGGTCGGCGGCATGCCCGGCGACCCGCGGCTGAAGGACGCGAACATCGAGCGCGGCCTCCTGCTGAAGCTCCGCTTCGCGCTCGACCACTACGTGAACCTGCGGCCCTCCCGCCTGTACCCCGGCGTGCCCGGACCGCTGGCGGAGCCCGGCGAGATCGACTTCGTCGTCGTCCGCGAGGGGACCGAGGGGCCGTACGTCGGCAACGGCGGATCGATCCGCACCGGGACCCCGCACGAGGTCGCGAACGAGACGTCGGTCAACACGGCGTACGGCATCGAGCGCGTCGTGCGGTTCGCCTTCGCGCAGGCCGAGAAGCGGCGGAAGAAGCTCACACTCGTGCACAAGACCAACGTGCTCGTGCACGCCGGCGGCATGTGGAAGCGGATCGTCGACGAGGTGGCATCCGAGCACCCGGACGTGGCCGTAGACTACTTGCACGTGGACGCGGCAACGATCTTCCTGGTCACGAACCCGGGCCGCTTCGACGTGATCGTCACCGACAACCTCTTCGGCGACATCCTCACCGACTTGGCCGGCGCCGTCACCGGAGGCATCGGTCTCGCCGCATCGGGGAACATCAACCCCGACGGCGCGTTCCCGTCGATGTTCGAGCCCGTGCACGGCTCCGCGCCCGACATCGCCGGACAGCAGATCGCCGATCCCACCGCCGCGATCCTCTCCGTCGCCCTGTTGCTCGAGCACCTCGGGCTGGACGACGAGGCCGAGCGCGTCACCCGCGCCGCGCGGGAGGACATCGCGGAACGGGACGGCTCCACCCGCACGACCGCGCAGGTCGGCGACGCCATCACCGCACGTCTCCGGGCGTAATCTGGTCAGATGCGCAGGGCGCCGACACTGCGCGAGGAACAGGACGAAACAATGACCCTCACCCCCACCGACCTCGCCCCGCTTACGTTCGCCGTGACGAAGAACCTCGCGGCGAAGAGCCCCGCCGAGCGTGACGAGATCCTCGCGAACCCCGGCTTCGGCACGAACTTCACCGACCACATGGTCGACGTCTGCTGGTCGGCGAAGGGCGGCTGGCACCGTCCCCGCGTCCAGCCGTACGGACCGATCTCGCTCGATCCGGCCGCTGCGGTCCTGCACTACGGCCAAGAGATCTTCGAGGGCATCAAGGCGTACCGTCACGCCGACGGCTCGATCCACACGTTCCGTCCGCTCGAGAACGCGCGTCGTCTGCAGCGGTCGGCCCGCCGTATGGCGCTGCCCGAGCTCCCCGAGGAGTACTTCCTGCAGTCGCTGCGCGAGCTCATCGCGGTCGACGGCGCATGGGTGCCCGGCGGCGACGACCAGAGCCTGTACCTGCGCCCCTTCATGTTCGCGAAGGAAGCATTCCTCGGCGTGCGTCCCGCGCAGAAGGTGGCCTACTACCTGATCGCGAGCCCCGCCGGTGCCTACTTCAAGGGTGGCGTCACCCCCGTGAAGATCTGGCTCAGCGAGGACTACGCGCGCGCCGGCAAGGGCGGCACGGGCGCCGCGAAGACCGGCGGCAACTACGCCGCGAGCCTCCTGCCCCAGGCGCAGGCACATGAGCAGGGCTGCGACCAGGTCGTCTTCCTCGACGAGGACGGCAACGTCGAGGAGCTCGGCGGCATGAACGTGCTGTTCGTCATGAAGGACGGCACGATCGTCACCCCGCAGTCCCCGTCGATCCTCGCCGGCATCACCCGCGAGTCGATCCTCCAGCTCGCGAAGGACCGCGGGCACCGCGTCGAACAGCGCCCGGTCTCGCTTGCCGAATGGCGCGAGGGCGTGGCATCCGGCGACATCGTCGAGGTCTTCGCGTGCGGCACCGCCGCCGTCGTGACGCCGATCGGTGTGCTGAAGACCGCGACGTTCGAAGACGTGCAGCCCACGGGTACCCTCGCGCTCGAGCTGCGTCAGCACCTCACCGACATCCAGTACGGTCGCGCTGAAGACACCCACGGCTGGCTCGAGCGGCTGGACGGCTGACCCGTGCGGATCGTCCGGTACAGCCGACAGGAGTCCATCCGCTACGGGATCGTCGACGAGAAGGAGGTCGTCGAGCTCGCCGGCGACCCGCTCTTCGCCGGGTTCGAGACGACGGGGGAGCGGATCCCGCTCGCCGAGATCACGCTGCTCGCACCGTCGATCCCTCGCTCGAAGATCATCGGCATCGGCAAGAACTACCGCGATCACGCCGCCGAGATGGGCGGTGAGGCGCCCGCAGAGCCGCTGATGTTCCTGAAGCCCAACACGTCCGTCGTCGGTCCGAACGATGCGATCGTCCGCCCGACGCAGTCGTCGCGGACCGACTACGAGGGCGAGCTCGCCGTCGTGATCGGCCGCGTCGCGAAGAACGTCCCCGCCGAGCAGGCGCTCGAGTACGTGTTCGGCTACACGATCGCGAACGACGTGACGGCGCGCGACCTCCAGTCGTCGGACGGGCAGTGGGCCCGGGCGAAGGGCTTCGACACGTTCTGTCCGCTGGGGCCCTCAATCGAGACCGAGTTCGACCTGGATGCCGGTGCCCGCATCGTCACGCGGGTCAACGGCGAGGTCCGCCAGGACGGGCCGATCTCCGACATGGTGCACTCGGTGCCCGAGATCATCGCCCACGCGTCGGCGGCATTCACGCTGCTGCCGGGTGACGTCCTGCTCACCGGCACGCCTGCGGGGATCGGGTCGTTCGACGCCGGCGACGTCATCGAGGTCGAGATCACGGGGCTCGGCATCCTGCGCAACACCGCGCGGAATGCCTGAGCCCCTGGAGCTCACCGAGGCGGAGGTCGCCCGCGTCCAGCGCCGCACCGTCCGCGTGCTGGCGGCGGGGCAGGTGCTCGGCGGTGTCGCGTTCGGTGCGACCGTGTCGCTCGGCGCCCTGCTGGCGGCCGACCTGTCGGGGCAGGAGTCGCTCTCCGGCCTCGCGACCGCGTCGGTCACGCTCGGCGCTGCGCTGTGCGCGATCCCGCTCGCCCGACTCGCCGCAGCACACGGTCGCCGGCGCGCCCTGACGCTCGGGAACCTGCTCGCGTTCGTGGGCATCGCCGTCGTCATCACCGCGGCGGCGACGCGGCTCTTCCCGCTGCTGCTGCTCGGCGTGATCCTCATCGGGGCGGGCAACGCGGGCAACCTGCAGTCGCGCTTCGCGGCGACCGACCTCTCCCACTCGACCCGACGCGGCCGCGATCTCGGCACCGTCGTCTGGGCGACGACGGTCGGCGGCGTCCTCGGGCCGCTCATGCTGACACCGGGCGAGGTGGTCGGCACCTGGCTCGGGATGCCGCCGCTCACGGGCTCGTACGCGTTCTCGATCGTCGCGCAGAGCATCGCGCTCGTGCTGTACCTCGTCGGACTTCGCCCGGACCCGCTGAAGGTCGCGCAGCAGCTCGCGCGCTCGGGTGCGGCATCCGCGCACCACATCGTCGACGTCGACCGACCGGTCGTCGCCCGCTACGCGGTGTTCGCGGTCGCCGGGTCCCATGTCGTCATGGCGTCGGTCATGGCGATGACACCGGTGCACCTCTCGCACCTCGACCCGTCGAACGTCACGACGATCGTCGGCGTCACGATCGCGCTGCACGTCTTCGGCATGTACGGGCTCTCGCCGGTGTGGGGCATCCTCGCCGACCGGTGGGGCAGGCTCCGCACGATTCTGACGGGCCAGGCGATCCTTGCGGCATCGCTGGTCCTCGCGGCCGTGGCACCGGAGTCACCGGGCGCGGTCCTCGTCGCGTTGCTGCTCCTCGGACTCGGGTGGAGCGCCGCCACCGTCGGGGGAGCAGCACTGCTGACTGAGGCGACCCCCACGGCGCTTCGGCCGCAGCGGCAGGGCCGCAGCGACACCGCGATGACGCTGTGTGCGGCCATCGGAGCCGTGCTCGCCGGCGGCATTCTTCAGCTCATCGGGTACGGCGGTCTCGCGCTCGTCGCACTCGTCGTCGTCATCGCGATTACCGTGCTCGCGCCATCGGCACGACGCTGAGGCGGGGGAGCGGTCGGTCGTAGACTGGACGGTGATGTCTGCTGCACCGCACCCCCTCACCACGACCGCTTCCGGGAGCGACGTCCGCGTCCGCTTCTGCCCGTCGCCCACCGGCCTGCCGCACGTCGGTATGGTCCGCACCGCGCTGTTCAACTGGGCCTACGCCCGCCACACCGGCGGCAAGCTCGTGTTCCGCGTCGAAGACACCGACGCCGCCCGCGACAGCGAGGAGAGCTACCGCCAGCTCGTCGACGCGCTGACCTGGCTCGAGATCGATTGGGACGAGGGCGTCGAGAAGGGCGGCCCGCACGGGCCGTATCGCCAGTCGCAGCGTCACGACATCTACCGCGGCGTGCTCGAAAAGCTCATCGCCTCGGGCGCCGTGTACGAGTCGTACTCGACCGCCGAAGAGATCGACGCCCGCAACGAGGCGAACGGCCGCGCGAAGCAGCTCGGCTACGACAACTACGACCGCACGCTGACCGACGAGCAGAAGGCCGCGTTCCGCGCTGAGGGCCGCGAGCCCGCGTGGCGCGTGCGCGTCCCCGATGAGGACGTCACCTACGTCGACCTCATCCGCGGTGAGGTGACCTTCCCCGCGGGGTCGTTCCCCGACTTCGTGATCGTGCGTGCGGGTGGCATCCCGCTCTACACGTTCACGAACCCCGTCGACGATGCGCTCATGGGCATCACCCATGTGCTCCGCGGCGAGGACCTCATGCCGTCGACGGCGCGCCAGCTCGCGCTCTACGCCGCACTCGTGGATGCCGGTGTCACGACGTTCGTCCCGCGCTTCGCGCACATGCCGCTCGTGCTGGGTGAGGAGGGTACGAAGAAGCTCTCCAAGCGCGACCCGAAGGCAGATCTCTTCCTCCAGCGTGAGAAGGGGTTCATCCACGAAGGACTGCTGAACTACCTGTCTCTGCTCGGCTGGTCGATCGCGGCCGACCGTGACGTCTTCAGCCGGCAGGAGCTCATCGAGGCGTTCGACATCGTCGACGTGAACCCGAACCCGGCGCGCTTCGACCAGAAGAAGGCCGAGTCGATCAACGGCGACCACATCCGCATGCTCGCGTCGGACGACTTCGCCTCGAGGCTCGTGCCGTACCTCGTGGGTGCGGGCGTCGTCAGCACGCCGCCGACCGACGCGCAGCTCGAGTTGCTCGCGCAGGCGGCGCCGCTCGTGCAGGAGCGCATGCAGATGCTCGGCGAGGCGCCGGGGCTGCTCGGCTTCCTGTTCCGCGACGTGGACGGCTACGACGAAGACGCGCTCAAGGGCCTCCCGGCGAACGCCGCCGAGGTGCTCGCCGCGTCCGCCGAGGCGCTGGCCGCCGTGCCCGCTGACGCGTTCACGGCTGACGCGATCCAGGCTTCCCTTGCCGGTGCCCTCATCGATGGGCTGGGCCTGAAGCCGCGCATCGCCTACGGCCCCGCGCGCGTCGCGCTCAGCGGGCGTCGCGTGTCGCCGCCCCTGTTCGAGTCGATGGAACTGCTCGGTAAGGACGTGACGCTCGCGCGCCTCGAGCAGCTCCGCGCGACACGCGGCTGACACGTCGCCGGTTTGGACCGGAGCCTGCCGTGGGCTAAGCTTGATCCTCGGTACGACTTCGGTCGAAGCCCCTTGGGGTATGGTGTAATTGGCAACACGGCTGATTCTGGTTCAGTTGTTCTTGGTTCGAGTCCAGGTACCCCAGCAAGGTGAAAACCCCCGCCCCGGCGGGGGTTTTGCGTTGCGCGGACGATGCGCAACCATGATTCCATGGACGCCGATCGCCACCGTTCCGCACGGCAGATGACGTTCATCCCCGCGCGAGCCGTCGTAGCCGGGGCGTTCGCCGCATGGGGCACGATCATGGCTGTCGCCATTGTGCTCACGGTGATCGGCGCGATCGTGGCACCGGACCGCGCCGGGTGGGCGGCCTTCGCGATGTTGGCAGTCACGGTGATGAGCGCCGTACTCGTCGGGCTGGCGGCGGTCATCGCGTGGGCGGTGTCACCGCTGCTCGGTGCGCTTCCGTCCCGCGGAGGCCGGATCGGCGCGTGGGCGCTGTTCGGGATGATCCTCGGCGCCGTCCTCCCGCTCGTGTTCCTGGGCGGCGGCGGACCAGTGGGAACGACAGGTCTGGCGGTCCTCGGGGGCGCCGCGACGCTCGCCGGAGGCACGGTTGCGAACCGCGTCCGACGGCGTACGACGACTCGCTGATACCCGGATCCGGCGCAGTGCGGGAAGATGGCCGCATGGGGCTCTTCACGCAACGACCCGAAGATCCGACCGAGTGGGCCGGGCTGCCCGGTGAGCCGCTCCGTCGGCAGGGCGCGGCATCCCACCTCGACGCGGATGACCGGTGGCGCCCCGAGCTCGTCGGTGATGCACCCGCGGGCGTGACGTCGATCGAGATCTTGATGCCGCAGCATCCGGAGACTGTCGGGACGGATGCCGCGGGAGCAGACGGAGACGGCGACTGACCGTCAGCGCATCGCCTCGCCGATGTAGGAGTACTTGACGAAGACGTCGCTCGCCCAGCCGGCCTCCTCGAGGACGCCCTGGACGGCGCTCAGCATGTATTTCGAGTCCCACCCCATGTAGAGGTACTGGCCGGGCGCGAGCTCGTCCCACTGCCCGTTCCACGCCTTGGCCGGATAGACCGGCCCGCCGCGCCGCGCGCGTCGTAATCCTCCATGCGTGACATGTGAGCCCTCCCTCGGCCTCGATCCTCCAGGAGTACCGCAGGATCGAGGCCGGGTCGCACACCCTTGACGCCGGACGGAGGTGTGTGGGTCAGGACGTGGCGATCCAGGCGGCGGTGTCGGGCGGGAGCAGGCCCTCGACGAGGGGATGCGACGACGCGAGCACCTCGCCTTCGGGAAGCGCCACCGCCTGCGCGCCCATCGCCAGGGCGACCACGACACCGTCCGACCGCCGGCAGGTGACCAGCCCGTCGTCCGTGACCGCCCAGGTCGAGGTCGCGGCGGCGTCGAGGCCGCCCTCGACCAGCAACTGCGCGCGCAGGCGCGTCGTGGAGCGCACGAGGTGCAACAGCGAATCGGGGTCGTCCTGCTGCACCTGCACCGACCGCGTTCCCCACCCGAGCGGCACGGGAAGCCACGGTTCCGCGGCCCCCGCCGGGGAGAAGCCGAAGGCGCCGTCGGGCTCGGCCGTCCATGGCATCGGCACGCGTACACCGTCGCGAGACACGCCGCCGCGGTGCCACATCGGGTCGAGCCGCGCCTCGATCGGCACATCGACTTCGGGCAGCCCGAGTTCCTGACCCTGGAAGAGGTAGGCGGGGCCGGGAAGCCCGAGAAGCGCGAGCACCGCGGCTCGTGCGCGGCGCTCGCCGCGCTCGCCCGCTCCGAACCGCGTGGCGCTGCGCACGAGGTCGTGATTCTCCAGCGCCCAGGTCGGGGCGGCGCCGTATCGCGCGCGCGCCGCCTCCAACTCTGTGCCGACGGCGGCCCACTGGGCCGCATCCCAGTCGAGCTTGGCGAAGGCGAACGCGAAGGTCTGGTGCATCTCGTCGGGTCGGGTGTACCGCGCGGAGCGCTCGGGCGGCAGGTTCACCTCGCCGACGAGCAGCCGCGGCGGGTCGTACTCCTCGGCCACCCGCCGCCAGCGGCGGTACACCTCGTGCACGGGCTCCTGGTCCATCGCGAGGGGGTTCGAACGCAGGCCGTCGATGACCGTCGGCACCACCGGTGAGTCGGGCAGCCCCTCGGCCTTGAAAAGGCCGTGCGCCACGTCGACGCGCACGCCGTCGGCGCCGCGCTCCAGCCACCAGCGCAGGACGTGCTCGAAGTAGTCGCCCACGGCGGGGTTGCGCCAGTTCCAGTCCGGTTGCGCGGGGGCGAACAGGTGCAGATACCACTCGGTGTCGGTGTCGGAATCCGGACGCGCGCGCGTCCACGCCGAGCCGCCGAACACGCTCAGCCAATTGTTGGGCGGCGAGCCGTCGGGGCCGCCCTCGGCGAAGTGGAACCACTCGCGCTCGGGCGAGCCGGGACCCGCGGCCAGCGCCGCCCGGAACCGCTCGTGCTGATCGGAGGTGTGGTTGGGGACGAGGTCGACGATGATGCGGACGCCGTGCGCGTGAGCCCGCGCGAGCAGCTCGTCGAAGTCGGCGAGGGTGCCGAACATCGGATCGACGTCGAGGTAGTCGCTGACGTCGTAGCCCTGGTCGACCTGGGGGGAGCGCTGGAAGGGCGTCAGCCAGATGCCGTCGACGCCGAGCCCGGCGATATACGGCAGGCGGTCGGTCACCCCGCGGAGGTCCCCCACCCCGTCGCCGTCCGAATCGGCGAAGGAGCGCGGGTACACCTCGTAGATGACCGCCGTCCGCCACCACCGGTCGGTATCAGTCACTTCCCGGCTCCCGAGGTGAGGCCCTCGACGATGCGGCGCTGGAAGATCAGGATCATGATGACCAACGGGATGGTGACGATCACGCCCGCCGCCATCTGCTGCGCGTACGGCGACTCGAAGTCGCTCGCGCCGGTGAACAGCGAGATCGCCACCGTCGCGGTGCGGTAGGCCGGGTCGTTCACCATCGACAGCGCGATGATAAACTCGTTCCAGCTTTCGATGAAGGTCAGGATCGCGGTCGTGAACACCCCGGGGGCGGCCAGCGGCAGCAGCACCTTGCGGAAGGCCTGCCACTTGGTGGCGCCGTCCATGAGGGCGGCCTCCTCCAGGTCGTACGGCAGCTGCTTCATGAAGGTGGTGAGGTTCCACACGGCGAGCGGGATCGCGAACGACAGGCTCGGCACGATCATCGCCTGGTAGGTGTTGATCCACCCGATGTCGGAGAACAGCCGCAGCAGCGGCACGACGACGGAGATGCCGGGGAACATCGAGGTGCCGATGATGATCGCCAGGATCGCGGTCTTGAAGCGGAACTTCAGCCGGGCGATGGCGTACGCGGCGAAGATCGCGACGACCAGCGCGAGCGCGGTCGTCACCGACGCGACGATCAGGCTGTTGAGGAGGGCGCGGCCGAACTGCGTCGAGCCGGAGAAGACGTCGGCGTAGTTCTCGAGCGTCCAGGTGGTCGGCAGCAGCGTCGTCTCGAAGATGTCCGAGGGCTCGCGCAGGCTCGAGACGACCATCCAGTAGAACGGCGCCAGGCAGTACACGGCGATGATCGCGATGATGAGGATGCGGCCGGTGCCGCCCAGCCAGGGCCGGCGGGTGGCGCCGCGCAAGTCGGCGGACGTCAGGGAACGCGAAGGGGTGGCGACGCTCATGCGCGGGCCTGCTTCCGGAATCGGGCGGCGCGGCGGGGTCGGTCTTTCGACCCGACGACGTTCGCGCCGAGGAGCTTGACGAAGACGAACGCGATGACGGCGACGTACACCACGAGCACGATCGAGAAAGCGGATGCGGTGCCGTACTCGAGCTGGTTGGACGAATCCCACGCGAGGATCGACATGGTCTCGACCGAGGGGTTGCGCGGCCCGATGAGCACGAAGGGCAGGTCGAACATCCGCAGCGCGTCGAGCAGGCGGAACAACACCGCCACCAGCAGCGCCGGGCGCACGAGCGGGAGGGTGATCGACACGAACTGGCGCCAGGCGCCGGCACCGTCGAGCTTGGCGGCCTCGTACACCTCGCCCGGGATGATCTGGAGCCCGGCGAGCACCAGGAGGCCGATGAACGGCGCGGTCTTCCACACCTCGGCGGTGATGACGGCGATCTGGGCGGCGAAACCGTCGGCGGTCCAGAGCACCTCCTGGCCGGTGAGGGTGTTGACGATGCCCTCGGACTGGAAGATCCAGCGCCACAGCAGGCCCGACACCGCCGTGGGGATCGCCCACGGGATCAGGATGGCGGCGCGCAGGAACGCCCGGCCCTTGAACGCGCGGTTCATCAAAACGGCGAAGGTCACGCCGATCGCCGTCTCCAGGGCGACCGAGACGAACGTGAAGAACGTCGTGTTCCACAGGGCGTTGTAGAACCTGTCGCTGCCGGAGCCGACGAAGATGTCGAGGTAGTTGGCGAGCCCGACGAACTGGTCGCCTTCGACGACGAACCCGCTCTCGTCGAGGCCGGAGTTGGACGCGAACAGCGACTGGTACACGGCGGACAGCAGCGGATAGAGGATGACGAGGGCGAGGACGAGGAATGTCGGCGACAGCAGCAGAGCCGCGCGACGGCCTTCTCGGGGTCCCTTGTCGCGCGCGGGCACGGTGGCCGGCGCCAGAGACGTCGTGGACATCGGGATCTTCCTGGGTGGAGGACGTGGAGGGAGGGGGTGACCCGCAGGCGGGCCACCCCCGGGGGGATCAGCCGACGATGCCCTCGAGCTCCGTCTGGAGCGCGGCGAGAGCTTCCTCGGGATCGGTGTCACCGGTCACGGCCTCGTAGACCGCATCCTGGATCGCTGCGGTCACGGCGCCGTACTGCACGACCTTCGGGCGGGGCTGGCCCGTCTCCACGGCCGTCAGCAGGGTAGGCAGGTACGGCAGGCGCTCGGTCACGGCCGCATCCTCGAACAGCGCGGAGTACACCGGGGCACGCGAGCTGAGGTCGAGGCGGGCGCGCTCCTGCTCTTCGCTGACGAAGAAGCGGATGAACTCCAGGGCCGTCTCCTTGTTCTCCGCGTAGCTGGAGATGGCGAGGTTGCGACCACCGAGCGTCGAGACGCCGGGGCCGTCCAGGCCCGGGATCGGCGACACGCTGAACTTGCCCGACACCGAGCTGGAGCCGTCGGCGGCGTTCAGCGCGTTGTAGATGTACGGCCAGTTGCGCAGGAACACCAGGCTGCCCGACTGGAAGGCCTCGCGGCCCTGCTCCTCCTGGAAGGTGATCGCATCGCGCGGAATGGTGCCGTCGGCGTAGCCGTCGGCGAGCCACTCGAGAGCGGTGAGCGCCTCGGGGGTGTCGACGTCGGGCTGGCCGTCGGCGGTGAACAGCGAACCGCCCGCGGACGCGACGGCCTCGCTGAAGTTCACGGTGAGGCCCTCATTGCGGTCGAGCTGACCGGCGTAGCACGACATGCCGGCGGCTTCGGGAAGGGCCAGCACCGCGTCGCACGCGGCCTGCAGCTCCTCCCAGGTCTCCGGCGCCTCGACGCCGGCGGCCTGGAGAAGGTCGGAGCGCGAGTACAGCAGCGCGCCGTCGGTGTAGTACGGGGCGGCGAAGAGCGTGTCGGCGTAGGTCGCCGCATCCACCGTCGCCGGGATCATCTCGTCGACGGGCAGGTCGTCTTCGGGGAGCGCGGTGATCCAGCGGTTCGCGGCGAACTCCGACGTCCAGACGACGTCGAGGTTCAGCACCGTGTAGGCGTCGGACTCGATCTGAGCGTTCTGCACCATCTGCTGGCGCTGCTGGTCGGCGTCCAGGGGGAGCTCGATCCACTCGACCTGCTCGTCGGGGTGTTCGGCGTTCCAGGCGTCGATGGTCTCCTGCGCGGCGCCGGAGGCGTCGGGGCTGGAGACGTAGGTGATCGGACCGCGGCCGGTGAGTTCGGCTTCGGCGGGCGCGGCGGTGTCGCCGCCGTCGCCGCCGGAGCAGGCGGCGAGGGCGATCATCGAACCGATCGCGAGGGTGGCGGCTGCGACAGTGCGGCCGTGGCGTCGCTGGATCATGGGAGATTCCTCTTTCTTGATGGGGCGGGAGAAGGTGCGGAGGCGGTGCTGCCGCGCTCGATGAGGCGGTGCTCGAAGATGCGCGAGCGCCAGGTGCCGTCGAGCAGGCCGAAGACGGCCTGCTCGCCCATGCGCTCCAGCGGCTGCGCGACGGTGCTGAGCGCGGGGTGCACGTGCTGCGACGTGCGGGTGTTGTCGAAGCCGAGCACCGAGACGTCCTCGGGAACGCGACGGCCACGGCGCTGCAGCTCGTTGATGGCGGCGGCGCCCATCTCGTCGCTGAGCGCGAAGACGGCCGACAGGCGCGGAGCCCGTTCGAGCAGGCGCCCGAGGGCGGGGGGAGCGCTGTCGTAGAGCGAGTTGCCGCGCTCGACGAGGGTCGGCGCATCCGCCTCTGCCATGGCGTGCTGATAGCCGCGCTCGCGCGGGGCGTTCACGAGCATCGAGCTCTCGTCACCCGCGAGCAGGCCGATCTCGCGGTGGCCGAGCTCCAGCAGGCGCCGCGTGCCGTCATATGCGGCCTGCTCGTCGTCGATCGCGAGGCTCGGGAAGACGTCGCCGTTGCGGATGGCCACGGCCATCAGCGGCAGCCGGGCGCCGGCGATGCGACGCATGTCGCCGGTGATCGCGGAGGAGATCACCACGACGCCGGCAGCGCGATAGGTCTTGAAGCTGCGCAGGTAGCTCGGCGCGTGCTCGGCGCCGAGACCGGCGCGACCGAGCATCACGGTGTAGCCGCGCGAGCGCGCGGCGCTTTCGATGCCGCTCATCACCTGCGAGGCGAGGGCATCGGAGACGGCGGTGGCCAGCACGCCGATCACGGCGCTCTGCATCGTGCGCAGACCGCGCGCGAGAGTGTCGGGCTCGTATCCGAGTTCTGCGACGGCTGCCTCGACCCGCTCGCGCGTGTCGGCGCTGAAGCCGGGCACGCCGTTGATGACGCGAGAGACCGTCGCCGGAGAGACGCCGACGTGGCGTGCGACGTCGCGGATGGTCGCCATCGTCCCTTCCCGTCCTTGGGTCTGCCCGAGGCGGTGCGGCTGCGCGCTGCCTCGTGTCCTCACGCGTGCCCCGAGGGCACGCAAAGGTTTACGTCGCATGACGCTACGGAACGTGCCGAGGTCGCGCAAACGTTTACGAAACGTCCTCGGCGAGCCCCCGGAGCGCGGCTCGGCTCGGTCGGCCGCGCGCGACGCCGACCCGTGCTCGGCCGATACCCCTTCCAGGGTGGCGAGGAGCGAGATCAGTTACGACGGGCAGCGGTATCCCGCTCGTCCGCGCCGGCTGTGCCCGCGCGATCAGATGCGCGTGGGATCCTTGCGTCGGCTCGCCTCCGACCCCCGCAAGGCGAACGGCACGAACCCGTCGATGTGGCGCAACCCGTACGCCCGCCCCGATGCGCGGCGCGCGATCGAGACGACCGACGTCTGGTTCACGGCGTACCCGAGTGAACATCGTCCCGACCACCTCCGCTGGTCGAACAGTCTCACGAATCCTCGCGGATGACCGGGTTCGGGTTCTCTCTTTCACCGGCTCCACGGAAGTCGGGCGAATTCTGCTCGCGGAGGCGGCGAGGACGGTCGTTCGCCCGGCGATGGAGCTCGGAGGCAACGCGCCGTTCGTGGTCCTCGATGACGCGAACCTCGCCGACGCGCTCAACGGGGCCATGGTCCACGTAGAATCTGTCGCGTAGGCGCTCCAGCAGTACCGAATGCTCCCCTCGCCGTCCGCTCTTGCCTCGCACCCGGCGGGACCAGATTGGGACCCCAAAACCCCCTGAGAGTCCCAGATTGAGCCCGCGTGCCTCCGCACCGGCCAGTAGACTCAACCCATGAAACCCGCGAAATCTCGCGGTTTCCTGCCCTTGCAGGGTGGGGGAGTCGAGGCCCAGACGACTTTCAGTTGTTCTTGGTTCGGGTTCAGGTGCCCCAGCAAGGTGAAAACCCCCGCTCCGGCGGGGGTTTTGCGTTGTCCAAGAGTCGCGTGACGGATTCGGCGCAGTGCGGGAAGATGGCCCCATGGGCCTCTTCACGCAACGACCCGAAGATCCGACCGAGTGGGCCGGGCTGCCCGGTGAGCCGCTCCGTCGGCAGGGCGCGGCATCCCACCTCGACGCGGATGACCGGTGGCGCCCCGAGCTCGTCGGTGATGCACCCGCGGGCGTGACGTCGATCGAGATCTTGATGCCGCAGCATCCGGAGACTGTCGGGACGGATGCCGCGGGAGCAGACGGAGACGGCGACTGACCGTCAGCGCATCGCCTCGCCGATGTAGGAGTACTTGACGAAGACGTCGCTCGCCCAGCCGGCCTCCTCGAGGACGCCCTGGACGGCGCTCAGCATGTATTTCGAGTCCCACCCCATGTAGAGGTACTGGCCGGGCGCGAGCTCGTCCCACTGCCCGTTCCACGCCTTGGCCGGATAGACCGGCCCGCCGCGCCGCGCGCTGAAGTCGACGACGCTCTCGCGGGAGTCGTTCCAGAGCCGCTTGAAGATGCGGTTGAAGAGGTACTTGACGTCCGGCACCTCCCAGTGCTCGCCGCGGTACTCGACGTAGTCGAACTCCCGCTGCCAGCCGCGCGGCCAGCCGCGACGCTTCCTGGCGTCCAGGACGGGCGTGAGGTTGTCGTCGTCGATGCCGACGATCGCCGGACGGCGCCACGTCTGCATGAACCGGGCGGTGAGGTCTTCGGTCCGGGCGGAGATGGTGGCGGTGCCCCAGGTGTCGGTCGCTGCGAGTTCGCGAGTCAGGGCGACGTCGCTGCGGCCGAAGACGGCGCGCTTCGCGGGGAAGGGCGCGTCGAACGCCTGCTCGGCGAGCGCGGGCTCGAGGAGCGTCAGGTTGCCGAGCGTCTGCGCGAGTGCACGGTGGGCGTTCTGCTCGTCGTCGGTGTAGTCGCCCCACCGCCGTTCGCCGTCGCCGGTCCAATCGTCGGCGGGCGTTGCGGGGAGGACGTGATCGACGTCGAGCTCATCGTCGAGCGAGACGCCCGCGAGCTTCGCGAGCACGTAGGGGGCGTGGGGGAGTTCCCCGTAGCGGAGGCCGACGCGGGTGCGCTCGTCCGACGGGGTGATGCGCGCGATCGCCAGGCGGAGGGCATCGCGACCTTCGTCGGCGGCGCGGCAGAAGCGTGCGACGAGTCGGTCGGTCGGCATCCCGATGACTGTGCGGCGTAGGAGGAGCGACTCGACGTCGTCGAGCGAGGCGGAGAAGTCGTCGGCCGAGATCTCGCCGTCGCGGAGGTCGCGGGAGAGCCGCATCGCGAGGGGGTACATGCCGCGCCCGAGCACGTTGAGTGCGGCGAAGTGCGCGCCGACCGCGGCATCCGGTGCTTCAGACGGCATGAGCAGCGTGCGATAGATCTCCGCGAGCTCGCGCCACTGCGCGGCATGCTCGCGGAGCGTGGCCAGCCCGAGCCGGGGGAACTCGTGGCGGAAGGCGTCGTAGACACCGCGTTCGCCCTCGACCAGCACCTCGCGGCCGGTGAGCATGACGAGGTAGTCGCGCCAGAACGCGCCGATCTGCTCGCCCGTGCAGGCTTCGATCGGGAGCCAGTACTCGGTCTCGATCTCGCGCTGTTCGGCGTGCGAGAGCCCCATCAGCACGTAGTTGTGGATGAGCTCGTGGTCGCGGAGCGGTTCACCGGTCGAGTTCAGGCTCTCGAATGTCTGCTGTGCATTGGCATCCTGCCCGAGCGAGATCGAGACGTGCTCGAGCTTGCGGAGGCCATGCCAGATGGATGCCGCCTCGTCGGGGCGGATCTGGCTGCGGAAGAACGCGTAGTTGTCGTCGAACCGCGATTCGCGGAGCGCGCCGTCCGCCGCAGAGCGACCGCGGATCACGTCCTCGAACACCTCCGCCCACGCCTCGTGCGGGCGAAGCTTCGTGCGGGTCGGATCGTCATGGCGCAGGAGCACCCGCTCGAGCTCGACGGCGAGTTCGGGGTCGTCGTCGCGAAGGGTGTGGTGGAGCGCTGCGATGAGGAGCATCAGCGTTGTGATGCGCTGCTGGCCGTCGATGAGGACGAGGTGCGCGTCGTCCGCCGCGGAGGTGCTCGCCGTCGACAGGATCGATCCGATGAAGTGGGTGTCGGATGCGGCGCTCTCCGCGACGGCCCGGATGTCGCCGAGCAGCTGCTCGCACCCGCCGATGTCCCAGCGGTACTGCCGCTGGTAGACGGGGACAACGATGGTCGTTTCGGGGGCGGACAACCAACCGATCGTGTTGACGGCGGTGGCTTCGACGTTCGTGGCAGTGCTCATGTTCTCCGGATCGTTCCCTCGCAGCGCCATCGATCCTATCGGCCGCAGGTTTTCACGGCCCGGTGCCAGGACAGCCGGAGGAGCGCTTTGTAGGCTTGCCTCAGTCGGGCCTGTAAAAACTTCGCTCGCCCGACGGAAAGGTTGATCCGCATGGGTTACATCAAGAGCGCTGCACTCGAGGAGACCGGCTACGTCGTCCTCGACAGCTATGGCAAGGAGATCGATCCGCAGGAGTGGCTCTCGATCGAGTACGTCGACTGGAAGTCGTCCGGTGACACCCGGTTCGCGCCCCTGGCATCCGCCAAGGGCGAGATCGAGTGCAACGGGTTCTGGAACCACCAGCCGCCGCGCACCGACAAGGACGGGGTCTGGATCCCCGAACAGACCGCGAAGGCGCCCACGCTCACCGAGCGCGCCCTCGAGCCCGGCTCCAACGTGGGACGCTGCCGCATCATCGAGCTGCAGCCGAACACGTACGCCGACTGCCTGTACAACCTGCACCAGGACGACAACAACCGCCTGAACCCCGACGGGACCGGCTGGGTGGTGCGGAGTTTCTTCAACCTCACCGACGACAAGGACAGCTTCTTCGTCCTGCGTGAGAACCGCACCGACCCGAGCGAGGAGACCCGCATCGCGCTGCCCGCCGGCGCACAGCTGGTCATCGACACGCAGCGCCTTTGGCACGCCGCGTACCACCCGGGTGACGAGCCCCGGTACTGCCTCATCACGTCGTGGGAGTCGGGCCCCGAGCTCGACGCCTACATCGAGAAGTACAACGGCGTGAACAAGGTCGAGAGCGTGCCGCTCGACCAGGAGACCATCGACGCCGCGCAGGCCGAGCAGGAGCGTCGCATCGAAGCTCGCCGCGCCGCGCTCGCGGCACGTGGTCAGCGCGAGGTCCTCGCGATGAGCGAGGCCTGAGCCTCACCCGCGCACGACGACGCCCCCGGCCGATCGCGGCCGGGGGCGTCGTCGTTTCTTCACGCGGTGGCGAGGCGCCGCTTGTGCGCGATCCGGTGGCACATCCACAGGACGATCGCGATCATTCCGACGATCACCGCACCGAACAGCCAGGGGAGCAGCGTCGGGGTGAGGCTCGACGTGCCTGCGGCCAGCTCGCCGGTACCGTCGGCCAACTGGGCGTTGCCGTCGCTCAGCGATCCCGAACCTTCGGCGAGCGTCGACGCCCCGTCCGAGAGCGTCGTCGTGCCGGTGGCGAGTTCCCCCGCACCGGCCGAGAGGTCGGAGAGCCCGGCCGACAGGTCACCCGCCCCCGTCGCGAGCTTCGTCGTCCCGGTCGCGAGCGAGTCCGCGCCCTCGGCGAGGGTGCCGGCACCCGTTGCGAGGTTGTGCGCGCCCGAATGCAGCCGCAGCGAACCGTCGGACAGGCGCTGCGTCCCGGCCTGGATCGTCCAGAGACCGTCGCGAAGGTCGCCCGCCTTTCCTGCGAGCCGCGCACCGCCCGCGACGAGCGCGTCGGTCTTCCGGTCGAGGGTGTCGAGGCCGGTGGACAGTTCGCCGGCGCCGGCGGAGATACGGCTGACACCGGCGGCGAGCTCGCCGGACTTCGTCGCCGCGGTGTCCAGGCCGGCCGCGAGTTCACCGGACTTCGTCGCCGCCGTCGAGAGACCGCCGGCGAGCTCACCGGACTTGGTCGCCAGCGTGTCGAGGCCTGCGGAGAGGTCGCTCGCGCCGGTGGAGACCGCGCCGACGCCCGCGGCGAGGGAGGAGGCGCCGTTCGCGAGCGAAGTCACGTTCGTCGTCACGCTGCTGAGCGCGCCGTGGAGGGACGCAACGCCCCCGCTGACGGTGCCCGCGCTGGTGGCCAGATCGTCGGCGCCGGCAGCGAGCCCTTCGAGCTGCACTTTGAGGGCCGGGTCGGCGACCGTCGCCGCGAGCGCGGTCAGGTTCGTCGCGAGGTTGTCTGCGCCGGCGGCGACCGCGCTGGCGCCGCCGGGAAGGGCTGCTGTGGAGCTGACCGCTCCGACAGCGGCATCCCGCAGCGACGCCGCACCCGCGCTGAGGTTCGCGGCGCCGGTGGCGGCGGTGGCGGCGCCGGCCTTCAGCGATGCGCCGCCGCTCGCGGCCGAGCCGAGGCCTGCGGCCAGCTGACCTGCGCCGGATGCTGCGGTGCCGATGCCGCTGGCGAGCTGGCCGGCCCCGTTGGACGCCGTGCCGAGGCCCGCTGACAGCTGCGCTGCGCCGTCACCGGCCGCGGCAGCGCCGTCTGCGAGCGTCGCCGCGCCGGCGTCGAGGCGCTGGATGCCGTCCTTCGCGGCGTCGATGCCGTCCGAGACGTCGGCGGCGCCGTCGGCCAGGAGCGTCGAGCCGGTGGCCGCTTCGGTCGCGCCGGTACGGAGCTTCGCGGCGCCGTCACGGTTCGCGGTCGTCCCATCGGCGAGGGTGACGGCGCCCGCGGCGAGCGTCCCGGCACCGGTCGCGAGCGACCCGGCTCCGTCGGCCGCACTGTCGGCGCCGTTCGCCAGGGCTGACGCGCCGGTGGCTGCCGTGGCAGCACCCTCCTCCAACGAGGCGGCGCCGTCGGACACCTTTCCGGCGCCGGTGGCGAGTTCGTCTGCGCCGCTCGCGAGCTGCTGCGACCCGCTTCGTGCGAGAGCGGCGCCCTCGTCGAGGCGGCCCGCGCCGTCGGTGAGCTTCGCGATGGTGAGGAGTGAGAAGGTCGTGATCGCGACGAGCAGCAGCGCGAGGACGCCGACCATCACCTTCATTCCCAGTCCGTGCTGATGGATGTGCGATCTCGTCATCGAGGGCTCCCGCATGGTGCGCACCGGCAGCGTCGCCGGCGAGGTGGTGATCGGGCGGGGGTCCGCCTCCTCGGGTACTCGAGGGTCGGGTGAGCGTGTCATCGTCGACGCGCTCCGCTCACGAGCTGATCGACGGTAACAGCAGGCATGCCGTGCGTCACGACACGACGCGAGAGTCTGACGGCTGGCACCAAGTGTCAGCCTGCTGGTGCTGAGTCCCATTGTGGACGTCCTCCAAGCAGGCCCCGCAGCGCCCGCGACAACCGTTGCGGTCCTGTTGTTATGTGTTGTAATGTGTGGTCTGTTCAAGGAGGACCACATGTACGCAACGGAGCGGCAGCAGCTCATCGAGCAGCTCATCGCGACCGACGGTCGCGTGTCGGTCCCCGATCTCGCTGATCGTTTCAGCGTGACCACCGAGACTGTGCGCCGTGATCTGGCCGCTCTTGAGGCCGCAGGCGTCGTGCGTCGTGTGCACGGCGGGGCCGTGAGCCGATCCCGTGCCAGCACCCTCGAGCCCTCGCTCGCGGAGCGTGCGTCGCAGCACGGACCCGCGAAGGACGCGATCGCGGCTGCCGCAGTCTCGCTACTCGGGCAGGAGCTCGATGGAGCGGTGTATCTCGATGCGGGTTCGACGACCGCCGCCATCGCGAGGCTGCTTGCGACCGACGGTCGCCCACGCGCGGGGATCGAGGTCGTCACCCATGCCATGACGGTCGCGCAGACGCTCGCGGGCATCCCCGGCGTCGGACTGTCCGTGATCGGTGGACGCGTGCGCGGCCTGACCGCTGCCGCCGTCGGAGCACACACGGTCGACGCGATCGGGCGACTCCGACCTGACATCGCCTTCATCGGGGCCAACGGGCTCTCGGTCGGTTTCGGTCTCAGCACACCCGACCCCGACGAGGCTGCGGTCAAGCGCGCGATCGTGGCCGCGGCCCGCCGTGTCGTCGTCGTGGCCGATGCCGACAAGTTCGACGCCGAATTGCTCGTGTCGTTCGCGCAGCTCGACGCCGTCGACGTGCTCATCACCGATCTTCCCCCGCAGGGTGCGCTCGCGCTCGCGCTCGCGGACGCCGACGTGGAGGTCGTCGTCGCATGATCGTCACGTTCACCGCCAATCCATCGCTCGACCGCACGGTGTCGCTCGCCGAGCCGCTCCGGACGGGCGAGGTGCAGCACGCGCTCGGCGCTCGCGAGGACGCCGGCGGCAAGGGCATCAACGTCGCGCGAGTGCTCGCCGCGGCCGGAGCGGAGACACTCGCGGTCCTCCCACTCGATCCGGGCGACCCCTTCGGTGCACTGCTGACGAACGCCGGGGTCGCACACCACGGCGTGCCACTCGCGGGTGTTGTGCGGGCCAACCTCACGATCGCCGACGCCGACGGCGTCACCACGAAGCTGAATCTTCCGGGAACCGTGCGAACCGACGCGGATGCCGCAGCCATCACCGCAGCCGTGGTCGAGGCGGCCGCGGGAGCCACCTGGCTCGTGCTCGCCGGCTCGCTCGCACCGGGGCTGCCCGACGGTTTCTACGTCGAGGTCATCCGCGCCGTGCGGTCACGCTGGGGGACCGCCTCGCCGGCGATCGCCGTCGACACCTCAGGCCCCGCATTGGCGGCGGTCGTTGCGGACGGGCGCCCCGACCTCATCAAACCGAACGACGACGAACTCGCGAGCCTCGTCGGTGCTGCGCTCGACACCTCGTTGCCGCTCCCCGAAGCGGTCCTTGCCGTCGCGCGCCGTCTCGTCCCCACTCGTGTGGGTGCTGCGCTGGTGACCCTTGGAGCCGACGGTGCAGTCCTCGTCACCGCCGACGGCGCATGGCACGGGACACCGCCGCCGACCCGCGTACGGAGCACCGTCGGCGCCGGTGACAGCTCGCTCGCGGGGTACTTGCTCGCAGCGATCGCCGGAGAGACGCCCGCCGACGCACTGCGGAGCGGCATCCGATACGGGTCCGCCGCCGCGGCACTGGACGGCACCGTCGCGCCGACTCCCGAAGACCTGCCGACCGGCGATGTGCCGGTCGTCCCCCTCGAAACACCGAACACCACCACGACCACCGGAGGTCACCGTGACTGACATCATCACTGCGGAGCTCGTCAGCATCGACGAACCGCTCGGCGCCGACAAGCGCGCCGTCATCGAGGCGCTCGCCCAGCGCATCGCCACGCAGGGTCGGGCGAATGACGCCGCGGCCCTCGCAGCCGACGCCTGGGCCCGCGAAGAGCTCGACGAGACCGGCCTTCCCGGCGGGATCGCGATCCCGCACGCGAAGAGTGCCGCCGTGACGCAGGCGTCGCTCGCGTTCGCCCGCCTCGTGCCGGGCGTGGACTTCGGCGCCACCGATGGTCCGGCAGACCTCGTCTTCTTGATCGCGGCGCCCGACACGGCCGCCGAGGAGCACCTGGCGGTGCTGTCGCGTCTCGCTCGCAGCCTCATGCGCGAGGACTTCACCGCCGGTCTCCGCGCGGCGACGAACGCCGACGAGGTGCTCGCGATCGTCCGCGGCGCCATCGTCGATGAGCCAGCGACGACGGATGCCGCTCCGGCGACCCGCCGTGAAGCCGCCGCCGCCGCGGCATCGACGACCTCGACCGAGGCCCGTCCGGTCCGTATCGTCGCCGTCACCGCGTGCGCCACCGGCATCGCCCACACCTTCATGGCCGCAGACGCCCTCACCGCCGCGGGCGCCGCGGCCGGCGTCGACCTCGTCGTCGAGCCGCAGGGTTCGAGCGGCTACAAGGCCATCGACCAGGCCATCATCGACGACGCCGATGCGGTGATCTTCGCCGTGGACGTCGACGTGCGCGAGCAGCAGCGCTTCGCGGGGAAGCCGGTCGTCCGCTCGGGCGTGAAGCGCGGCATCGAGCAGCCCGCCCAGCTCATCGCCGAGGCGACCGCCGCGGCATCCGATCCGAAGGCCACTCGGGTGAGCGGCACCGCGGCTGTCGCGTCTGCAGAAGCGGCTGCGCGCCCGTCGCTCGGTGGCAGCGTCAAGCGGGCGCTTCTCACCGGCGTCAGCTACATGATCCCGTTCGTCGCCGGTGGTGGTCTGCTGATCGCGCTCGGCTTCCTGCTCGGTGGCTACAACGTCACGGACAACGCGCAGAACGTCGTCCTCGGCAACTCGCTGTGGAACCTTCCCACCGAGAACATCACCTCGCCGATGGGTCCGCTGGGCCAGTACCTCGGCTCGGTCGCGTTCATCATCGGTAACGCCTCGATGGCGTTCCTCGTCCCCGCCCTCGCCGGGTACATCGCGTACGGCCTCGCCGACCGCCCTGGCATCGCGCCCGGTTTCGTCGCCGGTTCGGTGGCCGGGCTCATGGGCGCCGGCTTCATCGGCGGCATCGTCGGCGGTCTCCTCGCCGGCCTTGCCGGATGGTGGCTGAACAGCCTTGACACCCCGCGCTGGCTTCGTGGACTTATGCCGGTCGTGATCATCCCGCTGCTCGCCTCGATCTTCGCGTCGGGCCTCATGCTGCTCGTCCTCGGTGGGCCGATCGCCTGGCTCATGACCGTGCTCACGACCTGGCTGAGCGGCCTGACGGGCGCCGGGGTCATCATCCTCGGTGTCGTGCTCGGCCTCATGATGTGCTTCGACCTGGGTGGACCCATCAACAAGGTCGCCTACGGCTTCGCGACCGCGAACCTGGCGGCGGGCATCGCCGGCGACGACCGCTACCTCCAGATCATGGCCGCGGTCATGGCCGCGGGTATGGTGCCGCCGCTCGCGATGGCGCTCGCCTCGACCGTGCTCGGGCGGAAGCTCTTCACCGGTGCGGAGCGTGAGAACGGCAAGGCGGCGTGGCTCCTCGGCGCAGCGTTCATCTCCGAGGGCGCGATCCCGTTTGCCGCAGCCGACGTGTTCCGTGTGATCCCGGCCGCAATGGTCGGCGGCGCAGTGACGGGTGCACTATCGATGTTCTTCGCGGTGACCGCGAAGGCCCCGCACGGCGGTGTGTTCGTCTTCTTCGCGATCGAGAACTTCTGGCTCTGGGCGCTGTCCATCGCGGTCGGCACCATCGTCAGCGCCGTGCTCGTCGTCGTCCTGAAGCGCTTCGCTCGCCGTACCCCGGTCGCCGAGATCCCGGCGGCCGCCGTCACCGTCTGACCTTTTCGGGCAGACTTGAACCCAAGGCGACCTCGCGGCCGCATCGCGATCCCGCGTCGTCGCAGCACACCCCTAGGAGGAACCCCATGGCCGAACGGACCGCAACCGTCGCGAGCAGCTCCGGACTGCACGCCCGTCCCGCGAAGCTCTTCGTGCAGGCAGTGAAGGAGACGGGCATCCCTGTCACCATCGCGGTCCCCGGTGGCCCCGACCTCAACGCCGGCAGCATCCTGACCCTCATGGGTCTGGGCGCCACCAAGGGCACGGTCGTCACCATCAAGGCCGAGGGCGAGGGCGCCGATGCTGCGCTCGACGGGCTCGTCGCCTTCCTCGAGACCGACCACGACGCCTGATCGCACGGTCGACCGAATGACGGATGCCGCGGGGTGAACCCCCGCGGCATCCGTCGTTGTGCGTCGAGTACAGCTCAGGCGTCGACGGACTCCGTCGCCTCGAGGTCGAGGAACTCGCCGCCGCCCTGCTCGGTCGCCCAGCGAAGTCGGGACCGGTGCATGTCGAGGCCGATCCGGGAGAGCGTCATGTCGTGGGTGCCGAACGCGCGCGCGGGGCGGACGGCGAGTACGAAGTCCATCGCCTCGCCGATCTTCAACCACGGCGCCCCAACGGGCGCGGCGAGCAGGGCGACATCCCGGTCGCCGGGCACCGCGTAGGAGTCACCCGGGTAGTACAGCGTCTCGTTCACCAGCACGCCGACGTTCTCGATGGTGGGGATCGACGCGTGGATCACATTGTGGGTGCCGCCGAAGAACTCGAGCCGGAACGGGCCGACCTCGATCGCCTCGCCGGGCGCCACGACGGTGATGTCGAACTCGGATGCCGCGGCGGCAACCCCGGCCGGCCCGAAGATCGGCGTGCCGGGAGCGGCGGCGAGCAGCTGCTCGAGGTGCTTCGGCGTCCAGTGGTCGGGGTGCTCGTGCGTGAGGACGACGGCCGCCAGCTCGGAGAGATCGTCGAGGGGGAGGGTGAACCCGCCGGGATCGATGATGAGGGTCTTCCCGCCGGTCTCCAGACGCAAGCAGGCATGTTCGTGCTTCGTGACGCGCATGCGTTCAGTCAACCGAGGTGACCTCTCCCGGGCAAGCGACGCGCCCGGACGCACGAAAGCGGCGCCCGATTTTGTTTCTCCATCGACGCCGTGGCATACTTTTACGGTTGCCTCCGGAGCCCGGGGGTCAGCGAAAAAGTACGGCCCCATCGTATAGCGGCCTAGTACGCCGCCCTCTCACGGCGGTAACGCGGGTTCGAATCCCGCTGGGGTCACCAACACGAAACCCCCGACCATCACGGTCGGGGGTTTCGTCGTTTCAGGGCTGAGCGTCCCTCACTCGACCTCGGCCGACGCGCTGTCCACGTGACTGCGGCGACGCCGAACTGCACGCACGATCACGGTGACCAGCACCACGGCGATGCCGATCGCAACCAGCCATGGGAGCAGGAACCCGAGTCCGATGACGATGCCGTTCACCGTCGCGACGAGGGTGTTCCAGCCGGCACCGAGACCGTCGCCGAACCCGGTCGGGTCAGCGGCGACGACGGGTGCGGGCTCGGTGAGCCAGACGGTGAGGCTCGACAGGGCGACCTGGTCGTCGAGCACGGCGAGCTGCCCGCGCAGCGAGTCGAGCTCGGCCTGGCGTTCGGCGAGAGCGTCTTCGGCCGTCAGGAGATCCGCCGTCGACGCGGCATCCGCCATCAGTTCGCGGAGCCGGTCCACCGACGCCTCGAGCGCGGCGACGCGTGCCCGCAAGTCGACGACCTCCGTCGTGACGTCGGCGCGATGGATCTCCGACGAGCGCACCTCGCCGATGCTCGCGAGCGCGGTGGTCACCTCGGTCAGCTGAGCTGCCGGGACGCGCACAGTGATCCACGCGTCGCCGCCGTACGGTTCCATCGCCATGTCACCGGCGGACTCGTCGGCGATTCCCTCCGCGCGTTGCAGGCTGAGCGACTCGACATATCCGCCGGCATCGGTTGCGAGTGCCGTGATGCGATCGGATGCCGCGGCGGCATCCGTCGTCTCCAGCGTGACGGACGCCGTGGCGATCACCTCGCGCCCTGCTGACTCCTCTTCGGCGGGCGCCTCGGCTCCGCCTGCGGACCCCTCGTACACGCTCGCGCCTTCATCGCCCGTGGACAGGTCGCCGTCGGCCGGACCGGACATCTCCTGGCCCACCGCGGGCTCCGCCGCGCTGTCTGCCGCGCCGGTCGAGGACCCGCCGAGCCCCAACCCACCGCTGAGTGCCGGACCGATCACCGCGGCGACGACGATGATCGCGGCGGCGGCTCCGGCACCGAGCCACGCGCGACGGCGGCGAGTCCGACGTGCGGTGCCCTGCTGCGCGGCGTCGTGCCGGATGCGGGTGAAGAGCTCGCGCTCGATCGCGTCGAGTCGCGCGGCACTGAGCTCAGGGAGCTCGAGCTGATCGGTGTTCATGTTCCCTCCGGTTCGACGACCGCGCGGAGGCGGGTGCGGATGCGGGAGAGACGATTCCGGACGACGGCGTGTGAGACGCCGAGTTGCTCGGCGGCGGCCTGGTAGGCGTACCCCTCCGTCGCGCAGAGCCGGAACACCTCCTGGTCGAGACTCGACAGCGTGCCGAGCTCGTCGACGATCCGGTCTGCGAGCGCCTGCGTGATGACCTGTTCCTCGACATCGACGGTCGAGGGGAGCGCCTCGTCCAGGGCGGCCGCGGTGTGGGTTCGGTCGCGTCGCTGCCGTCGGATCCGGTTCGCGCTCTGGAACCTGCAGATCGTCACCAGCCAGGGGAGGAGCGACTCACTGACGAGGTCGAGCGAGCCGATCTTGCGCCACGCTGCCAGGAAGGTCTCCTGCATGACGTCCTCCGCATCCGCCGTGTTGCCGACGAGGCCGTGCGCGATCCAGTAGACCGGCCGCGCGTAGGCGCGGAAGATCTCGCGGAATGCCGTTTCGCTGCCGCCGGCAGCGGCAGCGACCAGTTCCGCGTCGGTGCGTTCGACCGCATCGCCCATCGGGTCCTCAATCGTTCTCTCGGCAGGGGAGTGTCGGTATCGGGGTGATCGTCTCACATCGCCTCGCCCGGTACGATTGATGATCGAGAGGGAGTATCCCGTCCTCGCGCGTCCGTCATCACGACCTCCCTCTGCGGTAGTCCGGGCGCGCGCCGCCGACACCGGCGGGGGAGAGACTCTCGGCATCCTCCTCGTGAAAGGCTCGTATGGAGCTCCCTGTCGCCTTCGAGGTCGGTTCGCTCGTCGTCCTGACCCTGATCCTCGTCGCCGATCTGCTGCTGATCATCAAGCGCCCCCACATCCCCTCGACGAAGGAATCGTCGCTTTGGGTCGTGTTCTACGTCACCCTCGCGCTCATCTTCGCGCTGCTGATGTGGATCTTCGCCGGCGGTGAGTACGCCGGGCAGTTCGTCGCGGGCTGGCTCACCGAGTACAGCCTGTCGATCGACAACCTCTTCGTGTTCGTGCTGATCATGAGTCAGTTCTCGGTCCCGCGCGCGGCCCAGCAGAAGGTGCTCATGGTGGGCATCATCATCGCGCTGATCCTGCGAGGCATCTTCATCCTGCTCGGCGCCGCGATCATCGAGCAGTTCAGCTGGGTGTTCTACCTCTTCGGCGCCTTCCTCATCTACACGGCATGGCGTCAGGCCTTCCCCGGCGAGGAGCACGATGAGGAAGTGAAGAAGGACAGCTTCGTCGTCCGACTCCTGCGTCGCCGTATCTCCATCAGCGACGAGTACGACGGCGCGAAGGTCCGCACCGTCATCGACGGCAAGAAGTTCTTCACCCCGATGATCATCGTGTTCGCGGCGCTCGGCATGACCGACCTGCTGTTCGCGATCGACTCGATCCCGGCGATCTTCGGCATCACCCAGAGCGCGTTCATCGTCTTCACCGCGAACATCTTCGCGCTGATGGGTCTGCGTCAGCTCTACTTCCTGCTCGGCGGCCTGCTCGATCGCCTGAAGTACCTGCACTACGGCATCGCGTTCATCCTCGCTTTCATCGGCGTGAAGCTCGTCTTCCACGCGATGCACGAGAACGAGCTGCCGTTCATCAATGGCGGCGAGCACATCGAATGGGTGCCGGTCATCAACACGTGGCTCTCGCTCGGTGTCATCATCGCGTCGATGGCCGTCGCCACGATCGCGTCGCTCGTCGCGGTGCGCCGCGACGGCCTGCGCGAGCCGGTGCACGCGGCTGCAGCGGTGGCCGACGAGAGGGGTACGCCTGCGTCCGTAGACGGCGACCCCGAGGCATCCAACCGCAGCGACCACTGAGTCGTAACGCGGGGGCGTATACACTGCGTCCCCGCGTTACGCCGCCCCAGGACGCTGTCTGAGCCCTGTGGTTGGCTAGCGGGCGTGATCGAATTCCGCGAGGTCATGAAGACCTAGATACGATTCGGATGTGAGATATCTCCTTATCGCGCCGTATTCGGGCGTGCAGGTCAACAGGCGGCCGCACGTTGAGTGGTTGGATATGCCGCCACGTACGTCCAGCGTTTGGGTGGAGGAGCACGTAACAGTCGTTTTCAGAGAAGTTGCAGTTGTCCACGGCTACCGTGTGCTGTTTCTCGTTGTCGACGTGGCAGACACAAGGCGTGATCTGGATCACCTCGAGATGTTCCTCGACGAGGTGGCGCGGGTCGCAGGTGAAGCGCATTCGAGTGAAGCTCCCCTCCGCTGGGTAGCGCGTCTGCAGCTCTCGATGGACCATTCTGAGTCCGATGTGTGGCCTGCGGCAGATAGATTGCAGGTCTCTATCGGAGACGGTGCGTCGCTGGCCATTGGTTGGGGAGGCGGGCGCCTTGACGGCTGGGACGCGCTTGCGCCGAGTATCCACATTGAGATCCTCGCGGGGCTAGCGGAGGCTCAGGCGCTTTGGTGCGAGTTGGCCGACTTGATGGAGACGGCTCGCGGTGATTTCGACGACCTGTATACGAGTACGTCGGCCGCGGGGGCCCACAAGCGGTTGGAGAGCCTCGTGCGAGTGAGCGCTGAATTTCAGCGCCACACCTTATCGTGGGGGCAGGTCTCGAATGGCACCCGCATTCGGCCGCGTGCGGTCGCCCGCGCGACCCTGGCTGCCTGGGACTACCCGGCCACACGGGCGCAGGCAGAGTCGGACATTTCTGCTGCGATGGCGCATGCGCAAGTTGTAGATCAACTCGCTGTCTCTCGCTATCAGAAGGCGGTCGAAGGAGTGCTCCTTGCGCTTACATTTGTGTCTGCTCTTGGTCTTGTGATCGGCTTGGTTGACCTCTCATTCACCGTGGTTGGCCAAGGCAGTGCGGGTTCGCAGGGCCGAGGTCTACTCGAAGTCATCCGGTTCTCGGATATTGACGGTGTGCTCATTGGATCCGGAGTCGTGCTCGCCGTCAGTCTCGTCTCACTTCTAGGCGCTGGCGCGCTCTCGAGGCGATTCAAGTGAGCGCTCTCGACGACGTCCTTTTAGCTTCGATTCACGGTGAAGAGCCGCAGACCTGGCGCGACGCAGAAGAACGGATTTCCGGAGATAGGGATGCGGTGCTTCGACTCGTCGAACACGGGGCCACGGTTTACGGCTTTACCACTCGGGTTGGGCCGTTCGACGCCGTGCACGGCAGGTCACTCGATGACCATCTGTTGAAGGACCACTTAGTCGGCGCAAAGATTTCGGTGCCCCGGAGCTTCTTTCGCCTCTTGTCGGCTACGAAGGCGGCTCAGTTGTCTGTCGGAGGTTCCGGGATAAGTCTCGAAACGTACCGACGAATTATCCACTCGTCGATAACGGAGAGGGAAGGGGACGTCTCCGGCGCTTGGCTGGCGAGTTACGGGGCTGCCGACGTCGTACCGGGGTCATGGTGGCTTCGGGAACTTCTCCTGTCCGAGCGACACTCGATGTCCTCCGGCGACTTCATATGTTCGGTCAGCGGTTCTTTCGTCTCCACCTCAATTGGGATCGTTGCCCTTCTGAAAGCCCACCGGCTCCTTGCCCGCTTCTTGGTTCTGGTGCCGACGATCGATCGTCAAGTACCACTTCGTTCGAGTCACGCTGGTGAAGCGAGAGTCAGAGAACTCCTCGATACCGAGAGCACCGCTACCCGAGTTCAGGCCGCGATCAGCATGCGTGACGTGAGTCCCGTTGTTTCTCTCGGTGTCCAAACGATTGGCGAGTTGGAGCAGGCTCTTGAATCCCGGTTGAGCCACCAATCTGCCAACCCGCTCATTGTCGCCGAGCCGGAGGCGCGGGCAGTCAGTCAGAATTCGTATCTCGATTTCCAGCTGACACATAGGTTGAGTGCGACGCTGAGCATGCTGCATCTAATCGGTCACCACGTCCAACGGTTGCTGGACCACGATCTCGGCCTACATCCGCAGCCCGAGCTTGTTCAGGGTCCCAAGGTTGCCCAATCAATCCTCGAACGCAGTCGTGCGCTGTTGTCTGCGCCTTCGTTTGTGTCTCCGCAGTCGGGGGGGGTTGAGGACATGTATGACATGTCGCTCGAGATCGGGGTTCGTGTCCTATTGATGTGCGCTCAAGTCGAGCAATGCATTGAGCTCTACGAGCCGCGTTCTCAGACTCACCGCAGCATGGACGCGATGCAATCGGCTCTCGGTGGTGTGGCGGCGCGCGTCGATGACGTGATGGACTTCGCGTCCCAATGGTCTGCAGCGCTTCGGGCGGGCTGGGGCGCGGTATAGCGTAATTGTGTGACGGTGCCAGGGCGAACCGAAGATCGATGCCGGTGGTAATGTCGCCTCATGCGGATCGCTCGCCTCCTTCTTCGCGGCCGCGACGGGACCTCGTTCTGAGCCCTCTCCTGTCGCGGTGTGCAGTGCGGGCTTGATCCACTTCCTGGAGAACGAGAGAGCATGACCATTTCCGTACCCGACCGCCCCCGCACCCTGGCCGAAAAGGTCTGGGACGACCACCTCGTCGTGAAGGGCGAGGACGGTCAGCCCGACCTGATCTACATCGACCTGCACCTGGTCCACGAGGTCACCAGCCCACAGGCCTTCGACGGCCTGCGCGCCGAAGGTCGTCCGGTGCGTCGCCTCGACCTGACAATCGCCACCGAGGACCACAACACCCCGACGTGGGACATCGACAAGCCCATCGCGGACCTCACGAGCCGGACGCAGATCGACACGCTCCGCCGCAACGCCGAGGAGTTCGGTGTGCGCCTGCACTCGCTGGGCGACAAGGAGCAGGGCATCGTGCACGTGGTGGGTCCGCAGCTCGGGCTCACGATGCCGGGCGTCACCGTCGTATGCGGCGACTCGCACACGTCGACCCACGGCGCTTTCGGCGCGATGGCGTTCGGGATCGGCACAAGTGAGGTCGAACACGTCCTCGCCACGCAGACGCTGCCGCTGAAGCCCTTCAAGACGATGGCCATCACGGTCGAGGGCGAGCTGAAGCCGGGCGTGAGCGCGAAGGACATCATCCTCGCGATCATCGCGAAGATCGGCGCAAACGGTGGCCAGGGGTACGTGCTCGAGTTCCGCGGTTCCGCGGTCCGTTCCCTCTCGATGGAGGGGCGCATGACGATGTGCAACATGTCGATCGAGGCGGGGGCGCGCGCCAGCATGATCGCCCCCGACGAGACGACGTTCGCGTACCTGAAGGGGCGCGACCACGCGCCGACCGGACAGGACTGGGACGATGCGGTCGCCTACTGGCGGACCCTGCCGTCCGATGAGGGCGCCGTGTACGACGCCGAGGTGTTCCTGGATGCCGACGAGCTGGAGCCCTTCGTCACGTGGGGCACCAACCCCGGGCAGGGCGTGTCGCTGAGCGGCGTCGTCCCGACCCCCTCGGACTTCACCGACCCGAACGAGCGGGCCGCTGCAGAGCGTGCGATCGAGTACATGGACCTCGCGCCGGGCACGCCGCTCAAAGAGGTGCCGGTCGACGCAGTGTTCATGGGTTCCTGCACGAACAGCCGGATCGAGGATCTGCGCCAGTTCGCGTCGCTCATCGAAGGGCGCGAGAAGGCGCCGGGCGTCCGCGTCATGGTCGTTCCGGGCTCCGCGCGCGTGCGCCTGGAGGCCGAAGCCGAAGGGCTCGACAAGATCATCACCGCGTTCGGCGCGGAATGGCGCTTCGCGGGCTGCTCGATGTGCCTCGGCATGAACCCCGACCAGCTCGCGCCGGGGGAGCGGTGCGCCTCCACCAGCAACCGCAACTTCGAGGGACGCCAGGGCAAGGGCGGACGTACCCATCTCGTATCGCCGCAGGTGGCCGCTGCCACCGCCGTGCTCGGCCGACTCGCCAGCCCCAGCGATCTCGACGCGCGCGTCGGAACGGAGGTCTGAACCATGGATGCGTTCACCACTCACACCGGGATCGGCGCGCCCCTGCGCCGGTCGGCGGTCGACACCGACCAGATCATCCCCGCGGTGTACCTGAAGCGTGTCACCAAGACCGGCTTCGAGGACGCGCTGTTCGCCAACTGGCGTCAGGACCCGGACTTCATCCTCAACCAGGAGCCGTACCGCGAGGCATCCGTGCTCGTCGCTGGTCCCGACTTCGGCACCGGCTCCAGCCGTGAGCACGCCGTCTGGGCGCTCCGTGACTACGGCTTCCGCGTCGTGCTGAGCACCAAGTTCGCCGACATCTTCCGCGGCAATGCCGGCAAGCAGGGGCTCGTCACGGGCGTCGTGACGCAGGCGGTGCTCGAAGCGCTCTGGGCCGCGCTGGAAGCGGAGCCCGGTCGCGAGGTCACAGTCGATCTGCAGACACGCTCGGTGCGGGTCGGCGACCTCCAGGCCACGTTCGACATCGACGATTACACTAGATGGCGGCTCCTCGAAGGACTCGACGACATCGGGCTCACGCTGCGCAATGAAGACAAGATCGCGCAGTTCGAGGCGCGCCGAGAGGCGTGGCGGCCACGGACACTCCCCGTCCGATAAGCCGGATCGCGCCCTGCACAACGGAGCGCGCCCGACGAATCCTCGATACACAGATGAGGTCTCATCGATGAACACACTCTTGAGCGACTCGGCACCGACGCCGGCCGGAGGCAACAGCCTCGGCCAGACGCTGACGATCCGCGGCGGACGCCCCCTGGTGGGCCGCGTGGACGTGAAGGGGGCGAAGAACCTCGCGACGAAGGCGATGGTGGCGTCTCTGCTCGGCGAGACGGCGAGCATCCTCAGGGACGTGCCCGAGATCAGCGACGTCCACGTGGTGCGCTCGCTCCTCGAGGTGCACGGCGTCGAGGTCACCGAGCTCGAGGACGGCGTGCTGAAGCTCGACCCGAGCGGTGCGGTCTCGGCGAACTTCGAAGAGATCGATGCCCACGCCGGCGCCTCGCGTATCCCCATCCTCTTCTGCGGCCCGTTGCTGCACCTGCTGCACCAGGCGTTCATCCCCGACCTGGGTGGATGCCGCATCGGCGACCGTCCGATCGACTTCCACCTCGACGCGCTCCGCTCCTTCGGCGCGATCGTGGAGAAGCAGCCGAGCGGCATCCGCCTCTCGGCCCCGAACGGCCTCCACGGCGCCAACATCGAGCTGCCGTACCCGAGTGTCGGCGCGACTGAGCAGGTACTCCTCACCGCCGTGCGCGCGAAGGGGACGACCGAGCTGCGCAACGCGGCGATCGAGCCCGAGATCATGGATCTGATCGCGGTGCTGCAGAAGATGGGCGCGATCATCTCCTACGAGCCCAATCGGGTCATCTTCATCGAGGGCGTCGAGTCGCTGCGCGGCTACGACCACCGCAGCATCTTCGACCGCAATGAGGCCGCCTCGTGGGCGTGTGCCGCGCTCGCGACCGACGGCGACATCTTCGTCGCCGGCGCGAAGCAGCAGGAGATGCTCACCTTCCTCAACGTCTTCCGCAAGGTCGGCGGTGACTTCGACATCGCTGAGGACGGCATCCGCTTCCGTCGCGGCGGCGCACTGAAGCCGGTCACCGTCGAGACCGATGTCCACCCGGGCTTCATGACGGATTGGCAGCAGCCGCTCATCGTCGCACTCACCCAGGCCGAAGGCGAGTCGATCGTCCACGAGACGGTGTACGAGAACCGGCTCGGGTTCACCCGGGCGCTCGTGCAGATGGGCGCGGACATCGTCGTGCACCCCGAAGGCATCGCGAACTCGGACCGCCGGGTCCCTCGTCGAGCGCTCGAGCAGGCGGCGGTCATCAACGGCCCCACCCCGCTGCATGCTGCAGACGTCGTCGTCCCCGACCTGCGCGGCGGCTACAGCTACGTCATCGCCGCACTCGCCGCAGAGGGTGAGTCGACGGTCCGCAACATCGGCATCATCCGCCGCGGCTACGAGAAGTTCCTCGAGAAGCTCACCGCCCTGGGTGCCGACTTCGACGTGACAGACTGACCCCGTGACCGAACGTCGCCGTGCCTCCGCGGAGAAGACCCGGCCGAGCGCGTTCTGGCCGGCCGCTGCGATCGTGGTGCCAGGTACCGGATGGTTCGCGCGGATCGAGATCGAGGGCGGTGAGCACCTCCCGATTGAGGGGCCATATGTCCTCGCGCCGAACCACTACAGCGAGTTCGACCCGGTGATCATCGCGGTCGCGACCTGGCGGCTGGGTCGGGCACCTCGGTTCATGGCCAAAGAGAGCCTCTTCAAGGTGCCGGTGCTGGGAGCCATCCTCCGCGCGACCGGCATGGTCCCCGTGGCCCGGGCATCGTCGGCGTCCGCGGCCAAGCAGACCCTGGAGCAGTCCCGCGCGCTCGTCGCGGATCGCCGCGGCGTCATCGTCTACCCGGAGGGTTCGCTCACCCGCGATCCGGACCTCTGGCCCATGCGCGGCAAGACCGGTGCGGTGCGACTCGCCTTGAGCGCGGAGACGCCGATCCCCGTGATCCCGGTCGCGACCTGGGGTGTGCAGGAGATCCTCCCGCGGTACGGCAAGCTGCGGTTCTGGCCGCCACGTCGCCGGGTGCGCGTGCTGCTCGGACCACCCGTCGATCTGAGCGCCTTCACGGGCACGGTGCCCGGCACGCTCGCTGCGGCCACCGATGTCGTCATGCGCGACATCTCCGCGCTGCTCGGCGAGCTGCGCGGCGAGACGCCGCCCGCCGCGCTTTGGAACCCCGCGCAGCACGGCCAGAAGGAGACCGGACGCCTTGACTCCTAGGGAATCGAATCGGCGCGACGCGCCGATGCCCCGTGTCGCCGTGCTCGGTGCCGGAAGCTGGGGCACCACGTTCGGCAAGGTACTCGCCGACGGCGGCGCCGACGTTATGATGTGGGCTCGTCGGGCGGAGCAGGCGCACGAGATCCGCGAGGGCAAGCGCAACTCGCAGTACCTGCCCGGCATCAACCTGCCGCGCAATCTCAGTGCGACCCATCACCTCGCCGAAGCACTCGACGGCGCGACGCAGGTCTACATCGCGATCTCGAGCCAGGCGCTCCGGCAGAACCTGAAGGGCGTCCGCCCGCTCCTGACGGGCAGCGATGCGCCGATCGTCTCCCTGATGAAGGGGGTCGAGAAGCGCACCGGCCTGCGCATGAGCCAAGTCCTCGAGCACGAGCTCCGCTGCGACCCCGACCGCATCGCGGTGGCATCCGGTCCGAACCTCGCCCTCGAGATCGCGCGCCAGCACCCCACCGCAGCCGTGATCTCTTCGTCGAGCCAGGAGACAGCCGAAGCGGTCGCACGACGCGCCCGGAACAAGTACTTCCGCACCTTCGTCAACACGGATGTGATCGGCACCGAGTTCGGCGGCGTCCTCAAGAACCTCATCGCGGTCGCGATCGGCATCGTCGACGGCGTCGGGTACGGCGAGAACACCAAGGCGTCGATCATCACGCGCGGTCTCGTCGAGATGACCGACTTCGCCGTCGCGCAGGGCGCCGAGCCCGAGACCCTGCAGGGCCTCGCCGGCCTCGGCGACCTCATCGCGACGTGTCAATCGCCCCTCAGTCGCAACAACACCGCCGGACGGCTCCTCGGTCAGGGCTACAGCTTCCACGAAGTCGTGAAGCAGATGGACCAGACCGCCGAGGGACTCGCCTCCGTCGCGCCAGTGCTGCACCTCGCCCGCGAGGCCGGCGTGCAGATGCCCATCGTGGAACAGGTGAAGATGGTGCTCGACGGCATCATGCATCCGCGCGACATCGCGCCCCACCTCACGACAGACGACGACGAGCCCACCGGCGAGAGGACTTCGAATGAACAAGGCGGCGGTGGTGCTGCTCTTTGGCGGTCGATCGAGCGAGCACTCGATCAGTTCCGCAACCGCGGGCGGGGTGCTGCGGGCGATCGATCGTGACCGCTTCCGGGTGATCCCCGTCGGGATCACCCGCGACGGCGCGTTCGTCCTCGAAGAGGACCGACCCGAGAAGTTCGCGCTCGATCCCGAGCGGCTTCCCGAGGTCGTCGACAACGGCACGCGCATCATCTGGCCCGATTCGACGCTGACGCGCGAACTGCAGGTGCGGCATCCGGACGGCAGCGTCGAGTCGCTCGGCGACATCGACGTCGTCTTCCCGATCCTGCACGGCCGGTTCGGCGAGGACGGCACGGTCCAGGGCTTCCTCGAACTTCTCGATCTGCCCTACGTGGGTGCAGGCCTCCTCATGTCGGCGATCGGCATGGACAAGCACACGACGAAGAGCATCCTCCAGGCCGCCGGTGTTCCGGTCGTGCCGTGGGTCACGGTGACCCGTGCCGATCTGGAACGCACCCCGGACCTGTGGCATCGCCGCATCCGCGGACTCGGTCTCCCCGCGTTCGTGAAGCCGGCACGCGCCGGGTCGAGCGTCGGTGTGTCGAAGGTCTCGGACTGGTCCGAATTGGATGCCGCCCTCGAGACCGCGTTCGCCGAAGACGGCACGGTGCTCGTCGAGCAGGCGATCGTCGGTCGTGAGGTCGAATGCGGCGTGCTGCAGGGACGGGACGGCGGCGTGCCGCGCGTGAGCGTCGCCGGCGAGATCGTCGTGTCGGGCCGCGACTTCTATGACTTCGAGGCGAAGTACCTCGGCGCGGACGGCATCGACCTCGTGTGCCCGGCTGATCTGCACGAGGGTGAACTCGCCGAGATGCAGCGGATCGCCGCGCGCGCGTTCGAAGCGGTCGGCGGGCAGGGCCTGTCACGGGTGGACTTCTTCTACACGGGCACGGAGTTCTTCGTGAACGAGGTCAACACGATGCCCGGGTTCACGCCGATCTCGATGTTCCCGACGTGCTGGATCGAGAGCGGGTTGAGCTACCCGGCGCTGATCAGCGAACTGATCGACCTCGCACGCTGACGCGGGTCACGGCGCGTCCGGAACCGGCGTGGCATCTTCGAGGGTCGTGCACTGCGACTCGACGTCGAAGTCGTCCGTGATGAGTGCGCTGACCGTTCTGACCGCTTCGCTGGACGACACCGTGTCGTAGTCCACGAGGATCTCGATCGCGGGCACCCGGCCGTAGGTGGTGATCCGGTACAGCGGCGCTTCGGAATCGTCCACGATCCAGTCGACGCCTTCGACCGTTTGGCAGGGGAGCGTGCTCGGCCCCGACGGTGTCACGCCGCAAGCGAAGATGATCGCGGACGGGTCGCCCCACGCGGCGGTCGACTGCGCGTCGGTCCAGCGGCGGTCCTCACCCTCGAGGACGTCGGGGAGGCGCACCATGACGTCGGCGCAGCGCGGGTCGCCGGCATCGTCTGCGGGCTCCAGCGCGACGGTCGAGGTGCATCCCGACAGAAGCGCTGCGCCGAGCACCAGCAGAAGTGGAACGAGGGCGGCGCGCTGGCGGGGCATCGCTCCAGGCTACCGTGGGAGCGTGAGCGAGCAGCGCGTGGGTGACGTCGACGAAGGCACGCTCCTGCGTCGGATCTTCGCGGTGCTGGAGGGCTCGTCGGCCGCGATCGTCGGCCCCGGGGACGACGCCGCGGTGCTCCGGACGCCGGGAGAGCGTGTTGTCGCCACGACCGACACCCTGGTCCACGGGCCCGATTTCCGCCTGGCGTGGTCCAGCGGCACCGACCTCGGCTTCAAGGCAGCCGCGGTGAACCTCGCCGACGTCGCGGCGATGGGCGCTCGGCCCACTGCGCTCCTCGTGGCGCTCGCGGTGCCGGAATCGATGCCGGTCTCGTTCGTCGAGGATCTCGCCGGCGGACTCCGCGCCGCCTGCGATGAACTGGCGCCCGGCTGCGCGATCGAGGGCGGCGACCTCACCGTTTCGGACACGCTCACGGTCGCGGTGACCGCGCTCGGCGTCCTCGAGGGCGAGCCCGTCCGCCGTTCCGGCGCTCGCCCCGGCGACGTCGTCGCCGTGGCGGGGGCGCTCGGGGCTGCGTCCCGCGGGCTGCAGATCCTGTTCGGGCGTTTCCGTGACGCGACAGGGACACCGGTGCCCGTCGACCTGGACACACTCTCGGCCGGTGAGCGCGCTGACCTCGCCGCCCAGCTTCGCCCGGCGCCGCCGATCTCGCTCGGGCCGATCGCAGCCGCGGCGGGAGCGACGGCGATGATGGATGTCTCGGACGGGCTCGTGCTCGACGCGACCCGTATGGCGGATGCCTCGGGAGTGACCCTCGAGCTGTCGTCGAGGCTCGACGCTGACGCGCTCACCGGTGGCGAGGACCACGCACTGCTGGCCACGTTCGCCGCCGCGGACGTGCCGGCCGGCTTCCGTGTGATCGGTGCTGTGCGCCCGCGGGCGAGCGCGTCCGTCACCGTCGGTGGCGTCGTCCCGACCGGACGCGGCGGCTGGGATCCGTACCGCGATTGGGACGCGGCGCGAGGCTGACCGCGTTCAGCCGGCCCCGACCCACCACAGCGTCGTGTCGCCGTACCGCTTCGAGCGTTCCACGACGAGTCCGGCGGGGAGTGATGGTTCGGGCGACCGGCTCGAGCGCTCGAGCACGACCAGCGCGTCCGGGGTCAGTCGAGGCGTCAAGAGCGTGAGCGTCGCGGTGAGTTCATCGTCGCTGAGGTCGTACGGCGGATCGATGAAGACGAGATCCCAGCGCGTGGCGCCTTGGCGGAGGAACGCATCGGCGGCGGCTCGGTGCACGCGGAGGGCGGCCTGCGGCACGCTCCGACCCACTGCGCGCGCGTTCTGTTCCGCGACCTTGGCCGCCTTCGGCGCGCGTTCCACGAGATCAGCGGATGCCGCGCCGCGGCTGACCGCCTCGAGCCCGAGCGCGCCGGAGCCGGCGTAGAGGTCGAGGACCGCGGCATCCGAGACGGCATCCGCGGCGTCCAGCGCGCCGAACAGGGACTCGCGTACCCGTTCGCTCGTCGGCCGGGTGCCTGCGTCGGGGACCCCGAGGGTCAGCGATCCGGCGGCTCCCGCGATGATCCTCGTCACCCCGCCACGATACCGGCGTCCGCGTCGGTGGTCGCTCGTAGACTCGGGGCATGCCGCAGTTCACCTTCGACACCCTCCTCGTCGAGGCCGTCGGTGAGAAGGTCGCGAAGTCGCTCCAGCGTGCGTTCTCGGTGCAGACGGTCGGAGAGCTGCTCGGGCACTACCCCCGGCGCTACGCCAGCCGCGGGCAGCTCACGCCCATCGACTCGCTTCCGGTCGGTGAGATGGTCACGATCGTCGCCGAAGTGCGTTCGGCGAGCTCGCGGCAGATGCGAGGCCGTCGCGGCGAACTCCTCGAGGTCGTGATCTCGGACGGCGCGGGCACGATGTCGTTGACCTTCTTCGGTCAGGCGTGGCGGCTGAAGGATCTGCAACCCGGTCGGCAGGGCGTCTTCTCGGGCAAGGTGGGGGAGTATCGCGGCACCCTGCAACTGGCGCACCCCGACTACGACCTGTTCGACGACGAGGCATCGGCGCGCATGAACGCCGAGGCGTGGCGCAACATGCCGATCCCGATCTACCCCGCCACGAGCACCTTCCCGAGCTGGATGGTCAAGCGCGCCGTCGATCAGGTGCTCCGTCACCTCGGCCCCGTTCCCGATCCGCTCCCGGAGGCGTTCCGACAGGAGCAGGAGCTCCTCGACGCCCGTACGGCGCTGGTCCGGGTGCACGCGCCGGACTTCCCCGATCAGGTGGCGCCCGCGCAGCGGACTCTCCGGATGCACGAGGCGTTCGTGCTGCAGGCGGCGCTGCTGCAGCAGCGGCAGTTCGTCCGCATGATGGCGGCGGTCCCGCGTCCCGCGGGCCGGCAGCTCGAGGCGTTCGACGCGGCGCTGCCGTTCGAGCGGACGCCCGACCAGCACACGGTCGGCGACCGCATCGCGGCGGACCTCGTCGGCGCGTGGCCCATGAACCGGCTCGTGCAGGGTGAGGTCGGCTCGGGCAAGACGCTGGTCGCGCTCCGCGCGATGCTGCAGGTCGCAGCCAGCGGTGGCCAGTCCGCGCTCATCGCCCCGACCGAGGTGCTCGCCGCGCAGCACCTCCGCTCGATCACCCGCATGCTCGGACCGCAGCTGGCACCTGAGCTCATGCCGACGCTCCTCACCGGCCAGCTCCCTGCAGCCCAGCGACGGAAGGCCGCGCTGCGAGCAGCCGCCGGGCAGGCACTGATCGTCGTCGGTACCCACGCGCTGCTGAGCGAATCGACGACGTTCTCCGATCTCGGTCTCGTCGTCGTCGACGAGCAGCACCGCTTCGGCGTCGAGCAGCGCGAGACGCTCCGCGCGAAGGGCACGTCGCCGCACGTCCTGGTGCTCACGGCGACGCCCATCCCGCGCACCGTTGCGATGACCGTCTTCGGCGACCTCGACGTCTCGACGATCCGCACGTTGCCCGCAGGCAGGCCCGGCATCGAGAGCTTCGTCGCACCGGTGGGGGAGAAGCCCGCGTGGTTCGCGCGCGTCTGGGCCCGCGTCGCCGAGGAAGTCGCGAAGGGCCACCAGGCGTTCGTGGTCTGTCCCGCGATCGACGCGTCGAAGCCCGCGGGTGAAGAGGCACCCGCCGAAGACGCGGAGGCGGGGGAGGGACGCACGCGATGGGGGGTCGTGCAGGCGGCCGAGCTCCTGGCGTCCCACCCCGACTACGCCGGCATCCGCGTCGAGATCCTCCACGGCAAGATGCCCGGTGAGCAGAAGGATGCCGTGATGCAGGCATTCGCGCGCGGCGAGATCGACGTGCTCGTCGCCACCACGGTGGTTGAGGTCGGTGTCGACGTGCCGAACGCGTCCACGATGGTCATCCTCGAGGCCGACCGGTTCGGTGTCTCGCAGCTGCACCAGCTCCGCGGTCGCGTCGGCAGAGGCAGCGTGCCCGGATTGTGCCTGCTCGTCACTGAGGCCGACCCCTACACACCCGCCCGCACGCGAGTCGAAGCGGTCGCGGCCACCTCGGACGGCTTCGAGCTCGCTGAGATCGATCTCGACCTCCGCGGCGAGGGCGACGTCCTCGGGGATGCGCAATCCGGCGTGCGATCGTCACTACGGCTCCTCCGCGTCGTCGCGGACGCCGACCTCATCGCGATCGCCCGCGCCGAGGCCGAGCGTGTGCTGGAGCGTGACCCGACGCTGAAGCAGCACCCGGGGCTCGCGGCATCCATCTCGGCACGGGTGAGCAGCGCCGAGCGCGCGGCACTCGCCAAGAACTGAGCGGAAGCCCCTCGCCGCGAATGGGGGCGCCGCGATTAGGCTCGGCGCATGAGCAATCGCATCGCAGTCGTCCCCGGGTCCTTCGACCCGCCGACGCTCGGTCACCTGGACGTGATCCGTCGGGCGGCGGGGCTCTACGACCAGCTCCACGTGCTGGTGGTCCACAACCCGGGCAAAGAGGCGATGCTCCCGATCGCGCAGCGGCTCTCGCTGCTCGAGCAGTCGATCGCCGAAAGCGACATCGACGGCGACGTCGTGGTCGCTGCGTGGAGCATGGGGCTCCTGGTCGACTACGCCACCGATGTCGGCGCCGGCGTGCTCGTGAAGGGGATCCGTTCGCAGGTCGACGTCGCGTACGAGACGCCGATGGCGATCGTGAACCGCCATCTCGCGCACGTCGAGACCGTGTTCCTCCTCCCTGATCCGGCACACGCGCTGGTCTCCAGCTCCCTCGTCCGGCAGGTCGCGTCACTGGGCGGAGACGTGTCGCCGTTCGTCCCGCCTGCGGTCGCACGTTTCCTCGACACCGGGAATCGCTCGGCCTGACCGTCGCACGCGCCGCGTACCATGGTGGTGTGGTGAGAAAGCATGTGAGCGGTCCGTTCGTCCTCCCCGTCCGCGACCTCATCCGGAAGCCCGGCGAGATGCGGGAGTTCGATCTCGTCGTCCCCGCCCCCGAGCGCTGGGGTGAAGGCCTCGTGTACGTCGCGGCCGACCACGACATCGAAGTGGGCGTCCGGTTGGAGTCGGTCCACGAGGGGATCCTCGTCTCCGCGGAGGTCGACACCGCCTACGAGGGTGTGTGCAGCCGCTGCCTCACCGACGTGACACGCCCCCTCCAAGTCGAGTTTCAGGAGCTCTTCGGGTATTCTGGTGACGAAGCGACTGACTTCCAGGTTCAAGACGACCACGTGGATCTTGAAACTCTGGTCAGGGATGCGATCGTCCTGTCGCTTCCGTTCCAGCCGGTGTGTCAGCCGGACTGCCCGGGCCTCGACCCGAGAACGGGCGAGAAGCTGACCGAAAACGCTGTGCCGGAGACGGAGATCGACCCGCGCTGGAATGCGCTGGCCGCCTTGACGGCCCACACCCCAGACCACGACGACGAGGCAGCGCGCCCCGCCGCCGATAACACAGAGAAGAGCTGACCATGGCAGGTAACCCCCCGAAGCGGAAGGTCTCCCGCTCCAACACTCGTTCGCGTCGCGCGCAGTGGAAGGCCGAGGCCCCCACGCTCGTCAAGACCATCGAGAACGGCAAGGTCGTCTACAGCCGTCCGCACCAGGCGAAGGTCGTCACCGACTCGCAGGGCACGGAGCTGTTCCTCGAGTACAAGGGCCGCAAGGTCGCCGACATCTGATCGGCGCGTCGTGACTGACGCCACCGGTGCTTCGGCACTCACCGACAAGCTCGGGGTCGATATCGACCCCGAGCTTCTGTCGCTTGCCCTGACGCATCGTTCCTTCGCCTACGAGAACGGTGGAATCGCCCACAACGAGCGGCTCGAGTTCCTCGGCGACTCGATTCTCGGCCAGGCGGTCACCGTCCACCTGTTCCGACGGCACCCCGATCTCGACGAAGGGTCACTGGCGAAGCGCCGGGCCAGCGTCGTGTCGACGATCGCGCTCGCTGAGGTGGCGCGCGGCATCGACCTCGGTCCGTATCTTCGCCTCGGCCGCGGCGAGGACCAGACCGGTGGACGCGACAAGGACTCGATCCTCGCCGACACGACCGAAGCACTGATCGGGGCGACCTATCTCTCCGCGGGACCGGATGCGGCGACGGCGCTGGTCCTCCGTCTCGTCGAACCGCTGATGGCCGACCCTGAGCGATACGGCGCGGCGATGGATCCGAAGACGAGCCTGCAGGAGCTTGCGGCGCGGATGGAGCTCCCGCCGCCGGCGTACACCGTCGCTGCCGCCGGACCCGATCACCACCGTGTGTTCACCGCGACCGTCGCAGTCGGCGACATCGCCCGCGAAGGCGTCGGTTCGAGCAAGAAGCAGGCCGAGATGGCAGGCGCCCTCGCCGTCTGGCGCGAGCTCTCGGCACGCGCGTGAGCGCTGGTGCCTGAGCTCCCCGAAGTCGAGGTCGTCCGAGCGGGCCTCGCACCCGCGTTCGCAGGCGCCCGGATCGAGGCGGTCACGGTCGCCGATGAGCGTGCGCTCACGCGGCATCCCGGATCCGCTGCATCCTTCGCGACAGCGTTGACCGGCCGCAGCGTCTCGGCGGTCGTCAGGCGGGGAAAGTTCCTGTGGCTTCCGCTGGAGGACTCCGCGCGGGCGATCGTCGGACACCTCGGGATGAGCGGGCAGATGCTGCTCCGTGCTTCCGGTGCCCCGGCGGAGCGTCACGAACGGGTCCGGTTCGACATCCGTCATCCGCTGCACGGCGATCTGGCCGTCGTCTTCGCCGACCAGCGCACGTTCGGGTCGCTCGCCGTCGACGACCTGCTGCCCACGCCGGACGCTGCCGCCGGTGGCTGGGGGAGCGATCGACCGTTCGTTCCGTCGCAGGTCGCGCACATCGCTCGGGATCCCTTGGATGCCGCATTCGATGAGGGCGCGTTCCGCGCGGCGCTCGGGCGCTCGAGGTCCGCGGTCAAGCGCGTCCTGCTCGACCAGACCGTGGTGAGCGGTATCGGCAACATCTACGCCGACGAGTCTCTGTGGGGCGCTCGCGTGCACCCCGAGACGGTCGCGGGGTCGTTGGCGACGCGCACCGTGACGCGCCTCCTCGTCGAAGTCCGTGCGGTCCTGCACAAGGCCCTCGCCGAGGGCGGGACGAGTTTCGACGCCCAGTACGTGAACGTCAACGGTCAGGCCGGCTACTTCGCCCACTCCCTCAACGCGTACGGCCGCACCGGCGCACCGTGCCACCGCTGTGGCACCCCGATCGTGCGAGTGAGCTTCACGAATCGCTCGAGCCACTTCTGCCCGCGCTGCCAGCGCCGACGCTGACCCCAGCGCCCCGGCGCGGCACGAACGCAATGGATCGTCCGTGACACGCCGGGGATGGATGCCACGCGGCGGTGTGCCGCGCGGCATCCATTGCATCCGTGCGCGTCGACCCGACGCGGTCAGGCGTCGAGCGTCTTCTTCCACGCGCCGATGTAGGCGCGCGGGACGAAACCGATCTCCTCGTTGATGTCGAGCATCGGACGGTTCTCCTCGGCGTTGAACGTCAGGATGCGACCCGAGCGCGGCGCGATCTCATGCCAGCGGAGGATCCCGGCGCACTTCACGAGCTGGCCGAGCTTGTGTCCCCGGTGCTCCTTCAGGACGAGCGTGTCCATCTGGTGCGTCGTCGCCGTTTCGTCCACGCCGCTCACGAGTTCGTTGAAGGCCACGACGTCGCCGCTCTCCTCGTGGATCGCGACCGTCACCAGCACCGTCTGGCCGGCGTCGGTGAAGCGCGCGTCGTGGCGTGCAAGTCGCTCCACGTCCCAGGTCTCCTCGTCGATCTCGAGCGCTGCCGTCGGCACGTCGGTCGACATCCGCGACTTCGCCCATGCGTAGCCGGCGGCGTGCTCCGGCGGCGTCGGCAGCGTCCACTGCTCGACGCGGTAGCCGGTCGAGCGCGTCCGCGCAGCGTCGAGGAGCGTCGCGACGTGCGAGAGCGCGGGCTCGATCTCGAGAGTGCTCTTCCGCTCGACCTGCTCGAGCGTGTACCCGAGGTCGAGGTAGAACCTCGCTGCGCGGTCGCGGGGGATCTCGCCGAAACCGGTAGGAGCAGCGAGGGTCGGCCCCGAGGCTTCCGGATGCTCGGCCCAGGACTCCAGGACCGTGCGCCGGTGGGCGCGCGCCGTCTCCTCGACCAAAGGGTAGAGGGCACGCCCGAGGCCGCGACCCTGCACGGCTCCGAGGAGCTCGATGAGCCAGTACGCCACCTTCGAGCCGGGCTCGAGCGGGATGTCGACGCCGACGCGACCGACGATCTCACCGCCGACGCGAACCACGTGGACGACGCGGATCTCGTCGGAGTTCGGTGCATAGTGCGGCAGGAGCTGCGCCGGCGTCAGCGTCTCGTCGTCGTTGCCGGCGATCTCGCGGTAGATGCGGTTGCGAACCTCGGTCAGCTCGATGAAGTCCGCTGCGTCGTCGTCTTCGAGGCGCGCGGGGATGACCAATGGGTGGACGGTGAAGTCGATGGGGGTGTGCATGCGAGTGCTGCTTTCGTGTGCCGGGGCCACGGCGGGAGAGCCGTGGCCCCGGGAGGGGGTCACCGGAGCGGTGCGGAAGTGTGGAATGCGCGGGCCGCGGCGCGTTCGCGTCGCGAGCGCGCGGCATCCGCTCCGCGCACTGCGCGGAGTGCGTCGCGGGTAGGGCCGGGCCGGGTGCTCCACAGGAGCAGCCGGACGGCGACTTTGATCGCGACGCGGTCGATGAGGTTCGGGCGGACCGTGCGGTCCGCCAGGTCGGGATGCTGCAGCGCGGCGGGAACCGCCGAGATGCGCTGCGGCGCGTGGATCGTTGACATGAGCGTGCTCGATTCGGATGGGGTGATGGATGCCGCGAGGGTGCGGCGAGGATCGTGCCGCAGCACGAGGGGGGTCGCGGTCAGGCGACGGGGATCCGGCCCACGGGAGGTGGGCCACTCGGATCGCCGGTCGAGTCGAGTGAAGCGACTCGGGGCGTGGCGTCACACGTGGACGAGACCGTCCAGGTGGATCGTCGGGAACAGCGGCGCGTTACGCGCGGGTGTTCGCCGCGGCGCCGAAGGAGACGGTTCCCGCTCCAGGACGCAGAGCGGTGAATGCCCGGTCGGTGGTGGTGATGTCGGTCATCATGTCGGGAACCTCCTTTCTCAGACTTCTGACGCGAGCACTGAGACTAGACCCGCATTCCGCGCGCCGTCAAGTCTCGGTCGGAACTCGTCCGCTACCGTTGACCGAGAACCGAGCCGGAGGCAGAACCGCATGCACTTGAAGAGCCTGACGCTCAAGGGCTTCAAGTCGTTCGCGCAACCCACGTCGTTCGTGCTGGAACCCGGCGTGACCTGCATCGTCGGGCCGAACGGCTCCGGGAAATCCAACGTCGTCGACGCACTCGCGTGGGTGATGGGGGAGCAGGGCGCCAAGACGCTCCGCGGCGGCAAGATGGAAGACGTCATCTTCGCGGGCACCTCGACCCGCGGGCCGCTGGGGCGCGCCGAGGTGCAGCTCACGATCGACAACAGCGACGGTGCACTCCCGATCGATTACACCGAGGTCACGATCAGTCGGACGCTTTTCCGCAACGGCGCGAGCGAGTACGCGATCAACGGCGAAACCTGTCGTCTTCTCGACGTGCAGGAGCTCCTGAGCGACTCCGGCCTCGGCCGCGAGATGCACGTCATCGTCGGACAGGGGCGCCTGGACACCGTCCTGCAGGCCACGCCCGAGGACCGTCGCGGGTTCATCGAAGAGGCCGCCGGGATCCTCAAGCACCGCCGTCGCAAGGAGAAGACGCTCCGCAAGCTCGACGCGATGAACGCGAACCTCACGCGCTTGAGCGATCTCGCGGGCGAGCTGCGACGCCAGTTGAAGCCCCTCGGGAAGCAAGCCGAGATCGCTCGGGAAGCCGCGACGATCGCGGCCGTCGTCCGCGACGCGAAGGCCCGACTGTTCGCCGATGAGTTGGCGACGCTCCGCCGCGAGCTCGCCGCCCACGCGCAGGGCGAGCAGGAGCGGCACGCCGAACGCCTCGTTCTGCAGGACCAGGCCGACCAGATCGCGCAGCGGATCACGGCACTCGAAGCCGATCAACGCTCGGAGGCGGTGGACCGTGCTCGCGCCACCACCTACTCGCTGTCCCAGGTGCAGGAGCGGCTTCGCGGGCTCGCGTCGCTCGCGGCACAGCGGTTGTCGCTGCTCGAAGACGACGCCGACGCGGTCGTCCAGGCCACGGTGGGCCAGCACATGATCGATGAGGCGCGCGCCGAGATCGATGAGATCTCCGCGGGATTTGGCGATGCACAGGATGCCGCGGCCGCTGCGGCGCGCGATGTCATCCGTGCCCGTGCCGAACTCGACGCGCTCGACGCCGACATCGCGGCGCAGAGTGCGCTCGTGTCCGAACACGACATGCGACTCGCCGCACTTCGAGGTGCCGCCGATTCCGCTGCATCGAAGGCGGAGGCGCTCCGGGCGGCTGTCGACCGGCAGCAACGCGCCCTCGATGCGGCACGGGAGCGTCGAGCGGAGGCTGAAGCGGCTCTCGCCGAGGTCGCACCCGTCGGCGACGCGCCGGTCGACACGACCGCCGCGCATACGGCGGCCTACGAGCGTACGCAACGCGAGGCTGCCGAAGCGGAGGCCGCAGTCGGCGGCATCCGCGATCGACTGCACGCCGCCGAGCGAGAGCGGGAATCGCTCGTCGCCGAGACCGCTGCGCTGGGTCGCGCACTCGACATCCGCAATGCCGCAGCAGCCATCGTCGCCCGCGGCGAGTCGGGCGTCCGCGGCTTGGTCGGCGATGCCGTCAAGGTCACAAGCGGTTACGAAGCGGCCGTCTCGGCCGCACTCGGCGCGCTCGCGGAGGGCGTGCTCGTCGACGACATCGAGACAGGCTTCGCCGCCGTCGCCTCGGCACGTCGCGATGACCTCGGCGCGTTGGACGTCGCACTCGTGCACGGGGACGTCGTCGAACCACTCGCGGTGACTGGGCTCGTCGCTGCCGCCAGCGTCGTCGAAGCGCCCAGCGGTGTGCTCGCGATTCTCGGCCGCGTCGGCATCGCCGACGATCTCCCGACCGCGCATGAGGCGGCTCGGCGGGCGGCATCCGACGGCGTCGCCGTCACGGTCGTGACCCGGGGCGGGGAGGTCGTCACATCGACCACGATCCGCGCCGGCTCGGGCCAGTCACGTTCCCGGCTGGAGCTTGCGGCCGAACGCGACGCGGCTGCGGTGCGACTCGCAGAGGTCGCGGTCGTCGTCGATTCACTGCGTGAAGCGCTCGTCGATGCGCAGGGCGAGTGGGATGCCGCGCGACGTCGGACGCGCGAAGCGCTCGACGCGCTCCGCGCCCACGACTCGGAGCTCGCCGCACATACCGAGCAGGTGAACCGCGCGACCGTCCGCCACGAGGCTGCGATCGCGGAGTGCGACCGGCTCGAGTCGGGGCTGCGGCAGGCCGAGGCGGCTGCCGTCGAAGCGGAGAGCGCCGCGCGTACTCGTGCCGATGCGTTGGATGCCGCGGCCGAAGTACCCCGTCCGATCCTCGATGCATCGGCCCGGGACGGACTGCTCGATGCGCTCGAGGCTGCGCGCACGGCGGAGATGGACACGCGACTCGGCGTCGAGACCTTGCGTGAGCGGGTGCGTGCGGCGGAAGCGCGGGTCACGCAGCTCGAGCGTCAGCGTGAGCGCGAACGGGAGGCTGCCGAGGAGGCGGCTCGGCGTGCGGTGATCCGTCGAGCGCAGCGCGCCGTGGCGGCTGAAGTCGCAGGGCAGCTTCCGGCGGTGCTGGACTCGGTCGATCGCTCGGTCGCGAAGGCTCGCGTCGAGCTCGAGCGCGCGGAGCAGACCCGCACCGAGGTCACTGCCGAACTGACGGCACTGCGCACGCGCGACGCCGACGTCCGTCGCCGGATGGCCGGGCTCACGGAGTCGGTGCACAGCCTCGAGTTGCAGATCCACGAGAAGCGATTGCACGTCACGAGCCTGCTCGACCGCGTCGGCTCCGAGCTCGCGCTGAGCGAAGATATTCTTCTGGAGGAATACGGCCCGGACGTGCCGATTCCAGGGGACGGCGATGCTCAGGCCGAGCAGTATGACCGCGCGGCGCAGCGGCGACGTCTGCAGGATGCCGAGCGCAAGCTGGGGCAGCTCGGACGGGTGAATCCGCTCGCCCTCGAGGAATATGCCGCGCTCGAGCAGCGGCACGCGTTCCTGACCGAACAACTCGACGACCTCGTGCAGACGCGGACGGACCTGCTCACGATCATCGAAGAACTCGATGAGCGGATGCAGTCGATCTTCCTCGCCGCGTTCGAGGACACGCGGGTCGCCTTCGGCGAAGTGTTCCCGATCCTGTTCCCAGGGGGGACGGGCAGCATCTCGCTGACCGATCCCGACAGCCCACTCACGACCGGCATCGAGGTTTCGGTGCGCCCGGTCGGCAAGAAGATCGAACGGCTGTCTCTCCTGTCCGGCGGTGAGCGATCACTTGCGGCCGTCGCACTGCTCACGGCGATCTTCAAGGCGCGGCCCAGCCCGTTCTACATCCTCGACGAGGTGGAGGCGGCGCTCGACGATGCGAACCTCGGGCGCCTCCTCGGCGTATTCGAGCAGCTTCGCGAGTCGTCGCAGCTCATCGTCATCACGCACCAGAAGCGCACCATGGAGATCGCCGACGCGCTGTACGGCGTGTCCATGCGCCAGGACGGCGTCTCGGCCGTCGTCGGTCAGCGCGTCCGAGAGCGCGCAACCGCGTAGGGACCGGCGGGGATCGCCGGCGCCGGTCAACTAGCCTGGAACCATGGCGGAGAGTCCCTGGTCCCTCGGTCGCGCGCTGCGCGGCATGTTCGTGAAGCCGACGATCGATGAGACGACGTGGGATGACCTCGAGACCGCGCTGATCACGGCCGACTTCGGTCCCGACATCTCGGAGCGCATCGTCGACGAGCTGCGCGCGAAGGTCGAGCGGTACCGCACGACCGACCCGAAGGACCTCCAGCGGATGCTCCGGGAGACGCTCGAGGAGCACTTCGCGAAGTTCGACAGCACGCTCCACCTGAGCGAACGTCCCGCGGTTGTCCTCGTCGTCGGCGTGAACGGCGTCGGGAAGACGACCACGATCGGGAAGTTCGCCGCATACCTGCGGCGGTTCCAGCGTTCGGTCGTCGTGGGCGCGGCGGACACCTTCCGCGCGGCTGCGGTCGACCAGCTCGCCACCTGGGCCGAGCGCGGCGGCGCTGCGATCGTTCGCCCCCAGCACGAGGGTCAGGACCCTGCGTCGGTCGCGTATCAGACCATCGAGCACGCGATCCGCACCGGCACTGAGATCGTCCTGGTCGACACCGCGGGTCGATTGCACACCAAGGGCGGGCTCATGGATGAGCTCACCAAGATCCGTCGGGTGATCGAGAAGCGGGCGCCGATCAGCGAGGTGCTCCTCGTGCTCGACGCGACGACGGGCCAGAACGGCGTCATGCAGGCCGAGGCGTTCCTCGAGCATGCCGGGGTCACGGGGCTCGTGCTCACGAAGCTCGACGGCTCAGCGCGAGGTGGCTTCGTGCTCGCGGTGCAGGAGCGCACCGGCATCCCCGTCAAGCTGCTCGGGCAGGGGGAGGGGATCGGCGATCTGACCGGTTTTACCCCGCACGTGTTCGCCTCCGCTCTCGTCGATTGACGGTGCGGCGCTCGCGCCGCGGCACCAAGGCTGGTTTCATGGAGCCATGGCGATCGAGCACGACTACTTCGGCCTGCTGGAGTCCGGTCCGGACGGGTCGATCTTCTGGTCCGAAGCGGTGGACTTCGGTGATCAGCGCGTGACGGTCGACCTCACCGCGCCCGACCAAGACGACGTCTCGATCGACGCCCTCGACGTGGCGGCCGCGATGATCTCGGGCCTCGAGGCGATCGATCTGCGTGCCCGCAATGCGATGGTGTCCGAGCTCGATGACCGGACCAGTGAGGTGACGGAGTACATCTTGCAGCAGCAGGAGCTGCTCGGTGAAGACCTCGACGACCTCCTCGTCGACGTTTCGGGCGACGTGCACATGGATGTCATCCGTTCCCTGCAGCTGATGAGCATGACGATCCTCGCCGACGAGCACGACGGGAAGGATCCGTTCGCGGTGCTCGAGTATGCGCTCGACCCCGATTCCACCGACGATGTGCTGCTCGTGAACCTCGACGTCGCCGGCGCGGTGCAGTCGGTGACCAGCGCCGACTGACCGCACCGGCATCCGCTCAGTTCGCGTTCGCCCAGTCGAGCGCCTGCTGCAAGACGGCCAGCTCCCGGTACCAGGTGCGCACCTCGACGCGGCATCGAACGCGGTCGATCCGGGTGTCATACTCGCCGCACTCGGCCATGGCTTCGGAATCCGTGGGCGGGTGGATCGACGACCCGTCGGCGTACTCGATCGAGAAGCCGTTCGCGGCGTCCCCGGTGACCGCGATCACCGTGTCGGGCGGCGGGGCTGCTTCGGTGGCGTTCGCCGCCACGGGGATCGCGATAGCCGAGGCCAGGAAGACGGCGGCCAGTCCGAGTCCGAGTGTGCGTGTGCGTGTGCGCATGAGCATGGGCGTCCTTTCGTCGTGCCGACGCGCGGATGCGGCGCCGACGACACGACGGTAGGGACGAGCGGATGCCGCGCGACCTCGCACGCCGCCCGTTGTGGAGGGGCTGCGGGCGGACGCCGCTGTGGAGGAGTCGGTCTGCTCAGACGGCCTGCGCGAACCCGGCGGACGCAGCCTCGTCCGCGAGGTGCGCGAGCGTCGGCGGAAGCGGCCTACCCTTCGCGGCCATGGAACCGGCCCAGAGACGTCCGGCCCGATACGACGAACGCACGAGCGGGCCGGCGAGGACGCCGAGGAAACCGATGCGTTCGGCGACCTCCTTGTACTCGACAAACTCCTGGGGCTTCACCCAACGGGCAACCGGCAGGTGCCGGGGGCTCGGGCGCAGGTACTGCGTGATGGTGATGATGTCGGTGCCGGCGTCGTGGAGATCGTGGAGTGCCTGCACGACCTCGTCCGGATCCTCACCCATTCCGAGGATGAGGTTCGACTTCGTGATGAGGCCCGCATCGCGGGCGCGGGTGAGAACGCCGAGCGAGCGGTCGTAGCGGAAGGCCGGTCGGATCCGCTTGAAGATGCGCGGCACCGTTTCGACATTATGAGCGAACACCTCGGGGCGCGCGTCGAAGACCTCGTCGAGCAGGTGCGGCTCACCGTTGAAGTCGGTGGCGAGCAGCTCGACGCCGGTGCCGGGGTTGTGGGCGCGGATCTGCCGCACGGTCTCCGCGTTCAGCCAAGCGCCGCCGTCCGGGAGGTCATCGCGTGCGACGCACGTCACCGTGGCGTATCGCAGGCGCATGCGCTGCACGCTTTCCGCGACCCGGCGCGGCTCGTCGGTGTCGTAGTCCGCAGGCTTGCCGGTGTCGATCTGGCAGAAGTCGCATCGCCTCGTGCATTGGGAACCGCCAATGAGGAACGTCGCCTCGCGGTCTTCCCAACACTCGAAGATGTTTGGGCAGCCCGCCTCCTGGCAGACGGTGTGCAGCCCCTCATCTTTGACCAGCCGCTGGAGGCCCTGGTACTCCGGGCCCATCCTGGCGGTCGTGCGGATCCACTCCGGCTTCCGCTCGATCGGTGTCTCCGCGTTGCGCACCTCGAGACGCAGCAGTTTGCGTCCGCCCGGCGCCGTCCCGGTCGTGCCCGCCCCGCCGGTCCCGCACGCGCTCACGCGGCGACCTCCGTGGCGAAGGCGCGAGCGAACGCGTCGGCGACCACCGGGAGGGCTGTCGCCACCGGGATGGGCCTCCTCGCCACCGCGCTGAGCGTCGTGACATCGGCGTCCGGGATCCCGCACGGCACGATGTGGCGGAACGGTTCGAGGTCGTTGTCGCAGTTCAGTGCGAACCCGTGCATGGTGACCCCGCGCTCGACGCGGACACCGATCGCGGCGACCTTGGCTTCGCCGCTCGCACCGTCGACCCACACGCCGCTCCGCCCGCCGACGCGACGCGAGACGATGCCCAGCGCCGCGATCACGTCGATGAGGATGCCCTCGAGGAGCCGGACATGGGCGACCACGTCGACGGGCGAGGCGAGCGGCACGATCGGATATCCGACGAGCTGGCCCGGACCGTGCCAGGTGATCTTGCCGCCGCGGTCGACGTCGATCACGGGCGTGCCGTCGTCTGGTCGCTCATGCGCCTCCGTGCGGGCGCCGGCGGTGTACACGGGGGAGTGCTCGAGCAGCAGCAGCGTCGGCGGACGGACGCCGGCCACGACGTCTCGGTGCGTCTCGCGCTGCACCGCCCACGCCGCGCGGTAGTCGACGCTGTCGGGTGCGAGCCCTTCGGTGCGGATCTCGAGCATGACGACTCCCTCGTTGTTGAACTCAGTGCAACAATACCGCCCAGTAAGCTCGCCCCATGTCACTCGGTCGTCCTCGCGCGTCGTCGCGCGCATTCATCTCGGATGCCGCGTGCGAGCTCTTCCTGGAGCGCGGTTTCGAGGCGACATCGGTGACCGACATCGCGCAGCGCGCCGGCGTCAGCCGATCGAGCTTCTTCAACTACTTCCCGTCGAAGGACGCGATCATCTGGTCTGCACTCGACGAGCGGATCGATGTGCTCGGCGAGCGGCTGCGCGAGCAGGATGTCACCGCTGCGCTCCACGCGGTCGCTGACGGACTGAGACCGGACGCCCTGGCGCTCGCGCTGACGAACGCGCAGGCGATGGGGATGGAGTCGGAGCTCGATCGTGCGGCGGCGCTCCGCGCGGCAGCGATCGCGTCGACCGTCGCGCAGGCGCTCACCGGCCGAGGGATGGATCCCGTCGAGGCCGCCGTGGCGGGTGCAGCGCACGGGGGTGCGGTGATGGCGGCCATTCGCGCATGGGCGGCGGCCGGTGCAGGACGGACGACCTTGGCGAGTCCGCTTGCCGTCGCGCTCGCCCGCGCGGCTCGCACGCTGCACTGACACTGCACTCACGGTGATCGTCGCGGTGCCGCTCGACTAAACTCGACCCATCATGGCTACTTTCGGCACCCTCTCCGATCGTCTCACCGAGACGTTCCGCAACCTCCGCACCAAGGGCAAGCTCTCGCCCGCGGACATCGACGGGACCGTCCGGGAGATCCGGCGCGCGCTGCTCGACGCGGACGTCGCGCTCGCGGTGGTTAAGGACTTCACCAGCAAGGTGCGCGACCGCGCGCTCGGCGACGAGGTGAGCCGTGCGCTCAACCCGGCCCAGCAGGTCGTGCAGATCGTCAACGAGGAGCTCGTCGCAATCCTCGGTGGCCAGCAGCGCCGGTTGCAGTTCGCGAAGCAGCCGCCGACCGTCATCATGCTCGCCGGACTCCAGGGTTCGGGAAAGACGACCTTTGCGGGCAAGCTCGCGAAGCAGCTCGAGAAGGACGGCCACACGCCGCTCCTGGTCGCGTGCGACCTCCAGCGCCCGAACGCCGTGAACCAGCTCACCGTGGTCGCGGAGCGCGCCGGAGCCGCGATCTTCGCCCCGGAGCCCGGCAACGGCGTCGGCGACCCGGTCAAGGTCGCCAAGGCGGGCGTCGACCACGCCCGCCGCCAGCAGCACGATGTGGTCATCATCGACACCGCCGGACGACTCGGTGTGGATGCCGAGCTCATGCGACAGGCATCCGACATCCGCAAGGCGACCGATCCCGACGAGGTGCTCTTCGTCATCGACTCGATGATCGGTCAGGACGCGGTCGCCACGGCGAGGGCGTTCCAGGACGGTGTCGACTTCACCGGTGTCGTGCTCTCGAAGCTCGACGGTGACGCACGCGGTGGTGCCGCACTGTCGGTGGCATCCGTCACGGGTCGCCCGATCATCTTTGCCTCCACGGGTGAGGGACTCGACGACCTCGAGCCGTTCCACCCTGACCGTATGGCGAGCCGGATCCTCGACCTCGGTGACATCCTCACGCTCATCGAGCAGGCTCAGCAGGCCTTCGACGAGGAAGAGGCGCAGAAGGTCGCCGAAAAGCTCGCCAAGGAGCAGTTCACGCTCGAGGACTTCCTCGAGCAGCTCCAGCAGGTCCGCAAAATGGGCTCGATGAAGAAGATGCTCGGGATGCTGCCGGGCATGGGCCAGATGAAGCAGCAGATCGAGCAGTTCGACGAACGCGAGATCGACCGCACTGAGGCGATCATCCGCTCGATGACGCCGGGGGAGCGCCGCAATCCGAAGGTCCTCAACGGCTCGCGCCGTCTGCGGATCGCGCGCGGTTCGGGCATGACCGTGACCGACGTGAACCAGCTCGTCCAGCGGTTCGACCAGGCCGCGAAGATGATGAAGACCGTCGCTCGCGGGGGTGTGCCCAGCATGCCCGGGATGGGCGCCGTCGGCGGCAAGCCCGGCGCGTCGAGCAAGCGAGGCAACAAGAAGCAGAAGTCGAGCGGTGGCTCGCGCTCGGGGAACCCGGCGAAGCGGGCTGCCGAGAACGCCGGTCTCGCTGCGGCATCGACCGCAGCGAGCGGTTCGGGCTTCGGGCTCGGCGGTGCGCAGCAGCCGAGCGAGGCCGACCTCGCGGAGATCCAGAAGCTCTTCGGCAAGGGCTGACCCCGCTCAGCCGAGGGCGACCTGCTCGCGCAGCGTCGGGCCGCCCCGGAATTCGCGGATGAGGTGCTGCACGACCTCGCGGAGATCGCCGCCTGCAGCATCCGCGACCCGGATCTGCCGCGCGTAGCTCGCCCCCTGCGCGAGGATCGTCCCCACTCCGGCGAACTCTTTCGCGCAGTGGAGCTCCGCCGCGATCGGCGCGAGCTCGTCCACCATCTCGGCGAGGTGCTCGGAGACTTGGCGCTGCGCCCCCGACCGATCGACGATCACGTCGGCTTCGAGACCGTAGCGAGCCGCACGCCACTTGTTCTCGCGGACGAACCAGGGCTGGATCGTCGGCAGGGCCTCACCGGCGTCGAGCATCCGCGAGAAGCGCTCGACGAGTACCTGGACGAGTGCGGCGACCGCGGCGAGCTCCGGCAGCGTCGACATCCCGTCGCACGCGCGAACCTCGATCGTGCCCCACTTCGGCGCCGGACGGATGTCCCAGCGGACCTCGGTGGCGTCCTCCATGACGCCGGTACGGACCATGTCGTCGAGGTACGCCCCGTACGCATCCCACGTCTCGAGCGGCCACGGCAATCCCGCCGTCGGAAGCTGTTGGAACACGAGCGCGCGATTTGACGCGTACCCGGTCCGGTCGCCCGCCCAGAACGGGCTCGACGCCGATAGTGCTTGGAGGTGGGGAAGGTAGGCGGTCAGGGCGTTCACGATCGGCATGACCTTGTTCACGTCCTCGACGCCGATGTGGACGTGGATGCCCCAGATCATCATGTTGCGACCCCACCACTGGGTCCGTTCGATGAGCTTGTGATACCTGGTCTTGTCGGTGACCGCTTGGTCGTACCAGCGCGCGAAGGGGTGGCTCCCGGCGCACAGGAGCTCGATGCCCTGGGGGTCGGTCACGGTGCGGACCGTCCGGATCGCGTCGGCGATGTCGTCGACCGCAGCGGCGACCGTGTCGCCCACGCCGCTCGTGATCTCGACCGTGTTCGTCAGGAGCTCACCCGTGATGGTGTGACGCTCGTGCTCGGCTGCCGCCTCGACGACGTCCAACACGTTCCGCGCGCGCGGAACGAGGTCGCCGGAATCGCGGTCCGCGAGCATGAGCTCCCATTCGATCCCCACGGTCGATCGGGCCGATGTCGCGAAGGGCAGCGTCATGCGGCCAGTGTGCCACGCCGGCCCCGGTGTTCGCGGCATCCCGACGGATCTGGCAGAATGGACTGTTGGACCGCCGTGCCCGACCCTCTATCCGGCTCGAACGTCCACCGCAGAGCTTCCGCCGGGTGTGCACCCCACGCTCCAGGCGACGTTCATCACCTTTCACAACACCATTCAGGAGAATTGTGGCTGTCAAGATCCGTCTCAAGCGCCTCGGCAAGATCCGTGCGCCCTACTACCGCATCGTCGTCGCCGACTCGCGCACCAAGCGCGACGGCCGCGTGATCGAGGAGATCGGCAAGTACCACCCCACCGAGGAGCCCTCGTTCATCGAGGTCAACTCCGAGCGCGCACAGTACTGGCTCTCCGTCGGCGCGCAGCCGACCGAGCAGGTCGCGGCGATCCTCAAGCTCACGGGTGACTGGGGCAAGTTCAAGGGCGACGCGAAGGCCGTCTCGACGGTCAAGACCGCCGCCGCCAAGGAGGAGTTCTCCGTGGACTCCGCCAAGAAGTCGGTCATCAAGCCGAAGGCCGAGCAGAAGGCCGAGGCTCCCGCCGCTGCCGAGACCGAGGCTGAGGCCGAGGTCGACGCCACCGACGCCGAGTGATCCGTTGCTGTCCGCTGCGCTCGAGCACATCGTCAAGGGGATCGTGGATCACCCGGACGACGTGGCCATCCGTTCCAGCTCCTCGCCTCGCGGGGACGTGCTGGAGGTGCGCGTGCACCCCGATGACCGGGGTCGCGTGATCGGGCGCGGCGGACGCACGGCGAAAGCACTGCGGACCCTCGTCTCGGCGCTGGCCGACGGCAAGCGGGTCCGCGTCGACGTGGCGGACGACTGAGATGTCGGCCGCACGTCCCGCCCGCACGCAGCTGCGTGTCGGGCGTCTGGTCAAGGCGCACGGCCTCAAGGGTGCGCTGAAGCTGGAGCTCTACACCGACGATCCCGACGGCCGTTTCGTGCCCGGCGCGGTGTTCACGCTCCAGGTCCCCGAGTCGTCGCCGTGGCACGGCAAATCGGTGACCGTCCGCGAGTTCAAGTGGATGAACTCCCACCCCGTCGTCTTCATCGACGGCATCGACGACCGCGACGGCGCCGAATCGATCGTGCGCGCCATCCTGTGGCTCGATCAGGACGAATCGGATGCCGCGCCCGAGGAGGACGCCTGGTACGACCACCAGCTGGTGGGCCTCGACGTCGTTCGTGACGGAGCCGTCATCGGCCGCGTCACCCAGATCGACCACCTGCCCTCGCAGGATCTGCTGAGCGTGAAGCTCGGCGACGGCCGGGAGGTGCTCGTGCCGTTCGTGAAGGCGATCGTGCCCGAGGTCGACGTGGCCGGTGGGCGCCTGGTCGTCACGCCGCCGCCCGGCCTGTTCGAGGAGCTCCCCTCCGACGAGGACGATGCTGTCGACGCGGCATCCGAGGCGCCGGACGGGGACGCGAAGGCCTGACGTGCGCATCGACGTCGTCACGATCTTCCCGCCGTTCTTCGACGTCCTCGAGGTTTCACTCCTCGGGAAGGCCCGCGGATCCGGACTGCTCGACGTGCGCGTGCATGATCTGCGCTCCCACGCGCACGACCGGCATCGCACCGTCGACGACACCCCGTACGGCGGTGGCGCGGGCATGGTCATGAAGCCGGAACCGTGGGGCGCAGCGCTCGACGAGATTGCGGCGGATGCCACGGCTGCACCGGTATTCGTCTTTCCGTCGCCCGCGGGCGAGGTCTTCACGCAAGCCACCGCGCGCGCGTTGAGCACCGAGCAGCATCTCGTATTCGGTTGCGGCCGGTACGAAGGCATCGACGAGCGGGTCTTCGACTATGCCTCGACGCTGGGCCAGGTTCGCCTGCTGAGCCTCGGCGACTACGTCCTCAACGGTGGCGAGGTTGCCTCGATGGCCATGATCGAAGCGATCGGTCGCCTCATCCCCGGCGTCGTCGGCAACCCCGAGAGCCTTGTCGAGGAATCGCACGAAGCCGGCCTCCTCGAATACCCGTCGTACACCAAGCCCGCGAGCTGGCGTGGCCGAGACGTTCCCGACGTGCTGCTCAGTGGGCATCACGGCCGGGTGGCGCAGTGGCGTCATGACCAGCAGGTGGAACGCACGCGAACGCGGCGCCCCGACCTCCTCGACGGTTGAGTTCTCAGCGTCCTCCGAGCGGACCGAATCCCTCGCCTCGGTACCGGCGCGTAGCATCGAGGCATGTGGCTTCGTCGGACGTTCTTCCACTGGCTGCCGGTCTCCGCGGTCGTGCTGCCACTGTGGCTGCTGATCGGATGGATCGTCACGGACGCCGGCGGGTGGGCGCTCCTCTGGGTGCTCGTCATCGCGATTCCGTCGGTTCTCATCGGACAGCTCGTCCTCACGTTCCTCGTTCGCGCCCGCGGGACGGTGCGCCACAGCCGCAGCGTGTCGTGGTGGGACGTCGCCGGGTTCACTGTCTGGCACCTGCTCACAATCGCAGTCGGTGCCTTCGTCGAAGGCTGGTTCTGGGCGTTCCTGCCCCTCGCCATCGTCGGTTTCCTCGCGGTGTTCTGGTCGTCGCTCCGACAGCTGTTGCAGGAGGCGCGACCCAGTGAAGTCCTGCGTCGGTATACGGCGCCCGCGCGAGGCTCGCAAGCGCCCGGCGTCGTCGTGATCGAGGAGCGACGTACGGGGGAATGATGGTTTTGCGGCGACGCGGATCCATGGCAGAATTGACCCTCGTGCCCTGAACGGTCTCTGCCTCAGGGGAGCACGACGCCACTCCGGCGTCGCGGGCACCGCATCCTTTTCCCTTTAACTCTCGCGGTCGACCTGGGGCGGTCGCAGGAAGTGACGATCATGCAGATCCTCGACTCCGTCGACGCAGCCTCGCTGCGGTCCGACATTCCCGCTTTCAAGGCCGGCGACACCGTGAAGGTGCACGTCAACATCACCGAGGGCAACCGCTCGCGTATCCAGGTGTTCCAGGGCGTCGTTATCGGTCGCTCGGGCGACGGCGTCCGCGAGACCTTCACGGTCCGCAAGATCAGCTTCCAGGTGGGCGTCGAGCGCACCTTCCCGGTGCACAGCCCGGTGATCGACCACATCGAGGTCGTCACCCGCGGTGACGTGCGTCGCGCGAAGCTCTACTACCTCCGCAACCTGCGTGGCAAGAAGGCGAAGATCAAGGAGAAGCGCGACAGCTGATCGCGTAGCTCCAGCGGATGCCCCGGGACCTCGGTCTCGGGGCATCCGTCGTTTCACGTTGGCGTGTGTCCGTGGTTCCCGGGTGTTTGGGAGCCGCCTGCGGCGGCGGTGTGCGACCCTGGACTGAGCCCACCGATCGCCGGTCGGCCACGTGAAGGACAGCATGACCTCGGACTCCTCGTCGCTCCCGTCGGAACCCCAGACGCGAGCACGCGTTCGACGTGGACCGTGGCCGTTCATTCGGGACATCCTGGTCATCCTCATCATCGCGATCCTGGTCTCGTTCCTCGTGAAGACCTTTCTCGTACGGTCCTTCTACATCCCGTCCGGGTCGATGGAGAACACGCTGTTGAAGGATGACCGCATCCTCGTCGACGAGCTGACTCCGAGATTCGGCGGGTACGACCGCGGAGACGTCGTCGTCTTCCGCGACCCTGGCGGGTGGTTGCCGGTGTCGTACGAGCCTGCTCAGCCGCCGCTGGCCGCCGCGCTCGACTGGGTGACGTCGCTCGTCGGGCTCACCGCCTCGGACAGCGAGGAACATCTCATCAAGCGGATCATCGGGGTGCCCGGTGATCACGTCGTGTGCTGCAATGCGCTCGGTCAGGTGACCGTGAACGACGTGCCGCTCAACGAGACGCCGTACCTCAAGCTCGGCGAAGGTCAGCAAGCTCCGCAAGAGGTGGAGTTCGACGTCACGGTGCCGGAGGACTCGATCTGGGTGCTCGGCGACAACCGGGACAGCTCTCAGGACTCGCGCTACCACCAGGATCAGCCGGGTCGCGGCTTCGTGCCGATGGAGAACATCGTCGGGCGCGCGTTCATCAAGACCTGGCCCCTCGATCGGATCGGCGGCATCGACGGGCACCACGACGTCTTTTCGAGCGTTCCCGCCCGGGAACCGCAGTGACGGTCGCCACCCCGCGCTTCACCGTCGAACGGCGGCTGCTCCGCGAGCACACGCTCATCATCGCCTGCGACGAGGTCGGCCGCGGTGCGCTGGCGGGTCCCGTCGCCGTCGGTGCTGCGGTCGCGGATGCCGCGCTGACCCGGCGACGCATCCTCGAGGGGCTGCGCGATTCGAAGCTCATCGCGGAGCCGCGCCGGGCCGATGTCGCCGCGCGGGCGCGCGCGTGGGTGCCCGCAAGCGCCGTCGGCTGGGCGAGCGCCGACGAGGTGGACGACGTCGGGATCATGCGGGCGCTCGGTCTCGCGGCCACGCGAGCCATCGGGCGGCTGGGTGAGCAGGGCGTCGACGTCGACGCGGCACTCGTGATCCTCGACGGTAATCACGACTACATCAGCCCGGTGCAGCGGTTCGGGCGGGGGGTCCGCCCCATCATCAAGGCCGACCGCGATTGCGCGTCTGCCGCCGCGGCATCCGTGATCGCGAAGGTCGAGCGCGACGCGTACATGGTCGCGCTGCACGATGCGCACCCGATGTACGGGTGGGCGCAGAACAAGGGGTACGCGAGCGCAGAGCACCGTGCCGCCATCGCGGCACACGGACTCAGCCCGCATCACCGTGCCTCGTGGTCGATCGCGGCGGCGCCGACCCTGTTCTGACGATGCCGGTGCGCCCGGGTCGAGGCACGGCTCTCCTAGGATGGGATCACCATGGATGACGAAGTCTTCGAGGATTACGACCGCGAGCTGGAGCTCGCCCTCTACAAGGAGTACCGCGACGTCGTCGGCCAGTTCCAGTACGTCATCGAGACGGAACGCCGCTTCTACCTCGCGAACGAGGTCAACGTCGTGCGACGGGACACCGAGCACGACTTCTACTTCGAGATCTCGATGACCGATGTCTGGGTCTGGGACATCTACCGAGCTGATCGATTCGTGAAGTCGGTCCGCGTGCTGACCTTCAAGGACGTCAACGTCGAAGAGCTGCAGCGACGCGACTTCCAACTGCCGGACGAGCTCAGCCTCGACGGCTGAGCTTTCTCCCCAGGCGGGTGCGGGTGAGATCTCCCCACACCTTGCTGCGTTCGGTGCGTGTCGCCGATCTGACGACCGCACGCTGGGGGCATGGCAGCGAAGGACGTCCTGGGACGAGCGGGGGAGGAGCGGGCGGCCGCGCACCTCGCGGCATCCGGCTTCCGCATCGTCGATCGCAATTGGCGCACGCGCGAGGGTGAGCTCGACATCGTCGCGACCCGCGGCCGCGCGCTCGTCGTGGTGGAGGTGAAGACGCGGAGCACCGAATGGTTCGGGCATCCGTTCGCCGCGATCGACGCGCGGAAGCGTCGGCGGCTGTGGCACCTCGCGTGCGCGTGGGTCGTTGCCCATCCCGATCTCGCGCGCGGCCGCCGGCTGCGGATCGACGTCATCGGGATCACCGGGGCGGATCCTCACACCGCGCTGCTCGAGCACTTGGAAGACCTCCGATGAGCGTCAGCAGGACGTGGTCGGTCGTGCTGTCGGGTGTCGCCGGCGACATGGTCGAAGTCGAAGCCGATCTGTCGACCCAGGTGCCCGGGTTCTCGATCATCGGGCTCGCGGACAAGGCGGTCGGCGAGGCGCAACAGCGCGTGCAGAACGCGTGCGCGAACAGCGAGCTCGCGCTTCCGCGTCGACACGTGACCGTGAACCTCTCGCCGGCGAACCTTCCTAAGCGCGGGACCGGGCTCGATGTCGCCGTGGCGATCGCAGCGGTCGCGACCGAGCTCGCACTCGATCCCGAATCGCTCGCACGCACCGTGCACCTCGGTGAACTCGGGCTCGACGGCCGGCTGCGACCGGTTCCCGGCATTCTCCCCGCCGTGGTGACGGCGGTCCGTGCCGGATTCCGGCGCGTCGTCGTGCCCGCTGCGAACCTCGAGGAGGCAGCGCTCGTGGAAGGTGCGGACGTCGCCGGAGCGGTGAACCTCCGCGCCGTCGCAGCGCTGCACGGACTCGATGTCGCCCAGGTCGACGAGCCCGCCGTCCCGTTGGCCGACGGTGCCTCGGATGGACACGCCGACCAGGCGCACGAACTCGGTGACGTCATCGGGCAGCGCGACGCGATCGACGCGCTCCTGGTGGCCGCAGCAGGGCGGCACCACGTGCTCATGAGCGGGCCCCCGGGTGCGGGGAAGACCATGCTCGCGCGCAGACTCCCAGGCATCCTTCCCGCACTCGACGATGACACGGCGCTGCAGGTCGCCGCCATGCGGTCGCTGTCCGGGATGCCGGTAACCCGATTGCCCCGGACGCCGCCGTTCGAATCGCCGCATCACACGACGAGCGCCGCCGCACTGATCGGTGGCGGGAGTCGCGCCGCGACGCCTGGTGCGATCGCGCGGGCGAGCGGGGGCGTGCTGTTCCTCGACGAAGCGGGGGAGTTCGGCGCGCACACGCTGAACGCGCTCCGACAACCGCTCGAGGCCGGTGCGATCGAGATCCACCGCGCCGGATTCCGCGCGACGTTCCCCACTCGGTTCCAGCTCATCCTCGCGACCAACCCGTGCCCGTGCGGCAACTACGGTGTGCCGGGCGGCGTGTGCCAATGTCCTTCACTCGCGATCCGGCGCTATCTCGGCAAGCTCACCGGGCCGCTGATGGACCGCGTCGACATGGAGCTTCGCCTTCCACGGGTCGCCGTGGCCGCGGGTGACGATCGCGACCGGATCTCGACGGACGAAGCACGGGGCCGCGTCGCAGCGGCACGCGCTCGAGCGGCCAGCCGACTCGCGGGGACCGGGTGGCGTACCAATGCCGAGGTCGACGGCGCGTGGCTGCGAACCGGGCCGCTCGCGCCGACATCCGACGTCCGTCGGCCGCTCGATGAAGCACTGCAACGCGGTGCGCTCACAATCCGCGGATACGACCGGGTGCTGCGGGTCGCGTGGTCCGTCGCTGACCTCTCCGGACGGGGCCGCGTGACCATCGCCGACGTGGGTCGGGCGCTGTACCTGAAACGCGGGGTGGCGGAATGAACCTGAGTGATCTCGACGGGATGCGCCGGCGACTGATCGGACTGGTGCCGGCAGCGACCCTCGACGACGAGCGAGCCCTGCGGCTGCACTTCGCCGCGGCGGTCTGGTCATGCCTCACCGAACCCGGCGACGCCGTCGCCGGCGCAGCGATCGCAGCGCTGGGCGCAGACGAGGCGCTCGAGTTGGTCCTTCGCCCACCCACCAGTGCCGACAAGGCATGGCGCGATGGGCTGAAGAGATGGAAGCCGCGCATCGGGACCGTCGACGACGCGCTGGCCGCAGCCCGACGAGCCGGGGCGACGCTCATCACGCCGACCGACCCGTCGTGGCCGCACTCCCTCGACGACTTGCAGGCGCACGTGCCGCACTGTCTCTGGGTGCGCGGCGACGTCTCCGCGCTGGATGCCCGACGCCCGACGATCGCGCTCGTCGGGGCGCGAGCGGCGACGACGTATGGCGAGCACGTCGCCACCGACCTCGCTGCCGGCCTCGTGTCAGCCGGGGTCACGGTGGTGTCCGGCGGCGCCTATGGCATCGACGCGATGGCGCACCGTGCGAGCGTCACGGCAGGCGGAATGACCGTGGCGGTCCTCGCCGGCGGGGTCGACCGGCTCTACCCGGCCGGGAATGCGGCGCTGCTCGGGCGGGTCATCGGTGGCGCAGGGGCCGTCGTCGCCGAGGTGCCCTGCGGTACGACACCCACCAAGTGGCGCTTTCTCCAGCGCAACAGGCTCATCGCCGCACTCGCCACCGGAACCGTCGTGGTCGAAGCGGGGTGGCGGTCCGGGTCGCTCAACACCGCCGGGCACGCCGCCTCCCTCGGGCGCCCGCTCGGCGCGGTGCCGGGACCGGTGACGAGTGCGGCGTCGGCCGGGTGCCATCGGCTCCTCCGCGAGTACGACGCCCGCTGCGTCACCTCTGCGATGGACGCGCGGGAGTTGATCGGTCTCGACGGAGCAGTACCGGGCGTGGGCACCGACACACGTATCGACGACCGGACGCGCGTCCTCGATGCCCTCAGCGCTCGCGCCACGAGGTCGGTCGTCGAGATCGCGCGGCGCGCCGGACTCGACCCGGAGCAGTCGGCCGCCCTCGTCGCGCTCCTGGAACTGGAAGGGCGCGCCCGGCGCGTGGACGACGGGTGGCAGCTCGCCGCCGGAGGTGCCCGCGTGTGATGCCGTGTGCGCACGCGCGAGCGGTCATGCTGGTGGCATGCGGATCTCCGAGGCTGCTGTGGCGTACGGCGAAGACCTCGCGCGGGTGCGACGTCTCTCGCCGGCGACGGTGCGGGCCTATCTCGCCGATCTCGCCGACCTCGCCACGGTGATGGGGGACCGCGCGCTCGAAGACGTCGACATCGAGATGCTCCGCGACTGGCTGTGGACGGCAACCCAGCGCGGAGACGCGCGAGCGACGATCGCGCGCAGAACCGCGGCGGCGAGAGGGCTCTTCGCCTGGGCGCTCGACGCGGGCCTCGCCGCGCACGATCCGACGATGCGTCTCGTCAGCCCGAAACGCGGACGGAGCCTGCCCGCCGTCGCCGCGGCGCCGACCCTAGGTGCGGCGCTCGACCAGTTCGCGCGCGAAGCTTTCACCGACGGTGACGTGATCCGCATCCGCGACGCAGCAGTGCTGGAAGCGCTCTACGGCGGCGCCCTGCGCGTCTCCGAACTCTGCGGACTCGATCTCGATTCGATCTCCCGTGCGGATGCCACGGTCCGGGTGCTCGGCAAGGGGTCGAAGGAGCGGGTCGTCCCACTCGGCGCGCCGGCGACCGCGGCACTGGACGCCTACCTGGTCCGGGCTCGACCGGTGCTGCTGAGCGACGCATCCGGCTCCGCGCTCTTCCTCGGTGCCCGAGGCGGTCGCCTGGGTGCACGGACGGTCTACGAGCTGGTGCGGCGCGTCCTCGGACCTGTCGTGGGTGCTGACGCGGTCGGACCGCACACCCTCCGCCACTCGGCGGCCACCCACCTGCTCGATCGCGGCGCGGACCTGCGCGCCGTGCAGGAGTTCCTCGGACATGCGAGTCTCGGGACGACGCAGATCTACACGCACGTATCGACCGAGCGCCTCCACGCGGCCTACCGCCAAGCCCATCCGCGGGCGTAGTCCGCGAGCATCACTCGCAGCACGGGAGCAGAACCGCAGCAGGCACCTCCCGCACGAGAGAGAGCGGGTTCACATACTCGCCGTGGTGGCGCACGCCGACGTGGAGGGCGCCCGGCGGCGCGTGGCCGCCCACGCCGAGCGTGCCGATCGGCTCACCGGCATCCACCACGTCCCCGACGCTGACCGACGGATCGACCGGCTCCACACTTGTCACCCAGCCGGCGTCGTGGTCGAGCGTGAGCACACCGCGCCCGGCGACCGGCCCCGCGAACGCGACGGTACCCGCGCTCGCTGCGAGCACATCGGTTGCGCTCGAACCCGCCGCGATGTCGACCCCGCGGTGACCGGCTCCGTACTGGTGCGCCGGCGCGACGAAGGGAGCGAGGACGACCGCGTCGGGCATCGGCAGTCGCCATCCGGCAGGACCGTGATCGATGGACGTCATCCCTCCCGTCGCGACGGCTGCGGGCACCGGGAGGAGCAGCACGAGGGCGGCGATGGTGATGGCGAGGAGAGCGCGACGTCTGGACATGCGGCCACGTTGCTCCCCGGGTGTGGCGCGCGGGGCGATCCGTGTCGAGCTGTGGGGAATCGGACGCGCGCAATGGCGGGGGAGAAGGCCTCGGTGTTGCTACACTGGACCTGCACCTCGCTCGTCGGGGTGACTACGCGTGCCCTCAGCGGCTCCCGGTCGGATTCGATCCACCGTGATGACGCGGCATCCCACCCACAGGTCTCCCAGCGGAGCGGGTGCATGCCGGGCACCAGGCTCGTCGTGACCACCGGTCCGGCGCGAATCAACCAAAAGAACAGGAGAACGGCCATGGCCGTCGTTACCATTCGCCAGCTGCTCGACAGCGGCGTCCACTTCGGACACCAGACCCGCCGGTGGAACCCGAAGGTCAAGCGCTTCATCCTCACCGAGCGCAGCGGCATCCACATCATCGACCTGCAGCAGTCGCTCGGGTACATCGACAAGGCGTACGAGTACGTCCGTGAGACGGTCGCCCACGGTGGCACCATCCTCTTCGTCGGCACCAAGAAGCAGGCGCAGGAGATCATCGCCGAGCAGGCGACCCGCGTCGGCCAGCCGTTCGTGAACCAGCGCTGGCTCGGTGGCCTCCTCACCAACTTCTCGACGGTCAGCAAGCGCCTCGCCCGCATGAAGGAGCTCGAGGAGCTCGACTTCGAGAACCCGGCAGAGAGCGGCTTCACCAAGAAGGAGCTCCTCCTCAAGAAGCGTGAGCTCGACAAGCTGCACAAGTCGCTCGGTGGTATCCGCAATCTGCAGAAGACCCCGTCGGCCATCTGGGTCGTCGACGCCAAGCGCGAGCACCTCGCCATCGACGAGGCCAAGAAGCTCGGCATCCCCGTGATCGGCATCCTCGACACGAACGCCGACCCGGACGAGTTCCAGTTCCCGATCCCGGGCAACGACGACGCGATCCGCTCGGTCAGCCTGCTGACGCGCATCATCGCCGACGCTGCCGCCGAGGGCCTCATCCAGCGCCACCAGCCGTCCGACGAGTCGGCCGACGCCGAGCCCCTCGCTGACTGGGAGCGCGAGCTTCTCGAGTCGACCACCACCACTGAGGCCGAGGCGCCCGCAGCCGAGACCGAGGCTCCGGCTGAGGCCGCTGAGACCGAGGCCGCTGAGACCGAGGCTCCGGCCGAGGCCAAGACCGCAGAGTAATCTTCCGGCGGCCGCCCCCATCAGGGGCGGCCGCACTCGGATACGAACCATCCACAACTGAGGAGCCGCCACCCATGGCAAACTTCACCATCGCGGACATCAAGGCCCTGCGCGAGCAGCTCGGCACGGGCATGGTCGACACCAAGAAGGCGCTCGAGGAAGCCGACGGCGACCTCGAGAAGGCCGTCGAGATCCTCCGCCTCAAGGGCGCGAAGGGCAACGCGAAGCGTGCCGACCGCTCCACGAGCGAGGGCCTCGTCGCCGCGCACGAGTCCGCCGGCGCCGTGACGCTCATCGAGCTGAACACCGAAACCGACTTCGTCGCGAAGAACGACCGCTTCATCGCGCTCTCCGAGAAGGTGCTCGCTGCCGCCGCCGCGGCATCCGCCGACTCGGCCGAGGCAGCGCTCGCAGCCGACGCCGACGGCAAGACCGTCGCCGACCTCATCAACGACGAGGCCGCGATCATCGGCGAGAAGGTCGAACTGCGCCGCGTGCGCACACTCACCGGCGACGCGTTCCAGGTCTACCTGCACAAGACGAGCAAGGACCTGCCCCCGCAGGTCGGCGTCGTCGTCGCCTACTCGGGTGACGACGCCGAGACCGCTCGTTCGATCGCGCAGCACATCTCGTTCGCGAACCCGACGTTCCTCTCGCGCGACGAGGTCCCCGAGGCTGACGTCGAGAAGGAGCGCGAGATCGTCACCGAGATCTCCCGCAACGAGGGCAAGCCCGAGGCTGCGCTCCCGAAGATCGTCGAGGGCCGCGTGAACGCGTTCTTCAAGCAGGTCGCTCTGCTCGACCAGGACTACGCGAAGGACAACAAGCTGTCCGTCGCGAAGGTCGCTGACGACGCAGGCATCACCATCACCGGCTTCGCCCGCTTCAAGGTCGGCGCGTAAGCATCACGGAAGGGGTTCGCATCACATGATGCGAACCCCTTTTCCGTGCCGTTCGATAGTCTTCATCAGACGAGAGGATCCCCGAGTGACCGATGAGCACACCGGACGCCGCCGCGTCCTCCTGAAACTGTCCGGCGAAGCGTTCGGAGCCGGCGCGCTCGGGGTCAACCCCGACGTCGTCAGTCAGATCGCGCAGGAGATCGCGGCAGCGGTCGATCGCGTCGAGATCGCGGTCGTCGTCGGCGGCGGGAACTTCTTCCGTGGCGCCGAGCTGAGCCAACGCGGTATGGACCGCGGCCGTGCAGATTACATGGGCATGCTCGGCACCGTCATGAACGCGCTCGCGCTCCAGGACTTCCTCGAGCAGGCCGGCGCCGCGACGCGCGTGCAGTCGGCCATCTCCATGACGCAGGTCGCAGAGCCCTACATCCCGCGCCGTGCGCAGCGTCACCTCGAGAAGGGGCGCGTCGTCATCTTCGGTGCCGGTGCCGGCCTTCCGTATTTCTCGACCGACACGGTCGCCGCACAGCGCGCCCTCGAGATCGGTGCCGTCGAGGTGCTCGTCGCCAAGAACGGTGTCGACGGTGTCTACACGGCCGACCCCAAGAAGGACGCCACTGCCGAGAAGCTCGACACGATCACCTACCGGGACGCGCTGCAGCGCGGACTGAAGGTCGTCGATTCGACGGCCTTCAGCCTCTGCATGGACAACGGCATGGACATGCGCGTGTTCGGCATGGAGCCTGGTGGCAACGTCACCCGCGCGCTGCTCGGCGAATCGATCGGCACGCTCGTCCGCGTCTGAGGACCCGACACCGCGGCCGACTAGACTTGGCCGGACGTATCAACGAATGGAGTGACCGTGATCGCCGACATCCTGGCCGACACGAAGAGCCGCATGGACCGTGCCGTGGAGGCCGCCAAGGAGGACTTCTCGACCGTCCGTACCGGGCGCGCGAACCCGCAGCTCTTTCAGAAGGTGATGGTCGAGTACTACGGCACCCCGACGCCGCTCGCACAGCTCGCATCGCTCAACGCGGTCGAGGCGCGGACCCTCGTCGTCACGCCGTATGACAAGTCCGCACTGCGCGGGATCGAGCAGGCGATCCGTGACATGCCGAACCTCGGCGCGAACCCGACCAACGACGGCAACCTCATCCGCATCACAATGCCCGAGCTCACGGCAGAACGCCGCAAGGAGTACGTGAAGCTCGTGAAGTCCAAGGGCGAAGATGCGAAGGTGCACGTCCGCGGCATCCGTCGCAAGTCCAAGGACGAGCTCGACGCGCTGAAGGGCGAGGTCAGCGACGACGATCTCGCACGTGCCGAGAAGGAGCTCGACGGCATCACGAAGACGCACGTCGACCTCATCGACGAGGCGCTGAAGCGCAAAGAGGCCGAGCTCCTCGAGGTCTGACGACATCCATGAGCGATGAAGGATCGGGCTCCGCCCCGCCACACGAGGAGTCGATTCGACGCGCCGCCTCGCGTCGCGGGGTGCCGACCGACTCATCCGCGTTGTCCGCGCACGTCCGGGCGGCTCGGAGCGAATTCGAACAGCAGATAGAGCGCGCGCGCATCGAGTTCGAAGAGGCGAACGAGCGGATCAACGCGCGTTCCGGCCGGAACCTGCTCATGGCGATTCTCATCGGCGTCGCCATCGGCGTCGTTGTGCTGGGCACACTCCTCTTCGTGAAGTGGGCGTTCCTGGCGTTCGCGGTACCGCTGTGCCTTCTCGGCATCTTCGAGTTCTCGCGTGCGCTGCACGCGGCGGACCGGCGCATCGACATCGGGCCGCAGTTGTTCGCCGGCGCAGTGATCATGGCCGCGGCCTTCGCCGGCTTCCTGACCCACTGGCTGGTGACGTTCACCGCCGTGATGCTCGTGGTCATCTGGCGGCTCGTCGCGCAGATGGCCGCACGGGACGGCCGTCGCTACGGCGATGTCGTTTCCGATGCCCTCCTGAGCGGCTTCGTGCCGCTCTACGTGGCCTTCCACGGCAGCCTGACGCTCGTGATCCTGCGTCAGGACCACGGCGAGTACTGGTTGCTCGCAGTCATCGCGGTGGCCGTGTCGGTGGACACCGGTGCATATGCCAGCGGTGTCGCGTTCGGACGGCATCCGATGGCCCCGCGCGTGAGCCCGAACAAGACGTGGGAGGGCTTCGCAGGTGCTGCGCTCGCGAGCGTCATCGCGGGTGTCCTGCTCGGTGTCTTCATGCTCCAGATCCCGATCTGGGCCGGTGTCGTGTTCGGTCTCGCGATCCTCGTCTCTGCCACCGTCGGCGACCTCGGGGAGTCGCTCATCAAGCGCGACCTCGGGATCAAAGACATGAGTTCGTTCCTTCCCGGCCACGGCGGCGTCCTCGACCGCCTCGATTCGATCCTCCCGTCCATGGTTCCGGGCCTCGCCCTGTTCTTTCTCCTTTCCCCGTTGAGCACCCTCGCATGACCGACACCACCACACCGTCCGGCTTCCCGACCGTCACCGGCCGCCGCAAAGGCTACGACCCGGTCGCCGTGGACGAGTTCCTTGCTGCGGCGCGCGCCGCCTTCGAAGCCGATGCGCCCGAGGTCACGGCTGCGAACGTCCGCGCCGCCGGGTTCCGGTTGGTCAGAGACGGTTACGACACCGCCGCCGTCGACGCCGCACTCGGTCGGATCGAGGACGCGTTCGCGCGACGGGAGCGGGCGGAAGCCCTCTCGAAGCGCGGTGCACGTGCGTGGGTCGGTGCGTCGCGCACGCTCGCGCAAGAGGTGCTGGACCGCCTCTCCCGGCCGTCACGTCACAAGTTCGCGCGCGTCCCGTTCCTCCGGTTCGGGTACCGCGTCGATGAAGTGGACATCGTTGCGCGGAGGATCGCGCGCTATCTCGAGTCGGGCGAAGGGTTGTCGGTGGAGCAGGTGCGGACGGTCGCGTTCCGGATGCAGCTGGGCGGTTACGACGAGACGCAGGTTGACGCGGTCCTCGATGCCGTCGTCGACGTGATGCTCTCCGTCGGGTGACCGCCTCGCTGGTCGCGGCGATGTCCGGCGCAGTAGGATCGGTTCCACTGTGACTGCCGGTACCGATGTGAGACGACGCACCGGAGACGTCGCCCGAGCGGGAGCGACCGTCTCCCGTCACTCGGCGCCGCCGGCGCAACGATGGTCGCGCCGTCGAGGTGTCTTGAGCGTGTTCGCCGCCGTGGCGTGCGCAGGATTCATCGGCGCCTACGTCGTACCACTTACGTCCGTGGCGGCCCCCGCCGAGGCGGCACAGCTCGATCCCACCTCGCTGTACGCGTCGGCGATCGCGGATGCGCAGATCTACAACGCTGGTGATACCGCGGTCGTCGCGCTCGAGCGTGACAGCGACTACAGCGTGTATGTCACGCCATCCCCGACACCCACCCCGCCGCCCGTGTCGACGACCAAGACGACGGGGAGCGCGTCGACCTGGGCGCCGCCGTTCGTGACGCCCGATCCGGGCACCGCTCAGGGGATCGCCTACGACATGGTCACCGCGCGAGGCTGGGGCGACGATGAGTTCGCGTGCCTCGTCGCGTTGTGGAAGAAGGAATCGGGCTGGCGGGTGAACGCCTACAACGCGTCGAGCGGCGCGTACGGCATCCCGCAGTCGATGCCGGGCAACAAGATGGCGTCGGTGGGCGCTGATTGGGAGACGAACCCCGCGACGCAGATCACGTGGGGTCTCGGGTACATTTCGGGGCGGTACGGCACGCCGTGCGGGGCCTGGTCGAAGTCGCAGCGCTCCGGCTGGTACTGACGATGCCCCGATCGAACCGACGTCGACCGTCCGGTCCCGACAAATCGTTCGAGCGTCTGCTCAGCGGTTGGAAGCGTTCGGAGCGGCGCCGGGGGAGCGAGTGGACGGTGCAGCCGCTCTCCGCGGCGCAGGCGCGGAAGTCGTACACGTGCCCCGGTTGCGGTCGGGTGATCGAGGTCGGCGTCGCGCATGTCGTCGTGTGGCGCGCCGATGGTGTGCTGGGGGATGCCGCGGATCTCGCAGCCCGCAGGCACTGGCACACCGCGTGCTGGCGGATCGCCTGAGTCAGAGCTCGTTCTGCCGGGGTATGACGACCTGGCGGTAGATGATCAGAACGCTCGCTGCGACCGGGATCGCGATGAGCGCGCCGAGCAGGCCGAGCAGCGACCCTCCGGCGAGTGCGGCGATCACGACGACCGCGCCCGGCACCGAGACGGCTCGACTCATGATCTTCGGCGAGACGAAGTACGCCTCGACCTGCATGTAGACGAGGTACCAGATCAGCGCGACGAGGGCCGTCAACGGCGACGCGAGCCCGAGGCACGCCAGCACGATGATCGTGGATCCCGTCAGCGTGCCGACGAGTGGGATCAGTGAGAAGAAGAAGGCGACCACCGCGAGCACAGCAGGGAACGGTGCGCCGATGATCGTGAGAAAGATCGCGCTCAGGATGCCGTTGATCGCACCGAGCGAGACCTGGCCCATGACGTAGTAGCCGACGGATGCCGTGATCTGATCGGAGAGATCGATGAACTGCTCACGCTTCGACGCGGGGACGAGCTGGTACACCGACCGTTTGAGCGAGTGCATCGACGCGGTGAAGTAGATCGTGAGGATGGTCACGATGATCGAGCCCGTGACGAACGCGGCGATGCCTGCGCCCACCGAGATCAGGCCGGTTCCGATCCCAGCGCCGATCTCGGCGAAGTTGAGCGACGTCCACCAGTCGTTGACGTAGCCCAGGACCAGGTCGACCCGAAGGTAGGGGAACGTCTGCGCGAGCCAGTCCTGCCCCACTGTCACCGGATTCCAGTCGCCGTCGATCGCACTCTGCACGAGCTTCTGGATCTGGGTGATCAACTCGGCGATCTGCCCCGTGAGAATGGGCACCACCATCAGCACCAGTCCTGCGCCGATACCCGCGAGCAACGCGAAGGTGATCAGCAGCGCCGCCCAGCGGGGCAGTCCGCGGCGTTCGAACCAAGAGACAACCGGATCCAGTCCGAGCGCAAGGAAGAGTGCGGTACCGATGTAGAGCAGCACCGTCGAGAGCGTCTGCACGCCCGTGATGAGCAGAATGCCCACGCCGACGCCGAGCGTGGCCACGAGTGCAGTGCGGAACGGATGCTGGATCTTCACGGGGAACCTTCCGGGGGGAGCCTGGCTCTCACCATAGTCACCGACGCGACCCGCGGCCGGGAGGCGTGCCCTCTCACGGGATTGCCAGGACGTTTCGCTAGGCTGAAACGTCGATCCGCGGCAGATCCGAGCCGCATCGAAGGGTGAGAAGGGGTATCGACTCGTGCGATTCGTGTGGGCCATCACCGCGTTCGTGCTGGCGACGCTGATGATCGGCGCCGGGATCGCGCAGCGAACCGTTCTGCAGGCGCCTGCGACGGAAAGTGCGACCCTCACGATCGAGGGCACTGCGCCGTACGTGCTCGTCGACGGCGAGGTGTTCTCGAGCCGTTCCGGTGCGCAACGGTTGAAGGTCGACGGCGACGGTGACGGCGTCTTCGCCTCGTACGGGCGCACGTCCGATCTGCAGCAATGGCTCGCCGCCACGGACTATGCGCACGTCACGCTCGACCCGACTGGCGCGCCGACGACCGATGTCATCACGGCGAGTGCGGAGCCCGAAGGCGACCCCGTCGCAACGCCGGTCGGGTCCGATCTCTGGCTCGACGAGTACAGCGGTGAGCGGTCGCTCACCGCCACCCTCCAACTGCCGTCCGAGATGAGTGTGCTGTTGGCGTCCGACGGTACGGCGCCGGCGCCGAGCCACTTCTCGATCTCGTGGCCAACAACCAGCTCGACGCCCTGGGCTGGTCCGCTCATCGTCGGTGGTGGCATCGTGCTTCTCGCAGGGGTCGTGCTGTACATCCTCGGCCTGCGGCACGTGCGGCGCTCGCGTGGCCCACGTCGCAAGGGGCTGCCGATGGCTGTGACAGAGCCCATCGACCTGGCGCTCGAGCAGGGGAAGAAGGGTGTCGTCTCGGCGACCCCGGGCCGACGGTTCGGTCGAGGTCGCCGTGCGGCCGTGGTGGCACCGGCCCTGCTCGTCGTCGGTGCACTCTCGACCGCGTGTACGCCGTCCGCGTGGCCTGATCTCGCTCCCACGGGGACGCCGACGCCGAGTGAGTCCGTGATCGTGCCCGAAGGTCAGGGGTCGCCGGTCGTCACCGAGTCGCAGGCGAAGCGGATCCTCGGCCGAATCGCCGAGCAGGTGGCCGCGGCCGATGAGGCCGCCGACACGAAACTTGCAGCGCGTCGGCTCGCGGGTCCCGCGCTCAACGAGCGACGCACCAACTACGTTCTGCAGAAGGAGCTCGACGACCAGGAGCCCCTCGCAGCGATCCCGACCGCGCCGATCACCGCGTTCCTGCCCGAGGCGCAAGACGCGTGGCCGCGGATGTTCCTCGCCGTCGTCGAGGGCGAGGACGGCGCCGCGACCGTGATGACGGTCCGGCAGGAAGACCCGTGGTCCGATTACAAGCTCACATACCTCTCGAGCCTGCGCGCAGACGCCAGCATGAACCTCGCGGCGTCGCACGTCGGCGCGGTCGCGGTCGCGCCGGATTCGCCGTTCCTGGTGATGCAGCCTGGTGAGGTGGCTGCGTCCTACGCGGACGTGCTGAACAAGGGCGACGACAGCGAGTACGCAGCGATGTTCGACGAGGAGTCTGATCCGTTCCGGGCGCAAGTGGCCGAGAACCGAGCCACCCTCCTGAAGAACTTCAACCGAACCGGCGAGGAGACGGGCAAGGTGTCGTTCCGTGCTCGCGCCGGCGACACCGACCCGCTGTCGCTCCTGACCCTCGACAGTGGCGCGATCGTCGCGGTGACAGTCGTCGAGCACGAGACCGTCGTCCCGACCGACGACGATGCCGTCATCAAGCTCGGGAAGAATGTCGTCGCCAAGGCGTTGTCGGGTGTGACGCAATCCAAGACCGGATTCACGACGCGGTATGCCGACCAGCTCTACTTCTTCGTTCCCGCGCAGGGCTCGAACGAGCAGATTCAGCTGATCGCCTCGCGTTCCAATGTCCTCGACACGAAGGTGGTTGACGAAGAATGAGCACCCCCGCTCCCGGTGCCGTGATGCGCGGTGCCGTCGATCTCTCCTCGCTCCGCGGTCGATCGGACGCGCCGACCCCCGCGGCACAAGCGTCGGCTTCGGGTTCGGCTCCTGCACTTCCGTTGGTCTTCGACGCGACGGATGCCGATTTCGGTCAGGTCCTCGAGCTGTCGCGGACCGTCCCTGTAGTCGTGGACCTGTGGGCGGAGTGGTGTGGCCCGTGCAAGCAGCTCAGCCCCATCCTCGAGAAGCTGATCGCCGAGTTCGGTGGCCGCCTTGTGCTGGCCAAGGTCGATGTCGACGCGAACCCGCAGCTCGCGCAGAGCTTCCGCGCGCAGTCGATCCCGCTGGTCGTCGCCCTCGTCGCCGGACAGCCGGTGCAGATGTTCACCGGCGCCGTGCCCGAACAGCAGGTGCGCGAGGTCTTCACGCAGCTGCTGCAGTTGGCAGCCCAGCACGGTGTGACCGGCACGGTCCCGACCGGTCCCACCGAGGCGCCGGTCGAAGAACCGCCGCTGCCGCCGTTGCACCAAGAGGCCTTCGACGCGATCGAGCGGGGCGATTACAGCGCCGCGGCATCCGCGTACGAACGGGCCCTGGCCGAGAGACCCAAGGATGAGGATGCGAAGGCCGGGCTCGCCCAGGTGCGCCTCCTCGGTCGCGTGCAGGACGTCGATCTGTCGGCCGCGCGCAGCGCAGCGGCATCCGCTCCACTCGATATTCCGGCGCAACTCACGGTCGCCGACCTCGACGTCGCAGGCGGGCACGTCGACGACGCGTTCGGGCGTCTGCTCGAGCTGTTCGCGGCGCTCGACCCGGACCACCGAGCGCCGGTGCGCGAGCGCCTGCTCGAGCTGTTCGGGGTGGTCGGCGACGCCGACCCGCGCGTGCTCCGTGCGCGCGGACGGCTGGCCAGCCTCCTGTTCTGAGGTGGCTCAGCCGGCGCGGTGCCGGAGCCAGAGGACGCCCAGCGGTGGCAGCACGAGCCGGGTGTTCCCGTTCGCGTCGGTGCCGACACCGCCGAAGTTCCCGACGCCCGAGCCGCCGAACTCCTGCGCGTCGCTGTTGAGGATCTCTTCCCAGTGACCGGCGCCCGGGAGCGTCAGGTCCACGTCGTGGATCGGCGCGCCCGAGAAGTTGCACAGCACCACGACCGTGCCACCGTGGTGGTCGCGGCGGGCGAACCCGAGGATGTTCGTGTTCGGGGCGTGCGGGTACACCCTTGAGAATGCGGCGCCGTCGCTGTCACGCGACCACAGCGGCGCCTCGTCGCGGTACACGCCGTTGAGCGATCGCACGAAGTGCTGGAGTCCCGCGTGGGCGGGCTGATCGAGGAGCCACCAGTCGAGCTGACGCGCCTCGGACCATTCGGACATCTGCCCGAACTCCTGTCCCATGAACAGCAGCTGCTTGCCCGGGTGACCCCACATGTAGGCGAGGAAGGCGCGGACGTTTGCCAGCTGCTGCCAGTGGTCGCCCGGCATCCGGGTGAACAGCGTCCCCTTGCCGTGAACGACCTCGTCATGGCTGATGGGAAGGACGAAGTTCTCGCTGAAGGCGTAGACGAACGAGAACGAGAGCTCTCCCTCATGGTGGGAGCGGTAGAGCGGATCACGACCGATGTAGACGAGCGAGTCGTTCATCCAGCCCATGTTCCATTTGAAGCCGAAGCCGAGTCCGCCGTCGCTCGTCGGCGCGGTGACGCCGGGGAAGCTGGTCGACTCCTCGGCGATCATCGCGACGCCCGGATAGCGCTTGTAGGCGGTCGCATTGACCTCCTGGAGGAAGCGGATCGCTTCGAGGTTCTCGCGCCCGCCGTACTGGTTGGGCTCCCATTCGCCGTGCTCGCGGGAGTAGTCGAGGTAGAGCATCGACGCGACGGCGTCGACGCGCAGTCCGTCGACGTGGAACTCCTCGAACCAGTACAGGGCGTTCGCAACGAGGAAGTTCCGCACCTCGTTCCGGCCGTAATCGAAGATGTAGGTGCCCCAGTCCTTGTGCTCGCCGCGGCGGGGATCGGGGTGCTCGTACAGCGGCGCTCCGTCGAATCGTGCCAGCGCAAAGGCGTCCTTGGGGAAGTGGCCGGGGACCCAGTCCATGATCACGCCGATGCCGGCCTGGTGCAGCCGGTCGATGAGGAAGCGGAGCTCGTCGGGCGAGCCGAACCGGCTCGTCGGCGCGTAGTATCCGCTCACCTGGTAGCCCCACGAGCCGCCGAACGGGTGCTCGGCCAACGGGAGGAACTCGACGTGGGTGAAGCCCATGTCGCCGACGTAATCGACGAGCGCGTCGGCGGCTTCGACGTAGCCGAGACCCTCACGCCACGAGCCGAGGTGCAGCTCGTAGGTCGACATGGGGGCATCGTGGACCGTGCGGGTGCCGCGGGCAGTGATCCACTCGTCGTCGGACCACGTGTAGGCGCTCTCGGTGACGACGGATGCCGTGGCGGGAGGCACTTCCGCCTGGCGCGCCATCGGGTCGGCCTTCTCGATCCAACGACCGTCGGCCGTGAGGATCTCGTATTTGTACGTGGAGCCGGCCGCGAGTCCTGGGACGAACAGCTCCCATACGCCGCTCGAGCCGAGTGATCGCATCGCGTGCTGCGCGCCGTCCCAGCCGTTCAGGTCGCCGATGACGCGCACCGCGCGCGCGTTCGGCGCCCACACGGCGAACGACACGCCGCCCACGCCACCGTCGTAGTGCCGGACGTGCGATCCGAGCACGGTCCACAGCTGCTCGTGCCTGCCCTCGCGGATCAGGTGGAGGTCGACCTCACCGAGCGTCGGGAGGTGCCGGTACGGGTCGTCGATCCGGTGCGGCGTGCCATCACCGTAGACCGTCACGAGGTCGTACGCCGCGGGCTGTCGCGCGGCGGTGCCTTCCCAGATCCCGTCGTGCACGTGTGCGAGCGCCGTCTCGGTACCGTCTGCGGCGACAGCGGTGACCGACGATGCGAGCGGACGTCGCGCGCGGATGACCCATGTTCCGTCGACCTCGTGCGGGCCCAGCACGTCGTGCGGCGCGTGGAACGACCCCGCGGCGACGGCAGACAGGGTGCTGGAGTCGACGGCGCTCATGCCTGCGTCCTCACGGCGAGGATATGGACCGGTTCATGGAACGCGTCGAGTCGGACGTAGTTGTGCTCGCCCCAGGTCCACACGGCACCCGTGATGAGGTCCTCGACCTCGTACGCCTGTCCACGGGGGAGTCCCCACAGCGAAGAGTCGATGTGCACCGTCGTTTCGCGTGCCGAGTGCGGGTCGACGTTCGCGACCACGATGATCGTGTCCGCTTGCCCGGTGGGCGAGAGCGCGGCATCCAGGTGCTTCACGTACGCCAAGATGGCGTCGTCATCCGTCGCCTGCGCCGTGAAGGCACGAAGCTGTCGGAGTGCGGGATGCGCCCGACGGATCTCGTTGAGGCGCCGCAAGTACGGAGCGAGGGAGTCTCCGGATGCCTCGGCGCCGGCCCAGTCGCGGAACTTGTACTCGTACTTCTCGTTGTCGATGTTCTCTTCGGACCCCGGCCGGGCGACGTTCTCGAACAGCTCGTAGCCGGCGTAGACGCCGTAGCTCGCCCCCGCGGTCGCCGCGACCGCGGCGCGCACCTTGTACCCGGGCCGCCCACCGAACTGCAGGTACTCCGTGAGGATGTCCGGCGTGTTCACGAAGAGGTTCGGGCGCATGAAGTCGGCCGTGTCGTGGCTGATCCAGCCGAGGAACTCCTCGAGTTCCGCCTTCGTGTTCCGCCACGTGAAGTAGGAGTAGCTCTGCTGGAAGCCGCCCTGCGCGAGGGCCTGCAGCGGCGCGGGACGGGTGAAGGCCTCGGCGAGGAATACCACGTCGGGAGCCTCAGCGTTGACGGTTGCGATCAGCCACTCCCAGAACTGCAGGGGCTTGGTGTGCGGGTTGTCGACGCGGAAGATCTGCACGCCCTGGGCGATCCAGTGCCGGACGATGCGGAGCACCTCGGCGCGGATCCCCTCGGGGTCGTTGTCGAAGTTGATCGGGTAGATGTCCTGGTACTTCTTCGGCGGGTTCTCGGCGTACGCGATCGACCCGTCGGGGAGCGTCGTGAACCACTCCGGATGCGCCGTCACCCACGGGTGATCCGGTGCCGCCTGGAGCGCGAGGTCGAGCGCGACCTCGAGTCCCACGTCCGATGCTGCGGCGACGAACGCGCGGAAGTCCTCGAGGGTCCCCAAGTCGGGGTGCACGGCGTCGTGCCCACCCGCGGACGATCCGATGGCCCACGGCGAGCCGGGGTCGCCCGGAACGGTCGTCAGCGTGTTGTTGGGGCCCTTCCGGTTCACCTCGCCGATCGGGTGGATCGGCGGGAGGTACACGACCTCGAAGCCCATGTCCGCGACGGCGGGCAGCCGGTCGGCTGCGGTACGGAACGTCCCGCTCTGCACGGTGCCGTCCGGTAGGCGGACCGCACCCTCGGAGCGGGGGAAGAACTCGTACCAGGCGCCGACGCCGGCGCGTTCCCGCTCGACGAGGAGCGCCTGTTCGTCGTGGACGGAGACGAGGGACGCCACCGGCCGGTGAGCGAACGCGTCGGCGAGATGAGGATCGCGCACGATGATGAGGGCCGCTGCGTCGTCGACGGCAGCGTCCCGGAGTGCTTTGGCGGCGGCCTTGAGTGAAGTCTTCTCCGAGGTCGGTCGATCCTTCTCTGCCGCAGCCGTCGTGAACAGCTGCGCACCGATCTCGCGCATGAGTGGCGCATCGACACCCGCAGCGATCTTCAACTCGGCAGCGTGCTGCCAGGTCGCGAAATCGTCTGCGAAGGTCTCGAACCGGAACGTCCAGGTGCCCTGCTCGAGCGGTGCGACCGACACCGTCCACTGGTCATAGCCGTCGTGCAGTGGGCGGAGCCGGTGCAGCGTCGAGACGCCGCTCGGTGACGTGAGTCGGAGGTGCACGCCGATGCGGTCGTGGCCCTCGCGGAAGGCGGTGACCGTGAAGGGGACGGCTTCTCCGACTACCGCAGACGGCGCGAACCTCCCGCCTGGGACGCTCGGTCGGTGCGAGCCGATCGGCAGCCGCGCATTCCGCGTGGCGGGATCCTTCCTCGTCGAGGTTGCCGCCCGGAGGGGGATTTCGGCGGTGCTGCGGACGGTCTGGTTCTGCGTCGTGGGAGCCACGTTCCGAACCTACCGGGCGCCCCCCGACCTCGGGAACCGCTTGACTTCCTTCGCCGGGCGCGACAGTCAGGTCGCGCGGAACAGCCGCATTGAGGTGCCCGGCATCGCGACCACCGCGCCGGGTGCGAAGTCTGGCGCGACGCCGCCGGGTCGCTCGTCCGCACTCGACCAGAGCGACTCGTACCGTGACACACCCTCAAGCGCGGGCAGCACGACGTCGATCGGCTGCTCCCGGCCGTGCACGATGAGCAGGATCCGATTGGGGGCCTCGTGCTCCGGGGTGGACTGCGCGACGTACTGGAGGGTGCGATGCGAGGCATCCGTCCACCGCTCGATCGACATCGTGTCGCCGTGCTCGTCGTACCAGTCGATGACCGACGCGCTCGGAACCTCGCGTTCCGCGTGCGCGAAGCGGACGGGCCGGAGCGCAGGATTGTCGCGGCGCAGGCGCGTCAGCTCGGCGACGTGCGCGAACAGGTTCTCTTGCCAGTCCTCGTGCTGCCACGACATCCAGGTCAACGAGGAGTCATGGCAGTACGCGTTGTTGTTCCCGCGCTGGGTTCGGGCGAACTCGTCGCCCGCAGTGAGCATCGGGACTCCGGCCGATAGCAACAGCGTCCCGAGCAGGTTCCGCATCGCCTTCCGGCGCGTCGCGAGGATCCGCTCGTCTTCCGTCCGGCCCTCGGCGCCGTGATTGAACGAGCGGTTCGTGTCCGCGCCGTCGCGGCCATTCTCGCCGTTGCCCAGATTGTGCTTGACGTCGTACGAGACGAGATCACGGAGCGTGAAGCCGTCGTGTGCGGTGACGAAGTTCACGCTGGCGAGCGGACCGCGCTCCGCCGAGAACGTGTTCGCCGAACCGGCGAGCCGCGTCGCGAAACCGCCGATTCCGACCGGCGTGGTCTCTGCGCGGCGGGCGTAGTCGATGTCACTCAGCCAGAAGTTGCGCACCCGGTCGCGGTACCGGTCGTTCCATTCGCTCCACCCGTCGCCGAAGTTCCCCGTCTGCCAGCCGCCCATGCCGACATCCCAGGGCTCGGCGATCATCTTCACGCCTGCGAGCGCAGGGTCATCGACGATCGCGCGGATGAGTGGATGCTCGGGGGAGTAGCTGTGCGTCGCATCGCGTCCGAGTGTCGGGGCGAGGTCGAACCGGAAGCCGTCGATCTGCACCTCGTTCGCCCAGTAGCGGAGCGAGTCCAGCACGAGCCTGGCGGGCCCGGCCACCGCGGTGTTGACGGAGTTTCCGCATCCGGTGACATCGATGTATGTGCCGTCGTCGTGCTGCCGGTAATAGGCGCGATTGTCGAGCCCCCGGAAGCTCGAGCGCGGCTCACCGAGCCCCTGCTCGGACGTGTGGTTGTAGACGACGTCGAGGATCACCTCGATGCCTGCCGCGTGGAGGAGTTTGACCATGCCCTTCACCTCGCGCAGCACCGCACTCGCACCCTCGGCCTGCGCAGCGGCGGTCGCGTACGCGGCGTGCGGCGCGAAGAACGCGACCGAGTTGTACCCCCAGTAGTTGGTGAGGCCCAGCTGCAGGAGCCGCGGCTCGCTCGTGAACGCGTGCACCGGGAGGAGCTCGACCGCCGTCACCCCGAGCCGGTGGAAATGGTCGATCATCGCCGGGTGCGCCAGACCGGCGTACGTCCCATGCAGTGCGGCGGGCACGTCCGGATGCCGCTTCGTGAGGCCCTTCACGTGCGCTTCGTAGATCACGGTCCGATCCAATGGTGTCGCCGGCTTCACGACGCCACCCCAGTCGAAGCCCTCGTCGACGACGGCCGACCGCCAGGAACCCAGTCCCGGCATTGCGAGCCCGCGCGCGTACGGGTCGATCAGGAGGGTCGCCGGGTTGAACGTCATGCCCGCACCGTGCGGGCCGTCCACACGGACGGCGTAGTGCGCGCCGACGGTGAGGGCGGGGGTCGTGACCGACCACACGCCACCGCCGACCGCTTCGAGTGGGATGACGTCCGTGATCCAGTCGAGATCGCTCTCGTCGAAGATCACGAGCTCCACGGCGCTGGCGTGCGCCGACCAGACGCGGAGCGTGCCGCCGTGATCGTGCAGCCGCACGCCGAGGTCGTCGAACGCGGGGGAGTGGAGCTCGGTCGCGGGTGCCAGCAGCGGTCCGGTCTGCACGGAATCCATGCGATCTACAGTAGTGACGACGACATCGGCACTCGCACGGAGGGACCACGCCATGGCGACGTACCTCGACCACGCGGCGTCGACCCCGCTGCGGCCGGAGGCGCGGGATGCGTGGGTCGCGGCATCCGAGTTGGTCGGGAACGCCTCCTCGGTGCACGGTGCCGGGCAGGCGTTGCGGAGGCTCCTCGAGGACTCGCGTGAACGCATCGCCGCGACGCTCGGTTGCGATCCGATTGAAGTCGTCTTCACCTCGGGTGGCACCGAGTCGGTGAACCTCGCGATCCAGGGCCTGTGGCACGCTCGCGCCGTGGGTCGCAACACCATCGTGCTGCCCGACGGCGAACACCACGCGTCGCTCGACACCGTCGCGTGGCTCGCGAAGACGCAGCGTGCGGAGGTCCGCTCCGTCGCGCTCCTCCCCGATGGACGCATCGACGTCGATGCCTTCCGGCGGACGCTGCCGGATGCCGCACTCGCCACCGCCCTCTTCGCGAACAACGAGGTCGGCACGATCAACCCCGTGGCGGACCTCGCTTCGGCCGCGACCGATGCCAACGTCCCGCTGCACCTCGATGCCGTCGGTGCAGTCGCCCACCTGCCGATCGACTTCGCAGCACTCCGCGGCGGGCACCGCGCCCCGACCGGTCTCGTCGCGCTCAGCATCTCCGGGCACAAGGTCGGTGCGCCGGTCGGCACCGGTGCCCTTGTCGTTTCGCGACTCGCGAAGCTCGAAGCACTGCTCCACGGTGGCGGACAACAGCGCGGGCTTCGCTCCGGCACACAGGACGTCGCGGGGGCCGCGGCGCTCGCGATCGCACTGGAGCGCAGCGCGAGCGACCGCGACGTCGAGACGCCGAGACTGACCGCCCTCGCCGAGCGCCTGCGCCGCGGCATCCGCTCGGCCGTTCCGGATGCCGCGTTCCTCGGTGCCGAGCACGACCGGCTGCCCGGGCACGTACACGTCCTCTTCCCCGGCGCGCTGGGGGAGACGCTCCTGTTCCTGCTCGACCAGCGCCACGTGCACGTTTCGACCGGGTCCGCGTGCCAGGCCGGGGTCACCGAACCCTCGCACGTCGTGCTCGCCCTCGGGCGTGATGAGCGGGATGCGCGTTCGGTCCTCCGGATCACGCTCGGGCGGACGACCACCGGCGCCGACGTCGACCGGCTGCTCGAGGCGCTGCCCGACGCGTACGCGCGGGCCGTGGCATCCAGCGCCCGTGGAGCCGCCCGCTCGTAGACTTGACCGCATGCGAGTACTGGCGGCGATGAGCGGTGGGGTCGATTCCGCAGTGGCGGCGGCCCGTGCGGTCGATGCCGGCCACGACGTCGTCGGCGTGCACCTCGCGCTCTCGCGCGCCGGTGGCACGCTCCGTACCGGGAGCCGCGGGTGCTGCACCATCGAGGATGCAATGGACGCCCGCCGCGCCGCCGACCTTCTCGGCATCCCGTTCTACGTCTGGGACTTCTCGGAGCGCTTCCGCGAAGACGTGATCGCGGATTTCATCGACGAATACCGCGCGGGTCGTACGCCGAACCCCTGTATGCGCTGCAACGAGAAGATCAAGTTCGCAGCACTCCTCGAGCGCGCGCTCGAGCTCGGTTTCGACGCGGTGTGCACCGGGCACTACGCGACGCTCATCGACACCGAGACCGGTCGTGAGCTGCACCGCGCCTCGGACGAGGCCAAGGATCAGTCCTACGTGCTCGGCGTCCTCACCGCTGAACAGCTCGCACACACCTACTTCCCGCTCGGCACGACCCCATCGAAGGCGGTCGTGCGCGCTGAGGCCGCCGAGCGCGGCCTGACCGTCGCGCAGAAGCCCGATAGCCACGACATCTGCTTCATCCCCGACGGCGACACCCGCGGCTGGCTCGCCGAGAAGGTCGGGGCCGAACAGGGCGACATCCTCGACCGGGACGGCGCGGTCGTCGGCCGCCACGAGGGTGCGCACGCGTTCACCGTCGGGCAGCGGCGTGGCCTGCAGCTTGGCGTGCCCGCAGCCGACGGGAAGCCCCGCTTCGTGCTGGAGGTCCGCCCGATCAACAACACCGTCGTCGTGGGGCCGAAGGAGGCGCTTGCGACCGCGGAGATCGCCGGCGACCGGATGAGCTGGGCCGGGCGTGCACCGGATGCCGCGTCCTTCGCCTGCCACGTGCAGATCCGCGCCCACGCCGAGCCGGTTCCCGCGCAGGCGACGTTCACGGACGGCGAGCTGCGGGTCGTGCCCGACGAACCGTTCGACGGCGTCGCGCCCGGCCAGACCGCGGTGCTCTACGACGGCACGCGGGTGATCGGTCAGTTCACGATCGCGTCGACCGTGTCTGCCGTTCTCGTCGACGCCTGACCCTCGTGGTCGCTGCCACGTCGCGGAGCGCTGCCTCGAGATCGGTGCGCTGGAACCGGTAGCCGGCCCCGGTGAGGCGCTCCGGGAGTACCCACCGACTCTTGAGGACGAGCTCCGGCTCGGTGCGCAGCAACGAGCGCCTCGGCGTGGACGGGGCCCTCGAACTGGAACTCCGGCCCCATGTCGTCGATGGCGGCATGCCCCTCAGCTCGACGCGGCTCGCACGCGTCACCGTCGATGAACTGGCCGACGACGGCGAGGTTCCCAGTGGGCAGCGTGTCGATGTCCGCGTGCGGATGCCGGTCCTGGGTGAGGTGTTTCGGTACTCGGGCGCCGTCACGTACCGGATCGCGCCCGACACCGCCACCGGCGTCGCAGCGTCGGATCCCGTACCTACACTGTCGATGTGGCTCACGGAGAACTCCCCGACCTGACCCTCGACGATGCGCGCGAGCGCGCCGCCGCACTCACCGAGCAGATCCTCGGTGCACGCGACGCGTACTACGGCGGCGACACCGGACTCGTCGACGACCAGACGTACGACGGCTGGATTCACGAGCTCGAGGCACTCGAGCGGGCGCACCCAGAGCTGCAAGGCCAGGACTCGCCGACGCAGACAGTCGGCGCGGCGGAGTCGTCGATGCTCGCGCCCGTCACCCACGCGGAGCGGATGCTGAGCCTCGACAACGTGTTCTCCGAGGACGAGCTCCGCGAGTGGTGTGCGAAGGCGCAGGCCTCGGCGGGCCGCGATGTCCGCTGGCTCACCGAGTTGAAGATCGACGGGCTCGCGATCTCACTCCGGTATGAGCATGGCGTGCTCACCTCTGCCGCAACGCGCGGCGACGGCCGGATCGGCGAGGACGTGACGGTGAACGCCGTCCGGGTCGCCGGCATCCCGGCCCGGCTGGACGGGACGGGGCACCCGGCTCTGGTCGAGGTCCGAGGCGAGGTCTTCATCCCGGTCGCCGAGTTCGAGGAGCTCAACGCGCTGCAGGCTCGCCTTCGCGAGCGTGTGGTGTCGGATGCCGCGGCCCGCCCGCGCTACGACGAGGAGAAGGCGCAGAAGAGTGCCGCGCGGCGGTTCCCCGCCTTCGCGAACCCACGCAACGCTGCGAGCGGCGGCCTGCGGCAGCAGCTCGACAAGAAGTCCGGCCTCGAGCTCGAGGCGGGGGAGGCGCGGCTCGCGTCGCTCCGGATGTTCGTGCACGGCATCGGCGCCTGGCCCGATCCACCGGTCGCATCGCAGAGCGAGGTCTATGGGCTGCTCGCCGAATGGGGCCTCCCAGTGAGTCCGTATCCGCGGACGTTCGACGATGTCGATGGCGTCGTCGGTTTCGTGAGCGAGTACGGCGACAAGCGGCACTCTGTGGCGCACGAGCTCGACGGCATCGTCGTCAAGATCGACGAACTCGCCCTGCACGACGAACTCGGTATGACGAGCCGCGCACCACGGTGGGCGATCGCGTACAAATACCCGCCCGAAGAAGTCCAGACGAGGCTCGTCGACATCATCGTGTCGGTCGGACGCACCGGTCGTGCGACGCCCTATGCGCTCATGGAGCCGGCACACGTCGCCGGCAGCGTCGTCCGGCAGGCGACCCTCCACAACCAGGACGTCGTGAAGGCCAAGGGCGTGCTGATCGGCGACATGATCATGCTCCGCAAGGCGGGCGACGTGATCCCCGAGGTGCTCGGTCCTGTCGCCGAGCTCCGCGACGGCACCGAGCGCGCTTTCGTGATGCCGACCGAGTGCCCCGAGTGCGGCGCGCTGCTCGCACCCTCGAAGGAAGGCGACATCGACCTCCGGTGCCCGAACACGCGCGCATGTCCCGCGCAGGTGCGCGGCCGCGTCGAGCACATCGGATCTCGTGGCGCGCTCGACATCGAGGCGCTTGGCGAGGTGACGGCCGCAGCGCTGACGCAGCCGTTCGCGCCGACCACACCAGCGCTGCCCACCGAAGCGGGCCTCTTCGAGCTCACCCTCGACGATCTTGTCCCGATCGAGGTCGTCGTCCGAGACGGAGAGACAGGCGCCCCGAAGATCGACGAGGAGAGCGGGGACGTCGTGCGTCGAGCGCCGTTCCGACGGAACCCCTCCGCTGCCGAGAAGAAGGACGGCCTCACCGGCCCGCAGCCGTCGGCACAGGCGCTCACGCTCATCGAGGAACTTGAGAAGGCGAAGACAAAAGAGCTCTGGCGCTTCCTGGTCGCGCTCAGCATCCGACACGTCGGCCCCGTCGCGGCACGTGCGCTCGCGCAGTGGTTCGGGTCGCTCCGCGACATCCGCGCCGCCTCCCGCGACGAGCTGGCCGCCGTCGAGGGCGTCGGTGGCATCATCGCCGACTCGCTCATCGACTGGTTCGCCGTCGACTGGCACCGCGAGATCGTCGACCGCTGGGAGACCGCGGGCGCGCAGCTCGCGACTCCCGGGCACCCGGGGCCGGGTGCGGCGCTCGTCGAGGGGGGCGTGCTCGAGGGCGTCACCGTCGTCGCGACCGGAACCCTCGAGGGCTACACCCGCGAGGGCGCGCAGGAGGCGATCCTCGCTGCGGGCGGGAAGGCGGCATCCTCGGTCTCGAAGAAGACCGATTTCGTCGCGGCCGGTCCCGGTGCGGGCTCGAAGCTGGCCAAGGCGGAGCAGTTGGGCGTGCGGATCATCGACGCCACGCAATTCCGCGTGCTCGTCGAGCAGGGACCGGACGCCCTCGGACCCGCGCCGGAGGCCTGACCGGCGCCAGCGGTCTCCACGCCGGCTCAGTCGGCGAGCAGCTGCTCCCGGACCTGCTTGCGCAGCACCTTCCCGATGAGCGACTTCGGGAGCTCCTCGACGACGACGAGCCGCCGCGGCACCTTGTACGGCGTGAGGATGCCGCGGACGAACTCCCGCACGGCCACCTCGTCGAAGCTCGCCCCCGGGTTCACGACCACCGCGGCCACGACGTCCTCGCCGGAGCGCACGCTGGGAAGACCCACCACCGCGGCATCCGCGATGCTCGGGTGCTGACGGAGCGCGATCTCGACCTCCGTCGGGGCGACGTTGAAGCCGCCCGTGATGATGAGCTCCTTGATGCGGTCGACGATGCGGACGAACCCCGCGTCGTCGATCGTTACGATGTCGCCCGTCCGGAACCAGCCGTCGACGAACACCTTCTCCGTCTCCTCGGGCTTTCCGTAGTAGCCGGAGAACACCTGCGGTCCGCGGACGAGCAGTTCGCCACGCTCACCGGGGGCGACATCGACGGTCGGGTCGTCGGGATCCACCACCCGGCATTCCGTTCCGGGCAGCGGCAGACCGACCGTCCCCGGTACGCGATTGTCCGCCACGGGGTTCGCCATGAGGACCGGCGAGCACTCCGAGAGCCCGTAGCCCTCCACGAGGAACCCGCCGGACTCGGCCTCGAACGGCACCACCAGTTCGTGGGGAAGCGCCATCGCACCCGAGATCGCGACCTCGGTTCCCGCCAGCGACACGCCCTGGTCACGAGCTGCAGCCAGGAGGCGCTCCGCGATCGGGGGCACAAGCGGGAGGAAGGTGGCAGGATGCCGCTTGTGCGCGGCGAGCACGAGGTCGGGATCGAACCGCGGAAACAGGACGAGGCGCGCGCCCATCGACATCGCGAAGGTCAGGCAGAGCGTCAGTCCGTACGCGTGGAACATCGGCAGCACGGCGTAGACCACGCACCCCTCTCCGCGGGTGATGGTCGGCACCCACGCGCGGGCCTGGGCCGCGTTCGCGAGGAGGTTCCGATGCGTGAGGGCGGCGCCCTTCGGGTTGCCGGTGGTGCCACTGGTGTACTGGATCAGCGCCAGGTCGTCGGTGTCGGGGCCCGGGTGGGATGCCGGGAGCGCGGCGTGGGACACCGCATCGTTCCAGGTTCCACGGACGCGGGCCCTCGGGATCGGCGAGTGGAGGGCCTCCCGCGAGGCGCGGGCTTTTGCTACCGGCAGCCGGAGGGCGACGCGCAGTCGCCACGGCATGGCGGTGGTCACATCGACCGCGACGATCGTCCGCAGGGCGAGATCTCCCGGGAACTCGAGGAGCGACTCGACGAGCTTGCTCCAGACGATGGCCACCTTCGCCCCGTGGTCCTCGAACTGCTTGCGCATCTCGCGCGGCGTGTAGAGCGGGTTGTGCTCGATGACGACGGCACCCAGACGCAGCACGGCGTAGAAGGCGACGATGTGCTGCGGGCAGTTGGGCAGGATGAGTGCGACCCTGTCGCCCCGGCGCACACCCGCCTCGCGCAGGTATCCCGCGGCCCGCTCGACCTGCGCCTGCAGCGTCCCGTAGTCGATCGTGCGCCCGAAGAACTCCAGCGCCGGCGCCGTCGGATGATCGGCCGCCGAACGCGAGACGATGTCGACCAGCGAGCCGTCGATGGCGTCGAGGTCGTCGGGGACGCCGTCCGCGTAGCTGGCGATCCACGGACGGGGCGGGTCGTACGTCGTAGTCACCCCGCCAGCCTACGGCCGTCTCCGGGCGCACGTGCTGCCCGAACTAGACTGGGGGAGTGTCAGAAATCACCCCCGATCTCGTTCGCCATCTCGGCGTGCTCGCCCGGATCCAGCTGAGTGACGACGAGGTGCAGCGCCTCACCGGCCAGCTGGACGCCATCGTCGACAACATCGCGAAGGTCTCGGAGGTCGCCACCCCCGAGGTCGCCGCGACGAGCCACCCGATCCCGCTCCGGAACGTCTTCCGTCCCGACGTCCCCGGTGACATGCTCACCGTGGACGAGGTGCTCCAGAATGCGCCGGATGCCGCCGATGGCCGCTTCCGCGTGACCGCGATCCTGGGGGAGGAGCAGTGAGCGACATCCTCAAGCTGACCGCCGCCGACCTCTCGGCGAAGCTCCGTTCCGGCGAGCTGTCGAGCGTCGAGGCCACGCAGGCCCACCTCGACCGGATCGCCGCCGTCGACGGCGACGTGCACGCGTTCCTCCATGTGTCGGACCGTGCCGTCGAGGTCGCCGCCGACATCGACCGCCGCCGCGCCGCGGGTGAGGAGCTCGGCGAACTCGCCGGCGTCCCGCTCGCGATTAAGGACGTCCTCGTCACGACAGACATGCCCTCCACGAGCGGATCGAAGATCCTCGAGGGCTACATGTCGCCCTACGACGCGACGGTTGTCGCGCGTTCGCGTGCCGCCGGCCTCGTCCCGCTCGGCAAGACCAACATGGACGAGTTCGCGATGGGTTCGTCCACCGAACACTCGGCATACGGGCCGACCCGGAACCCGTGGGATCTCGACCGCATCCCCGGCGGCTCCGGCGGCGGTTCGGCCGCTGCCGTCGCCGCGTTCGAAGCGCCCATCGCACTCGGTTCCGACACGGGTGGGTCGATCCGCCAGCCCGCGCACGTCACCGGCACGGTCGGCATGAAGCCCACGTACGGCGGCGTGAGCCGCTACGGCGCGATCGCGCTGGCGTCGAGCCTCGACCAGGTCGGCCCCGTCTCGCGGACCGTGCTCGACTCGGCGCTGCTCCACGACGTCATCGGCGGACACGACCCGCACGACGCCACGTCACTCGCCGACCAGTGGCCGTCGTTCGCCGCCGCCGCCCGCGAGGGCGCGACCGGCGAGGTGCTCAAGGGCCTCAAGGTCGGCGTCATCCGCGAACTCGACGACCGCGGCTTCCAGCGCGGCGTCTCCGACTCGTTCCGCGCGTCGCTCGCGAAGCTCGAGGCGGCAGGGGCCGAGATCGTCGAGGTCAGCGCACCCCACTTCGAGTACGGTGTCGCCGCCTATTACCTGATCCTCCCCGCCGAGGCGTCGAGCAACCTCGCGAAGTTCGACTCGGTCCGCTTCGGCATGCGCGTCGACGTGCCCGGCGGCACCGTCGAGGACGTCATGGCCGCAACCCGCGACGCCGGGTTCGGCGAAGAGGTGAAGCGACGCATCATCCTCGGCACCTACGCGCTGTCGGCGGGCTATTACGACGCGTACTACGGCAGCGCGCAGAAGGTCCGCACGCTCATCCAGCGCGACTTCGACGAGGCGTTCGCGCAGGTCGACGTCATCGCGACGCCGTCCGCGCCGACGACCGCGTTCCGCCTGGGCGAGCAGCTCGACGATCCGCTGCAGATGTACCTCAACGACGTGACGACCATCCCGGTGAACCTCGCCGGCGTCCCCGGCATCTCGATCCCGTCGGGTCTCGCCGAAGAGGACGGGCTCCCGGTCGGCATCCAATTCGTCGCCCCGGCACGAGAGGACGCCCGCCTGTACCGCGTCGGGGCCGCGCTCGAAGCGCTGCTCGTCGACAGCTGGGGCGGTCCGATCCTGGACCGCGCCCCGATCCTCGGAGGAGCCCGCTGATGGCCAAGGACGCGCTGATGGACTTCGATGCGGCGCTCGAGCAGTTCGAGCCCGTGCTCGGCTTCGAGGTCCACGTCGAGCTCAACACCGAGACCAAGATGTTCTCGCCCGCGGGCAACCCGGCGAACGAGGCGAACCACGACGCCGCGCCGAACACGCTCGTCGCACCGGTCGACATGGGTCTCCCCGGTTCGCTGCCGGTCGTCAACGAGACCGCCGTCCGCTACTCGATCAGCCTGGGTCTCGCACTCGGTTGCTCGATCGCACCGTCGAGCCGGTTCGCCCGGAAGAACTACTTCTACCCGGACCTCGGCAAGAACTATCAGATCTCGCAGTACGACGAGCCGATCGCCTTCGAGGGCAGCGTCGAGATCGAGCTGGAGGGCGGCGACGTCGTCCAGATTCCGATCGAGCGCGCGCACATGGAGGAGGACGCCGGCAAACTCACCCACATGGGCTCGACCGGTCGCATCCAGGGTGCCGAGTACTCGCTCGTCGACTACAACCGCGCCGGCGTCCCGCTCGTCGAGATCGTGACGAAGCCGATCTTCGGCACCGAGCACCGCGCACCCGAGGTCGCGAAGGCGTACGTCGCGGCGATCCGCGACATCGTCCGCTCGCTCGGCATCTCCGAGGCGCGCATGGAGCGGGGCAACCTTCGCTGCGATGCGAACGTCTCGCTGCGCCCGCGCGGCCAGGAGAAGCTCGGCACCCGCACCGAAACGAAGAACGTCAACTCGATGCGTTCAGTCGAGCGTGCGGTGCGGTACGAGATCCAGCGCCAGGCCGCGATCCTCGCCGCCGGCGGCACGGTCACGCAGGAGACCCGCCACTGGCACGAGGACACGGGCCGCACGTCGCCCGGGCGTCCCAAGTCGGATGCCGACGACTACCGGTACTTCCCGGAGCCCGACCTCCTGCCCGTCGAGCCGTCGGAGGAGTTCATCGAGCAGCTCCGCGCGGCGCTCCCCGAGGCTCCCGCGGTGTACCGCCGCCGCCTCAAGGCGGAGTGGGGCTTCACCGACCTCGAGTTCCAGGATGTCGCCAACGGCGGCCTGCTCGCCGAGGTCGAGGCGACGATTGCGGCCGGTGCGTCGCCGGCATCCGCTCGCAAGTGGTGGACGGGCGAGATCACCCGTGTCGCGAACGCACAGGGTGCGGAGCCGGCGGCGCTCGTCACGCCCGCGCAGGTCGCCGAGCTCCAGCAGCTCGTCGATGCGGGGACCCTGACCGACAAGCTCGCGCGTCAGGTGCTCGAGGGCGTCATCGCCGGTGAGGGCACCCCGCAGCAGGTCGTCGACGCACGCGGACTCGCGGTCGTGTCGGACGACGGTGCGCTGATCGCCGCGATCGACGAGGCCCTCGCCGCCCAGCCCGACGTGCTCGTGAAGATCCAGGACGGCAAGGTCCAGGCCGCCGGTGCTGTCATCGGCGCCGTCATGAAGGCGATGAAGGGCCAAGCGGATGCCGCGCGCGTGCGCGAGCTCATCCTGGAGCGCGCCGGCCAGTAGCAACCGATCCGGGATGCCGCGATGTCGGCGGCATCCCGGAGAATGGTCGCATGGGACGCGGTGACGGCACGGGGCGCATCGTCTCGCCGGAGGGCGCCGACGACACCGGCACGCGGATCCTGCACGTCGACATGGACGCGTTCTATGCGTCGGTCGAGGTGCTCGACGATCCGTCGCTCGCCGGCAAGCCGCTGATCGTCGGCGGCATGGAGGGCCGCGGCGTCGTCTCGAGTGCATCCTACGAAGCCCGTCGCTTCGGGGTCCGCTCGGCGATGTCGGTCGGCAAGGCGTTGCAGCTCTGCCCGCACGCCGTCGTCGTCGTCCCCCACTTCGAGCGCTACTCGGCGCTGTCGAAGCAGGTGATGGCGATCTTCCGCGATGTCACACCGCTCGTCGAACCGCTCTCGATCGACGAGGCGTTCCTCGACGTCAGCGGCGCGCGGCGACTGTGGGGGAGTCCCGGGCAGATCGCGCGCATGGTGCGCGCCCGTGTGCTCGAGGATACGGGGCTCACGTGCAGCATCGGCGTCGCCGCCACCAAGCACGTCGCGAAGATCGCGTCGACCGTGTCCAAACCCGACGGCCTGCTCATCGTGAGCGAGCCTGAGACGCGGGCCTTCCTTGCCGCACGTCCCGTCGGCGCGCTGTGGGGTGTGGGGCCCAAGGCGGCCGAGGCGCTGCAGGCGCGCGGTATCCGGATGGTGTCCGATGTCTTGCAGACGCCGCGCAGCGTGCTCGATCGGGCGCTCGGCGCCGCAATGGGCGCGCGCATCTGGCACCTCGCGCGCGGGATCGACCCCCGTGAGGTGCAGACCGAGCACACTGAGAAGAGCATCGGCCACGAAGAGACGTTCCTCGAGGATGTGTGGGACACGGCGACCCTCCGCAGCGAGTTCCGCCGGCTCGCCGACCGGGTCGCATCCCGACTGCGCGACGGGGGCTTCGAGTCCCGCACGATCGCGATCAAGGTGCGGTACGCCGACTTCACGACCCTCTCTCGGTCGATGAGCGTGCCCGAACCCACCGACGTCGGGCAGCGCATCGGCGACGTTGCGCTCGAGATGTTCGGCAAGCTCGAACTGACCCAACCGATTCGGCTGATCGGCGTGCGCGCCGAGAAGCTGACGGGCGGGGGCGTCGGCGGGCTCGCGCTGTGGGACGACGACGCCGATTGGCGGCGAGTGGATGCCGCGCTCGACGACGCCCGCTCGCGGTTCGGGGGTGGGGCGGTCACGCGCGCCAGCACGCTCGGGCCGCGTCGCGATGTCAACGCCCTCCCGACGAACCCCCGCGCACCGCGGGATTGACTGCGCGCCCACGACGAACCGACTAGCGTAGGCGCATGGCGAACCTCCCTCTCGAACTCGGCAAGCAGTTCGCGTCGCTCGGTGCGACGACGGTCTACGGCGAGCAGCAGGACCTCGACGGCGTGCGCATCATCCCGGTCGCTCTGGCCTGGTCCGGATTCGGCGGTGGTGAAGACCCGAACAGCGGCGGTGCCGGCGGAGGCGGTGGTGGCGTCGTGATCCCGATCGGCGCGTACATTCGCATCGGCGACGGCGTGCGGTTCGAGCCGAACCTGGTGTCGCTGCTGGCCGTCGGCGTGCCGTTCGTCTGGGTGGCCGGCAAGGCGCTCAGCCGCATCATCCGTGCCCTCAAGCGCTGATTCCAGTCTTGCCGCGGTGCTCGACGGCGCGGCAGCAGAGATCCTCGACGCGATCGGGCGTGTGTCGCGCCGACCTGTGATCGTCGTGATCGACGGGCGTTCGGGTGCGGGGAAGACGACACTCGCGGCTCGTCTCCTCGCGTCAGCACCCGTCCCTGCGGCGGTGCTCGGCCTCGACGACGTCTATCCGGGTTGGGATGGACTCGCGGCGGGAGCCGATGCCGCGCTCGCGGTGCTCCGCGCCGTGCGGGATGGGCGCCCGGGGGAGTGGACGACTTGGGACTGGGCACGGGATGCGCCCGGCGCCCGGCGCGCGTTGCCGCACGCGGACCTCGTCATTGCGGAGGGCTCGGGCCTGCTGACGCCCGACGTCGCGGCGATCGCGGACATCCGCGTGTGGCTGGAGGCACCTGCCGCACAACGCCGCGACCGCGCGCTCGGGCGTGACGGCGAGACGTACCGCCCGCACTGGGAGCGATGGGCCGCGCAAGAGGAGACGCATCTCGTCGCGGACGACCCCGTGGGGCTCGCGGACCTCGTCGTCGCGCTGCCGTAGTGGCGGTTCAGCCGAGCGAGGCCACGAGTCGGTCGAGCCGGTAGCCGAGCCACTCGTACACGTCGGTCCGGGCGTCAGCCGGGTTCGGCGGGGTGTCGTCGACGACGCCGAGTCGCTCCGCGATGACGAGCCGTAGCGCGGCGAGGGTCCGGAGCCACGCCTGGACACCCGCGGCATCCAGCTCGACGACGACCGTCTCTGCATCTCGGCCATCGAAGGCCGCGCGCAGCCCATCGCGCACGATGCCGAGCTCGCTGCGTCGTCGGGCGAGGAGATCGCCCTCGGTAAGGCGCCGGAACTCTCGAGCCGCTTCTTCATCGTCACGGTACGCGTCGGGCACGAGGCGACGGACGGCCGGATCGGATGCCGCGTCGCCGACGAGGATGCGCTCGAACTGTTCGAGCAGGTCGAGCAGATGCGTCGCTTCGATCGGGACGAACTCGATCGTCACCGACCGACTCATGCGTCGGCCTCCCGGACGGTGGCCCAGAGCCCGTAGTCGTGCATGGCCTGCGCGTGGAGCTCCATCTGCTCGCGCGCCCCCTCAGCGACGATCGCATGACCGTCGTGGTGGACGGCGAGCATCAGCCGGTTCGCCCGCTCGACGGAGTAGCCGAAGTACTCCCGGAAGACATGGACGACGTAGCTCATCAGGTTGACCGGATCGTTCCAGACGACGGTCTGCCAGGGACGCGACGACGCGGCCGACAGATCGACGACGAGATCTTCATCGGGAAGGACGGTCGACATCACGCCCACCCCAGTTCGTGCAGGCGGGCGTCGTCGATCCCGTAGAAGTGCGCGATCTCGTGGACGAGCGTCGTGTGCACCTCGTCGCGGAGTTCGTCGACGTCGGCGCACGCGTCGAGGTGCGGCTCGCGGTAGACGATGATCCGATCAGGCAGCTCACCGAGGCCGTAGCGGTCGCGCTCAGTGAGCGCGAGACCGTCATAGAGGCCGAGCAGATCGAGGCTGCCGTCCTCAGGACGGTCCTCGACCACGAACACGACGTTGTCGAGCCCCGCCAGCATCTGCTGGGGGAGTCGATCGATCTCTTCCGAGACGAGGTCCTCGAACGAGGTGGCATCCATCTCGATCATGACCACGCCTCACGCGGGGAAGAACTGGGGTGAGTAACGGGACTTGAACCCGCGACCCCCTGGACCACAACCAGGTGCTCTACCAACTGAGCTATACCCACCATGTGCCCGCTTCCGGGCAACCCCCCAAGTGTATTACAACCCGGCAGCGAACGACGACACCGTGGCTGCCGCGGCGTTGCGCGCATCGTCGGAGGTCGGACCGGGCGCCGGCACGAAGACGGTCTCGCGGTAGTAGGCGAGCTCGCGGATACTCTCACGGATGTCGGCGAGCGCGCGGTGGCCGCCGTCCTTCGCCGGCGCGTTGAAGTACGCGCGGGGGTACCAACGTCGAGCGAGTTCCTTGACGCTCGAGACATCGACGTTCCGGTAGTGCAGCCAGCGGTCGACGAGCGGCATGTAGCGCGCAAGGAACATCCGGTCGGTGCCGATCGTGTTGCCGGCCAACGGTGCCTTGCCTTCGGGGACGAAGCGCTGGATGTACTCGAGCACCTGGAACTCGGCGTCGGCGAGGCTCACGCCGTGGGGGATCTCGTCGATGAGGCCGGACGCGACGTGCATCTTGGTCACGAAGTCGTTCATGTTCGCCATCGCCGAGTCGTCCGGCTTGATGACGATCTGGAAGCCGGGGTCGAGCACATTGAGCTCGAAGTCGGTGATCACGACCGCAACCTCGACGAGCTCGTCGACGCTGAGATCGAGTCCCGTCATCTCGCAGTCGATCCAGACGAGTCGATCGTTCTCCGCTGCCATCCTCGGCTCCTCCCCGATGCGGTCCGTGGCGTCGCCGAGGACCGAGAGTCCCTCCAGGAGGATTCGAACCCCCGACCTGGCGGGTAGAAACCGCTCGCTCTGTCCACTGAGCTATGGAGGGAAGGACTTTCTGCCCAGGGTACCGCGGACCGGCGACGCAGCCTCTCAGTGCGCAGTGATCGGCGAGCGTGCGACGGGGCGTGCGCGGCGAGTGGCGAGGTCCATCGCCACATGCACCGCCGGCCCGATGAGCGCCGCGAACAGCACCGTCCCGAGTCCGACGGTCCCGCCAAGGAGCCATCCCGCGAACAGCACCGTGCCCTCGACGAGCAAGCGGCACACCCAGATCGGCCAGCCCAGACGTGCGTGCAGGCCCGTCATCAGCCCGTCGCGCGGGCCCGGTCCGAACCCGGTGCCGATGTACATGGCGGATGCCAGTGCGATGAGCGCGATGCCGAAGAGGTACACCACCACACCCCAGCCGAACCCGTCCACGGTCGGGATGACCGCGAGTGCGGCCTGCATGACGGTGCCGACGAGCAGGATGTTCGCGACCGTGCCGATCCCGGGCCGCTGGCGCAGCGGGACCCACAGGAGGAGGACGGCTGCGCCGACGATGACCACGATCCATCCGATGCCGATCCCGGTTTGCACGGTGAGGCCCTCGGCGAGCACGGTCCAAGGATCCAGGCCGATCCCGGCCTGCACGAGGACCGCACACCCGACGCCGAAGAGCGCGAGACCGAGGACGAGGCGGAGCAATCGGAGGAGCATGGTTCCATCTCAGCGTACGATTGGACTCCCCGAAGCAGTCCAATCCTCGATCGGTGGCCCCATGGACTCCAGAATCAGCGCGCGGTCGCTCACGATCGCGCTCGGCGGATGGCGAACGCGCACGCCGACCTACGAAGCGCTCGCGGACGGCATCCGCCTGCTCTGCCTCGACGATCGCCTCGCGGCGCACACGGCACTGCCCGCCGAGCGCGATCTCGCCGGGACGCTCGGCGTGAGCCGAACGACGGTTGCCGCCGCGTATCGAAGCCTGCGTGCATCCGGACACATCGACAGCGTTCGCGGTTCTGGGAGCGTCACCCTCCCGCAGACGCGACGCGGTGCTGGCCGTGCGTTCGATGCGGGGAGCGGGATCGACCTGCAGCAGGCAAGTCCCGCCGCGTGGCCGGGACTCGCCGGCGTGATCGCCGAGACGGCGGCGGATGCCGCGTCCCTCGTTGCGCGCCCGGGCTATGACATTCTCGGAAGTCCGTCGCTGCGAGCGGCGATCGCGACGCGCTACACCGTGATCGGCATCCCGACCACGCCAGACGAGATCCTCGTCACCAACGGAGGACAGCACGCGATCCACCTCGTCACCGCGGCGCTGCTGCACCGCGGCGACACGGCACTGCTCGAGACACCGACGTATCCGCACGCCGCTGAGGCGTTCCGCAGCGCCGGTGCGAGACTCACCGGCATTCCCGTCAACACGACGACGGGGTGGGACCTGGACCGTGCCGAGCAGGCGTTCCGTCGCGCGGCGCCGTCGATGGCGTATCTCATGCCGTGGTTCCAGAATCCGACCGGACGCGTCATGACGGCAAGCGATGCGGCGACGATCCGAGCAGCGGCGGCACGGGCCGGTACGACACTGGTCGTCGACGAGACCACCGCCGAACTCGCCATCGATGCGCACGCGCCGCTCGCACTCGACTTCGGACCCGCAGCCGTGCGGATCGGCTCGCTCGGCAAGACGGTGTGGGGCGGACTCAGAATCGGCTGGGTGCGGGCCCAACCGACACTCATCCGCCGCCTCGTGGGCGTGCGCCCGCACCGCGACCTCGGTACGCCAGAGTTCGAACAGGCTGTCGCCGCGCGGCTGCTGCCGCGGATGCCGGAGATCCTGCGTCAGCGCGCACGACTGCTGGGCGCAGGACGCGACGCGCTGACCGATGCGCTGGCGCGGCGGCTCCCGGAATGGCACGTCCCGAGGGTGGACGGGGGAGTGTCGCTCTGGGTCGAGCTGGATGCGCCGCTGAGCGGAGCGCTCGTCATGGCGGCGCAGGGGCGCGGTGTGCATCTGTCCGCCGGCGCGAGGTTCGCGCTCCACGGTGGCCACGACTCGCACCTGCGCGTGCCGTTCACCGCGACACCCGGACAGCTGCGCGACGCGGTGGACGTCCTCGCCGACGTCTGGCCCGCGGTCCGTCGGGGTGCACCCGCCGTGTCGACCGACGCCCTCGCGGCGATCGTCTGACGTCACGCGCTGTGATGGAGCGCCTCGACCGCTTCCTCGATGCGGCAGAAGGTGCCGACGGTCACGAACCGGCCGCGCCCGGCGTGGAATCGCCGAGCTTCGAAGGTGCCCCCGGCGCAGGCGGCGAGGTGTCCGACCACTCGACCGTCGGACCTGACGACGCGCCAGAGGTCCGAGGCGACGCTCCGGAGGTCATATCCTCGGAGACGCGCGGGGACAGCCGGTCGTTCGGTGACGAGCATTGCGGCTCCTCTCTGCGCGCGACCTTACGGCGGGCCACCGACACGGCCTGGTGGCGGGAACATCGCAACACTCGTGATCGTTGTCACCGTTGAGCTTCAGAAGGAGAGATGCAATGCAGACATTCGTGCTCGCTGGTGGGTGCTTCTGGTGCCTGGATGCCGCCTATCGCGCCCTCGACGGCGTCGAGTCGGTCGAGTCGGGTTACATCGGCGGCCAGGTCGCCGCGCCGTCGTATGAGCAGGTGTGCACCGGTACGACCGGTCACGCCGAGGCGGTCCGGGTGACGTTCGACCCCGAGGTGATTCCTGCCGACGTCATCCTCGACGCGTACTTCACGATGCATGATCCGCGCCAGCTGAACCGTCAGGGCAACGACATCGGCACCCAGTATCGGTCGGCGATGTTCCCTGCCGACGACGAGCAGCGCGAACTGTTCGCGGCCGCCGAAGCCCGCGCGTCGGAGTGGTGGGACGGTGGGCTCGTGACGACGACGGAGCCGCTGACGGAATTCTTCCCCGCAGAGGACTACCACCAGGACTTCTTCGCGAAGAACCCCGGCCAGGGCTACTGCATGGCCGTCGCAGTCCCGAAGGTGAACAAGGTTCGTGCGCGCTTCGCGGAGTACACCCGCGCCTGAGACTTCTCCACAATCCGCATGCCCCGCGCCGTCTCCACGGAGCGGGGCATCGTCGTTCCTCCGCGCTCGACCCGCGCGCACGATGGTGGTGCTCCGGCGCCCGCCGGGCACGCGGCGCCGGAGCATCCCACCATCGAGAGGAACCCGAACATGAAGGACCAGATCACCATCGTCGGCAACATCGGCAGCGATCCCGAGTTGCGTCGGCTGGCAGACGGCACACCCATCGCGTCGTTCCGTATCGCCAGCCACGAACGCAGGTACGACCAGAAGACCTCGTCGTGGGTTGACGGCACGCCGAGCTGGTACGACGTCTCGGCGTTCCGGTCGCTCGGCGAGCACGTGCTCGCGTCCGTGAAGCGCGGACAGCGCGTGATCGTGACGGGAGCGCTGACCATCCGCCGCTGGGAGAACGGAGAACGCAGCGGCACCGCCGCCGAGATCGAGGCGACCGCCGTCGGTCACGAGCTCCGGTTCGGCACCACGGTGTACACCGCGAGCGCGCCGCGACGTGAGGAGCCGGCACCGCCGCCCGCCGACGCACCCGACCCCGAGCCGGTCGCGGCCGGTGCGTGGGCTGCTCCGGGCGCCGAGACCCCGTTCTGACCGTGCACGTCGCACCTGGGTGTGGGCCGTAGACTCCAGGCGTGCCCGCACCCAGGACCGCCCGCGCCCTCGTGACCATCTCGGTGCTCGGTGCGACCATGGCGCTCGCCCTCGCGGCGTGCGCCCCGGAGCCGAGCCCCACGCCGCGACCGTCCGCGACCGCCACCGCTGAGTCGGTCTCACCGAGCCCGACACCGACGTTGGAGCCGGGATCTGCCGAGGCACTTCGCTCAACCTTCACCGATGTCGTCGAAGCCGTGTGGTCGGACGGGCGCTCGGTCGCCGGTCGCGACTACATCGACGCGCTCGTCGCCGCAGGCTTCGAGAGGGATGCCATGCAGGTGACGCAGGATCGGACGTCCGTGGATGATCCCGCGGACAGCATCCAGTTCTCGGTGCACATCGGCGAGGACTGCCTCGTCGGTCAAGTCGGGCCGTCCGTCCGCGGACCGATCGTCGCATTGCTGCCCGAGACACCCGGAGAGACCTGCCTCATCGGGCAGACCCGTCCGATCGACTGGTGATCCGCGCGGCGGCGCCCGCGTAGACTTGGCTCGTTATGGCTGAGTACATCTACTCCATGGTCCGTGCCCGCAAGGCGGTCGGCGAAAAGCTCATTCTGGACGACGTCACGATGGCGTTCCTCCCCGGTGCGAAGATCGGCATGGTCGGCCCCAACGGCGCCGGTAAGTCGACGATCCTCAAGATCATGGCGGGACTCGACGCCCCGTCGAACGGTGAGGCGAAGCTGTCGCCAGGGTTCACCGTCGGCATCCTCATGCAGGAGCCCGAACTCGACGAGACGAAGACCGTCCTCGAGAACATCCAGGACGGCGTGGCGATCAAGCCCAAGCTCGACCGCTTCAACGAGATCTCGGCGCTCATGGCCGACCCGGACGCGGACTTCGACGCGCTGCTCGCCGAGATGGGCACGCTGCAGGAGGAAATCGACGCCGCCGACGGCTGGGACCTCGACTCGCAACTCGCGCAGGCCATGGACGCCCTCCGCACGCCGCCCGCCGACGCCTCGGTGGTCCCGCTCTCGGGTGGTGAACGCCGCCGCGTCGCCCTCGCCAAGCTGCTGCTCCAGAAGCCCGACCTGCTGCTCCTCGACGAGCCCACCAACCACCTCGACGCCGAGAGTGTGCTGTGGCTCGAGCAGCACCTGCAGGCCTACAAGGGTGCCGTCATCGCGATCACCCACGACCGGTACTTCCTCGACAACGTCGCGGAGTGGATCGCGGAGGTCGACCGCGGTCGTCTCTACCCCTACGAGGGCAACTACTCGACCTACCTCGAGAAGAAGGCGGAGCGTCTCGACGTCCAGGGCAAGAAGGACGCCAAACTCCAAAAGCGCCTCAAGGAGGAGCTGGACTGGGTGCGCTCGAGCGCGAAGGGCCGTCAGACCAAGTCGAAGGCGCGTCTCGCCCGCTACGAGGAGATGGCCGCCGAGGCCGAGCGCACGCGGAAGCTCGACTTCGAGGAGATCACGATCCCGGCAGGTCCCCGTCTGGGTTCGGTTGTCATCGAGGCCAAGAACCTGCAGAAGCGCTTCGGCGACCGCTCGCTCATCGACGGCCTCGGTTTCAGTCTGCCGCCGAACGGCATCGTCGGCGTCATCGGCCCGAACGGTGTCGGCAAGACCACGCTGTTCAAGACGATCGTCGGCCTCGAGCCGCTGGACGGCGGGACGCTCAAGGTCGGCGAGACGGTGAAGATCAGCTACGTCGACCAGTCGCGCGCCAGCATCGACCCGAACAAGACCCTCTGGGAGGTCGTCTCGGACGGGCTCGACATCATCACGGTCGGAAAGACCGAGATCCCGTCGCGCGCGTACGTGTCGAAGTTCGGCTTCAAGGGTCCCGACCAGCAGAAGAAGGCCGGCGTCCTCTCCGGTGGTGAGCGGAACCGACTGAACCTCGCGCTGACGCTCAAAGAGGGTGGCAACCTGCTGCTCCTCGACGAGCCCACGAACGACCTGGACGTCGAGACGCTCTCGTCGCTTGAGAACGCGCTCCTCGAGTTCCCCGGCTGCGCCGTGGTGATCACCCACGACCGGTGGTTCCTCGACCGCATCGCGACGCACATCCTCGCCTACGAGGGCACGGCAGAGCACCCCGACAAGTGGTACTGGTTCGAGGGCAACTTCGAGGCGTACGAGGCGAACAAGATCGAGCGCCTCGGCGCCGACGCCGGCAACCCCGCGAAGTCCACCTACCGCAAGCTCACCCGTGACTGAGAGCCGCATCCGGGTCCCCATCCACCTCCGGTGGGGGGACCTCGACGCGTACAACCACGTCAACAACGCCTCGATGCTCAAGCTCCTCGAGGAGGCGCGCGTGCGCGCCTTCTGGGTCCCGGGTGCAGGGGAGCGGGCGGTACCGACCGCCGTCATCGACGCGAGTCACGGCGCGGCGCAGCTCACGCTCATCGCCCGCCAAGAGATCGAATACCTCGCCCCGGTGCCGTACCAGCGGGAGCCGATCGACGTACAGATGTGGTTCGGCAAGATCGGCGGCTCGAGCGCCGAGGTGCATTACGAGGTGTTCAGTCCGGTCGGCGACGCACCGCAGACGCTGTACGCGCGCGCGTCGACCGTGATCGTCCAGGTGGATGCCGCGTCGGGCAAGCCCACGCGTCTGTCGCCCGACACGCGTGCCGCATGGGAGCCGTTCGTCGGCGATCCGCTCCCGCCGCTCGGTCGTCGCTGAGCGTCAGGTGACGCGCGGCGTGCAGTCGTGGCTCAGCCGGCCGCGGGGACGCGGATCATGATCTCCTGCGCGACGGAGGCGAGCAGCTCCCCGTCACGCGCGAAGATCTTGCCGGTCGCGAGGCCGCGGCCGCCACGGGCGCTCGGAGACTCCTGCACGTAGAGCACCCACTCGTCGGCGCGACCGGGGCGGTGCCACCACATCGCGTGGTCGAGACTCGCGACCTTGAGGCCGGACGTACCCCAGGCGAGTCCGTGCGCCCGCAGCACGGACTCCTGGATGGTGAGGTCGCTCATGTAGGCGAGCGCGGCGCGGTGCACGCGAGGGTCGTCGGGGAGCGCACCACGCGTGCGCATCCACACGGCCTGACGTGCGACCTGCGTGGCATCCGCGACGGCGTAGATCGGCGCCTCGACATGTCGGACCTCGATGGGACTGCCGGTGAAGTGGCGCCGGTTCCCGGGGTCGACACCGGCCATCTCGGCGTCGGCCGACAGCTCCTCCGGTGCGGGGATCCCGGCTGGCATGACATCTGCATGATCCAGGCTCTCGGCGTGCGTCTCGAACGATGCGATCATCGAGAAGATCGGGACGCCGTCCTGGAACGCCTGCGTGCGCCGGGTCGAGAACGACCTGCCGTCGTGGATGCGATCGACCGAGAAGGTCAGTCCGCGGGTCGAGTCGCCCGGGCGGAGGAAGTAGCCGTGCATCGAATGCGCCGCGCGTCCTGCCTCGACGGTCCGCTCGGCGGCGACGATCGCCTGCGCCAGCACCTGCCCGCCGAAGACGCGACCGAGCGGCATAGGCTGCGAGACACCGGTGAAGATGTCCTCGGTGGTCCGGGCATCACTCGAGTGGAGATCCAGCACGCCGAGCAGCCCGTCGATCTCCGCTGCGTCTGCGTCCGTCACATGCTGCTCCGCTCTGCTCCCACGGAGCGGCCCGGCACACGCTCCCTTGCTAGTTTAGGTCGGATGGCTCCCTCGCTCGTGTTCCCCGATCCGCGGGCTGCGGCAGATCTCCTCACGTTCGCGCGCAGAGCCGCGCGGCTCGCCGACCCGGCAGTGCGGCTGCGCGCGGCATCCGGAACCATGGCCGTGTCCGCGGCGCCGCTGTCGCCCCGTGGCTTCGGTGACGACACCCCGACGGTGCTGGCGATGCGGTTCTTGGCGTGCGACCCCGAACTCGTCTGCGACCTCGTCGTCGACGCCGGCGACTTGTCCGCCGGCTCGGAGGCCGGCACGATCGGTCTCCCCGACAGCGGCGTCTCCGCCGCGTGGGCGGGGATCTCGCCACCCCGGTCGGGGTGGGATGCCGCGGGCACGCTGAGCTCCGCAGCGCTGTCGGACGCGACCCGACGGGGTGTCGCCGATGTGGCCGCTGCGCTCCCCGGAAGTCCGGGGGAGGATCTCGTCCGCACGGTGCGCGGAGCGATCTGGGGTCGCGCGGATGCCACGCTGAACGGGGTCGTCGCGGGTGCCGCGTTCGCCGCCGACGCGCTCGGGTTCCTCGCGGACGAGGAACCCGTGTCGGTGTTCCGCACCGGGACGTGGACCCGCCTCACGCTCGCGCGCGGTCACGTGCTCGTCCGCACCGGGAACCCGACGGGTCTGACTGCGGTGCGCTCGACGGGTCGCAGCTGACCGCGGCAGTCCCGGGTCTTCAGCGCTTCGGCGGCTCCGGCGTCGGCTCGAAGGTGTTCACCATCGCGTGCGCGGCGCGCTGCAGGTAATCCCAAAGCGTCGCCTCGTGCAGCGGTGAGAGTTCGAGCTCGTCCACGGCGGTGCGCATGTGCTGGAGCCACCGGTCGCGCGCGTCCGGATTGACGTGGAACGGCATGTGCCGCATCCGCAGCCGGGGGTGCCCACGGGTCTCGCTGTACGTCGTCGGGCCGCCCCAGTACTGCTCGAGGAAGAGCAACAGACGCTCCTCGGCGGGGCCGAGGTCCTCTTCCGGGTACATGGGCTTCAGCACGACGTCGCCCGCGATGCCGCGGTAGAAGGTGTGGACGAGGCGTTCGAAGACCGGGCGTCCGCCGACCTCGTCATAGAACGACAGCGGCTCGCTCATGTCGAAGGTCCTTCAGGGTCGGTCGGCGAGTCGGATGCCTTCTTCTTCGGTCGCCACCTCGCGCGCTCGATCGGCGCCGATGCGACCGGCTGCGGCTGCGTCTGGGGTGGGTTCGCGCCACGGATGCTCTGGGCAGCGTCCGGCCCTTCCAGGACGACCGAATCGAGCTGCGGGATCTCGACCCCGAGCTCGTCGAGTGCGCCCTTGATCCGGGCACGGAGTGCTCGCGCGACGTCGTCCTTCGCGTTTGGTCGTGTCCTCACCACGAGTCGGGTGACGAGGGCGTCGCCGGTGATGCTCTCGAGCCCCCAGATCTCGGGCCGGTCGATGATGCGCGTGCGCCACTTCGGCTCGCGGACCAGCGCCTTCGCCGCGGTCAGCACAGCCTCTTCGACAGCGTGGAGATCCGATCCCGGCGGCACACCGAGGTCGATGATGACGCGGGCCCAGCCCTGCGACATGTTGCCGATGCGGGTGATCTCGCCGTTTCTGACGTACCAGAGCGTGCCGTTCACGTCGCGGACGTGCGTCACACGGACGCTGACGTATTCGACGATGCCCGTGGCGAGTCCGAGGTCGACGACGTCACCGATCCCGATCTGGTCCTCGGCGACGACGAAGAAGCCGTTCAGCACGTCCTTGACGATGTTCTGGGCACCGAAGCCGAGGCCCGCGCCGAGCGCCGCCGACAGCAGCGTGAACGAGGCGAGCACATCGGGATTGATGATGAACACGATCAGCAGCACCGCGACGATGATTATCGCGACGTTGACGATGTTCGTGAGGATCGCGCCCAGCGTCCTCGTTCGCTGGACCAGACGGACCTGGGCGAGCGGCGACATGTCGATCGCGCGCGTGTCTTCAGCGGCCGCGCGGGACTTGGCACCGCGGACGATCCGATCCACGATGCGACCGATGAGTCGACGCATAACGAATGTCAGCAGCCATCCGACCGCGACGGTGATGGCGATCCAGAGGAGATCCCAACCGGCCTCCACGAGAAATCGGAGCAGGCCGGTGTTGATCGACTCCCAATCGATGACCGGGGCTGTGGATGCGTTCATCGGCCCGATCTTATCGACGGCTCCCTCTGCGTGGGCTGGGCGCTCCGACACGTCACCTCGTCAGGCGAAGCCGGGCTCGGCAAGACCGTGGGCGATCAGGACCGCGTGCACCCGGTCACGTGCCGGGAGCTTCGCGAGGATGCGTCCCACGTGCGTCTTCACCGTCGACTCGCCGAGGAAGAGCGCGGCCGCGATCTCGACGTTCGTCAGTCCTTGTGCCATTGCTTCGAGGACGTCGCGCTCCCGCCCGGTGAGGCCGGAGAGATCGACAGATGCCGGTGCCCCGACGCCGTCGGCGGTGACGAGTTCGATCATCCGCCGCGTGATCCGCGGTGCGAGTGTCGCGTCGCCGGCTGCCACTGCGCGGACTGCCGCGACCAGCTCCTCCCGGCGCGCGTCCTTGAGCAGGAAGCCGCCGGCGCCGGCACGAAGTGCACCGAACGCGTACTCGTCGAGGTCGAAGGTGGTGAGCACGAGGACCCGGACGTCCGGATGCTCGGCGCGGATGCGACCGGTCGCCTGAATGCCGTCCATCCCCGGCATCCGCACGTCCATCAGGACGACATCGGGGCGGAGCGTCGCCGTCGCGCTGAGTGCGGCGGCGCCGTCGCCGGCTTCGCCGACCACCTCGATGTCGGGTTCGGCGTCGAGCACCAGTCGGAAGCCCACCCGGATGAGCTCCTGATCGTCGACGAGGAGCACCCTGATCGAGTTGTCTGTCATGCGTCGTCCTCCCGGGTTGCGATCGGCAGCTCGGCGCGCAGTATCCAGCCGTCGGCGGTCGGTCCTGCTTCGAGTGTCCCGCAGACGTGGTCGACGCGCTCTTGGAGACCGCGGATCCCGTAGCCGCCGGCGCGGCGGGGCCCGCGGACGCCGTCGTTGCGGACCTGCACCACGACGCCCGCGTCGGTCATGTCGACGGCGACGTCGATGCGCGTGGCATCCGGCGCGTGCCGCATCGCGTTGGTAAGTCCTTCCTGCACGATGCGCCCCACGGCGAGGAGGACCGGCATCGGTGCGTCGATCCGGCCGGATGTGCGGACGGTCACGGGGAAACCGGCACCGCGGGCTGCTGCCACGGCCGTGGCTACGGCGTCGGCGTCGACCGGGGCGAGGGGCGTGTGCGCGCTGTCAGCGTCGCGGAGGACGCCGAGCATCGCGCGCATCTCGGTGAGCGCGCTACGGGCGGTCGCCGCCACCTGGTCGGTCGCCGCCCTCGCCCGGTCGCGGTCGGGGGTGGCGCTCGCGCCCTCGGCCAACGCCACCACCACCGTGAGCGAGTGCGACACGATGTCGTGGAGCTCCCGGGCGATGCGCGCACGTTCCTCGACTGCTGCGATCCGCGCTTGCTGGTCGCGCTCCACGAGCAACTGGCGCGAACGGGCGATCACGGCGTCGATGTAGCGACGCCGGTTACCGACGTTCGCTCCGATCAGGCCGCCGATCACACCGGTCACGGCTTCGGCGACCACGGCGTTCCACGCGAGTTGCGTCGGAACGGCGCCCACGAGCATGAGCGTGGTCGCGAGCGCCGCGAGTGCCGCCAGCCCGACGACGAGGCCGATGATGGCGGCCCGGGTACTCCGGTAGACGGCGACCGCGTACGTCGCGAACAGGAGCAACGGGCCGCCGAGCGGCACCGGAGCGATCAGGTACGCGTGCGCGACGACCAGCGCCGCGACGAACGGCACGAGCGGCCAGCGGCGACGCACGACGAGCGAGACGCAGGCCAGCGCGAGCAGCACGATGACGACCCACGTACCCGCGGGCCCGAAGATGGCCCCGTCGTCGGCCCGCGACAGTGCCCCCGCCGGGACGAAGGACAGCAGCAGGCAGACGCCGGCGATGACGATGTCGGCGACGAGCGGATGCCGCGCCCAGAACCGACGGAACACCCCAGGGGGACGCGGCAGCCGCAGCTCGTCGTCCGTGCGGAGCGACGAGCTGCGGCTGTCGGAGGTCACGCGTCGAGCCTAGGCGTCGCGTCCGCGGAGGACGATCCAGCCGAGCGCGAGCGCGCCGGCCGGCCAGGCGAGCACGGTGGCGAGTGCCGGACCGAACCCGTCCGCGTCGGGGGTGGTGATCGTCGCGGCGGCGTTGAGCGGCAGGTACTGGTTCAGGTCGTACGCCCACTGCCACGCCTCGCCGCCGATGGCGAAGAGGCTGATCACGATCGGGAGCACGAACAAGATGCCGACCGTCGTCGCGATCGCACCCGCACCGTTCCGGATGATGAAGCCCCACCCGAGACCCAGGAGTGCGAAGCTCGCCATGGCGGCGAGACTCAGCAGGAGCGGAGCGAGCAGCTGGTCGAACTCGCCCCACGCGAAGGCGTCTGCGCCGGCGATCGGCGTCACGACGAGCACCGAGAGCGCCGTCGTGACGACCGTCAACGCCGCGACGACCGTCGCGATCACGATCGCCTTCGCGAGAAGCACCGCGCCGCGGCGAGGTTCCGCGGTGAGCGTGGATCGGATCATGCCGGTCGAGTACTCACCGGTGATCGCGATCGCGCCGAGAATGCCGGCGACGAGCGAGGTGAACTGCATCGGCGCAAGGATCGCCATCACGGGGTTGTAGTCGCCGACGAACTCCCGCGACGCGAACGCTATGAGGGTCGCGATGCCGACGGCAAGGGCTGCGGTGACCGCGAGCGACCACCAGGTCGACCGGACGGTGAACAGCTTCAGGTACTCGCTCCGCACGACGCGTGCGAACGAGAGGCGTGCATGCGGCACGGTGTGGCCGCGCTGGGCGGCGGGGGCGGGGGCGAGCGCGGTCATCAGGCGATTCCCTTCGTCTGGTACTCAACGGCGCCTTCGGTGAGGGCCAGGTACGCGTCTTCGAGCGATCCGGTGCGCTGCCACAGTTCGTGGAGCGGGATGCCGTGGGCGGCAGCGGTGTCGCCGATGAGCGACGCGGCGACGCCGGTGATCTGGAGGAGACCAGGCTCGGCCGAGGTCACCGAGACGTCGGCATCGGCGACGAGCTGCGCGAGCTCGGCGGCGCGGGGGCTGCGGACGGTCACGGTGGTCGTGGTCCAGGCGTGGACGAGTTCGTCGAGGCTGGCATCCGCCAGCACCGAACCGCGACCGAGCACGATCACCCGGTCGGCGGTGAGCGCCATCTCACTCATGAGGTGGCTCGACAGGAGGACGGTCCGCCCCTCGGCGGCCTGGGCGCGCACGAACTGGCGCACCCAGCGGACGCCTTCGGGGTCGAGCCCGTTGACCGGCTCGTCGAGGATGAGCGTCCGCGGGTCGCCGAGGAGTGCTGCGGCGATGCCGAGCCGCTGTCCCATGCCCAGCGAGAACTTGCCGGCACGCTTGCGCGCGACGGACTGCAGCCCGGTGATCTCGATCACCTCGTCGACCCGGCTGCGGGGAATGCCGTGCGTCGCCGCCATCGCCCGCAGATGGTTGCGCGCGCTGCGACCGGTGTGGACTGCCTTCGCGTCGAGCAGAATGCCGACCTCGGTGAGGGGCGAGCGCAACGACCGATAGTCCTTGCCGTCGATGGTCACGCGGCCCGAGGTCGGGCGGTCCAGCCCGACGATCATCCGCATCGTGGTCGATTTGCCGGCGCCGTTCGGACCGAGGAACCCGGTCACCTTGCCCGGCTGGACGGCGAAGTCGATCCCGTCGACGGCCGTCTTGTCTCCGTACCGCTTGGTGAGTGCTTCAGCAACGATCATGCCTCCACGCTACGAACCCGCGGCGGGGTGCCGCGTCCGTCTCGGGGAGGATTCCGGTCCGGAAACGCCGCGGGGCGTCCACCCGCAGGTGGACGCCCCGAAGACGACGGATGCCGCGCTTACGCGTCGGCCTCCTGCACTGAGAGCGCACGCTCGACGCCCGCCAGGTTCTCACTGACGAGGCGGCGGAGCGCCGCGGGCGCCGCGACGTTCGCCGCGAGCCACGCGCGCGTGGCGTCACGGAGCTCGACGTTGGCGAGGGTCGAGGGGTACAAGCCGACGATGAGGTACTGCGCGATCTGGTAGGTCCGCGACTCCCACACCGGCAGCAGCATGTCGAAGTAGGCATCGACGAACGAGCTGAGTGCGTCGACACCGGCCGGGTGGATGAACCCGAGCGCGGCAGACCGGACGACGGTGTTCGGGAGGTCGGCCTTCTCGACGAGCGATGCCCACGCGTCGCGCTTCGCCGCGACGGTGGGGAGCGCGGCGCGAGCCTGCGCGGCGAACTCGCCGCCCTTCGCCGTGTTGTCGGCGGCCAGCGCCTCGTCGATCTCGGCACCACCGACGACGCCGCCGGCGGCGAGGGAGACCAGGAGCGCCCACGACAGGTCGGCGTCGATCTCGAGGCCGGGCAGTGCGACGGCGCCCGAGCGGAGCTCGCCCACACGACGCCACTGGTCCGCCGTGGCCGCTGCGGATGCGAACGCGGTCACGAACTGCAGCTGGCTGTCGCTGCCTTCCTCGGCCGCCTGCGCGAGGGCCCAGAGGCCTTCGGCGACGCGCTCGCGCGCGGCATTCCGGGTCTCGGGCGCGACGTAGGCGTTCGCCGCGAGCTGGAGCTGCGCGAGCGTCGTGCGGACGGTCGTCGACTCGGTCTCACTGCCGATGTTGCGGAGCACCAGGTCGATGTAGTCGGTCGCGGATGCCTCGGCGTCGCGCGTCTGGTCCCAGGCGGCACCCCACACGAGCGACCGTGCGAGCGGGTCGGAGATGTCCGAAAGGTGCTCGATGGCGGTACGGAGTGAGCGCTCGTCGAGTCGGATCTTCGCGTACGCGAGGTCGTTGTCGTTGAGCAGGACGAGGTCGGGCTGGGTGAGGCCCTTGAGCTCGGCCACCTCGGTGAGATCGCCGTCGACGTCGAGTTCGACGTAGTGCGTCCGTACAAGGTCGCCCATGAGCGAGTAGAAACCCACGCCGAGACGGTGCGGACGGATCGTCGGATAGTCGGCGGGCGCGGTCTGGACGATTGCGAAGCGCGTGATCATCCCGTCGGCGTCGACCCGGATGTCGGGGGAGAGGGTGTTCACGCCCGCCGTCTCGAGCCACTTCTTCGACCAGGAGGTCAGCTCCCGACCGCTGGTCGCCTCAAGCTCGACGAGGAGGTCGCTGAGTTCGGTGTTGCCCCACGCGTGCTTGCGGAAGTACGCGGAGACGCCTGCGAAGAACTCCTCGATGCCCACCCACGCGGCGAGCTGCTTGAGGACCGAGCCGCCCTTGGCGTACGTGATGCCGTCGAAGTTGACCTGGACGTCTTCGAGGTCGTTGATCTCGGCGAAGACCGGGTGCGTCGAGGGGAGCTGGTCCTGACGGTAGGCCCAGGACTTCTCCATGGCGTTGAAGGTCGTCCACGCCTCGGTCCACTCGGTGGCCTCGGCCGTCGCGATCGTCGACGCCCACTCGGCGAACGACTCGTTCAGCCAGAGGTCGTTCCACCACTTCATGGTGACGAGGTCGCCGAACCACATGTGCGCGAGCTCGTGGAGGATCGTGACCACGCGCCGTTCTTTGACCGCGTCGGTGACCTTCGAGCGGAAGACGTAGGTCTCTGTGAAGGTGACCGCTCCGGCGTTCTCCATCGCGCCCGCGTTGAACTCCGGGACGAACAGCTGGTCGTACTTCGCGAACGGGTAGGGGACGCCGAACTTCTCCTCGAAGTAGGCGAAGCCCTGACGGGTCTTGTCGAAGACGTAGTCGGCGTCGAGGTACTGCCAGAGGCTCTTGCGGGCGTAGACGCCGAGCGGGATGACACGGCCGTCCGCACTCGTGAGCTCCGAGAACGTCTGCTGGTACGGACCGGCGACGAGGGCCGTGATGTACGACGAGATCCGCGGCGTCGGCTCGAACGACCACGTGGCCACACCGTCGCCCGCAGGCGTCGGTTCGGGCGTGGGGGAGTTGGAGACGACCTTCCACGCGGCCGGGGCGGTGACCGTGAACTGGAACGTCGCCTTGAGGTCGGGCTGCTCGAAGACCGCGAACACGCGGCGCGAGTCGGGCACCTCGAACTGCGAGTAGAGGTACACCTCGCCGTCGACGGGGTCGACGAAGCGGTGCAGGCCCTCGCCGGTGTTCGTGTACTCGCAGTCGGCGTCGACGACGAGCTCGTTCTCGGCAGCGAGGTCGGTCAGTGCGATGCGCGAGTCGGCGAACGCAGCGGTGTCGACCGGCGCGCCGTTGAGCGTGATCGAGCGGATGCCGCGGGCGATGAGGTCGACGAACGTCGACGAACCCTCGGTGGCCGAGAAGCGGATCGTGGTCCGCGACGAGAAGACCTCGTCGCCGGTGGTCAGGTCGAGCGCGATCTCGTACGAGTGCGTCTCGACGATCGCGCGTCGCTCCTGCGCTTCGCTGCGGGTGAGGTTCTCTCCAGGCACGTGCGTGTCTCCCAGGGGTGAGGGGTGGATACCGCCGATGGGCGCTGCTGGCGCCGGCGACAACCCTGCAAGCCTACGCCGGGCGGGCGCCTGCGCGTGTGCGCGGCGTCCCTAGAATCGTGACATGCGCATCCATATCGCGACCGACCACGCCGGGCTCGAGTTCTCGACCCGACTGCAGCACCACCTCGCTGGCGCGGGCCACGAGGTCGTGGACCACGGACCGATCGAGTACGACGCCCTCGACGACTACCCGTCCTTCTGCATCCGCGCCGCCCAGGCCGTCGTGCGCGATCAGGCCGCTGGCATCGAGGCCCTCGGCGTCGTCTTCGGCGGCAGTGGAAACGGCGAGCAGATCGCGGCGAACAAGGTGCGCGGCATCCGAGCGGCGCTCGTCTGGAACCTGTCGACGGCCGAACTCGCCCGCGAGCACAACGATGCGAACGTCATCGCGATCGGCGCCCGTCAGCACTCGTTCGAGGAGGCGGCCTCGTTCATCGACCGCTTCATCGCCACGGCGTTCACCGGCGAGGAGCGTCACGCCCGCCGCATCGGCCAGCTCGCCGCGTACGAGACCGACGGCTCGCTCCAGCCCGACCCCCGCGCGACGAGCGCCGACGTCCTCGACGCGTCCGAGTCGTTCGACCCGGAAGCGGGCTGATGCCCGAGGGTCACTCCGTCCATCGGATCGCCCGGCAGTTCTCCCACAACTTCGTCGGCAGGGCCGTCGCCGCGTCGAGCCCTCAGGGGCGATTCGCGGAGGGTGCCGCGCTCCTGGATGGACGAGTGCCGTCGCTCGTGCGCGCCGTCGGCAAGCAGATGTTCATGTCCTTCGACGACGACCTGTGGCTGCGGGTGCACCTCGGCATCTACGGCGCGTGGGACTTCGCGGGCGAGATCACGCTCGATCCTACGATCGCGTCGGCGAATGGCCGGATGGGCCAGACGAACCAGCGCGGCACCGACCCGGTCTTCGACGACGCGGGGGAGAACTCGCTCACCTCCATCGGCGCGCCCAGGCGTGCCCGCGGCGCGGTGCGGATGAGCGAGCAGACCAAGTCGCGCGAGGACGACACGGATGCCACGTGGCCGCCGCCCGTCGTGGGACAGGTGCGGCTGCGCCTCCTCACCGACGTCACCTGCGCCGACCTCCGCGGGCCGACCGCGTGCCAGATCCAGACCGCCGACGAGATGCTCGCCACGGTGGCGGCGCTCGGCCCGGACCCGCTCGTCGACGACATCGCCGTGGGGGAGGAGCGCTTCGTCACCGCGGTCGCGAAGAAGCCGACGGCGATCGGGCAGCTCCTCATGGACCAGAAGGTCGTGAGCGGGATCGGCAACGTCTACCGCGCCGAGATGCTGTTCCGCGCGAACCTCAATCCTCACACCCCAGGGCGGGACGTCCCGATGGAGGTCGTCCGCGGGCTCTGGCGCGACTGGGTCGTGCTGTTGCAGGTCGGTGTGGAGACCGGGCAGATGATGACGATGGACGGGCTCGACGCCGACGGCTATCGCCGGGCGATGGCGAGTCGCGACGACCGGCACTGGGTGTACCACCGCGCAGGGTTGCCCTGTCGTGTGTGCGGCACCGAGATCGTCCTCGAGGAGATGGCTGCACGCAAGCTGTACTGGTGCCCGCGGTGCCAGGCATGACCCACCACGCAGTCGCACGGAGCGCACGATGAGACAGAACCCGAGTTTCGCTTTCACCGACACGGCCGAGCTGCGCCGCGTCATCGCCGAGCACCCCTGGGTCACGCTCGTGAGCCACACCGACGACGGCCTGGTCGCCTCTCACTACGCGGTCCTGCTCGACGAGGATCGCGACGACCTCACTATCGTCGGCCACGTCGGACGGCCCGACGACATGATCCACGGCCTGGGCGAGCGGGAGCTCCTCGTCGTGGTCCAAGGGCCGCACGGGTACATCTCGCCGGGGTGGTACGGCGACGTGGCATCCGTCCCGACCTGGAATTTCGTGTCGATCCATCTCGCCGGCGTCCCCGAGATCCTCACGCCCGAGGAGAACCTCGACGTCCTCGAGCGCCTCGTCGAGCGGTTCGAGTCGTCGATGCCGACGCCGCGCCCGATGTGGGAGGCCCCGAACGACCCGGACTTCGTGCGGAAGCTCGAGCGCGGGACCGTCGGCTTCCGGCTGACGCCGACGCGCGTGGTCGCGAAGCGCAAGCTCAGCCAGAACAAGTCCGACGAGGTCGTCGATACCGTCATCGCCGAATTGGAGGCGGGCGGTTCGCCGTACGCCGATCACCGCCTCGCCGGCGAGATGCGTCGCGCGCACGACGCGCTGCGTTCGGCCCGGGAGGGCCGAGCATGAGCCTCGCGCAGGGTGATGGCGTCGACGTCATCAGCGGAGTCCGTCTCACCGGTGCCGAACGGCTCGACCCGTTCGGCACCGATCCGGTCGACCTCCATCTGGCAGACGGCCTCATCGCCGACATCGCGCCGGTGGGCGCCCTGCCTGCGCGGGGCCGCGTCGTCGACGGCACCGGCGGGTGGGTCGTCCCCGGGCTCTGGGACCACCACATCCACACGGTCCAGTGGGCACTCGTCGCCCAGCGCGTCGACCTCGGCGGTGCCGGCAGCGCGGCCGAGGCTGTGGCCGTCATGCGCACGGCACCGGTGCTCGACGACGGTCGGCGGGTCGGCACGGGCTTCCGCGATGCCTTCTGGGCCGACGCGCCGACCTTGGAAGCCTTGGATGCCGCGACCGGCGAGGTGCCGACATACCTCATCAATGCCGACGTCCACAGCGTCTGGATGAACTCCGCCGCGCTGCGACGCGAGGGCATGTCTGCGCCCGACGGCGTCGTCCGAGAAGAGCCCGCCTTCGAGGTCTCGCGGCGCCTGAACCTCGTCGACCCGGCGGTCGCCGACCGCCTCGTCACCGAGTCGCTCGCCCGCGCCGCGGCACGCGGTGTCACGGGCATCGTCGACCTCGACATGGCGTGGAACGTCGAGGGCTGGACACGGCGGCTCGAGCGCGGGTTCGACCTCACGCGCGTCTCGTTCGGCGTCTACCCGGCCCTGCTCGAACGGGCGATCGCCGAGGGACTCCGGACCGGCGACGCCCTCGATGCGGCCGGGCTCGTGCGGGTCGGGTCGCTGAAGGCCATCACCGATGGCTCCCTCGGCACGCGCACTGCCGCGTGCTCGCACCACTACCCGGGCGACCCCGGCAACTTCGGCCTGCTGACCGTGCCGCCGGACGAGCTTGTAGCGCTGATGACGAGAGCGACCGGTGCGGGCCTCACCTGCGCGATCCACGCGATCGGCGACGTGGCGAACTCGCACGCGCTCGACGCCTTCGCGACCACCGGCGCGACCGGCACGATCGAGCACGCCCAGCTCGTCGCCCACGTCGACATCCCGCGCTTCGGCCGCCTCGGCGTCGCCGCGAGCGTCCAGCCGGAACACGCGATCGACGACCGCGACCTCACCGACACCATCTGGGCTTCGCAGACGGCGCAGCCGTACCCGCTCCGCGCTCTCGCCGACGCGGGCGCGAACTTGCTGTTCGGCTCCGATGCGCCGGTCTCGCCGCTCGATCCGTGGGCGGCGATGGCCGCCGCGGTGCACCGGACCCGCGACGGCCGCGCACCGTGGCGCCCTGACCAGGCACTCGACGCGGGCACCGCGCTCGCGGCATCCACCGCCGGCGGCTCGGAGACGGGCTCGGCCCTGGAACCCGGGATGACGGCCGACCTCGTGCTGATCGACCGCGACCCCCTGACCGCCGACGAGCCGGCGCTCCGGGGCACTCGCGCGCACGCGACGTTGCTCGCCGGCCGTCTCACGCACCTGGACATCTGATGCGCATCACGACCGACGGTAGGTTCGAGCCATGACCGTCGCAGCCGCTGCCAGCATCATCACCGTGTCGGGAGCGACGCCCGTCGTCCCGGCGACGGCCTTCGTCGCGGCCGGCGCTCGGATCGTCGGCGACGTGACCCTGGGGGAACAGTCGAGCGTCTGGTACAACGCGGTGCTGCGCGGTGACAGTGCGGCGATCACGGTAGGTGCGCGCAGCAACCTGCAGGACAACGTCTCGGTGCACGTCGATGCCGGGCACGCCGTGGTGATCGGCGACGACGTGTCGGTCGGACACAACGCCGTCGTGCACGGATGCCGCATCGGCGACGGATCCCTCATCGGCATGGGCAGCGTCATCCTCTCCGGTGCCGAAATCGGGGCCGGGTGCCTGATCGCAGGCGGCGCCGTCGTCCTCGGTGGCACGATCGTCCCCGACGGATCGCTCGTCGCGGGCGTTCCGGCGAAGGTGCGTCGCCCACTCACCGATGAAGAGCGGGCGGGTCTCCTCCGCAACGCCGCCGTCTACCTCGCGCACCTCGAGGCGCACGCCGCCGCCGAATGAGCCGGCCGGGCCCCGCGCCACTCCTTCCAATCTGGCTGGCGCTCCCGATTGCGATCATCGCCGGCGCGCTGTTCGACCTCGCCTTCCCGGACGTCGGTATCTGGCAGCTCGCCTTCCCGGCCGCCGCCCTCGCGCTCCTCACACTGATCGGCCGCTCGGTGGGCGGGGGCATGCTCGTCGGCGCAGTGTTCTCGGCGTCGTTCTACCTTCTGCACATCGAGTGGATCACCCGCTACCTCGGCGTGATCCCCTGGTTCGCGCTCGCGGGCATTGAAACGCTCCTGAACGCGATCACGGCGCCGCTGCTCGTCCTCGCGTATCGATGGATGCCACGACTCGCGCCGGGCCCGTGGGTGCGGGTCCTGGCGCTGCCGGCGCTCATCGCGGCGCTGTGGACCGCACGCGAGCAGTTCCTCGGTTCGTGGCCCTACACGGGCTTCCCATGGGGAAGAGTCGGGATGAGCCAGTCCGAGGGTCCGCTGGCGGAGCTCGCATCGTGGGTCGGCGTCAGCGGCCTCACGTTCGCGATGGTGTTCGTTGCGGCGGCGGCGATCGAGGCGACCCGGCTGCGTGTGTGGCGACGTCTGACGCTCGGGATCCCCGCTGCGGCCATGCTCCTGATTCTCGCCGTCATTCCGCAGTTCCCCACGGCCGATGCCGGGACGATGCGGGTCGGCGCTGTCCAAGGCAACGGCCCGTCCGGCTACTTCGACGAACGCGAGCCGTACGCGATCTTCCAAGCCCAGCTGGACGCCACCGCCCCGGTGCTCGACGCGGACATCGACCTGCTCCTCTGGCCCGAGGGCGGGATCGACGCCGACCCGCTCGCGAACACCTCCGTCGCGCGAGCGCTGGGCGATCTCGCGACCCGGGTCGACGCACCGTTGCTGGTGAATGCCGCCACCGAGCGCGGCGAGGACATCTACAACACCTCGATGCTCTGGAATCCGGGAGCCCTCGAACCATCCGCACTGCACGACAAGCGCAACCCGGTGCCGATGGGGGAGTACGTACCCGATCGGTGGTTCTTCGAGGCGATCGTGCCGGACCTCATCGGCCTCATCCAACGCGAGTACACGCCGGGGACGAACGCGCCGTTCATGGACGTGGACGGCGTCGGCGTCGGCCTCGCGATCTGCTTCGACGTCATCTACGACGAGGTGATCCGGGAGAGCGTGCAGGACGGTGCGCAGGTGCTGATGTTCCAGACGAACAACGCGGACTTCCGCGGCACCGACGAGAACCTCCAGCAACTCGGGTTCGCCCGAATGCGGGCGATCGAGACCGGTCGTGCCGTCGTGAACGTATCCACCGTCGGGACGAGTCAGGTCATCGCGCCCGATGGATCGGTCATGGACGCGCTCGGCGTCGATGAGGCCGGCGCGCTCGTGGTCGATGTCCCACTCCGGACGGGGCTCACCGCCGGGGTCGTCCTCGGACCGGCCGTACAGTGGCTCCTCGGCTGGCTCTCGCTCCCCGTTCTCGCAGCGCTCGGGGTCATCCTCCGGCTGCGCGGGCGCACGAAAGCGGCGCCGCCCGCGGAGGACGGCGCCGCTGAAGTGTGAGTGTCAGGCGCTCAGGCGCTCGCCACGACGTGCCCGCAGCAGTGCGAGGCGCTCTTCGAGCAGTTCCTCGAGCTCGGGAATCGTCCGGCGTTCCATGAGCATGTCCCAGTGGGTGCGGGCTGCCTTGTCGCCCGAGTGGTCGACCTCGGCGACGGTGTCGCCGATCCGACGAAGGGCCTCGGAACCGCAAGTGCGGCATTCCCAGGCCTCAGGGACCTCTGCGTCAGCCGCAAAGGTCATCACCGTCTCACGCTCGCACTGCGTGCAGACGTACGTGTGGTTGGTGCGCTCCACGAACACGACGCCTTCTTCGCTCTGTAGGCTCGAAGCGCCGAGTCGCATGCCGCGCAGGCTGCGATCTGCCATTGTGTGGTCCTCTCGGTCGTCCTCAGGTATAACGAACTCACCTGTGGACTTCATCCGAACGGGTGCCCCGATGCCCCTGATTCACAGGGGACGCCCAGCAGCCCGAGGTAAATACGCCGGGCGTGTCGGCGGGCTTCAACGGCCGTTGATGGCCGCCATCGCGAGATCGGCGCGATCCGTAACGATCCCGTCGACGCCGCGTGCCAGGAGCGCCCGCATCTTGGCCGGCTCGTTCACGGTCCAGACGTGCACTTCGACGCCGGCATCGTGTGCCCCTGCGATGAACCGAGGTGTGATGATGCGGATGCCGCGGTGGCGCTCCGGCACCTGCAGGGCATCGACCTCGTGCAGCCCGCTCCGCGCAAGCCCGGTGAGGCCGGTCCGGAGTCCCAGGAGGATCCGAGCGAGGGTCTTCGACCCTGCGGATGTGGCGGGCGCGCCGCCCCGCTCGCGTGCCGCGGCCAGCGCGGCGCGGCGACGTGCATCGTCGAAGCTCGTGAGCAGCACCCGGTCAGCATGGCGCGCGATGACATGGCCGGCTGGGACCGCCGCGGCATCCGCCTTCACATCGAGGTTGAACCGCGCGTCCGGGAACGCGTCGAGCGCATCGCGCAGGGTGGCGAGGCCGCCCCGGGTGGCCATGATCTGCTCGAGCTCGCGCGCCGTCACGTCAGCCACCGGTCGGGGGTCTCCGGTCACCCGACGCAGATCGGCATCGTGGAAGAGCACCACCTCACCGTCCGCGGTGAGGTGGCAGTCGGACTCCAGGTACGGCGTCCCAGCCGCGCGCCCCGCAGCCAACGCGGCGACCGAGTTCTCGACGACGCCCTCGGAGTCCGGCGGGACGAATCCGCGGTGCGCGAGGACGCGGGGGAGCGGGGAACCGGAGAACCAGGGATGGGTCACACCTTCATCCTGACCGCCAGCTCCGCCCGTGCGCCACCGATGGGGGTGAACACCCGGTTGATAGGGTCGGAGATGCTCGAGCCACAGCTCGCACCACCCCCACACCTCGCAGGAGATCGTCATGTCGCAGCCCCTTCCCTCCGGTTCCCTCACGGGGAAGACCGCCCTCGTGACCGGCTCGTCGCGCGGCATCGGGGCCGACACCGCGCGCTACCTCGCCCAGGCCGGCGCGAACGTCGTCATCAACTTCCGGAACAAGGCGCCCCGTGCCGAGAAGCTCGCGACCGAGCTGCGCGAGCTCGGCGTGCAGGTGCTCACCGTCGGCGCCGACCTCACCGATGCGGCATCCGTGCAGGCGATGTTCCAGTCGGTCGGCGAGACCTTCGGCAGCCTCGACGTTCTCGTCCTGAACGCCTCGGGAGGCATGGAAGGCGGCATGGCTGCCGACTACGCGCTCACGCTCAACCGCGACGCCCAGGTGGGCGTCCTCGAGGCTGCGCTTCCGCTGATGGCGGCCGGCAGCCGTGTCGTGTTCGTCACGAGCCACCAGGCGCACTTCATCGAGACCACGCCCACGATGCCCGAGTACGAGCCCGTCGCCCGCTCGAAGCGCGCCGGTGAAGACGCACTCCGCGCACGGATTCCCGCGCTCACGGACGCGGGCGTCGAGTTCGTCGTGGTGTCGGGCGACATGATCGAGGGCACCATCACTGCCACGCTGCTCGAACGCGCCAACCCCGGCGCGATCGAGGCCCGCCGCGAGAGCGCCGGAAAGCTCTACAACGTGTCGGAGTTCGCCGCGGAGGTCGCGCTCGCGACGATCGAACCGGTACCCGCCGACAACACCAAGCTCATCGGCGACGTGAGCTCGTTCGGCGCCTGAACATGCGGCCCACCGACATCCAGACCCTCGTCTCCGTCGGCCGCCCGACGATCCACCCCGACGGCGAGTTCGCCGTGTTCGCGACGTCGCGGCCCGACGTTGCCGCGAACCGGAACGTCGGGCAGCTGTGGCGCGTCGACCTGCCGGCGGGCACGCCGCGCAGGCTCACGCAGGGCGTCGCCGACGCATCGCCACGCATCTCGCCCGACGGCACGACCATCGCGTTCGTGCGCGCCGACGCGGGCGGCAAGCCGCAGATCTTCGTGATCCCGGCGGGCGGTGGCGAGCCCGTGCAGGCGACCGCCGCTCCCGGTGGCGTGTCGGCCTTCGCATGGTCGCCCGACAGCACCCGGTTCGCTTACCTTTCACGAGTGGTCGAAGAGGGACGCTATGGGAGCGTCGATGGACTGGATGCCGCGGCCGAAGCGCCGCGCCGTGTCACCGGTGTCCGGTGGCACGCGAACGGACTGGGCTATCTCGCCGACCGTCCTGCGCACGTGTTCGTGATCGACGCGCCGGCCACCGGCGCGGAACCGAGCTACGCGCCCGCTCCGGCGGTCGGCGTGCCCGGCGAGCGTCGCATCGTCGCGGCCGAAGCCCGCCAGCTGACGACCGGATCGGCATCGCACAGTGGTGTCGTCTTCACTCGCGACGGACTCGAGGTGCTCACCGCACCCGAGGAGATCGAGTTGGATCGCCGAGACCTGCGCTCGAGCCTCGTCGCAATCTCGATCGAGACGGGTGCCGTCCGTGACGTTCTCTCGCCGAGCGCGAATCTCTCGCTCACCGACGTGACGGTCGCCGCGGACGGGACAGTGGCCGTGCTCGCATCGAGCGTCGGAGACGACGGCGTCGACTTCATCGCCCCCGGTGTCGGACTCTGGGTCATCGGAGCAGACGGCCCGCAGTCGCTCACTGATCCCGAGTCCGTCGACCTCGGCGAGGTCGGGTCGCACGTGACGGCGGTCGGCGACGAGTTCCTCGTCCACCGTCGCACCCGCGGGCGGGTGCACCTCGAGCGCGTCGACCGCGCCGGCCGTCGCACCGTGCTCCTGAGCGGCGACGTCGAGGTGAACGGACACGCAGCCGGTGGTCGGCACATCGTGGCATCCGTCGCTCGACCCGACTCACTCGGGGAGCTCGAGCTGATCGGGACCGGCGCCCTCACGGCCTTCGCAGACCCGGCTCCGATCGTCGCCGCACCCGTCGAACTCGAGATCAGCGGCCGCGATGGCTATCCGGTGCACGGCTGGCTTGCAGCGCCCGCGGGGGAGGGGCCGCACCCGGTCATCCTCATGATCCACGGCGGACCGTATGCGCAGTACGGCATACACCTGTTCGACGAAGTGCAGACCCTCGTCGCCGCGGGATACGCCGTGGCGTACTGCAACCCGCGTGGCGCCGCCGGCTACGGACGGGTGCACGGGCGCAGCATCCGTCATCGGATGGGGACACTCGATCTCCATGATGTGCTCGACTTCCTGGACGGTGCGATCGCCTCCGACGAACGACTCGACGCAGCGCGAGTCGGCATCATGGGCGGGTCCTACGGCGGCTACCTGACGGCGTGGATCATCGCGCATGAGCACCGGTTCGCGGCCGCGATCGTCGAGCGAGGCTTCCTCGACCCGATCTCATTCGCCGGGACGAGCGACATCGGCTCGTTCTTCGGCCACGAGTACGTCGGCGAAGATCCTGCGCAGATCGCTGCACAGAGCCCGATGGCGGTTGTGGGGCAGGTCACGACACCGACGCTCGTCGTGCACTCCGAACTCGACTTCCGCTGCCCGCTCGAGCAGGCGACCCGCTACTACAGTGCGCTCAAGCGGCAGGGCACCGCTGCGGAGATGCTCGTCTTCCCGGGCGAGGATCACGAGCTGACTCGGTCCGGGCAGCCCCGCCACCGGGTGGAGCGGTTCGACGCGGTGCTCGAGTGGTGGACGCGCCACCTGCCGGTCGACTGACCGCGCAGCGATCGGTCCCGGCACCCGTCAGCTGACAGGGGAGAGCAGGAGCACGACCAGGAAGAGGACGGGCACGCACCCGACCGTCGTGATGAACACGGTGTCGCGGGCGATCGTCTCGCCGGTCTGGTAGCGCTGCGCGTAGTTGAAGACGTTCTGCGCTGTCGGGAGCGCCGCGAGCACGGTCACGACCAGGATCTCGGTAGCCGAGAGTCGGAAGACGAAGGCCGCCAGCGCCCACGCCACCAGCGGCATAGCGAACAGTTTCAGCCCGCTGGCCAGGATGATGTCACGGCGCCGTCCGGACGGCCCGAGCACGCGCTGCCCGTTCAACGAGATGCCGTAACTGATCAGGAGCACCGGAACTGCGGCGTTCGCCAACAGGTGCAGCGGATCGACCACGATCGGCGGCAGGTCGATGCCGAGCGCGGCGACCGCCGTCCCGAGCGCCGACCCGAGGACGATCGGATTGGTGATCGTCCGCTTCAGGATGGGCCACGGGCGGCGCGAGCCGGTCGTCGTCGCGGCGTCCAGGATCGCCATGACGATCGGCGTGAGGATGAGCAGCTGGAAGAGGATGACGGGAGCCGGGAAGGCCGCGCTGCCGAGCACGTAGAGCGACAGGGGAATACCGATGTTGTTCGAGTTCACCTGTCCGGACGCGAGCGCGCCGATCACGATGTCACCTGTGCGCCGCTTCCACAACAGTCGGGCCGGGAGCGCGTAGACGATGAAGATCACGACTGCCGTCAACGCCGACACCGGAAGCAGGCCTGAGAAGAGCATCGCGACGTCCGCCTCGGACAGGACGACGAACAGGAGGAACGGGCTCAAGACGAAGAAGGTGAGCCGTCCGAGGATCGGGCCGGCGTTCGGGCCCAGCAGATCGATGCGGCCGATGATCCACCCGACGAGGATGGCGACACCGATCACCACGAAGCCCGTCAGCACGTCCAGCACGCTTCGAGACTACGACCGTTCGCACGCTTGCTCTGACGCCGGGGGAGTGGGTATCGTTTTTCGATAGATTCCGATCGAAGAAGGACGCCACCATGCCTCGACCCGCGATCACTGCCCTCCGGTTCGTCATCGCGCTGAGCCTCGTCGGCTCCGTGCTCGTGCAGACCGTGCTGATGACAGCGATCTGGTTCGACCTCGAGGCCGTCCCGCTCGGGCTGCGAATCACGGTCATCGCAATCTTCGAAGCGTGGGTCATCTGTCTCCAGGTGGTCGCTGTGTGCATCTGGCGACTGGCGGGGCTCGCGGCATCCGGCGCCGTGTTCACGACCGTCGCGTTCCGCTCCGTCGACATCGTGATCGGTGCCATCGGCGTCGCCGGTGTGCTCACCGCTGCGTTGGCGACGCTCATGGTCGGGGGAGCGGCGGCGCCGGGACTCGTGGGACTGGTGTACGGGGCCGCACTGGTCACCGGTGGCGTCGCACTCGTCGTCGTGGTGATGCGGATGCTACTGCGCCAGGCGGCCGACATGCGCGCCGAGCTCGCGGAGGTGGTCTGATGCCCATCGTCGTCGACATCGACGTGATGCTGGCGCGACGGAAGATGTCGGTCGGGGCGCTCGCCGACGCGATCGGCATCACGCCGGCGAACCTCGCGGTCCTGAAGAACGGTCGCGCTCGCGCGGTGCGGTTCTCGACACTCGATGCGCTGTGCGTGGCGCTGGAGTGCCAACCGTCGGATCTGCTCCGATGGGAGCCCGCCGAGAGCTCGGCATCGATACCGACAGCCTGAGACCCACGATGCGAGGATGGAGGAATGGACGCAACGAGACGGCGGCACACCCGCCGACGCATCCTCTCGTGGATCCCGATCTCGGTCGTGGCGCTCATCTGCGCCGGCTTCGTCGTCGGCGCGGTCACGATGCAGGATTCCTGGTGGACGGACCCCGAACCGACGGCTGCGGCCGACCAACGGACGCCGAAGGGCATGTCGATGTTCACCGGCACGGGCGTCGACTACCTGTCCCGGGAAGGCTTCGTCCGCATCGAGCTGCGTGACGGCGCCGAGACGGCGACGATGCTCGGGCTGGACGCCGACGGCACCCGCACGATCACGCCCATCGTGCCGGTCGACACGCTCGTCCTCGCCGAGGACGGCGTGCTCGATCTCGGCCTGGTGCGCGAGATCGTGATCGAGACCACGGACGATGCCGTCAGCGCCGTACACCTTCGCACGGACAACGACGGAGCGTGGACCGGCGCCTACGCGGAGGTCGCGACGGTCGCGACGGACTGGGGCTACACGGATGCCGATCTGGCGACGATGCGCGACACGTTGACCGACCGCGCACAAGACTCCCACGGCGATCCCTATGCGGCGACGCTCGACGACCGCACGCACCTCGGCGCCACGGTGTCCGCAGAGATCGCGGTGGATCAGCGCGCGGCATCCGTCACCGCGACGTTCACGATTCGTCCCTGACGCGCTTCACGCTGCATCCGATAATGCACATTATGTCAACTTACGTGAAGGCGCGCTCGGAGCAGGAGTAGCGTTGAGGCGTGTCAGCGCTCCCCGACCTCCGTTCCATCGGATGAGCGGGTCCTTACTCCGGGCGCACGCCGACGGCCCCGGCATCCGCGCGTGGATCATCTGGTGCACCGGCGTCGCCGCGTACGTTCTCGCCATCACGAACCGGACGTCCCTGTCGGCGGTCGGTGTCGACGCTGCCGAACGCTTCCAAGCAGATGCCGCGACCCTGTCGCTCTTCGCCGTCGTCCAACTCGCGGTGTACGGCGGCATGCAGATCCCTGTCGGTGTCCTGCTCGACCGCTACGGCTCACGCCCCATCATCACTGCGGGCATGATCCTGATGGCGTTGGGCCAGCTCACGATGGCCCTCTCCCCCAGCGTCGGCGTCGCGCTCGTCGCCCGCGTGCTGCTGGGTGCCGGCGATGCCGCGGTCTTCCCGGCCGTCCTGCGCCTCGTGGCGACGTGGTTCCCGGCACAGCGGGCTCCCGTGATGGTGCAACTGACCGGCATCCTCGGACAAGCGGGACAGCTGATCGCCGTCGTTCCGATCGCCGCCGTGCTGCACGCCACCAGTTGGTCGATCACCTTCGGCAGCATCGCGGGCCTCGGAGTGCTGTTCGCGATCCTCGTCTTCGCCGTGATCCGCAACCATCCACCGGAGGTCGACCGGGACGTCAGCGTCAACACCGACACCGGTGCGATCCGCGTCGTCACGTCGAGCATCGACACGGGCGTCGGCATCCGCGCCGCATGGGCGCACCCCGGTACGCGCCTCGCATTCTGGTCGCACTTCACGACGCCCTTCGCAGGCACGGCCTTCATGCTCCTCTGGGGTGTGCCGTACCTCACCGCCGGTGAAGGCAGATCGCTCCCCGAGGCGACGGGGCTGCTGACCGTCTTCGTCTTCACCGGAATGCTGATCGGTCCGGTGATCGGCGACCTCTCGCGGCGCATCCCCAACCAGCGTTCGCGGGCACTCGTCTTGCCGTCCGTGGCGGTGCAATTGCTCGCCTGGACCGTCGTCATCGTGTGGCCGGGGCCCGCTCCGTTGTGGCTCCTCGTCGCACTCGTGATCTCGCTGGCGCTCGGCGGACCGGCCTCGATGATCGCATTCGACCACGCGCGCACCCACAATCCGGCACATCGACTCAGCACAGCCACCGGACTCACCAACGCCGGCGGCTTCTTCGCCGCGCTCCTCGCGATCTTCGCAATCGGCGTGGCGCTCGACGTGCAGGGCGCGGGAACGCCGGAGACCTATCGCCTGGACGCATTCCGCATCGCGTTCCTGACACAGGTTCCGCTGTGGATCATCGGCGCGATCGGCATCTCGGTCGAGCGCCGCCGGACGCGCATCCGGATGGGCCTCGACGAACCGCGACGACCGCGACGCTGACACACGTGTGGCCCGATCCCCTCAGGACCGGGCCACACGGATCGTGGTCAGACGGTGCCGTCGCCCGAGGTGCGGGTCTCGGAGCGGGTGACCCGCTCCCCCGCCACCGGGTCGACGGTGCGCACGGTCGACTGCGTCGACCGACGCTTGGCCATCATCGCGATCCCGATGATGAAGACGAGGAATCCCGCTCCCATCAGGATGTATCCGATCATGTCGAGATCGACGACCTCGACGTCGACGTTCACGGCGAAGACGAGGATGGCGCCGATCACGAAGAGGACGATTCCGGTTCCGATGCTCATGAGCACACTCCCTTTCCGAGCCCTGACTCACTGAGCTCTGTGCCTCCATGATCGGGCAGGCGGATGCCGCTCCCCCAGGCTCTTGACAGTCGTGCCGGCGCTATGCCTGTCGGGGCGGCACAGTCAGCCAGTCGGCGAACTTCGGCTCTCGACCATCGCCGGACGACGTCCCGGTCAAACGCCGCTTGAGCCAGGGGCCGAGGTGCGCGCGGAAGTAGCTGCGCTCGTCGAGTCGGACCGTCTCGTCAGGCTCGCTCAGCGACCACCAGTCCTGTGGGGGCGTCTCCCCCAGCGCATCGATCACCCGCGCGGCGACTCGGTGGTGGCCACGTGTGTTCATGTGCAGTCGGTCGGCAGACCAGTACGAGGCATCCGACAGCTCGGCATCCGGCCAGTTGAAAGCCGTCACGATGCTCGGACGATCGATCAGCTGCGCCATCACGGCGTCGCTGAGCGCGTCGCCGCGACGCTGGATCAGGCGCCCCATCGGCAACTGTGCAGACGGATTCGCACCGGAGAGCACGATCGCGGTAACCCCTTCGTCAGCGCAACGCCGGAGCACACGCGAGAACGCGTGCGCGATCTTCGACACCGGCGTGCGCGGGCGCAGCATGTCGTTCCCGCCGCCGTTGAACGACAGGTGGGTGGGGCGGAGCGCGAGCGCACGCTCGAGCTGCTCGTCGATGATCGGGCGGATCAGCTTGCCGCGGATCGCGAGGTTCGCATACTCGATCGCCTCACCGCGGGAGTCCGCCCAACCCTGCGCAACGAGGTCCGCCCACCCGCGCACGGTCCCGTCGATCTCGTCGCCGACGCCCTCTGTGAACGAGTCGCCGATCGCGACGTACCGCACCGCTGCCACGCGCTCCAGCATACGAGGGTCACTCCGCGAGGGCGCGGCCACGACGCTCGACGAGTCCCCACGTGGCTGCGGCCGCGATCACGAAGAACGCACCGAACACCACGAAGACGAGTCCGAGTCCGCCCTGCCCCATGAGCAGGGGCACGCTCGGCGGCGCGAGGATCGAGGCGAGCCGGCCGACGCCCGCCGCCCAGCCGGCACCGGTCGCGCGCAGGGACGTCGGGTAGACCTCGGGGGTGACGGCGTACAGCGCACCCCAGGCGCCGAGGTTGAAGAACGACAGCGCCATGCCGGATGCGAGGATCGCCCACTCCGCAGACGACTGTCCGAACAGCAGGGCAGCGACCGCGGATCCGACGAGGAAGACCGACAGCGTCGCACGACGCCCCCACACCTCGATCAGCCACCCCGCCACGGCGTACCCGGGCAACTGCGCGAGCGTGATGATGAGCGTGAACTCGAAGCTCTTCACAAGCCCGAACCCCTGCGAGAACAGCAGCGTCGGAATCCAGATGAAGGCGCCGTAGTAGGCGAAGTTCACGCAGAACCAGACGACCCAGAGCGCGATCGTCCGCATCCGGAGGGGCGCCGACCAGAGCCCCGCGAGCCGTTCGCGCGCGGTCGGGGCTTCTGCAGTCGCGTACGACGATGCGGCGACCGGCTGCGGACCGGCCTTCACCGGGAACCAGGTCGGCGACGCCTCGAACTCACGCACGACCGCGTCGGCTTCGGAGCTCCGACCGCGCCGCGCGAGCCAGCGGGCAGACTCCGGCAGCCCCCACCGGACCACGAGGGCGTAGACGGCGGGGATCGCACCGATCGCGAGCGCCCAACGCCACCCATCGTCGATGTTGGGGATCACGAGATAGCCGATGAGCGCCGACGCGGTCCATCCGAGCGCCCAGAACGCCTCGAGGATGACGATGACCCGGCCGCGGATGCGCGCGGGCGCGAACTCGCTCACGTAGGTGCTGGCCACCGGGAGCTCCGCGCCGAGCCCGAGGCCCACGATGAACCGCAGGATGATGAGCGCCGCCACTCCCCCGGCCAGCGCACTCGCGCCGGTCGCGACGCCGTACACGAGCAGCGTCAGTGCGAAGACGGACCGTCGCCCGATCCGGTCGGCGAGGAGCCCACCGAGGGTCGCGCCGATCGCCATGCCTGCGAACCCGGCCGATGCGATCCACGACGAGGCATCCGGCGTCAGCCCCCACTCGGCGACCAGCGCGGCGATCACCAAGGAGATGAGGCCCACGTCCATCGCATCGAGGGCCCACCCGACGCCCGATCCGCTCAGGACGCGACCGTGCGCGCGGGTGAACGGGAGGCGGTCGAGGCGGGCCCCGATCGACGTCGTCGACGTTTCGCTCATGCGTGGAATGCTACGAGACCGAGCGGATGCCGCGGCGTCGCGTTCACGCGAGCATGTCCCGGACGAGCGGGATGACCTTCGTGCCGTACAGCTCGATCGAGTGCATCAGACGCTCGTGCGCCAGCGTGCCGGTCGCGTACTTCATGTCGAACCGGCCCACCCCCAACGCCTTCACGGACGCGACGATCTTCTTCGCGACGGTTTCGGGCGATCCGATGTAGATCGACCCCTCGGGACCTGCTTCCTGCTGGAACCGTGCTCGGCTGTACGGCGGCCAGCCACGCTCGCGACCGATCGTGTTGTTGAGCAGCTCGAAGCCGGGGTATGCCTCTTCCCAGGCCTGCTCGTCGGTGTCGGCGACGTGCCCGGGCGAATGCATGCCGATGGGCAGCGCGGGTGCGCCGAGCTCGCCGACGGCACGGTGGTACAGGTCGACGTACGGGCGGAAGCGAGCAGCGGGACCACCGATGATGGCAAGCATGAGCCCGTAGCCATAGCGCGCCGTGCGGATGACCGACTCGGGCGATCCGCCGACACCGACCCACGCGCGGAACCCGTCCGCCGTCTTCGGGAAGACGTCGGCGGCGTTCAATGCCGGACGCATCGTGCCCTGCCAGGTGACCGGCTTCTCGTCGCGGAGCAGCGAGAACAACTCGAGCTTCTCTTCGAACAGCGCCTCGTAGTCCTTCAGGTCGTACCCGAAGAGCGGGAACGATTCGATGAACGACCCGCGTCCCAGGATCACTTCGGCACGCCCATCCGAGATCGCGTCGAGCGTCGCGAACCGCTCGTAGACCCGTACCGGATCGTCACTCGAGAGGACGGTGACCGCGGTACCCAGGCGAATCCGCTCCGTGCGGGCAGCGATCGCGGCGAGCACCATCTCCGGGCTCGACACGGCGAAGTCCGCGCGATGGTGCTCCCCCACGCCGATGAAGTCGACGCCGACCTCGTCGGCGAGCACGCCCTGTGCCACCACGTTGCGGATCGTCTGCGCATCGCTCACCCGTGCACCGGATGCGTCGATGGTGATGTCGCCGAAGGTGTCGAGTCCCAGCTCCAGTGCGGTCATGGTCCGCCCCTTTCATTCATCCGGATACAAGCCGATGGGAGGCTCGGGCATTCCCGAACCTCCCATCGATGCGTCTCAGGCGGTGATCAGCCGTCCGCGAGCGCTGCGCGAAGCGTGTCGAGGCCGACACCACCGAGCCGCAGTGCGCGCATGTGGAACGACTTCACATCGAAGTCGGCACCACCGCGTTGCTGGGCATCGTCGCGGATCTGCTCCCAGATGCGCTGACCCACCTTGTACGACGGGGCCTGACCCGGCCAACCGAGGTAGCGGTTGACCTCGAACTGAATGAACTCGTCCGACATGTTCACGTTGCGACGCATGAACTCGAGCGCGTAGTCGGCATCCCACGTCCCGATGCCGTCGAGGCGCGGCTTGCCGAGGTGGACACCGATGTCGAGCACGACGCGGGCCGCGCGCATGCGCTGCCCGTCGAGCATGCCGAGCTTGTCGGCGGGGTCGTCGAGGTAGCCGAGCTGCTCCATCAGGCGCTCGGCGTAGAGCGCCCACCCCTCCGCGTGGCCGCTCGAGCCTGCGAGTAGTCGACGCCACGAGTTGAGCTCGGTGCGGTTGTAGACGGCCTGGGCGATCTGCAGGTGATGGCCCGGCACGCCCTCGTGGTAGACCGTCGTCAGTTCACGCCAGGTGTCGAACGTGTCGACGCCCTCGGGCACCGACCACCACATGCGACCCGGACGGCTGAAGTCGTCTGTCGGCCCGGTGTAGTAGATCCCACCCTCGTTCGTCGGCGCGATCATGCACTCGAGCGTCCGGATCGGCTCCGGGATGTCGAAGTGGGTCTGCCCGAGTTCGGCGACCGCCTTGTCGCTCGTCTCCTGCATCCAGCGCTGCAGCGCATCGGTACCGTGAAGCTTGCGGGTGGGGTCCTGCTCGAGGAACGCAACGGCCTCTTCGACCGTCGCGCCCGCCTTGATCTGATCGGCGATCGACTCCTGCTCGGCGACCATCCGTGCGAGCTCCTCGACACCCCACTCGTAGGTCTCGTCCAGATCGATCGTCGCGCCGAGGAAGCGGCGCGAGTGCAGGCCGTAGAGCGCGCGTCCGACGGCGTCCACCTCGGATGCCGCCGGGGCGAGCTCGTCCGCGAGGAAGGTCGCGAGACGGTCGTACGCGGCGCGCGCGGCATCCGATCCAGCGGTGAGGTCGCGGGTGAGTGCGTCGGGCAGCGATGCGTCGCCGGCGGTGGCGGAGCCGACGAAGTTCGCGAAGAAGCCGGTGTCGCCGGTGTAGCGCGCGATCTGGCCGACGACCTCGGTCACCTGGCGGCGAGCCGGCACCACGCCCTCAGCGATGCCGACGCGGAGCGTTTCGATGTAGCCCTCGAGCGCCGCGGGGATCGCACCGAGGCGGGCGGAGACGACCGTCCAGTCGTCGACGGTGTCGGTCGGCATGAGGTCGAACACCGAGCGGACGTCCTGCGCAGGCGATGCGATGACATTCACGTCGCGCAGGTGGGACTTCGCCTCGTGCAGTTCGATCTGCAGGCCGAGCTCGGCGGACAGATCCATCTTCGTGACCCGATCCACCTCGTCGACGGGGTCGGCGGCGGTCAGCGCCGCGAGCGTCGAGCGCGCGGCGCTGACCGCCCGCTCACTGCCCTCGGGCGAGAGGTCGTCGAGGCGTCCGTTGTGCTCGAACCGGCCGATGTAGGTGGCGAGGCTCGGCGAGAGTTCGGCGAGCGTGTCGACCCAGGCGTCAGCGATCGTGTCGATCGGCGTGGGGGTACGTTGTGCGTCGGTCATGCTCCGAGCGTACCCACGGCGAGGTCAGTGCGCCGCTTCGTCCCAATCGCCGCCGCGACCGATCTGCACGTCGAGTGGCACCGAGAGGTCGGCCGCATCGCCCATGCGCACACGGACGATCTCGGCGACCTCGTCCCACTCGCCTGTGGCCACCTCGACGACGAGTTCGTCATGGATCTGCAGCAGCACGCGCGAGGACAGACCGCGCGATGCGAGGTCACCGTGGATCTCGAACAGCGCGATCTTCATGATGTCGGCCGCACTGCCCTGGATCGGTGCGTTGAGCGCCGCACGCTCCGCGTTCTCGCGCAGCACGCGGTTCGGGCTCGTGAGGTCGGGGAACGGACGCCGACGACCGAAGATCGTCTCGGTGTAACCGTCGATGCGCGCCTGCTCGACCGACGAACGCAGGTAGTCGCGGACGGCGCCGAACCGCGCGAAGTACTCGAGCATGAGCTGTTTTGCCTCGGACTGCTCGATGCGCAGCTGCTTCGAGAGCCCGAAGGCGCTGAGGCCGTAGACGAGCCCGTACGACATCGCCTTGACCTTCGTGCGCATCGCGGGCGTCACGTCGGCCGGCTCCACACCGAAGACCCGCGCGCCGACGAACCGGTGGAGGTCCTCCCCCGAGTTGAACGCCTCGATGAGCCCGGGATCGCCGGACAGATGCGCCATGATGCGCATCTCGATCTGCGAATAGTCCGCCGTCAGCAGGGTCTCGTACCCCGCGCCGACCTCGAACGCGGCACGAATGCGCCGCGACTCCTCGTTGCGGATCGGGATGTTCTGGAGGTTCGGGTCGGTGCTCGACAGCCGACCGGTCTGGCTCCCCGTCTGCACGTAGGTCGTGTGGATGCGGCCGTCGCCGGCGATCCCGACGGTCAGCGACTCGATGATCTGGCGGAGCTTCGTCGCCTCACGGTGCTGCAGGAGGAGCCCGAGGAACGGGTGCGGGTTCGACTCCTGCAGATCGGCGAGGACTGCGGCATCCGTGGAGTACCCCGTCTTCGTCTTGCGGGTCTTCGGCAGCTCGAGCTGCTCGAAGAGCACTTCCTGCAGCTGCTTCGGCGACCCGAGGTTCACCTCTTTGCCGATGATCGCATACGCCTCCTGAGCGATCGCGTCCGCACGCGCACCGAGCTCGGCCGAGAACCCGCCGAGCTTCTCCTTCGAGACGGCGACGCCCGCGAGTTCCATGTCGGCGAGGGCGTCGAGCGTCGGGAGCTCGATGTCTGTGAGGACGGATGCCACCGACTCGGGCAGCTCCCCGCGCTGCGCCTCAGCCACGCGCAACGAGAACCATGCGAGCTGACCCGGCGTCGCACCCTCGGTCTCGGGGACGAGCTGGGTCGGGTCGGCGACGGGGAGCTTCTCGTCGAGGTAGCGGTCGACGAGGTCGGCCAGCGACTTGTCCGGCAGGCTCGGGCGAAGCAGCCACCCCGCGAGCAGCGGATCGAAGACGAGGCCGCCGAGCCGGATGCCGGCGCGGCGCAGCGCCTTGACCTGCACCTTCGCGTCGGTCACGAGCTTCGGCGCATCGCCCTCGAGCCAGTCACGGAGCGCCGCCGCGAGGTCGTCGCTCCAGTCGGCCTCTCGGACGTCGGTGAGCGTCGCGACGCCGAGACGACCCGGCCGACCGTCGACGACGGTAAGGGTCAGCGCGGTCTCTTCGCTGCGCTGCGCCACCCACGCCGCGAGGTCGGCGGGAGCTGCCTGGACAGGAGTCGGAGCGACGACGTCGGGCTCGACGGGCTCGGGTTCGACGCCGACCGCCTCGAACACGCGCGGCAGGAGGGTCCGGAACTCGAGTCGGGCGAAGATGTCGCGGACCGCCTGCGTGTCGAGCGGGCGCACTGCCAGATCTTCCGGCTCGTACTCGAACTCGACATCGCGCAGCAGCGCGTTCAGCTGACGGTTGCGGCGCACGTCATCGAGGTGCTCACGCAGGTTGCCGCCCACGACGCCCTTGATCTCGTCCGCACGCTCGAGCAGCTCGTCGAGGGTGCCGTACTGCGTCAGCCACTTGACGGCGGTCTTTTCGCCGACCTTCGGCACACCGGGCAGGTTGTCGCTCGTCTCGCCGACGAGGGCGGCGATGTCGGGGTAGTTGTGCGGCGGCAGGCCGTACTTCTCAACGACCGCCTCGGGGGTGTACCGCTTGAGCTGCGAGACGCCCTGCACACTCGGGTACAGCAGTGTCACATCGTCGGTGACGAGCTGGATGGTGTCGCGGTCGCCGGAGCAGACGAGCACCTGGAAGCCGCGGTCGGCACCCTGGGTGGCGAGGGTGGCGAGGATGTCGTCGGCCTCGAAGTCCTCCTTCGTGAGGACCGGGACCCCCATGGCATCGAGGCACTCCTGCAGCAGCGGGATCTGCCCCTTGAACTCGGCCGGCGACTCCGAGCGGTTCGCTTTGTACTCCTCGTACACGCGGGTGCGGAACGACTGCCGGGAGGTGTCGAACGCCACGGCGACGTGGGTCGGCTTCTCGGCTTTGAGCAGGTTCACGAACATCGACAGGAACCCGTAGATGCCGTTGGTATGCTGCCCGTCTTTGGTCGAGAAATTGTCAACCGGAAGGGCGAAGAACGCCCGGTAGGCCAGCGAGTGGCCGTCGACGACGAGAAGGGTAGGCTTTCCGGAGTCGGTCACCCAGCCAGCCTAGTTCGCGCATCGGACACCGACAGCGCAGCGAATCCCTCCCGCATCGAAGCAAGGTGAGCCATGCCCACGGACGTCCCCTCCCCCGACGACGCACTCGCCTGGGCGACCGGCCGCGGCATGGGCGCACTCGCCGAGAAGATGGGCATCGAGTGGCTCGAGTTCACACCGGAACGGGCGATCGCACGGATGCCGGTCGCCGGCAACACGCAGCCGGTGGGACTCCTTCACGGTGGCGCCTACGTCGTGCTCGGCGAGTCGCTCGGCTCGATGCACGCGAACTTCCACGCAGGGCCCGGCCGTCTTGCCGTCGGCATCGACATCAACGCCACACACACCCGATCGGCGACCGAGGGGTACGTCACGGGGACCTGCACCCCGATTCACCTCGGCCGCACCATGACCGTGCACGAGATCGTCGTCACCGACGAGCAGGGTCGTCGCTGCTCGACCGTTCGCATCACGAACCTGGTGCGCGACCTTCCGGCATCCTGACCGAGGCTCAGCGCCGAACGGCGAACTTGAAACCCACGTGCGAGTCGACGAAGCCGAGTCTCGTATAGAACCGATGCGCGTCCGTTCTCGCCGCATCCGACGTCAGCTGCACGAGCGACGCACCGACTGCCGGCGCCGCGACATCGGTTACCCAGCGCAGCATGGCACCTCCGATGCCGCCGGAGCGCTGATCGTTCGCGACGCGGACCGCTTCGACCATCAGGCGGGTGCTCCCCCGGCGAGCCATACCCGGGACGACCGTCAGCTGCATCGTTCCGACGACCGCGTCGCCGAGCGTCGCGACGAGCAGATCGTTGCCGTCATCGTTCAGAATGCGGTGGAGCCCGCGAGCATACAATCCGCGAACATGCACCGACGCGACATCCCCGCGAGTTGCGCTGACGGGATCGTCGGCCAGCAATGCCATGATGGCGTCGAGATCGGCCTCCATCGCTCCGCGCAACTCCATCGGCCCGAGTCTGGTGTCGAGGGCGACCGGGAGATCGAGCTCTTCGAGCACGCGCGGTGTCAGCCCTTCTTGGGCGCGAGCTGCTCGATGATCGCCTTGGCGACGTCTTGCATGGTGAGTCGGCGATCCATCGAGGCCTTCTGGATCCACCGGAAGGCATCGGGCTCGGACAGGCCCATCTTCTCGTTGAGCAGGCCCTTGGCCCGGTCGACGAGCTTGCGGGTTTCGAAGCGCTCGACCATGTCGGCGACCTCGGCTTCGAGCGTGATGATCTGCTCGTAACGGGCGAGCGCGATCTCGATCGCCGGCAGCAGGTCGTTCGGGGTGAAGGGCTTCACGACGTACGCGAGCGCACCGGCCTCACTCGCGCGCTCGACGAGTTCCTTCTGGCTGAAGGCGGTCAGCAGCACGACGGGGGCGACGTGGTTCTTGCTGAGCTTCTCGGCAGCGCTGATGCCGTCGAGGACGGGCATCTTGACGTCCATGATCACGAGGTCGGGACGAAGCTCGGTGGCGAGCTGGACGGCGGTCTCGCCGTCACCCGCCTCACCGACGACGTCGAAGCCGCTGTCGCGCAGGATCTCGACGATGTCGAGTCGGATCAGCGACTCGTCCTCTGCGACGACGACGCGACGCGGGGTGGGGGCGGCCTGGGGTGCCGGGGTGGGTTCCTGCTCAGTCACGTCGTCCATCCTAGGGCAGGCGGTACCGCCTTCCTGCGGTATCGTCGTTGAGGCGTGCGCCGGTGTGGCGGAATGGCAGACGCGACCGACTCAAACTCGGTTGCCCGAAAGGGCGTGTGGGTTCGACTCCCACCACCGGCACGTTTCGGGACTTCCCGCACGCCGAGCGCTCGGCTCGGCGTGCCGGAAGTCTTCCGACGTGGTCAGCCTCCGTGACCGGTGAACGCGTCCATCGACGAGTACACCTTGAACACGCGGCGCGCCAGGGCGTCCCATGGCCTGGTCGGCAGCACGCCGCGCAGCGCCATCGCCAGCTTGACCGTCCACGGGCGCATCACCATCGGCGTCCCGCGCACCATCCCCCGCCACGCCGCCTGCGTCGCCTGGCGTGGCGTCAGGATGGGCGTCAGCAGAGGACCGCGTGCACCGGCGAACATGCCGGTCGAAACATAGCTCGGGCAGAAGGTCGTGACCGCGATGTGCCGGTGCCCGTGCGCCTCCAGCTCGAGGCGCACCGATTCGCTCCAGCCGATCAGCGCCCACTTCGAGCCGGCGTAGACGCTCATCCTCGGATTGGCGAGCGTCCCGGCGGCGGACGCGATATTGAGGATGCGCGCCGGTCGCGTGGCATCCGCGATCATCTCGGGCAGGAACTCCCGCGTGAGCCACATCGCGGCAAGCGTGTTCACCCGCATCGTCGCCTCGATGTCCCGCTCAGGGTCGTGCTCCCAGAACGGCGCGCCCCGGACGATGCCTGCGTTGTTGATGAGGACGTCGACACCGCCCAAGTCGACCCGGACCTCGGTGGCGGCACGGGCGATGTCCTCACGGTCCGAGATGTCGACGCGGTACGCCCGCACGTCGACCCCCGAGCGCGACAGGTCAGCGGCGAGGGCGGCGGCATCCGTGATGTCCCACAGCGCGACCGCTCTCGCGCCGGCTGCGACTGCGCGTCGGGCATACAGCTCCCCCATCCCTCGTGCTGCTCCGGTGATGAGGACCCGGGCGTCCCGGATCGGATCGGGTGCGTTCATGGCGCTCTCCTCGCTTCCTGCCGACGATACCGGGTCCCGCACACAGCGGAACGGCGCCCCAGTCGGGACGCCGTTCCGTCGTTCGAGGTGTGGACTCAGGTGGTGCGCTTGTTGCGCCCCGTGATGAACCCGTAGATCAGCAGGACGATGAGCGAGCCGCCGATCGCGAGCAACCAGGTCTGGATGCTGAAGAACTCCTCGAGCTTCGCATTGAACAGGACACCGCCGAGCCAGCCTCCGAGGAGCGCGCCGACCACACCGAGGATCAGTGTGACGAACCAGCCGCCGCCCTGCTTGCCGGGGAGGATCAGCTTGGCGATGGCGCCTGCGATCAGTCCCAGAATGAGGAAAGCGATGAAACCCATGCGGTCCTCCTGTACGTGATGATCACACGACGGTAGTCCGCTCGTCAGCCTCGATCAGAGGATCTTCCCTCCAGCCACCGAACATGGTAGAGGCGGGCTCCCGCGTGGGGATGCCCGCCTCAGACACGCTCCGGCCTTACTGCTCGGCCTTGTAGATCGGCGCCTTGCCGTGGACGGCGTCGCCGATCTTGTGAATACGGATGTCGTTGGTCGACCCTTCGATTCCGGGAGGGGATCCGGAGATCACGACGACCTTGTCGCCAACCTCGGCCAGCCCCGCGCCGAGGAAGAAGTCGTCCACCTGGCGGAACATCAGGTCGGTGTGCTCGACGGGCTCGACGAGCGCCGACTGGATGCCCCAGGTCAGTGCCATCCGGCGACGGATCGCCGGGTCGGTCGCGAAGGCGATCATGGGGATCTCGGAGCGCAGTCGCGACATGCGACGGGCGGTGTCCCCCGACTCGGTGAACATCGCGACGTACTTCGCCTCGACGAACTCGGCCACCTCGCGCGCGGCGAGGGTGATGGCGCCTCCCTGCGTGCGGGGCTTCGTCGTGAGCGGCGCGATGCGCTCGAGGCCGTGAGTCTCCGTCGAGTCGATGATGCGAGCCATCGTCTCCACGACGCCGACCGGGTGCTTGCCCACGCTGGTCTCGCCGGAAAGCATCACGGCATCCGCTCCATCGAGCACGGCGTTGGCGACGTCGCTGGTCTCGGCGCGCGTCGGCACGGGGTTGTCGATCATCGTCTCGAGCATCTGCGTCGCGACGATGACGGGCTTCGCCATTCGGCGGCACAGCTCCACGGCGCGCTTCTGGACGATCGGCACCGCTTCGAGGGGAAGCTCGACGCCGAGGTCGCCACGGGCGACCATGATGCCGTCGAAGGCGTCGATGATCTCCTCGAGATTTTCGACCGCCTGCGGCTTCTCGATCTTGGCGATGACGGGGACCTTGCGTCCCTCTTCGGCCATGATCTCGTGCACGCGCGTGACGTCGGCGGCATCCCGCACGAACGACAGCGCGATGATGTCGGCACCCGCACGGAGCCCCCAGCGGAGGTCGGCTTCGTCCTTATCGGACAGCGCCGGCACGTTGACCGCGACACCCGGCAGGTTGATGCCCTTGTTGTTCGAGACGGGGCCTGCGACGACGACCTCGGTCGTGACGACCGGGCCCTCGACGCCGGTCACCTGGACGCGGACCTTGCCGTCGTCGATCAGGAGGAAGTCACCCGGCTTCACATCTGCGGGCAGACCCTTGAAGGTCGTCGAGACGATCTCCTTGGTGCCCTGGATGTCTTCGGTCGTGATCTTGAAGACGTCGCCCACGGCGAGCTCGTGGGGACCCTCGGCGAAGCGGCCGAGCCGGATCTTGGGGCCCTGCAGGTCGACGAGCACAGCGACGGCGCGACCTGCGTCATCTGCTGCCTTGCGGACGTTCGCGAGGCGAGCGTCGTGATCGGCGTAGTCGCCGTGGCTGAGGTTGAATCGGGTCACGTCGACACCGGCGTCGATGATCGCGCGGACCATCTCATAGCTCTCGGTGGCGGGGCCCAGCGTGGCGACGATCTTCGCGCGTCTCACAGAAATTGCTCCGTTGGGTTCTTTTGAGGGGGGCTGTGTACGGTCTCAGCCTAGGCGTGCTGCAGACCGATCGCGACGTCGGTCGGGCGGACCGGCGACGGAAGGTTGGTCGATCCCATGAGGTACTCGTCGACGGCAGCAGCCGTCGCACGTCCCTCTGCGATCGCCCAGACGATGAGCGACTGTCCGCGGCCGGCGTCACCGGCGACGAACACGCCCGACGAAGTCGACTGCCAGTCGTCTGCACGCTCGACGTTGCCGCGCGAGGTGAAGACCGTGCCGAGCTGCGACTCGAGCGCGCCGCGTTCGGGGCCGGTGAAGCCCATCGCGATGAGGACGAGGTCGGCGGGGATCTCTCGCTCGGTGCCGCTCTTGGGCACGCGGCGTCCGTCGACGAACTCGGTCTCGGCGACGCGGAGCGCACGGACCTCGCCCGCCTCGTTGCCGAGGAACTCGACGGTGGATGCCAGGAAGCTCCGCTCGCCGCCCTCTTCGTGCGCGGACTGCACCTCGAAGATCGTCGGCGACATCGGCCACGGCTGGTGGTCGGGACGCCCGGCGGGCGGCTGCGCGCCGATGGCGAGGTTGGTCACGCTCAGCGCGCCCTGACGGTGCGCGGTGCCGATGCAGTCGGCGCCCGTATCACCACCACCGATGACCACCACGTGCTTGCCCTCGGCGTGGATCTGCTGCGGCATCTGGTCGCCGGCGACGGCCTTGTTGGACTCGACGAGGTACTCCATCGCGAAGTGCACGCCGTCGAGGTCGCGGCCGGGGATGGCGAGCTCACGCGGGACGGTCGAACCGGTCGCGATCACGACGGCGTCGTAGCGCGCCCGGAGGTCGCTCCACGACAGGTCCTTGCCGATCTCGACGCCCGCGCGGAAGCGGGTGCCCTCGTCACGCATCTGCCGCAGGCGCGACTCGAGGTGGCGCTTCTCCATCTTGAAGTCGGGGATGCCGTAGCGCAGCAGACCGCCGATCCGGTCGTCGCGCTCGTAGACCGCGACGGTGTGCCCGGCGCGCGTCAACTGCTGCGCGGCGGCGAGACCGGCAGGACCCGAACCGACGACCGCGACGGTCTTGCCGGTGAGCCGGCCCGGAGGCTCCGCCTCGACCCAGCCGCTCGCGAACGCCTCGTCGATCGTGGAGACCTCGATCTGCTTGATCGTGACGGCGGGCTGGTTGATGCCCAGCACGCAGGAGCTCTCGCACGGTGCCGGGCAGAGTCGGCCGGTGAACTCGGGGAAGTTGTTCGTCGCGTGGAGGCGCTCGATCGCCGCGCGGCCCTCGCCGCGCCACGTCAGGTCGTTCCACTCCGGAATGAGGTTGCCGAGCGGGCACCCCTGGTGGCAGAACGGGATGCCGCAGTCCATGCACCGGCCGGCCTGGCGACGGAGCACGGCCTGATCACCTGCTTCGTACACCTCCTTCCAGTCCATGATGCGAACGGGAACAGGCCGGCGCGGCGGGAGCTCGCGCTCGGTGACTTTGAGGAAGCCCTTCGGGTCAGCCACCGGTCACCTCCATGATGCGGGTCCAGACGACGTCGCCGTCGGGGTCGAGCCCCTCGGCGACCGCGTCCTGACGGGTCTTGAGAACAGCGGCGTAGTCGCGCGGGAGGACCCGCGTGAAGTTCGCCGCCTCGGTGTCGAGGTTCGCGAGGAGCCCCTCGGCGAGGTCGGAGCCGGTCTCGGCCACGTGACGCTCGAGCAGGTCGCGCAGAATCTCGACGTCACCCGAACCGAGCGCCTCGAGCTCGAGCTCGCCACTGGCGATGGCCTCACGGTTGATGAGCCCACGATCGAGCTTGTAGATGTACGCGCTGCCGCCCGACATCCCCGCGCCCAGGTTCCGGCCGGTCGTGCCGAGGATCACCGCGAGGCCGCCGGTCATGTACTCGAGTGCGTGGTCGCCCACGCCTTCGACGACGGCCGTTGCCCCGGAGTTGCGGACGAGGAACCGCTCCCCCACGACCCCCCGCAGGAACATCGAGCCCTGCGTCGCCCCGTACCCGATGACGTTGCCGGCGATGACGTTCTGCGACGCGTCGAACTCTGCGGCCCGCGGCGGGCGGACGACGATCTCGCCGCCAGAAAGCCCCTTGCCGACGTAGTCGTTCGAGTCGCCCTCGAGCCGCAGCGTGATGCCCGACGGCAGGAACGCACCGAAGGACTGCCCGGCCGAACCGGTGAGGTTCACCTCGATCGTGCCGGCCGGCAGGCCGTTCACGCCGTGGGCACGGGTGACGTGGTGTCCCAGCATCGTGCCGACGGCGCGTTCGGTGTTGCGGATCGGCAGATCGATGGCGATGTGACCACCGTGCGCGACGACGTCGCGCGCCTGCTCGAGCAGGCCGACGTCGAAGTGCTGCTCCAACTCGTGCTCCTGATCGCGCACGTGACGGCGCGGCGCGGCATCCGTGAAGACAGGGCCCTCGAGGATCGGCGACAGGTCGAGCCCGTGTGCCTTCCAGTGGTCCACGGCGGGCTGCACGTCGAGCACATCGGTGCGCCCGACGGCCTCGTCGATCGAGCGGAAGCCGAGCTCGGCGAGGTATTCGCGCACCTCCTGCGCGATGAACTCCATGAAATTCACGACGTGGTCGGCCTTGCCGGTGAAGCGCTTGCGCAGCTCCGGGTTCTGCGTCGCTACGCCCACGGGGCAGGTGTCGAGGTGGCAGACGCGCATCATGATGCAGCCCTCGACGACGAGCGCACTCGTCGCGAAGCCGAATTCCTCGGCGCCCAGCAGCGCCGCGATGACGACGTCACGACCGGTCTTCAGCTGGCCGTCGGCCTGCACGACGACGCGGCCGCGCATGTCGTTGATCATCAGCGTCTGCTGGGTCTCGGCGAGGCCGAGCTCCCAGGGCGTGCCCGCGTGCTTCAGCGAGTTCATCGGGCTCGCACCGGTGCCGCCGTCGTGGCCCGAGACCAGGATGACGTCCGCGAGGGCCTTGGCGGTGCCCGCCGCGACCGCGCCGATGCCCGACTGACTCACGAGCTTGACGTGCACGCGAGCCGACGGGTTCGCGCGCTTCAGGTCGAAGATCAGCTGCTTGAGGTCTTCGATCGAGTAGATGTCGTGGTGCGGCGGCGGCGAGATGAGACCGACGCCCGGGGTGCCACCGCGGGTGCGGGCGATCCACGGGTAGACCTTGCCCGGGGGCAGCTGGCCACCCTCGCCGGGCTTGGCGCCCTGGGCGAGCTTGATCTGAATGTCGTCCGCGTGCGTCAGGTACATGCTGGTGACGCCGAATCGACCGGATGCCACCTGCTTGATGGAGCTCCGACGTTCGGGGTCGAGCAGCCGGTCGACGTCCTCGCCGCCTTCACCGGTGTTCGACTTCGCGCCGAGGCGGTTCATCGCGATGGCGAGCGTCTCGTGCGCCTCCTGCGAAATGGAGCCGTAGCTCATCGCGCCGGTGGAGAACCGCTTCACGATCGACGAGACCGGCTCGACCTCGTCGATCGGCACGGCGGGGCGGACGCCGGACTTCAACCGGAACAGTCCGCGGAGCGTCTTGAGCTCCTCGGCCTGACCGTCGACCATCCCCGTGTACTCGCGGAAGATGTCGTAGCGGCGGGTGCGCGTCGCGTGCTGCAGACGGAACACCGTGTCGGGGTTGAAGAGGTGCGGAGCACCGTCGCGACGCCACTGGTATTCGCCGCCGGTCCAGAGGCGCTCGTGCGCGCGCACGGCCTGGTCCTCGGGGTACGCGTACTCGTGACGGGCGATGTTCTCGCGCGCGATCTCGGCGACGCCGATGCCCCCGAGCTTCGTCTCGGTGCCGGTGAAGTAGGTGTCGATGAACTCCTGCGAGAGGCCGACCGCCTCGAACACCTGGGCGCCGGCGTACGACGAGACCGTCGAGATGCCCATCTTCGACATGATCTTCAGCACGCCCTTGCCGAGCGCGTAGATCAGGTTCTTGACGGCCTTCTCCTGCGAGATACCGGTGATGTAGCCCGCACGCACGAGGTACTCGACCGTCTCCATCGCCAGGTACGGGTTGACCGCCGAGGCGCCGTAGCCGATGAGGGTCGCCACGTGGTGCACCTCGCGGACGTCGCCCGCCTCGACCACGAGCCCAACCTTCATGCGGTTCTCGTTGCGGATGAGGTGGTGGTGCACCGCCGAGAGCGTCAGCAGCGACGGGATCGGGACGAGGTCCTTCGTGGAGTCACGGTCGCTGAGGATGATGAACTCGACGCCGTCGGCGATCGCAGCATCCACTTCGGCGTTGATCTCGTCGAGGCGACGGCGCAACGAGTCGGCGCCCGCGTCGGCGCGGTACAGGCCGCGGATCGTGATGGACCGGCGACCCGGGAGCGCGCGGTCGATGTTCTGCAGCTTCGCGAGCTCGTCGTTGTCGATCACCGGGAAGTCGAGCGTGATGACCCGCGTGTGGTCGGCGCCGGCCTCGAGCAGGTTGCGCTCCGGGCCCAGGCCCAGGCCGAGCGAGGTGACGACCTCTTCGCGGATCGAGTCGAGCGGCGGGTTCGTCACCTGCGCGAACTGCTGCACGAAGTAGTCGAACAGCAGGCGCGGGCGCTCGCTGAGCACCGCGATCGGGGTGTCGGACCCCATCGCGCCGAGCGGCTCGGCACCCGTCTGACCCATCGGGGTCAGCAGGATGCGCACCTCTTCTTCGGTGTAACCGAAAGTGCGCTGACGCCGCGTGATCGATGCGATGGGGTGCACGATGTGCTCGCGCTCGGGCAGATCCTTCAACCGGACACGACCCTCGTCGAGCCACTCCTGCCACGGCGAGAGCGCGGCGAGGTCGCGCTTGATCTCGTCATCCTCGACGATGCGCCCCTGGGCGGTGTCGACGAGGAACATGCGGCCGGGCCGCAGGCGACCGCGGCGCTTGATGCGTGCCGGCTCGAAGTCGAGCACACCCGTCTCACTGCCGATGACGACGATGCCGTCGGTGGTCTCGGTCCAACGACCGGGGCGGAGGCCGTTGCGGTCGAGCGTAGCGCCGACGAGCGAGCCGTCGGTGAAGATGAGCGCAGCGGGACCGTCCCACGGCTCCATCTGCATCGAGTGGTACTCGTAGAACGCACGGACGTCGGCCGGGATGTCGGCCTGCTTCTCGTACGCCTCGGGCACCATCATCATGATCGCGTGCGGCAGGCTGCGGCCGGTGAGCGTGAGCAGCTCGAGCACCTCGTCGAACGACGCCGAGTCGCTCTGCCCGTCGGTGCAGATCGGCAGCAGCGGACGGATGTCGCCGATCAGCTCCGACTCGAGCTGCGACTGCCGCGCGCGCATCCAGTTGCGGTTGCCGTTGACGGTGTTGATCTCGCCGTTGTGGGCGAGCATGCGCAGCGGCTGCGCGAGCGGCCACGACGGGAAGGTGTTGGTCGAGTACCGCGAGTGCACGACGGCGAGCTCCGAGACGAAGCGCTCGTCCTGGAGGTCAGGGTAGAACGGCTCGAGCTGGAGTGTCGTGACCATGCCCTTGTACCCGAGGGTGCGGCTGGACAGCGACACGAAGTACGCGTCGAGCTCGTGCTGCGCGCGCTTGCGGAGTCGGTAGGTGCGGCGGTCGAGTTCGATGCCCGACAGTGCGGGCGCGTCGCCGACTGCAGGACGCGAGATGAAGATCTGCTCGAACGCAGGACGCGCCTCGAAGGCGAGCTTGCCGAGGTGTTCGTCGGCCGTGGGAACCTCGCGCCACCCGAGGACGGTGAGTCCTTCGGATGCCGCGACCTCGCCGATCGCGCGCTTCTGGGCATCGCGGGCCTCGCGGTCGAGGGGAAGGAACGCGAGGCCGACGGCGTACTCGCCGGCCGCAGGCAGCTCGAAGTCGACAACCGCGCGCAGGAACGCGTCGGGCATCTGCGTCAGAATGCCGGCGCCATCACCGGTGCCCGCGTCGGAGCCGATGGCGCCGCGGTGCTCGAGGTTGCGGAGTGCGGTCAGCGCGAGGTCGACGATGTCGTGACCGGGCGTGCCGCGAAGCGTCGCGACCATCGCCAGACCACACGCGTCCTTCTCGAACGCGGGGTTGTACATTCCCTGCTTCTGCGGGAAGGCACCACCGATCGACGCGGGCGTCGCGGTGGTTTCGTGACGGGAGCTCGAGGGCATACGAACCGTCCTCACATGGGTGCTCAACCTGGGACGACGTCGGCCCTGCGGTGTTATCGGGTGGTGACTGAGCTTGTGGCCTGGTCGGAGGATGCTTCGGACGTGGGGGGTGCGCTCACGTCGACGAAAGCATCGGCTTCCCCTGAGTGTACCGCGCCCGGAGCCGTCCATTCGCGCCCACGCTGGTAGGGCGACGGCTCGGCGCCAAAGTGTCGGCGACCCTGCACGAAGAAGATGGCGAGTCCGACGATCACGCCGAACACGGCGGCCCACACGTTGGTGCGCAGGCCGAAGAAGACCTCGCTCGGGTCGATGCGGATCGATTCCCAGACGATTCGGCCGGCGCTGTACCACGCGAGGTAGAGCCCGAACAGGCGTCCCCACTGCAGCGAGAAGCGTCGGCCGGCCCAGACGAGGACGCAGACGCCCATGACGTTCCAGATGACTTCGTAGAGGAACGTGGGGTGGAACAGCGTGCCCTCGGCGAGCCCGGCCGGCCACGCCGCGTTCGGGTAGTCGATCTCCAGGCCCCACGGCAGGTCGGTGGGGAGACCGTACAGCTCCTGATTGAACCAGTTGCCGAAGCGACCGAGAGCCTGCGCGAGCAGCAGCCCGGGCGCGAGTGCGTCGGCGAAGGACCAGAATCGGATGCCGGTCCACTTGCAGCCGAGCCAGGCGCCAATCGCGCCGCCGATGAGGGCGCCGAAGATCGCGATGCCGCCTTCCCAGATGCGGAAGATCGCCCAGAAGTCCTTGTCCTCGCCGAAGTAGAACCCGGGGTGGGTGACGACGTGGAAGATGCGCGCGCCGATGATGGCGAGCGGCACCGCGATGAGCGCGATGTCGATGACGACCCACGGCTCCGCGCCGCGCGCGGTGAGGCGGCGGTTGGTCCACAGCGTCGCGACGACGATGCCCAGCAGGATGCACAGGGCGTAGAAGTGGATCGTCAGCGGGCCGAGCGTGATGAAACTGACATCGGGGCTCGGAATGCTGGCCAGGACGGGCAGTGCGGCGGAAGTCACGTCCGGAAGTCTACTTCGCCGCGGGGGCGGTACCTGCGGCGAGGGCTTCGGCCGTCTCGGTCAGCCCGGCGATTCCGCCGTCGCGGAGCGCGCGCACGAGCGCGGTGCCGACGATCGCGCCGTCCGCGTAGTCCAGAACCCCGGCGACCTGCTCGGGTGTCGAGATGCCGATGCCGACGCACGCGTGCTCCACGCCGTGGGCGCGGAGGCGCGCGACGAGGCCCCTTGCGGCGGCATCCAACTCGGCCCGCTCCCCCGTGATGCCCATGGTCGACACGGTGTAGACGAATCCGGTGGAGGCCTCGGCGATCATCGCGAGGCGCTCGTCGGTCGACGTGGGGGCCGCGAGGAAGACCCGGTCGAGACCGGTTCGCTCGGATGCCGCAATCCAGTCGGCCGCGGCGTCCGGTGTGATGTCCGGCGTGATGAGCCCTGCGCCGCCCGCGGCGAGCAGGTCGTCGGCGAAGCGGTCGACGCCGTACTGCATGACGGGGTTCCAGTAGGTCATCACCAGCACCGGCACATCGACACGCGCCGTGATGGCGCGGAGTGCCGTAAAGGTGTCACCGAGGCGGAAGCCCGCCGCCAGTGCCGCCTGCGTCGCCTCCTGGATGACGAGACCGTCCATCACCGGGTCGGAGTAAGGCGGGCCGAGCTCGAGGATGTCCGCGCCGGCCTCTGCGAGTGCGACAGCGGCCTCGACACTGGCATCCAGGTCGGGATACCCGATCGGGAGGTACCCGACGAACGCGCCGCGTCCCTCGGCCTTCGCGGCGCTGATCGCCGCCGCCACACGCGAGCTCACAGCTCGACTCCTTCGCCGCTGCCGGGCTCCGGGTCGACCGGGACGTCGACGGGCTCCGCGCCCTCGTCGTAGAGGCCGAACCAGCGCGCCGCGGTGTCCATGTCCTTGTCGCCTCGGCCCGAGAGGCTGACGGCGATGACTGCGTCGGGTCCGAGCTCCCGTCCGAGGCGGAGTGCACCGGCGAGGGCGTGCGCCGACTCGATCGCCGGGATGATGCCCTCGGTGCGGCTCAGCAGGCGCAGCGCGTCCATGGCCTCGGCATCCGTCGCGGGGATGTACTCGGCACGGCCGATGTCGGCGAGCCACGAGTGCTCGGGGCCGACGCCCGGGTAGTCGAGGCCTGCCGAGATCGAGTGCGACTCGATCGTCTGGCCGTCTTGGTCCTGCAGGACATAGGTCTTAGCACCGTGGAGTACGCCGGGGCGGCCTCGCTCGATGGAGGCCGCGTGCTTGGGCGTGTCGACGCCGTCACCGGCCGCTTCGACGCCGTAGAGCTTCACCCCCTCGTCGTCGAGGAATGCGTCGAACATGCCGATCGCGTTCGATCCCCCGCCGACACAGGCAACGACCGCGTCGGGAAGTCGGCCGATCTCGTCGAGCAGCTGCTGCCGGGCCTCTTCGGAGATGACCTTCTGGAAATCACGCACCATCGCAGGGAACGGGTGCGGACCCGCTGCGGTGCCGAAGATGTAGTTGGTGGTCTCGACCGACGCCACCCAGTCGCGGTACGCCTCGTTGATGGCGTCCTTCAGGGTGCGCGAGCCGGTCGTGACCGGGACGACCTCGGCACCCAAGAGCCGCATCCGCGCGACGTTGAGGGCCTGCCGCTCGGTGTCGACCTCGCCCATGTAGATCGTGCAGTCGAAGCCGAACAACGCGGCGGCGGTGGCCGTCGCGACGCCGTGCTGGCCGGCACCGGTCTCGGCGATCACGCGCGTCTTGCCGAGACGCTTGGTGAGCAGCGCCTGGCCGATCACGTTGTTGATTTTGTGCGACCCGGTGTGGTTCAGATCCTCGCGCTTGAGGAAGACCCGTGCACCGCCGGCATGCTCGGCGAACCGCGCGACCTCGGTGAGCGCGGAGGGACGCCCCGCGTACACGTTGAGCAGGCGATGGAACTCCGCACCGAAGGCGGGATCCGCCTTGGCCGCCTCGTACTCGGCGGTCAGTTCATCGATCGCGGCGATGAGCGATTCGGGCATGAAGCGCCCGCCGTATTCGCCGTAGAAGGGACCGGATGCCGCACGAAGGCTCATGCGCCCGCCTCCAGGAAGGTCGTGAGGGTGGCGACGGGGTCGCCGGTGACCAGCGCCTCGCCGATGAGGACCACGTCGGCACCCGCAGAGCGGTAGTGCGTGACGTCGGCAGGGGTGAGGACTGCGGATTCGGCCACCTTCACGGCATCCGAGGGAAACGAGTCGGACAGCCGGCCGAACAGGTCGCGGTCGAGCTCGAAGGTGGAGAGGTTCCGCGCGTTGACACCGATGAGCTTCGCGCCGATATCGGCGGCACGTTCGAGCTCTTCAGCCGAGTGGGTCTCGACGAGCGGCGTCATCCCGAGTTCGAGGATCAGTGCATGCAGCCCGGCCAGCAGCGGCTGGTCGAGCGCGGCGACGATGAGCAGCGCGAGATCGGCGCCCGCAGCGCGGGCTTCGAGCACCTGGTACGGCGTCGCGATGAAGTCCTTGCGGAGCACGGGCACCGACACGGCCGCACGGACCGCCTCGAGGTCGGCGAGCGAGCCCTTGAACTTGCGCCCCTCGGTGAGCACCGAGATCGCGGACGCGCCGCCTTGCTCGTACTTCGACGCCTGCAGCGCCGGGTCGGGGATGGCGGCGAGGTCACCGCGCGACGGGCTCGCACGCTTCACCTCGGCGATGATCTTGACGCGGTTAGCGGGCGCGAGCGCCGCGAGCGCATCGATCGCAGGACGTGCGGCGAGAGCCTCACGCTCGAGCACGTCGAACGGCTTCGACCGACGACGCGCCTCGGCGTCCTCCACCGCGCCGGCCGTGAGGTCGGCGAGCACGTCAGTGCTGCTTTGCCGTGGTCTTCGAGCCGCCGACGCCGTAGCCCGCCTTCGTCATCACGAGACCGACGATGCCGGCGATGACGAGGAGGACGACCGAGAGCCAGACCAGCAGCGGCATCTCGAGGAAGAAGAAGAGGGTGCCGAACGAGATCGCCACCAGTGCGATGACGACGGTGGTCCACGCCGCCGGGGAGTGTCCGTGGCCGGGATCGCCGATGTCGTTGCTCATAGTGCTCCTTGGATGCGAAACGTCGTGTCGACTCGTCCGCCGGGTGACGGATCGGGCCGCGGTGCCAGTCTAGCGGGGCGGTGATGGCGTCCCGCGCTCAGCGGGTCGGGTCCTCGCCGCGCGAAAGGTCGTCCCACGAATCGATCGCCGCGTATAGGCCGACTCGAGTTGTCGCGGTCATTCTTGAAAGACCGTCTCGCGGAGTTCCGCGCCAAGATGCCGCAGTTGTTGATCGGTGTAGCCCTCGTGAATCTCGATGCCATCAGCGAAGAAGGAGCCCAGCCCCAGCACCCGCGGCATCTCAAGTAGCCAACCGGTGTCGCACACGGAATCCCCGCGTCCACAGAGCTGGACGCTGCGATCTATGAGAGCAGATGGATAACTAAAGTCGTCCATCTGAACATCTGGAACAGTTGGGAACGTGCCGAGCGCGGAAGCCTGAATCCAGTCCATGTAGCTCGTGCCGACGTAGCCGAGCAAAGTGGCTCCGATTCCATCCCCATCCGGCGAGACACCCGTGTCGGTGATCGCAATCTCGTCTGACCGTAACGGATCGGCGAGTAGGGCGACACCGGCGATGTGGTCCATTAGGGAGGACTGCGCCGCCCCGAGATACTGCACAGCAGAGTGGACCGCCCACGCTCCTTGGGAGTAGCCCGCAAGGACGATCTTCTGCCCGGATTTCCCGCATTGATCAACCGCCTTCTGTATCTGAGAGATAAGACGGACGGACCCGTCCCATGCCCCAGGCACATAGTTGGAAACATCGGCCATGTGCTGCCACGGATTGCGGCCAGACGTGCCGAATAATGGAACAGCGTTCGCTTCGTAATCTAGGCCCATCACTTTGTACGTGAGATCTTCAGGAGTGCCATCGTTCAAATATCGTTGCTTGAAGCCCGCGTAGATGGTTCTCACCATTGATCCCAATAGGTCAGCGTTTCCTGCCTCCCCTCTCTGCCCAGATCCCATCACGCCAATGAACAAGACGTCTCTGCAGGCTCCAGAGTCCGTGACGGATGTCGGCGTAGGAGCTGAGAGCAGGGGTTGGGGTACTGAAGCACCGGCCCACGGGAATACGGCGACGGGGCCAACTACCGATGGGTTCTCATCGACCGATGGCCCGAGATCCGCCCCCCACTGCGTGTCGCGTGCGTCAAAGTGGCGCGTCGCTCGAATCCCAACGTCGCAAGCACTCAATGTGCCGTGAAAGTAGCTCGCGGAATCAGCTCCGCGCGCGTCTATACAAGTGTCGCCCGAGAGTTCGATACTCGAGCTATTCAGCTTGATCGTTGAGATCTCCTGCGTCGAGAGAGCCGTGGCGGCGTACCTGACGAGAAGTCCCGTGCCGGTTAGCGAACCACCATCGCCGACGGTGATGCCTTGCCACCAGCTGTCGGAGGCAGTCGTGTCGTCGCCGTCGCCGTTGGTGTCACCACCAGCCCCGTCGTCGCTCAACGACGTAAACACCACAGGACTCGCCGCCGACCCATTCGCAACCAACGAACCAGCCACATAAAGTCCCGCGTGATGGAACTTCATGATTGCGCCAGCAGGTGCGGTCATGGTCACACCCGCAGCGACAGTGAGTCCGCCCTTGTAGTTATCGTCGTAGTACTCATAACTGTCGATGATGACGATTCGTGGGCCCGTGATCGGTACGGTCCAATTCTCAACGAGCGTTCCTGCATAACAAACCGTGTTGACTTTGTTCCCCGTAATTGTGTTCCCGCTGAGGTTCGACGGGCGGAGCTTCACATCTTCAACGGTCAGCGCACACTGACCCTGATGGCCACTGATCTTGTTGCCGGTGACTACGACCGCGGGAGCAGAAGCGTTTGCATTGTTCGAGATGACGCTGATCGCACCATCCTGAACCGTGTTGCCCTTCACAGTCACCGCGACCGCACTCGTCGATCCGGCCTCGCGCGTCACGGTAATCGAACCGCCACGGACTGTTGTTTGCGTGATAGACACCGGCCGCACTGCCGGCGCAGTGATCGCGCCCTCGATGATGGATGACGAAATCGTCCCCGCACCATTGATGCGACTCGACACGCGCGCGTGCGAAAGAACCAGATCGCCACCATCAGCAACATCGATGCCTTCCCACCAGCTGTCGGAGGCAGTCGTGTCGTCGCCGTCGCCGTTGGTGTCACCACCAGCCGCGTCGTCGGTCAACGACGTAAACACCACAGGACTCGCCGCCGACCCATTCGCAACCAACGAACCAGCCACATAAAGTCCCGCGTGCTCCGAGAACTTGACCACCGCACCAGACGGAATGGTCAGCGTCACGCCTGTGGAGATGGAAACCGTGTGTCTCGCTACGTAAACCACCTCAGTGGATGTCAATAGCGTCCTATTCTCAACGATCGCCCGAGGCAACTCGACCACACGCGCCGACCTAGCGACCGTCTTCGCCGCACTCGTCTTCGACGTCGTGACGTAACCAGACTTCTTCCCGGTCACCACCACCGTGATCGACTGCCCAGCATCCGCATCCACAAGCTTGTACGTGCTACCCGTCGCACCACTGATCGACGCAGACCCACGCTTCCACTGATACGACAACGACGCAGCCGGCGACCACGACCCCGCACCCGCCGTCAGCGTCTGCCCCACCGCCGCGGACCCCGAAATCGTCGGAACCGGCGCCGACTTGAACGCCAGCAACGCGACCGTCTTCGCCGCACTCGTCTTCGACGTCGTGACGTAACCAGACTTCTTCCCGGTCACCACCACCGTGATCGA
>NZ_JASJND010000003.1 GCF_030065535.1 Microbacterium dauci
GCTTGTACGTGCTACCCGTCGCACCACTGATCGACGCAGACCCACGCTTCCACTGATACGACAACGACGCAGCCGGCTTCCATTGCCCAGCCGCCACTGTCAGCGTGCTGCCGACCTTCGCGGAACCGGACACCGTCGGCACGGGCGCCGACGTGAACTTCGCAGCCGCGACCGCGGCATACGGCGCCGATGTGAACAGCAGAGCAACCGAGATGAGAAGCGCAAGTGCGATCTTGCGCAACGGTCGTTCGGACTCGGGCGCTTTCGACGTCGGATGCATAGGACGTAGCCTCCCCAGGCTGCGCTTCGCGGGTCCCCACTCGCAGCGCCGTCCCCCGCACGGTTCGCCGAAGAAGCCTTGCAGTGCTTCGGCTCACGCGAAGGCTACAACTCCGATCGCTCGGTACGCAAACGCCGTCAGCGGGGCGGTGGTGGCGTCCCGCGCTCAGCGGGTCGGGTCCTCGCCCCGGGAGAGGTCGTCCCACGAATCGACGGCGTCGCGCGGACGGCCGTCGGCCGGCGCGGCGTCCTGCCGGTACTTCCGTCCGGCACCCGCCCATCGGTGCCCGGTGACGAGCGCGATCGCACCGCCGGCGACGACCGCGAGACCGGCAGCTGCGGTCACCCACGGCCACGGTGTGAGGGCCATCGTGGTGACGATGCCCGCGGCCGCCTCGACGCCACTGAGGCCAGTGGCCTCGGTGACGGTCCCGACGACGGCGTCGATCGGCATGGTCAGCGCGATCCGGAGGGATGCCACGGCGAGTCCTGCGCCCATGAGCACAGCGATCGCGCCGAAGACGTAGCGGAGCACGCGACCCACGATGGTGAGGGCGAGCCCGAGGGCGAGCGCGGCAAGGCTGAGCGGTGCCAGCACCGGCAACGCGGAAGCGCCCGGCACCGCCAACGAGAGTTGGGCGCCGTCGCGCAGGGCGAGGTCGAGCCAGGTCTGGGTCGAACCGATGATCGACACCGCTCCCCCGGCCAGCACCGGCAGGACCGCACGGGTGCGCCAGCGGCGGGGCGCGGCATCCGGGGTCATCGGTCCGACACCACCGGCTCGAGGTCATCGGCGTCAAAACAGGTGTGGTCACCGGTGTGGCAGGCCGCGCCGACCTGCTCGACGGCGACGAGCAGCGTGTCGCCGTCGCAGTCCAGGCGGACGCCCTTGACGTACTGCGCGTGTCCGGAAGTGTCGCCCTTGCGCCAGTACTCCTGCCGCGAACGCGACCAGAACGTCACGCGCCCCTCGGTGAGCGTGCGGCGCAGCGCCTCGGCATCCATCCATCCGAGCATCAGCACTTCGAGCGTGTCGTGCTGCTGCACGATCGCCGCGACGAGCCCGTCGTCGTTGTAGCGGACGCGGGCCACCCGCTCCTCGATCGTCCTGGCCATCAGCGCACCTCGATCCCGTCGGCGACGAGCGCCGACTTCACGTCGCCGACCGTCAACTGGCCGGAGTGGAAGACGGATGCCGCGAGCACGGCGTCGGCCCCGGCGCGGATCGCGGGCGCGAAGTCCGCGGCATCCCCGGCACCGCCGGAGGCGATCACGGGCACCGACGAGATCTCGCGCATCAGCCCGACGAGCTCGAGGTCGAAGCCGTCCTTCGTGCCGTCGGCGTCGATCGAGTTGACGAGGAGCTCCCCCGCGCCACGTTCGATCGCCTCACGCGCCCAGGCGAGTGCGTCGAGCGTCGTGAGAGTGCGGCCGCCGTGCGTCGTGACGGCGAAGCCCGACGGGAGGCCGGGCGCCCGCTTCACGTCGAGCGAGAGGACGAGCACCTGTGCGCCGAACCGGTCTGCGATCTCGCCGACGAGCTCGGGGCGGGCGATCGCGGCGGAATTCACCCCGACTTTGTCCGCCCCGACGCCGAGGAGGCGAGCGACATCCTCGGTGCTGCGGACGCCGCCGCCGACCGTCAGCGGGATGAAGACCTCTTCGGCGGTGCGCTGCACGACGTCGTAGGTGGTCGAGCGGTCGTCGACCGTCGCGGTGACGTCGAGGAAGGTGATCTCGTCGGCGCCCTGCTCGTAGTACCGGCGTGCGAGCTCGACGGGGTCGCCCATCTCACGCAGGTTCTCGAAGTTGACGCCCTTCACGACCTTGCCCGCGGCGACGTCGAGGCACGGGATGACCCGGCAGACGAGCGACACGTCAGAGCCTTGCGTTGTGGATCGCCGTCACGAGGATCGCGCGGGCGCCGATCTCGTACAGCGCGTCCATGACCTGGTTGACGGTCTTGCGCGGTGACATCACGCGGACGGCGACCCACTCCGGGTCGCGCAGCGGCGAGATCGTCGGCGACTCGATGCCCGGGGCGATCGCCACCGCCTGGTCGACGAGCGACGCCGGCAGGTCGTAGTCGATCATCACGTAGCGCCGCGCGACCATGACGCCGCGGAGGCGCCGCAAGAGCGTCTCGGTGCCCTCGGCCTCGGTCGGGGCGCCGATGAGGACCGCCTCCGACTCGAGCAGCACCGGCCCGAAGATCTCGAGCCCCGCCTGCCGGAGCGTCGTGCCCGTGGAGACGACGTCGGCGACCGCGTCGGCGACGCCGAGCTGGACAGCAGATTCCACCGCGCCGTCGAGCGGCACGAGGTCGACGGCGATGCCGTGCTCATCGAGGTAGGCGTCGACGAGGCCCGGGTAGGCGGTCGCGACACGGAGGGCTTCGAGGTCGGCGAGCTCGGTGAAGCGTCCTGGAGGACCCGCGAAACGGAACGTCGAGCCGCCGAAGCCGAGCTGCTCGATCTCCCGAGCACCCGGCATCCGTGCGTCCAGGAGCAGGTCGCGACCGGTGATACCGACATGAAGCGCACCGGAGCCCACGTAGGTGGCGATGTCTTTCGGGCGGAGGTAGAAGAACTCGACGTCGTTGACGGGATCGATGGCGTGCAGGTCTTTGGCGTCGCGGCGACCGGTGTACCCGGCCTCGGCGAGCATGTCGGCGGTGGTCTCGGCGAGCGATCCCTTGTTCGGGATGGCGATGCGCAGCATGTGGGGACTTTCGGGTGGTGGGACGGTCATCCCGGAGCGAGCGTGGACGGAGGCCGGCTCAGAGATGTCGGTACACGTCCTGCAGCGAGAGCCCCTTCGCGAGCATCAGCACCTGCAAGTGATAGAGCAGCTGCGAGATCTCCTCGGCGGTCTCGTCGTCCGACTGGTACTCGGCTGCCATCCAGACCTCGGCGGCTTCTTCGACGATCTTCTTGCCGATCGCGTGGACGCCGCGGTCCAGCTGCGCGACCGTGCCCGAGCCCTCGGGCCGCGCCGCCGCAGTCGCGGTGAGCTCGGAGAACAGCGTGTCGAAGGTCTTCACACTTCAAGGGTAGCGGGCGGGCGGACCCGACCGGCGCAGCGTGACCTCGCTGCGCTCAGTGCCGATGAGCGGATGCCGCAGTCGCACGGAGTCCTGCGATGGCCGCCCCGGGGTCGCCCGCGCCGAACACCGCCGATCCCGCCACGAAGGTGTCGGCACCTGCCTCCGCAGCCTGCGTGATCGTCGATTCCGCGATCCCGCCGTCGACCTGCAGCCACACCTGCGAACCGCGGCGGCGCGCCTCGTCCGAGAGCCGACGGAGCTTCGGCATCTGGTCGGCCATGAAGCTCTGACCACCGAATCCGGGCTCGACGGTCATCACCAGGATCTGGTCGAACTCATCGAGGTGCTCGAACAGCGACTCGACGGGCGTCGCCGGCTTCACGGCGACACCGGCGCGCGCGCCGATCGACCGCAGCCGCCGCGCGAGCGCGATCGGGTCGACCGCCGCTTCGAGGTGGAAGGTGACCGATGCCGCGCCGATCTCGGCGTACTGCGGCGCCGTGCGGTCGGCATCCGAGATCATGAGGTGCACGTCGAGTGGGACGGGACTCGTCGCCTGGATGCGCTCGACCATCTGCGGCCCGAACGTGAGGTTCGGGACGAAGTGGTTGTCCATCACGTCCACGTGCACGAAATCCGCGGACGCAATGCGGGCGAGTTCGGCCTGCATGTTCACGAAGTCGGCGGCCAGGATGCTCGGGTTGATGCGCACGTCGGTGGTCACGCCCCCATCATCGCAGTCGCCCGGCGTCGTCAGGTGCGCTGCAGGAGCGTGATCGACATCGCGTCGGTGCCGTGGCGGTGCGGCCACAGCTGTGCTCGCCCCGAGCCGTCGGTCTGCGCCGGCAGGTCGATGGGAGACACGCTGACGGATGCCACGACCGCGCGGGCGTCGAGCTGCGCGATCCGGCCCTCGAACTGACGCTCGACCTCGGCGACGACCCCGGCCGTCTCGGCGAGGTGCGGCGAGCAGGTGACGTACGCCACGATGCCGCCCGGAGCGAGTGCCTCAACCGCAGCGGCGAGCAACTCCGCCTGCAGTGCGCTCAGTTCCGGGACATCGGATGGGGTCTTCCTCCAGCGCGACTCGGGGCGGCGTCGCAACGCGCCGAGTCCAGTGCAGGGCGCGTCCACGAGAATCCGGTCGTACCGGCCCTTGCCGGCGCGGGAGCGCCCGTCCTCCTCGGAGACCGGAACCTCGCCGGGCACGCCCGCCACCGACTGGCGGACGAGCCGTGCGCGGGCGGGCGACAGCTCGTTCGCCTCGAGCACGGCACCGTTGGCGTGCGCTTCGGCGGCGAGCACCGCGGTCTTGCCGCCGGGGGCGGCGCACAGGTCGAGCCACCGCTCACCGTCGCGGACCGGCAGCGCGCGGGACAGCGCGAGCGCCGCGAGCTGCGACCCCTCGTCCTGCACCCGGATGCGGCCGGCCGAGGCGGTCACCGTGCGTTCGGGGTCTCCCCCGCCGAGCCGGAACCCGATCGGCGATTGCGTCGTACGCACAGCATCCGCGGGGATCTCGGCGAGGCCGGGCAGTGCCGTCATCGTCACCTGTGGGGCCGCATTGTCGGCGGCCAGCAGATCGTGGAGCTCATCGGCGCGGTCCTCGGCCGCGAGCGCACGCCGAAGGGCCCGGATGACCCACACGGGGTGGGCGAACCGGATCGAGAGCCGCTCGTCGTCTGAGCGCGCCTTGCCCTCGACGCGCGTGAGCCAAGCCGCCTCGTCGCGCTCGGTGATCCGTCGCATGACGGCGTTCGCGAAGCCGGTGATCTTGCGACCCGCGGCCTGGCGGGCGAGCTCGACGGTCTCGTTCACGGCCGCGTGCGCGGGCACGCGGGTGGCGAGCACCTGATGCGCGCCGAGGCGGAGCGCATCGAGCACCGGCGGGTCGATCTCGACGGCAGGTCGACCGGCGGCGGACGCGATGATCGCGTCGTACGTCCCCATCCGCCGGAGGGTGCCGTAGGTGAGCTCGGTCGCGAGTGCGGCGTCGCCCGGCGTCAGCCCAGCCCGGACGATCTCGCGCGGGAGCAGCAGGTTCGCGTAGGCGTCGGAGGTACGGACGGCGCTGATCACGTCGTAGGCGACCTCGCGCGCGGTCGTCACTGGTCGCTCCCCGGAAGGTCGAAGCGCGGTTCGTCGGCGCGAAGACCGCGCCACCAATCCGCAGCGGCCATGGCGCCCTTCCCCGCGGGCTGCACTGTCGTGAGCGCAACGGTACCGTCGCCCGTGCCCACGAGGACGCGCTTGTCGGCGAACGTGACGACGCCCGGGGCCAGTTCGGTGTCCGGGCCCTGCAACGCCGCGAGCACCTTGAGCCGCTGCCCTCCGATCGCCGCGTGGGCGCCCGGCTCGGGAGTCGTTCCGCGGAATCGGTCGAGCACACGGACGGCGGGCTGCGTGAAGTCGAGTGCGCCGTCGGCGATCGAGAGCTTCGGCGCGAGTGTGGGCTCACCCACCTGCGGCTCGGCGACGGCTGTCCCGGCCGCGATACCGTCCACGACCTCGCGCACGAGCGCTGCGCCGTCGACTGCGAGCGATGCGAGCAGGTCACCGGCGGTCGCCCCGCGCGGCACGTCCTGCTCGAGCTGCGCGTACACATCGCCGGCGTCGAGGGCGGGAACGAGCTGGAAGACCGCCGCGCCGGTCCTCCGGTCACCGGCGATGAGCGCATGTTGCACCGGCGCCGCGCCACGCCAGCGCGGGAGCAGCGAGAAGTGCAGGTTGATCCACCCGTGCGCCGGCGTCGACAGGAGCGGCTCGCGGACGAGGCCGCCGTACGCGACGATGACGCCGAGGTCGGGCTCGTGGGCGGCGATAGCAGCCGTGGCATCCGCATCGAGCCGGTCGGCCTTGATGACCGGGATGCCGAGCTCCTCAGCGGCCACAGCGACCGGCGAGGGCGTCAGCACGCGCTTGCGGCCGAGCGGGGCGTCACGCCTCGTGACGACGGCGACGACCTCGTGGTCCGACGCCGCGAGGGCGTGCAGGGACGGAACTGCCGGGTCGGGGGTTCCGGCGAAAACGACGCGCATCCTGGTCCTCACAGATCGAGCTCGGGCACATCGAGCCGAACCTTGAGTGTAGTCCGCGGGGTCGAACGGGGGCCGCGCCGTCGGCCTGAGACCGCCGCGGCGACCACTGACGATCGCAACTGCTCAGCCACCGCACGCCCGTGGGCGTAGTCGACGCGGACGAGGGCGCGGACCATGCCCTCCCCCTGCGGGACGGGCCCGAGCACGGCCGTCGCATCGAGCGCAGGGACCGTCGCCCGCAGCTCGCGGAGCGCTTCGTCGACGACCGGCGCGGTGCCCTCGACCGACGCGACCCGCACCGTCGGCGGCATCTGCAACGGCGCCCGATCGGCGAGCTCCTGCCGCGCATACGCAGCGTGGTTCCACGTCGCGAGCGCACGCGCGACCGGGCCCGTCACACCCACGAGGTGCACCGGCGACCCCGGGGCCGCGAGCACCGCGGCGTTCGACCACCAGCGCAGGCACGACTCGCCGATCCGCAGCTGCTCCGCCATCAGCATCTTGTCGCCGTCGAGCAGGATCACGGCGCGATACCCGCCCGCGGCGTGCGGTTCCGCGCCACGGGTGGCGATCACCAGCGCGGGGCGGTCGTCGACGGATGCCACGGGGTGGTCGCCGTCGGCGACGATGACCCGCACACCGGGGAACGCCCGACCGAGTTCATCCGCCGTGCGCTCGCTGCCGGACGAGGCCATGCGGAAGCTCGTGGCGGAGCAGTTCGCGCACGACCAGCCCGGGGCCGACCGCCCGCACCAGCCGCAGTCCGGAACCGCACCCGCCCGTCGCGCGCGCAGCGGACCGGAGCAGTGGCGGCAGCGTGCCGGTGTGCGGCACTCGGCGCACACGAGCACCGGCGAGTATCCGGGTCGCGCCACCTGCACGAGCACGGGACCGTGCTGGAGCGCCTCTCGTGCCGCCGCGAACGCGCTCGACGGCACGCGCGCGCCCCGCGACTCGGCTTCGTGCGTCGCCGACAGCACGACCTTCGGCGACGGACGTCGCGCCGCGGGCAGGGCTCGGACGAATCCGATCTGCACCAGTCGCTCGACGTCGGTCGTGCGCGTATGCCCGAGGAACACGAGCGCCGACGACTCGACGCCCTGTCGCACGAGTGCCGCATCGCGCGCGTGCACGCCAGGACTCAGCGGCTCCGCGAGCAACGGATCACCGTCGTCCCAGATCAGGACGAGCCCCACGTCATGTGCCGGCGCGTACACCGTCGAACGATTGCCGACGACGATGCACGGCACATCCCGCAGCAGCCGAAGGTAACTGCTGAATCGCTCCGGGCCCGACCGGCGGGCGTCGTCGCGCACGACCGCATCGTCGGGGACGCACGCCGCAAGTGCCTCGAGCACCTGCGTCTGGTCGCGATGATCCGGGACCACGATCAGCGCGCTCCGCCCCGATGCGAGCGTCTGCACCGCGAGCGCCGCCGCGAGGTCCGCCCACGCGCCGCGGAGCTCCCCCGCAGCGGGGTGCGGCGGTGCGTCGACCGCGAGACGCTCCCCCGCGAGTGCCGCGTCGGCGAGGCCGGGATACGTCGACAGGATGCCGGCGGCCGTGGCCGCGGCATCCGCCGACACCCCCGGCGCCGCGGGCGGGTCGGACGCGAGCCACGCCTTCTCGGCGCGAACCATGCGCTTGGGCACCGCGAGACGCAGGACGTCGTTCGCAGATCCGGCGGCACGGTCGGCGACCGCACGCGCGAGCTCGTACAGCCGCCGCGGCAGGAGCTCGATCGGTGATACCACCTCCGCGAGCTCCGACAGCGGCCGCCCGCCAGGCTCGGCCTCACCGAGTTCGACGAGCCACCCCTCGACCATGCGTCCCGCGCTCCGGAGCGGCGCTTTCACACGCACGCCTGGACGTGCGACGCCCTCGAACTTCGCCGGGATCGCGTAATCGAACAGGCGGTCGAGCTGCGGCAGCGGCGAGTCGAGGAGGACCCGCGCGACGGTGGCCACGGCCGGTCAGCGGCCGGCAGATGCCCGGAGCGCGTCGACGCGGTCGAGGCGTTCCCAGGTGAACTCGTCGTGGTCGCGACCGAAGTGGCCGTATGCGGCGGTGGACGCGTAGATCGGCCGCAGCAGGTCGAGGTCGTCGATGATCGCCTGCGGACGCAGATCGAACACGTCGCGGATCGCGGCGGTGATCTTCTCGTCCGAGACGTGACCGGTGCCGAACGTCTCGACGTAGAGACCGACGGGCGCGGCACGCCCGATGGCGTAGGCGACCTGCACCTCGAGGCGGTCGGCAAGCCCGGCGGCGACAGCGTTCTTCGCGACCCAGCGCATGGCGTACGCCGCGGAGCGGTCGACCTTGGACGGGTCCTTGCCGCTGAACGCGCCACCACCGTGCCGCGCCGCGCCGCCGTAGGTGTCGATGATGATCTTGCGCCCGGTGAGTCCGGCGTCGCCCTTCGGACCGCCGACCACGAACGGGCCCGCGGGATTGATGACGTAGCGGACGTTCGAGACGTCGAGGCCGGTCTTCGCGAGCACCGGGTCGATGACCTCCGCCTGCACCGCGGCGCGGAGGGCCGGCAGCGAGATGTCGGGGTTGTGCTGCGTCGAGAGCACGACGGTGTCGACCGAGACGGGCGTGGTGCCGTCGTAGCCGAGGGTGACCTGCGTCTTACCGTCGGGACGGAGGAACGGCAACGCGCCCGAACGACGCGCGTCGGTAAGGCGCTCGGCCAGTCGGTGCGCGGTCCAGATCGCGGTCGGCATGTACTGCGGCGTCTCGTTCGTCGCGTAACCGAACATGATGCCCTGGTCACCGGCGCCGAGCGCGTCGAGCGTGTCGACCGAGCCGCCCTCGCGATGTTCGAGGGCGTTGTCGACGCCAGCGGCAATGTCGCCCGACTGTTCTCCGATCGAGACGGTCACGCCGCACGAATCGCCGTCGAAGCCGGTGTCCGAAGAGGTGTACCCGATGCGGTTGACGACGCCGCGGACGATGCCGGGGATGTCGACGTAGCCGTCGGTGCGGACCTCGCCCGCGACGTGCACGAGTCCGGTCGTGACGAGCGTCTCGACCGCGACCCGGCTGTTCCGGTCGACGGCGAGGAGCGCGTCGAGGATGCTGTCGGAGATCTGGTCGCAGATCTTGTCGGGGTGGCCTTCGGTCACGGATTCCGACGTGAACAGACGCAGCGCGGACATCGGTCCTCCAGGTGCGGGGATCGGGGGTGTGAAACCATCATGCCCGCGGTCCCCGACACGGGGGACACACGGGCAAGAGGATGACGCCGTGTGGCGTCAGAGGTCAGTCGTCGAGGTCACTCGGCCGCGCGCAGGCGCAGCTTGTCCTCGTGGATCTCGTGGAGCGCGATCGTGAGGGGCTTGTCCTCGACGTTCGAGTCGACGAGCGGGCCCACATTGTCGAAGAGGTTCCCCTCGTGCAGGTCCGAGTAGTAGTCGTTGATCTGACGCGCACGCTTGGATGCGTAGATCACGAGCTGGTACTTCGAGTCGACCTTCTCGAGCAGTGCGTCGATGGGCGGGTCGATGATGCCCTGGTCACGGTTGGCCATGGGGGTCCTCCAGGATCGAGAGGTGGAAAGTCTGAGCGCGCGAAGACGCGCGGCATCCGTCCAGTCTACAGGGTGATGAGCGGATGCCGCGGGTGCGTCAGCCGGCGAGCTGCGCGACCTCGGCCGCGGCGCGGGCGACGTCGTCGTTCACGACCCGGAAGTCGAACTCCCCCTGCGACGCAAGCTCGACGCGGGCCGTCTTGAGGCGACGCGCCCGTTCTTCGTCGCCCTCGGTGCCACGACCGACAAGACGGTTCACGAGCTCGTCCCAACTCGGCGGCAGCAGGAACACGAGCGTCGCGTCGGGCGCGGCGGCCCGCACTTGGCGGGCACCCTGCAGGTCGATCTCGAGGAGCACCGTCCGGCCCTCGGCGAGGGCGGCGTCGATCGGACCGCGCGGCGTGCCATAGCGGGACGCGTTGTGCACCGTGGCGTGTTCGAGCAGCTCACCGTCGTCGACCATGCGGTCGAACTCTGCGTCGTCCACGAAGAAGTAGTGCTCGCCGTGCACCTCCCCCGGACGCGGCGCCCGGGTCGTGGCCGAGACGGAGAGCAGGATCTCGGGGTGATGCTCCTTGATGTGCGCCGCGACCGTGCCCTTGCCGACCGCGGTGGGACCGGCGAGCACCACGAGGCGGCTTCGACCACCGCGCGCAGATGGCTCGGGCAGCCGGTGGTCGAGGAAGGCCTGCAGAGCGGTGCGCTGGCGGACCCCGAGCCCGCCGATCTTCTTGACCGGCGAGATCTCGAGGTCGGCGAGGATCCGGTCGCGCTTGCCCTCCCCGATCGCCGGGATGGCGGTCAGGAACTCGGTCACGCGCATGGCACCGGCAGGCGACTCCGGTTCGGCCCAGGCACGGCGCAGCAGGTCCTGCGGCGTGATCACGCGGGTCGTCACGTCGCGCTTGAGTGCAGCGCGCTCGCGGCGGGCGGCGACCGCTCGACGGGACGCCGCCGCGCGGTCGACCTCGGGAGGGTTTCGGGAGTCAGGCATGCAGGGCTTTCTGGAGTTCGGCGTTGTGGGCGTCGATGGCGTCGGCGATCCCGGCGGGGCCGGCACCGAGGATGCTGCGGCTCGCGCTGGCGAGGACCTGCGGCGCGAGGGCGCCGAACAGGTCTCGGATGTCGGAGAGGCGCGCACCCTGCGCGCCGAAGCCCGGCGCGAGGATGGCGGCGCGGTGGAGCACGTCGTCGGTGAGGCCGAGCTCGGCACGGTCGACCGTGGCGCCGACGACGAACCCGACGGGCCCGAACGCGTCGTCGCCGACGGCTGCCGAGGTGTTGACTGCGCCGGCGCGCTGCGTGACCCAGTCCGCGACCGTCTGTCCGCGGTCAGCCTCCACCACGGTGACTTCGGCCGACTGCAGTCCTGCCGCTTCGGGATTGCTGGTCGCGGCGAGCACGAAGAGCCCCTTGTCCTCGCGGACGGCGGCGGCGATCATCCCGCGGAGCGAATCCGGACCGAGGTACGGGCTGATCGTGACGGCATCCGACTCAAGGGGTGAGCCAGCGCCGAGCCACGCATCCGCGTAGCCGTCCATCGTCGTGCCGATGTCCCCGCGCTTCGCATCCGCGATCACGACGAGCCCGGCCGCACGCGCGGCTGCAATGACCTCTTCGAGCGCGGCGAAGCCCGCGGACCCGTAGCGCTCGTAGAAGGCGACCTGCGGCTTCACGACGCCGACTCGGCCCGCGGCGGCCTCGACCACCCGGAGACCGAAGTCGCGGGCGCCGGACGCCGTGGCATCCAACCCCCACTCGGCGAGAAGTCCCGCGTGCGGATCGATGCCGACGCAGAGTTGCCCCCGGTCGGTCATCGCCCCCGCGAGGCGAGCGCCGAAGCTGGTCACACCGCAGCCTTCCGGTCGAGCGCGTACTCCTGCAGGCTCTTCACGGCGAACCCGTCGCGGAGCACCGGCATGGCCGAGACCGCAGCGCCGAGCACCGCCATCGTCGTGAACAGCGCCTTGTCCGCGGCGACCGCGGCCGCGCGGATCTCGTAGCCGTCGGCGCGGGCGATGCCGCCCGACGGCGTGTTCACGATGATGTCGATCTCGCCGGCGTTGATGAGGTCGACGACGTTCGACTCGCCCGAGTCCTGCGTCTCCGAGTACTTCGACACCACGTCGACCGAGATGCCGTTGCGGGCGAGGATCTCGGCGGTGCCCTCGGTCGCGATCAGGCGGAAGCCGAGCTCCTGCAGGCGGTGCGCCGGCAGGATGACGGCGCGCTTGTCGTCGTCGGCGACCGAGAGGAACACGGTGCCCGACGTGGGCATCCCGCCGTAGGCCGCGGCCTGGCTCTTCGCGAACGCGGTCGGGAAGTCCTTGTCGATGCCCATGACCTCACCGGTCGAGCGCATCTCGGGGCCGAGCACCGAGTCGACCGTGCGGCCGTCGGCGGTGCGGAACCGCTTGAACGGCAGCACAGCCTCCTTGACGGCGACAGGTGCGTCGAGCGGCACGCGCGAGCCGTCCTGCTCCGGGAGCAGGCCCTCCGCGATCAGGTCGGCGATCGAGGTGCCCGCCATGATCCGGCTCGCGGCCTTCGCCATCGGGATGCCGAGCGCCTTCGAGACGAACGGCACGGTACGCGACGCGCGCGGGTTCGCCTCGATGACGTAGAGCACACCGGCCGAGACCGCGAACTGCACGTTCAGGAGGCCACGGACGCCGACGCCCTCGGCGATGGCGCGGGTCGCGACGCGCACCCGGTCGATCTCGTTCCGGCCGAGCGACATCGGCGGGAGCGTGCACGACGAGTCGCCGGAGTGGATGCCGGCCTCTTCGAGGTGCTCCATGACGCCGCCGATGTAGAGCTGCTCGCCGTCGAAGAGCGCGTCAACGTCGATCTCCACCGCGTCGTCGAGGAACCGGTCCACGAGGAGCGGTGCATCATCGCGGATGATCGCCTGGTCGGCGATGCGGACGAAGTAGTCGCGCAGGCTCTCGGTGTCGTAGACGATCTCCATGCCGCGGCCGCCGAGCACGAAGCTCGGGCGGACGAGCACGGGGTAGCCGATCTCCTCGGCGATCGCGATCGCACCCGCCTCGTCGGTCGCGGTGCCGTGGCGCGGCGCCATGAGCCCTGCGCGGTCGAGCAGCTGCGAGAAGAGCTCGCGCTCCTCCGCGATGTCGATCGCCGCGGGCTTCGTGCCGAGGATCGTGTAGCCGGCGGCCTCGATGCCCTTCGCGAGGCCGAGCGGGGTCTGCCCGCCGAGCTGGCAGATGACGCCGAGGATCTCACCCGACTGCGCCTCGGCGTGCAGCACCTCGAGGACGTCCTCGAGGGTCAGCGGCTCGAAGTAGAGGCGGTCGCTGGTGTCGTAGTCGGTCGACACGGTCTCGGGGTTGCAGTTGACCATGATCGTCTCGTACCCGGCATCCGACAGCGCGAACGACGCGTGCACGCACGAATAGTCGAACTCGACGCCCTGACCGATGCGGTTCGGACCGGAGCCGATGATGACGACCTTCTGGCGGTCGCTGGGCGTGACCTCGGTCTCACGGTCGTACGACGAGTAGTGGTACGGCGTGAGCGCGGGGAACTCGCCCGCGCAGGTGTCGACCGTCTTGTAGACGGGACGCAGGTCGAAGCCGTGACGGATGCCGCGCACCTTGTCCTCGCCAAGGCCGCGGATCTCCGCGATCTGCGCGTCGCTGAACCCGTGCTCCTTCGCGACGCGGAGCGTCTCGGCGTCGAGCACGTCGGCTGCGCCGATGAACGCGGCGACCTCGTTGATGAGGATCATCTGGTCGAGGAACCACGGGTCGATCGCGGTCGCTTCGAACGCCTGCTCGAGCGTCGCGCCCTTGCGCAGCGCCTGCTGCAGCACGACGATGCGGCCGTCGGTCGGCGTCTTCGAGATCTCGAGCAGCTCTTCGACCGAGCGGTCCTCGGCGCCCCAGTGGAAGCTGGAACCGCGCTTCTCGAGCGAGCGGAGGGCCTTCTGCAGCGCCGTCGTGTAGTTGCGGCCGATCGCCATCGCCTCGCCGACCGACTTCATGGTGGTCGTGAGCGTCGTGTCGGCGGCCGGGAACTTCTCGAAGTTGAAGCGGGGCACCTTGACGACGACGTAGTCGAGCGTCGGCTCGAAGCTCGCCGGGGTCGCCTGCGTGATGTCGTTGGGCACCTCGTCGAGGCGGTAGCCGATCGCGAGCTTCGCGGCGAGCTTGGCGATCGGGAAGCCGGTCGCCTTGGACGCGAGCGCAGACGAGCGCGAGACGCGGGGGTTCATCTCGATGACGATGATGCGGCCGGTCTGCGGGTCGACGGCGAACTGGATGTTGCAGCCACCAGTGTCGACGCCGACGGCGCGGATGATGTCGATGCCGATGTCGCGGAGCTTCTGGTACTCGCGGTCGGTGAGCGTGAGCGCCGGGGCGACGGTGATCGAGTCACCGGTGTGGACGCCGACGGGGTCGACGTTCTCGATGGAGCAGACGACGACCGTGTTGTCGGACGTGTCGCGCATGAGTTCGAGCTCGTACTCCTTCCAGCCGAGGATCGACTCCTCGAGGAGCACCTCGGTGGTCGGCGAGTCGCGGAGGCCCGCACCGCCGATGCGACGGAGGTCCTCCTCGTTGAACGCGAAGCCCGAGCCGAGGCCACCCATCGTGAAGGACGGGCGGACCACGAGCGGGTAGCCGAGCTGCTCGGCGCCGGCGAGGAGGTCGTCCATCGTGTGAGCGATGACGCTCTTGGCGACGTCGGCGCCGGCCTCGAGGACGAGCTCCTTGAAGACCTGACGGTCCTCGCCCTTGCGGATCGCGTCGACGTTGGCGCCGATGAGCTCCACGTCGTACTTCACCAGGATGCCGCGGTCGTGCAGGGCCATCGCGGCGTTCAGCGCCGTCTGACCGCCCAGGGTGGGGAGGATCGCGTCGGGCTTCTCCTTCGCGATGATCGTCTCGATGACCTCGGGGGTGATCGGCTCGACGTAGGTCGCGTCGGCGAAGTCGGGGTCGGTCATGATCGTGGCGGGGTTCGAGTTCACGAGGATGACGCGGACGCCCTCCTCGCGGAGCACGCGGCATGCCTGGGTGCCGGAGTAGTCGAACTCGCAGGCCTGGCCGATGACGATCGGGCCCGACCCGATGACGAGGACGCTTTTGATGTCGTCGCGCTTGGGCATTACTTGGCGGCCTTCTTCTGGATGTCCGCGACGACGAGGTCGCGGAAGCGGTCGAACAGGTAGTTGGCGTCGTGCGGGCCTGCGGCGGCCTCGGGGTGGTACTGCACGCTGAAGGCGGGCAGATCGAGGGCGCGCAGGCCCTCCACGACGTTGTCGTTGAGGCCGACGTGGCTCACCTCGACACGGCCGTAACCGCTCGGGCTGTCGATGACGCCATCGACCGGCGCGTCCACGGCGAAGCCGTGGTTGTGCGCGGTGATCTCGACCCGGCCGGTCGTCTTGTCGAGCACGGGCTGGTTGATGCCGCGGTGGCCGAACGGCAGCTTGTACGTGCCGAAGCCGAGGGCACGGCCGAACAGCTGATTGCCGAAGCAGATCCCGAAGAAGGGCAGCTTCCGGTCGAGCACCTCGCGCAGGAGCGCGACGTGACGATCGGATGCCGCGGGGTCGCCGGGCCCGTTCGAGTAGAACACCGCGACCGGGTCGATCGCCTCGATGTCGGCGATCGTGGTCGACTGCGGCAGGACGTGCACCTCGAAGCCACGGGCGGCGAGGTTGTTCACGGTCGCCTGCTTCACGCCGAGGTCGAGGATGGCGAGGTTGCCGATCCGCTCGCCGACTGCGGGCGTGATCTCGGCGGCATCCACCGACACTTCGGACGAAAGGTTCTGGCCGGCCATCTGCGGGGCCTCGCGGACGATGCGCAGCTGTTCGTCGTCGCTGAGCGCCGCCGCCTCGCCCGAGAACACGCCGCCGCGCATCGACCCCGCGGAGCGGAGCACGCGGGTGACGGCGCGCGTGTCGATGCCGCTGATCCCGACGATCCCGTCGCGGACGAGGGCGTCTTCGAGGGAGTGATCGGCGCGCCAGTTCGACACGATGCGCGAAGGGTCGCGCACGATGTAGCCCGACACCCAGATCCGACGGGACTCGTGGTCTTCGCCGTTCATGCCGGTGTTGCCGATGTGCGGCGCGGTCTGCAGGACGATCTGCCCTGCGTAGGACGGGTCGGTGATCGTCTCCTGGTAGCCGGTCATCGCGGTGGCGAAGACGACCTCGCCGAGCGTGGTGCCGCGGGCGCCGTATGCGCGACCGGGGTGGCGGGTGCCGTCTTCGAGGACGAGGACGGCCGGTTCGGTGCTGAAACTCATGCGTTGCTTCCGGGGGTGGTCTGCGGGTGAACGGGGAGGAGATTGTGGGGAATCGTGCGGAGCGCGTCGACGACGGCGCGCGCGGACGCGCCTTGCGCGCGGAAGTAGCTGTCGACGGGGCTGTCCTCGTCGACGCGCCACGACACGCGGACGAGGCCGTCGCGCTCGACGACCCGGTCGATCGCGACCGTGGCCTGCGCCACGTCGTCGAGGTGGCCGGTGGGGATGAACAGTCGGGGCTTGCCCGTGAGGTCCAGCGCGATGCCGTGCGTCGTGACGATGAGGTCGGCCCGGGATCGGAACCCGAGTCCACGGATGGCGAGGCGCTCCAGCGGCTCGCCGCGCCGCGTTGTCGCGACGTAGAGCCCTGAGAACTCGGCGAGGACGGTCGCCCCGGCGGGGATCTCCCCGACCGGCGCGGTCAAGCCGCTGTCGCGCTTGGTGCGCCGACGCCACGCGAACACGCCGGCAGTGATCAGGAGTGTCGCGATGAGCACCATGATCAGCATCGCGAGCTCACGGGTCATGCGACGACCTCGACGACGGCGCCGTCCACGACCGTGGCGCGGCCGCGGAAGAAGGTCCAGCGGACCTCGCCCGGCAGCTCACGGCCGAGGTACGGCGAGTTGACACTCTTGCCGCGGAGGTCGGTGGTGCCGAAGGTGCGCGCCGGCACCGGGTCGTAGAGGGTGAAGGATGCCGCGGCGCCGACCTCGATCGGCGTGCCGGCGTCGGCCAGGCGACCGATCCGTGCGGGTGTCGTCGACATCACACGCGCGACGTCCTCCCACCCGAGCAGGCCCGTCTCGACCATCGACGTGTGGACGACGCGGAGCGCGGACTCGAGGCCCACCATGCCGTTGGCCGCTGCCTGCCACTCGCAGGTCTTGGCCTCGGCGGGGTGGGGTGCGTGGTCGGTCGCGACGATGTCGATCGTGCCGTCGGCGAGACCTTCGCGGACCGCCTGCACGTCCTCGTCGCGCCGCAGCGGCGGGTTCACCTTGTAGCGGGCGTCGTAGCCGCGGACGAGGTCTTCGGTGAGGAGCAGGTGGTGCGGGGTGACCTCTGCCGTGACCGCGATGCCGCGCTTCTTCGCCCATCGGATCAGGTCGACCGAGCCCGCGGTCGAGAGGTGACAGACGTGCAGGCGCGAGCCGACGTGCTCGGCGAGGAGCACGTCGCGGGCGATGATCGACTCTTCGGCGACGGCCGGCCAGCCGGTCAGCCCGAGTTCGGCCGACACGATGCCCTCGTTCATCTGCGCGCCTTCGGTGAGGCGCGGGTCCTGCGCGTGCTGGGCGACGACGCCGTCGAAGGCCTTCACGTACTCGAGTGCGCGGCGCATGATGAGCGGGTCGAAGACGCAGAACCCGTCGTCGCTGAAGACGCGAACCTGGGCACGCGACGATGCCATCGCGCCGAGCTCTGCGAGACGCTCGCCCTTCTGCCCGACCGTGACGGCGCCGATCGGCTGGACGTGGACGTACCCGGCGGCTTCGCCGAGCGCGAGCTCCTGCTCGACGACGCCCGCGGTGTCGGCGACGGGCGAGGTGTTCGGCATGGCGAACACCGTCGTGTAGCCGCCGGCTGCGGCAGCCCGCGATCCGCTGAGGATCGTCTCGGATGCCTCGTACCCAGGCTCGCGCAGGTGCGTGTGCAGGTCGACGAGACCGGGAAGGGCGATGAGGCCGTCCGCGTCGATGACGCGTGCGCCGGCGGCGGTCAAGGAGGCGCCGACGCCCGTGATCACCCCGCTCTCGACGAGGATGTCTGCGGTGTCGCCACCGGTGATACGTGCTCCGCGGATGAGGGTTGCGTCGCTCATCGGGCGTCCTCCTCTGCGTTCGTCGTGTCGCGCTCGCCCGCCAGCAGCAGGTACAGCGCCGCCATGCGCACCGAGACACCGTTCGCGACCTGTTCGAGAACAGTCGATCGTGGTGAATCGGCGGCGTCGGCGGAGATCTCCAACCCTCGGTTCATGGGTCCGGGGTGCATGACAATGCTAGTCGTCGGCAGCGCCTGCAGCCGCGCGGCATCCAATCCCCACCGCCTGGAATACTCCCGCTCAGTGGGGAAATAGGCGGCGTTCATGCGCTCGAGCTGGATGCGGAGCATCATGAGCGCGTCGGGCTCGGCCGCGATCGCCTCGTCGAGGTCGTACCGGATCGTCACCGGCCAACCGGTGACGTCCTGCGGCACGAGCGTCGGCGGTGCGACGAGGGTCACCTCGGCGCCGAGCGTCGTGAGCAGCCAGACGTTCGAACGGGCGACGCGCGAGTGGAGCACGTCACCGACGATCGTGACCTTCAGCCCCGCGAGGTCGCGCCCCCGGCTGTGGTCACCGTAGAACCGTTTGCGGATCGTGAACGCGTCGAGCAGCGCCTGCGTGGGGTGCTCGTGGGTGCCGTCACCGGCGTTGAGGACGCCGGCCGAGATCCAGCCGCTGGTCGCGAGCGTGTGCGGGGCGCCCGAGGCGCCGTGTCGGATGACGACGGCGTCGGCGCCCATCGCCTGCAGCGTCTGCGCGGTGTCCTGGAGGGACTCCCCCTTCGACACCGACGATCCCTTCGCGCTGAAGTTGATGACGTCGGCAGAGAGCCGTTTGGCGGCCGCCTCGAACGAAATGCGGGTGCGCGTCGAGTCTTCGAAGAAGAGGTTGACGACCGTCTTGCCGCGCAGGGTCGGGAGCTTCTTCACCTCGCGGGACTGCGTGTCGCGCATGTCCTCTGCGACGTCGAGGATGCGGAGCGCGTCCTCGCGGACGAGCGTGTGCGTGTCGAGCAGGTGCCTCATGATGCGATCGTCACTTCCTCGACGCCGTCGACGTCGGTGAGGCGGACGTTCACGCGCTCCTCGCGGGCGCTCGGCAGGTTCTTGCCGACGAAGTCCGGCCGGATCGGCAGTTCGCGGTGCCCGCGGTCGATGAGGATCGCGAGACGGACAGCGGCCGGGCGTCCGATGTCCTGCAGCGCGTCGAGCGCCGCTCGGATCGATCGGCCCGAGAACAGGACGTCGTCGACGAGGACGACGGTCCTCCCGTCGATGCCGCCTGCCGGGATCTCCGTCGGCCGCGGCGTGCGGGTCGGGTTCCGGTGCAGGTCGTCGCGGTACATCGTCACGTCGAGCGAGCCGACCGGTACGGTGGCATCCGTGAATCCGGCGATGTTCGCCGCGATGCGCTCGGCGAGGGTGACGCCGCGAGTGGGGATCCCGAGGAGCACAAGGCCGTCAGGGCCTTTGTTCGACTCGAGGATCTCGTGCGAGATGCGCGTGAGTGCGCGGGCGATGTCTGCGTCGTGCAACACGATGCGAGAGGTCATCCGCCGCTCCCTTCTCCGCCTCACAGGACGGTGTTAAAGGTTGCTTGGTGCGAGACCAGTCTAGTCGGATGCCGCACCCGTCGAGCCACCACGAGGCGGGTTGTCGGCTGCACCTCCGCTGCCGCGGCACGGTGCATATGAGCCTGCGCTCCCGCGGCGATCTGCGCTCCAGCGGACGAACACCGCAGAGGCAAACGCTGGGAGGGCGATGTCCGCGCGGAGGCGGACCGAAGGCCGAGCCTGCCGTCAGGCGCGGGCGATGCGGGCGAGGACGCCGTGGACGAACGAGCCGGAGTCGTCGGTCGAGAACTCCTTGGCGAGCTCGACAGCCTCGTCGATTGCGACAGCGGTGGGGACCTCGTCGTTGTGAAGGATCTCCCACACCGCGATCCGCAAGATCGCGCGGTCGACGGCCGGCATCCGCTCGAGCTTCCAGTCGCGCGCGTGCGTGACGATCTGCTCGTCGATCTCGTCACGGGCGTCGATGACGCCGTCGACGATGTCGCGCGCGTAGAGCCAGGAGCTCTCGCGCGCCGGCTCGCTCGCGGCCCGCTTCGCCTCGGCGGCGAGCGTGACGGCGAGGTCGTCGCCGCGCACGTCGGACTGGAAGAGGATGTCGAGGGCGCGCTTGCGCGCCTTGCTCCGAGCGCTCATCGGGTGGTCAGTTCACGCGGCCGAGGTAGTCCCCGGTGCGCGTGTCGACCTTGACCTTGGTGCCCTGGTCCACGAACAGCGGCACCTGGATCTCGTAGCCGGTTTCGAGCGTCGCGGGCTTCGTGCCGGCCGACGAGCGGTCGCCCTGCAGGCCCGGCTCGGTGTACGTGATCTCGAGGACGACGGATGCCGGCATCTCGACGTACAGCGGGTTGCCGTTGTTGAGGGCGATCTGCACCTGCTGGTTCTCCAGGAGGTAGTTCGCCGCATCGCCGACGACCGTGGCCGACACGTTCAGCTGGTCGTAGTCGGCGACGTCCATGAAGACGAAGCTCTCGCCGTCGTTGTACAGGTACGTGAAGTCGCGGCGGTCGACGTTCTCGATCTCGATCTTCGCGCCTGCGTTGTAGGTGCGGTCGACGACCTTGCCCGAGACGACGTTCTTCAGCTTGGTGCGGACGAACGCGCCACCCTTGCCGGGCTTGACGTGCTGGAACTCCACGACGCTCCAGAGCTGCCCGTCGATCGACAGGACGACGCCGTTCTTGATGTCTGCGGTGGATGCCATGAGCGTGAGGATTCCGTTCAGTGAGTTCGCGGCCGGAGCGGCCAAGGGTCGATTCTACGGGATGCCGCTCGCCGCGACCCCCGCTGGCGGTCAGGCGCCGATCTGGTCCAGGAGGAGGCGCGTCGCTTCGGCGTAGCCGGGGACGCCCTGGCCGATGACGTGCACGACGGCCACGTCGGCGACGTACGAGTGGTGGCGGAACGCCTCGCGAGTGCGGACGTCGGAGATGTGCACCTCCGCGACCGGGAGGGCCACACCCGAGAGCGCGTCGCGCAGCGACACCGACGTGTGCGTGAGCCCGGCCGGGTTGATGACGATCCCGGCGCAGTCGGTGCGTGCGGCGTGGATCGCGTCGATCAGCACACCCTCGTGGTTGCTCTGCACGGCACGCACCTCGAAGCCGGCATCGGCGGCAGTCGCGGTCACGAGCGCCTCCACATCGGCGAGGGTCTCGTGGCCGTAGACATCGGGTTCCCGGATGCCGAGGAGGTTGAGGTTCGGACCGTTCACGAGCAGCAGTCGACGGGGCGTGGTCACGACTCGACCCTATCGAGGGATGCCGCCGCATCGATGTGCCGCGTCACGCCAGCGGCATCCGCATGACGAGTTCATCGCCGATCGAACTCGTGAACGTCTCGCCGGTGGGTTCGAACCCGAGCTTCCGATAGGCGGCCTGCGCGCGGGCGTTGTCGACGTGGACGTCCAGGTGCAGCGCATCGGCACCGCGTTCGGCGGCGAATCGGCCCGCAGCGGCGAGGAGTTCCCCGAGGATGCCACGACCGCGCGCAGGCTGCTCAAGATACACGCCGACGATGTCGGCACGCGGCGCGGTGACGTCTCGGCCGAGGTGGTCCTCGTCGCCGGGCCGGCGCAGCAGCACCGTGACGGCTCCGATCCAGCGCTCGCCGTCGACGGCCACGAACTGTGCGGCATCATCCGACAGCGCCGCGCCGGCGGCGCGATCCTGCCAGAACCCGTCGGTGCGCGCCTGCTCCTCTGCCGGTGAGGTGAGGAACGCAATCGCCGCGTCCGGATCCTCGACGGCACGCAGTCGCAGCGCACGGATCTCCCGCCACTCGGCGAGGGCGACCCGGCGGACGACCGGGGATGTCACCCGGCGATCTCCTGATACGCCGCGAACAGCAGCGATTCGTCCGGCGCCTGCATGACCGTCGGCTTGCCGATCTCGTCGAGGACGATGAACCGCAGCATCCCGCCACGGGACTTCTTGTCGCGCTGCATCACACCCAAGAGGTGCTGCCAGCCGTCCATCCGGTAGCTCGTCGGCAGTCCGAGGAGCTCGAGGATGCGGCGGTGACGTGCTGCCTCGTCGTCCGACAGCCGCCCGGCAAGGCGCGCGAGTTCGGCGGCGTAGAGCATGCCGATCGAGATAGCAGCGCCGTGGCGCCACCGGTACCGCTCCGCGTGCTCGATTGCGTGCCCGAGCGTATGGCCGTAGTTCAGCACCTCGCGGAGCCCCGCCTCCCGGAAGTCCTCGCTGACGACACGGGCCTTCATCTCGATCGCGAGCTCGATGCAGCGACGGAACTCGTCCGTGGTCGTGTCGACCGCGGCATCCGGATCGCGTTCGATGATGTCGAGGATCTCGGGGAACCAGATGAACCCGGCCTTGACGACCTCCGCGAACCCGGCGACCGCCTCGTTCTTGGGAAGGGTGTCGAGGACGTCCAGGTCGCACAGCACGACGCGCGGCGCCCAGAACGCGCCGACGAGGTTCTTTCCCTCAGCGGTGTTGACACCGGTCTTGCCGCCGACCGCAGCATCGACCATTCCCAGGACCGTCGTCGGCACCTGGATGACTTGGACGCCGCGCAGCCACGACGCAGCTACGAAGCCCGCGAGGTCGGTCACCGCTCCCCCGCCGAACCCGATTACGGCGTCGGTGCGGGTGAAGTCCGCCTGGCCCATGACCTGCCAGCAGAACGCGGCGACCTCGATGCGCTTGCCCTCTTCGGCGTCGGGGACCTCTGCCGTGAGCACTTCGAGCGTCCCGTCGGCGAGGAGCTGTTCCCGCAACGCCGCTGCCTTCGCGCCGAGACGCGGCGTGTGGACGATCAGCACCTTCTTCACCGTGGGCGCGAGGTGGTCGCGGAGTCCCGCGAGCAGGCCACGGCCGACGAGGATGTCGTACGGCGTGGCGCCGGTGACGCTGATGGTCGTGGTGGTCATCGGTGCGTGCCTTCCGAGGTGCGTGCCCATTCGCCGATCGCCGTGACGACGTGCTCGAGCGGGCCTGAGGAGGTATCGAAGGTGACGTCGGCGACGGCCTCGTACAGCGGCCGCCGTTCGTCGTAAATGCGCTGCCAGCGCTGCAGCGGCGTCTCGTCGCCGTCGGCGAGCAGGGGCCGCTTCGCGCCCTCACCGAGTCGGTGTGCCACGACCTTCGGTGCAACTGTCAGCAGCACCACGCGGTGGGCCGCGAGCGCGTCGCGCGTTGTGACGTCGAGCACGGCTCCCCCACCGAGGGAGACGACGCCGCCGCTCGCGAGCGCGTCGGCGACCGCGTGGCGCTCAAGTGCGCGGAAGTGCGCCTCGCCGTGCTCGGCGAAGATCGACGAGATCGGCCCGTGGGCGCGCACCACCGCAGCATCCGTGTCGGTGAACGAGGTGCCGAGCAGGCGCGCGAGACGCTTGCCGACGCTGGTCTTGCCGGCCCCCATCGGGCCGACGAGGACGACGGCGCCGGACTCAGGCGAGGTCATGCTCGAGGAGCGCGGCCTCCGACGCGGGAGCCGTCTTGAGCGCTTCCGGGATCGCTGCGAGGTAGCTCTCGAGGTTGCGACGGGTCTCGCGCACGCTGTCGCCGCCGAACTTCTCGAGCACCGACTCGGCCAGCACGATCGCGACCATCGCTTCGGCGACGACGCCCGCAGCGGGCACGGCGCACACGTCCGAGCGCTGGTGATGCGCGGATGCCGCGTCGCCCGTGGCCACGTCGATCGTGCGGAGCGCGCGCGGGACGGTCGCGATTGGCTTCATGCCGGCGCGGACCCGGAGGACCGTCCCGGTGGACATGCCGCCCTCGGTACCGCCGGCACGATCCGACGAGCGCGTGATGCCGTCGTCCGTGGTGAACAACTCGTCGTGGGCGGCGGAACCGCGCCGACGAGTTGTCTCGAAGCCGTCGCCGACCTCGACGCCCTTGATGGCCTGGATGCTCATGAGGGCCTGCGCGAGCTTGCCGTCGAGTCGTCGATCCCAGTGCACGTGCGAACCGAGGCCCGGCGGGAGGCCGTAGGCGAGCACCTCGACGATGCCACCGAGGGTGTCGCCGTCCTTCTTGGCGGCATCCACTTCGGTCACCATCGCCGCGCTCGTCTCTGCATCGAAGCACCGCAGCGGGTCAGCGTCGAGCGCGTCGACATCGTCGGGCGTCGGAACGGGGCGGCCCTCCGGCACCTGGACCGGGCCGATCGACAGCGTGTGGCTGACGAGGCGGATGCCGAGCTCCGACAGGAACGCACGGGCGATGGCGCCGAGCGCGACCCGCGCGGCGGTCTCGCGGGCGCTGGCGCGCTCGAGGATCGGCCGCGCCTCGTCGAAGTCGTACTTCTGCATGCCGACCAGATCGGCGTGGCCGGGCCTGGGACGCGTGAGCGCAGCACCGCGGCCGCGAGACTTCTCGGTGAGGTCGACGGGCTCGGGGCTCATGACCTCGACCCACTTCGGCCACTCGGTGTTGCCGACGCGGAGCGCGATCGGGCTGCCGAGCGACAGACCGTGGCGGACGCCGCCCGAGAGGTGCAGCTCGTCCTCCTCGAACTTCATCCGCGAGCCGCGGCCGTAGCCGAGCTTGCGGCGCGCGAGGTCGGCGCGGATCGCATCGAGGGTGATCGGCACGCCGGAGGGCAGACCCTCCATGACGGCGACGAGTTCGGGGCCGTGGCTTTCGCCGGCCGTGAGCACGCGGAGCATTGCTCTAGTCTCCCATGAGCGCACGGCGCATGACGTCCACCACCGCAGCCTCATCCGGTAGCGGCTCGATCACATCCCCGGTCGAGAAGGCGCGGATCTGCCGGACCGCCTGGTGCAGCAGCATCCCGGTGCCGTCCTGCACGGGCAAGCCGACACGAGTCCACGCCACGCTGAGCGACGTCGGCCAGTGACCGTAGACCACGTCCATCAGCCCGCCACCGTCCTCGGCCAACCGCTCCGCGATCGGTTCCGCGAGGACGACACCGCCGGGCAGCGTGCCGATCGTGACATCCATCGGGGCCGAATCGGGCTGGTCGATCGATGAGGCGTCGACCGAGACGCCCAGCTTCGCCCCGAGCGCGACGAGGGGTGCCGCAGCCTCGGGGCGGCGCGCAACGACCTCGATCCGGTCGGCGCCGAGCTCGGCGAGGGCCACGACCGCCGAGGTCGCGGTCGCGCCCGCGCCGACGATGCGCGCGCGATCGATCCGATCGATCCCGGCATCCGCGAACGCCGCGACGATGCCGCCGACGTCGGTGTTGAACCCGCGCCAGCCCGCTGCGTCTCGAACGAGCGTGTTGACGGCACCCGTCGCCTCAGCGCGGGTGTCGCGGGTGTGCGCGGCGGCAAAGGCGACACCCTTGAGCGGCATCGTCAACGAGAGCCCGCGGAAGTCCCCCTCGAGTCCGGCGAGCTCACCGGCGAACGAGCGTTCGTCGACGCGACGCCGACCGTACGTCCAGTCCCACCCGAGCAGCTGGTACGCCGCCGCGTGCAGTCGCGGCGAGAGGCTGTGCTCGATCGGGTCGCCCCAGACCTCCAGGGCGGATGCCATGGCTCAGCAGCCCCCGTCGGGGTTGTCGGAGCACCACGCCCGCCACTGCTCGACCGCCGCATTGTGCTCCGAGAGCGTGTTCGTGAAGACGGTCTCGCCGGTGTCGAGGTTGACGGTAACGAAGTAGAGCCACGGACCCTCCTCCGGCTCCATCGCCGCCTTGATCGCCAGCTCGCCCGGGTTCGCGATCGGACCGACCGGGAGCCCCGTGTGCACGTACGTGTTCCACGGGTTGTCGTCCGTCAGCTCCTCCTCGCGAGAGCTCGTGCCGCCCTCGCGATCGCTGAAGAAGTACTGCGCGGTCGAGTCCATCTGCAGCAGGCCGTTGGTCTCGCTGTTGCTCGGGTCGAGGCGGTTCTGGATCACACGCGAGACCTTGTAGAAGTCCTTCTCGAAGCGCGCTTCCTTCTCGATGATGGATGCGATCGTCAGGATCTCGTGCCGCCGCTCCTCGGGCACGCCCGCGGCATCCAACGCCTGCACGGTCCGGTCGACCATCCGCTGGATCACCTGCTCGGCCGTCGTGTCGGGGTCGAACGTGTACGTCGCCGGGAACAGCCATCCCTCGAGGCTGTCCTCGTCGATCCCGTACGCGGACGGGTCCGCGACGGCCGCCTGCACGTCCTCGAGCGGAAGCCCCACGCCCTCGGCGATGCGCTCGACCGACTGTGCGACGGTGAGACCCTCGCGCAGCTGCGCGGTGTTCTCCTGCTTGTTCGCCGGGTCGAGGATGGCTTCGAGCGCAGCCTCGGAGGTCATCTTCTGCTGCAACGAGAAGACGCCCGGGACGAACGAGGGGTTCTGGCCGGTGTCGATCAGGTACGAGTAGAACGCGTCGGACGTCTTGGTGACGCCGGCTTCGAAGAGCGTCGTGGAGATGTCGGCACCGGTGTCGCCACTCACGATCGTGAGGGTGGCTTCACCCTCCGCGAGCCCGGGCTCGTAGTCTTTCGGCTCCTCCCAGCCCATGACGGCGCGGATCTGATCCTCGTAGGTGTTCCAGACCCAGAAGCAGCCGACGACGAGCGCGCCGATGAAGGCGAGGACGACACCGAACACGGTCCACGCGGCGACCTTGCTCTTCTTGCGGTCACGAGCGTGACGCTTCGCCGCCGCCGGAGCGTTCGCCGCCTGATCCTCGAACAGTGCGTCCAGCGACGCGGCGGCCGGACGAGACGTCGCGGGCGGAACCGGCTCTGCCGGGCGCGTCGGCGTCGGCTGCGGCGTGCTCGTCGTGGGCTCGGCCGCGGGCGCGGTGCCGGCCTGATCGGCGGCGCGCGCCTCGCGTGCCGCGCGGCGGCTGAGCGGCTGCACGCCGGGATCGTCAGACGACGGGGTGTCGGACATCAGGTGGGCTCCTGGGTTGATGCGAGCGCCTGACCGGCCGGGGCACCGGTGCGCTTCTCGACGTCGATCGCCTGCTGGAGCAGGACGACCGCGGCGACTTGGTCAACGATCCTACGAGACGACTTCTGAGAACGCCCGCTCTGGCGGAGAGCGGCGTGGGCTGTCACGGTGCTGAGCCGCTCATCGACGAGGCGCACCTGGACAGGTGCGACAGCCGCCGCGATCTCCGCAGCGAGCGTCCGGGCGTCGGCCGTCGAGGCCGTCTCTCCGCCACTCAGGCTGATCGGCAGTCCGACGAGCACCTCGATCGCGTCGTACTCCGCCACGATCTCCGCGACCCGCGCGGCTGCCGCCTCGGTGCGCGGCACGGTCTCGACAGGCACCGCCAGCATCCCGTCCGGGTCGCACCGTGCGACACCGACGCGGGCCTTACCCGGGTCGATGCCGAGACGCACCCCGCGACGGAACGAACTCACGCGGTGGCGCCCGTCAGCGCATCGACGACGCCCGCGAGCGCGGCCGGGAGCGCCGCGACATCCGCGCCACCGCCCTGTGCGACGTCATCGCGGCCGCCACCGCCGCCGCCGAGCACGCCGGCCGCAGCCTTCGCGAGCACGCCGGCCTTCGCACCGGCGGCGCGAGCGGCGTCGTTCGTCGCGACGATGACCACGGGACGCCCGCCGACCTCCGCGCCGAGCGCCACGACGGCGGCATCCGAGCCGAGTCGCTCGCGCACCTGGAGCGCGACGGAGCGGACATCGTCGGCGGATGCCACCTGGCCGAGCGACTGCGCGACGACCGAGACGGCGCCGGCACGCTGCGCCGTGCCGACCAGCGCCGGGACGCGCTCACCGAGCGACTTGGCCTCGAACGCGGCGATCTTCTTCTCGGCCGCTTTCAGGTTCGCCTGCAGCTCCGCGATACGCGCGGGCAGCTGGTCGCGGGGCGACTTGAGGCTCGACGTGAGCTGCGAGACGATCGCACGCTCTGCGGCGAGTTCGCGGAAGGCGTCGAGACCGACGAGCGCCTCGACGCGACGGTTCGACGCACCGACGGACGACTCGCCGACGAGATTGATGAGCCCGACCTGCGCGCTGGATGCCACGTGGGTGCCCGCGCACAGCTCGCGCGACCAGGGCCCGCCGATGTCGACCATGCGGACGGTGTCACCGTACTTCTCGCCGAACAGCGCCATCGCACCCGCGGCCTTCGCCTCGTCCAGCGACATGACACGTGTGGTGACCTGCAGGTCGTCGCGGACCGCGTTGTTCGCGATCTCCTCGATCTCGCTGCGCGTCTCGGGCGACAGCGCCTGCCCCCACGCGAAGTCGAAGCGGAGGTACCCGGCGCGGTTCAGCGAGCCCGCCTGCGTCGCGCCCTTCCCCAGCGTGTCGCGAAGCGCGGCGTGCACGAGGTGGGTCGCGGAGTGCGCCTGCGCCGCGGCACGACGGTTCGCGGCATCCACCACCGTCGTCGCGGGCTGACCGACGCCGACCTCACCGGTGGTGACCTCAACGGTGTGGCTCACGAGGCCGGGGACGGGCTTCTGCACGTCGAGCACCTCGAGCTCGAAGCCCGGCCCGACGATGACGCCCTTGTCGGCGACCTGGCCGCCGGACTCGGCGTACAGCGCGGTCTCCGCGAGGATGACCTCGGCGATCTGGCCGTGCGTCGCGCGGTCGGTGGGCACGCCACCGACGAGGATGCCGAGGATGCGGGACTCGGTCTCGAGATCGGTGTACCCGGTGAAGACCGTCTCGCCCTGGGCGCGAAGTTCGCGGTAGACACTCGTGTCGGCGAGCTGACCCTTCCGCGACCGAGCATCGGCCTTCGCGCGCTCGCGCTGCTCGGTCATGAGCGTGTCGAACGCGGCGCGGTCGACCGTGATGCCCGCTTCCTCGACGATCTCGAGCGTCAGGTCGATCGGGAACCCGTAGGTGTCGTGCAGGAGGAACGCCTGGGCGCCGCTCAGCTGGGCGTCACCCGCCGCCTTCGTCGCGGCGACCGACTCGTCGAGGATCTCGGAGCCCGACGCGAGCGTGCGAAGGAACGTCGCCTCTTCGGCGAGGGCGTACTGCGAGAGGCGCTCGTAGTCGGTGCCGACGATCGGGTACGCCGCCTTCATCGCGTCGCGCGACGTCGCGAAGAGCTCGGCGAAGCTGGGCCCGTCGACGCCGAGCAGGCGCATGGACCGGATCGCGCGGCGCATCAGACGCCGAAGGATGTAGCCGCGGCCGTCGTTCGACGGCGTGACACCGTCGGAGAGCAGCATGAGGGAAGAGCGGATGTGGTCTGCAACGACCCGGAACCGGACATCGTCCTCGTGGTTCGCGCCGTACGCGCGGCCCGAGAGCTCCACGGCCTTGTCGAGGACCGGACGCACCTGATCGGTCTCGTACATGTTGTCGACGCCCTGCTTGATGAACGCGACGCGCTCGAGGCCCATGCCGGTGTCGATGTTCTTCGCCGGCAACTCGCCGACGATGTCGAACTCGAACTTCGAGCGCACGTTGGTGATCTCGTACTGCATGAAGACGAGGTTCCAGATCTCGACGTAGCGGTCATCGTCGGTGGCGGGGCCACCGTCGATGCCGTAGTCGGGTCCGCGGTCGAAGAAGATCTCCGAGCAGGGGCCAGCCGGACCCGGAAGCCCGGTCGTCCAGTAGTTGGTGTCCTTGCCGAGGCGCTGGATGCGCTCCGCCGGCAGCGACGACAGCTTCAACCACAGGTCGTGCGCCTCGTCGTCCTCCTCGTACACCGTGACCCACAGGTCCTTCGGGTCGAACCCGAGCCCGCCGTCTTCCTCGGACGACGTGAGGAGCTCCCACGCGTAGGTGATCGCGCCTTCCTTGAAGTAGTCGCCGAACGACCAGTTGCCGAGCATCTGGAAGAAGGTGCCGTGCCGAGGCGTCTTGCCGACCTCTTCGATGTCGTTCGTCCGGATGCACTTCTGGTTGTCCGCGGCGCTCGGATAGGGCGCGGGCACGTCACCGGAGAGGTACGGGATGAACGGGACCATGCCCGCGACCGTGAACAGCAGCGCCGGGTCGTCGGTGACGAGCGAGGCGGAGGGCACGATCGTGTGCCCCTTCTTCTCGAAGAAGTCCAGGTAGCGCTGAGCGATCTCGGCGGTCTTCATGTGGGGTCCTTGAGGCATGCGTGAGCGTCGCGGCTACTCGCCGCGACAGGGTCGGGCTGGATCAGGCGTCGGCGCGCGGAGCGTCGGCCGCGGTCGTGTCGGCCTTCGCGTCTGCGAGCAGGCCTTCGATCTTCGCCTCCTGCGCGTGATACGCGTCGGCGATGCGGTCGGTGAACTCGGAGATGCGCAGGTCGACCTCCGAGAGGAGCTCCTGTCCGCGCGGATCCTTGTTGACCAGGTGGGCGACGACGAATCCGCCGGCGATGCCCAGCACGAACCAGAGCGCGTTCTTCATGGTTCCCATGTTAGGTGGAAAGCAGAAGGGGCGCCGGGTCACCCCGACGCCCCTTCCCGAGACACGTTCCGCGTGACTTAGCGCGCGGCGTAGTACTCGACGACGAGCTGGACTTCACAGGTCACCGGAACCTCGGCGCGCTTGGGGCGACGCTCGAGACGGGCCTGGAGCTTGTCGAGCTCGACAGCGAGGTAACCCGGAACCGGGGGCAGAACCTCGGCGTGACCGCCGGCGGCTGCGACCTGGAAGGGCTCCAGCGCCTCGCTCTTCTCCTTGACGTGGATCGTCTGGCCGGGCTTCACGCGGAACGACGGGCGGTCCACGAGCTGGCCGTCGACGAGGATGTGACGGTGCACGACGAGCTGGCGCGCCTGCGCGGTGGTGCGGGCGAAGCCGGCACGCAGCACGAGGGCGTCGAGACGCATCTCGAGCAGCTCGACGAGGTTCTCACCGGTCAGTCCGTCCTTGCGACGGGCCTCGTTGAAGGTGTTGCGAAGCTGCTTCTCGCGGATGCCGTACTGCTCGCGCAGACGCTGCTTCTCGCGGAGGCGGACGGCGTAGTCGCTGTCCTGCTTGCGCTTGGTGCGGCCGTGCTCACCCGGAGCGTAGGGACGCTTCTCGAGGTACTTGGCTGCCTTGGGGGTCAGCGCGATGCCGAGGGCACGCGACAGGCGGACCTTGCGGCGGTCCTGAGACTTCGTGGTCACGAAGCACTTCCTTCCATGACGTGGCCGTGTCGATCACGGCTCACGGGCGTATCGCCGCTCCTCGCCCTCTCGGACTGCACGCCGGGGCACGCCGAAAGGTGGGAAAGAAGAACGGGGATGCCCGAAAACACGGTTTCGAGCCGATCAATCCTATCAGACCGGGGCTTTCAGCCGAGGCGTTCCGCGTGGTCCAGCATCCCCACCGGGTGGAACGGCACGTCGGCCGACCGGAGATCGGCGATCCGGTACCAGCCGACCGAGGTGTCGCCGTCGAGCACGTCGATGCGACGCGCTCGCGGAAGCGCCTCGAGCTCATCGCTCCGGATGCCGAAGACGAAAGCGACCTCGTGCCCGGAATGACCAGGTCGGTCGTAGATGTTCTCGACGACATCGAGGAGCGTGGCATCCGTCAGCGTCGCTCCGAGCTCCTCCCGGATCTCGCGGTGCATGGCATCGACCGCACGTTCCCCGATATCGATGCCACCACCGGGCGCCCGGAGGAATCCGCCGTCGTCGAGGTCGCCGTACTGCTCGGCGAGGACCCACCCGTCTCGCACGAGCAGGCCGACCGCGATCGCTCGGATGCGACGGCGCGCCGGCAACTCCGCCGCGTACGCCGATACGGCGCGACGATACGCGGGCAGGTGTGGGGCGAGCTCGCCGAGGGCCGTCCGCAGCGCGGGCGTGGGCTTGTCGTCGTCGTGGAGCGCCAACGCGAGGAAGGCGTGCGCTGCCGGAGCGAGCGGGTCGGCGGCATCCACGTGACGGAGGACCGCCATCGCGCCGGAAGCGTCGCCGACGTTGCGGAGCGAACTCGCGAGCTGGATACATGCCTGTGTGCGCTTCGTTCCGTCGAGTCCTGCGTCGAGTGCGGCCCGGTACAGCGGGATCGCCGCGGCCTCTTCCCCGAGGAAATCCTCGACGGATGCACGCTCGAACAGCGCCTCGGGGTCGCCTTCGCCCAGCTCGCGTACGAGTTCCCCCATTGCGCGGCGCAGCTCATCCGGCTGGTCGTCGTCGGCTCGCGCCCACAGGTCGGCGACACGACGCGACCAGGCGTCCCCCGGCGCATCCACCACGGGTCCCGGCACGAGCAGGTCACGCACGCGCGCCTGCGCGGTTCGCAGCGGGCCCGGTGTCACCGCCGCCTCAGCGAACACGTGCAGCGCACGCAGCGCTCCCCCGGCGTCGCTGAGTTCGCCGCTCAACAGGTGCGACAGCAGATCGGATGCCGCCCGAAGGTGGACGACGCCCATCTCGTGGTCGCCCCAGCTCGGCTCGCCGACGCGCTCGCCGTCGACTGCGACCACGACGTGCTTGCGGCGCGTCGAGTTCGCCCCCGACCACTCCCACCCCGCATGGAACACGGCGCCGGGCCGGTAGCCCGTCTCCTCCTCGAGCTCTCGGACCGCGGCCTCGACCGGTGTCTCCCCCTCGTCGACCGCGCCACCGGGGATCTCGACGATCGCTCGTGCCGGACCGACGCGGAACTGCTCGAAGAGGACGACGTCGAAGGTCGCCGTGAATGCCACGACGGCCACCGTGTCGGACTGGGTCTGCACGTCCCAGTCGCTGAGTACCCCACCGGGCAGCTCGTACGTGTCGCGTCGCACCCGCACATACCCCTCGTAGACGGACTTCGAGCCGCGAAGACGCCAGTCGAAAGGGTCGGTCATGCGTCGCCGCCGAGGATCTTCCGGATCTTCTCGACGCGCGCGCCGATGTCACGCTCGACGCCGCGCGCGGTCGGCTCGTAGTAGCGCCGCCCGACGAGCTCGTCCGGGAGGTACTGCTGCGTCGCGACCCCGACGTCGAGGTCATGCGGATAGATGTAGCCCTTGCCGTGGCCGAGCCGCTTCGCTCCCGCGTAGTGCGCGTCGCGGAGGTGCAGCGGCACCCGGCCGAACCCGCCCGCACGGACGTCGGCGATGGCGGCGTTGATCGCCGCGTAGGCGGCGTTCGACTTCGCCGTCGTCGCCAGGTAGGCCGTCGCTTCAGCGAGCGGGATACGCCCCTCCGGCATCCCGATGAACGCCACGGCGTCGGCGGCGGCGACCGCGATCTGGAGCGCCTGCGGGTCGGCGAGGCCGATGTCCTCCGCCGCCGAGATGACGAGCCGCCGCGCGATGAAGCGTGGATCCTCGCCGGCCTCGATCATCCGCGCGAGGTAGTGCATCGCGGCATCCGCGTCGGAGCCTCGGATCGACTTGATGAACGCGCTGATGACGTCGTAGTGCTCGTCGCCCTGTCGGTCGTACCGGAGCAGTGCACGATCGACGGCCTGCGCGACGTGCTCCGCAGTGATCACCGGCGTCTCGTCGTCGTCGGGGATCGACATCGCCGCGGCCGCTTCGAGGGACGTCAACGCCCGCCGGGCATCGCCCGAGGCGAGATGCACGATCGCGGCACGCGCCTCGTCGGAGAGTGTCACCGCCCCCGCCAGGCCGCGCGCGTCGCTGACGGCGCGGTCGACGAGCATCGCGAGGTCGTCGTCGGTGAGCGGCTGCAGCGTCAACAGGAGCGAGCGCGACAGCAGCGGCGAGACGACGGAGAACGACGGGTTCTCGGTCGTCGCGGCAATCAGGATGACCCAGCCGTTCTCGACGCCGGGAAGCAGCGCGTCCTGCTGCGCCTTCGTGAATCGGTGGATCTCGTCGAGGAACAGGATCGTGGACACGCCGTAGAGGTCCCGCTGCGTCATCGCTTCCTGCATGACCTCACGGACGTCCTTGACCCCAGCGGTGACCGCCGACAGTTCGACGAAGCGGCGCCCCGAGGTGCGGGCGATCGCCTGCGCCAGCGTGGTCTTGCCGGTGCCGGGCGGACCCCACAGGATGACCGATACGGCCCCGGCGGTTGCGCGTTCCGGGTCGGCGAGGGCCACGAGCGGCGACCCAGGACGGAGGAGATGCCCTTGACCGGCGACCTCGTCGAGCGATGCCGGCCGCATACGGACCGCGAGGGGCGTGGCTCCTCGGAACAGCGCGTCACCCATCGTCACCCGACCAGGCTAGCCTCGCCCACGGACACTCCCGGCCGGTTTGATCAGCGTCACGCGGACTGCATAAGGTTTGCTGTGCCCCATCGGTGGGCACCGACAGAGGAGGTCGCCGTGGCGACGGGCAAGTCCGGAAGGACGCGCGGCACCGCGCAGGAGCGGGAGCGGGCACGCCTCTACGACGCGCGCCGTCGGTTCCACGAGTCGCTCGGGCGTCGTCGCCGTCGCGACAACGTCATCGCCGGTGTCGCCGGCGGCGCACTGATCCTCGCCATCCTCGGCGGCCAGATCGCCTACTACACGCTCGGTCCAGGCGCCCCGGTCCCCGAGCCCGCTCCGACGTCCACCCCCACACCGACCACGTCGCCCGCACCCACGGTGAGCCCCTCGCCGACGGTCAGCCCGACGCCGACGCCCACCCCCTGAGTCATCCGCCGGAACGACGCGTACGCGCTCGTACTAGGCTGAGCGACGAATCCGACCCCCATGCGGCATCCGCCGCCGACGAGGTGTACCCCGTGACTTCCGCCACTCCTGAATCCGCCGCCGAGACCGAGCCCTGGGGCCGTGTCGACGACGACGGCACCGTCTCCGTCCGTGAGGGCGAGCAGTGGCGCGTCGTCGGGCAGTACCCCGACGGCACCTCCGAAGAGGCGCTGGCCTACTTCGAGCGCAAGTACGCCGATCTGGCCTCCGAAGTGTCGCTCCTCGAAGTCCGCCGCCGTCGCGGTGGCGCGTCCGCATCAGATCTGCGCGGCGCCGCCAAGGCCGTCCGCGAGAAGCTGACGGATGCCGCAGCGGTCGGCGACCTCGCTGCGCTCGACGCACGCCTGAACGCGCTCGAGTCGAGCCTCAGCGAAGCGAGCGCCGAAGAGGCGCAGGCGCAGCGCGAAGCCGTCGACGCCGCTGTCGCCGAGCGTGAGGGGATCGTCGCGCAGATCGAGGCGATCGCCGCGAAGGACCCCCGCTCGATCCAGTGGAAGCAGACGTCCGCCGAGGTGAGCGACCTCTTCGCCCGCTGGCAGGCCCACCAGTCCACCGGCCCGCGCCTGCCCAAGGCAGTCGGCCAGCAGCTCTGGAAGCGATTCCGCGACGCCCGTGCGATCGTCGACAAGCACCGCCGCGAGTTCTACGCGGGGCTCGACGAGCAGCACAAGTCGGCCCGCGACGCGAAGACGCGGCTCATCGAACGTGCCGAGGCCCTTTCGACGCAGGGCGAGGACGGCATCGGCGCGTACCGCAGCCTGCTCGATCAGTGGAAGACCGCCGGCCGCGCCGGCAAGAAGGTCGACGACGCCCTGTGGGCGCGCTTCAAGGCCGCCGGTGACGTGCTTTACGGCGCGCGTGTCGAACGCGAGGCCGCCGACACCGAGGCTTCGAAGGAGAAGATCGAGGCCAAGCGCGCGATCCTCGACGAGGCCGCCGCGGTCGCGAAGGAATCCGACAATGCGAAGGCGCGCACGCTCCTCACCGGACTCCAGCGCAAGTGGGACGAGATCGGTCGGATCTTCCCCCGCGAGGCCGAGCGCGGTCTCGACGACCAGCTCCGCAAGATCGAAACCGCGCTGAAGCAGCGCGAGGACGAGGCGTGGAAGCGCGACAACCCCGAGACCAAGGCTCGCCAGAACGACATGACGAGCCAGCTCCAGGACGCGATCACCAAGCTCGAGGCCGAGCTCGCTGCCGCAGAAGCCACGAAGAACAAGGCCGCTATCGCCAAGGCGAAGGACGCGCTCGAAGCCCGCAAGGGCTGGCTGCGCGCCCTCGGCGGCTGACCGTTCTCCACAGCTGACGGACGTCGCTCCCGCGCCGCCGTCGGTCGCGGGAGGATGCCACCATGTGGCCCTTCCTCTATTTCGCCGGCGACCGACTGTCCGGCGCAGAGCTCACGGCGGCGCGACTCGACGGGGACCTGATCGAGGTCGGCGAGGCGTACATGCCGGCCGATGCCGTCGAGACACGCGACTTGCGCGCCGGGTCACTGCGCCGAGTGGTCGGCGACACGCGTGCAGCCACCCACGCGAGCGCGGCGTGGGTGCACGGCGCACTCGCCGAACCGCCGCTCGTCCACTCCGTGCAACGCGCGTCCGACCGCCGGGCACGGCTGCCCATCGACGTCCGCGTCCACGTGCGAGACCTCGTCGTCCCGCCGGGCGACCTCGAGTCGATCGCCGGCGTTCAGGTCACCACGCCGGTACGGACGGTCGTCGACGTCGCGCGGAGCGGCGACGGGGCGACCCTCGATGCGCTGCTGACGTGGCGACCGGACCTGTTGGATGCCGCGCTCGGTTGGCTCGCGGCATCCGGTCCCGTCCACCACAAGCGGGCGGCGCTCAGTGCGCTCCGCGCGCGTCAGGACGTGGTGACTCGGTACACGTCGTAGACGGCGTCGATGCGGCGCACTGCGTTGAGGACGCGGTCGAGGTGGACGGTGTCGCCCATCTCGAACACGTAGCGGCTGATCGCGAGCCGATCGCTCGTGGTCTGCACCGACGCCGACAGGATGTTGACGTGGTGCTCGCTGAGCACGCGCGTGATGTCACTGAGCAGCCCCGACCGGTCGAGCGCTTCGACCTGGATGTGGACGAGGAACACGCTCTTCGAGGTGGGCGCCCACGACACGTCGATCATCCGGTCGGGCTGGTCCTCGAGCGCAACCACGTTCGTGCAGTCCGCACGGTGCACGGACACGCCGCTCCCCCGCGTCACGAAGCCGACGATCTCGTCTCCCGGCACCGGTGTGCAGCACTTGGCGAGCTTGACGAGGATGTCGGGCGCGCCGCGGACGAGTACGCCGGAGTCGCCGCCGCGCGGCGCCTTCGAGCGCCCCAGCGCGGGGAGCTCGATCGGGCCGGTCGTTGCCGTTTCCTCCTCGGCGCGCACGAGCGCCGTGACCTTCTCGATCACGGACTGCGTGGAGACGTGCCCCTCGCCGACCGCAGCGTACAACGCAGTGACGTCCTCGTAGCGAAGCTGATGCGCGACTGCCGTGAAGGAGTCCTGGCTCATCAGTCGCTGCAGCGGAAGGTTCTGGCGGCGCATCGCACGCGCAATCGCGTCCTTGCCCTGCTCGACAGCTTCCTCGCGGCGCTCCTTCGTGAACCACCCGCGGATCTTGTTCCGCGCGCGGGTGCTGCGCACGAACGCGAGCCAGTCCTGGCTCGGGCCGGCATCGGGGTTCTTCGAGGTGAAGACCTCGACGACGTCACCCGAGTTCAGCGTGGTCTCAAGCGGGACGAGGCGGCCGTTGACCTTCGCGCCCATCGTGCGGTGCCCGACCTCGGTGTGGACTGCGTATGCGAAGTCGACGGGCGTCGCACCGGACGGCAGCCCGATGACGCGCCCCTTCGGCGTGAAGACGTAGACCTCTTTGGCGCCGATCTCGAAGCGCAAAGAGTCGAGGAACTCGCCCGGGTCGGCGGTCTCGGCCTGCCAGTCGGAGATGTGCGCGAGCCACGCCATGTCCTGGTCGACGGCGCGCGGGTCGCTCTTGCCGCCGGCCATCTGCTCTTTGTACTTCCAATGCGCCGCCACACCGTACTCGGCATGCTGGTGCATCTCATGCGTGCGGATCTGGATCTCGACGGTGCGCCCGCCAGGTCCGATCACCGTCGTGTGCAACGACTGGTAGAGGTTGAACTTCGGCGTCGCGATGTAGTCCTTGAACCGTCCGGGAAGCGGCGTCCATCGCGCATGGATCGCACCGAGCACGGCGTAACAGTCGCGCACCGTGCCGACGAGGATACGAATGCCGATGAGGTCGTAGATGTCGTCGAACTCGCGACCTCGGACGACCATCTTCTGGTAGACGGAATAGAGCTGCTTGGGACGACCCATGACGCGGCCACGGATGCGGAGCTCACGAAGGTCGGCATCCACCGAGTCGATGACGGTGTGGACGTATTCCTCGCGTTGCGGCGTCCGCTGCCGGACGAGCGATTCGATCTCGGCGTAGAGCTTCGGGTGGAGGACGGCGAACGAGAGGTCCTCAAGTTCGCTCTTCACGGCCTGGATGCCGAGGCGGTTCGCCAGCGGTGCATAGATCTCGAGCGTCTCGCGGGCCTTCTTCTCCGCCTTGTGCGGCGGGACGAAGCCCCACGTCCGCGCGTTGTGGAGTCGGTCGGCGAGTTTGATGAGGAGCACACGGATGTCCTTCGACATCGCGACGATCATCTTGCGGACGGTCTCCGCCTGCGCGGCATCGCCGTACTTGACCTTGTCGAGCTTGGTGACGCCGTCGACCAGCATCGCGACCTCGTCACCGAAGTCGGCCGTCAGCTGGTCGATCTCGTAGTCGGTGTCCTCGACGGTGTCGTGCAGGAGCGCAGCGGCGATCGCGCGCGGGCCGAGACCGAGCTCGGCGAGGATCTGCGCCACCGCGAGCGGGTGCGTGATGTACGGCTCGCCGCTCTGGCGCTTCTGCGACGCGTGCGCCTTGGCGGCGACACGGTACGCCCGCTCGATGACGGTGATGTCGCCCTTCGGGTGGTGCGTGCGCACCGTCCGCATGAGCTCCTCGAGCGCGTCCCGGGAAGGGGCACGGGAAAAGATACGCGGAACGAGTCGGCGCAGCGACTGCCCGCCCGAGGCGGAGCCGGTCGGGGTGACCGCTTCAGCCATCTGGTCACCTCCCGTCGAAGCACGCGCGCGTGTGGATTTGGACAATCCTACGCCCGCCCGCATCGTGCTCAGGCCGACAGGGCAGCGGCCGAACGGGCCTCGAGCACACGCGCGTCGCGCGCCTTCAGCGACCCCTCGTTCTCGCGCAGGAGCGAGTACAGCGGGGCTGCGACGAAGAGCGTCGAGTATGCCGCGACGATCGTGCCGACGAAGATCGACAGCGAGATGTCGGTCAACGTCTGTGCACCGAGCCAGAGCGCACCGATGAACAGGATCGCTCCGGTCGGGAGGATCGCGACGACGGTCGTGTTGATCGAGCGGATCAGCGTCTGGTTCACCGCGAGGTTCACCGATTCGCCGAAGGTGCGCCCCGACTTCTCGCCGTCCTCGTAGGTGTTCTCACGGATCTTGTCGAAGACGACCGTGGTGTCGTACAGCGAGTACGAGAGGATCGTGAGGAAGCCGATCACCGCCGCGGGTGAGATCTCGAAGCCGAACAGCGCATAGACGCCGACCGTGACGATGAGCACGTCGACGAGGCCGATCATCGCCGCGACCGACATCTTCCAGGTACGGAAGTACAGCGCGAGGATGACGAATGTCAGCGCGAGGAAGATCGCGAGACCCCAGAGCGACTGACGCGTGACGCTGTCGCCCCAGCTCGGGCCGATGAACGACGAGCTGACGCTGTCGCCGTCGACCTCGAACGCGGATGCCAGTGCCGCAGTGACCTCACGGGTCTCGGCATCCGTCATCTGATCGGTCTGAATGCGGAGCGCGTCTTCGCCGATGGTGGCGACCTTGGTCGTCGCGCCCGGAACGACCGACTCGATCGTCTCGCTCGCGATGAGCTGGTCGGGCGACGCGACGTCGTTGACGGTGAACTGCGAGCCGCCGGTGAACTCGATCGAGAACTGGATGGGGCGGAACAACGGCACGAGGGCCGAGCCGATCACCAGGATCGCCGCGATCAGGAACCACAACTTGCGCCGTCCCACGAAGGGGAACGACACCTTGCCGGTGTAGAGGTCGTTACCGAACTCGTTCATGGAGCGCATCAGGCGTTCCCCTCCCCCGACGTGTCGGTATCGGATCGCTCGGCGAGCTTGCGCTCCGCGATCGTCTGGCGGCGCTCCGCCTCACCACGCGATCGCGACGAGCGCTTGGCGGCGGCGGTCTTGCCGACGGCCGGCGCCGGTGCACGGAACTGCGCACGACCGCGGTACACCGCACCGAGCGCGTTCGGGTCGAGCCCCGAGAGCGGGTGCCCGCCACCGAAGAAGCGCGTCCGCGCCAGCAGTTGCAGCACGGGGTGCGTGAAGGCGATGAAGATGAGGATGTCGATCAGGGTCGTGAGGCCGAGCGTGAACGCGAAGCCCTTCACCGTGGCATCCGCGAGGATGTAGAGCACGACGGCGGCGAGGATGTTGATCGACTTCGAGATGTAGATCGTGCGCTTCGCGCGCGCCCAGCCATCTTCGACGGCGCTGGTGATCGACTTGCCGTCGCGCAGCTCATCTCGGATGCGTTCGAAGTAGACGATGAACGAGTCCGCCGTGAAGCCGATCGTGACGATGAGGCCCGCGACGCCGGCGAGCGACAGGCGGAAGCCCATACGCCAGGCGAGAATGCAGAGCGTGATGTAGGTGAGGACCGCCATGACCGCGAGCGAGGCGATGATCACGAAGCCGAGGGCGCGATACACGCTGAGCGAGTAGATCGCGACGAGCGCGAGGCCGATGAGGCCGGCGACGAGACCGATCAGCAGCTGCTGCGAGCCGAGCGTTGCCGAGATCGAGTTGCTGCTCTGGACCTCGAAGCTGAGCGGCAGGGCGCCGTACTTCAGCTGGTCGGCGAGGACCTTGGACGTGTCCTGATCGAAGTTGCCGGTGATCTGCGGCTTGCCGTCGACGATCACCGCGTTCATCGAGGGCGCGGAGATCACGACACCGTCGAGCACGAACGCGAACTGGTTCTGCGGCGACTGCAGGTTGAAGAGGCGCTGGCTGATCTCCCCGAAGACCTCGGTGCCCTCACCGTCGAAGACGATGTTGACGGCCCACTGGCCGTTCGTCTGGTTGATGCCGTTGGTCGCGTCGTTGATCGCGGAACCGTCGAGCTCGACAGGGCCCAGGATGTACTTCGCCGAGTTGTCGGGGTCGCACGTGATGAGCGGCTGGTCGGCGGGCTCTTCGGCCGGCTGGTTCGCCTCGTCCGCGCAGTCGTAGCTCAGGAACTCCGCATACAGAGCGTCGGTCACCCAGGCGAGGTCGCTGCCGCCGGTGGGAGCCGGAGTGGGCGTCGCGTTCAGCGTGGGGTCGGGCGTCGGGTAGGGCGTCTCCTCGCCGTCCTCGCCCACGTATGAGGTTGCCGGCGCACCGGTGAAGAGCACCGCACGCAGCTGCATCTGCGCGGAGCGTTCGATGCGGTCGCGGGTCTCCTCGTCGGCCTGACCGGGCAACTGCACGACGATCTGGTTGCCGGCCTGCGTCGTGATGTCGGTCTCGCCGATACCCGAGGCATCGACGCGTTGACGGATGATCGAGACCGCCTGCTCCATCTGCTCGGGCGTGGGCTGAGCGCCCTCCTCGCCCTGGGCTTCGAGGATGATCTGCGTCCCACCCTGCAGGTCGAGGGCAAGCTCGGGGAGCCACGAGCTCTTGCCGAAGAGGTAGACGCCTGCGGCGTTGATCCCGAACAGCACCGCGGTGAGCGCGACCAGTCCGATGAGGGCGCGCCATGCGCGGCGAACAGGGGTGGAAGTGGCCACGGAGAAGCGCTTTCGTCGTGAAGCCGCCGAAGCGGCGAAGGGTCAGGCCTTGGGCTTGTCGTCCGCGTCGGGCTGCTCGGACGCGGCAGGCGCCTCCGTGGCATCGACGGCGGTCGACTCGGCCGGCGCATCGGTCTCGGTGCGCGACTCGATGACGTCGTCGCCGGGGACGACCTCGTCCTCGACCTCAGCCTCGGGCTCGACTGCGCGGAGGATCGCCTGGCTGTGCACCTCGATGACCGTGCCGGGGGCGAGCTCCACGCGCGCCGACTTCGAAAGGTCCTCGGCGTCGTACTCGACGATGGTGCCGTAGAGCCCGCCCTGGAGCAGGACCTTGACGCCGGGGAGCATCTGGAGGGCCTTCTTCTCCTGCTCCTCCTTCATCTTCTTGGTCCGGCGACGCGAGCTCCAGAACATGAAGACGAGCAGTGCCGCCAGCAGGATCAGAAGGCCGTAGTCGGCGAAGAAGTTGCCGCCGGTCGCCTGCTCAGTGGTCTGCGCGAGGAAGTTCATGGACCAGAGTCCGCCTTTCGGGAGAGCATGTCGCAGCGACGCGACGAAGAGGAGGGGTGGCCGATGGCCCTCAGCGATTATAGGTCATCGAGTGCGAGCGCCCCGTCGTGGCGGGGCACACCCAGGTGAGCATACGCGGCCCGGGTGGCGACTCGGCCGCGCGGCGTGCGTTCGGTGAATCCGATGCGCACCAGATAGGGCTCCACGACCGATTCAATCGTGTCCGCTTCCTCTCCGACCGCGACCGCGAGGGTGTTGAGGCCGACGGGCCCGCCGCGGAACCGGCGCACGAGCGCGTCCAAGACGGCGCGGTCGAGTCGGTCGAGGCCGAGGTCGTCGACGTCGTACAACTCGAGCGCGGCGGCGACATCGCCGATCGTGGCCGCGGACGACGACCCGCCGTGGACGACGACGTAGTCGCGGACGCGACGCAACAACCGGTTCGCGATCCGAGGCGTCCCCCGCGAACGGCGCGCGATCTCGGCACGGGAGACCGGCGGCAGGTCGACGTCGAGCATCGACGCGGACCGGGCGATCACCTGCTCGAGTTCGTTCGGCTCGTAGTACTCGAGGTGGGCGGTGAACCCGAACCGGTCGCGGAGCGGGTTCGGGAGCATGCCCGAGCGGGTCGTGGCGCCGACGAGCGTGAACGGCGCGAGGTCGAGCGGGATGCTGGTCGCGCCGGCGCCCTTCCCGACCATGATGTCGATCCGGAAGTCCTCCATCGCGAGGTACAGCATCTCCTCGGCGGACCGTGCCATCCGGTGGATCTCATCGATGAACAAGACCTCACCCGGCACGAGGCTGGACAGCAGCGCCGCCAGGTCGCCGGCGTGCTGGATCGCGGGGCCGCTCGACAACCTGAGCGGCTTCTCGCTCTCGTGCGCGACGATCATCGCGAGCGTGGTCTTGCCGAGTCCCGGCGGGCCCGACAACAGGATGTGATCGGCCGGTCGCTGTTGGATGCGCGCGGCATCCAAGAGCAGTTGCAGTTGTCCGCGGACCTTGGTCTGACCGACGAACTCCGCGAGCGAGCCGGGTCGCAGCGCACCCTCGACTGCGAGTTCGGTCTCGTCCTGCGCGTCGCCACGGACCTCAGACACGTGACTGCTCCTTGCGGGCGGGGCCGAGATACGCGAGAGCGAGCTTCAGCAACGCCGGCACCGTCGCCGCAGATGGCGCATCCGAAAGGACGGCGTCCGTCGCTTCGGCCGCGACACGCTCGCTCCACCCGAGTGCGACGAGCGCCGCGACGACCTGCGCGGCCAGTCCCGCGCCGACCTGGCCGGTCGCGGCATCCACTCGGGTCGGCATGGTCAGCTTGCCCGCCAACTGCACGACGATGAGCTTCGCCGTCTTCGGCCCGATGCCCGACACTCGGCGGAACGGCGCGTCGTCTTCGTCCGCGACGGCGGATGCCACCTGGTCGACCGTGAGCGACGAGAGCACGCCGAGCGCGGACTTGGGGCCGACGCCCGAGACGCTCAGGAGATGACCGAAGAGATCGAGCGTGGAGCGGTCCTCGAAGCCGAAGAGCGACATCGAGTCCTCGCGGACGATGAGCGAGGTATGCACGAACACCTCGTCGCCGAGGTGGATGGTCCGGGCGTGCTGCGCGGTCACCGCGACGGCGTAGCCGACGCCGTGCACGTCGAGGACGATGGCATCCGGCTCGAGATGCAGCACACGGCCACGCAGTGAGGAGATCATGTTCCGACCCTATGCGACGATTCGGACGTATGTTCGAGCGACACGCTCGCCGCGCTGCTCAACGGCGAGCGACGCGCTCCGCGTTCGCCCAGGCCTGCTGCGCGGGGGTCAGCGTCTCGCTCGAGCCGCCGGGCGCGACACCGCGACGCCACGCGTGACAGAGTGCGAGTGCGAGCGCGTCGGCGGCATCCGCCGGCTGCGGCAGGGCGTCGAGACGGAGCACGCGCGCGACCATCGTCTGCACCTGCAGCTTGTCGGCGCTGCCGTACCCGGTGATCGCCGCCTTCACTTCGGACGGTGTGTGGGTGGCGGCCGGCAAGCCGTGCTCCCCCGCGAGCATCAGCGCGATGCCGCTCGCCTGCGCCGTGCCCATGACCGTGCTGCGGTTGTGCTGAGCGAAGACCCGCTCCACGGCGACGACGTCCGGAGCGTGGTCGCGCAACACCGAACGGATGCCGCCCGCGATGGCCGCGAGCCGCTCCTCGATCGGCATCGACGGATCGCTGCGCACGACGCCGACGTGCACCAGCGAGGCACTCCGGTCGCGTCGCACGTCGACCACGCCGACACCACAACGGGTGAGGCCGGGGTCGATGCCGAGAACGCGAAGAGCGGATGCCACTCCCCCACGTTAGGCGTGGGGCCGTGGCATCCGCTCGAGGCGCGCTGGCGGCGGTTACTCTTCGCCGTCCTCGGCGAGCTCGGCCTGCACGTCGGCCGTGAGGTCGAAGTTTGCGAACACGTTCTGGACGTCGTCGCTGTCCTCGAGGGCGTCGATCAGGCGGAAGATCTTGCGCGCCGTCTCGGCGTCGATCTCGACCTTGAGGTTGGGCACGAACTCGACGTCGGCCGACTCGTACTCGATGCCCGCGTCGGTGAGCGCCGTGCGCACCTGGACGAGATCGGATGCTTCGGTGACGATCTCGAAGCCCTCGGAGTGGGGCTCGATCTCCTCTGCGCCGGCCTCGAGCGCCGCCATCATGACGTCGTCCTCGGACGTGCCCTCGCTCGAGACGACGATGACGCCCTTGCGGGAGAAGTTGTACGCCACCGAGCCCGGGTCGGCGAGCGTGCCGCCGTTGCGCGAGAGCGCGGTGCGCACCTCGGCGGCGGCGCGGTTCTTGTTGTCGGTCAGACACTCGACCATCAGGGCGACACCACTCGGGCCGTAGGCCTCGTACATGATCGAGGTGTACTCGACGGACTCGCCGCCGATGCCGGCGCCACGCTTCACCGCGCGGTCGATGTTGTCCTTCGGGACCGAGGTCTTCTTCGCCTTGAGGACGGCGTCGAAGAGCGTCGGGTTGCCCTGCAGGTCGGGGCCGCCGAGCTTCGCGGCGACCTCGATGTTCTTGATGAGCTTCGCCCACGACTTGGCACGGCGCGCGTCGATGACGGCCTTCTTGTGCTTCGTGGTGGCCCACTTGGAATGTCCGCTCACGGGACTCCTCTCGAAAAACGCGAGATCCAGTCTAGTCGCGCGCCGCCGTGCGCCCGAGGGCGGAGATGGTCAGGCTGCGCGGACGAGCTCGAGGAAGCGCCGGTGGAACCGGTGCTCGCCGCTCACCTCGGGGTGGAACGCGGTGGCGAGGAGGTTCCGCTGCTCGACCGCGACCGCACCTTCGGGCACGCGCGCGAGCACCTCGACCCCATCGCCGACCTCGACGACCAGCGGCGCGCGGATGAAGGCGGCCGGCACCGGCTCCGGGCCGAGCGCAGGGACGTCGAGGAAGGTCTCGAACGACTCGGTCTGCCCGCCGAACGCGTTGCGGCGGACCGTCACGTCGAGGCCGCCGAAGGTCTGCTGGCCGTCGATGCCGCCGAGGATCCGGTCCGCGAGGAGGATCATCCCGGCGCATGTGCCGTACACCGGCATCCCCTCGCTGATCGCGGCGCGGATCGGCTGCTGCATCCCGAACGACCGGGAGAGCTTGTCGATGACGCTCGACTCACCGCCCGGCAGGATGAGGCCGTCGACGGATGCCAGCTCCTCGGGGCGCCGCACGAGCACCACCTCGGCGCCGAGGTCCCCGAGCACGCGGGCGTGCTCGCGCACGTCGCCCTGCAGCGCGAGGACCCCGACCCGAGGTGCGTTCACCAGCCGCGCTCGGCGAGACGGTGCGGTGCGGGCAGGTCGGTGACGTTGATCCCGACCATCGCTTCACCGAGGCCACGCGAGACGTCGGCGATGACCTTCGGGTCATCGAAGAAGGTCGTCGCCTTGACGATCGCGGCAGCGCGCTCGGCGGGGTTGCCGCTCTTGAAGATGCCCGACCCGACGAAGACGCCGTCGGCTCCGAGCTGCATCATCATCGCGGCATCCGCCGGCGTCGCGACACCACCCGCGACGAACAGGACGACCGGCAGCGCGCCGGTCTCGGCGACCTCCGCGACGAGCTCGTACGGCGCCTGCAGCTCCTTCGCCGCAACGTAGAGTTCGTCCTTCGACAGCGACGACAGCGCCGCGATCTCGCCGCGGATCTTTCGGATGTGCTTCATCGCCTCGGAGACGTCGCCGGTGCCGGCCTCGCCCTTGGAGCGGATCATCGCCGCGCCTTCGGTGATGCGGCGGAGCGCTTCGCCCAGGTTCGTCGCACCGCAGACGAAGGGGACCGTGTAGCCCCACTTGTCGATGTGATTCACGTAGTCGGCGGGCGAGAGCACCTCGGACTCGTCGATGTAGTCCACGCCGAGCTCTTGGAGCACCTGGGCCTCGACGAAGTGCCCGATGCGAGCCTTCGCCATCACCGGGATCGAGACGGCCTCGATGATCCCGTCGATCATGTCGGGGTCGCTCATGCGCGAGACACCGCCCTGCGCACGGATGTCGGCGGGAACGCGCTCGAGCGCCATGACGGCGACGGCACCGGCATCTTCGGCGATCTTGGCCTGGTCGGGGGTGACGACGTCCATGATGACGCCGCCCTTGAGCATCTCGGCGAGGCCGCGCTTGACGCGCCCCGTTCCGGTTGAGTTCGTTGGCATAGGCCAAAAGCTAGCATGTCTCGGACATAGACTCGGAGGTATGACGAACGAGCTCCTCGCGATCACCGGCGACACCGCCGCCGAGATCGCCGAGAGCGTCCGCTCGCTCATCGACCGCGGCATGCTCGCGCCGGGCGCACCGCTCCCACCGGTCCGTACGCTGGCCGACGCGATCGGCGTGAACCGCAACACCGTCGTCGCCGCTTACCGGCAGCTCGCCGTCGCAGGCACGGTCGAGACCGCAGGACGCGCTGGCACGCGCGTCGCCGCGCGATCAGTCGTGGCACAGGAGGGGTTCGCCGCCGACACCGTCCTCCGTGACGTCGGAACGGGAAATCCGGACGCAGCTCGGATCCCCGATCCGAGTGCCGCGCTGGCAACCCTCGCCGGACGACCGGTCCTCTACGGCGAGCCGACGATCGATCAGGGCCTCGAGCGCTGGGCTGCCGAGTGGATCACCGCCGACCTGCCCCACCGCGACGACGTACGCCTCACGATCACCGGCGGTGCCGTCGACGCGCTCGAGCGACTGTTCGCGGGATCCCTGACGCGCGACGACGCGGTCGGCCTCGAAGACCCGTGCTTCCTGTCAGCGCAGCGCACAGTCCGCGTCGGCGGCTACCGCCCGTTCGCCGTCCCCGTCGACGCCGAGGGGATGACGGTCGATGGACTCCGCGCCGCGCTCGACGCCGGCGTGCGCGCGATCGTCTGCACACCTCGCGCGCAGAACCCGACCGGGGTGAGCCTCACCGCGTCGCGAGCAGCGGCGCTTCGCGACGTGCTCGCCGCCCACCCGTACGTCCTCGTGATCGAGGACGACCACTTCTCGATGCTCTCGAGCGCGCCGTTCCACTCGATCGTCAGCGAGACGCACCGACGCTGGGCGCTGATCCGCTCGGTCTCCAAGTTCCTCGGTCCCGACATGTGCCTCGCCGTCACGGCGAGCGACCCCGACACCGCGGCTCGACTCGCGGAGCGCCTGAGCCCCGGCTCGACGTGGGTCAGCCACCTCCTGCAACGGCTCGTCGTGTCCCTGGTGACCGACGCCGAGGTCACGGCGCAGATCGCGGATGCCGCTCACCACTACCGCACGCGAAACCTCGCCTTCGCCGCTGCGCTGACGTCGCGCGGCGTGCCGACGACCGCCGGCGATGGCCTGAGCGTCTGGGTTCCCGTCCCCGGTCCTGGTCGCGCGGTCGCGGAGCAACTCATGCGCCGCGGATGGCTTGCCCGCCCTGGCGAGGAGTTCGTGCTCCGAGACGAGGACGCCGCCCACCACCTGCGGCTGACCGTCCACGACCTGTCCGACACCGATGCCGAGCGGCTCGCCGCCGACGTCGCCGCTGCCGCGCGATCGCTCGCGCCGATTCGAAAGTGAAGTCCCGCCCGTGAAGATCCTCTCGATCCAGTCCGCCGTCGCGTATGGTCACGTCGGCAACTCCGCCGCGGTCTTCCCCCTGCAGCGGATCGGCGTCGAAGTCCTCCCGGTCTACACCGTGAACTTCTCGAACCACACCGGGTACGGCGCGTGGCGCGGCCCGCTCATCAGTCCTTCGGACGTCTCGGACGTCATCACCGGCATCGAGGAGCGCGGCGCGTTCCCCGACATCGACGTGATCCTCTCGGGCTACCAGGGCGGCGAGGGCATCGCCGACGTCATCCTCGACGCGGTCGCCCGGGTGAAGGCCGTGAACCCCGACGCGATCTACGCCTGCGACCCGGTCATGGGCAATGCCAAGAGCGGATGCTTCGTCGCACCCGCGATCCCGGTCCTGCTGCGCGAGCGCGTCGTCCCGGCCGCAGACCTCATCACGCCCAACCAGTTCGAGCTCGGCTTCCTCACCGACACCGACCCCGGCGACCTCGAGTCAACGCTCGCATCCGCCGACGCCGCCCGCGCGATGGGCCCTTCGACCGTGCTGGTGACGAGCGTCGAGCGCCCCGACCGTCCGGAGGGCACGATCGAGATGCTCGCCGTGACGGATGCCGGCGCCTGGATCGTCCGCACGCCGAAGATCCCGATGAAGGCGAACGGTTCGGGTGACGTCACTGCGGCACTGTTCACCGCGCACTTCCGGGAGACCGGCGACGCGGCATCAGCGCTCGCGAAGACGACGTCGAGCGTCTTCGATCTGCTGCAGACCACCTTCGACGCCGGGGCTCGCGAGCTCCAGCTCATCGAGTCGCAGGAGACCTATGCCCACCCGCGGATGCAGTTCGAGGTCACGCAGGTCCGCTGAGGAGCTCCACCGTACAACGCAGGCCCGGAGCAGCGGCCAATCGGCGATCACCGGTGACAAGTGTCGACCCGACAGCCTCAGCGAGGGCCACATACATCGCGTCGTACGCCGTCAGGTTCGACCGGAGCTGTACCGCTCGGTGTACGAGCGGCACCATTGGATAGCGCTGGACGGGCAACGCGACGAGATCGCGGGCGGCGGCGTCGAATCGCGCGTCGTCGATGTCGCCACTGAGCCACTTTCGGCGAAGAACGGACAGGACCTCGACGTCGAGAAGCGCGGGCGCGATCATGTCCTCGCTGGCGAGCCGGTCGCGAACGATCCGGCCGTCGACCTCGTCGTCTGCGAGCCCATTCACGATGACGCTGGCGTCAACGACGATCATGCGTCGCGACCTGCGCGCACGATCTCCGCCGCGTCCTCGAGCCCGATCCTGCCGCCGCGCCGATGGCCGATTCGCGTCCAGAACTCCTCGACCGGAGGACGTGCTGCAAGTCGGCCGAGTTCGTCGGCGAGGAACTGTTGCAGGGATTGCCCGCGCGACTGCGCGCGCCGCACGAGTTCCGCGTGCGTCTCCGCAGGCAGGTCTCGCACGAGGATGTTCGGCATGCTTTCATTATGCATGCACGGAACCCTCCGCGTCGGATGGCGCGGGGGACGGGGTTGGGCCGGTCCCGGGTGTGAGGCGCCGCGGTTCCGGGTAGTCGATTCGCGCGGACGGGACCTCCATGACGACGGCGAGATACCGCACATAGTCCTCATCGGCGTGGGAGAGAACTTCCTGTGCCCAGGCGCTGGGATCCTGCCGCGGATCAGTGGCGAGGTCCTTGGTGCCGTAGAACCACCAATGGTGGTCTCCGAGCACCACGAACTGCCGCGCGGCAGTTCCCATCGTGTCACCCCACCGCAGTGTGGCGAGCGAGATGAAGCCCCAACCTGAGTCGATGATCATGCGTCGACGCTAGGGGTCACCACCCTGCCGCGACGCGTGCCACCGAGAACCAGTGGAAGGATCACACGGATCGCCCGGTGGGAGGACCCGACGATCGCTGACGCATGCCGTGCAGCGGGTCAGATGATCGGCCAGCCGCCCTGGATCGCGTCGCGCACGTCGCCGAGGAGCTGCGGGAGCGCCTTCGTCTTCGCGATGATCGGGAAGAAGTTCGCGTCAGTCGCCCACCGCGGGACGATGTGCTGGTGCAGGTGGTCGGCGACCCCTGCTCCGGCGACCTCACCCTGGTTCATGCCGAGGTTGAAGCCGTCGCAGCGGGCGACATCGCGGAGGACGCGCATCGCAACCTGCGTCAGGGCGCCGATCTCGGCGACCTCTTCGGGCGTGGCCTCGTCGTACGTCGAGAAATGACGGTACGGGCACACCAGCAGGTGACCCGAGTTGTACGGGAACAGGTTGAGCAGTACATACGCCGTCTCGCCGCGCGCGACGATGAGTCCCTCTTCGTCGCTCTTGCCCGGCGCCGCACAGAACGGGCAATCGTGCTTGAGCGGCTCCGGGCCGGCTTGGATGTACGCCATGCGGTGCGGCGTCCAGAGCCGCTGGAAGCCGTCGGGCACGCCTGCCAGCGTGGCGGCGTCCTCGAGCGGGTGTTCCGTGGCGTCGGTCACGCGAGGTCCTCTGCGGTGTTGACCAGCGTGCGAGCGCGAACTGCGTCGACGATCTTCGCGATCGCGTCGGCGACTGGGATGCCGTTGGTCTGCGAGCCGTCGCGGAAACGGAACGAGACCGTCTCGCCGGAGCGGTCCTGCTCCCCCGCGATCAACTGCAGCGGCACCTTCTGGGTCGTGTGGGTGCGGATCTTCTTCGGCATGCGGTCGTCGGAGTGGTCGACCTCGGCACGGATGCCGGCGGCGCGAAGCTGCGCGATGATGCCGTCGAGGTATGGGGCGTACTCCTCGGCGACGGGGATGCCGACGACCTGGACGGGGGCGAGCCACACCGGGAATGCGCCGGCGTAGTGCTCGAGCAGGATCGCGAAGAACCGCTCGATCGACCCGAAGAGGGCGCGGTGGATCATGACCGGCCGGTGCTTCTCGCCGTCCGGGCCGGTGTACTCGAGCTCGAACCGCTCGGGCTGGTTGAAGTCGAGCTGGATGGTCGACATCTGCCAGGTGCGGCCGATCGCGTCGCGGGCCTGCACCGAGATCTTCGGCCCGTAGAAGGCCGCGCCGCCCGGGTCGGGCACGAGTTCGAGGCCGGAGCCTTCGGCGACCTCGCGGAGCGTCTGTGTCGCTTCGGCCCACAGGGTCTCGTCGCCGATGAACTTCGGGTTGCCGTCTTCCTTCGTCGACAGCTCGAGGTAGAAGTCGTTCAGACCGTAGTCGCGGAGGGTCTGGAGCACGAACTCGAGGCTGTGCTCGAGTTCGCCCTTGACCTGGTCGGCGGTCACGTAGATGTGGGTGTCGTCCTGCGTCATGCCGCGCACACGGGTGAGGCCCGCGAGCGTGCCGCTCTTCTCGTAGCGGTAGACCGACCCGAACTCGGAGAGTCGCAGCGGCAGCTCACGGTAGCTGCGGCCGCGCGAGCGGAAGATCAGGTTGTGGAACGGGCAGTTCATGGGCTTCAGGTAGTACTCCTGGCCCTCGCGGGAGACGTGCCCGTCGGCATCCACCACCTCGTCGAGCACCATGGGCGGGTACATGCCGTCGGCGTACCACTGCAGGTGTCCGCTCGTCATGAAGAGGTCGCCCTTAGTGATGTGCGGCGTGTTCACGACCTCGTAGCCGTTGGCGAGCAGCCGCTCGCGCATGTAGCGCTCGATCTCGTACCGGATGATGCCGCCCTTGGGGTGGAACACCGAGAGGCCGGGGCCGATCTCGTCCGGGAACGAGAAGAGATCGAGGTCCTTGCCGAGCTTGCGGTGGTCGCGCTTCGCGGCCTCCTCGAGGCGCTGCTGGTACGCACGCAGCTCATCCTTCGTCGGCCAGGCGGTGCCGTAGATGCGCTGCAGTTGCGGGTTCTTCTCGCTGCCGCGCCAGTAGGCGCCCGCGACGCGGGTGAGGTCCCAGCCGTTGCCGACCATCCGGGTGCCGGGCACGTGCGGTCCGCGGCAGAGGTCCTTCCATACCGTCTCGCCGTCGCGGTTCACGTTGTCGTAGATGGTGAGTTCATCGGCGCCGACCTCGACGGAGGCACCCTCTGCGGCATCCGCTCCGGAACCGGGTCCACCGGCGAGATCGATCAGCTCGAGCTTGAACGGCTCGTCTGCGAGCTCGGCCTTCGCCTCGACCTCGGTGACGACGCGGCGGACGAAGCGCTGGCCCTCGCGGACGATGCGCTCCATCTCCTTCTTGATGGCCTTGACGTCCTCGGGCGTGAACGGCTCGTCGACGCCGAAGTCGTAGTAGAAGCCGTCGGTGATGAAGGGGCCGATGCCGAGGTTCGACTGGGGGCGGACCCTCTGCACGGCCTGTGCGAGCACGTGCGCGGTCGAGTGCCGCAGGATGTTCAACCCGTCCGGGCTCGACGCGGTGACCGCCTCGACGCCGTCGAGGTCGTCGATCGTCGTGGCGAGATCCTTCAGCTCACCGCGCACGCGGAGCGCGACGACGGAACGATCGGGGAAGAGGGCGAATCCATCGGCGGGAAGTGCGACATCCGCCGGCGCGATCACATCAGTCAAAGGAACATCTCCAGAAAGTGGCTCGCTGTGAATCCTATCGGCCCTGCACCGGCCCGACGGATGCCGCCCCGTCAGAGGTGCTTCAGCGCCTCGCGTCGACTCAGCGGACGCAATGGGTGCGACGCCACGTACGCCTCGACCCACTCGGGATCGGCGCGGGCGAGATCACGGAGCGCCCATCCGATCGCTTTCCGGATGAAGAACTCGCCGTCGCCGCGGTTGGGCTCGAGGACAGCAGCGAGAAGGTCACGGTCGGTGCGGTCACGTCGACCGAGTTGCGAGAGGATCGCGAGCCGACGCAGCCAAAGATCATCGTGCGTGCTCCACCGGAGAACGAGTACTCGAGTGGATGCCGCGTCGGCGTCATGCAGCTCGCGGATGCGGCCGCTCAGCTCATCGGTGATGTCCCACCATCGACCGGTGAGCACCATGTGCTCGATGAGCGGCACGATCCGCGCATCCCCACGGACAGGTCGCCCAGCGAGCAGCATCATCGCCGCGTAGCGTTCCTCGCGATGCGTCGCGCCATCCCAGAGCTCGCGGGAGAGCACCAGGAGCGCATCGACGTCCTGTGAGAGGTCTAGCTGCTGCACGAGACGCCGCACCTCGGGCACGCGCACACCGAAGAACGGGAGCGCAGACTTCATGTACGCCTGCTGGCCCGCGGCGCGCGCCGGGTCGGCGATGCGGCGGAGCCCGCTGCGGATCGACGCCGCGCTCACCGTCACGCGACGGTGAGGTCGACTTGGATCTCGCCGGCGAGCTGCTCGAGCGCGGACGTGACTGCAGCGGCATCCGTATCAGCCGGGACACGGAAAGCAACCGTCGCCTCGAACAGCGTGCCGCCCGCCATCGGCGCCTCGAGGGTGCGACTGCGGAAGGTGTCGATGCTGAGGGCATGGCCCGCGATCGCGGCCGACACGTCGCGAACGATCCCCGGGCGGTCGTTGCCGAGGACGGTCACCTCGAGCGAGCGCACTGCGGCGGGCGCCGCGTCCGTCGGGTGGCCGCCGTGGATGGTGACGCGGAGCATTCCGTCGAGCGACGACAGCGCGTCCGTGAGCGCCGCGACACGGTCGTCCGGGATATCGACGAGCACGATCCCGGCGAAGGCGCCGGCGAGCTCGGCGAGTTCGCTGCGCTCCCAGTTCCCGCCGTGCGCGGTCACCTGCTCCGCGAGTGCATTGACGAGTCCCGGCCGGTCATCGCCGACGACGGTGAGTACGAGGTGCGCCATGCCGTGAGCCTACGCCGGATGCCGCGGGCGACGGTGGTTCGTCACTCGAAATCCGTCCGCGCGACCGGCGCGAAGATGATGATCGCCGCGCCGAGGAGTGCGACGCCCGAGCCCACGTAGTCCCAGAGGGTCGGCGTGAACTTGTCGACGACGATCCCCCATGCAAGGGAGCCAGCGACGAACACGCCGCCGTACGCGGCCAGCACCCGCCCGAAGTTCGCGTCGGGCTGCAGCGCCGCGATGAAGCCGTACGCGCCGAGTGCGACGATCCCCGCGAGCGCGAAGAGCCAGCCACGGTTCTCACGGACGGCCTGCCAGATGAGCCAAGCACCGCCGATCTCCGCGATGGCGGCGAGCACGAAGAGGACGATGATGCGGGCGGTGGTCATGCCGTCAGTCTGGCAGGCAACTGTGTCGGGCCCGTGAAACACGAAAACCCCCGGCGAGCCGAGGGTTTCTTCCGTGTGCGCGATACTGGGATCGAAACTGTATCCGCGCTACTGGGCGACACGCCTCATCTCGCCCATAGACATGGCATTCTGCCCCGTATTCTTGCGGTTAGAAGCGATCCAGTGTTAACGTCACTGGACACCACAAGTGGACACAGGAACCCACGAGATATTGCACGGTATTGCACGACGGGGAGGTGACGGGGCATGGCGAAGCGCAAGCGACGAGAATCGTTCGGGGCGATTCGGAAGCTCCCGAGCGGCCGCATCCAGGCCTCCTACGTCGGGCCCGATGGTGAGCGCCACAACGCCCCTCAGACCTTCGACACGTTGACCGATGCGCGAGGGTGGCTCGTCGGACAGCAGGCACAGATCCTCTCCGGCGAATGGTCCCGCGGAGTCACCGAGCTGGCGGAGCAGTCCAAGCGCGGGCGCACAGCCACGTTCGCCGAGTACGCGGAGGGCTGGATCAGCACACGTACTAATAGGCACGGTGAGCACCTTCGTCCTCGCACCGCCGCCGAGTACCGTCGACTTGTCGCTGGCCCACTCCTTCCCTTCGCTGGGTTGCGCCTGTCTGCCATCACGTCTGAGGGCGTCCGAAACTGGTACTCGGGGCTCGTGAAGTCCGGGACGAAGACGCAGGCCGCGCGCTCGTACGAGCTCCTCAAATCGATCCTCACGACCGCGGTGGCCGACGGTCGCATCAAGATCAACCCGTGCCAAGTTCGTGGCGCTGCATCCGCGTCGACAGGCCGCAAGGTCACTCCCCCGACGTCCGCGGAACTGCAGAAGATCATCGACACGATCACCCCCCGGTTCAAGGCCGCGGTCGTCATGGCTGCTTGGAGCGGCGTTCGCTACGGCGAGCTCACCGAACTGCGGCGCAAAGACATCGACGTGCTCGAGAGCGACAACGGCGAGAAGGCTGTGGTCGTGAACGTCTCGCGAGGTGTCACGCAGGTCACCGGGCAAGGGTTCGTGGTCGGTCCAACGAAGTCCGAGGCGGGTGTGCGGAGCATCGTTCTCCCGCCTCACGTGAACGACATCGTGATCGCTCACCTGCGGGACCACGTCGCGGCCGGCCCTGAGTCGCTCCTCTTCCCCGCAACGGATGGTGCTGGCCACCTCGGGCAGTCAGCGTTCTACCGGCACTGGAATCCGGCGCGTGTGGCGGCGAAGAGACCCGACCTCCCGTGGCACGGCCTGCGTCACTACGGGGCGACGAAAGCGGCTGTCGCCGGCGCGACGTTGAAGGAGTTGCAGGCGCGGCTCGGTCACTCGACCGTGGTCGCCGCGATGCGTTACCAGCACACTGCTGGCCGCGATGAAGAACTTGCGAGGCGGATGTCCGAACTCGCATGACGTGGCGGCGCCCGCCGCCACGAAAGTGCCCCCGCTCGAGTTGCAGCTCGAACGAGGGCGAGGTCAAGAACTAGGGAGTCCTGATGACCATTACGAACGATACCCGCTTGTCAGCAATTACAGTCCCGAAGGCTGAACACCTCGACTGGATTCGGGTGCACCCCGAGATCCTCCAGATCGCGCCGGACTGGACTACCGAGATCGACCTGTACTTCGAGGGCGACGGCTCTGTCGGGATCGCGTACGACGGAACCTGGGGCGAAGTCCAGCTCGGGACCGCAGCTATCTGGCGCGCCGGCGAAGTGCGCGCGGCCGACGACGGCCTCGTAGTGCTCTACTTCAAGGCGGACGACCTCAACCCCACTGAAGCGGACCTCCGCGAGTACGCACGAAGCTTCAACGATGCAGCCGACGCAGTCGCGCGCGCTTCGAAAGCAGGCGCCTGATGGTCAGCGCCACGGAGCTCGAGGCTCGCATGGCCAACCCGGCGCTGTTCGCTGCCGCCGATGACCTTGTCGAGGCCGAGATGGCAAAACGGGCCGGTACTCCCGCGAACGCCCCCACCTGGCTCACCCCGGAGCAGGTCGCCGAGCGAATCCCCCACCTGACAGTGAAACGCTTGGCCGAGCTGAGGCAGCGTCGTCAGGGGCCGTCCTACTACCGCCCGACGCTTCGCGCTGTCTTCTACCTCGAAACCGACATCGACGCGCTGACGATCGATGCCGTCGAGTCCGAGTGGGGTGATGCCGCGTGAACGGCCAGTGCCCCGTTGCCGAGTGGTGCGAGGACACCGACCCGAATCACGTCCGGTCCAACGTCCACCACATGACCTTCGACGCGATCGCCGAGGAGAGCACCGTCGAGGTGAGCGTGTCGCACTGGAACGATCCGGGCGAAGACGACTGGCACATCACGATTGATATCGGACCGTGGGAGATCAACACGAACAGCACCCCGGCACTCGCGGCCGAACTGGATCGCGAGTTCGCCAACCTCCGCTCCATCGTCGACCAGGTCGAGGCGAGAGTGCGGGAGTTCCACCGTCAGCACGTCGGCCTCGCCGTGAGAAGACAGGTCGGCGTCGACGAGCATCTCCTGAGGCTCGCAGACGCCTGACGACGGGGTACGCGTACCGTGCGTACCCCACCACCCTCCGTAGCTCAGTGGATAGAGCGGACGGTTTCTAACCGTCGGGTCGCAGGTTCGACTCCTGCCTGAGGGACACGCCGTAAGTGTTGTGCTGGGCACAATCGCCCCAGCACAACACTTAGAGCAGGAGGACAAGATGTCGCGAGGACCAGGACGATGGCAACGACAGTTGCTCGAGCGCGTTGCGGCCGGTGACGCGGTTGTCCTGACCCACGAAGACCACACTGCTGCGGAGCAGAATGCGATCCGCAGAGCCGCCAACGCGCTCGAAGCGCGAGGTGAACTGAAGATCACGGCGATGCGGATCTCGGGCCGGCCGCGCCTGGTCGCATTCCCACCAGATGTCGAGCCGCCGGCTACGCGACTAGTCACCGGACTCGACGGCAAGACGTATCGGAGTCCGACTCGATGAACTCAGACGAAGGCGAGATCAGTCGATTCATCGAACTGCTTTCTCTACGTGATGAACAGCATCAGCACGCGCTCGCCTACTTCCACCTCCTGCGGTCTCGCCGTGCGCTCAAGAGCGTGAGCCGGTTCGTAGCGCGTTGCCAAAATGGCTGCCTGCTGCTCACAATCTTCGAAACCCCGAGTGGACCCGCATTTCATCAGCCGCGATACAAGCTGTCAGACTCTCTAAACGAGATCGAGTCGAACGCCGCCGGCCGAGCCGCCAACACTGAGGACGGCGACCGACGCTGGCGCGAGCAGGCGGGGATGGTCAGCGCTGCGATCAACTTCGTCCTGACCTGTGATCACACACGGAGGACTCTTGAGTTCGCCGACATTGAGTTGGGCAGTCCAGGATCACCAACACGCCGGGTCGTCTGAGGGGCCGCCTGGGCGGTCCTGTCCCAACCTGGGTGTATCTTTGTTCTAGACAACTGCCCGTCATGGAATGACGAATCCGGGTTGACGCAGGGCCGCCGGGAGTCGAAGGACTCCCATGCCCATTCCGACCCAATCTCCCCAGTGGGGAACCATCGCCACCGCCGCATCGTTGCTCGACGTGTCCGAGAAGACAATCCGACGCCGCATATCTGACGGCGAGATCCACGCGGAACGCTTCGGTCCGCGACTCATCCGCGTGAATCTGACCTCGCTACAGCATTCAGGCCGACCACTGCAGTACTCGGGCGGTGACGCCCTTTGAGCGCAAACGAAAACCGCCCCATCGGGACGGCTCTCGAAGATCTGGCTGGCGGGCTGATCTCCCCCGATTCTACTCCGACCTGTTCGGAATCTCGCGGATCGGAGGCGTCATGATGGGGGCCGGTCTTGTCAAGGCGGCCTTCCGCGCTGCAAGTCATCACTCGGTGCGCGAACACGCCCCGGTTCGGCTCTTCACCTTCATGGCAGTCACGGCCATGGACGACTCGCCCGCTCCTACCTTCTACGGGGGCAGGGACTCGCTGGCCGACGCCCTCGCTGCACCTCGCACCGCGGCAGGTTACAAAGCGGTCAAGCAAGCGTTGACCCGCCTGCAGGCCTGGGGTCTCATCGAATTGGTCGGGCGTCCAGCACCGGGCAGAAGCGCTCGCTACCGGTTGCTCGACGGTAGCAACAACGCACTCGCCGTCATCCGCGACGGGGCACCCTCAGACACCCCCGATTCGCCGACGGGGCACCCTGACGGTGCTGTGAATAACCCCGAACAGGGCACCCTCAGAGTCGAAACAGGGCACCCTCAGCCGTCGAATGGGGCACCCTCAGACGGCCCCAGAGGAGGAAAGGAGAATCAGGAGGAGAGCGGCCCCTCCCGATTCTGCGAAAGACACCCGAACGGCACGAGCACACCTTGCGGTGCGTGCGGCGAAGCGCGCCGAGCGGCGGATGCGTGGAGGCCGCCGCGGAAGCCGGCTCCCCCACATGTCCACCGCTTTGACCCGGTGTCTGGATATTGCAGCGGATGCAGCGTCCGAGAGGACGTGGCATGAACGTTTACGTCGACCACAACCTCGTCCCTCGGGAAGTCATCGTCAGCCACGGATGCGAGATCCACGCGTACTACGAGCCGCCAGGGTCAGCCGCGGGGTGGTGGAGCGTCCACCTCACCGACACACCGGACGCGCCTGTCTACTACGAGCTCGCGCCTGCGGGAGGTGCCGAGTGAAGCTCAACCATTTCGGCGCTCCCAAGCCCGAGAACTTCGACGAACTCACCCGCACCTGGAACGACCCGCAAGCGTTCGCGCGCGAACTGGGGCGGTACTACGAGCAGCTCCGCGCAGATGACTCCCCCACCATCGACATCACCGAGCCGCGACGAGAACCGCTCAGCCCACAAGAAAGGGGCGACCGATGATCACAGGCATCCCCGAAGGATCGATCGTCCTCACGCCCCAGGCCGCCCGGATCGCCTACGCACTGCTCGGCATTGGCGAGAAGCGGACTCAGATGAGTTCGTCCACCCAGGGATGGCAGGTGCTCAACGCGATCACGCAATGCGCCTTCCACTCCCCTGCCGCGATCGGCAAGGAACAGCGGCAAGACCCGGCATCAGAGGAACGTGAGTGGTGGACGGTCACACAGATCCACCTCGCAACACGAAAGACACGTGCCGAACGAACCATCCGACTCGACTGCCAGACCGGAGCACTCCCGGCGCAGAAGAACCCGACATGGCTGATCCGAGCAGACGACGCGAAAACCTACATCGCCGCACACCGGCGCACATGAAAGAAGGGGACATGGCACTCACACAGCTGAACACCACAATCACCACGCTCCGCGACGCCGCGGCCAAGGCGCGTGCGAACCAGACCGCCATGCTCGGCGAGATCCGGAGCAACCAATCGCTCTCGAGCACGGGCAAGTCGCGCGAGATCGCGAAGGTTTATCGCACCACTCGAGACACCATCCGCGACCTCGACCGCCGCGAACAGGCCGCCCTCGAGAAGACGCGGTCCGACCTCGAACGCAAGATCTTCGGCCAGTACGCGAAAGACCCCACCAGCCTCATCGCTTACCGCGACGCACAAGACCGAGCATCCCGCCTCGGACGAGACGACAAGCATCACGCTGAAGAGCTCCTGCGGTCCGCTCACCGCAGTGGAGACGACGTCCTCGCCGCAGCGATCGTCGGCCGCGCACTCACCTTCGGATGGGAGAAGCTCATCGAAGCCCACAGCGATCGGCACCCGACGGCAGGGACTGACCTGAAGGACCTGTCTGACCTCGTCCACTTCCAGTCCAACGTCGCCGAAGACATGCAACGCGGCCTGGACTACGGCGAGAACAAGCCCGAGGAGCTCATCCGCTACACCGACCAGATGATCGACGACATCGCCGACGACACTCCCTCGCCGGCTGCGGCCCTGTACTCCAACGCCTAGGCGCAGACCGGCAAATGCGAGTGTGCTCAGTCCCTGGTTGCCCGACCCCTGTGCCGTCCGGGAGCAAGTGCGTCGCGCATCGAACCGCCTACGAACGACAGCGCGGAACACGCCAGGAACGTGGGTACGGACAGGACCATCTTGCGACGCGGGAGCGATGGAGGCCACTCGTAGAGAGCGGCACGGTCCCTTGCTGGCGGTGCGGGAGGCTCATTCGCGCCACCGACGGCTGGGACCTTGGGCACGACGACCACGATCGCACCATCACTCGAGGCCCCGAGTGCATCCCCTGCAATCGAGCGACGCGCGGACGGGTGGGACCCCTCCCTCACAAGCGCTGAGCGGTTGACCACCGGGGAGCAAACCCTTCTCTCCCCGCAGAAAAATCGGAGGGCGTGAGGGGGTGGCGGGGGAACGTAGAGGGGGTCAGCGCGGAACCGCCGGAGAGGGGAACTTTCCGTCTGTCAGGTTCAAAACGTTCGAGCGGTCGCAAATGTTTTGACCTGGCAGACCAGAGAGCCCCCTCTCCGGCGGTTCGCCTCGGATGCGCGTCAGGCTCCTTCGCCACCCCCGTCGGTGTCGGGGCGGACTGCTGATCGGCGATAGAAGTCCGGAATCTGTACCTCTCTGCCCGCCGACATAGCCTCTCGAGCGAACCTTGCGCCCTCGCGTTGGTGGGCGTACGTGAGACCACCCGAGGCGACTCTCTCCGAGTCGGTCATACCTCTAGTCCGGATGTCTACGTTCGGAGGGAAGCGGGTAGCTCCGACGCTCTCACCGAGCCGAGGTAGGGCCACTTCGGATACGAATCTATGGAGATCGTTGAGCTCAGCTCCTGGCGGCACGAGCGCTCCGGTGATTGGGCGTTCCATGCAGATGTATGGCCAGGCCTCGATGACGTCATGGCTTCCAATCGCAACGCGGCTGATCGCGAGGCCGAGCGAGAGCTCCGTCGGGGTCTCGAGGACGTGCGCTGCGCCCGTCATTGAGCGGGTCATGGCACTTCCGACGGCGACCGCCCTGAGCCGATGATGCTTGTCGGCATTTGAGTACTCTTGCAGCGCCCGCAGATGGTGAGGCGCATGCGCCTCCCCCGAGCGCCGAGTCATTTCTCTGACCTTCTCTAGGGGGCGGAAGGGCTGCAGTTCGTAGATCGATTGTCCGATCGGGTGGGATTTCGCTAGCTCGGGCAACTCGCCGATCGCCCGCGCCACCGCGCGGTCGTACAAATGCTCGGAGTTTCGTATCGGGAAGTTTGACTTGAGCAGCGCGTCACGCGTGAGAGGTTCTCCTCGTTCGTGCTCGATGAGGAGAACGACGGCGTTGTCCAATGCGCTTCTCAACTGATTTACGGCGTCAGAGAAGAGGAGCCTAACGATTGGCGGCACCGGGTCCACGGACGCGACGTACAGCTCCGCGAAGCCGTCGGACCGCCTCTCATCGAACCGTGTTCCGCCGGCTCTGGCCCATTCAAAGCAGCGCCCCGCGAGATCCTCGGCCAGTTCGTCGGCCCTAGACAGACGCAGAGCGAGCGGTACGAGCAGCTCGGGATCTCGGGAAGCCATACGCAGAGTATGGCGAGTCGGAGCTTTCATCGACGACTGCCGCGCCCGGCAACTGGTCGCGGCAATGGACGGCATCGGAGGAACGTCGAGAGTGACACTTCTCCTCCCACGAACGGAGCATCCCGATGACCTATGAGAGACGGCTAGACAAGCTCGGACAGGACTTTGCCGAGTTGAAGCGCATGGTCCGGCAGCTCATGACTCACGCACCGCTCGGGCACTCTTCGGTGTCGGAGGGCGCCCTGCGGATCCTGTCTGACGAGGGGCTCATCGTCGGCGAGCCTGGCAGCGAGAGCGGGTCCGCGCGCGTCTACGGACTCGTCTTCGTTGACGGTCTCGTCGACATCGTCGGGAACTTGCGCGTCCTCGGCGATGGCACGATCACCGCTGGGAACGTGGTTATCGAGGGCGACCTCATCCGTGTCGGCGATGACATCGAGATCGACGCTGCAACGAACCAGATCCGTGTAGCCGACATGCTGATCGACCCGTCCGACGGTGGCCAGGTGACTTTCCCAGGCGGTGCGACAGTCAGCGGTGGAAGCACGGGCGGCGTCGAATTGCGCCAGGGCGACTACTCAGCGATCGTCACCAGCGGCGGCGTATCGGTTGGGCGGGAGGGTCGCGCGGTCTCGGTCACCGAAGCTGGCATCCAGATGCTCGGCGCACCGACCGGCAACCCGGGACCGGAATACCCAGCCGGCGTCTACTACCGCGACCCGTTCGGTTTCGTTTCGGTCGCATCCGGAGCCGAGTGATGTCGGACCCCACGGCAAGACTTGCACCCCAACAGGAGGTCACAGCGATGGACGCAGAACAGTTCTCAGCGATGCTCCACGAAGGCGCGATTGCAGCCCGCGCCGCGACGGACTCGGACCCGACGTCGGAGGTCATGGTGCTCGGCCAGGACTATTACATGCTCCATATCGACGACGGCGGCCTCGTCACGGCGCGCGGCACAGCACATCCCGGCGAGAACACGCGGATCGTCGCCGACGCCGACATCTTCAGCGAGATGCTCCACCGGCGAGCCCATCCCGAAGAGTACGACGACCGGGCCGGCAGCTGGGCGATCGGGATCACCGCGCAGCGCGTGTTCCTCCAGATCTGGTTACCGATGCCAAAGAAGCCCGTCTGAACCAACTGCGCAGGTGTCCGCTCTGTGCGGAGCGCGCCGTAGCATTCGTCGCGCGCAACCTGGAGCCCTGGAGGCGACATCACTCCAGCGCCATCATCGCTCGCAGACCCACCCGTCACCGTCGCGATCCTGATACCAGTGATACTCAGGGTCGACGCCTTCCTGGTAGTCGCTGTAGCCGTTGTCGTTCGCTTCCCCGCAGGTACCGAACCGGGGGTCTGTTTCTGGCTCAGCGGGTGCAGGCTCAGGTTCCGGGGCGGGCTCGGCTGGCATCTCGTGCTTCGCGTCCGACGCGATGTAGTCGTCCTGCAGCGGGTGACTTCCGTACCCGTCGCGGCCGTCGTACTTCGCGATTGCCCAGCCTGTCCCGATCATGTGAGCCCCAGCGTCGTTGCCGTCAACGCGCACGTAGCGAAGGAGCCGGTCGTAGCGGTCGACGTCGTCACGCCCATCGACGGCCACGAGTGTGACAACACCTGCGGAGAGGAAGCCCTCGAGCTCCGTTCGGGCGTCGTCGTATCCCCACTGGCCACGCTCGGGAGTATCGATGCCGATGAGGCGCACGTCGCCGGCCGTAGTTGTGATGGTGTCGCCATCGATGACGTTTGTGACTGCGACAGCCTGAACGGTCGGCGTAGGTGTCGGGGTTGGAGTCTCAGAGGGAGTCGGGGTGGGCGCGTCAACCGGTTCGCTCGGCACCGTGGTGGGTTCCACGACCGCAGCGACGGTCTCCTCACCGCGATCTCCACCGATGACCAAGTTGGCCATGCTGCCAGTCACGAGGAACCCGACAGCCGAGAAGGCGGTGACCCACGCCGCTGTGCGCCGGCTTGAGAACCGCAGCCATGTGCGGGAGCCGCGCGTGAGAGCGACGATCCCTGTGATGAGCACGACGAGGAAGATGACCGCGAAGATCGGCGACAGAGCGATGGCAGCGAGAACACCGACCGCGATGATCGCCAGCCACGCCAACAGCGGCAGGCGCTTCTTAGCTCGTCGCCGAGCCGATGGTGCAGGCGGCTTCAGGCCGCGCGCGGGCGTGCGAGTAGTCATCGTTGATCCCCCAGTCGAGCCGCTCGGATCACGGCTCGTCGCGAGATTAGCGCGCTCTCATCTTTCTCGCTAATCATTCATCGATCCATCCAGCACCGAGGCTTTTCTCCTTCAAGCTCGAGTCCCCCGTTCTGCTTCGATCGGCGCTACTCTTCCCGCATGGAAATCCGACTGGTCGGTGGCCCGCTAGACGGGCAGATCGTTGCTGCCCAGCCGGAGGGCTACATCCTTATCAACGTTGAGCACTTCGAGCGTCCCGATCAGAATGACCTGACGCTGCTGCACGAGGAGTCACGACACATCGCGGTGTACGCGCCGGTCGCGGCGTTGATCGAGCGGTCCGGTGGCGACGTGATTCAGCGCGAGCTGATCGACGCGGACGCCCACCTATCGAAGGTTCTCCGCGCCCGGGGAATTGCGGGGCCGGTGAAGGTCATCAACCAGTCAGACGGAGAGCTCGTCGACGCGTGGACGCGGGTGAAGGAAGCGGACCGTCGGTACACCGAGTGGTTGGATGCCAACTTCTCGGACTAGCGCGGCGGGTTCCCGGGTTCTCGTGATGCGGACGTAACTCCCCGGGCGTACCGTGGCCGCCATGAGCCGGAGAAGCCGGAAGTACCCGATCGGGCAGGAACCCTGGTACATCCGCGACTTCGGCGGCATCCCCGGATGGGGGCTTGTCGCAGTCGGGGTGGTGTTCGCCGGGATCGCGGTTGTGATCGTCGTGGCGATCGCGTCGCATTGACGCGCGGTCGTGTGGCCCCTCCGTGGATCAAGGTGGGGGCCCCAAGTGGAGGGGCCACACTCCCTGCGCGAGCAGCCCTGCTCGCGCTGACAACCCCCAAGGTTGAGTCTGGGAGCAGTGATGGCGCATTCGGCTCCCAGTGCCGCCGAGCATAGACCCGCGGTCGCACACCCGTCCAGCATTCGGGCGGCGAACGTGGCCCCTCCTCGCAGGGGGACAGCGGCGGAGGGACCACGCCCCGGCAACGAGTCCCCCGACCCGCGCCAACGCGCCGCAGCGCCGTTGATGCCGATCATGTGGCGACCCCAGCGCGCCACGGCGATCAGTGACGCTGAGCGTAGACCCGCAGCAGCCGTGCGGTCTATAGCGAGATCTCAATCAGGCGACCCCGCTGAGTTTTCGCTCTCTGCACGCGCACGCTCTTCTCGCTCGATCACGGCCTTGAAGTGGCGGGCGAACTTAGTTGAGAGATACAACGCCACACCCCATAGGACGATCAAGAGGATATGAGGCGCGGTCTCATCGGCCCGCCCAATCCACTCCACCGTCGCCCATGAAGCCATGACGATGGGCGTCACGGTGAGGAACGTTGTGCCCCGGACGGTCTCAGTGGCCCAACGATGTTCCGCGGCGTTCTGCGCACGAAAGTAGCGCCGAACGGACGCCGCGAGGGCGCGTAGTCGACCAGCCTGCCGCGCCGCACCTTCCCCCATAGGCTCAGTATGCCCTCAGCCGCGCTCGACTACACCGCCGACCCACGCCCCGTGTTCTGTCGGGTCGTCTGAATATGCGGGCGGAAGCACTCGAACTCCCGACACGTTCTCCGAGGGTTGAGGAACCGGGTGCTCGCTTTCATCCCATTCGAGTTCGTCCCACTCATCCTCGGGTACGCCCAGGAGTTCCGCCTCGCGGTCGCGGCTCACTTTCGGCCAACTTTGCCGGAAGTGCCAGATCGGTCCGTGATCGATGGCGCCCCCTTGCGACGATCTTCTTCGCGCAGGCTGACAAGATTGACGACCGCGATCCCGGCCATGACGGCGCAGATCGGGATCCATATGAACAGATAGTCAGGTCGGCCCTCTATCGCGATTCCAACGGTTCCAACCAGGCCGACGACGACAATGGCGACGATCGTCGTGATAGCCCCCGGTGCCGTCCCTCTGAGCCATTCGGATGTGAATGGATAGATCAACTCCCCGCTCTCCTCCGGCGGGCGCGGCGCTTGCGACTGACTGTCTGAAGCCTGGACATGCGCGCCGCCGACTCCCCTGCTCTTACGAACGAGCTTCCTCAGAATCAGGCCTCGACGGACGACCTCTGCCAGCCCGATCAACATCAGGATCACCAGAATGATGACCTCCGGGATCGTCGCCCTCGTGACAACGAGAACTACGGACACTCCGAGGGTCCACACCACACTCGGGACCAGAGCGACGTTCGCGCCGGCAACAGTAGTGTGCGCCCACCCTTCGAATCGCGACTGAAGTGAGGGCTTCCCCCGGTTCCCCATGCGCTCAGTATGCCCTCACCCGCGCTCGTCGACGGCACCCACCCACACCCAGCAGCGATGCTCCACATCATCGATTGCGAACACGATTCCCACGGCATCCGGCGTCCACCGTGCGGCGATCGCGTCGACCCGGGCGGGGGTGTCACCGAACCGGACCCACGCTTTCACCTTCCGCCGAGGCCGTGGATCGACGGTGAGGGGGCGTTCGTCGAGACGCAGCTCGGCGACGGTGAGCGACTGCAGCGCCCCCTTACCGGCGATGCCCTGGAGGATGCGATCGTCCATGCGCCGGTCGACGGCGTCCGCGTAGCGCCTGTTCGATCCCATCGACCGGTGTCCCCTTCCTCCGGCCGAGAGACTGCCAGGATATGCCGACACGGCGAGGATGCTTGTGACGGCCACCGCTGGCGGGCTTCCATTAGCATCTGGCGTGTGACGTACTCCATCGGGCGAAGCGCCAGTGACTCGCGTTGCTGCACGCCGGCGGATCCGCCACTCGACTGGATCGAGTACACCGACGGTGCGCACGATGAAGTGCAAAAGATCGAGCAGTGGTTTAGCAACCTCACCCCGTGGGCCCGAAGCCATGAGCTTGGGCGAATCGACGAGCTAATGGAAGCGGCTGCGTATGGGCAGCTCGAGGCAACAGGCGACGAGCGCACCCCCATCCTCCCAATCCGCGCGGACCCTGAGATCTATGAACTTCGGCATCAGGCGCTGACGAAGAAGCTGCGCTTCTACCACGGTGAGCCACAAGAGCTTCCGGACGCTCTCGTCGCCGTACACCGGCACATCAAGACGACTAACTCTCACCAAGAGGATCAGGTGCAGCACGCGGCTGACCGTTACAACGGCGGCCGCCCGACGGCTTGGGAAACGACTTGAACAACCTAAAGGTTGTGGCGCTAGGATGACTGACATGATGCAATCGCTCCGGCGCGTTGCCGCATCCCTCAACCCCGTGCGCGCACGCGCGAAGGTGTTGGCGCGGGAGAACCGCGAGATGCGCACAGCCCTAATTCGTATTCGCCGCGAGGCGAATCTCTCCCAGAGCGACGTTGCCGAACGTCTCGGGGTGTCTCAGCAGGCGATACACAAACTCGAGCGTTACGACGCCGACCCGCGACTATCGACTCTTGAGAGGTACGCAAACGCGGTCGGAGCGCTTGTTCTGCATAGGGTGGTTGTGGACCATGGCCAGTCGATCCGGCTCGCGCAGAGTTCGCCGTGGGGGGACCGACACTCGAAGGTTGCGCAGCGTGTCCACGTCATCAGGATGCAGCGCACCGGGACGCTTGACGGGTGGGTGCAGTCAGAAGCGCCGCGGGAAGCCGTCCAAGTTCGATGAGCGCGCTGTCAGACGCTGACCGCGACGCGGTGATGGACCTAATCAACCGATCTCAGATGAAGGCGATCGAGTACCACGAGATATCGGCTCGATGGACGGGGCCTCGAGAAGGTGACGGGCCTCATGACGTTAACGCAGACGTGAGCCCCCAGCATCGGCTTGACGACAACGAGTTCGGCATTCGATTGGTGGCGAACGTCACGACCGACTTCGGTGAGGTTCTTGCAGCTGTCGCAGCCACGTATACATACGAGGGCGAGGCTGACCTCCGCACCGTGCTCAACTTCGGCAACGAGGTCGCAATCATGGCAGCATTCCCGTACCTGCGCGAAGCAGTGAGCAGCGCCAGTGCGAAGGTGTTCGGGGAGCCAATCCTTCTTCCCGTACTACCCCGTGGACAGGTCGGCTTCGATGTCCCGGACGATCCAAGCCTGGATGCTGCCGCAAAGGACTAGAGCAATGACGATCCCGCCTGACGAGTTCGACGTTGGCGAGCAGCCCAACTGCCCGATGTGCGGGACCGTCATGCACGACGTTGACGGCGGCTATCAGTGCCGCGGGTGCGGGTTCTTCCACCCGGTCGCGTGGGTCGAGCGACCAGCCGCCGGCGACGAACTCCCAGGGCTGAATGGGTGAAGCGCTATCGACGAGGTTTCTTCGAAGAGAATGTTGCCTCGACAACATCCTCCAGCTCGGTCGCTAGAGCGCGGTCCGACAGCGTCTTCAATCGAGCCACCGCCAGCTGGTAAACCTCGTCGTCGGTTCGCTTACCGATGACCCAGACCACGCACACCGAGCCATCCGGCTTAACTTGGTAGACGATGCGATAGTCCCGATTCCCGACCACTAGCTTTCGAAAGGTGGTCAGATTCCCGGTTGCGGGGGGGGCGCGCGGGGGCCCCCCCCCCCCCCGCCCACCCCCCCCCCCCCCCCCCCCCCCCCCCCC
>NZ_JASJND010000004.1 GCF_030065535.1 Microbacterium dauci
ACAAGTGCACGCTGTTGAGTTCTCAAGGATCGGATGCTCCCACACCACCCTTCCGGGCTTCGTAGTGAGGCAACTTCACTAGCTTAGGACGCGTTCTAAACTCCGTCAAATCCGACACGCCGTGCTTCTTGCGAAGCTCGTGTGGCGGATCACCGAGGTCATCGGCATCCTGATCCCACCTAGGCCGAAACGGCCAGACCCAACCGCGAACGGTTGTTTCTTCTCAGGGGAGTGGTTCACCAGCTTGAGGGCGGCGGGCCTTTCGGCCTGTCGCTCTGCCCTGTGGGGCGAACAGGTAATAACTTACGTCGATCCTGGCCCCTCGGCAAATCGGTGCGTGCACGCGGGCGTGTCGCGCGGGATTCCGCGGGCGGCGGGGCGCGGGGTTCCGCGCGTGCGGAGGGCTGGGGCCGTGATCTGGATCGCCACGGCCGCCATACCCTCCCCATCTGGGCTCGTCCACCCCTTACGCTTCCCCGGTCATTCGGGCCAGGGTGTGAGTGTGCGATTCGAAGACGATCTCGGTGCCTGGGTGGCGCGACAGCGCTGGTATGCCGGCAAGAGTCACGAGCCGCGATTCCGCATGCTCGACGCCAGACCCACCACCGGTGCGACGACCTACCTCGTGATGGATGACGCGGGTGCCGTTCCCACCCTGTACAACGTGCCCCTCGCACACAGCGACCGCAGCGAAGGGGACGATGTCGCCGCACGCGATGGCGACCGTTATCTGGTCGACGCGACGCAGCATCCCGACTTCACCATCGGCATGCTCCGCGACATGGGACTCGACGTCGAACGCGTGACCTCGTCGCGCGTCCTCACCGGTGAGCAGTCGAACACCTCGATCGTCTACGACGTCGACGGGGCACCGTCGATCATCCTGAAGCTCTTCCGCACCCTTCACCACGGTGAGAACCCCGACGTCACCGTCCAGCGCGTGCTCAGCGAGGCGGGCTCTCCCTTCGTCCCGCGGTTCTTCGGCAGCCTCGATGCGGAGTGGCCCGACGTGGGCAGACCCGAAGGCGTGGCCCGCGGCACCCTCGGCTTCGCGCAGGAATTCTTGCGCGGCGTCCGCGATGGATGGGCGATCGCCCTCGACGAAGCGCGCGCCGGCCGCGACTTCACCGCCGCCGCCCGCGATTTGGGTATCGCCGTCGCGGGAGTGCACGGCGCCCTGGGCGCTGCCCTCGAGACGAAGGATGCCGATGAGGCCGTCGTCACGGCCACCGGTGCCGCCTGGGCTCGGCGTCTGTCGATCGCGGCGACCGAGGTTCCCGCCGTCGCACACCGACGGGCCGCGATCGACTCGGTGTACCGTGCTGCGCTCACCCGCCCCTGGCCGCGACTGCAGCGGATTCACGGTGACCTCCACCTCGGACAGGTGCTCGCCGTTCCCAACGGCGGGTGGCGCATCGTCGACTTCGAGGGCGAACCGCTCCGCCCGATGCAGGAGCGCGCGATCCCCGACCTCCCTCCGCGCGACGTCGCCGGGATGCTGCGCTCGTTCGATTACGCGGCCGCCGTCGGCGGTGGTCCGGATGCCGCCGACTGGGCAGCCGCGTGCCGCACGGCCTTCGTGGAGGCGTATGCCGCGGCACCCGGGGCTGTGGCGCTCCATCCCGAGCTGCTGCGGGCGCTCGTCCTGGACAAGGCCGTGTACGAGTCCATCTACGAGGCGCGCAATCGACCGAATTGGCTCCCCGTCCCGCTCGCGGGGATCGATGCCGCGCTGAGCTGATCCGCCGGCAGGCGATCAGCCCGGCGGCGGGTCACTCCGCCTCAGGCGCCTCCAGGAGCAGGAACATCGCGCCGTACCCCGGCAGCGAGACCGAGAAGCTCTGCAGATCGTCGACGCGACCGATGGTCTCTCCGGTCGCGGCGTCGACGACGCTGCTCTGCGGCGTGAGGTGCGCTGACCGCACCGTCCCCTCGACGGGGTCCGCCGAGAAGTTCAGGACCGTGACCTGGAGCGCGGCATCCGTGTCGGCCTGCCCGTCGTCGAGACGGTGCACCGACACGAGCATCCCGGCATGCGCGACCTCGGGGATGTCGACCTGGGACGCCGTGGCGATCCCGTGCTCGCGGCGGAGGTCGAGGATGGCGCTCAACCGCGACGCGAACGACTCCGGGTCCTCGAGCTGCGCGGGCAGCGGACCGTACAGCGCACGGCCGCGCGGCATGCCGGACGTCGACCGCGTGGCATCCGGATCCACATCGAGCAGGTCGTGCGCACCGCGCTCGATCCACCGGGTGTCGCCGGCGCTGATGAGATCGGCGACCTCGTCGGCGGGCAGGGTCAGCATGCCGACGAGGTCCCACCCGGAGAGGGCGAAGACGCCGGGCTGCCAGGCGTTGTAGGCGCACAGGAGCAGGTGCGCCTCGCGGATCGCGGGAACGTCGGCCTCGGTGATGTCGTCGAGGCGCGGGATGCCGCGAGTGGCGGCGATCAGCGACGTCGTCGTGCAGGCGATGCCGTTCTGGGTGAAGACGCGGTTGTAGTCGCCGGCGTCGACGAGCGCTTCGGTCAGCTCTGCGCGGATGACCTCGGCGATCTCGCCGCCCGAGATCTCCTCGCCACGGAACTCGTAGACGTCGTCGCCGTGACGGGTCGCCCAGTGCACCAACTCGTAGGTGAGCTCGTCGTGATTCTGCAGACCGTGCACGAGCTGCACGGGTGCGACACCGAGCTCGAGGGAAGTGGTGAGGGCGAGCCGGAGGAACTCCGTCTGACCCGTGGCGAGCGCGTGATGGTATCCAGGCCGACCGATGAAGTCGTATGACAGGTCGGCGCCGACCGCGCCGGTGTCGCGGATGTCCTCGATCGTGAGGTTGAGCTCCTGGAAGGTGAACCCGCCGACCTTGCGGACCATCCCGGCGATGATGTGGTTCGCGGCGTGCGAGAGCGGGTGACCCTCCGACCACGCCGGGAGCCCCTCCGTGCTCTTCTCGACACCGAGGAAGCCGTTGGCATCGAGGCGGAGGGCGCTCGTCCCGAGTTCGCCGAGCGAGTGCAGGGCGTCGCCGATGACGAGCCGCATGCCGGCGAAGGTGGGGTCGAGCCAGTTGATCGAGGGCTGCCCCTGCTTGAAGTAGTGCAGGTACACCCAGCGCCGCGTGATCCCGTCGGGACCGACGACCGGCGCGGTGGCGCTCCAGTTCGTCTCCTTCACGCCGGGCGTGTAGAAGATCACACGCTGCAGCGCGCCGATGATGTACCCGTGCTCGGCGAGCTCGTGCTCGGTCGCGGGATCGAGGTTGACGCTGTCGTATCCCTCGGGGACCTCTGGCAGAAGGTGCCAGTCCTCGGGCGGGATCGCGACCATGTGGTAGATCCCGGGGTAGTCCTTGAAGCCCATCTCCGCCAGGCGGAAGTCGGCGCCCTTGCCGGTGTGCCCCGGGACGATGTCGTCGATGATGCTGCCGCCGTGCGAATCCGCCACGTCGCACAGATCGCGGAAATCGTCCTCGGTGCCGAACGCGGAATCGATGGCCGTGCTGATGCGGTCGAAGTGACCGTCGACGCTCGGCGTCTCCCCCCAGCCCGCGATGCCACCGGCACGCTTGACTGGACCGGTGTGGATCGCGGTGATCCCGATGCGCTCGAACGTCGACCACAGCTCGTCGTCCCCGAGGGCGGCGAGGAACGACTGCCCCGGTCGGGTGATGAGCGAGATCGGGTACGCCGTGAACCAGACGTCGCTCGTCGCGATCGCGCGTCGCGCATCGGGGCGCGCGTAGGCGTTGCGCCACATGGTCGGCTGACCTGAGAGCTGCCGGGCGAGCACATCGGCATCCTTCAGCATGGACTGCCGCACCAGCCACTCGATGTACGACGGGTTCGTGCCGTTGGCGGTGCGCGGATCGGTGCGGATGCGGCGGACACTGCTGCCGCGCAGATTGTCGCGTGGCCGCAGCCGGCGCGGACGGGCGGGATAGCGCTGTTCGTCGTAGCTGATCTCGGGCATCTCGAGGTCGGATTCCTCAGCGGCCGAAAGCCCTGCCAGGTCGATGGGGCCGGTGTACAGGTCTTCGGGCCGATCGTCGTCACGCGCCATACGTCCACGCTACGGAGTCGATCGGCGGAATGGCAGGACTGGCATCTGCGGACCGGACCGGGTATGGCGGGTCAGTGCGCCGGGATGAGCTTCGGGATCACGCGGACGTAGACGACCATGCCGAGGAGCTCGATGAGGGTCTGTTGCGATGACCCCGCCGGCCAGCATGTTCGAAGGTGGTGCCAGACTCCCTCCACGTCGCTCGAGATGATCAGCGCACGAACGAAAGCAAGAACACCCAGACGCACACGTAGGCGAGCATGCCGAGGCTGTACTTGATCGACGCCCGCAGGATCTCGCTCTCTCTGCCCGTGAGCCCGACGGCACCCGCCGCGATGGCGATCGACTGCGGTGAGACCACCTTCGCGACGGTGCCACCGGCGGTGTTGGCGGCAACGAGCAGCGTCGGGTCGACCCCAATGCGCTGCGCAGTGACGGTTTGGAGGTGCGCGAAGAGCGTGTTGTTGTTCACCACCGACCCTGTCACGAACACACCGAACCAGCCGATGATCGGCGCAAACAGCGGGAACACGAGGCCCACCGCCGCCAGGGCGTTGCCGATCGTTGCGGACCCTCCGGAGAAGTTGGCGATGTTCGCGATGACGAGGATCAGTGCGATCAGGATGATCGGTGTGCCCAGGGCTCGAACGGTCCCGACGAGCTGTCGCCCCAGCTCGCCGACGCTCACTCGCGGCATCGTGAGGAAGGAGACGATCACCGCGATGAGAATCGCTGTACCGGTGGCGTTGACCGGGGTGAACGCCCAGGTTGTCGCGACCGCTGCGTCGGACCCGGCGGGAACGACGACGCCCGTGATACCCGGGATCGGGACAGCAAAGGTCAACCACGCCAACGGGCCTTCGGCAGCGAAGAGCGCCTTGAACCACGGAACGCTCCACACGAAGATGAGGCCGGTGAGGATGTAAAACGGGCTCCACGCGACCACGACATCGCCGAAGTCCTGTCGAACGCGATCCGGGATCTCACTCCCCCCTTCGCGATAGACGCGTCGCGGCTGCCAAATCCGCGAGACCCCGAAGACGACAACCATACCCACCAGCCCCGGGACGATGTCCGCGAGCTCGGGGCCGAGGAAGAGCAGGATGGCGGCTTGTGTGCCTGCGTACGCGACGGCGACGGCCGCGGTGATCGGGAGTGTCTCTCGCAGCCCCCGAAGGCCGTCGAGGATCATGACGAGGATGAACGGCACGCTGAAGGTGAGAAGTTGGAGGACGAGCACCATATCGGCGGACAGGTCCGCGAGTGGCACCTCACCGACCTGCGCGCCGACGATGACGGGGATACCAATCGCCCCGTATGCCCCAGCGGCGACGTTGGCAACGAGCGACAGCATGGCGGCTTTGATCGGGCCGAACCCAAGTTGCACGAGCAGCGCGGCGCAGATGGCGATCGGCACACCGAACCCCGCTGCGCCCTCGAGGAACGCTCCGAAGCAGAAGCTGATGAGCAGCACCTGGATGCGTTGATCGGGTGAGATGCCGGAGATGCTGTCGCGGATGACGTCGAAGCGCCCACTGGCGACGGTGATGCGGTACAGCCACACGGCCATGACGATGATGTAGGCGATCGGCCAGATCGCGGTGAGGACCCCGAAGAGCCCCGCGCCGGCGACTGAGCCGATCGGCATTCCGAACGGCCACACCGCGACGACGATCTCCACGATGACGGCAATCGCCGCGGCGACGAGGCCGCTGAGCTTGAAGACGAGCAAGCCGATCAGGAAGACGGCGATGGGGAGAACAGCGATGAGAGCGGACAGCCAGAGTTGGCCGGTCGGGTCAAGCGTCTGAGTCCACATGAGGGGGCTCCTCTGGGTCGATTCGGGCTCATGCTATCGACGTGCAGGTCCCGATAGCGAGCAGATTTGCGTGTCGGGATGCGACGTCAGTACGCCTGCACGCACGCAGTGTGCGTGAGGCCCGCAGCCGCGTGATCGGCGAAGGGGTCCGTGGCAAGCAGCGGTCGGGTTCTCGTTATGCGATGCCGGAGCCGGGTATACCGATCACGAGGAACACCCATGGCTTCGAAGTGCAGACTGGGCGAGCACCCGCGCCTTGCTGAACGAGGCACGCCGTCGCCTCACTGCGGCATCCAGAAATGGAAAAACCCCCGACTCGCGGGGGTTTTTCTGGCGGTGACGGTGGGATTTGAACCCACCGAGTAGACGATCAGGACCACGGGGGCGCTTGTCGCCGCGGTCGGGTCGCTCAGCGCGCTCGAGCAGGTCGGCTTGGGACATCCCCTCACGATCTCGCTCGCTCTCGTCGCCGTCGTGCTCGGGATCGCCTTCGTGCTCATCGAACGACGCAGCCCCGAGCCGCTCGTCCCGCTGGACGTCTTCCGCAACCGCGACCTCACCGTCGGCAACGTGGTCATGCTGCTAATCGGCGCGGCGATGGTTGCCCTCTTCTTCGCCTTGTCCGTCTATATGCAGGCGGTCCTCGGGTACGACGCTCTCGTCACCGGGCTCACACAGCTCCCTCTCGCCGGGGCGCTCGTGATCATGGCGGGCCTGGTCCCGGCCGTCATCGCCCGGTTCGGGGCGAAGCCGACCCTGATCGGGTCGCTCGTCATCCTCGCGGCCGGTCTCGTCTGGCTCTCGGCCGCGCCCGCAGATGCACAGTTCGTCGTCGACATCTTGGGCCCGAGCACCCTCATCGGAATCGGGATGGGCGGCGCCTTCGTCACCACCACCCAGCTGTCGGTCGACGGCGTCGAAGGCGGCGAGTCGGGACTGGCCGGCGGCTTGGTCAACACGAGCCAGCAGATCGGCGGAGCACTCGGTCTGGCCCTCCTCGGCACGCTCGCATCGGTTCGCACGGAGGCGCTGATCGACAGCGGCGTCGCGACACCTGACGCACTCACCAGCGGATTCTCATGGCTCTTCATGGCGACCGCCGCAGTGACACTCGTCGCCGCGACTGCAGCGGGATTCGCGCGCCGCAACTGACTCGCCATCGGACCCGGATCGGGGAAGTTGGGTGCTTGACACCTCGCGTCTAAAGCACCCAACTTCCTACGTTCGCCTCGACCACTTGGGCGCCTCTTACCGTTTCGTCGTTGACCCGCGGCCGAGTGGAATGTCTAGGAACGGCCCACCGAGGACAGAGTGAGAGTCCGGCAACTTCGGCGGCGTTCCGGCGATCTCTTCGAGCCGCGCGGCGGCGTCATCTACTGGGTGATATCCGACGCGGCGTCCCGGTTCGAGGTTGAACCAGCCGGGACTGTTGTTGGAGACCGCCCAGATCAAGTGGTGGCCGGGAGTCTCCAGGTTAGCTACCGCCTCGACCAGGCCCACCATGTCGGCCGCGGACAGCCAAGTAGCAACGGTGCGGCCTGCGGAGGGCTCCGTCCCGAATGTGCAGATGCGAGCCGACACTACGCACATCCCGAACCGGTCGGCGAACAAGCTGCCAAGAGCCTCCATCGCGGCTTTGCTCACCCCGTAGAACGAGTCGGGTCGGACCTCGCGAGAGTCCGCGTCCGCGCCGGTCAGATACCCGCCGGCGTGGATCGAGCTGGCAAGCATCACCCGCCGCACACCGGCATCGCGAGCCGCTTCCAGCACGCGCCGGGTCCCGTCGATGTTCACCGTGAGGAGGTCCTCCCAGGGTGCTTCTGTGGGGATCCCCGCCAGGTGGACCAGGGTGTCGGCGCCGTCCAGGACCTTTGCGAGGGTCTCCGAATCGGCGATGGAGCCTCGCGTCCATGTGCTGTCCGCATGCTCCGGGATCTGTACGTCCAGCAGCCGGAGCTGGTGGCGGGTCGCGAGCTGTGGGCTCACCGCCTGCCCGATGACGCCGGCGGCGCCGGTGATGACGATGACAGCCATCAGGCGGTGAGCAGTCGGCGGGTCTCCTCCAGCCGCTCCCGGGGGACGAACTGACCGAAGGTGTCGTTGGCGAAGAACGTGACTCCGTCGGTGAGGTCCCGATGGGAGCGGAGCACTTCGCGCTGGTACTGGTAGCTGCGGATGTCGTCGAGGTGCGTGCGGTACGCGTACCAGGGGTCTACGAAGTCCACCGCGTACAGGGTGCGTGCGCGCATCCGGGCTTTGCTCTGCAGGTTCGGGATAATTTCGGTCCGCTCAACGAGCACAGCGAAGGTGGATACGACGATGGCGTCCAGCGCGTCGTAGCACTCGTCGGTCATCCCCCACACGTCGCGTTCGACATCGGCTCGCCAGTAGCTGTCCATCCAGTAGATCTGGCGGTCACCCATTGCATCCCGCAGTCCGAGGAAGAACCTCCGGATCCCCTCCTGACGTTCGACCGTCAGCTCCGGGGCGTTCTTCGGGTTCCAGAAGCCGAGGAGTCCGAACTGGTTACCCAGCAGCACCCCGTCCAGAGCGAAGTCGGCGACGAACGCGGCGGTCTGACGCGCGACGAACTCACCCGCGAGGGTGCCTTCGGGGATGCCGTCGGGCCACCCGGCGTAGCTTCGGGAGTCGGCGTTCAGGGGAAGGGTGACGTCGATGAGGCCAGGGATCTCGTGACCGCCGGCGTCCGCGCGAGCAGCTGCGACCTCGGGATGGCGAATGGTCTTCCATTCGCTCCGGCAGAACTCGGGCCCGGGCTCGAGGTATTCCAACAGACGGAGCCGCACGCTGCGTCGCTGGGCCTCTTCGCGAATTGTGGCGTAGATGTGCGCGAGCGACCGGTAATCCAGCTCCTGCTCGGAGAGGACCATCATCGGTCCCGCCGAGTAGGGGTTCGCGGATCGCTCCCCCCCTTCCCGCACACGGTCGAGCCAATTGGCGTTGTGGTTGCGCATGGCCGTCTCGAAGGTCTGGCCCGTGTCCGGATCCCACGCGTACGCGTTGTACCGCGCCCAGTCGAAGGTGTCATCCAGCCCGTCGGGCCCCCGCCAGTCGAGCACGTGGTCGCCGTTACCGGCGCAGAACACGATGGTGAGATCGTTCCCGTCGATCCACTCCGCATGGTGGTCGAAGAACGCCGCCACACCGTCCTCGGGCGCGCGGAGATCGTCGAAGATCTTGGGGGTCACCCACAGGCAGACTTCGTGGGGGGAGGTCATGAGATTCCTTTCATTGCGGTAAGGGCCGCGTCGAGGCGAGACGTCGATGCGAGGCCCGCGTGGTACACGAGAAGTTCGTTGGCGCCCGCCGCCCGCAGCGCAGACCAACGGGTGCCGAGGTCGATGGCGCTGGGCGCAGGGTCGTTGAGGATGTTGACGTAGGCCGCATCCGCGGTGCTGTCGCGGAACTGCGCGACGGCGGCGCTGGTGTCGTGCCAGGCGTCGACGAGTGTGCGACCGTGTGGCGACGGCTCGTCAGGGTCGGGGTGAAACAGCACGTCGGCGATCCCTGACGCGCGAGCCGTGTGCAGCACGTGGGCGCGAAGTCCGTCCGCGGCATCCCGACGAGCGAGGCGAACGCGTTCTGCGGCGTCTGCGGGGACGGGTTCGCGACGATGCAACGCCGCTCGTACTCGCCCGGGGTCCACATCAGCCGCGCTTGCACATCGCTGGCAGAGGCACCAGGACAGCGCCCGCGTGTTCAGGTCTGCGGCGGCGATCTTGTCGTGGAGGGACGCGTGCCCGAGGTTCGACCACGACGCTCCTTCGACGATGAGACGGTCGCAGCCGGCGCGGGCGACGCTCCGCACCGTTTCTACGGCGAACTCGAGCGCCTCGGGAGACCGCACGCACAGCGCGTGACGTGATTCCGTCCCGAACGCGTCGATGACCCGGGGGATGTCCCTGCGTGCACCCTCGAGGTGGCTCAGCACAACCCAAGCCGAGACCCGCACGCCGGCTACGGTGAGGTCGTCGCGGGCACGTTCGAAGGAAAAACGCCCACGGGGCAGGGGGGCGGGCCCATCGAGATAACTGGCCGAGTGGTCCAGGTGAACGATCTGGTGCGCAGGGTGGCGGGGCGTCGCGGCGCGCGCGGCGTGATAGGTGGCGGCCAGCGCAACGTCGGTCACCTCGTGCTCGGCGAGCCAGGCAGCGGCGTTGGGATCCCCGTCGACATCCCACGGGAAGAGACTGAACGTGACGCGCATCAGAATCGAGGCAGCCGTGCGTCGTAATCCGGGTCGACGGACCGCATGTACCCGGTGTCGTCGCGGATTGTGCGGCCAGACTCCAGGTAGGCGCGATGGAGTCGCTCCACCACGTCAGGGCGGAGCTCCACCCCCAGTCCTGGTCCGTCGGGGACAGAGAGTGCCCCGCGGTCGAAGGTGAACGTGTCATCGGCGACGATGTCGTCGTCCCGGTTCCACGGGAAGTGGGTGTCGCTGGCGTAACTGATGGCGTCGGATGCCGCGGCGACGTGCGTCATCGCGGCCAGCGAGACGCCCAGGTGCGAGTTGGAGTGCATGGATACGCCGAGTCCCGCCGCGGCGCACTCACGGGCCAGATCGAGGGCACTGCGGAGGCCACCCCAGTAGTGGTGGTCAGCGAGGACGATGTCCAGCGCTGACGCTGCGACGACCGCGTCTAGGTCCTCCAGGGTGTTGACAATCATGTTGCTCGCGAGCGGCAGAGTCGTCGAGGCGCGGACCCGGGCCATCGCAGGAATGCTCAGTACCGGATCCTCGAGGTAATCCAAGGAGCCTTCCAGAGCCTGGGCGGCGCGGAGTGCGGTGCCCTCGGTCCACGCACCGTTCGGGTCGATGCGTAGCGGGACGTTCGGCAAGGCGGCGTGCAGCGCCTGGATCGCGTCGATCTCTTGGTCGGGAGGGAAGACGCCCGCCTTGAGCTTGAGAGATCCGAATCCGTAGGACTCCACCATCGTGCGCGCCAGCCGGACGACCTCGTCGGCGGTGAGGACCCTGCCCCACTCGTCGTCGGCAGCGCCCGGATGACCAGGCCACTTGTAGAAGAGGTAGCCGGCGTAGTCCACCCGCTGCCGGACCGCCCCGCCCAGCAGGTCCACCACTCGTATCCCCTCCAGACGCGCCCACGCGTCGGTCACAGCAACCTCGAAGGGTGACTGTGCGACGTTGCGCTCGACGAGCGAGCAATCCGGGCCGAGCACCGAACGCACGACGTCGGAGATAGCCGATGGGGCGTCCACCCGGGTACCGATGAGGCGGGGGGCAATAGCCTCCAGCCGTCGCAGCAGTGTGATGTCGCCACCCGCCTCACCGAGGCCCGTCGTGCCGTCCTCTGTCCTGATCACGACCAGGGTTCGCAGAGCAAGCGGCTCGTGTACGCCCCAGGTGTTCAGCAGCGGCGGATCGGAGAAGGCCAGCGGGATGACCTCGATGTGGGTGATGCGGCTCATCGCGGCACCGCCGGGTCAAGCCCGGGAGGGGTAGGAAGGCGGCGCGCCCCCTCCCCCTCCCGGACGGTGGTGCCCGCCAGGACAGACGCGAACGTCCGCCCCAACGGGTGGTCGAGGGTGCGCGCGAGGCCGGTGAACCGCGCCGCTATCAGGTCGTACCCGTCCTGATTCGGGTGGAGGTCGTCGTACAGCAGCGCGGCATCGTCAGGTCCGAACAGCTCGAGCCCGTCGACCAGGCGCAGTTGCGGGTCCTCAGCGGCGCGTTGCGTCACCACGTGGCCGACGAGCTCGCGGGTGCGCTGCAACGTGAGGGTTCCATCGCCCGGGTTGACCTGACGGGGCGTGGCAGCGAACCGGCCTGACTCCAGTCGCCTCGTCGGGCCGGGGGTGTGTTCGTGCGAGGGGCAGGAAATGGCGGTGATGACGGCCACGGGCGTATGCGGGTGGCCGTCCTGGACGATGTCAAGGAACCCGTGGAGCGCGGGAACGAAGGTCCGTTCGCGCATTGCGTCCGCATTGACAACGTTGATACCGAGCTTGAGCGTGATGACGTCCGCGTCCGCCGCGGCGATGGTACGCGCGACGAACGGGTCGAGCAGGGCGTTGCCAGCGAACCCCAGGTTGAGCAGCTCCACTCCTAGCGCAGCAGCCGCCTGCTGCGGCCACGGCCCGAGCGGACCGTCGGCTTCCAGGCCGTGGCTGATGGAACTGCCGTGGTGCAGCCAGACGGGACGGTCGCTGGCCGCCGAGGCCTCCGCTGGGGCATCCGCTTCCGCCCCGTGAACGATGACCTGGGCGGTGTGCGGCAACCAGATCTGGACCTCTCGCTCGCTCCCGTCACCGCCCAGGTGCAGGTCCACCACGGAGACCTCGCCGGGGAGCACGGTGGAGGTGCGGTCGGGCGCGGCGACGATGAGCGTTCCGTCATCCAGATCGCACCGGTCCACGACCACCCCGTCGGTGGTGGCGACGACGGTGACTGGGAACGGCGGGGCGGGCGCGTCCGAGTCGACGTTGCGGATGAAGGTGGCGCGCACCCGAAGCCTGCGTGCGGCGGTGTTCAGCCGCAGCCGCACGCCAGCCGTGTGAGACGAGATCCAGTCGACGCCGGCATCTGCGTATTGGATGCGTGTGGAGCGCGGCAGCCGTCGGGGCATGAACCCGTCCTCGCGCTGTTCGATGTCTGCTGCGCCGAAGGTGGCTGCCCGCAGCGTGGACAGAGGGACCGCGTGCACCCGGGTCATCCCGTCTGCAGGGATGTGGCGCGAACGAGCAGCTGCGGCGCGTACTGGTCGGCGGCGGGGTCGCCCGCATGCTCGAGGCCGAGGACCTGCCGGACAGCCGCTGCCCCCATCTTGTCCCCCGCGTGGCGGATGCTGGTGAGCGGGACGATGGCGTATTCGGCGAACTCTATGTCGTCGTATCCGACGAGGGAAACCTGCTCGGGGATGCGGACCCCTGCCGCGATGAGCTTGTGCATAAGACCGAGGGCGAGGAGGTCATTACCGGCGAAGATGCCGTCGGGAAGCTCGCCGCGCCGCAGCAGCTGTTCACCGATCTCCTCACCGGCCCTGACCGTCTGAAGGGGCACGGAGATGGTCTCCAGGTGAACGGGATGCGCAGCCGCTGCGATGGCGTCCTGCGCTCCCTCACGACGATCCGCGACCTGCGGGTGGGGTCCTCCGACAAACAGAAGTCGCCGCCGACCCTGCGCGATGAGGTGCTCGGTCGCCAACCGGCCGCCGCTTCTGCCGTCACCGCTGATGGACGGGTACACCATCTCCTCCTGCGGCTTGCCCAGGACAACGAACGGGGTCCCCTTCTGCCGAAGTTCGACGAGTTCGTCCGGGACGGAACCGACCGGTGCGATGAGGACACCGTTGACCTGCTGCGACTCGAAGAAGTTCAGGTACTGCCGTTCCCGGTCGGCGTTGTCGTCGGCGTTGGCGAGCAGGATGAACATGCCGTGGCGGGCGGCTTCCTCCTCGGCTCCCGACGCCAGCTCGGCGAAGACCGGGTTCCGGCTGTTGGCGACGACGAGCCCCAGCGCCTGACTGCGGCCAACACGCAGACGACGTGCGGCGTCGTTGCGGACGTAACCCAGCTCAGCGATGGACGCCTGCACCCGGGCGAGCATGTCATCGGACAGGCGCGTGGGCTGGGTCAGAGCGTAGGAGACGGTGGCCCTGGACACGCCGGCGTGCTTGGCGACGTCGCTGACCGTGACGGCCTGTCGGTTGATCTCGGGGGTCATGATGTCTCCTGATGGGGGTGGGCAGGCCGGCCCCGGGGGCCGGCCTGCCCTGCGTGATTATCCTTCGGCGAACGCCGCGTCCATCCGCTCAAGCACCTGCGTGGCGCTGATGCTGCCGTTGAACAGCTCTTGGATCGCGGTGAGGTGCTCGCTCTGCACCTTCGGGTTGGGCCAGAACACGTCCGGGAACGGACGGTCGCGGCCGTCAGCCTGGTACTCCGCGACCGCGGCCAACACGGGGCCTGTCTCGAAGTCCTCCGAGGGCAGTGCAGGCGCTGCACCGGACTCGGTGGCGTAGATCGCCTGGCCCTCGCTGGAGGCAAGGAACTCGAGGAATTTCTTGGCGAGTTCAGGCTCCTTGGCGTCGGCGTTGATGGCGTACTCGATACCCACGGACACCGGCAGGTAGGTGTCGGCCGGGTCGTCGGTGGCGGGCACTGGGGTCATCGAGAACGTCGTGTCCTCGGCGGCGTACTGCTGCGCGTTGGCGGCGGCCGAGGTCACCTGGATGGCGCCGAGCGCGGTGCCCTCACCGAGGCTCGTCATCTGCTCGTCATAGCCGACGCCGTTCGGGTTCTCGTTGAAGCAGCCGCCGTCGCGCATCTCGGCGTACTTGTCCATGGCGTTCTGCCACTCCGAGTCGACGAAGGTGGCAGAACCGGCCAGCTGCTGCTCGGTGAAGTCCGCGTCGGGGCCGTAGACGAGGGTCGAGGTCAGCGCGTACGGCACCAGCTGGGTGGTCCAGGCCGACTTCAGACCCAGCGCAAAAGCGACCTTGCCCTTGTCGTTGGCCGCCTTGCAGAACTCCAGGACCTCGCTCCACTTGGTGGGCGGAGTGAGGCCCGCCTCTGCGAGTGCTTGGTCGTTCCACACCGCGCCGATCCCCACCACCGTGACCGGGATGCCCACCAGGGTTCCGTCGCTGTTCACCGACACCGACCGCTGGGAGTCGCTGAGTTCGCCCGCCCATGGCTCGTCCTCGAGGCTCATCAGCAGATCATCGTCGCCCAGCGTGCGCACGGCGGTGGCGTTACCACCGCCGGGCCAGATGCGAAACACATCCGGCGCCGTTCCCGCAGACAGCTGCGTGCGCAGCGTCTGCTGATACGAGGCGTCGTCGTTGGCGAACGTCGCCTTCACTGTGACACCGGGGTTGGCGTCCTCGAACGCGTCGATGACAGCTTGCGCGGGCGCCTCCCCAGCGGCGGTGAAGGTGAGCACTTTGCCCTCTCCCTCCGATCCGGCGTTGGTGTCGGTCGAGCAGCCGGCGAGCGCCAGTGCAACGACTGCGGCCGAAGCTAGCGCAACAGTGCGCCGCTGTGCCGTCGTAGAACTCATCTTTCCTCCTTTGGAAGTGGGCAGGTGCCCTGGTGCGTGTGATGCGCGCCGCTGGGAAAAGTGCCGGGACACTATCCCTTGAGCCCTCCCGCAAAGCCCTTGATGACGTACTTCTGCAGCGAGAAATAGACGACAAGGATCGGGATGACGGTGATGACGAGCCCCGCGAAGATCAGCGGCCACACGGTGACGTACTGACTGACGAAGCTGTAGATGGCGACCGGAGCGGTGGTGTTGCCGCTGCCAGAGAGGTACAACAGCGGAACGAAGAACTCGTTCCAGATGCCCACGAGGTTGAGGATGATGACGGTCCCGGTCACCGGGCGCACCAGCGGGAAGACGACGCTGACGAAGGCGCGGGACGGCCCGCAGCCGTCCAAGAGGGCCGCCTCTTCGTAGTCCATCGGCAGTTCCCGGAGGAACGTCGTGTACAAGAAGATCGAGAACGGCATGCCGGTCCCGACGTTGATGAGGATGACTGCCCACAGGGATCCGATAAGCCCGAGATCACGCAGTGTGGTGTACAGCGGCAGGAGCGCCAGCTGCGCCGGGATGATGAGCCCGCCGATGAAGACATAGAACGTCCACCGCGACCAGAGTCGGGTCACTCGGGCCAGAGGGTACGCCGCCAGCGCGGAGATCACCACGATGAGGGCGACGCTGATGACGGCGATGATCGTGCTGTTGATCAGCGCCCCGCCGAGCGCGGCCTGGTTCCAGGCTTGGACATAGTTGTCCAGCGTCGGCGGCCACGCGAAAGACAGCGCGCCCGTGCCGCTGTTCATCGGCTTGAGTGACACATTCAGCAGGGCAACCAGCGGAATGGCGAAGACAACGGCTGCGAGGATCAGGACGATCTCGCGGACCAGCGTGGTGGCGGTGTAGCGACGGTACATCAGTTGGCCTTCCGCAACGTGAGCCGGTACTGAACGGCAGCCAAGCCCGCGATGAGCACGGTCATCACGACGGCCAGCGCGGTGGAGAACGGGTACTCGCCGAACGCGAACGCATTCTTGTAGATCAGGGTGGAGATGGTCTCCGTGGCCGTGCCCGGTCCGCCGCCTGTCATTGCCACGACCTGGTCGAACTGCTTGAGCCCGCCGATGAGAGAAAGCATGACGTTGATGACGATGGCGCCGTTGAGGAGGGGGAAGATCACGCTGCGGAACCGACGCCAGGGGCCGGCTCCATCGATGACGGCGGCTTCCATGATCTCGTCGGGGATCGCCTGCAGACCGGCGAGGAAGATCACCATCGAGTAGCCGGAGAACTGCCACACGATGGCCACGATGATGGAGCCGAGAGCGAACCGGGGGTCGCCGAGCCAGTCCTGCGCCAGCGCTCCCAGCCCGACTGCTTTCAATGCCTCGTTGACTGCGCCACTTGGTGAGAGCAGGTAGCTCCACACGTAGCCGGCGACCAGCGGGGTGAGCACGACCGGCGCGAAGAAGATCACGCGCAGCACATACCTGGACTTGACCATCGTGTTCACGCCGAGCGCCAATGCAAGACCGATGGCGTTCTGGACCACGGTGGCCACCACCGCCAAGATGATGGTGTTCATCAGCGCGGCCTGTGCGGCCCTGTCGGTGAAGACATCGGCGAAGTTCTCGAAGCCAACGAAGTTCCAGTCGTCGCCGAGACCGTTCCAGTCGGTGAAGGAGAAGAAGCCGCCGCGGAAGCTGGGGACTACCACGATGAAGAGGTAGATCGCCAGCGCGGGAACCACGAACCACCAAGGCACGCTGACACCAGCGCGACCCGCTCGACGCCGGCTCGAGCTGCTTGCCCGGGGGGGCGCGCTCGGCAGCTCGGTGGGCGGCGCCTCACTAGTCATCCAGACCACTTTGTCTACTTCCGTCGGCGACCCACTTGACACCGTGGATCGATTCACAAGACACTCTATACACAGCCCCCCGGAATCGCGCAAGCGAAAGTCGGACAAGTTGTGAATCGATCCACCACGATAGCCGCCCGTGCGGCGGCATGCGCCGAAACGAGGTCTCCCTATGCAGTTGCACGGAGTGCTGTTCTTTCCTGTGACACCGTTCGATTCGCGCGGCGGGGTCGCCGTACCGATCCTCGAGCGACACCTGTCCGATTCGCTTGCCCACCGACCCGGCGCGGTGTTCCCCGCATGCGGGACAGGCGAGTTCCATGCTCTGGATGCGACCGAGTACGACGCGGTGGTGCGCGCGACAGTGGACGTCGCGGACGGCGCCGTCCCCGTTATCGCCGGCGCCGGTGGGCCGCTCGGTCACGCCCGCATCGTCGCGCGCGCCGCACAGGCAGCGGGCGCGGACGCCGTGCTCGTGCTGCCCCCCTACCTGGTGTCAGCGCCGCAAGCGGGCCTCATTGGCTACGTCACCGCCATCGCCGACGCGACAGATCTTCCGGTCATCGTTTACCACCGCGGCCTGGGCGCGTTCACCCCGGAGTCCATCGCACAACTGCTGACCGATCCCCGAGTCATCGGCGTGAAGGACGGCGTGGGCGACATCGCCGCCGCGCAGCAGTTCACCCTGGCAGCACAGCGCGCCGGACGCGACGACGTGCTGTTCTTCAACGGACTGCTCACCGCTGAGCTGAGCCAACGCGCCTACCAGGCCATCGGCGTGCCTCACTACTCGTCCGCGGCGTTTGCGATGGCACCGGCCGTGGCCACCGCCTTCTTCCATGCCCACGAAAGCGGCGACCAAACCCGCACCGATGAGATCCTCACCCGGTTCTACGAACCGCTTGTCGTGTTGCGAGACCGGGTGCCGGGATACGGGGTCTCGCTGATCAAGGCAGGGCTCCGCGCGCGCGGTCTGCCCGTCGGCGCAGTCCGCCCACCGCTGGTCGACCCGACACTCACCGACCTGGTGGAGCTCGAGCGGATTCTCGACGAGGGAGAGGACCTCCTGCGATGAGCGTCGACGACGTCGTGGCAGCAGCCACAGCCGCTGTCCCCGCTGTGGGCACCGCAACGGACCATGACCGGGCCCGGTGGCTGCGGGCCGTCGCGGACCGCTTGGACGAGAACGCGCCCGAGCTGGTCGCGCTCGCCGATGAGGAGACTCACCTGGGCGCACCCCGGCTCTCCGGAGAGGTCACCCGCACCACCAACCAGCTTCGCCTGTTCACCGAGGTGATCACCGAGGGGTCATACCTTGAGGCGGTCATCGACCACGCCCGTCCAGATGCGACCCCGCCGCAACCCGACCTGCGGCGCATGCTCCGGCCCCTCGGGCCGGTCGCGGTCTTCGCCGCGTCGAACTTTCCATTCGCCTTCTCGGTGGCCGGCGGTGACACCGCCTCAGCCCTCGCCGTCGGCTGCCCGGTCGTCGTCAAAGCCCACCCAGCCCACCCCGAACTGTCCCGCCGCACCGCCGCAGTGGTCCAGGCGGCGCTGGCGGACGCCGGCGCACCCGCCGGCGCGTTCGGGATCGTAGAAGGCTTCGATGCCGGGCCCGCGCTGGTTCAGCACCCAGCAGTGACAGCGGTGGCATTCACCGGTTCGACCGAGGGCGGGCGCGCCCTGTTCGACCTGGCCGCCGGGCGGCAGACTCCCATCCCGTTCTACGGAGAGCTGGGCAGTATCAACCCCGTCGTGGTCTTCCCCGCAGCCGACCAGCACCGTGGGACGGAGCTGGCCGCGGGGCTGGTGGCGTCGATGACTCTGGGGGCAGGACAGTTCTGCACCAAGCCCGGCGTCGTCTTCGTTCCGCGCGCGTCCAGCCTGGAATCCGCGCTGGACGTGCCGGCCACCAGCCCGCAGATGCTCACACCCGCCATGCAGGCGGCGTTCGACCGCGGTGTCGACGATCTGCTCGCAACTCCCGGGGTGGAGTTGATTGCCGGCGTTCGTGGAGGACCCCTCGTGGCAGCTGCCGAGGCGGCGACGGTCATCGCCACCCCGGAGCTGCTGCGCACCGAGGTGTTCGGCGCGGTCACACTGCTGGTGCGATATGACGACGCCTCGCTGCCGGTCGCCCTCGACAGCCTGGAGGGAAGTCTCACTGCGACCGTTCACGCTGACGCCTCCGACGATGTCAGCGACGTCGTGCCCAGGCTGGAACGTCTCGCCGGGCGTGTGCTGTTCGATGGGTGGCCCACCGGAGTTGCCGTGACCTGGTCGCAGCACCACGGCGGACCCTTCCCGGCGACGACGTCACAGTTCACCTCCGTCGGCGCTACCGCCGTGCGGCGGTTCCTGCGACCGATTGCCTACCAGAACGCCCCTGACCTCCTCCTCCCTCCCGCCCTCCAGGAGCGCAATCCGTTGGGTGTCCCGCGACGCGTCGATGGTGTGCTGGAGCCAGAATCCACGCCAGTGGTGCGCGCATGACCCCGGCAACGCTGTCCGTCGATGCGGGACAGACAGGTATCAAGCTGCGCCTGTCTGAGGACATCCACGTCCTCCAGATGACCATGCCGGGTGTGCGCACTCATAACCCGCCAGCCGAGCAGATCGCCGAGGCAGTGCTCCGTGCGGCCGGGCAGTGGGCAAGGCCCATCCACACCGTGGCCGCCGGGGTCTCCGGGCTGGTCGACGACGCCCGCGAAGGGCAAGAGCTGCTGGTGCGCCTCGAGCCAGCCGGGGTGCGCCGGGTGGTCATCGCTCACGACTCCGTCACGTCCTACCTTGGCGCGCTTGGAGCCAATCCCGGTGCGGTCGTTGCCGCTGGCACCGGGGTGGTCACGCTCGCTGTCGGCGCCCGGTCCGTAGCCCGTGTGGACGGCTGGGGAAACCTTCTCGGCGACGCTGGCAGCGGGTACTGGATCGGGCGAGCGGGACTCGAGGCGGCGATGCGCGCCTACGACGGCCGCGCGGCGCCGACTCGCTTGCTGCAGATGCTCACCAACCAGTGGCCTGACCCGGAGGCGGCGTACATCGACCTGCAGGGGGACGCCGACCGTGTCCGCGTTGTCGCGTCGTTCGCCCGGCAGGTCGGCGAACTCGCCGCGGTGGACGCCACGGCAGCAGCCATCTGCCGCGCCGCTGCCCAAGAACTGTCTATGGCTGTCGAGGCCGGGCTCCGTCGGGTGCAGGGCGGACCGGAGGCGTGGGCGGAAGGCCCCGAGGTCGCCGCAATCGGTGGCGTCTTCGACGCGGAAGCCATTCGCCGCCCGTTCGAACGGCTGCTGCAGGCTTCCTGGCCGAAGGCGACTATCTCCGTCCCCCGCGGCACAGGGATCGACGGCGCGCAGGCGCTGCCCTCGCTAGCAGCTGACCACCCGCTGCGCAGCCGGGTCGCTGAGTGCGCAGTCCCCGCCTTCACCACCGGAGTTGACCCAGTCCTGTAGACCCACTCGTCCCCGCTCATTATCAACAGAAATCACAAAGAGGTGTTCATGTTCTTCCATTCACGTGCCGGTCGCGTCGTCGCGGCCGCCGTTGTCGCCGCGCTCGCGCTCGGATCTCAGCCGTCGGTCGCGTTCGGGAACGAGCCCGCGGATGCGATGCTCCCGTGGCCGGTCTCTGGTCCCCTTCCCGAGGTGGCGCCCATCCAGGGCTCCAGCATCGACCTTGCCGCGTTCGACGGGCTGGAGCAGGATGTCGCCCCGTATCTGGGCAACGTCGCCCGTCTGGCGAATTCCGTCCACGACGACAACCCAACGAACTATGGCTTCATCACGTGTGGTTGCTGGCGTCCCGGGCAAGGAACGAATGATGCGCGCGTCATGGAGAACGTGCTGACGCTCGGCTACTTCTACGCCACGGACCGACCCTGGAACGCGTACTTCCACGACGAGGCGCTCGGGCTCAGGTTCAATGCCGCTGTCCAATTCCTTCTCACGCGGCAAAACGCCGACGGCTCCTTCCCGCAAGGCGGCGGGGACCTCGAGTCGCGGGCAGCGACCGGGTTCGCCCTCGAGCTCTACGCGGAGCTCCTGGACCTGCTCGAAACGGACCCAACCATCGATCCCCGGCTGACGGACCAGCTCACCGCGGCGCTGAAGCGCGCTGCCGGCTGGTTCCTCGAGGACGTCGAAGTGTGGGGTCCGCGTGGCGACCAGTTCGCCAACCAGGTCGCCAGTGGACTGGTGGGCATCTCCAACCTGGTGCACCGATTCGACGACCCCACGCTCCGGGCACGCTTCGAGGAGCGTCTCACCGAGCACCGTGCGACCTCGCAGAGCGAAGCGGGCTTCTACCGGGACGGCACGGTCGCACACCGCTACAGCCTGGAGGTCGAGTCCGAAGACCTCGTCGGGTGGGGCGATCCAGCGACCCGGGGTGTGATCGACCAGATGCAGACCGCGTACATGGACTGGGCGCAGTACCAGTTGCTGTACGACCAGGAACTCGACGGATTCTTCATCAACACCGCCACCGACTCCCGACACCGCGGGTGGAATTACGCCGACCAGATCCCCATCGGCGCAAATCACCTGTGGTCAGGAGTGATCCCACAAGCCGGCGCCTACGGGCGCACCGCAGAGGTGGTCGCGGAGGAACGGGCGACGTTCGCCGCCGGAACGTGGGACTCCACCGTCGCACCCAAGATCGCCGCGGCCTGGTCGTACATGGATCCTGCACTCGTGCGCGACGTAGTCCTAGGCGCTGAGAACTACCCCAGCGCCACCGAGCGGCTGGACGCGATTGCGACCCTCCGCCCGTACGCCCCCGGCAACTACACCGACTATCGGGCTGACTCGCTCTTGGGTCAGGAGTTCGTCTTCGCGAAGCGGGACACGTATGTCACCGCACTGTCGTTCGGCAAGCACGTCAACACTCAGTACGGATTCTGGGACAACCAGCGGTTTGGCTTGAACTATCTGTACGACCCCGAGATGGGTGTGGTCATTCAGAGTCAGAACGCACCCGCCATCGGTGGACCACGGACTCGCCCGGCAGCCTCCGAACTGTCCTGGGGCACCGGGCGGGTGGTCGGCGGGGTGTTTCGCATGGATTCGTACGACCAGCCGGAGCCCAGCTACTCCATCGCCGGCGCGCCGACCGATCCGGACGATGCGGGCGCGACGGACGCGCTCGAAGTGAGCTACGCGCCCGCCGATGGCACCGTGATAAAGAAGGTCACCCTCGGTGAAGAGCTGAGTGTCGCCGTTTCGACCTTCGGCGCCTTCTTCGAACGCATCCCGCTCATCGTGGGTGAGAGCGATGAGCTGCTGTGGGACAACGGCAATCCCGTTCCCGACGGCACCTCCACCAGTGCTCCGACCGCGCACGGCGTCATCCTCCACCGGGACGGGCGGAGCCTCGAGATCACGTGGGACGGTGACGCCTCGGCGACCATCCGTCCTACGTCGTTCCCTGTCGCCGGTGGTCAGCGGACCCTGCAGGTTCTGGACATCAACGCGACCGGCGCGCTGAAGTACTCGCTGCGGATCCTCGATGACCGTTGCCCGGCTTCGAACACAGCCGGGCAGGTGGTCATCGGAAAGACGGACACCGGGGTGGCCAACATCGACGACGGCACCGGATGCACCATCAATGATCTGCTCCGCGCCGACGAGCAGTGGCCCAGCCATGACGACTTCGTCTCCCACGTCACGGCGGTGCTCAACTCCCTCGTGCAGCAGGCGATGCTGACGGGGAAGGACAAGTCCCGTATCGTGCGGGCAGTCGCGCAGTCCGACATCGGCAAGGACCGCGTCACGGTGACCGGCACGTCCCAGTCCGTCACCGCGGGCAGCGACCTGGTAGTGAGGGTGTCCGGCACCCGGGTCTCGGCGTCCACGGTCAGCGGGCCCTGCCTTGTCGAGCCTGCCAGCCTTCAGGGCGCCGGGGAGGTGACGGTGACGGTGCGGGAGACCCTTCTTCCCGGTGAGTGTACGCTCGCCGTCCGTACCGAGCTGACGGCGGGAACCGTCGAGCAGGACCAGGTTCCGCTGGCGATTGTCGCGGCCGCGGACGGCACAGTGTTCAGGGACAGCTTCTCGTCTCCCCCGGCGACAGAGGCGGCGTGGACCAGCGTGGATGGGGTGTGGTCGGCGACGGAGGGTGTGTTCCGGCAGAGCGACACAACCCGGACGGGGTGGCGGTCGGTCGTGGACGGCCTGCGCGTCGCTGATGGCTCGGTGGAGGTCGACGTCACCTTCCGAAGCACCGCGACCTCGACCGCGTTCGCGGGGGTTCAGCTGCGCACCGCCAACGCCGGTGACGCGTACACGACGAGCGGATACCTGGTCTACGTGCGTCAGAACGGTTCGGTCGACGTCTATCGAGCGGGTCAAGGCGTCATCGCCAGCGGCACCGGATCGGCGCTCAGCGGAACGACGACCCTCCGAGTGGAGGCAGACGGAGCGACGCTACGCGTCTTCGTGGGCACTAGCTCCGTGCCTCGGGTGACGGTAACTGACCCCAATCCTGTAACCGGTGCTGGTTTTGTCCAGCTGATCACCGGCCGCGCCGCTGTGGACTTCGACAACGTCCGCGTGCGTCAGGACGATTAGAACGGCCAGATGCGCACGGGAGGCGCCGGGGCTGGTGCCCCGGCACCTCCTTCGTTCATCGTTGACCACGCAAAGCGGTCGCGCTATCCTAAGGGTATTGTGAATCGATTCACAATCGGGCTCGATGTTGAGGACCCACACCTTGCGCCGTCGTCTCGCGGTCCAAGCAGGAAGTGACAATGAAGCCACTGATCCGGAACCTAGCCTCCGTCTTCGTGGGTGTGCTCGCGGCAGGCATGCTCGTCGCGCTACCAGCGCCCGCGGCGCTGGCGGCGCCCGCTCCGCTGGACATCTACCCCCTCCAGTCCACCTACCCCGCCTCCCCCGATTTCGTGCTTACGGTCAACGGACAGAGCGTGCCGGTTCAGGATTACGCCGGCTACGACATCGCCCAGTTCGCCATGGGCAGCGGCGAAGCGGCGATCTCCATCCGGAAGATCAACAACACCAACATCGGGTCCTACTCGATCAGTCCTCGCAAGCTCGGGCTCACCGGTTCGGTATCCGGGTCGACACTGAATTTCACAGTCACTAAAGACGAGTACCTCATCGTCAAAATCGACAGTCGTCCTGACCTAGTCATCGCTATCGATCCGCTCGAGACGAACAAGCCCGCTAGCTCGGGAACCGGCATCTTCAACGTGACGGCGTCGCCCTACTCGGCAAGCCCGGGGCCGCAGTACTCCACGACGGCGTTCCAGAACGCGTTAAACGACGCGGCCGCGTGGGGGTCAGCGAACGGCGGGCAAGGCACGGTGTACGTGCCCGCCGGCGTCTACACGCTCGGTACGCTCTACCTCCGCTCCAACCTGAAGTTGTACCTCGCGCCGGGCGCTGTCCTCAAATACACCGGTGTGCGAGCGAACTACGACGTGCACTGGCGCAAAAACTCGCAGGCGCGCGACATCACTTGGTTCCTCTCCACCCGGTACTCCACGACGAACATCTCCATCACCGGGCGGGGAATCATCGACGGCAACGGGATGGCCTCTCTGCAGCCGAGCAATCTGGGCGTGAACCTCCTCGTGCCGATCTACACTGACGGCTTCACTGTGGATGGGATCACCTTCCGCGAGTCCAGCAGCTGGGCCATCATGCCCACCCGATCTACCAACATGGCCTTCCGCAATATGAAGATCTTCAACCGGTTCGACATGGGCGAGAACGACGGCATCGACGTGATGGAATCCAGGAACGTCACCGTCACCAACGCCATCGGCATCGGCCTCGACGACCCGTTCAGCACAAAGACTTGGGCGAACCATATCGACCTATTCAAGAACGTGCCCGGATCGCCCCGGCCGATGGAGAACGTCACGTTCGACGACCTGGTGAGCTGGACCCATTGCTACGGGGTGAAGGTCGGCCAGGGCGTGTTTCAGCAGCAACTGAACATCACCTTCCGCAACGCGACGATCTACGACTCTTCGGTCGCTATCGGCATCCACCACAAGTACGGGACGGCCGGCGCGGTAAGCGTCCAGTTCGAGGACATCGACGTTGAACGCGTGGGACACAGCGCCTGCGGCGACGGCAACCGCACTTGGATGGCGCTGTGGACCGGAGCGACATCGGAGGGTATTGGTCCCGTCACCGACATCGACCTCACACGGATCCGCGTCCGTGACGCTGGCACAACCCCGGCACGCATCACTGGCGTGCCGGGGGCACCAATCACCGACGTGAAGTTCGAAGCGATCCGCATGCCGGGGAGTACGACGACAGCGACGACACTGCAGCAGATGAACGTCACGAACGTGAGTGACGCATCCAACATCCAGATCGTCCCGTAGCCCCGGCGTTGCGGAAGCGGAATCGTTAGCCATAGGATCGGGGCGACTGTGAATCGATTCACAGTCGCCCCGATCTGCTTCGAAGGATGAAATGCCCACTCCGTTGACGGACCTCCTCTCACCGATTCGTCGCCGCAAGCCCCGCATCGGGCTGGTAGCCGGCGGACTGGGAACGTACTGGCCGCAGTTCCCCAACCTCCTTCCTCAGTTGCAGGCTTCGGCGTCTTACGTGTCCGAACGGTTCAGCCAGATGGACGCCGAGGTCATCGACGTGGGGTTTATCTCTGATGCGCAGGAAGGCGCCGCGGCCGCCGAGAAGCTACGGCAGGTCGATTGCGACCTCATCGTCCTGTTTCTGACCACCTACCTCACGAGTTCGATGGTGCTGCCCATTGCCCAGCGTGCGCACGCACCGGTCTTGGTCATCGACCTGCAGCCCACCGAGAAGATGGACCATGCGAACTTTGACACCGGCGCATGGCTTGCATATTGCGGCCAATGCCCGGTTCCGGAACTCGGAAATGTGTTCCGTCGAGCGGGCATCCCCTTCCGCTCCGTCTCTGGGTTTCTCACCCAGGAGTCGGCATGGCAGCGCATCTCACGCTGGATCAATGCAGCGCACGTTCGAGCCGCCCTCCGACACGCGCGACACGGCCTTATGGGTCACCTGTATCCGGGGATGCTGGATGTGTCGACAGACCTCACGCTCCTTCCTTCGACCTTTGGCTCACACGTCGAGGTGCTCGAGTTCGACGACCTCCGGGTGCGGACCAACGCGGTATCCGAAAGGGAGGTTGCCGCACGTGTGGCGCTCGCACGAGAGATCTTCGCTGTTGACGAGTCGGTAGACGAGGACGACTTCGCATGGGGCGCACGGGTATCGGTCGCGCTGGATCAGCTGGTCGAGGACTTCGAGCTCGACACGCTTGCCTATTACCACCGAGGCCTCGAGGGCGAATTGCACGAGCGCCTCGGCGCCGGCATGATCCTCGGCGCGTCCTTGCTCACGGCGCAAGGGGTCCCGACCACCGGTGAGTTCGAGCTGCGGACCACTGTCGCGCAACTTGTCACACAGGTGGTGGGCGCGGGCGGATCCTTCTGCGAAATCCAAGCATTGAACTTCGAGGATTCGGTCGTTGAGATGGGTCACGACGGGCCAGCCCACCTCGCCGTATCCAGTCGCGATCCACTATTGCGAGGCCTCGGCGTTTATCACGGGAAGCGCGGCTGGGGCGTGTCGGTGGAGTTTGACGTCCGCCACGGCCCGGTCACGTTGCTCGGCCTGGGCCAGAACAGCGATGGGTCTCTTTCGTTTATCACCTCCGAAGGACAGGTGGTCCCCGGACCGCTACTGGAGATCGGCAACACGACGAGCCGGGTGGATTTCGGGCGCGACCCAGGCGAGTGGGTGGATGAGTGGTCAGCCACCGGCGTGGGTCACCACTGGTCGCTTTCTCTAGGGCACCGTGCCGACGACTACGCCGCGGCGGCAGGGCTCCTCGACGTCGAGTACCGCCACGTGTAAGCGCGCTACGCTCACCTCGCCAAGGAGTCCGCTCATGATTACAGACCATCCCATCGTCATCGGCGCCGGACTCGGGGGCCTCCTCGCGGCGCGTGTTCTCCACGTGAACGGCATCGCCGACCGTGTCTACGACCTCGAGCGCAGCAGCACGGCGCGGGCCCAGGGTGGCATGCTGGACATCCATGACTACAACGGTCAGCGTGCCATCCGCGCTGCCGGGTTGTGGGAGGAGTTCAGCAAGCTGATCCACCGCGGCGGTGAGGCCACCAGGGTGATGGACTGTAACGCGAACATTCTCCTTGACGAGAAGGACGACGGTTCGCGTCGCCGCCCCGAAGTCGAGCGAGGGCAGTTGCGCGACATGCTGATCGACTCACTTCCCGAGGGCACGGTGCGGTGGGGGTCCAAAGCCGTCGCCTTCTCGCAGATTGACGGCGGGTACGCCGTGACATTCGGTGACGGTTCCGAGGTGGACGCAGCTCTGCTCCCGGCGCAGACGGTGCGTGGTCCAGGGTGCGCGCTCTGCTTTCCGACGAGACGCCTCGTTAGACCGGCATTTCGTTTGTCGAAGCCGACATCCGGGAGGCGGACAACCGTCACCCCGTCCAGGAATCCCTTGTGGGAACGGGCATGCTATTCGCGCTCGACGGAGACACCGGTGTGCTGTGCCATCGTGAAACCGATGGAAGTCTCCACACGTATCTCGGGCTACGAGTCGACGAAGACTGGCTCGACGACATCGACTTCGCAGACACGGCGGCAGCTAAGCGGGGCTTGCTCGAGCGACTTCGCAGCTTTCATCCCTCGCTGCAGGGACTCATCGCGCATGCCGACGGCACACTCACTCCGCGTCGCATTCACGCGCTTCGGCCCGGCTTCACGTGGGAGCACCGCTCGGGTGTGACCATCCTGGGCGACGCAGCGCATGTGATGTCACCTTTCGCGGGCGAAGGCGCCAATCTCGCAATGCACGACGGCTCGTCGCTCGCGCTGGCAATCGCGTCGCGCCCAGATGACATCGATGCTGCAGTGCGGGCGTACGAGGACGAGCTCTTCATTCGGTCCGAACTCGCTGCGACCGAAAAGCACGCGGCGATTACGTCAATCCAATCGATGCCAAGGTCTCGGTGGGCGTGCTCGGCACGGAGTGGGTCGACGGCCGACGATCCGTCATGAAGCCGTCGACCTTTCACTCCGTCGAGTCCGCCTGGCGCGTCCACGTCGAACCCAAGTGGGGCAAGCGAGCGATCGGCGGCGTGGGACACAGCGAGGTCCAAGCGTGGATCTCTGGCCTCGCGACGACCCACAGCGCAACCACTGTCCTGCGGGTCCACGGAGTGCTCGCTGCAATCCTTGACGGCGCCGTCCACGACAAGCGCCTCACCCAGAACCCCGCGCGAGCCGTCAGGCTACCCAAGAAGCAACGCGGCCGCCGCGCCTACCTGACGCATGCGCAGGTCGATACCCTCGCCACTCAGTCGCGGTACCCCACCATCGTCTACACCCTCGCCTACACCGGCATCCGATGGGGCGAGTTGAGCGGCCTCCGCGTCCGAAACGTCGACACCGCTCGCCGTCGCCTGCGCATCGAAGAGAACGCCGTCCTCGTCAACGCCACCATGCACGTCGGTTCAACGAAGACGAATGAGGCTCGCTCGGTTCCTTACCCCGGATTCCTCACTGAGGCGTTGCGCACTGCGTGCATCGGCAAGCACCCCGAAGACCTCGTCTTCGGCACCGGCGACGCTCACGCCCGCCGACCGCAGTCCCAGGATGGATGGTTCGCGTCCGCAGTCCGGCGAGCACAGGCACTCGACCCGACCTTCCCCAGGATCTCGCCGCACGATCTCCGGCACACCGCGGCCAGCCTCGCGATCAGCGCCGGCGCCAACGTCAAGGCAGTACAACGCATGCTCGGCCACGCCTCCGCAACGATGACTCTCGACACCTACGCCGACCTGTTCGACGACGACCTCAACCGCGTGTCGGACGCTCTCGATCGCGCCCGATCCTCCTCAGTTGTTGCCAATCTGTTGCCACACGACGGTCCGACAATGTGAAAGACCCCCGACGATCCGCGTGATTCCGCGGTTCTCGGGGGTCTTATCATGGCGGTGACGGTGGGATTTGAACCCACGGTAGGGGGTTACCCTACACAACTTTTCGAGAGTTGCACCTTCGGCCGCTCGGACACGTCACCGTCGTCCAGTTTACGACACGATCCTGGATGCCGCGAACCGAGTCAGCCGCGGTCCGCTCCATACAGCTCCCCGAACACGCTCTTGCTGCGCGGCGAGGTCATGGCGATTCCTTCGTGGCATCCGTTCCTGCACGGTACGCCGCACCGCCCACACCGGCCAGGGGCGGGCGTACGGTGAGCACGTGACCGCACCCTCGTCCCGCCTGATCGTCGCGATCGCGGCGCTCGCATCAGCGGTCGCGTTCCTCGACGGCACGGTCGTGAACGTCGCTCTCCCCGCGATGAGCGACGACCTGGGCGGCGGCCTCGCGACTCAGCAGTGGACCGTCGACGCGTACCTGCTGACCCTGAGCTCGCTCATCCTCTTCGCCGGCTCGGTGAGCGACGCATACGGTCGCGTGCTGGTGCTCAAGATCGGGCTCATCGGGTTCGGTGTGGCATCCATCGCCGTCGGCCTCGCACCCGACCCGGTCACCCTCATCATCGCCCGCGCGCTCCAGGGCGCCGCGGGCGCGTTCCTCGTGCCGAGCTCGCTCGCCCTCATCACGTCGCTCCTCCAGGGGACGGCGCAGTCGAAGGCGATCGGCCAGTGGACAGCCTGGACAACCGGCGCGACCCTCGCGGGCCCGCTCATCGGCGGCGTCTTCGTCGACACCCTGTCGTGGCGGTACGCGTTCCTTGTCAACGTCATCCCGATCGCGGCCACGTTCGTGCTCCTCACCCGCATGAAGGGCACCGACCACCGCTCCCCCGACGCCCGCATCGACGTGCTCAGCGCAGTCCTCTGCACGCTCGGCCTCGGCGGCATCGTCTTCGCACTCATCGAACAGCCGAACCTCGGGTGGACGCACAAGGCGATCTGGATGCCGCTCCTCGCAGGCACCGCCCTGTTCGTCGCCTTCATCCTGCGCCAGCGCACCGCCGCGCACCCGATCCTCCCCCTCGGGATCTTCACCGTCCGGAACTTCTGGACCGGCAACGTCTCGACGTTCTTCGTCTACGCCGCGCTGTCGCTGAACGGCTTCGTGGTCGGCGTCTACCTGCAGCAGGGAGCCGGCCTCTCAGCGACCCTCGCGGGCCTCGCGAGCCTGCCGGCGACACTGCTGCTCATCGGCCTGAGCTCGCTCGCAGGCACCCTGTCGGCGAAGCTCGGCCCGCGCCTGTTCATGACCGCCGGCCCGCTCATCATGGCCGCGGGCTCGCTGCTCCTGCTCACCGTCGGCGAGGACTTCGACTACTGGACGCAGGTCCTTCCCGGCCTGATCGTCTTCGGGCTCGGCCTCGCCCTCACGGTGTCGCCGCTGACCTCGACGATCCTCGGCGCCATCGGCGGCGAGCGCAGCGGCATCGCCTCCGCGACCAACAACGCCGTCGCCCGCATCGCCGGGCTCGTCGTCATCGCCGTGCTCGCCGCGATCGTTGGCGGAACGCTCGACCTCGACGGCTTCCACCGCGCCGCGATCGTCACGGCGGCACTCCTCGCGATCGGCGGGCTCGTCGCGTTCGCCGGCATCCGGAACCCGCGACCTGCGACGCAACCTGAGGCGGCGACCAATAAACCCGGCTGACACCTGGCCCGGTGGCATCCGTCACTGACAAACTGATCCCATGAGCGTGATGGAGAACTCGAAACTGACCGTCGTCGGCGCGGGCGCCGTGGGATCGAGCGTCGCGTACGCCGCCCTCATCCGCGGATCGGCGCGGCACGTCGCGCTCTACGACATCGCCGCGCCCAAGGTCGAGGCCGAGGTGCTCGACCTCGCGCACGGCGCGCAGTTCACCGGCTCGAGCGACATCATCGGCGGTGCCGACGTCTCGGTCGCCGCCGGCTCGCACGTCGTTGTGATCACCGCCGGCGCGAAGCAGAACCCCGGACAGACGCGGATCGAGCTCGCCGGGGTGAACGCCGGCATCCTCCGGACGATGCTCCCGCAGCTCCTCGAAGTCGCTCCGAACGCGATCTACGTCATCGTCACGAACCCGTGCGACGTGCTCACCGTCATCGGGCAGGAGGCGACGGGCCTGCCGCCCGAGCGCATCTTCGCGTCGGGCACCGTGCTCGACACCTCGCGCCTGCGGTGGCGACTCGCGCAGCGCGCCGGGGTCTCGACGTCGAGCGTGCACGCCCACATCATCGGCGAGCACGGCGACACCGAGTTCCCGCTCTGGTCGCACGCGACCATCGGCAGCGTGCCGATCCTCGACTGGGAACCCCTCGACGGTCAGCCCCGCTTCACGAAGGACGAGCTCGACCGCATCGCCGTGGAAGTTCGGGATGCCGCGTACACGGTGATCCGGGGCAAGGGTGCGACAAACTACGCCATCGGGCTCTCTAGCGCGCGCATCGTCGAAGCGATCCTCGGCGACCAGCACGCGATCCTGCCGGTGTCGACCGTCCTGAACGACTTCCACGGCATCGACGGAGTCGCCCTGTCGGTCCCCTCGGTGGTGAGCGCCGCCGGTGCGAAGCCGATCATGAACACCGCCTTCTCGGACCACGAACTCGGCCTGCTGCGTCACTCCGCTGACGCGCTGCGCGGCGCCGCGGCTACGTTGCGCTGATCAGCGCGGCCAGCAGCCGAGCACAGCGTCTCCAAATCACCGCGGATCTCGGGACCCGCGGCGCCGCGCGGCGTCTGCGGCACCGGAATGGAGACGTTGTGCACGGGCACGGCCGGGCGCGGCGCCGGTGTCGGATGCCGCGGCTAGCCTGACTGCATGGCTTCACGTCGTCCCGCACCGACCGCCGCGTTCAAGTGCACCGAGTGCGGGTGGACGGCGGCGAAGTGGGTGGGCCGCTGCGGCGAGTGCCAGCAGTGGGGCACCGTTGTCGAAGCCGCGACGCAGACGGGCATCACCGCGTCGGTGACACCCCTGACCCCGACCCGCAGCGCACGGCCGATCACGCAGATCGACACCCGTGAGACCCCGCGACGCACGAGCGGCGTCGGCGAGTTCGACCGGGTGCTCGGCGGCGGCATTGTTCCCGGCGCCGCGATCCTGCTCTCGGGCGAGCCCGGCGTCGGCAAGTCGACCCTCCTCATCGAGGTCGCCGCGCAGAGCGCACGCTCGGGCCGCCGCGTGCTCTACGTCAGCGCCGAGGAGTCGCTCAGCCAGGTGCGACTGCGCGCCGAGCGCACCGGCGCCCTCCATGACGAGCTGTACCTCGCGAGCGAGACCGACCTCGCCACCACCCTCGGCCACATCGACGACGTGCGGCCCGATCTGCTCATCGTCGACTCGGTGCAGACGGTGTCGTCCTCGCTCATCGACGGGGCCGCCGGCCAGCCGAGCCAGGTGCGGGAGGTGGCATCCACCCTCATCCGCGTCGCGAAGGAACGCGACCTGCCGGTCATCATCGTCGGGCACGTCACGAAGGACGGCCAGGTCGCCGGTCCCCGCGTGCTCGAGCACCTCGTCGACGTCGTCTGCCACTTCGAGGGCGACCGACAGACCTCGCTCCGGTTCGTGCGGGCGCTCAAGAACCGCTTCGGCGCGACCGACGAGGTGGGCTGTTTCGACATGACCGGCGAGGGCATCGCCGAGGTGCCCGACCCGAGCTCGCTGTTCCTCAGCACCCGCCGCAGCGAACCCGGCACGTGCGTCACCGTCGCGCTCGAGGGGCGCCGCGCCCTCCCGGTCGAGGTGCAGGCGCTCACCCTCCGCACGACGGCACCGAACCCGCGCCGCATCGTCAGCGGGGTCGACGGCGCCCGCGTCGCGATGGTGCTCGCCGTGCTCGAAAAGCGCGCCGGCATCACCCTCTCCGACCAGGACGTCTACGTCTCCACCGTCGGCGGCGTCCGACTCACCGAGCCCGCGGCCGACCTCGCCATCGCGCTCGCGATCGCCAGCGCGGCATCCGAGCGGCCGAATCCCGCGAAGCTCGCGGCCATCGGCGAGCTGAGCCTGTCGGGCGAGATCCGCCGGGTCACGCAGCACGACCAGCGCAAGGCCGAAGCGGCGCGCCTCGGCTACCGCGCGGTCATCGACATGGGCGCGGGCACGCTGCGCGGTGCCCTCGCCGAGCGCACCAAGCACCACGAGCCGACGCGCGGCGACGAACCAGGGTTCTGACGGATCAGGCGTCGAGCGCCGCGATCAGGTCGGCCGGCGCCGCCTGCATCGGGTGTGGGCCTGCGATGTCGAAAAACACCGTCGTGATCTGCTCGCCGTGGGTGCCGAGGAACGTCCGCAGCCACTCCGGCGACTGCAGGGCGATGCCCGGGGGCAGCGCGGCCGGCTTGTTCGCCGCGTCGCTGAACAGCAGCAGCGCGAGATCGCCGGTGTTCGGGTCGCGGTAGGTCCACACCTCGCCGGAGTCGCGGGGGTCGTCGCGCTGCCCCGGACGCAGCAGCGGCACGACGGTCGGACCGTGACGCAGGGCGAAGGCGAGGGCCGCCATGTCCTGGGTCTGCAGGGCGTCGGCGAGTTGCGTGTTCCGGAACTCGAGCGGTCGCTTGTCGCGCTTCTTTCCGGCCATGCCCTCAAGCCTACGGGCCGGGAACGTGTGGGGCCCTCTCGAACTCCCCATTGGGGACTGGGAAAGTCGAGAGGGCCCATTGCTCACCGGCGGCAATTCCTGGCGCCCCGTCTCTGGGGTTTGACGGGGCTCCGATGCTGGGGACAACGGGGGCTCCGCCGGGAGCTGACACCAGGCTACGCGGCGATCGGGGCGAGACAACACCCCAGCGCCAACATCGCAAATGAGAATCTTCTCAGGAAGAACAGAACCCCTGATCGGATGCCGCTAGCGAATCGTGAACTGCGCGGGCTCGACCGACTCGATGCCGCCGATCGACACCGTGAGGTTGTACCAGCCGGGCAGCGCGTTCTGCCGGCTGCCCTCGCAGGTGTCGACGGACGAGCGCGTGCGATCCCAGACCAGCGGCGTCGAGCTCGAGACGGTCTGCCCGGCGCCGAGCTGCACGACCTGGTCGCTCGGCTCGCTCTGGCAGTCGGTGGAACGCCACCACACGTCGCTGCCGCTCGTGATCTCGAACGTCTGTGCCGTGGTGCCGACGTTGATGAGGCACGGGAACTCGGTGTCGTTCACCAGCTGGATCGAAAGGTGGGGGAACTGGTCGGTGCCGTACGAGCCCTTGTCTACCTTCGCGGTGACCGTGACGTCGCCCGTCGTACAGGGCAGCACCTCGACGGCGTCCTCGTCCTCGTCGACGGCATCCGCTGTCGGCGTCGGGGACGGTTCCTCGGGGGCAGGGCTCGTCGGGATCGGCGTCGACCCGGCCGGCGCACTCGCCGAGGCTGACGGGCTCGCGCCCGGGCGCTCGGCCAGCGCGGCATCCGCCCACGCCCGCCACGGCTGCCAGATGACCACCGCGACGACACCACCCACCAGCAGGAGTGCGACGAGCACCACCGCCAGCCGACGGCGGCGGTAGACGGCCGGCGAGTGCCGGCGGCGCGGGGTGGAGCTGGTCACGCGACCAGGGTAAGCGGCGTGGCCGCACTCCCCCGCCCGGCGCGCCTACAACTGCTTGAGCATGCGGGTGTTGCCCAGGGTGTTGGGCTTCACGTGCGCGAGGTCGAGGAACTCGGCGACGCCCTCGTCCGGGCTGCGGAGCAGCTGCGAGTACACATCGGGGTCGACGACCTGCTCGCCGATCGTCTCGAACCCGCGACGGCTGAAGAACGGCACCTCGAACGTGAGGCAGAACAGCCGCGAGAGGCCGAGCGCGCGGGCATTGCCCTCGAGGCGGTCGACGACGCCACCACCGACGCCGCGGTGCAGCCAGTCGTCGGCAACGATGAGGGTGCGGATCTCGCCGAGGTCCTCCCACATGACGTGGAGCGCGCCGCAACCAACGAGCCGGTCGCCTGCCTGGGCGACGACGAACTCCTGCACGGTCTCGTACAGCGTGACCCGCTCCTTGCCCAGCAGGATGCGCCGGGCGACCCACGGCTCGAGCAGCTCCTGGATCGCGGGGACGTCGGACGTGCGCGCCTGCCGCACCTCGAACGTCTCAGCCATAACGTCCACTGTATTGCGCGGCGGCCGCCGCGCCTGCGCGCGCGACCGAGGCCGGCCCGCGGGAGCCCTACGCTTGAGCAGGAGAGGGACCCGAGTGAGTGTGCTCCGTGATTACGCCACGGCAGTGTCGCAGCCGACACTGCCGTTCGCGTCGACGGTCGACGCCCGCTACGACGAAGTCGTCGACACCGACGGCACCCTCCGACCCGCATGGCGTGCACTCGCCTCGCTCGCCCTCGGGCTGACGCAGGACGAGCTGTCCCGTGTCGACGGCGAGATCGTCCGCTTCCTCGCCGACGACGGCGTCTCGTACGCGCGCGCCGGCGACGACCTGCAGCCCTGGCAGCTCGACCCCATGCCGTTCGTGTTCGACGCCCCGGGCTGGGCGCGCCTCGAAGTCGGCCTCGCACAGCGCGCCGAACTCCTGAACGCGCTGCTCGCCGACCTCTACGGCCCGCAGACCGTCCTCCGCGAGGGAATCGTCCCGGCCGCGACGGTGGTCGGACACGCCGGCTTCGTCCGGGCGGTCGCGCGTGCGCACCCGGCATCCGGCACCCCCCTGCTGCTGTCGGCCACCGATCTCGGGCGGGATGCCGCAGGCGAGTGGCACGTGCTCGCCGACCGGGTGCAGGCGCCGTCGGGCCTCGGCTACGCCGCCGAGAACCGCCGCGTCATCTCGCAGGTGCTGCCCGACCTCCTCGATGAGGGCGCGCTGCACCGCATGGACCCGTACTTCGCGGCGCTCCGCGCGGCGCTCATCGCCGCCGCACCCGAGGGCACGACGCATCCGCGCATCGTCGTCATGTCGCCGGGACCGCTGTCGGAGACCGCGTTCGACCAAGCGTTCCTCGCGACGGCGCTCGGCTTCCCACTGGTGCAGGGCAGCGACCTCGTCGTGCGCGAGGGCAGCGTGTGGATCAAGCCCGCCGGGTGGCCGAAGCGCGTGCCGACCGAGCGGGTCGACGTGATCCTGCGGCGGGTCGACGCGGAGTGGTGCGATCCCCTCGAACTGCGGTCGGGCTCACGGCTCGGCGTCGCCGGTCTCACCGAGGCCGCGCGCCGCGGACGCGTCACGCTCGTCAACGGGCTCGGCGCCGGCGTGCTCGAGAACCCTGCGCTCATGCCGTATCTGCCCGCGGTCTGCGAGCACCTCCTCGGCGAGCAGCTGCGGCTGCCGTCGGTGCCCACCTGGTGGCTCGGCGACGCCGACGCTCGCGGTGACGTGTTGGCGCGGATCGAGGGCGACGATCCGACGCTCGAGGTGCGCCTCATCGACGAGCCGCGCCGCCGCCTCGCGATCCCCTCGGGCGAGCTCGTCGCGCGCGTGCTCGCCGAGCCGCACAGGTACGCGGCGCAGGAGCAGCTGCCGCTGTCGCAGGTCCCGGTGTGGAACGGCGGGGCCGCGGCATCCGCTCTGCCGGTCATCCTGCGCGGGTTCTCCGTCCGCTTCGGGTCGACCTACCGGCCGCTTGTCGGCGGTCTCGCGACGGTGCGCGATGCGCCGGATGCCGCGCCGCGGACGAAGGACGTCTGGGTGCTGAAGGCCGACGAGACCGACCCCGACCAGGGCATCGCCGACGTGGCGGCCCTCCCCACGACCCGCAGCGACCCGACCTTCGCACCGCGTGCCCTCAGCGACATGTTCTGGACGGGCCGCTACGCCGAGCGCACCGAAGACCTGCTGCGGCTCGTCCTCGCGACGCAGGCCGCACTCGATCAGCCGGGCGCCTACACGCCCGCCCGTGCCGCCGAGAGCGTGCGCGTCCTGCTCGCGTCGCTCGACGCGCTCGCCGGACGGCGCGAGGCCGACCCCGAAGCCGAGTTCCGTTCCCTGCTGCTGGATGCCACGCGTCCAGGCTCCGCCGCGCACTCGATCGCCCGCCTGCGCGACGCGATGGAGGGCGTCCGCGACCAGCTGTCGGGCGACACCTGGCGGGTGTTCTCGAACATCGAGCGGGCCGTGCGCGCGCTGCGGAGCTCGCCGCACCCGCACCGCACCGCGGAGTCGGCGGGACGCATGCTCGCCTCGATGCTGTCGCTCTACGGCGTGACCGCGAACATGATCCGCGACGCCGGCTGGCACATGATCGAGGCCGGCCGCTACCTCGAGCGCGGCCTGCAGCTGTCGGCACTGCTGACCTCGACGCTCGCGATCAGTCGCACACCGCGCACCGACCGCGAAGTGCTCGAGTCACTGCTGGTCACCGCCGAGAGCGTCGTCACGCACCGTCGCCGGTACCGGGGCAGCGCCCGCGCGGCCGACGTCGTCGAGCTGCTGCTGCTCGATGCGAGCAACCCGAGGTCGCTCGCCTTCTCGCTCGCGACGATGCGCGGTCACCTGGCCGCAATGCCGGCATCGACGGGTTCCACGCGCGCGGAACGGCTCCTCGACCACCTCGAGACCGAGCTCGCCGCCATCGACGTCGCCGACCTCACCGCCGTCGTCGGCGGTCGCCGCGACCGGCTCGTCGAGACGCTGACCGACGTCACCGCCCAGCTCGAGCAGCTCGCCGACGCGATCGGACACCTCCACTTCGAAGCCGGCCCGCCGGCCGTGTCGATGGCGGAGCTGTCGCTCATCGAGCTCGCGGAGGTGCGACCGTGAAGCGTTACCGCGTCTGGCACCGCACCGCCTACACGTACAGCGACGCCGTGCACGACAGCGTCGGGCAGTTCCACCTGCTGCCCCGCGAACTGCCGTGGCAGCAGATCGCGGCATCCGGTGTCACCGTCGAACCCGAGCCGGGCGACATGGCACCGGGCATCGACTACTTCGGCAACTCGTCGACCTACTTCCACGTCACCGACCCGCACGAGGCGCTCACGATCGAGTCGTCGAGCGACGTGACCGTGATGGTGCCCGAGTACGACGCCGACGCGCTCGCCCAGCCGTGGGAGCTCGCCCGCCCGCTGCAGCATCCGTCGCTCGAAGGCGCGTGGCAGGCGACCGAGTACGCGCTCGAGTCGCCGCGCGTGCAGCACGTTGCGGCGGCGACCGCGTACGGCGCCGAGTCGCTCACGCCCGGTCGCCCCATCGGCGAGGCCGCGACCGACCTGATGCAGCGCATCCACCGCGACTTCGACTACGACAAGACCGCCACCACCGTGACGAGCACGGTCGCCGACGCGATGGCCGCCCGCGCCGGTGTGTGCCAGGACTTCGCGCACGTCGCCCTCGCATGCCTGCGCGCGCACGGCGTCGCCGCACGGTACGTGTCGGGCTACCTCGCGACCCAGCCGCCGCCCGGCAAGGAGCGCGTGTTCGGCGCCGACGCATCGCACGCGTGGCTCGCCGTCTGGCTGCCCGGCACCGACCAGTGGCTCGCGATCGATCCCACCAACGACCAGTGGGCGAACGACCGCTACATCACCGTCGCGTGGGGGCGGGACTACGGCGACGTCTCGCCCGTCCGCGGCATCATCTTCACCGACGCGAAGACCTCGACCCTGCGGGTGCAGGTCGACGTCGCGCCGCTCGACTGACGGCCGGGTTTCGGGGCGCGTCGCGGGCCCGCGCGTGCGCGGATGCAATGGATCGTGGCCGACGCGCCGCGGCGCGGCATCCATCCCCGGCGCGTCGCGCGGGATCCATTGCATTCGTGCGCGAACGGTGACCAGCGGATGCCGCAGGCCAGGCCCACCGACTGCGACGAGCTCAGGCCAAGAAGCCGCGCAGCAGCGCCTCGGACCCGGCGAGATGGTCGAGCACGGCGGCCTCGGCCGCGTCGGGCCGACCGGTGAGGATGGATGCCACGATGCGGTCGTGCTGCGCGTCGGAGTGCTCGATGTTGCGCGGCAGCAGCGGGAACGTGTCGAGCCACGCGTTCACCCGCGCACGGTTCTCGACGACGAGCGGCAGCAGCGACGGGATGCCGGCGAGCTCCGCGATCGTCAGGTGGAGCAGCGAGTCGAGTCGGCGGTAGTCCCCGGCGGATGCCGCGGCCGTGGCCGCATGCCGATCTTCGAGGGTCGCGCGCGCGGCGTCCGTCAGCATCCGCGACGCCGCGGCCCGCGCCGCCCCCGCCTCGAGCACCCGCCGGAGTCCCAGCACGTCGTCAAGCTCTGCCGCGTCGACCGGACCGTCGGCGGACGGCGGCAACGGGTCGGCGACGAACGTGCCGCCGTACCTGCCGCGCCGCCGCACGACGTAGCCGGCGTCGGCGAGCTCGCCGATCGCCTGCCGCACGGTGTCACGGCTGACCGCGTACCGCTCGGCGAGCTCGCGCTCCGAGGGCAGCGACTCCCCCGGCGCGACGAGCCCCAGCCGCACCGTCTGCACGAGCCGCGCGACCGTGTCTTCGAGCGCGTTCCCGCCGCGCACCGGCCGGTAGACGGTGCGACCGAGGTCGTGCGGCGGGTGCGTCATGCGTTCAGAGCGGTGTCACGTACGCGTTCGTGATGCCGCCGTCGACGACGAACGCGTTCGCCGTGATGAACGAGGCGTCGTCGGATGCCAGGAACGCGACGGCCGCCGCGAGTTCTTCGGGCTCTGCGAACCGGCCCATCGGCACGTGCACGAGGCGGCGCTGCGCACGCTCCGGGTCCTTCGCGAACAGTTCGCGCAGCAGCGGCGTGTTCACCGGGCCCGGGCACAGCGCGTTGACACGGATGCCCTGGCGCGCGAACTGCACGCCGAGTTCGCGGGTCATCGCGAGGACGCCGCCCTTGGATGCGGTGTACGAGATCTGCGAGGTCGCCGACCCGAGCAGCGCGACGAACGACGCCGTGTTGATGATCGAGCCCTTACCCGCGGGCACCATGTGGCGCAGGGCGGCGCGCGAGCACAGGTAGACGCTCTTGAGGTTGACGTCCTGCACGCGATCCCACGCGGGCAGCTCGGTGGTCTCGATCGAGTCGTCGTCGGCGGGCGAGATGCCCGCGTTGTTGAATGCGATGTCGACCGACCCGAGGTCGGCCGCGACGCCGTCGAACAGCGCGTCGACTGATGCCTGGTCGGCCACATTCACTTCGCGGTATACACCGCCCACCTCGGCGGCGGCGCGCTCACCCGAGGCCGGGTCGAGGTCGGCGATGACGACGCGGGCGCCCTCGGCGGCGAAGCGGCGGGCGGTCGCGAGGCCGATGCCGCTGGCGCCGCCGGTGATGACGGCGACGCGGCCGGCGAGTCGCTGGGTGAGGTCCATGGTGGTGCCTTTCGGGAGAGCAGATGCAGGTGGGAATCAGGTGGCGTAGAAGACGTTCTTGGTCTCGGTGAAGTGCTCCGCGGCATCCGGTCCGAGTTCACGGCCGAGCCCGGAGCCCTTCATGCCACCGAACGGCGTCGTGTACCGGACCGACGAGTGCGAGTTCACCGAAAGGACACCGCTGCGAACACCGCGGGACACGCGGATGCCGCGGGCGAGGTTCTCGGTCCAGATCGAGCCGGCGAGGCCGTAGACGGTGTCGTTCGCGAGCGCGATGGCGTCGGCCTCGTCATCGAACGGCAGCACCGCGACGACCGGACCGAAGACCTCCTCCTTCGCGATGCGGTCCTCGCGTCCGGCGAGGACGACGGTGGGCGGGAACCAGAACCCGTCGCCGGTCGGTGCCGAACCTCGGAACGCGACGTCGGCGCCGTCGACGTATGCCGAGACGCGTTCACGCTGCGCAGCCGAGATGAGTGGGCCCATCTCGGTCGCTTCGTCGTTCGGGTCTCCGACGCGCCACGCGGCGACGGCGGGCTCGAGCAGCTCGAGGAACCGGTCGTACACCGATCGCTCGACGAGCAGTCGGCTACGGGCGCAGCAGTCCTGCCCGGCGTTGTCGAACACCGACCCGGGCACCCCAGCGGCGGCGCGTTCGAGGTCGGCGTCGGCGAACACGATGTTGGCGCTCTTGCCGCCGAGTTCGAGCGTCACCGGCTTGAGCTCGCGAGCGCAGCCCGCGGCGACTTCGGTGCCGACCCGCGTCGAGCCGGTGAACACGACCTTGCGCACGTCGGGGTGCGAGACGAAGCGCTCGCCCACGACGGGCCCGGCGCCCGTGACGACCTCGAACAGCCCCTCCGGCAGCCCCGCCTCGAGGGCGAGGTCGCCGAGTCGCATCGCGGTGAGCGGCGTGAGCTCGGCCGGCTTCAGCACGACGGCGTTGCCGGCGGCGAGCGCGGGCGCGAAGCCCCACGCGGCGATAGTCATGGGGAAGTTCCACGGCACGATGATCCCGACGACGCCGTACGGCTCGAGGTACGTGACGTCGAGGCCGCCGGCGACCGGGATCTGCTTGCCGATGAGTCGCTCCGGGGCGCCCGCGTAGTACTGCAGCACCTGCGCGACGTGCGCCGCCTCCCAGCGCGCCGACCCGACGGGATGCCCCGCCTCGAGCACCTCGAGCTGCGCGAGCTCCTCGGCGTGCGCCTCGACGACGGCTGCGAACCGGCGCAGCGCGTCGGCCCGATCGACCGGGGCGAGCGCCGCCCAGCCGCGCTGCGCCGCGACGGCCCGCGCGACCGCGGCATCCGTCTCGGCGATCGATGCGGCCGGCACGTCGCGGATCGCGGCGCCGGTCGCGGGATTCAGGACGGTGTGGACGCTCATGCGGGGACTCCCCGCTTCGACACCGCGTAGGCATCGGCAGCGGCGACGAGGCCGAGGAACAGGCGTCGGTCGGCCGAGTTCTCCTCGGGATGCCACTGCACGGCGACGAGGTAGTCATCGCCGGGCGTCTCGAACGCCTGCACGAGGCCGTCGTCGGTCCGCGCCGTCACGACGAGGCCGTCACCGACCCGGTCGACGCCCTGGTGGTGGTAGCTGTGCACCCCGAACGGGCCCGCGCCGAGGAGGCCGGCGAGCTTGGTGTCGGCATCCACCTCAACGGTGTTCTCGGCGAAGACGCCGCCGCCGATGCGGAACCGCTCGGTGCCGAGCGCCTCGGGCAGGTGCTGGTGCAGCGTGCCGCCGAAGGCGACGTTGATGAGCTGCAGGCCGCGGCAGATCCCGAACACCGGGATGCCGCGCTCCCGCGCACCCGCGAGCAGCGCGAGTTCCCACGCGTCGCGGTCGGCGCGGGCGGGGTCGGTGAGCGGATGCCGCTCCGCTCCGTAGAGCTCGGGCTGCACGTCGAGGCCGCCGGTCAAGATGAGGCCGTCGAGTCCGTCGAGGACGGCTGCGGCCGCGGCATCCGGGGACGGCTGCGGCGGGAGCAGCACCGCGACGCCACCCGACGCGGTCACCGAGTCGAAGTATTGCTGCGGCAGGAAGCTGGCGCGCACGTCCCAGACGCCCTGCTTCGCCTGCTCGAGGTAGGTGGTGAGGCCGATGACCGGGCGGCGGAGGTCAGAGTCGTTCGAAGCCACGGATGCGCTCCCAGTCGGTGACGGCCGCGTCGTAGGCCTCGACCTCGATGCGCGCCTGGTTCAGGTAGTGGGCCACGACGTCGTCGCCGAACGCCGCGCGTGCCACCTCGGATTCCGAGAACAGCTGGGCCGCCTCGCGGAGTGTCGTGGGCAGGTGCGCGACATCGGAATCGTACGCGTTGCCGGTGAGCGGCGCGGGCAGCTCGAGCTCGTGCTCGATGCCGTGCAGGCCGCCCGCGATGATGGCCGAGATCGCAAGGTACGGGTTCACGTCGCCGCCGGGCACCCGGTTCTCGACGCGCAGTGAGTGGCCGTGCCCGACGACGCGGAGCGCGCAGGTGCGGTTGTCGATGCCCCACGCGACGCCGGTGGGCGCGAAGGTGCCCTTGGCGTAGCGCTTGTACGAGTTGATCGTCGGCGCATAGAGCAGCGTGAACTCGCGGAGGGTGGCGAGGATGCCGGCGATCCAGTGCTCCATGAGCTTCGAGAAGCCGTACTCGCCGTCACCCGCCATGACCGCGGAGCCGTCGTTGCCGCGCACCGAGAGGTGGATGTGGCAGCTGTTGCCCTCGCGCTGGTCGAACTTCGCCATGAAGGTGAGGGACTGCCCATGGGCGTCGGCGATCTCCTTCGCGCCGTTCTTGTAGATCGTGTGCTGGTCGGCGGTCTCGATGATCTCGGCGTAGCGGAACGCGATCTCCTGCTGGCCGTCGTTGCACTCGCCCTTCACGCCTTCGCAGTAGAGCCCGGCGCCCTCCATGCCGCGGCGGATGTCGCGCAGCAGCGGCTCGAGCCTGGTGGTGGCGAGCAGGTTGTAGTCGACGTTGTAGTCGGTGGATGCCGTCAGGCCCTGGTACCGCTTCGCCCAGGCATCCCGGAACGAGTCGTCGAACACGATGAACTCGAGCTCGGTGCCCGAGAACGCGACGAGGCCCTTCTCTGCGAGTCGATCACGCTGCGCCTGCAGGATGCCGCGGGGCGACTGCACCACGGGCGAGCCGTCGACGTACAGCAGGTCGGCGATGACGAGCGCGGTCGCCGGCTGCCACGGGATGCGACGGAGCGTTTCGATGTCGGGACGCAGCATCATGTCGCCGTAGCCCTTGTCCCAGCTCGACATCGCGTAGCCGTCGACCGTGTTCATGTCGACGTCGACCGACAGCAGGTAGTCGCAGACCTCGGCGCCGTGCTTCCCGACCTCGTCGACCCAGAAGCGGCCCGCGACGCGCTTGCCGACGAGGCGGCCCTGCGCGTCGGGGAACGCGACGATGACCGTGTCGATCTCGTCGGCGGCGATTGCTGCTTCGAGCTGCGCGGCGGTCAGGTTGCCCGGCATCCGATCACTCCTTCGCGGCGGCGGGTGCCGCTCTGTAACGAGAAACTTACATCCCAAAGGTAGACAGGGCATACCAATAGCGTCCACACTCTTCGCAAGGCGCGGCCAGCGCGCCCACCCGAGAGCGCACGCGCGCCGCCCAACGGCGCACATGCGCCGACCCGTAGCCAGGAGGTCGTATTGTCCGATCAGCGCTCCACCACACAGAAGGTCGCCGGGGTCAGCTACGCCCGAGCCGGTGACGGGTACTTCGAGAAGCGCACGCTGAAGCGGTCGGCGGGGGTGTGGGGACTCTGGGGCCTCGCGGTCGCCGCCGTCATCTCAGGTGACTTCTCGGGCTGGAACTTCGGCATCGGGTTCGCCGGCTTCGGCGGCATGCTCATCGCGTTCGCGCTGCTCGTGCTCATGTACTACGGCCTCACCTTCTCGATCGGCGAGATGGCCGCCGCGATGCCGCACACCGGCGGCGCATACTCGTTCTCGCGTTCCGCGATGGGGCCCTGGGGAGGGCTCGCAACCGGCCTCGCCGAGACGATTGAGTACGTCGCGACCACCGCGGTGGTCGTGTACTTCTCGGGCGCGTACGCCGACCAGGCGCTGTTCCTGCTGACCGGCATCAGTCTGCCCGGCTGGGTCTGGTGGCTCATCCTGTACGCCCTGTTCATCGCCCTGAACACCGCGGGCGCCGCGATCTCGTTCACCTTCGCGATCGTCGTCTCGGTGATCTCGATCGGCATCATCGTCGTATTCGGCGTGATGGCACTGTTCTCGGGCGCGTTCAGCTGGGCGTCGCTGTGGGACATCGCACCGAACCCCGACGCGGTGGGCGCCTCGACGTTCCTCCCCGAGGGCTTCGGCGCCATCCTGTTCGCGCTGCCGTTCGCGATGTGGTTCTTCCTCGGCATCGAGGAGCTGCCGCTCGCGGCAGAGGAGTCCCGCAACCCGAAGCGCGACATCCCGCGAGCCGGTCTCTGGGCACGCGGCACGCTCATCGTCACCGGCCTCATCGTGCTGTTCATCAACACCGGTGTGCTCGGCGCCGAGGTCACCGGCGCATCGCTCGAACCGCTGCTCGACGGGTTCAAGGCGTTCCTGCCGCCGCAGGCCGCCGCGATCCTGGCGCTGCTCGCCCTCATCGGTCTGCTCGCCTCGCTGATGGGCATCATGTTCGCCTACGGACGCAACATGTACTCCCTGTCGCGCGCCGGGTACTACCCGCGCTGGCTGTCGCTCACCGGCAAGGCGCAGACCCCGTGGGTCTCGCTCACCGTCGGTGCGGTCATCGGATTCATCGCGCTCGTGATCGTGCAGGCAGCCGGCGGCGACGCCTCACCGGCCGGTGCCATCGTGCTGAACATCGCGGTGTGGGGTGCGGTCGTCGCCTACTTCCTGCAGATGCTGTCGTTCATCATCCTGCGCAAGAAGTTCCCCAACGCGGAGCGGCCGTACAAGAGCCCGTGGGGCCTGTTCGGCGCCTACTCGGCGGCGATCATCGCCGCGATCGTGTTCTTCGGGCTGCTGTTCAACCCGACGTACCTGCTCGCGATCGTCGCGATCATCGCGGTCTACGCCGTGATCTTCCTCGCCTTCGCCTTCTACGGGCGCCACCGCCTCGTCCTCTCCCCCGAAGAGGAGTACGCCCTCTCGGGCGGCGAGCACGGCAACCCGCAGGAAGAGGGCTACGACGCGATGGAGGCCCAGGTCTTCGGCGACAAGTAGGCAGTGCGTGGAGGGCCGGGGCTTCGCGCCCCGGCCCTTTCGCCTGTGTCGGGTGCGTCGGTGGCCCGCGCGCGGATGCAATGGATCAGGCCCGACACGCCGGGCTGAGCCGAATGGATGCCGCGTGTCGCGTGGCATCCATTGCAATCGTGCTCGGGGCCGATGAACGCGAAGAGGGCCGGATGCCCCTCCCCACTCCCACTCCACCCGTCGCTATGCGACGCGCGGAGCCTCTGGGAGCGTGGGCCCAGGCATCCGGCCCTCTGTCGTTCAGGTGCTTACGACCCGGCGATCATGTCGGGGCTCGCGGTGATCTCGCCTGCGGCGCCCACGCCGACCGCTTCGCGGCCTTCCTGGCGGGTCGTCTCGAAGGCGAACTTGCCGGCCTCGACGTCGACCTTCACGTGGTCACCGGCGTTCAGCTCACCTCGCAGAATCCGCTCGGAGAGCTGGTCCTCGACCTCGCGCTGCATCGCGCGACGCAGCGGGCGGGCACCGAGCGTCGGGTCGAACCCGATCTCGATGAGCTTGTCCTTCGCGGCATCCGTCAGCGCGACCGTCATGTCACGGTCGAGCAGACGCTCGCTGAGTCGCTTCGTGAACAGCGTCACGATCTGGCGCAGCTCGTCCTTGTTCAGCTGCGGGAACACGATGACGTCGTCGACGCGGTTGAGGAACTCGGGCTTGAAGTGGCGCTTCAGCTCTTCGTCGACCTTGCCCTTCATCCGCTCGTAGGTCGTCTGCGAGTTGCCCTCGACCTGGAAGCCGACCGGGCCACCGGCGATCGCCGACGAACCGAGGTTCGTCGTCATGATGATCACGGTGTTCTTGAAGTCGACGACGCGGCCCTGACCATCGGTGAGGCGACCCTCTTCGAGGATCTGCAGCAGCGAGTTGAAGATGTCGGGGTGTGCCTTCTCGATCTCGTCGAACAGCACGACCGAGAACGGCTTGCGACGCACCTTCTCGGTGAGCTGGCCGCCCTCTTCGAAGCCGACGAATCCGGGAGGTGCACCGAACAGCCGCGAGACCGTGTGCTTCTCACCGAACTCCGACATGTCGAGGGAGATCAGCGCGCCCTCGTCGTCGAAGAGGAACTCGGCGAGCGCCTTGGCGAGCTCGGTCTTACCGACACCCGTGGGTCCGGCGAAGATGAACGAACCCGAAGGACGGTTCGGGTCCTTGAGACCGGCGCGCTGGCGGCGGATCGTGCGGGAGAGCGCCGCGATGGCCTCCTCCTGCCCGATGACGCGCTGGTGCAGCGCCTTCTCCATGAAGACGAGACGGCTGGTCTCCTCCTCGGTGAGCTTGAACACGGGGATGCCGGTGGCCTGCGCCAGCACCTCTGCGATCAGACCCTCGTCGACGATGGCGTGGGATGCCACGTCGCCCGAGCGCCACTGCTTCTCGAGGCGGAGGCGCTCTGCGAGCAGTGACTTCTCTTCGTCGCGGAGCGCGGCGGCCTTCTCGAAGTCCTGCTCCTCGCTCGCCGCTTCCTTGTCCTCGCGGACCTTGGCGATCTTCTCGTCGAACTCGCGCAGCTCGGGCGGGCTCGAGAGGATCGACAGGCGCAGGCGAGCGCCGGCCTCATCGATCAGGTCGATCGCCTTGTCGGGCAGGAAGCGGTCAGAGACGTAGCGGTCGGACAGGTTCGCCGCGGCGACGATGGCGCCGTCGGTGATCTGCACCTTGTGGTGCGCCTCGTAGCGGTCGCGCAGCCCCTTCAGGATGTTGATCGCGTGGGGCAGGCTCGGCTCGGCGACCTGGATCGGCTGGAAGCGGCGCTCGAGCGCGGCATCCTTCTCGAAGTGCTTGCGGTACTCGTCGAGCGTCGTGGCACCGATCGTCTGCAGCTCGCCGCGGGCGAGGAGCGGCTTGAGGATCGAGGCGGCGTCGATCGCGCCCTCGGCGGCACCGGCACCCACGAGGGTGTGGATCTCGTCGATGAACACGACGATGTCGCCGCGGGTGCGGATCTCCTTCGTGACCTTCTTCAGGCGCTCTTCGAAGTCACCGCGGTAGCGGGATCCGGCGATGAGCGAGCCGAGGTCGAGCGAGTAGACCTGCTTGTCCTTCAGCGTCTCGGGCACCTCGCCCTTGACGATCGCCTGCGCGAGACCTTCGACGACGGCGGTCTTGCCGACGCCGGGCTCGCCGATGAGGACGGGGTTGTTCTTCGAGCGGCGCGACAGGATCTGCATCACGCGCTCGATCTCCTTCTCGCGCCCGATGACGGGATCGAGCTTGTTGTCGCGCGCGGCCTGCGTGAGGTTGCGGCCGAACTGGTCGAGCACCGCCGAACCGCCCTGCGCGGAGGCCTGCGCCTGCTCGCCGGCTCCCGTGGCGACGCCCGCGGGCTCCTTGCCCTGGTAGCCGCTGAGCAGCTGAATGACCTGCTGGCGCACCTTGTTGAGGTCTGCGCCCAGCTTGACGAGCACCTGGGCGGCGACGCCCTCACCCTCGCGGATGAGGCCGAGGAGGATGTGCTCGGTGCCGATGTAGTTGTGGCCGAGCTGCAGCGCTTCGCGCAGTGACAGCTCGAGCACCTTTTTGGCGCGCGGCGTGAACGGGATGTGACCCGTCGGCTGCTGCTGGCCCTGGCCGATGATGTCCTGGACCTGCTCGCGCACGGCGTCGAGCGAAATGCCGAGCGACTCGAGGGCCTTGGCGGCGACGCCCTCGCCCTCGTGGATCAGGCCGAGGAGGATGTGCTCCGTGCCGATGTAGTTGTGGTTCAGCATCTTCGCCTCTTCTTGGGCGAGCACCACCACGCGACGTGCACGGTCTGTGAATCTCTCGAACATCGTCCCCTCCTCCTACTGACGCACCGATGGCGTCGTATGTAGAGGCTAACGAGCAGAGGATGCCGGTATGCCCGTGTTCGCCGTGGGCATACCGGCCCGCGTGCGGGGTGCCCGATGCGAAGCGCGGCGGGGTTCGGCATGCGCGCGGACGAGATCTTGACGAGCACCCACACGAGACCATATCGTTTCTCAATAACAACGATTTTCGATATGGGGATGCCATGACGCTGATGAAGACGGGCCGTCGGGCCAAGAGTGCGACGCTCACCGCGGTGATCGCGGCGGCGACGGTCGCGGCTGCGGTTGCCCTGCTGGTGGCCGCGTGGTTCGTCTCGGATGTCGTCACGACGACCTTCGCGGTCGAGGTGCCGTATGCGGGACCCGCAACCGAGATCGCCGGCCTCACCGGCAGCGCGGCGCCGTCGGTGGCGCAGTACGGGACCGCCGTCATCTGGAGCGACGAGGCGCTCGTCGGCCCGCGGACCCTCAGGGCGGTCGCGATGGCGCTGCCGTTCGTCGTCTTCGTCGCCGCCTGCGGTCTGGTCGTGCTGCTGGCCGTCCGCGCCGGCGCACGGCGGACCTTTACGCGCGCCGTCCCAGTCGGCGTCGCCGCCGTGGGCGTGCTGTCGATCGCGGTGTCGGTCGTCGTGCCGTGGGCTGCGCGCCTCGCCGACGCGACCGCCGTCGCGGCGCTGGGATACCCGACAGACGGGGCGACCGCTTCCCATTGGGTGTCGCCACCGGTGTTCGATGTGCTGCCCGACGGCGACTGGGTGCTCGCCGCCTTCGGCGTCCTGCTTCTCCTCGTGGCGACTCTCGCGGTGCGCGCGGGCCGGCTGCAGCGCGACACAGAAGGACTGGTGTGACGTGATCAGTGGATGGGCTCTCATCGTGGGCGGACTCCTCGTCGCCGCTCTGGTGGCAACGATCGCCGCCCTGGCACTCGCGGCCCGCCGCTCGCGTCAGGACGACGATCCGACGGCCCTCGTGCGCGCAACGCAGATCGTCGGCTACGTATGGGCGGGAGCGTCGGCGATCGGCGCGGTCGTGTCGCTGTGCGCCGTCCTGCTCACTCCGCAGGTGAGCATCACGATGCCTATCCAGCAGTTCTGGCCGCAGCTGCCCGCGGGCGTGGTCGTCGACAGCGGCACTGCGACGCGTGCCGCAGGCGGGTTCGAAGCCGTGACGCTCACGCTCGACGGGCTGAGCGTCGGGGCACGGGTGACCTGGGCGATCAGCGAGATGCTCGGGTGGGTGATCTCGGGTGCCGTCGCCGCCCTCGTCGCGGTCGCCTGCGGCTCGATGAGAAGCGGCAACGCGTTCGCGCCGGTCGTCGCGCGCACGGCATCCGTCGCCGCCGTGATCGTCGCCGGCGGCGGCATCGTGCGGGAGATCCTGCGCGGCATTTCCGGCAGCATGGCCTCGAGTGAGACGTTCGAGACCACGGGCGGCTCCTGGACGGACATTCCGGGGATCGAGAGCCCATTCGAGGCCTGGATCCCGCAGTCGACGTTCCTCGTTGAGATCCCGTTCTGGCCGATCGCCGCCGGGCTCGCGCTCGCCGCCCTCGCAGCGATCTTCCGCTACGGGTCCCGCCTGCAACACGATGTGAAGGGGCTCGTGTGAGTCCGGCCGAGGACGACGAGCTCACCGGCATCCACTGTCGGCTCGATGAGCTGCTCGCTGCACGCGGCATGACCCTGACGCGGCTCTCCGAGATCGTCGGGGTCTCGGTCGTCAACCTCTCGGTGCTGAAGAACGACCGCGCTCGCGCGATCCGCTACTCCACCCTGTCCGCGATCTGCCGCGCCCTCGACTGCGAGGTCGGCGATCTCCTCGTCCGGGCGGAGTAGGCGCCCCCGCTACCCGATCGGGAGGGGCTCGGCGTCGACGAGGCCGCCGAGGGTGAGGGTCGCGGTGTCGTCGACGTCAGCGCCCTCGGGGAGCATCGCGACGGTCAGCTGCGGGGCCATGTCCATGGTGCACACCTGCTCGAGGTCGGGCTTCGCGAACCGCACGACGACGGATGCCGCGGAGGGCACGCTCACGTCCTCGATGACGGGCACGCAGGACGACGATCCCCACGTGAGGATCGCGACGGCATCGTCGTCGAGCCAGCCCGCCGACGGCGTGAACTCCTCGACCGGACCAGCCGTGTACGGGTCGAGGTCGACATCCGCGTACGCCTCGCCCATCGACACCTGCACCTCGACCTCGGCGGACGCGTCGATGCCCGAGGGCACCGGCACGGCGAGCGGTCGCGGCACGAGGTCGTCGGTGCACCCGTTGGCATTCGCGTCGGCGAGCTCCACGACGAGCACCCCCGCGTCGGCCTTCGCGTCCACCAGCGTCGGGACGCAGCTCGAGCTGCCGTAGGTGACGAGCGCGATCATCGAGCCGCCGTTCAGCCACGCGGCATCCACTTCCCAGTCCGACAGCGGCGGCGCGCCACCATCCGGCACGGACGACGGCGCGTCGCCGGGGGCGGCGGGAGTTGCGCAGCCGGTGAGGGCGGCGATGAGCAGGAGCGTTCCGCCGAGGGCGGCGGTGAGACGGGGTCGCATGGGGAGGTTCCTTTCGCGGTCACCCTCAGAGTGTCGGCACGCGTCGGACCGTCTCAGATCACTGGAGCGCCGACGTCAACCGTGCGAGGTTGTCGAGCACGATCGAGCGGAGCGGTCGCTTCTCCCATTCCTCGATCGTGAGCTCGCGCGACATCCTGCGGTACTGGTCCTCGACGTCGCGCAGCTGCTCGACGAACTCCTCGCCGCGCACCAGCATCGTCACCTCGAGGTTGAGACCGAACGAGCGCATGTCCATGTTGCTCGACCCGACGACGGCGACACCGTCGTCGATCGACATCGACTTGGAGTGCAGGATGAACGGCCGCTTGTACATCCAGATCTTCACGCCGGTGTTCAGCAGCTGCTCGTAGTAGCTGCGCTGCGCGTGATAGACCATCGCCTGGTCGCCGACCTCCGACACGAACAGCTCGACCTCGACCCCGCGGTGGCACGCCGTCTGGATCGCGAGCAGCAGCGCCTCTTCGGGCACGAAGTACGGGCTGACCATGACGATCTTGTGTTCGGCGGCGAAGATCAGGCTCGTGAACAGTTTGAGGTTGTTCTCATACTCGAAGCCGGGACCGCTCGGGACGATCTGGCAGTCGAGGTCGCCCGATCCCGGCGCGCTGACGAACTCGTTGTCGGCGTCGAGGATCTCACCCGTCTCGCCGAACCAGTCCGACAAGAAGACGGCGTTGATGGATGCCACGATCGGGCCGTCCACTCGCGACATGAGGTCAACCCAGTGCAGGCCGCGCTTGATGTTCTTCTTCAGGTTGTAGCTGGAGTCGGTGACGTTCTGCGAGCCGAGGAAGGCGAGATCGCCGTCGATGACGAGGAGCTTGCGGTGGTTGCGGAGGTCGGGTCGCTGATACTTGCCACGGAGCGGCTGCACCGGGAGCATGAGGTGCCACTGCGCGCCCATCCGATCGAGGCGCTTCAGGGTCTGCTTGTAGCGGGGCTTCCAGCGGTTCGCCCAGTGGTCGAGCAGCACGCGCACCGTGACGCCGCGCTCCGCGGCACGCTCGAGTGCGGCGAAGAAGCCGTCCGTCGAGGCATCCGACTGGAGGATGTAGAACTCGACGTGGACGTACCGCTTCGCGTCGTCGATCGCGGCCGCCATCGCGTCGAGGCTCGCCTGGTAGTCCGAGATGAGGTGCGCACCGTTGTCGCCCGCGATCGGCATGGCGCCGAGGGTGCGGTTGAGCTGCACGAGCTGGGTGAACCAGGTCGGAGCGCCCGGTCGCAGCGTGCCGAAGGTGATCGAATCGGTCGCCTCGCGGAGCGCGTTGTTGATGGCCTCCTGCTGCTTCCGGCGCTTGCGCGGCAACCTCGGATTGCCGATGAGCAGGAACAGGAAGATGCCCACGAAGGGGATGAAATAGATCGCGAGGAGCCATGCCATCGCGGCGGTGGGGCGACGGTTGCGCGGGACGACGATCACGGCGACGACGCGGACGATGATGTCGACGACGAGCACCAGGATCGGCCACCAGACCCAGATGCTGTCCATACCGTCCCCCGAACGTCTCGCAGCCCGCCGTCAGGCGGTCAGACGGATGTGTCGCCGCGCGGCGCGAGTCCGCGCTTGGCGCGCTCCTCGGCTTCGACCTTCGCGTAGGCCTTCCGCTCGTTGCGGTCCATGCGCAGGATGCTCCGCAGTACGAAGATCAGGAGTCCGAGCACGACGACCGTCGGCAGCAGCGCCCACAGATAGTCCATGCGTCCATCGTATCGCCCGGGGGTCTGGGGGTTCTCCGGCGGGCGATTCTCCCCACGCGGCGGCCCGCAACGTTCTGCACAATCGACGCCAGCCGGCAACGCTCCCGAGCCCGGGGACTTACGCTCCCACGACCACCCGCTCCCCCGCACGCTCGACGCATGTCGATGATCGTGAGAGCGGCGGATGCCGCGCACCTGCTGTCCCTGGTCCCCCATCTGCTCGGCTACACGCCGACGCAGAGCCTCGTCGTCATCCCGATGGCGCGCGGCCGCAGCCTCGGCGCGATGCGCGTCGACCTCCCGCCCGACGACGTCGACCTCGACCCGGTCGCCTCGAGCGTGATGGGCATGGTGTGCCGCATCCCGCAGGCCGATGCGGTCGTCGTGGTCGTGTACACCGTGGCATCCACTCGGCAAGGACTCCCAGAGGCCGACCTCGTCGAGGCGTTGCGGCGCTCGGCCGACGCGTGCGGGCTGGCGGTGACCGACGCGCTCACCGTCGCGGGCGACGGCTGGGGGTCGCACCTTTCAGCGGATGGCGTGCGTCCGATGTCCGAACTCGACGAGCGGATGCCGCCGGGCGACCAGGCCACGGGCGCCGACCTCCCGGCGGCTTCGCCGGCGCTCGTGGCAGGCGTGGCCGCCGCGACGGCGTCGGTCGAGGCGGCGCTCACGGTGCTGTGCGGCATCCCTTCGGTGGGAGATTCCGCGGCCCGCATCGACCCGGCCGCGCTCGAGGCGGCGTGCGCGCTCGACGACCTGCCGGCGCTGTTCGAGGACGCGCTGGGCTGGGACGCCGCCGCCCTCGACCCGATGCACGCGGCGGTGCTGCTGTGGTGCCTGATGCGCCCGTCGCTTCGCGACGTCGCGCTCGTGCAGTGGTCGAGCGACCGCGCCGGTGGCGACCGCGCGCTCGACGCCCAGCGGCGCTGGGAGGACGGCGAGGACTACCCCGCCGACCTCGCCGAGGTCATGTGGGGCGAGGGCAGTCGACCCGACCCGGCGCGGCTCGAGCAGGCGCTCATGCTGGTCCGCCACGTCGCCGCCGTCGCCGACCGCGCGCAGACACCTGGCCCGCTCGCGACCGCCGCGTGGCTCTCGTGGGCGCTCGGCCGATCGACGCACGCGGGACGGTTGGCGGATGCCGCGCTCGACGTCGACAGCCGCCATGGCCTCGCCGACATCGTGCGGTCGTTCGTCGCGGCATCCCATCTGCCCGACTGGGCGTTCCGGCGGTGACTGCTCTCTGACGGCTACTTGACCAGCGGGAAGAGGATCGTCTCGCGGATGCCGAGGCCGGTGATGGCCATCAGCAGGCGGTCGATGCCCATGCCCATGCCGCCGGTGGGCGGCATGCCGTGCTCGAGCGCGCGGAGGAACTCCTCGTCGACGCGCATCGCCTCATCGTCGCCCTTCGCGGCGAGCTTCGCCTGCTCGACGAAGCGCTCGCGCTGGATGACCGGGTCGACGAGCTCGGAGTAGCCGGTGGCCAGCTCGAAGCCACGGATGTACAGGTCCCACTTCTCGACGACGCCCGCGATACTGCGGTGCTCGCGCACGAGGGGCGAGGTGTCGAGGGGGAAGTCCATAACGAACGTCGGCCGCTCGAGGCCGCCCTTCACGAAGTGCTCCCACAGTTCCTCGACGAACTTGCCGTGCGTCGCGATCTTCTCGGGCACCTCGACGCCGACCTCCGCCGCTAAGGCGGCGAGCTCGGCGACCGGCGTCTCGGGAGTGATCGCGCGCCCCGCGGCATCCGAAAGGGACTCGTACATCGAGATGCGGTCCCACTGCCCACCGAGGTCGTACTCGGTGCCGTCGGCCCAGGTGACCGTCGTCGAACCCGACACGGCGACCGCGGCCTGCTGGATGAGCTCCTGCGTCAGATCGGCGATGCCGTTGTAATCGCTGTACGACTGGTACGCCTCGAGCATCGCGAACTCGGGGCTGTGCGTCGAGTCGGCGCCCTCGTTGCGGAAGTTACGGTTGATCTCGAACACGCGGTCGATGCCGCCGACGACGGCGCGCTTGAGGAACAGCTCGGGCGCGATGCGCAGGTAGAGCTCGGTGTCGAACGCGTTCGAATGCGTCGTGAACGGTCGGGCCGCGGCGCCACCGTGCTGCACCTGCAGCATCGGGGTCTCGACCTCGAGGAAGCCGTGCGACTCGAACGTGCGGCGCAGCGACGCGTTGACCTTCGCACGGGCGACGACAGTCTCGCGGGCGGTGTCGCGCACGATGAGATCGAGGAAGCGCGAGCGGACGCGGCTCTCCTCACTCAGCTCGGAGTGCAGGTTCGGCAGCGGCAGCAGCGCCTTCGCGGCGATCGCCCAGTCGGTGACCATGATCGACAGCTCGCCGCGGCGGCTCGAGATGACCTGGCCGGTGACCGACACGTGGTCGCCGAGGTCGACGAGGTCCTTCCACGCCTGCAGCGACTCGTCGCCCACCTCGGCGAGCGAGACCATCGCCTGGATGCGGCTGCCGTCGCCCGCCTGCAGCGCCGCGAAGCAGAGCTTGCCGGTGTTGCGGCTGAAGACGATGCGGCCCGCGACCGAGGCCGTCACGCCGGTCTCTTCGCCCGCCTCGAGCGACGCGTAGCGCTCGCGCAGGGCGGGGATCGTGTCGGTGACGGGGACGGCGACGGGGTAGGCACCGCCCGCGGCATCCGCTCGCTCGGCGAGCAGACGCTCGCGCTTGGCGAGACGGACGGCCTTCTGCTCGATAACGTCCTCTTCGGTCGTCTCGGCGGGCACGGGCGCGGGCGCGTCGGTCATGGGGGAAAGCTCCTCGGGGGTAGGCCCCAAAGTCTACCGGCGGGTGCCCGGGCGAATTCCGGGCGGATGCCGCGCGATGCGCGTGCGCGGTCGTCGCGATGCGCGTGCGCGGATGCAATGGATCTAGGGCGACACGCCGCCGTGGCGGCGCTCGGCCCCGGCGCGTCGCCTCAGCGGCATTGCATCCGTGCAGGGGCGACCGCGCCGCGCAGGGGCGACCGCGCCGCGGGGGGCGACCGCGCCGCGGGGGGCGACCGCGCCGCGGTGCGGCGTCAGCGGCGGGGCGTCCAGCCGGGCGGCAGGGGTCGACCACCGGCGACCTCGTCGGCAGCGGCCGACCAGCCCTGCGCGGCATCCATCCCGTCGAAGCCGCCGCGCGCGACGCGGAAGCCGACGTCGTCGTGCGTCGTCCGCGGGCCACTCCCCCGGCGGACGCCGGCGCGCACGCTCCACGCGTCGTCGGCGTACCCGCCGCCGCGGAAGACCCGGTACTCGTCGTACCGCTCGGGGTCGAGGAAGTCCCAGCACCACTCCCACACGTTGCCGAGCGTGTCGAAGAGGCCGTGCAGATTCGGCAGCTTGCCGCCGACCGGCTGCGGTGCCGAGACGCCGTCGGCCGCGGTCCAGGCGACGTCGGCGAGCGGACCGTAGTGCGGACCGGTCGAGCCAGCGCGGCACGCGAACTCCCACTCCGCCTCGGTCGGCAGGCGGTACCCGTCGCTGTCGACGTGCCAGCGAACTTCTTCGCCGTCGACCGTGTACGCCGCGTCGAGCCCTTCCCACTCCGACAGCGCGTTGCAGAACCGCACCGCGCGCTGCCAGCTGACCTCGACCGCAGGACGCCGGGGATTGGATGCCGCGACCCCGAGCACCTCGCCGAGCTGCTCCTGCGTCACGGGGTAGACGCCCATCTCGAACGGCTCGAGTGTCACCGTGCGACGGGTAGAGCGGCGGGCGTCGTGCAGCGTCACGTCGCCGCCCGGGATGCGGGCGAGCTCGACGTCGCTCACGGCTCGACCGACGTGCTCAGCGCCCGGTCGACCGTCGTGTGAACGAGCGCGGAGAGGTACCTGCCCGGCTCGTCGACACCGGCGGTCGCGAGCAGCGCCGAGGCCTGGCGAACGATCGACGCCGAGAACTCGGTCGCGGTGGCGATCGCCTCGCCGTACGCGGGCCGGTCGCGGTCGGCGACGACGACGGGCTCGCACCCCATCTCGACGGCGAGCGCCTGGGCGATCGGGAGCACCGCCGCCGGCGCGGTCACCGCGGCGTACGCGCCCTGCAGCGCGCGCAGGTCGGTCGACGTTCCGGTGAACGCGATCGCGGGGTGAATGGCGAGCGGAATCGCGCCCCGCGTCGCGGCGGGCGCGAGCACCGCGAGTCCCTGCGCCGCGTCGGTGTGCAGCACGAGCTGCCCGACCTGCCAGGCGCCGAGGTCGGCGAGGCCTGCGACGAGCGCCTCGAGCTCGTCCGAGGGCACCGCGATCACGACGAGCTCGCTGCGGCGCACGACCTCGTCGGCGGTGAGCGTGGGCACACCGGGCAGCATGGCCTCGAGTCGGTCGGCATCCGACCCGGCGGTGATCCCGGTGAGCAGGTGCCCCGCGCCGGCGAGCGCGGCCGCGACGACCGGGCCCACCCTGCCGCCGCCGATGACCCCGACGCCGAGACGGCCGTCACGCATCGCGGCGCTCCTCCGGGGTGGCACCCACCGGCGGAATCTGCTCCGCGGCGGCACCGGATTCGAAGGATGTCACCGGATTCGGATCGATTTCTGGTTCTCGTCCGACTCCGGTGGAAATCTCCGAATCCGATACGGGAGTGGATGCCGCGGGCACCGTCTCAGGCGCGAAGGCGGATGCCGCAGGCGCAGGCGCAGGCTCCGACGCAGGCGCGGCCTCGACCGCCACGGCGTCCACAGCCGCAGCCGCGACGACGGCGGCATCCGTCGTCGCCTGCCAGAGCGCGAGGGCGTCGGCGCGGTCGAGGTGGTTCACGTCGCCGGAGACGGGTCCGAGGACGGTGTGGCCGGTGACGTTCGCGAGGCCCAGCCGGCGGTCGAGCGGGCCCTGGTCGATGCGCACGGACTGCAGCCGCGCGAGCGGGAGCAGGACGAGCTTCGGCCAGATCCGTCCGCGCCGGATGAGCAGCGCTTCGGGCAGGAGCCGGAAGCCGTTCCGGCGGTACGACAGGGGCCCCAACCACCGGGCACGGCGCGGCGAGACGGTGTAGCCGTCGCCCTGACGCGGGCCGAACATGCCGCCCTCGAGCATCGCGGCATCCACCGGCACGGTCGGCAACAGCAACCGGACGACGCGCTCGACATCGTCGCGGCTGCCGATCGGCAGCACGTCGAGGTTCTGCGCGGCCGACGCGTCGGTCGACGAGCGACCCGAGACGCGATTGACGCGCACCTTCCACCAGCCGCCCAAGCGCCACAGCACCGGCTGCCGGATGTCGACGGCGTGCACGCGGCCGGGCGGGAGCGTCTCGGTCACGGTCGTCAGCAGGCCGAACGTGATGCGCACGCCGGCTGAGGTCGGCGCGATCGAGTACCGCACGGTGCGGACGAACTGACGGATCGCGTACGTGCCGAAACCGATCGCGGCGGGGATCGAGGCGCCGAGCGCGGCGAAGAGCCACTGCGGCTGCAGGACCAGCCCGACGATCACCGCAGCGATCAGCGCGAGGAAGACGAGCGTGGAACCCGAAAGCAGGTTCGCGAGGATCAGTCGCGACAGCGGCACGCGCACGATCGACTCGGGCGCCGAATCGGTGTCGTCCACGCCGTCGACGATCTCGCCGAGCCCTGCCGAGATGCGCCCGACGGTGCCCTGCGGAGCGGATGCCGCGGCCTGCTGACGCTCACCCGTGCGACGCCCCGAGGCGAGGCGGAGGATGTCGCCGCGGATGGTCTCGGCGTTCGACGTGGAGAGGTACTCGAGCTTCACGTTCGAATCGAGGCCGGCGCCGACGACCTCGAGCTTCGCGAGCCCGACGAGCCGCGCGAGCGCGGGACGGGTCAGGTTCACGCCCTGCACGCGGTCGAGCGGCGCGCGGCGGTGCGTGCGGAACAGGACGCCGCTGCGCACCTCGACGTCGTCGTCGGTGATCCGGAAGGTGTGGAACCGCCACGACACCCAGAACAGCGCGATGATGACGATGAGCAGACCCAGCGTGATCCCGATCGCCGGGAGGGCGACGTTGTTCTCGATGACGAAGTCGACCGGGTTGCCATCGTCATACCCCGAGCCCTGCGGCAGGAAGATTCCGATCAGCCGGTCGCGCAGGTTCGCGACGAGGATGCCGAGGATGACGAGCAGCGTCAGTCCACCGCGCAGCAGCGGTGACAGCGGGTGCATCCGGTGCCACTCGCCGTCGACGAGGCCGGACTTGACGACATCCTGCGGCGGGGCTGCGGTGCTCGGCTCGATGCCCTGCGGATCGCTCACAGGCCGGTCCGCCGGGTCTCCGCCACCTCGATGAGCGCGTCGCGCAACCACTCGGCGTCCGCTTGGGGCAGCCCCGGGATGGTGACCCCGGTCGCCGCCGCGGCGGTGACGAGCTTGAGCTGCGCGATGCCGAGACCGCGGTCGAGCGGGCCGTGGGTGATGTCGACGAGCTGCAGGCGACCGTACGGAACCGCGACCATCCGCTGCCACAGGATGCCGCGGCGGAAGACGAGGTCGTCCTCGCGGAGCTGGTAACCGATAGATCGGGCCTGCCGCGGCACGAACAGCATCGGCAGGAGGAAGACCACGAAGGCGATGCCGCCGGGAATCCACGCCCAGTCCTGCTCCATCACGAGGACGAGCACGAGCGTCGCCGCTGCGACGACCGCGAGCCAGAAGAGGTAGCCGAGCACCTGGCTCAACACGTACTTCGGCGAGATCTGGTGCCAGGCGCTGTCGCCGATCGACAGGCGATTCGGATGCCGCGGCTCCACGAGCTGCGGGAACGTGTCGCTCTGCGGCTTGTCGGCGACGGCCCGGGGCTCGTCGGCGACGGCCTGCGAGGCGTCAGTCGAGGTGGGAGAGGCCGAGTCCGGGCTCATCGGGTCCGGGTTGCTCGTCATCGTCGTCCTTCCGGATCGTGCAGAGGTGTTCCGCGACCAGGGCGGCCGCCACGAGGACGACGCCGCTCACGAGTGCGGCGATCACCGCACCCGTCGAGCCTAACGACGGAGTGACCGGTCGGGTCAGTGCGAAGACGAGCAGGCCGCCCGCGAAGCCGGTGACGAGCGCACCGACGATGCTCGACGCCTTCGCGAGCATCGCGATGCGGAGCGCGCGGAACGGGTCGACGCGGCCGGACGCACCGGTGATCGCGCGGCGAATCGGGATGGCGACGGCGACGACAGCGACACCCAGGAGAACGAGGAAGACGGGGAGCAGCACCGAGGGGGTGAACGTCGGTGCGCCGGCGCTCGTGAGCAGCTGGTCGACGAGGAATCCGACGCCACCGGCGATCACGGCAGACACGATGAGGGTGAGCGGGCTGGTGCGCTTCACTGCGTCCCTTCCTCGTCCGCATCCCCCTCGTGGAGACGGGCGCGCAGCTCGGCGACGGCGCCGACACCCGGCAGCACGGCATCGGGGTCGATCGTGAACCACGGGTCGAGCACGAAGTCGCGCTCGGCGGCGCGCGGGTGCGGCAGCGTCAGCGCGGAGTCGTCGCTGCGCACGTCGCCGTAGGCGATGAGGTCGAGGTCGAGGGTGCGACTCCCCCAGCGCTCACGTCGTTCCCGTCCGTGCCGCGCCTCGATCGCGTGGAGGAAGCCGAGCAGCACGCTCGGGGCGAGGCGCGTGTCGACGATCGCGACGGTGTTGAGGTAGCGCGGCGCCTCGTCGTCGGGGCCGTCGAGCGTGAGCGCGACCGACTCGATGGGCTCGGCGGCGGCGACGAGGTCGGTGAGCGGCATCCGCTCCAGGTCGGCGAGCGCCGCGGTCATCGTCGCGGCACGGTCGCCGAGGTTGGCGCCGAGCGCGATCACGGCGCGCGTCGACGGTCCGGGCGCCCGGTGCTCGGCGTCCAGCGTTTCGGTGAGGCGGCGGCTCACGCCGGCTCCCGCGTCCGCCGGATCGTCACCGAGACGTCGCCGAACGGCACCTCGATCGGTGCGCTCGGCTTGTGGAGGGTCACCGCGACGGCATCCACGATCGGCCAGGCGAGCGCCGCGTGCGCGATGCGCTCGGCGACCGTCTCGAGCAGGTTGGCCGGTTCGCCGGCGAGGATCGCGGCCACCTGTTCGGCGAGCTCGCCGTAGTGGACGGTGTCGAGCACGTCGTCGCTCACCGCCGCCGCACGGGTCGACAGCGAGAGAACGACGTCGGCAATGAATTCCTGTCCCTCGCGCCGCTCGTGCGCGTAGACCCCGTGGTAGCCGAACGCCCGGATGCCGGTCAGCGTGATCTCGTCGCTCATCGTGGGCCCTCCCATGCGCCCTGCACCGCGAGCGCGAGTCGTGTCGCCGCGACGTCGTGTACGCGGACGGCCCAGACTCCCGTCTGCGCGGCGAGCACGCTCGTCACCGCGGTCGCGAGGTCGTTGTCCGCCTCGTCGTCGAGCTCGATACCGGCACGGGATGCCGCGACCGCCAACATCCGCTTGCGACTGGTACCGACAAGCACACGGCGGCCGTTCGTGAGCGCAGCGAGACCCCGCACCACTTCCCAGTTCTGCTCGGGCGTCTTGCCGAAGCCGAAGCCGGGGTCGACGACGATCCGTTCGCTCGGGATGCCGGCCTGCCGGGCCGCCTCGACACGGTGGCCGAGCTCACCGGTGACCTCGGCGACGATGTCGTCGTACTGCGCGGTGACGTACATGTCCGCGGAGTGTCCACGCCAGTGCTGCAGGACCACGTCGGCGTCGAGGCCTGCGACCGCGGCGAGCATGTCGGGGTCGGCGAGGCCGCCCGACACGTCGTTGACGATCCGCGCACCGGCGGCGACGGCCGCGACCGCCGTCGACGCGTGCATCGTGTCGATGCTGACGGTCGCCCCCGCGCCGGCGAGGCGTTCGATGACGGGGAGCACGCGGCGCTGCTCCTCAGCGGCGTCGACGCGCTCCGCGCCGGGGCGGGTCGACTCGCCGCCCACGTCGAGCAGGTCGGCGCCGTCCGCCAGCAGTCGCAGTCCGTGCGCCACCGCCGCGTCGTGGTCGGCGTAGCGCCCGCCGTCGCTGAACGAGTCGGGCGTGACGTTGACGATCCCCATCACGAGGGTCACGCGGCACCGCCGGTGAGGAGGGCGATCACCTCGGCGCGCGCGGCCGGTTCGGTGAACTCGCCGCGCGCGGCGATCGTGACGGTGGATGCCGCGCTCTGCCGACCACCGCGCATCGTCACGCACTCGTGCACTGCGTCGAGCACGACGAGCACGCCGCGGGTGTCGAGCGAGCCCGCGAGCGTGTCGGCGATCTGCTCGCCGAGGCGCTCCTGCACCTGAGGGCGGGCGGCGAGGATGTCGATGACGCGAGGGAGCGCGCCGAGCCCGACAACCTGCTCGCCCGGGAGGTACGCGATGTGCGCACGACCGGCGAACGGCAGGAGGTGGTGCTCGCACACCGAGCGGAACCGGATGTCGCGGAGCATCACCGCACCCGAAGGGAGGGTGTCGGGCGCCGGTCCGCGCGACACCGAGATGGTGTGCGCGAGCGGGGCCGCGGCATCCTCACCGACACCGGCGAAGAACTCGGCGTACGCCTCTGCGACGCGTTCGGGGGTTGCCCGGAGCCCCGGCCGATCGGGGTCTTCCCCGATGGCCACGAGCAATTCGCGCACCAGCACCGATACGCGCTCGTGATCGACCGCCATGACTCAGTCCTTACGCGGTTGCGGGACGCGTCTGCCCGGCCTGACCGGGCTGTCGCGCGGGCGCCGTCTCGGCCGCGGGCTGCTCGGCGGCCGCGTTCGCGGCGACCGGCGCCTCTTCGCGGCGCGGCACCTCGACGGGCGGCAGCGTCGACACGGGGCGCTCGCTGCTCGAGAGCCACTGCGGGCGCGGCGGCAGCTTCTGCACGTCCTTGAAGATCTCGGCGAGCTCGAGGTGGTCGAGCGTCTCCTTCTCGAGCAGCGCGAGCGCCAGCGCGTCGAGGATGTCGCGGTTCGCGTTGATGACCTCGTAGGCCTCGTTGTGCGCCTGCTCGATGAGCCCGCGCACCTGGGAGTCGACGCGCTCGGCGATGCGCTCGCTGAAGTCGCGGCCATGGCCCATGTCGCGGCCCATGAAGACCTCACCCGACGACGAGCCGAGCTTCACGGGACCCACGTCGGTGGTCATGCCGTACTCGGTGACCATCTTGCGGGCGATGCCGGTGGCCTTCTCGATGTCGTTCGACGCACCGGTGGTCGGGTCGTGGAAGACGATCTCCTCGGCGACGCGGCCGCCCATCGCGTAGGCGAGCTGGTCCTGCAGCTCGTTGCGGGTGACCGAATACTTGTCGTCGAGCGGCAGCACCATCGTGTAGCCGAGCGCCTTGCCGCGGGGCAGGATCGTGACCTTCGTGACCGGGTCGGTGTGGTTCATCGCCGCGGCGGCGAGGGCGTGACCGCCCTCGTGGTACGCGGTGATGAGCTTCTCCTTGTCCTTCATCACGCGGGTGCGACGCTGCGGACCGGCGATGACGCGGTCGATCGCCTCGTCGAGGGCGCGCATGTCGATGAGCTGCGCGTTCGAGCGTGCCGTGAGGAGCGCTGCCTCGTTCAGGACGTTGGCGAGGTCGGCACCGGTGAAGCCGGGGGTCTTGCGGGCGATGACCGCGAGGTCGACCGAGGGGGACAGCGGCTTGCCGCGGCCGTGGACCTCGAGGATCTTCTGGCGACCCTTCAGGTCGGGAGCGTCGACGCCGATCTGCCGGTCGAAACGGCCCGGGCGCAGCAGCGCCGGGTCGAGGATGTCGGGGCGGTTGGTCGCTGCGATGACGAGGACCGAGACCTTCGGGTCGAAGCCGTCCATCTCGACGAGCATCTGGTTGAGCGTCTGCTCGCGCTCGTCGTGCCCGCCGCCCATGCCGGCGCCGCGGTGGCGACCGACGGCGTCGATCTCGTCGATGAAGATGATCGCGGGCGAGTTCTCCTTCGCCTCCTTGAAGAGGTCGCGCACGCGGCTCGCGCCGACGCCGACGAACATCTCCACGAAGTCCGAACCCGAGATCGAGTAGAAGGGCACGCCCGCCTCGCCGGCGACGGCACGGGCGAGCAGGGTCTTTCCGGTTCCGGGAGGGCCGTACAGCAGCACGCCCTTCGGGATGCGGGCGCCGACGGCCTGGAACTTCGCCGGGTCCTTCAGGAAGTCCTTGATCTCCTGCATCTCTTCGATGGCCTCGTCCGAGCCGGCCACGTCGACGAAGGTGACCGTCGGGGTCTCCTTCGTCACGAGCTTCGCCCGCGACTTGCCGAACTGCATGACCTTGCTGCCGCCGCCCTGCGCGCTCGACATGAGCCACCAGAACAGGAGGCCGAGCAGCAGCAGCGGGATGATCAGCGAGAGCACGCCGCCCCAGATGCTGGGCTGCGGCACGACGTCGTTGAAGCCGTCTTTCGGGGCTGCGGCATCCACCGCGGCGACGATCTCGTCGGCACGCTGCGTCAGGTAGTAGAACTGCACGGTGTTCGCGCCTTCGAACGCCGTGCTCAACTCGAGGTCGACCCGCTGGTTGTCGTCGGTCACGGTGACCTTCGACACGGTGTCACCGTCGAGGAGCTCAAGGCCCTGTTGCGTCGTGATCTGCTTCGCTCCGGTGAGGCTCGAGATGAGCGACATACCGACGATGAGCAGCACGGCGACCAGCAACACGTAGATGAGCGGGTTGCGCGAGAGCTTCTTGACGTTCATGGTCCGATCAGGCTACCCCGGTGACGCTATGGCGCGTCTGGGTATTCGCCCTCGGCGTACGGGCCGCGAACCCGCTCGTGGCCTGGGATGCGGCGGGCCGAAGCGCCGGTCAGGAGTAGACGTGCGGCGCGAGCACGGCGACGTCGCGGAGGTTCCGGTACTTCTCGGCGAAGTCGAGGCCGTAGCCGACGACGAACTCGACCGGGATGTCGAAGCCCACGTAGCGCGAGTCGATCTCGACCTTCGCGGCTTCGGGCTTGCGCAGCAGGGCGAGCACCTCGATCGACGCAGCGCCGCGCAACGCGAAGTTCTCGAGCAGCCAACTGAGGGTCAGGCCCGAGTCGATGATGTCTTCGACGATGAGCACGTGCTTGCCCGAGATGTCGGTGTCGAGGTCCTTCCGGATCTGCACCACGCCGCTGGACTTCGTGCCGGCGCCGTAGGACGAGACGGCCATCCAGTCCATCTCGACGTCGCGCTTGAGCGCGCGGGCGAAGTCGGCCATCACCATGACGGCGCCCTTCAGCACACCGACGAGCAGCAGTTCCTTGCCCTCGTAGTCGGCTTCGACGCGGCGCGCCAGCTCGTCGAGCTTCGCGCGGATCTCCTCCTCGGTGACGAGGACTTCGGTCAGCTGGTCGGCGATCTCGGCTGCGCGCATTGCAGAAGTCTAAAGACCCGACTCGGATGCCGTGAACTCGATCATCCGCCCGACTCGGCGCGCGCGGCACGCGGGCAGGTCGATCGGCCCCTGGCCCGACCAGTCGGTGACCAGCCGCGCGACCTCGAGCGTCTGAGTTCGGGTGAGCGAAACGTGGAATTCACTCGCCACGACGTGGCGGATGAGGCGGTGCCGGAGCGCGGGCGGGTTCGCGGCGAGGGCGGCCACCGAGACCGCGATGCCCGCCTCGGCGGGTTCCACGATGTCCTCGATCGTCTCGTCGATCATCTCGGCGAAGGCGTCCGCGTCCTCGCGCAGCTGCTCCGCGGTGCGGGCGAGGGCCTCGGCGATGCCGGGGCCGAGCTCCGCCTCGAGGACGGGGAGCACGCTGCTGCGAACCCGGACGCGGGCGTACGCCGGGTCGACGTTGTGGGGGTCGCGCCACGGCGTGAGGCCCTGCGCGTCGCAGGCGGCCTCGGTCGTCGTGCGCCGCACCGCGAGGAAGGGGCGCAGCAGGGGCACGCCGTCGAGGTCGGACACGGGCGCCATCCCCTGCAGGCTCGTCGCGCCCGAGCCGCGGGCGAGACCCAGGAGCACGGTCTCGGCCTGGTCGTCGAGCGTGTGCGCCGTCAGGATCGCCGCGGCACCGGCGTCCTGCGCGGCATCGCGGAGCACGCGGTAGCGCGCCTCGCGGGCCGCGGCTTCGGGACCGTCGGCGCCCGGGCGCACCTCGGCGCGGACGATGAGGGCGTCGAGGCCGAGGCCGGCGGCGGCGCGCGCGGCATCCGCTGCAACGGTGTCCGATGCTGGCTGGAGTCCGTGGTCGACCGTCACCGATGCGGCGCAGAGCCCCGCCTTCGGCGCCTCGAACGCGACCGCTGCGGCGAGGGCGAGCGAGTCAGCACCGCCCGACAGGGCGACCACGACGGTGCTGCCGGCCGGGAAGTCGGCCACCGCGGCGCGGACGGCGCGGCGGAGCTCGGCGACGGCAGGGTTCAACGAGGGCACCCGCCCACCGTATCGACCTGCACCGGTGGGCGTCGCGCGGCCACAGTAGGCTGGTCCGCGGCATCCGACCCTTCAATAAGGAGCAACAGCATGGGCGCGTACGACGCCGTCATCGAGATCCCGCGCGGCAGCAAGATCAAGTACGAGGTCGACCACGGCACCGGACGCGTCTTCCTCGACCGCATCCTCTACACGCCGATGGGCTACCCGGCGAACTACGGCTTCTTCGAGAACACCCTCGGCGAAGACGGCGACCCGCTCGACGTGCTCGTGCTGCTCGACCAGGACCTCGCCCCCGGCATCATCGCGAAGGTCCGCCCCGTCGGCGTGCTGAAGATGACCGACGAGGCCGGCGGCGACGACAAAGTCGTCGCGGTGCTCGCGAAGGACCCCCGTTGGGGCCACATCCAGGACGTCGCCGACATCAGCGACTGGACCAAGAACGAGATCAACCACTTCTTCGAGCACTACAAGGACCTCGAGCCCGGCAAGTGGGTCAAGGTCGACGAGTGGGCGGATGCCGCCGAGGCCGAGCGTCTCGTCTCCGAGGCGTTCACCCGCTTCGAGGAACACGAGGGCGAGACCCGTACGCAGGGTGAGGGCGAAGCGCCCAGCACGCTCTGACGCGAATCAACGACGAAGGTCGGATGCCACGCGGCATCCGACCTTCGACGTTTCAGGAACTCAGACGCTGACGCCGCGAGCCCGGAGGAAGGGCGCCGGGTCGATGCGCACGCCGCCGCGGTAGACCTCGAAGTGCAGGTGGCAGCCGGTCGATGCGCCGGTGGAGCCGATGTAGGCGATGACCTGGCCGGCGCGGACGCGGGCGCCGTAGCCCACGTTGTATCCGCCGGGCATGATGTGCGCGTACCCGGTGACGGTGCCGTCGCTGTGCCGGACCTGGATGTAGTTGCCCCAGTCGCCGCTGTACCCGGCGAAGATGACGGTGCCGGATGCCGCGGCGTAGATCGGCGAGCCGCACGAGCTCGCGAAGTCGATGCCGCGGTGGCCGGAGGTGGTGCAGATGCCGTTGCCGCAGACGCTGCCGCGGACGCCGAACCACGAGCTGATCCAGCCGTGCGCAGGACGGACCCAGCCGGACGGCTGGACTTCACCGCCGCTGCCTCCAGAGGAGCCGCCCGAAGATCCACCGGAGGAACCACCGTTGTTGGCGGCTTCTTCTTCTCGACGCTTCTTCTCTTCGGCGATCCGCCGTGCCTCTTCTTCGCGGGCTTTCCGAGCAGCCTCTTCGCGCGCCTTCCGGCGAGCCTCTTCACGCGCCTTCCGCCGAGCCTCGACGCCGGCTTTGTATCCCGCGATCGTCGTGGCCGTCGTGTCACGGAGCGCGGCGAGCTGCGCCTGCAGCACGTCCCGGTGCTCGTTCTGCGCGGCGAGGGCGGCCTCGGCGGCCTGCGCGGCGGCCTGCGCGGCGATGAGCTTCTGCTCGGCTTCGGTCTTGCGCTTGTCGCGCTCGTCGCGGGCGACTGCGGCCTGGTCGCTGAGGCTCTTCGCGTTGTCGCGCGCGCCGACAGCGTCAGCGTAGACGTCGCGGTTCGCGGCCACGAGGCGGTCCATCGTGCCGAGGCGACCGAGCAGGTCGTCAGCGCCGGCGGCGGAGTCCGAGAAGAACAGCTCGAGGGTCGCGTCGCTCTTGCCGGTGCGATACTGCTGCGCGGCGAGGACGCCGAGCTTCGCGGCGGTCTCATCGGCGCGCGCCTTCTCGGCGTCGGCCTGCGCCTGGAGCGCCTCCGCGCGGGCGACGGCGTCTTCGTAGGCGATGAGGGCGAGCTGGTACTCGGCGCCGAGCCGTTCGGCTTCAGCCTGCTTCGCCTGCACGTCGGCCTCGAGGGAGTTGATCAGCCCTTCGATGCGGGCGATCTCAACGCCCTTCGCGGACTGGTTCGCGCGGGCCTTCTCGACGTCGTCCCACGATGGATACGTCGCAGCGAACGCGGGGATCGCGATGCCGAAGCCGGCACCGGCGACAGCGACCCCGAGGACGCCGAGTCCGATGGCGTTCCGGCGGGAGATCCCGCGGCGCATCGTCCGGAGTTCGCCGGCCGTGGGCGCGCAGCCGCAATCGACGTCGGTCGATTCGTCTCCGGCCACGGCGCGATTCCCCTCGTGAGATCCGCTGATCACAGTAGCAACACTGGTCACATTCGTCACAGGGTCACTGCGTCAACGGCACGGACGCGAGCGCCGACGCGCCGCCATCTTTTCCCATCAGAGATCGGATGCCGCGGCGGACGCGCCCTCGATTCGCACATTCGCCAGGGATCGCATATGCTTGACCCTCGGTAAGCGTGATCCCCTCGGGGTCGCTCGGCCCCATCGTTTAGCGGCCTAGGACGCCGCCCTTTCACGGCGGTAGCACGGGTTCGAATCCCGTTGGGGTCACTCCACACAACTCAATACGCATGGCCCTGTAGCGCAGTTGGTTAGCGTGCCGCCCTGTCACGGCGGAGGTCGCGGGTTCAAGTCCCGTCAGGGTCGCTCCGAGCGACAGCCCCTTCTCGGAGGGGCTTTCGTTTAGGGCATGGCTCTTCGATAGCCATGCGGCTCTGTAGCTCAGTTGGTAGAGCGCACGACTGAAAATCGTGAGGTCACGGGATCGACGCCCGTCGGAGCCACAAGAACCGTCGTTACAACGGTTCCAGAAACCCTCGCCTAGCTTCTACATGGCGGGGGTTTTGCTTTTCCCCCGTAGCCTCGTCGCATGCCCGACCAGCCCGTGCAGTTCTGCCGCAGCCGCAACGGCGGACGGCGCTGCACGCGTCCGCTCGGGCACCCGGGGCTGCATCGGCACCGCACGATCATGTGGAGCGATCTCGCGGCGGACCACCCTCGATGCGCGGCATCCGGTGATCCCGCGGTCCCCGCGGCGACCGACGCCGACGGGTACCCGCACGGCCGGGCACTGTGCCCCGTCTGTCAGCGTTTCATCCCGCTCACCGACGGCCGTCTCGACGCGCACGACACCTCGGATGCCGCGGAGTCACCCGCCGAGCGGGCCCGACGTCGTGAGTGGCTCAACACCCACGGCTGGTGAACGCGCTCAGCGGGCGCTGCGCAGGCGCCACGCCCGCACGATCTGCAGGACGCCGAGCACGACGAGCGAAATGCCCATCACCCACCACAGCACGAGCGCACCCCACACCGGGGCGAAGAGGATGAGCACGCCGGCGACGATGCTGAGCGCCGCGTAGGCGATCGTCCACCAACGCGACCGGCCACCGCCGATCGCGGTCAGCGCGACGACGCCCTCGATGATCCACATGATGCCGACGAGCGCACCCAGGAACGTCGCGAGAGTCTGCGCTGCGAGGCTCAGGTTCGACAGCGCGACGATGCCGACCAGGATAAACAGGGCGCCGAGCACGAGGTGCCCGATCCGCCACCAGCCGCCCGCCGTCTTCGACAGCGTCGCCATCAACACGTTCACGGCGCCTGCGACGATCGCGTAGATCGCGATGATCCCCGCCACGACCATCGCGGTCTTCTCGGGCCAGACGAGGATCATGATGCCGATGATGAGCGCCAGCACGCCGGCGATGCCGAGCGCGGTGCGGACTCCGGTGACGATCGTGGACTGTTGCACGGCTATGGCATCCCCCTCGTGTGTGCGGCCAGCGTAGCGGTGGCGAGACCCCGCGTCAGCCGCCGAACTCGGCCGTGATCTCGACCGGGCTCTGGTTCCGATCGCACGCCGTCGTGATCGTGCGGAACTCGTCCCACACGTCCTCGAGCGCGGCGCCGGGCACCCGGTCGCGTTCCTCGAGCGTGGCGAGCACGGCGCGCAGCGAGGGTTCGAGTTCCGATGCAGCGGATGCCACGAGCGCGGCGAGGTCGCCGGTGGCGGCATCCACTCGCTCGTACCACTCCGACGAGCCGAACGCGGCGTAGAACCCGTAGCCGTCGTCGGCGTTCTGCAGCTGGCTGAACACGTCCGCGAAGCCCGCGCACTCGTCCACGAGTGCGGCATCCTGCGCGAACGGGTTGGAGGACGCGACGACGGATGCCTCCCACTCGACACCGTCCGCGACCGTCACCCAGAGGAACGGCTGCGACTGCGGCAGCAGCGGCACCCAGAGCTGCTGCGGCGCACCGCACTCACCCTGCAGCGGCGCCTGCCCGAGCATCATCGAATCGCCGTACTCGACCGAGAACGCGTCGCCCTCCGCGCAGGTGAAGTCGACCATGACGGACTGCGTCCCCGTCGGCGCCTCGTCGAGGTCGACCCGGTCATCGGAGCCGATGCCGGCCACGGTCTGCTCGCTCAACACCGGCGAAGGGTCCTGGGTCGGCGTGGGCGTCGGGGACGGCGTCGGTGTGCGGGTGGCGCTCGCGACGGGGGTCTCGGCGGCAGCGGGCTCGGCGGCCGGCGATGCGCACCCGACGAGCAGCGTCACGCCGATGGTCGCAGCGAGCAACACCGCCCCCGCTGTCCGGAACCCCATGCCAGATGTCTACCAGACGGCGTCCGCCGGTGCCCCCGCGTGAGCGGCGGGTGAACCCTCGGTGCCGCGTCGTGCACAGCCCAGGCCACGGAAAGGGTGCGCAGGTAGGCTGAGGCGACCCGTGCCCGTCGACCCCGCGAGCCCACCCATGGATCTGTCGATCATCGTCCCGACCTTCAACGAAGGTCCGAACGTCGACGAGCTCCTCCGGCGGGTCGGCGCAGCCCTCGACGGCCGCGTCTTCGAAGTGGTCTTCGTCGACGACTCGACCGACGACACCCCCGCCGTGATCGCCGCCGCCGCGGCATCCGCGGCGTTCCCCGTCCGCCTCATCCACCGCGAGACCGCGACCGCAGGGCTCGGCGGCGCCGTCGTGGAAGGCTTCCGCGCCGCGACGTCGCGGTGGTGCCTCGTGATGGACGGCGATCTGCAGCACCCGCCCGAAGACATCCCCCGACTCATCGAGCGCGCCGAGCATGGCGACGTCGACGTCGTCATCGCGTCGCGCTACGCGTCGGGAGGCACCTCGAAAGGCCTCGCCGACGCGACCCGCACCGCAGTCTCGCGCGCGTCGACCGGCCTCACCAAGGCGATGTTCCCTCGCAAACTCAGCGGCTGCTCCGACCCCATGACGGGGTTCTTCCTCATCGACACCGACGAAGTCGACCTCGACGAACTGCGACCCCGCGGCTTCAAGATCCTGCTCGAGATCCTCGCCCGCCGGCAGCTGCGCACCGCGGAGATCCCCTTCGACTTCGCGCAGCGCTACGCGGGCGAGTCGAAGGCGACGTTCACGCAGGGCGTCCGATTCCTCACGCAGCTCGCAATGCTGCGGTTCGGGCGCATGTCGGCGTTCGCCCTCGTCGGCGGGTTCGGCGCGATCGCGAACCTCGTCATCATGTGGGGGCTCATCCGCCTCGGCGTCGACTACGTGCCGGCCGCGGTCGCCGCGAGCGTCATCACGATCATCACGAACTTCTTCCTGCTCGAGTACCTCGTCTTCGCCGACATGCGCTCCGAGTCGGGGCGGATGTGGGCCAGGTTCGCGAAGTCGTTCACCTTCAACGGACTCGAGGCGATCGTCCGCATCCCGGTGCTGTCGATCCTCGTCGAGGGCGCGCACATCCCCGCCGTCCTCGCGGCGGCGCTGACGCTCATCGCGGCGTTCATCCTGCGCTTCATGTTCCACGCGCTCGTCGTCTACGCACCCAAGCGCGTGCGCGCGGGCGCGACCCACACCGAACCGGCCGCAGCCGCCTCACCCGGGCGTACGCTGGAGCCATGACGACCCCGACCGACCAGATCACGATGTTCGGCGCCGACTGGTGCCGCGACTGCCGCCGCACCAAGGCGCAGCTCGACGGACTCGGCATCGAGTACCGCTACGTCGACCTCGAAGCCGACCCGGCCGCAGCCGACGTCGCCCGTGAGATCTCGGGTCGCACGAACATCCCGGTCGTCGTGTACCCGGATGCCACGCACCACGTCGAGCCCAGCAACGACGACGTCGCCGCGAAGCTCCGCGAACTCTCGCTGATCTGACCCGACACCGTCCATGACCCTGGACGCCGCGACACTCGACGACGAGCTCGCGAAGCTCCGCCCCGATGCATGGGCAGCCCGCGACGCGGCGTCCCGCGCGTCACTGCTGCGGACCGTGCGCGCCGCGGTCGCCGTCGTGGCGGACGAATGGGCGACGGTCGCTGCCGCGCGCAAAGGCCTCGGGCCGCGGCATCCGCTCCGCGGGGAGGAATGGCTCGCGGGGCCGTACGCGGCGCTCGTCGCCCTCGACGCGTACGCCCACAGCCTCGACACCATCGCGCGCGGCGAGAGCCCGCTGCGCGACATCCGCTTCGGCACGGCTCCCGGCGGGCGTGCGGTCGCCCACACTTCACCGCTCAGCGCGATCGACGCGCTCTTGCTGTCGGGGTACACGACCGAGGTCTGGCTGCAGCCGGGCGTCACCCCCGATCAGGCGACGGATGCCGCGGGCCTCGCCTCGCGCCACGGTGCACCCGCGGGGATCGGGCTCGTCCTCGGCGCAGGCAACGTGACCGCGATCCCGTTCCTCGACGTGCTGTACGAAGTCGTCGCCTGCGGGCGCGTCGCGCTGCTCAAGGTCAACCCGACGCAGGACGCCCTCGTGCCGGTGTACGAGCGGGCACTCGCCCCGCTCGTCACCGCGGGCGCCGTCCGGATCGTGCGCGGCGACGGGGAGGTCGGGGCGTATCTGACGCGGCATCCATCGATCGACCACGTTCACGTCACCGGGTCGATCGCAACGTTCCGCGCGATCGTCGGCGCCGGGCTCGACGTGCCCATCACCGCAGAGCTCGGCGGCGTCTCGCCGATCATCGTGGTGCCGGGGCGGTGGTCGGCCGCCGACCTGCGGTACCAGGCCGAGCACGTCGCGACGATGCGGCTGCACAACAGCGGCCACAACTGCATCGCCGGACAGGTCGTGCTGCTCAGCCGCGACTGGCCGCAGCGCGAGGCGTTCGAGCGCGAGCTGCGCGCCGCGATCGGCCGCACCCCGGCGCGCCCGGTCTGGTACCCCGGCAGCGCCGACCGCCTCGCCGCGGCGCGCGACGCCTACCCGGATGCCGCCTGGTCGACCGACGGCACCCGCGCGATCGTCCGCGGTGGCGGCCCCGTCGAGTCGACGGAGTACTTCGCGCCGGTGCTCGGCGTGGTCGACCTTCCCGGTACGGGGCAGGACTTCGTCGACGCCGCCGTCACCCACGCGAACGAACACCTGAGCGGCACGCTCGGCGCGAACGTACTCATCGACCCCGCGACGCAGCGCGCGCTCGGCGCCGGGTTCGAGGAGGCACTCGCGCGACTCGAGTACGGGACGATCGCCGTCAACGCGTGGACCGCGTTCGGGTTCCTCACCCCGACCGCGACCTGGGGCGCGTTCCCCGATGGTGACGGCTCGTCCGGCGACGGCTCGTCGGGCGACGGGTCGTCGGGCGTGGGGGTCGTGCACAACGCACTGCTGCTCGACAACGTCGAGCGCACCGTCGTGCGCGGGCCGTTCCGCCCCTTCCCGCGGTCTCTCGGCGCCGCGGTGCCGGGCCGTGGACGGTTCTCGGTGCTGCCGAAACCGCCGTGGTTCGTCACCTCGCGCACCGGCGCTGCCGTGTCGGAGGGCTTCACCCGCTTCCGCATCGACCGGCATTGGGGTCGCCTCGCCGTGACGCTGGTCCGCGCCTTCGGTGCGTAGCCGGGAGCGGGCCGGCCAGCGGCATCCGCCCGGCCAGTGGCATCCGCCCGGCCAGTGGCATCCGTCCGGCCAGCGGCATCCGCCCGGCCGGCGGCATCCGCCGGGCCATAACTCCGGAAGATTCGACCCTCGGCGGCAATGTAACCGGTGTCATCGGCACTCGGGTGTGGAATTGCCGGAGTTATGGTCGGCGCGATCGCACCACCGCCGCGAACGACGAGAGCCGCGCCCAGTGAATGACGCGGCTCTCGAAGAAGCGGAAGGTCAGCGACCGCCGCGGCGGTTGCCGCCGTTCTGACGGACGACCGAGCCGACGGTGAGGCCGGTCGACGCGCGGCGGCCGGTGCGGCGAGCGCCGCCGGATGCCGGGGCGCCCGACTTCGTGCCCGAGTGACCTGCAGCGGCGCCGTGTCCGTGCGCGGCGCCCTGGCCGTGCGACGCACCGTGCGCACGCTGGCGCTGGCCGCGGCCACCCTGCGCCTGACCACGACCGGCACCCTGCGCCTGACCACGACCGCCGTCACCCTGGCCACGACCGACACCCTGGCCACGACCGGAGCCCTGGCCCTCTCCGCGGCCGGAGCCCTGACCGCGTCCGCCGCGGCCCTGACCGGCGGATGCCGCGCCCTCGCGGGCCTCGCGCGCTGCGCGCTTGCGCTGCGCGTTCGCGCCCTGGCTCTGGCCACCGCCACCGCGCTGCTGCTGCGTGACGGGCTGCGGCGCGACCTTCGGGGCGACCGGGCCGACGAGCTCGGTGACGGTGTCGGAGCTCGCGCTCACCGACTCGGGCGTGACCGAGATGGCGGCCTTGCGGAGCAGGCTGTCGACATCGCGACGCTGCTCGGGCATGACGATGGTGACGACGGTGCCCTCGGCCCCGGCGCGCGCGGTGCGGCCGGAGCGGTGGAGGTACGCCTTGTGCTCGAGCGGCGGGTCGACGTGGACGACGAGCTCGACATTGTCGACGTGCACACCACGGGCGGCGACGTCCGTCGCGACGAGCACCTTCGCATCACCCGACGAGAACGCGGCGAGGTTGCGGTCACGCTGCGGCTGCGACAGGTTGCCGTGCAGGTCGACCGAGGGGATGCCGTCCGACGTGAGCTGACGGGCGAGCTTCTTCGCCGCGTGCTTGGTACGGGTGAAGAGGATGCGACGGCCCATGCCCGACGCGAGGGTGCGGACGAGCACCTTCTTGGCATCGGACCCCTCGACGTGGAACACGCGGTGCGTCATCGCAGCGACGGGCGAGTGCGCCTCGTCGACCGAGTGGAGCACCTCGTTCTGCAGGAAGCGCTTCACCAGCTTGTCGACGCCGTTGTCCAGCGTCGCGCTGAAGAGGAGTCGCTGCGTGTCCTGGGGCGTCGCGCTCAGGATGCGGGTGACGCCGGGCAGGAAGCCGAGGTCGGCCATGTGGTCGGCCTCGTCGATGACGGTGATCTCGACGGCGTCGAGGTTCACGAGCTTCTGCTGCATGAGGTCCTCGAGGCGGCCGGGGCACGCCACGACGATGTCGACGCCGGCGCGCAGCGCCTCGACCTGACGCTTCTGGTTGACGCCGCCGAAGATCGTGGTGGTCGTCATGCCGTACGCCGCGGCGAGCGGCGCGAGCGTGCGGTCGATCTGGGTCGCGAGCTCGCGCGTCGGCGCGAGGACGAGACCGAGGATGCGGCCGCGGCGACGGACGCCACCGGCGAGCCCCTGGCCGAGGCGCGCGACCATCGGGATCGAGAAGGCGAGGGTCTTGCCCGAGCCGGTGCGGCCGCGGCCGAGCACGTCGCGCCCGGCGAGCGTGTCGGGCAGGGTGTCGACCTGGATCGGGAACGGGGTGGTCTTGCCGTCGGCGGCGAGTGCGGCGACGAGCGGAGCGGGCACGCCGAGCGTGCCGAACGTGGGTTCAGTCATGAGGAACTAACTCGGGCAGAATGGCCCGGATCGGTGGCCCGAGTGCGGATGCGCAGACGGGTTCGCCGTGAGAAGGAGTCGCCGGCGACGATCTGAGATCGGCAGCGGAAGATGCGTTCTACGACGCGAGGGACAACGGGGAGGATGCCGCAACGTCACCAGCGTAGCAGTGGGGGCTGTGAGGCGGCCGGGCGGATGCCGCGGGGTCAGCCGGCGAAGCGGTCGGTCGCGGCGCGCAGCGCCTCGGCGATGCCCGGCTCGCTCGCGGAGTGCCCGGCGTCGTCGACGACGACGAACTCGGCCTCGGGCCACGCCCGGTGCAGGTCCCACGCGGTCATCATCGGCGTGCACACGTCGTAGCGGCCCTGCACGATCACCGTGGGGATGTGCCGGATGGCATCCACTCGCTCGATCAGCTGCCCCTCGGTGAACCAGCCCTTGTGCATGAAGTAGTGGTTCTCGATGCGGGCGAACGCGGTGGCCTTCGCGTCGTCGGTCATCGACGCGACGAGCTTGGGATCGGGATGCAGCGTGAGCGTCGAGGCCTCCCACGTGGTCCATGCCACCGCGGCGGGCACGTGCACAGCGGGATCGGGATCGGTCAGCAGCCGGTGGTACGCCTCGATCATGCGCGAGCGTTCGAGCACCGGCACCGGCGCGATGAAGTCCTCCCACTGATCGGGGAACAGCGCCGCGGCGCCGCCCTCGTAGAACCACTCGAGTTCGTGGCGCCGCAGGGTGAAGACACCGCGGAGCACGAGCTCCGACACCGCGTCCGGGTGCGACTCGGCGTATGCGAGCGCGAGCGCGCTCCCCCACGACCCACCGAAGACCTGCCACTGCTCGATGCCGAGATTCCGCCGCAGCAGTTCGAGGTCGGCGACGAGGTGCCACGTGGTGTTGTGCCGCAGGTCCGCGTCGGCGTCGCCGGCGTGCGGGGTACTGCGGCCGCAGCCGCGCTGGTCCATGAGGATGATCCGGTAGCGCTCCGGGTCGAAGAACCGCCGATGCCAGGGCGACGTGCCGGCGCCCGGGCCACCGTGGAGGAAGACGACCGGCTTGCCCTCGGGGTTGCCGGACTGCTCCCAGTACACGCGGTTGCCGTCGCCGACGAGCAGCTTCCCGGTCTCGTACGGCTTGATCTTGGGGTAGACGATGCCGTCGAGTCGGCTCTGCGGTTTCATAGATCCCTTCCGGACACGGCAAACGTATCGCAGGCCTCGACGCCGCCCTCGTAGCCGGCCATGAACCACCGTTGCCGCTGTTCACTCGACCCGTGGGTCCAGCTCTCGGGGTTCACCTGGCCGGACTGCTCCTGGATGTGATCGTCTCCGACCGCAGCCGCGGCCTCGAGCGCGTCATCGATCTGCGCCTGCGTCGGCTCGAGCATGTACGGCACGCCGTTCGCATCCTTCTGATCGGGAAGGTCCGCGACCCACGCCCCGGCGAAGCAGTCGGCCTGCAGTTCGGTGCGCACCGCGTTACTGTCCTCGCCGGTGCCGTCGCGCGGGTACTCGTCGAAGACGTCGAGGAGCTGCTGCACGTGATGCCCGTACTCGTGCGCGAGGACGTACAGCTGGGCGAGGTCGCCGGCATCGGCGCCCAACTGCTGCCGGATGATCGACCAGAACGCCGGGTCGATGTAGACCGTCTCCTCGGGCGGGCAGTAGAACGGCCCGGTCGCGTTCGACGCCGTGCCGCACGCGGTCTGGGTCGACCCGTCCACGACGACGAGCTTCGGCGGTCGATAGCCCTCGAGGGTGGACTCCCAGAACGAGTTGACGACCTCTTCGCCGGCATCGAGCCGGCAGGCGTCGTCCTCGTTCGCATCCTTCCCGGTGAGGCATCCCTCGACGACCGTCCCCTCGTCCTGCGGCGCACCACCGGCGCCGCCGAGCAGGCCGGTGAGGTCGACACCGGTGAACACACTGATGAGCACGACGGCGATGCCGAGCACCCCTGCCCCGCCCGCGATGACAGGGCCGCGACCGCGACCGCTGCGGCGCGCACTCGATCCGGTGACATCGGCGTCTGGATTGAAGGTCATGTCGTGAAGGTACTCCCGCGCGCCCCGTGTCGGCAGGTCCTTGCGCGGGGTCGCGCCGTCGTGGTGAGCGGATGCCACGCCCTCGGTGACCGGTCGATGTGGTGCGGCCGCGTCGGCCACAATGGGAGGAAGCGCGAAGGAGACCAGACGTGGACGCAGCACCGGCCGAGCACGCCCCGGGCGATTACGCGGAGTCGCGGACGATCGCGATCCCGGACGACCCCGCTGCTGTGCCCGATGCGGTCGCCGCACTCCAGCCGACCCCGGAGTGGTGGCTCGCCCTGCCGAAAGGTGCGCGCCTCGTCGGACTGGTCGTCTCGCGCGCCGACATGCCGAGCATCGTGTCGCAGCGCGAAGCACTCGCCCGCTTCGGCGTGCCGATCGAGGGGTTCCGGCATCCGGCGCCTGAAACCGGAGAGACCTGGGAGGAACGCCTCGCCCGCCTGTTCGGTCGCCTCGGCGCCGGTGACGTCGTCGTGGTCACCGACGTGAAGGCCCTCGGTCGCGATGCGCACGAGGAGACCCGCACGGTCGCAGAGCTCCGCCGCCGCTCGGTGATCGTGAAGGTGCTCGATCGCGGGTGAGCGTCAGCTCGTCGCGCAGATGCGCGTCGCCCGACTGACGGCGCCGTCGGCGCGCCGCACCGAGACATCGATGCACGCCTGCGTGTCGCCGTCCAGAGGAACGGTGACGGTCGGGTCGGGGATGTTCCGCGCGTCACCGCCGGTCCCGTCGAGCCGGATGCGCGACCAGACGTAGCTGTCGCCGGTCTGCGGGTCGGGGTTGTTCCACGCGAACACGGCGTCGTCGCCGCTGATACGCCAGGTCCCGTCCGCCGGAGCGGGGACGAAGCCGGTGGCGGGATCCTGCGGCTTCACGTCCTGTGTCGCGGGCGGCGAGGGTGCGGTCTCGGGCTCAGGCGGGGCAAGCAGGCTCGCGAGCACCACGACACCGACGACAGCGATCGCGACGGCGGCGGCAGCCAGACCGATCCAGAGTCCCCGGCGGGACTTCGGTCCTGCCGGCGGCGCCGGTGGCGCGGCGACCGGCTGCACCGTCGGCGCTGTGGACACCGTCGGCTGGGCGGTGCCCCCTGTGGTACCGGTCGGGAACGACGTCGGCGGAGGGGTGCTCCTCTCCCGGACGATCGTGCCGTCCTCGACGGCCGACACCGGGGGGATCGAGGTGGGCGGCCGGAGCATCGTGGCATCCGTCCCGCCCGTCGCCTCGGGCGCGGATCCGGTCGCCCCGGGGGCGAAGACCTCGGTCTGCGGCGCGAACCCAGCCGAGATGCTGTTCCGCTCCCACGTCGGGCCGGCGGCGGGTGACGTCTGCGGATCGATGCTGACGATGCCGCGGACGCGGGTGAGCTCGCCATCCTCTTCCTCCTCCTCGATGGGAGGAGCGTCGTCGAGGATGTCGATGGGGGTGACCGAGTGCGCGAGCTCGATCTGGACCTTCTGCAGCGCACGCGCGAACGCGACCGCCGAGTCGTAGCGGTCGCCCGCGCGCTTGGCCATCGCGCGCTCGAGGACGGCGTGGAGCGATGCCGGTGCGTCGGCGCGGTCGAGCGGCGCGAGGCGCTCGGTCTCGATGCGGCGGATGAGCTCAGCACCGCCGTTGCGTCCGCCGGGCACCTCGAACGGCGACCGCCCGGTGAGCAGGTTGAAGACTGTCGCGCCGAGCGCCCACACGTCGGACTGCACGGTGAACTCGGGGACATCCGCGAACGACTCGGGCGGCGACCACGGAATCGACATCCCGGTGGACGGGTCGGACGCCTCGGCGGTCGTCGCGATGCCGAAGTCGGTGAGGGCGGGACGGTTGTATTCCGTCACGAGAATGTTGGCGGGTTTGATATCGCGATGCAGGATGCCGGCCCGGTGGGCGGTCTCGACCGCAGCGGCCACCTGGATGCCGACACGGAGCGCTTCAGCCACGGAGATCTGCGCCGTCCGTGCGCGCACCTGCAGGTTCGGCTTGGAGCAGTACTCCATCACGAGGTACGAGCGACCGTCCTCTGAGACGCCGGCCTGGTAGATCGTGACGATCGCCGGGTGGGTCGACAACATGGCCATGACGTTCGCCTCGGCCTGGAACTGCTCGACCGCGCCGCCGCTCATCTTGTCTGACAGCAGCACCTTGACCGCGACCCGACGACGAGGGAGCGCCTGCTCGTAGAGGTAGACGTCGGCGAAGCCGCCGGAGCCGAGCACCTGCTGGTAGGTGAAGCCGGGCAGCTGCGGCGGGGGCGCGGGGGCGCGCTTCGAGCTCACGGAAGGTCCTCGAAGGTCAGGGTGACGCCGTCGCCGAGATCGAGCACGTCGGCGTTGACCACCATCGTCGGCTCGTTCGGGTGCAGACGCACGGGATCGTGACCGCCGCGCAGCAGCACGGTGCCGTTCGTGCTCGCGAGGTCGACGGCGAGCACGTGCTCACCCTCGGCCCGCAGCTCGACGTGGTTCCGCGAGATGTCGTGCTGCGGCCCGTCGACGGCGATCAGGGTCGGCAGCTCGGCCTCGGCGGGTCGGGTCGAGCGCGGTCGACGCCCGATGATGACGGTCCGCTCCAGCTCGAAGGTGCGGCCGTCGGCGAGGCGGATGCGCCCCTGCGACGGACTGCGATCCGGAACGTTGTCGGTCGAGTCGTAGGTCGGCGCCGACTCGCCGCGCAGCGCGCGAGCCTCAGCGACCGAGATCGTCGCGCCATCGTGGTCGCCGAGCGTTCCCGGGACCGGCGGTGCGGGCGGGACGAACGGCGGCATCGCCGGCACCGGCGGGATCGCCGGGAGCTCGGCCTTGGCGGTGCGCGGGCTCGCGATCGTCTCACCGAGCACGGGATCATCATCCGCTGCCACGCTCGGGGCGATCGTCGCACCGGGCACCTCGGTCACCATGCCCGAGACGGTCTCCTCGATGGGTGCCGGGTCGTCGACCGGTGCGGGTTCCTCGGCCTGTGCGCCGCGCGCCGACGCCGAGACGACGGTCTCGCCGTTCACCGCTTCGTCGGCGTGGTTCGCGGGTGCGTCGTCGACGGCGGATGCCGCGGGCGTCTCGTCCACCGAGGCGTCGTCGACGGCGGGCGGCTCCGGCACGGGTGTCGGTGCCGCCTTCGGCGCGGCCTTCGCCGGGACCGGCACGGGACCCGATGCTGGACCGCTGCCACCCTCGAGGTCGAGCACGACGCTCGCCGCGGGGACGACGCCCGAGTCGATCGGCAGGGTGTCGGCCTCGCCACCCTCGCGCAGCTCCACCGTCACACGGGTCGCACCGGGCAGGAACCGCTCCGTCCACGTCGACACCCCGGCGCCCGAGATCGACTCTGGCCCGGCGGGGGTGTGGGCGAGGAGTTCCACCGGGCCGCGGACGGCGACCCGGATGCCGTCACCCTCGGCGACCGCGAGCCCGAACGGCGGGATCGCGGTGAGCGAGGTGCCGAACGCACCGGTCAGGGACTCCAGGACCGCGCCGATGCCGCCGCCGTCGAGGCGACGCCACACTGCTTCGACCGCGTGCGGGGTGACCTCGGGAGGCAACACCGCCAACGCGGTGCCGGTCACCGCGGCGCGCCAGGCGTCGCTGCCTCCGTCCGGTCGGTATCGCACTGCACGCATCACGCGTCCCCTCCTGCCGCTGCGCGCGGCCGTGTGTCGCCATCGGCGTCCGAGACGCCGCCGGCCGGGGTGGTCTCGTACGCATCATCATCGTGCCCTGCCACGCGCACCGCGTCGACCACGACGGCCGTGATGTTGTCGCGGCCGCCGTGGAGCATCGCCTCGTGGACGAGTCGTGTCGCGGCATCCTGCGGGGATGGCTCATCGGCGAGCACCTGCGCGATCCGCTCGGCGGGCACTTCTCCCGAGAGCCCGTCCGAGCAGACGAGAATGCGGTCGCCCGGCTCAGCGGGAACCAGCCAGAAGTCCGCCTCGCCGCCGCTGCCACCGCCGATCGCGCGCGTGATCTCGTTCCGGCGACTATCCGTGCCCGCGGACTCGTCGTCGAGCACTCCCGCGTCGATGAGCTCCTGCACGACGGAGTGGTCGACGCTGATCTGCTCGAGCAACCCCTCGGCGTAGCGGTAGGTCCGCGAGTCGCCGACGTTCACGGTGAGCCAGTAGCCGGAGCCGGCGACCTCGGTCACCGCGACGCCGGTGAGCGTCGTGCCCGCTGCTCGCCCGTTGTGGCTGATGCGGTCGACGGCGACACGGGCACGGTCGAGGGCAGCACGCATCGTCTCGATCCCCGCGGTCGGTGCGCCGGCGAGCAGCGCGAACTCCGCCACCACGGCACCGCTCGCAGCCGCTCCGGCATCGTGCCCACCCATCCCGTCGGCGACGAGGAACAGCGGGTACTCGGCGAGGTGGGAGTCCTCATTCACACGGCGCCGCAGACCCGGGTGGGTGGCGGCGCCAACTGCAACTTCGATCACGCGATCCGTCATCGGGCACCCTCCACGGTCACCCTGCGGTCGCCGATATCGAGGACGTCACCGGGCCACAGTCGGGCGGGTTCACCGGGCACGATGCGCTGCGGCACCCCGGCGCGGGTGATGACGACGCCGTTGAGCGAATGGCGGTCGACGATCCAGGCGCTCTGCTCGTCGGCACCGATCTCGAAGTGCGTTTTGGAGATCGAGAGAGTGTCGTCGCGCACCGGCGTCAGCCGCTTGCCCGCCTCGCCTGCGGGGCTGCGCCCGAACAGGGTCGCGTCGTACACCGTGTGGCGCGTGCCGTCGTCCCACACCAGCATCGCGAGTGTGGTCGGCAGTGGCGTCGCAGGATCGGTCGGGCGGATGCCGCTCCGCCCGGGCGCGCCCGGGACCGTCTCGATGACGTCGACGGGCAGCGTCCGAGGGGCGCGATTCGGCGTGCGGGCGGGAGGCGCCCAGGAGGCCGGCGGCGCAACGGGCGCTGCCGCAGGGGCCAGGGGCGCTGCAGCAGGGGCGAGGGGCGCTGCAGCAGGGGCCAGGGGCGCTGCGGCCGCGGGCTGCGCTGCGGCCGCGGACTCAGCCGGGACGGCCGGCGCCGCGGCCTGCGCAACCGGAGCGACGGATGCCGCGACGACGACCGGCACCGGCAGGTCGGTGGCCGGGGATGCGACGGGCGCAGGGGGCTTCGCTGCTCCGTGATCCGGAACGACTCGCGCGCCCTGCAGGGCGTCGCGGATCGAGGCGATCGACGCCGCATCGGCGACCGGGATCGTGGGCGAGGACGGCCGGGCCGGGCCCGCCGACCGCGCGGAAACCTCATCGCGCGCGGGCCGAGTGGGCACGGCATCCGTCATCACGGCACCGCTGGCGAGGTCGTGCCATCCGCGACGCTGGGGCGAGCGATCGAACAGTGGCGAGAACCAGCCGACGATGATGCTGCAACCCAGGGACCACACCACATTCCGCCCGAGGGCGCGACCGAAGCCGAGGTCCCAGCCGTCGCCGGCATGCGCGAGACGGATCCCCATCAGTCGCATGCCGATGGAACCCTGATTCCCCTGCATCCACGTCTGCACGAGGAACCAGGCGAGACCGGCGAGGCCGGCGACCGCGACCGCCGCGGCGAACGCGACGGCTCCCGAGAAGATCACCGACACTGCCACGACGAGACCGGATGCCACGGCGACCACGGCGGCCGCGATGCCCGCGTCGATCGCCGCTGCCAGCACACGGTGGCGCAGTGCGGCCGGCGCGGCCATCAGGACGCCGCCTTCCGCGACCGGGCCCGACGCAGGGAGCGCAGGCTCAATCGTGCACCCAGCCGCTTCCAGAACGACGCGCCCCCGGCGATGCCGCCGACGATCTCGTCGACCTCGCGCCAGAACGCTTCGACGTCCTCGGGCGAGGGGTCCCCCGGTCCGTACACGTCTGCGTCCGCGCGGCGGGCGAGCGTGCCGACACGCTCCCCCTCGAAGGCAGCGCCGACCACGACGGCACTCTCGGCTCTGGTCGCACCGGCGGGCACCGCGACGCGATAGTCGGTGGCGCGGTCGACGAGCTCGTCCCAGCCGCCCGAGATGCGGTCGGCGGTGCGGTCAGCGGTGCGACGCTTCGTCCGTCGCGCCGCTTTGATCGCGCCGATCACGATGAGCGGCGACAGCAGCAGCGCGAGCGTGCCCAGACCCAGGCCGCTCCACAGCAGGATCGGCAGGAGCCAGTTCTCACCGGGCTCCTCGTCGTCGTCCTGTCCGCGGTCCTCGGCGAGCGCCGGCGGCAACTCGGCCGGCTCCTGTGCGGGCGGCGGCGGCTGCAGCACCTGCGGCTTCGGGTTGGCTCGCGGCTGCGTGTTCTGCTCGCTCGGCTCGTTGTCCTCGTCGGGCGTCGGGTCGAACGGCACCCAGCCGTACCCGGTGAACGCGATCTCGACCCACGCGTGCAGGTCGGCGCCGCTCGCCGTGAAGACGCTGCCGGAGCGCTCCTCTTCGTCGGGGTACCACCCCATGACGACGCGGGCGGGCATGCCGAGTTGGGTGGCCATGAGCGCCATCGCGACCGCGTACTGCTCGTCGTCGCCGACCATTTGCTCGCCGCCGAGCAGCTGCGTGATGCGCGCGGCGCCGTGCCCGGAGGGCGAGTAGACGTCGTCGGCGAGTCCGTGGCTGAAGTAGCCGTCGGTCTGCAGCCAACCCTCGAGCGCGCGTGCGCGCTCGAGGGGCGTCTCGGCATCCTCCGTGGCATCCGAGGCAAGCTCACTCAACGACTGCGGGATGCCCTCCTGCTTGGGCATCTTGAGTGGGGCGAAGGGCGCGTCCCCGATGACCTCGTCCTCGGGAATCGACGGGATGACGGTGTCGATCGTGTACGCGTCGCCGGGCTGCAGTTCCGCAGTCGATACGGCGGTCCCGGTCGCGTCGTTGAAGTGCGCGCCACGACGCAGGTCGCTGGCCCGATCGCCGTCGAAGATGAACTCCTTCGCGGCGCCGACCGAGGGGAGCCACACGCCCTCGAGATCCGCGATCTCGAACCGCACGGTGGTGCGGTCGCCCTCGGCCTCCGGCGACATGTTCGAGCGCACCGAGGTGAACGCGCTCGACGAACCGGCGCCGTCGTCGGCGACGTTGAAGACGATGCCGTCGTACGCGTCCATGGTCGCGAGGCGCACTCGTCCGTCCTCGGGGAACCCCGACACCGTGAACAGCTCGTCCGTCTCGAAGTCGCGGATGTATTTGCGCCAGGCCTGCAGCGGGCTCGCGTAGTCGTGGATGTCGAACGGCGGGATGACGAAGTCGCGCAGGATGTACCGCTGCACGGGGGGCGATGCCGTGGCGGATGCCGCGACCCCGACGCCGGCCGCGAGCGCGAGCACGATGCCACCCGAGACGAGTCGGCGGGTGCGCGCAGCACGAGAAGCGCTCTCGCCGGGGCCCGCGGCCGCCTCGACCGCAGCACGGTCGGGGCTCCACAGCGCCCGCAGCGCGAGCCACACCACTGCCACGACCGCGAAGAGGATGCCCTGCACGATGGGTGCGGCGGGCTGCGCCGTGCTCAGCAGGATCTCGAGCGCGAGGTACACGGCGAGCGGCAGCAAGGCCCACGCTGCGTGCTTCGCCCGCAGCGCGAGTGATCCGGCGATCACCGTCGCGACGAGCGTCATGAGGAACGGGACGATGAGGTGCCCGCCGTCGGCCGCCACCGGTGGCACCGTCGTCAGCAGGTCCTTCCACGACGTGACGACCCCGATCGCGAGCTGCTGCCAGGTGTCGAGCGTCGGGATCACGCCGAGCAGCGCGGTGTGCGGCAGCGCGAACGCCCCACCGAAGAGGAAGTAGAGGGCGATCGTCGCGCCGGTGAGCGACAGGATGCCCCACCGCCAACGGAGCCCGACGAACGCGAGCGCGAGGCCGAGCGCGAGGGCGCCGATCGCGGCGACGAGATACTGCGCGCCCTCGAAGGTCGCGGCGAACCCGACGATGCCGACGGTCACGAGTAGGATGATCGCGGCGACGTCCGCGACACTGCGTCGCAGGTCTGCCGGCTTCGCGCGGAAGACGGCGCGACGGAGGTCGAGAAGCGGACGACTCATGCCAGCACCTTCCGGATCGCGCTCGGGAGCTGCTCCAGATCGCCGAGCGTGACGACATCGGCGTCCGCGACGCGGCGGAGCGTCGGAGACTCGACGCGCCCGTCCGTGATCACCGCGATCGTGCGGACGCCGAACGGGATGCGGGAGCAGGCGAGACGCAGCTCAGCGGCGTCGACGGTCGACCCGCAGATGAGGACGGCGACCGCGGCATCCGGCGAGTGGGCAGCGAGCACACCGGCCAAGGCGACGATGCCGCCGTCTCGCGGTTTGCTGGGCTCGAGCGCGGCGAGCGAGTCGAGGTAGCGGCGACCGCTCTCGGCGCGGATCTTGCCCGCCGACGTGCGGACGTCGAGCGTGCGCGAGTCGCGGAGCGCGCGGAGACCGATGGATCCTGCGACCGAGATGGCCGTCTCGAACTCGTCGGGCTCGCGGTATTCGCCGGGATGCGTCGACAGCGCGACGACGAAATGCGAACGGCGGGTCTGCTCGTACTCGCGCACCATCAGGTCGCCGACCCGTGCCGTCGACTTCCAGTGCACGTGGCGCAGGTCATCGCCCGGCTGGTACTCGCGGAGCGCGTGGAACGAGACGTCGTCGCGGGCGAGGTGCTGATCGGGAAGGCCCTCGAGGTCGCGCATCTGCCCGAGCGAGAGCCCGTCGAGCGACTTCGTCTTCGGGTGCACGAACAAGTCCACAGCCTGGCGGCGGTCGTTGGTGCGCTCGAAGAGGCCGAGCGGGTCGCCGCGCAGGACGCTCACCGGGCCGACGGCGAGCACGCCGCGCGCGGTGGTCGGGATCGCGAAGAGCTCCTCGTGCTCGGTGTTCGGTCCGAGACGGGGCACTTGGAAGACGCCGCGACCGGAGCCGACCGGCAGGACGACCTCGGACGGCAGGAGCGACCGCGACGTGCGGTTGGCGAGGGTCAGCGCGCCGACGGCCCGCTCCCCCACCACGACCCGCGTACGCGTGAGGTCGAGCTCGACGTCGTAGGCGGTGCGCCCGAAGAGGAAGACGACGCACAGCAGTGCGACGACCGTCGCCACGGATGCCGCGACGAACGCCTCCTCCCACCCGAGGGTGAACGTGACGACCCACAGCACGATCGCGATCGCGATGACGATCCAGCCGACGGGGCGGATCGCCGCGAGGACGACGGACGTCCGCGCCCACGCGACACCGCTCCACGCGATCGCCGTCTCGCGCACGCGCTCCCATCGGGTCGCTTCGCGGGGCGCGAGCTGCGGCGCGCTGTCGTCCTCGGCCTCGACCGCGGTCGGCGCGCCGGAGATCCGAGTCGCATCCTGCGTCTCGGTCACGGTCTCCGGCGTCATCGTCATCAGGCGGTCGCCCGCGCGAGGGGTGCTTCGACGTCGGCGAGCGCGCGCTCGATCACCGAGTCGGCCGTCGTGCCCGAAAACTCCGCCTCGGGGTCGAGGACGAGGCGGTGGGTCCACACGGCGGCGGCGAGCGACTTCACGTCGTCGGGGATCACGTAGTGACGGCCCTGTGACGCCGCGACGACGCGCGCGATGCGCATCATCGAGATCGCTCCACGCACCGAGACGCCGAGCTTCGTCGACGCCGACTCGCGCGTCGCCTCGACCAGCTGTGCGGCGTAGCGCGCGACGGCGGGGTCGACGTGGACGGATGCCGCGAGGTCGGCCATGTCGGCGACGGCCTTCGTCGTGATGATGGGCTGCAGGTTCGCCGACGGGTTGCGCTCGACGTTCCCCGCCAGGATGCGCTCGGCGACGGCGAGCGAGGGATAGCCGATCGAGGTCTTGATCATGAAGCGGTCGAGCTGCGCCTCGGGCAGCTTGTACGTGCCCGCCTGCTCGATCGGGTTCTGCGTCGCGATGACGAGGAACGGACGACCGACCTCGTGCGGCGTCCCGTCGACGGTGACCCGAGACTCCTCCATGACCTCGAGGAGCGCCGACTGCGTCTTCGGCGAAGCACGGTTGATCTCGTCCGCCAGCACGATCGAGGCGAACACCGGGCCGCGGTGGAACTCGAACTTGTGGTTCTGCTGGTCGTAGATCGTGACACCGGTCACGTCGGAGGGCAGCAGGTCGGGCGTGAACTGGATGCGCGTCGACGTGCCCTGCACGCTGGCGGCGAGCGCCTTGGCGAGGCTCGTCTTGCCGGTGCCGGGCGCGTCCTCGAGGAGCACGTGGCCTTCGGCGAGCATCGCGGCCAGCACGAGGCCGACGACGTCGCGCTTGCCCATCAGGGCCTGGTCGACGTTGTCGACGAGGCGCGTGAACGTGTCGCGGAACCAGGCCGCCTGTTCGGGGGTCATGCTCATTCGTTCATTCCTTCTTCGTTCCGCTGTTCCGATGGTCAGGGGCGCGCCCAGAACCGCTTCTCCGTGTCGACCTTGTCGCCCCAGCCGTAGATGTCGACCCAGACGTCGACGCCGTCGGAGCCCTGGTAGCACTGGATCTCGACGCTGCCGTTCGAGGGGATCTGGTATGGGCCTTTGTAGTTGTTGAAGGCGCCGTACGCGCTGCTGATGCAATCGAGCCGGTACGAACCGCCGGGGAAGTTCTCCGTGTTCACCCGGAAGTTGTAGCACCCGTTGACGCATCCGCCTTGCGGTGAACCCTTGGTCACCCAGACCTTCGGCTGCGGCGGCGGCGGCGCATCGACCGTGGTCGCAGTCGCCGACGCGGTGGTGGTGTTGCTGCCCTGAGCACTCGTTCGGACGTCGATCGTGCGCGTCGTGCTGTAGCCGAGGTCGTAACGCTCGGTGCCCGACGCCGCGACGGTGCGCCATCCACGACCGTCTCCGGTCCGGATCTCGGTGGTGACCGCCCGCCCGTTCGGCGCCGGGGACGACCAGCTCATGACGAGCGTGCGCCCGTCTCCACCACGCGATGCACTCGCGGACGGTTTGCCGATCTGTCCGTACGGGCGTACCTGGTTGGATGCCGCAGACGCGGCGCCCTCGTACGTCGTGCCGTCGGCGGTCGCGACCGCACGCACGCGGATCGAGTACGTGCCGTTGTTGTTGACCGTGCCGTTGCCGACCACGCCCGAGTTACTGCCGCCGCCGGACACCCAGTCCGACCGCCAGCCACCGTTGTTGACGCTGTACTCGTATCGGATCTCGCCCGCAGTGGCGCCGTTCGACGCACCCGGGGTCCAGTTCACTGTGACTCGGTTGTCGCCCTCGGTCGCGGCGACACCCGTCGGTGCACCCGGCGGCGTGAAGGCGCGTCTCGGTGCCGATTGCGGACTCGTCTCGCCCCAGCCCGCCTTGTTCCGGGCACGGACCGAGTAGGTGTAGTTCGACTCGGAGGTGTCCACCACGACGGCCTGACTCGTCTGCCCGGCAGGCACCGCGATCACGTTGACGACGCTGCCGCCGCGGATGACGTTCAATTCGTATCCCGCGATGGGGTCACCGTTGTTCGCCGGCTCGTTCCAGCTCACGCGCATCTGAGCCTGGTTGCCGACCGGCTCGAGCCGGGCGACGGTCGGCGCACCGGATGCCGCGGGCGGCGCCGCCGGGATCATCGGCTGTGACCACTGCGAGAAGTCGGACGGCTCCGGGGCGCGGTTGTGCGCCCGAACCCGCACCTGGTAGGCCGTGCCGTTCTGCAGGCCGTCCCACTTCAGCGAGTTGCCGGTCACGCCGGTCTTCTGCGTCACGCCGGACGGCGGCGCAGGAGAGATCTCCAGCGTGAAGCTCTCGACCGGGGATCCTTCGGTCCGGGGCGTCGCCCATGCCACGTCGATGCTGCGGTCGCCGAACTGCAGGGTCGGCGGCGCCGGCTGGTCGGGACGCTGGTCGGGACGTGCGGTCTCGGACGGCACCGACGGGTCGGACTCGCCGACGTTGTTCGTCGCCGTCACCACGAAGTTGTACTCGACGTTGTTCGTGAGCCCGTCGAGCGTGCACGTCGTCGAGGGGCACTGCCGCTCGTAGCCGCCGGCGGTCGAGGTCACCGTGTAGTACTCGATCGGTCGACCGTTGTCGATCGGCGGCGTCCAGCTCAGGACGACGGTCCGGCTCTCGACGGCGGTCACCGTGGGCTTTCCCGGCGCATCCGGTCGACCCTGCACGATCACCCGGACACGTCCGTCGACGTGACGGTCGACGTCCTCGGTCTTGTCCTGCACGGTGTACCGGGCGACGACGGTCCCGACGAAGTCGGCGGCGGGCGTGATGCTGAGGCTGTCACCATCGACCTGCACGTCGGCGACACCCGTCTCGAGTTCGGCGCCCACGATCGTCAACGGTGTCTCGGGGAACGGGTTGACGTCGTTTCGGAGCACGGGAACCGAGATGGTCTCACCCTGGTCGGCCTGCTCGACGAGGTCGTCGTTCACCGACGGCAACTCGCGGGTCGACGCGGTGATCGTCACCGCGATGTTCGCCTCGACCGGTTCGGTCTCGTTGTCGGTGACGCTGATCGCCAGCGAGAAGCTCGTCCCCTTCGCGACGTTCGCGTCGGCCGAGACACTCAACCGGCCATCGCTGACCGACGCCTGCACACCCGAAGGCGCGTCGGACGCGAGCGAGAACGACAGCGTGTCGTCGGGGTCGGGGTCGCTCGCCAGTTCGGCGAGGCCGAGGACGGCGGCATCCTCACCCGGTGCCACCTGCATCGAGGCGCCGGTCATCGTCGGCTGCTGGTTCTCGGGCGGGAGCACCGTGATCGGGATCGTCAGCGTAGCCTTGCGACCGTCGGGGTCGTCGGGTCCGGTGCCGTCAGTGACCTCGAACGTGATCGCGTCGGCACCGAAGTAGCGGTCGGCCGACGTGTAGACGAGGGTCTGCTGGTCCTTCACCAGGTTCGCGCCGTTGCTGTGCGCTGCCACGACCTTCGCCGCCTCGGTGATGACGACCTGCTCGCCACCCGAGGCCTGCACGTACTCGGAGAGGGGCAGCTCGACGGTCTCGCCGCTGCCGACCTCGACGGGCGTCGTCGAGAGCAGGCTCGGCGGCACGTCGTTCAGCGCGGGCACGTGGATGAACGCCGCCGCGACCAGGTCGTCCTCGTCGCGGATCGCGTAGGTGATGACCTGCCGCTCGTCCGTGACGGCGAGTCGCACCGAGCCGTCCGACGTCACCGACGCGTTCTCGCCGCCCTCGCCGAGCGTCACCTCGAGTGCCGAGCGCGTGCCGTCGGGGTCATCGTCGTTCGCGAGCACGTCCACCGAGACGGTGCCGTCCTCGGCGATGTCTTCGGGGAGCACGCGGTCGTCACGGGCGATCGGCCGCATGAGCGGCACATCGGGGTCGACCGTGATCTGCACCGACGTCTTCGCCTCGAGCCCTCGGGCGTCGGCGATCGTGTACACCACGCTCGTCTGCATCGGATCGTCGGGCGCCGTGATCACGAGCTGCTCACCCGAAACCTCGGCATCCAGTCCCGGCACATCGGGGATCTCGACCGCGTTCTCGGCGAAGCCGAATGCGTCGCCGTCGGGGTCGGAGTCGTTCGCGAGCACGTCGACCGCCACGTTGCGGCCCGGCCGCACCGTGATCGTGTCGCGCACGGCATACGGCGCCTGGTTCGTCGTCTCGGCAGGGGCGATGCCCACCTCGATGCGAGCGGTCGCCTCACGGCCGAGATTGTCACGGACCCGATACTCGAACCGGTCGACGCCCGCCGCGTCGTCGAACGCCTCGTAGATGAGGCTGTCGACACCGACGGTGGCGATGCGGCCCTTGGTCGGAGCGGATGCCACGCCGACGAGTTCCACCGAGTCGCCGTCGGCGTCGATCCCGTCGAGCGGGATCGGGATCGTGACCTTCGATCCGGCCAGGGTCCGAGACGTCACGTCGCGAGGACGCGGCGCCGCGTTCGACTCGTCGTCGAGCGGCAGGATGCGGATCGTGACGTAGCCGGCGTCGCGCTGACCGGTGGAGTCCACCACCTCGTAGGTCGCCGTGACCGTTTTCGGTTCGCTCCCCGCACGGAAACGCAGCGCGTCCTCCGACACGAAGAGGTCACCGTCCGCCTCATCGACCAGCGGCGGGATGAGCTCGGGCGAGATGTGGATGTCGTCGCCGTTCGGGTGGTAGTCGTTGTCCATCACGGGGATGGTGACGATGTCGTTCACGCGGACGACGACCTCATCGTCGACGGCGATCGGTGGCCGCAGCTTCGCGGGCGCCGGGACCGGGATGACGATGATCTCGCCCTGCGCCGACTGCGCGCCGTTCGAAACCGTGTAGGTCAAGCGCACCTGCTGCTCGAGCGAGCCCTGGTCGCTGATGCGGATGGTCTCGTTGCCGAGCACCGCTGCCGCGATCCCGCTGCCGGGCTCGACGGAGACGGACTGCACCACCAGGATGCCGCCCGCCGGGTCGGTGTCGTTGCCGAGGACGTTGACGAGGACGTCGTCGCCCGACGGCAGCAGGGCGACATCGCGGACGGCTATCGGCGGGAGGTCGGACTCTTCCTCCGGGAGCACGTCGATCCGGACGATGCCCGGGGCCGAGTTCGGGCCGGACGACGCGAGATACGTCGCGTAGTACGTGCCGGTCTCGCCGGACTCGAAGGTGAAGGATGCGTCAGCGTAGTCTCGCGTGAGCCGAGCGCCGTCGACGTCGTCAACGCGGGTCAACCGCAGCTGCTCGCTGCCCGTGCTCGTGTCATTGGCGAGTGGATACACGGTCACCGGGCGATCGGCGCGCGTGACCACGTGATCGGCGTTGGTGACCGGCAAGGTGGTGCCGAGCGGGCGGATGTCGTACCGGGCGACACCCGAGCCGCGCTCGCTCCCGTCTGAGACGACGACCGGTACGTCCTTGCGCCCCTGCGTGCCGCCGATCGCCCGGTAGGTGATTTGGCCGTCCGAGGTGAACTCCGCTTCGTCGCCGCCGTCGGGCGCGACCTCCTGCAGGAAGATGTCGTCGCCTTCCGGGTCGACCCAGTCGCTCAGGACGTTGTACGAGACCACACCGCCGGTTTCGACGGTGATCGCCGTCGTGCGCTTCTGCACCGGCGGCGTGTTGACATCCATCGGGAAGACGGTGAGATCGACACGCGCCTCATCGGTCCCCTTCCGACCGTCGTCGATCGAGTACGTGAAGGACGTCGTGCCCGAGGCATCCTCATCGAGCTTGATCTGGAGCGCCGTGCCGTTGTAGATCGGCGTGATCTCGCCGAACGACGGTTCGTTCTCGACGGTCGCGACGAGGACGTCACCGTCCGCGTCGAGATCGTTCTCGAGCACCGGGAGCACCGTGGTGCGGCCCGGACGCACGCCGTAGCGGTCGTTCTTCGCGATCGGGTCGGTGTTCTGCTCGGTGCGCTCGGGGAGGGTCGACTGGATGGTCTCCTCGGTCGTCTCCTCCTCTTCTTCACCCTCGCCTTCGGGAGGCGTGATGTCCTCCCAGTTGTCGACCCGCTGCAGCGCATCGCTGGCCATCCAGGCCGCGCCGCCGAACACGTCGTTCAGGACCACGACGTCGCGGTTCACGCGGAAGCGTAGATCGCTCGCGGCATCGACACCGTCGATGGTCTCGACCGCGTCCGAGGCGTCGCCGGCACAGTCGCGCACGAACGCACCCGACCCCGACCAGGCGCCGTACGCGCACCCGGCCACGTACACCGGCTGGCTCGGGGCGCCTTCTGCACCTGCGCCCACCGTCACAGGCTCGCCGCCGCCGAGCGGCACGCGGACGAGCTCGTCGGGCGTCGCGAGCGTCACGGCGTCGGTCGCGTTCGAGGGCTGCTGCAACACGCTCTCGGCCGGGACCTCGGTCCGCAGGCCGTCGCTGGAGTACAGCGTCCAGGTGCCGTGGTCGAGCACGACGCTGACGTCGCCGACCGCCGAGATCGAGACGGTGTGCTCGGGCTCGATGCCTTCGAGCTGCCGCTCGCCGGTCTGGACCATAGCCCCGTCGCCACCCGCACCGTACGCGGTGAGCATGCCGGTCTCGGGCGAGAAGGCGTAGGCCGTGCCCGACGTGCTGACGGTCGTGACGGCGCCGCGGCCGAGCTCCGCGATCGGGTCGCCCGCCTCGCGGCCGATCGCCGCGATGGAAGTGAACGGCGCGACGCGCAGCGCACCGGTCTCGTCGACGACCGAGACCGTCGGACCGCCGAGCGCGACGGCCGCGCCGGGGCCGAGGTCGGCGCTGTCAGTGAGCGCCACGCGACCGGGATCGATCGCGGTGACCGTCGCCTCGGTCTGGTCGGTCACGAGGATGCGGTTACCGGCCTGCTGGATGTCGTACTCGGCAGAGAGTGTGCGCAGACCGCCGTCGAGCAGCCGGGACTCGTTGTTGAAGTGCCCGACGAGCAGGCTCGTCTGCTTGGTCAGCCAGACACCGCCGTCGTTGAGCTCGACCTCCGTGGTCGGCTCACCGTCGTAGGTGATGGCGAGGATGCCGATGGTGACGGCTGCGGCGGAGACCGCGCCGATCGATGCGAGCGTGCGCGGGCGCGCACGAAGCCACGCGAAGGACTTCATTGGAGCTCGGCCTCCCCCGGGCGAACGATGTATGCGTGGCGTCGGGACCTGATCGCTGAATCAGGCGCTCGCAAGATGGATGTGACGCAACCAGGGTAAGCGAGGGTCCTGTTTCCGACGAACGCGTGACGTGGGGAGAACTCCCCATATATGCTTCGCCGCGCAGTGTGGCAGGGGGCGCCGAGTGCGACGGATGCCGCGCCTCAGGCGCCGACGTACCGCGCCAGATGCTCTCCGGTCAGGGTGTCCGCCGAGGCGACGAGGTCGGCCGGCGGCCCCTCGAAGACGACGCGCCCACCGTCGCGACCCGCGCCGGGACCGAGGTCGATGATCCAGTCCGCGTGGGCCATCACCGCCTGATGATGCTCGATGACGATGACCGAGTTGCCGGCATCCACGAGTCGGTCCAGCAGCGCGAGCAGGTTGTCGACGTCGGCGAGGTGCAGCCCCGTGGACGGCTCGTCGAGGACGTAGATCGCGCCCTTCTTCGCCATCGCGATCGCGAGCTTGAGTCGCTGCCGTTCGCCACCCGAGAGGGTGTTGAGCGCCTGGCCGAGCGTGATGTAGCCGAGGCCGACGTCCTTCATCCGGCCGAGGGTGGTCTTGGCGGTTCCGGTCGTGAACTCGTGCGCCTCGTCGACCGACATCGCGAGCACCTCGGCGATGTTCTTGCCGTCGAGCAGGTACTCGAGGACGGCGTCGCTGAAGCCGGAGCCGTCGCACACCTCGCAGCGGGTTTCGACGCTCTGCGTGAACCCGAGGTTCGTGATGATGACACCGAGCCCCTTGCACGCGACGCACGCGCCCTCGGAGTTCGCGCTGAACAGCGACGCCTTCACGCCGTTCGCCTTCGCGAACGCGGTGCGGATCGTGTCGAGGATGCCGGTGTAGGTGGCGGGGCTCGATCGACGCGAACCCTTGATCGCGGTCTGGTCGACGACCACGACGTCGTCGAAGTCGGGCACGTTGCCGTGGATGAGCGAGGACTTGCCGGAGCCTGCGACACCGGTCACGACGGTCAGGACACCGAGCGGAATGTCGACGTCGACGCCTTCGAGGTTGTGCTGCGTCGCGCCGCGGATCTCGAGCGCGCCCGTGGCCGTGCGAGTCGTCGACTTGAGGGTCGCCCGGTGGTCGAGGTGACGACCCGTGAGCGTGTCGGAGGCGCGAAGGCTCGCGACATCGCCCTCGAACATGATCTCGCCGCCGTGCCTGCCGGCTCGGGGGCCGAGATCGACGACGTGGTCGGCGATCGCGATGACCTCGGGCTTGTGCTCGACGACGAGCACCGTGTTGCCTTTGTCGCGCAGGCGCAAGAGCAGCTCGTTCATCCGTTGGATGTCGTGCGGGTGGAGCCCCGCAGTCGGCTCGTCGAAGACGTAGGTCACGTCGGTGAGTGCGGAGCCGAGGTGGCGGATCATCTTGGTGCGCTGCGCCTCGCCGCCCGACAACGTTCCCGAGGAGCGGTCGATCGAGAGGTAGCCGAGACCGATCTCGATGAACGATGCCACCGTCTTCTTCAGCCCCGTCATGAGCGGCCCGACGGCCGGGTCGTCGACGGTGTCGAGCCACGCGGCGAGGTCGGTGATCTGCATTGCGGCCGCATCGGCGATGTTGACGCCGCCGATCTTCGACGACCGCGCGCCCTCGTTGAGTCGCGTGCCCTCGCACTCGGGGCACGGCAGGAACTTCACGGCGCGGTCGACGAACGCCCGGATGTGCGGCTGGAGGGCGTCGCGGTCCTTCTGCAGGAACGACTTCGTGATCTTCGGGACGAGCCCCTCGTAGGTCATGTTGATGTTCTGGAGCTTGACCTTCGTCGGCTCCTTGTAGAGGAAGTCGGCGAGCTCCTGCTCCGAGTAGTCGGCGATCGGCTTGTCGGCATCCAGGAAGCCCGACTCGGTGAAGATGCGCACCATCCAGCCGTCGACGTTGTACCCGGGCACCGTCAGGGCGCCCTGCGACAGCGACTTGCTGCGGTCGAACAGCTCGTCGAGGTCGACGTCGCTGGCTTCACCGAGCCCTTCACAGGTCGGGCACATGCCGCCGGTGATCTCGAACGTCCGGTGCTCGCGGGTGCCCTGCTTGTCGCCGACCTTCAACGTCACCGCGCCGGAGCCCGATACCGAGGGCACGTTGAACGAGAACGCCTGCGGCGACCCGACGTGCGGCTGCCCGATACGGCTGAACAGCAGCCGCAGCATCGCGTGCACGTCGGTCACGGTGCCGACCGTCGACCGGGCGTTCGCGCCCATGCGCTCCTGGTCGACGATGATCGCGGGGCTGATGTTCTCGAGCCCGTCGACCTCGGGCCGGTTCAGCTGGCCCATGAACTGCTGCACGAACGTCGGATACGTCTCATTGATGAGGCGCTGCGACTCGGTCGCGATGGTGCCGAACACCAGCGACGACTTACCCGAGCCGCTCACCCCGGTGAAGACCGTCAGTCGTCGCTTCGGGATCTCGACGTCGACGTTCTTGAGGTTGTTCTCGCGGGCGCCGATGACGCGGATGACGTCGTGCGCGTCGGCGATCGGGGTCTCGGATGCCATCGGTCAGGCCTCTCGCTCGTCCCACGGCATCGGCCGCGGCTCGGGTTCGTCACGGGTGGCGTCATCGGGGACATGGGTCAGCTGCTCGCCGCCGGCGCGGATGCACAGCCAGCGGAGCTGACCGGGGCTCTCGGGGTGCGCGCGCCAGGTGCGCCAGACGCCCTGACCGACCCGCACTGCGGACCCCGGTCCGACGTCGACGAGGTCGTCGTCGAGCCCCATCTGTCCGCGGCCCTCGAGGAAGATGTAGAGCTCCTCGACCTTCGCGTGGGTGTGCCAGTATCCGGCCTGCTCTCCGGGTTCGAGCGCGTTCGCCGTGACGCCGATGTACTGCATCGCGAGTTCGTGATCCACGACGCGCCGTCCGTCGCGCGAGCGCGCCGGCGCGAACCCGCCGAAGTGATCGCGCCACTGGTCCATCGCACCGATCTCGGTGACCTCGTAGCCGCTCATGGCCACCCTCCGCTCTCGCCCGCGTTGGCGCTCTTGCCGGTGCTGTCGCTCTCGCCCGTGCTCGTCGCTGGCTCAGTCTGCCCGATCGCCCGGGCCGCCGGGAGTCACGCCTCTGCCGGCGGGTGAGCGCGGTGGCATCCGTCGACGTGATCGTCGACCATGCCGCTCGACTGCATGAGGGCGTACATCGTCGTCGAGCCCACGAATCGGAAGCCGGCCTTGCGGAGTGCCTTCGACATCGCATCGGATGCCGCGGTCGTCGCCGGAACCTCTTCGAGCGAGGCCGGCCGTGGTCGGGGCTCGGGCGCGAACGACCACATGAAGGCGTCGAGCTCGCCCGGGGCCATGTCGCGCACGAGCGCGGCGTTGCCGATCGTCGCGAGGATCTTCGCGCGGTTGCGGATGATGCCGGCATCCGCCATCAGGCGTTCGATGTCGTCGTCGCCGTAGGCGGCCACGACCTCGGGCTGGAACCCGGCGAAGACCTCGCGGAACCGCGGGCGCTTGCGGAGGATCGTGATCCACGAGAGCCCCGCCTGGAATCCCTCGAGCGACATCTTCTCGAAGAGCGCCCGGTCGCCGTGCAGCGGACGCCCCCACTCCTCATCGTGGTAGCGCCGGTACTCGGCGTCATCACCCACCCAGGCACAACGAGCGAGGCCGTCGGGGCCGATGCGGAGACTCACCCGCTCAGGCTACCGACGGCCTCGGACACGACCCCTCGGGTCAGCGCTTCTTCGGCTTCAACGACTTCTCGGGCACGGGCGCTTCGCCGCGGGCCTCGAGGTCGGCGTAGTACGCGCGTGCCTCATCCTGGCGCTGCTGTTCGAGCCCCGACGCGATCGGCGCACGCACGTGCTCGGGCTCGAAGCCGAACGCGTCGACGAGATCCTGTGCGTGGGGGCGCAGCCGCGCGCACAGCCGGTCGATGTACTTCGTGACGGCGGCCGCGCGCTGCGTCGAGAGCCGACCGTTGATGAGGTGCCACGCGAGGTGGCGCTCGATGAGGTGCAGTCCGAAGAGGTCGCGCAACCAGGTGAGCACCTGGCGGGTGTCGTCGTTCTCGGTCGCCTTCACCGCGTCCGAGAACGCCTCCCACTGCAGCAGCTCGCCGTGCGCGCGTGCCGCTTCGATGAGCTCGGCCTGGTGCCGGTTGAACAGCGCGGCGGCCTGGTCCTTCGGAAGCTTGGATGCCGGGCGGAGCGCCCCCGCGACGTCGCTGACCATCTGCTCGACGCGGTCCGACAGCAGCTCGTGCTGGTGTTCGGCGCGCAGCCCGAGTTCGACCGATCGCGCGGTCGAACCGAAGTCGGCGACCCGCTGGCCGAGGCTGCGGAGCCCCGCGCCGTGGAACACCTTGCCCGCCGTCTGCCCCACCGCGTACTTCGCGAGCGTCGCGGCATCCGCCCCCTTGAACTGGCGGGCGAAGTCGGACAACAGCCGCTTGCCGACGAGCTGCAGGAGGACGTTGTTGTCGCCCTCGAAGGTGACGTAGACGTCGAGGTCGCTGCGGAGGCCGACGAGGCGGTTCTCCGCCATGAAGCCGGAGCCGCCGCACGCCTCGCGCGCTTCCTGCAGGGTGGCGAGCGCGTTCCAGGTGCTGAGCGGCTTCAGCGCCGCGGCGAGCGTCTCGAGGTTCTCGCGCTCCTCGGGGGTGTCGGTACGACCGCTGAAGACGCCGTCGAACGTGCGCAGCAGCTCGTCGTGCGAGAAGAACTGTGCGTAGGTCTGCGCGAGCAGCGGCAGCAGGCGACGCTGGTGCTTGCCGTAGTCGAGCAGCACGACCTCGTCGGTGCCGGCACCGGAATCGAACTGGCGGCGCTGATTGCCGTACGTGATCGCGATGTGCAGGCCGAGCGCCGAGGCGATCGTCGCCGCACCGTCGAGGGAGACGCGACCCTGCACGAGTGCGCCGAGCATCGTGAAGAACCGGCGGCCGGTGCTCTCGATCGGGCTGGAGTACGTGCCGTCCGCGGCGACGTCGCCGTACCGGTTGAGCAGGTTCGTGCGGGGGACGCGGACGTGGTCGAACGCGAGCCGGCCGTTGTCGATGCCGTTCAGGCCACCCTTGACACCGTCGTCTTCGCTCTGCACGCCCGGCAGCAGCTCGCCGTCAGCGGTGCGGATCGGGACGAAGAAGCAGTGCACGCCGTGGTTCACACCGTTCGTGATGAGCTGCGCGAAGACGGTCGCCGCCTGACCGTGGACGGCGGCGTTCCCGAGGTAGTCCTTCCACGCCGCGCGGAACGGCGTGTTGATGACGAACTCCTCGGTGGCGGGGTCGTACGTCGCCGTTGTGCCGATCGCAGCCACGTCGGAGCCGTGGCCGATCTCGGTCATCGCGAAGGCGCCGGGGAGCTTGGCATCCCGGATGTCGGCGACCCACCGCTTGTGGTGTTCCTCGGTGCCGAGCTGGAGCACCGCCGAACCGAACAGGCCCCACTGCACGCCCGACTTGATCTGCATGCTCGGGTCGGCGAGGACGAGCTCCTCGAAGCCGGCGAGGTTGGCTCCGTTGTCGTTCAGGCCGCCGTATTCCTCGGGGAGCGCGCGAGACGAGCCATTGTTCTGCGCGAGGAGGCGTACCTGACCCATCACGCGGTCGCGGTGCTCGGCGACCGTCTGGCCGTCGATGCGCCAGTAGGCCGGGTCTTTGATGAGCTCGCGGACCTCGCGACGGGTGTCGGCCCACGTGCCGAGCAACATCGACCCGACGGTGTCGATATCGATACGCGGCTCACCTGCTTCGGCAGCCGTGCGGGCTGCGGTCGGGGCGCCACCGGCGGGCGTGCGGCGGTTGGTGGCAGGAGTGCTGGGGCGGACGACGGTGTCGGTCATCACTGGCCTTTCCGAGAGCGCGAGACAGGGAAGTTCACCCTCAACGGTAGGAGTCCTCCAACGGGTCGTAAACCCTGTTGTGTACCCTGGACAAGTGCGCGGACGCCCGGCGCCCTGGCGTGTTGTGCCAGGCCTACACCGGCCGCCGGCGGCAGGGGCGCGGCATCCGCTCGGGGGCGCGTTCGGGTGGCAGCAGTTGTCGCTGGGTGAACGGTGTACCGGCGTGTTGTACCACGTCGAGGGATGGATGCCGCGCGGCGGGCGGGGGCTGCGGCGCGCGCGGGTGTCGGTGGGGAGGAGGATGCTGAGGCGCAACGGCCGACGACGACGCGAGAGGCGCGATGACGACCACGATCGAACCATGGGGCGAGGACAACCTGCCGCTGCTGGAGCGCATGAACACGCCCGAGATGACGGCGCACCTCGGGGGCCCCGAGACGCCGGCGCAGCTCGAGGACCGGCAGCAGCGCTACATGCGGGTCGCAACGCGGGGCGGGGCGATGTTCCGGATCGAGGTCGACGGCATCGCCGCGGGCGGCATCGGGTTCTGGGAGACCGACGAAGAGGGCACGCCCGCGTACGAAGCCGGGTGGAGTGTCGTCCCCGAGCTCCAGGGGCTCGGTGTCGCGGGCGCGGCACTCCGCCTGATCATCGACCAGGTGCGCCGTCGCGGCGACCGGACGCTGCTGACGGCGTATCCGGGCGTGGACAACGTGGCATCCAACGCCCTCTGCGCCCGCGCCGGATTCGAGCTGCGCGGCGAAGGCACCGAGCCCTGGCGGGGCGGGATGCTCCACTTCAACATCTGGCACCTCGACATGTCGCCGCTCGACACGACCGGGCGGGCCGTCGATGTCGAGGAGCGGTTCACCGACGACTCGTTGGACCTGCAGCGGTGGTCGCCGTTCTACACCCCGCACTGGTCGTCGAAGGATGCCGCGGCCGCGCGGTTCGAGGTCGGTGACGGGCTGCGACTGCGCATCGACGCCGACACCCCGCCATGGGCACCCGAGTGGGACGGTGACCTCCGGGTCTCTCACCTGCAGACCGGGCAGCGATCCGGCCCGCTCGGCTCCGGCGATGGACAGCACCGGTTCCGCCCCGACCTCGTCGTCCGCGAGTCGCAACCCGAGCAGCGGTTGTGGCTTGCGACGCACGGCGTCATCGAGGCGCGATTCTCGGCGATCCGGCATCCGGATGCGATGGTCGCGTTCTGGCCGATCGGGTTCGAGGATCGACCCGACGACTGCGGGGAGATCTGCATCGCGGAGATCTTCGGCTCGGAGGTCGAGGCAAACGGCGGGTGGGTCGGGATCGGCGTGAAGGCGCAGAATGACCCGCGACTGCGAACCGACTTCGAGAAGATCTGGATCGACGGGGACCTCACCGTGCCGCACGACTACGCGGTCGAGTGGACCCCGGAACGCCTGCGCTTCTTCGTCGACGGCGCCTGGGTCAAGACCGTCGCGCAGACGATCGACTACCCCGTACAGCTCATGCTGGACGTGTTCGAGTTCCCGCGGTCGGACGGCGACCGCGACCTCAGCGCACTGCCGCACGTCTTCCGCGTGGAGCGGGTGCGCACCGTCACGGCGTGAGGGTCACTCGCCCCGCATGCGGTCCATCGTGGACTGGATCGCGACGGCGGCCGCTCCCCTGGCCCACGCGCGGAACCCCGAGTCGTCGACGTGGATGTCGACCGGTTCGGCCCGCGGGTCCCGACCTGCGGATGCCGCGGCCCGAACCCGGTCCTGGACGACGCTGAACAGGTTGATCCCCTCACCTGCGAGCACCACCGACGACTGCAGGCTGAGGTTCGTGGCGAGCGCGATCAGCCGGCCCAACGCGTCGCCCGCACTGCCGACGATCGCGTGCACGGCGGGATCACCGGCGGCAGCCAGCTCGAGCGTCTCGTCGTAGTCGACGGGGCGGCCGAGCGCGGCGGACACCTGTGCGGCGATCGAACCCGACGACAGCATCGCCTGCGCACACCCGCGATGCCCGTCCTGGCAGACGGGGCCGAACGGGTCGAGCGGGATGTGGCCGCCGGTACCGATCGTGGCATCCGACGTCCGGACGACCTCTCCGTCGACGACCAGCCCGTAGCCGACGCCCGCGCCGATCGTGATCGTCGCGAACCCGTCGAGCCCGCGGCCGGCGCCGAACCATCGCTCGGCTTCGGCGAGCGCGACGACGTCGTTCTCGACGCTCACCGGGACGCCGAGCTCCGCCGCCAGGACCCCCGCGACGTCCACGTCGGCCCACTCGAGGAAGGGCGCATGCAGCGCGACACCGTCGTGGACGACACCGCCGAGGCTCACCCCGAGCGCCACGAGATCGGGCAGCGCGAGCTCGCGCACCGCGCGCGCGACGAGGGCGAGGACGGCCTCGGGCGAACGGTCGTCGATGGGCCACTCGCCGCCGGTGATCGGTTCGGCGCGAATGTCGGTGCCAACCGCGATCACCGCGTCGCCGGTGATCTTCACGCCCGCGAAGGCGCCGAGCCCCGGCGCGATGTCGAGTGGACGGGACGGGCGACCGACCGTGCCGTCGGCGACCTCGTCGAGTTCGATGAGCAGCCCCGCTTCGAGCAGCGGCTTCGCGAGGCGGGTCAGACTCGCGGGCGAGAGCCCGAGGCGCGTCGTGAGGTCGCGGCGCGAGAGCGGCCCGTGGATGAGGACGGCGCGCGCGAGCGCGGTTTCGCTCCGGCTCATTCGCACCTCCTCGCGCGGCGTTGGTTCCATATTGGCACGAATGGATGCTGTAATCCCGACGAATCCCTGCGCTAACGCGAGTCTTGACGTCTGAATATTTCCCTAGTAGAACTAATCCCATGCTCGACCACGACAATGTCGTCCCCACGTCCACCGCGTCCGCCCGCATCGCGCACCTGCGCCGCGGCGGCACGAGCCTCGTCGTCGACCTCGAGGCCCAGCCGACGCCGGTCATCGTCCACTGGGGCGCAGACCTCGGCGATGCGACCGCCGAGACGCTCGAGTCCCTCGCCACCGCGGCCCGCCCGCAGCGCGTCTCCGGCGGCCTCGACGTCACCGCCCGCCTGGGCGTGCTGACCACCGCGGCATCCGGTTGGCTCGGCACCCCGACCTTCGAAGGCCACCGCGACGGCGCGTACGCCAGCCCGCTCTTCACCCTCCGGAACGCCTCCGTCACCGATGAGGCAATCGACCTCGCCCTCGTCGACGACCAGTCGGCGCTCACCGCCCGCATCCGCCTGTCGATCGGCGCGAGTGGCCTCGTCCGCAGTCGGATCACGGTCCGCAACATGGGCGACTCGACCTACACGGTGCAGACGCTGCAGCCCTCGCTGCCCCTGCCCTGGGAGGCGACCGAGATCCTCGACACCACCGGCCGCCACCTGCGTGAGCGCTCCGGCCAGCGCCGCGACCTGACCTTCGGCACGCACCTGCGCGAGAGCCGCCGCGGTCGCCCCGGAGCGGATGCCACGCTCCTCCTCGCCGCCGGCGTGCCGGGCTTCGGCCACGAGCGCGGTCAGGTGCACGGCGTGCACCTCGCGTGGAGCGGCAACCAGCGCACCTTCGCGGAGCGCGTGCCCACGGGCGAGTCGTTCCTCGGCGGCGGCGAGCTGTACCTGCCCGGCGAGATCCGCCTCGCTCCCGGTGAGGAGGTCGCCTCGCCCGAGCTGCTCGGCTCGTGGGGCGACGGCCTCGACGAGCTGGCATCCCGCTTCCATGAGGAGTGGCGCGCGCGTCCGCAGCACCCCTCGCGGCCCCGCCCGATCACGCTCAACACGTGGGAGGCGGTCTACTTCGACCACCGCCTGCCCAAGCTCGTCGCCCTCGCCGACGCCGCCGCCGAGATCGGCGTCGAGCGCTACGTGCTCGACGACGGCTGGTTCCGCCACCGTCGCGACGACCACGCCGGCCTCGGCGACTGGTACGTCGACGACACCGTCTGGCCCGACGGACTCCACCCCATCGCCGACCACGTCGTCGCCAAGGGCATGGAGTTCGGCCTCTGGTTCGAGCCCGAGATGGTCAACCCCGACAGCGACCTCGCCCGCTCGCACCCGGAGTGGATCCTCCGCGGCCGCGACGAGCTGCCGCCGTCCGCCCGCCAGCAGCAGGTGCTGAACCTCGCACACCCCGGTGCGTATGACTACATCCTCGGGGTCATCTCGGCGATCCTCGCCGAATACCCGATCTCGTACATCAAGTGGGATCACAACCGCGACCTCGTCGACGCTGCCGCCGGCCCCGGCGGTGCGGCGCAGGTGCATGCGCAGACCCGCGCCGTCTACCGGTTGCTCGACGAGCTGAAGGCGACCCACCCCGGCCTCGAGATCGAGAGCTGCGCCTCGGGCGGCGCCCGCGTCGACCTCGGCATCCTCGACCGCACCGACCGCATCTGGACGAGCGACTGCCTCGACCCCGTCGAGCGGCTCGAGAACCAGCGCAACACCGCGCTCGTCGTGCCGCCCGAGATGATGGGCATGCACCTCACCACCCCGCACGTGCACTCGACCAAGCGCACCGTCTCGCTCGCGATGAGCGGCGCAGTCGCCCTCTTCGGTCACTTCGGTATCGAGTGGGACGTCACGACCCTGTCCGACGAGGATGCCGCCACCGTCGGCGCCTGGGTCGCGCTCGCCAAGCGCGTGCGCCCCCTGGTCGCGACCGGCCGCCTCGTGAACGCGAACGTGGCCGACCCCGGCCTCGACGTCCGCGGCGTGGTCGCGGCGGACGCGGCATCCGCGTTCTTCACCATCGCGCAGACGCAGACGCTCATCTCGTCGCCGGCCGGCCGTGTGCGACTCCCGGGGCTCGACGCCGACCGCACGTACCGCGTCCGCCTCGTCACGCCGGGCGGCATCGTGCAGGACCCCGCGCAGTCGCCGCTCGAGTGGGCCCACCACGAGACCGTCCTCACCGGCCGGCAGCTCGCCGTCGCCGGCATCCGTCCCCCCGTCCAGCAGCCGCAGCAGGCGGTCGTCATCGAGATCACCGCTGCGTAACCACGCGGCATCCGCGCAAGGAGGCGCACGCACCATGAGATCCAGAACCACCCGCACCGCCGTCGCGGGCGCACTCCTGGTCGGGCTCACGCTCGGCATGGGTGCGTGCGCCGCCGGCGACACCCGGACGAAGCTCGACTTCTTCCAATTCAAAGGGGAGGCGCTCGAGGACTTCAACGAGATCATCGCCGCCTTCGAAGCCGAGAACCCCGACATCGACGTGGTGCAGAACCAGGTCGCCGACTCGGAGACCCTCATCCGGACCCTGCTCGTCAAGGACCGCACCCCCGACGTCATCACGCTGAACGCCAACGGCAACTTCGGCAAGCTCGCCGAGGCCGGCGTCTTCTACGACTTCAGCGACGAGCCGGTGCTCGACACCATCAACCCGGGCGTGCAGGAAATCCTCGCCGACCTCGGCACCGCGCCCGGCGAAGTGAACAGCCTCGGCTACGTCAACAACGCCAACGGCATCATCTACAACCGCGAGATCTTCGAAGCCGAAGGGCTCGAGGTCCCCGAGACGTGGGATGAGCTCATCGCGCTGTGCGAGACGCTGACGGAGCGGGGAATCACCCCGTTCTCGACGTCGCTCGCCGAGAACTGGACCGCCATGCCGTCGTGGAACGGCATCGGCGCGTACACCTCGCAGGACGGCTTCTTCGACGCGATGCGCGAAGAGGGCGACACCGTCGGCGCCGACTCGCCCGTGTCGTTCGAGAAGGACTTCCCCTCGGCGATGGAGATGCAGGCGCAGCTCTTCGAGTACTCGCAGGAGGGCTACCGCGGCGCCTCGTACGACGACAGCACGTCGCTGTTCGCGAACGGCGGTGCCGCCATGATGCTGCAGGGCATCTGGGCGCTCAGCCCGGTGAAGGCGGTCAACCCCGACATCGACGCGGCGATCTTCCCCTACCCGGTGCCCGAGAACCCGGCCGACCGCATGCTCGTCTCCGGTGTCGACGTGACCGTCACGATGGCGCGGAACACCCCGCACAAAGAAGAGGCACTCCGCTTCATCGAGTACCTCTTCCAGACCGACGTCATCGAGGAGTTCGCGGCATCCCAGAACATGGTGCCCTCGGTGACCGACGCCGAACTCAGCGACGACCCGGCACTCCAGTCGATCGCGCCGTACTTCGACGCCGGTCAGATCACCGGCTTCATCGACCACCAGGTGCCGGGCGCGATCCCGCTCGTCGGCACCGTGCAGCAGTTCCTCTACGACGGTGACACCGATCGGGCGCTGCGCACCCTCGACAACGAGTGGCGCAAGGTCGCCGCCCGCACCATCACGCCGGACCAGGAGGACTGAGATGGCCATCGTCACCACCTCTACGACGCGGACCCAGGCGGATGCCGCACCGACCCCGCGCAAGCGCTCCAAGCTCGCCCCGCGCGCCTACTACTGGTTCGTCTGGCCGGCCGTCCTCGCATTCGCCGCGTTCCACACCCTGCCCGTGCTCATCGGCGTGTTCTACAGCTTCACGAACTACGCCGGCTACGGGAACTGGGACTTCGTCGGGTTCGCCAACTACGCGAACATCTTCCGCGACGACCGCATCCTGCAGGCGTACGGGTTCTCGTTCCTGTTCGCAATCGTCGCGACGATCCTGACCAACGCGTTCTCGCTCGCGATCGCGCTCGGCCTCAACGCGAAGATCCGGGCCAGGAACTTCTGGCGCGGCGTCTACTTCGTGCCGTACATCCTCGCGGTGCTCGTCGTCGGCTACGTGTTCCAGTTCCTGTTCTCGAACTCGCTGCCCAAGATCCTCAGCGGCATCCCGCTGTTCGCGGACAACATCCTCACGAACCCCGACTGGGCGTGGACGGCCGTCGTGGTGCTCGCGGTCTGGCAGGCCTGCGCGTTCTCGATCATCATCTACCTCGCGGGGCTCCAGACGATCCCGGGCGACATCTACGAGGCGGCATCCATCGACGGCGCCGGCCCCGCGCGCCAGTTCCGTTCCATCACGTTCCCGCTCATCAGCGCCTTTTTCACGATCAACGTCGTGCTGAGCCTGAAGGGCTTCCTGCAGGTCTTCGACCCGATCATCGCCCTCACCAACGGCGGACCGGGCACGTCGACCGAATCGGTGACGATGCTCATCTTCCGCGGCGGCTTCTCGGGCGGCGAGTTCGCCTACCAGACCGCCAATGCGGTGCTCTTCTTCATCGTCATCACCATCGTCTCGCTCCTCCAATTCCGGGTCCTTCAGCGCAGAGAGGCCGACTTCTGATGTCCAGCTCCGTCACCACGCCCGTCGAGGCGGGCCCCGCGACCACGGCGGTCGTCATCCCCAAGCGCCGCTTCCGCGGCGGCGACCCGTCCGACACCCGTCGCACCAACTGGTGGGCCACCGCGCTCATCGCGGTGTGCTCGCTGACGATCGTCGTGCCGCTGTACCTCGCGGTCGCCGTCGCCCTGAAGACGCCCGCGCAGCTGGCATCCGGCACCGGATTCGAGCTGCCCTGGCCGATCAACTGGGAGAATTTCGCGGTCGCGTGGGAGCGCACGTCGTTCCCGCAGGCGCTCATGAACACCGCGCTGATCACGGTCGGCTCGGTCGTGTTCACGCTGCTGACGAGCTCGCTCGTCGCGTGGGCGCTGGCGCGCAACCTGCACCGACCGTTCTTCAAGGGCGTGTTCTACTACCTGCTCGCGGCGCTGTTCATCCCGTTCCCGATCATCATGCTGCCGCTCGTGAAGCAGACGTCGCTCCTCGGGTTCGACAACCCCGCCGGGATGATCCTGCTCTACACGGTGTACGGGCTGAGCCTGAACATCTTCATCTACACGGCGTTCATCCGCTCCATCCCGATCGAGCTCGAAGAGGCGGCGCGCATCGACGGCGCATCGACGTGGCGGGTGTTCCGGCAGGTCGTGTTCCCGCTGCTCATGCCGATGAACGCGACGGTCGGCATCCTCACCTGCGTGTGGGCGTGGAACGACTTCATCATGCCGCTCGTCGTGCTCACCGAGCCGTCCGACCGCACGCTGTCGCTCGCGCAGTACGTGTTCCAGGGGCAGTACAACACCGACTACACGGTCGCGTTCGCGTCGTACCTCATGGCGATGGCACCGCTGCTGCTCGTCTACATCTTCTCGCAGCGCTGGGTCATCTCCGGCGTGATGCGCGGGTCGATCAAGTAGGCGTTCTTCGGTCGGGGCGGGTGTCGCGGTTTGCGGCATCCGCCCCTTCTGCGTTCTCGGGTGCTCGTTCAGGTGGCAGTTCTCGTCGCTTCGAGGGCTGCGAAGCGGCACGAAGTGCCACCTGGAGCGGGAGGGCGGGCAGGGTCAGGCTGCCTGACTCGTTCAGGTGGCAGCTCTCGTCGCTTCGAGGGCTGGGAAGCGGCACGAAGTGCCACCTGGAGCGGACGGATGCCACGGTGCGGCGTGGCCTCTCGCTGCGAGCCGCCACGCGAGCGCGGGCTCAGGCTCCGGCGATCACCGCGACGACCGCCTCGCCGTAGGCCTCGCGCTTCTTGGCGCCGATGCCGGTGATGCCGTCGAGGTCGGCCACCGACGCGGGACGGTGCTCGGCGAGGGCGCGCAGGGTCGCGTCGCCGAAGACGATGTAGGCGGGCACGCCCTGTTCCCGGGCCTGCTCGGCGCGCCAGGCCCGCAGTGCCTCGAACAGGTCGCGGTCGCCCTTGGGCACGGCATCCGAACTCGACTGCCGCTTCGCGCGCGCAGAACCGCCGCCCGAGCGACCGAGCACATCGCGTCGCAACGGCACCGGCTCGTCGCCGCGCAGCACGGCGGCCCCGCTCTCGCCGACCGCGAGCACGCCGTACTCTCCCTGCGCGACGAGGATGCCGCGGGCGAGCAGCTGCCGCACGACCGAGCGCCAGTCCTGCTCGGAGAGGTCGTTGCCGAGGCCGTAGGTCGAGAGTTTGTCGTGCCCCTGCTGGCGGATGCGCTCGGTCGAGCCGCCGCGCAGGATGTCGATGAGGTGGCCCGCGCCGAACGCCTGGTTCCGCTCGCGCTGCAGCCGCACGATCGTCGAGAGGAGCTTCTGCGCCGCGACGAGACCGTCCCACGTGTCGGGCTTGGTGAGGCAGGTGTCGCAGTTGCCGCAGGCGTCGGATGCCTGGCCGAAGTAGTTCAGCAGGTTCTGGCGGCGGCACGCGACGGTCTCGCAGAGCGCGAGCATGGCGTCGAGGTGCTGCCCCATGCGCATCTTGTAGGTGCGGTCACCGGGCGACTGCTCGATGAGGCGCCGCTGCTGCACGACGTCGCCGAGGCCGTACGCCATCCACGCGACGGCCGGCTCGCCGTCGCGGCCGGCGCGACCGGTCTCTTGGTAGTAGCCCTCGACGGACTTCGGCAGGTCGATGTGCGCGACGAAGCGGACGTCGGGCTTGTCGATGCCCATGCCGAACGCGATGGTGGCGACCATGACGACGCCCTCCTCGCGGAGGAACCTCGACTGGTGCCGTGCGCGCATGCCGGCGTCGAGGCCCGCGTGGTACGGCAGCGCGTCGAGGCCCTGCGTGCGTAGGTACTCGGCGGTCTGCTCGACCGACTTTCGGCTCAGCGCGTAGACGATGCCCGCCGAGCCCTCGGGCTGGCTGCGCACGAACTGCACGAGCTGGCGCCGCACGTCGACCTTGGGTTCGATGCGGTACTGGATGTTCGGACGGTCGAAGCTCGCGACGAAGTGCCTGGCGTCGCCGAGGTGCAGCCGCTCGGTCAGCTCGGTGTGCGTCGCGCGGGTCGCGGTGGCGGTGAGCGCCATGCGCGGGACGCCCGGGAACCGCTCGCCGAGATCGCCGAGCGCGAGGTAGTCGGGTCGGAAGTCGTGGCCCCACTGCGACACGCAGTGTGCTTCGTCGATCGCGATGACGCTGAGCCGCGCGCGCTGCAGCAACGCGGTCGTCGCGGGCACCGAGAGTCGCTCAGGAGCGACGTAGATGAGGTCGAGCTCGCCGTCGAGGAGCGCCTGCTCGACGCCCGCACGCTCGGCGGGGCTCTGCGTCGAGTTCAGGTACGCGGCTCGGATGCCGTTCGCGATGAGCGCCTCGACCTGGTCGTGCATCAGCGCGATGAGCGGGCTGACGACGAGGCCGGTGCCGGGACGCACGAGCGCGGGCACCTGGTAGGTGATCGACTTGCCGCCGCCGGTGGGCATGAGGACGACGGCGTCGCCGCCGGCGATCACGTGCGAGACGATCTCGGCCTGGTCGCCCCGGAACGCGGGGTAGCCGAACACGTCGGCGAGGACCGCGACCGGATCGTCACCGACGTGGTCGCGTCGCTCGAGCTTCAGGACGGATGCCGGTGCCGCCTGCGGCCGCGGTGGTGCGGAGCGGGGTGCGCTTGCGCGGGGGTGGCCGCCGCGGGCGGGCGCCGCCGGCGCGGCATCCGGCTGGGAACGCGTCGCGCGAGCGACGGCCGCACCGTAGTCGTCGTACCGCGGGTCTGGCGGGGGCGGCGCGTCGAAATCGTCGGGCGGGACGAGGTCGTCGGGATCCCACGAGAGATCGGCGTAGGGGTCACCGTTCCAGCCGCCGTCACTCACCCGATCCACGATAGCCGCGGGCGCCGACACCCGCCGCGGTGGTCCCCACCTGGGCTCTCGCTCCCGCGGCAATCCGCGTTGACGCGCGCGAATCCTCGGCGTCCGTACGCGGAAAGGAAGAATCTCCGCGGGACGGACGAGGCCGTGAGCGGATGCCGCGGTCAGCGGACCATGCGCAGGTCGGTGATGGCGGGCGCGCCGGGGTCGAGCTGTTCCACGCCGTCGAAGGCGAAGCCGTTGCGCCGGTAGAACGCGATCGCGCGAGGGTTGCCGTCGGCGACCCAGAGGAGCGCAGGCCCGTCGCCGAGCACTGCGTCGAGCAGGGCTTGCCCGGCGCCGGTGCCGTGGGCGGATGCCGCGACGTAGATGAAGTACAGCTGCCGGTCCCGCGGCGGGTCGTCACCCTGCGGCGGCCCCGACATTGCGAGCCCGACGAGCACGCCGTCGAGCTCCGCGAGCCGCACCGTCAGGTCTTCGCGGTCGGTGCCGGCGAGCCGCCCCCACATCTCGTGGCGGCCCTGGACGAACGCCTCGTCGAAGTACCCCTCAGGCAGCAGGTGGGTGTACGTCTCGCGCCACGTCTGCACGTGCAGGTCGGCGAGCGCCGCGGCATCCGCCGGCGACGGGGGACGGATCGTCAGGACCATGCCCCGAGCCTCACACGTCGACGCGGCACGGCACCACTCAGCCGAGCGCTGAGGCGATGTCGGTGTGCGCGAAGTCGTCGCCGACGTAGAGCAGCGGCTCACCGCGCTCCTTCGCGAGCGCGTACGAGAAGCAGTCGCCGAAGTTGAGCTTTGCGGGGTGCCCTGATCCGCGGCCGTAGTCGCGATACGCCTGCCGCGCGATGGCCGCGTGCGCTGCCGTGAGCGGCACCACCTCGATGTCGAGGCCTGCGATGAGCGCATCGAATCGGGCGGATCGGACCGGGTCAGACGTGCCGTCGGCGACGATGGCGGCTTCGAAGAGTGTCGCTGCCGATATCCCGCGCCAGGCCGCCGATTCGGTTGCGACGTCGATCGCCTCAGCGCACGCTTCGTTCTGCAGCAGCGCGATCAGCGCCGACGTATCGACGATCACTTCGGCAGCCCCGTCGCCGGGTCGTAGAGCTCGTCGGCGACCGCCCAGAGGTCGACCCCGCGATACGCCTCCTGCGCGGCCGTGATCGCGTCGCGTCGACGGCGTGCGCGCGCAGCCAAATCGGCGTCGTCGGTCATCGCGGCGAGCTTCTCGCGCACCGCACGCTCCACCGCAGAGGTCTGGCTGACACCGAGCCTGGTTGCCAGCTCGCGCACCGCAGCGTGCACGTCCTCATTCTTGATGTTGAGCCCCATGGCAGCAATTCTACCCTCGGGCTCTACCGTTCTACCATCCGCGACTGACGCGGGTCAGCACCACTTCGCGGCGACCGTGCGGACCACGTTGGCGTTGCGGTTCGTCGCGACGCCGAGCAGGTTCGCGGCGGCGAGCGGATCGACCTGTCCGTCCTGATACCCCGGGCGCAGCAGGGCGTGCGCGGTGCGGCCGAGCACGACCATGCGGCCACGCTCGTCGGCGCGCGCCTCGACCTCGGCGACGCGGTCGGCGGTGAGCGGCTCCTTGAGGAGGTAGACGTAGTGCCGCGCGAGCCCCGGATGCTCCTCGTCGAGGCGTGCGGTATCGGCCGCGACCTGCACGAACTCGGCCGCCGAGAAGACGATGGTCGGTACCTCGAACCCGCGGTCGCGAACAAACGCGCGCTCGAGGGTCTCCTCGATCTTCGCGCGCGAGCGCATGCGCGTGCCGAAGCGGACGTTGCCGGTGTTCAGGTGCGTCTCGATCTCATCGAAGCCGACCTCGCCGACCACGCGATGGATGTCGGTCTTCGGGAACACGCGCTTGGGTCCCAGGTTGATCGCCCGGAGGAATGCGAGGTGCGCCGCCATCAGGCGGTCCGGGTGACGACGGGCATGCGGTGAAGGCTAGCCGAGCCGCACGACCTCCGACACCCTCACGACCGCGATGCCCTCGTCGACGGAGGCCGCGAGGTCGACCTCCGCCCGGATGCGCCAGTCGTGGTCGCCCACCGGGTCGTCGATGATCTGCTCGACCCGCCAGACACCGGCATCCGATTCATCGATGACGCACAGCGCGGGTGAGCGCGCGGGACCACCGGTGAGGATCTCGTCGTGGTCGTCGTAGTACGCGTCGAGCGCCGCGGGCCAGTCGACGCCGGGGTCGAGCGCGACGAGGGCGTCGTCGTCCTGCAGCGCCGCAAGCTGCACGCGGCGGAACAGCTCGTTCCGCACGAGCACCACGAAAGCGCGCCGGTTCGTGAGGATCGACGGCGGTGCCGGCGGAACGACCGGCGCGGTCGGGTCATCCGCGGGGTTGATGAGCGCCTGCCACTCGTCGACGAGGCTCGAGTCGACCTGGCGCACGAGCTCGCCGAGCCACTCGATGAGGTCGAGCAGGTCGTCGGTGCGGGCCTCGGCGGGAACCGTCTGCCGGATCGCGCGATACGCGTCGGACAGGTAGCGCAGCACGAGCCCCTCGCTGCGGCCGAGCTCGTAGAACGACACGAATTCGCCGAACGTCATCGCCCGCTCGAACATGTCGCGGACGACCGACTTCGGCGACAGCTCGAAGTCGCGCACCCACGGCTGACTCGACGCGAACGTCTCGTACGCCTGCGCCAGCAGCTCGTCGAGCGGCTTCGGCCACGTGACCTCTTCGAGCAGCGCCATCCGCTCGTCGTACTCGACACCGTCGCGCTTCATCGCCGCGACGGCCTCGCCGCGCGCCTTGTACTGCTGCTGGGCGAGGATCGCCCGCGGATCGTCGAGCGTCGACTCGATGACGCTCACGACGTCGAGCGCGTAGTGCGACGTGCCGGTCTCGGCGTCGTCGGGCGAGAGCAAGTCGATTGCGGCGAGCGCGAACGGCGACAGCGGCTGGTTCAACGCGAAGTTCGGCTGCAAGTCGACGGTGAGGTGGATGCCGGTGGCATCCGTCACCACGATCTCGGCGACCACCAGCGTGCGAAACAGCGCGATCGCACGCCGCGCGAGCTCGTACTGCCGGGCGCGGGGTTCGTGGTTGTCGAAGACGAGCGAGCGGACGTTCGCGAACACGTCGCCGCCGCGCCCGATGACGTTGATGAGCATCGCCGCGGTGAGCTGGAGCTGCGGCGAGAGCGGCTCGGGGTCGGCCTCGACGAGCCGCTCGAACGAGCCCTCGCCCCAGTTCACGACGCCCGTCGGCGCCTTCTTTCGGACGATCTTCTTGCGCTTCGCGGGATCGTCGCCGGCCTTGGCGAGGGCGACGGCGTTCTCGATCTCCCATTCCGGCGCCATCACGACGACGCTGCCGTGGGTGTCGAACCCGGCGCGACCGGCACGTCCGGCGATCTGGTGGAACTCGCGTGCTGACACCTGCCGCATCTTCGTGCCGTCGTACTTCGAAAGCGCGGTGAGTAGCACTGTGCGGATGGGCACGTTGATGCCGACGCCGAGCGTATCGGTGCCGCAGATGACACGGAGGAGACCCCGCTGCGCGAGCGTCTCGACGAGCCGGCGATAGCGGGGCAGCATCCCGGCGTGGTGCACCCCGATGCCGGCGCGCACCAGTCGTGACAGCGTCTTGCCGAAGCCGGTCGTGAAGCGGAACCCGCCGATCGCCTCGGCGATCGCATCGCGCTGCTCACGCGTCGTGACCTTCACGCTCGACAGCGCCTGCGCGCGCTCGAGGGCGGCGGCCTGTGAGAAGTGGACGATGTAGACCGGCGCCTCACCGTTCTCGAGCAGTCCCTCGAGCACCTCGTGGACAGGGCGGCGCGCGTACGAGAAGTCGAGCGGGACCGGGCGCTCGGCGCCCGCGACGAGCGCGACCGGCCGGCCGGTGCGGCGCTCGAGGTCGGCCGAGATCGCCGTCGTGTCGCCGAGCGTGGCCGACATCAAGAGGAACTGCGCCTTCGGCAGCATGAGCAGCGGCACCTGCCACGCCCACCCGCGGTCGGGGTCGCCGTAGTAGTGGAACTCGTCCATCACCACCTGGTCGACCTCAGCGTCGGGTCCGAGGCGGAGCGCCGTGTTCGCGAGGATCTCGGCGGTGCAGCAGATGATCGGCGCGTCGGGGTTCACCGACGAATCGCCGGTGATCATCCCCACGGCATCCGCGCCGAAGATCTCGACGAGCGCGAAGAACTTCTCGCTCACGAGCGCCTTGATCGGGGCCGTATAGTACGTGCGGCCGCCGCGGGCGACGGATGCCGCGTGCGCCGCGATCGCGACGAGCGACTTGCCCGTGCCGGTCGGGGTCGCGAGGATCACGTGCGAGCCCGAGACGAGCTCGATGACCGCCTCGTCCTGCGCCGGGTAGAGCTCGATGCCGCGGCCGGTCGCCCACTCGACGAAGCCGGCGTAGGCGGCATCCGGCGTCGCCCCATCGGGCACGAGTTCCCGGAGCGGCGCGGTCATCCCCCGAGTCTGCCCCATCGGGCGGGCGCGGCGGTGCTGTGGTGGCGTGCGCGCGCGCACAACGTCTCTATCCCGTGCGGGTCGCGGCTGGATGGGGCGATCCGCGGAGGAATCCGACCTGTTTGGAGTCGTTGTGCACGCGGCGGCGGAGGGCCGCCGGGAGCCTCAGCGCTCGGGGGTGTGGAGCCGGGCGAGGTAAGGGCCGGTGCGCAGCGGCGGGCCGGTGCGGTCGGCGATGGAGACGACGACGGTGACGGCGGTGGCGAGCGGGATCGTCCAGGCGGCGGGCTGCGCGAGCAGCGGCGCCGCGGCCCCGATGCCACCCACGGCCGTGTGCACCACCAGCGCCAGGCCGCACGCGACCGCGCCCGTGACCATGCCGGCGACCGCGCCGCGGGCGGTGAGCCGCCGCCACCACACCGCGAGCAGGAGCACCGGCGACAGGCTCGACGCCGCGAACACGAAGACGAGGCCGACGGATGCCACGAGCCCGGCCGGCACCGTCAGCAACGCCACCCCGAGCGGCACGACCGTGCAGACGACGGCCGAGACGCGGAAGGATCGCACGGACCCCGAGAACACGTCCTGGCTGATGACGCCGGCGAGCGACACCGTGAGCCCGGCAGAGGTCGCGAGGAACGCGGCGAACGCGCCCGCCACGACGAGGGCGGTGAGGAGCTCCCCCGCGAAGCCCGGGAACACCCGAGTCGGCAGCACAAGGGCAACGGTGTCGGCGATGCCGGGCTGTGCGAGGTCGGGCGCGATGACTCGCGCGAGCAGTCCGATCACGCTCGAGACGGCGTAGAAGACGCTGACCATGACGATGACCAGCACCGTGGTCCGCCGCGCCGAGCCGCCGGTCGGGCTCGTGTAGAACCGCACCAGCACGTGCGGCAGGCCCATCGTGCCGAGGAGGAGCGCGAGGAGCAGCGACCCCGAGGCATACGCGTCGATCGCCGACGGACCGGCATCCGCGGGGAAGACGACGATCGGGTCGATGTCGTGCGCCCCGCCGTTGACAGCGAACGCGATCAGCACCGCCGGGACGAGCAGCGCGGTGAGCTTCAGCCAGAACTGGAACGCCTGCACGTACGTGATCGCGCGCATGCCGCCGGCTGCGGCCGCCGCCGCGACGACGACCGCGATCAGCACGGCACCGACCCATGGCGGGATGCCGGCGACGACCTGCAGCGTGATGCCCGCGCCGTGCAGCTGCGGCACGATGTACAGCCAGCCGATGAGCAGACACGCGGCGCTCGTCACCCGTCGGGCGCTGCGGGACTCGAGCCGCGCCTCCATGAAGTCGGGAATCGTGTACGCGCCGCTCCGCCGCAGCGGCGCCGCGATGAACAGCAGCACGAGCAGGTATCCGGCGGCGTAGCCGATCGGGAACCAGAAGCCCTCCGACCCGCTGAGCAGCACGAGCCCCGAGAGCCCGAGGAAGGTGCCCGCCGAGAGGTACTCACCGCTGATCGCCGACGCGTTCCACACGGGTCTGACGGTGCGGGATGCCACGAAGAAGTCGCTCGTCGTCCGCGAGACGCGCAGCCCGTAGCCCCCGATGAGCGCGGTCGCCGCGATGACGAGCGCGACGGCGACGAGGTCGAGGACGGCGTTCACTCGGTCTCCCGCAGCGCCCGGTAGCGGCGCTCGTTGCGGGTCGCACCGCGGACGTACAGCACCGCGAACGCGGCGATCACGGGGTAGAACCCGAAGGCGTGGAGGAGCCACGAGAGCGGCACCCCGAGCACCGCGATCTCGTCGAGCTCGGGCACGAGTGTCATGACCGCGATGAGGGTGACCGTGACGGTGACGAAGCCGAGGATCGTGCCGAGTGCGAGCCGCAGCTGCGCGCGCTGGAGCCCGCGGGCGTAGACCGCGTCGTCGTCATCGACGGGCGTGCCCGGCAACGCGATGCCGCGCGTCGGCGCACCAGAGCGCCCCGGCCCGGCGGTGACGCGCACGCGCTCTGGTCGCGGTCCGCGCGGTGCCGGCTCGGCCTGATCGCGGTCGCGCGGCGTCTCCTCCTCGCTCACCCCGGCCCCCGCCTGGTCAGGGCCTCACGCACCGTCGGCAGCAGTCGTCGACTGACGGGCAGCGATGTCTCGCCCACCCAGACGGCAGGGTCGGCTCCCCCGAGTCGCACTTCGGTGACGGATGCCGCCTGCACGAGGAACGACCGATGGATCCTGACGAATCCGGCATCCGCCCACCGCTCCCCGAGTTCCGAGATGGGGATGCGGACGAGGCTCCCGGCCGCGTCGGCCGCGGTGTGCAGGCGCGTGTAGTCGCCCTCGGCGCGCACCCAGCGCACATCGCTGCGGTGCACGAACCGCACCGACGAACCGACCGTCACGGGCAGCACCTCGTCGGCGTCGGCAGGCCGCTCGAGCTCCACCACGCGGTCGACCGCCCGGCGCAGCCGCTCCACCCGCACGGGCTTCAGCAGGTAGTCCAACGCGCGGAGCTCGAACGCATCGACGGCGTGCGCGTCGTCGGCAGTCACGAAGACGACCGCCGGCGGGGACGCCAGCGCCCGCAGCGCGTTCGCGAGTTCGAGTCCCGAGAGCCCGGGCATGTGGATGTCGAGGAACGCGGCATCCACCGACCGCTCGGTCAGCAGCCGGAGCGCCTCGGCTCCCGACGACGCCGTCAGCACCTCGCCGACGCGGTCGTCGGCGCGCAGCAGGTGGGCGAGCTCGTCGAGCGCGGGGCGTTCGTCGTCGGCGACGAGCACGTCGATCATCGAGACTCCCCTTCGTCACGGTGCGGCCCAGAGTCACGGTGCGGCCCAGAGTCACGGTGCGGCCCAGAGTCACGGGGCGGCCCAGTGTCGTGGTGCGGTTGGGACTTCGGGATCCGCATCCGCACCAACGTACCGGCGCCCATGTTCGTCTCGACGACCAGCCCACCGTCGGGTCCGTACAGCTGGCGCAGCCGGGTGTCGACGTTCTGTAGCCCGACGTGCGCGCCGTCGGGCGCGCGCGTGAGGAGCGCGTGGAGCTCGGTCGGGTCCATGCCAGCGCCGTCGTCTTCAACCGTGATCTCGGTGTGGGTCGCGGCATCCGTCGACGCGATCATGATGACGCCGCCGCCCTCGCCCGGCTCGAGGCCGTGCCGCACCGCGTTCTCGACGAGCGGCTGCACCGACAGGAACGGGATGACGGTCGCGAGGGTCTCGGGCGAGATGCGGAGCGTCACCGTGAGGCGCTCGCCGAAGCGCGCGCGTTCGAGTTCGAGGTACGAGTGGATGCTGCGGAGCTCTTCGGCGAGCGTCGTGAACTCCCCCTGGCGGCGGAACGAGTACCGGGTGAAGTCGGCGAACTCGAGCACCAGCTCACGCGCGCGGGGCGGGTCGGTCGAGATGAACGACGCGATCGCGGTCAGCGCGTTGTAGATGAAGTGCGGCGAGATCTGCGCCCGCAGCGACCGCAGCTCGGCCTCGGCGAGCGCCGCCCGCGACGCGTCGAGCTCGCCGAACGCGGCCTGCGCGGCGCACCAGTCGGCGAGCTCTCCCGTCGCCCGCACGAGCGCCGCGCGCACCGGCGCCGCGAAGGCCACCAGCACCGCCGCGATCTCGTCGTCCACGCGGATCGGGGCGCCCACCGCCTCGAGCTCATCGCCACCCTCGGCCCGCGGGAACATCCGCCGCCTGCCGGTCTCGCGCACCTGCGCGGCGATGCGGCGGGCTGCGGCATCCAATCCGTCCGTCTGCCCGTCGCGGGCGACCACGTCATCGCCGACGACCAGCACCACCGCGGTGCTGCCGAGCACGGCCCGCAGGTGCTTCGCGCTGCGCGCGACGTCGCCACCGGCGAGGCCACCGCGCAGATGCGGCGCCGCAAGGCTCGCCTGGTGCAGCGCGCGGTACGTCGCCTCCTCGGCCTCGCTGCCGAGCCCCGACGCGCCGCGCGCGAAGCGCCGCGCGAGCAGCAGCAGCGCCGACAGCACGACGCCGCCGACCACGCCGAGCAGGGCGGCGAGGACGACGGCATCGGTCATGCGACGAGCCTAGGGCGAGCGCTCAGCCTGACACCCGGGTCAGCAGCAGCGGGCGCCCGGATTGCGATCCTGGTCATCCATCTTCTGGCGCCAGAACTGCCGCTCCGTCATGGGCTCCTCGCCCGGGTGCGTGCGCCGGTGGTGCGCGACGTACGTGCCGTAGGCACTGTCGCCCATGAGCGCCGTCATGTACCAGCGGATGCCGCGCCCCGCACGGACCAAGAGCCCCCACGCCCGCGTGCACAACGTCGCCATCCCGAGGCGCGAGGCCCCGGACCCGGCCTGTTCGGGCAGGATCCGCTGCGGATCGGAGACGTTGTGCACGGCGGTCATGGTTCAGTCGCTTCCGTCAGTGCCGATTCGCGGCGCGGTCGTCGGCCAGGATGGGCTCCCACTCCTTCTCGAGCGCGCGCTCGGACGGCGTGGCGAGGAAGCCGGCCGGGGCGAAGCGGCGCGACGGCACCGCTTCGTCCTCGTGGTTCTCGCCGCCACCCGCGCGGATCGAACGGATCGTGAGGATCACCGACGCGGCGATCACGATGATCGCGAGCGTCACGAACACGATTGACAGGGTGCCCTGCACGAACGTGTTGCGGATGACCGCGCCCATGACCTCGGGGGTCCCGAGCGTGGTGTCGCCGGCGGCGAGCGCGTCGCGGTAGCGGAAGTGGTTCGACCAGTATCCGATCGCCGGGTTCGGCGAGAAGATCTTGTACGCGGATGCCGTGATGGTGACGACCGCGGCGAACGCGAGCGGCGCCGCGACGATCCAGATCCACTTCACGAAGCTCGGCCCGCGCTTGGCGATGATCGCCATGACCACGGCGAGCGCGATCGCTGCGAGCAGCTGGTTGGCGATGCCGAAGAGCGGGAAGAACGTGTTGATGCCGCCGAGCGGGTCGGTCACACCGAGGATGAGGATCGCTCCCCAGCCGGCGACCATGATCGCCGTGGTGATCCAGACGCCCGGACGCCACGAGACGTCGCGGAACTTCGGCACCCAGGCGCCGATCGAGTCCTGCAGCATGAAGCGGGCGACACGGGTGCCGGCATCCACTGCGGTGAGGATGAACAGCGCCTCGAACATGATCGCGAAGTGGTACCAGAACGCCATCATCGCGGGGCCGCCGAGGGCCTGCTGCATGATGTGGGCGAGACCGAGCGCGAGCGTCGGGGCACCACCGGTGCGCGAGACGATCGACTCCTCACCGACGAGTTCGGCAGTCTGCGTCAGCATGTCGGGGGTCAGGTTGACACCCGTGATGCCGAGCGAGTTCACGAAGGCGACTGCCCCCTCGACGGTGCCCTGCGTGGCGGCAGCCGACGCGTTCATCGCGTAGTAGATGCCCTGGTCGATCGAGATCGCGGCGACGAGCGCCATGATCGCGACGAACGACTCCATGATCATGCCGCCGTAGCCGATGAAGCGCGTCTGGCGCTCCTTCTCGACGAGCTTCGGCGTCGTGCCCGACGAGATCAGCGCATGGAATCCCGAGAGGGCACCGCACGCGATCGTGACGAACAGGAATGGGAAGAGCGGACCCGCGAACACCGGCCCGGTGCCGTTCAGCGCGAAGTCCGTGACGGCGGGCACCGTGATCTCGGGACGCACGAGCACGATCGCACCGGCGAGCATGACGATGACGCCGATCTTCATGAAGGTCGACAGGTAATCGCGCGGGGCGAGCAGCAGCCAAACCGGGAGGATCGCCGCGATGAAGCCGTAGATGATGATGCCCCACGCGATGACGGTGCGGTCGAGGTGCAGGTACTCCTGGCCCCACGCGGTCTCGGCGACCCAGCCGCCGGCGACGATCGCGCCGATGAGGAGCACGAAGCCGATGATCGAGACCTCGGTCACCTTGCCCGGACGCAGGTAGCGGAGGTACAGACCCATGAAGAGCGCGATCGGGATGGTCATCGAGACCGAGAAGATGCCCCACGGGCTCTCACCGAGCGCGTTGACGACGACGAGCGCGAGGATCGCGACGATGATCAGCATGATCAGCAGCGACGCGATGATCGCAGCGGTGCCGCCGATTTTGCCGAGCTCCTGGCGCGCCATCTGGCCGATCGTCCGGCCGCCGCGGCGCATCGAGAAGAAGAGGACCGTGTAGTCCTGGACGGCGCCGGCGAGCACGACGCCGACGATGATCCAGATCGTGCCGGGGAGGAAGCCCATCTGCGCGGCGAGCACGGGACCAACGAGCGGGCCGGCGCCGGCGATGGCGGCGAAGTGGTGGCCGTACAGCACTCGGCGGTCGGTGGGGACGTAGTCCTTGCCGTCCGACTTGACCTCGGCAGGGGTCGCGCGCCGGTCATCGGGCCGAAGCAGGTGCTTCTCGATGACCTTCGAGTAGAAGCGGTAGGCGATGAGGTAGGTCGCGACGGCCGCGAACACGAACCAGATCGCGTTGACGGTCTCGCCGCGGACGATGGCGAGCATCGTCCAGCCGAGGCCGCCGAGCAGGCCGATGCCGGCCCAGATCGCGATCTTCAGCGGGGTCCAGCGGCGGTCCTTGGTGTGCTGTTCCTCGGTGAGTGCTGTGGGCGGAAGCGAGGGATCCGACTCGAGCGTGGTCCCTTTGCCACGGCGCGACGGTGCAGACATGGTGACTCCTTCGGGGCGCGTCTTTGCGTGCGCCCCAGAGTAAGAAGACGGATGCCGCCCACGTCGGCGGCCCACGCCACTCGTGCGCCGAACGGTGCCGGCGCTGCGACAAGCGGCATCCGCCGGTGGCGCGAGGGCGCGCGCGGCGCTTAGGTTTGGAACCACGCCGCGAGAGGGGACCACCGTGACCGAACCGAGCATCCACGTCGCCCGGAACGAGGCGCGCGGCCGGTACGAGATCTTCGTCGACGACACCGTCGCCGGGTTCACGCTGATCCGCACCGACGAGGCCGGCCGGACCGTCCTCCCTCACACCGAGGTCGACCCGGCGTTCGGCGGCCGGGGGCTCGGCGGCATCCTCGTGCGCGATGCGCTCGCCGACCTCGCGGCGCGCGAGCAGACGGTCGTGCCGGTGTGCCCTTTCGTCGTGAAGTACCTGCGCGGCACCGACGTGCCGGGCCTCGACGTCTCGTGGCGGCCGACCGCTGACGACGCGGCAGCTGACGCCGTCGACGCCGACGAGGCCTGAGCGCATGACCCGCCTCGACCTCGACCCGACCGAGCAGATCGAGACCCCGCCCGCCTGCGACGGCCCGCGCTCGCTCCTGCTCGAAGCGCGCGAGGTGCCCCTGGGCGGTGTTCGCGGCATGACCGTGCACCGCGCGCTGCCGCAGCGCGAGCTGCCGATGGTCGGCGCCTGGTGCTTCCTCGACCGGTTCGGTCCGCAGGTGACCACGATGCGCGTCGAGCCCCACCCGCACATCGGCCTGCAGACGGTGACGTGGCCGTTCGTCGGCGAGACGCGCCACCGCGACGCGCTCGGCTCCGACGTCGTCATCAAGCGCGGACAGCTCAACATCATGACGAGCGGCGCGGGCATCTCGCACTCGGAGTACTCCGTCGGTGACGGCCCGGTCGCAACCGATGCCCTGCAGCTCTGGGTGGCGCTTCCCGAGTCGCGGCGCCACGGCGAACCCGACTTCGAGCGGCATGTCGACCTGCCGGTGGTCGACCTCGGCGGCGGGGCTGCCGCGGTCGTCGTGGTCGGCGAGCTCGCCGGCATCCGCTCGCCCGCCCGCATGTACACGCCGATCGTCGGCGCGGAGGTGTTCCTGCCTGCGGGTGTCGGCGTGACTGTCCCGCTCGAACCGACGTGGGAGTACGCGGTCGTGGGTGTCGACGGTGAGGCACACGTCAGCGCGACCGTCGTCGCCGAGAACGCACTGCTGTACCTCGGCATCGGTCGCGATGCCGTCGAACTCGAGTCGCCGACGGATGCCACGGTGTTCGTCCTCGGCGGCGAACCGTTCGAGGCCGACATCGTGATGTGGTGGAACTTCGTCGGGCGCGAGCACGACGAGATCGTCGCGGCCCGCGAGGCGTGGGAGGCCGGCGCCGAGCGGTTCGGGCACGTCGTCGGTCACGGAGACGAGCGGATCCCCGCCCCGCCGATGCCGACCGTGCGCCTCACCCGACGTCGACGCGATCGGCGTCCGTAGGCGCGGATTCGGCGCCGCGATCGGCGTCCGGGGGCGCGGAGACCGACGGGACGGATGCCGCGGCGAACAGCCTTCGCGGATGTCCCGAGCTGCCGGTGACCTGCGCCGACCGCGCGCGGGCTGCCATCGGCGCGACGCCGGCGGGCACAACGGGCTCGGGCACGAGCGCCTCGCGGACGATCCGCCGCGGGTCATACTGCCGCGGATCGAGCGAGCGCCAGTCGTCGGCGGTGAGCCCGACCTCGGTCTCGGCGCGGACGCGCGCGGCATCCACGAGGCCCCGGAGGCCTCGGATGAGATCGGCGAGCCGCTGCGCGAGGGCGGGGAGGCGGCTCGGCCCGATGATCATCGCCGCAAGGAGGGCGACGAGCACCAGCTTCTCGAAGCTCAGGCCGAACATCAGGCGACCGCCGTCCGCCGGTCGTGGATCCACGCGATCGCGATGGCCGCACCGAACAGCGCGCTCATCGGGATCGCGACGAGGAACATCGACAGCGCGTCGGCGGCGGGCGTGACGAGCGCACTGAACACGACGATCGCGACGACGATGTAGCGCCAGCCGCGGATGAGGGTCGCGGCCGGCAGCATCCCGAGCAGATTCAGCATGACGAGCACGACCGGCAGCACGAAGGCCACGCCGGTGGCGAGGACGATCTTCATCACGAAGTCCAAGTAGGTGGCCGCCTGCAGGATCGTGCTGTCCTCGGCGGCGGCGAAGCCGGTCAGCAGCTCCACCATGTGCGGGAACAGGAAGAACCCGGTCGCACACCCGGCGATGAACAGCGGCAGCGCAGCCGCGAAGAAGCCGAGCGTGTACCGCCGCTCGCGGCGGGTGAGACCCGGTGTGAGGAACGCGAGCAGCTCGTAGATCCACACCGGGCTCGACAGCGCGACGCCCGCGAACAGCGCGATCTTCATGCGCAGGTCGAACGCGCCGGTCACGCTGTCGTAGTTGAGGCTCGCGTCGCGGGTCTGCGCCACCGCTTCGATCGGCGCGCGGAGGACGTCGAGGATCGGGTCGGCGAACACGAAGCCGAGGACGGCGGCGACCGCCAGCGCCAGACCGGCACGGATGCCGCGTGTGCGGGCCTCGCGCAGGTGCGCGGCCCACGGCATGCGCGGCATCCGGTCGGTCTCGGACGGCGCGGCGATCGCGGTCGTCACGGTGATGCGGGGGTCGGGGCGGGTGCGGCGACCTGCGCGGCGGGCGGGACGGATGCCGCGACCGGCACGGCGGTCGTCGTCGGCGCGGGCTCGTCGGTGGCGTCGGCGCTCTCTTGCTTGAGGATGCGGACGGACTGGCCGAGGCTCCGCGCGAGCGCGGGGAGCTTCGCGGCGCCGAAGACGAGGAGGACGATGGCGAGCACGAGCAGTGCGTGCCAGCCGGTGAGGTTCTGCAACATGATGGGGTTCTTTCGGGATCAGGGGCGGCCGCCGGGCGCGGACCCGCCGGAGGGTTCGGTGGTGGTGTCGACGCGCACGACGAGCGATGCGACGTACCCGGTGTCGAGGTCGCCCGACACGGTGGCCATCTGCAACTCGCCGCCGTCTTCACCGAAGACGTTGTCGCTGTCGAGGGTGATCTGCGAGAGGTTCTGCGACGACCCGTCGTACGCCGAGAGGGCGTAGACGCCGCCGAGGATGTCCTCGGGGAGCGCCAACTGCGAGGTGGCGATGGCGTTCGCCGAGTCGGTGATCGAGTCGACGTCGGGGTAGACCTCGAAGTGGATGTGCGGCCAGCGGCCCGTGTAGCAGCCGGGGATGATCGAGGTGAAGGTGACCTGCCCGTTCGCGTCGGCCACCTGCACGCCGCGGAGCCAGGTGTTGTCCTCGACGCCGGAGGAGTACATCGAGTACCGGCCGGCCGCGTCGCAGTGCCATGCGTAGACGGCGACGTTCTCGAACGGTACGTCGCCGTTCGCCATGTCGGTCACGGTCAGTGTGAAGGTGAGCGCGACGCCGTCGACGGCGGTGGTCCCACCGATGTCGGTGCGGATGTCGGCGCGGACGATGCCGCTCTCTTCGAGCACGTCGGGACCGTTCGAGCCGTCGCCCGGGTAGGGCCCGGCGGTCTCGTCCGGGATCTCGGCGGAGGGGAGCGTCACGGCTGAGGCCGTCGGTGTGGGTGTGGCGGTGGCGCTCGGGGTCGTCGACGGCGTGGTCGTCGCGGTCGCCGTCGGCGTCGCGCTCGAGGTCGGTGCGCACGCGGCGAGGACCATGGTTCCGGCGCCGACGCCGACGAGGCCGAGGACCCCGCGGCGACTCACGAGCGTGCGCAGGTCGAAGCCGGCGCCCTGGTCGACGACCTCGTCGTCGGGTCGGGCGAGCAGCCGGCCTTCGTAGGCCGGGCCGTCGGGGGTCTGTGTGGGTTCGGGGATGCGGCTCATGTCGTCGTCTCCTGCGTCGTGGTTCGGTGGCTGATCCTCAGCGTGACCGACGGCATGATCCGGATCCTCTGCGGCATCCATGCGTTTCCTATGACGGATGCCGACCCTTTTGCACGGCCCGCCCCGATCCCGGCGTTCCGCGCGCCGATACGCTGGAAACGTGGCCCGGACCCTCTCGACGCGTGTGCTCCTCGTCTGCGCCGCGATCGGTGTCGCGACGGGAATCCTCGGCGGGATCGCCGGCCTGCTGACGCCCGTCGTCCTCGTCGCCGCGCCGTTCGCCTACGGGCTCGTCCTCGGCTCGCACGTCCTGCCCGGGATCATCGCGCAGCAGGTCTTCCGGCTGCCGCTGGTCGCGCTCACGACCCACCTGCTCGCCGCTCTCGTCGCCACCGCCGCCAACCCGGCCTGGATCGGTCGCTTCATCGGGACCGCCCTCCTGTTCGGCGCGATCCAGGAGGGCATCGCCGCGCTGACCCGGTACCGCGCGTGGGGCGCGTGGCGGTTCCTGCTCTCCGGCGCGATCGTGGGCGTCGTGGTCGCCGTCGTCGTCTTCTTCGTCGCCGACCTGGCGACGCTGCCCCCGTGGGCGCAGATCACCTATCTCGCCATCTCGGTGCTCGGCCCCGTCGCCTGGACGGCGGCAGGGCTCGCCGTCGGCGAGCAGCTGCGCCGCGCTGGCGTCGCCCGTCGGGTCTGACCCACGGTTGGCCCTCAAGTTAGGGCAGGCTAACCTGGAGGGACAGCTCCCCTCGGTTTGGACCCTCCGTGACCACTGCCGCTTTCGGCAACGCCGCGGCCGAGGCGCCGCGCGACCGCCCGACGCCCCCGCCGCTGCTGCGCGTGCGCGACCTCGCGGTCACACACGAAGGCGAAGACGCCGCGACCCCGGCATCCGTGACCTTCGAGGTCGCACCAGGAGAGGTCGTCCTCGTGCTCGGGCCGAGCGGATCGGGCAAGTCGACCCTCGCGCTCACGCTGAACGGACTCATTTCCCACGCCGTGCCCGCCGTCGTGTCAGGGCTGATCGAAGTCGACGGGCTCGACGCCGCGACGACGCCGGTCGCGACGCTCGCGCGCCACGTCGGGATGGTGTTCCAGGACCCCGACGCGCAGCTCATCACCGGCACGCTCCGCGACGACGTCGCCTTCGGCCCCGAGAACCTGCTGCTGCCCGTCGACGAAGTGCTCGCGCGCACCGAGCGGGCGCTGCGGCAGGTCGGTTTGTGGGAGCGGCGCGACGAGAACCCCGACCGCCTGTCGGGCGGCGGGAAGCAGCGGCTCGCGATCGCGTCGGCGCTTGCGATGGGGTCCGACCTGCTCGTCCTCGACGAACCGACCGCCAACCTCGACCCCGCCGGCATCGACGACGTGTACGACGCCCTCCGCACCGTCGTGGCCGACGGCCGCTCGATCCTGCTCGTCGAGCACAACCTCGACGCGGCGGTGCAGCTCACCGACCGAGTCGTGGTGCTCGACGCCGACGGCCGAACGGTCGCCGTCGGCGGTGTCGACGCCGTCCTGCGAGACCGCGCCGAGGAGTTGCACGACCTCGGCGTGTGGCTGCCAGTCTCGACGATGGCGGCGCTGTCGCTGCAGCGGGCCGGCTGGTCGTTCGAACGGATGCCGCTCACCCCCCTCGAACTGCGCGAGGCCCTGGAGGCTGCAGCGGCACCGGCGGGGTGGGCGCCGCGCGACAGCGTGCCGCGTGCAGGTGGAACGGGCGCATCCGGCGTCGACGGCGCCGAGAACGCGGCTTTCTCCCTGCGTTCGGCACAGTTCCCGCACGAGACCACCGCCGCGCCCGTCATCGACGTGCGGGGTCTCACCCTGCAGCGGGGCCGCCGGCCGGTGCTGCACGACGTGGCACTGCAGGTCGGTGCCGGGGAGTTCGTCGCTGTCGTCGGCGCGAACGGCGCCGGAAAGACGAGCCTCGTCCAGGCGATCGCGGGGGTGATCCCGCCGCCGCGCGGCACCGTCTCCGTGGGCGGTGCCGATCCCGCTCGCACGGCGCTGCGCGACCTGTCGCGCCGCATCGGCTTCGTGTTCCAGAACCCCGAGCACCAGTTCATCTCGCACACGGTGTTCGACGAGCTCGCGCACGGTCTCCGCGGCCGCGGCCTGCCCACCGACGAGGTGTGGGCGCGCACCATGGCGATGCTCGAGCGCTTCGGCCTCGCCGGCAAAGCCGACGTGCACCCCTTCCTGCTCTCGGGCGGGCAGAAGCGGCGCCTCTCCGTCGGGACGGCGCTCATCGGCGGCGCGCCGATCCTCGCGCTCGACGAGCCGACGTTCGGGCAGGACCGCGCCCGCGCCGACGAACTGCTCCGTCTGCTGCGGGAGCTGAACGCCGCCGGGACGACCGTCCTCGTCGTCACGCACGACATGCAGCTGGTCGCCGAGTACGCCCGCCGCACGATCGTCGTCGGTGACGGTCGGATCGTGGCGGATGCCGCCACCGCCGACGTCTTCGCCGATGAGGCGCTGCTGCGCGCACAGGGCCTCCGCCTGCCGCCGCTGCGCGCAGCACTGTCCGGGGTGACGCGGCATCCGCGGTTCGCGACGGTGACCGCCCTGTCGGAACTGGCGGGGGCGGACGCATGACCGCGGTCGTCGATCCGTATGCCGCGGCCGCGCCGTCGCGGCGGCTCCTCGTCGGGCTGAGCCCGCTCGCGAAGCTCGCCGGCCCCGTGCCCGCGATGCTCGTGCTCGTGTTCACCCGCGACATCGCCACGCCCCTCGTGTTCGTCGGGCTGGCGTACCTGCTGCTGCTCGTCGGGGCGCCGCTAACCCGCAAGGTCGGACTGCTGCTCGGTCTCGCTCTGCCGGCCGGCGCGCTGGTCGTCGGGCTGGGTCTCTCGCTGTGGGTCGATCCGATGAGGGTCGACGGCACGGCGACCCTCCTCACCATCGGCGGGTGGACCCTGCACCTCGGCGCATTGGAGATCGGCCTGGCGACCGGCGTGCGCGTCGCGGCGATCCTCGCGCTCGGTCTCATCGCGGGGCTCACCACGACGGGAGCGGAGCTCGTGCGCGCGAGCGTGCAGCAGCTGCGCGTGCCGTACCGCATCGGGTACACCGCGCTCGCGGCGTTCCGGTTCGTGCCGCGGTTCGCGTACGAGCTCGAGGTGATCCGCCAGGCACACCGCGTGCGCGGCGCGCACGGCGGCCGCGGCCCGTTCGCCGCGATCGCCCGCTGGTGGGGGTACGTCGTGCCGCTCCTGGCCGGTGCGATCCGCCACGCCGAGCGCGTCGCGCTCGCGATGGATTCCCGTGCGTTCGGCGCTCATCCGACCCGCACGGAGCGCACGGTCGTGCCGTGGCGCCGGCGCGACACCGTGTTCGTCGCCGTGTGCTGGGTGGCATCCGCGGGGATCCTCGTCGCCCTCTTCCCCTGGACTCCCTGATCCTCCGACCTGCGACAGAAGGATGCCGATGGCCCGTGCCAGCGCACTCGTGAAGCCCGAGGTGCAGGAACTCCTGCACCTGACCGTCCTGCGAACCGAGCGACTCGCGCCGCACTGGATGCGCGTGACCCTCGGCGGGGACGACATCGAACGGTTCACGCCCCTCGGGTACGACCAGTGGTTCCGCATCTTCCTGCCCATCGCGGGCGAGGCGGGCCTGGACCGCATTCCCGCGAAGGCGAACAGGCTGTTCGGCTATCTGAAGTTCCTGCGGATCCCCGACGGCATGCGCCCCGCGATGCGCAGCTACACGGTCCGCGCCTACCGCCCGGCATCCGAGGGTCACGGAGCCGAACTCGACGTCGACTTCGTCCTCCACGGCCACGGCGAGCACGCGGGCCCCGCCTCGAACTGGGCGAAGTCGGCGCAGCCGGGCGAGAGCGTCGTCATCATCGACGAGGGGCTCGGGTTCAACCCCGACCGCGGGGTGGGCGAGGTCGTCCTCATCGCCGATGAGACCGGCGCGCCCGCCGTCGCCGGCATCTGCGCGTCACTGCCCCCGACCGCCACCGGCGTCGCGCTCATCGAGGCCCCGAGCGCCGACGACGTGCTCCCGTTCGACGCGCCCGCCGGGGTCGAGGTCCGCTGGCTCGTTCGCGAAGCGGATGCCGCGCCCGGCAGCGCCGCCCTCGCCGCGCTCGAGCGGCTTGAGGTGGCATCCGATGCGCACCACTTCATCGTCGGCGAGCAGTCTCTGCCGACGTCGGCGCGGCGCCACCTCGTCGCGAACGGCGTCGACAAGTCGGCGATCAGCTTCATCGGCTACTGGCGCCTCGATCGCACCGCCACCGGCGCCCGCGCGACCACGGATGCGGGGCACTGACATGGGCAAGGTCACCACCGCCTATCTGCTGACGTGCGCTGCGATCGGCGTGGCGGGAGCCCTGCTGCTCGGCGGCGCCTGGGCGATCTCGCTCGCCCTGTTCGCCGCCGTCCCGTTCGCCTCGGTCGCCATCGCCGGCGTCTGGGTGCTGCCCGCGGTCATCGCACTGCGGCTGCTGAACCGTCCGTTCGCCGGCCTGCTCGTGGGGCTGTTGTCGGGGCTCGCGCTGTCGCCGTTCTACACGATCTCGGCGGTCGCCACGACGCTGTTCTGGTCGCTGTTCCCGGAGCTCCCGTTCCTCGTGGCGCTGTATCGCCGCTGGTCGACGTGGCTGCACTATACGGGCGCCGTCACGATCGGCATCGCCTACCCGCTGCTCGCAGCGCAGTCGTTCGACCTGTGGTCGATGACGCCGCCCCTCGTGATCGCCTTCATCGCTCTCTGCACGGCGAGCTGCGTCGGTGCCACCTGGCTCGGCATCGTCGTCGCCGACCGGCTGCGCGCCGCCGGCGTCGCCCGCCTGGCACGCCACCGCGTCCCCGCCGCCTGACGCACCGCGCCCAGCGTGGCGGGATGCCGCTGCACCGGCATCCACTTCCCTTCAGGTGGCAGAACACGCCGCAACCCACCCCACGAAGCGACCACACCTGCCACCCGAAGCAGCGCGCACCCCTCCCGCCGCGCGCGGGCCCACTGCTATGGTGAGGCCACCTTTCCCGAGGAGGCCGCGTGACCACGACACCCATCCATCTGGAACGGCCGGACGGGAAGGGGCTCGCGACCGGGACCCTGGGCCTGTGGGGCTCGACCGTCATCGGCCTCGCATCGACCGCGCCGGTCTACTCGCTCGTCGCGACGCTGGGGTACGTCGTGCTCGCGGTGGGAGGGCAGGCGCCGATCGCGTTCGTGATCGCGTTCATCCCGATGCTGCTCATCGCCTTCGCCTACCGGGAGCTCAACAACGCCGTCCCGGACTGCGGCACGACGTTCACCTGGGCGACGAAGGCGTTCGGGCCGTGGGTGGGGTGGATGGGCGGCTGGGGAGTCGCCGTGGCGGGGATGATCGTGCTCGCCAACCTCGCCCAGATCGCCTCCGTCTATTTCTGGGCGCTGCTCGGCCAGGAGTTCGACGAGCCGAACGACTGGCGGATCATCCTGGTCGCGGTCGCTTTCATCGCCGCGATGACCTGGGTCTCGTGGCGCGGCGTCGAGATCGGCGAGCGCATCCAGAACGTGCTCCTCGCCATCCAGTACCTGGCCCTCATCGTGTTCGTGATCGCCGCACTGACGCAGTTCTTCGCGGGCACCGCCCCGAACCCGACGCCGTTCGACTGGGAGTGGCTGAACCCGTTCGCCTTCGGCGAGTGGGGCGGGTTCGTCGAGGCGATCCTGCTGGCGCTGTTCATCTATTGGGGGTGGGACACCTGCCTCGCCCTCAATGAGGAGACGAAGGACCCGAAGCGCATCCCGGGCCTCGCGGCGCTGCTGACCTGCGTGCTGCTGCTGGTCACCTACGTCACCGTCACCATCGCAGCCATGATGTACGCCGGCGTCGGCGAGGACGGCACGGGCCTCGGTAACGAGGCGAACGCGGACGACTTCTTCCTCGGCATCCGCGACGGCCTGCTCGGCCCGTGGGGCTGGCTGCTGGTCGTGGCTGTGCTGATCTCGGCGGTCTCGTCGACGCAGACGACGATCCTCCCCACCGCCCGCGGCACCCTCGCCATGGGCGTCTACCGGGCGCTGCCCGCGAAGTTCAAGGACGTGCACCCGCGCTACAAGACACCGTCGTTCTCGACGCTCGTGATGGGGGTCGTCGCGACCGTCTACTACGTCGTGATGACGTCGCTGAGCGACGCGATCCTGCAGGACACGATCCTCTCGCTGGGCCTCGCGATCGCGTTCTACTACGCCATCACGGGGTATGCGTGCGTCTGGTACTTCCGCCACGATCTGTTCCGCTCGGGCCGCGACTTCGTCTACAAGGGGCTCCTCCCTCTGCTCGGCGCGCTCATGCTCACTTACGCCTTCGTCCAGTCCGCGATCGACATGCTCGACCCCGACTACGGCTACTCCGGCACGCTGCTCGGCGTCGGGTCGACGTTCGTCGTCGGGATCGGGGCGCTCGGCATCGGCGTCGTGCTGATGGTGATCTGGTTCACCTTCCCCCGAGCGAAGCGGTTCTTCCGCGGCGAAAGCCTCAACCGCGAGACCCCCGTGCTCGTGCCCGACGACTCCAGCTCCGTTCCCCGTTCCATCGACGGCGGCATCTGACCGCCGGAAGGACCACACCCCATGCGCATCCTCATCATCGGGGCGGGCGGTGTCGGCAGCGCCGCCGCTCGCATCCTCCGCCGCCGCGACTTCTTCGACGCCGTCGTCATCGCCGATTACGACCCGGCACGGCCGCAGGCGCTCGTGGACGAGCTGCGCGACGAGCGCTTCAGCGCCGCGCAGGTCGACGCGTCCGACGCCGGGTCGGTCGCCGCCCTCATCCGCGAGCACGGGGCGACGCACGTGCTGAACGCAGTCGATCCCCGCTTCGTCATGCCGATCTTCGACGGCGCGTTCGCCGCCGGCGCGACCTACCTCGACATGGCGATGAGCCTGTCGCAGCGGCATCCGGAACACCCGTACTCGGAGGTCGGGGTGAAGCTCGGTGACGAGCAGTTCGCCAAGGAGGAGGAGTGGACGGATGCCGGTCGTCTGGCGCTCGTCGGCATCGGGGTGGAGCCGGGGCTCTCGGACGTCTTCGCGCGGTACGCGGAGGACGAGCTGTTCAGCGAGATCGACGAGCTCGGCGTCCGCGACGGCGCGAACCTCGTGGTCGAGGGGTCCGACTTCGCGCCGTCGTTCTCGATCTGGACGACGATCGAGGAGTGCCTGAACCCGCCCGTGATCTACGAGGAGGGGAAGGGCTGGTACGTGACCGAGCCCTTCAGCGAGCCCGAGGTCTTCGACTTCCCCGAGGGCATCGGTCCGGTGGAGTGCGTCAATGTCGAGCACGAGGAGGTGCTCCTCATGCCGCGGTGGACGAAGGCGAAGCGGGTCACCTTCAAGTACGGCCTCGGCGACGAGTTCATCGAGGTGCTGAAGGTGCTGCACAAGCTCGGCCTCGACAGCACCGCGAAGCTGAACGTGAAGGGCGTCGAGGTCGCACCGCGCGATGTCGTCGCGGCTGCGCTCCCGGATCCCGCGACGCTCGGCGACAAGATGAGCGGCAAGACCTGTGCCGGCGTGTGGGTGACCGGCACCGGCAAGGACGGGCAGCCTCGGTCGACATACCTGTACCACGTTGCTGACAACGAGCAGACGATGCGCGAGGACAACTCCCAGGCTGTCGTCTGGCAGACGGCGATCAACCCCGTCATCGCGCTCGAGCTACTCGCGACCGGGGCGTGGTCGGGCACCGGCGTGCTCGGCCCCGAGGCCTTCGACGCGAAGCCGTTCCTCGAGCTCCTCGCCGCGCCCCAGCCCGCCGGCTACGGCTCCCCCTGGGGCATGCGCGAGCAGCCGCTGCCGCAACAGGGCTGACGAGAGAGTGGATGCCGCAGGCTGCGGCATCCACTCATCTGTCAGTGCTTCCCGACGATCTGGCGCGACACGAGGTCGCGCATGATCTCGTTCGTGCCGCCGTAGATGCGGTGCACGCGGGCGTCGAGGAACGCGCGCGCGATCGGGTACTCGGTGATGTACCCGTAGCCGCCGTGCAGCTGGACGCAGGTGTCGAGCACCTCGCCCTCGCGCTCCGTGGTCCAGAACTTGACCTTCGCCGCCTCTTCGGCGGTGAGCTCTCCGTCGTTGTAGAGCGCGATCGCGCGGTCGACGTAGGCCCACATGACGTCGACGGTCGTGACCAGGTCGGCGAGCGCGAAGCGCGTGTGCTGGAAGTCGGCGATCCGCTGCCCGAAGGCCTCGCGGTCCTTCGTGTACGCGATCGTCCACTCGACTCCGGCCTGCGCGGCGGCAGCAGCCGCGACGCCGATCGAGAGCCGCTCGAGCGGCAGATTCAGCATGAGCTGCACGAAGCCATGGCCCTCCTCGCCACCGAGCAGGTTCGCGTCGGGCACGAAGACGTCCGTGAAGCTGAGCTCCGCGGTGTCGTGCCCCTGAAAGCCCATCTTGTGGAGCTTCTTGCCCTGGTCGAACCCGGCCATCCCCTTCTCGAGCAGCAGCAGCGAGAACGCGTCGGGGCGGTTGCCCTCCCCTGTCTTCACGAAGGTGATGACAACGTCGGCGACGGCACCTGACGAGATGAACGTCTTCGCGCCGTTGACGATGTAGCCGCCGTCGACCTTCTTGGCCGTGGTCGAGATGCCGCGGAGGTCGGAGCCCGCACCGGGCTCGGTCATCGCGATCGCACCGATGACCTCGCCGGTCGCCATGCGCGGCAGCCAGTTCGCCTTCTGCTCGTCGGTGCCCATGTGCACGAAGTAGGGCACGGCGAGGTCGTCCTGGATGCCGAACGCGCCGGCGAGCGATCCCGCGCCGGCGCGGATGATCTCCTCGTGCACGACCGTGCGAAACCGGTAGTCCTGCAGCATGCCGGCGCCGCCGAACTCCTCGGGCACGGTCAGCCCGATGACGCCCGCCTCACCTGCGGCGAGCATCGTGTCGCGGTCGATCTCGCCCGCGGCATCCCATCGCTCGCGCTGCTCGTTCGTGACGTAGCGCTTGATGAAGTCGGTGACGACGCCCCGGAACGCCTCGTGGTCCTCGTCGTATATGGCGCGGTCCATCGCGCACCCCTTTCATGTTCACGCGACGCTGCGCTCGTGGCCGCGTCGCCACCGCCCATGCTACGCCGCAGGTGGGATCGGATGCCACGACCGATGCGACTGAGTGCCGGGCTGGCTTCACCCGTAGTCGGGCGCGGCGGGCAGGCCGAAGAACTCCTCGAGCGTCGTGTACCCGCCTTCGGCGTATGCGGCCGCGAGGTCGTGACCAACGAACCGCAGGTGCCAGGGCTCCGGCGAGTAGCCGGTCGTGTCGGTGTGCCCGTCTTCGTACCGGACGATGAAGCCGTATCGCCAGGCGTTCGCGGCGATCCAGTCCGACTGTGGCGTGCCGCCGAAGCCGTCGTGGTCGCCGCAGCCGGAGCCGTCGCAGGCGACGACGTCGACGGCGAGCCCGGTCTGGTGCTCGCTGTGGCCGGGCCGGGCGCTGCGCAGGTCGGCACCCTCCTGACCGCGGTTCGCGACGTGCCGCGCATAGGTGTCGACCTGGAAGTCGTAGGGCCGGAACCCGCTGCTCACCGCGATCGTCCCGGCACCGGCATCCGAGACGGCGGCCGACAGTTCGTCGAGCGCGGATGCGGTCTGGTCGAGCAGCCAGCCGCCGGCGATGATCCGCGTGGACTGCGGTCGCGCCTGCGGCACCGGCCAGTACTCGAGGGGATCGAGGGGCGTGCGCTTGTTGACCACGACCCACAGGCGGCTCGCATCGTGCAGGTCGATGCAGGGCGCGGCATCCGCCGCCACCGCAGCACGGAATGGTTCGCCACCCCCGAACGCCGCGACGATGTCGGCGTCGGAACCGCTCTCGAGCGCGGCGATGACCTCGGGGGTGTCGCAGGCTGCGGGCGCTGCGGGCTCGCTCGCCGCCGGCGTCGGGCTGCCGCCGGCAGCTTCGGGCGTCGCGCTCGCGCTGGACGCGGAGCGTTCTTCGGACCGCTCGGATGCCGCGGGCCCCGACAGCGCGCGCGGGACGAAGATCACGATCGTGGCGATCATCGCCGAGGTGAGCACGAGGATCACGAGCGCCCGACGCCGGCGGCGCGCGCGCAGGATTGCACGACGGCTCGGCGGTGTCTTCGGCATAGTTCCATCCTGCGGGCGGGGCGGGTCGGTGCCCGACATGCGAACATATGCTCGCATGTCGGTTGACACGGATTCGCTCATCTGTTCGAATGACGCAATGAGATGGAACGGGCAGTCGATCGCGGCGGCTGACGCCGACGCGCTCCCCGGCCTCGAGTCGCTCGGCGGGCTGGTGCGGTCGGTCACGACGCCGGAGTTCGCCGGGATGACCTTCCACGAGGTCGCCGCGAAGTCTGCGCTGAACCACGTGCCGAGCTCGTCGGCGATGCCGTTCTCGTGGACCGTGAACCCCTACCGGGGCTGCTCGCATGCTTGCGTGTACTGCTTTGCCCGCAACACGCACACGTACCTCGACCTCGACGCGGGCCGGGACTTCGATTCGCAGATCGTCGTCAAGGTGAACGTCGCCGAGGTGCTCTCGCGAGAGCTGGCGAAGTCCTCGTGGGGTCGCGAACCGGTCGCACTCGGCACGAACACCGACCCGTACCAGCGCTCCGAGGGCAGGTACCGGCTCATGCCCGGGATCATCGACGCGCTCGCCTCGCACGGGACACCGTTCTCCGTCCTCACGAAGGGGACGCTGCTCCGGCGCGACCTGCCCTTGCTGGCGGATGCCGCGACCGCGGTGCCCGTGCACCTGGCGTTCTCTATCGCCGTGCTCGACGAACCGTTGCGACAGCTGCTCGAACCGGGTGCGCCGACGTTCCAGGCGAGACTCGACACCGTGCGCGCGGCGACCGACGCCGGGTTCCGGGTGACCGGCTTCCTCATGCCGATCGTGCCGCACTTGACCGACTCGCAGGCGGTGCTCGATGACGCGATCGGTCGCATCGCGGCATCCGGCGCGGTGCGCGTCGTGTTCGGTGCACTGCACCTGCGACCGGGGGCGAAGGAGTGGTTCTTCGGGTGGCTCGAGCGCGAGCGGCCCGACCTGCTCCCCCGCTATCGCGGGCTCTACCCGGGCGTCTCGTCGTACGCGCCCATCGGATACCGCAAGCTGCTCAGCGCGCGGGTGCGGCCACTGCTGCGGAAGCACCGGGTGGCCGGTCGCGCCGAAGAGGAAGGGCCGACTCGGGGGTCGAGCCTGGGACCGGTGCAGACGACGGGGTCGGTGATGAAGGCGGCGACGCGCGAGCAGGCCGCGGCGATGCTGTTCTGACGCTCAGGCGGTGACGTTGGCCACGGCGGCAGCCGCAATCGGCACCAGCTGGTCGGCGCGAAGCGGTGCCGCGAAGGCGAGCCAGGTATCGCCGACGAACGCGTAGACCGTCGTCTCCTGCGCCGTACCCATCTGCTCCGATGCCGAGAAGGCGATGTCGGCACCCTCGAGCAGGATCGGTTCGTACGCGTCCGAGGCGCCGAATGCCGTGACGAGGTCGGCACGGACCGCCTGCTCGATCCGCATCGCGTACCCGGCGACGACGTCGTCGGAGGTCGTCTCAGGATGCCACGCGCATGCCAGCGTCTCGGCGGCTTCGGCCGCTGCGGCTCGCGCCGTCGGTCCCGGCAGTTCGTCCGCCGGGCTGCCCGGTGCGCCGTCATCCACCCACGACTCGTCGAGGATGCCGCCGATCGTGTCGACCGTCAGCATGCCGTCGCAGGTCGAGGGAAGCGCGATCGTCGGTGCCTCCGGGAGCGCCGCCGTGCTCGGCGACGTGCTGGGAGCGCCGGCCGTCGGCGCGGCATCCGGAGTCGACGCGGCGCACCCCGCGAGGGCGAGCAGTGCGGCCGCACCCAGGGCGAGGGCGGTGAAACGTCCAGTCGCGCGAACCATGCGTCGAGCGTACGCGCTGCGGTCCGCTCAGTCGTCGGCGATGAGCCGCTTGCCGGCGAGCGCCGATGTCTCCCACGCGTAGTCGAGCGTGTCGTAGAACGCGCGGGCGCCGGTGTTGCTCTCGCGGACCATGAGCATGACCTTCGGGCAACCGAGCGCGATGAGACGGTGCTCCGCCGCTTCGACGAGCGCGCGGCCGATGCCCTCGCCGCGCCGATCCGGAGCGGATGCCAGGTAGTACAGCCAGCCGCGATGCCCGTCATAACCGGCCATCACGGTGCCGACCAGCTCGGCGCCGTCCACCGCGACCAGCAGCAGGTCGGGCCACGTCGCGCGGGCGCGCTCGAGGTCGCGCAGCGGGTCGTTCCACGGACGGGTCAACCCGCACGTCTCCCAGAGCGCGACGACGGATGCCACATCGGCGTCGACTAGCGGGCGGAGGGAGACGGGCATGCGCTCAGGCTAGCCGGGCTCCCGGGCGCGGCATCCGCTCGCCGCATCATCCCGAGTGGCCCCCTTCGTGCCGAAAGCGCCCCTCCCGCAGGGTGCAGAAGGGGCGCTCTCGACAACACCGGGCGCACTCGGCGCACGGCGGCGGGGATCAGCGGTCGACGTTCGACGCCTGACGGCCGGCGATCTCCTCGATGACGTCGTCGCCGATGCGCGCCTCTTCGAAGGGCGCGTCGATCTCGGCGCGGTCGAGCATCTCGGTCATCTTGCGGCGGCGCTGACGGGTGATGAGCGTCACCACCGTGCCCGAGCGACCGGCGCGGCCAGTGCGACCGGCGCGGTGCGTGTACGTCTTGTACTCGTCGGGCGCGTCTGCCTGGACGACCAGGTCGATGTCGTCGACGTGGATGCCGCGGGCCGCGACGTCGGTCGCGACGAGCACCCGCACCTTGCCGTCAGTCAGGCGCTGCAGGTTGCGCGTGCGCTTGGCCTGGTTGAGGTCACCGTGGAGGGCGACAGCCGCGATACCGGCATCCTCGAACTGCTCGGCGAGCATCTCGGTGTACGCGCGCGTCCGGGCGAAGACGAGCGTCTTGCCGTCGCGGTCGACAAGGGATGCCAGGATCTCGGCCTTGTCGCGGTGGTCGATCACGAGCACGCGGTGGTCGATGGTGCTCGACTCCTGCGTCTCGCTGGCGACCTCGTAGACGGCCGGGTCGACGAGGAACTCGTCGACGAGCGCGGCGACCTCGCGGTCGAGCGTGGCCGAGAAGAGCAGCTTCTGCGCACCGTCCTGCACGAGGCGGAGCAGGCGCTGCATCGGCTCGAGGAAGCCGAGCTCACTCATGTGGTCGGCCTCGTCGAGGACGACGATCTGGATCTCGGACAGGTCGAGCTTGCCCTGCGCCTGCAGGTCTTCGATGCGGCCCGGGGTGCCGACGATGATGTCGACGCCCTTCTTGAGCGCGCCGACCTGGCGGGCCTGCGGCACACCGCCGTAGATCTGCGTGGTGAAGAGGCCGACGCTGCGCGCGAGGGTCTGCACCGTGCGGTCGATCTGCAGCGCCAGCTCGCGGGTCGGCGCGAGGATCAGCGCCTTCGGCGAACGGCCGAACTCACGACGCTTGCCGGCCTGCGCGCGCAGGATCGACTCGACGAGCGGTGCGCCGAAGGCGATCGTCTTGCCGGAGCCGGTGCGGCCACGGGCGAGGACGTCGCGTCCTTCGAGGATCGGGCCGACGGTCGCGGCCTGGATCGGGAACGGCGACGCGGCGCCCATGTCCGCGAGGGTGCGGACGAGGTTCTGGCCGAGCCCGAGGTCGGCGAACGATGCCTGCTCGACGGTCGCGGCGTCGACGGCCTCGGCCTGCAGACGCTCGTGGACCACGTCGACGCGCTGCTCCTGCGCGTTCGTCTCGGCGTTCCAGTTCGAGCGGCTCGGGCCGTCGTTCCGGCGCGGCCGGTCGTCGCGGCGGGGACGGTCGAAGCCGCCACGGTCGTCGCGGCGGGGACGGTCGTCGAAGTCGCGACGCGGGCGGTCATAACTCCGCACATCCTGGCCGGAACGGCCCGAATCGGCGCCGCGCAAGGTCCGACGGTCCGAATCTGAGGAGTTGCGAACCGGACGGCGGTCGTCGCGGTCGAAGCGGGGGCGGTCGTCACGGTCGAAGCGGGGGCGGTCGTCGCGCTGCGGGCGGTCGAAGCCGCCGCGGTCATCGCGACGCGGACGGTCGCCGAAGGTGCGGTCGCCGCGACCATTCGGACGGAAATCCGAGCGCTCACGACCGGAATCGGCGCCCTGACGGCGGTCACGGTCGAAATCTCCGGAGTTGTTGCGGCGCGAGCGGTCGTCGAAGCTCCGCGCAGGACGGTCATCACGGCGCGGGCGATCGTCGAAGGAGCGGGCCGGGCGGTCGCCGAAGTCGCGACGCGGACGGCTGTCGCGGTCGCCGAACGAGCGCTGCGGGCGGTCGTCACCGTACGAACGGCGCGGCCGGTCGTCGCCGGCGTCGCGGCGGGGGCGCTCGTCGCGGTCGAAGCGGCGGTCGCCGCGGGCCTGCGAGCGGATGCCACGGGCTTCATCACGGCCGGCGCGGTCCGACGCGGTCCAGCGACCCTTCTGCGGGGCGCCTTCTTCGGGCGCGCGGTAGCCGCGGTGGTTCGGGCTCTTGCTGCCGGCGGTGCCGGCGGACGACTGGCCGGGGCGGCGCTTGGCGTCCTGGTACGACGTCTTCTTGCCGTAGCGCGGCTCGAAGTTCTGGGCGCGGCCGCCGGCCGGCTTCTTGTTCTTGGGCATGCGTGTGTCCTTTTGAGTTCTCGCACGAGAACAGCGCTGCGCGCACGCGCAGACATACCCGGACTTCCGTCGGCCGGGGGCCATTCCAGTTACTGGTTCTGAAACCGCGGATCGGGTTTCGAGATCGGCCCCGAGGACTCACAGGTGCTTGCGCTCACGCGCAGTGTCCTCCGCCGACACGATCAGTGTACCGGCCACACCTGGGAGCACGCCTGGCGCGGATACGCTGGCCTAATGACCGCCGATCCCACCGGAGCCCGCTACCGCCTCGCCGAAGGCAACGTCACCGCGGAGGTCTCGCAGGTCGGCGCGGCGCTGCGCGCGCTGACCGTCGGCGGAGTCGACCTGGTGCCCCGCTACCCCGACGACGCCGTGACGCCCGCAGCATCCGGGATCGTCCTCGTTCCGTGGCCGAACCGCATCCGCGACGGCAAGTGGAGCGACGACGGCGAGGAACGCCAGCTCGCGATCACCGAGCCGAAGTTCGGCAACGCGTCGCACGGGCTGCTGCGGTTCACCCCGTATCGGCTCGTCGAGCAGGGAACGGATGCCGTGACACTGGCGGCCGACGTCGTGCCGCAGACCGGCTACCCGTACCACCTCGACACCCGCGTGACCTATCGGCTGACCGCCGACGGCATCCATGTCACGCACACGATCGTCAACGTCGGGGCGGGACACGCGCCGGTCGCGCTCGGCACGCACCCGTACTTCCAGATCGGCGACGTCGACACCGCCGACCTCTCGCTGCAAGCTGCCGCCGAGACGTGGTTCCGCCTCGACGACCAGAACATCCCGATCGCCGAGGAACCCGTCGACGCCCAGCGCGACCTGCACGAACTCCGCCGAGTGGGCGGCCTGTCGCTCGACGGCGCGTTCGCCGGATTGCCGAGGGATGCCGCGGGCCACGCGACCGCAGCGCTGGTCGCGCCGGACGGTCGACGCCTGACGGTCTGGCTCGGCGACGGGTTCGACTATCTGCAGCTGTTCATCACCGACCGCTACCCGGGGCACGACGTCGCCGTCGCGATCGAGCCGATGACCGCTCCCGCGAACGCGTTCAACACCGGGCAGGGTCTGCGCCGGCTCGCCCCGGGCGAGCGCTGGGACCTCGAGTGGGGCGTGCGGTTCGAGCGCTGACGCTCATCTGACCGTGACCGCCGTGACACACCGGCGGCGCACAATGGTCTGCATGGCCGATCCCATCACCGTCGCGATCGAGCGACGCATCGATCCGGCCCGCACCGCAGAGGCCACGAGCTGGATGCAGGCGGGCACCGACCTCGCGACGACCTTCCCGGGCTTCCTCGGCTCCGGCTGGGTGCGCGCCGGCGAGGAGAGCGACCTCTGGTACATGCTCTACCGCTTCCGCGACATCGCGACGCTCGAATCGTGGGAACAGTCGTCGGCGCGCGACTGGTGGCTGCAGTCGGGTCAGGCGTTCGCCCGCGAGGAGCGCGTCGAGCGCCGCACCGGCATCGAGGGGTGGTTCGACGCTCAGGGCGGCGCACTCTTCGAGCCGCGGGTCGCGACCGGCCCCGTGCCCACGCCGCCATCTGCGCCTCCCCGTTGGAAGCAGGCGGTCGCCATCTGGCTCGGCTTCTTCCCGACCAATGCGCTCGGCACCTGGCTGCTCGGCATGATCCCGGGGTTCGCCGAGATCCACCTCGTCGCGCGCATCGCGATCAGCACGGCGATCTTCACGCCGATCATGGTGTTCTTCGTGCTGCCCTGGGTCACGCGGATACTGCGCCCCTGGCTCCACCGCTGACCGTCAGCGCTGCTCGGGCTCGTCGCCCTCTTCGGGCGCAGCGCGCTCCTCGAGCTCATCGCCATCCACGGACGCTTCGACGGCCTCAGGTTCGTCACCCTCCGCGACCTCGACCTCGGGCTCCGACTCCGGCGCCTCAACTGCGGGGATCTCGACGTCCGGCGACTCCTCGATGACCGGATCGAGCGCGACCGGCTCGGCCGCGGCATCCGCCGGCACACTATCGACCTCAGCGGCATCCACCACAGCGGCATCCACCACTGCGTCGTCGACAGCGGGGATCTCGACGTCCGGCGACTCCTCGATGAGGACCGTCATGTCGACGGTGGCAGGCCCGGTGACAGCAGTCGCGGCAGCGAGCGCGCGGAGCTCCCGCCGCGATTGCGGAGCTGCAGCAGCCGCAGCCATCTCCGGCAGCGCCGGCTCGCCGCGCTTGACGCGACGACGCTCCTTGGCGCCCTCGACGAGGTTGTAGAGCGCCGGCAGTACCAGCAGCGTGAGCACGGTCGACGACACCAGACCGCCGATGACGACGATCGCGAGCGGCTGCGAGATGAACCCGCCGTGGCCGGTGATACCGAGCGCCATCGGCGTCAGCGCGAAGATCGTCGCGAGCGCCGTCATGAGGATCGGCCGCAGTCGTCGCGCACCACCGGCGATGACCGCCTCGGGCGTCGTGAGCCGCTTCTCGCGGTACTGGTTGACGAGGTCGATGAGCACGATCGCGTTGGTCACGACGATGCCGACGAGCATGAGCACGCCGATGAGCGATGCCACACCGAGCGGCACGCCCGACACGATCTGCAGCAGGATCGCACCGGTCGCCGCGAACGGCACCGAGACGAGCAGCAGCAGCGGCTGCCGCAGCGACTTGAAGGTCGCGACCATCACGATGTAGACGATGAGGATCGCGGCGAGGATCGCGAGTCCGAGCTGGAGGAACGCGTCCTGCTGCTGCGTGACGACACCGCCGACCTCGGCGTTCGCGCCGTCGGGCAGGTCGAGCGCGGCGAGCGCCTCGGTGACGGTGGCGGATGCCGCGGTGAGATCGTCCGACGCCGGGGTGACCGTGACCGCCGCGGTGCGCTGCCCGCGCTCGGTGGTGATCGACGACGGCCCCTGGGACTCCTCGATGGTCGCGAGCTCGTCGAGACGGACGAGGCCCGTCGCCGAGGCGATTTCGAGCGACCGCAGCTCGTCGATGGTCTGCGGGATCTCAGCAGCCTGCAGGTACACCGTGAGCGAGGCGTCGTCGATCTCGACGGTGCCGACTTGGCGCGGCTGCATCGTGTTCGACACGAGCCCGCCGACCGCAACTTCGGAGAGACCGCGGGCCGCCGCTTCGGAGCGATCCACGGCCACGGCGACGTAGGGCAGCGACGCCGACAGGTTCGACGTGACCTGGTCGATGCCGTCGCGCCCCTCGAGTTCGGCGACGACCTCGTCGGTGGCATCCTGCAGCACACCCGCGTCGGGGGCGGTGACGTCCACCTCGATGTCGCTCGACCCGAATCCGCCCTGGGCGGCGGCGATCGCGATCTCGCCGACACCGTCGAGATCGGCGACGGCCTCTTGCACATCGGTGCGGATCTGCTCCTGGTCGGCGGAGGCGTCGGTGGTGATCGAGTACGTGATGCCCGAGCCGCCACCGGCGAACGCGTCACGCAGCTCGGACCCGCTCGACCCGATCGAGGTCTGCACCGTCTCGATCCCGTCGACGGCGAGCAGCGCCTCCTCCACGCGCGCGGCGGCTTCGTCCTGCGCGTCGAGACTCGCGGTGTCGCCGACGTTCTGCGTGACGGTGAGCGTGTTCTGCCCCGAGTCGCCGAGGAAGTTCGTCTTCATCAGGGGCACGGCGGCGAGGGTGCCGCCGAGCACGAGCACAGCGAGGATGATCGTGACGCCCGAGTGGCGGAGCGTCCACCGCAGCACCGGGATGTACGCCCGCTGCATCCGGGACGGCGGCGCAGCAGGGTCTTCGGGGTCGATGGCGCGGCCGTGCTCGTCGAGCACCGGCTTTCCGGGCCGGAGGAACCAGTACGCGAGGACCGGGACGATGGTCAGCGAGACGAACAGCGACGCGAGCATCGCGATCGTGACGGTGAGCGCGAAGGGTCGGAACAGCTCGCCGGTGAGGTCACCGACGAACGCGATCGGCAGGAACACGGCGACGGTCGTGAGCGTCGAGGCGGTGATCGCCGCCGCGACCTCGCGGACGGCGAGCAGGATCGACGCGAGCTTGTCAGCGGTGCCGACGTAATGCCGCTTGATGTTCTCGATGACGACGATCGAGTCGTCGACGACGCGGCCGATCGCGATCGTGAGCGCGCCGAGCGTGAGGATGTTGAGCGAGTACCCGAAGGCCTGGATGCCGACGAATGTGATGAGCACGCTCGTCGGGATCGAGATCGCGGTGACGAGCGTCGAGCGCACCGACAGCAGGAACACGAGGATCACGATCACCGCGAACGCGAGGCCGAGGAGACCCTCCTGCGCGAGCGCCTCGATCGACTGCTCGATGTAGGGCGCCTGATCGAAGACGATCGTGAACTCGGCGTCGCCGCCGATGGCCTCCTGCAGCTGGGGCAGCGCGTCGATGACGGCGTGCGAGACATCGACGGTGTTCGCTGCGGGCAGCTTGGTGATCGAGACGGTGAGGGCGGGTTCGCCGTCGACGCGCGAGATCGACGAGACGGGGTCTTGGTCGAGGGTGACCTCGGCGACGTCGCCGACGGTGACCTCGCCGCCGGCGAGTTGCTCGGCCGACGAGGGGACGAGCGGCAGCGCTGTGATCTCGTCGATGGATGCCAGCTTCGTGCCGGTCTGCACGGTGAGGGTCTCGTCGCCCTCGTCGACGGTGCCGCCGGGGAACAGCACGCCGTTCTGGTCGAGGGCGTCGGTGATGGCGGCCTGCGTGTACCCGGCCTCGGCGAGCGCCGCCTGGTCGGGGACGATCGTGACGCGCGCCGTCTGACCGCCGATGATCTGCGCGGCGGCCACGCCGTCGAGGTCTTCGATGTCGGGCACGACGCTGTTCTCGAGGCGCGCCTGCACGGCGTCGGCGTCGTCGTAACCGGTCAGCGCGACAGCGATGACCGGCAGGTCGTCGGTGGAGAAGGCGAGCACGCTCGTGTCGATGCCGTCGGGCAGCGAGTCGTCGATGCGGTTGATCGCCTGGAGGATCTTCTGCTCGGCCGTCGCGAGGTTCGTCCCGTAGGCGAACGATGCCTGAATGATCGACGCGTTCGTCGTGCTCGTCGCGCTCGTCGATTCGAGGTCGGGAACGGCCTGGATCGCCTGTTCGATCGGCGTCGAGACGTCGTTGTTCACGACGTCTGGCGAGGCGCCCGGGTACGTCGTGAGGATCGACAGCTGCGGCAGCTCGATCGGCGGGATGAGCTCCTGCTTGAGGTTCGTCAGCGCGAGGCCGCCGAAGATCGCGGCCACGATCGTGATCAGCGCGATGAGCGCCCGGTTCTTGAGACTCAGGACGGCGAGATTCGACACGAGGGGCCTTCTCTTCGAGGCGGAGACGTCCCCTCCCCGGGGGACCCCTTCAGTTTCCCATGCGTCCGCTTTCGTTTGGCTGAAGGGTGGATCGCTGCGTGGATGCCGCGTCAACCGGCGAACACCCCGCCGAGCATGAGTCCCGCTGCCGCCGCCACGGCGCAGGCGGCGAACGTGCCGAGGAGGTTCCCCCAGGCGAGGTCGCGCCGGCCGCGCCGCGCGAAGCGGGCACTGTCGACCGCGACGGTGCTGAAGGTCGTGAACCCGCCGAGCAGACCGACGCCGAGGATCGTGACCCACGTGGCATCCACCAGCAGGTCGAAACCGACGACGAGACCGAGGCCGAACGATCCGACGATGTTCACGATAAGGATGCCGAACGGGAACGCCCCGGGCCGGCGCGCGCCGATCGCGGTGTCGACGAGAAAGCGGAGCCCGGCGCCGACGCCGCCTGCGACGATGACGAGGGCGATCATGCGTCGACCTCGTCACGGGTGCCGAGCATGAGCCCGACGCCGGCCGCGAAGAAGCCGCCGAGCAGACTGACGCCGATGAGCAGCATCCCCACGACCGGGGCGTTGGTGAACGTCTCGAGGGCGTGGACGGCGAACGCGCTGTAGGTCGTGAAGCCGCCGAGGAAGCCGGTCCCGACGAGGAGCCGCAGTCCTCGGCGCCGCTCCCCCAGTGCGCCCGCCAGGAGTCCGAGCAGGAATGATCCGACGATGTTGATCGCCATCGTCACGGCGGGCACCACCAGTGGATGCGCGCCGTCTCCGATGGGCAGCACGATTGCGGCGCGCACGGCGACGCCGCCGGCCCCGCCGATCATCACGATCAGCAGCGCCAGCCACCAGACCGGACGAGCGGATGCCACATCGTTACGCTATTGCCCGGAACCTTCGGTACCGCGGCACGGATCGCGGCGAGGACCGGATCCGGTCAGGTGAGGATCAGCTGCCGGATCGCGGACTCGGGCGAGATGCCGGTGTCGAGCACGATGCCGCGCCGGTACCGGTCGAACACCCTCGGGTCGATGTACGAGCTGCGGGCGACGGCCGGGGTGTTGCCGAGCGCTTCGGAGGTGGCCTTCACCGCGAGCACCTCGGCGCGCTTGCGGTCGCGTTTCGTGTCGACGACGCCGATGCGGGCGAGCGCCTCGGCGGCGAGGATCGTGCCTCGCAGCGTGCGGAAGTCTTTGGCGGTGAACGACCCTCCGGTCATCGCACGGACGTACTCGTTGACGTCTTTGGCGGTCAGTGCGACCCGGCGCCTGCCCCGCAGGTAGGCGAGGAGCGGCGAGCTTGGTCGCCCGGCGGCGAGGAGCGTGATCGCGGCGGCGAGGTCTTCGTCGTCGATCTCCATCGTCTGCCGCTGGCCGCTCTTGCCGGGGAACCGCAGCGTGACAGTGCTCCCCTCGACCGTCGCGTTGCGCCGCGACAGCGTCGTGAGCCCACGGCTGCCGTGCGTGACGAGGTAGCGCTCCGCTCCGACGCGCGGTGCGGCCTGGTCGAGCAGGCGGAAGGCGACCGCGAGCACGCGCTCCCGGTCGATGTCCTCACGTCGGAGCGAAGTCGTCACCCGCCCGCGGGCACGGGGGAGCGCCTCGGCGAGCGCGAGGGCTCGCGCGTACTTGCCGCGATCACGACCGGCCGTCCACTGCGGGTGGTACATGTACTGCACGCGCCCGGCATCGTCGACACCCGTCGCCTGGATGTGGCCGTTGGCGAGTGTGCAGATCCACACCTCCTGCCACGCCGGCGGGATGACGAGGGCACGCACGCGTTCAGCCTCGCGTTGCGGGAGCGGGACGCCGTCGGCATCCACGTATCGAAAGCCCGTCCCCGCACCGAGACGGCGGTAGCCGAGGTCCGTGCCGGGGCTGACGCGCTTGAGTCGTGGCACGGTGTCGGTCCTGCTTTCTGGTGCATACGGGCATGGATCGGCCCGCGTCCGGTAACGCTATGGCACCGTGTCGGGCCGCTGTCAAGGGGATGCGAGACCCCCGGATGCCCCTGGTACCAATGACTCGGCACACACCCGTGCCACACCCGCCGCACCTGGCGGATGCGGAGACGACAAGGAGCCTCCAATGAACCTCGCACTCATCATCATCATCGTGATCGCCATCGTGCTCGCGATCGTCAGCGGCCTCGGAACCGGTCTGGAGTTCCTGCTCTGGGTCGCGATCATCGTCGGTGTCATCGCGCTCATCGCCTTCTTGATGCGAGTACTGCGCAAGAACACCTGAGCTCCGGCACCCCCGCCGGCCGTGCTTCTCCCCCAAGAAGCGCGACGAAGCCCCCTCCCGGTTTCCGGTCGAGGGGGCTTCGCCATGTGGTTCAGTCCGCGCCGAGGTGGCGCCGCAACGCTGCCCGCACGAACGCGGCACCCTGCTCACCGCCGTAATTCGCGGCGAAGCGAGGGTCCGCGACGTACATGTCCGCGAGGCCGAGGACGTATGCCTCAGTGTCCGCGGGCGTGCCCGGCACGCCGCTCAGCCAGGCAAGATGGCGATCGGCCAGCGCCTGCGCTTCGTCCGACTCGGGCGGGATGCCGCGGGCGGCGGCATCCGTCCAGTCGGTGGCGAGCTGCGCGGTCGTCGCCTGCCAAGCGGCCCGCTCCTCGTCGCTCATGCCACGCCACCAGCGGTCGCCACTCGCGTACGCGTCGGCGCCCCAGCGGCGGGTGACCTCTTCTTCGTGGACGGTGTGGTCGAATCCGTCGAACATCTGCTCAGCCACGGGTGTCTCTCCTTTCTCGAGTGCGTCGATGGTCGATGCCACCGCCGCGATCTGTCGGCCGATGCGGCCCTGCTCCTCTCGGAGCCACGTCAGGTGGGCAGCGAGTGCGTCCTGCTCCCGCTGTCCTCGGGCGAGCACGTCGCCGATCTGCGGCAGCCCCAACCCCAACTCGCGCAAGAGCAGAATCCGCTGGAGTCGGACGAGGGATGCCGCGTCGTATGAGCGGTAACCGTTCGCGCCGCGCCCCGCGGCCGGCAGGAGTCCGACCGCGTCGTAGTGACGCAGCGTTCGACTCGTGGTGCCGGCGAGCTTCGCGAGCTGCTGGATCGACCATTCGGTGTGCATGCGGATCAGCGTAGAAGTTGACGCGACGTCAAGGTCAAGCGCTGAACCCTTCCAACTCGAGATATATCGTGTTATCGTCCTTCCAACGCGATATATCTCGAATCGCCCCGCATCCCCCAGGAGACGACATGACACTCGAGAAGTGGCTCATCCAGCCGGGCGAGACCCGGGTCATCGACCTCGACGACATCCGCAAGCTCAAGGTCGGACTCGTCGGCGGACAGGTCGACGTCATCGCCCACGACGAGCCCGGCGTCCGCATCGAGGTGCACTCGGTCACGGGCAAGGAACTCCGCATCGAGGCCGACGGCGGCGCCGTCGAGATCGACCACGCGCAGCTGCGCTGGGACAACTTCCTCGACGTGTTCCGCAACTTCGGCTCTGGCGGCCCGCAGGCCGAGATCAGCGTGGCGGTACCGCGCGAGATCGCCCTCAACCTCGGCATCGTGAGCGCGAGCGCGCTGGTGTCGGGCCTCGCCGCCGGCGCGAAGCTCAACACCGTCTCGGGCGACCTCATCGTCGACGGCCTCACCGGCGACCTCACCGTGAACACCGTCTCGGGCGACGTGCAGGTGCGCTCGCTCACCGGCACGCTCGGCGCGAACTCCGTGTCGGGCGACGTCACCGCGACGGGCACCATCCGCTCGGCATCCATCGACACCGTCAGCGGCGCGGCGCTCATCGACACCACCGGGCCGGCGCAGAGCATCGGCTTCAACACCGTCGGCGGCGGCGTCACCATCCGCCTCGACGAGTCCGTCGCGACGAAGTACGCGCTGCGCACGGTGAGCGGCAAGCTGCGCGTCGACGGCGTCGACCGCTCGTCCGGGCCGATCGGCTCGAACTACGCCGGCTCGGTCGGCGAGCTCAGCGGCTCATTCGCCGACGTCCGCGCCAACACCGTGTCGGGCGACGTGACCGTGCTCCGACGCACCACCGTCGATGAGAGCCCGGTCGACGCCGTCACCGGCGACGCCCCGACCCCCGAGGAGTGGTGACATGCCCCCCGTCTTCTCCCACGGCGATCTGCGCCTCTACCTGCTGAGCCTGCTCGACGAAGGTCCGCGCCATGGCTACGACCTGATGCAGGCGCTCTCCGACCGCACCGGCGGCACCTACACGCCGAGCGCCGGCACCGTGTACCCGCGACTGTCGAAGCTCGAAGAAGAGGGGCTCGTCACCAAGACCGTCGACGGCCGCAAGACGATCTACGAGATCACCGATGCCGGTCGAGCCGAAGTGGCCGCCCGCGCTGGCGACCTCGAGGGCATCGAAGCGGGCCTCAGCGACAGCGTGCGGCTGATCGCGGAGGGCGTCCGCGCCGGCGTCCGCGAGGCGATGCGCAGTCTGCAGGCCGACCTCGCCGCGGCATCCGCATCGGCGTCATCCGCACCGCCCGCTTCGCCTGCTTCGCACCCGGGTGACGCCCGGAGCGAGGCGCGCGAGCAGGTGCGACGGGCCGAGGCGCTCATCGCGGAGTTCCGCGCCGACATCCGGACCGACCTCCGCACCCATCTCGCGAAGGGCGGCGACGTCGCGGCATCCGTCATCGACGACCTCGCCACCGCACTCGACGACGCGGCGAAGGCCGTCCGTCGCGCCACGCGCGGCTGATCCGCTCGCCGGTCAGGCGCCGGGCCAGAGGTCCTCGTCGTCTCGCGCGGGTTCACCCAGCGGGACGACGAGGATCGGGCGCGGCTGTCGGTGCGCGAGACGAGCTCCGACCGATCCGGTGAAAAACTCGCGGATCGACTCGCCGATGCCGCGTTTACGGGTGCCGACGACAATCAGGCGCGCGTCGGTCTTCTCGGCGACATCCTTCAGGGCCATCGCGGGGTCGCCGACCAGCAGCTCGAGCGTCCACGGCACGTCCACGCCCGCCAGCGAACGCGTCACCTCGTCGCGCATCTGCGCCGCGAGCGCCTCGCTCGGGACGGCGTCAAGGTTGATCGGCGCGGTGTGGACGTAGCCGTCGGGGTCCTCGTACGAGACGAACCGGGTGATGTCGACGTGGGTGACCAGCAGCGGCGCGTCGTGCAGCCGCGCGTACGACGCGGCCTCCTGCACCACGCGCGGCGATTGCCCGGGAATGACGCCGACGATGACGGGACGGTACGGTCGGCGGCCGATCTGCGGCGAGGCGTCGGTCATGTCGGGTGCTGCCTTTCGTCGGGTCCCGGCCGACCTGCCGCACGAGGGTGGCAGGAGGGCTCCGTGATATCCTGGATGCTACTCTTCCCGGCTTTCTGCCGGACTGTGACTGCAGCGAGCACTCGGACCAGCTCGCGACTCGTGAAATGAGGGGGTTGCGCATGGGGCGTGGCCGTCAAAAGGCGAAGAACACCAAGATCGCCCGTGAACTCAAGTACGAAACGTACGGGCTGAACATCAACGCGCTCGAGCGCGAACTCGGCGCGCCTCACGAGGAGCAGTACGAGGACAAGTGGGCTGACCAGTACGAGGACGACGAAGACGAGGACGACGACGATTCGTCGGAATCCACGTCGCCCACGTACAACAAGGCCTGACGCCTTTTCCTCGACGCACGATCGCGGATGCGCGGCATCCGCTCGATCGGTGCGTCACCAGCGCCCGTAGCGCCGTTCCCACTCGTCTTCGACGGTGCCGGGCCGCGCGATGATGAATCCGGCCGGGAACGCCAGCGCCGAAATGATCCCGATGAACACGAGGGCGGCCGTCCAGTCGCCGGATGCGTCGTGGATCAACCCCACGCCGACCGGTGTGAACGTCGTGATGCCGTAGCCGACGCTCTGCACGAACGAGCTCAGCGCGACCGTCGCGTCGTGCGTCCGGGTGCGCGCGCCCACGAGCGTGAGCACGGCGGGGAACAGCAGCGGCACGAGGCCGAGGCAGGCGACCCACAGCCACGGGGCGAGCGTCGGGGCGAAGAGCAATCCGAGCGCGCCCGCCAGACCCAAGGCAGCGGCGAGCGTCCACAACGGGATGATCATCCGGAAGCGCGCCACCAGCACCGGCACGACCAGTGACGTCGGCAGGCCCATGAACGCGAACAGCGAGAGCAGCAGACCCGCGTCGTGCGGCGTGACCCCCGCCACCTCGACGAGGATCGTCGGCAGCCACGCGAACGAGATGTAGGCGGTCGAACTCGTCGCGACGAACGAGACGATGAGCGCCCACGGCGTCCAGAGCCGCCACATGCGGCCGAGCATGCGAGGGCTCGCCTCTTCGAGGTCGACGTCGACCGGATTCGCTCGCTCGCGGATCGCCTGCACGATCCAGGGCACCATCGCCGAGAGCGCGAACACTGCCCAGACCCCGACTGACAGATGCCAGTCGGTCGCATCGGCGAACGGCACGGCGACGAGCGGCGGCACGAAAGTCGAGATGGCCATCATCGTCGAGTAGATGGTGGTCATCAGGCCGATGCGGTCGGGGAGGTACTTCTTCACGAGCGCAGGCAGCAGGACGTTGCCCACGCCGATGCCGGCGAACACGAGGGCGGATGCCGCGAGGAGCGCGCCGGCATTCGGCGCAGCTGCGCGGGCGACGAGCCCGAGGGTGATGATCGCGAGCGCGGTGATCGTCGAGCGCTCGAGGCCGAACCGGCGCTCGAACCCCGGGGCGACAAGGCCGAACACGGCGTAGCAGAGCGGCGGCACGGTGCCGATCAGGCCGATGACCGTCGACGGCAGCGCGAAGTCGCGCGCGATGTGGTCGTACAGCGGCGACAGTGAGGCGACGGCCGAGCGGAGCGAAAAGGCCAGCAGGACGATGCCGATGAGCGCCAGTGCCCGGCCCCGCCACAGCGGGCGGGCAGGCGGGTGTGTCACCGATCCAGCCTAGACCGGCGTAGAGGGCGGTCGGCGCGGAAGCGGGCGGCTCGGGCGCGGGTGCCCCGCAGCGCGGCATCCGCTCTGTTCAGGTGGCACCGAGTGCGCCGCTTCGTGCCGAGTGCGCCGCATGTTGCGAGGCAACAACCGGCACGCTCAGCCACAGGCAGCGCACTCGCCGGGGAAGCGAGGCTCGCGGGCAGCACCCGGGCTTAAGACTCCTGCGAGCCCTCGACCCAGGCGAGGTACTCCTCGGAGACGGTGCCCGTGATGTAGCGGCCGTCGAAGCAGCTCATGTCGAGGTCCTCGACGTCGGGGGAACCCTCGAGGATCGCCGCCTTCAGGTCGTCGATCTCCTGGTAGACCATGTAGTCGGCGCCGAGCTCCTCGGCGATCTCGGGGATCGTGCGGCCGTGCGCCACGAGCTCGTGCCGCGACGGCATGTTGATGCCGTACACGTGGGGGAAGCGCACCGGCGGGGCGGCCGACGCGAACGTGACCGACTTCGCACCGGCATCCCGGGCCATCTGAATGATCTCCTTCGAGGTCGTGCCGCGCACGATCGAGTCGTCGATGAGCAGCACGTTCTTGCCCTTGAACTCGCTCGACATCGCGTTGAGCTTCTGACGCACGCTCTTCTTGCGCACCGCCTGCCCGGGCATGATGAACGTCCGGCCGATGTAGCGGTTCTTGTAGAAGCCCTCGCGGTATTCGAGCCCCAGCTTGCGCGCCACCTGCATCGCGGCGGGCCGCGACGAGTCGGGAATCGGCATGACGACGTCGATCGACCCCGCGGGCGTGTACTTCGCGATCGTGTCCGCGAGGCGCTCCCCCATACGCAGGCGCGCCTCGTAGACCGAGATGCCGTTCATCACCGAGTCGGGACGGGCGAGGTAGACGTACTCGAACGAGCAGGGTGCGAGCTTCGGGCTCGGCGAGCACTGCTTCGTGAACAGGTTGCCCTCGAGGTCGATGAACACGGCCTCACCCGGCTCGACGTCGCGGACGACCTCGAAGCCGCCGTTCTCGAGCACGAGCGACTCGGATGCCACTGTCCACTCGTAGCGGCCGTTCTCGGCGCGCCGCGTGCCGAGGATCAGCGGGCGGATGCCGAACGGGTCGCGGAACGCGAGCAGGCCGTACCCGGCGATCAGCGCGATCGCGGCGTAGGAGCCCTCGACTCGCTCGTGCACGCGGCTGACAGCCTCGAAGATCTGCTCATGGTCGAGCTCGAGGCCCGAGATGACGGCCTGCAGCTCGTTCGCGAGGACGTTCACCAGCAGCTCGGTGTCGGAGCTCGTGTTCAGGTGTCGACGGTCGGTGCGGAAGAGCTCCTCGGTGAGCTCGCGCGTGTTGGTGAGGTTGCCGTTGTGCACCAGCACGATGCCGTACGGGGCGTTGACGTAGAAGGGCTGCGCCTCTTCTTCGTTCGACGCGGTGCCCTTGGTCGCGTAGCGCACGTGGCCGAGGCCGATCGTGCCGAGCAGCGAGCGCATGTCACGCGTGCGGAACGCCTCGCGCACCATGCCGCGGTGCTTCGCGATGTGGAAGACGCCGTTCTCTTCAGCGGTTGCGATGCCGGTGGAATCCTGGCCGCGGTGCTGCAGCAGCAGCAGTGCGTCGTAGACCTCCTGGTTGGCGAGTCCCTGTCCGACGACGCCGACGATTCCGCACATTGGTGTTGCTCAGTCCGTTCCTGCGTAGGACCCGACGAGCCGCACTGCGCCGCCGTCGACCCCCTTCGCGCCCTGCTCGTAATGACCGCTGGGGAGTGCGGCATCCGACACCGTCCCGACCTGCCAGGTCGCGATGCCCGCTGCCGTGAGGGCGGATGCCGCGGCGTCGGCGACGTCTGCCGCGACGACCGCGAGGAAGCCGATACCGAGGTTCCAGGTGCCTTCGGTGTCTGTCAGGTCGAGTCCGCCGAGGTCGGCGAGGACGCGGAAGACCGGCGCCGGGCTCCAGGTGGAGCGGTCGACGTCGACCCACGTGCCCTGCGGGAGCACACGGGCGAGGTTCGCGGCGATGCCGCCACCGGTGACGTGGCTGAGGGAGTGGATGCCGCTGTCGAACTCGTCGATCACGCGGAGCAGCGGCGACGTGTAGAGGCGAGTCGGCTCGAGGAGTTCTTCGCCCCAGGTGCGGCCGAAGTCGGCGGCGTTGTCGCCGTAGCCGATGCCCGCGTTCGCGATGATGTGGCGCACGAGCGAGTAGCCGTTGGAGTGCAGGCCGCTCGAGGCGAGCGCGAGCACGACATCGCCGGAGCGGACGCGGTCGGCACCGAGCACTTTCGATGCCTCGACGGCACCGGTCGCGGCGCCCGCGACGTCGTAGTCGTTCACGCCCAGCAGGCCCGGGTGCTCGGCGGTCTCGCCACCGACGAGGGCGGTGCCCGTCGCGGCGCAGCCGTCGGCGATGCCGCGGACGATGTCGGCGATGCGCTCGGGGAAGATTTTGCCGCAAGCGATGTAGTCGGTCATGAAGAGCGGCTTCGCGCCCACCACGACGATGTCGTCCACGACCATGCCGACGAGGTCTTGCCCGATGGTGTCGTGCTTGTCGATGGCCTGCGCGATGGCGACCTTCGTGCCGACGCCGTCGGTGCTCGTCGCGAGCAGCGGCTTCGAGTAGCCCAGCAGCGCCGACGCGTCGAACAGGCCGGCGAACCCGCCGACACCGCCCAGCACCTCAGGGCCGTGGGTACGACGGACCGCCGACTTCATCAACTCGACGGCGAGATCGCCCGCCGCGGTGTCGACGCCGGCTGCAGTGTAGGGATTCGGTGGAGACGAGGCCACGGGTTCAGCCTACCGCCCGGCCGGGCGGGTCAGATCCGTCACGGCAGGGCGGGCGCGGCATCCGCTCACGTGCGTTCAGGTGGCACCTCTTGTCGCCTCGGGGCGCACGAAGCGGCAAGACCTGCCACGTGAAGCCGGGGCGCTTGGCACCCGCGCCCCTAGGATGGCGCCATGAGCGGGGCTGAACGGCCCGAGTGGGTCGTGAGAGAGGATGCCGGGGCGGCGGTGCTCGTCGCCCTGTTCGTGCGCCAACAGCTCGGCATCCGCGCCCCTGACGAACTGCCCCATTTGCGATCGGCCCCGTCGCGCAGCGCGCCCGACGACGACGCACAGCGGCTGCTCGAACGGCAGTGGCTCGCGTATTGGGCGATGACGGTCGAACCGCAGGCGCACCCATCCCCGGTGCCGCTCGACCTCGTCGACGGCTTCGAGACCTTCGCGGTGCTGCCGGTCGAGGGGTTCGACGAGTTGCGCAACGCGATGGCGCCGCACGCGGCCGACGCGGTCGCCTACGCGCGGAGCGCGAACGACCGCTACACGCTGCAGACGCGGAGCGGCTCGGCGAGCAGCTACCGCGCCTACGCCAGCGCGATCGCCGAGCACGAACGCCGCGTCGGACGCCGCGCCCACTCGTTCGAGCTGAACGTGCAGGTGCTGCCGCTCACGCAGCGGGGCGTGTGGTGGATCGGTTCGCTCACCGTCGCCGTCACCGACGGCCTGCGCGGTGACGTCGCCGCCTTCGACCCCGCGATCCAGCCGATCATCGCCGAAATCGCCTGAGGGTCAGTCCTCGTCTTCGCGGACGGTCTCGTGCTCGATCCGCACGGTGCGGACGTGACGGCGCGAGGCACGGTCGAACACCAGTGCGACGAGAGCGCCGAGCGCGACGCCGACCGGCACGCACACGAGCAGCAGAAAGCCGAAGACCTGCGTCGTCGAGTAGGTGACGCCGGCAGCGGATGCCTGGGCCGAACCGTCGAACGCGAACGTGAGGATCAGCGCGACGAGCAGCCCGAGCCCGCCGCCGAGCACGAAGAACACGCTGAAGCGGGGGCTGCGACGCAGCTCCGCGGACTCGACATGCGACTCGGTGTGCTCGGCCATGGCTCCATTGTCCCACCGTGGGACAGTGCGCACAGCGGGCGGCGCGTTACGGGCGCAGCGGCAGGAGTCCGATGAGGTCGGCGCGGGTGCCCGAGGCGCGCACGGTGCCCGCGGCGACCGCGTCGTCCCAGGCGAGCTCGCCGGTCGCGAGGGCGATCCAGGTCGCGGCATCCATCTCGATGACGTTCGGCGGCGTGCCGCGTGTGTGGCGCGGGCCCTCGACGACCTGGACGGCACCGTACGGCGGCACGCGGACCTCGACCGAGTTGCCAGGCGCCTTCTCGACGAGCAGCTGCAGCAAGTAGCGCACGCCGGTGCCGAGGTCGGCGCGGGTCGTGCTGCCGGCGGCGACCGCCGCGAGGGCGTCGCGGCCGTCGCCGGTGGAGATGCGGGGCATGCGCCCACGGTAATGCCCGAGTGGGACACGACCGCGCCGATAGGCTGGCCGGGTGAAGATCCTCGTCCTCGGTTCCGGTGCCCGCGAGCACGCCATCATCCTCGCCCTCCGTGCCGAAGACGCCGGACACGAGATCCTCGCCGCCCCCGGCAACGCGGGCATCGGCGCGGACGCGGCGCTCATCCCGATCGACCCGAACGACCCCGCGGTCGTCACCTCGTTCGCGTTCGAGAACGCGATCGACCTCGTCATCATCGGCCCCGAGGCGCCGCTCGTCGCCGGCGTCGCCGACGCGCTGCGCGGACGCGGCATCCCCGTGTTCGGCCCCGGCAAGGCGGCGGCGCAGCTCGAAGGATCGAAGGCCTTCGCGAAGCGGATCATGGATGCCGCGGGCGTGCCCACCGGCCGCGCCGCGCGCGCCCGCACCCTCGACGAGGTCGCGGCGGCGATCGACGAGTACGGCGCGCCCTACGTCGTGAAGGCCGACGGCCTCGCCGCAGGCAAGGGCGTCATCGTCACCGAGGACCGTGCCGCGGCCCTCGCCCACGCCGAGACCTATCTGCCCGCGGGTGGCATGCTCGTGGAGGAGTTCCTCTCGGGCCCCGAGGTGTCGCTGTTCTTCGTCTCGGACGGCGACACGGTGCGCGCCCTCACCCCCGCGCAGGATTTCAAGCGCGCGTATGACGGCGACGCCGGCCCGAACACCGGCGGCATGGGCGCCTACTCCCCGCTCCCCTGGCTCGCCGAGCGCTTCGGCAGCGAAGCCGAGTTCGTCGCCGAGGTCACTCGTGACGTCGCACAGCCGGTCATCCGCCAGCTCGACGCCGAGGGCACCCCGTTCATCGGGCTGCTCTACGCGGGCCTCATCCTCACCGACGAGGGCGTGAAGGTCATCGAGTTCAACGCCCGCTTCGGCGACCCCGAGACGCAGGTCGTCCTCGCGCGCCTCCGCAGCCCGCTCTCGCGCCTACTGCTCTCGGCCGCGGCCGGCACGCTCGAGTCGGAGCCCGAGCCCGAGTTCGGCGACGACGTCGCCGTGACCGTCGTGCTCGCGAGCGAGGGCTACCCCGAAGACCCGAAGACCGGTCGAGTGATCGAGGGGACGGATGCCGCGGCATCCGTCGACGGCGTCCACCTCGCCCACGCCGCGACCCGTGCCGAGGAGGCCGGTCTCGTCGCGACCGGCGGCCGCGTGCTCAACGTGGTCGCGACGGGCGCCGACTTCGCCGGCGCCCGCGCCCGTGCCTACGACGCGCTCGGCCGCATCACGCTCGAGGGCTCGCACTTCCGCACCGACATCGCCGCCCGCGTCGCCGAGTAGGCCCCGCCGGCCGCGCCGCGGGCTGCGGCATCCGCTCGGGAGACTGCCGCGGTCTGCGGCATCCGCTCGCGAGAAACCATCCCGCGCGCGAGAAAACAGCGCACGAATGGTTTCTCGCGCCGGAGTGGTTTCTCGCGCCGCTCAGCGCACCGGCACGAAGCGAGCCCAGGCGTCGGCAACGCCGTCGTACGTCGTGAAGGTCAGTTGCATCTGCTCGCGGTTCGCATAGACGAATCCGACGATCGTGCTCGGGCCCTGGCAGGCGTCGAGCTGCGTCCCCTCGGTGTACGGGTCGATCTGACCTTCGCCGTCGACGGTCTGCCACGTAATCCCGAGTCGTGCGCCCGACGCCGCGGGCCGACAGTCGAACTCGATGACATAGTCCACATCCGGTTCGACCGGGTGGAACACCTGGAGGTGCGCGACCGTCTCTGACCCGTCCGGACGCAGGGCTACTCGAGCAACCTCGTCATCGTCGACCTCGGGCACCGCGTACGGCCCAAGGTCGAGGTCGAGGAGTTCCTCAGGCGAGGGTGTCGCCTCTTCCGGCGCGGGCGACTCCTCAGTCGGCGAAGCGGATGCCACGTCCGTCGGTTCCGATGGGGCGAATCCGTCCGTGGCGATGCACCCGGTCAGCAGCGACGCTGCTCCGAGGAGGGCGATGGCTGCGAGGCGATGGTGCATCCGCTCAGCGTAGGCGGCGTCCGCCCTCGACCGCGAGACAGCAGTGGCGGCCCGAGACATCGGTCGTAGACCAACGTCTCGGGCTGTGGCTGCTGTCTCGCGGACTCAGCCGACCCCGGAGGCCCGCCCGCCTCAGCCCCGGACGAGGTGCGCGGGGCGGCGGAGGAACGCGACGACGATGACGGATGCCGCGATCACGACGGCCGGCAGGAGCATGGCCTGTCCCATCGCGGCCGAGAACCCCTCGGCGACGACGGGCGGCATCGCTCCGCTGCCGAACTTCGCGCCCGAGGCATCCGCTGCTCCGGGGAGGTTCGCCTCGAGGCGCGACTGCATGAATGCGGCGATCGCTGCGGAGCCGATGACCGACCCGATCGTGCGGGTCGTGTTGTAGATGCCCGAACCGGCACCGGCCTGCCGCGGCGGGAGGTTGCGGGTCGCGGTCGTGGCGAGCGGTCCCCACATGCCGGCGTTCGCGACGCCGATGATGGCGGCCGGGATCAGCAGGAGCAGGATCGGCGCCCCGGTGTTCATGAGCAACACGTAGCCGAGGAGGCCGGCGGCCATGAGCGTGAGGCCGGGGACCAGCAGCAGCCGAGGGTCGACGCGGTCGAGGATGCGGCCGGCGAGCGGCGCGAGTCCGCCCGACAACACGGCCATCGGGATGAGGAGCAGCGCCGACTCGGTTGGGGTGAGCCCGCGCGCGAGCTGCGTGAAGAACGCGAGCGGCAGCGCCATGCTCGTGACGGTGAAGCCGACCGCGGCGATCGCGATGTTCGAGATCGCGAAGTTGCGGTCGCGGAACAGTTCGAGCGGCACCAGCGGTTCACTGCTCGTGCGCGACTGCGTCCAGATGAACACGACCATCACCGCGATGCCGGCCGCGATCATGCCCCACACCCACGCGGCCCAGTCGTAGTGCTCGCCCTCCTGCAGGCCGAAGACGATGAGGAAGAGGCCGACGGCGCTGAGCACGACGCCAAGGATGTCGAACCGGTGCGGGTGCGTCTCGAGCTGCGGCACGAGGCGCCAAGCGAGGACGAACGCGATCACGCCGACGGGGATGTTGACGAAGAAAATCCACTCCCAGCCGAAGCCGTCGACGAGCAGGCCGCCCGCGAGCGGGCCGACGAGGGTCGCGACACCGGCGGTCGCACCCCAGAGGCCCATCGCGGCGCCCCGGCGCTCGGCAGGGAAGGTGCGGGTGATGACCGCCATCGTCTGCGGCGTCATGAGCGCGGCGCCGAGCCCCTGCGCAGCGCGCGCGATGATGAGCGCCTCGAGCGAGCCCGAGAGTCCGCAGGCGAGCGAGGCGGCCGTGAAGATCGCAAGACCGATGAGGTAGATGTGCTTCGGTCCGAAGCGATCGCCGAGGCGGCCGGTCACGAGCAGAGGCACCGCGTAGGCGAGCAGGTAGGCGGACGTCACCCACACGACGTTGTCGAGGTTGGCGGTCTCGGGGTCGAGCGCCGCCTTGATCGCGGGGTTCGCGACCGAGACGATCGTCGTGTCGACGAGGATCATGAAGAACCCGAGGACGAGGGCCCAGAGTGCCGGCCAGGGGTTCGGAGTCGCAGTGCGTGCGTCGGTGGTGGATGATGCGGTCATGCTCGGGCGGCTGCTCTCTGTACCAAGTAGCGATCGGTGACGGGGAGGTCGGCGACCCCCCAGACGGTGTCGGGATTCCCGACGAACTCGACCGCGTCGTCGAGCCAGGCGATGTCAGCGTGGAGTAGCGCGCTCTGGCGGTGCACCTCGATGAGGAATTGGGGGTGGATGCCGCGTTCCGCAGCGCTCGCGCGGGCGGCACGGTGCTGCTCGAGCGAGGCGGTGAGCGCGACGCGGCGTTCGCCCAGCAGACGCAGCACCTCGTCGCGGTCGAGGTTGTGCGCCTCGGCGAGCGCGACCCGGAAGCGGTCGGGGCGGTCGATCGCGGGGAGCTCGCGCCTGACCCATTCGGGCACGGCGGCGGCACCGGCATCCGTCAGCGCGTAGGTTGTGCGCTCCGGACGGTTGCCGTCGCGCTCGGTGCCGGTCTCGGCGATGAGTCCGCCCCGCTCGAGCCGGGCGACCGTGTGGTAGATCGTCCCGTGGGTCAGCGCGACGAGACGATCCGCCTTGCGCTGCCGCAGCAGTCGCACCATCTCGTAGGTGTGCATCTCTCCTTCGCGCAGGAGCGCGAGCAGGACGAGGGCCAGCGGAGTCACCCGCCCGACGGCATCCGCCACGGCACGTCCTCTCTCGTCGATCCGGAAATAGTCCACATGGACTATACGCCCATCCGTGGACATCACCGAGCACCCGCGATAATGAGCAGGTGACGGATGCCGCGACCCCCCTTGCCGGATGGACCCACACTTACTCGGGCAAGGTCCGCGACCTGTATCGCCCCGAGGATGGCACCGACCGCATGCTCGTGGTCGCGAGCGACCGCGTCAGCGCATTCGACGTCGTGCTCGAGCCCGCCATCACCGGCAAGGGCGCCCTGCTCACGACGCTGAGCCTCTGGTGGTTCGACCAGCTGGCCGGTGGCGACGGCGGCCGCGCGATCCCCAACCACCTCCTCGCCGGCGCGACGCCGCCCGCCGAGACCGACGGCCGCGGCATGGTCGTGCAGGCGCTCGAGATGCTGCCGGTCGAGTGCGTCGTCCGCGGATACCTCACCGGTTCGGGCTGGGTCGAGTACCAGCAGGACGGCACGGTGTGCGGCATCCCGCTGCCCGAAGGACTCGGCAACGGCGACCGCCTGCCCGAGCCGATCTTCACACCCGCGTACAAGGCGCCGCTCGGCGAGCACGACGAGAACATCTCGTTCGACCGCACGGTCGAGCTCGTCGGCGCCGAGCGCGCCGCCGAACTGCGCGACACGTCGCTCGAGATCTACCGCCGCGCCGCGGCCCTCGCCGAGGCGAAGGGCCTGATCCTCGCCGACACGAAGTTCGAGTTCGGCGTCGACGGCGACGGCACGCTCACCCTCGCCGACGAGGTGCTCACGAGCGACTCGTCCCGGTACTGGGATGCCGAGACGTGGCGCACCGCCGAGACCCCGGCTGCCCGCATGGCGAGCTTCGACAAGCAGATCGTCCGCGACTGGCTCGCTGCGAACTGGGACAAGCAGGGCACGCCGCCCGCACTCCCCGCCGACATCGTGACCCGGACCGCCGCGAAGTACCGCGAGCTGCTCGACCGCCTCACCGCCTGATCCACCCGCACCACCCGATCCACCCCCGAACCCGAGGAGCACCATGGGTATCTGGACCTTGCACGGCGACGGACGTCGCATCGCACCCGGCGCCGTCGTGAAGCCCGAAGAACGCCTCGGCTGGGGCAGCACGATCGCCATCGGCGGTCAGCACGTCGTCGCCATGTTCGGCGCGACCTTCCTCGTACCGATCATCACCGGCTTCCCGGTGACGACGACCCTCTTCTTCTCGGGCGTCGGCACGCTGCTCTTCCTGTTGCTGACGCGCAACCGCCTTCCCAGCTATCTGGGCTCGTCGTTCGCGTTCCTCGCGCCGATCCTCGCGTACGGGCCGGGTGGCGGAAAGCCGCTCGAGACCCCCGAGCAGATCGGGCAGGCGCTCGTCGGCGTCTTCGTGGCGGGTGTCCTCCTCGCCGGTGTCGGCTTCCTCGTGCAGGCGACCGGCACCCGGTGGCTCGAGAAGCTCATGCCGCCGGTCGTCTCGGGTGCGATCGTCGCGCTCATCGGCCTGAACCTCGCGCCCGCCGCGTGGAGGAACTTCACCCAGGACGCCCTGCTCGGCACGATCACCCTCGTCGCCTGCATCCTCTTCGCGGTGCTCTTCCGCGGGTTCCTGGGCCGGATCTCGATCTTCCTCGGCGTCGTCGTCGGCTACCTCGCCGCCGTCGCGATGGGTCGCGTCGACTTCAGCGGCGTCGCGACGCTGATCGACCAGCAGGCCTGGATCGGGCTGCCGACCTTCCACCTGCCGTCGTTCGGCGACCCGGTGGCGTGGGCCCTCGTGCCGATGTTCCTGCCGGTCGTGCTCGTGCTCATCGCCGAGAACGTCGGCCACGTGCGCGGTGTCGCGACGATGACGGGCGACCCGACGATCAACACGCGCACCGGTCGCGCCCTCGTCGCCGACGGTGTCGCGACGACCCTCGCCGGCGCGTTCGGTGGCTCGGGCACCACCACCTACGGCGAGAACATCGGCGTCATGGCGGCCACCCGCATCTACTCGACCGCCGCCTACTGGGTCGCCGGCATCATCGCCGTACTGCTCTCGTTCTCGCCTATCGTCGGCGCGATCCTCTTCACGATCCCGAACGGCGTCATCGGCGGCGTGACGACGGTGCTGTACGGCCTCATCGGCGTGATCGGCATCAAGATCTGGGTCGACAACCAGGTCGACTTCTCGCGCCCGGTGAATCAGTACACGGTCGCGGTCGCGTTCGTCGTCGCCATCGCGAACTTCACGATGGACCTCGGCCAGCTGCAGTTCGGCGGCATCGTCCTCGGCACGGTCGCGGCGCTCGCGATCTACCACGGCGGAAACGCGATCGCCCGAGCCCGCAAGACCGGCGCGGACGACGGCGGACCCATCGTCCCGATCGGTCAGCTCGGCGGCGACCCCCGCTGAGACCCTCGCGCGTGAGCGCGGGTCGGTCTCGACGTCAGACCGACTCGCGCTCGACGAGCGTGGTCTCGAGCAGCGTCACCCGCGGCGGGGTGCCGCCGGCGAGCAGCTGCAGCAGGATGTCGGCCATCTGCTCGCCCTGCTGCAGCGACGGCTGACGCACCGTCGTGAGCGCCGGCACGACCGAGGTCGCCACCGGAGAGTCGTCGTATCCGACGATGGAGACATCCTCGGGAACACGGATGCCGGCGCGCGCGAGCGCCACGAGTGCACCCCGCGCCATCAGGTCGCTCGCGATGAAGAGTCCGTCGAACGGCGTGCCCGACTCGATCAGCCGCATCGTGGCGGCGACCGCACCGTCGGAGGTGAAGTCGCCGTCCTCCACGCCGGCCGGTTCCAGGCCCGCGGCATCCAGCGCCGCCCGGAAGCCCTCGAGGCGGTCGATGCCGCCGGGCATGGTCAGAGGGCCGGCGATCGTGGCGATCTTCCGACGGCCCCGCGCCAGCAGGTGCTCGGTCGCCAGGCGCGACCCGGCACGGTTGTCGACGTCCACGTAGTAGTCGCGCTCGCGCTCGCGGACCGGGCGCCCGCCGTAGACGACGGGCATGGCCGCCGCGATGCGGTCGATGAAGGAGTCGCTGGTGTGGTGCGACACGATGATCGCACCGTCGACGGCGCCGCTGCGCAGGTAGGCGGTGGCTTTGTCGTGCGGGTCGTCGCTCGCGATGATCAGGTTGAGCACGTAATCCGACCTGCTGACTCGTGCATGGATGCCGCTGACGATCGCCGCGAAGAAGGGGTCGCCGAAGAACCGGGTGGTGTCCTCGGGCACCACGAGGGCGATCGCCATCGTGGCCCGGCTGGCGAGCGAACGCGCCGCGCGGTTCGGGACATAGTTCAGCTCGTCGATGGCACGTCGCACCGACTCGAGCGCGGCGGGACTCACGGCCGTGGAGCCGTTCACGACCCGCGACACCGTGGAGCGCGAGACCCCGGCCACCGCCGCGACCTCTTCGATGGTCACCGGGGTGCGGATGGTGTCGGTCACGGCTGGGCTACCTCGGGAAGGGTGCGACGTCGATCGCACGGGCGGCGATGACCCGACGATACTCCAGTGCGCTGTCCTTCAATGCCCGCTCCTGGGTGTCGTAGTCCACCCGCACGATGCCGAAACGCTTGTCGTAGCCCCACGCCCATTCGAAGTTGTCGAGCAGTGACCAGTAGAAGTAGCCGCGCACGTCGACGCCCGCGTCAGCGGCATCCACGATCGCGCCGAGGTGACCGCGCAGGAACGCGACCCGCTCGTCATCGTGGACCCGGGTGACGCCGTCCTCGAAGACGGGTCGGTCGTCGTACGCGGCGCCGTTCTCGGTCACGTACAGCGGCGTGCTCGCCGCCTCCGCATACTCCCGCCACACCCGCTCGAGCAGTGTCGTGAGCGCCTCCGGCTGCACTTCCCAGTGCATGGACGTGCGCGGCAGGCCGCGCTCGTACCAGTGGATGTCGTGGCCCGCGGGCCAGGGCGAGCCGACCGGGCGATCGGTGGGCGCGTCTCCCGGCAGCGGCGGCTGCGCAGGAGCCGTGCCACCGACGAACTCGCCGTGGTAGTAGTTCACTCCGAGGGCGTCGAGCGGCTGCGCGATCGCCTCGAGATCGCCGGGCCTGACCGCCTCCTCGAAGGCGGCGACCGCCGCGGCATCCACCACGCGCACGTCGGCCACGATGTCCTGCGGATATCCCCGGCCGAACACCGGGTCGAGGAACCAGCGGTTGAACTGACCGTCGATGCGGCGTGCAGCGTCGACGTCTTCGGGTCGGGTCGGGTCGGCGGGCTCGGCGACCGTGAGGTTGAGCGTGAGGCCGAGATTCAGCGTCGCGTCGCGCTCGCGCAGGGCCGACACGACGCGGCCGTGGCCGAGGAGCAGGTGGTGCGACGCCGTCAGCCCGTCGGCGATGCTGGTCCGTCCCGGGGCATGGATGCCGCCGGTGTAGCTGAGGAACGAGGAGCACCACGGCTCGTTCAGCGTCGTCCAGATGCCCACACGGTCGCCGAGCGCATCGTGCACGGACAGCGCGTAGTCCACGAACCGGTCGCTCGTCTCGCGGGCCGTCCAGCCGCCGCGCTCCTCGAGCGCCTGCGGCAGGTCCCAGTGGTACAGCGTGAGCCAGGGAATGATGTCGGCGTCGCGGAGCTCATCGACGAGCCGCTTGTAGAAGTCGATCCCGCGCTGGTTGACGGGCCCGCCGTCGGGACGCACCCGCGACCAGGACGTCGAGAACCGGTAGGTGTCGAGCCCCAGCTCCCGCATCAGCGCGACGTCGTCCCGATACCGGTGGTAGTGGTCGCACGCGACGTCGCCGTTGTCGCCGCGGATGACGGCGCCGGGCACCCGGCTGAAGGTGTCCCAGATCGAGGCGGTGCGGCCGTCCTCGAACGCGGCCCCCTCGATCTGGTAGGCCGCCGTGGCCGCGCCGAACAGGAAGCCGGTCGGGAAGGGACGGGAGGCGGTCAGGGCAGAGCCCTCCCGGGCGACGATCGTCATGTCGTGATCCTGTCAGCCCTTGACCGCGCCGGCCATGATGCCGCTGATGAGCTGCTTACCCGCCACGACGAAGAGCACCAGAAGCGGCAACGTTGCCAGGATCGCGCCCGTGAGGACGATCGAGTAGTCGACGTAGTAACCCGACTGCAGCTGGCTGAGCGCCGTCTGGAGCGTCGGACTCTGCGGCTTGAGTACCAGCAGCGGCCACAGGAAGTCGGTCCACGCCGTCATGAATGTGAACAGACCGAGGATCGCCATGGCCGGGCGCGCCGCCGGCACACCCACCGTCAGGAAGGTGCGGAACTGGCCCGCGCCGTCGACGCGGGCGGCCTCGATGAGTTCGTCGGGGATCACGTCCACGAGGTATTGCCGCATGAAGAAGACACCGAACGCGGTGACAAGGGTCGGGATGATGACGGCCCCGATGCTGCCGGTCCAGCCCAGCTCGCGCATCAGCATGAACAGCGGGATGATGCCGAGCTGGGTGGGGATCGCCATCGTCGCGACGACGAAGACCATGAGGCCGTCGCGGCCCTTGAACCGCAGCTTCGCGAACGCATAGCCCGCGAGTGTGGAGAACGACACAACCGAGACCGTGATGATCGACGAGATGAGGACCGAATTGCCCAGGGCGACCCAGAACGGGATGGCGTCGAGGACCTTCATGGCGTTCGCCAGGAAGTTGCCGCCCGGGATGAGCGGAAGAGTCTCGGCCCGCGTGGCGTTTGTGCCGCTGCCCACGACGAACGACCACCACATCGGGTACACGCTGCCGATGACGAACGCGGTCAGAAGGCCGTAGGTCAGGAAGCCGGGGCGGCTGCCGATGCCGGCCGGCCCGCTCTGGCGAGGACGGCGGCGGCCGCCGCGGCGCGGACGCTCGGGCTCGACGACGTCGACCTGCTGGACGGGCAGCGGTGCCGGGATCGCGGTGGTCATCGGGTGCCTTTCGTGGAGTCGGAACGAAGCGCGCGGCGCGCCTTGCGGTCGGCACGCTCCGCGCCGCCGGCGATGCCGCGCGAGACGAGGAAGTTGATGAGGCCGATCCCGACGATGAGGACGAACAGGAGGATGGCGACAGCCGAGCCTTCGCCGAGGTCGCGGCGGAAGAACGCCAGCTCCCAGAGGTAGAGGACGGTCGTCTGAAACTGCCGGTCGCTGCCACCGGTGCCGCCGGCGGTCGACACGTCGAACAGCCGGGGCTCCGCGAAGATCTGCAGACCGCCGATCGTCGCGGTGATGACGACGAAGATGAGCGTCGGCCGGATCGAGGGGATCGTGATCGAGAAGAACCGGCGCGCGGGCCCGGCACCGTCGATGGCGGCGGACTCGTACAGGTCGCGCGGCACGGCCTGCATGGCCGCGAGGAGGATGAGCGCGTTGTATCCCGTCCACCGGAAGTTCACCATCGTCGCGATCGCGATGTGGCTGAGGAACGTGTCGTGTTTCCACTCCTGGTCGGGGATGCCGACGAGGTTCAGCACGTTGTTGACGAGGCCGTCCGCCTCGTTGAAAGCACTGGAGAAGATCAGCGCGGTGGCGACAGGGGTGACCACGAAGGGGATGAGGACGCTCATGCGCCAGAAGGTCGGTGCACGCAGGCCGCGATCGAGGAGGTAGGCCACCAGGAGCGCGACGGAGAGCTGCGGGATGGCCGAGAGCAGGAAGATGCTCAGGGTGTTGCCGATGGACTTCCAGAACGAGTCGTCCTGGAGGACGCTGACGAAGTTGCCCGCACCGACGAACTCGTCCTGACCACTCAGCAGATCCCAGTCGAACAACGAGACGTTGACCGTGTACAGCAGTGGGAAAAGACCGACGAGTCCGAAGAGCAGGAAGAACGGGGCGATGTAGGCGTAGGGCGAACCGCGGTACGCGAATCGCGACAGGCGCTGGCGTGCGGTGAGGCGCGGCGGTCGAGCCGCGACATCAGCATGCGCCTCCGGGCGCACGCGAGGTGGCGGCGAAGCGGTGGTGGTCATGGTGTCCTCTCGTGTGCGCCGGGATGGTGCACGGGTCACCGGCGATGCCGGTGACCCGTGCGGAAGGTCCTAGTCGGACTCGACCTGCTTGGCCAGCTCCGCGAGGGCCTTGTCCCACGCGCCGGCGGTGTCGACCTCGCCCCGGTCCAGCGCACTCAGCGCGGGCCCGAAGACGTTCTCCTGGATCACCGAGTCGTCCGGTCCCTTGTACTGGGCGACGACACCCTTCGCGCGCTCGGCGAGGATCGCGCCGGTCGGGGCGTCGTTGAAGAACTCGTTGGGCGTCGCGTCGCTCGCGAGGCTCTCCTGCGCCTCGATGGTCGACGGGAAGTTGCCCGCAGCCGCCGACTGCTTGACCTGCTGCTCGGGCTGCGTCAGCCAGTCGGCGAGCTTCGCCGCGGCTTCCTTGTGCTCCGAGGTCTCGGAGACCGACAGCCACGCGCCGCCCCAGTTGGCTGCGCCGCCGGGGAAGACATCCGCGAAGTCCCACCCGGTGGAGGCGTCCCCGCCCGCGCTCTCGACGCGCTCCTTGACAATGCCCAGCATCCATCCCGGGCAGACGAAGGTCGCGAACGTGCCGTCGACGAACGACTTGTTGCCGTTCCAGTCCCACGCCGCCTGCGCGGCGGACTGGCCGCCCTCCGTGGCGGCGCCGAGGAGCTCGAAGCGCTCCTTCAGCTCGGCGTTGCCGTCGACGTTCAGCGTCCCGTCGGAGGTGTAGTAGCCCTCGTCGAGCTGATTCACCATGGCGTTCCACACGAAGCCGGAGTGGTCATACCACCCCTTGCCGGTGTCGTCGGTGTACTTCTGGCCGATCTCGAAGTAGTTCTCCCAGTCACCGTCAAGCAGCTCGGCGACGCTCTCGCGGTCGGTCGGGAGGCCGGCCGCCTCGAACGCCGGGGCGTTGTAGCAGATGCCGCTCGGGCCGATGTCGGTGCCGTAGCCGATGACACGGCCGTCGGGTGCGGTGGCGGTCTCGTACTTCCAATCGACCCAGTCGGCCTTGCGGTCCTCGATGCCGTAATCGCGCAGGTCGGCGAAGTTCTCGACGACGCCCTCCTCCATGATCGCGCCGAGCCAGCCCTCTTCGATTGCGACGATGTCGGAGAGTCCTCCGGCGCCGATCTTGGTGAACAGGTCGGTGCGGGCGTTGCCGCCGGTGTCGATGTTCGTGGCCTCGATGGTGACGTTGTCGTGGAGGCTCTCGTACTCCTCGTACAGCTCCTCGTAGCCGAAGGTGCCGAATGTGGTGATGGTGAGGGTGACGGGCTCGTCGCCCGAACCCTCCTCACCATTCGTATCGCCGCCGCCGGCGCAGCCGGCGAGGACGAGAGCGGACGTCGAGGCGACGGCGGCGAGGACGCCGACGCGGCGCAGGGCGCGTGAGTTCACAGGACACTCCTTTGTGGTGTGGAGAGAGACGGGTGCGGTGCTCCCTCCCATGGGAGCGCTCTCAACTGAAATTAGACGGTACGGGAGCGCTCCCATGGCTGTCAAGGGAGCGCTCCCATACGATCGGTCACGGTTCGGTCACGGCCGTTCGAAGCGCGTGCCCTCCCCCGCGTTCCGACGCTGCAGCCCTGTCCTGGGCGCGGGGCCGCCTGGCCGTAGACTGGTCCCACCCCTGCCCGCGACATCCCGGAGCTTTCGAATGCCCACCATCGTCGTCGACGTCATGCCCAAGGCCGAGCTGCTGGACCCGCAGGGGAAGGCCGTCGCCGGCGCACTCTCCCGCCTCGGCCACGAAGAATTCTCCGGCGTCCGGATCGGCAAGCGCTTCGAGCTGACTGTCGACACCGCCGACGAGCAGACGCTCGCGACGGTCAAGACCATCGCCGAAGAGATCCTCTCGAACGCGGTCATCGAGGACGTCGTGGGCATCGAGGTCGTCGAATGACGGTCCGCGTCGGCGTCATCACCTTCCCGGGATCGCTCGACGACGGCGACGCGCAGCGCGCCGTCCGCCTGGCGGGAGCCGAGCCGGTCGCGCTCTGGCACGGTTCGCACGACCTCGACGGTGTCGACGCGCTCGTCCTGCCGGGCGGCTTCAGCTACGGCGACTACCTGCGCGCCGGCGCGATCGCAGCGCTCGCGCCGATCATGTCCGAGGTGAAGGACGCCGCAGCCAAGGGCATGCCGATCCTCGGCATCTGCAACGGGTTCCAGATGCTCGTCGAGGCGCACCTGCTGCCCGGCGGCCTCATCCGCAACGCGCACCAGCAGTTCATCCGCCGCGACCAGCGTCTCGTCGTCGAGAACGCCGACACGGCGTGGACGAGCGAGTTCGAGGTCGGCCAGGAGATCGTCATCCCGCTGAAGAACGCGGACGGCGGCTACATCGCCTCAGCGGACACCCTCGCGCGCATCAACGGCGAGGGCCTCGTCGCGTTCCGCTACGCGGGGGTGAACCCGAACGGCTCGATCGACGACATCGCCGGCCTCACCAACGAGCGCGGCAACGTCGTCGGCCTCATGCCGCACCCCGAGCACGCGATCGAGCCCGGCTTCGGGCCCGACACCGCCGCGGCGATGCGCTCCGGCGTCGACGGGCTGAAGTTCTTCACCGCCGCGGTCAGCGCCGTGGTGGCATCCGCCGCCTGAGCCAGCCCCGCGGCATCCTCGGTCGCGAGAAACCACATTCGGCGCGAGACATCACCGCAGGGGTGGTTTCTCGCGCCGGAGTGGTTTCTCGGTGCGAGCTCAGACCGTCCCGGCCGGCGGCCAGACGCCGATGATGACGGCCATCACGACGATCGTCACGAGCTCGTGCGCGATGTTCATCACGGTCAGCGACGTCGGGCGACCCTCGAACGCATCGTGAGTGATGAACCGCGCCGCGGTGAACCCCGCCCACAGCAGCACGCCGGTCACGATCGCGGCCCACAGGTACGAGCCTTCGTAGAAATGCCACGCGATCGTCGTCGCGCCGGCGAGCACCCAGGCGGTCGCGAAGCTGACGAGAACCGTCACGATGATGGGCATCGCAGCGGATGCCGCGGGGCGGTCCATGTCGACCTTCGCGAGCTGCGCCCAGCGCGTCCCGAACACCTTCGGCGCGTACCAGACCGAGCCGACGATCATGCTCGACAGCGTCGCGAGCAGCACGGTCCAGGAATTGATCTCGGGAATCATCAGGGCCTCCTCCAGCCGATACCGGGACAGTACCGCGCACGGGGCGCGTCGACCCGGAACGCCGCGGTCGCGACTGCCGTCCGGACCTCCGGCGAGCGCCGATAGCCTCGGTGCATGGCCACCCTCACCGTCAGCGTCCCGTCCGAGAGCCTCGCCGCGAAACTGTCCGACACCGGCGCCGAGGTGCTGGTGTGGAAGAGGGACGGGCCGCCGCCGCGTGAGGTGATCGACCTCGTGGTGCCGCCGTGCATGGCCGGCGGCGAGGGGTTGCCACTGCTGGCAGACGTGCGAACGCAGCTCGTGCAGGGACAATCGATCGGCTACGACGGCGTCGAGCAGAAGCTGCCCGCGGGTGTCGTGTTCGCGAACGCGGCAACCGTGCACGAGACGTCCACCGCAGAGCTGGCTCTGGCGCTCGTGCTCGCCGCGCAGCGCGAGTTCGTGCGGTTCGTGCAGGCACAGGCGACCGGCACGTGGTCACCGGTGATGGCGCAGAGCCTGGCCGATCGTCGGGTGCTCGTGCTCGGCTACGGCGGGGTCGGCAAGGCGGTCGCCGCACGCCTCGCGCCGTTCGAGGTCGTGGTGGTCCCGGTCGCCACGCGCGCACGCGACGAGGACGGCATCCATGTCCACGGTGTGGACGAGCTGGCGGACCTGCTCCCGACGGCCGAGATCGTCATCGCGACCCTGCCCGGCGGCGACGCGACCCGACACATCATCGACGACACATTCCTCGCGGCACTGCCCGACGGTGCCCTCGTCGTGAACGTCGGCCGCGGCTCGCTCGTCGACACCGACGCACTCGTCGACCACGTCTCGCGCGGCCGCATCCGCGCGGCGCTCGACGTCACCGAACCCGAGCCCCTACCCGCCGACCACCCGCTGTGGACACTCGAAGGCGTGCTCATCGCACCGCACGTGGGTGGCGCGACCAGCGCGATGGCGCCGCGCGCGGAGGCGCTGATCCGCCGTCAGATCGCGCACCTGCAGCGCGGGGAGACCCCCGAGAACATCGTCCTGCGCACCTGACGGGGCAGCGGCATCCCTTCACCCGATCTGAGATTCCGTCGCGGATGGTCGGATGCCGCATGCCGAACCGATCATTCGCGACGGATTCGTGTGCCGCGCAGCCGAGAACGACCCAACCGGATGCCGCGGCGTCAGACGGGTGCGTCGATGTCGCGACCATCCCACAGGTCGGCGCACTCGACGGCGAGCGCCCCGTGCGCCGTCAGGTAGCCCCCGGCTCCCCGATCGCCCGACAGCTGCGCCGTCACCGCCGACCAGTGCAGCCGACCGACGATCGCGGGGTGACCGGTCTCGCCGCCGAAGACCGCGCGGGCAAGCGCCGCAGGGGGATCCTGCGAGCCGGCCGCGACGACACGGCGGCACACCGCAGCGGGCAGGTCGGGCACGTCCACAGGGGCGATGAGCACAGCATCGGCATCGGTGGCGACCGCGTGCGCGAGCACGGCGCGCATGGTGGCAGCGAGCCCGACACTCCAGCGGTCGACCACGAGCGACTCGGCGCCGGCAGGGACGAGCATCCGCGCGGCATCCGATTCGGCACCGAGCGCGACGAGGACGCGGTCGCAGCCGGCGTCGAAGAGCGCCGCGACGACCCGGTGCAGCCATGGCGTGCCGTCGTCCCCTCGTGCGAGCGCTTTGGGACCACCGAACCGGGTGCCCGCACCGGCGGCGAGCACCACGCCGAGGACGTTCACCGCACGGATGCCGCGGGCATCGCGCACGCGGCGGCGGCGTGGATCGGACCGGTCTGCGTCGACAGCCGTGTACCCGAGCCCCCGTGCCGGTCGGCGACGATCTCGGCCAGGATCGACACCGCCGTCTCGGCGGGCGTGCGGCCGCCGAGGTCGAGCCCGATGGGTGAGCGGAGCCGCGACAGCGCGGCATCCGTCACCCCGGCCTCACGGAGGCGACCCAGCCGATCGTCATGGGTGCGCCGGCTCCCCATCGCACCGACGTAACCGACCGGCGCGGCGAGCGCCGCGCTCAGCGCTGGGACATCGAACTTCGCGTCGTGAGTCAGGACGCAGACTGCGTCGTGCGCGCCCAACCGCTGCGCCTCGAGGTACCTGCCGGGTCGGTCGACGATGACCTCGGCACCGGGGAACCGATCCGCCGTCGCGAAGACGCTGCGCGCGTCGACGACCGTCACGCGCATGCCCGCCGCCTGCGCGAGCGCGCTGAGCGCGACGGCGAACTCGACGGCGCCGACGATGACGAGGCGCGGCGGAGCGACGACATCGACGACCACGCCGACCTCGTCTGCGTCGCCGACGAACATCCGCCCCGCGGCCGTGAACACGAGCCGCGTCGGCATGCCGGCGCTCGCCCGTTCGGCGAGCAGCGCGACGTCCCTCGCGGCATCCGATCCCGCCGGGACCGGGCGCACGAGCACCTCGACTTCGCCGCCGCACGTCAGACCGATCGCGAACGCATCGGCGTCGCTGTACCCGAATCGCTCGATCCGCGCCGCGCCGTCTGCGATGACCTCGAGCGCGGTGCCGTACACGGCGCCTTCGACGCAGCCGCCCGAGACGTTCCCGAACGCCTCGCCGTCGGCCGAGACGATCATGCTCGCCCCCACATCGCGGGGCGCGCTGCCCGACGTCGCGACAACGGTCGCCATCGCGAACGACCGCCCGTCCCGCACCCAGTCCGCGGCCTTCGCGAGGATCTCCTGCATGGGCGGCATGCTAAAGCGCACATGTTGCGCTGGGGTTTCGACCGCGGGAAACACCGCTGAAACGCCCGAGTGGTTCGATCGACCGATCCGATGCACGACGGGAGGCGTATGGACATCACCTCGGTCACGTCGTACCGCCGCGCCCGGACCCGAGCAGACCTCGCACTCGTCGACGGTGAGGTCTTCATCGCCGGCGGGACGTGGCTCATGAGCGAGCCGCAGCCCGGTACGACCGGGTTCGTCGACCTGACGACCTTGGGATGGCCAGACCTCGAACCCACCGAGACCGGCTTGCGCATCTCGGCGACCTGCACGATCGCCCGGCTGGTGGCGTGGGCTCGCAGCGCCGACGTGCCGGATGACTGGCACGCGGCATCCCTGATTCCGGATGCCGCGAACGCCCTGCTCGCATCGTTCAAGGTCTGGAACACCGCGACCGTCGGCGGCAACGTGTGCCGCTCGTTCGCCGCCGGCGCGATGGTCTCGCTCAGCGCCGCGCTCGACGCCACGGCGATCGTATGGACGCCCGACGGCGGCGAGCGCCGCCTCGCCGTCGCCGACCTCGTCACCGGCAACGGCACCAACGCGCTGAGCCCGGGCGAGGTGCTCCGCGCCGTCGATCTGCCCGCGCACGCACTGCGCGCCCGCGCGCGCCTCCGCAAGATCGCCCTCGCCGAGCACGGCCGCTCGGGCGCGGTCGTCACCGGACGGGTCGACGGCGACGGCGCCACAGTGTTCAGCCTGACGGCGTCGACGTGGGCACCGGTGGTGCTGCGGTTCGAGGCGCTGCCGACAGCCGCGGCGCTCGGGTCCGCGGTCGCAGCCGCGCCGGGGTACTACACCGACCCGCTCGGCGAAGCGGAGTGGCGTCGTGCGGTGAGCGGCGTGCTCGCCGAGCGCATCCGCGCGGAGTTTGCCGAGGAGGTCGCTGAATGAAGTTCGATGTCGACGGTGCGTCGGTCTTCGCGGAACCTCGACCCGGGCAGTGCCTGCGCACGCTGTTGCGCGAGACAGGGCACACCACCGTCAAGAAGGGCTGCGACGCCGGCGACTGCGGCGCGTGCAGCGTGCTGCTCGACGGCGAGCCGGTGCACTCGTGCATCGTGCCCGCCGTGCGGGTCGAGGGTCGCGCGGTCACGACGGCGGCCGGACTCGCCCCGGGCGATGAGCTGCATCCCGTGCAGCAGGCGATCGCGGACGGCTTCGGCTTCCAGTGCGGGTTCTGCACCCCCGGCATGAGCGTCACCGCGTCAACGCTGTGCGCGCACGACATCGACGACCTCGACCGGCGCATGAAGGGCAACCTCTGCCGGTGCACGGGGTACCGGCCGATCCGGCAGGCCATCACCGAAGCGGTCCTCGGCCCGGTCCGCGAGACCGGACCGGCGCACGCGCCGGCAGCCGCCGATCAGCGGGTCGGGCGCTCGGTGCGACCCGACGCCGCGCGACGCATCGTGCAGGGCGGCGAGGCGTTCACCTTCGACCTTCCGCCCGACCACCCGGCGTCCGACGCGCTCGTCCTGCGGGTCGTGACGAGCCCGCACGCGCACGCGCGCATCCGGTCGATCCAGACGGATGCCGCGCTGGCGGTGCCCGGCGTCGTCGCGGTGTTCACGCACGCCGACGTCCCGGGCGGGCGGTATTCCACGGGACGACACGAGCACCGGGGCGACGACCCCGACGACACCCGCATGCTCGACGACGTCGTTCGGCACGTCGGGCAGCGCATCGCGGCCGTCGTCGCCGAGACCGCCGAGGCGGCGGACGCCGCCCGCGCCCTCGTGCGGGTCGACTACGAGGTGCTTCCCGCCGTGTTCGACGCCGAGGCTGCCCGACAACCGGGCGCCCCGCTGCTGCATCCCTCCCTCACCTCCGACGACCGCGTCGACCACGCCGACCGCAACGTGGTCCTGTCCATCGCCACAGCTGACGACGGCGTCGACGAGGCGCTGGCCGGCAGCGCAGTCACGGTCAGCGGCACGTGGCAGACCTCGCGCGTCAGCCACGGCCAGCTCGAGACGCACGGTGCACTCGGGTGGCTCGACGACGACGGCCGGCTGGTCCTCCGTGCCTCCACCCAGGTGCCGTTCCTCACCCGCGACGAGATCGCGCGCATCTTCGACCTCGACCGCGATCGCGTACGCGTGCACACCGCACGCGTGGGGGGCGGCTTCGGCGGCAAGCAGGAGATCTTCGCCGAAGACCTCGTCGCCCTCGCCGTCCTGCGCACCGGACGGCCGGTCGCGTACGAACTGTCGCGCGCCGACGAGTTCCAGCGCACCTCGGTGCGGCATCCGATGCGCGTGCAGGTCGAGCTCGGGGCGACCGCTGACGGCACCCTCACGGCGATGCGCCTCGACGTGTTGAGCGACACCGGCGCGTACGGCAACCACTCGCGTGGCGTGCTGTTCCACTCGCTCGCCGAGTCGACGACGATCTACCGGATCCCGCGTAAGCGGATCGACGCCGAGGTCGTCTACACGAACAACGTGCCCTCTGGCGCGTTCCGCGGCTACGGACTCGGCCAGGTGATCCTCGGCGTCGAGTCGGCGATGGACATGCTCGCCGAGCGCCTCGGCATCGACCCGTTCGACCTGCGGCGGCGCAACGCGATCCGCCCCGGCGACGACCCCGGCCACGACGACCTCGTCTGGGGCAGCTACGGTTTCGACCAGTGCCTCGATCTCGCGCAGGCAGCGCTGCGGCGCGGCAACGGTGTCGATGCGCCCGAGGGCTGGCGGGTCGGCGAAGGCGTCGCCGCGGCGATGATCGCCACGATGGCGCCGTTCGGCCACGTCGCGCACACCTCTGCGACGCTGCGCTCCGACGGCACCTACCTGCTGCGTGTCGGCACGACCGAGTTCGGCAACGGCACGACGACCGTACTGCGCCAGATCGCCGCGACCGACCTCGCGGCATCCTTCGACCGGATCGAACTGTGGCACGCCGACACCGACGCCGTCGCGCACGACACCGGCGCCTTCGCATCGGCGGGCATCACGGTCGCCGGCAAGGCGCTGCATGCCGCCTGCCTCGCCCTCGCCCGCCGCATGCGTGAGCGAGCCGCGGCACTGACCCGGACCGAACCGGATGCCGCGGTCGTCACGGCGAGCGGTGTCGAAACGGCCGGGCGGTTCATCGGTTTCGCCGAGCTCACCGCGGCAGGCGAACTCACTGCGGACGGCAGCGAGCTCGGCGACCAGCGCTCGCTCGCCTTCAACGTCCACGCCGTGCGGGTCGCCGTCGACCCCGCCACCGGCGAGGTGCGGATCTTGCAGTCGGTGCAGAGCGCCGACGCGGGCTTCGTCATGAATCCCGCGCAGTGCCGCGGGCAGATCGAAGGCGGCGTCGCACAGGGAATCGGCAGCGCGCTGTACGAAGAAGTCATGGTCGATGACGGCGTCGTCACGTCCCCGGTGTTCCGGCTGTATCGGATGCCGCAGTTCGCCGACATCCCCGAGACCGAAGTGCTCTTCGCCGACACGAGCGATGACCTCGGCCCGTTCGGCGCGAAGTCGATGAGCGAGTCGCCGTACAACCCGGTCGCCCCCGCCATCGGGAACGCGATCGCACGGGCCCTCGGCTCCCGACCCTACGCCCAGCCGTTCTCGCGCGATCGCGTGTGGGCCCTTGGCCGTCACACGTCGGAAACATGACCGATCACGCCCCGGAAATGTGACCGGTCTAGCGTCACGACAGCACCTCTCAACAGAAGGAATCCCGATGCACACACAGCTCACCTCGCGCCGCCGCGGCGGTATCGCCCTCGCACTCACGGCCACCGCCGCGATCGCCCTCTCCGCCTGCGCGTCGTCGACGCCCGAGCCGGCCGGCTCCGCCGAGCCCGGTGAAGCCGTCGATCACGGTTCGGTGAGCATCCAGTACTCGTGGATCAAGAACGAAGAGTTCGCCGGCGAGTTCTACGCATACGACAAGGGCTATTACGAGGACGCCGGCTTCTCGGAGGTCACCGGCATCGCCGGCCCCGACACCGGTGTCGCCAAGCTCCTCTCCGGCACGGTGCAGTTCGCGCTCAGCGACGCGGCATCCGTCGGCGCAGCCGTCGCCGAAGAGGACGCACCGCTGAAGATCATCGGAGCGACGTTCCAGAAGAACCCCTTCACGATTCTCTCGCTCGCCGACGGCGGCAACATCGCGACCCCCGAGGACCTCAAGGGCAAGCGCATCGGTGTGCAGGACTCGAACGCCTCGGTGTTCGCGGCCCTCCTCGCCGCGAACGGCATCGACGAGAGCGAGCTCGAGATCGTGCCCGTCGACTTCGACCCGACCCCCCTCATGAACGGTGAAGTCGACGGTTTTATGGCCTACCTGACCAACGAGGCCATCACGGTCGAGATGGCCGGCTTCGACGTCACCAACCTGGCCTACGCCGAGAACGGACTGCCGTACGTGGCCGAGACGTTCACCGTCACCGACCAGTACCTCGCCGAGAACCCGGACCTCATCAAGGCGTTCCTGACGGCCGAGATCAAGGGCTGGGCCGACACGTTCACCGAGCCGATCGACGACACCGTCGCGATGGTCATCGAGCACTACAACGAGTCGGCCGCCGCCGGCGACCTCACCTTCGGCGAGCTCGACCCGGCAAAGGTGCAGGCCGGCATCGAGGCACAGGCACTGCTGATCTCGACCGAGGAGACCGAGGCCAACGGCCTCTTCACCATCTCGGACGAGCTCAAGAAGCAGACGCTCGCGTCCCTCGCGACCTCGGGATGGGAACTCGAGGCCGACCAGCTCTTCGACACGACGATCATCGACGAGATCTACGCAGAGAACCCCGATCTGCTGGACTACCTCCCCTGAGCGACCACGCTGCGAGATCATGACCGTCACTGACGTAACGGATGCCGGTGCCCCCACGGGCACCGGCATCCAGATCACCGGGGTCTCCAAGACCTTCCCTCTCCGCGGCGGCAAGACGCTGACCGCACTGCAGGACACCGACCTCCACACCGAGAAGGGGTCGTTCCTCGCCCTGCTCGGCCCGTCGGGCTGTGGCAAGTCGACCATCCTGCGCATCCTTGCGGCGCTCGACCACCCCACCCACGGGGCGGCGCTGGTCGACGGCGAAACCCCCGACCAGTTGCGGGCGAAGAGCGAGCTCGGCATCGCCTTCCAAGACCACGCGCTGCTGCCGTGGCGCAGCATCCGCAAGAACATCGAACTGCCGTTCGAGGTCGCCGGGCGAAAGGTCGACAAGGCCTACGTCGATGAGCTCATCGAGCTCGTCGGGCTGAAGGACTTCGCCAGCGCGAAGCCATCGCAGCTCTCCGGCGGTATGCGCCAGCGCGCCTCGATCGCGCGCGCCCTCGTACTCAAGCCCTCGGTGCTGCTGCTCGACGAGCCGTTCGGTGCGCTCGACGACATGACGCGGCAGAACCTCAACCTCGAGCTCCTGCGCATCTGGACCGAGAAGCCGGCCACCACGCTGCTCGTGACGCACGGGATCAGTGAGGCGATCTTCCTCGCCGACCGCGTCGCCGTCATGTCGCCCCGCCCCGGGCGCATCAAGGAGATCATCGAGATCGACCTGCCACGCCCGCGCACGCCCGAGATGATGCGTACGCCCGAGTTCCACGCGTACGTCGATCGGGCGTCCGAGCTGCTGTTCGGCTCCGACGGCCGCGCCGAAGCGGAGGCGTGACCCATGGCGAGACGGCGCATCCCCGGGTGGGCGGCCGGGCTCATCGGTGGCGTGGCGCTCATCCTGCTGTGGTGGCTGTTCTCGATCACCGCGTTCCAGCAGCGTGAGGGCACGACGTTCACGCCGGTCCCGTCTCCGTACGCAGTCTTCGATTGGCTGATCCTGCAGGGGAACATCGCCGGCGCGTGGAACGTGTTCCAGCCGACGGTGACGGCCGCGGGGATCGGCTACCTGTGGGGCAACGGGATCGCGCTCCTGCTGTCGGCGATCGTGCTCGTCCTCCCGCGCCTGGAAACACTGATCACTCAGATCGCCGTCGTCACCTACTGCCTGCCCATCGTCGCGGTGGGTGGCATCTCGATCGTCGTTATCGGTGGCGCCCGAAACCCCGGCGATCCGTCGCCGACCGCGATCTTCCTGTCGGCGCTCGTCTGCGTCTTCACGACCGTCGTCAGCTCGATCCTCGGCTTCAAGTCCGCCGACAAGGCCTCGCTCGATGTCGTGCGCGTCTACGGCGGCGGCGCGTGGACGCAGCTGTACAAGGTGCGGCTGATCGCCGCGCTGCCCTCGATCCTCAACGCGCTGCAGATCGCGGTTCCCACCGCGTTCCTCGGCGCCGTGCTCGGCGAATACCTCGGTTCGATCACCGCAGGGGTCGGGCCCACCCTCATCCGACTGCAGGGCCAGCTCGATTCGGCGGGCGTGTGGTCGGTGTTCCTGCTCAGCGCGGTCTTCGCCCTCGTCGCCTACGGTCTGGTCGGGCTGCTGGTACGGATGGTGACCCCCTGGGTGTCCGGAAAGGCGCACTGATGGCCCGCAAGCACTCGCCGATCGACACGGTCTCCGCTCCACAGGACCGCACCGTCCAGGTCGCACTCGCCGCTGAGGCCGCCGCCCAGGCCCGGCTGCGGGTGGACCGCCGCCGGGCCCTCTCCAAGGCGATCCTCCGCTCACTCGGGAACGCTGCGATCACCCTCATCGTGCTCGTCGCGCTGTGGCAGGCGGTGGTGAGCTTCACCGGTATCTCGCCGTACATCGCCAAGGGCCCGCTCGACGTCTGGGACTTTCTCTTCGTCTCGGAGGACGCCGCGGAGCACCGTGCGGCGATGTTCCCCCTGGTGGGCCAGACCCTCGCCGACTCCACCCTCGGGTTCGTGGTCGGCATGGTCGTCGCGCTCGTCTTCGCGGTCCTGTTCAACCTGTCGAAGTCGGTCGAGGCGGGCGTGATGCCGCTCGTCCTGCTGCTGCGCACGATCCCGCTCGTCGCCATCGCGCCGGTCATCATCCTCATCACGGGGCGTGGCACGACGGCATCCGTCGCTGTCATCGGCACGATCGTCGTGCTCTTCCCGGCGCTCGCGAACATCCTCTTCGGCCTGAGCCGCTCGAGCCAGCAAAGCCTCGATGTCGTCCACGTGTTCGGCGGCGGCCGGCTCATGACCCTGCGCAAAGTGAACCTTCCCGGCGCCCTGCCGAGCGTGTTCGCGGCGGCCCGCGTCTCGGTGCCCGGCGCGGTCACCGGTGCACTGCTGGCCGAGTGGCTCTCGACCGGTCAGGGCATCGGCGGATCGATTCTGAAATTCAACGCGCAGGCACAGTTCACCCAGCTGTGGACGTCGATCGCACTAATCACCGTCATCACGCTGCTGCTCTACAACATCGTCCAGGTGGCCGAGAACATCGTGCTCACCCGGATGGGCATGACCACCGCGCGCTGATCCGCGCCCGCTCTCGCGGCGGGTCGGCGCCGGTGACCGTGCCGACCGGTGCGTCAGTGCGGGTGGCCGCGCAGCGGCACGAGCGCCGCCGGCAGCTCGTGCACCTTCGCCGACGCCTCGGCGGCGAGCGGGTTCGTCGAGACCCCGGCGGCATCCACGAGTCGACCGCCGACGTAGACAGCCTTCAAGTTCCGCGGGCTCATCGCGAGCACGTATGAGCGCACCGGATGCCACAGCGGACCGACGTCCGGCGAGCGCGGATCCACCACCACGAAGTCGGCGAACTTGCCGACCTCGAGGCTGCCGACCCGGTCGTCGACCCCCATGATCTCGGCGCCGCCGAGGGTGTGCAGCCGCAGCATCCGCTCGGGCATCATCGACAACGGGTCCTTCGTGCGGGCGCGCTGCATGTAGATGCCCATGCGCATGTTCTGCCACGGGTCGCTCACGTCGGTGCACGCCTGGTCGTCGAGGCCGACGCCCACCTTCATCCCCATCGCGAGCATCTCGGGCACGTGTGCCACGCCGGATGCGAGCCGACCATTGGATGCCGGTTGCCACGACATCGACGCGCCGCCGGCGACCGCCTGCTCGATGATCTCGGGGGTCGTCTGGATGAAATGGCCGAACATGAGGCCGAGGCCGAGCGCCCCGGCATCGCGGTACAGCGCGAACTTCGACTGCTGGTGCTCGATCGCCTCGGGCGACTCGAGGAAGTGCGCCTGGTTCGTCACGCCGTACCGGCGCATCGCCTCCACCTCGAACTCCGCGGCATCCGGGTGCGGCGACCACTGCACCTGGCCCATGATCGATGAGCCGAGTGCGAAGTCGGGGTCCATGCTCCGGGTGTGGGCCACCTCGGCGGCGAAACGCTCGAACACCTCGTCCGCCGTGCCGGCGGTGACGTCCATCCCGCTCGCGTCGACGAAGCGGATGCCGGCATCACGCGTGGCATCCGCCTGCCGGAAGTGATACTCAAGCCCTCGGATACCGGCGGTGCCGGTGCGCTTGCCGTCGACCATCGACTCCCACGCCTGCAGCGGGTCGGTGAAGTTGTACGCCGTCGTGACGCCGTTGCTCAAGAAGTCGAGGCTGCCGTGCAGGGTCGACCAGTACATCTGCTCGGGCGTCATGTGCGCGGTCGAGCCGAGCATCGAATCGCACCAGCCGTAGAGCGTGTCGGCGACGCCGAGCCCGCGCAGGCCCGAGGTGAACAGGTGGGAGTGACTCGAGACGAAGCCAGGCGCGACGAACGCACCCGCGACGTCGAGCGTCTCGTCGGCGACGACGTCGGGCGTGCCCGAGCCGATCGCGGCGATCCGGCCACCCTCGACGAGCATCCAGCCGTCGTCGATGTAGCCGGGATCGTCGGTGCCTGCCGGCACCGTGATGAGACGCGCGTGCGTGACCAGGAGGGACATGATTCGACGCTAATCGGACGATGTTTCCGGGCTGTCACGGCACGGAAACACGGGCCGTTTAGCGTCAGTGCATGGCACGCTTCACGGTCACGGTCTTCTGCGGATCCTCCCCCGGATTCGACCCGCTGTACGTCGAGGCCGCCGCTGCGCTCGGCACCGCGATTGGCCGCCTCGACATGGATCTCGTCTACGGCGGCGGACACGTCGGGCTGATGGGGACGGTGGCGGATGCCGCGCTCCGCGCCGGCGCCGGCGTGACGGGGGTCATCCCGCGGGCGCTGCAGGCGCGCGAAGCGGTGCACCACGAGCTCAGCGAGCTGATCCTCGTCGACACGATGCACGAGCGGAAGATGCTCATGGCCGACCGCGCCGACGCGTTCCTCGCGCTGCCCGGCGGACCGGGCACCCTCGAGGAGCTCACCGAGCAGTGGACGTGGGCACAGCTCGGCATCCACGAGAAGCCGGTCGGCATCCTCAACGTCGACGGCTACTTCGATCCGCTGCTCGCCTTCGTGGCGAACATGCGCGACCGCGGCTTCACCCACCCCCGCTACACCGACATGCTCGTCGTGGCCGACGAACCGGACGACGCGCTCACCCGGCTTCAGGCGTACGTGCCGCCCGCCCGTTCCGCGGCATCCCCCGGCGCGGAGATGAGCAGCGAGATCTCCGAGACCGTCCGCCCCTGACCCGTGCCGCGGGCAGCGGGGTCAGGCGCGGTGCTCGGCGGCGAGGTGCAGGACGGCCGAGGTGAGCGCGCGGATCCCGTGCGCGACGTCGCCGGCCGACACCGCCTCGTCGGGGTGATGGCTGACCCCGTCGGGGTTGCGCAGGAACAGCATCCCGACGCCGGTGATCGCACCCAACGCCATGCCGTCGTGGCCCGCGCGGCTGAAGATCACCGGGGGCTCCTCGCGCCGCGGTGACAGGGTGCCCGCGATGCCCGCGCGCACGACGTCCTGAAGGAGCGGCGCGCACGGCACCGCCGCGGCACGGTGGATCTCGCGCGAGCGCCACCGCAGCCCCCGCCGCCCCATGATCTCGTCGAGCTCTCGGGTGAGGTGGTCCCACACGCGATCACGCTCGTCGTCGAGTTCGCCGCGCAGGTCGAGGCTGAACTGCACTTCGCCGGGGATCACGTTCACCGCCCCCGGGAACGCCTCGAACCGGCCCACGGTGCCGATGATGTGGTGCTCCGCGGCACAGATGCGCTCGACGGCGAGCGCCGCCTCGCTCGCGCCGAGCAGCGCGTCGCGGCGCATGTCGTACGGAGTGCCGCCCGCGTGCCGCGCCTCGCCTTCGACCACCAGCTGGAACCGCCGCGCCGACGCGATCGACGACACGACGGCGAGCGACTGCCCCGACCGGTCGAGCTCTGGCCCTTGCTCGATATGCGCCTCGAGGTACCCGATCAGCTCGTCGGGGCGGCGAGCCGCCTCGCCCACGCGCGTCGGGTCCAACCCGAACTCCCGATACGCCTGACGCAGGGTGACGCCGTCCGCGTCGGTGACGTCCCACCACCGTTCGTCCCAGCGGCCCGCGACCGCCGACGAGCCCAGGAGCGCCGTCCCGAATCGGGTCCCCTCCTCGTCCGAGAACGCCGCCACTTCGAGTGCGAACGGCAAGCGGATGCCGCCTCCGGCAGCTCCGCCGCGCTCGGGCGAACGCAGTAGTCGCACCACCTCGAGCGCCATCAGCACCCCGACGATCCCGTCGAACCTGCCCGCGTCGAGCACGGTGTCGAGGTGCGACCCGAGCATGAGCGCCGGTCCGTCGTCGTGGGTCGCACCGGCGGGGGCGATGCGCCCGAGCTGATTGCCCGCGGCATCCTGCCTCGTCTTCATGCCGACTTCGCGCATCCACTCGGCGGCGAGCCGGTTCACCCTGGCATGCTCGGGAGACAGGTAGACCCGCTCGATGGTGCCCGGCGTCGCGGTCACGCGCGCCAGCTCGTCGCAGCGCGCCATCACGCGCCGGGCGGCCGCCGCGGTGACCTCGTGGGGCAGCTCGGCGAGGGTCGGTGCGAACGTCGTCATCGCGCCCCCGCGGCCGCCCCGGCGTACACGTCGACGGCGGCCTCGACACCGCCGCCCGCCGGCACGGGTGCACCGAACCGGCGGAGCACCTGCTCGAGGGCGGCGAGGGTCGTGAGGACGGCATCCTTGCGCGCGTTGTAGCCCATCGTGCCGATGCGCCACACCTTGCCGTGCAGCGGACCGAACGACGTGCCGATCTCGATGCCGAAGTCCTCGAGCAGCGCCCCGCGCGCGACATCACCGGGCACCCCCTCGGGAATCTCGACCGCGACGACGTTGTGCATCTTGTGCGCGACATCGCCGAACACCGTCAGTCCCAGCGCACGGACGCCCTCGAGCATCGCCCGACCGGCCAGCTCGTGGCGCGCGATGACCTCGTCGCGGCCCTCGAGCAGCAGCACCCGCGCGCACTCGCGGGCGCCGTAGAGCATCGTGGTCGCCTCGGTGTGGTGGTTGAGCCGCCGCGGACCCCAGTAGTCGAGGATCATGCCGAGGTCGAAGTAGTTCGACCGCACGAAGTCGGGCGACGACGGGTCGCCTGCCTCACGGATGCCGGCCTCCACCTTCTTGCGATTCTGGATCAGTTCGACGGCGCGAGGCGACAGGGTGATGGGCGCCGACCCCGACGGCCCGCCGAGGCACTTCTGCAGGCCCGCGGTCGCGGCATCCACTCCCCAGGCGTCGGCCTCGAACGGGTTGCCACCGAGCGAGGCGGTCGCGTCGGTGTAGAAGAGGACGCCGTGGCGCTCGCAGATCGCGCCGATCTCGTCGAGCGGCTGGTTCATCGTCGTCGAGGTGTCGCCCTGCACGAGCGCGAGCAGCGTCGGGCGCACCCGGATGATCGCCTCCTCGATCGCCGACGGGGCGAAGACCTGTCCCCACGCGGTCTCGATGGTGTGCACCTCGGCCATGGCACGCTCGGCGATCTCGGCCAGCAGGTGCCCGAACCGACCGAACACCGGCACGAGCACCCGGTCGCCCGGGCGGATGAGCGAGAGCATCGCCGCCTCGATGCCGGCGCGACTGGTGCCGTCGATGAGCAGCGTCGCGTCGCTCTGCGTCGCCCACACCGCGCGGTACAGCTCTTGGGTCTCGGTCATCGCCGCCGTCATGAACGGGTCGTACTGACCGACCAGCGGTGCCGACATCGCACGCAGCACGCTCGGATACGCCGAGATGGGACCCGGGCCCATCAGCAGACGGGCGGGCGGGTCGATCGGGCCGGGGATGGTGTGGGTCATGGGGGTCCTTCGTGTGGGTCTGCGACCGGCGGGGCCGGGATGATCAGGCTGCGACGGCGTCGGCGAGGCGACGCGCGAGGCGGACGAGCGCGATGTCGGTGCCGGGCGCCGACACCAGGCACACGCCGACCGGGGCGTCGCCGAGTGCGCCGCGCACGCGCAGCAGCGGCACGCTGATGGCGGGGAGACCCGCGACCGCGGCGGGTGCGGTCATCCGCAGCGTGGCGGTGCGAGCGGCGTCGACGGCGGCGGGGTCGGCGGTGCGAGACGGGGCGGGGCCGGGCGCGGTCGGCAACAGCAGCACCGTGTCGACCACGAGCGCCTCGAGCCGTGCGCGCAGCGGCGCGAGCGCGGCGCGCGCCGTGGTCTCCTGCGCGGGTGTCACCTCGGCGGCGGCGCGGAACCGTGCCGCGACGGCCGATCCGCACGCGCCGGGGTGCTCCCGCAGCCAGGCGCCGTTGTTGCGCCAGGCTTCGGCGGCCTGCACGGTGCGGAACGGCGTGAGGTAGTCGTCGAGGTCGCCGATCGGCGCGGTGCCGACGTGTGCCGGATCGGTGGATGCCGCGAGGCGGCCGAGCAGCTCATCGAAGGCGCGTCGGGTGTCGGCGTCCGCAGCCGCAACGATCTCGTCCGGCACGACGAACCGCCACGGCAGGTCTACCCCCGAAGCGCCGTAGACGGACTCGGTCGAGTCGGAGCCGTCGTAGCTGAGGCACCAGTCCGCGACGCGCTGCATGGTCTGCCCGTCGCGGGTCAGCCAGCCGACGGTGTCGAAGCTCTGCGCGAGCGGCAGCATGCCCTGGCGCGGCACCAAGTCGTGCGTCGTGCGCAACCCCCACAGCCCCTGGTACGACGCGGGTACCCGCACCGACCCGGCGGTGTCGGTCGCGAGTCCGATCTCGGCCTGCCCGGTGGCGACGGCGGTCGCCGGACCGCTCGAAGAGCCGCCCGGGAGGGCGCCGGCGACCGCGCCGTTCGGCGGGGTGCCGTAGTGCGGGTTGTCCCCGGCGATCGAGTAGGCGAACTCGTCGGTGCGCGCGATGCCCCGCAGCGACGCGCCGCCGCGCAGGAGATCCGCGACGGCGGGGGCCGTCGTGGTCTCCGCACGCGCGGAGTCGAGGAAGGTCGGATTCCCGGCGCCGATGCGGTAGCCCTTGATCGCGAACAGGTCCTTCACCGCGACGGTGAGCCCCTCGAGCGGGCCCTCCCACGCGCCTTGCCAGAGCGGATCGCCGATCGTGCGCCACACCGTCCGGTCGATGCCCGTCGCCCTCGGCGTGACATGGGCGGCGGTGATCCGCCACGTGCCGTCCTGGCGCTGCCACACCTGCGTCTGCAGGCCGCGTCCACCGCCGTCGAAGCGCGACACCGAGACGAGGAGGGCGACATCCTCGGCGAGCGGACGGTACTCGACGCGCTCCATGGTCCGGGCGGCCACGCCACCGCGGGTGCTGCGGAACGCGCTGATGCTGTCATGGCCGACGAGCAGGCCCGCGGCATCCCCCCGCATCGTGTCGGCGCCGGGGGCGAAGGCGGCATCGAGTGCGTCGAGATCGTTCGCGAGGATCGCGCGCTCATACGCTTCGAAGGCGCGTCGAAGGTCGTCCGGGATGCCGCTCATGCGCCGTCCCCGATGCCGCGGACTGCAGCGAAGTCGGCCTCGCGGATGCGCGCGTGCACGCCGCAGACGATGTCAACCACCTGTGAGATGTCGAAGTCGGTCGCGGCGGACAGGTAGGCGTACGCCAAATGTTCGTCCATGCCGTACCGGGCATGGAGCAGCCGCAGGGCCGCACGGACCGCCTTGCGCATGGCCTCGTTCAGGTCGGGGTCGAGGCCCGTCGGCACGAGGTACTCGTCGGTGCGGACCAGGGGGCCGTCGAGCTCGCCGAACGCCGCAATCGCCTCGTCCCGGGGGATGACGTCGAACCGCACCGTCGCCCGCAGCGAGGCTTCCAACGCGGTGAGCGCGACTTCGCCGTCGCCCTGCGCGAAGTGCGGGTCGCCGACGTAGGCCAGCGCTCCCGGCACCTGCACCGGCAGGTAGAGCACGGCGCCTTCGACCAGCAGCTTGATGTCGATGTTGCCGCCGTGCGCGCCGGGCGGGACCGAGTGCGGGCGGGCGTCACCCGCGACAGCGACCCCCATCGTCCCGAGGAACGGGGCGAGCGGGAACGTCACGGTCGCCGGTCCCCCGTCGATGAGGGGAAGGGCGCCGACCAGCCCGCCCGGTGCGTCGATGACGGGGGTGAAGACACTCACGTTCTCGGGTCGACGCGGCAACTCACCCACCAGCGCACCCTTGCCGTGCCGGTTCGAGATGACCCCGTAGGGAACGCGTGGGGTGAGCCGCTCCACGGTCAGCTTCAGCAGGTCGCCCGGCTGCGCGCCCTCGACGAACACGGGGCCGGTCACGACGTGCGGCCCGTCTGCGGCGGGGTCCCGCGAGAGCTGCGCAGCGATCGCGACGGCATCCGTCAGCACGGCGTCGGCGGCGACACCGTGCCCGGCGAAGTACGCGGCCGGGTCTTTGCCCTGGTCTTCGAGGATGCCTTCGTGGCTGACCGTGTCGAACGTGACGGTGGCACCGGATGCCACGGTGAGCACGGGTGCGTCGGCGGCGCACGGCAGCCGGCCCCACATGACGTGGTCGACGCCCGCGTCGAGATAGTGGTCGCCGGGGATCTCGCCCATGCCGGGCTGCAGGATCGGGAGCACCTGCGACCCCACCGTCGTTGTCGTCATGACGCCTCCTCGCGTGCATCTTCGGTGTGCGAACGCGACAGCAGCTGGCCCTTCGGCTTGCCGCGACGCAGCGGCGCCTCGCCGGCGCCGCCCTCGGTCACGTCGTAGACGGTGCGACCACGCAGGAGCGTGCGGCGGATCCGGCCGGTGAGCTCGCGGTGGTCGTAGGCGGTGATCGGGTTGCGGTGCAGCAGTTCGGCGGCCGCCACCCGGTACGGGTCGTCGACACCGAAGACCGCGAGGTGCCCGGGCGCGCCGATGGCGATCTCGCCGAGCCCCTCGAGGCCCGCGACCCGCGCCGGCCCGGTCGTGTAGAGCGGCACGATCTGCTCCAGCGGGATGCCGCGGCCGCGGGCCTCGGTCCACACCGCCGACAAGCCCACCTGCAGGCCGGCGATGCCGCCCCACGCGAGGCCGAAGTCGCCGCCGCCGGTGCGCTTGAGGTCGACGGTCGACGGTGAGTGGTCGCTCACGATCGCGTCGATCGTGCCGTCGACGATGCCCTGCCAGAGCAGATCGCGGTTGCCGGCGCCGCGGATCGGCGGGCAGCACTTGAACTCACTGGCGCCGTCGGGAATCTCCTCGGCTGCGATGGTCAGGTAATGCGGGCACGTCTCCACGGTGATCCGGACGCCGTCGGCTTTCGCCGCCCGGATGGCGGGGAGGGATGCCGCGTCGCTGAGGTGCAGGATGTGGGCTCGGGCACCGGTACGGCGAGCCTCGGCGATGACCGCGTCGATGGCGGATGCTTCGCTCTCGGGAGGTCGCGACGCGAGGAACGCGGTGTACTCCCGGCCGAGGGCACCATGGTCGTGGAGGAGCGCGGGGTCCTCGGCATGGACGATGAGGCGGGAGTCGATCGCCGCGATCTCCTCCATCGCGGCCGCGAGCTGTGCGCGGTCGAGGTGACCGAACTCCTCGACGCCCGACGGCGACAGGAAGCACTTGAAGCCGTACACGCCCGCGTCGTGCACGGGCCCGAGCTGCCCGAGGTTCTCGGGGACCGCACCGCCCCAGAAGCCGATGTCGACGAACGCCGACGGCGTGGCGACCGCCTTCTTCAGCGCGAGCGCGGCGACGGTCGTGGTCGGCGGGATCGAGTTCAGCGGCATGTCGACGAACGTCGTCACGCCGCCCGCTGCGGCGGCGAGCGTCGCGGAGCGGAAGCCCTCCCACTCGGTGCGCCCCGGCTCGTTGACGTGCACGTGCGAGTCGACGAGGCCGGGCAGGAGCACCGCGTCGTCGGGGACGAGCACCGCACGGGCATCGGCCACCCGCTCGCCGATGCCGGCGATGTCGACGATCGTCCCACGTTCGACGACGACGGCGACGGGCTGGAATCGTCCGTCGAGCCACGCCTGCGCGGCGCGGACGACGGTGCGGTGCGGGTGACGGCTGCTCACGGTCTAAAGCTATTGCTTAACGTCGGCGGGCGGGTTTCTCGTGTGTAACGCCCACGTGAAGGCTCAAGAGTGCTCGCCCGCACCCACGGTGAGCCAGATCGCGACAGCGACCTCGGTGGTGTCGTTGACCACGCGGTGCGGGCGGCGGGCATCGAACGAGAGCGACCCGCCGACGTCGAGCGTGACGGCGCCGTCGTCGAACTCGAACGTCAGGCGCCCGCGGGTCACGTGCCCGCTCTCGTGGCCCGCGTGTACGAGCATCGCCCCGTCGGCGCTCGACGACGACCCCGGCGGGTACACCGACTCGAACCAGTCTGCGCCGGCGAGCGCACCCGGCGTGAGGCGTCGATAGGTCACCCCCTGCCCGAGCGCTGCCGGCTCGGCCGGTCCCTGCGCGACGAGCACTCCGGGGAGCGGTTCGGTCGCGTCGGCGTGCGGGTTCACCTGGGGCGCGAAGACGTCGACGTCGTCGAAGATGGTCGACACCGGCACGCCGAGGACGCCGACGAGTTCGATGAGGCGGTTGACGGAGGGCTGCATCGCGCCCGTCTCGATCTGCGAGAGCGCGCTCGATGAGATGCCCATCTCTTGCGCGACGGACGCGAGCGAGCGTCCTTGCGCCTGGCGAACCCGGCGCAACCTCGCGCCGATCTGCGCGTCATCCGCCATCGATCCTCCGATCCTCGTCGTCGCGACCATTGCGACGGTCACATCGTAGGGCGACGCACGCACCCGCATTCTCGGCGCGCGCTGTGGACGTCACGCGTTAAGCGATCACTTAACAAGGCTGTTACACGGGATTCACGCCCCGTGCGATCGCCGGTCGTTGAATGAACCGCAGCGCCACCTTCCGCACCCGCACCGGTCCGCGACGGACCCTCCCACCAGGAGCACCCACCACATGCCTGCACGTTCCCTGCGCCTCGCCCTCGCCGCGGCGACCGCCATCACCGCGACGTTCGCCGTCACCGCTTGCTCGAGCGCTTCGACCACCGAGGGCGGCGAGGAGACGGTCACCGTCACCATCGGCACCCTCCGCGGCCAGCCGCACTTCTACCAGCCGTTCCTCTACAACGACCACGCCGTAGACGGCGTCGAGTTCGAGGTCGTCACGCTCGACACCACCCCCGCACTCTCGGACGCCCTCGTCTCGGGCTCGATCGACTTCGCCATCTCGGGCGTCACCCCGACGATCTCCTCGATCGCGCAGGACCGCGACCTGAAGATCGTCGCGAGCGCCGCCGACGGCGGATCTGGCTTCATCGGCAACGGCGAGACGTCGCTCGACGAGCTCGTCGGCTCGCAGATCGGCATCGTGCAGGGCTCGGCGCAGGAAGTCGCGCTGCGCCTGCTCATCGACGAGGCCGGCCTCACGCCCGAAGACTTCGAGCTCACCCCGATCCCGGTCCCCGAGATGGCATCGGCCTTCATCGCCGGCGACATCGACGCGTTCATGGGTGTCGAGATCGGCGTCTCGATCGCCGAGAACGCCGGTGGCACCGAGGTCATGGACCCCTACTCGACCGACATCGGTCGCGTGAACATCGGCCTGGTCACCACGGGCGAGCTCGTCGAGTCCGACCCCGAGCTCGTGCAGAAGGTCGTCGACACGCACGCCGCCACCACCGAGTACATGGCCGACAACATCGAAGAGTGGCTCCCCGGCATGGTCGAGGAGTTCGGGGGCGACGAGGCGGTGCTCACCTCGGCTCTCGAGAACTTCTGGCTCCGCTCCGACCTGTCGGACGAGTACGTCGGCCAGCTCGAGGCGCTCGCGACTGCCATGCAGTCGATCGGCCTGCTCGAGACCGCGCCCACCGCCGACGACATCGTCGACACGTCCTTCACCGACTGAGCCACCCAGCAGACGCGGAGCACGCCGTGACGAACACCACCCCGGCGCCCGGCGCGGCGGCACCGGCCGCACCCCCGCGGCGGCGTCCCCCCGCCAGGCGCCCCAACAACCGGGCGGCGATCAAGCGGTTCGCACTGGCACTGCCGGTCCCTGTGCTGTTCCTCGTCTTCTGGCAACTCGGTCAGCAGTTCGCGTGGGAGGTGCCGTTCGTCGGCATCCGGATGGGGTTCCTGCCCACCCCCGGTGACGTCGTCACCTCCCTCGTGGACTACGCCTTCGGCGGCATCCGCGACGACGCCTTCTCGTCCGACCTGTGGCTGAACCTCGGCACCTCCGCGCTCCGCGTGCTCGTCGGTTTCGCGATCGCCGCGGCGATTGCGATCCCGCTCGGCATCCTGATGGGCCGCTCGTACACGATGGACGGGCTGTTCGATCCGTTCATCAACCTGTTCCGCCCCATCCCCGCCACGGCCTGGGTGCCGCTGGTCGGTCTCCTGATCGGCTGGGGCGATCAGGCCACCATCTTCCTCATCGCACTGTCGGCCTTCTTCCCGATCGTGCTCGGTGCGATCAGCGGCTCGAAAGAGGTTCCCGTACGCCTGGTCGAGGCGGGCCAGATGCTCGGCGCGCGCCGGTGGGAGATCCTCACCCAGGTGGTCGTTCCCGCCTCGGCGCCGGCCGTCATGAACGGTCTCCGCGTCGGCCTCGGTATCGCGTGGGTCGTGCTGGTGCTCGGCGAGTCCGTCGGTGTGAACGTCGGACTCGGCTCGTCGATCATCCTCGCCCGCGATGTCGTCCGCACCGACATGGTCGTCGTCGGCATGGTCGTCATCGGCGCCGCCGGCTTCCTCTCCGATCGCCTCCTGGTCGGTGCCTTCCGCCTCTTCACCCGCGGTCGTCCGCTCATCAAGTAAGGGGACCGACATGATCAACGACTCCGCGTCCGTCGACATCGTCGCGCTCGGCAAGCGCTACGGGCCGGAATGGGCTGGCGTCCAAGCCGTCGAGGGCGTCGACCTGCGCATCGCCTCGGGCGAGTTCGTCGCCGTCGTCGGCGCATCCGGCTGCGGCAAATCCACCGTGCTCCGCATCCTCGCGGGCTTCGAAGACGCCTCGAGCGGCTCGATCTCGGTCGGCGGCACGCCCGTCACCGGCCCGGGTCCCGATCGGGGCGTGGTGTTCCAGGACTACGGGCTCTTCCCGTGGCTGACGGTGCGCGAGAACGTGTCGTACGGTCCGCGCCGGCGGCGCCTGCCGAAGAGCCGCGTCACCGAGTTGGCCGACCGCTTCATCGAGGCGGTGGGGCTCACCCGCTTCGCGGGCAAGTTCCCGGGACAGCTCTCCGGCGGCATGCAGCAGCGCGTCGCGATCGCCCGCGTGCTGGCGAACGAACCCAAGGTGCTCCTCATGGACGAGCCGTTCGGCGCGCTCGACGCGCTCACCCGCTCCGACCTGCAAGCAGAACTCAAGCGCATCCACGTCGAGACCAAGACGACCGTCGTCTTCGTCACCCACTCGATCGAAGAGGCCGTGTTCCTCGCCGACCGGGTCGTCGTGATGACCGGCGGTGCGTCGCACGGTGTCCCCGGCCACATCAGCCGCATCGTCGAGATCGACCTGCCGACAGAACGAGACGTCACCGACCACGCCTTCAACGAGTACAAGCGCGAGATCTCCGACCTCGTGCACGGTGTCGGCGACCACGTGTGACGGTAGCGTGAGCCGACCGGAAGGAGTCGCCGTGCACCTCACGGAGTTCAACGCGATGGACGCCGACACCGCCACGAGCACCGTCGCGGTGTGGGCGGCCGTGCCCGCCTGGGCGTCCGCGATCGTCGCGGCGCGCCCCTATGCATCGGTCGACGCGCTCGTCGCGCACGCCGACGGCCTCGCCAGGCAGTGGGACGCCGCCGACCTGGATGCCGCGCTCGCCCACCATCCCCGGATCGGGCAGCGCGTCGCCGGGGCGAGCGCCGAGGCGACGCACTCCCGCAGTGAACAATCGGCCATGGCCGTGGCATCCGATGGGATCGCCGCCGACATGGCCGCGGCGAATGCGGCGTACGAGGAGCGCTTCGGGCGCGTCTTCCTCATCCGGGCGGCGGGGCGATCCGCCGAGGAGATGCTTGCCGAGGCGCGTCGCCGACTCGGCAACGACGACCCGGCCGAGTCGGCCGAAGCCCTGACCCAGCTGCGGGAGATCGCGCTCCTGCGACTGCGATCGACCGTGACGGAGGACGACCGATGACCCACGTGACCACGCATGTGCTCGATGCGGGACGCGGCGCCCCCGCTCCCGGCGTCGCCGTCGTGCTGTCGGATGCCGCGGGCGAGATCGTCGCCCGCGGCACCACCGACGCCGACGGGCGTACCGGCATCGGACCCGACGTCCTCGCACCGGGCGAGTACGCGCTGCGATTCGAGACCGGCGCGTACTTCGCCGCCCTCGGGCAGGAGACGTTCTACCCGTCCGCGACGATCGCGTTCACGCTGGACGAGCGCCCGCACGTCCACGTGCCGCTGCTGCTCAGCCCCTTCGCGTACTCGACATATCGGGGAAGTTGAGCCATGCGTCCGAAACGCGACCGTGACACGGGCGTCGTAGCGTGCAGCGCATGAAGGTCATCATCGTCGGCGCGGGCATCGGCGGCACGAGTGCCGGCATCGCCCTGCAGCGCCTGGGTCACGAGGTCGTGATCTACGACCAGATGCGCGAGAACAAGCCGGTCGGCGCAGCGCTGTCGCTGTGGTCGAACGGTGTGAAGGTGCTCAATTGGCTCGGCCTCGGTGCCGAGGTCGCCGCACTCGGCGGCGACATGGCCGATATGGCATACATCGACGGACACACCGGCGAGACGCTGTGCGACTTCTCGCTCGCCCCCGTCACGGCCCAGACCGGGCAGCGCCCGTACCCGGTGGCGCGCGCCGACCTGCAGTCGCTCATGATGGAACGGTTCGGAATGAGCGGCATCCGTCTGGGGATGAAGCTCGTCGGCATCGACGACGACGGCAGTCAGGTAACCGCGACGTTCGCCGACGGCTCGACCGACACCGCCGACCTGCTCATCGGTGCCGACGGCGCCCGCTCGATCACCCGGGCGTATGTGCAACCTGACGGCACCCCGCCGATCGAGCGGGAGTACTCGGGTTACACGAACTTCAACGGCCTCATCGCACTCGACGAACGCATCGGCCGCAGCACCGCGTGGACGACATATGTCGCCGACGGCAAGCGCGCTGCGGTCATGCCCGTGGCTGGTGACCGGTTCTACTTCTGGTTCGACGTGCCGCAGCCGTCGGGCGTGCCGTTCGACCGCGCTGACGGCGTCGCGCCGCTGCGCGAGGCGTTCGCCGGCTGGGCGCCGGGCGTGCAGGCGCTCATCGACGGCATCGACCCCGCCGTATCGCTGAACCGGGTCGAGATCTGGGACATCACCCCGTTCCCGACATGGGCGAAAGGCCGGGTCGCGATCCTCGGTGACGCTGCGCACAACACCGCGCCCGACATCGGTCAGGGCGCGTGCCTCGCGCTCGAGGACGCGTTCGCCCTCGGCATCGCGTTCGCGACGAACACGGTGAGCGTCGAAGACACGCTGCTGCGGTACCAGGACGTCCGCGCCGCCCGCGCCGGCGACCTCGTGCTGCGGGCCCGCAAGCGCGGCCACGAGACGCACGCGTTCGACCCGGTGGCGACGCAGGCGTGGTACGACAGTCTGCGCGGCACCGACGGTGCCGGAATCATCCGCGGCATCGTCGGCAACATCGACGGAACCCCGGTACATCTCGGCGGCGGCCTGCGGCACACGTGAGCGCACGCCGAGCCCCCCGCCGCCCCGCGACCGGTTCGGAACCGTGGGCGGCACTCGACGCGATGATGCGCTCGGCGCTGGGGGCGCACCTCGCGGGTCTGCTCGCGGCCGCCGCGATACCGCTCACCCTGATCGACCTGGAGCGCCTGGCGGGTCGGCCCCGGGTGGCGCGCACGCTGCCTGCGGCAACGATCCACGGCATCCGGGTCGATGCTGCGGGGTTCGCCCTCGACGGCGCCGACGCGCTGGGACGGGTGGTGCGAAATCTGCACGTCGGGCCGCTCGCCCCGGGGAAGGAGCTGTCTGCGCGCACACAGGAGCGGGCGCTCGCCCCCTTCCGCGCGGCGCTGCTCTCGGCCGCCGCGGCCGCGCATGCATCCGGCGAGTGGGACCGTGCCGCGCCGGTGCTCTCCTCAGCAGCGTTCGCCCGCTCGATGCACCACCGAAACGGCGAACGCGACGCACTCGTGACGCTGCTGACCGACCCGGGTCGAGCGCGTCTGCTCGCGGTGCACGACCCCGCCGAACCCGGTCGTCAGCGACACGACGCTGCCGCACATCTCGCCCGGGCGGCCCGCACCCCCGAAGATCTCGTGCCGCTCGCCGCGCTACTCGTCGCCGACGACAGCCTCGAGGAGTCTCCGGGTGCCGTCCCGCGGCGCCTCCCCCCGGTGTACGCGCTCCTCGGCGACGGGGAACGCGCCGTGCTCCTCGCCGAGCGGGTGCGCACCGAGCCCGAGATCGAGCTCGCGTACGTCGCGCAGGCGCTCGCGCAGGCGGGTGACCCGGGCGCCATGGACATCGCCCTCCGCGCTGTGGCTGCCCATGAACGGGCCGCCACCGGGGCGCTGCTGCGCACGGCGCACGCGGTCGCGGGGTGCGCACTGCACACCGCGGACCCATCCGACGCTCACCGACTCGCGCAGCTTGCACGCGTGCTGGTGCGGAGAGCTGCCGTATCCCCGCAGGTGCATGCCGTCGTGGCCGGGCTCCGGCAGCAACTGTTTCGCGCGGCTCGAGACCACGAGCGCGGCATCGGGGCCACCGCCGCTGCGACGGCCGCGGCCGCGCTCGGTCGCATCGGTGACGCGGATGCCGCCGTGCAGGCGGCGAACGATGCGCAGTCGCTCTGCGACTCGATCGAGGGTGCCGCGCAACGGGCTGTCGCGGCTGCTGCGGTCGCGGCGCGGCTGCGGGTCGTGGCATCCGATGTCCTCGAACCGATCGCGGACGCGGTCGCCGAGCTGGCACTCGCGTCCGCTGCGGCGCCGGCACAGCTGGCCGAGGTTGCCCGCCTGCTCTCAGGGGAGACCGTCCTCGACGGCGACTGGACCGACCCTCCGGCGGTGCCGGACCGTGCCCGCGTGGCTGCAGCGGCCGAGCGGATCCTCGTCGCCGCCCACGCGACACCAGTCGACCGTCATCCACAGACAGCCCTCACCCGCGGCGCGCTCACAGTGGCCGTGAACGCGCTGCCTGCCGGCGATCCGAGGACCGTCGCGGCCGTGCACGCGGTCGTCGACGGGATCCGTGAGATGCGATATCCCTCATCATTGGAGCGCCGCGCTCGCGCGCGCACCGACGCAGTTGTCCTCGCGGAAGCCGCGGTTGCCTTCGCGGGATTCGGCGACCTCGAGGCGAGCACGACGACGGCGGCGTTGGCGGTCGACGTGTGCGGTCGTGTTCCGGTCGCCGCGAGAGCCCGACCACTGGCTGATGTGGTCGCGACACTGCTTCCCGCGCGAGATCCGGCGACGTTCGATGTCGCGACGCGCGCCTGGGCGGCAGTGACGGCACCGCTGTGCCCATGGGATGCCGATGCGGCGTTGGCGGTCGCGAGCGCCGCGGCGGCCACCGCTCGTACCGCCGAGCATCTCCGTGCCGATGCGCTGCGTGCGATGCGCGACCATGCCGAACTGCTGCTTCGACGGCACGGCGATGCTGCGTCGCTGACACTGCTCGCAGATCGCGCGGCTCGCGCAGGTGAGGATGTGCACGCTCGCACGCTGGCCGAGGCGGCCCTGCGGGCGGCGGGCGTCGCCGACCCGCTGCGTCGTCGGCTCGCGGCCGTGGCGCTGGCCGCTGGGGCGGACGCGACGGCCGAGCCGCCGGTGGTATCGGCCGTTGCCCGGCAGTGGCTCACCGACGGCGTGCCCGCCGCCGGACTGCCCGCACTGGCCGCGCATGAGCCGAAGACCGCTGCGCGCGTCGCGGCGCTGCTCCGCACGCTCGTGGACTGACCCGCGTGGGCGCGTCGGGGCGGCATCCGCTCGCCTGGTGTGAAATTCCGTAGCCGATGAGCGGATGCCGCCCGCAGGAGCGACCATCCGCGACGGGTGCTCGGCCTGCCGTCAGTCCCCGCGGAGCAGCACCAGCGGGTTGTGGAGCCGCCACTCGTCGGTCGGCGGCTCGATCGTGCCGCTGACGACGAGCTCCGCGGTGGCCGTCGCGGGGCCGGCGGTCCAGGTGATCGTGCCGACCTGCTCCCCGTCGACGAAGTCGACCGGGCGGCGCAGATCGAGGTCCGCCGTGATCGGGGTGTCACCCCAGACCGTCAACGCCTCGCCTCCGCCGACGACGACATCGACCTCGCCGCCCCAACTTGTCGTATAGCCGGTGATGACGTCGCCGCGCGCGACGGGCGTGACCCGCTGGAAGCCGTCCTGGAGCGACGCAACGGTGCGCTGCGCGCTGCTCGCGACCGCGCCGCCGGTGCTCCCGCCCAGCACGACGCCGACGATGTCGACGGGCGCGCCGATGCCGACCGACACCGTCGCCGAGTAGAGCAGATTCGAGCCGCTCCCGGTGAGCGTGCCGGTCTTCAGACCGGTGAACCCCTCGGCGCCCAGCAACGTGTTCGTGTTGACGAGTCGACCGGGCACGTCGAGGGTCAGCTGAGGCGTCGCGACGATCTCGGCGACGACGGGATGCGCGAGCGCGATCTTGCCCAACGCGAGCAGATCAGACGGCGTGCTGGTGTTCCGCGGATCGAGTCCGGTTGCATCGACGATGCGGGTATCGGTGAGCCCGTGCTCGTCGAGCCACGCGGCGGCGGCCCTCGCGTACGCGGCATCCGACCCGAAGGCCCACCGGGCGACGCTCGTCGCGTAGTTGCTCGCCGACGGGATGAGCACCGTCGCCAGCACGTCGCGCAGCGGGATCTCCGCGCCGCGCTGCACCGGCCGGAGCGCCGCGCCGCGCACGTAGTAGTCCTCGTAGATCGCGACGTCGGCGTTCCCGAAGCCGACGGACGGCCCGGGCTCACCCGGTTCGAGCGGGTATGCGTCGAGCACCACGAGGGCGGTCACGAGCTTCGTGATGCTCGCGATCGGGCGCGCTTCGTCACCGCCGGTCGCCTGCCAGATCTCGTCGCCGTCGGTGCCCAGATACTCCTCGGCGCCCGACACCGACACGGCGGCGGCACCCGACGTCGGCAGCGATACGTCCGCCGGTCGGGTCGTCGGAACCGGAGGCGTCACGACCGCGCGCGCCTCGGGCTCGGGCAGCGGCGCGTGCAGCGCCCAGCCGACGTAGCCACCGGCCGTCGCCGCGACCAGCGCGATCGGGATCCCGAGTCCGAGGATCACCCGACGGATACGGCGGCGTCGCGCCACGGGATCGCGGTGCACCTCCGGCGCCACGACCGGCGCGGTCTCGTTCAGCAGCGCCTCGAATCGATCGAGCTCGTCGACGTCGGTCGTCGAGCCCTCCCCCTGCTCCCCCATCGTGCCCCCCGGCTTCGATCAGTCGTTCAAACGGTGAACACGCTGTGCACCGGCCCGCAGACGTCGCGGCCGCCGAGCTCTGCCAGCTCCATGAGTACCGCGGTGCCCGCGAGCGCGTAGCCGAGCTGCTCGAGCAGCTGCTGACCGGCGCGCAGCGTGCCGCCGGTCGCGAGCACATCGTCGACGAGCAGCACTCGGGTGCCCGGTGCGAGGTCGTCGGACATCTCGATCGTCGCGGTGCCGTACTCGAGCGCGTAGTCGACCGAGCCGGCGGGCCGCGGCAGTTTGCCGGCCTTTCGGATCGGTGCGAGGCCGGTGCCGGATGCCACGGCGAGGGCGCCCGCGAGCAGGAAGCCGCGCGCCTCGACACCGGCGACCACGTCGAAGGTGCCGGCGAACGGCGCGACCATCGCCTCGGCGACGGTGCGGAGCCCTGCGGCGTCGGCAAGCAGCGGCGAGATGTCGCGGAAGAGGATGCCGGGCTCGGGGAAGTCCGGGATCGTTGCGATGAGCGATTCGGCGCGGGCGAGGTCGGCGGCGGACGGGGCTGCGGTCACCGCTCCAGGCTACGCGTCCGCGCCGAGAAGTCCGCCTGCGCTGCGCAAGCGCTTGCGCTAGGCTGACGCGCATGACCTCGACCTCGATCTCGACCCCGCTCAGCGAGACCCGCCCCGGCGCCGAGTGGTGGCGCACCGCCGTCATCTACCAGATCTACCCCCGCTCGTTCTCGGACGCGTCGGGCGACGGCATCGGCGACCTGCCGGGCATCACCTCGCGCCTCGACCACCTCGCGTCCCTCGGCGTCGACGCCGTGTGGCTCAGCCCGTTCTTCACCTCCCCGCAGAAGGATGCGGGGTACGACGTCGCCGACTACCGCGACGTCGACCCGCTGTTCGGCACGCTCGCCGACTTCGACGACATGCTCGAGGCGGCGCACGCTCGCGGCATCCGGGTCATCGTCGACCTCGTCCCTAACCACTCCTCGGACCAGCACGTCTGGTTCCAGGCGGCACTGGCCGCAGCGCCCGGCAGCCCGGAGCGCGCGCGCTACATGTTCCGCGACGGCAAGGGCGAGCACGGCGAGCTGCCCCCGAACAACTGGGAGTCGGTCTTCGGCGGTCCCGCATGGACTCGGGTTGAGGACGGCCAGTGGTACCTCCACATCTTCGACGCGTCGCAGCCCGACTTCGACTGGTCGAATGACGAGGTCAAGGAGGAGTTCCGCGGCGTGCTGCGGTTCTGGCTCGACCGAGGTGTCGACGGCTTCCGCGTCGACGTCGCGCACGGGCTCGTCAAAGCCGAGGGTCTGCCCGACTACACGCCGCCGGTCGACGGCGACTCCATGGGCGGCGAAGAGCCGGTGCCGTACTGGGGCCAGGAGGGCGTCCACGACATCTGGCGCGACTGGCACCGCGTGCTCGCCGAGTACGACGGCGACCGCGCGCTCTGCGCCGAGGCGTGGCTGCCGACCGTCGACGAGACGGCGCTCTGGGTGCGCTCCGACGAGATGCACCAGGCGTTCAACTTCCCGTACGCGATGAGCGAGTGGGATGCCGCCGAGCTCAGCGAGGTCATCCGCGAGTCGCTGCGGGCCTTCCCCGCGGTCGGCGCTCCGGCGACCTGGGTGCTCTCGAACCACGACGTGGTGCGTCACGCCACCCGCCTCGCGATGACCGGACACCCGCAGGGGCACGGCGTCGGCCCCAAGACCCCCGGCAAGCCCGACCCTGTCGCAGGCGTCCGACGCGCCCGCGCGGCGACGGCGCTCATGCTCGCCCTCCCCGGCTCGGCATACATCTACCAGGGCGAAGAGCTCGGCCTGCCCGAGGCGATGGACCTGCCCGACGACGTCCGCGAGGACCCGACCTGGTTCCGCACCAACGGCGAGCGCTACGGCCGCGACGGGTGCCGCGTGCCGCTGCCCTGGACGGCAGCGGATGCCGCGTTCGGGTTCAGCCCGACCGGCGAGAGCTGGCTGCCGCAGCCCGCGGACTGGACCGCCTACGCCGCCGACACCCTCGAGGGCGACCCGGAGTCGACCCTGTGGCTGTACCGGAGCCTGCTCGCGACGCGTCGCAGCCACGACCTCGGCACCGGCACGCTCGAGTGGCTCGAGGGCTACGGCGACGACGTGATCGCCGTCCGCAACGGCGATGTCACCGTCATCACGAACCTCGGCACCGCGCCCGTCGCGCTGCCGAAGGCGACGCTCCTCGTCGCGAGCACCGCGTTCGAGGGCACCGAGCTGCCCGCCGACACGACGGTCTGGCTCGCCACCGACTGACGTGGCGGGCATCGACGACGTCGCCGCCGCCGCCGGTGTCTCGGCGGCGACGGTGTCGCGCGCGCTCAGCGGGCGCGGACGCATCTCGGATGCGACCCGCGCCCGCGTGCGCGCCGCGGCAGCCGACCTCGGCTACGTCGTCTCGTCGGCGGCATCGACCCTCGCGACGGGACGGACGTCGAACATCGGCGTCGTCGTGCCACTGCTCGACCGGTGGTTCTACGCGAACGTCATCGACGGCATCGCCGAGACGCTCGCCGCACGCGGCTACGACGTGACGCTCTACAGCATGAGTGACGACCCCGCGCAGCGAGCGAACGTGCTCGACGTCTCGCTCCGCCGCGGCCGCGTCGACGGGCTCATCGTCCTCTCGCTGCAGCTCGCCGAAGACGAGCTCGACCGACTGCTGGCGCTCGAGCTTCCCGTGGTCGGGCTCGGCGCGACGAGTGGGCGACTGCCGGTGCTGCGCATCGACGACACGGCCATCGCACGACTGGCGACCGAGCATCTGCTCGCGCTCGGGCACCGGCGCATTGCGCACATCGGCTACAGCCGTGACGGCGACCCGGGCTTCGACACCCCGTCGCTGCGGCGCCGCGGGTTCGAGGCGGCGATGGCCGATGTCGGTGACGCGACGGCGCTGTTCCGTCCGGCCGATCTCACCCTCGAGGACGGCCACCGCGCCGCGGGCGAGGTGCTCGACCTCGATGAACCGCCGACGGCGATCTTCGCGGCATCCGACGAGATGGCGTTCGGCGCGATCTTCGCCGCTCGCGAGCGAGGACTCGACATCCCCCACGACCTCTCGGTCGTCGGCGTCGACGGCCACGAGATGGGCGACTTCTTCGGGCTGACGACGGTCGCGCAGTTCCCGCACGCACAGGGCGAGCGCGCCGCCGCGACGATCCTCGGGGTGGTCGAAGACGGTGCGGATGCCGCCGACGCGGCGCTCCCCTTCGAGCTCGTCGTCCGCGCCTCCACCGCCGCACCCGCACACTGAACCGGCCGCGCGAGGAGTGGCTCGCGGGCGGAGTTCAGGGCGCTCCCCGTAGGCTCGGAGGCATGACCCTCGACCTCGAAGCGCTCTACCTCGACCTGCACCGGCACCCGGAGCTCTCCTTCCAGGAGACCCGCACCGCCGGTGTCGTGACGCGTGAACTCGCCGAGATGGGCCTCGAGTTCGAGGAGGGCGTCGGCCGCACCGGCGTCATCACCGCGATCCGCAACGGGTCGGGTCCGGTCATCTGGCTGCGCGCCGACATGGACGGGCTCCCCGTCGAGGAACAGACGGGCCTTTCCTACGCGAGCACCGCGCGCGGCGTCGATCCTGCCGGCACCGACGTGCCCGTCATGCACGCGTGCGGCCACGACATGCACGTCACCGCACTGCTAGGCGCGCTCGAGCGACTGCAGGCCACCCGCGAGGAGTGGTCGGGGACGGTCGTCGCCGTCTTCCAGCCCGCCGAAGAGTACGGCGCGGGAGCGCAGGCGATGATCGCCGACGGCGTCTTCGACCGGTTCCCGAAGCCCGACATCGTGCTCGGTCAGCACCTCACCCCGCTCCCGGCCGGCACGATCGGCGTCCGCCCGGGCACGCAGATGGCGGCCTCGGACGGCCTCACCGTGAAGCTGCTCGGACGCGGCGGCCACGGCTCACGCCCGCACTCGACGATCGACCCCGTGGTCATGGCGGCGGCCACCGTGATGCGCCTGCAAACCGTGGTGTCGCGCGAGATCGACCCCCGCGAGATGGCGGTCGTCACCGTCGGCTCGATCCATGCCGGCCTCAAGAACAACATCATCCCGGCCGAGGCGACACTCGAGCTCAGCCTCCGCTACCCCGACGACGACGCGCGGGCCGACGTCCTCGCCCGCGTCGAGCGCATCGTGCGGGCCGAGGCGATGGCATCCGGCGCGGAGCAGGAGCCCGTCATCACGACGCAGCACACCCTCCCCCCGACGATCAACGATCACGCGGCGACCGCGAAGGTGACCGCGGCGTTCGACCGCGCCTTCGGCGACGGCACCGTCATCGACCCCGGGATGTTCACCGGCAGCGAGGATGTCTCATGGTTCGCCCGCGAGGCCGGCGTGCCCCTCGTGTACTGGTTCTGGGGCGGCGTCGACCCGCAGCAGTACGCCGAGGCGGTCGCCGCGGGCACGGTCGCGCGCGACATCCCCACGAACCATTCGCCGTTCTTCGCGCCGATCCTGCACCCCACGATCGAGCGTGGCGTCGACGCGCTCACGGTCGCCGCACGGGAGTTCCTGGCATGACGAAACCGCTCGACATCATCGATGAGCCGCAGGGAGAGTCGGACCGCACGCCGCTCATCCTCGGCATCGTCGCGGGTATCCTCGCCGTCGCGGTCATCATCGCGCTCGTGCTGCTCGTCACCCGCCCGAACGGTGACGCCGCGGCGCCGCCAGTGCCGGCACCCGGACAGCCCGAGCCCGAGCAGCCCGCACCGCAGGAGTCGGCTCCGGAGGAGACCGAGGCACCGCCGCCGACGGCGCAGGTCGCGGTGAACGGTCTCGGACTCACCATCACGCAGGCCGACGGCACCGAGCTCACGCACGCCTGGGCCGACGACTCGGCGCCCGTCATCGAAGCCCTCACCGAACTGTTCGGCGAAGCGCCCACCGAGGACTTCCAGAACGGCGACGCCGAGAACTGGGCCTACGACATCTACGCCTGGGAGGGCTTCCGCCTCTACGACGTCTTCCTCGGCGACGGCGGACGCTCGCGCGACGAGGTTCCGGCGCCGACCTACGTCGCGATCACCGGAACCACCCCGGCCGACGTCGGCATCGTCGACGAGTTCGGTGTCGTCGTCGGCGACTCGATGGACAAGGTCCGTGGGCTCGACCCCACCGACGAGGTCGAGCTCTCCGACGGACGGGTGCGGATCGTGCTCGGGAACGGCCGTGGCACCTTCTACAACGACGGCAAGCGCGCCTTCAACGCCTTCGTCGAATCGGACGGATCGGCGCAGACCGTGGCATCCGTCACCTACACCTTCCGCGCGCGGGGGCAGTAAGCCGGCACCCGCGGCAGAAACGCGCACAGCCCATGTTGCGCAAGGGTTCGCGGCAGGCGTAATGTCGCCCGCCGTGACTCCTGAAAGTCGCGACCCCGAACCGGCCGCCACGCCCATCGCCAAACGCATCCTGATCGGCGATCCCCTCACCTCCGAGGAGCTCGACGAGCAGCTGCTTCCCAAGAAGCGCGCCCTGCCGATCTTCGCGTCCGACGCACTGTCCTCGGTGGCGTACGCACCGCAGGAACTGCTGATGATCCTGATGATCGGCGGCACCGCGTTCCTCGCGTTCGCGCCACCGATCGCTCTCGCCGTCGTCGTCCTGCTGACGGTCGTCGTGCTCAGCTACCGGCAGCTCATCAAGGCCTACCCGTCGGGCGGCGGCGACTACGAGGTCGCGCGCGTGAACCTCGGCGAGAAGGCCGGCGTCGTCGTGGGTTCGGCGCTCCTCGTCGACTACGTCCTGACGGTCGCAGTGTCGGTCTCGTCGGGCGTCGACAACATCATCTCCGCGCTGCCGTTTCTCGACCCGTGGCGCGTGGAGCTCGCGATCGGCTTCGTCATCCTCCTCGTCATCGTGAATCTCCGCGGTGTGCGCGAGGCCTCGCAGGCGTTCGCGATCCCGACGTACGTCTTCATCGGTTCGGTCGCGCTCATGATCGTCACCGGCCTCATCCGCTGGGCACTCGGCGACCCGCCCGTCGCGTCGAGTGCGGAGTTCGCGGTCGAAGCCGAGAACCTCTCGCAGGTCGCGGTGCTGCTGCTGCTTCTGCGCGCCTTCTCGAGCGGATGCTCCGCACTCACCGGCGTCGAAGCGGTGAGCAACGGCGTGCCCGCGTTCCGCGCGCCGAAGGTGCGCAACGCCCAGGCGACCCTCGTACTGATGGGCACGATCGCCGTCATGCTCTTCGCCGGACTCACGGCACTCGCCCTCGTCGCGGGCGTCCACTACGCCGAGGACCCGTGCCACCTCGTCGGCTTCGACTGCACCTCGGGCCCGCAGCCGAGCCTCATGGCCCAGGTCGCGGCCGCCACCTTCGGCGGCACGTCACCGTTGTTCTACCTCGTGCAGGCGGCGACGGCGTGCGTGCTGCTGCTCGCGGCGAACACCGCGTTCAACGGCTTCCCGCTGCTCGGGGCCGTGCTCGCCCGCGACGGTTACGCACCGAAGGCGCTGAACTCGCGCGGCGACCGCCTCGTCTTCTCGAACGGGATGGTGATCCTCGGCGCCGCCGCGATCGCGGTCCTCGTGATCTTCCAGGCCGATCTCACGACGCTGATCCAGCTGTACATCATCGGCGTCTTCGTGTCGTTCTCGCTCGGGCAGCTGGGCATGGTGCGGCACTGGCGGCGCGAGATCCGCTTCTGCCGGACGGATGCCGCCGCCAAACGCGCGGCATCCACTGGCCTCATCATCAACGGGGTCGGTGCCGCGTTCACCGTGACGGTGCTGCTCATCGTCACCGTGACGAAGTTCACCCACGGCGCATGGCTCGTGTTCCTGCTGATCCCGTTGCTGTCGTTCCTGATGATCGGCGTGAACCGGTACTACCGCGACGTCGAGCACGAGATCGCGATGGATGACACGGTGCGCTACGGCGCGACCGGCGACCTCGCGATCGTCCTCGTCGGCAGGCTGCAGAAGCCCGTCGCGAAGGCGATCGACTACGCGCTCGCGGCGAAGCACGACAAGACGCTCGCCGTGCACGTCGCGGTCACGAACGACGACATCGCTGAACTGCAGGCCGACTGGGAGGTGCACGAGGTGCCGGTGCCCCTCGTGGTCATCGACTCGCCGTACCGCCACTACGCGGCACCCCTCATCGGCTTCATCCAGAAGTACCGCGAGAAGCACGGTCCGGCCGTGGTGACGGTCTACCTGCCGCAGTACATCGTCGGCCACTGGTGGGAGGCGCCGCTGCACAACCGGCGGGCGAAGCGCATCGCGCACCAGCTGATGCTCGTGCACGGCGTGACCGTGACGCTCGTTCCGTGGCTGCTCGACTCGTCGGAGATCATCTACGGGCGACGGTCACGCCCGCTGCCGGGTGACGACCGCGGTGGCCGCCAGCAGCCCCACTTCGGGCTGGTGGAGCACGCCGAGAACTGACCCACTCCGTTTACGCACGGTTTCGGGTGCTTCGGCAGGTCGCGTAACACCGGAAACCGTGCGTAAACGGACAAGTCAAGCGAGGAGCAGCTCCTCGCGGCGCTCGATGAGCCAGCCGCGGCGTTCGATAAGGCCGTCGTGGCGGCCCACCAGGTCGGCGTCGAGGAGCGCGAGGCGTTCGCCCAGGAGGTTGGCCTCGTGGGCGGCATTCGCGATCCGCTCACGCACCATCCAGTCGCTGAAGATGTTGTCGAACAGCACGTCGAAAACGGCGAGCGAGTCGGAGATCTGCACGGCCTCAACCGGTGCCGCGCCGAGGTCGGCGAGCTCGGTCGCGAGGTGCTCGAGCGAGCGGTTGACGGCGGCGAAGGCCTGGGCCGACCTCGAGATGCGGTCGTGCTTCATGAGGTCGGCGATCATCCCGCCACCGAAGAAGGTGTCGTACGTCGACCAGCCGCCCGCCGAGTCGAGCGCCTGCTGCGCCAGGCCCAGCGCCTGCTGCGTCACCGCGAGCGCGAGCTGCGCCTCGGAGATCTCGATGCCCTCGCCGGCGAGCGCGCCGAGCTGCGTGTCGATCGCGATGAGTTCCTCGGATGCCGCGCTCCCGCCGCCGCGCACCTGCTCGGCTCGCGCGGCGAGCGCCGCTGCGAACGCGGCATCCACGTCACCGAGATCCACGATCGCGGCGGTGAGCCGGTCGAGGTCGTGCTGGGCTGCGGCGAGTCGTTCCTGACCGCCGGCGGCGGCCTGCTGGGCCGCGAGATGCTCGGCGCGCTCGACCGCGAGGCGGTCGTCGAGGTCGCCGCGCAGGCTCGCCCAGAGCTGCGCGGGCGAGAGCCGCTCGAGCTTCGCGACGTCGGTGGCCTCGCCCTGGACGCGCTGCTGCAGGTCGGCAGCTTCACGCTCGCGGCGGGCGACGAGCTCGCCGGCTGCGGCGGCCTGCACCGTCAGCTGGTCGCGGCGGGTGCGGGCGGCGGCGGCATCGCGGAGGGCGTCGGACGGTGTCTGGGCTCTCATGAGGACCATCGTGTCAGGTCGCCGCGATAACGATCCCGTCGCAACGGCGCGACCGTGGCACTCGCCCTGTCAGACTTCCGCGTATGGGGGAACGTCCGAAAGCGCTGCTGCCCGTCTTGATCGTCGCGGGGGTGCTCGCGGTGGCCGCAGTCGTCGTGATGGTGGTGCTGCTGACGCGGCCAGGTGAGCCTGCTGCGTCGCCGTCAGAACCGACGTCACCCAGCGTGACGCCGTCAGCGGCACCGAACCCTCCGCCGACGCCGAGCCCCACGCCGACGGTCGCGCCCGCAGCGAGCGAGGTCGCGATGGCGGCGACCGGCTTCACCCTCGTCGGCGACGACGGGTCGGACCTGTTCACCTACCGGTGGCACGATGATGCGGCATCCGCCGTCGACGCACTGACCGACGCATTCGGCTCGGCTCCGGAGGAGTCAGTCCTCGAGGGCGACGGGACGCATTTCCCCGACTACACGTCGTACCGATGGGGCGGGTTCGAGCTCCGCGACATGGTGGAGACCGAAGACGGCAAGCCGCGCGCGGAGTATGTTCAGCCGTCTTACGCCGTCATCACCGCCGAGCGCGAGAACGGGGTAGCGCTCGTGGCCGAGTTCAATCTCGTGATCGGGTCGAGCATCGAAGAGGTCCGCGCCCTTGAGCCCGACTCGGAGTTCGAGCGTAGTGACGGGACGGTCCGCCTCTTCCTCGAGTCGGAGCGCAATGGTTTCAGCGCGCCCGAAGTCGTCAACGGGGAGTACGCGCTGGCGATCGGCGCCGAGGAAGACGGCGCGGTCTACGAGATCATCTATCTGCCGTACTCCGAACTCTGACGACGGCCGCTGCCGCAGCCCCGGTCACGACCGACCCGGCCCGCCTGCACCGGCGTAGCCTAGAGGGGTGAGTCTTCCCGCCCTGCCCGACACCGCGAGGTCCGCGACGATGACGCCTGCGACGCTCGACGCCGCGGCGCTGCGTGCGGACTTCCCGATCCTGCAGCAGCAGGTGAACGGGCATCCGCTCGTGTACCTCGACTCCGGCGCGACGAGTCAGCGGCCCCGTCAGGTACTGCAGGCGGAATACGACTTCCTCACCGGCGCGAACGCGGCCGTCCACCGCGGCGCGCACACCCTCGCCGCAGAGGCGACCGACCACTTCGAAGACGCGCGCGCGGTCGTCGCCGGCTTCGTCGGCGCCCGCCCGGAACAACTCGTCTGGATCAGCGGCGCGACCCTCGGGATCAACCTCGTCGCGTACGCGATCGGCAACGCGACGGCGGGGCGGGGAGCCCCGGCATCCGCTCGGTTCGCCCTCGCGCCCGGCGACGAGATCGTGACCACCGAGATCGAGCACCACGCGAACCTCATTCCCTGGCAGGAGCTCGCCGCCCGTACCGGCGCGGTGCTCCGCCACATCCCGGCACACGACGACGGCACGCTGGACATGGATGCCGCGGCCGAGGTCATCAGCGAGCGCACGCGCATCGTCGCGTTCACGCACGTCTCGAACGTGCTCGGCATCATCAACCCTGTCGAGGATCTCGTCGCCCTCGCGCAGCGGGTCGGCGCCCTCACCGTGCTGGACGCCTGCCAGTCGGCACCGCATCTGCGGCTCGACCTGCCCGCGCTCGGCGTCGACCTCGCGGTGTTCAGCGGCCACAAGATGCTCGGCCCCTACGGCGTCGGCGGCCTGTATGGGCGCAGCGACGTGCTCGAGACCCTGCCGCCGTTCCTCACCGGCGGGTCGATGATCACGACCGTGACGCTCGACGAGGCCGGCTACCTCCCGCCGCCGCAGCGGTTCGAGGCCGGCACCCAGCCGATCGGCCCCGCCGTCGGTCTCGCCGCCGCGGTGACGTACATCCAGGACGCCGGCATCGACGCGATCCACGCGCACGAGGCACGCCTCGCCGCGCGCATGCGCGAAGGGCTCGTGCAGATCCCCGGCATCCGCCTCCTCGGCGACGCACCGGGGGCGGAGCGTGTGGGCCTGTGGTCGTTCGACGTCGACGGCGTGCACGCACACGACGCCGGGCAGTTCCTCGACGCGCAGGGCATCGCCGTCCGCGTCGGCCATCACTGCGCAGCTCCCCTGCACCGCCGCTTCGGCATCACCGCGTCGGTGCGCGCCTCGCTCGCGCTCTACAACACCGAGGACGACGTCGATGCGTTGCTCGACGCGGTCAGCGGCATCCGTCCCTACTTCGGAGTGAACGCATGAACGGTCTCGACTCGCTCTACCAGGAGCTCATCCTCGACCACTCGAAGCATCCGCGCGGCAGCGGGCTCGGGCCCGAAGAGGGGCGCACCGCGAGCTCGCACCAGCACAACCCGATGTGCGGCGACGACATCACGCTGCGCGCGCACGTCGACGACAGCGGCGAGCACCTTCTCGATGTGACCTGGGAGGGCTCGGGCTGCTCGATCTCGCAGGCGTCGGCCTCGATGCTGGCCGCCCTCGTCGAGGAGGACGGCGGTGAGACGGGCCTCGCCCGCGCCGACGTCGACCGGCTCATCGAGGGCTTCCGCGAGGCGCTGCGGTCGCGGGGCACGATCCCCCTCGACGAGGAGACGTACGCGGATGCCGCCGCACTCTCGGGCGTCTCGAAGTTCTCCGCCCGCGTGAAGTGCGCGATGCTCGCCTGGGTCGCCCTCGAGGACGCCCTCGCCCGCGCCTGACCCGCGGTGCCGGCCGCCTGCCGCTCGCGCGCCCGTCGCGCGACGCCGGCAGCGTTGCGGCATCCGTCCACACTGCCGGCGAGCGGATGCCACGGCGTCAAGTCGTCTGCAGCACCGTCTCCTCGAGCCGCGCGTACGAGGCTTCCATGCCGTCGGACATGCCGGTGGCGAGGATCATGTCGCGGGTCTCCTTGTCGGGGTACTCGATGAGAAGGGTGAGGAGGGTCGCGCCGTTCTCCTCGTAGAGCTGCAGGTCGTTGAGGGTCGAAGGCCCCTCCATCCCCGACATCTTCTCGGTCGTCACCGTGCGACGCGGCGCGTCTACTAGCACGGCTTCGCCCTCGAAGCCGAAGGCGGTCTCGGGCTGACCCTCCTGCTCCCAGGCGTACCGGTACTGCGCGCCCACCTCGTTCGCGGGCTCCGCGGCGGTCATCACCCATCCGTCTGGGCCGAGCAGCCACTTCCGCAGCAGCTCGGACTCGTGATGCGCGCGCCAGACGAGCTCGCGTGAACCCTCCACGAGCCGGGTGATGCGGACGTGGGTGTCGTCGAGCAGCTCGACGACGGTCCCCTTGCCCTTCGAATACTCGCGGAGGTCGTGGAGCACCGCGTCGAGCTGCGACATCGCGAGGCGCGACCCCTCGACGGCGCCCATGGCGACGACCTGCTCCAGCGCCTCCGCCGAGGTGAAGTACGTCACGTTCGACAGGCGCGAGCCTCCCGGGGTCTCGTCGAACGAGAACACCATCCGCATCGAGGGGAAGTCCGCGAGCGGCCGCCCATCGGCGTCGGCGAACGCGTCGATGACCTCGAAGCTGCGGCCCTCATCGATGGCGACGAACTCCCAGGTGCCGCGGGAGGTCTCACCCCGCGGGCTCGTCATGGCGTAGTGCGCATGCCCGCCGACGGTGAAGTCGAAGGCGGTGAAGGTGGCCGGCCATCCCGGGGGACCCCAGAAGCGCTCGAGCTGACGCGGCTGGGTGAAGGCGCGCCAGAGCCGGTCGACGGGGGCGTCGAGATCGGCGGTGAGGGTCATGGTGAGCGCCTCGGGGTCGGTGGTGATGTCGGTGACGGGCATGTCCTTCTCCTTCGTCGGATGGATGCTGCGTGGTCTGCGGTCGGATGTGTTCAGGTGTGGTCGTCGGGTTCGGCGAGCAGGGCGTCGAGGCGGTCGATGCGTGCGCGCCAGAGTTCCTCGTAGCGGGCGAGCAGCGCCTTCGCGCGGGCGATCATGGCCGGGTCCGCCCGGACGAGTCGCTCGCGCCCCTCGGCGCGCTTGATGATGAGGGAGGCCGCTTCGAGCACGGCGACGTGCTTCTGCACTGCCGCGAACGACATGTCGTACTCGGCCGCGAGGGTCGAGACGGACTGCTCGCGCTCGATCGTGCGGCGCAGGATGTCGCGCCGCGTGGCGGTCGCGAGGGCGTGGAACACCCGGTCGATCTGCTCATCGGTCAGCTCGCTCTGCTGGGGCATCTTTTCTACAACCATTTGGTTGTACGTTAGATTCGGACGTGACGCGCGTCAAGACCTCTCTTCCCGAACGATCGCCGACGCTGCCTTGCTCGCGTCGAGCGGATGCCGCGAGCTCAGCCGAGCGCCGCACAGGCGACGCACCGCGTGGCCTGCGGACGCGCCTCGAGCCGGGCGGCCGGAATGGGGTTCCCGCAGTGCTCGCATACGCCGTACGTCCCCGCCTCGACGAGCGCGAGCGCCGCACGGACGTCGTCGAGCTCCCGCGCGGTCGCCGAGCGGACCGCCGCGACCCGCTGCCACTCCCCCGACAGCGTCGACCCCTCAGGATCGTGCTCGTCGTCGGCCGTGGCATCCGCTCGGTCGGCCCTCAGCGATGCGTCGTCCGCGTCGAGCCGAGCGAGCAGCGCAGTCAGCTCTCGCTCGCGTTCCGCGAGCCGCGCGGCGGGGTCGTCTGCGGGCACGCCCCCAGCGTATGCGTCCCCTCCCGTCCGTTTACGCACGACTTCTGCGCTTTCGGGCGCCGCGATAACGCCGAAAGTCGTGCGTATACGGACTGGGCAGAGGGATGCCGCGGCATGGGTGCGGGTGCTTAGGCTGGAACGCATGGCTGACATCCTGGCGATCACCGGTGGTCACGTCGTCCCCGTCGTGGGCGACCCGATCGAAGGCGGGACGGTGATCGCCGTCGACGGCGTCATCACCGCGGTCGGGGCGGACATCGCGATCCCCGACGGCGCACGCGTCGTCGACGCGACCGGAAGCTGGGTGCTCCCGGGGCTCGTCGAGGCGCACGGTCACCTGGGCGTCCACGAGGACGGCGAGGGCTGGTCGGGCAACGACACCAACGAGATGACCGATCCGAACGGCGCACGCTTTCGCGCCCTCGACGGCATCGACATCGAAGAGGTCGGCTTCCGTGACGCACTGCGCGGCGGTGTGACCACCGCCGTCATCAAGCCCGGCTCGGGAAACCCCATCGGCGGGCGCACGGTCGCGATCAAGACCTGGGGCGGTCGCACCGTTGACGAGCAGGTGCTGCGGGCCGATGTGTCCGTGAAGTCGGCGCTGGGCGAGAACCCGAAGCGCGTCTACGGCGAGAAGAAGCAGACGCCCTCAACGCGGCTCGGCGTGGCCGCGGTCCTCCGCGAGGCGTTCGTCGGCGCGCGCACGTACGCCGAGAAGCGCGCAGCGGCGGCCTCGAAGGGCGAGCCGTTCGACCGCGATCTCACGCACGAGACCCTCGCCGCGGTCCTTGACGGCGACCTCGCCTGGGATCAGCACTGCCATCGCCACGACGACATCGCCACGGCCATCCGCCTCGCCGAGGAGTTCGGATACCGGCTCGTCGTCAACCACGGCACCGAGGGCCACAAGATCGCCGACGTGCTCGCCGAGAAGGGCATCCCCGTGATCTTCGGACCGATGCTCACCTCGCGATCGAAGGTGGAACTGCGCGACCGCGGCATCGGGAACCTCGCGCTCATCGCCGAGGCCGGCGTGACCGTGGCGATCACGACCGACCACCCCGTCGTGCCGATCGACCAGCTCCGCCTGCAGGCGATCCTCGCCGTGAGCGAAGGGCTCGACCCGAAGATCGCGCTCGAGGCGTTGACCGTCAACCCGGCCGCGATCCTCCGGCTCGACGACCGGGTCGGCGCGCTCGAGGCCGGCCGCGACGCGGACATCGTGGTGTGGTCGGGCGATCCGCTCGCGATCGACTCGCGCGTGGAGCGCGTGTTCATCGGCGGCCGCGACGTCGTCGAACCCACTGGGGCCGAAGACGTCACCCCGCGCGTGGTGGAACGCTGGGAGCGGTTCGGCCGCACCTCCTGGCGCAGCTGAGCGCGGTCGGCACGCGAGACCAGCGGATGCCGCCCCGTCAACCCCATCGCCATGGCACGCTGCCGCGGCGCAGGGTGGTGGCATGAGCGACAGCACCCCCGAGCACGCACCAGACACCGCACCCCAGGACGACGACCGCGAGCCCGACACCGAGGAACTCGAGGAGCCGAGCACGGCGAAGGACCCCGGCGAAGAACCGAAGGCATCCGACGGCGGCGAGGACCCCTCCGACGACGGCAAGTCACATCACGCGGTCGGCATCGGTGTCGTCGAGTCAGAAGTCCCCGACGAAGACGCGCGGGGCGCCTGACGCGGCATCCACTCGACGCGCACGGCGAGTGAGCCCCGGGAACTAGACTGGCCGGTATCCCCCGGCATCCCGAGTCTTGGAGCCCAGCCGCGTGAGCACCCCCGTCGCAGATACCGTCCAGAACGCCGTCGACACGCCGGAGAAGGAGCAGCCGTACGGCGCGCTCGGCCTCAAGGCCGACGAGTACGACCGCATCCGCGAGATCCTCGGCCGCCGCCCCACCTCGGGCGAGCTGGCGATGTACTCCGTCATGTGGAGCGAGCACTGCTCCTACAAGTCGTCGAAGATCTACCTGCGCCGCTTCGGGCAGAAGGTCTCGGACGAGATGAAGGATCGCCTCATGGTCGGCATGGGGCAGAACGCCGGCGTCGTCGACGTGGGCGAGGGCTGGGCGGTCACCTTCAAGGTCGAGTCGCACAACCACCCCAGCTACATCGAGCCGTTCCAGGGTGCCGCGACCGGCGTCGGCGGCATCGTCCGCGACATCATCTCGATGGGCGCGCGCCCGGTCGCCGTCATGGACCAGCTCCGCTTCGGCGCGATCGACAACCCCGACACCGCGCGCGTCGTGCACGGCGTCGTCTCGGGCATCAGCTTCTACGGCAACTGCCTCGGCCTGCCCAACATCGGCGGCGAGACGGTCTTCGACGCCGTCTACCAGGGCAACCCGCTCGTGAACGCCCTCGCGGTCGGCGTCATGCGCCACGAAGACATCAAGCTCGCCAACGCGACCGGCACGGGCAACAAGGTCGTCCTGTTCGGCGCCCGCACGGGCGGCGACGGCATCGGCGGCGCCTCGATCCTGGCATCCGACACCTTCGCCGACGGCGGACCCACCAAGCGCCCCGCTGTGCAGGTCGGCGACCCGTTCGCCGAGAAGGTGCTCATCGAGTGCTGCCTCGAGCTGTACAAGGGCGAGCTCGTCGAAGCCATCCAGGACCTCGGCGCCGCGGGCATCTCGTGCGCCACGAGCGAGCTCGCCGCGAACGGCGGCTCGGGCATGCGCGTCGACCTTGAGAACGTGCTGCTGCGCGACCCGTCGCTCACGCCGGAGGAGATCCTCATGAGCGAGAGCCAGGAGCGCATGATGGCGATCGTCGCTCCCGAGAAGCTGGGCGCCTTCCTCGCCGTCGTCGAGAAGTGGGACGTCGAGACGAGCGTCCTCGGTGAGGTCACCGGCGACGGCCGCCTGCAGATCTTCTGGCACGGCGAGCAGATCGTCGACGTCGACCCCTCGACCGTCGCGGTCGACGGCCCCGTCTACGAGCGCCCCGTCGCGTACCCGACCTGGATCGACGCGCTGCGTGAGGACTCGGCATCCGCTCTGGAGCGGAGCGATGACCCCGACACCCTGCGCGCGCAGTTCCTGCAGCTGCTCGGCAGCCCGAACCTCGCCGACACGTCCTGGATCACCAACCAGTACGACTACTACGTCATGGGCAACACCGCGCTCAGCTTCCCCGACGACGCCGGCATGATCCGCGTCGACGAGGAGTCGGGCCTCGGCTTCGCGATCGCGACCGACTGCAACGGCCGCTACTGCCAGCTCGACCCGTACGCGGGTGCGCAGCTGGCCCTCGCCGAGGCGTACCGCAACGTCGCCGTCACCGGCGCCGTGCCGACCGCCGTCACGGACTGCCTGAACTTCGGCAGCCCCGAGAACCCCGAGGTGATGTGGCAGTTCGGGCAGGCCGTCGACGGCCTCGCCGACGCCTGCTTCGAGCTCGGCGTGCCGGTCACCGGCGGCAACGTGTCGTTCTACAACCAGACCGGCGACCAGCCGATCTTCCCGACCCCGGTCGTGGGCGTCCTCGGCATCATCGACGACGTCGCCCGCCGCATTCCGAGCGGCTGGCAGGATGCCGGCGAGAACATCTACCTGCTCGGGACGACGTCCACCGAGCTCGACGGCTCGGCGTGGGCCGGCACCGTGCACGGTCACCTCGGCGGACGCCCGCCCAAGGTCGACCTGGCCGGCGAGAAGACCCTCGCGGGCCTGCTGCAGGCGGCGCGCGACGAGATGCTCGTCTCGAGCGCGCACGACCTGTCGTCGGGTGGTCTCGCGCAGGCGCTGGCCGAGGCGGTCATGCGCTTCGGCGTCGGTGCCCGCGTCTGGCTCCGCGAGATCATGGAGCGTGACGGTGTGGATGCCGCCACCGCACTGTTCAGCGAGTCGACCGGCCGCGTCATCGTGTCGGTGCCCCGCGAAGAGGACGTGAAGTTCCGCGGTCTCTGCGAGGGACGCGGCTACCCGGTGCTTCGCATCGGCGTCACCGACGCGCCCGCGAGCGGCGAGGCCGAGCTCGAGGTGCAGGGTGTGTTCACGCTCGCGGCATCCGAGCTGCGCGGCATCTCGAAGGCGACCCTCCCGGCTGCCTTCGGACCGATCGTCGACGAGGTGCCTGCATGACCGACGACCCCGAATACGCGGAGTTCGCGGGCAAGCGGCGCGCCCGCACCCGCGTCGTCGCGTGGGTCGTGATCATCGCGATGGTGCTCGTCGGCGGCGGCGCCACGGTGCTGAGCCTCCTCTTCGGCTGACGCGCGCGGTGCGGCCCGCGGCGGCCACGCCCGCGGCGGCCACGCCAGCGGCGGGCACGCCCGCGGCATCCGCTCGCCCCACCCTGACCGCGAGAGAACACTTCCGCGCCGAGAGTACGGGCCGCAACCGTTCCCTCGTCCGCCAGATGTTCCCTCGCCCGGATGCCGCGCCGCGGCGCCGCGCCGCGAGACTGCGCGCACAGCCCGAGACGTTGACAACAGACCAACGTCTCGGGCTGCCACTGCTGTCTCGCGGTCAAGAGGCGACCAGCGGATGCCGCACCCGAGCGCCCGCGCGGCGGGGCCGGTTAGCATGGCGGGGTGGAGCCCTGGACCTTCGGAACGCCCTGGGTCGTCGCATTCGGGGCCGCGCTGGTCGAGTTCTGGTGGATCGCACCCGCCGCAGCCGGCGCCGGCGCGGCCGGGGTGCTCGGCGTGCGCCGCAGCCGCTCCACGAAAGCCCGCCGACTCGGGGTGACCGCCGCGCGGCTCGAGCTGCAGCAGGCGCGCACCGACAGCATCACCGCCCGCGCGTCGGCGAAGGTCGCGCAGGCTGAGGTGGCCCGGGTCGAAGCCGAACGCGCCGCCGGCAAGGCCACCGCCGCCGACGTGCATGCCGCGCGCCGCGCGCTCGACGTCGCAGCTCGCGCCCGCACCGCGGCGGCCGCGCACATCCGCGTCGCCCGCGCCCGCATCGGGGTCGAGCGCGCCGCCGTCCCCGCCCGCGGCACCGACCCCGTGCACCTGCCACTCGCACGCACGATGGCCGCGCACGATGCGGTCGCGGCGCGGTGGATCGAGTACGAGACGGATGCCGCGCGCCGCATCGCCTTCCCCGCGATGAGCGACGCGCGCGTACCGACCACCGCAGAGTTCCTGCGGCTCGACGCCGAGGCGCGCACGCTCCGCCCGGCGACGCCGCGCACCCGCGTCTCCCCCGCGGACTACACCGCCTACCGCGGCGTCGTCGACCGCCTCGCGCGGGCGTTCGACGCGGCGGAGCACGAGGCCTGGCGCCTCGCGGGTCGACGTCCCGACGACGCACCGCCTGAGCCGCCGACGATGACGCAGCGATGGACGACCACCGCGACGGAGGCGATCACCCGCTCGGCGGAAGGGCTGGCGCGGGCGGCCGAGGCCGCGGCATCCGCACTCGATGCCCACCGTGACCGCCGAGACCGGCCCGGCAAATAGGCTGAACCCGTGGAAGCATTCTGGACGTTCGCGGGCACCTATTGGTGGTTGGTGTTTCCGATGTTCGGTCTCGCCTCCGCCGCCGGCAACGCGTGGACGAAGAACGCGAAGCGGCGGCATCAGCAGCGGCTCGAGGTGATCCGGGCGAAGGCGGAGCTCACAGCCGCCAAGCGCGGGGTCGGCGCTGCCGCGGCATCCGAGGCATCCGCTCCGGCCGATACGCTGCCGGCGCAGCTCGACGACCTCCGCGCGGTGCACGACGAGGTCGTGAAGCGCTGGCTCGACTACGAGCTCGATGTGGCGAAGCTCATCGCGTTCCCGTCGATGAGCGACGGGCGAGACCCGCTGACGGCGGGATTCCTGCGCGCGAAGAAGGTCGCCGATCGTGCACGCCCGGCGGACGGCGCGAAGCCGACCCCCGAGCAGGTGACGGAGTACCGCAAGGCCGTGACCGAGTTCGAGGTGGCGTTCGACCTCGCCGAGCACGAGGCGCGACGGGTCCGCGACTCCGGGTTCACCGACTCCGAGCGCAAGCGTCTCGCGACGGCGTCGCGCCTGCTCGCGGTGGCGACCGACCAGGCGGCGACGCCCGCCGAGCGGCACGTCGCGTACCAGCGGGTGCGCGAGGAGATCGACGGGCTCATCGCCCTGTCGGACGAGGCCGTCGAGGTGCTCGAAAAGAAGGTCGCGCGCGAGCTCCCCGCCGGCAGGCCGTCGACGACCCCGCCGCCACCCGGCACCACGGTGCCGCACCCCGCCGACCCCGGCCGCACCGCTGAGCCCGGCGCCCACGCGTAGGCTTTCGGGGTGAGTACCCCCGCCCCCGCGAGCCCGACCGCATCGTCGAAGATGTTCGGCGCCCTCGCCGCCGTCGTGATCGCGATCCCGCTGTGCTTCTTCGCGGTGACCGTCGCGGTCGCGGTGATGCTGTGCCTGGTCGCGGTAATCCTCGTCGTGCAGGGGTGGCTGCTCCGCCGCGAGGAATCCAGCGGCGGCTTCCGGCTGTGGATGCTGCTGCTCCCACTCGTCCCCGCCGTCCTGATCATCGCGCTCCGCGGTTACGAGGGCGCGGTGCAGCTCATCGGCTTCTTCGGCGTCGTCGCCTGAGTTCCAACACGACGAAGGGGACCCGGCCGAAGCCGAATCCCCCTCGAGCGGATGCCGCAGCTTATTCGGCGATCAGCGTCTCGAACGCGTCGGGGTTCGCCTCGATCCACGCGTCGATGGCCTCGGCCTCCTTGCCCTCGCCGTACTCGTTCACGACCATGTCCTCGAGCGAGGCGTAGGTCTCGTCGGTGAGCTTGATGCCGGCGATCAGCTCGGCGGCCTCGGGGTACTCCTCGGCGAAGCCGGCGGTCCCCAAGAAGTGCAGCGCCTCGGGCTCGCCCATGGCGCCGCGCGGGTCTTCGAGGTCCTTCAGGCCGTAGGCGTCATTCGCCCAGAACGGACGCCACGACGTCACGACGATGTCGCGCTCCGCGGCGATCGCGCTGTCGAGCTCGGTGAGCATCGCGGCGGTCGACGAGGTGACGAGCTCGAACGAGTCCTCGAGTTCGTACTCGGGGATCATCGACTCCTGCGTCTGCTTGGTGAGGCCGGCGCCCGGCTCGATGCCGTAGATCTTGCCGCCGAAGCGGTCGGCGTTGTCGGCGAGATCCTCGATCGAGTCAATGTCGACGTAGTCGGGGACGGCGATCGTGAGGACGGCACCCTCGTAGTAGGCGCCGATGTCGTCGATCTGGCCGTCGTACTTCTCCATGTAGGACGCGTGGGTGACCTCGGGCCACGCCGACGGGTACATGTCGACGTCGCCCTGGGCGAGCCCGGCATAGAGCGGGCCGGCTTCGGTGAGCTCTTCCATCTCGACCGTGTAGCCGATCTTCTCGAGCTGGTCCTCGAGCAGGTACGCGGTGCTGAGGCCGTCGGTCCACGAGGGCAGGAAGCCCAGCGTGATCGTGCCGAGGCTGGCGTCGCCGCCTTCGCCCGAGCCGCCTTCGGCCTGGTTGCCGCTGGCGCAGCCGGCGAGGGTGAGGGATGCCGCGGCGCCGAGCGCCACGAGACCGGTGAGGTGTCGCTTGTTCATCGTGAACCTTCCGTATGTGATTGCGTGCGTTCCGTATCGTGCTGTGGTCCGGGTGCATCCGGACCGTGCGGTCGCTCGCGCGGCCGCACGTCTGGGGTGTCAGACCGCGACGCCGGCGCGCCGGGGCGACGCCTGCTCGCGCTCTGCTTCGGTCTTCGCCTCGGCGGATGCCGCCCGCGGCGTCGCGCCGCCGGTGGGGGTGCTGCCCTTGCCGGTCCGACGACGGGCGAGGATGCCCAGCAGCGACCAGCGCTGCCCGCGCAGGTTGCCGAGGGCGGCAGTGAGGCGGTCGAGGTAGACGGCGAGGATGACGACGCTGAGGCCGGCTTCGACGCCCTTCGCGATGTCGACGGTCGACATGGCCTGGACGATCTCCTTGCCGAGTCCGTCGGCGCCGGCGATACCGGCGATGACGGCCATCGACAGGGCGAGCATGATGAGCTGGTTGACGCCGGCCATGATGCTGGGCATCGCGAGCGGCAGCTGCACGCCGCGGAGGATCTGGCCGGGTGTCGCGCCGAACGCGTGGCCGGCTTCGACCGTCTCGGAGTCGACGCCGCGGATGCCGAGCTCGGTGAGGCGGACGCCCGGTGGGAGGGCGAAGATGACGGTCGCGACGACGCCGGGGACGACGCCGATGCTGAAGAAGACGATCGCCGGGATCAGGTAGACGAACGCCGGCATGCTCTGCATGAGGTCGAGCACGGGCCGGATCGCCGCGCTGAGGCGGTCGTTCCTGGCGGCGGCGATGCCGACGGGCACGGCGATGATCACCGCGATGAGTGCGGCGATCAGGACGAGCGCGAGCGTCTGCATCGCGTTGACCCATTGTCCGACACCGAGGATGAGCGCGAAGCTCAACACGGTGCCGAGGGCGAACTGCCACGAGCGGAAGGCCCAGGCGAGGATCGCGAGGATGACGATCACCGCGACGATCGGCAGGTTCAGGAGCGCGTCGGCGAGCGTGTCGACGAGCCAGCTCACTGCGCTCGAAATGGCCGAGAGCAGCCAGCCGAGGTTGTCGCGGATCCAGTCCACGCCTGCGTCGACCCAGTCTCCGATGGGAATGCGGAAGCCGTCCATCAGCGCACCTCCTCCGTGTCGGGGGTCGAACCTTCGACGGCCGCGAGCACCTCGTCGATCTCGGTCTGCGACACCGGGTCAAGGATCACCGGGATCTCGGTGGTCTCGGTCGTCTGCGGGCCGAGGGCGGTCAGCAGCGTGATGCGCGGGATGATGCCGACGAGTCGACCCTCGGCATCCGTCACGGCCAGTGGCAGCGGGGACTCTGCAGCGGGGACGAACAGGTCCATGAGGACGTCGTCCTGACCGACGGTCTGCGCCACCGGCTTCAGCATGGTGGTGAGGTCGGTCTCACCGCGGCGGATGAGCTTGAGCGCGTCGCGGTCGGTGACCATGCCGAGCAGCTTCCGGCCGCGGTCGGTGACGTAGATGGCGGCCATGCGGTTGTCGCTCATGGCACGGAGCGCGGTGCGCGGGCCGGTGCCTGAGGTGACCGAGACGGTGCCGGGGCGCTCCATGACATTCGCGGCGGTCAGCACGCGGGCGCGGTCGACGTCCTGTACGAACTGCTCGACGTAGTCGTTGGCCGGGTCGGTGAGGATGTCTTCGGGCGTGCCGATCTGGACGATCCGACCGTCGCGCATGACGGCGATGCGGTCACCGAGGAACATCGCCTCGTTGAGATCGTGCGTGATGAAGACGATCGTCTTCTGCAGCTTCTGCTGCAGCTCGAGCAGCTGCTCCTGCATCTCACGACGGATGAGCGGGTCGAGCGCGCTGAACGCCTCGTCCATCAGCAGGATGTCGGTGTCGGCGGCGAGCGCGCGGGCGATGCCGACGCGCTGCTGCATGCCGCCCGAGAGCGCCGATGGGAGCTTGTCGCCCCAGCCGCCGAGCCCGACGAGTTCGAGGATCTCCTCGGCCTTGGCGAGGCGCTCGGTCTTGCCGACCCCCTGCAGCTCGAGCGGGTACGCGACGTTCGCCGCGACGGTGCGGTGCGGGAGCAGCGCGAAGTGCTGGAAGACCATGGCGATGCGCTCGCGACGGATGCCGCGGAGCTTCGACGCCGGGATGCCGGTGATGGGGTCGCCGTGGACGAGCACCTCGCCGCCGGTCGCGTCGTGCAGACCGTTCAGCATGCGGATGATCGTCGACTTGCCTGAGCCCGAGAGCCCCATGATGACGAAGATCTCGCCGCGCTCGACCGTGAAGCTCGCGTCGATGACGGCTGCCGTCCCCGCGTCCTTCACCTTCTCGCGGGGTTCGCCTGCCTTCAGGCGTTTCACCGCCAGAGCGGGATTCCGTCCAAAGACCTTGTACAGGCCCTTCGCTTCGACTGCGGGGGTGGTCACGTGTCTGCACCTCGGCGGGCGCGCGCAGGCGTCCGCATCGGTTGCGCCCGGGTGGCGATCACAGGCGCGCGCGAGCGTTCGAAGAACACCTCCAGCGCAGCGCTCCGGAAACGAACATCGGGATCGTTCCCCAGACCGCCGACCGTACGCCCGCCCGGCGCCGGCATCCCCAGAGAGAACCGGTTCGAGCGACCGCGGACTGGTCGTCGTCGGGCACAAGGCCCTCATCGACCATATGTAATGCATTCACAGGGATCAAACCGAGCGCGCCCCTTGCCGGACGCCGACCACTCGGGTATTCGCGCGGGCGCGCGGCATCCGCTGGGGTCGAAATCGAGGGTTGACGTGCGCTCGGTTCTTTGGTTACTTAGTCATGTAACTAACCCACGAACCGGTTCATCCCGAGCCAGAGGGGAGTCGGAATGGTCGAAGAAGGACGTCCGCTCTTCCTGCAGATCGCGGAGAGCGTCGAAGACTCGATCATCGACGGCAGCCTCGCCGAGCAGGCGCAGGCTCCGTCGACGAACGAGCTCGCCGCGTTCTACCGCATCAACCCCGCCACCGCTGCGAAAGGAATCGCCATGCTCACCGACAAAGGCGTGCTGACCAAGCGGCGCGGCATCGGCATGTTCGTCGCCGACGGCGCCCGCGAGTTGCTGCTCACCGAACGGCGGACCGCGTTCGCGGACCGCTACCTCGACCCCCTCCTCGCCGAAGCCCGCAAGCTCGGGCTCGGCCCCGACGACCTGGCGCGACTGCTCACCGAGCGCGCCGCCTCCAGCACCGCCACGACCACGGAAGGAACGACACGATGACCGCCGTCATCGAGGTGAAGAACCTCACCAAGCGCTACCGCGAGAAGACCGCGGTGGACGACATCTCGTTCACGATCGAGAGGGACTCGATTTACGGACTGCTCGGGCGCAACGGCGCCGGCAAGACCACCGTCATGTCGATCCTGACAGCGCAGAACTTCCCCACCAGCGGGGACGTGCGCGTTTTCGGCGAAGCGCCCTACGAGAACGCGGGCGTCCTGCGTCGGATGTGCTTCGTCCGTGAGAGTCAGAAGTACCCCGACGACGCCACCCCGCTGCACGCTTTCCGCATCGCCCGGCTGTTCTACCCGAACTGGGATCAGGCCCTCGCCGAGCGCCTCATCGCCGACTTCCAGTTGCCACTGAAGCGCACGATCAAGAAGCTCTCGCGCGGCCAGCTCAGCGCCGTGGGCGTCATCATCGGCATCGCCGCGCGCGCCGAGATCACCTTCTTCGACGAGCCGTATCTGGGATTGGATGCCGTAGCGCGGCAGATCTTCTATGACCGGCTCCTCGAGGACTACGCCGAGCATCCGCGCACGATCATCCTGTCGAGCCACCTGATCGACGAGGTCGCGAACCTCCTGGAACGCGTCATCGTGATCGACGGTGGCCGGATCATCATGGACGAGGACACCGAGTCGGTGCGGGATCGCGCCGTGACGATCCTCGGTGACTCGGCCGCCGTCGAGGCGTTCGTCGCGGGCCGCGAGGTCCTCCACCGCGAGAGCCTCGGCCGGGTCACGAGCGTCACCGTGCTCGGCACCCTCACCCCCGCCGAGCGCGCCGAGCTCGCGGCATCCGGACTCGACGTCGGACCGGTCTCTCTGCAACAACTCATCGTTCGACAGACCCAGCATTCCGCCCCTACCGATGAAGGAGCACTGCGATGAACCGCACCTTGAACGTCGTCCGCATGCAGCTGGTGAACCGGCAGACCTACATCTGGGTGCCGCTCATCGTGCTCGGCGGGACGGTCGTGATCTCGCTCGCAATCTTCGGGCTGATCGCGTCGAACGGCGTCGACACCGACATGTTCGGCGGCGGCGCCCAGGCGCCACTGTGGTACTTCGCCGTCGTCGGCGTGCAAGCGCTCACCCTCACCTTCCCGTTCTCACAGGCGATGAGCGTCACCCGCAGGGAGTTCTTCCTCGGCACGCTGCTCACTGCGGCGATGACCTCGTTCGGACTCGCCGCCCTGTTCGTGATCGGCGGTTTCATCGAAGAGTGGACCGCTGGGTGGGGCATCGGCGGCTACATGTTCCGCCTCACCTGGGTGTGGGAGTACGGACCGGTTGTGGCGGGGCTGTTCTTCTTCTCGCTGGCGCTGCTGTTCTTCGTCGTCGGCTTCTGCGGTGCGACGGTCTACAAGCGGTGGGGCAATCTCATCCTCACCGTCACCCTGGTCGGGCTCGCGCTCGTGCTCGTGGGCGCGATGTGGCTGATCGGGCAGCTGCAGGCGTGGCCCGAGGTCATGGCCTGGTTCGGCAGCCTCACCGCGCCGAGCCTGAGTGCCGCGATGCTCGCCGTGACCGCGGTGCTGGGCATCGCGTCCTACGGGATGCTGCGGCGCACCGTCGCCTGATCGCGGCCCGCGGCCGGGGAGCGCGTCAGCGCTCTTCGGCCGCTGCCGTGTGGTGGCGGATGACCTCGGCGACGACGAAGTTGAACCACTTCTCGGCGAACTCCGGGTCGAGGTCCGCATCGGCGGCGAGCCGCTTGAGGCGGGCGATCTGCTGCTCCTCGCGGGAGGGATCGGATGCCGGCATCCCATACTCCGCCTTCAGCACACCGACCTGCTTCGTGCAGCGGAAGCGCTCCGCGAGCATGTGGATGAGCGCAGCGTCGATGTTGTCGATGCTGGAACGCAGGCTGTGCAGCTGGGCGATCGGGTCGGTCATGATTCCTCCGCGCCGACCCTATCGCGAGCGGATGCCGCAGCTCACGTCGGCTCGGTCGTGCGCACGAGCCCGCAGTTCAGGCACGACCACACCACGAGGAACCGTTCATCGTCGAGGATCTCGAATCGCAGCGGATCGCCGCACGTCGGACACGTGCGGGGGTCGACCGCCGGACGGCTCACAGGTCGACGCGACGGCCGAAGCTGCGGGCGCTCCGGGGGCGGGGCGAGCAGGTCGCCGCGGCACGGAGACGCACGATCTCGTGCGGCTGCAGACCGGCGACCTCGCCGAAGTCCTCGAGCGACGAGAACCCGCCGCGCTTGGTGCGCTCCTTCACGAGGCGACGCGCCTTCGTGCGGTCCATGCCGGGAAGCTCACGCAGCTCGTCGGCGGTCGCGGTCTGCACGTCGACGGGCTCAGCGGGCTCCCTCGTCGCGAGCAGATCGCTCGAATCGGCGCCGAGGTCGGCCGCGAGCCGTGCTGCGTCGCTCTTCGCGGGCGCAGTCGCCCGCTGCGCCGCGGCCGCTTTCGCCGCGGCATCCTTCGCCCGCTGATTCCGCTTGCCACGACGCGACGAGCGCGGCGGCTGACGCTTCGCGGGTGCTGCCGGAGCGGATGCCACGCCACCCGCCCCAGCGCCAGTGAGCAGATTCTGCCCGACCGACCGCCGCTCCCACATGGTGCGCAGCCACCCGGGGTTGAGCGCCAGGGCGAACAGGATGCCGCCGAGGTGCACGATCGAGTTGACGAGGTCGCCGAAGCCACCCCACAGCTCGACACCGAGCGTGACCGCGACGATCGAGATCACGATGCCGGCGACGATCGCCGCCACGCGGCGCGAGACCGCGCCGACGACGAGGAACCCGAGCCAGGCGAACCCGGGACCGAAGAGCACCGGAAGGATCCAGGTGCTCATGCCGAACAACCACCCGTACCCGGGTGCCTGCGCGGAGCGGGGCGTCGTCATGCATGGTCCTTCACGTTCAGCACCATCGTCAGGGTGTCCTCGTCGTCGCGCGTCTCGGAGACGAGCTCGAACCCGGCGGTGTCGGCGCGGGCGCGGATCCGCTCGGCGACAGCACGCTGCACATGCGTCGCGTACGCGGCATCCAACCGCTCGATGACCGACGCCGCCTCGGCCTCGGTCAACTCGTGGCCGTCGACGCGCTCGAGATGCGCGGCCCAGATGCCGTCATCGTTCCGGGCCATCTCGATCTCCACGCCGTCGACCGTCGCCCGGAGCGTCCCGCCCACCGAAGAGACCGTCGACGCGCCGAGGTCGGCGAGCGCCGCAGCCAGCAGCCCCTCGTCCTTCATCCGCGTCTGCACGGCGACAGGCACCGCGCCGCCGCCGTCACCGTCCGCGCGGTCTCCCCTCCCGACGCTCACGGCGCCTGCGATCCCGGTCGCGCTCACGGCCGCCGCGGCGGCGAGGGCGGCGGGGATCAGGATCAGCGAGATGCTCATGACAGGTCCTCTCTCACACGACGGGATGCCAGCCGGTCGCCGCGCACCCCCAGATCGTCCAGCAGCGCCGCGAGCGCGGCATCCGTCGCCCACCCGTTGACGGCGACCGTGCCGTCGCGGGCGATGCGTACCTCGAGCGAATCCGCGCCACCGGATGCCGCGATCTCGCGCACCCGCTCGGCGTAGACCGGCGTCAGGGCGCGGATCTCCTGGTTGCGCGACCCGATCCAGGGCCGCGTGGTGTCGGGGAGGTCGCGCAGGTACGGCCCGTCGCAGAGCAGGTCGGTCGCTGCGAGCAGCCGCGCGATGTCCGGGCGCTCCGCGGCCCACTCGACGAGTCGCTCGTGGGTGTATCCGCTGAAGGCCATCACCGTGAGGCCCGCGGCGCGGAACGCCTCTGCGACCGCGGCCATGGCGGCGGCCTGGTCGAACGGCTCGCCGCCGAGGAGCGTCACGCCCTCGGCACCCGCGGCGAGCGCGTCGGCCACCCAGCGGTCGGCAAGGGTCGTCGGGTCGTCGAGCGAGCCGCCGCGCGCCGCCCAGAGCTGGGGGTTGAAGCAGCCGGGGCACCGCACCGCGCACCCCTGCACCCAGATCGCGGCGCGCACGCCGGGCCCCTCGGCCTCGGTCGCCGGCACGAAGCGGGCCCAGCGGAGCGGACCGTCGCAGGCTGCGGGCATCGCGGTGCCGAGCGAGGTCGCGCCCCCCGCCTGGCCGAGCGAGGTGCTCACAATCCCTCTTCGACGTGCGACTCCGACGAGACGGGTGCACCGACCCGGTGGTAGTCGTCGGTGAACTGCGACGAGGCGGTCTCGGCGTCGAGGAGCGCCTCGAGCTGCTGGATGTACTCCAGGCACTCGGGCCCGGTCATCCCGAACGTCTCCGCCGCGACCGATCCGTCGGCGCGGAGCTGAACGACAAGCTGCTTCATGATGCTCCTCAGTAGTCCACGGTACGACCGCCACGGCGTGACGAGAGCGGTCCCTCGGATGCCGCCCCCGCGAGTTCCGCCGAGTCGAAGTCTTCCGACCCGGTGGCGCGGACGGCGCGCTGAGCGGCCCACTCGCGGATGCGCTGCACCTCTTCGGCCTGGGTGACGGCGAGTGGGATCATCGAGCCGACGACGCCCGAGATCGTGTCGAGGGTGACCGATCCCTTCGTGCTGAACCCCTCGTACAGCGCCGACACGACGGCTTGCTCGATCTCCGCACCGGAGTGGTTTTCGCTGGCCGACACGAGGGCGTCGACGGCGGCGGCATCGCCGGCGATCGCTTCGAGCCCGTTCGCCTCCGTCGCCCGGCTGCGCAGCTGCAGGTCCCAGATCACCTCGCGCTCGACACCGGTGGGGAGATCGACGAAGAAGATCTCGTCGAATCGTCCCTTTCGCATGAACTCGGGCGGCAGGACGTCGATGTTGTTCGCCGTGGCGACGACGAACACCGGATGCCGCTTCTCCTGCATCCAGGTCAGGAATGTGCCGAACACGCGAGCCGTCGTCCCCGAGTCGCCCTGCCCGGTCGTGTTCGAGAAGCCCTTCTCGATCTCGTCGACCCACAGGATGCACGGCGCGACTGCCTCTGCGGTCGCGATGGCGGTGCGGAGATTCTGCTCGCTCGAACCGACCAGTCCCGAGAAGATGCGCCCGATGTCGAGGCGCAGAAGTGGCAGCCCCCACGAGGCCGCCGTGGCCTTCGCGGTGAGCGACTTGCCGCAGCCCGGCACGCCGGTGATGAGCACGCCCTTCGGAGCCGGGAGCCCGTAGTCCTGCGCGCCGCGCAACCACGACCCGTTGCGGCGTTCGAGCCAGCGCTTGAGGTTGTTCAGGCCGCCGACGTCGTCGAGGTCGATCCCGGCCTTCACGAATTCGAGGACGCCCGACTTCCGCACGACCTGGCGCTTCTCGTCGAGCACGACGTCGATGTCGGCGCCCGAGAGGGTGCCGTCGTTGACCATCGCCCGGGCGAAGGCGTTCTCGGCCTCGGCCATCGTGAGCCCGCGCGCCGCGTGCACCAACTGCTCGCGAGCGGCGTCATCGGCGCTGACCTCGATGTCGCGCGCGTTGTTGTCGATCATCGTGTCGAGGAGCCCACGGATCTCGTCCGCCGTCGGCAGCGGGAAGTCGAAGAGGTGCGTCAGCTCGTCGAGTTCGGGCGGGATCACGCGCACGGGGGCGGTGACCACGAGCGTGCGCGACACGTCGCCGTGCCGGAATTCCAGTGCGGTCTCGCGCACGGTCCGCACGATCGCGGGGTCGCCTGCGCGGTGCTCGGTGCCGAAGTAGGCGTGCAGGTCGCAGAACACGAACACGCTCGGTTCGTGCACCCCCGCGATGTGCTGGAGTGCACGCGCCGGGTTCGCGGTGTTCGACACGCTCTTGCCGTCCGGCCCGATGAGGCCGAGCGCCGAGGTCCACGTCCACACCGCGCGGCGGTTCCGCTGCGCGTGCGCGGCATCCGTGATCGCGGCGACGGCGCGCACCTCCTCGCCCGTCTCGAGGTACAACAGCGGGAGGCGGGCCTTGAAGGCCTCGTCCAGGGTCTGCGCGAAGGTCACTGCCGGTCCTTTCTACGGGGCGGATGCCGGTTCGTCGAGGGTGATCGTCCAGGGGCCGTCGTCGGCGTTCACTCGGAACACGACGACCTCGCCCGCGCCCCACGAGGCACGGGCGTCGACCTCGTCGACGCCTTCGACGAGGTCGGTGATGACGCCGGGGGTGATGGCGTCCACGGTGAAGAACCCATCGCCGTCGAAGACGAACCGGCCGCTGAGCGCGTCGCCGCGATAGGAGAGCAGGGCGTCGCCCTCGCCCGAGACGGTTGCCGCCTCGATCGGCGTCGGGGTCTCGAGCTGCACGGGCGCGGTCCAGTCGGTGAGACGGGGTGAGAACCACAGGCGCCCGTCCGTTGCACCCGGGAAGACGACCAACTCGCGGGTGCCGGTCAAGAGGCCCAGGAACTCGGGACGATCCTCTGCGACGCCGACACTCCGGTCGAGCTGCTGATAGACGGCCGTGTTGTCGTCCTGCCCGCCGGTCAACGGGCCGAGCACCCACACTTCGTCACCCGAAGGCAGGTCCAGGAAGCCGGTGTCGGCGCTCCCGACGATCCGACCGTCCTCGACGACGACCTCCGCTGCGCCGGGATCGGTCCACGGTCGGTACTCGTGCTCGTTCGGGTCCTGGAACAGCAGGCCACCGGTCTCGGGGTTGATCGCGAGGAACGGCATCGTCATCACGGCCACGACTACCGCTGCGGCGGTCCCGCCGAGCCACGTGAACACCGAGAAGCGCCGGATGCGGGCGTCGGCGAGGCTCACGGCGTCGCTCCCGGCGTCGGCGTCGCGTCATCCTTCGCGGGGTCATCTGTTCCAGCGACATCCGGCGGGAACTCGATCCGCCACCCCGCGTCGCCCCACGCTTCCACGTCGAACAGCACCCGGTCGGCATCGGCCCAGGCGATCGACTGGTCGAGCGGCGTCTCGGCCGAGAGCACCGTCGTCGTCCCGTGGATCGTCGTCGCGGTGATCATGACGTCGCCGTCGCCGCGCGCGCTGAGCCGTGCGGTGCTGGCGCCGCCGTCGTAGACGAAGAGGTCCGACTCGAACCCCGACACGACCTCGGATGCCGCGGGCACGCCGCCCACCGACAGGGTCGCGCTCCACGTGTCGTCGTTCGGTCCGTTCACCCACAGCTCGACGTCGGGTTGGGTCACGAAGACGACGACGCTGTCGTCCGAGAGGTAATCGAAGTCGGGCGGGTCCCCGTACTCGCCCGCGGTGACGATCCGGCCACCCGGGCCGGTCACCCAGACACCCAAGAGGTAGGTCCCGTCCTCCGGAGTGAGCACCAGCGGTTGGTCGACGTCGACGCCGGTGAGGCTGATCATGGCGCCGTCGCGCCCCTCGTACCGTCCGTCGCCGAGGTCGGTGGCGAGAACCGGTGCGTCCGCCTCCCATGGGGCGAGGCGATAGTCGTCGTCGACACCGCCGACGCCCTCGACATCGAACCCGCCCTCGTCGGCGTAGAACCAGGCGACCGAGCCGGCGACGACGAGACCGATGACCCAGACGAGCGCGTTGAATCCGGCGATCCGCGCGCCCGCGTACATGCCGGTGCCTGTCCCCGCCACTCGCCCCGAACTCATGTGCCCCTCCGCCTCGACGGCCCCAGGCTACCCGCCGGTCCGATCAGGTCGGGAAGGGGAGGATCATCGTCGGCGACGGTGCTATTGTCCGGTGCCGCACCTTGCCGGGCGCCCCGGTGCGGAGGTCCAGCGACAGCGACGCGACCTCGTCGGACTGCTGCCCCGCGACGAGCAGCGTGTCGCGGGCAACGAGGTGGTGCCGCGGCCAGGTGACCCCGGCCTCGGCGAGCGCGACGGCCGCGAGGGTCTCCCCGCCGCCGCGGATGCGGACGGCGGCGATCGTGTCGCTGCCGCGGAGCGCCGCATAGAGCACCTCGCGGTCGTGCGACAGCGCGAGCTCGGCGGCGGCGTCGGTCGGCAGCCCGCCGAGCGCGACGCCGGTGACGAGGCGCCACACGTCGGTGGCATCCGGAGCGAGCGCGAAAATCTCGTTCGACGTCTCGGTGACGACGTAGAGATGCCCACTCGGATGCCACACGGCATGACGCGGCCCGCTGCCGGCGGGCAGCTGCACGCGCTGCCACTCGCGACCGGCGCGCCAGATGCGGACGAGGTCGAGGCCGAGGTCGGTCGTCGCGATCAGCCCACCCGGCAGTGCGGTCGCGTGATGTGCCCGGGACACCGGGCCGGTCGCTTCCGCAACCGCGGCATCGGGCTCCGGCACGTCGGGGATCAGATGCGCGTACTCGTCACCGGCGGCCTCACGCAGCGCGCGTGCCGCCGAGGCGAGGTCGAGCACGGGTTCGTCGTCCGCCGACGGCGCGGCATCCGTCCACACCTTCGCCGCGCCCGGGCGACCCTCGGCGTCGAGCGCGACCCGCACGACGCGACCGTCGCCATAGTTCGAGACGACCAGCGCCTGCGAGAGGGCGAGCACGTGGCAGGGCCCGTCGCCGACGCGCACCGGCTGGCCGAGCGGTGCGAACGACGTGTCACCGGTCCGCCGGTAGGCCTGCACGGCACCGCGGGTCTCGAGTGCCGCGTAGACGACCTCGAGCGACGGATGCCACGCCAGCCACGACGGCGACACCGCAGCGGCCACGTCCCCGCCGAACCCGAGCGGACCGCTCGCGAGCGGTGAGTCCGCCGACCCCGCGGTCAGCAGGCCGATGCCGGGCGCCGAGCCACCGGCATCCGCCGAGTACCCGCCGAGCAGGTACCGCACGGGTCAGTCGAGCAGGTCGTGCCGCACGACCACGGCGTCACGAGCAGGACCGACACCGATCACCGAGATGCGGGTGCCGCTGATCTTCTCCAGGGCGAGGACGTACTCCTGCGCCGCGACCGGGAGGTCCTCGAACGTGCGCGCCGTCGAGATGTCCTCGGTCCAGCCGGGGAAGTATTCGAGGATCGGCGTCGCGTGGTGGAAGTCCGACTGGTTCACCGGGACCTCGTCGAACCGCTCGCCGTCCACGTCATATGCGACGCAGACGGGGATCTCGGTGAGGCCGGTAAGGATGTCGAGCTTGGTCAGCACGAGGTCGGTGATGCCGTTGATCCGGGTCGCGTACCGCGTGATCGGGGCGTCGTACCAGCCGACGCGGCGCGGACGGCCGGTCGTTGTGCCGAACTCGAATCCGCGCGAGCGCAGGAAGTCGCCGTTCTCGTCGAACAGCTCGGTCGGGAACGGGCCCGATCCGACTCGGGTCGTGTAGGCCTTCACGATGCCCACGATGCGGTCGAGGCGGTTCGGGCCGACACCCGAGCCGGTGGCCGCACCACCTGCGGTGGCGGACGACGACGTGACGAAGGGGTAGGTGCCGTGGTCGATGTCGAGCATCGTCGCCTGGCCGCCTTCGAAGACGACGACCTCACCGGCATCCAATGCCTGGCTCAACAGCAGACCGGTGTCGCACACCATCGGGCGCAGCCGCTCGGCGTAGGAGAGGAGATCCTCGACGACCTCGTCGACCGTGATCGCGCGACGGTTGAAGACCTTCACCAGCAGGTGGTTCTTCTGGTCGAGGGCACCCTCGACCTTCTGGCGCAGGATGTTCTCGTCGAACAGGTCCTGCACCCGGATGCCGGTGCGGTTGATCTTGTCGGCGTAGGTCGGGCCGATGCCGCGACCGGTCGTGCCGATCATGCGCTTGCCCAAGAACCGCTCCGTGACCTTGTCGAGGGTGCGGTGGTACTGCGTGATGATGTGCGCGTTCGCGCTCACCTTCAGGCGCGAGATGTCTACGCCGCGGGCCTGCAGCGCGCCGAGCTCGGCGAACAACACCTCGAGGTCGATGACGACGCCGTTGCCGATGACCGCGTTGACGCCGGGCGACAGAATGCCGCTGGGCAGCAGGTGGAGCGCGTACTTCTCGTCACCGATGACGACGGTGTGGCCGGCGTTGTTGCCGCCGTTGAACTTCACGACCCAGTCGGTCCGCTCACCCAGGAGATCGGTGGCCTTGCCCTTGCCCTCGTCTCCCCACTGAACGCCGACGATCACAATCCCTGGCATGGGCTACTCCCCCGTTATCGGACGGTTACACCCCATCTTATCGGGCGCCGCCTCCGAGCCCGCCGGGGCATCGGCTCCGGATTCGCGCAACCGCAGCCGACACGGGGCGTCACACGATTTGGGCGGCGTGCGCGGCGGCACTGGGATAGGAGCATCGGCCGCGCCCGCGGCATCCATTCCACCGAAGGGGACACCGGTGATCGCGCTGGAACACGTCTCGAAGCGCTACGGCGGCGTCGCGGCGGTCGACGACGTCTCGCTGACGATCCCCACCGGCGAGGTCTTCGGCATCGTCGGGCAGTCGGGCGCGGGCAAGAGCACGCTCGCCCGCATCGTCAACCTGCTCGAGCGCCCCGACAGCGGCACGGTCACCGTCGACGACGTCGAGCTCACCTCGCTGCGCGAGAGCGACCTGCGCGCCGCACGCCGCCGCATCGGCATGGTCTTCCAGCGGTTCAACCTGCTGAACAGCCGCAGCGTCCGCGGCAACGTCGAGCTCGCCCTCGAGCTCGACGGCACGAGCCGCCAGGACCGCCGCGCCCGCGCGCAGGAGATGCTCGACCTCGTCGGGCTCGGTCACCGAGCGGATGCCTCGGTGCACGAGCTCTCGGGTGGTCAGCAGCAGCGCGTGGGCATCGCCCGCGCCCTCGCCGCGCGCCCGAGCGTCCTGCTCTCGGACGAGGCGACGAGCGCGCTCGACCCCGAAACGACCACGTCGATCCTCGAGCTCTACCGCCGCATCAACCGCGAGCTCGGCCTCACGGTCCTCCTCATCACCCACGAGATGGACGTCGTGAAGTCGACGTGCGACTCCGCCGCCCTCATCGAGGCCGGCAAGGTCGTCGAGCAGGGTCGCCTCGTCGACGTCATCAAGACGCCCGGCTCGCGCCTGACCGGCCAGCTCTTCCCGCTCGGCCCGATCCCCGAGGGTGTGCCGGCGGATGCCACGGTGATCGACATCACGTTCGCGGGCGGCAACGCCGATCGCCCGGTGATCGCGCGGCTCGCCCGCGACCACGGCGTCGACGTCTCGATCCTCGGCGCCGCCGTCGAGCGGATCGCCGGCACCCAGGCCGGGCGTACCCGTCTCGAGGTGCCCGGCGAGGTCGCGGCATCCGTCATCGCAGACCTGCGCGGCCAGGGCCTGCTCGTCGAGGTCCTCCAGGGGGTCGCGGCATGAACCAGCAACTGTTCGACATCCTGCTGAAGGCCACGGGCGAGACGCTCTACATGGTCGGCGTCGCCCTCGCGGTGACGATCATCGTGGGGCTCCCGCTCGGCGTCATCCTCGTCGGCACCGAGCAGGGCCGCTTCCTCGAGAAGCCGTTCGGGTCGCGCACTGCGGGCGTCGTCATCAACAAGACGCTCGACTTCATCGTGAACTTCGGCCGGTCGGTGCCGTTCATCATCCTGATGGTCGCGCTCATCCCGTTCACCCGGCTCATCGTCGGCACCTTCATCGGCTCGACGGCAGCGATCGTCCCGTTGTCGGCCGTCGCGATCCCGTTCTTCGCCCGCATGGTCGAGATTGCGATCAAGGAAGTCGACCCGGGGCTGCTCGAAGTGGCATCGTCGCTCGGCGCCAGCCGCTGGCAGCTCGTCATCAAGGTACTGCTCCCCGAGGCCGCACCGTCGGCGCTCCTCGGCCTCTCGACCACCGTCACCTCGATCATCAACTTCTCGGCGATGGTCGGAACCGTCGCCGGCGGCGGCCTCGGCGACGTCGCGATCCGGTACGGCTACCAGCAGTACAGCTGGATCCACATCGTCGCCGTCGTCCTCATCATCTTCGCCATCGTCATGGTGCTGCAGAGCCTCGCGGCCTGGGGCGCACGCCGGCTGGCACGCCGCTCGTCCTCATCACGGCGCCGGCGAACCGAGATCTCCGGCGCGCTCTGACGCCGGCCCCTGCTCCACCCGATGAAAGGAACCTCCGTGTCCCGCACGCTCCGCTCCACCGTCCTCGCCGCCGCCGCCGTCGTCGCGCTCACACTCACCGGCTGCGCGGCCGGCGCCTCCGACGACACCGCGCCCGCAGACGGTGAAGGCCTCGGCACGCTCAAGGTCGGTGCCCTCCAGACGCCCGCCGGCGACATCCTGCAGCACATCGCCGAGACGAGCGCCGCCGAGGCCGGTCTCGAGATCGAGTTCGTGCCGTTCACCGACTACAACACGCCCAACACGGCGGTCGTCGACGGCTCGATCGACGCGAACCTCTTCCAGAACCAGACGTTCCTCGACAACTTCAACGAGCAGACCGGCTCCGACCTGATCAGCGTCGGCGAGGCGTACCTGCCGAGCGCCGCGTTCTACTCCGACAAGGTCTCGAGCCTCGACGAGCTCGAAGACGGCGCGACGATCGCCATCCCGAACGACCCGACGAACGAAGGCCGCGCGCTGCTCCTGCTGGCGGCGGAAGGCCTCATCGAGACCACCGACGACGTGGTCGACCTGTCCGGGATCACGGCCAACCCGCGCGATTTCGAGTTCCGCGAGATCGAGAACGCCACGCTTCCGCAGGCGCTCCCCGATGTGGATGCCGCATTCGTGACGATCTCCTTCGCCCTGCCCGCCGGGCTCAGCAGCGACAAGGCGATCCTGCTCGAGGGCGAAGACAGCCCGTACTACAACGTGCTCGCCACGACGCCCGAGCTCAAGGACGACCCGCGCATCGAGAAGCTCTACGAGCTGCTCACCTCGCAGGAGACCGCCGACTTCGAGAACGAGACCTGGGGCGGCCTCGTCGTCCCCGTCGTGAACGGCTGACACCGCCACGCTCGAGGGGCCCTGCACACCACGTGCGGGGCCCCTCTCCGTTTACGCACGACTTTGGGCGTTCTGAGCGCCACTGAAGCACCCAAAACCGTTCGTAAACGGACGGAGCTGCCGCGGAGCGGCTACGGTTCCAGGCATGCGCTCCACCCCCTGGGCCGCGACGTGGGCGGTCGCCCGTCTGCTCGCCGCGGCCACGATCATCGCCGCAGTCGTCGCGCAATTCGTCTCCACCGTGACCGACACGATCGACGACGGCCGCGACCTCGCGACGACGATCGCCAACTACTTCAGCTTCTTCACGATCCTCTCGAACCTGCTGGCGGCCGTCGCGCTGCTCGCGGCAGCGTTGTGGTTCTGGATGCGGCCGCGTCACGAGACCACCGAACCACTCAGCCTCGCGGTCGTGCTCGCCGCGGCGACGAGCTACCTGGCGATCACCGGCATCGTCTACAACCTGTTGCTACGCGGGTTGGCACCGAGTGACGATCAAGTGGCCTGGGCGAACGAAGTGATGCACGTCATCGCGCCCGCCTTCCTCGTGCTCGACCTGCTCGTCGCGCCGATGCGTCGCGCCCTTCGCTGGCGAGCGATCTTCGTGATCCTGTCGTTCCCGATCGCCTGGATCGTCTACACATTGATCCGTGGCCCGTTCGTCGTCGATCCCACCGATGGCGTCGCGTTCTGGTACCCCTACCCGTTCCTGAACCCGAACGGTGTGAACGGATGGGGCGGGGTCGGCGCCTACATCGTGGGCATCGCACTCGCCTTCGTCGCAGTCGGTGCGCTCGTGGTGTGGATCGGCCGCCTGCGCGCACGCCGCGCCGCGGCATCCGTCGCCCAGAGCTGACCACGACCCGGGCCGACCGTACGCGGGCGGCCGAAACGCGGCATCCGCGCTCAGTAGACTCGAGGCATGTCGAAGGTCCTCCAGTCCCTGCCCGTCGGCGAGCGCGTCGGCATCGCCTTCTCCGGGGGCCTTGACACCTCCGTCGCCGTCGCGTGGATGCGCGACAAGGGCGCCGTCCCCTTCACCTACACCGGCGACCTCGGCCAGTACGACGAAGACGACATCGAGTCGATCCCGGGTCGCGCGCTGCAGTACGGCGCCGAGGGCTCGCGCCTCATCGACTGCAAGCCGATGATGGTCGAAGAGGGCCTCGTCGCCCTCTCGTGCGGCGCCTTTCACATCCGCTCGGGCGGACGCACCTACTTCAACACGACCCCGATCGGCCGCGCCGTCACCGGCACGATGCTCGTGCGCGCCATGAAGGAGGACGGCGTCGACATCTGGGGCGACGGCTCCACCTACAAGGGCAACGACATCGAGCGGTTCTACCGCTACGGCCTGCTCGCCAACCCCGCCCTGCGCATCTACAAGCCGTGGCTCGACGCCGACTTCGTCACCGAGCTCGGCGGCCGCAAGGAGATGAGCGAGTGGCTCGTCGCGCACGACTTCCCGTACCGCGACTCGGTCGAGAAGGCCTACTCGACGGATGCCAACATCTGGGGCGCCACCCACGAGGCGAAGACGCTCGAGCACCTCGATGTCTCGCTCGAGATCGTCGAGCCGATCATGGGCGTGCGGTTCTGGGACCCGGCCGTCGAGATCGAGACCGAGGACGTGTCGATCACGTTCGAGGCGGGTCGCCCCGTCGCGATCAACGGCGTCGAGTACGCCGACGCCGTCGCCCTCGTGATGGAGGCGAACGCCATCGGTGGGCGCCACGGCCTCGGCATGAGCGACCAGATCGAGAACCGCATCATCGAGGCGAAGAGCCGCGGCGTCTACGAGGCGCCGGGCATGGCGCTGCTGTTCATCGCGTACGAGCGCCTCGTCAACGGCATCCTGAACGAAGACACCCTCGCGACGTACCACGAGCAGGGTCGCCGCCTCGGCCGCCTCATGTACGAGGGCCGTTGGCTCGAGCCGCAGTCGTTCATGCTGCGCGAGTCGATCCAGCGCTGGGTCGGGTCGTCGATCAGCGGCACCGTCACCCTGCGCCTGCGCCGCGGCGAGGACTACACGATCCTGAACACCGAGTCGCGGAACCTGTCGTACTCCCCCGAAAAGCTCTCGATGGAGCGCGTCGGCGACGCGGCGTTCGGTCCGACCGACCGCATCGGCCAGCTGACCATGCGCAACCTCGACATCGCCGACTCGCGTGCCCGCCTCGAGCACTTCGTGTCGCTCGGCCTCATCGGCGGCGCGACCGGCGAGCTCGTCGGCGAGCTCGAGCGCGGCGGCGCGGCCGAGATCACCGGCCACGCGATGCCGTTCGACGCCTCCCGCGAAGAACTCGCCGAGGCCTTCGACGAGGCCGGCGAGTCCGCCTCGTTCGACTTCGGCGCCGACTGAGCCTCAGCCTCGCGGCGGGCGGCACGCGACCCGGGCACGGGTCTCGCCCGAGCGGCGGACGAGCCACGTCCAGGTAGTAGTTGACGAGCGAGCCGCTGTGGGTTCGCTGAATTATCTTGCACACATGTGTGCAAGATAATTACACTGGCTTCGTGACCGACTCCTCCGCTCCCCGCCGCACCCGGCGCGATGCCGTCGCCAACCGCGCCGGCTTGCTGACGGCTGCGGCACAGACCCTGGCGGCCGACCCGAATGCCTCCGTCGACACGATCGCACGTGCCGCGGGACTCAGCCGCCGCGCCCTCTACAGCCACTTCGACGATCGCGACGCGCTCATCCGCGAGATGATCCACGCCGGCGCCGAGCGCTTCAACGTCGTCGCCGACACGGTCGACGACGACGGCCCCGCGCCGCTCGCCCTCGCCCGGCTGGCCCTCGCCCTCTGGGAAGGCGCCGCGCACGTGCAGTTCGCCGCCGCCGTCGCCCTCGACGACTCCCACGTCGGCGAGACCGCCGCCATCCTCACCCCCGTCCGCCGCCGCGTACTCGAGATCGTCGACCGCGGTCGCTGCGAGGGCACCCTCCGCGGCGACCTGCACGTCACGACGGTCGCGCGCCTCGTCGAAGAGGCGGCACGCACCGTCATCACGCGGCTGGATTCGAGTCGACCGGATGCCGCCGGAGTGGCCGTCCGCGCGATCCTCGGTGTCGCGGGGCTCGGGTGGCGCGAGGCCGACGCCGTGCTCGCGGAGGCGCGCGCATGAGGATCGCCCTCGACGCCGTCGCGAAGGGCAAGGACGGCGGCATCCTGCCCCCCACCTCGCTCGTCCTCGAGACGGGACGTGTCACCCTCGCCACCGCCGAGACCGAGCAGCGCCCCTCGGTGCTCGGTCTCATCGCGACGGGACGGATGCGTCCGGATGCCGGCACGGTGACCCTCGGCGGACACAGCGGCGCCCGTCGGCTGCGCCGCGTCGCCGCGCTCGTCGACGCCCCCGAGGTCAACGACCCGGCCCCCGACGTCGCCGTCGTCGGTGTCGTCGAGGAGGAGCTCATGTTCGCGGGGCGCCGCGCCGACCCCCTGTCGGCCCGGCACTGGCTCGACGACCACGGCTGGCGCCACCTCACCCGCACACCGTTCGGCCAGGTCCCGGCGGACGACCGCATCCGCATGCTGCTCGAGCTCGCGGCGCTCCGCCGCGGCATCGAGGCCCTCGTCCTCGTCTCGCCCGACCGCCACGGCGGGGATCCCGTGCACTGGCAGCGAATCGCCGAGGAGTTCGCCGCCCGCGGCTTCGCCGTGCTCGTCATCGCCGGGACGGCCGCGGCGACCGCGCTCACGCCGAGCGCGACGACGGCGCCCGCGCACGTCGGTCGGCCGCGGATCCGCGCCGGCGCCGCGCTCCGCCGCGCGCGCCGCCGCCCGGCATCCGTCACCGCTCGCCCTTCGACCGGAGGCATCCGTCCGTGAAGATCCCCGCCCTGTTCGCCGCCGAGCTGCGGCGGCTCACCTCCACCCGCATGCGGGTGATCGCCCTCATCGCCCTGACCCTCGTGCCCGTCCTCTACGGCGGGCTGTACCTGTGGGCGAACCAGGACCCGTACGGCAACCTGTCGCAAGTGCCGGTCGCCCTGGTCGTCAGCGACGAGGGCGCGACGCTCAACGGCAGCGCCCGAAACCTCGGCGACGAGGTCGCCGACTCGCTGCTCGAGGACGGCAGCTTCGACTGGCACGAAGTGGATGCCGCCGGTGCCCGCCGCGGCCTCGATGACGGCGCGTTCGACTTCGCCGTCACCCTGCCCGCCGACTTCACCGCCGCCGTCGCCTCGATCTCGTCGGCGAACCCGCGTCAGGCCGAGATCGACCTGACGACGAACGACGCCAACAACTACCTCGCCTCGACGATCGGCACGCAGGCGGTCGAGCGCATCCGCACGACCGTGAGCGAGAAGGTCGTCCGCGAAGCCGGCCTGACGATGCTCGACGCGCTGAACACCGTGCGCGTGAAGCTCCTCGACGCCGCGGACGGCGCCGGCACCCTGACCGACGGCCTCGTGACCGCCGGTGACGGTGCCGACACCCTCGCGGACGGCGCGGGCACCCTGGCCGCGGGCACGACGAAGCTCGAGGGCGGCGCGAGGACGCTCGCGTCGGGTGTCGACACGCTCGCCGACGGACTGCGCTCGCTCTCCTCCGGCGCCGCGCAGGTCTCGGGCGGCACCGCGAAACTCCGCAGCGTCGCCGACCGCGTCGGATCGGTCACCGACCGGGTGAGTTCCGCCGTCCCCACCCTCCGCAGCGACCTCACGAGCGCGCTGACCGACCAGGGACTCGACGACGCGCAGATCGCGAAGGTGCTGGACGTGCTCGACCCCATCGGCACCCGCGTCGACGACCTCGACACCAGGGTGCAGCAGGCCGTCTCGCAGATCGACGCGCTCGACGACGGCGCGTCCCAGGTGGCCGCCGGCAGCTCCACTCTCGCAAAGGGGGCGGCGACGGCGTCGACAGGAGCCCACACCCTCGCCGACGGCATCGCGACGGCGGATGCCGGGGCCCATGAACTCGACACCGGCGCGCACTCGCTGGCCACCGGCATCCACCGACTCGAGGACGGTGCGGGCACGCTCCGCGACGCCCTGCAGGCGGGCGCCGAGAAGCTGCCCGACGACAGCGCCGAGACCCGCGCCGCGCAGGCGGCGACCCTCGCCGACCCGGTGGGTGTCGCCGAGGACTCGCTCACCCAGGCGCAGAACTACGGCGCCGGACTCGCCCCGTTCTTCGCCGCCCTCGCCGGGTGGATCGGGATCTACGCACTGTTCCTCATCGTGAAGCCCGTGTCCCGTCGTGCGGTGACCGCGCTCCGCTCCCCCGTCCGCGTCGCGATCGCGGGATGGCTGACGCCGGCCGCCCTCGGCGCCGTGCAGATGGTGTCGCTGTTCGGGGTGCTCTCGATCGCGCTCGGCTTCTCGTTCACGCATCCGCTGCCGACCCTCGGCATCCTGCTGCTCGCGTCGGCCACCTTCGCGGCCATCATCCTCGCGCTGAACGTGTGGCTGGGGTCGGTCGGGCAGTTCCTGGGCCTCGTGCTGATGGTGCTGCAGCTCGTGACCGCCGGCGGCACGTTCCCGTGGCAGACGCTCCCGGCTCCGCTGGCGGCCCTGCACCACGTGCTGCCGATGGGGTACGTCGTCGACGCGATGCGGCAGGTCATGTACGGCGGTGTCGCTGGCCGCGCCTGGGCGGATGCCGCGGTGCTCGCGACGTGGCTCGTCGGCGCCCTGCTGCTCGCCGTCGCCGGGGTCACGCGCATGACGTTCCGCCGGACGATGCGCGACCTGCAGCCGAGCCTGATCGGCTGAGGCTCAGCCGCTCGCGCCGGGCGGGGTTTCCTTCGCGTCGGCGAGCTCGTCGACGTGCAGGGTCCGCCGGTCGACGGTGCCGTTGCGGTACGCCTGGCGCCCGACCATGTGGGCCGACAGCGGCGCCGTCGCGAACTGGATGACGAGCACGGGCACGAGGAAGGCGACGACCGCCCACGACTGCAGCTCGATCCCCACCGCGATGGCGATCAGCAGAAGCCCGAGCACCTGCGGCTTGGTCGCCGCGTGCAGGCGGGTCGGCACGTCGCGGAAGCGCAGCAGTCCGATCGCGGCCGTCAGGCACAGGAGTGCCCCCGCGAGGATGAGGACGAGCGACACGACGTGCAGGATCTCGGTCATCGCTCGGCTCCGTCCCGGCGGGCGACGAACCGCGCGATCGAGACCGACCCGAACACGCCGACGGCCGCGACGATCAGCAGCACGGGAAGCGTCCGCGTGTGGTGGTTGATCGCCATCTCGGCGCCGAGCGCGCAGATGAGGAGCGTCAGCAGGACGTCGGAGGCGACGGCGCGGTCGAGGATCGAGGGCCCGACGATGATCCGCCAGACCGTGAGCAGGGCGGCGACACCGAAGACGGCGCAGATGACGACGATGAGGGCGGTGGTCACGAGCGCTCCTCCTTCACGCGGTTGCGGATCTCGGCGCTGCCGGCGCCCGACGCGCGGATCGCCTCGAGCTGGGCGGGCGAGCCGACGGCCCGCACGATGCGCGCCTCCCAGCGCTGCACCATCCGCCGCTGCTCGTCGACCTCCGCATCCGTCGCGGCGCCGAGGACGTGCAGGTAGAGGATGCGCCGGTCGCGGTCGGTCTCGAGGACGAGCGAACCGGGGATGAGGGATGCCGTGACGCCGACGTGGGCCATGATCAGGTCGTCGTCGGTCACGAGCGGCACCGCGACGACCGAGACGCCGGGCTGCCGGCCGGGCCTGACGACCTGCCACGCCACGACGAGCGAGCCCTTCACGACGGCGCCGAGGAACTGCGCGAGGAAGACGACCAGCCACCACGGGTTGAGGCGACCGGACAGCTCGACGGGCGGCAGACGGAAGACGCTCGTCACGAACACGGCGACGACGGTCCCGGTGAGGAAGGCGAGCACCGTGAACTGACCCCACAGCAGCATCCAGAGTGCGATGAGCCAGAGGAAGAACGGCAGCTGCCGCCAGATCCCGATCAGCGCGCTGCGCTTGACGTCAGTTCCCATCGTTCACCTCGTCCTGCAGCTGTGTGAGGCTCACGGGGTAGGGAAGCGCCGCGCCGATGCTCGCGCAGAGGTTGTAGAGCGGGCCGGCGAAGAGGGTGAGCGCCACGGTGACGGCCACCATGCCCGCCGTGGAGGCGGTCATGATGCGCGGGATCACGCGGCGCTCGGTCTGCACGCCCGAGGCGGGCGCGTCGTCGAGGTACGAGATGCGGTCGGTCATGCCCTCGTCGCCCTGCTCCTCGTCCTCGCGCCAGAACGACAGGTTCCAGGCGCGCATGAGCGCATACAGCGTGAGGAGCGAGGTGAGGATGCCGCCCACCATGAGGACGTACATGATCGGGGTGCCGACGGCCGCGGCGGCGTCGAAGAGCGCGTACTTGCCGATGAACCCCGAGAAGGGCGGCAGGCCGCCGAGGTTGATCGCGGGGATGAAGTAGAGCACCGCGAGGAACGGCGCCGCCCGCATGAGCCCCTTCACCTTGAGGATCGAGGTCGATCCCGCGCGACGCTCGATGAGGCCGACGGCGAGGAACAGGGTGGTCTGCACGACGATGTGGTGGACCATGTAGTAGATCGTCGCGCCGAGTGCTTCTTCGGTGCCGATCGCGAGCCCGAACACCATGTAGCCGATGTGGCTGACGAGGGTGAATGACAGGATGCGCTTGAGTTCCGCCTGTGCGACGGCGCCGAGGATGCCGACGATCATGGTCGCGAGCGCGACGATCAGCAGCAGCATGCTCACGTCGTTCTCGCGGAAGATCTGCGTCTCGGTGCGGATCATCGCGTAGACGCCGACCTTGGTGAGCAGGCCCGCGAACACGGCGGTAACGGGTGCGGGCGCGGTCGGGTACGAGTCGGGCAGCCAGAACGACAGCGGGAAGACGGCGGCCTTGATGCTGAATGCCAGCAGCAGCATGAGGTGCAGCACGAGCTGAACCTCATCTGGGAGCTCGCCCATCCGGTCGGCGAGCTGCGCCATGTTCACGGTGCCGAGCGCACCGTAAATCGCGGCGATCGCCGCGAGGAAGAGAATCGACGACACGAGCGACACGACGATGTAGACGACGCCGGTGCGGATGCGGGACTCGGTCGAGCCGAGCGTGATGAGCACGTACGACGCGACCAGCAGGATCTCGAACCCGACGTAGAGGTTGAAGAGGTCGCCGGCGATGAAGGCGTTGAAGATGCCCGCGGCGAGGATCAGATACGACGGGTGGAAGATCGAGACCGGCGTCTCCTCGTCCCCATCTGCGGCACCCTGCCCGACCGAGAAGAGGAGGACGGCGAGCAGCACGACGCTCGAGACGACGACGAGCAGCGCCGCGAGCCGGTCGACGTAGAGCACGATGCCGAAGGGGATCGGCCAGCCGCCGACCGACACGGCCAGCGGCATCCCACTGGCATCCACCGCGTACAGCAGGATCGCCGCGACGATCGCGACGAGGGTGAGCGTTGTGATCGAGACGCCGACCTGCACGCGACGGCGACGGCCGAAGATGAGGGCGACGGCGGCGCCGATCATCGGGATGCCGACGAGGAGTGGGACGAGCGCGGTCATCGGTCGTCACCCCCTCGGGGTCGGTCGACGGGTGCGTCGTCGCGGAGTTCGGCGATGTCCTGCTGGTGGAGGATCACGATCGGCGAGGTCTCGGTGCCGATGAAGTCGGTCGTCGCATCGTCGTCCTCGTCGGTGATCTCGTCGTCCATGGTGTCTTCGTCGGCGGCGGCGCGTTCGCGGACCTCGCGGTCGGCCTCGTCGTCCACGACGGTGTCGGCCTGGCCCAGCTGCCACGACCGGTAGATGAGGGCGAGGAGGAACGCCGAGACGGCGAAGGTGATGACGATGGCGGTGAGCGTGAGCGCCTGCGGGAGCGGGTCGCTCATCTCATCCGGCTCGGCCGCGCCGAAGAACGGCGCGACGCCGGGCTCCCCCATCACGATGAGGAGGAAGAGGTTCGCCGCGTTGCCGAGCAGCAAAAAGCCGATGAGCACTCGGGTGAGGCTGCGCTCGAGCATCGAATAGACCCCGGCCGCGAACAGCGCACCCATGATGATGACGAGGACGAGCGAGACGGTCATGCGTTCACCCGTTCCTGCTGGTCCTGCGTCTGGCGGTCGACCTCGGCGCCCAGCGAGCGCAGGACATCGAGCACGAGGCCGATGACGACGAGGTACACCCCGACGTCGAAGAGGGTCGAGGTGACGAACTCCACGTGACCGAGCAGCGGCAGGTTCGCCTCCCAGAAGGTGCTCGTGAGCGGGTCGGCGAAGAAGAGGAGCGGCACGAGCGCCGTGCCGACCGCGATGAGCATGCCCGCCCCGAGCAGGCGGCCGGCGTCGGTGGGCGCCGCGGCGCCGAGCTCGTAGCGGCCACCGGCGACGTAGCGCATGACGAGCGCCATGCCGGCGACGAGGCCGCCGGCGAAGCCGCCGCCGGGAAGGTTGTGGCCCGCGAACAGCAGGTAGAGCGACACCACGATGATCGTGTGGAAGAGCACCCGCACGATGACCTCGAGCATGAGCGACCGGTTTTCGGGCCGCACCTTCTGCCCGCCGATGAGCCACGCCTGGCGCGTGCTGCCCGACGCTGCGCCGCGCGGGCGCGGGCCCTCGGCGGTCTCGACGAGCGGACGACGGAAGCGGGCGGCGCCCGTGGGCAACGAGCGGACGCGCTGCGCGAGCGTGTCGGATCGGTGGGTAACGAAGACGAGAGATGCCACACCGGTGGCGGCCAGGATGAGGACCGACAGCTCACCCATCGTGTCCCACCCGCGCAGGTCGACAAGTGTGACGTTCACGACGTTCTTGCCGTGGCCGATCTCGTAGGCAAGGTCGGCGAAGCGGTCGGAGATCGGCTGGGCGACGCGCGCGCCGGTCGCGATCAGCGCGATCGCCGCCATCGTCACACCCACGCCGATGCCGAGGATCGCCCGAAGGACCGGCAGAACCGACGCGTTGTGATCGCCGAGGCGGGCCGGGATGCGGCGGAGGACGAGCGCGAACGCGATGAGGGTCACGGTCTCGACGAGGATCTGCGTGAGCGCGAGGTCGGGCGCACCGCTCGTCGCGAACAGGAGCACCATGCCGAGCCCCGTCACCGAAACCAGGACGACACCGGTGTACCGCTTGCGGGCGCGGACGGCGACGAACCCGGCGAGGATCATGATCGGCGCGACGATGAGCTGCGCCGGGTGATGCCACGCCTCAAACGCGATCTTCCACTCGGTGCTCGCGAGCAGCGCCGTGGCTTCTGCGGCGATGAAGACGACGAAGATCGTGCCGACGTAGAACGGCAGCGAACCGCGCTGCGTGAGCGAGGTGGTCCACACCGACAGGCGCGCGACACCGCGGAGCGCGCCGTTATAGACGTCGTTCGCCGTGAACGGCAGGATGCGCGACGTCCATCGGGTGCGCTGCGTGAGCCAGAACACGAGCGCGCCGACGGCGATCGAACCGAGCGAGAGGAACAGCGCCGGCTCCCACCCGTGCCAGAGCGCCAGGTGGTACGCCTTCGCGCCCTCGGCCTCCGGGGCGGTGTCGGCGTACCCCGCGATGCCGATGTCGAGGAGGGGGGATGCCACGCCGGCAACGAGCGTCAGCCCGCTGAGCACGACGGGCGCGACCATGAAGCCGATCGGCGGGTCGGGCCATTCGGTCGTCGGAAGCTGCTGGCCGGCGGCATCCCGCTTCGTCCAGAAGGCGCCCCAGACGAACCGGATGCCGTAGGCGGCGGTGAGCGCGGATCCGAGGAGGATGCCGACGAGCGGCACGATCGACATCGGATCGGCGCCGCCGTCGAGGAAGGCGGTGAGGGTCGCTTCCTTCGCGACGAAGCCGACCGTCGGCGCGAGCCCCGCCATCGAGGCGACGGCGATGATCGAGAACACGGCGAGGGTCGGCGCCTGCCGCCCGACGCGCGAGAGCTCGCCGATGTCACGGGTGTTGAGCTGGCGGTCGATGACACCGACCACGAGGAACAGCGCCGACTTGAAGAGCGCGTGCCCGATGAGCAGCGCGAGGCCGGCAAGGGCCGTCGTCCGCTCGCCGTAGCCGAGCACGACGGTGAGCATGCCGAGCTGGCTGACGGTGCCGAAGGCGAGGATGCGCTTGAGGTCGGACTCGCGCAGCGCCTGGAGGCCGCCGAGGAGCATCGTGAACAGTCCCAGCCCGATCACGATCGGACGCCACGGCTCGACCTCCGCGAACCCCGGAGCGAAGCGGGCGATCAGGTAGATGCCGGCCTTCACCATCGCCGCGGCGTGCAGGTACGCGCTGACCGGGGTGGGGGCGGCCATCGCGCCGGGGAGCCAGAAGTGGAACGGGAAGATGGCCGACTTGCTGATCGCACCGACCAGCAGCATGACGAGCGCGGCATCCAAGGCGAAGGCCTCGCCGCCCTCGAACATCGGACCCGCCTCGAGCATCGCCCGGATGCTGGTGGTGTCGTAGAGCACGACGAGCATCACGACGCCGATGAGCATCACGAGCCCGCCGAGGGTGGTGACCAGGAGTGCTTGGAGCGCCGCACGGCGGCTGGCGCCGCGGCGGTGGTAGAAGCCGATCAGCAGGTACGAGAGGACGCTCGTGACTTCCCACAGCATGACGAGCACGACGATGTCGTCGGTGAGGACGAGGCCGTACATGGCGCCGGCGAAGGCGAGCAGCACCGAAGAGAAGAGCGCGAGCCCCTCGGTCTTCCCGGCGAAGTACCACCGGCAGTAGATGAGCACGAGCGCGCCAACGCCGGTGACGATGAGCGCCATGACCCAACCGAGGGTATCCATGTGCATCGAGAGCTCGACGCCGAGATCGGGGATCCAGGCATATGTCTCGAACGGGATGTCACCCCGGAGGACGGCAGGACCCTGCAAAGCCGTGTGGACGAACGCGAGGCTCGGAACCACCGCAGCGATGAGGAACGTGCGCGACCCCCACTGCTTCACCAGGACCGGAAGGATCATCGGTACCAGTGCGAACGCAAGGAGGAAGGTCAGCAACCTGGCCTCCTCTGTATGTCGCGGGGGTCGAGATGTCCAGTCTACTCGGGCGGATATGCCCGGCGGCCCGAGGGCCGCGAATCGGCGTGCTCAGCGGGCTGCGGTTGTGTTCCCGCGGCGGAATGTACAGGTGAGGGTGACGGATGCCGGTGCCCGATCGACCAGCATGGCGACGACGGCTTCGCCGGCGGCATGCCCCTTCGCGGTCGCGTCCTGGACCATCGTCGTGAGCACGTACGGTGCGAGCCCGTCGACCACCACCCCGTCGAATCCGGTGACGCTGAGGTCTTCGGGAACGCGGAGACCCGCCTCCTCGGCGGCGCGGATGACGCCCGCTGCGAGCATGTCGCTCTGCGCGAGGATCGCGGTCGGGCGCGGCCCCGACAGGAGGACCCGTCCGGCGGCGAGCCCCTCGTCGATCGAGCTGTCCGCCGCAGCGTACGCGGGCGCGTCGGGAAAGACGTCGCGGGCGCCGCGGAGGCGGTCGCGGGTGACATCGATGAGGATCTCGGTGTCATCACCGATGAACCCCCGACGCCCGCCGTCGTCGGTACGGAGGGTCACGAACGACACGTCGGTGTGTCCGAGCGAACGCACGTGCTCGGCCACCGTCCGCTGCGCGTCGCGGTTGTCGAGCATCACCTTCGGGACGTCCTCCCCCGCGTCGCCCTCGATCACGACGACGGGGATGCCGCGCCCTCGGGCGGTCTCGACCGACGAGCGGATGATCTCGTTGCATCCGAGCAGCACGGCCGCGTCGATCGGCACGGAGGTGAGGCTGGGCGCGGCTTCGACCGTGCCCGTGTCGTCTTCCCGGAGCAGCAGGATGCCGGCGCCGATCGGCGCGAGCGCATCGCTGAGGCCGTCCATGGTGGCGGCGTTGACGGGGTCACGGAATGCGGCGCCGAGGCGTTCACGGAAGAGGACCGCTACGATTCCCGCGCGACCGGTGCGCAGCGACGCGGCGCGCGGGTCGGGTCCGGTGTAGCCGAGCGACTCGGCGGCGGCGAGTACGCGCTCGCGCGTGGCATCCGACACCGGCGCCTTCCCGCTAAAGACGACAGACGCCGTCGACGGCGACACTCCGGCTTCGCGCGCGACGTCACTGATGGTGGCGCGACGGGTACCCATGCGCCGATGGTAACCCCTGGCGAGACGGGATTCGAATCGTTTCGACACTTCCGTTACAGTATCCGCGTGAACACCGTCGTCGCCCCCTCGCGCCTACTCGCCTGGCGTCTCGCCGTCTTCGCGATCTTCACCGCCAGCGGTCTGAGCATCGCCACCTGGGCCGCGCGCGTCCCGTCGATCAAGACGGCGCTCGACATCGACAACTCGGCGATCGGTCTTCTCCTGCTCGGCATGGGCACTGCGTCGATCATCGGCCTGTCCTGCTCGTCGGTGATCGCCGCGCGCATCGGCACTCGCCGGGGCATGCTCGCGATGATGCTGATGCTCGCGGCCGGGCTCGCGACGATCGGCGTCGGGACGGATGCCGCGCCGTCGCTCACCCTCGTGCTGATCGGCCTGGCGCTGTTCGGCTTCGGCAACGGCGCGCTCGACGTGATGATGAACGTCGACGGTGCGGCCATCGAGGTCGCCGTCGGCAAGACGATCCTGCCGCTGTTCCACGCCTTCTTCAGCTTCGGCACCGTGATCGGGGCCGGCCTCGGCGCCGCAGCCGCGGGCGCCCGCATCGACGTCTTCTCACACGCAGTGGCGGTCGCGATCTCGATCGTCGTGCTCGCGTTCATCGCGTTCGCGTTCGTCCCGCAGCGGGACTTCGGTGCACCGGATGCCGCGCCGTCGGGCTGGCGCGAACGGCTGTCGACCGCGCTGTCGGCGTGGCGCGAGCCCCGCACCTATGTGCTCGGGGTCGTGATGCTCGGAATGGCGTTCGCCGAGGGTGGCGCCAACGACTGGATGGCGCTCGGCGTGAGCGAGGACCACGAGGGAGGCCCGGCACTCGGCGCCGTCGCGCTGACGGTGTTCTCGGTCGCGATGACGGTCGTCCGCGTGATCGGCGGCCCGCTCGTCGACCGGTTCGGCCGCGTCGTGACCCTCCGCGTGCTCGCGGTGACGGCGACCGCCGGCATCCTGCTGTTCATCCTCGCGCCGAACCTGCCGCTCGTCTTCGTCGGCGCGGCGCTGTGGGGTATCGGCGCGTCGCTCGGCTTCCCTCTGGGCATGTCCGCCGCGGCCGACGATCCCGCGAAGGCAGCGGCCCGAGTGAGCGCGGCAGCGACGATCGGCTACGTCGCGTTCCTGTGCGGCCCGCCCGTGCTCGGCGTCATCAGCGACCACATCGGGCTGCTGAACACGCTGTACATCATCGTCGCCCTCGTCGTGGCATCCGGCTTCGCGTCAGGTGCGGCGAAGCCACTCCCCGGCACGCGCGGCACCGGCCACTGACAAAGGGTCAGAACAGGCGCGGTGCGCCAGACTGCACACCCTTCATCTCGTCGTAGTCGAGGGTCACACAGCGGATGCCGCGGTCGGTGGCGAGCACCTTCGCCTGCGGCTTGATCTCCTGGGCAGCGAACACGCCGGTGACGGGAGCCAGGTGCGGGTCGCGGCCGAGCAGCTCGAGGTAGCGGGTGAGCTGTTCGACGCCGTCGATGTCGCCGCGGCGCTTCACCTCGACGGCGATCGTGCCGCCTTCGGGGTTGCGCAGCAGCAGGTCGACGGGACCGATCGCGGTGGGGAACTCGCGACGCACGAGGGTGAGATTCTCGCCGATGACACCCACCTGCTCGGCGAGGAGGCGCTGCAGGTCGGCCTCGACGCCGTCCTTGATGAGGCCGGGGTCGACACCGAGGTCGTGCGAGCTGTCGTGGATGACCTCGTACAGCCGGACGGTGAGCGCGTCGCCGGACTTCGCGTGCGTGACACGCCACATCTCGACGACGTCCTCGTCGTCCTCCCCCGGTTCGACGACCGTGAGGGTGCACGGCGGGCTCATCCAGTTGAGCGGCTTGTACGAGCCGCCGTCGGAGTGCACGAGCAGGCTGCCGTCGCCCTTGTGGACCAGCAGGCGCGTGGCCAGCGGCAGGTGGGCATTGAGGCGGCCCGTGTAGTCGACGGAGCAGCGGGCGATGACGAGACGCACGGCGACGAGCCTACCCGCGGCGGTGTACGGGATCGTCCGAGAACGCTCGATCTGCCGAGCGAGCGGTCCGAGGGTTCCTAGCGTGTGGAGTGAGCGGGTGCACTGGGGTCCGCTCGTCGTCTCCTGGGGAGGAAGACATGTCCGGCTCCATCGCCGTCCGCAGCCGCGCGCGGCTCGCACTCGCCCTGCTGGTCTCGGTCGTGCTCGTCATGGCCGGCGGTGCGCTCGTACCCGCGTATGCCGCAGCGACAACGCTCACGATCCGTGGATCGATCGTCGTGCCGAAGGGCGTCAGCCCCGCCGACTATCTCGACGGCGTGAGCCTCGAGTGGCGGAACGCGGCCTGGAAGGTCGGCGCGGACAACGCGTACGGCCGGGCGACGCTCGACGAGCGAACCGGGGCGTTCTCGATCACCGGAGTGGATGCCGGCAGCTACACCATCCGGCTCGCGGGTAGCACCACGGTGAAGGGCATCACCGTCGACTGGGACGGGACACCCGGACCGGTCGAGCCGAGATCGGGCGGCGCCACGGGCGGCGGCGGGTACGGCTGGGGCGTGGACACGCCGAATACGTGGGTGACCGTCTCGGGCGCGGACGCGACGGCAGAGCCGCTCATCGCACCGGCGTTCGGCGCCGTGACAGGCAAACTCATCCTCACCGACGCGCTGCCGCGCGGCGAGGAGACCGTGTTGTTCCTCGAGGCGACCGAGATCGGCGGCATGCCGTGGGACATCTGGCGAACCACAGCGCCCGTACGCCCCGGCGTCCTCAGCCAGACGTGGCGTCGCGCGGTCGACGCCGGCACCTTCGACGTCGACGCCGTGGCACGTGCCTACGTCGACGGCACGTACAAGGTGTGGCGCTACGTCGGCTCGAAGCGCGTCACCGTGCCTGCCTTCGGCACCGCGACCATGGACGTCGTCGAGCAGCGGCCCAAGATCACCGGCACAGCAAAGGTCGGCCAGCGCCTGCGCGCCTCCACCGGCACCTGGCCGGCGGGCTCGAAGCCGACCTTCCAGTGGCTCCGGGGCGGCAAGGCGATCGCAGGCGCCAAGGGCTCCACGTACACGATCACCGCAGCGGATGCCGGCGCGAAGCTCTCCGTTCGGGTGTCAGGCCCGAGCTCCGCGTGGGGCCCGGTCCCCACGATCCGGCGCACGTCCGCGACCGTGACCGTGGCGAAGGCGACGCTCGCGGCGTCCACTCCCCGCATCACCGGCACCGCGAAGGTCGGGCGGACGGTCAAGGTCGTCGCCGGGAAGTGGACGTCGGGCACGAAGCTCACCTACCAATGGCGCGCGAACGGCGTCGCACTGAAGGGCGCGACGAAGTCGAGTTACAAGCTCCCGGCATCCGTTCGGGGAAAGCGCATCACGGTGACCGTCACCGGCACGAAGTCGGGGTACGTGACCAAGAAGATGACGAGCCGCAGCACGTCGAAGGTCGCCCGCTGAGCCGCGTCAGACGGGCCTCATAGAATGACGATGTGGGGGGTACGAGCGACACGAGCGCGGCGACGATCGATGCGCTGATCACCGACCTCCGCGCGCTGCGCGCAGCGAAAGGCGTCTCGTACCGCGACCTCGCAACCCGGATCACGGACCGACGGATCGCCGACGGCACGAGTCCTGCAGCGGCGCGGGTGCCGCACACCACCATCTCCGACGCGTTCCGGCTCGGCCGTCGCCGCTTGAACGCGGGGCTGATCGCCGAGATCGTGCGAGCGCTCGACGAGGATGCCGCGGCGGTCGATGCCTGGCGTGCCCGTGTCGCCGCCGCGACCGCGGCCGAGCCGGCGCCCGAGCTCGAGCCGGCGCCCGAGCTCGAGCCGGCGACGACGCCGGCCGCCCGCTCGTCGCCGGGATGGGTGCTCCTCGTGATGCTCGCCGGTCTCCTCCTGAACTCGACCGGGAAGTTCGTGAACCCGCTGCTCGGCGACGTCTTCTTCTTCGACATGGTGGGGACGGCGCTCGTCGCGATCCTTGCCGGGCCGTGGGCGGCTGCCGGGGTCGGTGTGCTGTTCATCGTCGTCGAACTCCTGAAGGGCCAAGTCATCGCGGCGGTGTTCGCGGTGACGATGGTGTCGGCCGGCGTGATCTGGGGTCTCGGCGCGCGTCGATTCCGGCTCGCTGAGACGCTCCCGCGATTCCTCGCCCTGAGCGCGCTCGTCGCCGTCGTCACCTCGCTGATCGCGGTGCCGATCACCGTGATCATGCTGGGCGGCGCCACCGATCGGGGGCTCGACGGTCTCCGTGACGCGGTGCTCGCGGTCACCGGAGTCGACCATGATCTCGCGATCGGCATCGTGAACTTCACCGTGTCGCTCGTCGACAAGCTGGCGGTCGGCGCCGCAGCGTTCGCGATCGCGACGCTCCTGCGCCGGGTCGACGGCGTCGGTCGGCGGGTTCCAGCCGCCCCCTAGGCTGGAGCCATGACGACGCGCTCTCCCTGGTCTTGCATCCTCTGGGACGTGGACGGCACCATCGTCGATGCGTCAGAGGGCATCTTGAGCCGGCTGACCCGCTGCCTCGAGCATTTCGGCCGACCCGCCCCGACGCGCGAGGAGCTGGTGCACTGGATCGGCCCGCCCATGTTCGAGTCGTTCCAGAAGAACGTCGGCATGACGCCCGAGCAGGCGACCGAGGCTGTCGCGTACTACCGCGCGATCGGCAAGGCGGACGGGCACACGACCGGCGCGCGCCTCTATGAGGGTGTCGGCGAGCTGATCGCCGAGATCGCGGATGCCGGTGTGCCGCAGTCGACCGCGAGCTCGAAGCCCGAGAACCAGGTCGTCGCGCTCATGGAGCACTTCGCCATTGCGCCGCGACTGCAGGAGATGGTCGGGGCGACGCCCGACGAGAAGACCCTGGCATCCAAAGCCGACATCGTGGCCGAGGCATTGCGGCGCCTCAAGGCCGACGGTGTCGACGTCAGTCGGCCGGTCCTGATCGGCGACCGTCACCACGACGTGGACGGTGGCGCCGCCCAGGGCGTGCCGGTGATCTTCGTGCGGTGGGGCTTCAGCTGGCCGCACGAATCCGAGGGAGCGCAGGCGGCGGTCGACACGGTGGCCGAACTCCGCCGCCTGCTCCTGGTGTCAGACGAGGTCTGACCGAGGACCTCAGAGGGGGCGGATGTTCTCCGCCTGCAGGCCCTTGGGGCCCTGTGCGATGTCGAACTCGACGCGCTGGTTCTCTTCCAGCGAGCGGTAGCCCGAGGAGTCGATGGCCGAGTAGTGGGCGAAGACGTCGGCGCCGCCCTCATCGGGAGCGATGAACCCGAAGCCCTTCTCCGAGTTGAACCACTTGACGGTGCCGCTGACGCTCATGAACTGCCTTACTGATAGTTGCCGGCGACACGTCCGCCGGTCCCTCCCCAACCTAGCCGCCACCACCGACGGTGTCTCCCCCCGAAAGAGAAGGTGACACAAACGTTGCGGGGCCGGCGCGAGACGGTGCACGCGGCGATCGACCGCGCGAAGGCGGCCGGGACGACGGTCACGTTCGACGTGAACTACCGGTCGCGGCTGGCCGCGGCAGACGACGCCCGCCCCGTGCTGCGCGAGATCGCCGAGCGCGCCGACGTTGTGTTCGGCGGGGCCGAGGAACTCGTGCTGTGGTTCCCCGAGACGGATGCCGCGGGCGCGGCATCCCGCCTGCTCGAGGGCGGTGCGCGCCAGGTCGTCTTGAAGGACGGCGCCGCCGGCGCGACGCTGTTCGACGGTGGCGCGCCCGTCATCGCCCCGGGCTTCGTCATCGACGTGGTCGACACGGTCGGCGCCGGCGACCCCGTCGTCCGCTGACTCACGTCGTCTTGGCGCGAAAACGACGAAGCCGGTCGGGGTTCTCACCACCGACCGGCTTGTCTCGCACCTGCTGGTGCGCGAGGGGGGACTTGAACCCCCACGCCCATAAGGGCACTGGCACCTGAAGCCAGCGCGTCTGCCAATTCCGCCACTCGCGCGAGCCCGTGTCGCCACGGGATCAACTTTCCGAGGATATCATGGCGCGAGCGACCCCGAGAATCGCGTCCAGCCCGTCTTCCCCAGACCCTGCCAGGGTCTGCAACTAGCATGTACGCACCGGTCCAGACTGCCTGAGGAGCCCCGTGGGACTACTTGACAGCTTCGAGAAGGGGATCGAGCGCGCCGTGAACGGTGCGTTCGCGAAGACCTTCCGCAGCGGCGTGCAGCCCGTCGAGATCGCTTCCGCACTGCGCAGCGAGCTTGACGCGAAGGCTGCCGTCGTCTCTCGCGACCGCATCCTCGTCCCGAACACCCTCGAGGTGCGGCTCGCCGCCGCCGACCATGAGCGCATGCAGGCCATCGGATCGGCGCTGGACGACGAGCTCCGCCAGCTGGTCGAGCGGCACGCCAAGGACCAGAACTACAGCTTCGCGGGCCCCATCTCGATCCGCCTCGTCACCGACGAGAAGCTCTCGACCGGCACAGTGCGCGTCAACTCGCGCTCCGCGGCCACCGCCGAGGACGTGTCGTGGCAGGGCGTCGTCGAGATCGACGGCACGCGGCATCCGCTCACCAAGAGCCGCACGGTCATCGGTCGCGGGTCGGATGCCGACATCACGATCCCCGACGCGGGCACGAGCCGCCGCCACGTCGAGATCCTGTGGGACGGCCGCCGGGCGATGGTCCGCGACCTCGGGTCGACCAACGGCACGCAGCTGAACGGCCAGAAGGTGAGCGAGGCCGCCCTCGAACCGGATGGCGTCGTGACGATCGGCCGCACCCGCATCACCTTCCGCGTCGTCGCCCAGGCGCCGCGCATCCCCTCCCGCCCCGCCGATGACGACGCGACGCGGATGTTCGACCTCGGAGGCTCGGCGTGAGTGAACTGACCCTGCTCCTCCTGCAGATCGGGTTCCTGATCCTGCTGTGGTTCTTCGTGTTCGCCGTCGTCTATTCGCTGCGCGCCGACCTGTTCGGCGTGAAGGTCAGGCGGATGCCGGAACCTGCACCGGCCGCGCCCGGTCCGATCCCCACGGCGTCGCCCGGCGCCGAGACGTCGCTCGTCGCGCCGCTCGGGCAGCGTCCTGCGGCATCCCCGTCAGGACCGCAGAAGGCCACGACGAACACCGTCTCGCGCATCGTGATCACGAGCGGACCGAAGGCGGGCCTCGAGCTCGCCCTCGGCGACGAGCCCCTCACGATCGGCCGCTCGAGCGAATCCGGCCTCGTCATCCGCGACGACTACACCTCGAGCCACCACGCGCGTCTCGTGCTGTGGGGCGAGCAGTGGATGGTGCAGGACCTCGACTCCACGAACGGCACCTGGCACGACGGCGAGCGCGTGGCATCCCCCGTCCCGATCATCGTCGGCGCACCGATCAAGGTCGGCGCCACGACGTTCGAGCTGCGGAAGTAACGGCCCGCTTCGATGGCTTTCGAGGGCTCGAGCACCGCGATCTCCCATACCGGGAAGGTGCGCTCCAACAACCAGGATTCGGGCTATTCCGGCTCGAACCTGTTCATGGTCGCCGACGGCATGGGCGGGCACGCGGGCGGTGACATCGCCTCGAGCATCGCGGTGCACCAGCTGAAGGCGCTCGACCACCCGTTCCCGACGCCGGCCGAGGCCGAACGCGAACTGCGCGAATCGATCACGGATGCCGCGCATGTCCTCGTCGACACGGTCGCCGAGCGGCCGCAGCTCGCCGGCATGGGCACCACCGTGAGCGCCGTGCTGATGGTCGACGAGTACGCGGTCATCGCGCACATCGGCGACTCCCGCGTGTACCTGTTCCGCGACGGCATCCTCACCCAGATCACCACCGACCACACCTTCGTGCAGCGGCTGGTGGACTCGGGCCGCATCACGCCCGAAGAAGCCCGGTACCACCCGCGCCGATCGGTGCTGATGCGCGTGCTCGGCGACATGGGCACCGACCCCGAGGTCGACGCGTTCATCATGCAGACGCAGCCGGGGGACCGCTGGCTGATCTGCTCGGACGGACTCTGCGGTGTCGTCGACGACGCCCAGACCGCCAAGGTGCTCCGCCAGGACCTCGCACCCGGTCGCACCGCCGACCTGCTGCTCAAGCTCGCACTCGACGCCGGCGCGCCCGACAACGTGACCATCGTCCTCGCCGACGTGGGCGGTCGGCACCCGATGTTCAGCGGCACCGCGACGATCGTCGGATCGGCTGCGACGCCCAAGGGCATTGAGATCCCCGTCGAGCGACCTGGCCGCACCGGCTGGTTCCAGACCGGCAAGCAGGCGGCCAACGAGCCGACGCATTTCGAGCCGGCTGCCGAGTACCTCGAAGAGCTCATCGAAGAAGACCGTCGCCGCTCGCGACGCCGGCGGGTCTGGTGGTTCGTCGGCTTCATCGCGATCGTCGCGGCGATCGCGGCGGCGGCATTCGTCGCCTACTCGTGGACCCAGACGCGCTACTTCGTGGGCCCCGACGACGACAGCGTCGTCATCTACCGTGGCATCCAGCAGGACATCGGTCCCATCTCGCTGTCGACGCCGTACGAAGACACCGACATCCTCCTCGCCGACCTGCCCGCATACCAGCGGCTGTCGGTGGAGCAGACGATCTCGGCGCGCTCGCTCGCCGACGCGCAGGCGATCGTCGACAACCTCCGAGGGGAGGGCACCCCGTGAGCGACACGATCGAGACGGACACCACCGTCATCAAGGCACTCCGCAAGCTCCGGATGCCGGCGACGCAGCGCAACCGCGAGCTCGGGCTGCTGCTCTTCGCCATCCTCATCACCACGTCGGCGACGATCCTCGTGCAGCTCGGCACCCACGGTGAGATCGACCCCACGTTCTTGTCGTACTGCGGTGGCCTCGCCGCACTCGCGCTGACCCTGCACGTCGTCAACCGGATCAAGGCGCGGGACGCCGACCCGTTCGTCGTCCCGATCGCGACGCTGCTCACCGGTCTCGGCATCGCGATGATCTACCGACTCGACATCGCCGATGACTCCAGCGGGTGGGGCTCCCTCGGTCTGCGCCAGCTGGTGTGGGCTGCGATTGCGGTGGCCGGCGCGATCGCGATCGTGATCTTCCTGCGCAACTACCGCGTGCTGTTCCGGTACACCTACCTGTTCGGGCTGAGCGGCATCCTTCTGCTCCTCCTGCCCTTCATCCCGGGTCTCGGCGTCGAAGCCGGCGCGGACGTATGGGTCTCCGTCGCCGGCGTCTTCACCTTCCAGCCCGGTGAGCTCGCGAAGATCTGCCTCGCGATCTTCTTCGCCGGTTACCTCGTTCGCACTCGAGAGGCCCTCGCCTCGACGGGCACGAAGTTCCTCGGCATCACGTGGCCGAAGGCCCGGCAGCTCGGACCGCTCCTGATCATCTGGGTCGCGTCACTCGGCATCATCGTGCTGCAGCGCGACCTCGGCACCGGCATCCTCATCTTCGGCATGTTCATCGCGACGCTCTACGTCGCGACCGGCAAGACCAGCTGGGTGATCCTGGGGGTCGGACTCGCGGTCTCCGGCGCACTCGTCGCGTCGCAGATCCTTCCGTACGTGGGATTGCGCTTCTCGAACTGGCTCGACGCGTTCAACCCCGACTACATCAACGGCAGCAGCTACCAACTCGTCTCGGGGCTCTTCGGTCTGGCGCACGGCGGGCTGCTCGGCACCGGCTGGGGCCTCGGTCGACCCGACCTCACCCCGCTGGCGCACAACGACTACATCCTCCCGAGCCTCGGTGAAGAGCTGGGCCTCGTCGGCGTCTTCGCGATCCTCGCGCTCTACATGGTGTTCGTCAGCCGTGGCATCCGCGTCGGTATCGCCGGCCAGGACGACTTCGGCAAGCTCCTCGCGACCGGCCTGTCGTTCACGCTCGCGCTGCAGGTGTTCATCATGGTCGGCGGTGTGACGCGACTCATCCCGCTGACCGGCCTCACCATGCCGTTCCTCGCCGCCGGTGGCTCATCCCTCATCGCGAACTTCCTCATCGTCGGCATCCTGCTGCGGATCTCCGACGCCGTTCGCTCACGTCCCCGGGTGGTGATCGGATGACCAAGCAGCTCCGAAGGCTCAGCGTCGTGGTCCTGCTGATGTTCATCAGCCTGTTCGCGGCGACAAGTTGGATCCAGGTCGCCATCGCCGGCGAGCTGTCGGCCAACCCCGAGAATCGACGCACGCTCTACGACTCGTACGAGGTGCAGCGCGGCACGATCTTCGCCGGCGGCACCGCGATCGCGACGTCCGTACCGAGCAACGACCTCTACAGTTGGTCGCGCTCGTACCCGGATGCCGAGATGTGGGCACCCGTCACGGGGTTCATCAACCCGGTGCTGCGTTCGTCCACGGGGCTCGAGCAGGCGATGAACGCGGCGCTCGCGGGCACGGGTAGCCAGCAGTTCCTCACCCGTGTCGAGCAGATCGTCAGTGGTCAGCCGGCACGCGGGTCGAACGTGCTCCTCTCGCTCGACCCCGCCCTGCAGCAGGTGGCCTACGACTCGCTCGACGGCTACGAGGGCGCGGTGGTCGCGCTCGAGCCCGACACCGGTCGCATCCTCGCCCTCGCGACGAGCCCCAGCTTCGACACGAACCTGCTCGCCTCGCACAACAGCTCCGAGGTGAACGCCGCCGACCAGCAGCTCAACGACGACCCGCTGCGACCCAAGATCAACCGGGTGACGAGCGAGACCGACCCGCCCGGATCAACCTTCAAGCTCGTGGTGACCGCCGCGGCGCTGGCGTCGGGGGAGTACACACCAGAGTCGACCTTCGACAACCCGGCGACCTTCACGCTGCCCGGGACGGACACCGACATCCACAACTTCGACCGCGGCACGTGCGGCCGCGGCGACGAGGTCACGCTCGAGACGGCGCTGCGACTCAGCTGCAACATCCCGATGGCCGAACTCGCCCTCGAACTCGGCACCGACGCGATCCGCGAGCAGGCCGAGAAGTTCGGATTCAACTCGACCTTCGAGATCCCGCTCGACGTGACAGCCTCGTCGTACCCCGAAGGCCTCAACGAGCCGCAGACCGCGCTCAGCGGGTTCGGGCAGACCGACGTCCGGGCCACGCCGCTGCAGGTCGCGATGATCTCGGCCGCGATCGCCAACGAGGGCATCGTGATGAACCCGCGCATGGTCGACCGTGTCGTGGCATCCGATCTGACCGTGCAGGATGAGCCGGCCGACACGGAGTTCGGTCGGGCGATGACCGCCGAAGACGCCGCGACGCTCACCGAGATGATGGTCGGCAATGTCGAAAACGGCGCGGCGAGCGGTGCGAGAATAGACGGTGTCGACGTGGCCGGGAAGACCGGTACCGCGGAGCACAATCCGGGGGACCCGTACACGCTGTGGTTCACCGGGTTCGCGCCCGCCGAGAATCCCGAAGTGGTCGTCGCGGTGATGGTGCAAAACGGTGGAGGGCTCGGCCAAGAGGGCACGAGCAGTGGGATCGCGGCCCCGATCGCGAAACGAGTGATTGAGGCGGTGCTGAGCGAATGAGACCCACTCAGGGTGTGAGCTTCGGTGGACGGTACGAGCTGGATTCTCGGATCGCCATCGGCGGCATGGGCGAGGTCTGGGAGGCGACTGATCACGTCATCGGCCGCACCGTCGCGATCAAGATCCTCAAGGACGAGTACATGGGCGACCCCGGGTTCCTCGAGCGGTTCCGCGCCGAGGCCCGTCACGCCGCGCTCGTCAACCACGAAGGCATCGCCAGCGTGTTCGACTACGGCGAAGAGAACGGCTCTGCGTTCCTCGTCATGGAACTCGTCCCCGGCGAGGCCCTCTCGACGATCCTCGAGCGCGAGGGCACCCTCTCCACCGACAAAACGCTCGACATCGTCGCGCAGACCGCGTCGGCGCTTCAGGCCGCGCACGCGGCCGGTCTCGTCCACCGCGACATCAAGCCGGGCAACCTGCTCATCACGCCCGACGGTCGCGTGAAGATCACCGACTTCGGTATCGCCCGCATCGCCGACCAGGTGCCGCTGACCGCGACCGGTCAGGTGATGGGCACCGTGCAGTACCTGTCGCCCGAGCAGGCGTCCGGGCACGCGGCATCGCCGTCGACCGACATCTACTCGCTCGGCATTGTGGCGTACGAACTGCTCGCAGGTCGTCGCCCGTTCACGGGCGAGTCGCAGGTCGCCATCGCGATGGCGCAGATCAACGACACCCCGCCGCCGCTGCCCGACACGGTCGCAGAGCCCGTGCAGCGCTTCGTGATGAGCATGATCGCGAAGAAGCCCGACGACCGTCCGTCCTCGACGTCGGCTGTCGCGCGTGCCGCGACCGCACTGCGCCGCGGCGACATCGCCGGCGCCGCCGCGATCGTGCCCGCCATCGGCGGCACTGCGGCGGACGACGAGTTCACGCAGCTGCTCACCTCGGCGGGATCGACTGGCGCCGCGACGCGCATCCTCCCGACCACGACCCCGCAGCCGGTCGCTCCCGTCGCCGAAGCCGACGTGGCCGAGAAGCCGAAGAAGAAGCGCAGCCCGTGGACGTGGCCGCTGATCGCCCTCATCGCGCTCCTCGCGATCGTGCTCATCGGCACGCTGATCGCGCTGTTCGCGAACCAGGGTGGCGACGCCGACCCGTCCTCGCCTCCGCCCACGAGCCCGACGACGACGCAGACCGAGCCGGAGCCCGAGCCCACTGAGACCGAACCGACGCGGGGCAACCCCGGCACGCTCGGCCTCGAGGGCAAGACGTGCGACGAGGCTGCGGCGCTGCTCGAAGGGGCCGGTTTCGACAACTACGTCTGCGAGCCCGGCAACCCCGCGGCCTCCGACGATCAGGTCGACCGCATCTACTCGGTCAACCCCACCGGGAACCTCGAGTTCGACCGCGAGATCACGCTGACGTTCTACGGACCGCTCAGCCAGATGGAGACGCCCGGGACGCCGCGTATCGAAGGCGGCAACGCCGACGGCACGGTCACCGGTGGTTCGACCGTCAGCGTCGCATGGGACAGCTACACCTGCCCCTCCGCTGCACCGACCGCGGGAAGCTACACGTTCACGCTGTCGGGCGGGGTGTTCGAGGAGACCGGCGAGTCGACCGGCAGCTTCAACATCGGCGACCGACCCGTCGGCGTGATCGCGGACGAGAGCGGCACCCTCGCGGTCACCTACACCGTCACCTGCATGGGCGAGGATGCGGAGCGCGTGTCTGGCGCGTCCGACGAGGCATCCGCATCGATCGTGCCCGCGCAGCAGGAGCCCGACCCCGAGGTCACCATTCCGGGCGACGGCGAGAGCGACGGCTGACCGGCCCGTTTTCAAGCGGCTCTCCGGAGCACTCGGATAGGCTTTCCCCGTTCAGTCCTGGGAGTGATGTGTCCGTTCAGTCACGCGTGCTATCCGACCGCTACCGCGTCGATGACCTCATCGGCCGGGGCGGCATGGCTTCGGTGTACCGCGGCGAGGATCTGACGCTCGGCCGACCGGTCGCGATCAAGATCCTCGAACGTGACCTCGCGTCCGACGCGGCTTTCCGCACCCGGTTTCGCCTTGAGGCGCAGTCGGCGTCGCGCATGTCTCACCCCGCGATCGTTCGGGTCTTCGACGCCGGCGAGGACACCCGCGTCGACGCCGACGGCACCACCCATCCCGAGCCGTACATCGTCATGGAGCTCGTGACCGGGCGGCTGTTGAAAGACATCGTCGAGGAGGGGCCGCTCGACGTCGCCGACGCGCTCCGCTACACCGACGGCATCCTCGAAGCGCTCGAGTACTCGCACCTCGCGGGCGTCGTGCACCGTGACATCAAGCCGGGCAACGTGATGGTGACGGATGCCGGTCAGGTGAAGGTCATGGACTTCGGCATCGCCCGCGCGGTGTCGGACTCCTCGTCGACGGTCGCCGAGACCACGGCGATCATCGGTACGGCGTCGTACTTCTCGCCCGAAATGGCGAAGGGGGAACCGGTCGACGCGCGCGCCGACATCTACTCGGCGGGCATCGTCCTCTACGAACTCCTCACGGGTCGGCCGCCGTTCCGCGGTGAGAATCCGATCGCCGTGGCCTACCAGCACGTGAGCGAAGCGCCGGTCCCGCCCTCCGAGGTGACCGAGACGGTGCCCCGCTCGCTCGATGCGCTCGTCCTGCGCTCGCTCGCGAAGGATCCGTTCCAGCGCCCTCAAACCGCGGCGGCATTCCGCGACGCGCTCGCGACGGCCGCCGGCCGTAAGGCGCCGAGCAAGCGCAAGGTCGAGTCCCTCAGCAACGAGCTGTATGGCGCCGATCCGCGCCACGCGGCCGAGACGGCGCGCTCGCTGCGCCAGCTCACCAGCGACGACACGATGCGACGCACCCAGTCGGGCCCTCCCGTTGCATGGGTGTGGGCCGGCGTCGCGATGATCGCGGTCCTGCTCATCTCGGTGCTGATCTGGGTGACGGCATTCCGCCCGGCAGGCGAAGAGGTCACTCCGGGCGCGATCCTCGTGCCCGACGTCGTGACGATGTCGTGGGAGCGCGCCGACGAGGTGCTGACCGAGACGCAGCTCGAAACGCGCCGGGTCGTCGAGCCGAGCGCCGATGTGCCCGTCGACGCGGTCATCCGCACCGACCCGCTCGCCGGGACGAGCGTCGCCGCGGGCGACGAGATCACCGTCTATGTCTCGAGCGGCGTCGAGACGACGTCGGTGCCCCGCCTCGAGACGCTCACGCTGACCGAGGCGACCGAGGCGCTCGAGTCCGCCGACCTCAGCCTCGGCGCGGTCAGCCGCCGCAACGACCCTGCGCTCCCGAAGGACACCGTCATCAGCGCGACCGTGTCGACATCGACTATCGCTGCCGGCGATGAGCTCCCGGTCGGCACGTCCGTCGACCTCGTCATCGCGACCGGCACGGTGACGGTCGAGGACTTCGCCCTGAACTACAGCGTCGACAAGGCGATCGAGATCCTCGAGTCCGACGCGTACGGGCTCACGCCGATCGTGCAGGAAGATCCGTCGTGCCCCGCGACGGAGCCCCGCATGGTGAAGGTCCAGTCCGCGGTCGGCGAGGTGCCGGTGCGGTCGGAGATCACCCTCACGACCTGCAGCGGCTGACGCCTCACTCGACGGTGCGGTGCGGGCTCAGGCGCGCGCCGCGCGCCGCGGCATCCGTCAGTCCCACGCTTTCGAGCCAGGTACCGAGCACACGGTAGCCACCCTCGGTCAGCACGCTCTCGGGATGGAACTGCACGCCGGCGATCGGCAGCTCGCGGTGACGCACCCCCATCACTGCGCCGGCTTGCGTCCGCGCGTTCACGACGAGATCGGTGCCGAGCGTGTCTGCGTCGATCGTGAGCGAGTGATAGCGCGTCGCGACGAAGGGGGAGGGCAGTCCTTCGAAGACGCCGGTCCCGTCGTGCACCACGTCGCTGGTGCGGCCGTGCATGAGCTCCTCCGCATACCCGACGGTCGCGCCGAACGCGACGCCGATCGCTTGATGTCCGAGGCAGACGCCGAGCAGCGGCATCCGCCGGTCGGCGCACGCACGCACGATCTCGATCGAAGCGCCTGCGTCCTCGGGCGTTCCCGGTCCCGGCGAGAGCAGCACTCCGTCGAACCCCTCGATGCGCAGGACCGCGCCGGGATCGTCGGACTCGATCAGTTCGACCGAGGCGCCGAGTTCGCGGAGGTAGCCGACCAGGGTGTGGACGAAGCTGTCGTGGTTGTCGACGACGAGAATCCGGATGCCACCCGAGTCGGCAGTCGTCGGGTCAAGGGACATCGGTGTCACGGGCAAGGGTGTGTCACCCACCGCCGATCGTCGACTCCTGGTCGGGCGCGAAGAACGTGAAGACCCACGGGAAGACGTGGAAGTACAGCGCGTAGAGCACACCGGCCAGCAGGACCAGCAGGATGAGGACGCGGACCCACCACGGGCCCGGGAGGACGCGCCACAGTGCGGCGTACATCAGGCGGCCACCCCTTCGGTCAGCGAGGTGGGCGGGCCGTCGGCGCGCGGGGTGAAGTCCTCGAAGAGGGCATATGCGACGATCCGCTCGAGCATGTTCAACTTCGGTGCACAGCTCGTGAGGGTGAGGTAGCGCCCGTTCGCCTCGACGTCGGTCTGATTCGGGACGGGGAGCAGCACCTCGACCTGGGTCTCCTGCACGTACTCCGACGAACGGAACCGGTAGGTGTACCAGCCCTCTTTCGTCTCGATCACGATCGCATCGCCGATGACGAGCTTGTCGATCGGATCGAACGGCGCACCCGAGGTCCATCGGTGGGCCGCGAACGCGGCGTTGCCGATCTCGCCCGGCATCGCCGTGTCGGGGTAGTGTCCGACGCGACCTTGGTCGAGGACGTCAGCGCGGGTGATCCCGGACGCGATGTTGAACTTCCAGTCGTCGCCGAAGCGCGGGATGCGCATGATGCCGAAGATCGTCCCGTGCGACTGCTCCCCGAGCACCGGGATGTTCGCCGGATCGGTCGGCTCCGGGCCGGTATCTGACTCGGGTTCGGTGGGCTCCGGCGCCGGACTCGCGGCCTCTCGGTCCCACTGCTCCGAGAGCGCGTCGGCTTCGGCGTGCTGCTGACCGGCGATGATGATGTCGCCGACCCAGATGTGCCAGCTGACGTACAGCAGGGCGAGCACGCCGGCCGTCATGAGGAGCTCGCCGACCACGCTGAGGAACGTCGCGCGGGGTCGCGGACGTCGGCGTCGGGTTCGCCGGGAGTCTGCCGCGTCGGGCGGCGTGAGCTCGGTCACGCTCGGATTCTAATCCGCACAGGCTGTCGAAGGGCTGACGGGTAGACTTTCGCCCATGGCACGTGGAGACAAGGACGAGGATCGCCTCGTCGAGCCCGAAGGCGAAGCAGCCCCGAACCCGGTGTGGTTCAAGCCCATCATGCTGGGGCTGATGTTGATCGGACTCGTTTGGATCATCGTGTTCTACCTGAGTGGCCAGGCGTACCCGATTCCGGGCATCGAAGCCTGGAACCTCGTCATCGGCTTCGGGATCGCCTTCATCGGCTTCCTGATGACCACACGCTGGCGTTGATCACGGCCGCATCCGCGGCATCCGAATCACCTGAATGACACGGGTGTAATTCATCCCCACCTGTGGATGAACCTGTGGATAACTCAGGTGTAGAGCACCGGGGGCACCGCGAAGATCACCGCGAGCAGGCCCACCGCGACACCGCCGAGCATCAGCTTCTGTCGGGTCTGCTGACGGATGCCGCGCGTTCGCGAGAAGATCCAACCCAGCAGGAGTCCCACCAGGCCGCCGCCGATGTGCGCCTGCCACGAGACGCCGGCGCCGGGGAGGAACGAGAACACCAGGTTGATCCCGAGCAGGACCAGGATCGGGATCACGTTCACGCCGAGATTGCGGCCGATGATGAGCATCGCGCCGAGGAGACCCCACACCGCACCGGAGGCGCCGACCACGGTCGTGCCGGGCGCAAGGAGCGCGACGAGAACCGATCCGCCCACGGCGCTCAGGACGTAGAGGGTCAGGTAACGCCACCGGCCGAGCAGCGGCTCAAGGCTGCGGCCGAGCGCCCACAGCGCCAACATGTTGAGCGCGACGTGGAAGATCCCAGAATGCACGAGCACCACCGTGACGATGCGCCACGGTTCGAAGGGATACCCGGGGAGGAGGAGCGCGCTGTTGAACGCGAGCCATCCCTGGGTCTGGTTGCCGATCCCCGGAATCAACCCGAACAGGTACAGCGCGATCGTGACGGCCATGATCGCGTAGGTCACGATCGGGCGGTCGCCACCCATACGTCGTGCGATGCGCTTCGGCATCCGACGCACGTTGTCGGCGCGCTGTCCCTTCTGCTGCTCCGCCATGCACTCGGGGCAGATCACGCCCACGGGCATGGGCGTCTGGCATTCGTGGCACACCGTGCGCAGGCAGCGCTGGCAGAGCACGAAGCTCTGTCGGTCGGGGTGCCGGTAGCAGAAGTTGTCCGGGTTGCTCCGGGGATCGGTGGAGCTCACGCGATCAGACGGTCGCGATGTCGATCGACGAGATCACGACGGGCTCGACCGGGCGGTCCTGTGCACCCGTGGGGACGGCGCTGATCGCGTCGACGACCGCGCGCGACGCGTCGTCGGCGACCTCACCGAAAATGGTGTGCTTGCCGTTGAGCCACGGGGTCGGGTCGGTCGTGATGAAGAACTGCGAACCGTTGGTGCCCTCGGCCTTGCCGGTGATGGCGTTGCGGCGCAGGCCGGCGTTCGCCATGGCGAGCAGGTACGGCGTCGAGAAGGTCAGCTCGGGGCTGATCTCGTCGTCGAAGTTGTATCCAGGCCCACCGATGCCCTGCCCGAGCGGGTCGCCGCCCTGGATCATGAAGCCGGGGATGATGCGGTGGAAAATGACGTCGGTGTAGAGGGGACCGGTCCCGGGCTGGCCCGTGGCCGGGTCGGTCCAGGACTGCGAGCCGTCGGCCAGGCCGACGAAGTTCTTGACGGTGCGCGGCGCCTGGTCGCCGAACAGGTTGACGACGATGTCGCCGTGGTTGGTGTGCAGGGTCGCGACAGCGGAGTGAATCGGCATACTGATCATTCTCTCACTTGCAACCCCCTTGGCCGTCGGGATGCGTCTGGCAGTATGGGGGAACGATCGTCCCCGGATGCCCCGGAGAGGGAGAGACACTGTGAGCCTCAACCGCAAGCGCAAGAAGGAACTCCGCAAGCTGCAGAGCCAGGCAACCAAGCTGTGGGAGACGCAGCAGGTGCTCGTCGGCGAAGCCGGAGACATCGCGCGCGAAGCCGGCCGTCAGCTCGGCAACTACAACCGCGAGCACGTCGTCCCGACCGTGCAGCACTCCTACGACAAGTACGCCGCCCCCTATGTGGAACAGGGCGTCGAGACCGGTCGCCGCGTGCTGAACGAGGGCATCGTCCCCGCAGCCGGTGCCGTCGTCGGCACCGCACTGTCGGTGTGGGATCTCGCCAACGAGAAGCGCCACCGCCTCGCGCACGGCAAGAGCTTCGGCGGGTTCGACGCCGCAGCGTTCAAGAAGCAGGCCTCCAAGGCCGGCAAGAAGGCGGCGAAGCAGTTCACCGTCGCGCCCCCCGCCAAGAAGGGCATCGGTGCCGGTGGCATCCTCGCCATCATCTTCGGCGTCGCCGCAACCGCAGGTGTCCTCTACGCCGCATGGCAGACGCTCCGCGCCGATGACGAGCTCTGGGTGGCGGACGACCCGCTGCGCGCGCCGGATGCCTGAATCAGCATCTTCACCGTCGGAGCGCGTCGCGGAAGCGGCGCGCTCCCGGTCTTTGTCCATCGAGGTGCGGGATCGTCCGGCCGCGAAGAGCCTCGACGAGGCGGCATCCCTTCTCGGACTCGAGCCGTCGGACATCGTGAAGACGCTCGTGGTCAAGCGCAGCGACGACACGTACCTGTTCGCGCTGATCCCGGGGGATCGTTCGATCTCGTGGCCGAAGCTGCGCAGTGTCGTCGGCGTGAACAAGCTGCGGCTGCCCGAACCCGAGCTCGCCCTCGCCGCCACCGGCTACGAGCGCGGCACCATCACGCCGATCGGGAGCACCACCGATTGGCCGGTCTTCGCTGACGAGCGCATCGTCGGGAAGCGGATCGCGATGGGTGCCGGCGCGCACGGGTACAGCCTCTTCGTCGAGGCGGACGACCTGATCGACGCCTACGGCGCGACGGTCGCCGATATCTCCGAGGAGCTGGCTGCGATCAGCCGCTGAGTCCGGCCATCGTGAACGCGGCGTCGACGAGTGCGACGCGGGGGAGCTGTGCGACGTCGGCGAGTGAGAACCACGCCGCCTCGTCGGTCGTTCCATCGAGTTCGTTGCGGAGTGCTCCGCCGACGACGTGGGCGCGGTAGACGATCCGCAGTGCCTGGAGCGGGCCGGTGCCGTGAAGCCGGTCGCGCGCTGCGATCACGTGCGAGTCGACACCGATGACGCCGTCGAGTTCCACGTGAAACCCGGTCTCTTCGAAGACCTCGCGCACCGCGGCATCCGCCGGGTGTTCGCCGGGCTCGAGACCGCCGCCGGGCAGCGTCCACGATGGGCGACGGGCGTCGTTCCAGTGGGCGAGCAGCACACGGTCGCCGTCGTTGATGACAGCGTAGGCCGCGACCCTCATGTCCATCCCGTCACCCTATCGGGAGCGCCCGCGGTGGCCCGGGGAAAGCAGAATGCCGGCCACGAGGACCGGCATTCGGGAGATTGTGGAGCCTAGGAGATTCGAACTCCTGACATCCTGCTTGCAAAGCAGGCGCTCTACCAACTGAGCTAAGGCCCCGTGGGGGTGAGTGGGGCTACCAGGACTTGAACCTGGGACCTCTTCATTATCAGTGAAGCGCTCTAACCGCCTGAGCTATAGCCCCGTCGTTGTCAGGCTTACGCCTGCAACCTCCAAGACTTTACCCGAAGACGTCGCCGTTTGACGAATCCGGATGCCACACGACCCTCGGCATCCCTCCGATCTGGTTCACTGGCGTCATGACCGACGTGCGCCACGACGAACCACACGACGCGAAGATCGGCGCGAAGCTCAACTGGCTGCGCGCCGGCGTGCTCGGCGCGAACGACGGAATCGTGTCCGTCGCGGCCGTCGCCGTGGGTGTTGCTGGAGCGACGACCGCTGTCGGACCGATCGCGACCGCGACCACAGCAGCCCTCGTCGGCGGTGCCATCTCGATGGCGCTCGGCGAGTACGTCTCGGTCAGCAGCCAGCGCGACACCGAGAAGGCGCTCATCGAGAAGGAACGACGCGAGCTCGAGGAGATGCCGGAGGAGGAACTCGCCGAACTGACCGCGCTCTACCGGGAGCGTGGGCTGTCCGAAGAGACCGCGCACCGGGTGGCGGTGGAGCTCACCGAACACGACGCCCTCGCCGCGCACCTCGAGGTGGAGCTCGGCATCGACCCGGACGAGCTCACGAACCCCTGGCACGCTGCGCTCTCGTCGGCGATCGCGTTCACCGCCGGCGCGCTGCTGCCGTTGCTTGCGATCCTGCTCCCGCCGCCTGAGTGGCGGGTCCCGACCACGTTCGTCGCGGTGCTGCTCGCCCTCGTGATCACGGGCACGTTGTCGGCGCGGCTCGGCGATGCGGGCAAGCGTCGGGCGGCCGCTCGACTCGTGATCGGCGGCGCACTCGCGCTCGCAGCGACCTGGGCGATCGGCGCCCTGCTGGGGACGACGGTCCTGTGACCGCCGCCCCTGCGGGGATCAGTTCGAGGTGAAACCGACGAGCAGGCCGCCCGTGACCTTCACCATGAGGTTGTAGATACCGGCGACGACCGCGCCGAGCACCGTGATGACGATGAGGTTGAGGATCGCGACCACCGCGGCGAACGCCATGACCTGCGGCAGGTTCAGGAACGCCGCGAGCTGGAACTCACCACCGGTCACGGCGCCCAGGAGCTCGTCGACCTGACCGATCAGATTCGTCGACTGCAGCACCAGGAAGACCAGGAACGTCGCGACGATCGTCACGATCGCGAAGGCCACTGCGGTCAGGAACGACAGCTTCACGGCCGACCAGAAGTCGACGTAGACCAACCGCAGGCGGACCTGCTTCGCGCTCGTCTTACTCGATGACTTCTTGGCCAACTTGTCGGCTACAGAGCTCATGCGTCACTCTCTTCGGGGTTCTCGGGAGCCGAGGCGGCCTCATCGTCGGCCACTGTTTCGGCCAGTCCACGCTCGCCGTTCCGGGCGATCGCGAGGATCCGGTCATCGTCGTCCGGACGGGCGAAGACCACGCCCATCGTGTCCCGACCCTTGGCCGGCACCTCGGCAACGGCCGAGCGTACCACCTTGCCGCTGGCAAGAACCACCAAGACCTCGTCCACCTCGCCGACGATCAAACCACCCGCGAGTTCGCCGCGATCGTCGTTCAGCTTGGCGACCTTGATGCCGAGTCCGCCACGTCCCTGGACGCGGTACTGGTCCACCGAGGTGCGCTTCGCGTACCCGCCCTGCGTCACGACGAAGACGTACCCCTCGTCACGGACGACGGATGCCGAGAGGAGGCTGTCACCCTCTCGGAAGGACATGCCCTTCACACCTTCGGTCGAGCGGCCCATCGGACGGAGCGAGTCGTCGCCGGCGGTGAAGCGCAGCGACATGCCGAGGCGCGAGACGAGGAGCAGGTCGTCGGTCGAGTCGACCAGCATCGCGCTGACGAGCTCGTCGCCGTTCTCTTCCTCCTGGCCACGGAGCTTGATCGCGATGATGCCGCCCTGGCGGTTCGTGTCGTACTCGCTGAGGCCGGTCTTCTTGATCTTGCCGTCGCGGGTCGCGAGCACGAGGTACTCGGCGGTCGCGTAGTCGCGGATGTCGAGGATCTGCGCGATCTCTTCACCCGGCTGCAGCGCGAGCAGGTTCGCGACGTGCTGGCCCTTCGCGTCGCGGCCGCCCTCGGGCAGTTCGTAGCCCTTCGCGCGGTAGACGCGGCCCTTGGTCGTGAAGAAGAGCAGCCAGTGGTGCGTCGTCGTCACGAAGAAGTGCTCGACCACGTCGTCGGCGCGCAGCTGCGCCCCCTTCACGCCCTTGCCACCGCGGTGCTGCGAGCGGTAGTTGTCGCTGCGCGTGCGCTTGACGTACCCGTTGCGGGTGACGGTGACCACGATCTCCTCTTCGGGGATCAGGTCCTCCATCGACATGTCGCCGTCGAAGCCGTGCAGGATGTGCGTGCGGCGCTCGTCGCCGAACTTCGCGACGATCTCGCCGAGTTCCTCGCGGATGATCGAGCTCTGACGCTCGCGCGACTCGAGGATGTCCTTGAGGTCGGCGATCTGCAGCTCGAGCTCGGCCGCGTCGTCGATGATCTTCTGCCGCTCGAGCGCTGCCAGTCGACGCAGCTGCATCGAGAGGATGGCATTCGCCTGGTCGTCATCGATGTCGAGCAGCGACTTCAGTCCCTCGCGCGCCTCGTCGACCGTCGGCGAGCGACGGATGAGGGCGATGACCTCGTCGAGCGCATCGAGCGCCTTGAGGTAGCCGCGCAGGATGTGCATCCGCTTCTCGGCCTCGCGGAGGCGGTACCGGGTGCGGCGGACGATGACCTCGAACTGGTGTGCGAGCCAGTAGCTCACGAATCCGTCGAGCGGCAGCGTACGCGGCACACCGTCGACGATCGCGAGCATGTTCGCGCCGAAATTCTCCTGCAACTGCGTGTGCTTGTACAGGTTGTTGAGCACGACCTTCGCGACCGCGTCGCGCTTGAGCACGATCACGAGGCGCTGACCGGTACGGTCACTCGTCTCGTCGCGGATGTCCGCGATGCCGGTGATCTTGCCGTCCCGTGCGAGGTCGCGGATCTTCGCCGCGACGTTGTCGGGGTTCACCTGGTACGGCAGCTCCGTAACGACGAGGCAGGTGCGGTTCTGGATCTCCTCGACGCTCACGACCGCGCGCATCGTGATCGATCCGCGACCGGTGCGGTACGCCTCGCGGACGCCCTTCGTGCCGAGGATCTGCGCGCCGGTGGGGAAGTCGGGCCCGGGAATGCGCTCCATGAGTGCGTCGAGCAGCTCGTCGCGCGTGGCATCCGGGTGCTCGAGTGCCCACAGCACACCGTCGGCGACCTCTCGCAGGTTGTGCGGCGGGATGTTCGTCGCCATGCCGACCGCGATACCGACCGATCCGTTGACCAGGAGGTTCGGGAACCTCGAGGGAAGGACGACCGGCTCCTGCGTGCGACCGTCGTAGTTGTCCTCGAAGTCGACGGTGTCCTCGTCGATGTCGCGGACCATCTCGAGTGCCAGCTGGGCCATCTTGGTCTCGGTGTACCGAGGAGCGGCGGCGCCCATGTTGCCCGGCGAACCGAAGTTTCCCTGACCGTCGGCGAGCGGGTACCGCAGCGACCACGGCTGGACGAGTCGCACGAGGGCGTCGTAGATCGCGCTGTCACCGTGCGGGTGATACTGACCCATGACCTCGCCGACGACGCGAGCGCACTTCGAGTAGCTCTTGTCGGGGCGGTAGCCACCGTCGTACATGCCGTAGAGCACGCGGCGGTGCACGGGCTTGAGACCATCTTCGACGCGGGGCAGGGCGCGACCCACGATGACGCTCATCGCGTAGTCGAGGTAGCTCCGCTGCATCTCGACCTGCAGGTCGACCTGGTCGATATTGCCGTGCTCGTACCCGGCGTTCGGGTCGGGACGCTCTTCGTCAGCCATGTTCTCTCAGTCTTCGTTCTTCGTCGCGTCGCGCGGTGATCGGATGCCGCCGGCGCAGATGCCGGTGCTCAAATGGCGGTGTTCAGATATCCAAGAAGCGGACGTCCTTGGCGTTGCGCTGGATGAATCCGCGCCGCGCTTCGACGTCTTCGCCCATGAGCACCGAGAAGATCTCGTCGGATGCCGCGGCATCGTCGATCGTCACCTGGCGGAGCGTGCGCGTCTCGGGGTTCATCGTGGTCTCCCACAGTTCCTTGGCGTTCATCTCGCCGAGACCCTTGTATCGCTGCACGCCGTTGTCCTTGGGGATGCGGTGGCCGGCGGCCTGACCCTCCTTGAGTAACGCGTCACGTTCACGGTCGCTGTAGACGTATTCGTGCGGCGCGTTCGACCACTTCAATCGGTACAGCGGCGGCTGGGCTAGGTAGACGAATCCGGCCTCGATGAGGCCGCGCATGTAGCGGAACAGCAGGGTGAGCAGCAGCGTCGTGATGTGCTGGCCGTCGACGTCGGCATCGGCCATCAGCACGATCTTGTGGTACCGCGCCTTTTCGACGTCGAAGTCCTCGCCGATGCCGGTACCGAACGCCTGGATCATGGCCTGAATCTCGGCGTTGCCGAGCGCCCGGTCGAGACGCGCCTTCTCGACGTTGAGGATCTTGCCGCGCAGCGACAGGATCGCCTGCCGCTCCGGGTCGCGACCCGAGACGGCCGAGCCGCCTGCGGAGTCACCCTCGACGAGGAAGATCTCGCTGATCGAGGGGTCCTTGCTCGTGCAGTCCTTGAGTTTCTCGGGCATGGACGCCGATTCGAAGACGCTCTTGCGGCGGGCGGTTTCGCGCGCTTTGCGCGCCGCCAGGCGCGCGGTCGCGGCGTCGATCGCCTTCATGATGACGCGCTTGGCCTGCGCCGGGTTGCGGTCGAGCCAATCGGTGAGCTGGTCGCCGACGACCTTCTGCACGAATGCCTTGGCCTCGGTGTTGCCGAGCTTCGTCTTCGTCTGGCCCTCGAACTGGGGCTCCGAGAGCTTGACCGAGATGACGGCGGTGAGACCCTCGCGGATGTCGTCACCCGTGAGGTTGTCGTCCTTCTCTTTGAGCAGGCCCTTCTCACGCGCGTACTTGTTGATGTACGTCGTCATCGCCGCGCGGAAACCCTCTTCGTGGGTGCCGCCCTCGTGCGTGTTGATCGTGTTCGCGAAGGTGAAGACGTTCTCGGTGTAACTCGTCGTCCACTGCATCGCCATCTCGAGCGAGATGTGGCGGACGGTGTCTTCGGATTCAACCTCGATGATCTCGTCGTTGACGACCTCGGCCTTGCGCACCTTGTTGAGGTACTCGACGTAGTCGACGAGGCCGCGCTCGTAAAGGAAGTCGTCGTGCCGCTGACGCGTCTCGGAGCCGCCTTCTTCGAGGTCCACGACGACGATTGCCTCGGGACGCTCGTCGGTGAGCACGATCCGCAGACCCTTGTTGAGGAACGCGGTCTGCTGGAAGCGGGTGCGGAGCGTGTCGTAATCGAACTCGACGGTTTCGAAGATCGTGGCATCCGGCCAGAACGTGACCGTCGTACCCGTCGACTCGCTCTCTTCACCCTTCGCGAGCGGAGCGAGCGGAGCTCCACCATTCGCGAACGACTGCCGCCAGACATGGCCCTGGCGCTGGATCTCGACCTCGAATTTGGTCGAGAGTGCGTTCACGACCGACGAACCGACGCCGTGGAGACCACCCGAGACGGCGTAGCCGCCACCGCCGAACTTGCCACCGGCGTGCAGCACGGTGAGGACGACCTCGACGGTCGATTTGGTCGGGTCGGAGGAGTGGGGATCGACCGGGATGCCACGGCCGTTGTCGACGACGCGGAGCCCACCGTCGGCGAGGATCGTGATGTAGATCGTGTCGCAGTAGCCGGCGAGTGCCTCGTCCACCGCGTTGTCGACGATCTCGTAGACGAGGTGGTGGAGACCGCGCTCACCGGTCGACCCGATGTACATGCCGGGCCGCTTGCGAACGGCCTCGAGGCCCTCGAGCACCTGGATCTCGTCGGCGCCGTACTCGGCCGGGGTCTTCGATGCGGACTGCGGTTCGACGTCGTCGGGAACGTTGTCGGGGGTATCTGACGTCATCGGTTTCGCGCGCTCCACATCCATCGATCAAGCTTCCCGACAGTCTACCCGCAATCGGTCGCCATCCGCCGCTGAACGGCCCTGTGGCGCGCGGAAATGGAAACGGGGGATCGTGGACGTGGGTCAGCCGTAGGTATCGCGAGGGCCACGGCCTGGAACGGCTCTGGGGCCCCATTTCCAAGAGGGGACGTCCGGGCCGACGAAACGGATGGACTCGACACCCGCCTCGGGGAAGCGTCGGATGAGCTCGGTGACGATGGTCGCGCGCATCAGATGAAGGTTCTTCGCCCAGGCCGTCGAGTCGCACTGGACCGTGAGGACACCATCGCTCAACGCGACCGGATCTGCATGCCGGGCGGTCTCCTCCCCGGCCACTTCGGCCCACTGGAGGACGAGGTCCTCCCGCGCGAGCTGCGGGTTCCATCCCGCCTGCCGAGTGAGATCGGTGAGAAGATCACCGAGCCCCTTCGGATCGCGTCCGGGCGCGAACGGCAGGTTGTCCTCGTCGGTCTCACGGCGTCGACGCCGACGCTTCTTCGCGGCCGACGGCTCGAGGCCGCGCAGACGCAGATAGGTGGCGGTCGTCTCGGCGATCTCGTCGTCAGCCATCGTCGGGCTCCCGGTCCGGCGCGGCCGCATGTTCGTCCGCTTCGGTGAGGATCGTCCCCGCCTCGACCCGGACGGTCCGGGCACGCAACGGCGCCGGCACGTCGCCCTCGACGGCGGCTGTCACGATCACCTGCTCGAAGTCCGCGACGACATCGGCGAGACGGGTGCGACGATCGGCGTCCAACTCGGCGAACACGTCGTCCAGGATGACGATCGGGTCGCCGAGTCGCAGCTGGTCGCGTAGCAGCTGCGCCGATGACAACCGCAACGACAGTGCGACCGACCACCCCTCGCCGTGCGAGGCGTAGCCCTTCACCGGCAAGCCGCGCAGTCGCAGGAGGAGGTCGTCGCGGTGCGGACCGACGAGCGTCACGCCGCGCTCCAGTTCCTGCGTGCGCTTGGCGCCGAGGGCGGCGCGGAATGCCGCGGCGGTGGCATCCGTCCCCTCGAACACCGCGCCGGCAGTGGCGTCACCGTCGTCTTCGGGGTCGGCACCCGCGATCGTCGAGACCCACTCGAGCTGCGGATCGTGATCCGCGCCGGCGATCGCCTCATACGCGGTCCGGAGGGGCCCGGCGAGATCCTCGGCCAGGCGCACCCGCGCGAGGATGATCTCCGTCCCGAGCGCGACGAGCTTTTCGTCCCAGACATCGAGCGTCGTGAGCTGCTCCGCCTTGAGCCCGCGGGCACGGGCCGACTTCAGCAGCGCGGTGCGCTGCTTGAGCACTCGGTCGTAGTCGGCGAGCACGCCGGCCAGTCGAGGCGCGCGCTGGATCAGCAGTTGATCCGCGAAGCGGCGACGCGCGGACGGGTCGCCGCGGACGATGTTCAGGTCTTCGGGGGCGAACAACACGACCTGCGCGTAGCGCGGCAGTTCCGAGGTGCGCACGGGGGCGCCGTTGACGCGGGCCTTGTTCGATCCCGAGCGATTGAGTTGCGCCTCGAGCTGGATGCGACGCTCGCCGTACCCGAGCCGGGCGCGGACGAAGGCGGCATCCGCACCGAATCGGACCATCGGCGCATCCTGCGACACCCGGTGCGAACCGAGCGTCGCGAAATAGCCGATCGCCTCGGCGAGATTCGTCTTGCCCTGGCCGTTCTTGCCCACGAAGACGTTCGGTCCCGGGTGGAGCGCGACGTCGGCGGCCGCATAGTTGCGGAAGTCGACGAGACTCAGGTGCTCCACGATCACCAGATCACCCTCCTTCGGGGGTCCGACACCCGAAGCGCGGGGTCAGCGCAGGAGCAGATTGGGCTGCAGCAGGTACTTGAAGCTCTCGGGCGTGCCCGAGGTTTGCGGCGTGATGAGCACCGGGCTGAGCTTGTTGGCGTTCTCGCTCGAGGTGAACGTGATCCGCGTGAACTCGCTCTTCACGGCGCCGAGCGCTTCGAGCAAGTACTGCGGGTTGAGGCCCAGCGTGACCTCCTCGCCGGCGAGCGTCGCGTCGACGGACTCGGTCGCGCGCGCCTGCTCGGTGCCCGAGGCATCCATCGACACCCCGTCCTCCGAGAACGTGAACCGCAGCGGCGCCGACCGGTCGAGCACCAGCGACACACGGCGGACCGCTTCGGCGAGCTCGGCGGTGTTCACGACCGCGTAGTGCTCGGTCTGCGCGGGGAACAGGCGGCGGACCGGCGGGAAGTTGCCCTTGATGAGCAGCGACGTGACGGTCTTGTTGCCCGCGGTGAACGCGATGATCTCTCGGTCACCCGAACCCGAGAACGACACCTGGATGTCACCGGCGTTCGAGAACGTCTTGCCGACCTCGGTCAGCGTGCGTGCGGGAACGAGCGCGGTGGTCGACTCTTCGCGGGCGACGGCGCCGCTGTCGAAGACGATCTCGCGCAGTGCGACGCGGTAGCGGTCGGTCGCCACGAGGCTGAGCTCGTTGCCGGTGACCTCGAGCTGCACGCCCGTGAGCACGGGGGTCACGTCGTCGCGTGACGCGGCGAAGGCGACCTGCGCGATGGCGGTCGAGAAGTCCTCACCCTTGACGAGGCCGGACTCGCCCGAGACCTCGGGGATCGCGGGGTACTCGGCGACCGGCATGGATGCCAACGTGAACTTGGCGGATCCGCACGTGAGGAGGATCTCGCCGTCGGCATCCTGCTCGATCTGGATCGGTGCGTTCGGCAGACGGCTTGCGATCTCGGAGAGGAGTCGGCCGTGGACGAGGATCGTGCCCGGCGCATCGACGGTCGCTTCGATGAGCGTGCGAGCGGATGCTTCGTAGTCGAATGCCGCGAGTGAGAGTCCTGCGTCGGAGGCCTCGATGAGGACACCTGCGAGGATCGGCTGCGGATTGCGCTGCGGGAGCAGCTTGACCACGAAGGACACGGCTTCGCTGAAGACGTCGCGGTTGACGTGGAACTTCACTGATGCTCCCTTGACTGCGGATGGGCCTTCCCATGCTAGTGCCCAGAGTTCGCTGGTCCGGAAGCCTGTCATTCGATCGAGTGCCGCGGGTGCCGGCATCCGTCGCCCACCGCTTCAGGTGATCGGACGGGGTTTCATGAAGAAGAGATCTGTCATGGTGTTAACGGTTGTGGAAACTGTGGATAACTCGGCGGATCCCGCTCGTGGAGCCGAAACCACACGCGTGTAACTTGTGCATGGGCTGCGGAGAGCGCGTGAACAGTGGGTTTTGCGGCGACCACGCGTTCGGACGCTCATCCACAGGTTGTCGCCGGTCGTCCACATTCGAGCCGAATCACCGCACAGTTATCCACAGGCTTTCCACACTGTGGGAAACGCGAATGATGAGGGCGGCGCGGGGTTCATGTCAAGTCGGGCGGTCAGCCGGCGACGCGTCGCGGTGTCGTGGTGCCGACGTGATCCGCGTCAGCGTGCGGAACGACCGAGTTGCGACGTGATCTCAGAGACCTGGTTGTAGATCGAGCGACGCTCTTTCATGAGTTCGCTGATCTTCTTGTACGCGTACATGACCGTCGTGTGGTCGCGATTGCCGAAGAGCTGACCGATCTTCGGGAGGGACAGGCTCGTCCGTTCGCGACAGAGATACATGGCGATCTGTCGTGCGGTTGCGACCGACTGCGAACGGCTCGAGCCGTAGAGGTCGTCGACCGTCAGACGGAAGTACTGCGCCGTGGCCGAGATGATGTCGGTCGGCGAGATGACGTTGGCGTCGTCCTGGTCGACGATGTCGCGGAGCACGGTCTGTGCGAGCGAGATGTCGAGGTTCGAGCGGTTCAGGCTCGCGAAGGCCGAAACGCGGATGAGCGCGCCTTCGAGTTCACGGATGTTGCTCGAGACCTTCGTCGCGATGTACTCGAGCACCTCGTCGGGCACCTGGAGCCGCTCGGACTGCGCCTTCTTGCGGAGGATCGCGATACGCGTCTCGAGGTCGGGGGCCTGCACATCGGTGATGAGGCCCCACTCGAAGCGGCTGCGCATGCGGTCTTCGAACCCGGTGAGATGCCGCGGGGGCACGTCGCTCGTGATCACGACCTGCTTGTCGTGGTCGTGCAGCTGGTTGAAGGTGTGGAAGAACGCCTCCTGCGTCTCGGCGCGACCCTGCAAGAACTGGATGTCGTCGATGAGGAGGATGTCGACGTCGCGGTACCGCGCCTGGAAGGCGGACGCGCGGTTGTTGACGATCGAGTTGATGAAGTCGTTCGTGAACTCTTCGCTCGAGACGTACCTCACCTTGATGCCGGCGTAGAGGTTGATGGCGTAGTCGCCGATCGCGTGCAGGAGGTGGGTCTTGCCGAGGCCGGAGTCGCCGTAGATGAACAGCGGGTTGTAGGCCTTCGCCGGTGCTTCGGCGACGGCGACCGCAGCAGCGTGCGCGAAGCGGTTGGACTGGCCGATGACGAAGTTGTCGAACGTGTACTTCGGGTTCAGTCGCGTGTCGCTCCGAGCGGTGGATGCCACCGGCTCGCTGTACTCCTCGCCGGCCGGCCGGGCGGGTGCCAACGAGGTGGGTGCGAGCGCGGACTGGACCGGGACCGGTGCGGTGAGGTGTGCGTCACCGAGCTCGGGGTTGACGACGACACGGAAGGTGGATGCCGCGGGCTCCGCGTCGACCTGGGCGAGCGCCTCCAGGATCGGACCGCGAAGGCGCTTGTTCAACTGCGCCGCGGTGAGATCGTTCGGCACATCGAGATAGAGCGTCCCGCCCATCACACCCTGCGCGACGGCGAGGCTGATGAAGCCCTGCATCTGCGGCGTGACGCGGTCGTCGGTGGCGAGCACATCGAGCACTGCGATCCAGACCGGGACGTCCGGAAGGTGCTGCTCGGACATGACCCTCCAGGGTGTGGATAAAGATGTGCAAGGCTCTGTGTAAGGCCTGTGGATAACAGACCCGTTCACGCTAGTCACCGGCGACGAGCACCGCAAAACCAACTGTAGGCGGGCGCCGCGTGTCGTGGCGACTGTGGATAAGCGACCGGTGGATAATGGACGGTCGACCACGCCGGTTTGGGATCTCGGCAATCTCGACGTATCCTAGGTCGGTTGACTTCTGCCCTCGGGCGAGTCCCCCATGTACCTGTGTCCCCGGTCTAGAGCGTTCGGGTGACCCCGCCGATCCCGGAGTGATCTTCATGAGCAAGCGCACGTTCCAGCCCAACAACCGCCGTCGTGCCAAGAAGCACGGCTTCCGCGCCCGCATGCGTACGCGTGCCGGCCGCGCGATCCTCTCGGCTCGCCGCGGCAAGGGCCGCACCGAGCTTTCGGCCTGACTTCGTCGCAGTGCTGACGCGCGGGCATCGCATCACCCGCGGAGCGGACTACCGGGCCGTCGTCCGCGGTGGCGCCCGGTGTGCCGGATCGCACACCGTGACCCACGTCGTCAGTACCTCGGCACAACGCCCCCCACGCTTCGGCTTCATCGTGAGCAAGCACGTGGGGGGCGCTGTCGTACGCAATACCGTCCGTCGCCGACTCAAGGCGATCTGTGCCGAGGCGCTTCCGGGCGTTCGCGACGGCGCCGACATCGTGATCCGCGCACTCCCGTCGTCCGCGACCGCCGACTTCTCGGCGCTGCGGGCGGAGGTCCTGCGCTGCCTCGACCGGAAGGCGGCGGTGTGAGCACGTCGACACTGCCGTCGTACACCCGGGGTGAGGCCGTCTTCGTTCCGGCATCCGTCGTCGCAGCCGTCCCGCTGGTCCCCCGCAACCTCGTCATCGGCTTCCTCCATGGTTACCGTGCGACTGTGTCACGTGTGTACGGCGACGTCTGCAAGTACTACCCCTCGTGTTCTGCCTACGCTGTCGGCGCAGTGCAGCAGCACGGGGTGGTGAAGGGCGTCGCACTGACGGCCGGCAGACTCGCACGCTGCCACCCGTGGGCCGCCGGCGGCATCGACGACGTGCCGGCACATGCGCACTTCCCGCACCAATTGACTTCGCACGGATTCGTCGTGCCCCTCAGAAAGGACTGATCCTTGCTGGATCTCTTCGCCGCGACGCAGGCTGTTCTCGCCTCGACCGCGACTCCGACTCCCGTGGTGCCGAACCCCACGACGGCGCCTCCCGGAGGCATGGACTTCTTCAGCACGATCATGTGGCCCTTCAAGTGGGTCGTCGAGGCGATCCTCTTCGTCTGGCACTGGATCTTCACAGCGATCGGTCTGGCACCGGATGCCGGTCTGACCTGGGTTTTGTCGATCGTCGGCCTCGTCATCGTGGTGCGATCTGCGCTGATCCCGCTGTTCGTCCGCCAGATCAAGAGCCAGCGGAAGATGCTCGAGCTCGCGCCCGAGATGCGCAAGATCCAGGAGCGCTACCGCGGCAAAACCGACCAGCTCTCGCGTGAAGCCATGAGCCGCGAGACCATGGCGATGTACAAGAAGCACGGGACGACGCCGTTCTCGAGCTGCATGCCGCTCCTCGTGCAGATGCCGATCCTCCTCGGCATGTTCTACGTCCTCAGCGACGTCAAGAAGCACGCGGAGTGGGGCGTCGGCGGCGTCGGCCTGCTGAACGTCGAGCTCACCAAGCAGTTCTACGACGCACAGCTGTTCGGCGTCGCTCCCCTGCACGTGAACATGACCGAGGCGTGGGGCAACGGTCAGACCGTCACCGTCGTGATCCTGATCATCCTCGTCATCCTGATGATCGCGTCGCAGTTCTTCACGCAGCTGCAGATCATCTCGAAGAACCTCTCGCCCGAGGCCAAGACCGGCCAGGCGTACCAGATGCAGCGCATCATGCTCTACATCCTGCCGCTGGCGTTCGTCTTCTCGGGTGTCTTCTTCCCGCTCGGTGTCGTCATGTACTGGTTCGTCTCGAACCTCTGGACCATGGCGCAGCAGTTCATCGTCATCCACAACATGCCGACGCCCGGCTCCGAGGCAGCGAAGGCCCGTGAGGAGCGGCTCGCGAAGCGCGGCAAGGCGCTGGATGCCAAGGGTCGGGTCATCCCGATGGAGAAGTACGAGGCCGAGCAGCAGCGCCTGGTCGAAGAGGCCGAGAAGAAGAAGGCCGAGCAGCCGAAGCGCCAGCAGCCGATGGGCAAGCAGCGCGCGAAGAAGCAGGCCCAGAAGGGCAAGCCGGACGGAAAGACGAACGGTACGCCCGGCGAGACACCGACCGACGACTCGCCCAAGGGAGGGAGCGCATCGTGACGAACGTTGAGCAGAGCGGTGACGCTCGGGTGCCGGCATCCGTCGAGCAGCTCGAGCAGGAAGGCGACATCGCCGCTGACTACCTCGAGGGCATCCTCGACATCGCCGACATCGACGGCGACCTCGCCATGGACGTCCGCAGTGGACGTGCGTACGTCTCCGTCGAAAATGACGACCCCGCGGCGCTCGCTCTGCTGTCGGATCCCGACACCGTCCAGGCGCTGCAGGAGCTGACCCGTCTCGCCGTGCAGGCGAAGACCGGGCAGTTCTCGCGACTCATCCTCGACATCGCCGGCTCGCGCGACGCACGGCAGGACCAGCTCGCTGCGCTCGTCGATCGTGCGATCGCCCGCCTCGACGAAGGTGCGTCGCAGGCGTCGCTGCCCGCGATGTCGAGCTACGAGCGAAAGCTCATCCACGACATCGTGGCTGAGCGAGGGCTCGTGTCGGAGTCGTACGGCGAGGGCGCGACGCGTCACACCGTCATCCGTCGCGGCTGAGTTCCGTGTCCGACGTTTCACGTGAAACATCCGTCCTCGAGTCCGAGCCGGATGCCGCAGCGACGGTCTTCGGACCGCAGCTCGAGCTCGCACGCCGATTCACGGCAGCACTGGCCGATCAGGGCGAAGAGCGCGGGCTGATCGGCCCGCTCGAACTTCCGCGGCTGTGGACCCGACACATCCTGAACAGCGCCGTCGCGGCGCCGCTCTTCGAGGCCGGCGCCCGCGTCGGTGACATCGGTTCGGGGGCCGGTCTTCCGGGACTCGTGCTCGCAATCGCACGTCCCGATGTGCGCTGGGTGCTCATCGAACCGATGGAGCGTCGCATCGCGTGGCTGACGGAGCAGGTGGCTGCACTCGAGCTCACCAACGTCGAGGTCGTGCGCGCCCGTGGCGAGGAGTGGGTCGAGGGTCCGGTCCTCGACGCCGTTACCGCACGTGCAGTGAGCGCGCTGCGCACACTCATCCCGCTGACCGCACCGCTCGTGCGTGATGGCGGCGAGCTCGTGCTTCTCAAGGGCGCGAATGCGGCGAACGAGATCACCGCGGCCGAGAAGCAGATCCGGAAGTTCCGCCTGACCGACGTGCGCGTCGAGCCGGTGGGTGAGGGCGTCATCGACGAACCCACCCGCGTGATCCGGGCGACGGTCCGCTGACGTTTCACGTGAAACATCGCTTCATCGGTTCAGACTGGCTGCGATGTTTCACGTGAAACACGCCGGGAGCGGCATCCGCCGGGCGGTCGCTTCGTGCTCATGACGAATCGACCGTTTCACGTGAAACATGAGCCACCGGCAATGACGGTGTCCTCGACTACAGTGGGATGGTCCTCGAGAACGACAGGAGTTACAGGTGCAGGAATCGGAGAACGCGACCGCACCCGCACCCTTCTCTTTCGACGACAGCCCGATCGCGCGGGAACTCGCAGATCTGACGTCGCGTCGGAAGGCACTCGCTGACGTGCACCTCGAATTCGACGGCACGACCCGCGTAATCACCGTCTCGAACCAGAAGGGCGGGGTCGGGAAGACCACGACCACCGTCAATCTCGCCGCGGGCCTGGCATCGGTCGGTGCCCGCGTCCTCGTGATCGACCTCGATCCGCAGGGGAACGCGTCCACCGCCCTCGGTGTGCCGCATCACGCCGATGTGCCCAGCATCTACGACGTCCTTATCGACGAGGAGCCGCTCGCTGACGTCGTGCAGGAGAGCCCGGAGTCGCCGAATCTGCTGTGCGCGCCGAGCACGATCCACCTGGCGGGCGCGGAAATCGAGTTGGTGTCGCGCGTCGCACGCGAACACCGCCTGCGGACGGCGCTCGAGACCTACACCGCCGAGCACCACGTGGACTTCATCTTCATCGATTGCCCGCCGTCGCTCGGCTTGCTCACGATCAACGCCTTCACGGCGGCGACCGAGGTGCTGATCCCCATCCAGTGCGAGTACTACGCACTCGAAGGCCTCAGCCAGCTACTCGGCAGTGTCACGATGATCCAGAAGCACCTCAATACGAAGCTCCACCTGTCGACGATTCTGCTCACGATGTACGACGGACGTACGCGTCTTGCGCAGCAGGTGGCCGACGAGGTGCGCACGCACTTCCCGGAGCAGGTGCTCACCACCGTCATCCCGCGGTCGGTGCGGGTTTCCGAGGCGCCGAGCTTCGGGCAGACGGTCATCGCCTACGACGGGCAGTCCGCGGGCGCCGTCGCCTACCGCGAAGCGGCGGTAGAGATCGTGACCAAGGGTCAGCAGCGTACGAACGAAGGGGCTCAGTGATGGCCAAGCGAACCGGACTGGGCCGAGGCATCGGCGCACTCATCCCCACGGCGGACTCGAGCGAGTCGCGCCCGGTCGACGTCTTCTTCCCCGGCGCGAAGACGGTCATCGAGGATTCGACTCCTGCGGGGGAGGCGGCGGAGACGGATGCCGCGGCCGACCTCGTCGCCGTCCCCGGCACCCGACTCATCCAGGTCGACCCGAATGCGATCGTCCCGAACCCGCGGCAGCCGCGCACGAACTTCGACGCCGACGACCTCGCGGAGCTCGTCCACAGTGTGCGCGAGTTCGGCGTGCTGCAGCCGGTCGTCGTCCGTCTCAATGAGGACGGCGACTACGAGCTCATCATGGGTGAACGTCGCACCCGCGCGTCGCGGGAAGCCGGCCTCACCTCGATCCCGGCGATCCTGCGCGAGACCGAGGACGAGCACCTCCTCCGCGACGCGCTCCTCGAGAACCTGCACCGTTCGCAGCTCAACCCGTTGGAAGAGGCCTCGGCGTACCAGCAGCTGCTCGAGGACTTCGGGATCACCCAGGAGGAACTCGCCGGGCGGATCGGACGCTCGCGTCCGCAGATCAGCAACACGATCCGTCTCCTGAAGCTCCCGGTGCCGGTACAGCAGCGCGTCGCGGCAGGCGTGCTCAGCGCGGGCCACGCGCGAGCGATCCTGTCGCTCGACACCGTCGACGGCATGCAGCGCCTCGCCGACAAGATCGTCAACGAGGACCTCTCGGTGCGCGCGGCCGAGGCCGCAGCGAAGACGTCGGGCAACCGGGTCGCCGTTCCGCCGAAGGCCGGCGGGCGTCGCGGGCACCTCGACGAGGTCGCGGAGCGACTGGGCGATCGGCTCAACACACGCGTCAAGATCTCGTTGTCTGCCCGAAAAGGCCAGATCAGCATTGATTTCGCGACGATCCAGGATCTGAATCGCATTCTCGCCGAGCTCGGTGAAACCGAGTACGGCGCACGCTGACGCGGCATCCGATTCCTGTCCACACGCGGCCCGCGACGTCGGCAGACGCGCGTAGCCTGGAGGGGTGACCGACCAGCCGAACCTCCCCCGTCGCGCCAGCCTCGAGCTGCTGCGCGCCGAGGCCGGTGACGAGCTGTCGGTCCTCATCGAGGAGCGCCTGCGCGACGGTGAGGATCCGTGGGACTTCATGGAAGACCTCCCCAGCGTCGATGAGCTCGTCGTCTTGACTCTCCGCGCCGAGAACATCGCGGCGGACGGTGGCCAACGGCCGACCGAGGCCCGGAACTACCGAGTGCTTCGGCAGATCGCGCTCGACTTTCCACCGCTGAGTCCCGCCGTTTGGCGCCTGCTCGGCAGTGAGCCGCACCGCACGTGGGATCTCTCGGTCCGAGCGTCCTGAGCGCCGAGGTCGCGTAGCCTGAATGTGTGCGAACCCCGACACCGTCCGCCGCGTCGCTCTACTTCGATCCAATCGCTGATCAGGGATTCTCTGCGAATCGCATCATCGAGGAGCTGCAGCGCCGTCGGATCCCGGCGGTCGTGCTCGATGCCGACCACCCGGACGGCCCGCTCGCCCGCGTCGCCGTGGACGAGCGTGGTGATCTCATCGTCGTGTCGACAGACGGGTCGATGGTGACGACGGATGCCGCTGCCGTCATCACTTCGCTCGCGGCGGCGTGGGGTGTCGGCCTCGTCCTGGAGGCGGAGCACGTCTTCCACGCCGCCGATTTCGGTGGTGACGCCATCGATGGCCTGGTGGCCGAAGAACACGACCGCAGCGGTGCGACGGTCGTGTATGTCGTCGGCGGCGCCGTGCCGATCGACCCCGCACGGCGGCTCGAGATCGCTGCGCAGCTTGAATCCTCTGTCACGATCGTGCCGGCGGACGATACGCACCTCGTCGTTCCGCACGGCGAAGTGAGGGACTACTGGCTTCCCGCCCAACGCCCGGTGGTCGCCGTGCGGCACGATGCGGGCTCACTCGTCGTCGACATCTTCAGCACCTCGGGCCTCCGGACGACGGGGCCGGTGCGCGAGCGGATGGCGATGCGTGCGCTGCCTGACGTGCGACTGCACTGGCACACGGGGTGGCTCCCCGTCCTCGCAGGTGACGGCGAGATCGCAGCCGTTCAGCGACTGCTGGCGCGCGGAACCGTTTCGGGTGGATTGTTCTCCGGTGACGAGCGTGACATCGAGCCGGGCCTCGGCGAACTCGGCACCTCGCGCGCTGTGATCGACGACGTGCTGGACCGCTCCGACGACCCGGAACTGGTGCCGACAGTCGTCGCAGCACTCCGAGTGCCGACCGTCGTCGGGTCGCTCGTCGAACGCTCGGTCCATGTGGACACGCTCCCCGGCGCGCAGCGTGTCGAACGCACCGGGATCGGGCGGATGGTGTGGGAGCAGACGATCGCGCCGGCTCGCGGATCGTCGTGGTGGGCACGATGGCAGCGGATGCCGCATCGCCGCCCACGACTCGCTGCGGTACTCACCCTTCTCGAAGCCCTGGTGACGATCGCGATGGTGTCGCTTCTCCTGACGGCGCCGCCGACCGGACCATGGGACGTGGTGTTGTGGGTCGTGGCATCCGTTCTCGCTATCGACGTCGTGAGCGACATCGTCCTCCTGGTCGCACTGGCGATGCGACGCCGACGTTTCACGTGAAACGACGAAGCGCCCGGCGACGGATCGCACGGGCGCTTCGGGGGAGCGTGGGTCAGCCGATGTAGGCGGCGAGGTCCTGCTCGAGGGCGAACTTGGGCTTCGCGCCGATGATCGTCTTCTCGACCTCACCCTTGTTGAAGACCTTCATCGCGGGGATCGAAGTGATCTGGTACTCCATCGCGAGATTGGGGTTCTCGTCGACGTTGAGCTTCAGGACCGTGATCTTCTCGGGGTTCTCGGTCTGGATCTCGTCGAGGATCGGCCCGACCATGCGACAGGGTCCGCACCAGGCTGCCCAGAAGTCCACCAGTACGGGGCCTTCGGCGTCGATGACGTCCTGCTGCCAGGTGCTCTCGCTCGTGGCCTTGGCGGTCATATCTGTGTCTCCTTCGGAATCGACACGGTGTGTGTCAGTGTTCGGAACGCGGGGGAAGCCTGGATTGTTCCGGGCTCAGACGGCGGCGGGAAGTCCGTCGATCTCGGCGGCATCCACTGCCGGTGAGCCCGCGTCGCCACGTCCGGCGAGGTAGTGCTCGAGGTCGAGGGCGGCGATGGTGCCGCTGCCAGCAGCGGTGACCGCCTGACGGTAGGTGTCGTCGATCACGTCGCCAGCGGCGAAGACGCCCGTGACGGAGGTCTTCGACGTGCGACCGTCGACCCAGATGGTGCCGTGTTCGGTGAGGTCGAGCACGCCGTGCACGAGGTGCGTGCGCGGGTCGTGGCCGATCGCGACGAAGACACCCTCGAGGTCGAGCTCGCGCGTGCTGCCGTCGACGGTGTCGCGGAGGACGACGCCCGTGACCGCGTCATCGCCGAGGATGTCGACGATCTCGCTGTTCCAGACGAACTCGATCTTCTCGTTCGCCATGGCGCGGTCCTGCATGATCTTGGAGGCGCGCAGCTCGTCACGACGGTGGATCACATAGACCTTCGAGGCGAACTTGGTGAGGAACGTCGCCTCTTCCATCGCCGAGTCGCCGCCGCCGACGACGGCGATCGCCTTCTCGCGGAAGAAGAACCCATCGCACGTGGCGCAGTACGAGACGCCGCGACCGGACAGGCGCGACTCGCCCTCGATGCCGATCTTGCGCGGCGCGGAGCCCGTCGCGAAGACGATCGCCTCGGCCTCATGGGTGACACCGCTGCCGAGCGTGACCGACTTGATGTCACCCGAGAAATCAACTGCCGTGACGTCGTCGTACGCGACGGTGGCACCGAACTTCTCGGCCTGCTCCTGCATCTTCGCCATCAGGTCGGGCCCCATGACGCCCTCGGGGAACCCGGGGAAGTTCTCGACCTCGGTCGTGTTCATGAGCTCGCCGCCGACTTCGACGGAGCTGGCCACGACGAGGGGGGACAGGTTCGCGCGTGCCGCGTAGATCGCGGCCGTGAAACCCGCGGGGCCGGAGCCGATGATGATGACCTTGTGCACGCTGCATCCCTTCTCTTCCGGAGCGATGTTCGCGCTCCGGACATGTGCAACCAATCGTAGCCGCGCGACATTCCGGCGGGAGTGGGCGCACCGGGCGCACCCGGCGGACTCAGCGTCCGGGGAGGAAGCGGCGGAGCGCGCGGGTGGCGACCGCGAGTTCGGGGGTGCGGAACAGTGCCAGGAACCCCACGTAGACGAGCAGCGTCACGGCGCCGATGAGGGCGGCGCCGAGGAAGCCGAGGAAGCCGTTCGTCGTCGTCCACCCGTCCACGCCACCGGCGAGCAAGAAGAGACCGAGACCGACCAGGGCAGCCGGGACGGCGGCGACCACGAAGACGGCGATGCCACGACCCGCGTGTGCGAGCCCCAGCCGACCGAGACGACGCCGGAGCAGTGTCACCGCGAGTGCGAACTGCACGATGTTCGCCACCGACTGACCGAGTGCGATCACCGGCGCGAGCCAGACGAGCGGCAGGACGTCGTTGGCGGCCAGGATGCCGGCGGTCGTCGCGCTGGCGATGACGAGGATCGACTGGACGAGCGTGTAGAAGAACGGTGTCCGCGTGTCTTTCAGTGCGTAGAACGTGCGCTGGACACCGAACTGGAACGACAGCGGGAGGAGCGCGACGAGGTATGCGGCGAGGACGGCGGCGAACGCCACCGCGGCATCCGGGCTGTCGGTGAAGACACGGGCGAGCGGCACGATCGCGGCGAGCATTGCAGCGAGCACACCAACCATGAAGACGCCGACGGTGCGCGTGAGGGAGCTCAGGTCGGCCGTCACCGCTTCGGTCCGGCCCTCCGCCACGTGCTCGCTGAGCTGCGTGTAGTACGGGGTGCCGAGCGAGAGCACGATCACGCTGAACGGCAACATGAACAGGAGCCACGCGTACTGGAGAGTCGCGTTGGCGGCGGCCTCTCCCGACGCCAGGCCCACCACGTACACCTGGAAGGCACCGGCGATCTGTCCGACGACGACCATGAGGAATGTCCACCCGGCGAGACGACCGATGTCGCGGAGTCCGATCCCGCGCCACTGGAAGTCAGGCCTGACGTGCAGGCCCGCGCGACGCCAGAACAGGAACAGGATGAGCGCCTGCACGACGATGCCGGCTGTCGCGGTGCCACCCATGAGCGCGACCATCTCGGGGGTCCACCCGGATGCCGAGCGCCACGGTCCGAACAGCCAGATGAACGCTACAAAGCCGATGATCGAGACGATGTTGTTGACGATCGGCGCGAAGGCGAACGGACCGAAGATGCGCCGCGCGTTCAAGACTTCGCCGACGAGCGCGTACAGCCCGTAGAACAGGAGCTGCGGGAGACACCAGTACGCGAGGGCGAGCGTGAGCGCCTTGCCCTCGGGCGAGAACTCGCCACCGTAGATCTGCACCAGGACGGGGGCCGCCACGACCGCGAGCCCGGTCACGGCGGTGAGCACGACGAAGCCCAGCGTGAGGAGCTTCGAGACGAAGGCGCTGCCACCGTCGGTGTGCGTCTTCACGGCCTTGACGATCTGCGGCACGATGACGCCAGCAAGCAGGCCCGACGACACCAGGGTGTACACGGAATTGGGGAGCTGGTTGGCGACGGAGAACGCGTCGGCGGCGCGTCCGCCGACGACCGGGAGCGCGGCGGTCAGGACGATGTTGCGGACCAGGCCGGTCAGCCGCGAGGCAAGGGTGCCGGCGGCGACGGTCGCGCTCGCCTTACCCAGCCCGGCCATCGGACCGCACCACCCCTCGACGTCGGCGTCGCACCGTTCGGACGACGCCGAAGACCAGCAGCGCGGTCACGAGCACGCTCAGCGCGATCATCGCGAACGACTCCCACTCGGCCTGCACCTCGACGGCATAGGTCTGTCGATCGCCGAGTTGGATGCCGGTAGGGGTGCGCAGCTGCAGGTCGATGGACGAGCGGCCGCTGCCGACGAGTGCCTCGACCGGCACCTGGACGCGCGCGGTCTGCTCGCCGCCGACGGTGACGGGGGTGGAGCGCTGCACGACGAGCCGCGCGTCGTTCGGCACAGTGAGGAGTTCGACCGTCGCGGGCCACGGGAGGTCGTTGCGGACGGTGAACTGCAGCGCGGCGTTGGATCCGGCGAGCAGGATGTCCTGCCCCGGGATGAGCGCGACGCCGTCCGACCACGTGTCGATGCGCTCCTGATGCGCCGTCGCCGCGTCGGTCCAGGTGTCGGGCGTGCGCAGCCACGCGTTGCCGAGCAACTGCAGGACGGTGGCGCGCTCGTTCGACAGCAACAGGTCGGGATCTTCGAGGACGCTCGCGATCTGCTCCAGGTCGGGCGCGGCATCCAGGTATGCGGAGAGGGTCTCGACACGATCGGCATCCGGAGCGATCTCGTCGAGCGTCACGCGCGCCGGCGTCGTCTCCGCCAGTGCGTCCAAGCCGACCGCGAGCCGCGAGGGGAAGCCGGCGACGGCGAGGATGCTCTCGCGCATGGCCTCGCTCGACCGCCCTTCGGCGCGGTCGAGCGTCACGAGCAGGGGAGCGCTGTCGTCGAGTGTCGAGCGCGCCGTCAACGCGGCGAGCAGCGCCGCTCGGTCGACCGGGGACGTCGTCGACGAGGCGTCTTGCAGTGCGGTCGAGACCTCATCGTCGTAGACGAGGAGGTCGGCGCTGCCACCGACAGCCCGTGCCGCAGCATCGCCACGCGTGATGACGGATGACGGCAGCAGGGTGAGTGCGGCGTCGTCTTCGTCGGCCAGTGCCGCCGCGACCTCCGCGCCGGCGGTGCCCGTGGCCGGCCAGTAGACCGACGAACGGGTGGCGCCGACATCGAGGAGCTCCTCAGCCGTCGGCAGTTCGGTGACACCGGGCGTCGGACTCGGCGTGGCATCCGCTTCGGCCGACGCGAAGTTCGCGGCGTCGAGGTACGGCGCAAACGTCGTCATCTCGAGCGGCGTGCTCACCCCGGCGCCGATCTGCGTCGCGAGGTCGGCATCGCCATACTGCAGCGAGAACCGCTCGTTCGGCAGCGCCATGAGCTGCTCGAGCCACGTGACCGCTTCGGCCGGTGCCGCCGTTCCGAGCGCGCGGATGGATGCCACGATCGCGGGATCGACCGCGAGGATCGCGGGCGTCGCGGTGACCGCGTCGAGCTGGGCCCGGAGTTCGCCGTCGGCACCGGTCAGCTCGGCGAGGGCGTCGCCACCCAGGAGTCCGGTGGAGATTGCACCGGCGGTGATCGGCACGATCACGCCGATCGGCGCGGTGCCGCTCGCACTGCGCGGCAGCACGATCACGCTGCGGGCGACCACCCGTTCGCCGTCCGTCTCGTACGTCGCACGGATCGGGTAGATGCCGTTCGACAGGTCGTCGAGCCCAGCGTCCGAGGCATCCACGGCGATCGTCTGCGCGTCTTCGCTCTGCCCGGGGATCTCGTCGGTCTCAGCGGTCGACACTTCGATGAACGAGCCCGCGGCGGTGCCGCTCTCGAGCCACGTGTCGAGCGCCGCCTCCGAGGTCAGCCCCCGAGCGCCCCGTTCGATGGTCACCTCCCCGGCCGCGAGCGGGTCGGGGCCGGGGTTCGCGGTCGACAGCGAGAGCACGAGCTGCTGCGTCGTGGAGACGACACCCTGATTCGCCGGCGCCATCGAGAACGACACCTCGGGAACGGCAGCCTCGTCGTCGGTCGCGGCTGCCGCCGGGAGCGGAGCGAGCAGGAGCGCGCTCGCGACCACGGCGCCGACCCAACGAGCCAGGCGCCCGCCTGCGCCGATGCGCGACGGGACCGGCGCGGTGGCGCGTCCCGTGGCAGGCGAGGAGAAGGTCATGGCGAGGTCGTTTTCCTGGGCGATACGGGACCGCACCATCGGGAGCGATTCTAGGGCGCACTGCCTGTGGAACCCCCGACCTCAGCGGTGCGCCCCCGCGAGCGGTTGAATGGGACCGTGCCCGATCTCCCCGCCATCGACTCCGCGCTCGTCGCCGCCCTCCGCACCGACCTCGCCGCGGCCGACTTCACTGCCGACGCCGTCCGCGTCGCGTGGGGGCCGGTCGCCGACGCCGCGACCGGACGCGGCCTGCTCGGTCCGGCGCTGCGCGCCCTCGAGGGGCGCACCGACCCGCTCGCCGTGCTCGCGCGGTCGTTGTACCTCGGGGGCGCGGCATCCGTCGCCGACATGGATGCCGCGCTGCCGACCACCGGCGCACGAGGGCTGGCCGCGCTCGGCCTCGTTCGGATCGACGGGGACGAGGTCACCCCGACGGTGCTGCTGCGACCGCAGGACATGACGGACGCCGACGGCGACACCCAGTGGTGGGTCGCGAGCGACCTCGACGAGGCCGCGCTCGGCGGTGCGCTGCCGACCGGCCACGTACTCGGTGTCGGCGGCGCCTCGCTGACGCTCGCCGGGCTGCAGCTGACCACGCCCGCTCGTCGCGTGCTCGACCTGGGGACGGGGTGCGGCATCCAAGCACTGCGTGCACGACGTGCGGCACCGCAGGTCATCGCGACCGACGTCTCGGCGCGGGCGCTGTGGTTCACCGAGCTCAACGTCGCGCTGAACGACCTCGGCGGCGTCGAGACGAGACTCGGCAGCCTCTTCGAGCCGGTCGCCGGGGAGCAGTTCGACCGCGTCGTCTCGAACCCGCCGTTCGTCATCACGCCGCGCGTGGCCGGCGTCCCCGAGTACGAGTACCGCGACGCGGGCTTCGCGGGCGACGACCTCGTGTCAGCGTTCGTCCGCGGCGTCGGCGACGTGCTCATCCCGGGCGGCACCGCGCAGCTGCTCGGCAACTGGGAGTACCGCGGCGGCGGTGACGGTCTCGATCGCGTGCGCGGCTGGGTCGCGGCATCCGCTGTCCCGCTCGACGCGTGGATCGTGGAACGCGAGCAGCTCGACCCGCTCGCGTATGCCGAGCTCTGGGTGCGCGACGGCGGCACGGTGCCCGGCAGCCCCGAGTACGCGCGGCTCATCGAGGCGTGGCTCGCCGATTTCGCCGCGCGCGGCGTGACGGCGATCGGCTTCGGCTACCTGCTGCTGCGCCGGACGCCGATCGGGATGCCACCCCTCGCCCGCTACGAGCGGATCGGTCAGCCCGTCGCGGGCGCCCTCGGCCCGCACCTCGGCGAGGCGCTCGGCGCGTGGGACCGGCTCGGGCTGCTCGACGACGAGGCGCTCGCCGCGTCGACCGTGATCGTGGCGGGCGACGTCACCGAGGCGCGACACCACCGCCCCGGTGACGAGGACCCGACGGTCATCGAGCTGCGGCAGGGCGGCGGGTTCGCCCGCGTGCTTGACGTCGACCCCGCGCTCGCGGCGCTCGTCGGGGCATCCGACGGCGACCTCCCCGTCGGCGTGCTCATCGACGCGATCGCCGACCTGCTCGACGCGGATGCCGCCGCGCTCCGCGCCGACCTCCTCCCGCGCGTGCGCGAGCTCGTCTTCACCGGGTTCCTGCGGTTGGCCTGAGGCGTCGGGGCGTCGCCGCCGCGCGCGACCACAACTCAGGCTGTTTCAGCGTGTTCGGGCTGTTCATCGCGGTCGCGACGCGTTCTGCCTGAGTTGTGCGCCGGTCGACCTCGTACGTCGCCCCGGCGCGCGAATGCAATGGACCCGGTCCGACATTCCGGGAGATGGATGCCGCTGCCCTGCGTGTTGCGCGGCATCCATTGCAATCGTGCTTGGCGACCCGCTCGGTCCACCGCGGACCCGGCACACCACGGGGCAGCGTCGCGGCCGCCGATAAACTCGGAGGCATGCTGAACATGGTCGACGGTCTCGCGCGCCTGGGGGCGCTGGCCGAGTCGCCGGTCACCGCGGCGCTCGGCCGCGCGTTCGCCGACGCGGGCTTCGAGCTCGCGGTCGTGGGCGGCCCCGTGCGCGACGCGCTCCTCGGCCGCCCGACGAACGACCTCGACTACACGACGAACGCCCGTCCGGACGACATCCTGCGCATCGCGAAGCCGCTCGCGACGGCGACGTGGGACATCGGCCGCGCCTTCGGCACCATCGGCGCGAAGGTGCAGGGCGAGCAGGTCGAGATCACCACGTACCGCGCCGACAGCTACGACGGGGTCACCCGCAAGCCCACCGTCGCGTTCGGCGAGACGCTCGAAGAAGACCTGCTGCGCCGCGACTTCACGGTCAACGCGATGGCGCTCCGTGTGCCCGGCCCCTCGCTCGTCGACCCCACCGGCGGTGTCGAAGACCTCGTCGCGGGCACGCTCCGCACCCCGACCGACCCCGACGTCAGCTTCGGCGACGACCCGCTGCGCATGCTCCGAGCGGCGCGCTTCGCGAGCCAGCTCGGCATGGACGTCGCGGACGCCACCGTCGACGCGATGGAACGCCTCGCGCCGACGCTCGACATCGTGAGCCCCGAGCGCATCCAGGGCGAGCTGGTGAAGCTCCTCCAGGCCGGGGCGCCGGATCGCGGCATCCGTCTGCTCGTCGACACCGGACTGATGGGGCGCTTCCTGCCCGAGGTCCCCGCGCTGCGCCTCGAGGTCGACGAGCACCACCACCACAAGGACGTGTACGAGCACTCGCTGACGGTGCTGACGCAGACCATCGACCTCGAAGGCGCGCGTCACCCGGATGCCGCGCCCGACGTCACCCTGCGACTGGCGGCGCTGCTGCACGACATCGGTAAGCCGGCGACCCGCAAGCTCGAGCGTGGCGGCGCGGTGAGCTTCCACCACCACGACGTCAAGGGTGCGCGGATGGCGCGCAAGCGCCTGCAGGCGTTGCGCTTCGACGGTGCGACGATCGACGCCGTCGCGCAGCTCATCGAGCAGCACCTGCGGTTCTTCGGGTACTCCGAGGGTGCCTGGACCGACTCGGCCGTGCGGCGCTACGTCCGCGATGCGGGTGAGCAGCTCGAGCGGCTGCACATCCTGACCCGCGCCGACGTGACGACCCGCAATAAGCGCAAGGCGAACCGCCTGCGCACGGCGTACGACGACATCGAGGCGCGCATCGCGCAGCTCGCCGAGCAGGAGGAGCTCGACGCCATGCGCCCCGAGCTCGACGGCAACCGCATCCAGGAGCTGCTCGGCATCGGCCCCGGCCGCGAGGTCGGCGAGGCGTACCGGTTCCTGCTCGAGATTCGCCTCGACGAGGGCGTCATCGGACCGGATGCCGCCGAGCGGCGCCTCCTCGATTGGTGGGCTGCCCGGGGCTGAGCCCTTGCACGCGGCGGGTCACTCCCCGTCCGGCTCGAACACGGTCTCGATCGTCGTCTCGAACAGGCGGGCGATGCGGAACGCGAGCGGCAGGCTGGGGTCGAAGCGCCCGCGTTCGATGGAGATGATCGTCTGGCGCGAGACGCCGAGCTCGTCGGCGAGGCGCTGCTGCGACCAGCCGCGGGCCTGACGGAGTGCGGGCAGGGAGTTCAGCACGCTCAGCCCCGACGTCGCGCGATCAGATAGCGGATGCCGCAGCTGCCCATCGCGACGACGAGCACGCCGATCAGGGCGATCAGCATGTCGACGCGGATGCTGGTGATGGCGAAGAACGCCGTGCCGAGGCCCGTGATCAGTAGCGTGTCCGAGAACGCGCCCTGCGCGGCCTTGTCGTACCAGGCGCCCTCGATGGACTCCTCGGGGCGGTCGATCGCGCCGCGGATGGTCTCGCGATCGACGAGGAACGCCCACACCAGGCCGACGAGCGCCGGCAGGGTGACGACGGTGAAACCGATCCCGACGATGAACGGCGGGGTGGGGGCGTTCCACATCGCGCCGGCGGTGGCGCCGACCGCGACGGCGAGCACGAGGCCGGCCGGGATCGCGATCGCCATCGCTGGGGTGCGGCTGCCGCCGCGCAGGCGGCCCCATCGCGTGCGGTCGAGCTGTGGCGCGGTGTCGCCGATGCCGGCCATGATGTCCTCCGATATGTCAAGGTCGCTTTACTGTAAAGCAACCTCGACACAGACGGAACGATCGGCGCAAGGCCGTCGTCAAAGGCGTCGCGCTGCGGTGAGGTCGATGACGAAGAGCGCGGCGCCCTGAAGGACGATCGCGAGACCGTGTCCGCGGGCATCCGCCCGGCTCAGGCGCCCCCCGAACGAGGGCGTACGCGCCGCGAGGTGGGCGCCGGTGGCGACGTAACCGACGTCGAGCGCCGCGTTCACCAAGAGGATGCGGCGCAGCATCCGCTTCTTCGGGACGCCGCCCTGTCGTCGGGTGAACTCCGCGAGGGCGACGTCGATCGCCCCCCACATCAGGTTCTGCAGACCGAACGCGCGGGTGCGCGGGAACAGCGCGAGGGCGCCGCCGATGACGACGGATGCCGTGCCCCACCGCGTCAGGCGGCGGACGACGACGGCGGCGACGGTCCTCGTGGAGCTCATGGCTTCATCATCGCCCGGCGGCGGGGCCCCCGGGGCCGTTCGCCTTTCACGATCTGCCGCCGGCGACGGCGTGTCGTGACGGGCGAGGGCGGGTGGTCGCCTCGCCGCGGGCCGCCGCCGCCCTGTCGCTCGGGGGGCACGCCGATCTAGACTGACCGGCACCGCTCCTTCGACGATGATCGGAGCCCCATGAGCTCGCCGTGGTCCGCCCGGGTCGAGGTCGCGCCCGCCACCTCGCGCCTGTTGATCGAGCGCGCGCACGAGGAGCTGCTCGCCGGGAACGCCGGCGACCCGCGACTCGAGGACGTCCGGCCGCTGGTCCGGGAATCGTGGCGCCGGTCGCTGGCCTCGGATGCCGCCGCCGAAGGGCTCCCACGCCTCGACATGACGGCCGACGAACTCGACGCCTACCGGCGGGCGCACCCGCTCGCAAGCGTCATGGAGATGGTGCGATCGCTCCTGCTGCCCGGTTCCGCCGAGGACTCGGGTGTCATCGTCGCGGTCGGGGACGCCTCGGGTCGCCTCCTGTGGGTCGAGGGCGACCGCGGGGTGCGCACCCTCACCGGCGACATGGGGTTCGTCGCCGGCGCGGACTGGGCCGAGGCATCCGTCGGCACGTCGGCGCCCGGTACGGCGCTCGCGCTCGACCGGGCGGTGCAGATCCGGCAGGCCGAGCACTTCAACCGCTTCGTGCAGCCGTGGTCGTGCACCGCGGCGCCGGTCCACGACCCCGAGACCCGGCGCCTGCTCGGGGTGATCGACGTCACCGGCGGCAGCGAGGCCGTCACGCCGCAGGCCCAACTCCTCGTCGACGCGACGGCGCGCGCCATCGAGAGCGAGCTGCTCGTCGGACGGCTGCGCTCCCGCGCCGAGGCGCCCCGGCGCCGAGCCCTCCGCGCCGCGACCGTCCGGCACGCGACCCTGCGGGTGCTGGGGCGCGACCGGGCGCTGCTCGAGACGGAGGGGGATGCCGCGGCATCCGTCGTCGAGCTCAGCGCACGACACGCGGAGATCCTGCTCATGCTCGCCAGCCATCGCGAAGGCCTGTCGGCCGAGGCGCTCGCCGATCTCGTCTACGGCGAGCCCGCGGTCGAGACCCTGCGACCCGAGATGGTGCGCCTGCGCAGGGTGCTCGAGAAGCAGGCGCCGCAGCTCGTGCCGCTCTCGCGCCCGTACCGGCTGCCCGCGGAGCTCGAGACCGACGTTCAGCACGTCGTGTCGCTGCTCGACCGCGGGGCGCACCGCGTCGCGCTCGCCGCGTACACCGGGCCGGTGCTGCCGGACTCCGTCGCGCCCGGGGTGGAGGAGCTGCGCACGTCGGTGCGGGCCACCCTGCGCGAGACGATGATCGGCGAAGCCGGCGTCGAAGCGCTGCTCGCCTACGCCGACAGCGCCGACGGACGGGAGGATGCCGAGGTGCTCCGGCTCTGCCTGCGCATGCTGCCGCCGCGCTCGCCGCGTCGCCCCGGGCTCGTCGCCCGGCTCGAGGCCCTCACCGCCTGACGGGTCGTTCCCCTGTCGCAAACGGCAGGCCGCCGCGGCGTGTTGCGACAGGCGAAGGCGGGGACGGGGGATGCCGGGCGCAACCGGATGCAACGTTGCGCGGCGTAGCGTGCCGGCATCCGATCCGCGGCGCTGACGCCGCACCCATGTCCGTCGAAGGAGACAACATGACCATCGTCGAAGAGGGCGTCTCGAGCGTCTACGCCGCACCCGGAACGCGCGGCGCCGTCGCGGAGTACCGCGCCCGGTACGGCCACTACATCGGCGGCGAGTTCGTCGAACCCGTCAAGGGCCAGTACTTCGAGAACATCACCCCGGTGACGGGCAAGCCGTTCTGCGAGGTCGGTCGCGGCACGGTCGAAGACATCGACCGTGCGGTGGACGTCGCATGGAAGGCATTCGCGTCGTGGAAGAAGACCACGCCCGCCGAGCGCGCTGTGATCCTCAACAAGATCGCCGACCGCATGGAGGAGCACCTCGAGAAGATCGCCGTCGCCGAGACGTGGGAGAACGGCAAGCCGGTCCGCGAGACGCTCGCCGCGGACATCCCCCTTGCCATCGACCACTTCCGCTACTTCGCCGGTGTCCTGCGGGCGCAAGAGGGGTCGCTCAGCCAGATCGACGAAGACACCGTGGCGTATCACTTCCACGAGCCGCTCGGCGTGGTGGGTCAGATCATCCCGTGGAACTTCCCGATCCTCATGGCCACCTGGAAGCTCGCTCCCGCGCTCGCCGCCGGCAACTGCGTCGTGCTGAAGCCGGCCGAGCAGACCCCGGCATCCCTGCTGTTCCTGTTCGAGATCATCGGCGACCTGCTTCCCGCCGGCGTCGTGAACATCGTCAACGGCTTCGGCATCGAGGCGGGCGCACCGCTCGCGCAGCACAAGCGCATCCGCAAGGTCGCGTTCACGGGTGAGACGACCACCGGCCGCCTCATCATGCAGTACGCCTCGCAGAACCTCATTCCGGTGACGCTCGAGCTTGGTGGCAAGAGCGCCAACATCTTCTTCGAAGACGTGGCGCGAGGCCGGGACGACTACTACGACAAGGCACTCGAGGGCTTCACCTTCTTCGCCCTCAACCAGGGCGAGGTGTGCACCTGTCCGTCGCGCGCGCTCATCCAGCGCTCGGTCTACGACCAGTTCTTGGGCGACGCGCTCGACCGCGTCGGCAAGATCGTGCAGGGCAACCCGCTCGACCCGGCGACGATGATCGGCGCACAGGCATCCAACGATCAGCTCGAGAAGATCCTCAGCTACATCGACATCGGCAAGCAGGGCGGCGCGAAGCTGCTCACCGGCGGTGAGCGGGTCGACCTCGGCGGCGACCTGAGCGGTGGCTACTACATCCAGCCGACGGTGTTCGAGGGCACGAACGACATGCGCATCTTCCAGGAGGAGATCTTCGGACCCGTCGTCTCGGTCACCAGCTTCGACGACTTCGACGACGCGATCAGCATCGCGAACGACACCCTCTACGGTCTGGGTGCCGGAGTGTGGAGCCGCTCCGGCGACACCGCCTACCGCGCGGGTCGGGCGATCGAGGCCGGACGGGTCTGGACGAACACGTACCACCAGTACCCCGCGCACGCCGCGTTCGGCGGGTACAAGCAGTCGGGCATCGGCCGCGAGAACCACCTGAAGATGCTTGACCACTACCAGCAGACGAAGAACCTGCTGGTGTCGTATGCCGAAGGTGCGATGGGCTTCTTCTGAGCTCGCACCGGATCATGAGCGAGACGATGTTCAGCAGGGTCGCCGTCACCGCAGATGCGGCGGCCCTGCTGCGCACCCTGACCGCCCAGCACGGCCCGCTGATGTTCCATCAGTCGGGCGGATGCTGCGACGGCAGCGCCCCCATGTGTTACCCGGTCGGCATGTTCGTCATCGGTCCGAGCGACGTGCACCTGGGTGACCTCGATGTCGGCCTCGACGACCCCATCGAGGTCTACATGTCGGAGAGCCAGTTCGAGTACTGGAAGTTCACGCACCTCACCATCGACGTCGTCCCCGGTCGCGGCGCCGGCTTCAGCGTCGAAGGACCGACGGGCATGCGATTCCTCATCCGGTCGCGCATGCTGACCGATGCCGAGGCGGATGCCGCCGGACTCCGCTGACCGATGACGTGAAGAGCCCCTCACCCGATCGTCCGGGTGAGGGGCTCTTCGTCGCACGATCAGCCCGCGCAGGCGGTCGAGATCTCGCTGCTGGCGTCGATGAGGCCCGTCGTGGTCTCCTGGAAACCGGCCGAAGCCTCGTTCAGCGCCTCGGTGTCCTGCGACTCCGCCGCTGCGGCGATCTCGCCGAAGATCGTCTCGAACTCGCCCCAGGCGGTCGAGTACGACTCGAATGCCGCGGAGACGTCGGCGTTGGTGATCTGCCCCGCGATCTCGTCGATCTTCGTGCTCGTCTCGGCGACGAGCGCCTCAGCCGCGGCGGTGTCGCCCGAGGTCATCGCCTCGGACAGCTCGGTGCTGGCCTCGTTGAGGGAAGACGAGAGCTCCGTCATCTCGGTCTGGAGGATCATGCACGCGTCGGCGACGCTCTGGTCGCCCGCGGGGGCCTCTTCGGTTTCGGTTTCGGGCGCCTCGGCCTCGGCGGACGAGGAGGTCTCGTCGGTGGGCTCCTCGGCAGGGCCGGCGCAGCCGGTGAGGGCGAGCAGGGCGATGGCGGCGGCGGCGAGGCCGGTGGACACGGTCAGCTTGTGCGGCATGTGATCTTCTCCTTGGTTCGCGCCGGAGGCGTGCGACCCGCAGGAAACGCCCCCCGACGGGCGGCAACGATACCGGGAGCGACATCCGATCCCCATCCGCTAGGCACGGCGTGCGCTGGTCGCTACACTGCGTCGATCCGGCATCGCTGCGGCATCCGGTGCCGCAGATGCGCACTCGTAAGCCGACGTTCACCGAACCGCCACCCCGAGGTCACGATCGATTGTGACCATGGCGGCGTGCCGAAACCGATCGTGACCGTCATCCTCCCCGCGAAGGATGCCGCTCCGTTCATCGCCACGACCCTCATGACCCTCGCGCGACAGTTCGAGGACACCTCGCGGCTCCGACTGATCGCGATCGACGACGGCTCGACGGACGAGACCGGCGCGCAGATGCTGCACTACGGCGAGCAGTTCGATCACGTCCAGGTGATCGCGAACCCCGTCCCCAAGGGGCTCGCAGCGGCGCGCAATCAGGGGCTCGATCGCGTCGACACCGAATACTTCTGCTTCGTCGACGGCGACGACTGGATGCAGCCGGGACGGCTGGACGCGCTCGTCGAGACGATGCGGCAGCTGGAATGCGACTTCGTGCGCACCGACCACCTGACGGTCACCGACACGCAGCGCAAGATCATCCGCGCCCCGCACCCGTGGCGTGGCGTCGTCGCGCCGGCGCGCGATGCGATCCTCCCGATCGACGACAACTCGATGGTCGACTACCCGTATGCGTGGGCCGGTATGTTCCACCGCCGGATGCTCGACGACGGTCTCGTCGAGTTCCCGACCGGGTTGCACACGGCCGAGGATCGACCCTGGATCTGGCGCCTTCACCTCTCTGACGCGTCGTTCGCCGTCGTCGACGCACCGTCGATCCTGTACCGCCGCGGTGTCTCCACCTCGCTCACCCAGGTGTTCGATCGGCGACAGCTCGACTTCATCCCGGCGTTCGCGCAGGCCTACGAGCTGGTCGACGCCGATCGTGACGCCGACCTGTATCGCCCCAAGATCGTCGCGACGATCCTCGCGATCTGCTCCCACCACCTCTTCCGGGCGCGGGCAATGGCGGCGCCGCATCGAGCGGAGCTGCGCACCGGACTGCGAGAACTTCTCCGTCCGATCCCGGACGACGAGCTCGACGGTGCGATCTCGCGACTCTCGGATCGGCGTCGACGCCTGCTCGCCCGCACGGTGCGAGAGGTGCGGCGGGCATGACGCAGGTCTTCGCCCCGCACTCGACGTTCGGGCTCATGACCGTGGTGGCCGCCATCGACGCGGGGGTGATCCCCCCGACGAAGGGCGAGCGCATCCTGTTGGCCGTGAACTCGGCCGTCGTGCCTGAAGCCAGCACCGGTATCGACGAGATCCCGCACCTGCGGGGCTTGCTCCGACGCTTCGACCGCGTCGAGTCCCTCAACGAGCTCATCGCGCCGACCCACCCGACGCAGTGGGCGCCGTCGCCCGAAGACCTCGTGGTCGTCGAACGGCTGCTGCGACGCACCTGGGGGCTCGGCGCCGGGCCGGTGCAGCTGTACGTGCAGAGTCCGCAGGTCGCACCCGCCCGCACCCTCGCGGCGATGTTCGGCTCCGCCGAGCTGGGCGTCATCGGCGATGGACTGATGACCTATGCGCCGATGCGCGTCGCACTCCCCGCCTCGATGCTGTCGCGGATGACGAGCGTCATCGCCGCCGACATCGTCCCCGGCGTCGCACCGCTCGTGCTCTCGGAGCGCGGCGTTCCGTTCCGCGCGGTCCCCGTCGAGGGCATGCGGGCCGTGCTCGACGAGGTCGAGGCCGAGGTGGTCGACGCGCGACTCGCGCGACTCACACGGACCTCCCCGCGCACGGTGCTCGTGCTCGGGCAGTATCTCGCTGCGCTCGGACTGGTGTCCGCGGCCGAGGAAGCGGCGATGCAGCGCGACATGGTCGACGCCGCCCTCGCCTGGTCGCCGGAGCGGATCGTCTTCAAGCCTCATCCTTCGGCGCCGCCCGTCGCCGCCGACGCCGTGGTGGCCCGCGCACGCGAGCTCGACCTCGAGGTCGACGTCTACTCCGGTGACGTCCCCGCGGAGCTGGTCGCCCGGCGGCTCGACCCGGTCGGCGTCGTTGCGGGCTTCTCCACCGCGCTGCCCACGGTGCACGCGCTCGCCGCGACCCCGATCGCCGCGGTCGGCACCGAGACCCTCCTCGCGCGGTTCCGTCCGTACGAGAACAGCAACCGCATGGCCGTGACGATCGTCGACGCGATGACCCGAGCGGATGCCGCGACCCCGATGCGCGATCTGGTGTGCGCGGTCGGCTACGCGATGCAGCCCGAGATCATGCGGCATCTGCGTCCGCGCGCGGTCGAGGTCATCGGTGCGATGAGCGCCGCGGACCGCGAGCGGTACGTCGGATCGCGCCGACTGACCGAGCTGCACCTGCCGGGTGCGGACGGCTCCCTCGGCGCGCGGCTGCGGTTCGCACCGGCATCCGTCAGCCGACTCGAACAGGCGCGACTCGTCGCCCGCGGCGCGCGCCGTCGGGCGGGTCGGGCATGGAAGGAATTGAAGGGCCGATGAGCAGCATCGACGTCGTCGCCGTGATCCCCGCCCGCGGCGGATCGAAGGGCGTGCCGCGCAAGAACGTCCGACGGGTGGGCGGTGTACCGCTCATCGCTCGCGCCGTTCAGGCGGCCAGCGCCGCGGCATCCGTCGATCTCGTCGTCGTCTCGACGGACGACGCCGACATCGCCGCAGCCGCGACGGCCGCCGGCGCCCGCATCGTGACGCGACCGGCCGACCTCGCCGGCGACACCGCGTCGTCGGAGTCCGCCCTTCTCCACGCCCTCGAGAGGCTCGACGCCGACGGGATCAGCCCGGAGGTGCTCGTGTTCCTGCAGGCCACGTCGCCGTTCATCCCGAGCGAGGGCATCGACGAGGCGGTCGACGCCGTCCGCGGCGAGTACGACTCGGCCTTCTCTGCGGTCGAGACCTACGGCTTCCTCTGGCAGCGCGGGGCCGAGACGGCGACGGGCATCAACCACGAGGCATCCCATCGTCCCCGGCGGCAGGACCGCGAGCCGCACTACCTCGAGACCGGGGCGTTCTATGCGATGGATGCCGCCGGCTTCCGCCGTGCCGGGCACCGCTTCTTCGGGCGCACCGCGATCATCGAGGTGCCCGAGCGCACGGCGATCGAGATCGACGACAAGCATCAGCTGAAGCTCGCCCGGGCGCTGGCTCCGCTCGTGTCGCCGGCCGAGAAGATCGACGTCGACGCGGTCGTCACCGACTTCGACGGCGTGCACACCGACGACACCGCGCGGGTCGACGTCGACGGCCGCGAATCCGTGCGGGTGAGCCGGTCGGACGGGATGGGCGTCTCGCTGCTGCGGCGGGCGGGTGTGCCGGTGTTCATCCTGTCGAGCGAGACGAACCCGGTCGTGCGCGCGCGAGCCGAGAAGCTGCAGGTGCCGGTCGTGCACGGGGTCGCCGACAAGGCGACGGTGCTGCGGGAGTGGGCGGAGCGCGAGGGCGTCGCGCTCGAGCGCATCGCGTACCTCGGCAACGACGTCAACGACCTGCCCGCGTTCGCGCTCGTCGGCTGGCCGATCGCGACCGCCGACGCGCACCCGACGGTCCGCGCGGCGGCCCGAGTCGTCCTCGGTCGACGCGGCGGCGACGGTGCGGTGCGCGAACTCGCCGACCGGGTGTTGCAGGACTGACAGCCGACGGTCCGGCGGCGGCCACCCCCGGTTCAACGCTCGTTCATCACCCCGGCGGACGCTGAGGAAGCACGAGCAGTCCCCGGTGCAGAAGGCCGGGTTTCGAGGAGGACCACCATGACCGTCACCATCGGATCGAACGTCTTGGGCGGCGGCAAGCCCGTCTATGTGATCGGCGAGATCGGCCTCAACCACAACGGCGACGTCGACATCGCCAAGAAGCTCATCGACGTCGCGGCTCGCGCCGGTGCGAACGCGGTGAAGTTCCAGAAGCGCACCCCCGAGATCGCGACGCCCGCGCACATGCGCGACGTGCAGCGCGAGACGCCCTGGGGCACCATGAGCTACCTCGACTACCGGTACCGCGTCGAGTTCGACCGCGACCAGTACATCGAGATCGGCGACCACGCCACGATGCTCGGCCTCGACTGGTTCGCCTCCCCCTGGGACGTGCCGAGCGTCGACTTCCTCGAAGACCTGAACGTGGTCGCCCACAAGGTGGCATCCGCCAGCCTCACCGACATCGAGCTGCTCGAGGCGCTCCGCGCGACCGGCAAGCCCGTCATCCTCTCCACCGGCATGTCGACGATCGAGCAGATCGACCGCGCGCTCGAGGTGCTCGGCACCGACCAGACCGTGCTCATGCACGCCACCTCGACGTACCCGATGGAGCCCGACGAGGCGAACCTCAAGGTCATCGGCACGCTCCGCGACCGCTACGCCGGCATCCCCGTCGGCTACTCGGGCCACGAGCGCGGCCTGCAGATCTCGCTCGCGGCCGTCGCACTCGGCGCCGTCGCCGTGGAGCGTCACATCACGCTCGACCGCACCATGTGGGGCTCCGACCAGGCGGCATCCCTCGAGCCCACCGGACTCGAGCACCTCGTCCGCGACATCCGCGTCATCGAGACGGCGCTCGGCGACGGCGTGAAGCGCGTCTTCGACGGCGAGCTCGCACCGATGGCGAAGCTGCGTCGCGTCCCGGCATGACCTTCCGGGCAGAGCGTGCGCCGCGACTGCGTGTCGTGGTGATCGCCGACGCCGACTCGTTCGTGAAGTGGGGCACCCACCTCGTCGACGCGGTGCCCGGCGCGAGCCGGCACCTGCTGCTGGTGCGCACGCCGTTGACCGTGAACGACACCCAGCTGGATGCCGCGCTGACCGACACCACGTTCGGTGGCGATCGGGTCACGCGTGTCGACTTCGACGAGGTGCCGTCGTGGCTCACACACGATCGTCCCGACATCGTGGTGCTCGCCGGTCGGGGACCGTTCGTGCGGTTGCTCGGCACGCAGATCGACCGTGTGCACCCGCGGCCGGTCGTCGTCGCGGGACTCCCCGGCATCTCGATCCCGGCGCTCCGCGGTGCTGCGCAGTACCGGAAGTACGCGGATCTGTTCGTCGTGCATTCGCACCGTGAGGTGCGCGCATTCCGAGAGCTGGGCGCCACGTTGGGCATCGCAACCGAGCCCGCGCTGGCGACCCTGCCGTTCGCCCGACGGCGTTCCGTCGCGGGCGGCACCGACCTCGTGTTCGCGGCGCAGGCGCTCATTCCGCGGTCGACCGAGGAGCGCATGCGGATGGCCGACATCCTGCGGGATGCCGCGCTCGCCGACCCGACCCGCCGTGTCGTCGTCAAGCTCCGAGCTCGCGCCGGTGAGGCGCAGACGCACGAGGAACGGGTCTCGCTCGAAACGCTCCTGCGGGACCGACCCGACAACCTCGTGTTCTCGTACGAGCCGATGTCGCAGGCGCTCGAGACCGCAGAGGGGCTCGTCACCGTGAGCTCCACCGCCGCGATCGAGGCGATCGCCGCCGGCATCCCGGTCATCGCACTCGACGAGTTCGGCGTCTCGAAAGACAACATCAACACGGTGTTCGCGCGTAGCGGGCTGCTCGGCACCGCGGCCGACGTCGCGGAGCGCCAGTTCCGGCACCCCAATGCGGTGTGGATGCGTGACAACTATTTCCACGACCAGGCGGATGCCACATGGTGGGCGCGTGCGCAGCGACTGGTCGCGCGCCGCCGCGCTGGCGAGCTCGCCGCGAGGCGTGTGCCCACGCCGCGCGGCGGTGCGCTGCACGCGGCCTGGCACCGGCGGAGCGTGCTCGGCGACGCCGACCGCACCGTGTCGGGTGCGATCGCGGTGCGCGTCGGAGGTCCGATCGTGCGCGCGCTCGTCGCACTCCAGCGGCTACGCCGCCCGCGGGTCGGGAGCTGGCGGGGTGCCGACGACTTCACCCTGACGCCGTCCCGCAACGCGAACCCCGTGCCGCTGCGCTGATCCTTTCGTGCCGCTGCGCTGAGCCGCTGCGCGGCATCCGCTCGCCTGCGCTCCCGCCGCGATCTGCGCTCCAGCGGTCGAATTCGCACGATTCCTTCCGCGCGAAGGAGGATCACCGCGGGACGGCTGATCCTCAGTGCCGCCCGGCGAGCATCGCCGCTGCGGCGACGGTCTCGGCGCGGAGCGCGTCGGCGACCGCGGCGACGGCGGGGATTCGCAGCGACTCCGGGCGCACGACCATCCAGTACGGCAGTTGCTCGTCGAACTCATCCGGGAGCAGTCGCACCAGGTCGTCGTGCCGGTCGGCGACGAAGCACGGCAGCAACCCGATCCCGGCGCCCGCGCGGGTCGCTTCGACGTGCACGAACACGTTCGTCGAGCTGAGTCCGTCGACCATCTCGGGGACGAGTCGGCGCGGCAGGTCGAGCGCCTCGACCTGCAGGATCGCGTCGACGAAGTAGACGAGTGGATGCCGCATGAGCTCGGCGGCATCCGTCGGCACGCCCTCGCGGTCGAGATACTCCCGCGACGCGTACATCCCCAGCGTGTAGGCGCCGAGCTCGACGCCCTGGGCGCGCTGCGACTGGGGCGCGCCGACGACGACCTCGATGTCGAGGCCGGGCCGGTGGGCCGCGGCGCGGCGCGTGACGGTCACGATCTCGACACTCAGGCGGGGGTGGGTGCGTCGCAGCGCCGCGATGGCGGGCGCGGCGATGTAGGCGCTGTAGCCGTCGGTCGCCGACATCCGCACGACGCCCGAGATCGGGTCGTGGTCGTCGCCGGCGCCGGCGAGCTGGGTGAGCGCTGACTCGATGCGGCCGGCGGTGTCGACGGCCTGTCGACCGAGCGCGGTGAGCTCCCAGCCGCTGCCGGTCTGGGCGACGAGGCGGCCGCCGATCGCGTCTTCCAGCGCTGAGATCCGGCGGGCGACGGTGGTGTGGTCGACGCCGAGGTGCGCCGCGGCAGCGGTGTACCGACCCGACCGGGCGACGGCGAGCAGCACGAGCAGATCATCGGCACGCAGGCGGGGGGCGGCATCCATTCTGCAATTGTGCACACCTATGGTGCAGGACTGGTCATTGATACCCATTCGAGATGGCCTGAGACTTTCTTGCGGACGTAGGCGTCCATCCCGCGACCCGGATGTCATCGTCGACATCGAACGGAGAGAACATGTCTTCCCCCACCGCCGCAGACCCCGCGGCATCCACCCCGCGCAGCTCGCTCAAGCGCGTCGTCGCCGCCTCGATGGCCGGCACCGTCGTCGAGTGGTACGAGTTCTTCCTCTACGCGACCGCCGCGAGCCTCGTCTTCGGCACCTACTTCTTCCCGCCCACCGGTTCGACGCTCGACGGCGTCATCGCCGCGTTCGTGACCTACGCGGTCGGCTTCATCGCGCGCCCGCTCGGCGGCATCGTCTTCGGCCAGATCGGCGACCGCTTCGGCCGCAAGCCGACCCTGCAGGCGACGATCATCATCGTCGGCGCAGCGACCTTCCTCATGGGCTGCCTCCCCGGATTCAACGACATCGGCTTCTGGGCGCCGGCGCTCCTCGTCGCACTGCGCTTCATCCAGGGCTTCGCCGTCGGCGGCGAGTGGGGCGGCGCCGTCCTGCTCGTGGCCGAGCAGAGCCCGAACCGCGAGCGCGCGTTCTGGTCGAGCTGGCCGCAGGCCGCCGTGCCGGTCGGCAACCTGCTCGCGACGCTCGTGCTGCTCATCACCTCGTGGGTGCTGAGCTCGGAGGACTTCCTCGGGTGGGGCTGGCGTATCGCGTTCTGGCTGTCGGCCGTGATCGTGCTCGTCGGGTTCTACATCCGCCGCCACGTCGAGGAGGCACCGATCTTCCTCGAGGCGAAGGCGCAGGTCGAGGCCGAGAAGGCCGTCTCGTACGGTGTGCTCGAGGTGCTCCGCCGCTACCCGGTGGGCGTGCTGCAGGCCATGGGCGTCCGCTTCGCGGAGAACATCGTCTACTACATCGTCGTGAGCTTCTCGATCGTCTACCTCAAGGCGGTGCACGAGTACGACACCAGCCAGCTGCTGCTCGCCCTCCTCATCGCGCACGTCGTGCACTTCCTCGTGATCCCGCAGGTGGGTCGCCTCGCCGACCGCATCGGACGCCGTCCCGTCGCCCTCACCGGCGCCGCGCTCAGCGCGGCATGGGCGTTCTTCGCCTTCCCGATGTTCGACACGCTGAACCCCGTCCTCATCGTGCTGGCCGTGACGATCGGCCTCTGCTTCCACGCGTTCCTCTACGCGCCGCAGCCCGCCATCATGGCCGAGCTCTTCCCGACCCGCATGCGGTACTCGGGAGTCTCGCTGGGCTCGCAGGTAACCGCCATCGCCGCTGGTTCGCTCGCCCCGATCCTCGCGACCCAGTGGCTGCGCGACTTCGGCTCCTGGACCCCGGTGTCGATCTACATCGCCGTCGCCTGCGTCATCACCGGCGCCACCATCCTCGTCATGCGCGAGACGAAGGGTGTGTCGCTGCAGGCGATCGACGACGCGGATGCCGCGCGCACGGCGCAGCTGCGCGGCGAGAAGAGCGCGGTATGACCGACCTCCACACTCCCGGCGGTGCGGTGGGCTCCCCCCAGCCCACCGGCCGCCGGGCCGTCGGCTCACTCGACGGGCGCCGTGCGCTCGTCACCGGCGGCGCGAGCGGCATCGGCCAGGCGTGCGCCACGGCGTTCGCCGCCGCCGGTGCCCACGTCACCGTCGCCGACATCGACGCGGACGGCGCCCAGCGCGTCGCCGCGTCGATCGGCGGCGAGGCGTGGCACGTCGACCTCGCCGACACCGCCTCGCTCCACGATCTGCGGCTCGATGTCGACATCCTCGTGAACAATGCGGGCATCCAGCACGTGCGACCGCTCGAGGAGTTCGAGCCCGACCGGTTCTCGTTCATGCTCCGCCTCATGCTCGAGGCGCCGTTCCTCCTCATCCGGGCGGCCCTGCCCGGCATGTACGAGCGCGGCTTCGGTCGCATCCTCAACATGTCGAGCGTGCACGGGCTCGTGGCATCCCCGTACAAGTCGGCCTACGTGGCGGCCAAGCACGGCCTCGAGGGGCTGTCGAAGGCGACGGCACTCGAGGGTGGCGCCCACGGTGTGACGAGCAACTGCATCAACCCGGGCTACGTGCGCTCGCCGCTCGTCGAGAAGCAGATCGCCGACCAGGCGAAGCTGCACGGCATCGGCGAGGACGAGGTGCTCGAAGGCGTGCTGCTCGCCGAGGCTGCGGTGAAGCGCCTGGTCGAACCCGACGAGGTCGCGGCGCTCGCCGTCTTCCTCGCCGGCGACGGCGCCGGGATGATCAGCGGCGCGAGCTACACGATGGACGGCGGCTGGTCGGCGCGCTGACGCAGGTCAGCGGAAGATCGCGCTGAAGAGGCTGCCGAAGAGTCCGGACTGGATCGCGACGAACCCGATCCCGAACACCGCGACCATCACGATCGCGACCCAGGGCACACCACCCTGCAGCCGCCGACCCTGGAGGGCGACACCGACGGGCGGTCGGAGCGCTTCGACCGGGGGTGTGAACGGGAGGGATGCCGCGCCCGCGGCATCCGCTGGTCCAGACGTCATCGCGGTCTGAGACGTCATCGCGAGTCGGTCGTCGCGCCATCGCTCCCACTGCCCGAGCTTGTCGAGCAGCGCGCCGACCACAGAGAACAGCCAGGCCCAGGTGTTCGGATCGAGGGTCGAGAAGTCGCGCTTCGCGTAGAGGAAGAGCCAGTCGTCGACGATCTCGACGTCGAGCTGCGCCGCGTGGTCGATGAAGCGGGCCATGATGTCGGGCGTGAACAGGTAGAGCGCGTCCTGCTCGTAGCCGCGCGGGCAGTACAACGCGAAGTGCTGGTCGAAGTCGCCCTCGAAGCTCAGCCGCTGATCCTTGTCGAAGACCTGCGGCAGGTTCGACCCGAACAGCGCGTTGTTGCCGACGGCGTCGAGGACGATGTGGGGCAGCGGGGTCGCGAGCTTGATCGCGACGTATCCCCAGCGATGGGTGGTCTGGTTCTTGCCCGACCCGGTCGTGTACCGGTAGTTCGCGAACTCCACGAACCGTGGACGGTCGCCGCGCAGCAGATCGGATGCCTGCCGCGAGCTGCCGTGCGAGAAGATCATGCCCGGCAGCGCCGGTGCGGGCGCGGTGGGGAACCAGGTCATGCCGTTCGCCTGCGCGAACCGGTCGAGCCGGTACCAGCGCTCGCCCGACCTGCCGATGCCGCGGATGATGAGCGCCCCGACCCCCACGCCCGCGCCAGCGACCACGACCACGGTCATGACCGCGCCGGTCGCCGCGGCTGCACCGCCGCCCGATCCGATCACCGTGATCAGACCGATGCCGACGTTCAGCAGCACGATGCCGAAGATGACCGCCGCGATGATGCCGACGACGAGACCGGCCGTGCCGCCGCTCGGCGCACGGCCCGATGCGACGAGCTGCTGCCGGTAGGCCTTGACCGTCGCGCGGTCGACCGGCTCGGTGAGGGGGCGCGGGTCGAAGCTCATGCCCGCCACCGTACCGGGCGGGGGTGTCAGGGGTTCAGGGGGTCGGGGATGTCGTATCCGAGTGCCGTGCCCTCGGGGATCTCGGCGGCCTCGAGATGTGGATCGGCGACGAGGGCCGCGACGAGCTCCGCCGACCCGCCGACGATCGTCGAGTCGAAGTCGATCTCACTGACCAGCACCCACGCCCGGTCGTCGGGCCACGCGAGGCTCGGGCTGTAGGCGCCGGGCGGGAACCCGTGCGACTCGGCCTTGACGTCGCGCCACGGCGCTGTCAGCACCCAGTCTTCGTCGGTGAGCGCGGAGACACCACCGGAGAACAGCACGAAGTCACGGTTCGGAAGGCGCAGGCGAGGACCCTCGGAGACGTCCCGTGACAGGATGCCCTCCTGCCACGTCGGGCGCCGGAAGACGTTGTTCCACACATCCTTGAAGCTGCGACCGAGCATCTGGTTGTGGCGGGCGATCGAGCCGTCATCGTCGGCCTGATAGAACGCACGCGACGGACCGATGCCGAGGTGCCCGACCAGACCGCCATGTCCGTCCCAGAGCGCGGCGAAACCGGCATCCGGTGTGCTGGTGTGACGGGAGAGCACGCGCGTGACCGAGGCGAGAATGTCCGTCGGCAGCGCGCTTTGGTCAGGGTCGTGATAGCGCCACCCTTCGGCGTCGCGCGGGTCATTCTCCCGATTCGCGACCTCGTCGCGACGTGCGAGCGCGTCCCATTGCGCCAGCGGGTGCATCGTCGTCCCCAGCGCTACGGCAGTCTGCGCCCACGTCACCCGCTCGTCCTCGATGTCGAGACCGGGATGCCGCTCCATGAACGCCGTCCACGCCCGCTCGTCGGAGTACGGCTGCGGCGGCCATGCCGCGCCGATCGGTCGATCTCGGGATGCCGGGTGGAACACCCGCGCATAGGCCTCGAAGCCGCGCGGCACGACGTCGTGCATCGTCCCGCGCCACGGGTCGTCGATGCGCTCCCGCAGCCAGTCGCCGGCAGAGACATCGCGGGTCCACTCCATGGTCGCCACGGTACCCGGGACCGCTGTGGGCGGTGGGGCGCGGCATCCGCTAGACTGTTGTGGTTGTCTGCCTGCGCTCCGGCGCAGATCACGCAGACACGTGCATCAACCCTCCTGATGTCGGGAACCGCCCGGCATCCGTTCTAGTCCGAAGGAGGTGGGTTAATGACGCACATCCACCAGTACGAACTCATGGTGATCCTCGACCCCGAGGTCGACGAGCGCCAGGTCGCACCCAAGCTCGACGGGTTCCTGAAGGTCATCACCGCAGATGGTGGCTCGATCGACAACGTCGACGTGTGGGGCAAGCGCCGTCTTGCATACGAGATCCAGAAGAAGAACGAGGGCATCTACGCCGTCGTCAACTTCACGGGTACCAGCGAGGCCACGCAGGAGCTCGACCGTCAGCTCAAGCTGAACGAGCAGATCATGCGCACCAAGGTCCTCCGCGCCGAGGAGGCGATCGCTCAGGTCGCCGCCGAGAAGGAGCGCGCTGACGCCAAGGCTGCCCGCAAGGCTGCGAAGGCCTAAGGCTCATGGCCGGCGAGACCATCATCACGGTCGTGGGTAACCTCACGGCAGACCCCGAGCTGCGCTACACGCAGAACGGCCTGCCCGTGGCGAACTTCACGATCGCGTCGACGCCCCGCAGCTTCGACCGTCAGGCCAACGAGTGGAAGGACGGCGAAGCGCTGTTCCTCCGCGCGTCGGTGTGGCGCGAGTTCGCTGAGCACGTGGCCGGCTCGCTCACCAAGGGCATGCGGGTCGTCGCGACCGGCCGCCTGAAGCAGCGCTCCTACCAGGACCGCGAAGGCAACAACCGCACGGCGATCGAGCTGGAGGTCGACGAGATCGGCCCCTCGCTCCGGTACGCCACGGCCCAGGTCACCCGTGCCGCCAGCAACGGCGGCGGCGGGAACTTCGGCGGCGGTGGACAGCAGTCGCGTCCGCAGGTGCAGCAGGACGAGCCCTGGGCGACGCCCGGGTCTTCGGCTCCTGACGCATGGAGCGCGCCCGGGACGAGCTACGGCGACGACACCCCGTTCTGATTCGAATTCCGGATGCCGCGAGGCGCGGCATCCACATCTCTTAAGGAAGACACATGGCTGGAAAGGCAACCGGCGATCGCCGCAAGCCGCGGAAGGGCGCGAAGAACGCCGCTCCCGCGAAGGCGATCCGCGTCGGCGTCATCGACTACAAGGACGTCGCAACGCTTCGTAAGTTCATCTCGGAGCGCGGGAAGATCCGCGCCCGTCGTATCACCGGAGTCTCGGTGCAGGAGCAGCGTCTGATCGCCAAGGCGATCAAGAACGCGCGCGAGATGGCGCTCCTGCCCTACGCCGGCGCTGGCCGGTAAGGAGCACCGACATGGCAAAGCTGATTCTCACGAACGAGGTCGCCGGGCTTGGTAGCGCCGGCGACGTCATCGAGGTCAAGAACGGGTACGCCCGCAACTACCTCATCCCCCAGGGCTTCGCTGTGGCCTGGACCCGCGGTGGCGAGAAGCAGGTGGCGTCCATCCGCGCCGCTCGCGAGTCGCGTGCGATCCACGACCACGAAGAGGCCGTGGCCCTCAAGAACGCGCTCGAGTCGAACACGGTCAAGCTGACCGTCAAGGCCGGTGCTGAGGGTCGCCTGTTCGGTTCGGTGAAGACCGCCGACGTGGCCGACGCCGTCAAGGCCGCCGGTCTGGGTGACCTCGACAAGCGCAAGATCCACATCACCTCGCCGATCAAGGCCGTGGGCGAGCACGAGGCGACCGTTCGCCTGCGTGACGACCTGACTGCCGTGATCACCCTGCAGGTGGTCGCCGCCAAGTAATCCTGGCGCGCATCACGGATGCCGCGATCCCGTTCGGGGTCGCGGCATCCGTCGTTTCACGGTGCACGCGGATGTCGCGGATCATCCCCCAACAAGCGATCCGCGACACCCGCGCACGTCAGCAGGATGTGTGCCTGGTCATCCCGCCGGGGGCCGGGGCCCCGGCACGTGGGTACAAGGACTCGGCGGGGGATGCCGCGTCCAGGAGGCCATGGACGGCACGCCGCCCACCTCGCCCTGCACCCACGCACACCTCTCGCGCGCGGGTGAGGGACGGATGCCGCAGCCAGGCGCCGTGGCATCCGTCCCTCCCTCATGCGGTCAGACCAGCTGACGGCGGCGGGCCAGGAGCGCACCCATCGCGATCAGGGCCATAGCCAGGATCGGCAGCAGCAGCGAGGCAGTGCCGCCGGTCTCGGCGAGGGTGCCCTCGTCGCCGGCAGCCGCTTCGGGCATACCGCCGCCGGAGGACACGCCGCCCGGGATCTGGTCATCGGTACCCGTACCCGGGGTGTCAGTGCCCGGGGTGGTGGGGTCCGTCGGGTCCGTGGGGTCCGTGGGGTCCATCGGGTCCGTCGGATCGGTCGGGTCCGTGGGATCGGTCGGGTCCGTGGGGTCCGTGGGATCGGTCGGGTCCGTGGGGTCCGTGGGATCGGTCGGATCGGTCGGGTCCGTGGGATCGGTCGGGTCCGTCGGCGACGTGGGGTCGCTGCTCTCGGTCTCGCTGTCACCGATCACCGACACCGCGGTGTCGTCGATCGTGATGGGGATGTCGATCGGGAGCACGATCTGCGTGCCGCCGCCGATGCCGTCGTCACCCGACGTGACGGGCGAGCCCGGCGTCGTCGGAGTATCGGTGGTGGTGTCCCCGCTGGTGGTCGAGCTGTCGCCGATCACCGAGACCGCCGTGTCGTCCACGGTCACGGGGATGCCGATCGGTGCGACGACCTGGGTGCCGCCTGCGACGCTGTCGCCGCCATCGGTGGTGGGAGCGCCCGTGCCGGGTGCTGCCGTGCCGCCGGTGGTGGTGTCCTCGCTGGTGGAGGAGCTGTCGCCGATCACCGAGACCGCGGTGTCGTCCACCGTCACCGGGATGCCGATCGGTGCGACGACCTGCGTGCCGCCTGCGACGCTGTCGCCGCCATCGGTGGTGGGAGCGCCCGCGCTGGGTGCTGCCGTGCCGCCGGTGGTGGTGTCGTCGCCGCTGGTGGTCGAGCTGTCGCCGATCACCGAGACAGCGACGTCGTCGACCGTCACCGGCACCTGGACGGGCGCGACGACCTGCGTCCCACTGGCCGTCCCGTCCGATCCGCTCGTCTCAGGCTCGCCCGCAGCCGGAGCAGAACCACCGCTGGTGGCCTCGTCTCCGCTGGTGGTCGAGCTGTCACCGATGACCGAGACCGCGGTGTCACCGACGGTGATGGGCACCTCGACCGGCGCGATCACCTGCGTGCCGCTGGCGGTACCGTCCGACCCGTCGGTCGATGCCGACGGTGCCGACGCCGACTCCGTCGGTGCCGAAGCCTCGTCCTCGCTGGTGGTCGAGCTGTCGCCGATGACCGAGACCGCGGTGTCGCCGATCGTCACGGGAACGGACACGTCGACGAGCGCTTGCGTGCCCGATGCCGTGCCGTCCGATCCGCCGGTCGATGCCGATGCCCCAGTGGATGTGTCCGCTGCGGCTGTCTCGTCGGACGACTCGGTCGACGAGTCGCCCAGGAGGGACAGGGCCAGGTCGCCCACTTCGACAGGAATGTCGACGTTGACGAGGGCCTGTGTACCCGAGAGGAGTCCGTCCTCTCCTGACGTTTCCGCGGCATTCGCTGCCGCGGCGCCGAAGAGCGTGATGCCTCCGGCCACGAGCACGCCGAGAAGGGCGCGCTTGCACATGGCGTTCATTTTCATCTCTCCTAAAGATTGATCACTGACGACGCAGGAGTGCGTCTTGGCGCGTGAGTGCGCCCGGAACCGTGCCGCACGAAGAGGCGGCCGGGTTCGCGTCAGTCGGGAGAGACGTCGGTGTCGAAGAAGGGCGCCGGCAGCGAGCCGTCGTCGCCCGCGGTTCCGCGTCGCACCCAGGCACGGTGAGCGAAGAGGAATCCGAACGGGACGATGGCACTCAGGCCGAGCGCGCTTCCAGAAGCTGCAGAGACCGACGCGGTGCCGGCGAGCGTCGCAAGCGTCGGAAGTGAGGGTGCCGGCGCATCGGGGCCGGATGCCGGAGCGTTCGCCGCAGCCGAACCGATCGACGCCGCTACTGCAGGGGGGATGGCAGTTGGCGCGGTCCAGGGCGAGGCGAGCAGCCGTTCGACGGCATTCGCGGTCCCGATGCCCGTGGCATGGGCGGTGGCGTCGGCGTTCGGGAGCACGACGTTCGGCGAGTCGAGGCCCGGAATCGCGGGCGTCGACGGATCCGTGGGCACCGGGAGCACTCCGTCGATCACCGGGTCGATGACGTCGATCACGGGGTCGATGACGTCCACGATCGGCGTGACCACAGGGTCGATCGCATCGATGACCGGGTCGAGCGCGTCGACGACCGGGGACACCGTGTCGACGACTACATCGGTGACCGGCTCGACGGCCTCGAAAACCGGGTCGAGGACCGGGGCCACGGCGCCGACGACCGGGTCCACGACTGCTCGCGCGGGGGGCGCGACTGCATCGACGACCGGCTTCGCGACCGGCGTGACCACGGTCTCGATGACGGGCTTCACGACCTCGGTCACCGGCTCGACGACGGGTGCGACGACCTTGTCTGCGACCGGCTTCACGACCTTGTCCGCGACCGGCTTCACGACCTTGTCCGCGACCGGCGTGACCACCGTCTCGATGACGGGCTTCACGACCTCGGTCACCGGCTCGACCACGGGTGCGACGACCTTGTCTGCGACCGGCTTCACGATTTGGTCGGTCACCGGCTTGACTACTTCGTCGGTCACCGGCTTCAGGACCTTGTCGGTGACGGGCTTGACGACCTTGTCGGTCACCGGTTCGATGACGCGCTCGGAAGACTTCTCGACGAGCGTGCTCACCTTCGAGGTCAGCGACCTCAGCACCCCGGCATCCGATCGATCATCGTCCGCGTGTGCGGCGGAGGGAGCGAACACCGTGACCATCGCCGCCCAGAGCAGGGCGAAGCCGATGCCGGCCAGTGCGAGAAGGACGGCTCGGGATCGAGCACGGTCTGCGACAGTGTCCACAGGTCACCTCCCACGATGGATCATCGTGACGCGGCCGTAGATGACCGCGTACGCGGGGTGCCTGGAAGGCCGAGATTACGCCTCAAGGAACGTCTTGACAAGAGCCGCTTTCACCCGCGCACTCCGCGACGCGCGCGGCGGGAATCTCTCACTTGACATCCACACCCTTTTGCACATGTCCACATCGCGCCTCGAACCTTCAAGGATTGGTTGAACCACATCCGTCGTCCACAGGCTGTGCGAAACACAAACCCAGATCAGCCAAGTTTTTGCCGAATGCATCCGCCGTATTCGGCGACGTTTTCCACACCCGCTGTTCACAGGGTGTGCGGCGTTTCCCGCAGATTGTCCACACAGTTATCCACAGGGTGGTTTGCGTGTGTCGGGGGGCGCTCCTAACGTGACCTGGGGCCGTTCGGGAGGCCTGTAAAGGGGGGCTTCATGTCGATTGCGGATATACCTGAGGACCGCATCGGTGGACCCCGCGGAGCAGAGCGGACGCCCCCGCACGACATGCTCGCCGAGCAGAGCGCGCTCGGTGGCATGCTGCTGTCGCCCGACGCCGTGGCCGACGTCATCGAGTCGATTCGCGGCACCGACTTCTACGTACCGAAGCACGAGCTGATCTTCGAGGCCATCCTCAGCCTCTACTCGCACGGCGAACCGACCGACGTCGTCGCGGTCACCGACGAGCTGATCAAGACGGGCGACCTGCAGCGTTCCGGTGGCGCCGACTATCTGCACTCGCTCACATCGATCGTGCCAACGGCAGCGAACGCTGCCTACTACGCATCGATCGTCCACGAGCGCGCGCTGCTGCGACGGCTCGTCGAGGCCGGCACCCGCATCGTGCAGATGGGGTACAACGGGCAGGGCGAAGCGCTCGACCTCGTCAACAACGCGCAGGCCGAGATCTACTCGGTCACGGGCGCCGAGCAGGCCGAGGATTACGTCCCGCTGCAGGTGGCGGTGGATGCCGCGGTCGAAGAGATTGAGGCTGCCCGCGGGCGCGACGGGCAGATGACCGGCATCCCGACCGGGTTCCAGGGTCTCGACCAGCTCACGAACGGGCTGCACGGCGGACAGATGATCGTCGTCGCGGCGCGACCCGCGATGGGTAAGTCGACGCTCGCGCTCGACTTCGCCCGCGCGGCCGCGATCAAGCACAACCGACCGACGGTCTTCTTCTCACTCGAAATGGGTCGCAGCGAGATCGCGATGCGCCTCATGAGCGCCGAGGGTGCCGTGCCGCTGCAGAGCATGCGCAAGGGCATGCTCGACAGTCGCGACTGGACGACGATCGCGTCGACCCGCGGCCGGATCAACGACGCACCTCTCTATATCGACGACAGCCCGAACATGACGCTCGTCGAGATCCGGGCGAAGTGCCGCAAGCTGAAGCAGCGCGTCGGGCTCGAGATGGTCGTGATCGACTACCTGCAGCTCATGACCAGCGGCAAGCGCGTCGAGTCGCGTCAGCAGGAGGTCTCGGAGTTCTCGCGTGCGCTGAAGCTGCTCGCCAAGGAGCTGCAGGTGCCGGTCATCGCGCTCTCGCAGCTGAACCGTGGTCCCGAGCAGCGTGCTGACAAGAAGCCCGCGATCAGCGATCTGCGTGAATCGGGCTCGATCGAGCAGGATGCCGACATGGTGATCCTGCTCCACCGCGAGGCGGCCTACGAAAAGGACAGCCCGCGCGCCGGCGAGGCCGACCTGATCGTCGCCAAGCACCGTAACGGCCCGACCGACACGGTCGTCGTCGCCTTCCAGGGCCACTTCTCCCGGTTCACCGACATGGCCGTGGGGATGGACTGAGCCGGTGTAGGTCTTTCTTGAAGTTGTCCGTTTCGCAGATGAAATGTCCACCGTGTGTCCGTTTGGACATTTCGGCGATGAGCAACTTTTCGTCAGTCGCGCATCCACGTCCTCCGCGGAGATTGATTGCGGCTAGCAGCGCCAAGGGCAACTGACCAATTCGTGCCGTGCTGCCTGCTGTCGCCTCACCGCATTGGTCCCGGCGACCCCCGTCCCCAGTCACTGAAGGTTCTGGGCGAGCCCGTTACTCGAGTCGCTTGTCTTACATACGGTAGGGGGGTATGGTACCTGCCATGAACGGTTACACGGCGAGCAAGGACGATCTGCTGAAGCGGCTGCGTCGCGCGGAGGGTCAGGTCCGTGGGATTGCACGAATGGTCGAGGAGGACAAGTACTGCATCGACATCCTCACGCAGGTCTCCGCGGCCACGAAGGCTCTCGAGTCTGTCGCGCTGTCGCTGCTGGGCGACCATCTCTCACACTGCGTTGCCGAAGCCAGCGCCGAGGGTGGTGCGGTTGCGGAAGAGAAGATCCGCGAAGCCAACGACGCGATCGCCCGTCTGGTCCGTTCCTGACCCACCTGCCCATTCACTACGAGGAGACCATGATGAACACCGAGAACCGCAACGACCTGGGCCTGAAGGACGCCGGCGCTGGATGTGCCTGCTGCGCGACCACATCAGCTCCAGAGACCGCGGATGCGGTCACGGCGGCTGTGACGTCCGATGTGCTGGTGACGGGGATGACCTGCTCGCACTGCGTGTCGAGCGTCACCGAGGAGCTGTCGGCGATCGACGGGGTGGAGGGTGTGTCGGTTGACCTGAACGCGGGCGGCGCGTCTCGGGTGACGATCCGCAGCTCGACGCCAATCGCTCCCGCTGCCGTGGAGGCGGCGGTGGAGGAGGCTGGTTACGCGCTGGCCAGCAGCCCGTCATGAGTGCGGTCGATGTCGAGCTCGACATCACCGGGATGACCTGCGCGTCGTGTGCGATGCGGATCGAGCGGAAGCTCAACAAGCTGCCCGGTGTGGAAGCGACTGTCAACTACGCCACCGAGAAAGCCCGCGTGCGCGGCGAGGACGTCGACTCGGCCACACTGATCGCCGCGGTCGAATCCGCCGGTTACCAGGCTGCGCTCCCGGCACCGCCGGTCGCCGAGGCCGCGGATGAACCCGGTACGCCGGTGGACCGCGACCTGGTTTCGCTGCGGCAGCGTCTGCTGATCAGCACGGCTCTGTCGGTGCCGGTTGCGGTGCTGTCGATGGTTCCGGTGCTGCAGTTCGAGTACTGGCAGTGGCTGTCGCTCACTCTCACCGCCCCGGTGGCGGTGTGGGGCGCGTGGCCGTTCCACCGTGCTGCTGCCGTCAACGCCCGCCATGGTGCCGCGACCATGGACACGCTCATCAGCGTCGGGGTGATCGCCGCGTTCGGCTGGTCCCTGTACGCGCTGTTCTTCGGCGGCGCCGGCATGGCGGGGATGACGATGACGTTCACGCTCATCGGCACTCCGCGGGCGGGCGGGCATGAGGTCTACCTCGAGGTCGCCGCGTTGGTGACGGTGTTCATCCTCGCCGGTCGGTACGCCGAGGCCCGCGCCCGCAAGTCGTCTTCGGAAGCGCTGCGCGCTCTGCTTGAGCTGGGGGCGAAAGACGCTGTCAAGCTCGTCGACGGGGTGGAACAGCGCGTCCCGGTCAGCCAGCTGATCGTGGGGGATGCCGTTCTGGTCCGGCCGGGGGAGAAGATCCCCTCCGATGGGCTCGTCATCGACGGGTCTTCGGCGATCGACGCGAGCATGCTCACTGGCGAATCTGCCCCGGTCGAGGTTGGTGTGGGTTCCCGTGTGGTGGGTGCGACGGTCAACGTCGGTGGCCGGCTTACGGTGGAGATCTCCCGCGTGGGCGCGGACACCGAACTGGCCCGGATGCGGCGGCTGATGGAGGAGGCGCAGACCGGCAAAGCCCGGGTGCAGCGTCTTGCCGACCGGGTGTCCGGGATTTTCGTGCCCATCGTGATTCTGCTCGCCATCGCCGCGTTCGTCGGCTGGCTGCTCATCGGCGGGTCCATGGAATTGGCGTTCACCGCCGCGGTCGCAACGCTCATCATCGCGTGCCCGTGCGCACTCGGGCTCGCCACGCCCACCGCGCTGTTGGTGGGCACCGGCCGCGGTTCACAGCTGGGGATCCTTATCCGGGGCCCGCAGGTGCTGGAACAGACCCGCAAGGTCGACACCATCGTGCTGGACAAGACCGGCACCGTCACCACCGGCATCATGGCCGTCACCGCCGTCCATCCCTCTCCCGGTGTCACCCGGGAGGAGTTGCTGGCTGCGGCCGCGGCGGTGGAGTCCGGGTCGGAGCATCCTGTCGCCCGCGCGATCGTCGCCGAAAGCGTCACGGTCGCACCGGCGGAGACGTTCAACTCTCACGCGGGCTTCGGTGTGCAAGGGATGGTCGCGGGCTCTCTCGTCGTCGCGGGCCGGCCGTCCTGGCTGCAGGAGCAGTGGGGCATTCATCCCACGACACGGCTGCAGCACGACGCCGATGCGCTGCAAACCGGGGGAGCGACCGTCGTCGCCATCGGTCGTGACGGCACCCACCTGGGTATCGTCGCGGTCGCCGACACGGTCAAGGCCACCAGCGCCGAGGCGGTCGCCCGGTTCCGGGCGTTGGGGATGACACCGGTGCTGCTCACCGGCGACAACGATGGCGCCGCCCGGGAGATCGCTCGTCAGGTCGGCATCGACCAGGTGCACGCCGGGGTGACCCCTGCTGGGAAGCTCGACGTGGTCCGCCAGCTACAGAGCGACGGGCGTGTTGTGGTGATGGTCGGTGACGGGGTCAACGACGCCGCCGCTCTCGCTGCCGCTGATCTCGGTCTGGCGATGGGCGGAGGAACGGATGCCGCGATCGCTGCCAGCGACATCACCGTCGTCTCGGGTGACCTGCTGGTCGTTGCCGACGCGATCCGGCTGGCACGCCGCACCCTGGGCACCATCAAGGGCAACCTGTTCTGGGCGTTCGCGTACAACGTCGCCGCGATCCCGGTCGCGATGGCCGGGCTGCTGAACCCGCTTGTCGCCGCAGCCGCGATGGCGTTGTCCTCGGTGTTCGTCGTCACGAACAGTCTGCGCCTGCGCGGGTTCCGCCCCATCCCGGCGAGCTCGACGACCGCTACCCCTGAACCGGCCCGCGTTTCCGCCCGGGTCTGACCTGCATCTGCTGGATGCGAACAGTGGAAGGACGCTCATCATGAGCCAGCACGACCACCACGCACACCACCACCCCACGGCTACCGGCGCCGGCGGTGATGACACTGCGCAGGGGCTGCGCGAGACCGTCGCCGAGCCCGACACCGTCGACGACCCGCACGCGCACCACACCACGCAGAACAGCCCTCATGAGGGGCAGAGTGATGGGCACGGGGGGATGCAGCACGGTGCTCATGGTGGGCATGCCGGGCACGGTGCGGACCATGTCGCGCGGTTCCGTCGACTGTTTTGGATCAACCTGATTCTCGCGGTCCCGGTGGTGGCGTTCTCGGGCATGTTTTCGATGCTGCTCGGATACCCGCTGCCCGACGCGGCGTGGGTGGGCTGGATTTCCCCGGTCCTGGGCACCGTCATGTACGTGTGGGGTGGTGCCCCGTTCCTGACCGGCGCGGTCAGCGAGCTGCGTGCCCGTAAGCCCGGCATGATGCTGCTGATCGGGCTGGCGATCACCGTCGCGTTCATCGCGTCATGGGGGGCGAGCCTCGGGCTGCTGGATCACGAGCTGGACTTCTGGTGGGAGCTGGCGCTGCTGATCGTGATCATGCTCCTCGGTCACTGGATCGAAATGCGGTCGCTCGCGCAGACCACCTCGGCACTGGACTCCCTCGCCGCGCTCCTGCCCGACGAGGCGGAGAAGGTAGACGGGGACACCACTGTCACCGTGGCGCCCGCTGACCTGCAGGTCGGTGACGTCGTCGTGGTCCGCCCCGGCGGACGGGTTCCCGCTGACGGTCGGGTGGTGCAGGGTTCGGCGAGCATGGACGAGTCGATGATCACCGGTGAATCCAAGCCCGTGCGCCGCGGCGACGGGGACGCGGTCGTGGCCGGGACCGTCGCCACCGACTCCGGCATCCGAGTCGAGATCAGCGCGGTCGGCGAGGACACCGCCCTCGCCGGCATCCAACGACTGGTCACCGAGGCGCAGAACTCGTCCTCGAAAGCGCAGCGCCTCGCCGACCGTGCCGCCGGCTGGCTGTTCTGGTTCGCGCTGATCGCCGCGGCCATCACCGCCGTCGTGTGGACCACCGTCGGTCTGCCCGATGACGCGGTAATCCGCACGATCACGGTGCTGGTGATTGCCTGCCCGCACGCCCTGGGCCTGGCGATCCCGCTGGTGGTGTCCATCGCCACCGAGCGCGCTGCCCGGGGCGGGGTGTTGATCAAGGACCGTCTGGCGTTGGAGAGCATGCGCACCGTGAACACGGTGCTGTTCGACAAGACCGGCACTCTCACCAAGGGTGCCCCCGCCGTCACCGCTGTCGAATCGGTCGACGCGATCGACGCAGACCGGCTGATGGCTCTCGCGGCCGCCGCGGAGTCTGATTCCGAGCATCCGCTCGCCCGTGCCATCGTCACCGCCGCGCGGGAGAAGAACCTGTCCGTGCCGCGGTCGACGGACTTCGAGTCCTCACCCGCGGTCGGGGTACGCGCGACCGTTGACGGTCAGGTCGTGCAGGTGGGCGGCCCGTACCTGCTCGAGCAGACCGGCGGCCGTGAGCTGTCGATCGCGGACACCTGGCGTGAGGAAGGTGCGATCATCCTGCACGTTCTCGTCGACGGGAAGGTCGCCGGTGCGCTCCGGCTGGCCGATGAAATCCGACCCGAGTCCCGACAGGCGATCGACGCGCTGCACGCCCGCGACGTACAGGTCGTGATGATCACCGGTGACGCCGAAGCCGTCGCCGCATCCGTGGCCGCTGAACTGGGCATCGACCGGTTCTTCGCCGGTGTGCGACCGGAGGACAAGGCGTCCAAGGTGAAGCAGCTGCAAGATGAGGGCCGGAAGGTCGCGATGGTCGGTGACGGTGTGAATGACGCGCCCGCTCTCGCGCAGGCGGATGTCGGTATCGCCATCGGCGCCGGCACGGATGTCGCGATCGCATCGGCCGGGGTGATCCTGGCCAGCGACGACCCCCGCTCGGTGCTGTCGGTCATCGAGCTGTCCCGCGCCAGCTACCGGAAGATGAAGCAGAACCTGTGGTGGGCTGCCGGGTACAACCTGATCTCGGTGCCCCTGGCCGCCGGCATCCTCGCCCCGATCGGGTTCGTGCTACCGATGTCGGTCGGCGCGATCCTCATGTCGCTGTCGACGATCGTCGTTGCCCTCAACGCTCAGCTGCTGCGCCGGCTGGATCTCAGCCCCGACGCGGTTATCCGCCGCTGACCGGTCTGACGTAGCGTGGAAGGGAGGGAGGTGACATGTCGCTGATCGCACTGACGGACCGGCTTCGCACCGGCCGGGCTGTGGCCCGCACGCTGCTGCTGCTCATTGCGGTGACCGGCGCGGTCATCGTGGGCCTGCTGGCCATGCACTCCCTCAACGCCCACACCGCCACCGACACCGGCCACCAGGCCACCGTCACCACGGCAGCAGCGGCAGGCGCCGGTGACCACCATTCCGGCGCCACCGCAACCGACGAGCCGTGCGCGGACTGCGGCAGCGGGCACTCCGACATGCTCGCGATGGCGTGCGTCCTGGCACTTCTTGCGACCGTGCTGTTGCTGATACGGCCCGGGGCGGTCAGGCGATGGTTGTCGATCCTCCCGCGACCGAAACCATCGGTGATTGCGGCACTAACTGCCAGGCCTGCGCTGCCTCCACCTTCACTCACCGTTCTCTGCATCAGCCGTACGTGATGCGTCCGGGGCCAGACCTTCGTCCCCAGCGCTCGCACCCGCACGCCCGTCACCCTGACCGGCGCTGCTTTCACGTACCCCTGTATTGGAGAACACTGATGAAGATTCGTACCGCGGCAACCGCCGCACTCACCCTCGCCGCTGCGCTGACCCTCGCGGGCTGCGCCGGCGGCTCCGGCTCAGAGTCCATGCCCGGCATGGACCACGGCAACAGCTCCGCCCCGTCCTCCTCGTCCGCGACCACAGCAGACTTCAACGACGCGGATGTGATGTTCGCGCAGATGATGATCCCGCACCACGCGCAAGCGGTCGAGATGTCGGACATGATCCTGGGCAAGGAAGGCATCGACCCGGGTGTCCTCACCCTGGCGTCCGACATCAAGGCCGCCCAGCAGCCCGAGATCGACCAGCTGCAGTCATGGCTTGACGAGTGGGGTGCCGACAGCGACACCGGCTCCATGGACGGTATGGACCACGGCGGCGGCATGATGAGCGACGACGACATGGCGGCGCTGGAAGCGGCTACCGGCGCGGAGGCGTCGCGACTGTTCCTCGAACAGATGACGATGCACCACGAAGGTGCCATCGAGATGGCGCAGGACGAAGTCGACAACGGGCAGAACCCGGACGCGATCGCGATGGCGCAGACCATCATCGACACGCAGACCGCGGAAATCGCGACGATGCAGGAGCTGCTCGGGAGCCTCTGACTCCGTTGCGAGTGGATCGGTGCGACCACAGCGCACCGACCCACTCATCAACTGGCTCAGTAAGCGACGCCACATGCTTCTTCATCGCACTCTTACATCGCCCCCGCGGCCCTGCCATGTACGACGCAGCATCCTCGCTGCGGCCGCGGTAGCCGCCCTCGCCCTCATCGCCGGTTGCGCCAGTGAGCCGCCTTCCACTGGCGACGACCATGCCGCGTTCCGGATCGAACACGTCCATAATGTCGTCGCGGACCCGTCCGGGTCCGGGTTCCTGATCGGTACGCACGACGGCATCTACACCGCAACCGAAGACGGAGAACTCGGCCCACAAGTGGACGGACCTCGCTTCGACGCCATGGGTCTAACCGTCCTCGGCGACACCCTGCTGGCTTCGGGACATCCCGGCAACACCACCCCCGCGGAGCTGGGCAGCCCACACTTGGGCATTATCCGTAGCACCGATTCGGCTCGCAGCTGGACACCGGTCGCGTTCACCGGGGAGAAGGACTTTCACGTCCTCGCAACAGCCCCGGACGGCACCTTGTACGGGATTCACACCGACTCCGCAGAGGTCTTGGCGAGCACCGACGAAGGAGACACCTGGAGGCCCACGGGCGGGTCGGCGTTTGCCTTCAACCTGGTCGCAGACGCCACCGGCCGAATCATCGCATCCACACCCGACGGGTTACAGATCAGCACCGACGGTGCAGCATCGTTCCGCCGATGGTCGGATACGCCGCTCATCGCGCTGCTGGGCGTCTCGCCCAATCATCAACGAATCGTTGGAGTAGGCAGCGGCGGAAAGATCTGGACGACAACCGCCGAAGCAACATCCTGGAGCGAAGCCGGGACCGTGCATGGCCAAGCCCAAGCGATCGCCATCACCAACGCCGGCGATCTGCTCGTGATCGACGACAGCGGCCTCACGCTGCTCCCGTCACCCCCCTCGCGCTAACAACCCACCCCACCTACGATCCCTCGTCACCCCACGAAACAAGGAGAGAGAACCGATGTCCACTCAAGACGAGCACTCCGCCACTCACCAGAAGAAGCAGCAGAAGAACGGGTCCGTCAGCATGTACATCCGCTTCGGCGCGATGATCCTCACCGCCGTCGTCATCATGTACTTCGTGATGTTCGCCGGCTCCTGGGAATGGAGCCACATCCGCCTCAGCGAAAGCCGCATCTTCATGGCCCTCACCATGGGCGGCACGATGGTCCTGATCATGCTCGGCTGGATGCTCAACATGTACAAGAACACCAAAGCGAACATCGCGATCATCGTCGCCGGTGTGGTCCTCATCGGCGGAGGGATCGCGCTCGACCGCAGCCAGATCACGGTCGACGACACCGCCTTCATGCAGGGAATGATCCCGCACCACTCGCTCGCCATTACACGCTCCGAACGTGCCCAGATCCAGGACTTCCGCGTCTGCCAACTCGCGGTCGACATCAGCGAAGCTCAAAAGCGCGAAATCCGTGAGATGGACTGGCTCATCAACGACATCGCAGAAAACGGGATCGCCACCACAGCCGAACAAGCCGCAAACCGCCCCGTGCCCAATTACGACGATACGGCGGACCGCACCTGTCCAACTGAGTAAGGGAGAGTTTGATGTCGTCGGCTTCGCTAGTCGCCAGACGCGAAGGGGCAACCCATGTAGCCAGCGGCTTGCCGCCAAACCCTCTTGGACATATTGGCTGGTATATGGCAGGGGCGGGCGGGGACATTTTTCGTCCGTCGTACTCCCGGAACTGGCACAGTCGCGGACACTTCTGAGCGGTTCCTACAGCCGGCTACCGAAGAACGAGCGTGACCGCGGGGTGGTCGGCGAAGACATCGAGGATCAGCTCGAAGTAGGTCTTGCCGAGCCCGGCCTCGAGGTCGGCGAGCTGTGCGCGGAGCAGTGCGATTGAGAACATGTCGGGTCGATCCAGCTTCCCCCGAAGCCATGCGGCGGTCGCCTCGACCCCGAGCGCATCGCGGCTCTGCTCGGAGTCGGCCCACTCGAAGACCACCGCGTGGTCGCCGACGAGCGCACCGATACCCCCGTAGAGCAGGTCATCGAGCGCGTCGAGGCTTGCACCGAGCGTCCAGTCCTCGTCCGCCATCACGAGCCGGTCGAGCTCCGAATAGAAGGATGCGATGTCGGTGACCCTTGATCCCTCGATGACGTACGTGGCCATGCCGCGATGATGTCATGATCAGGCCATGACAACGGTCGATGGGGGAACGCCGAAGGGTCGGCGCGTCCGCATCACAATGCTCGCGCTGCTGGGGGCGGCCGTGGTCGCGCTCGCCGCCTGGCAGGTCGTGGCGCACGGAAGTCTCAGCGCAGTCCGCATTGCTGTCGATGCGGCACCGGTCCAGTGCGACGGCGCGGAGGTCGGCCTGTACCCCGGCATCACGGACGATCCGTTCCAGGATGACGTCCAGCAGCCGCTCATCGTGCTCGAGGACGGGATGCGATGCAGCATCCGCTTCGCTGTCGTCAACGACGGGTGGGTGGATGCCGCGATCGAGGTGGCAGGGCTGCCGATGCTCGCCGACGACATGGCGTGGCCGCTGACCGCGGTCATGGTCAACCCGAACGGGCAAACCCGGCTGCCCGACAACGAGTCGGCAGCCGAGTTCGCGATCGAGGGCCTGCACGTCCTTCCGACCGAGCGGCTCGGCTTCACCGCGATCGTCGACTACGACGCAGCCAAGACCGAGAACGTCGCGCAGTGCACTCGATTCAGCGCCGAGCCGATCTACGTACGGGTCAATGTTCTCGGTGTGACCCGAGACATCCGCGCGGCGCCCGAGACGCCGGTCTGGTACGCATCCGGGACCAACGCGGAGTGCGACCTGTGACGAACCGCCGCGAGGAACGCCCGTCGAAGGTGTGCGCCTCGTGCGGGCGCCGCTTCGAGTGGCGCGCGAAGTGGGAGCGCAACTGGGACGAGGTTCGATACTGCTCGGACGGATGCCGCCGGCGCGGCATCCGTCCCGCCGATGAACAGCTGACGCGGAGCATTCTCGAGCTGCTCGCCGACCGCGCGGCCGGTGCGACGATCTGCCCCTCGGAGGCCGCCCGAGCCGTCGGCGGTGAAGACGACTGGCGCGACCTCATGGAACCCGCGCGCCGCGCCGCGCGGCGACTCGTCGACGCCGGCGAGGTGGAGATCACCCAGCGCGGCGCCGTCGTGGACCCGTCGACCGCGAAGGGGCCGATCCGCATCCGGCGCGTGCGCTGACCGGCACGCCGCGCCCCGTAGAGGCGTCCGTCGGATGACGCAACCCCCGCGCGGTGTGGGGCCGACGTCCGAAGACTGGGCCGCAGCGCGGCGATCGGTCGCGCGGCATCCGACAGAGAGGACGACCGATGGCACATCCCCCGGCGCAACAGCAGGACGTTCCCGGTACCGACCGCATCATGGAGCCGCGGCCGGACTACGGCGAGGACACCTACCGCGGCCACGGCAGGCTCGACGGAAAGGTCGCACTCATCACCGGCGGCGACAGCGGCATCGGCAAAGCGGTCGCGCTCGCCTACGCGCGTGAAGGCGCCGACGTCGCAATCAGTTATCTCGACGAGCACGAGGATGCGGCCGACGCGAAGCGGCTCGTCGAGGATGCCGGTCGCCGGGCGCTCCTCCTCCCAGGAGACCTCTCCGATCCCCAGCACTGCCGTGATGTGGTGGCGCAGACGCTCGCAGAACTCGGGCGCCTCGACATCCTGGTGAGCAATGCGGCGTATCAGATGACCCGCGACTCGCTCGAGGAGATTTCCGACGACGAGTGGGACTTCACCTGGGCGACCAACGTCGACGCCTACTTCCATCTCGTCAAGGCGGCCGTGCCGCACCTTCAGCGAGGTGCATCGATCATCGCGACGTCGTCGATCCAGGCCGACCAGCCCTCGCCCGGACTCATGCCCTACGCCGCCACGAAGGCGGCGATGGCGAGCTTGACCGCATCGCTCGCCCAGATGCTCGGTAAACGCGGCATCCGCGTGAATGCCGTTGCGCCGGGCCCGATCTGGACGCCGCTCATCCCGTCCACCATGCCGCCCGAGAAGGTCGACGGGTTCGGCTCCGACGTGCCGCTCGGCCGCGTCGGGCAGCCTGCGGAGCTCGCACCGACGTACGTGCTGCTCGCTTCGGAGGATTCCAGCTACATCACCGGAGCCGTCATCCCCGTCACGGGAGGGAAGCCGCTGCTGTGACCGGCGACCTCTGACTCGTCCGACACCGGGAGCGTGCGACATCGCTGCACGCGCGATGAGCCCGTCAAGGGGATGCCGCCACCGCCGCCGATCGCGTTGACTCGGAGCATGCAGACGTTCGTGCCCTACGCCGACTTCGCCCGCAGCGCCGCCGTGCTTGACGACAAGCGGCTCGGCAAGCAGCGCGTCGAGACGTTGCAGGTGATGCGGGCGCTGACGATCCCCGACTACGGCTGGCGGCACCACCCGGCGGTGGCGATGTGGCGCGGATACCGTCCGGCGCTGATGGTCTATCAGGACGCGTTCGTCGACGAATGGGTCCGCCGCGGCTTCGCCGACACGACTCGCGCCTCCACGCTCGCGACGCTCGACGAAGTGGCATCCGACGGCGACGCCTACCGGTCGGGCACGGTCGACCTTCCGCCGTGGTTCGGACGCGAGGACGTCCACCGGTCCCACCGCTCGAACCTGCTCCGCAAGGACGCCGAGCACTACCGCGCCCAGGGGTTCACCGAACCGGACGACCTTCCGTACGTCTGGCCGGGTGCCGCGTGAACGACCTCGACCACACCCGCCGGGCCTACGATACGGTGGCCGACGCGTACGCCGCGGCGCTGCCCGACGCGGCGTACGAGGCTCCCGAAGACCTCGCGCTCATCGAGCGCTTCCTCGCGACGACGCCGCGCGATGCGCGCATCCTCGACGCCGGGTGCGGCACCGGGCGGATGATCGACCTCATCATCAGCGCGCGACCGGACGCGATGGTCCTCGGGGTCGACGCGTCGGCGGCGATGCTGGCGCATGCCCGGGTGCGGCATCCGCGATTCGACTTCATCACCGGCGAGCTCGCCACACTGCCGTTCCCGGATGCCGTGGTCGACGGCATCCTCGCGTGGTACTCGGTGATCCACACCGCGCCCGCCGAGCTCGGCGAGGTCATCGCGGAACTCGCGCGCGTGCTCGCGCCCGGGGGACACCTGCTGCTCGGATTCCAGGCGGGGGAGGGCGTCCGCGAACTCACGCACGCGTACGGTCACGACGTCGACCTCCGGGCGTATCTCCACTCAGCAGCGGCCGTCGGTGCGCTCGCCGTCGAGGCCGGGCTGCAGATCGTCGAGGCGACCGAGCGGCTGCCCCGGTCAACCGAGACCCACCCGCAGGGGTTCGTCCTCGCCCGGCGTTGAGCACGGGCGCCGTGCACAACGTCTCCAACTCGAGGGGGAGATGGCCGTTCGAGGGCTGAGCGGCGCGACTCGCGAGGAATTGGAGACGTTGTGCACAGGGCCGGCGGATGCCGCGGCGCGGCGGCCGACGGCTGTTCGGCGGCGCGGGCGGGTCAGGCGAGCGCGCGGTATGCCCGAGCCAGGCGGGCGACGCCTTCGCGGAGCGAGGCCTCATCGGGCTCGGAGTACGACAGGCGCACCCGGCCGCGGTGGTCGGCGCCGCCGGCGGCGAACCATTCGCCGCGCTGGTAGGTGACGCCGAGCGTCTGGGCGTCGTCGAAGAGCCGCTCGGTGTCGACGTCGCCGTGCAGCTGCGCCCAGACGAAGAAGCCGCCGCCGGGAGCGGCGACCGAGACCCGGTCGCCGAACTCCTCGTCCAGCGCTGAGAGCAGCGCGCCGGCCTTGGCGGCGTAGCCCGCGCCGGCCGCGGCAATCGACGGCGCGAGCCGGTCATCGCGCAGCATCCGCTCGACAACGGCCTGCAGGACGCCGCTCGTCTGCCCGTCGAGGCGGTTCCGCAGCCGGGTGATGCGCTCCGACGTGCCGGCGGGGACGACGAGCCAGCCGAGCCGCAGCCCGGGGCCGAGCGTCTTCGAGAACGAGTTCACCGCGAGCACCCGATCGGTGTCGCGGAACGCGCGATGTGCCGGCGTCGTGAAGCCGGGGAAGGCGATCTCGCGGTACGGGTCGTCGGCGATGATCGTGAATCCGTGCTGCTCGGCGAGGGCGACGAGCGCGGCGGCCTTCTCGTCGGAGAGCGTCCCGCCGGACGGATTCTGGAACGTCGGCACCGTGAACAGCGCGGTCGGACGGATGCCGCCGGCCAACACGCCCGCGAGCGCCTCGAGGTCAACGCCGTCCGGCCCCGCCGCGAGCGGCACGACCTTCACGCCCGGCACGAGGTCGAGCACGCGGAGGAACAGGGGGTACACGGGATCGTCGACGACGATCGTGTCGCCCGGGTCGAGGAGCGACAGCACCGCGAGCGCGAGGCCGTGCGCGCCACCGTTCGTGACGAGGATCCGGTCGACGTCGACGCCCTCACGCTCGGCGATCGCGGCGCGCAGCGCAGGCAGACCGGGTGCGGGCGAGTAGCGCAGGAGCGAAGGGAAGGTGGCATCCGTCACCACGGCATCGAACGCGTCGCGGTAGACGTCCACCGGGAGGAGTGCGGTGTCGGGGTTGCCGCCGCCGAGGTCGATCGACCCCGGCTCGAGCCGGATGAGGGTGGCGTCCCCGAAGCCCTGGCGGGGAGGGAGGCCGGCGAGGAGCGTGCTGAAGTCGGTCATGGAACTCCGAGAGATCAGGGGCGGAACGGCGCGAGGCGCGGGTCTTCGTCACCGAGCAGGTCGCGGGCGGCGAGGTCGGCGAGCAGCGGTGCGAGGGTCACGCCGCTGTGGGCGACGACGGCGTAGACACCGCCGACCCAGCCGATCACCGGCAGCCCATCGACGGGGTGGGTGCGGTGCGCGCGGTTGATCGTCACCGCGGTGTCGGCGGGCGGTGCCCATCCGGTGGCGGCGAGGATCTCGGCGCGCAGGGCGGGCCACACGTTCTCGGCAGTCGCGGTGACGCCCTCCTCGCGCAGTCGGTTCTCGATGGTCAGGCTCTGTGCCGCGACGCGGCCCTCGCCGTCGGGTCGCAGCTGCAGTCCTTTGATCGAGACGATGCGGTCGAAGGGCGCGTCGGATGCCGCGAACCGCACGAGGTACCCCTCGGCGCCGGTCGTCGTCGACAGCCGCGGCGATCCTGGTGCGAGCGCGGCCGTGCCGGCGCCGGCCGCGACCACGACGGCGTCGAACTCCTCGCGGAGTGCCGACGTGTCGGTGACCGTCTCGACGCGGACATGGCTGACGGACGCGAGGTTCGCGGCGATCGCGGCGGCGGTGTCGACCCAGCCGTCCGGCCCGAAGTCCTCACCGTCGGCACGGGCGCCGGTCGCGTGGAACCACGGCAGCGCGAGCTCGGTCCAACGGGCGCGGGCGTCGGCGTTGAACTGCCGGTAGTACTCCGGAGTCTTCGCCCGGGCGTTCACCCATGCGAGGCTCGCCCGCGAGACGGGGCCGGTGCCGGTGGCATCCGAGGCGATCACCGTTACCTCGACACCGGATGCCTCGAGGGCGGCGGCGATCGACGAGCCAATCACACCCGCCCCGATGACGGCGACGTGCTGGGGACGAGTCATCGGTCGATGAACCTCCGGGCGATGCGGTTGCCGACGAACTGCACGAGCTGCACGAGGCCGATCAGCACCAGGATGATCAGGATCATGATGGCCCAGTCGAAGCGCTGGTAGCCGTACGTCAGCGCCAGGTTGCCGAGACCACCACCGCCGACGGCGCCCGCGACCGCGGTCGCGTCGATGAGCGCCACCGAGATGAAGGTGAGCGACAGCACGAGCGGTCCGAACGCCTCGCGCACGACGAAGCCGAACAGGATGTGCAGCGGCGACGCACCGGCGGCCTTCGCCGCCTCGATGACGCCGGGATCGACCGCGACGAGGTTCGACTCCGCGACGCGGGCGATGCCGACGGATGCCGCGATCGTCAGCGGCAGGATCGCCGCGGCCGGGCCGATGCTCGTGCCGATGAGTGCCCGCGTCACCGGCGTCAGGGCGACGAGCAGAATGATGAACGGGATCGGCCGCAGCGTGTTCACCACGATGTTCAACACGAGGTGCACGACGCGGCTGTGCAGGATCTGTCCCGGCCGGGTCGCGTAGAGGAAGATGCCGAGCACGAGGCCGATGACGGATGCCAACAGGAACGACACCGACACCATGAACAGCGTCTCGCCGAGCGCGCGCGCGACCCGAGGGACGTCGGTCGCCGGATCGATGAACTGCGCCACGGATGGAACCACAGTCACCATGTCGTCACCGTCGCCGTCTGCGAGAGCTCCGCGACGAAGCGGTCGATCGCCGCGTCATCGCCGTGGAGCTCGAGGCTGAGCTGCCCGTAGGGCTTGTCCTTCACGCGCGAGACACCGCCCTGGATGATCGCGAAGTCGACGCCGTGCAGGCGCGCGAGCCGCGAGAGGACGGGGCCGCCCGAGGTGGCGGCATCCACCACGACCGAGATGCGACGACCGGGGAACTGCGCTCGGAGCGCCGACTTCTCGCCGTCGGTGAGCGAGGTGCCGGTGTAGGCGCCGACGAGACCGGCCGTGACCGGATGCCGCGGGGTCGCAAGGATTTGGTGGATGTCGCCCGACTCGACGACCCTGCCGTCGCTGAGGATCGAGACCCGGTCGGCGAGGGCGGCGATGACGTCCATCTCGTGGGTGACGACGACGATCGTGATGCCGAACTCGCGGTTCACCGAGCGGAGGAGGTCGACGATCTCGGTCGTCGTCTGCGGGTCGAGGGCGCTCGTGGCCTCGTCGGCGAGGAGCACCGACGGGCGGCCGGCGATGGCGCGGGCGATACCGACGCGCTGCTTCTGGCCACCGGACAACTGCCGGGGGTGTGCGAACGCCTTGCCGCCGAGACCGACGAAGTCGAGGAGCTCGGCGACGCGGGGTGCGATCGCCTCGTCCTTCCAGCCCGCGATCTTCAGTGGGGTTGCGACGTTGCCGAAGACGGTGCGGGAGTTCCAGAGGTTGAACTGCTGGAACACCATCCCGATGCTGTGGCGCAGGGTCCGCAGCTCCTTCGGCGGGAGCGCGTGGACGTCGACGCCGTCGAGGACGACCGAGCCGGACGTGGGCGTCTCGAGCCCGTTGACCATGCGGAGGAGCGTCGACTTGCCGGCGCCGGATCGGCCGATCAGTCCGTAGATCTCGCCGGCGGCGACCGAGACGTCGACGTCGTCGAGGACACGCACCGAAGGACTTCCCCGGCGGGCGCCGGGGAAGTCCTTGGTCACGCCGGAGAGACGGATGCGCTCCGGCGAGGTCGTGTCACTGATTGGTCAGCTCTTCCAGCGCGGCGCGCAGGTCCTCGACGGGCAGCTCGACGATCGTCGCCTCGCCGCGCTTCTCCTCTTCGAGGGCGGCCACGACGCGCTCGTCGCGGTACGTCTCCTCGAGGATGTCCCACGCGGGCTCGTCGGCGCGGTCGGCGGTCGTCGCGACGATGATCACGTACGGGCTCGACGTCGGGGCGGTCGCGTCTTCGAGCTGCAGGGCATCCTCGCTCGTGATGCCGAGCGCGGGGTCGAAGTCGTCGGTCGCGATGACGAGGGCATCGACAGCCGGGTCGCCGTACGCCGTCTGCACCGACTCGTGTGCGAGGCGCGTCAGCTCGATCCCGTTCGGGTTGGCGGTGATGTCCTCCTCGGTCGGGAACACACCGGCATCCGGGTCGATCTCGATGAGCCCCGCGGTCTGCAGGATGAACAGCGCACGCGAGAAGTTCGCGGGGTCATCGGGCACGGCGATCGAGGCGCCCTCGGGAAGCTCGTCGACCGAGGCGAAGTCTTCAGAGAAGAGGCCCCAGGCCGAGACGACCGTCGAGAACACCGGCGTGATGTCGGTGCCGTTCTCCTTGTTGAACTGGCTCAGCCACGCGACGTGCTGGAAGGTGTTGCCGTCGACGTCGCCCTCGACGAGTGCGGTGTTCGGCAGGTACGGGTCGTCGAAGTTGATGAACTCGAGGTCGAGGCCCTTGTCCTTCGCGACCTCGATGATCGTGTCCTGGAAGTCGCTCTGCGCGGTGTCGGCGAGGGTGAGCTTGATCGGCTCGTCGGCGCCGCCGGCGGCGGGCGTCCCGGAGTTCTGCGTGACAAGTGGGATCGTGATCGCCGCGGCGATCGCCGCGACGGCGACGATGCCGCCGCCGATGAACCAGCCGCGGCGCGACTTCTGCTTGGCGAGGTGCGCGGTGATCTCGGACTGGGTCGAGCTCGGCTCGGTCATGGTGTGCTCCAACGGGCAGGCGGTGCAGGGCAAGGGCGCGGGCGGGATGCCCTGTCTCCGACGCTAAAGCGCGCTCGCCGCCCACTCCATTCCGCGGTAACCCGAAGCAACAGTCCCGAACGGCGCGTCAGCTCGCGATCGCGGCGAACGCGAGGTCGGGGAGTTGGAAGCCGCCCTCGAAGTCGTCGGCGGTCACGGTCAGTACGACGTCGCCCGAGAAGACGACGACCTGTCCGAACGCGCCATGCAGGCGCCAGCCGTCGCCGGGCCCGTCCCACCCCGCGAGCGCGTACCGTTCGTAGCCGGGGGTGGTTCCGGATGCCACCCAGCCGGTGTGCAGCGTGTCGACACCCGCCGCCGAAACCAGGCGGTGCCCGTCCCAAAGACCTCGGTCCCGGATGAGCAGTGCGATGCGCGCGAGCTCCTCGGTGCGCAGACGCAGTCCGCCGCCGGCGAGGACGTGGCCGAGCGGGCACCGTTCCCATTCGACGTCGTCGATGCCGAGCGGGGCGAACAGGCGCGGGGTCAGCCAGTCGACGAGATCGCCCGTCACCGTCGCGAGCGCGCGCATCGCGGTGTACGTGCTCGCGTTGGAGTACTGGAACGCGCGCTCTGGAGCGGGCCGGGAGAGGAACTCCGCCGCGACGTCGGGCGAGTCCTCGAACATCGTCGGCGACCACGGGTAGTCGACGCCGCTCGTGAGCGTGAGCAGGTGTAGCAGCGTAAGCGGCGAGTCCGGCGGGGTGAGGTCGGGCAGGTACCGCGACACCGGTGCGTCGAGCTCGATCAGCCCCTCGTCGACGGCGATCGCCGCAGCGAGCGCGCAGACGCCCTTCGCGACGGACTGCACGTCCTCACGGACGTCGCGCGTCCAGCGGTGCTCGGCGACCTCGCCCGCAGCCCGGACGTGCACGCCGTGGGCGGCGATGCCCGCGGCATCCACTGCATCGACGAACCGCGTGAGGATCTCGGCGGCGCGCTCAGCCATGGATCACCTGCAGTGCGGCTGAGGCATCCGGGTCGAAGAACGGCATGCGTCCATTCTTCCCCTGCGCATCACGCGCGGATGCGCGTCCGCCGGATCAGCCGCAGCAGCACACCGTGCCGTGGGCTCACGAGGTACACGATCGCGAACACGACGCCCTGCACGACCACGACGAGGCCGCCCGAGGCGGCGTCGAGCCAGTAGCTGAGCAGGATGCCGACGACGGATGCCGCAGCCGAAAGTGCCGGCGCGATCACGAGCATGCGTCCGAAGCGGTCGGTCAGCAGGTAGGCGGTCGCGCCGGGGATGATCAGCATCGCGACGACGAGGACGACGCCGACGACCTGCAGCGCGACGACCGTCGTGAGGGCGAGGACACCGAGGAGCAGACCACCGAGCAGTCGCGGTGAGAGCCCGATCGCGAACGCGTGCACCGGATCGAAGGCGTAGAGCGTGAGGTCGCGCCGCTTCACGATGAGGATCGCGAACGCGATGACCGCGATGACGGCGATCTGGACGAGCTCGGCGACCCCGACACCGAGGATGTTGCCGAAGATGATGTGGTTCAGGTCGGTCTGGCTTGGCGTCACCGAGATCAGGACGAGCCCGAGCGCGAACAGGGTCGTGAAGACGATGCCGATCGCGGCATCCTCCTTTACTCGACTCGTGCCGCGGATCAGCCCGATCAGCGCCACCGCGAGCAGCCCGAATACGAGGGCGCCGAGGGCGAACGGGGCGCCGACGACGTAGGCGAGCACGACCCCGGGGAGTACGGCGTGCGAGACCGCGTCGCCCATGAGCGACCAGCCGATCAGCACGAGCCAGCACGAGAGGACCGCGCACACGACGGCCGCGATGACCGTGGTGCCGAGCGCCCGCAGCATGAAGTCGTAGTGCAGGGGTTCGAGGAGGAAGTCGAGCGGGTTCATGCGATGTCCAACCCGAACGCCTTCGCGAGCTGCTCCGGCTTCAGCGCCTCGGCGACCGGCCCCTCGAACACGACCCGCTGCTGCAGCAGCACCGCCCGATCGGCGAGCGTCGGCAGCGCGTGCAGGTCGTGCGTCGAGACGAGGACGGTGCGACCGGCCGCGGCGAGGTCGCGCAGCAGGCGGACGATGAGCGCTTCGGATGCCTTGTCGACGCCGGCGAACGGTTCGTCGAGGAGCAGGATGCCGGCGTCCTGGGCGATGCCGCGGGCCACGAACGCGCGCTTGCGCTGCCCACCCGAGAGCTGCCCGATCTGCCGGTCGGCGAGGGCCGTGAGGTCGACCCGTTCGAGAGCCTCGTCGACGGCGGCTCGATCTTCGCGTCGCGCTCGCCGGAGCGGTCCGAGGTGCCCGTACCGCCCCATCGTGACGACGTCGCGCACCGACACCGGGAACGCCCAGTCGACGTCCTCACTCTGCGGCACGTACCCGAGCAGTCCGCGCCGCCGCGCCGCCGCGGGCGTCGCGCCCTCGAGCAGCACCGTGCCGGCCTGCGGCCTGACGAGTCCCGCGATCGACTTGAAGAGCGTCGACTTGCCCGACCCGTTCATGCCGATGAGGCCGGTGACCGCGCCGGCGGGTACCTGCAGGGTCACGTCGTCGAGGGCGTGCACCTCGCCGTACCGGACCGTGACGTCGGTGACCGAGATCGCGGCGCTCATGACGTGCCCGTCAGCCCCGCGACGATCGTGTCGGCGTCGTGGCGGATGAGGTCGAGGTAGGTGGGCACCGGGCCGTCGGCCTCGGAGAGCGAGTCGACGTAGAGCGTGCCGCCGAAGGCAGCGCCCGTGGCATCCACCACCTGCTGCATCGGCCGGTCAGAGACGGTGGATTCGCAGAACACCGCCGGGACATCGTTCGCCTCGACGAACTCGATCGCCGCAGTGATCTGCTGCGGCGTCGCCTGCTGCTCGGCGTTGACGGGCCAGATGTACGCCTCGGTGAGGCCGGCGTCACGGGCGAGGTACGAGAACGCGCCCTCGCAGGTCACGAGCGCACGCTGCTGCTCGGGCAGCGTCGCCAGCTCCGCGACGAGGTCGTCCTGGATCGTCTGCAGCTCGGCCGCGTACGCGTCGGCGTTGGCGGCGAAGTCGTCGGCGTGCTCGGGCGCGAGATCCGCGAGGGCGTCGGCGATGTTCTCGGCGTAGACCTGCACGTTCGACGGGCTCATCCACGCGTGCGGGTTGGGCTTGCCGGCATACGCGTCGGCGGCGATGTCGATGGGCTCGACGCCGTCCGAGACGACGACGTGCGGGGCATCGACCGACTCGACGAACTGCGCGAACCACGCCTCGAGACCGAGCCCGTTGTCGAGGATGAGGTCAGCCTCCGATGCGGTGGCGACGTCGCGGGGGGTGGGTTCGTAGCCGTGGATCTCGGCGCCGACCTTCGTGATCGACTCGATGCGGACATGGTCCCCGCCCACGTTCTGGGCGATGTCGGCGAGCACCGTGAACGTCGTCAGGACGAGCGGCCGGTCGTCTGCGGCATCCGTCTCGCCGGTGCATCCGGCCAGCGTCGTCGCAGCGAGGAGCGCGGCGACGGGCAGGGCGAGACAACGATTTTTCGGCACACCGAAAACGTAGGGTTTCGGTGCTCCGAAATCAACTCGACCTGGCGATGCCGATCCGACTGGCATCCTGGAGCGATGGCCCGCGCGCACGAACCGACCGACGTCACCGTCGATCACGTCGAGGTGCACGGCGCGCGCACCCGCATCACCCACGTCGAGTCGATCGCCGAGGGATCGCCGCCGTCGTTCATCCTCGTCGCCGGTGTCGGGGTCGCGGCGAGCTACTTCGAGTTCCTCGCGCCGATCCTCGCGCGCCACGGCCAGGTGTTCGCGCTCGACCTTCCCGGGTTCGCCGGGATGCCGCGGCCCGACGATCAGCCCACCGCGGCGTACTTCGCCGATCACGTCGAAGCCGTGATCGAGAAGTTCGCGCTCGAGAACCCGGTGCTCATCGGGCACTCGATGGGGACGCAGATCGTCACCGAAGTGCTGCATCGCCGGACGGAGCTCTCGCACGGCGTGCTCGTGAGCCCCGTCGTCAACGACCGCGAGGCGGCGCCGCAGAAGGTCGCGCTGCGGTTCGGCCAGTCTGCGACGAAGGAGTCGATGCACGTCGCGCTCATGGCGCTGTCGGCCTACCTGCTCTGCGGCGTCGTCTACTTCCTCACCGTGCTCCCGCACCTGCTTCGTTATCGACTCGTCGACCGGATCGCCGACGTCGAGGCATCCATCCTTCTCATCCGCGGCGAGTTCGACACCACCTCACCGCGTCGGTTCCACTCTCGACTCGTCGACGCGGCGTCCCGGAGCCGCCGCTGGGAGATCCTCGGCGCCTCACACTCGATCATCAACGGCCACGCGGTCGGTGTCGCCGACCTCGTGTTGCGTCACATCGGCGACGAACTGCCGCAGCGGGGGCAGCTCACGTCGGAGGAGGCGTCCGTCCCGCCGGCGCGGCACTCGGACGTCGCGATGGTGTGGAACGCCGCGATGACGCGCGCCGCGGAGTGGTTCAGCGCGCTGCGCGGCGACGAACGGGGCGTCGCCCGTGCGAAGCTGGCGCACGCGCGGATCCTGTGGCGGGCCTACTCCCCGGGTCGCTCCGCGGGCTGATCGCCCAGCAGTCGTCGCGCGAGGACGGTGGATGCCGCCACTGCGGCCGGCATCGTCACGACAGCGCCCAGCGGCACCATGAAGCACAGCTGCGTCGCGACCCCGAAGCCGAGGGCGCGGGCGCGCTGCCCCCGCACCAGCCGCCGCCGTTCGCCGCTCGGGATGCCGCGCGCCGAAAGCGCACGCGACGTGAGCTCGTCGGCGAGGAGCCAGCCCGTCAGGAACACCGCGGTGACGACACCGAGCGCGCCCCCGACCACCGGGACGAGGCCGACGAGACCGGCGGCGATCGCCGCCAGGATGCCGCGGACGACGAGCCCGATGCCGTCGCGCACCGACCGCCAGAACCCGTAGTCGCTGTCGGCGGGTGCGCCGCCGAGGTCGGCCTCGACCGCCCGCCACACCCGGTCGTAGAACGGTTCGCCGACGATCAGGGTGAGCGCGGTGAACGACACCGCGGCGAGCACGATCGCGCCGCCGAAGATCGCCGTGCCGATCGCGACGCGCACGACCTGACGCCACGGGTCGTCCCAGTCGTCGGCGAAGGGGCTGACCGCCTCGGTGATCGTGCCGAGGAATGCGGCGAGCGTCACGAGTGCGGCGACCATGACGAGCCCGACGATGCCGGCCGGGATGAGCCCCCTGACCATCGGGCCGGGCGTGCGACGCCAGTACCCGAAGCCGCGCACGAGCGTGCCGACGCCGCCGAAGAACTCCCGCATGCCGTCAGCCTAGGCGGCGCCACAATGGCGGCACAGTGACACAACCGGGGCGACTGCCACAGATCCGACCCGAACACCAGTGGTTAGCATTTCGTAGGCCCACCGAGTGGAGTGTCACGATGACGAATGACATGGACTCGCGTGCCGTCCAGGCCCAGCCAGGCTTGAAGCGCGCGATCGGCACCCCCCTGCTCTTCGCGTTCATCGTCGGCGACACCCTCGGCGCCGGCATCTACACGCTCGTCGGCACGATGGCGAACGATGTCGGCGGCGCCATCTGGCTGCCGCTGCTCATCGCGCTCGTCGTCGCCCTGCTGACCGCCGGAACCTACGCCGAACTCATCACGAAGTACCCGCACGCCGGTGGCGCAGCGAGATACGTCGACAAGGCCTTCGGCACCCCGTTCCTGTCCTTCCTCGTCGGGTTCCTGATGATGGCGTCGGGCATCACGACGGCCGCTGCGCTCGCGAACTCGTTCGCGGGCGACTACTTCGCATCGCTGTTCGATGTCCCCGCGCTCCCAGTCGCCATCGGCTTCATCGTGATCCTCACCCTCATCAACCTGCGCGGCGTGAGGGAGTCGCTCGGCGCGAACCTCGTCGCCTCGATGATCGAGGTCACCGGCCTCGTGATCGTGATCGTCATCGCCGCGATGGTGTTCGGCAGCGGCGGCGGCGAGCCGGCGCGCATCTTCGCGTTCGCACCCGATGTGCCGCCGCTGCAGGGTGCCTTCGCGGCATCCATCGTCGCCTTCTTCTCGTTCCTCGGGTTCGAGGCGGCGGCGAACATGGCCGAAGAGGTCAAGAACCCGTCGAAGGCCTACCCCCGCGCGCTGTTCGGCGCGATCTGCACCGCGGCCGTCGTGTACCTGCTCATCGCGATCGGCGCCGTCATCGTCGTCGACCCGGCCGTGCTCGCCCAGTCGACCGGCCCGCTGCTCGAAGTCGTCACCGCCAGCGGGTTCGCGCTGCCGCCGTGGCTGTTCAGCACGATCGCACTCATCGCAATCTCGAACGGCGGGCTCCTGTTCATGGTCATGGCCAGCCGTGTCGGCTACGGCCTCGCCGAGACCGGGCTGCTGCCGCACGCCTTCGGTCGAGTGCTGCCGAAGCGCCGCACGCCGTGGGTGTCGATCCTCGTCGTCGCCGGCGCCACGATGCTGCTCGCCGCGATCGGTGACATCGGCACGCTCGCCGAGACGACGGTGCTCCTGCTGCTCCTCGTCTTCCTTTCGGCGAACGTCAGCGTGCTCGTGCTGAAGAAGGACAAGGTCGAGCACAAGCACTTCTCGGTGCCGCGCATCGTGCCGATCCTCGCGATCATCGCGTCGATCGTTTTGCTGACGCAGCAGACCGGCATCGTCTGGCTCGGCACCGCCGGCTACATCGTCGTCGGTGTCGTGCTGTTCTTCATCGCCCGGTTCACGCGCAAGCGCGGCGACGAGAAGCTCGCCCGCACCGGCGCGATCGACACGATCGGCTGACGCGACGCTCACGACTCCACCGCCTTCTCTAGCCCCTCTGCTTCTCTAGGGTGGAGTCGTGAGCGAAGCAGCCTCCTCGTACGCACTGGCCGTCGACGTCGGCGGGACCAAGATCGAGGCGGCGCTCGTCACTGCCGCCGGCGAGGTCGTCCAAGCCTCCCGGTCCCGCGTCCCCACCGGGCGGGCGATCACGCAGGCCGGTCTCGAGCAGGCGGCGACGGATGCCGCGACCCGGGCGCTCGCGCACCTCGATCCGGGTGCGCGCGTGGTCGGCGTCGGCGTCGGGAGTGCCGGTCCGCTCGATCTGCAGCGCGGCGTGGTCGCCCCGGTCAACATGCCCGACGCGGCCGGTGCCGGATTCGCGCACCTCGAGGCGGTGGCATCCGCTCCCGTCGCACTCGCCCTCGACGGCACGTGCATCGCGCTCGCCGAGCACCGCTTCGGTGCCGCCCGCGGTGCTCGCAACGCGCTCGCGCTGGTGGTCTCGACCGGCGTCGGTGGCGGCCTCATCATCGACGGGCAGCCCGTGCGCGGCAAGAGCGGCAACGCCGGTCACGTCGGCCAGGTGCGCATCGAACCCCGCGGCGACGGGGCCATCGACGCAGGCACCGTCGAGCAGATCGCGTCGGGTCCGCACATCGTGCGCTGGGCCCAGTCGCAGGGCTGGGAGGGCGCGACCGGTGAGGACCTCGCCCGCGACGCAGCGGCAGGGCTCCCCGTCGCGCGAGCCGCGGTCGAACGCTCCGCCTTCGCCGTCGGCACCGCGATCGCCAACGTCTCGACGCTGCTCGACCTCGATGTCGCGGTTATCGCCGGCGGGTTCAGCGGGGTATCGCCCGACTACATCCCGCTCGTGGCGGCTGCCGTCCGCGAGCAGGCGATGTTGCCGTACGCGGCCACCGTCGAGGTGCGTCCCTCGGGGCTCGACGGCGCCGGCCCGCTCGTCGGGGCTGCGGTCCTCGCGTTCGACGGTCTCGCATGAGCGACGAAGTCAACTGGGCGGGGAACGTCCACTACGCATCAACGCGCATCGCGCGGCCCACGACCATCGACGAGGCACGCGAGCTCGTCGCCGGCGCCGACGCCGTGAAGGCGCTCGGATCGCGGCACTCGTTCACCGGGATCGCCGACACGAGCGGCATCCACATCTCCCTCGCCGATCTCGACGTGCCCATCCGCATCGACGCCGCCCGGCAGCGGGTGCGGGTCGGCGGCGGCGTGCGCTACGGCGAGCTGGCGCAGTACCTCGAGCAGCACGGCTGGGCGCTCGCGAACCTCGCGTCGCTGCCGCACATCTCGGTCGCCGGCGCCATCAGCACCGGTACACACGGGTCGGGCGTCGGCGTTCCCTCGCTCGCTGCCGCGGTCACCGGGCTCGAGCTCCTCACCTCGGCCGGTGACCTCGTGGTGTTCAGTGACGGCGACCCCGATCTGCCCGGCGCGGTCGTCGGCCTCGGCGCGCTCGGCCTCGTGACGACCGTCGAACTCGCCATCGAGCCGACGTTCGAGGTCGCGCAGACGGTCTACGAACAGATCCCGTTCGACGCGGTCACCACCGGCTTCGACGAGATCATGGGGTCGGCCTACAGCGCCTCGCTGTTCACCACACTCCGCGACGACGCGGTCGTCGACCAGGTGTGGCGGAAGGCGCGGACGGATGCCGCGCAGACCCCGCTCCCGGCGGCGCTGATCGATCGCGAGGCGGCGGGGCCGCGGCATCCGCTCCCCGAGGTGTCTGCCGCGGCGTGCACAGTGCAGGGCGGGACGCCCGGGCCGTGGCTCGATCGGCTGCCGCACTTCCGCCTGGAGTTCACCCCGTCGAACGGCGACGAGCTGCAGTCGGAGTTCCTCGTGCCGCACGAGCACGGACCCGCCACGCTCGCCGCCGTCCGCGAGCTCGCCGAGCAGCTGCGCCCGGTGCTGCAGGTCTGCGAAGTGCGGAGGATCGCCGCCGATGGGCTGTGGCTGTCACCTTCGTACGACCGCGACTCGGTCGCGTTCCACTTCACCTGGACCTCGGACGGCGACGGCGTCGCGCGCGTGCTGCCCGACCTCGAAGCCGCGCTGGCACCGTTCTCGCCGCGCCCGCACTGGGGCAAGGTGTTCACACCGCGCCCGGTCGAGGCGTGGGCGGAGCTGTACCCGCAATGGCGACGGTTCCGCGAGCTGCGGAACCGTCTCGATGCCCGCGGCGCGTTCCGCAACGACTTCCTCCGCGGATTGGGACTGTGACGCGAACGTGCCGCGGGTGAGGATGGAACGATGACCGACCGTGCGATCCCCAACGCCTACTTCGAGCGCGTCGACGCGACGCACTTCCGCGCCACCTCTTTCGTCGGCGGGGCGTGGAACGTCGCCGAGCAGCACGTCGCTCCGCCGATGGGCCTGCTCGCGCACGTCATCGAGCAGGGCCACGCGACCCGCAGCCCGCAGCCGATGCAGCTCACCCGGCTGAGCATCGAGATCCTCGGCACCATCCCGATCGACGTCGTCGAAGTGACCACTGCAGTCGTCCGTCCCGGTCGCAGCATCGAGCTCGCGGAGGGCGCGCTGTCGCACGCCGGTCGGCCGGCGCTCATCGCGCGGGCGTGGCTGCAGCACGCCCGTGACACGTCGGCGCTCGCCGGCTCGGCGCTGCCCGACATGCCCCCGCACGACGAGGTCGAGGTCGTCGACCCGAGCGCACTCTGGCCGGGCGCGTTCATCGAGACCGTCGGCGAGGTGCGGCGGCGACAGGTCGAGCCGGGACGCGCGTTCACCTGGATCCACCCGAAGGTGCCGCTGCTCGCAGATGAGTCGGTGTCGCCGACGGCACGGCTCGTCGCGCTCGTCGACATCGCCAACGGTGTGACCCCGCGGGTGCACCCGACCGAAGTGGCCTTCCCGAACCTCGACCTGACCCTGCACCTGCTGCGCCCACCCGTCGGTGAGTGGATCGGCTTCGACACGACCGTGAGCTTCGGTGCGACCGGGCTCGGCCTCACTTCGACCGTGCTCCACGACCTTGACGGCCCGATCGGCACCGTCGCACAGACCCTCACGGTGCGCCCGCACGCCTGAACTGCGGTCACCGACGGTCGCGGCAGCCGGTGGCCGCGGCGGGGGTTGGCAGACTGTCGCGACCGGTAGCTGCACGCCGGGCCGCCGCGGTGAGCGTGTCCTCCCGTGAAAGTTCCCGCCCCTCCGCCCCGCGCGGCGTGACAGGCTTGAAGGTATGACAGTTCCCACCCTGACCCTCAACGACGGCCACACGATCCCGCAGCTGGGCTTCGGCGTCTTCAAGGTCGACCCCGCCGAGACCGAGCGCGCCGTCAGCGCCGCGCTCGAGGCCGGCTACCGCCACATCGACACCGCCGCGGTCTACCGCAACGAAGCCGGAGTCGGCCGTGCCATCGCGGCATCCGGCATCCCCCGCGACGAGCTCTTCATCACCACGAAGCTCTGGAACTCCGAGCAGGGCGCGGCCACCTCGCGCGGCGCGATCGAGGCGAGCCTCGAGACCCTCGGTCTCGACTACGTGAACCTCTACCTGATCCACTGGCCCCGGCCCGACCTGGATCGCTACGTCGAGACGTTCCAGCAGCTCGAGCAGTTCAAGGCCGAGGGCCTCACCCGCTCGATCGGCGTCTCGAACTTCCACCGGCCGCACCTCGAGCGCATCCTCGCCGAGACCGACACCGTGCCGGCCGTGAACCAGATCGAGCTGCACCCGGCATTCGCGCAGCGCGCGCTGCGCGAGTTCGGCGAGCCGCGCGGCATCCTCACCGAGGCGTGGGGTCCGCTCGGCCAGGGCAAGTACGACCTCTTCGGCGAGCAGGCCGTGGCGGATGCCGCTGCGGCGCACGGCGTCACCCCGGCGCAGATCGTCATCCGCTGGCACCTGCAGCAGGGGATCATCGTGTTCCCGAAGTCGTCGACCCCGGCCCGTATCGCCGAGAACTTCGACGTCTTCGGCTTCGAGCTCACCGCCGACGAGATCGCCGCGATCGACGCGCTCGACCGGGGCCAGCGCGTGGGCGCCGACCCCGACACCGCGACCTTCTGACGCGCCACACGAATGGGCTCCGCTCCGGCGGGGCCCATTCGTCGTCTCACCGGGCTTTCGGGCGGCGCGGCATCCGCCGTACAATAATTCCTCGAATCGATTCGATCCTGCCCCTGAAAGACCGAATGGCCACCTCCCTCACGACGGGCCGCCCCTGGCGCGTCATCCTCCTATTCACCGTGCCGCTGATGATCGGCAACGTGGTGCAGCAGCTGTACCACTTCGCCGACACCGTCGTCGTGGGTCGGCTGCTCGGCGTCGAGGCGCTCGCCGCCGTCGGCGCGACCGGGAGTCTGCTGTTCCTGCTGCTCGGGTTCGCATGGGGCCTCACCTCGGGCTTCGCGATCCCGACGGCCACCGCCTACGGCGCCCGTGACGCCGACGCCGTCCGTCGCTCGGTCGCGACCGGCGCGATTCTCAGCGGTGTCACGAGCGTGGTGCTCACGATCGGCGCGCCGTTCCTCTCCCGGCCCGCCCTCGTCGCGCTGCAGACGCCGCCCGAACTCCTCGACGACGCGACCACCTTCACCGTGATCAGCTTCCTCGGTGCGGGCGCACTGATGTTCTTCAACTTCCTGTCGGCCGTCATCCGGGCGATCGGCGACTCGCGCACCCCGCTCGTCTTCCTCATCGTCGCGTGCGTGCTGAACGTCGTCCTCGTCATCGCTGCGATCGCCTGGCTGGGCCTCGGCGTCGGCGGTGCGGCACTCGCGACCGTCCTCTCGCAGGCCATCTCGGTGCTGTTGTGCCTCGAGTACATGCGCCGCCGCATCCCCGAGCTGCACCTGCGCCGCGATGACTGGCGCATCACCCGCGCGGATGTGATCGAGCACCTGCGACTCGGCCTTCCGATGGGCTTCCAGGCTTCGATCATCGCCATCGGCGCGCTCACCGTCCAGGTTGCGCTGAACACGCTCGGCTCCGACGCGGTCGCCGCGTACACCGCGGCGTCCCGTGTCGACGGCCTCGCCGTCGCGCTCCTCCAGTCGATGTCGCTCGCCGTGTCGATGTACGTCGCGCAGAACTACGGCGCCGGTCGCCCCGACCGCATCCGCAAGGGCGTCGTCCAGGCGATCTGGATGTCGATTATCGGCGCCGTCGCCCTCGGTCTGCTCCTCGTCACGCTCGGCGGCCCGCTCGTCCGCCTCTTCGTCGGCGACGGTGCGGACGATGTCGTCCACATGGCCGTCGGGATGCTCATCATCAACGGCCTCAGCTACAGCTTCCTCGGAGTCCTGTTCGTCACCCGCGGCGCGCTGCAGGGGCTCGGTGACGCCGTGATCCCTACCGTCACCGGCGTGGTCGAGCTCTTCGCCCGAGCCGGCGCGGCAGTCCTCCTCGGCGCGACGATGGGATTCATCGGCGTCGCATGGTCGAACCCCTTCGCCTGGATCGGTGCGGCGATCATCCTCGTCCCCGCCTACGTCCGCGCGCACAAGCGCCTCGCCAGCATGCCGATGGCGCCGATGACGATCACGCCCACGACGCCGATCGCGGTGATCGGTCCCGTCGACGGCTCGATGAACGTCGAAGCGGTCGTCACCCAGCCGGTGCGGCTCCCGCAGCCGTCGTCGCGCATGCAGCGCGCGCTGCGCCGCCGCCCGACGAGGCCGCGCATCCGCAAGGACTGATCCGAAGCGGATGCCGCGCTCGTGGCATCCGCTTCGTGCAGGTCGCCACCGAGGGTGCACAATCGTGGGGTGTCGACTGCCTTCGCTCCGCTGACCGAGATGCCCGACCCGCGGTTCGTGATGGTCGGCGACGGCTACCGCGTCGCGACCTACTCCTGGGGCCCCGACGACGCGACGACCGTGCTGCTGGTGCACGGGTTCGCGTCGAGCGCGCGCGACAACTGGGTGAACACCGGGTGGGTGCGCGACCTGCTGCGGGCCGGGTACCGCGTGCTCGCGGTCGACCAGCGCGGCCACGGCGCGAGTGATAAGCCGCACGAGGCCGCCGCCTACGCCCTCCGCACGATGGCGACCGACGTCGAGGCCGTGCTCGACACCTACCTCGTCGATGAGGCGCTCTACGTCGGGTATTCGCTCGGCGCGCGCGTCGGGTGGGAGGTCGCCCGCGACTTCGAAACCCGCATCGACCGCGTCGTGCTCGGGGGCGTCCCCGACGGCGTGCCGCTCGGGCGCCTCGACCTCGACCAGGTGCGGGCGTACGTCGAGGACGGCGTGCCGGTGACGGATGCCGTGACCCAGAACTACATCGCCCTCACCGAGCGCGTGCCGGGCAACGACCTGCGCGCACTGCTCGCGATCGCGGGCGGCATGCGCGCGACCGGCACCGTCGATCCCGACCCGGCGAACGCCCCGCGGCAGCCCGTGCTGTTCGCGACCGGGTCGAAGGACGGCATCATCGAGGGCTCGAAGGCGCTCGCCGCGGCGACTCCGCACGGCCGGTTCGTCGAGATCCCCGATCGCCACCACTTCAACGCACCCGGCTCTCGCGCCTTCCGCGAGGCCGCCGTCGCGTTCCTCGCGGAGTAGCCGCGCGGCGCGGCATGCGTCCAACCGCGGCCGCGCGCCGCGGCGCGAGCCGAGGCGGCTCGTCAGGGGCGGGGTGCGGATGCCGCGTGCCACGGCGCATCGGGCTCGAGGTGCAGCCGGGCGATCCAGTGCGCGAGCGCCACGGCCAGCACGGTCACGACGACCTTGTCGACGATCGACACGAGGAAGCCGACCGAGAACACTGCGGGGACGATGCCGGCGACTGCTTCGACCGCGAGGACGAACGTGTTGCTGGCGTGCCCCATCCCGCCGTACATGAGGATGTTCAGCGGTGCGCTCACGAGCGTGCACGCGAGGGCGACGGCGATGGTCAGCAGACTCATGCGCGCCCAGGAACGGCCGAGCCGACGCATGCCATACCCCCACACCAGCGCCCCCGCGACGTTGACGAGTGCGAACGCGATCGTCTCCGGGCTCGAGATCACGGTGTTGAGTGCGTTCGTGGCGATCGCGACTGCGACGCCGTGCCAAGGGCCGAAGACGAATGCCGCGAGGGCCGTCCCCGCCATGTCGAGGAACAGCGGCAGTTGGAGCTTCGAGGCGACCGCGCTGCCGAAGAGGTTCATGAACACCGCCGCGGCCATGATCGTGATGATCAGCGCGGTCCGCAGCCGGGGGAGCAACGGGTCGGACGGCGCAGGAGCAGGAACAGGAGCGGGTGACGGTGCCGGCTCCGGAGCAGGGCTGGGGGCCGCAGGCGCGACCAGGTGGCGCTCGAGCGATCGCGCGCGCCACCGCTCGGCACCTTCGGCATCCTGACCCAGCGCGATGACGATGTCGGCGACGAGGTCGGGGTCGATGCGTCGACGTCCGGGCTGGAACACGTCGTACACCGTCGACCGTGCGACTCGCGACGCGGACGCGCTCATGCCGCGGGCGGCACGCGCGGCTGCCACCCGCTCTGCGATGAGCGCGTAGGACACATTCCCCGCGGAGATTCGCAGCTGCTGCAGATCTTCTGCGAAGGCATCGCGCGCGAACGACCGGTCGCCCGTCGTCATCCGCACCACTCCCCACGTCACGAGAACGCTTCGACTGTATCCGAGCCGCCGCGTACCCTCGCACCATGACCGACCTGCCGTCGTGGGGCCCGTCCGCGGTCACGCCGACAGCCGAGCACTACCGCCATTTCGGCGCGGTCGAGGCGCACGGGCAGCCCGACACCGCGATCGTCCTGCACCCGATCGGGGTCGGGCACGACGCCTCGGACGCCGAGCGGCAGACGCTCGAGGAGCTCGTCGCGAAGGGGTCGGTCTTCGGCGTGAACCTCGCCACCGACGACCTCGACGCGACGTTCGCGCAGCTCGAATCCGCCGGCGCCGACATCGTGCAGGAACCCATCGAGCAGGACTACGGCGTCCGCGATTGCGCAGTGCGCGATCCCGCGGGCAACCTCCTCCGCATCCAGCAGCAGTGACCCACGAAAGGCAGACCATGGCAGACAAGACCAGCGGCGGCGCGGACTTCAGCGACGACGAGAAGGCCGCGATGAAGCAGCGCGCCGAAGAGCTCAAGGCGATGAAGGGGCTCAAGGGCGCGGCGAAGCTCGCGAAAGAGAACGAGGCGTGCGTCGAGGCGATCGAGAAGCTCGAGGGCACCGACCGTGCGATCGGCCAGCGTGTGCACGTGATCGTGCTCGAAGAGGCACCGCACCTGCGCCCGAAGACGTTCTACGGCTTCCCCGCCTACGCGAACGAAGACGGCAAGGTGGTCGTCTTCTACCAGCCGGCATCCAAGTTCAAGACCCGCTACGGCACCGTCACGTTCGACGAACCGGCGGCCCTCGACGACGGCCCGATGTGGCCGGTCTCGTTCGCGGTGCTCGAGGTGACGGATGCCGTCGAGGCGAAGCTCCGCGAACTTGTCAGGACCGCGGCACCGACAGGCTGACGATCCGGTCGTCGCCCTCGCGGGCCCAGCCGCGGCCGTCGGTGTTGTTCGTCAGCACCCAGAGCGTGCCGTCGGGGCCCGCGGCGACGTCGCGGAGGCGTCCGTACCCTTCCGCGAGGACGGACGAGCTCGACGGGTCGGCGACCGGCACCGCGCGGAGCACCTCGCCTCGGAGGTTGGCGATCACGATGGTCTCGTTCACAATCGCGATGCCGCTGGGGCTCGCGGCATCCGTCGTCCAGGTCTGCACCGGGTCGATGAACCCGTCGCCCTCGCCGCCCGTGCCTTCGACGTACGGCCAGCCGTAGTTGCCGCCCGGCTCGATGATGTTGAGCTCGTCGCGGTAGTTTCGACCGAACTCGCTCGAGAACATCGTGCCGTCCTCGTCCCACGCGAAGCCCTGCACGTTGCGGTGGCCGAGGCTGTAGACGGGTGAGCCGGGATCGGGGTTGTCCGACGGGATGCCGCCGTCCGGCTCGATCCGCAGGATCTTGCCCGCGAGCGAGTCGGGGTTCTGCGACGCCGGTTCGTCACTGGTGTCGCCGTTCGCGATGTAGAGCATGCCGTCGGGGCCGAACGCGATGCGGCCGCCGTTGTGGTGGGTGCCCGCGGGCATGCCGTCAATGACGACCTCGGGTGCGCCGAGCCGGTGCGACCCGGTCGTGCCCGAGATCGGGTAGCGCTGCACGCGGTTGCCGTCCGCCGCGGTCGAGTAGACGTAGAGCCAGCCGTCGCCGTTCACCGCGAGACCGAGCAGGCCGCCCTCGTCGCTGTGCACGACGCCGTCCACCGTGCCGACCTCGTGCATCTCGCCGTCGGTGGGGACTTCGACGATGCGCGCGGTGTCACGCTCGCTCACGAACACGGTGTCGTCGGCGACCGCGATCGACCACGGTGAGTCGAGCCCCGTGATGACGGTCCGGGGCGTGTCGGGGATCGGGGTCGGCGTCGGGGTGGGCGTGGGTGTCGGGGTCTGTGTGGGTGTCGGCGTCGCGCTCGGCGACGGGGTCGTCGTCGCCGTCGCGTCGGGCTCGGCGGGCGCGCAGGCCGTGATCGCGGATGCCGCGAGCAGCGCGGCGGCGAGTGCGAAGGTGTGGCGCGCGGACCGCTGCATGCCCCCAGTCAACCCGGCATCCGGCCGAGGCGGAAGCCGAACGGGCTGGACGACCTAAACTGGAGGGAGTCCGTCCCCGTCTGTGAGAAGCTTCGCCGTGCCTGACGCCGCCCCCCGCACTTTCGCCGTGCGACACCTGCAGATGGCGCGCGCCCTGTTCGCGGCCGTCGCCGCGGTGATGATCACGTTCTCGAGCGACCACTCCGCACCCGTCGGTGTCTCGGTGTTCGGCGGATTCGCGACCGCGACGGCACTGATCTTCCTGATTTCGGTGTGGCTCGTCTTCCCCGCCGGTGCCCGGTGGCCGTCGGTGCTGCTGGGGGCTGTGACACTCGTCGCCGGCATGGTCGCGACGTTCCCCGCCGTGCGCACGACGGAGGGCTACTTCCTCCTCGTCGCGATCTGGGCGTTCGTGTTCGGTGTCGTCGAACTGGTGATCGGGATCGTCGGCCGCCGTCGCGGCTGGGATGCCTCGCGCGACGCGATCTTCGTCGGCGCGCTCACCCTCGTGCTCGGCGCCGGTCTGATCGTCACGAACCCGGCGTATCGGCTCGACTACTTCATCGAGGAAGCGGGACGTTCGTTCACGCTCACCGGCATCACCATCGGGGTGGGCCTGTTCGGCGCGTACGCCGCGATCGTCGCCGTGTTCCTCGGCATCGCCGCGTTCTCGCCTCGCCCCGTGGCATCCACTGCAGACGTCGCCGACGCTCCGGGAGGCACCGCGTGACCGAGAAGGACCCGACCCGTCGTCAGCTGCTGCGCCCGGCGCAGCTCATCACGATGGCACTCATCGCGGCGGCGTTCGCGGGCATCGTGACCCTGGTGTCGATGGGCATCCTGCAGGACCCGCGCCCCGTGCCCGAGGGTGCGCTGCACCCCCACGTACGGGCCTGGATGGTCGCGGCGATCGTCGCCGGCGTCACGTTCATCGCGACGCTCGTCATCATCGCGCTGTCGCTGCTGGCCGTCGACCCGTCGAAGGTCGGCAAGACCGTCGATCGCGGGCTGCTGCTCGACCCCGAGCCCGGGCCGGGCGACGACGACCGCCCCGCCGCACCGCGCGAGCCGCGCGGGCACTAGCTGCGCCGCGGCATCCGCTCGCGTCGTCACTCACGAGCGGCGCACAACTCAGGCTGATCGGCGCTCGCGGCTCGGCTGGGCGCCCACCGGAGCAGTTCTGCCTGAGTTGTGAGCCGCCTGTCGCGCCCGGGTCAGGTGTCGATGCCCAGAGCGGCGCTCAGCGCAGCTCGTCGACCAGGCTGTCGGCGAGGCCGGCGTAGGTCGCGGGGGTGAGCGCGAGCAGGCGCTGCTTGGCGGCGTCGCCGATGTCGAGGCCGTTCACGAACTCGGCCAGCTCCGGCGCACCGACGCGGCGGCCACGGGTGAGGTCCTTGAGCAGCGCGTACGGGTCGGTGATCTGCGAGCGACCGGCGACGATCTCGGCGCGGACGACGGTCTGGATCGCCTCGGCGAGCACCTCCCAGTTCGCGTCGAGGTCGGCGAGGAGCACGTCGCGCGACAGCGAGATCTCCTTCAGGCCGCGCTGCAGGTTGTCGAGCGCCAGCAGCGAGTGGCCGAACGCGACGCCGATGTTGCGCTGCGTCGTCGAGTCGGTGAGGTCGCGCTGCATGCGCGAGGTCACGAGGGTGGATGCCAGGGTCGAGAGCAGGCCGCCCGACATCTCGAGGTTCGCCTCGGCGTTCTCGAACCGGATCGGGTTGATCTTGTGCGGCATCGTCGACGAGCCGGTGGCGCCCGCCACGGGGATCTGCGCGAAGAAGCCCATCGCGATGTAGGTCCAGATGTCGGTGGCGAGGTTGTGCAGGATGCCGCCGGCGTGACGCACGCGGTCGTAGAGCTCGACCTGCCAGTCGTGCGACTCGATCTGGGTCGTGAGCACGTTGAAGCCGAGGCCGAGGCCCTCGATGAACTCGCGGGTGAGCGCGGGCCAGTCGACGTCGGGCTCGGCGGCGAGGTGCGCCGACCAGGTGCCGGTGGCGCCCGAGAACTTCGCGAGGTACTCGCCGCCGGCGATCTGGCCGGCGACGCGCTGCAGACGCCACGCGAAGACGGCGAGCTCCTTACCCATCGTCGACGGGGTCGCGGGCTGACCGTGGGTGCGCGAGAGCATGACGGCGTCGCGGTGCTCTTCGGCGAGGGCGGAGAGCGCGTCGATGACCGCGTGCAGCTTCGGCAGCCACACGTTCACGACGGCGCGCTGCACGGTGAGCGCGTACGACGTCGAGTTGATGTCCTCGCTCGTGCACGCGAAGTGGGTGAGCTCGGCGATGGCGTCGAGTCCGAGCGACGACAGGCGGTCGCGGACGAGGTACTCGATCGCCTTCACGTCGTGCCGGGTGACGGCCTCCTTCTCGGCGAGCCAGCCGATCTCGTCTGCGCCGAAGCCTTCGTACAGTTCACGCAGCGACGCCTTCTGCTCGTCGGTGAGCGGCGACGACCCGAAGAGCCCGCGGTCGGTGAGGGTGATGATCCACTCGACCTCGACCTCGACGCGGGCCCGGTTGAGGCCGGCCTCCGAGAGGTAATCGGCGAGGGGCGCGACAGCTGCCGCGTACCGTCCGTCAAGGGGACTCAGGGACATCGAGGGCAGGGAGGACACACGACTCCGATCGGGTGTGGGGGTGCTCACCGGCGAATCGCGGGTTCGAGCTGCCGGAAGAGCGCCCGGCTCGCACTCTCGATCATACCGAGCACGTCATCGAACATCTCGGGCCCGCCGTAGTAGGGGTCGGGCACGTCGAGCACCCCGTCGGCCCGCGCGTCGAAGGGCAGCAGCAGGCTGACCTTGTCGGTGTCGGCGGACGTGCGCGACCACTCCGTCAGCGCCCGCTCGTGCGACCGGTCGAGCGCGACGATCAGGTCGTTACGGTCGAAGTCGTCGAGGGTGAACTGCTTGGCGCGGTGCTTCGACCCGTCGAACCCGTGGCGCTCGAGTGCGGCGAGGGTGCGCGAGTCGGCGCGCTCGCCGACGTGCCATTCACCGGTCCCCGCGCTCGTCGACACGACGCGGTCGCCGAGTCCGGCTTGGTCGGCGAACCAGCGGAACACCACCTCCGCCATCGGGGAGCGGCAGATGTTGCCGGTGCACACGAACACGACGCGGAACGGAGCATCGGACTGTGGCACCACTCCATTGTGGTGATCTGCGGGCGTTCTGCACAGATGAGCTTCGCGCGGTGGCATCCACCGACCGCATCGGACCCGTCGATCGACGGATGCCGCGCGGCCAGCATTTCGGCATGACGAACGTCGCGCCGCTTCCCGAGATCCCTGGCGCGTGGGCCGTACCCGCGGACGTCGCAGCACCCGCGATCCGCTCTGCGCTCGTGCCGCTGACCCGGGCGCAGAGCGAGGCGTTCGACCTGCACGTCGGTGCGTTGCGCGTGGCAAGGGTCACCGACTGGCAGTCGTCCGCGGCGGAGGTGTTCCGTGCGACGGTCGGCGAGTGGGTGGCCGAGATCGCCCGGGTGGCCCTCGACCTCGACATCGCGGCGGGCGAACTGCGGGCCGAAGCCGAACGACTCGAGCGTGGGTTCTGATGGCGGACGGCGACTGGGACATCCGCAGCGGACGCATCATCGCCGTCGACCCCGAAACCCTCCGTCACGCCGCCGGGCTGCTCGATGTGCTCGAGACGGATGCCGCGCGCCTGCACGCCTCGCTCGCCGAGGCGCAGTCGACGTTGTACGCCTCGACGTCGGGGTGGCGCGTGCATCCGCTCGTGGACCGCACTGCGGCGCTGACGCAGCGCGCGGCGTCGCTCGCGGGCACGCTGCGGATCCTCGCGACGGCTTACGAGCTCGTCGAGCTCGAGGCTGCCCGCACGGCTGCGCTCGTCGTCGGCGACCGTGATGCGGCGCGGATTCTCGCCGAGCGCGCTTCGCAACTCGCTGCCGCGGCACCGGTACCGGCCGCGCTCGCCGACGAGCTCCGCAGCACCGCCCCGAGCCCGCACGCCGACATTCTCGGGCAACTGGCGCTCACTTCCGCGGTCGCCGGCGGCGGCGTCCTCGTTGCCGGCGCCGGTCTCCTGGGACTCGTGCGCGACCTGGACCGTGGTCGGGTGCACGCCCACGCGCGCACCGTCGGTACGGCCGCCGCGCCGCGGGTCTCGCTGGTCGAGCAGGGCACCGCGGCCGCACCCACGTCGCTCCGCGACGTCGCCGCCCGCATCCCGGGGACCTCGGGCGGCGGCATCCGAGTTGAGCGGTACTCGATGCCGCAGGGCGGGCAGCGCTTCGCGCTGTATCTCACCGGAACGCGCGCGATCGGCGGCACGGAGGTCTTCGACATGGGCTCGAACCTCGACCTGTACGGCGGTCGCGACGCGTCATCGCTCGCGGCGGCGCGGATCGCGCTCGAGCGATCGGGTGCGAAGCCCGGCGACACGGTGCTGCTCGCGGGGCACTCGCAGGGCGCGATGGCGGTCTCGCACCTCGCCCTCGACAGCGAGTACGACGTCACGGCGATGATCGGCTTCGGCAACCCGATCCAGGCCGACCTCGGCCAGGGCACCCTGCAGGTCGACGTGCGGCACACCGACGACCCGGTGTCGGCCCTCGCGCTCGGCGGGCACGATGCGACCATCGGCGCGCCCGGCAGCTTCGTCGCCGAGCGCTCCGCCGATCCGCTGCCGTCGCTCGGCGACCTCACCGCGCAGGTGCACCACCTCGACGCGTACGTCGAATCGGCGGAGCAGCTCGACGCGTCGAGCGATCCGCGACTGGACGGCGTCCGCGAACGGCTCGCGGGGTTCGACGGCGCAGCATCCGTCGACGTGTTCGTCTACGACGCGGTCAGCGCTTCGTCTGCGGACGAAGGATGATGCCGAAGATCCAGTTGATGATCGAGATGACCAGCGCCGCGACGACGCCCAGCCAGAAGCTCTCGACCGTAAGACCCCAGCCCCACCACTCGGTGAACCAGCCGGTGAGCCAGAACAGGAAGCCGTTGATGATCAGCGAGATCAGGCCGAGCGTGAGGATGTAGAGCGGGAAGGCCAGGACCTTCAGCACTGTGCCGATGACGGTGTTCACGATCGCGAAGACGGCGGCGACTGCGAGCAGCGAGATGACGAGCTGCAGCGTCTCGCCGGGTGCGAACGGGGTGACCTGCACGCGCAGCGGTTCGATCAGGGTGACGACCCAGATCGCGAACGCGTTGATCACGACGCGGATGATGAAGCGCATGCGGGCAGTCTCCCACGCCCGATGCCGCGCGCCCAGGGACTTGCGCGGACGCTCGTAGACTGTCGCGGGTGACCGATATCCCCGTCCGGGTCCGCCCCGAGATCGCCGCACTCCCGTCGTACAAGCAGGGCAAGCAGGCCGGCGCCTCGGCGTTCAAGCTCTCGAGCAACGAGAACCCGTTCGACCCGCTGCCGAGCGTCGTCGCCGCGGTGCAGGACGCGACGACCTTCAACCGGTATCCCGACGCCCTCGCCGGACGTCTCCGTGCGCGCCTGGCCGAGCGGTTCGGCGTGAGCGACGACCACGTGCACGTCGCCGCCGGATCGGTCTCGATCCTGTACCAGCTGGCGCAGGCCGCGGCATCCGTCGGCGATGAGATCGTCCTGCCGTGGCGCTCGTTCGAGGCATACCCGGGCATCGTCACCGTGACGGGCGCGACGCCGGTGATGGTGCCGTTGACGGATGCCGCGGCGAACGACCTGCCTGCGCTGGCCGCCGCAGTCACCGATCGCACCCGCGCGGTCTTCGTCTGCACGCCGAACAACCCGACCGGTGCGGTCGTCTCGCAGGCCGACTTCGACGCGTTCGTCGCGGCCGTCCCGAGCGACGTGTTGATCGTCCTCGACGAGGCGTACGCCGAGTTCGTGACCGACCCGGCCGCCGTGAACGGCGTCACGGTCGTGGCCGCCGGGCACCCCAACGTCGTGCTGCTGCGCACATTCTCGAAGGCCTACGGGCTCGCGGGCCTCCGCATCGGCTACGCGATCGGGCACCCCCGCATCCTCGATGCGGCCCGCAGCGCCGGCATCCCGCTGTCGGTGACCGCGCAGGCCGAGGCCGCCGCACTCGCGAGCCTCGACGCCGAAGACGAGCTGCGCGCTCGCGTCGCGATCGTGGCGGAACGCCGGGACGCGCTCATCGCACGCTTGCGCGACGCCGGGTGGGACGTCCCGGCCGCGCAGGGCAACTTCGTGTGGCTGCCCGCCGGTGAGCGCGCCCTCGAGGTCGCGGCGGTGTTCGAGGCCGCCGACCTGGTCGTGCGTCCGTTCGCCGGCGACGGCGTGCGCATCTCGGTCGGCGAGGCCGAGTCGCTGCGGCGGATCGTCGACATCGCGGCATCCGTCGCCCCCTGAGGGCGCACCCGCGTCAGCGGCGCTTTCGGTTGGTGAAGAGCGTCTCGGTCTGCTCGAGCTCCATCCCCTTCGTCTCGGGCACGCGCCACGCCACGTAGACGAACGACAGGGCCGCGAACAGCGCGTACATGCCGTACGTGATCGGCAGCGACCAGCCCGACATCGCGGGGAACGACACCGTGATGAGGAAGTTGGCGATCCACTGCGCGCCCGCCGCGACGCCGAGCGCCTTGCCGCGGATGCGGCTCGGGAAGATCTCGCCGAGCAGCACCCACACGAGCGGTCCCCACGAGGCACCGAAGCCGACGACGAACAGGTTCGCCGCGACGAGCGCGATGGGTCCCCATGCGCCGGGCAGCGAGACTTCGCCGTCGACCGTTTCGGCGAACGCGAAGGCGAGCGCCATGGTCGCGAGCGACAGCGTCATGAGCACCGAGCCGGTGAGCAGGATGGGCTTGCGGCCGACGCGGTCGACCAACCAGATGGCGATGAGGGTCACGACGACGTTCGTGATCGAGGTGATCACGCTGATGAACAGCGAGTCGCTCTCGTCGAACCCGACCGCCTTCCAGAGGGTCGTGGAGTAGTAGAAGATCACGTTGATGCCGACGAACTGCTGGAACGTCGACAGGATGATGCCGACCCAGACGATGCCCTGCAGGCCGAGGACGGGGCCGCGCAGCGACGCGCCCTTGCTCTTGCGGTCCGCGTCGATCGCCGAGCGGATCTCGTTGACGGACTTGTCGAGGTCGGCCTCGGGCACGAGCCGCGCGAAGATCTCGCGGGCCTCGTCGGTGCGGCCCTTCGCGAGCAGATACCGCGGCGACTCGGGCATCGTGAACGCGAGCACGCCGTAGACCGCGGCGGGCACGATCCCGACGAGGAACATCCAGCGCCAGGCCTCCAGCCCCCACCACAGCTGCTCGGCTGCACCGCCCGCGGAGTTCGCGAGCACGGCATCCGAGAGCAAGGCGGCGAAGATGCCGAGCGTGATCGCGAGCTGCTGGAGTGAGGCGAGACCACCGCGGATCTGTCGCGGTGCGATCTCGGCGATGTAGGCGGGCGCCACAACCGACGCGATGCCGATGCCGATACCGCCGACGACGCGCCAGATGATGAGATCGGGCACGCTGAACGTCAGGCCGGAACCCACCGACGACACGAGGAACATCACGGCGCCGAGCATCATCGTCTTCAAGCGGCCCCAGCGGTCCGACAGACCGCCGGCGAGCACCGCGCCGACCGCGCAGCCGAGCAGCGCGACCGCCACGACGAAGCCCGTGAGCACCGGGTCGAGCTCGAAGTTGCCCGAGATCGCATCGACCGCGCCGTTGATCACCGACGAGTCGAAGCCGAACAGGAAGCCGCCCACCGCGGCGGCGACCGACAGGCCGATCGCCCGCCGTCCGTAGGGGCTCTTCAACGAGAATGCGTCGGCGGGGATCGTTCCTGTCTTACTCACTCGGACGAGGGTACGCCCTCTCGACGGGGCATGGCCGCCGTTGCGCGCGTGACGAAAACCGATACGGGTGGCGGTTGATCGCCGCTCGCCTGTCGCAAACGGCGGTGGCGAGCGCTTTCTCATCGGAACCTCCTCGTTCCTCGGGTGGGGGCGACTCGCGCCCGGGTCTCAGTCGGTGATCGCGTCGGGGTCGGCTGCGCACCCGCACGACTCGCGGATCACGAGCCGGGTCGGCAGCACCGTGCGAGGGTCGAGGGTCTCGCCGAGGGCGCCGGCGGCGGCGCGCGCGCCGAGCTCGGCGACCGGCTGATGCACCGTGGTCAGGCGGGGCGAGGCGATCTCGGCGAGCGACTGGTCATCGAAGCCGGTGATCGCGACGTCCTGCGGGATGCGGTGGCCGAGGCCGGGCAGCGTCGCGAGCAGCCCGATCGCGAGTTCGTCGTTCGCGCAGACGAGGGCGTCGGGGAGTCCGGTCTCGTGCACCTGACGGGCGGCGAGGGTGCCGCTGCGGACGTCGAGTCCGTACCGCAGCGGATCGCCCGCTTCGCCGAGGCCCGCTGCGCGCAGCGCGTCGAGGAAGCCCTCGTACCGCAGCGTGGTGTCGGGCGATCCGGCCGGCTCGCCGACGAACGAGAGCCGGCGATGGCCGTGCACCTCGATGAGGTGGCGGGTGAGCTCCGCGGCGGCGCTGTGTCCGTCGGCCAGAACCGCCGGAGCGTCGTCGCTCTCGCCGGCGACCACCACGACGCGGCCGGCCCGCCCTCCTCAAGGGCTGGATCGATCGGGTGTTCGCGAACGGGTGGGCCTTCGGCGTCGGCGAGGGCGGCGGCATCCGTCCCGGACTCGGCAGGCTCACGGTGCACCTGGTGCCCGTCGCGGGATCGGATGCTGCGCTCTACGAGCGGCGCGGGTACGACCGCGCCTTCGCGACCCAGATCGAGACCGGCATCCTCGACTACTGCGAGGTGCGTCGCGGGCGGACCGAGTTCCTCTACGACGCGGATGCCGGTGGTGCCGCCGCTGACGTCGATGTCGTCGTCGCGCGCATCGCCGCCGCGGTCCGCGCCTGACGCTGCGGGAGGGTCCCCGGGCCCGAACCGCGGGGGGAGGTCGGCTCGACGGCCCGGGGCTCCCGGACGCGTCGCCATGACAGGGGAGACGCGATTCCGCGCGGACGACCCGGGGCTGGGTTGCCCGCGAGGATACGCGTGCATCCGCCCGAGCGGAAGGGGTGAGACCCGGCTGGAGGGGGGTCTCCCCCGGACCCCAGCCGGGTCGTGGTGCTGTTCCGGGGCCCGCGTGCAGAAACGCCCTTGTCCCCCAGAGGCCAATCCGAGTGCGGGCAAACCAGCAGCACGTGAGAATCTACTCACGTGGGGCGACGTTCTTGTCCCCCTTCCGGGGGACAAGCCTCGTGTGGTGAAACTTTCGGCGCCTACGAGGATCGGCGTCGGAACGCGTCGCCGAGCCAGCGGTCGTAGGCCGCCCACGGGTCGCCGATGCGCTCTCGCACGGCGTCGATGTGCGCCGCGAGCACCCCGGTGAGCGTGAACCATTCGCCGCCCTCGCGAAGCTCGGCGAACTCGCGGTGCCGCTGCTGTTCCAGAGCGCGGTCGCCCGATTCGAAGGCCAGCAGCTCATCGTGCATGATCGCGGCCAACCGGCGCCGTGGCGTCGCCGACGTGCCGATCTTCACGCGGTCGCGGTACCGCAGGTAGTAGACGACGTCGATCCGCGGCGGCGGGATGTCGGGGTCGGGGGCGTCGCCCAGCCGCCATCCGCAGCGCGTGCAGTACCAGGCGTCGTCGTGGCGCTCGCCGATCGTGCCGCCGCAGAGGCGGCAGCGCGAGCGCAGGGCATCGGACACGTGAGCATGGTGGCATCGACGGCCGACACCCTGTCGATGTCGACGTATGCCCGGCCTGGATGTAACCGGATACATCGGGTACAGCCCCCGTGGTAACCGGTTACCTAACCTGCAACGACGCTCGCCGATCGCCTCGATCGGATCGTGCTCTACCAGGTGTATCCGCAGAGCTTCGCGGACGCCGACGGTGACGGCATCGGCGATCTCGACGGGCTCGCGGGCAGCCTCGACCACCTGTCGTGGCTGGGCGTCGACGCCGTGTGGATCAACCCCTGCTTCGTCTCGCCCATGCGCGACGCCGGGTACGACGTCGCGGACTTCGATCACGTCGACCCGCGGTACGGAGGCGATGCCGCCCTTGACCGGCTGATCGCCGAAGCCGACCGACGCGGCATCGCCGTCCTGCTCGACCTCGTGGCCGGGCACACGTCCGACCAGCATCCCTGGTTCCAGGCGGCGATCGCCGACGACACTGATCATCGGTATGTCTTCTCGGACCGCGCCGCCGAGGGGTTCGAGCCGGTTCCCGGCCCGCGCGGCGGCTTCTACAAGCCGAACTTCTTCGCCTTCCAGCCCGCGCTGGACTTCGGGTACGCGCGCCGCCGCCGATGAGCCGTGGCGACAGTCCGTCGACGCCGACGGGCCCCGGCAGAACCGGGATGCGCTCGTCGACATCATCCGCCGCTGGTACGACCGTGGGGTGCAGGGGTTCCGTGTCGACATGGCCGCTTCGCTCGTGAAGGACGACCCCGGCCACGTCGAGACGGCGAAGCTCTGGAACGGGATCCGGTCCCGGCTCGACGCCACCCACCCGGGCCGGGTGCTTCTGTCCGAATGGGGGGACTCGGCGTGGGCGGTCCCGGCGGGCTTCCACGGCGGCTTCTTCCTCCAGTTCGGCGGCGACAGCGACGGCTGGCCGCTCAAGTCCCTCTTCAACGACAACGCCGGCACCGTGCACGAGGCGTGGAACCAGACCGAGGTGTGGGCCGGCGCCGACGGCACGGGCCACGCGGCGGACTTCGTCGCCGCGTGGCGGGAGGCCGCCGACGCGATCGAGCGCGACGGACCGGGTGGCGTCGTCGGGCTCCCGACGGCGAACCACGACTTCACGCGCATGGTCAGCGGTCCCCGTGACGCCGAGCAGGCCCGTGCCGCGCACCTGCTCGTCCTCACCTGGCCGGCGATGCCCTCCGTCTACTACGGCGACGAGATCGGCATGCGGTACCTCCCCGGGCTCGCGCCGCACGAAGGCTCCTAGCTCGGACAGCGCTAAGAGCGCGCCGGGTCGCGGACGCCCCCGGATCAAATCGGATCAGTCGTCGCCCTCGAAGAACCCGCCGTCGAGCAGCCAGTTGTTGCGCAGGCGCAGCGCCCGCTCGGTGCTCGCGACGATGCCCGCGACGAGAAGAATCACGTTGAGCCAGCCCGGAAGCCGGCTCGGCGACGTGACGGTGCCGAAAGCCTAGAGACGTGCCACCACGGCCGTCGCCGACGGATCGACAGCGGCCGCCGCGGGCTCCGCGATGAGGGCAGCGCCCACCGCCGCGATCGTCCCCATGTCAGGCGCGTGCGCGACACGACGGGGCAGATCGAGCGACGCGAGGAAGGGCGACTGCTCGGCGCCCTCGGCGAGTACACGCCGCACTCCGTCGATCAGTCGGCTCCGCTTCGCGATCAGACCGCCGCCGATCACGACCACATCGACATCGAGCGTCAGGACGAGGATGCGGACGGCCGCCGCGATGCTCTCGACGAAGGATCGGAAGATCCGCTGCGCGTCGACGTCGCCTCCGTCGGCGGCCGCGAGCAGATGTGAGAGGGGCTTGGATCCGCCGGCCGGCCATGCGCGGGCGATCGCGGAGCCCGAAGCGCTGAGCTCGAGGCAGCCTCGCTGCCCGCACGCGCACAGCGGACCGGTCGGATCCACCGCGATGTGCCCGACCTCGCCCGCGGTGCCGCCGCGACCCCGCCAGAGCCGTCCGTCGAGCACGATCCCGGCGGCTACTCCCGTGCCCAGGTTGAGGTAGGCCATCGACGGCTGCATCGGATCGTCGAGGTGCCGCCAGATGCCGACGGCAGCCGCGTTGACGTCGTTCTCGACCGCCACGACGACCCCGGGGTCGAGCGACGGGGCGAGTTCCCGCGCGAACGACAGCCGAGTGATGCCGAGGTTGACGGCGTGCGTCACCTCTCCGGAGACCGCATCGACGACTCCGGGGACGCCGATCCCGAGCGACGAGTACGCGCGTCGATGGACACCCGACTTCTCGGAGAGCTCGGCGAGCACCGCTTCGACGGTCGAGGTCACATCGGCGTTGCCGTGACCCGTGGGGCGGCGGACGCTGTGCAGGGCCGAGCCGTCGGGCGCCAAGAGAACGCCGACCGTCTTGGTGCCACCGATGTCGATGCCGATCCTCACCATGTGGTCCGCCTGACATCGATCTCGCCGCGCGGGGGATCGAGTGCCACGGTCTCTCCGCCGGACTCGGCCGATCGGTCGATCGCGTCGAGAACTTCGAGGACGTGGAGGCCGCGGTCTCCGCTCGCCGCGGGACGCGAGCCCGCCCGCAGTGCCGCAGCCATCTGGACGACGCCGAGGCCGATGCGATTGCCGTCTCCCCCCGAGACGGCAAAGGTGACGGGATCGGCGGATCCGCCCGGCAGGATCACCGCTGGCCCGCCCCACGAGTTCGGTGCGGGGCAGACGAGCGAGGCCTCCGTCCCGTGGATCTCGAGACGGGGCGTGCGCGTCCCCTGGACATCGAAGCTCATGACGAGCGTCGCGACGGCGCCGCCCGCGAAGCGCAGAAGTGCGCTCACGTGCGTCGGCACCTCGACCGCGAAGGTCTCGCCCGCCCGACGCCCCGTCCGCACCGTGCGACGGGCGGATCCGGTCGTCGCCATGCCCGTCACGGCGGCGACAGGACCCAGCAGGCTGACGAGAGCCGAAACGGCGTACGGGCCGCCGTCGAAGAGCGGACCCGCCCCCGGATGGTAGAGGAAGTCGGGTTGCGGATGGAAGGCCTCGGGGCCGGGACCCATCGAGAACGCATTCGCTGACACGGGCGTGCCGATGGTGCCCGCGAGGACGAGCTCACGGCAGCGCGAGAGGCCCGGTCCGAGGAAGGTGTCGGGGGCGCACCCCACCGAGACCCCGGCGGCGTCGGCCGCATCGAGCAGGGCACGCGCATCGGCGACACTCGTCGCGAGCGGCTTCTCGGTGTAGACGTGCTTGCCCGCCCGGACCGCCGCCATCGACACGGCTGCGTGAGCGGACGGAGACGTCAGGTTGAGCACGAGGTCGATCTCGGCCGAGGCCACGAGCTCGTCGACGGAAAGGGTCTGCACGATCCCGAACGCGCGTGCGAGCTCGTCGGCCCGTGCCGACTCGGCGTCTGCGCACGCGACGACGACGAGGTGCGCGTCGTCGGGGTCGGTGCGATCCGTCTCGTCCTGCAGGACGAGATTCGCCAGATACTGCCGGCTCACATTGCCGCAGCCGATGACGCCGACACGGACGGGAGGAGAGAGTGCGGAGGTTCCTGTCATGACGGGAGGCGGCGCACTCAGTCGAGCACGATCTCGCGGCCGGCGGCCGCCGACTCGTAGATCGCGGTGAGCATGCGCATCATCTCAAGACCGTGTTCGACGGGCGCGATCTGCGGACCCTCGCCCAGACACGCCGCGACGAAGTGTCCGATCTCACTGTCGAAGCCCTCCTCGAAGTCGAACGTCGTGAGATCCACCTGCGGGGCGATGTTGAGGATCGTGTCGTGCTTCTCGGTCACGATCGTCAAGCGGGGCTCGAGCTCGGCGCCGCCCTGATCTCCGAACACCGCCACCTCGAGACGATCGGCGCTCGCGTGCAGCGAGTAGCTCGTCTCGAGGAGGAGCGATGCGCCGTTGTCGAAGCGGATGAGGGCGGTCGCGAGGTCTTCGACGTCGCTGAGCGTCGGGTCGTAGTCGGCCACCTTGTAGCGCGACAGCGACGTGACCCCGGCACGGTTGCCGAGACGCGAGTCGGTGACGCCGCTCACCGTGACGGGCCGAGGGCAGCCCATCAGGTACCAGCACAGATCGAGCACGTGCACGCCGATGTCGATGAGCGGGCCGCCGCCCGAGCGCGACGAGTCGGCGAACCAGCCGCCCGGGTTGCCCAGGCGGCGGATGTTCGTCGCGCGGGCGTAGTAGATCCCGCCGAGGTCACCCGCGTCGATGAAGGTCTTGAGGGTGCGGGCGTTCGCCGAGAACCGCCGCACGAAGCCGACCTGCACGACGCGATCGCTCTCGGCGACGGTGGCCGCGAGACCCTCGGCATCGGCGACTGTCTTCGACAGCGGCTTCTCGACGAGCACGTGCTTGCCGGCGCGCACGGCCTGATCGGCGATGGCGGCGTGACTGTCGTTCCACGTGCAGATGCTCACCGCTTCGACCGCGGGATCCGCCAGCAGCTCTTCGAGCGATGCGTACGCGCGTCCGCCCCACTGCTCGGCGACGGCGCGGGTGCGCTCGGCGACCGCGTCGAAGACGCCGACGAGCTCGACGTCGGGATGCGCGGCGTATGCCCGCAGGTGCTGACCGGCGATGCTGCCGACTCCGATGACGGCGACTCCGAGCCGGGTCACGCTGCCGCCTCCGTCGCCTCGCTGAAGAGACGCATCGTGTTCGTGAGGCCGCGCTCGGCACCGACCAGCGCATCCTCGATGCCCTCGAACTCGATCGAGACGAATCCGTCGTACCCCGAGGCGACGATGCCCTCGACGATGCGCCTCATGTCGAGGTCGCCGTAGCCGACGATCGCGCCGAGCAGATACTTGCCGCCCGGGGTGTGGTGCCAACCGTCGCCCGGGAAGCTGTCGCGGATGTAGAAGTCCTTGAGGTGCACGATCGAGGCAAGGGGTGCGTTGAGCGCGGTCGAGACGACCGCGTTGTCGTCGACCGAGAGGAAGTTGCCGACGTCGAGCGTCGTCTTGAAGTTCGGCTCGTCGACGAGGTGGATGAGGCGCCGCACGCGCTCGCCACCGTTCATGAGCAGGCCATGGTTCTCGACGCTCGTCGTGATGTCGTACTGAGCGGCGTAGCGGGCGAGCTCTTTCGAGGCCGCGACCATGCGGGGCATCAGCTCTTCGAACTCCGCTACATCGCGCGCCTTCATGCCCCACGGGGCGACATCGTGACGGAAGAGCGAGATGCCGAGCTCGGCGGCGACATCGATGTGCCGCTTGAGCCGAGCCATGCTGGCCTCGGCGCCCGAGCCCAGCAGATCCGCCGGGACGACGAGATTCGACAGCGTCACGCCGCGCTCAGCAGCGCGGTCGCGGATCGCCTCGACGAACGCGGGATCCTGGTCGAGCGTCGAGGTGTCGTTGCTGATCTCGGGCGACAGCGAGACGGTCGCGATCTCCATGTGGGTCGCATCGCTCTCGGCGATCCAGTCGATGACATCGAGAAGAGTCATCCGGCCGTCGCGGAGGTGCTGGTAGAACGAGTAGGAACTGAAGCCGAACTGCATGGCAGACCTTTACTTGTCGAGGGTGACCACGTCGGTGATCGGGGGAAGGGATTCGAGATGGGCTCGCCGCGCCGCCTGGCGGGCGGGATCGGGAACGGGGGCAGCGAGCAGCAGCCGCTGCGTGTACGGCTCGGCGGGATCCGTCGTGATGGTCGCGGCATCGCCGCTCTCGACGATTCGCCCGCGTCGCATGACGACGACGCGGTGGCTGATGTGACGGACGACCGACAGATCGTGCGCGATGAAGAGATAGGCGATGCCCGTCTGCTCCTGCAGGTCGATCAGCAGGTCGAGGACCCTCGAGCGGGTCGTCAGATCGAGCGCTGAGACGACCTCGTCGCACACGATGAGCTTGGGCCGCAGAGCCAGTGCACGCGCGATCGCGATGCGCTGACGCTGGCCGCCCGAGAACTCCCGCGGCAGCCGTCGCGACGAGTCCTGCGGAAGCCCGACCTGGTCGAGCAGCTCGCGGACGCGCTGCAGCGCATCGGTGCGCGACAGTCCGCTGATCGAGAGGGGCTCGGCCAGGATGTCGGCGATCGTCATCGCGGGGTTGAGTGACGAGTACGGATCCTGGAACACGACCTGGATGTCGCTGCTGAGCCCGCGGCGTTCGCGGGCGTGCAACCGTGAGATGTCGCGTCCTTCGAAGACGATGCGCCCGGAGGCGACCGGGGCGAGGCCCAGCACCGCGCGGCCGAGGGTCGTCTTGCCCGATCCCGACTCGCCGACGAGTCCGACGGTCTCGCCGCGCTCGACCGTCAACGAGATATCGCTCAGCGCGCGGAAGTCCGGGCGTCGCCACCCCTTGACGGGATAGGTCACGGCGAGGTCTTGGACCTCGAGGAGAGGGGTGTTCATGAGGTCCTCCCTGCGGTCGTGCGCTCGGCCCGCGGGGGTGCGTCCTCGAGTGTGGACGAGAGCAGCTTGCGCGTGTACGGGTGCTCGGGAGCGGCGAAGAGCTCGGCCACCGGCCGGGTCTCGACGATCTCGCCCGCGCTCATCACGGCGACCCGGTCGCAGATGTCGGCGACGACCCCCAGGTCGTGCGTCACCAGAATGAGGCCCATGTTGCGCTCGCGCTGGAGTTCGCGCAGCAGCCGGAGGACGCCCGCCTGCACGGTGACATCCAGGGCGGTGGTGGGCTCGTCGGCGATGAGCAGCTCGGGATCGCACGACACGGCGCCCGCGATCAGCACGCGCTGAGCCATGCCTCCGCTCAGCTCGTGCGGGTACGCCTTCATGGTCCGCGCCGGATCGGGGATCCCCACGCGATCGAGCAGGGCGATCGCGCGCTCGTGAGCCTCGCGGCGGCTGATGCCCAGGTTGTGGCGCATCGGCCGGATGAGCTGCGAGCCGACGGTGAACGACGGGTCGAGGTTCGACATCGGCTCCTGCGGGACGTAGGCGATCGTGGTGCCGCGCAGGCCCTGCAGCGACCGAGCGCTGCGCCCGAGCAGCGACTGCCCGTCGAGGGTGACCGACGTCGCCGAGGTGACCGCCTCGGGAGAGAGGAGCCCGAGGATCCCGAACGACAGCTGGGACTTGCCCGAGCCCGACTCGCCGACGAGACCGAGCACCTCGCCGCGGTCGACGTGCAGGCTCGCGCCGCTGACGACGACCTTCTCGCCCCCGTCGCCCGTCGGATACACGACGCGCATGTCGTGGACGCGCAGCAGGCCGGCGTCGGCGGGACCCGGCTGCGTGGTCGCGCGCGCGTGCTCGTTCGCGCTCGGACGCTGATCGGCGGTCGCGGATCCGTTCGCCGAACCTGTCGCGGACGTGGCCGCAGCGCCCGAGGTCTTGCGCGAGCGCAGCCGCGGGGCGATCGAGCGGTCGGTGCCCAGCGCATCGGCGATCGCCGTGCCGAGGACCGCGAGAGAGATCACCGTGATGCCGATCGCGGCGCCCGGCGCGAAGACGAGCTCGGGAGCCCGGTAGATCGTCTGGAACGCCTCGCTCAGCATGCCGCCCCAGCTGGGTCGGCTCGGATCGCCGAACCCGAGGAACTCGAGCCCCGACTGGACGATGATCGCCATGCCGAAGACGAACGACGCTCGCACGAGCACAGGACCGACGACGACGCCGAGAACGTGACGGAAGATGATGCGTCCGTCGCCGAGTCCCGACACGCGAGCAGCGTCGACGTACAGCTCGGAGCGGACGTTGACGACGACGCTGCGCGTCAGGCGGAAGAGGTCGGGCGACGCGAGGATCCCGAGGGTGACCATGGTCGGCGCGAGGCCGCTGCCGAGCGACGTGATCACAACGATGATGATGAGGATCTCGGGCAGCGACATCAGCAGGTTCGCGACCCAGCTCGACAGGCTGTCGATCCATTTCGCGTAGTAGCCCGCCAGCAGGCCCAGGGGCACCCCCACGGCGACGGCGGTCGTGATCATGATGACGCCCGCCATGAGGCTCACCTGACCGCCGTAGAGCAGCCGGCTGAACACGTCTCGGCCGCTCGCGTCGGTTCCGAGAAGATGGTCGGCGCTCGGGCCCAGCAGGGTGTTCGAGAGGACGATGAGGTTCGGATCATGCGGGGCGAGCACCGGCGCGAAGACGGCGCTCAGCGTGATGGCCAGGAGGATCACGGCGGAGCCCACGCCCAGGGGATTGCGGGCGAAGCGACGCAGCCTCCGCAGCGACGCGGGCGCGGAGTTGTCGAGCGCGATGGATCCGGGGTCGGGGCTGCTCATGCGGTACGCACCTTCGGGTTGAGCGCGCTGTAGGCGAGGTCGATGACGAGGTTCACGGTCACGATGAGCAGCACCGTGAAGAGCAGGACGCCCATGATGACGGGAACGTCGCTGTTGCCGCTGGCGTTGATGGCGACCGAGCCGATGCCGTTGAGCCCGAAGACGCGCTCGACGATCGCGGCCCCGCTCATGGCTGCGATGAACTGCAAGGACAGCATCGTCAGTGTGGGCGGCGCGGCGTTGCGCAGCACGTTCGTGAGCAGGATCTGTCGCGGCGGCAGGCCTCGGCTGCGGAGGGTGCGGACGTAGTCCTGCGAGAGCACCGTCACGACCGATGCCCGCAGCTGCTGCGCGATCGCGGCGATCGAGCCGATCGATAGGGCGATGACCGGCAGGACGATGCTCATGAGCCAGCCGGTGGGGGAGGTGAGGAAGGGGACGTAGCCCGTCGCCGGGAGCCAGCCGAGCTGGACGGCGAAGAGAAGGGCGAGGACCATCGCGATCCAGAAGTTGGGGAGGCCGAAGCCGAGCAGCATGAGGATCTGCAGGCCGCGGTCGATGAGCCCGGGGCGGACCGCCGCCAGCATGCCGAGCGCCACCCCGAGGACAGCGGCCACGAGCACCGCGCCGAGCGCGAGCGACACGGTCACGGGAAGCCGGGTCACGAGGAGCTCGAAGACACCGACGTTCTGCGCCGACGAGGTGCCGAGATCGCCTTGCAGGGCGCTCGTGAGCCAGTCGAAGTACTGCACGATCAGCGGCCGGTCGAGCCCGAGCTGCGCGCGGCGCGTCTCGAGCTGCGCGTCGGTGGCATAGAGCCCGACGGATCCTCGCGCGGGATCCGCCCCCGTCAGTCCGAGGAAGAAGAACATCCCCGTCACGACGACGAACGCGAGGAAGAGCCCCGCGAGGAGTCGCTTGATGACGAATCGCAACATTGTCGATAGTCCTCTCACGGGCGGCGGAGCGGGCCGAGGCCCGCCCCGCCGCGGTCGTGGATCAGTCGGCCGGAGCGAAGAACCGCAGGCTCGGGATGAGCTGGGCCTGCTGCATCGTCACGTCGATCTCGGGGCTGGCGAGATACACGTTCTGCTGCAGCACGATCGGCGCGAACCAGGCGTCCTCGACGAGGTGGGTGTTGAGCTCCTGGTAGAGAGCGGTCTGCTCGTCGCCCTGCGTGAGCGGGATCTCCTCGAGGAGCGACTGCACCGTGTCGTCGGTGTAGCCGAAGTTGTTCCAGAGCGAGGTCGGGGTGAGCTTGTTGAGCACGTCGGTCCACGCCGGGATGTTCGTCGAGAACGAGAGCATGAACGCGGGCTGTCCCTTGAGCGTCTCGAGTCCGCCGTTGGCGAAGCCGTTGATCGGGACGGGGGTCATCGTGATGCCGACCTCGGCCAGGTACTGCTGGACGATCGGGACGAGCGGCGACATGAATCCCTCGGAGTACGAGATCGGGATCTCGAAGCCCTCGGCGTAGCCCGCTTCGGCGAGCAGCTCGCGCGCCATCTCGGGGTCGTAGGGGTAGCGCTCGTTGAGCTCCTCGATCCACGCCTGCGACGCCGGGTTGAACGTCTGCGTCGAGACCTGCCCGAAGCCGTTGTAGTAGGTGTCGAGGATCGCCTCGCGGTCGATGGCGTAGTTGATCGCCTGGCGGACGGCGACCTCACCGAGAGCGGGCGAGAGCGTGCCGGCGCGATCCTGCAGGATCACTCCCTGCCACTCGCCGGGCACGGTCTGCACGGTGAGGCCGCTGGCCTCGGCCTGCTCCACCATGTCGGGCGTTGCATACATGAACTGGATCTGGCCGGTCGTCAGGGCGTTGAAGCGCGCGGTGAAGTCCTCGAAGGGCTTGATGACGACCGTGTCGAACGGGTACGCCTCGGCGTTCCAGTAGTCGGCGTTGCGCTCGAACGCGTAGCTCGAGCCCGAGATCGTCGAGCCGCTGTCGAGCACGTACGGACCCGAGCCGACGGGCTCGCTGCCGATCGTGCCGGCCTCGATCGCCGCCGGGCTCGCCATGTAGCCGAGATAGGTCGCGAGGGCCGAGAGGAGTCCCGGGTTGGGCGCCGAGAGCTGCAGGACGACGGTGCTGTCGTCGGTCGCGACGACCTCGTCGATCGAGGCAGCCGCCTCGGACGCGCTGCCAGATCCTGCCTTGCGCGCCTCGATGTTGGCGATGACGGCCTCGGCGTCGAACGGCTCGCCGTCCGTGAACGAGATGCCCTCCTGCAGGGTGAGAGTCAGCTCGGTCAGATCCTCGTTGTACTCGAAGTCGGTCGCGAGGTTCGGTTCGACGACGCCCTCTGAGGTCTTGCGCAGAAGCGGGTCGTAGACCGCCTCGGCGTAGCTGATGATCGCCCCTTCCTTCATCTCGCCCGGATCCCAGGAGAGCACGTCTCCGTTGTTTCCGAGGATGAGTTCGCGGGGCACGTCGTCGCTCGGCGCGGCGTCGTCGCCGGGCGAGCCGGAGCAGGCCGTCAGGACGAGTGCTGCGACGAGGAGGGTGGAGCCGAGTTGCACGATTCGCTTCATGATCTTCTTCTCTGTGTGTGAGAGGCCACGTTTGACTTCGGTCGGGTGATGGGGGGGGTGGTGCAGCTATGACACGCCGAGCTCCCGCGAGAGGGTCATCGCTGCGGCGCCGCGCAGCACGATGTCCTCGCCGAGGGATGTCATCCGAACTCCCACGGCGCCGTGGAACTCGGCCATCGTGCGGGCGCGGAGCGTGTCGGTGAGTGCCTCGACGAGAGGTCCGTCGAGGAGTTGCACGGGACCGCTGAGCACGACCTCCGTGAGATTGAGTGCGCCCACGACGGGCGCGAGCGCGACGCCGAGCCAGCGTCCCGCGTCGGCGAGGACGGCGTCGTGCTCGGCGGGCGCCGCGGTCTCGGCGAGCGCTGCGTCGAGTCGGGGCGTCGCGAGTCGCGTCTCGAGGCAGCCGTCCTTGCCGCAGACGCAGCGTGCCCCGTCGTCGCCGACGACGACGTGGCCGATCTCGCCCGCGGCGAACTCGCTGCCGTAGATCGCGGTGCCGCCCACGACGAGGCCCGAGCCGACGCCGTGACCGATCTTGACGAGGATCATGTCGGAGGCGCCGCCTCCGAAGCTGTGCTCGGCGAGCGTCGCCATGTTGGCGTCGTTCGCGACGACGACGGGAAGCCCGACGCGTGTCGCGAGGTCCGCCTGCACGGGAACATCGCTCCAGCCGAGGTTCGGAGCCGCCAGCACGACGCCCGCGAGGTCGACGATGCCCGGAGAGCCGACGCCGATGCCCAGCAGCGGCACCTCGGCCGCCGAGATCAGCTGGTCGACGAGCTCGTCGACCAGAGCGAGCGCCTCGGTGCCCGTGCGGCCGCGCAGAGGCACCTCGACGCGAAGCAGCACGGTGCCGCTGAGATCCATGAGTGCCCCACGGAAGAGCGAGTGCCCGCTGAGATCGATCCCGATGATCCCGAACGACGAGCTGGCGAATTCGATCACGGTCGCGGGCTTGCCGGGTCCGGTGCGCTTCGTCGGGCCGCCCTCGACGATGAGTCCGTCGTCGATGAGATCGGCGACCAGGTCCGACACGGTCACTCTCGTGAGCCCCGTCTCGCGGGCGACGTCGGCGCGACTCAGGCCCGTCGTCGAGTAGAGCGTCTGAAGCACGAGCGAGCGATTGTGCGAGCGGGCTTCTTCCGGCATGACCTTGCGCGTGGGGCGGAGGGCCGATCCGGGCTGGTGGTGGGTGAGCACAAGCGTTAGTAAACCTAACGAACTAAATGTCCACAAGGTGTTCTGGCAAATGTCATCGCGCTGAAACACCGCCGTTACAGGCGAGACAATTTCAGCAGGCTCGCTAACAAATAGCGGTGTCGCGGGTCAGGATCCCGAGGTCGCGGAGATTCCCGTGACCGCTGCGCTGCGCTGCCACAGCCTTTCGGCGAGGTCGGCGTCGTGGATCCGGGGGTTCACGTGGTCGGTGCGAGCGCGCTCGTCGTAGTACTCGCCGGAGACCCAGTCGACTCCGGGGACACCGTCGATGAACCAGGCGAGCGTCTCGCCGCCGCGCTCGGGCGTGATGAGCAGTCGACGCAGGACGGTCCGGTACATGAGCCGGAGGATGCTCGACGTCTCGGACGCGAAGTTCGTGGCGACGTTGCCGGGATGGAAGGCCACGGCCGAGAGCCCGCGCGCGTGGAACTTCTCGTGGAGGCTCGTCCGCCAGGCGCACCTCGTCGTCGACCACCAGAACACGCATGCGCCCAGTGTGGCGTGCGCACGCTGAAGCACGGCTGAAGCGGATGCCGGGCCGCACGCGGCCGGCTTGTCCTGAACGCACGGCGAATCGCGGCATCCGTTGTCGACCTCATGCAGAACGGGTCATGCCTCGCGGGATAGCGTGGAAGCGTGACCCCCTCGTTCGAGGCTCCGGCCGAAGCCCCCGACGTCGTCCGTGTACTCGCGGCCGACGGTTCGTACGCCCCGTCCGCCGGCGCGGAGCGGTACCTGCCGCTCATCGACGCGCTGACCGACGCTGAGCTCGAGACGTTCTACCGCGACATGGTCGTGGTGCGCGCCTTCGACCGCCAGGCGACCAACCTGCAGCGGCAGGGACAGCTCGCGCTGTGGCCGCCGTCCCTCGGGCAGGAGGCCGCGCAGGTCGGTTCGGTGCGGGCGACCCGCGCGCACGACCACGTCTTCCCGTCGTATCGCGAGCACGTCGTCGCGACGACCCGCGGCGTCGACCCGATCGACATCATCCGCCTCATGCGCGGACTCACGCACGGCGGTTGGAACCCCGCCGAGCACCAGAACACCCACATCTACACGCTCGTCCTCGGCGCGCAGACGCTGCACGCGACGGGCCTCGGCATGGGCCTCGTGTTCGACGGCCGCACCGGCACCGGCGACCCCGAGAAGGACGAGGCGGTCATCGTCTACTACGGCGACGGCGCATCGAGCCAGGGCGACGTCCACGAGGCGATGGTGTTCGCGGCGAGCTACCGCACCCCGCAGGTCTTCTTCCTCCAGAACAACCACTGGGCCATCTCGGTGCCGGTGACCACGCAGTCGCGCGTGCCGCTCGCGCGCCGCGGCGACGGCTACGGCATCCCGGCCGTCCGCATCGACGGCAACGATGTGCTCGCCAGTTACGCTGCCACCAAGCTCGCGCTCGACGAGGCGCGCGGCGGCGACGGTCCGCGCGCGATCGAGGCGCTGACCTACCGCATGGGCGCGCACACCACGAGCGACGACCCCTCGAAGTACCGCACCTCCGACGAGGAGCAGTCGTGGGCGCAGCGCGACCCGATCGCCCGCATGCGCACGTTCCTCGAGGGGCGCGGCGCTTCGGCTGCGTTCTTCGACGAGGTGGATGCCGCGGCCGCGGCCTACGCCGACGATGTGCGCGTCCGCACGAACGCGCTCGGCGATCTGCCCGTCGCCGCGATGTTCGATCACGTCTACAGCGACGCCCACCCGCTGGTCGCCGAGCAGCAGCAGTGGCTCGCCGACTACGAGGCATCCTTCGAGGGAGGTGCCGAGTGAGCGACATCCAGAACCTCCCGTTCGCGAAGGCCCTGAACGCGGGCCTCCGCGCCGCGATGACGGCCGACGACCGCGTGCTGCTGATGGGCGAGGACATCGGCCCGCTCGGCGGCGTGTTCCGCGTGACCGAGGGGCTGCACGCCTCGTTCGGCCCGCAGCGCGTGCTCGACACGCCCCTCGCCGAGTCGGGCATCGTCGGCACCGCGATCGGCCTCGCGATGGCGGGCTTCCGCCCGGTCATCGAGATCCAGTTCGACGGCTTCGTGTTCCCCGCGTTCGACCAGATCACGACGCAGCTGGCGAAGCTGACGAACCGGCACGAGGGCGCGGCATCCTTCCCGGTCGTCATCCGCATTCCGTACGGCGGGCACATCGGTGCCGTCGAGCACCACCAGGAGAGCCCCGAGGCGTACTTCGCGCACACCCCGGGCCTGCGCGTGGTCTCGCCCTCGACGCCGAACGACGCGTACTGGATGATCCAGGACGCGATCGCCTCGCCCGACCCGGTGATCTTCCTCGAGCCCAAGGCCAAGTACTGGATGAAGGGTGAGGTCGACACCGCCGAGCGCGCGCTGCCGTTGCACGCGTCGCGCATCGTCCGCCGCGGCACCGACGTGACGCTCGTCGGGCACGGCGCGATGGTCACGACCCTGCTGCAGGCGGCGGCGCTCGCCGAGAGCGAGGGCACGTCGTGCGAGGTCATCGACATCCGCTCGCTGTCGCCCATCGACTACGCGCCGATCATCGAGTCGGTGCGGCGCACCGGCCGTATGGTCTACGCGCAGGAGGCGCCCGGCAACGTGTCGGTCGGCTCCGAGGTGGCGGCGACCGTCATGGAACGCGCGTTCTACGCGCTCGAGGCGCCTGTCATCCGGGTGTCGGGCTTCGATGTGCCGTTCCCGCCCGCCAAGCTCGAAGGGCAGTACCTGCCCGATGCCGACCGCATCCTCGAGGCCGTCGACCGCGCCCTCGCCTACTGACCATTCCCCGCCGACATGACACGCGTCGCGCCCTCTCTTCCGCGAGAGAACATCTGCGCCCCGAGAGAACGGTTCGCACCCGTGCTCTCGGCGCGGAGTTGTTCCCTCGCCGGTAGCGTGGGGGCTCGATCGAAGGAGCCGACATGAGCACGCAGACCTTCCACCTCCCGGACGTCGGCGAAGGCCTCACCGAGGCCGAGATCGTGCAGTGGCGCGTCGCGCCCGGCGATGCGGTCGCCGTGAACGACGTCCTCGTCGAGATCGAGACCGCCAAGTCGCTCGTCGAGCTACCGTCGCCGTTCACCGGCACGGTGGGCGACATCCTCGCGGCCGAGGGCGCGACCGTCGAGGTCGGCGCCGCGATCATCACGATCGCCGGTGGCGAGGGCCAGCCCGACAGCGACATCGGCCAGTCGGAGCACGGCGAGAAGCCGAAGGACGAGGGCGCCGGTGCGGTGCTCGTCGGCTACGGCACCGGTGGCGACGTGAAGTCGCGTCGCCGCAAGCCCGCCGAGAAGCCGGTCACGAAGGCCGTCGGCGTCGTCGCGAAGCCGCCGATCCGCAAGCTCGCGCGCGACCTCGGGGTCGACCTCGCCGACGTCTCGGCGAGCGGCGCGGCCGGTGAGGTCACGCGCGACGACGTGCTCCGCCACGCCGAGCAGGCGTCGGTGTTCCGCAATATCCAGACCCCCGAAGCTCCGGCTGAGCGCGAGCTGTCGATCCCGGTGGCCGCGGCTGCGGTATCCACTCCGGCATATGCAGCGGATGCCGCCCGCGAAGAGGCGATCACCGTGAAGGGTGTGCGCAAGGCGACCGCCAACGCGATGACCTCGAGCGCGTACACGGCACCGCACGTGTCGGTGTGGACCGACGTCGACGCCACTCGGACGATGGAGCTCGTCAAGCGGCTGAAGACGTCGCCCGACTTCGCCGACGTGAAGGTCTCGCCGCTGCTGATCTTCTCGCGTGCGGTCATCTGGGCGCTGCGTCGCACGCCGATGATCAACGCGGCGTGGGTCGAGACCGAGAGCGGCGCCGAGATCCGGGTGCGCCACTACGTGAACCTCGGCATCGCCGCGGCGACCCCGCGTGGGCTGCTCGTGCCGAACATCAAGGACGCGCAGGACCTCAACATGCGCGGCCTCGCGCGTGCGCTCGAGAAGCTCACCGTCACCGCGCGCGACGGCAAGACGACTCCCGCCGATCAGCAGGGCGGCACGTTCACGATCACGAACATCGGTGTCTTCGGGATGGATGCCGGTACCCCGATCATCAACCCGGGGGAGTCGGGCATCATCGCGATGGGCACGATCCGCCAGAAGCCGTGGGTCGTCGACGGTGAGGTGCGCCCTCGCTACGTCACGACGGTGTCGGGCTCGTTCGATCACCGCGTGATCGACGGCGACGGCATCAGCCGGTTCATCGCCGACGTGGCATCCGTCCTCGAGGAACCCGCGCTGCTGCTCGACTGAGGCGCAGTCGGGGCGCTCTCCCGATTTGAGAACGATTATCAACACCGCCTAGACTGACGGCATGACTTCTCGCGTGCCCGTTTCTCTCGCCCTGCTGGGCGGCTCCGCCCTCGTCCTCGCCGGTTGCGCGACGGCGACCCCGGCCGCGGAGCAGAGCGACGCAACCCTGCAGGTCGTGGCATCCACCAACGTCTACGGCTCGCTCGCGGCGGCCGTCGGCGGCGACACCGTCGAGGTGACGTCGATCATCGACTCCCTCTCGCAGGACCCGCACTCGTACGAGGCATCCGCTCGCGACCAGCTCACCATCTCGGAAGCCGACCTCATCATCGAGAACGGCGGCGGCTACGACGCGTTCATCGACGGCCTCGTCGAAGCCAGCGGCTCGGATGCCGCCGTGCTGACGGCCGTCGAGTTCTCGCACAGCTACCCCGAGAACGAGGGGCACGCCGAAGAGGACCACGCCCACGAGGACGAGCACGCCGAAGAAGACGGCCACGACCACGAGGGTCACGACCACATCGAGGGCTTCAACGAGCACGTCTGGTACGACCCGCACACGATCGTCCACGTCGTCGAAGACATCGCGCACGAGCTCGGCGAGGTGGATGCCGCGAACGCCGAGACCTACGAGGCGAACGCCGTCGCGCTGATCGAGGACATCGAAGGGCTCGAGACCTCGCTCGGCGAGATCGCCGCAGCCCACGAGGGCGAGCAGATCTTCGTCACCGAGCCGGTCCCGGTGTACCTCGCAGCCGCAGCCGGTCTCGTCGACGCGACGCCCGCCGAGTTCAGCGAGGCCGTCGAAGAGGGCCAGGACGTCCCGCCGGCCACCCTGCTCGAAGCGACGAACATCCTCGAGTCGGGCGACGTCCGCGCGGTCATCACGAACGCGCAGACCGGCGGCGCCGAGACCACCGAGGTCATCTCGATCGCCGAGGCGCAGGGCATCCCGGTCATCGAGTTCACCGAGCTGCTGCCCGAGGGTGAGGACTACGTGTCCTGGATGCAGGCGAACATCGACGCGCTCGCGGGTAGCCTGACGGAGTGAGTGACCCCGCGGCATCCGATTCCCGCGGCGCATCGCAGCCCATCCTCGAGATCCACGGCGCTGCCCTGCGCCGTGACGGCCGCGAGCTCTGGGCCGGCCTCGATCTGACCGTCGAGCCCGGCGAGCTCATCGCGGTCCTCGGCCCCAGTGGATCGGGGAAGACCACCCTGCTGCGCGCGATCCTCGGCCTCGAAGACCTCAGCGAGGGCTCCATCGCGGTCGGCGGCAAGCCGGTGCGCCGCGCCGGCAACCGCAGCATCGGCTACCTCCCGCAGACCCGCCCGCTGCCCCGCGACACCGCGCTCCGCGGCCGCGACCTCGTCGCGCTCGGCGTCAGCGGGCACCGCTTCGGCCTTCCTCTCCCACGCCGCACCGACCGCGACCGCGTCGACGAGCTCGTCGCGGCGGTCGGCGCCGAGGCATTCGCCGACCGGCCGGTCGGGGTGCTCTCGGGCGGTGAGCAGCAGCGCCTCCGTGTCGGACAGGCGCTCGCCGACGACCCGCAGCTACTGCTGTGCGACGAGCCGCTCACGAGCCTCGACCTCGCGAACCAGCAGGCCGTCGTGAAGCTCATCGACCAACATCGCCGCAGCGGTGCCGCGGTCCTCCTGGTCACGCACGACATCAACCCGGTGCTCGGCAAGGTCGACCGCATCCTCTACATCGCGAACGGCCGGTTCACGCTCGGCAAGCCGAAGGACGTGCTCACCTCACCGGTGCTCACCGACCTCTACGGTGCGCCGGTGTTCGTGCTGCGCGCCGGCGACCGCCTGGTCGTCGTCGGGGCGCCGGATGCCGAGGCGTCGCACCACCACCACGATCACGAGGGCCACGCATGAGCTGGGACGACATCGGCGACGCCATGTTCGGCGGCCTGCCCGTGTACGGCGAGATCCTCGCGCTCGTGCAGAACTCGGTCTGGGCGGGCGCGATCCTTGGCCTCGTCGGCGGCCTCATCGGCGTCTTCGTCCTGCAGCGCGACATGGCCTTCGCGGTCCACGGCATCAGCGAGCTCTCGTTCGCCGGCGCCGCCGCGGCGCTCCTCATCGGCGCCGACGTCGTCTCGGGCTCCATCGTCGGGTCACTCATCGCCGCGGCGCTCATCGGCTGGCTGGGCTCGCGCGCCAGGGACCGCAACTCGATCATCGGCGTGCTCATGCCGTTCGGTCTCGGCCTCGGCATCCTCTTCCTCGCCCTCTACGACGGGCGCAGCGCCAACCGCTTCAGCCTGCTCACCGGCCAGATCGTGTCGGTCCAGTCGGCGCAGCTGACCTGGCTCATCGTGATCGCCGGCGTCGTCCTCGTCGCCCTGCTGCTCATCTGGCGCCCGCTGCGCTTCGACTCGCTCGACCCCCAGTCCGCCGCCGCCCGCGGCGTCCCAACGGTGGGCATCTCCCTCGTGTTCATGCTGCTGCTCGGCCTGACGGTCGCGGTCGCCGTCCACATCATCGGCGCGCTGCTCGTGATGGCGCTGCTGGTGACGCCGGCTGCCGCTGCGGTGCGCGTCGCGCACGGACCGATCGCCGTCCCGCTGCTCGCGGCGACCTTCGGCGTGGTCTCGGCGGTGGGCGGCATCCTGCTCGCCGTCGCCGGCACGCTGCCCGTCAGCCCGTACATCACCACCATCTCGTTCGCCATCTACCTCGTGTGCCGCATCATCGGCGCGCGTCGCGGCCGGGTTCAGAGAGCGGATGCCGCGCACCGGACCCAGCCCATGGCCAGCGCCCGCGGGTAGGATTTCGGCCATGGCCCAGCGGAACACGTGGCAGCGCGAGCGCGTACGCAGCGCTCTGTCGGACGCGCCCGGGTTCGTCAGCGCGCAAGACCTGCACGCAGCGCTCCGCGGCGAGAACACCGGGATCGGGCTCGCGACCGTCTACCGCGCGCTCGCGAACCTCGCTGCGACCGGCGAGGCCGACCAGCTGCAGTCGCCCGAGGGCGAGGCGATCTACCGCGCCTGCGCCAGCACCGGTCATCACCACCACCTCATCTGCCGCAGCTGCGGCAAGGCCGTCGAGATCCAGGCCACCGAGGTCGAGACGTGGGCGCAGGCGACCGCCGCCGCGAACGGCTTCACGCAGGCCGAGCACGTCGTCGACATCTTCGGCACCTGCGCCGAGTGCGCGGCACGCGCGGCGGCTTCGGCCGACTGAGCCGTGACGGCTCGCACACGCACCGGGGAGGTGGCATCCGTCCGCGTCCATTCGCCCGGCACCCGCACACTCGTCGCGGTGTCGGTCGGCCTGGTCGTCGTCGGTGCGCTGCTGGCCCTCGCGCTGTGGACACCGCTGCCGGAGCTCCCGACCCGCGCGCAGGACGGCCTGACGCTCTCGCTCAGCGTGCTCATCGAGTCGCTGCCGTTCGTCGTGCTCGGCGTGCTGCTGTCGATCGTCGTGCAGGTGTGGGTGCCGCCGGGCGTGATCGAACGGTGGATGCCGCGAAACCCGTGGGGTCGCCGCGCCGTCCTGTCGCTCCTCGGCATGCTGATCCCGGTGTGCGAATGCGGCAACGTGCCGTTCGCGCGCGGGCTGATGATGCGCGGCTTCGCGGTGTCCGAGACGCTGACGTTCCTGATCGCGGCGCCGATCGTGAACCCGATCGTCATCATCACGACGCACCAGGCGTTCGGCTTCGACGACGGCGTGCTCGTGGCGCGGCTGCTCGGCGGCTACCTCATCGCCAACGTGATCGGGTGGCTGTACAGCCGGCACCCTGATCCCGACTCCCTCCTCACCGACCGCTTCCGCGACGCGTGCCTCGTCGAGCAGCAGGCGTCCGGTGACCGCTGGCGGCGCAGTCTCGCGCAGTTCGTCGTCGAGCTCCGCGCCGTCATGCCGGCGCTCATCATCGGCTCGGCGATCGCCGGGCTCGTGCAGGTCGTCATCCCGCGCGACGTGCTGCTCGCGATCGGATCGAACCCGGCGCTGTCGATCGCCGCGATGATCCTGCTCGCGATCGTCGTCGCGATCTGCTCGAACGTCGACTCGTTCTTCGCGCTGTCGTTCGCGTCGACGTTCACCCCCGGCGCGATCGTCGCGTTCCTGCTCGTCGGCCCGCTCGTCGACGTGAAGATGCTCGCGCTCCTGCGCACGACCTTCCGGACGCGCGTGCTCGCGGTGCTGGTCGTCACGGTGATCCTCTTCGCCGCCGCGATCGGAGGGGTGGTGAACCTCCTTGCGTGACACCATCTGGTTCCGTCTGCTCGGCGTCGGCCTCGCCGCGATCATCGCCGCCGTCACCGTCGCGCTCGCGCTGACCGGCCGCCTCGGGCTCTACATCAACCCGGACTCGGCCTGGTTCGCGGTGTCGATGGCCGTCGTCGCCCTCGTCGGCGCGGTGCTCAGCTGCACCCTGCGCCTCGGCGACGCCGCCGACCACGGGCACGACCACGGCGACGGGCACGGGCACGACGAGCACGGCCATACCGACGATGACCACGCCGAGCGGATGCCGCGCCGCGAGCTCGCCGGCACGGCGGCGAGCGTCGTCGGCGGCGTCCTCGCCGCGTCGGTGGCGGGCGCGATGCTCGTCGTCCCGCCGGCCACACTGTCGGCGGAGCTCGCGATGCAGCGCGACACCGGCTCGCCGCCGCTGTTCCAGGGCGCCGACGCCGTCGCCCTCGCGGTGATGGGCGACACCGACGCGTTCGGGGTCGGCGATTGGGCGAGCGTGTTCGCGACGGCGACCGACCCGCAGGCGTTCGACGGCACCGAGATCGCACTCACCGGGTTCGTCTCGCCAGGCTCCGACGGCTTCGACCTGACGCGCCTCGTCATCACGCACTGCGTCATCGACGCGCAGCCCGCCAGCCTCCCCATCGCGGCGGACGACGTCCCCGCCGACGGCAACTGGGTGACGGTGCGCGGCACGATCCGCGACGTGAACGGGCAGCTGCGCGTCGACGCGGCATCCGTCGAGGTCGTCGACGAGCCCGAGGACCCGTATGAGTTCTGACGCACCCCGCCGCGCGGATCGGCGTCGGGCCCGACTCTCGCGCGCGTTCGTCCTCCGCACACTCGCGGTCATCGGCGTGTTCGCCGTCGTCGCCGTGGTCACGGGCGTACTCACGACGGTGCAGGGCCCGCGGGTCACGTCGGTCGAGTCGGACCCGGCCGCGTCGGTGGCATCCGCAGGCTCGCGCATCATCTTCACGACGACGCAGTCGCTCGCCGAGGTCGACCCGTCGCAAGTGACCGTGAGCCCGGCGACCGACTTCACCGTCGACACCTCGGGCCGGAGTGTCGGCCTGCGGTTCGCGCTGCCGCTGTGGGACGACACCGAGTACACGGTGCGGATCGAGAGCGTGCGCGGTGTCGGCGGGGGACCGGATGCCACGATCGAGCAGACCTTCACGACGCCGGCGCTGCACGGGTTCGTGCTGCAGCGCGGCGACGAGACCGACACGATCTTCCGCGTCGACCTCGCCGGCGACGCGGTGCCAGTGTTCGAGCACCCGCACATCGAGGACTTCCGGGCGACGGCCGCGCGGCTCGTCGTCTCGACGATCGAGGACGACGTCTCGCACCTCATCGTGACGCGGCTCGACGGCTCGAGCCCCGAGGAGTTCGCACTCCCGGGCGAGGGCACGGTGACGAACCTGCAGAGCGCCGAGGCGGGCAACACGATCGGCTACACGTTCACGGACGCCGACATCTCGGCCGACCAGGGTCGCGAGAGCCTGCTCTTCACCGGTTCCACCGCCGACCCGGATGCCGCGCCGGTGCCCGTCGAACGCTCCGCGGGCGACGCGCGCGTCGAGGACTGGCGGTTCGTGCCGGCGACCGACAGCATCCTCATGCTCACGTTCGACGGCGCGCTCAGTCTCATCGCGCCCGACGGCGGCGATTCGGTCGCACTCGGCAACGCGATCGGCATCGACGACATCGCGGGCACCTCGGCCTACATCGAACGCGTCGAAGGGCCGGCCGTCGTCGATCTCGCGACGGCTGACGGGACCGCACTGGCCGCGACCGACGAGTCGCTCGGGCAGATCGGCTCGCTCCTCGCGCTCCCGGGCGGCGAAACGCTGCGCGCCCTCACGCCGTTCGACGGTCTCGACGCGCTCGACACGACGGTCGCCCGTGTTGACGCCGATGGCGAGGCGACACCTCTCGCGACGATCGCCGTCACCGACACGCTGCTGCAGTCATGCGTCTCGCCGAGCGGCCGGTACGCGGCGCTCGTCGTCGCGCCCGACGCGGTGTCGAACCCGTACGACGGCTACCTGCTGCCCCTGCCCGAACGCGTGGAGACCCGCGTCGTCGCGCTCGCCGACGGCGCCGAGGTCGTCGCCGTGTCGGGCTTCGACCTGTCGTGGTGCCGGCGGGCGCCGTCGCTGTGAGCGGGTTCGACCCGCTGGCAGGGGTGCGGCCGGTGACGCGCAACGACCTGCTCGGACTGCCGGCCGACGTCGCGCCGCGGCTGCTCGGCGGCGTGCTTCGCGTCGAGACGGCCGGTGGTGTCGTCGCGGTGCGGCTCACCGAGGTCGAGGCGTACCACGGGCAGGGCACCGGCGAGGCGCCCGACCCCGGTTCGCACGCGCGGATGGGCCGCACCGCGCGCAACGCCACGATGTGGGGCGAGCCCGGACACCTCTACGTCTACCTGAGCCACGGCATCCACTCGTGCGTCAATGTGGTGAGCGGGCCCGAGGGCGTCGCCGGCGGTATCCTGCTCCGTGCCGGCGAGGTGATCGAGGGAGCGGATGCCGCGCACGCGCGCCGCCCCGCGGCGCGGTCGGCCCGCGACCTCGCACGCGGCCCCGGCCGGTTCGGCGATGCGGTGGGGCTGCGGCATCCGCTGCACGACGGCATCGACGCGGTGACCGGTGAGGTGCAGGCGGGGGCTTCGGCGCGGCTGTTCGTGCGTTCGCGGCCGCTCGCCGAGGTGGCATCCGGTCCGCGGGTCGGCGTCGCGGGGGTCGCCGGGACCGCCGCGTTCCCGTGGCGCTTCTGGATCGCGGGCGACCCGACGGTGTCGGCGTTCCGCTGGGGCCGCGGCGCCCGCGAGGCCTGAGCCCCGCTTCAGGTGGCACCTCTTGTCGCTTCGCACCCGGGGTAGCGGCGTGTTCTGCCACCTGAGCAGGCGGTGAGCGGCCCATACCCGTGCCGCGGTGTGGTGTGCTGGAGCGGGGGAGGTGTGACATGACCGAAGTGGATGCCGCCGGGCGGCTGCGCGCCGCGCTCGACGCGACCGACTCGTCGGCTCGGGTGCAGGCGGCGATGACCGCGGGCACGCACCCGCACCCCACGTACGTGCCGGTGCTCGTGGCGCAGTGCCGCTTCGAGCCGGAGTTCCTCGTGCGCGAGATGCTCACGTGGGCGCTCACCCGGCACGACGCCGAGCAGGTCACCGATCTTCTCCTTCCGGAACTCGGCTCGCGCGGCGCGCAGGTGCGCAGCCAGGCGCTCCACACGCTCTCGAAGATCGGCGGGCCGCGGGTCTGGGCCGCCGTGACGACCGAACTCCTCACCGATCCCGAGGATCAGGTCGCCCGCGTCGCCTGGCGCACCGCCGTGCGCACCGCGCCCGAGACGGCGAAGCCCGAACTCGCGCGTGTGCTCGCGACGCAGCTCGCCCGAGGCGAGCGCGAGACGCAGCGCAGCCTGAGTGAAGCGCTCGCCGCGCTCGGTGAGCACGCCGAGCGGGTCGTCGCGCGCGCCGTCGCCGCGGGCGGGCCGTACGTCCGCACCCACGCCGCGGTCACCGCACGGCTGCTGCACGATCCCGAGCTGACCTTCGACGAGGCCGTCGCCGCGGTCGAGGCCGAGGCCGAGCAGCGGTGACCGACGAGCGGATGCCGCGTGCTGCGGCATCCTGAGTCAAGGCGACACGCCCGGCCGTGCTAGACTGACTCTTCGTCTGCGCGCACTCCAGCACGCAGTTCGCATCCCACCTCTTGAAGACGGTCTACGGCCGTGTCCGGAAGCGGGATGCAGACAAGGGATCTTGGGTGGGGCCGTCCGGCCTCACGGTACTAAGGAGAATCACTATGGCAGCAGTGTGCCAGGTGACAGGAGCTGTTCCCGGCTTCGGTCACAACATCTCGCACTCGCACCGCCGGACGAAGCGCCGCTTCGACCCGAACGTGCAGAAGAAGACCTACTACGTTCCTTCGCTTGGTCGCAAGATCACGCTGAACGTCTCGGCTAAGGGCATCAAGGTCATCGACGCCCGCGGCATCGAGTCGGTCGTGAAGGACCTCATCGCGAAGGGTGTGAAGCTCTAATGGCGAAGAAGGCTCAGGACGTCCGTCCGATCATCAAGCTGCGTTCGACCGCCGGCACGGGGTACACCTACGTGACGCGCAAGAACCGCCGCAACAACCCCGACCGCATCGTGCTCAAGAAGTACGACCCGGTGATCCGCAAGCACGTCGAATTCCGAGAGGAGCGCTGATCGCATGGCGAAGAAGAGCAAGATCGCGCGCAACAACCAGCGCGAGGTCATCGTCGCCCGCTACGCCGAGAAGCGTGCCGAGCTGAAGAAGACTCTCGTCGACCCGAACGCGACCGACGAGGCCCGCGAGGCCGCCCGCGTCGGCCTGCAGAAGCTTCCCCGCAACGCGTCGCCCGTGCGCCTGCGCAACCGCGACGCCATCGACGGACGCCCCCGCGGCCACCTGTCGAAGTTCGGCATCTCGCGTGTCCGCTTCCGCGAGATGGCGCACCGTGGCGAGCTGCCCGGCGTGACCAAGTCGAGCTGGTAAGCACTCGCTTCACGCACGAAACCCCCGTCTTCGGACGGGGGTTTCGTCGTTCCGGGGCGTCGCGCGTGCGGCATCCGCTCGGCGCGTGCGCTGACCGCGAGACAGCAGCCGCAGCCCGAAACGTTGGTCCACGACCGGTGTCTCGGGTTCCCACTGCTGTCTCGTGGTCCTGAGTCCGCGAGAGAACACATCCGCGCCGAGGGAACGGGTCGCGGTCGTACTCTCGGCGCGCAGGTGTTCTCTCGAGCGGATGCCACGGATGCCACGGATGCCGGGGCGTGAGCGGATGCCGGGATGCCGGGATGCCGCTGCGCGGCAGGCCCGAGCCAGCGCCTCAGGCGCGGACGAGGTCGATGCCGGCGGCGGTCAGATCGGACGCCGCCTACTCTGCGAGGCCCGCGTCCGTGATGACGGTGCCGACCTCGTCGAGGCGCAGGGCGCGGTACTTCGCGAAGCGGCCGTACTTCGAGCTGTCGGCCATGAGCACCGACCGCTCGGCGGATTCGACCGCGGCGCGCTTCGCCTCGATCTTCGCTTCGACCGGCGTCGTGACGCCGTGACCGAGGTTCCACGAACTCGACGAGATGAACGCCAGGTCGAGCGCAGAACTCAGGCAGAACGTCCGATTTCGAGCCGAATCGGATGCCTCGGAGCCGTGCAGCCTGAATTGCGACCGCCCCGCGCGGCCGACATCCGCCGAACCGCCGGAAAGCCGCGGAATTCCGCGGAAAGCGAAGTCGGACGCGACATTCGTCGCAACAGTCACTTCTGTTACGCGACACGCCGGGAAATTCACCTCCCGTTCCGCCGAAATCCGCGGAATCACGCGGTTCGTGGGTATATTCGGGACCGGTCGCACAGACCAGCCGACGGTTCCGCCGCCGGTCCGAGTAACTGAAGACGGCGATCAGCCGTCTGGAGGAGCACCATGGCCATCACCAAGACCGAACTCGTCGCCAGCATCGCCAGCGCCACCGGCGAGAGCCAGGCCACCGTCTCGCGCGTCGTCGACGGCCTGTTCTCGTCCGTCTCCGAGGCCGTCGCCAAGGGCGAGAAGGTTTCGATCCCCGGCTGGATCGCGTTCGAGCAGGTCGAGACTGCAGCTCGCACGGGCCGCAACCCGCAGACGGGTGCGGAGATCAAGATCCCCGCGGGCAAGCGCGTCAAGGTCAGCGCTGGTTCGAAGCTGAAGGCTGCCGTCAAGTAAGACGGACGCACGCGTACGAAGGGGGATGCCACGCGGCATCCCCCTTCTGCGTTCCCGCACGACCGCCCGCGCGGCGGAGGCACAGGCGGCGCGCGTAGGCTGGCACGGTGAACCCGCGCGCCCTTCGCTTTGCCGGGCCCGCGATCCTGGGACTGTCCGCGCTCGTCGCCCTCCTGATCGGGTTGGCCTTCGGTGGTGGCGCGGCCCCGCTCGCGGTGCTCGATGCCGGTCCCTTCGTGCGGTGGGGGCTCCCGATCGCCGAGCTCGTCGTGAACCTCTCCGCCGCGCTCCTCGTCGGGTCGCTCGTGGTGGCGCTGTTCGCCCTGCAGGCGGGCACACCGGAGTTCGACAGGGCGTTGGATGCCGCCTCCGCAGGCGCCGCGATCCTCACCGTGGCAAGCGCCACGACCGCCTTCCTGACCTTCCTCAACGCCTTCCCCACGCAGCTCAGCGCTGACGCGGCGTTCGGGCAGCAGCTGGGCCGGTTCCTCGTCGACACGGAACCGGGTATCGCCTGGTTGATCGTGACGATCGCGGCCGCCGTGCTGACGGTGCTCACCTTCGCCGTCCGCGGATGGATCCCGACGCTCCTGATCGCGGGTCTCGCGATCGCGGCGCTCATCCCGATGGCGATGGTCGGTCACGCCGGATCCGAGGCGAACCACAACACCGCCGTCACCGCGCTCGCGCTGCATATCATCGGCGCCGCGGTCTGGCTCGGTGGGCTCCTCATCGTCATCCTGCTGCGGCCGCTCCTCGACCGTGATCGTGTCGCGGCGGTGCTCGGCCGCTACTCGAGCATCGCGCTCGCCGCGTTCATCGTCGTCGCGCTGTCGGGCACGGCCCGCGCGATCGTCGGCATCGTCTCGCTCGACGACCTGCTCACGCCGTACGGCGCCTTGCTGCTGGTGAAGATCGTCGCGCTCGTGGCGATGGGGGTGCTCGGGGCGATCTATCGTCGGCACCTCATCCGCGGCATCCGGGATGCGGCGACCGCCGCCCGATTCTGGACCCTCGTCGCCGTCGAGGTCGTGTTCATGGGCATCGCGTCGGGTGCGGCGGTCGCACTGTCCGTGACGCCGCCGCCGGTCGACACGACGCTCCCGAGCGCTGCGACCCCGGCGGAGTACCTCACAGGTGCCCCGCTGCCGCCCGAGCTCACGCCGATCCGTTGGCTCACCGCCTGGGACGTCGACCTCATCTGGGCGTTCGCGGTCGGCTTCGGCGTTTTCTTCTACGCGGCCGGCGTGTGGCGGCTGCACCGTCGCGGCGACCGGTGGCCGGTGTGGCGGACGGTGTTGTGGATGCTGGGGCTCGCCGTGCTGCTCTGGGTGACCTGCGGCTCGGTGAACGCGTACCAGGACTACCTGTTCAGCATGCACATGATCGGCCACATGCTGCTGTCGATGGCGATCCCGCTGTGCCTCGTCTTCGGCGCGCCGGTGACCCTGGCGTCGCGTGCGATCCGCAAGCGCGACGACGGCAGCCGCGGCGGACGCGAGTGGATCCTGTGGGCCGTGCACAACCCGCTGGCTCGGGTGCTGACGCATCCGCTTGTCGCGGCGGGGCTGTTCATCGGCTCGCTGTGGGCGTTCTACTACACCGACATCTTCCGCTGGACCTTGTACGACCACATCGGGCACGAGTGGATGGTGGCGCACTTCCTCATCACTGGATACCTCTTCGTGCTGTCGCTCGTCGGCATCGACCCGGTGCCGTACCGCTTGCCGCACCCGGGTCGGCTGCTCACCCTCATCGGTGTGATGGCGATGCACGCGTTCTTCGGCATCTCGATCATGATGTCGTCGGGCCTGTTCGTCGCGGAGTGGTTCGGCTCGATGGGGCGCACCTGGGGTGCCGATCCGCTCGCCGACCAGTACATGGGCGGCGGTGTCGCCTGGTCGATCGGCGAGATCCCGACGCTCATCCTCGCGATCGTCGTCGCCGTGCAGTGGAGCCGCTCGGACGCGCGCCAGCAGAAGTCGGCCGACCGCCACGCCGACCGCACCGGCGACGCCGAGCTCGAGGCCTACAACGCCCGCCTCGCGAAGATCGCTGAGCGCGACGCGCGAGCGTCGCGCTCAGGAGGGTGACGGCACTGGAGCGCGACGCGCGAGCGTCGCGCTCGGGAGGCTGACGCCGCGGCATCCGCCCGTCAGTTCGAGGCGGAGACCGCGATCGAGGCGGTGCCATCGGGGAGGATCGTGATCTTCCCCGTGATGAAGAAGGGCACCTCCTCCTTCACGTCGAAGAGCGTGCCGTCGAAAAGCGACTGGATCTGCACGTCGATTTTCGCGACGGCCTGGGTGCGGGTGATCGCCCAGTCGGCGCCGTCGGGTTCGAGCGCGACGGTGGGCTGCTCGGTGATCGACCACGTCGGGGCTTCGACGATGCGATTGCGGACGTAATAGCCGAACGGGCAGCCGGTGGGCTGCAGCACCTTCTGGGTGGCGCAGTCGGCGAGGAACGTCTCGACTTTCGTCTGGACGACGTCGATGAACGCGGCGGTGGGCTCGGCCTGGAACGAGACTGGGACGGCCGCGAGCGGCGCGTCGGTGAGCACGGCGACCCCCGCGCTCGCGGTCGTCGCGGTGTCGACGGTGATGGAGTACAACCCGGGCGAGAATGCGAGCATCGACACCGGTTCGAGCGGGTCGGCTTCGGGGCCGTCAGGGGAGATCTGCCGCTTGTCGACCGCGAACCCGTTGACGAGGAACTGCATCGACCCGCGCACGGCGAGTTCGATGACCGCGAGGGGGCTCTCGGCGAACCGCCACGTCGGTGCGACCCCGATGGAACCGTCCCGTTCGACGTCGAACGTCGTGGTGCCGGCGTGCCCGCCGACCCGGTACGAGACGGTCACCGCGGTGTCGCCGTCATCACGCACCTTCTCGGAGACGACCTCGATGTCGCTGAGCGGGGCGAGTGCCTCACCGCGCAGGAGCGCAGCGCTGGCGGTGTCGGGCAGGTCCGCGCCGGTGAGCTCGTCCGAGTCGACCGACACCCCGGGGAGCAGCAGCGCGTCGCTCGCGCGTCCGTCGGCGAGGAGCTGCAGGTATTCGAGGACGAACGCGGTCGGGCTGTAGAACTGCCGATACAGCGCGTTGCCGCCGGCGTACAGGGCGCCCGCCAACAGCACGCCCACGAGGGCCAGCGCGGTCAGATCGAACGCGAGCTTGCGGCGGCGCCGTCGCTCGGCGACGGTCGAGGTGCGCGTGGGGGTGTCGGGCACGGCGGCATCCGCCCCTTCCTCTTCACCGATACGCTCCACGTGTTCAGTCTAGGAACCCCCGGCTGATAGCTACCATGGTTCCGGTGAGCACGCCGCCCCTGTCGCCCGAACAGGACGCGCTCTTCCGTCTCATCGAAGACACCCGTGAGCACGTGTTCGTCACCGGCCGCGCGGGAACCGGCAAGTCGACGCTGCTGCAGCACCTCGCGTGGAACACCGAGAAGCAGATCGCCGTCTGCGCGCCGACCGGCGTCGCGGCACTGAACGTCGAGGGGCAGACGATCCATTCGCTGTTCAAGCTGCCGATCGGGCTCATCGCCGACAGTGAGCTCGAACAGTCGGATGCCACGCGCAAGATCCTGAACGCGATCGACACGCTCATCATCGACGAGATCTCGATGGTGAACGCCGACGTGATGGATGCGATCGACCGGTCGCTGCGCCAGGCGCGCCGCCGCCGCTCGGAGCCGTTCGGCGGCGTGCAGGTCGTGATGTTCGGCGACCCGTATCAGCTGTCGCCGGTGCCGCCTCGCGGCGACGAGCTGCGCTACATCCAGGACCACTACCGGTCGTTCTGGTTCTTCGACGCGCAGGTGTGGGCCGGTCCCCGAGCAGATGGCGGGGCGATCCGCTCCGACGGGCTCCTCGACCTCGGGCGGGTCGGTGCGCCCCTGCACATCGCCGAGCTGCGCGACATCCACCGTCAGTCGGATGACGACTTCAAGGCGATGCTGAACGCCGTGCGGCACGGGATCGTGACGGCGGACATCGCCGGCGCGCTGAACGCCGCGGGTTCGCGCACGCCGCCGGAGCCAGCGGAGGGCGAGGTGCCGGTCATCACCCTCGCGACGCGGAACGACATCGTGAACCGCATCAATCAGCGTCATCTGGACGCGCTGCCGGGTCCCGTGCAGACGGCGCGGGCCGAGATCAGCGGCGACTTCGGTCGGAACGACGCGTATCCCGCCGACCCGGAGCTGCAGTTGAAGGTGGGCGCGCAGGTGATGTTCCTGCGCAACGACATCGGCGGCTACGGCGGTGACGGCCCGCGCTGGGTGAACGGGTCGATCGGCACGGTGACCCGCATCGCCGGCGCGAACGTCCGCGTCGAGCTCGACGGCGAGGAGCACGACGTCGAGCCCGCGGTCTGGGAACGGTTCCGCTACGCGTACGACCCGGGCACCCGCAAGCTGACGCGTGAGATCGTCGCGGAGTACACGCAGTTCCCGCTTCGGCTCGCGTGGGCGGTCACGATCCACAAGTCGCAGGGCAAGACCTACGACCGCGCGATCGTCGACCTCGGCACGGGGGCCTTCGCTCCCGGCCAGACGTACGTCGCGCTGTCGCGGCTCACCTCGCTCGACGGGCTCTACCTGTCGCGCCCGCTGCGCCCCGCCGACATCCTGGTCGACCGCGACGTGCGCCGCTTCATGGCCGGCGTGCGCGCCGCGGCATCCGCCACAGCAGGCGGCGCGACGGCGGGCGAACCCGCCGCCGACTGAGCCCGGTCAGGCCGCGGACGCCGCCTTCGCCGCGGCGAGGTCGACGAACAGCTCGGTGTTGAAGCGGTACGCGAGGAGCACCTCGTCGATCACGCGCTCGCGCTCGGCGGCGTCCCAGGGCGCGGCATCCAATTGCTCGCGATACACGTCCTTGAAGGCGTGCGGGTCGGCGATCTCGTCGAAGATGTAGAACCCGATGCCGTTCGTCTCGAACCCGAACTGGCGCGCCATCACTTTGCCGATGAACTGGCCGCCCGACAGGTCGCCGAGGTAGCGCGTGTAGTGGTGGGCGACGAAGCCGCCTGGCCACGTCGCGCCGACCTCGTTGATGCGTGCGACGTAGCGCGCGGTGGTCGGGAGCGGGGTGACCTGGTCGCGCCAGTCATCGCCCAGCAGGAACTCCAGGTCGGCCTCGAGCGCGGGGAGCCGCGTCAGCTTCTCGCTGATGAAGACGGATGCCAGCGGGTCGCTGCGCATCCGTGCGGCGGCAGCCTCGAGCGCCTCGTAGATGAACCAGTGCTGGGCGACGAGCGCGATGTAGTCCTCGCGCGTCCCGTTCCCTCGCATGAGGTCGGTCATGAAGCCGGCGCCCTCGCTGGAGGAGTGCGCCGCAGACGAGCGCTCGCGCACGGCGGTGGAGAACGGGATGAGTTCGGACATGGCCAGAAGCGTACAGTAAGGCTCAGCTAACCTGAAGGTGCAATTTCTCGTAGGCTGACGGCATGCCCCACGTCTTCGAGCCGCAGGTGGTGACGGCGGTCCTCGCGCACATGAACGACGACCACCGCGACGACAACGTCCTCATCGCGCGCGCGTTCTCGCCGCTGCCCGACGTCATCTCCTCGACGATGACCACGTTCGACGGCGCCGCCGGCCAGTGGCACGTCATCACGGCCGACGGCGCGGAGGACGTCATCCGCGTGCCGTGGCCGGGCGGGGCGATCTCGGAACGACCCCATGTGCGACGCGAGATCGTGGCGCTCTACGACGCCGCGTGCGCGCGCCTGGGCGTGGAGCCGCGCCCGCACTGAGGCTGCGCGGCGCAGGGCGGACCGGGCGCGGTGTGTTGTAATCGTCTGAGGCTTCAGACGGGGGGTGACCGGCGCGTGAGGAACATCGGCATTCGACGGGCGATCGCGGGGGTGGCGGCGGCCGCACTCGCCGTCGGTCTGGCGGCGTGCGCCCCCGCGGCCGAGGTCATCGATCTCGGGATCGATCAGGTGGATGCCGCGTTGCCCGACGACGTCCGGGCGCAGCTCCAAGCCGCCACCGAGACGGCGATGTCCGCGACCGGTTCTCCGGGCGCCATCGTCGGTGTGTACGCGCCGTGGGCGGGCGAGTGGGTTGCCGGACTCGGCACGACGAGCCCGGAAGGTTCGGCGGTCAGCGCCGACATGACCATCAGAGCGACGGCTGCGACGCGCTCGATGACGTGCGATGTGCTGTACGCCCTGGTGGAGAACGGCACCGTCGGAGTGGACGACGCGGTGTCGGAGTGGACCGACTCGTATCCCAACGTGAAGGACATCACGCTCGGGCAGCTGTGCGACGGCACGAGCGGTATCGGCGAGTACACCGATTCGATCCTCGCGCGCGTCCTCGCAACGCCCGAGCGGGTCTGGACCGCCGGGGAGCTCGCGGCGTACGGGCTCTCGAAGGAGCGTGCGTTCGACGCGGGGACGCAGTTCGCCCCGTCGGACACCGGCTACGTGCTGTTGGGCATCGTCCTCGAGCGCGTGACCGGCATGTCGCTGCCGCAGCTCTATACGAAGTACGTGTTCGAGCCGCTGGGGATGTCCAACAGCCGATATGGCGCGACGGCACTCACGGACCATGCGCTCGGTGGGTTCTACTCGGTGCGTTCGGACGACGGCAGCCTCAATTGCGCCTCGCCGCGTGATCTCACCGCGCTGTCGCCGAGCGTCGGTGCGGGTGCGACCGGCGTGGAGTCGACGGTCGAGGACCTCGCAATCTATGCACGCGCGCTCGCGTCGTCGGCGCGCCCGTACGATACCGAAGACCGGTTCGCCGATGCTCGTCCCGCCGGTGCCAACCAGCCGTCGTGGTTCACCGCCGACGGCGGTGCGTTCCAGGCGGGCACCCTGATCGGCCAGCACGGATCGATGCCGGGCGCGATGACCGCCGTGTACGCGGACCGGGAGACCGGGCTTGCCGTCGTGGTATCGCTGAGCAACTCCCGCGCGTCGTCCGCGGTCGTCAGGCTCCTTGCGTGGCAGCTCGCCGCGATCGCCTCGAAGGCACCGGCCGCCGACGGTCGCACCGCCCCCGAGTCGGGGCTGCCGTGGACGGCTGAGAGCCTCGCGGGGCAAATCGGCGACCTCGCCATCTGCTCGTGACGCGAACCGGAGCACCGGCCTCCGCGGCCGGTCTCGTGGTCGTCGGGCTGGCGTGCCAAGAGGCCGGCGCCTCGCTCGCCGTCCTGCTGTTCCCGCAGATGGGGCCCCTCGGCATGGTCATGCTGCGGCTGGTCTTCTCGGCGCTGGTGCTGCTCCTGATCGCGAGGCCGTCGTTCCGCGGCCACAGGTCGTCGGCGTGGCGTGCAGCGGTGCAGCTCGGCACGGCGCTCGCCGTCATGAACGCGTGCTTCTACCTCGCGCTCGAGAAGCTGTCACTCGGGGTCGCGGTGACGATCGAAGTGCTCGGACCGCTGGTGCTGTCGATCGTCGCGAGCCGCCGGGCGTCGGCGTGGGCGTGGGCAGGGCTGGCGTTCGCGGGCGTGCTCGCGCTGGGTGCCGGCGGCTGGGGCGACATCGACCCCGTCGGCGTGCTCTTCGCCCTCGGCGCGGGCGCGTGCTGGGCCTGGTACATCCTGTCGTCTGCCCGGGTCGGCGCCGAGTTCCGGAAGCTCGACGGGTTGGCGCTCGCGATGGTCGTCGGGGCAGCGATCTCGCTGCCGTTCGGCATCGTGAACGCCGGGGAGTCCCTCCTCCGCATCGATCTCGTCGCGCTCGGGGCAGCGGTCGCGCTGCTGTCGTCGACCATCCCCTACGCGCTCGAACTGGTGGCGCTCCGCCGGCTCACCGCCGCGGCGTTCTCGATCCTCATGGCACTCGCGCCGGCGACGGCCGCGCTCGCCGGCTTCCTGCTGCTCGGGCAACACCTCACCGTCTGGGAGATGGGGGGCATCGTCCTCGTGATCGCCGCGTCGATGGGCGCGATCCGCGCTGGGGGCCGCCGCGCGGACGATATCGCCGAGCCGATCGGCTGACGGTGCGCTTGACTGGGCGCATGACCGTCGTCGTCTGCGGCCCCGCCGCGTGGAATCACCTCATCCTGCTCGATCGCCTCCCCGAGCCCGTCCCGCACATGCAGTTCGCCTCCGCCTCGGTGCGCACCGTGGGAGGCACGTCGGCCGGAAAGGCGGTGCACCTGGCGGATGCCGGTGTCGCCGTCCGACTGCATGCCCTGCTCGGCGAGGACGCCGAGGGCGTGGCAGTTGCCGAGGCGCTGCGGCGCGCCGACGTCGAAGTGGTGCGGCACGTGAGCGCGGTCACCGAGCAGCACGTGAACCTGATGACCGACGAGGGCGCACGGGTGTCGCTGTACGTCGCCACGCCATCGCCCGTCGACGCGTCCGCTGTCGACACGTCACTCGCCGACCTGGCGACCGCCGAGGTCGCGGTCGTCGATCTCAGCGTCTTCGGGGCCGAACTGATACGGCGTGGCGTCGGCGGCCCGGTCTGGACCGACCTCCACGACTACGACGGGTCCTCGGCATTCCACGAGCCGTTCCTGCGTGCCGCTGAGGTCGTCTTCATGAACGACGACGCGGTCGACGACCCGTGGGCGCTGCTGCGAGCGTGCGTCGACCGCGGCCCTCGCCTGGCTGTCTGCACGCGAGGTGCCGACGGAGCGATCGCGCTGGGCGCGGACGGCACGCGATACGCCGTGACCGCGGCATCCGTCGACGTCGTCGACACCAATGGCGCGGGCGACGCCTTCTTCGCCGGATTCCTCGCCGCGCATCTGGCGGGCGCCGACGTTGACACATGCCTCGCGGCGGGCGCGCAGCAGGCTGTCGTCGCACTGGAGTCCGCCCACTTGCACCCCGCGCTCGCCTGAGCGCGCGCGGCGTCCGTCGCCGAGCGCGCCACTTCGTGCCGAGCGCGCCATCGGATGTCGCGCAGCGCACAGCGCGCTCGGCACGAGGGGGCGCTTTCGCGGGGTGGGCGACGCCGGCTCAGGCCGCGTGGGCGAGGGCGCCGGCGGCGGCGAGGAGGGGGTGCGGCCCGAGCGCCGCGGTCGCCGTTGCGCGACCCTCGGCATCCGTCACCGCGCGGGCGGATGCCGGGTCAGGCTTCGGAGCTGATCTCCTCGTGACCGACCGAGCGTGCCTCGAGGTAGGCGCAGAGCTCGGCCGCGACGCTCAACTCGGCGGCCATCCCCTGCAGCTGGTGACTATTGAGGATCGTCGTGTCGGGCTGCGGTTCGATCGTGATGCGCCAGCCCGGCGCGCCGATCTCGGTCGGCTCCATGAACACCGAGACGGTCGCGTTGAGCAGTGGGACGACCACGAGACCGGTGTCACCGCCGTCCGACCCGTCCTGCACCACGACCTTGATCAGATCACCGGCGCCTCGCGCATCGTGGAACTCCGCGACCCAGGCTTCGAGGGTCTCTTTGCTGCGGAACGGCATTTCTCGGTCCCTTCGTGTGGGCGATGCATGCGGTGCGGGGTCGAATCGGCGTCGAAGGCGACCCCTGCCGCGAGGTCTTCATCTATTCTCGATGAGATCGGTGCAATCGGCACCGTCCGGAGGGAATCAGGTGGCGGACGTCGACACGCAGACCAGCGGGTACTGGTACGACGATGCCCCCGGACAGCGCGATCGCGCTCGCCGTGTGCTCGAGTCGCTGCGGACCTACCGGGCTGCCGAGGCCGCGATGCGTCGTCGCACGCGCGATTCGATGGCGATGGGCGAGAACGAGCTGCTCGCGCTCCGCTTCCTCCTGCGGCAGCCCGACCACACGTCGCGGCCGTCCGAGCTCGTGAAGTACCTCGGCGTCACGTCGGCATCGGTCACCACGATGCTCGACCGGCTCGAGAAGACCGGTCGCGTGCAGCGCATCGCCAACCCGAACGATCGGCGGAGCGTCTTCATCCGTGCGACGCCGCACGCCGACGAAGAGGTCCGCGAGACCCTCGGCCGCATGCACCAGTTGATGTACGAGGTGGCGCTCCAGCTGACGCCCGAGGCGCAGGATCACGTCGAGGACTTCCTCCGTCGGATGGCCGACGCGGTAGACGGCGTCGAGCCACCGGCATCCGATCTTCCATAACCGCTCGTCTCCGGGCGCGCAACACCGTTCCCTCGGGCGCCCGGTCCGGGTGAGCATGTCGGCATGCGCTGCATCACCTACGCCGGAGAGACCGTCATCACCACCGACGACGTGGCCGAGGTGCTCGTCGACCTGACCGCGGCGATCGCGAGCGCGGGACGCGCCGACGCGGTCGGCATCCCGATCGTCTTCGAGGGGACCGATGAGGTCGGCGAGGCGGAGCTCGTCATCGGCGTCGGCAACGACGTCCTTTCGGTGCCGGTGCGCTGGGAGGGTGCCGAGCCGGACTTCTCGGATGCCGCGGCCGCCCTGCGGCGGCATCCGCTCTACCCCTCGGAGGTCGATGTCGTGGCCGACACCACGTTCGTCGATGACCCGGACATGTACTGGGATCCAGACCTCGACGGGTTCGACCGCCGCTGACGTCAGAACGGCCAGATCAGCGGCACGTAGACGACCGCGATGACGACGTACACGACGCTCAGGGGCAGACCCAACCGCCAGTAGTCCTCGAACCGGTAGCCGCCCGGTTGCATCACCATCAGGTTCACCGGCGTCGCGATCGGGGTGAGGAACGCAGCGGCGCCCACCACCGCGAGCGCCATCATGAACGGCTGGATGCTCACCTCCAGCGCTGCCGCGAACGAGACGGCGATGGGCGCCATGACGAGCACCGTGGCCACGTTCGACACGAACTGTCCGAGGACGAGCGTCAGCAGGCAGAGGACGAGCAGCGCGAGGTGTGGCGACCCACTCCCGGTCACGCCCAGCACTGCCGTCGAGATCAGGTCGGCCGCGCCGGACGCGACGAACGCGGCAGAGAGCGGGATCATGCCGGCGATCAGCACGACCGTGTTCCACGAGATCGCTCGGAACGCCTGCGGCACCGACAGCACCCGCGTCACGAGCAGCGCGCCCGCGGCGCACAGTCCGACGACGACCGGCGGGACCAGCCCGGTCGCGAGCGCGACGACGGCGAGCGCGACGATCGCGATCGCTCGACGTGCGCCCCTGCCCATCGGCACCGCGCGTTGCATCGAGCGTGAGGATGCCACGGCGATGACGTCGGGCGACGACGTGTACCGGTGGAGCGCCTCCCAGTGCCCGTGCACGAGTACGGCGTCGCCCGGCTGCAGGGTGAGCGAACCGGCTGTCGCGCGGCCGTCGTCGACGTGGGGGGAGCGGTCGCCACGGCGAAGCGCGAGCACGATGAGGTTCTCGTCGCGTGTCGCCATCCCCGGCGACACGGTGCGGCCGATCAGCGTCGAGCGCGGCGCGATGAGCACCTCGGCGACGCCGTGGTCGCCGTCGATGAGGGCGTCCGCGTCGAGATCGACCCGGTAGTCGGCGCGCCACGAGGCCAGGCTCTCCCCGGGGTCGACGACTGCCACCTCAAGCCGGTCCGGGGTGCGGTGGGGCAACGAGCGCTCCTGGAGGAGGATGCCGAGGGTCACAGTCGCGAGCACGAGCGGGATGCCGACGAGCGCGAACTCGAAGTAGCCGAACTCCCGCCCGCCCGCCGCGGCAGCCGCCTCGGAGACGACGATGTTCACGGGCGTGCCCGAGAGGGTCAGCATCGACCCGGCGCTCGCCGCGAACGCGAGCGGGATGAGGAGCTTCGACGGCACGATCCCAGCGCGGGTGGCGACGATGACGACGACCGGGAGCAGCGCTGCCACCGCACCGTTGATACTGATGACGGCGGCGAGCAGCGCCGCCGTGAGGCCGATGGTGGCCATCAGGCGCACCCTGCCCGAGACCCGCGGACCCTGTAGGCGCCGAGCGATCCACGCCGTCACCCCGGTGGCATCCAGTGCCTCACTGATCACGAACAGTGCGGCGATGAACAGCACGATCGGGTCGCTGAAGCCGGCGAGGGCGGCGTCGAGGTCGATGACCCCGGTGGCCCAGAGCAGCAGCGGGACCGCGAGGGCGACGACGACGAGCGGAACCCGGTTCGTCACGAACCCGACGATCGCGAGACCCAGCACCGCGAACGTCACGATCGCGCCGTCCATGTCGACCTCCCCCTGCCGTCGGCCGATCCAGCATGTCACGGACTGCGGGCTGCGGATCGAGCCGTGCATGCGCAGGTCGGCGACGGGTTCGGCGCGAGAATGGCACCATGCCGATCCGTGATGCCCGCCCCGTCGACGCCGAACGCATCGCGGAGATCTACAACGACGCCGTGCAGCACACCACGGCGATCTGGAACGACGAGACGGTGGATGCCGCGAATCGTCGGGGCTGGATCGCAGATCGGCAGGCGCACGGGTTTCCGGTGATCGTCGCGGTGGATGCCGACGATGACGTGCTCGGCTATGCCTCGTTCGGCCCGTGGCGGGCCTTCGACGGCTACCGGCACACCGTCGAGCACTCGGTGTACGTGCGCGGCGATCAGCGCGGCGCGGGCCTCGGCCCGGCGCTCATGGCGGAGCTCGTCGAGCGCGCGCGGCAGCGCGGCACGCACGTGATGGTCGCCGGCATCGATGCCGAGAACGCGGGCTCGATCCGGCTGCATGAGCGCATGGGCTTCGCCGCGACCGGCACGCTGCGCCAGGTCGGCATGAAGTTCGGGCGGTGGCTCGACCTGACGTTCATGCAGCTCGTGCTCGACGAGCGACCGGCGCCGCCGGAGGGGTGAGTGCTCCGCTCGAGGACTCCGTAAGTGGAGGGGCTGACGGGAATCGAACCCGCGCTATCTGCTTGGGAAGCAGAAGTTCTGCCATTGAACTACAGCCCCGTGCGCCCGTAGGCGCCCGGCAAGCTTAGCAAAGCGGCATCCGCTCACCGCACGGCGTGGGATGCTTCGAACGTGACTGACGACGTCCGCAATGTGCATGAAGCCCTCTCCGCCATCGCCGAACACTGGCAGCCGCACCGACTCACCAGCATCAACGACTACGACGTCAAGGTGGTCAAGCTCCAGGGGGAGTTCGTGTGGCACACGCACCCCGACACCGATGAGCTGTTCATGGTGGTGAGCGGCACGCTCACCATCCAGCTCCGCGATCGCGATGTCGTGCTCGGCCCGAACGACGTGTTCGTCGTCCCGAAGGGTGTCGAGCACTGCCCGAAGGCCGACGAAGAGGTGCACGCGATCCTCGTCGAGCCGAAGGGAACGGTGAACACGGGGGATGCCGGTGGGGACAGGACCTCGCCGCTGCGCGAGCTTGGCTGACCTCGACCCCCGAGGACCAAGAAGCGCCCCGGCAGTCCGCCGGGGCGCTTCTCGTATCGCGTCAGGTCAGGACACGCGCCACGAGCGGGCGTCGTCGTTGAATGAGCCGAGGCTCGACGCGTTCGTCTGGTAGCCGTAGGTAGAGCCCGTGTAGCCGGTGCCGGAGAACAGGGCGGTCTTGCAGCCGTTGTAGCTCTTGAATGCGGACACGCGGCCGTTCCAGCCGTACTCGCCGAGGTTCGGCATCCCGTAGGTGTACGACGAGCAGTTGGCACCGGAGTACGCCATGGCGAACGAGCCGCCGCCGTAGTTGACGTCGTCGAAGATGCGGGAGATCAGGACGGCCGGCGCAGCAGACGCGGCCCGAGCCGTGGTCGAGGTCGACGACGTGGAGGTCTTGCGGGAGGCAGTGCTCTCCACGAGCGTGAGGCCCGTCTCTTCCTTGACCGCCGTGGCGAGGTCGTCCTCGTTCTCGACGCAGACGCTCTGGCCGTAGTCCAGCGACGTGACGCAGTGCTTGCCCGGTTCGATGCGCGGCTCGAAGCGGGGCTCGATGATCGGCTCCTCCGCCGCTGCGGGAGCCGGCTTGGCGCCGACGGTGCTGGGCGTCGCCTGCGCACCGGCGGTCGGTGCGAGCAGCATGAGCGCCAGGATGGCGGCGCCGGCGAGCGAGGTCGCCATTCGAGTCTTCACTACGTTGTCCCCTTGCAGTCGTGCCGACCTGGCGGTGGCGGCTCATTCCATTCCACTCGGCCCCATATGGCGGTGCAACTCGCCGCGAGGGCGAATGTCGATTCCAGAACGGTTTGAGACGCATTGGTTTCGGCGGACATATGGGCGTGCAGAATCGTGGAGACGCACTCCGCGGATCGGACATATCCGGCCGCAAAAACCTTGAGACGCTTTTCGAGAGGTGGACATAGCGAGATGTGCAGGCAGTTTTGCAGGGGACGGGAATGAGCGAGCTGATCTCGGAGCAGATGAGCGATCGCGAGCTTTTCGCGCGCCTTCGCGCCGATGAGATCGTCGCCTTCTCGGTGCTTTTCGATCGTCATCGCGCCCCGGTGTACTGGGCCGCGATGACGACGCTGCGGTCCGTGCAAGACTCCGAAGAGGTCGCGGCCGACGCCTTCCTCACGATGTGGGTGAAGCGCAAGTCGATCACCTTGTACGGAGAGTCGGCGCTGCCCTGGCTGCTCGTCACTGCGCAAAACCTCGCACGCAATCGAGCTCGCGCGAACCGGCGCCGGCCGGCCGAATCGATCGACCTGTTCCCCGAGCCCGCCTCGCAGGCGCCGGGTACCGAGGACAAGATCGCGACCGACGACGCCATCGCCCGACTTCGCACCGCCGTCGATCGGCTTGAGCCGACGGATCGGGCGATCTTCGAGCTTTGCATTCTCGAAGACCTGCCCTACAAGCAGGCGGCGACACGCTTGGGGACCACGCACGGGTCGATCCGGAACCGTCTGTCGCGATTGCGGCAACGGCTGCGGAACGATCTCGATCTCAATGGGGGAGACTGAGATGAGCTGGACGGATCTGCCGGACGGCGTCAACAGACGCATCACGTCCTTGGTGCGAGACGGGATCATTTCGCACACCAGACGGGTGCGCCGCGCGCGCATCGTGACCGCGACCGTCGTCGGCGTGTCGCTCGTCGCCGGTGGGACGGCGAGCACGGCGCTCGTGCTCGCTGGGCAGTCCGAACGGGCGCGCAGCGCGTACTGCTACAGCGAAACGAGCCTCACCAGCGAACAAGAGCAAGTCTCCCTGCCGCCCGAGATCATCGATGGCGTCGGCGACGACGAGGTCGTTCGTGCCGCGAAGCGGGCTGCGATGGCAGAAGACCTTTGCGGTGCGCTGTGGCGCGCGGGCGTCTTCTCCGAGACCGGAACGTCTGCCAACCCGGATCTCGCGATCTGCGAAGCGGATGACGGCGTGCTCGCCGCGCTGCCGAAGTTCGACGGCGTGACCGACTCCCGCCTCTGTGAAGAAATGGGGCTGCTGGCACTCGTCCGCTGATCGGCCTGCACCCCCAGTAGGCTGGCCGCGTGCTGCTCAGCGACCGCGACATCCTCGCCGACATCGACGGGGGCCGGATCGGCCTCGACCCGTGGGACCCGGCGATGGTGCAACCGTCGAGCGTCGACGTGCGTCTCGACCGCTACTTCCGGTTGTTCGACAACCACAAGTACCCGTTCATCGACCCGGCCGAAGATCAGCCCGAGCTGACACGCCTCATCGAAGTCGCGCCCGACGAGCCGTTCATCCTGCACCCGGGCGAGTTCGCACTGGGTGCGACGTTCGAGCAGATCACGCTCCCCGACGACGTCGCCGCGCGGCTCGAGGGCAAGAGCTCGCTCGGTCGACTGGGCCTCATCACCCACTCCACTGCGGGGTTCATCGACCCCGGGTTCTCGGGCCACGTGACGCTCGAGCTCGCGAACGTCGCGACGTTGCCGATCAAGCTGTGGCCCGGAATGAAGATCGGCCAGTTCTGCTTCTTCCGCCTGACCTCGCCTGCGGAGAACCCGTACGGCACCGGCTCGTACAAGAACCGCTACCAGGGGCAGCGTGGGCCGACCGCATCGCGGTCGTTCCAGAACTTCCACCGCACCGACGTCGGGACGACCGACGCCGGTGCGAAGGGGAACTGACCGCGCTCAGTCGCGCTGGGCGTGCTCGTAGCCGCGGGTGAAGCCGCGCTCGAACGCGTCGGCCATCATGGTGTGCCGGCGGTGACCGGGCCCGCGACCGTGGCCGCGGCGCCCGCACCCGTCGTGGTCGACGTCGTCGCCGTGGTGCAGGTGATCGCCATGGCCGAACTCGCCGAACCGGTGAGGTTCGCCGGGTGCCGGCATGTGGCGGGGGCCGAACCCGTGGTGGTGCCGCGGGCGATCGGGCATGGGCTGCGAGGCATCCCAGCCGAGCTCCGCCGCGATGGCATCGAGCGCGCGCTGCAGCACCTCGAGGTCGCCCTCGCCGAGGGCGCCGACGATGCGCGCGCCCAGCGCGTCGCTGCCGCCGTGCGTCGCCACGTGGCGCTCGCGGCCGATCAGACGGCCGACGAGCAGGAGCTGCTGGTCGATGGACAGGGGGGTGTTCGATGCATCCGTCATGGTGCGTCCTTTCGTGCGATCGTCGATCGCGAGTAGTTGTCATATGGCATGTATATGCATGGTGACATGGAATTCAACTCCATGTCAAGCGACATGTATCTTTGGATGGTGACCGAACCGGATGCCGACCTCGATGCACTCCTCGCCGCACTCTCGCGCGTCCGTGGTCGTGGGCCGCGCCTGCACGGCGACCACGGCCACGATGGCCCGCACGGCCACCCCGGCCGCCACGCCGGCCCACCCTGGCTACGCGGAGAGCACCCGCACCCGTTCGGGCCGCACGCGCGGCTGGGCGGCGCGCCCGCCAGGATGCGCCTGCTCGACGTGCTGACGGCCGCCGACGGGCCGATGAGCGTCAGCGACCTCGCCGCCGCGATCGGCGTCGATCAGCCGCGGGCATCGCGCCTCGTCCAGCAGGCGGTGGAGCTCGGGCTCGTCGCGCGCGAAGCCGACCCCGCTGACGCGCGTCGCACGCGCATCGCCCTCACCGCCACCGGTCGCGGTCGAGTCGGCGCATTCCGCGACGAGCGGCGCGACCGCCTCTCTCGCGCGCTGGCCGAGTTCAGCGCGCAAGAGCGCGCCGACCTCGTCCGCCTCGTCGGCAAACTCGCCGCATCCTGGCCCCAGGACTGAGCGACTACCACAGGGCCCGGCAAGGTCGCCATAGGTGGCCGGATGCCGCCCGGTTTGCGAACCTGGAACGGTGAGCACCGAAACGTCGTCCTCCGAAACCCCCACGCGCACGGCCCGTTTCGGCCAGATGAGCACGATCGCCCGATGGGTCTTCTGGCCGGCGGCCGGTGTGATCCTCGCCTTCAGCCTGTTCGCGATCATCTTCCCGGCGCCCGCCGAGGCGTTCTTCGGCGCGATCCAGACCTCGATCGTCAACGCCTTCAATTGGTATTACGTGCTCATCGCGGCATTCTTCGTCGCCTTCGCCGTCTTCATCGGCTTCAGCCGGTTTGGGGACATCAAGCTCGGCAAGGACGACGACAAGCCCGAGTTCTCGCTCGGCGCCTGGTTCGCGCTCCTCTTCGCCGCCGGCATGGGCATCGGGCTCGTGTTCTACGGGGTCAGCGAGCCGCTCAGCCACTTCGTGACGCCGCGCCCCGGCGTCGAGGGCACGCCCGCGCAGCTCGCGCAGGGGGCGCTCACGCAGACGTATCTCCACTGGGGTGTGCAGGCCTGGGCGATGTACGTCGTCGTCGGTGTCGCGCTTGCCTACGCGATCCACCGGCGCGGACGCCCCATCTCCATCCGCTGGACGCTTGAGCCGCTGCTCGGTAAGCGCGTGCGCGGCACGACCGGCAACGTCATCGACGCCGTGGCCCTCGTCGGGACCGTGTTCGGGGTCGCCACGTCCCTCGGCCTCGGGGTGACGCAGATCGGCTCCGGACTGTCGGCGATCGGTGTGCCCGAGCTGAACGAGTTCGGCCAGATCGGCCTGATTTTCGTGATCTCGCTGTTCGTGCTGGCATCCGTGATCTCCGGTGTGACCAAGGGGATGAAGTGGCTCTCGAGCTTCAACCTGATCCTCGCGGGGCTCCTGCTCGTCTTCCTCCTCGTCGTCGGCAACACGGAGTACCTGCTCCGCGAGTGGGTGCAGTCGATCGGCGCGTACATCCAGAACTTCGTCGGCCTGTCGTTCACCGTGAGCGCCTTCCAGGGCGCCGCGGGCGAAGAGTGGCAGGCGTCGTGGACCTCGTTCTACTGGGGCTGGTGGATCTCGTGGGCACCCTTCGTCGGCATCTTCATCGCCCGAGTCAGTAAGGGCCGTACGGTCCGACAGTTCGTCGCGGGTGTGCTGCTCGTCCCCACCCTCGTCGGCATCCTCTGGTTCGCCGTCCTGGGCGGCTCCGCGCTGCTGCTCGAGCTCACCGAGCCGGGGTCGATGCTCACTCCCGATGGCGAGGTCGATCTGCAGGGTGCGTTGTTCCAGCTCTTCGCGAACCTCCCGGCCGGCGCGGTCCTCACCGTCGGCGCCATCATCCTGATCGCCGTGTTCTTCATCACTTCGGCCGACTCCGGCGCCCTCGTCATGGGCATGATCGCCTCCGGCGGGAACCCCGAGCCGAAGCGATGGGTGCGCGTGTTCTTCGTCGCGCTCACGGCGGTGCTCGCCAGTGCGCTGCTGCTCGCAGGCGGTCTCACGGCCCTGCAAACCGCCGCGATCCTGATCGCGCTGCCGTTCTCCGTCGTGATGCTGCTCATGTGTTGGTCGACGGTCGTCGCGTTCCAACGCGAGCGCGCCGCGTACGCGCGCGCCGAGCGAAAGCAGTTCGTCGCCGACATCGGCGAGCACTACGGCCTCGAAGTCGAAGAGCCCAACGAACGCGGCATCCGGTTCCCCTGGCTCCGCGGACGCGACCGAGGTGACGGGAATGCGGGCGCCTGAGCCGCGTTGCACCCACGCATGACACGTGTGGGAATCATCGGCGCAGGACACATCGGATCGACGCTCGCGAAGGGCCTCGTCGCGCGCGGCTACGACGTCGCGATCAGCAACTCGCGCGGGCCTGAGACCCTGGCGGAGCTCGCGGCGGACATCGGCGCGCAGGCCATGACACCGACGGATGCCGCCGCCTTCGGCGACTGGGCCGTCGTGACGGTCCCGATGCAGGCGATCGACACGCTGCCGGTCGCGGAGCTCGCAGGCAAGACCGTCGTCGACACCAACAACTACTACTGGGAGCGCGACGGTCGCATCGAGGCGCTCGAGGCGAAGCAGACCACGACCTCGCAGCTGCTGCAGGAGCGGCTGCCGGAGTCGGCCGTCGTGAAGGGCTTCAACCACATCATGGCGTCGCAGATCCTCACCGACGGCAGCCCGGCCGGCACCGACGGGCGTCGCGCGCTCGCCACCGCGAGTGACGCCGACGACGCCGTCGCGTTCATCACCGCGCTGTACGACGAGTTCGGCTACGACACCGTCAACATCGGTGCGCTCGCCGACAGCTGGCGCGTCGAGCGCGATCAGCCCGCGTACGTCGTCGCGCAGACCGCCGACGAGCTGCGCGCCAATCTCGCCCGCGCGGAGCGCTGACCGGGCGGGGTGGTGCGGCGTCGGCGCGCCCGCAGGGCCCCGACGCCGCGGCATCCATCATCGAGAGAACATCTCCTCGCCGAGGGAACGGGGTGCAGCCGTTCCCTCGTCCGCGGGGTGTTCTCTCGCGGGCGGTGGAGCGGATGCCGTGCCGAGTGGATGCCGCGGGCGCGGCATCCACTCATCAAGTGCGGGAGGGCGTCGGGAGCTTCACGAACAGCAGCATGACGAGGCCGATCAGCAGGATGAGGCCGATGCCGAGCACGCCGTAGACGATGCCCCCGAACCACGCGAGGAAGAGCGACCACGCCAGCGGCGAGAGGAACGAGGCCACACGGCCCGTCGTGGCATAGAGGCCGAAGATCTCGCCCTGGTTGCTCTCGGGGGTGAGGCGGGTGAGCAGGCTGCGGCTGGCAGCCTGCGCGGGGCCCACGAAGGCGCAGAGCAGCAGGCCGCAGACCCAGAAGATGATCGTGCCGAGGTCGCGGAGCGCGAAGACGATGAACGCCATCGCGACGAGTCCGGTGAGCGTGATGATGATGAGGCGCCGCGGACCGATCTTGTCGTCGAGGCGGCCCGCGAGGATCGTCGAGACGCCGGCGACCAGGTTGGCGGCGAGTCCGAACGCGATCACCTCGAGGAACGAGAACCCGAAACCCTGCGCCGCCAGCACCGCGCCGAATGCGAAGACGCCGGCGAGGCCGTCGCGGTAGACCGCCGCCGACAGGAGGAACCAGAACGTCGGACGGTTGGTCTGGAACAGTCGCTTCAGGTGCTTCGCGAGGACGACGTACGACCGGAAGAAGCCGACCGGCACCGGTCCGCCGTAGGCGGGGGACTCGGGGACGTTCCGGAAGAGCGGGATCGAGAAGACGAGGGTCCACACCGCGCAGACCACCGCGACGATCTTGTAGGCGAGCGGGTTGTCCTGGCCGAGGCCGAACAGGACCGGGATGCAGGCGATCAGCGCGACGACGCCGCCGATGTAGCCGAGGCCCCAGCCGAGCCCCGAGACGCGGCCGACCGTCCTCGGCGTCGAGACCTCGGAGAGCATCGCGTAATAGCTGACATTTCCGATCTCGGAGATGACGGCGCCGATCGCGACCGCGAGCGCGCCGAACCAGAAGTACATCGGGTCGGCCTCGACGAAGAAGAGCGAGAACTGCGCGAGGGCGACGGCGAGCGTGGCGCCGATGATCCACTTCTTCTTGCTGCCGCGGGCATCGGCCTGCTGCCCGAGCACCGGGGCGACGAGGAGGATCAGGATGCCGGCGGCGAAGTTCGCCCACCCCCACCACTCCGAGAGGTCGGTGAGGCCCTGGCAATACGCGCTGCCGAGGTTCGCCGACTCGTTGCAGTTCAGGTACGAGCCATCGGCGAGGAGGCCGGACTCACGCACCGCGGGATCGAGGAACTGACGCGAGGTCAGGTAGAGCGCGATCCACACGAACGTGAGGATCACGGTGTTGAACGGCTGCATCGCCCAGTCCCACATCGCCCACGAGTACACGCGCTTCCGCGGGATCTCGCGCTCGGGCAGGTCCTGGAAGATGACGGGCAGTGCCCCACTGTCGGCGGTCGCGGGAACCTCGGGCGTACCGCCGGTGGTGTTCGTCATGAGCCGCACTTTAGCGCGCCGTGCGGGCGCGCCGGTGAAGCGCGGTGGTCATGGGCCCGGGTGCGCGGCATCAGCTCGCTGGAAAGTTGATATGAGTCGACTCAACATGGTTTGACACTCGATTTCGACGGAGCTAACGTTGAGTCAACGCGGCTCAGGTTGCCGCGGCAGACTTCAGATCCGGTCTGGATCCGCACACGAAGGAGACACACATGGCACGTGCAGTGGGAATCGACCTCGGAACGACCAACTCGGTCGTGAGCGTCCTCGAGGGTGGCGAGCCGAAGGTCATCGCCAACGCCGAAGGCCTGCGCACCACCCCGTCGGTGGTCGCATTCACGAAGGACGGCGAGGTGCTCGTCGGCGAGACCGCCAAGCGCCAGGCCGTCACCAACGTCGACCGCACGCTGACCTCGGTCAAGCGTCACATGGGCACCGACTGGAAGACCCAGGCGATCGACGGCAAGAACTACACGCCGCAGGAAATCTCGGCCCGCATCCTCCAGAAGCTCAAGCGCGACGCCGAGCAGTACCTGGGCGACACCGTGACCGACGCGGTCATCACCGTCCCCGCCTACTTCAACGACGCCGAGCGTCAGGCCACGAAGGAAGCCGGCGAGATCGCCGGCCTCAACGTGCTCCGCATCATCAACGAGCCCACCGCCGCGGCCCTCGCGTACGGCCTCGACAAGGGCAAGGAGGACGAGCTCATCCTCGTCTTCGACCTCGGTGGCGGCACGTTCGACGTCTCCCTCCTCGAGGTGGGCAAGGACGACGACTTCTCCACGATCCAGGTGCGCGCCACCGCCGGTGACAACCGCCTCGGCGGTGACGACTGGGACCAGCGCATCGTCGAGTACCTCATCAAGCAGTTCAAGGACACGACCGGCGTCGACGTCTCGAGCGACAAGATCGCCCTCCAGCGTCTGAAGGAAGCGGCTGAGCAGGCGAAGAAGGAGCTGTCCTCGTCGCAGTCGGCCTCGATCAACCTGCCGTACCTCTCGCTCACCGACTCGGGCCCGGTCTCGCTGTCGGAGACGCTCAGCCGCGCGAAGTTCGAGGACCTCACCAAGGACCTGCTCGACCGCACCAAGAAGCCGTTCGAGGACGTCATCCGCGAGGCCGGCATCAAGGTCGGCGACATCGACCACGTCGTGCTCGTCGGTGGTTCGACGCGTATGCCCGCCGTGAGCGAGCTCGTGAAGAAGGAAGCCGGCAAGGAGCCCAACAAGGGCGTGAACCCGGACGAGGTCGTCGCCGTCGGCGCCGCCCTGCAGGCCGGTGTCCTCAAGGGTGAGCGCAAGGACGTGCTGCTCATCGACGTCACCCCGCTGAGCCTCGGTATCGAGACCAAGGGTGGCATCATGACCAAGCTCATCGAGCGCAACACGGCGATCCCGACCAAGCGCAGCGAGACCTTCACCACGGCCGACGACAACCAGCCGTCGGTCGCGATCCAGGTCTTCCAGGGCGAGCGCGACTTCACCCGCGACAACAAGCCGCTCGGCACCTTCGAGCTCACCGGCATCGCACCGGCGCCCCGCGGCGTGCCGCAGGTCGAGGTCACCTTCGACATCGACGCCAACGGCATCGTCCACGTGTCCGCCAAGGACAAGGGCACCGGCACCGAACAGTCCATGACCATCACCGGCGGCTCGTCGCTGGCGAAGGAGGACATCGAGCGCATGGTGCGCGAGGCCGAGGAGCACGCCGCCGAGGACAAGAAGCGCCGCGAGGCCGCCGAGGTCCGCAACCAGGCCGAGACGCTCGCGTACTCCGTCGACAAGCTCATCGCCGACAACGCGGACAAGCTGCCCGAAGACGTGAAGACCGAGGTCCAGGCCGACGTCGACGCGCTCAAGACGGCGCTCGCCGGCGACAACGACGACACGGTCAAGGACGCCTTCGACAAGCTGAACCAGTCGCAGGGCAAGCTCGGCGAGGCGATCTACGCGCAGAGCCAGGCCGACGCCGCGCAGGCACCGACCGACGCGCCCGAGGGCGAGCAGGCGGCATCCGCTGATGAGGACGTCGTCGACGCCGAGGTCGTCGAAGACGAGGACGAGAAGAAGTAATCATGGCCGACAAGGACTTCGAGAAGCCGGACGACGGCGACGAGGTCCTCGGCGCGGAGGGGTCGGAGGCGAACGCTTCCGACCCCGCCCCGCAGGGGGACCAGGCCGAGACGGATGCCGCGGACGAGCTGACGATCGAGGACATCCTCGGCGCGGCGCAGTCCGACGAGGCCGCCGTCGCGGACGCGCCCGAGGAGGAGCACGACCTGTTGCTCGACCTCAAGCGCGTGCAGGCCGAGTACGCCAACTACCGCCGCCGCACCGAGGACCAGCGCGAGGTCGAACTCGCCCGTGCCAAGGGCTCGGTCGCGAAGGGCCTGCTGCCCGTGCTCGACGACCTCGACCGTGCCGAGAAGCACGGCGACCTCACCGAGGGCAGCGCGCTGTCGGCGATCGCCGAGAAGCTCCGCGGCGTCGTGACCCGTCTCGGCGTCGAGCGCTACGCCGCCGCCGGTGACGCGTTCGACCCGCAGCAGCACGAGGCGATCTTCCAGGCGCCGACCCCCGGGGTGACCGAGCCGACGATCCTCGAGGTCGTCGAGACCGGCTACCGCCTGGGCGACATCGAGCTGCGCCCGGCGAAGGTCGTCGTCGCCGTTCCGGCCGAGTAACGGGGAGGAGGGGCAATGGCCAGTCAGGACTGGTTCGACAAGGACTTCTACAAGGTCCTCGGTGTGTCCAAAGACGTCTCCGACGCAGAGCTGAAGAAGACGTACCGCAAGCTGGCGCGCACCTACCACCCCGACTCGAACGCGGGGGATGCCGCGGCCGAGGCGAAGTTCAAGGAGATCAGCGAGGCGTACTCGGTGCTCAGCGACACAGAGCGCCGCACCGAGTACGACCAGCTGCGCGCGATGGGCTCGGGGAGCGCACGCTTCGCGCCCGGTGCCGGCGGCGGCGGGTTCGAGGACGTGTTCAGCAGGTTCTCGCCCGGCGGCGGTGGACAGCAGGCCGACTTCGACGACCTGTTCGCGATGTTCGGCCAGCAGGGGCGGCCGTCGGGCTTCGGTTCGGGCCGCTTCGGGCAGTCGACGGGCGGCTTCCGCGGATTCGGTGGGCCGCAGCGCGGCGCCGACGTGACTGCGCGGACGACGCTCGACTTCACCACCGCGGTGAAGGGCGACACGATCACGCTCCAGGGCGACGACGGCAAGCCGCTCAAGATCAAGGTGCCCGCCGGTGTCTCGGACGGGCAGAAGATCCGCCTGCGCGGTAAGGGTCGTCCGTCGCCCGACGGCGGCGAGTCCGGTGACATCGTGCTGTCGGTGTCGGTGCGTCCGCACCCCGTGTTCACGCGCGACGGGCTGAACCTGCGGGTGTCGGTGCCGGTGTCCTTCACCGAGGCCGTGCTCGGCGCGACGATCGAGGTGCCCACCCTCGGCGGCGAACCGGTCAAGCTCCGTGTCGCACCCGGCACCCCTTCTGGCCGCGTGCTGCGCGTCAAGGGTCGCGGTGTCGAGACGTCGAAGGGCACCGGCGACTTGCTCGCCGAGGTTCAGGTCGCGGTGCCGACGCACCTCGACGGCCCGGCACGGGAGGCGCTGGAGCGCTTCGCCGAGCTCGAGCCCAAGGAGAACCCGCGGGCCGACCTCATGTCGAAGGCGCGCGACTGACGCTTTCCGGTCTGGGGACTGACAGACTGCCCGTGAGAGGAGGGGCGAGCGACATGGCTGACGAACAGCTCGACGAGGACGCACCGATCTTCGCGATCACCGCGGCCGCCGAACTCGCCTCGATGCACGCCCAGACGCTGCGGCAGTACGACCGGATCGGACTCGTCGTCCCCGGTCGTACCCGCGGCGGCTCGCGCCGCTACTCACTGCGCCACATCCGCCAGCTCCGCGAGGTCGCCCGGATGTCGGCGGAGGGCATCAGCCTGCCGGCGATCGCCCGCATCCTCGAGCTCGAGAATGAGGTCACCGCGCTCCGCCGCGAGGTCCGCGCGCTCGAGCGCCAGCTGCGCACCGAGGTGCAGCAGCGTCCTGGTGCGCGCGTGTTCGCCGCCGGCGCGAGCGGCGCGGTGGTGACGCTCCGCCAGGGCGCGCGCGTCCGCCGCGCCACCGAGGTGGTGCTCTACCGCCGTCCCGAGCTCGACCAGGACTGACGGCCGGCGAGTGGATGCCGCGGCGCGGCTTCCACTCAAGCGGGATCGATGCGCAGCGTCGTCGACTCGCCCGCGGTGAGGTCGTCGACCAGTCGGAGCGACCGGGCGAGCTCGTCGACGGCGGGGAGGACCGTGCCGAAGCGTTCGCGGTCGGGGATGACGGCGGTGAGCGTCACGAGGTGCGTGCCGGTGTCCCACGTGTAGCTCGCGAACGGCGTCTGCCGCTCGTTCGGCGGCAGCGGCATGACGAGCTTCTCGCCGACGCCGAGCGGCGAGCCGGTGAAGTTCTCGGTGTCGTCGTACTCGATGGGCATCGTGGCCCGCGCGACCCGCAGCTGCGGCGTGAGTTCCTGCACCTGCGCCATGACGACGAGCAGCTCGGGGTCGCTCCTCCACACCCACGCGAGCACGCGCCCGTCGGCCCGGCGCATCAGCGCGGGGAGGGCCTGACTCATCGCCCACGCGGCGACCCGGCTGCCGGCGACGTCGCGGCCGAACGCGGTGTTCGCCTGCGTCAGCAGCATCCCGATCGCCTTCTTGCGGGCGCGGCGACCGCGCAGCCCGAACGAGCCGGTGATGGGGACCCAGCGGTCCGGGTCAGCGTGCGCGAGAAGCCTGGCCATGTCGTCAGGCTACGGCGCGCCGATGCGGCCCGGCTGACAGAAAACCGCCCTGTGGGAGAATTGGACATCGGCAGCGCCGCGACCACCGGCCGCGCCACACGCGCAGACCCCGCGCCACACCGACGCACAGATAGGCCCGCACCGTGACCGTGACGCCCTCGGACGTTCCCGCGCCGACCCCCCGCCCGCTCACCATCGTGATGGCCGCAGACACCTTCGCGCCCGACGTGAACGGCGGCGCGCGCTTCACCGAGCGGCTGTCCGCCGGCCTCGCTGGCCGCGGCCACGAGGTGCACGTCGTCACGCCGAGCGTCGGCTACCGCAACCACGGCGTCTTCACCGAGCACATCGAAGACCAGGACCTCATCGTCCACCGCCTCCCCGGCGTGCGGTGGGCGCCGCACGACTGGCTGCGGTTCGTGTGGCCGTGGCGTGCCAAGCACTACGCGCGGCGCATCCTGAGCGAGGTCAAGCCCGACGTGGTGCACAGCCAGTCGCACATCGTGATCGGCCGGGGACTCACTCGGATCGCCCGGCAGCGCGGCATCCCCGTGGTGGCGACGAACCACATCATGGCCGACAACATCCTCGACTTCACGCTGCTGCCGAAGTTCCTCTACGACGTGTTCCTGAAGCTCGCGTGGGCCGACGCGGAACGCACCTTCAAGATGTCGCGCGCGGTCACGACCCCCACCCGCAAGGCGGCGGAGTTCCTCGAGGCGACGATCGACATCTCGGGCGTCGTGCCGATCAGCTGCGGCATCGACAAGCGCAACTACACCCCCGACCGCACGCCCCGCAAGCACTCGCGCGTGCTGTTCGTCGGCCGTCTCACGACCGAGAAGCACGTCGAGGTCGTTCTCCAGGCGATCGCGAAGCTCGCCCCGGAGCTTCCCGACATCACGTTCGACGTCGTCGGCGGTGGCGACCAGCGCAAGAACCTCGAACAGTGGACCGAGCGCTTGAACCTCGGCGACCGGGTCACCTTCCACGGCCGGGTCGACGAGGCGACGCTTCGCGCCTCGTACGGCAAGGCCGACGTCTTCGCGATCGCCTCGGTCGCCGAGCTCCAGTCCATCGTCACGATGGAGGCGATGGCTTCGGGCCTGCCCGTCGTCGGCGCGAACGCCGTCGCACTGCCGCACCTGATCCACGATGGCGAGAACGGCTACCTGTTCGAGCCGGGTGACGTCGACGACCTCGCCGACAAGCTCCGCCGGGTGCTCACCGCGCCGCAGGAGGAGTACGACCGCATGCAGCAGGCGTCGCTCGACGGCATCGAGGTGCACGACATCGAACGCACCCTCGATACGTTCGAGAAGCTGTACCGGGGCGAGCCCCTCGAGCGCTGACATGCGGCTGTTCTTCGACGCGCGCTACATCCGCACCGACTTCCACGACGGCATCAGCCGATACTCGGCAGAGCTGGCGGGCGCGGTCGCCGCGGCGGGCGCTGACGTCACCTTCCTCATTCACGACGAGGCGCAGCGCCGGTTCCTGCCGACGGATGCCGCGGTGCTGAAGATCCACGCACCGACCTCGGCGCGCGAGCCGTTCACCGCGCTGCTGCTGAACCGCCACCGGCCCGACGTCGTCTTCTCGCCGATGCAGACGATCGGCTCGGCGGGCCGGAGGTTCAAGCTGATCCTCACGCTGCACGACACGATCTACTACCGGCACCGCACGCCGCCGCGGAACCTGCCGTGGCCGGTGCGCATCGGCTGGCGGCTGTTCCACCTGTCGTACTGGCCGCAACGGCTCACGCTGAACGCGGCCGACCTCGTCGCGACGGTCAGCGAGACGAGCGCCGCCCAATTCGCCGCGGTCCGCCTCACGAAGCGGCCGGTCGTCGTGATCCCGAACGCGCCGCAACGCCTCGCCGAGCTGCTGCCGGACGGCGTCGCGGTCGGCACGGGCCCGGTGCGCAACCTCGTCTACATGGGCTCGTTCATGCGGTACAAGAACGTCGAAGTCCTCGCCACCGCGATGCGCCAGCTGCCCGAGCACACGCTGCACCTGCTGTCGCGGATCTCACCCGAGCGCCGGGCCGAGTACGCCGCCCTCGCCGGTGGCGGCCGGCTCGTGTTCCACAACGGGGTGACGGATGCCGCGTACGCGGCGCTCCTCGCCGACGATGCCGCCCTCGTCACGACGAGCCTCGACGAGGGCTACGGGTTGCCGGTGGCCGAAGCGCTCGAGCTCGGCGTGCCCGCAGTGGTGACCGACATGCCGATCTTCCGGGAGGTCGCGGGGGACGGCGCGCTGTACGTCGACCCGCACGACCCTGCCGCCGTCGTCGCGGCGGTCCGCTCGCTGGACGAGCCCGGTGTGCGGGAGCGCCTCGTCGAGGCCGGCACCGAGCACATCCGCACGTTCGACTGGGGCCGCTCCGCGGCGACGCTGCTCGCCGCGGCATCCGATCTGGTCGACCGGCGCGACTGAGCGGGCGCTGCTCAGAAGTATGCGCCGCCCGTGAGGGCGAACGACACCAGGAAGCCCATCACCGTCGAGACGACGACGGCGATACCGAGGCCGATCCCGATCGCGCCGGGCAGCAGCCCGGGACCGCGGCGGCGTGTCGCGACGGCGCCGAGAATGATCGCGGCCGACCCGACCAACAGCGCGGCGAATGAGCTGATGCCGCTGATGATGCTGGCCTGCGCGTACGCGAACGTCGCGTAGTACGTCGAGTACAGCAGCGGCGTGAACGCGCCGAAGATCGCGGGCAGCAGGCCCACGATCAGTGCCATCAGGCCGAGCCCGCGACCGGATGCCGCGGGTGCCGGGTGGTGCGGCGCCGCGGCATACGGCTGGCCGGGGTACGGCTGGGGCGGCTGCCCGTATTGCGTGTGCGCGACGGCGGGTGGCTGGCCGTACGGCGGTTGCGCCGGATACTGCGGGGGCTGCTGACCGTACGGCTGTGCGGGCGGCTGGCCGTACGCGTGCGGCGGCGTGGGTTGTGCGTACGGCTGGGGCTGCGGGTCGCTCGTGGGGTCGGTCATGGCGCTCCTTCCGGCGCGCCGAGTCTAGGGGGCGGTTCGGCCGCGCCGGAAGCGTTCGTGCCTGTTCCGGGTCAGGGGAAGCGGGGTCGGTCGGGGCGGGTGGGGACGGCGCGGTACCCGTCGCGGGTGACGGTGCGGAACGATCCGGCGACCGCCGCGAGGACGGCGCCGAGGAGGGCGATGAAGACGATGAGTGCGGTCATGGCAGAAACGCTATGCTTGTCTCGATCCTGCCAAAAGTGGCAGGGATGCCAGTGTTCGCAGGAAATCTGCCACGGCACGAGGAGGAACCATGCTCACCACCGTCGCGTGCGTCGTGTTGCCGGGCTTCGCGCCGTTCGAGTTCGGGCTCGCCTGCGAGGCCTTCGGGCTCGATCGCAGCGACGAAGGCATCCCGAACTTCGACTTCCGCATCGTGACACCCGAGCCCGGCGTCGTCCCGAGCAACCTCGGATTCTCGATCAACGTCGAGCACGATCTGTCGTTCGCCGAGACGGCCGACCTCGTCGTGGTGACGCCCATTCCGCGGTCGGCGTGGGACGCGCCCGACCCCCGCGCCCTCGAGGTCGTCCGGCACGCGGTCGAGCGCGACGCGTGGGTGCTGACGGTCTGCAGTGGCGCGTTCGTCGTCGCGGCATCCGGTGTCCTGGCCGGAAAGCGCGCGACCACGCACTGGCGATACGCCGACACGATGGCACGGATGTACCCCGACATCGAGGTCGACCCGAACGTGCTCTACGTGCAGGACGGTCGCGTTATCACGAGCGCCGGCACCGCGGCGGGGCTCGACGCGTGTCTGCACCTGCTGCGGCTCGAACTCGGCGCCGAGGCGGCGAACATCATCGCCCGACGCATGGTCGTCCCGCCGCAGCGCGACGGCGGGCAGGCGCAGTTCATCGCCGCCCCGCTGCCGGTCACGACGTCGCTCTCGCTCGCGCCGGTCACCGACTGGATGCTCGAGAACCTGCGGCTCGACCTCTCGGTCGACCAGCTTGCCGCGAAGGCGCACATGTCGCCGCGGACCTTCGCCCGCCGATTCAAAGCCGACCACGGCACGACGCCTGCGGCGTGGCTCGGGCGGCAGCGGATCTTGCACGCGCAGCGGCTGCTCGAGCAGACCCAGCTCGGGCTGGACGCGATCGCATACGAGTGCGGCTTCGGCTCGGCGGCGGTGCTGCGGCAGAACTTCTCGCGCGTGCTGGGCACGACGCCGACGGCGTACCGCGCGCGCTTCGCCTGCGTCGACGAAATGGCTTCGTAGTCTCGACACTGCGTGCTAAAGTTGAGCGTAAGCGACTCAACTTTTCAACGGGAGCATCACGATGAACGCACAGCCGGCAGCCGGGCAGGAGGAGCCGCAGAGCGCCCTCGAGCAGTTCGGCATCAACCTCACCGACCGCGCCCGGCAGGGCAAGCTCGACCCGGTCATCGGCCGCGACAGCGAGATCCGCCGCGTCAGCCAGGTGCTCACCCGACGCACGAAGAACAACCCCGTGCTCATCGGCGAACCCGGCGTCGGCAAGACCGCCGTCGCCGAGGGGCTCGCACAGCGCATCGTCGCGGGCGACGTCGCCGAGTCGCTCAAGGACAAGGAACTCATCTCGCTCGACATCTCGGCGCTCGTCGCCGGCGCGATGTACCGCGGCCAGTTCGAGGAGCGCCTCAAGAGCGTCCTCAAAGAGATCACCGAGTCCGACGGGCGCGTCATCACGTTCATCGACGAGCTCCACACGCTCATGGGCGCCGGTGGCGGCGAGGGTTCTGTCGCGGCATCCAACATGCTCAAGCCCATGCTCGCGCGCGGCGAACTCCGCCTCATCGGTGCGACGACGCTCGACGAGTACCGGGAGTTCATCGAGAAGGATGCCGCGCTCGAGCGCCGCTTCCAGCAGGTGTACGTCGGCGAGCCGAGCGTCGAAGACACGATCGCGATCCTCCGCGGCCTCAAGGAGCGGTACGAGGCGCACCACAAGGTGACGATCTCGGACGGTGCGCTCGTCGCCGCTGCGGCGCTCTCGAATCGCTACATCCCGTCGCGGCAGCTGCCCGACAAGGCCATCGATCTCATCGACGAGGCGGCGTCGCGGCTGCGCATGGAGATCGACTCGAGCCCCGTGGAGATCGACGAGCTGAAGCGACAGGCCGACCGGATGCGACTCGAGGAGTTCGCGCTTGAGAAGGAGAAGGACGCCGCGTCGCAGGAGCGCCTCGCGGCCCTGCGCGAACAGCTCGCAGCGGTGCAGCAGCAGCTCGACGAGCTGCAGGCCCGGTGGGAGCGCGAGCGCGCGTCGCTCAACGCCGTCGGTGACTACAAGACGCGCTTGGATGCCGCGCGCGTCGAGGCCGAGCGTGCGCAGCGCGAGGGCGACCTCGAGCGGGCGTCGCGGCTGCTGTACGCCGAGATCCCCGCACTCGAGCGGAAGCTCGCCGAGGCCGAGAGTGCCGAGCAGTCCGGCGACGCCGCCGCGCGGATGGTCGGCGATCGCGTCACCGAAGAGGACATCGCCGACGTGATCGCGGCGTGGACCGGCATCCCGGTCGGAAAGCTCCTGCAGAGCGAGTCATCGCGTCTGGTGCACCTTGAAGCCGAGCTCGGTAAGCGCCTCATCGGGCAGCGGGCCGCCGTGAAGACGGTGTCGGACGCGGTGCGCCGCTCGCGCGCCGGCATCAGCGACCCGAACCGGCCGACCGGATCGTTCCTCTTCCTCGGGCCGACCGGCGTCGGCAAGACCGAGCTGGCGAAGGCGCTCGCGGAGTTCCTCTTCGATGACGAGCGGGCGATGGTCCGCGTCGACATGAGCGAGTACGGCGAGAAGCACTCGGTCGCCCGCCTCGTCGGTGCCCCTCCCGGGTACGTCGGCTACGAGCAGGGCGGCCAGCTGACCGAAGCGGTCCGTCGCCGCCCCTACTCGGTGGTGCTGCTCGACGAGGTCGAGAAGGCGCACCCCGAGGTGTTCGACGTGCTGCTGCAGGTGCTCGACGACGGCCGGCTCACCGACGGGCAGGGGCGCACGGTCGACTTCACGAACACGATCCTGATCCTCACGTCGAACCTGGGGTCGGGCGTGCTCATCGACCCGACGCTGTCGGACGAGGTGCGACGCGAGCAGGTCATGGCCATGGTGCGGCAGGTCTTCCGACCCGAGTTCCTCAATCGGCTCGACGACATCGTCATGTTCCAGCCGCTCGACGAGTCCGACCTCGCGCAGATCGTCGAGCTCGCGGTCGACGCGCTGCAGCGGCGGCTCCGCGATCGCCGGCTCACGCTCTCGGTCACGCCCGACGCGCGTGCCTGGCTCGCCGAGCGAGGCTACGACCCGCTGTTCGGTGCGCGGCCGCTGCGCCGGCTCATCCAGTCCGAGATTCAGGACCGCCTCGCGATGGCGCTGCTCTCGGGCGGCATCCACGACGGCGACACCGTCCGCGTCGACGTCGCGGTCGACGGGTCGGGTCTCGCGCTGAGCGTGTGAACCTGCGGCATCCCGTTCCCGGTCCGTTTACGCACGATTTCTGGGGTTCTGACGGCTCGGATAACGCCCGATACCGTTCGTAAACGGACTAGTCGGATGCCGCGGCGGGCAGATCGCGGCGCCAGAACGGGCCGATCACCACGAAGGCCGCCGACAGCAGCGCGCCGACCGAGCCGATCCAGAGGGTCGCGGTCGTGCCGAGCCACGTGCCGAGACCGCCGGCCAGCAGTGCTGCGATGGGCATGACGCCCCACACGCAGAAGCGGATCGAGGCGTTCATCCGCCCGAGGAGGCGCTTCGGGGTGATCCGCTGGCGGAACGTGACCTGCGTGATGTTGTAGACCAGCACCGCGAAGATCATCAGGAAGTTCTGCACGATCAGCAGGGGCACCGCGATCTGCGGCACGGCCGCCGCGACCGGCAGGATGAGCGCGACGACCGAGAACATGATCGCGCTGAGCGGCACCGCCCGCGCCTCGCCGACCCACTTCACGATGTGCGCCGTCGCGAACGCGCCGGCGAGTCCGCCGAGCGAGCCGGCCATGAACACGAACCCCATCACCTCGGGCGAGAGCCCGAGCGTGCGCAGGATGAAGATCGGGACGAGCGTGAACGTCAGGGTGCTGAAGAAGTTCGACACCGTGGTCGTCGCGACGATGCGCCGCAGGTAGGGGTTGCCGAACACCCAGGCGAGCCCCTCCCGAATCGACCGGACGAGCGGGTCGTGCGACCCCTTCGGTGCGACGACCTCGGTGTCGCGGGTGCGCAGCAGCGCGACCAGCGACACGAGGTAGGTGACCGCGGTGACGAGGATCGCGAACGGCGCCGTGATGAGGCCGATGAGCCAGCCGCCGGCCGCGGGGCCGGCGATCCCGGCGAGCTCCTGCGTCGCCTGCAGCTTGCCGTTCGCGTCGGCGATCTGGTCGTCGCGCACGAGCGACGGGACGATGCTCTGATACGAGACGTCGAAGAACACGGTCGCGACACCCATGACGAGCGCGACGACGACCATGTGCCAGATCTCGAGTACGCCCGCCCACCACAGCAGGGGGAGTGCGGCCAGGGCGACCGCGCGCACGAGGTCGGCCCAGATCATCACGTGGCGCTTGCGCATCCGGTCGATCCACGCGCCGGCGGGGAGTCCGATGAGCAGGAACGCCGCGGTGCCGGCCGCGTTCAAGACGCCCACTTCGAACTCGGTTGCGTGCAGCAGCAGCACCGCGAGCACCGGGAGCGCGAGCTCGGTGATCTGCGCCCCGAACTGGCTGAGCGCCTGCCCGCCCCACATCGTGAGGAAGTTCCCGTCGCGCCAGAGTCCCCGCTTCGGGGTCGCCTCGTGGGCGGGCGGGTCGAGCTCGTCGAACGGCTGCGGGCCGGGCTCCGGTGCGGCATCCGGTCCGAGTGATTGGGACATGTCGATCAGTCTGCGCGGTGTGATTGGGCTTTGTCAATCGCATACGATGTGCGCATGACCGACGAGACGGACGAAGCGGATGCCGCGGCCATCGCGCGCGCGCTCAGCTCGCCGCTGCGGCTGCGCATCCTCCGCTTCTGCGCGTTCGACTCGCGCACGAACAAGGAGCTCGCCGAACTCCTCGACATGAACCCCGGCACGATGCTGCACCACGTCCGCACTCTCGTGGACACGGGGCTACTCGTCGCCGAGGACGCACGTGCCGGTGCGCGCGGCGCCCGCGAGGTGCCGTATCGCGCGACGGGGAAGTCGTGGCGGGGTCCGCGGTTGCCGAACCAGTCGATCGTGCTGCTCGAGACGATGCGGCAGCAGCTCGAAGCGGTCGACCCCGAAGACGTCGACGCGACCTGGCTCGGTCTGCGGCTGAACGCCGAGCATCTTGCGGAGCTCGAGCAGCGGCTCTACGGCCTGCTGCAGGAGTTCAAGGAGCGCGGGCCCGACGACGACGGCGACCCGTACTCGCTGGTCACCGTCCTGCACCCGGACTTCAATCCGCGCGCCTGACGCCCGTCCGTTTACGCACGACTTTTGCGGCTTCGGAGCACCTGATAACGCCGAAATCCGTTCGTAAACGGACGGGGGTCAGTCGTCGAGGAGGACGGAGTCTGACACCGGGCGGCGGGTGCGGGGTGCGGCTTCGCGCTCGCGCATCTGCTCCGACGCGGCAGCGATGTCACCCAGGGCGCCGACCGCGGTCACGGTGAGCGGGCGAAGGTCTGCCGGCAGATCGAACGACGCCGACAGGCGGTCGGCATCGAACCCGCCCATCTGGTGCGTGACGAGTCCCGCGGCGTGCGCCTGCACCGTGAAGTGCGCGGCCGCCTGGCCGGTGTCGTACGCCGCCCAGCGGAGCGGCTTGCCGCCCTGTTCGGTCGCGGCGACGAAGACGACCAGAGCCGCGGCATCCGGTGCCCAGCCCTGATTGAACCCGATCAGCGCGTCGACGATCTTCGCGTGCGATGCCGTGCCGCGGCGCGCCACGATGAACCGCCAGGGCTGCGTGTTCGACGCCGACGGCGACCATCGCGCAGCCTCGAGCGCCGACGCCAGCGCCTCTTCGTCGATCGGGGTGACCGGATCGAACACGCGGGTGCTCCACCGCTCGGTGAGCACGTCGAGGATCGGACGGTCGGTGGTCGCGGCACGGTCGAGCATGGGTCTCCAGGAGGGGATCGGGGTGCTTCCATTCAACCTGAGGTTGTGCGGGGCGGGGCCGGCGGCGTCATCGCAGGACACGCAGGAGCGCTCGCGGACGCCACGTCAAGACCGGGGATCCCACGGCCGTCAGGCGGTAACGTCGGGGCGACCCGATCGAAGGATGCCGCCATGCCCACCGACCACGAGCGCCCGGCCGAGCCGCTGCTCGACGGCCGCTACCGCCTCGGCGACCTCGTCGGCGAGGGAGGCATGGCACGCGTCTACCGCGCTGAGGACACGAGTCTCGGCCGGACGGTCGCGCTCAAACTGATCCGCCCCGGGCTCGAGGGGATGGCCGTCCCCGAACGGGCCCGCAGCGAGACGACGGTCCTCGCCTCGCTGAACCACCCCTCGCTGGTCACGCTGTTCGACGCCCGCCTCGTTCCGGGGCAGCCCGAGTACCTCGTCATGGAGTTCGTCGACGGCCCGACGCTCGCCGACCGGATCGCCGCCGGACCGCTGCCGTCGAGGGAAGTCACCGAGCTCGCAGCCGAGCTCGGTGAAGCGCTCCACGTCGTCCACGCGTCGGGTGTCGTGCACCGCGACCTCAAGCCGTCCAACGTCCTGTTCGCGCAGTCGCACGTCCCCGGCGGGCGCGCGCGTGCGAAGCTCGCCGACTTCGGCATCGCCCTGCTCCTCGACACCGCCCGGGTCACCTCGCCCGGCACCGTCATCGGGACCGCCGCGTACCTCGCGCCCGAGCAAGTCCGCGGCGCCGAGCCCGCCGCAGCCGCAGACATCTACGCGCTCGGGCTCGTGCTGCTCGAAGCGCTCACCGGCCGACGGGCGTACCCGCAGTCGGACAGCCTCGGCTCGGCGCTCGCCCGGCTCAGCACGCCGCCCGACATACCGGCATCCCTCGGCCCGGGATGGGTCGACCTGCTCGGCCGCATGACGGCGGCGGAACCGTCGGCGCGGCCGACCGCGCTGGAGGTCGTGCGCGCGGCAGAGGCGCTGAATGGGCGAGTGGATGCCGCGGGCTCGATCCCCGGCGCGACGGGTGCCGCAGCAGCGGGCGCCGCGGAGACGCCGACTGTCGCAGTGGGTGTGCCCGACGATGACGCACCGACCCGTCGGTACACCGAGGCGGTGCCGCCGGCTCCCGCGCCCGCGGGCCAGGGCGGTGCTCGCGTAGCGAAGCGCCGACTGCCCGTCGCCGCCGTCGCGGCTTTCGCTGCGGTCGCCGTGGTCGTCGCCGTTGTCGTGTGGACGATCGGCGCGAGCATGGTGTCGAGCCCGGCGACTCCGTCAACGCCGCCCACGGTCGTCTCGCCTGCCGCCACGCCGGCGGCACCGTCGCCGGAGGTGACGCCGGAGCTGACCGAGGCCGAGCGGAAGGCTGCCGAGAAGGCGGCCAAAGACGCGAAGAAGGCCGCCGAGGAAGCCGAGAAGGCAGCGAAAGAGGCCGAGAAGCAGGCGAACCGCGACAAGCGCGGGCCGAAGGACGACGACTGACCCGCCCGATCCTCCGACCTGCGGAATTCCGGTCGATCTTCTGCGCACCGGTTCGACGTGAGGGTCGCGACGGCGATCTAGCGTGGCGGGCATGGGCATCGCGACGGCAGACCTGTACGACGAGCGCGGCGACGACCTCGCGTCGATTCCGACACAGTTCCTCGATCTCGGCGGACGACTCGCGTTCGACGGCCTGGTGCGGACGATCCGCTGCCACCGCGACAACGGTCTCGTGAAGCAGGTGCTCGGCACGGCGGGTCACGGCGCGGTGCTCGTCGTCGACGGTGGCGGATCGCTCGAGTCCGCGCTGATGGGCGACCTCATCGCGGCATCCGCCGTCGAGCACGGCTGGGCGGGCGTCGTCATCGTCGGCGCGGTGCGCGACCGGGTCGCCCTCGCGGCGCTGCCCCTCGGAGTCAAGGCGCTCGGGTCGAACCCGCGCAAGAGCGCGAAGGACGCCGTCGGCGAGGTGGACGTGCCCGTGGTGATCGGCGGCGTGGTCGTCCGACCCGGCGCGCACCTGTGGGCAGACGCCGACGGCGTCCTCGTCGAGCGCTGACCCCGCCGGTAGACGTTGTGCACGCCGCGCCCCGCACACGCGGGCGCCGGGGCACAGTGGCGCCCCGGCACCCGGGTGCCCAGACGCGACGGTGCCCCGCCACCCGGAAGGGCGGCGGGGCACCGGAGCGCGCTCAGCGGGTGAGGGCCTCGCGCAGCTTCACGCGGCCGCCCATGCGCAGCAGGGAGTTCTCGTAGATCTTCGCGCCCACGAGGATCGCCGCGATGCAGGTGGCGAGCATGACCACGAGGGCCAGCAGCGGCTCCCACCACTGCGCTTCGCCGACGAAGATCCGCACGGGCATACCGACGGGGGCAGAGAACGGCACGTACGACATGATCGTCAGCACGACGGGGTTGTCGTTGAAGAAGATCACCAGGAAGTACGGCGCCATCACGAGGTAGGTCAGCGGCGTGATGGTCGCGCCGATGTCCTCCTGCCGCGACACCATCGCGCCGGCCGCGGCGAACAGGGCGGCGAGCAGCACAAAGCCGAACAGGAAGAACACCGCGAACCAGGCGATCGCGCCGCCGAGTCCCGCGAGCAGGAAGTCCTGCCCGGTGACGGTGAGTCCGACCGTGGCGATCGCCGCCGTGCCCACGATCTGCCCCATGGCGAGGATCGTGTTGCCGAGTACCTTGCCCGCCAGCAGCGCCCGCGTCGGGATCGCCGAGATCAGCAGCTCGACGACACGCGTCTGCTTTTCTTCGACGACACTGGTGGCGATCGTCGTGCCGAACATGAACGCCGCGGCGAAGAAGACACCGCCGAACGCGATCGCGATGATGTAGCGGAGGAACCCGTCGGTCCCCTCGGGGTTCAGGATCTCGACCTCGGGCGCGATGCTCAGCGACTGCAACAGCGTCGTCGACGGCGCACCGTCGAACACGACCACGTAGCCGATCGGGCCGTCGCCGCCCTCGATGACGGCGGCATCCACGTCGCCTGCGGCGACCAGGTCGCGGGCTTCATCAGCGGATGCCGCTTCGGTCACGTCGAATGTGTCGAGACCTTCCACGGTCGCGGCGGTGCCGGACGTGACGGCGATCGGGGTGCGGTTGTCGGCCCCGGCGGCGAACCCGCCCCAGAGCACCGCCGCGAGGATGATCGCGAACATGATGCCGGTGGAGATGAGGAACGACTTGCTCCGCAGCTTCGAGCCGAGCTCGCGCTCGGTGACGAGCCAGACGCTCTGGCCGAACGAGGGTGACGTGTTCATCGGATGACCTCCGTGAAGATCTGGGCGAGGGTGGGGCGGCGGGGGGAGAAGCTCGTGACGTCGCCGGCGGCGACGGCGCGCTGGAGGACGCGCTGGGCGGTCTCGTCGGTGTCGGCGTCGAAGAGGGCGAAGCCGCCGTCGAACTCGAGCACCTCGACGCCCGGTTCCTCGCGCAGCCAGCCCGCGTCGGTCGCCGACACGAGCTCGTAGCGGCGTGTGGCGTGCTCCTCGCGGAGTCCGTCGCGGGTGCCGGCGGCGCGCACGGTGCCGCCCGCGATGATGACGAGGTCGTCGCAGAGGCGCTCGACGACGTCGAGCTGGTGTGACGAGAACAGCACCGAGGTGCCCTGCGCGGCGCGTGCCTGCAGCACGCCGGCGACGACGTCGACGGCGATCGGGTCGAGGCCCGAGAACGGCTCGTCGAGGATGAGCACCTGCGGGTCGTGGACGAGCGCCGCGGCGATCTGCGCGCGCTGCTGGTTGCCGAGCGAGAGGGTCTCGACGTTGTCGTCGAGGCGCTCGCCGAGCCCGAGTTCTTCGAGCAGCGCGGTCCCGCGGGTGGTGGCATCCGCCTTCGAGAAGCCGTGGAGACGGGCGAGGTAGACGATGTGCTCGAGCACCTTCATCTTCGGGTACAGGCCGCGCTCCTCGGGCATGTAGCCGAAGCGGCGGCGGTCGGCGGCGGTGACCGGGGCGCCGTCGAGGGTGACCTCGCCGGCGTCGCGGGCGAGCACGCCCAGGATGATCCGCATCGTCGTGGTCTTGCCGGCGCCGTTGCCGCCGACGAAGCCGGTCAGCCGGCCGGGCGCGACGTCGAACGCGACGTCGTCGAGCACGCGGCGGGTGCCGTAGCTCTTGGTGATCCCGCTGAGGTGCAGCATCGTTCCTCCTCGTCATCCGGCCGCGGTGCGACCTCGTGCTTCCACGCTATTGACGGGAATTGGCGCGATCCTCCCCCGGGCGGATGATTCCGGGCACCCGCCGCGCGGGGGAGGCGAAGTGCATACGTGGGAATGGTTCCGGCGATCGACGCGTTGCCGAGAAGCGGATGCCACGGCCTGCGGCATCCGCTCGCTTCACACTGGAGGATTCATGACCGACCGCACCATCGGCTACATCGTCGGCAGCATCTCGTCGACGTCGATCAACCGCAAGCTCGCGAAGGCGCTCGCACGCCTGGCCCCCGAGGGCACGACGCTGGTGGAGATCCCGATCGCGGACCTGCCGTTCTACTCCGTCGACCTCGACGGCGACTTCCCCCAGGCGGCGGTGGACTTCAAGCAGGCGATCGCCGACGTCGACGGCGTGATCATCGTGACCCCCGAGTACAGCCGCTCGATCCCCGGTGTGCTCAAGAACGCGCTCGACTGGGCTGCCCGCCCGTACGGGCAGAACGCCTTCGACCACAAGCCGACCGCCGTCATCGGCACCTCGGGCAGCCCGATCGGCACCGCTGCCGCGCAGCAGCACCTCAAGGCGATTCTCAGCCACTTCAACGCGCCGACGCTCGGCCAGCCCGAGGGCTTCGTGCAGAGCACGCCCGGCCTGTTCTCGGACGAGGGCGAGGTCATGAACGACGCGACCGCTGGCTTCCTCGTCGGTTACCTCGAGGCGTTCGGCGCGCTCGTCGACCGCTACGCGAGGGTGCCCTCGGGCGTCTGACCCGCGGGTCGGGGTTCGGTGGCGCCGAGGTGTCGCCGGGCCCCGCTCAAGCGAGCCCGTACCGGTGCGCGTAGACGACCGCCGCGACGCGGTCGCGCGCACCGAGCTTCTGCAAGACGTTCGAGACGTGCGTCTTCACCGTCGCCTCGCCGATGAACAGCTGCTGCGCGATCTCGCCGTTGCTCATCGCCTGCGCCAGCAGTCGTAGCACCTCGGTCTCGCGCTCGGTCAGCTCGACCGCGAGCGGCGGTGCCGGTTCGACGGATGCCGTGGGCTCCGCCTCGACGGGCACCGGTGCCGCCCCGCCGTCGGCGAAGCGCTCGATGACGCGCTTGGTGACGGTCGGCGACAGCAGTGCGTCGCCGCCGTGCGCGACGCGGACCGCGGCGGTGAGTTCCTCGGGACCGGCGTTCTTCAGCAGGAAGCCGCTCGCTCCCGCCGCGAGGGCCTGGAAGAGGTAGTCGTCGCGGTCGAAGGTCGTCACGATCACGACCGCCGACGGGATGCCGCCGCCGACGATCCGGCGCGTGGCTTCGAGGCCGTCCATGTCGGGCATCTGCACGTCCATGCAGATGACGTCGGGGCGTAGGGATGCCGCGGCGTCGATCGCCGCCTGCCCGTCGCCGGCCTCGCCGACGACCTCGATGTCGCCCGCGGCTTCGAGGATCATGCGGAATCCGGCGCGCATGACGGCGTGGTCGTCGACCAACAGGACCCGGATCACGTGTCAGCCCCGACCGTGGCGGGTCGCGAGAGCGGCACCCGTGCTCGTACGAGGAAGCCGCCGCGGCCGCGCGCGCCGGCCTCGACCGTCCCACCCGACGCGGCGGCGCGCTCGCGCATGCCGACGAGCCCGAGTCCGGCTCGACCCGAGATCGGGGCGCGTCCGGTGTTGGCGACTTCGAGTTCGACGGCGTCGGCGTCGTAGCGGACGCGCACGTCTGCGGTCGCGCCGGGTCCGCCGTGGCGCCGAGCGTTCGTCAGCGCCTCCTGCGCGATGCGGTACAGGTTCACCTGGACGAGCTCCGACGGTTCGATGGGTGTGCCGACGACCGAGAGCGTGGTCGGCAGCCCGTTGGCGGTGGCGTGCTCCGTCAGCTCGGAGAGCGCGGACAGCCGAAGCGTCGACCCGCCGGGTGCATCGGCGTCGGGCGTGCGGAGCGTCTCGAGCAGCTGGCGTAGTTCGGTGAGCGCATCGCGCGCGGCCGTCTCGATGCCGGCGAGCGCCGATTTCGCGGCATCCGGATCGCGATCGAGCACCGTGCGGGCGGCACCCGCCTGCACGCCCATCGCCGAGACGTGGTGGGCGACGACGTCGTGCAGCTCGCGGGCGATGCGCACCCGGTCGAGCGCGACGGCCTGGGCTGCGGTGAGTTCGCGTTCGCGCTCGAGTTCGGCGGTGCGCGCCTCGAGCTCGGCGCGTTCGACGGCGCTCGTATAGGCGCGCTCGCCGAACATGTAGGCGCCGCCGAAGAACGCGATGTTGATGAGGAACTGCAGCATCGCGAACGCGACGAAGGGCGAGAACGGGCCCTCCTGCGAGAAGCCGTTGTCGGGGGATGCCGCGGCCTGGAACATCGACACGAGCAGCCACACGAGCATCGCGATGATCACGATCACGCGGACGATGGCGGCCCGGCGGCGGTCGGCGACCCAGGCGCCCACGGTGTACATCGCGATGAAGATCGCCACGTTGCCGACGTAGACCTCGGGGATCTGCAGCGAGACGCCGACGAAGTACGCGCTCGACACGGCGATCAGCACGATCGACGGGAACCGGCGTCGCAGGACGAGGGGGAGCGTGAGCGCGGCGGCGTACACGAGGCCCCACCACAGGTCGGGGTGCTCGCCGCCGTAGACACCGGACGTACTGCCGAGCGCAGTGCTGAGGATGCCGGCGACAAGCATGCCCGCGGCGAGCCACGCGTCCGCGCGGAGCTCGGCGGGCGTGGCGGCGCGGCGGAGGGACGAGACCGTCATCCCTCCACGGTAGGGGGAGCGGTGCGGACGCGGCATCCGTCGTGCGGGGGAGGCCTCAGAAGATCATCGGGCGGTCGTCGTCCTCGTCGCCGTCCAGGTCGAGGTCGACCACGACCGGGACGTGGTCGCTGGGGATCTCGCCCTTGCGCTCGTCGCGGTGGATCGATGCCGCGGTCACGGCATCCGCGAATCGGTCGGAGCCGAGGATGAAGTCGATCCGCAGGCCCTCGTTGCGGGGGAAGCGGAGCTGCTTGTAGTCCCAGTACGTGTACCCGGTCGGGACGAGCGGGCGGACGGTGTCGGCGAGGCCCGCATCGAGGAGCGCCTGGAACGCGGCCCGCTCTTCGGGTGAGACGTGCGTCGTCGCACCCTCGACGACGGTCGGGTCGCCGTTGTCGGCGTCGGTGGGCGCGATGTTGAAGTCGCCGACGAGCGCGAGGGGCAGGTCGGGCTGCGCGGCGAGCGTCGACGACGTGTACTGCCGGAGCGCCTCGAGCCAGTGCAGCTTGTAGGTGTAGTGCGGGTCGTCGAGCGACCGGCCGTTCGGGACGTAGAGGCTCCACACCTTCACGCCGCCGATCGTCGCGCCGAGCGCGCGGGCCTCCTGCGGGGCATCCGGCCCCTCGTGCCCCTTCAGGAAGCCGGGCATGTCGGGGAAGGCGTATTCCACCTCGGTGATCGGCTCACGGCTCGCGATCGCGACGCCGTTCCACTGATTCAGGCCGTGTGCCTCGACGTGGTAGCCGGCGTCCTCGAACGCCTCGTACGGGAACTGCTCGGGCTTGCACTTGATCTCCTGCATCGCCAGCACGTCGATCCCCTCGCGGACCGCGAAGTCGACGGTGCGCACGACGCGCGCGCGGATGGAGTTGACGTTCCAGGTGGCCAAGCGCATGGAGTCCAGCCTATTTCGCCCCACCCCAGTCCGTTTACGCACGACTTCCGGGGCTCTGTGGGGTGCCGAAGCCCCCGAAACCGTTCGTAAACGGACGGAGGCGGCGCCCGTAGACTCGGGGGCGTGACCGCCGCCTCCACGCCCGAGCTCGAAGCCGACCGCCAGACTCTCATCTCGCTGATCCAGGAGGAGGCCGTCTTCCACGGCGACTTCACCCTGTCGAGCGGCAAGAAGGCGACGTACTACGTCGACATGCGCAAGCTCACGCTCGACCACCGTGCGGCGCCCGCGATCGGTCGCATCATGCTCGACCTGATCCGCGACGTCGACGGGATCGTCGCGGTCGGCGGCCTCACCCTCGGTGCCGACCCGATCGCCAACGCGGTCATGCACGAGTCGGCCCGCACCGACGCGCCGCTCGACGCGTTCGTCGTCCGCAAGGAGCCGAAGGACCACGGCCGCGGCCGTCAGGTCGAGGGTGCCGACGTCGTCGGCAAGCGGGTCATCGTGGTCGAGGACACTTCGACCACGGGACAGTCGGCGCTGAAGGCCGTCGAGGCGCTGCGCCGCGAGGGCGCCGAGCCCGTCGCGGTCGCCGTCATCGTCGACCGCAAGACCGGTGCGCAGGCCGCCGTCGAGGCCGAGGGCCTCGCCTGGCTCGCCGCGATCGACCTCGACGACCTCGGCCTCCAGCCCCAGTAAGCCCTACTCCAAGTCGTCCCAGGGGTTGCGGCCGTCGTCGTCGTCGCGCCGGCGACGGACGAGCTGCACGATGACGATCACGAGCGACGTCGCCATCGTCAGCCCGACCACGGCGAACAGCAGATTCTGCTCGAGCTCGTTCATGCGGCATCCCTTCGTCGATTCCACTCTCGCACGTACACCAGGCGGGTGCGCGGCGGAACCCCTGGAACCGAACGTGACCTCGGGCAGTGGCGCGCGTAGGGTCGAACCGTGGCGCACGATGACTGGGACCCCCAGCTGCTGCCCGACCTGAATGGGCGCCGCTATCTCGTCACGGGCTCGAACGCCGGGCTCGGGTTCTTCTCGTGCCTGCAGCTCGCCGCGGCCGGCGCCCACGTCATCATGACGGCCCGCAACCCGTCGCGGCTGTCGCGTGCGCGCGCCGCGATTCTGCAGCAGGTGCCGGATGCCGACCTCGAGACGCTCGCGCTCGACACCAGCAATCTCGGCTCGGTGCGCGCCGCCGCCGCGACCGTGCGTTCACGCGTCGGTCTGCACGGGCTGCTCCTGAACGCCGGCGTCGTCCACCCGCCGAAAGAACGACACCTCACCCTCGACGGGCACGAACTCGTCATCGCGACCAACGCCCTCGGCCACTATGCGCTCGCCGGCGCGCTCCTGCCCGCACTCGCCGCGGCGCGGGGCCGGATGGTGTGGGTCGGATCCGTCGCCACGACGCTCTTCGGCCGCGACCCCGTCGACCCCGAACTCGTCGACGGTTACACCGGCTGGCGCGCCTACGTGCAGTCCAAGGTGGCGACCACGGCGCTCGGCTTCGAGGCCGATCTGCGCTTGCGCGCGGCATCCGTCCCGGTCGCGAGCCTCGTCGCGCACCCCGGTTACTCGATCGGCGGCCGCACCCGCCGCATCGCGGGCGTGAACACGCCGCCGCTGTCGAAGCGCCTCGGCGGCCTGCTGCAGGCGCCGGTCACCCAGTCGAAGGAGCGCGGCGCCGAGCCGCTCGTGCGCGCGCTCGTCGACCCCGACGCCGAGGGTGGCCAGTACTGGGGCCCCGGCCGCTTCTTCACCGGTCCACCCGCGCTCGCGACGCCGTCGCGGGTGACGACCGACCCCGACATCGGCGCCCGGATGTGGCACTACGCCGAGCACGCCACCCGCACCGAGTGGCCGTATCTGAAGTCGCGCAAGGTCCGCATTCGCTGAGGTTTGCGGACTTGCGGATGCCGCGGCGGTCGCGCTACTTCTGAGGCAGCGAAAGGAGCGACATGGCGAAGCCGTCACCCACGACGCCCGAGGTCCGCGAGGTCGTCGACGAGGCGCGCACGCTCATCGGCGACCGCGCCGTCCGCGAGATCTTCATGTTCGGGGCGCTCGCGCTGATGGTCGACGACTCGATGGCCGTCGCCGTGTTCAAGGACGAGTCGCTGCTCGTCCGCGTGCGCGACGACGAGGACGAGGCGCTGCTGCGTGAGCCCGACGCGGCGCGCGCCGAGATGGGCGAGGGGCGTTCGATGGGGCTCGGCTGGGTGCGGGTCACCCTCGATGCCGAGCACACCCGACTGCCGTTCTGGGTCGCGGCGGCGCTGCGCCGGCCCGGCAAGAGCGCGGGCTGATCGCCTCGGTGAGGAGCTTCGGTCAGACGCTGAGCCAGACTGCGGATGCCGCGGCCGCGGGCAGCTCGATCGTCGGGCCCCCGTCGACCTGCACCGCATCGCGGCCCGTCGCCGTCACGGTGTGGCCGACGTCGATGCCGAGCTCCTCGAGTGAACGCAGCAGCGCCGGGTCGCGGTCGGAGACGCGCAGCACCCGGCCGGTGTGGCCGAGCGTCGCCTCGGCGAGGAGCACGAACGGCTCGCGCTCGACCGACCCATCGGGCGCCGGGATCGCGTCGCCGTGCGGGTCGAAGCGGGGGTGTCCGAGTCGCTCGTCGATCCCGGCGAGGAGCCGGTCGCTGATCGTGTGCTCGAGCACCTCGGCCTCGTCGTGCACCTCGTCCCACGCGTAGCCGAACTCGCGCACCAGCCAGGTCTCGATGAGCCGGTGGCGGCGGATGACGGCGGTCGCGCGCTGCCTGCCGGCATCCGTCAGCGAGATCGGCCCGTACGGACGGTGCGACACGAGATCTTGCGCGGCGAGCTTCTTGATCATCTCGGTGACACTCGACGGCGCGAGCCCGAGTTCGGCGGCCAGGATCGACGGGGTCACCGGCTGGGTCTGCCACTCGGTGTGGTGGTAGATCGTCTTCAGGTAGTCGTCGACGGTGGACGGCGAGGCGGGCACGCACCCAGGGTATCGGGGGCGCGTCGTCCGCCGTGATCGCGGCGGTCTAGCCTGGATCGGTGACCGACGAGACCCCGGATGCCACTGAGGCTGAGCCGCAGCTGCCGGTCGGTGTCGGTCCGTGGCCGGGCGGCGAGGCCGCGTGGCCCGACGATCCGCGGTACGACCCGGAGCTGCTCGCGAACGGCGACCGCCGCAACGTCGTCGACCGCTACCGCTACTGGACGATGGCGGCCATCGTGGCCGACCTCGACGAGCACCGGCATCCGTTCCACGTCGCCATCGAGAACTGGCAGCACGACATGAACATCGGGTCGATCGTGCGCAGCGCGAACGCGTTCGGCGCCGCCGAGGTGCACATCATCGGCAAGCGTCGGTGGAACCGCCGCGGCGCGATGGTCACCGACCGGTACCAGCACGTCCGCCACCACGAGGACGTCGCCGCGTTCACCGCATGGGCTCGGGGTGAAGATTTGCCGGTGCTCGCGATCGACAACGTCGACGGCTCCGTCCCGGTCGATCGCGCCGACCTGCCGGAGCGGTGCGTCCTGCTGTTCGGGCAGGAAGGGCCGGGGCTGTCGGCAGAGGCGCTCGCCGCGGCATCCGGTGTCATCGAGATCACCCAGTACGGCTCGACACGGTCGATCAACGCCTCGGCCGCAGCCGCCGTCGTCATGTACGAGTGGTGCCGCCGGTACGCGTGACTCTTACGCCCCGACGGTGAGCCACTCCGATCGGCGGACGCGCAGGCCGAGGGTGACGAGCCGCGCGAGCATGTAGACGCCGAAGAAGCACACCGCGAGCCAGGCGAGGCCGGTCGCGCCGGTCGGCATGACGAGCGAGACGATCAGCAGCGCCGGCAGGTACGGCACGAGGTTCAGCCCGCCCGCGATCGCGAGGTACTTCGCGTCGCCGGCGCCCATCAGCACCCCGTCGAGCACGAACACGATGCCGCAGATCGGCTGTGCGATCGCGAGGACGAGCAGTGCCGGCTGGATGAGTGCCGCAAGCGCCGGGTCGCCCGTGAAGACGAGGCCGATGGCGCCCGACCCCGCGGCGATGAGCGCCCCGACGATGACGCCGAACCAGAGCCCCCACGCCATCGTCCGACCGAGCACACGACGCACGAACGGTTCGTCGCCGGCGCCGAGCCCCCGCCCGATGAGCGCCTGCGCGGCGATCGCGAGCGCGTCGAGCGCGAACGCGGCGGTCGAGAAGATCGTGAACGCGATCTGCCAGCCGGCCAACTCCTCGGTGCCGAGGTTCGTGGCGACGGCGACCGTGACGAGCAGCGCGAGCCGCAGCGAGACGGTGCGCAAGAAGAGCCAGCCGCCCGATCGTGCCGAGCCCCGCACCCCCTCACGCTGCGGGAGGACGGATGCCGCGTGCTTGCGCGCGAGCCGCCCGACGACCACCGCGTACGCGGCCACCATGCCCCACTGCGCGACGACGGTGCCGGCCGCCGATCCCGAGATGCCCCAGCCGAACCCGTAGATGAACAGCCAGTTGAGCAGGGCGTTCGCGGCGAAGCCGAGACCGGCGATCCACAGCGGCGTCACGGTGTCCTGCATGCCGCGCAACAGGCCCGTCGCCGCGAAGACGATGAGCATCGCGGGCAGGCCCCACATCGACAGGCCGAGGTACGCGATCGCCTGCTCGGCGACGGCGCGACTCGGGTTGAAGAGATCGACGAGCCACGGGGTCGAGAGCGAGCCGACGATGGCGAGGAGCGCGCCGAGACCCAGCGCCAGCCAGAGCCCGTCGATCCCCACGCTGACGGCGCTCCTCGAGTCGCCGGCGCCGAAACGCCGCGCGACCGCCGGTGTTGTGGAGTAGGCGAGGAAGATCATCAGCCCGACGATGGTCTGCAACACCGCCGCCGCGATGCCGAGCCCCGCGAGCGGTTCGACGCCGAGGTGCCCGATGAGCGCGGCATCCACGATGAGGAACATCGGTTCGGCGATCAGCGCGCCCAGCGCCGGCACGGCGAGACGCAGGATCTCGCGGTTCAAGGTCGGCGCGGGCACGCGTTTCAGCCTAGGCCGTGTTGATCAAGTCTGATTTGATCCAGATGAGCGTCGCGGCGAGGCTGACGGCGGCTCGGTAGCTGCGGAGGAGCTTGTCGGAGCGCATCGCGATGCCGCGCCACTGCTTGAGCCGGTTGAAGCAGCGCTCGACGACGTTGCGGCCCTTGTAGCGTTCCTTCTGCTGTTCGCCGAAGTCGATCGGCCGGCCCGGCTTCTTGCGGCGGTGCGCGACCTGGTCATCACGCTCCGGGATGGTCGCCGCGATACCGCGGTCGCGGAGCCAAGCACGGTTCGCCTTCGACGGGTACCCCTTGTCGGCGAGCACCCGGTCCGGGCGGGTCCGTGGCCTGCCCTTCCCGTCGCGGGGGACGCGGATGTCCTCGAGTACTGCGGTCATCATCGTGGTGTCGTTGATGTTCCCGCCGGTGATCATCATCCCCAGCGGCCGGCCGCGACCGTCGCAGACCAGGTGCAGCTTGGTCGTCAGCCCGCCACGGGAGCGTCCGATCCCGTGATCAGGCGGCTCGAACCACGGATTCTTGTGATTCGGCAGAGCCCCCTGTGTCCCGCTTCAGGGTCGCGCCGTGCTGATGCACACGAGCGATCGTGGAGTCGATCGAGACGACCCAGTCGATTCTCCCGGCGGCGTCGGCCCGCTTCTGCACCTCGGCCAGCAGCTTCTCCCAGGTGCCGTCCACGGCCCAACGGTTGAACCGCTTGTAGATCGAGTTCCACTTCCCGAACCGGTCCGGCACATCCCGCCACGGAGCCCCGGTGCGGTACTTCCACGCCATCCCCTCGACAGCCAACCGATGATCCGCCCACGGCCTCGACCTCTCGGACGCCGTCGGCATCAACGGCTCCATCACGGCCCACACCTCGTCAGAGATCTCCTGTCGCGTCACCGCTTAAGACTCACCCAGCCGGGAGCGAAACCTCTTGATCAACACGGCCTAGGCTCGCGATGTGATTCCCGACGACCTCGCCTCTCCGCGGGACCTGATCTCGCGTTCACTTCGCGACGACATCCTCAGCGGGCAGATGGAGCCCGGCCATCGCCTCATCGAGGCGAACATCGCCGAGCGATTCGGTGTCTCCCGCGTTCCAGTGCGCGAAGCACTGTCGCAACTCCAGAGCGAGGGCTTCGTTGAGCTGGTTCGCTACCGAGGCGCCACTGTCTCCGGCGCCTCCCGCGCAGACGCACTGGAACTGATGCAGGTTCGACGCGGGCTCGAAGTGCTAAGCGCCCAGCTTGCGGCGCAGCGTCATGGGGGCGACGTCGCCGACGCGCTCTCCGCGATCGTCGATCGCGCCCGGCAGGCCCGCAGCACGGATGCTATGAATGCCGTTCCACCGCTGGTCTTCGAATTTCACGAGCTCGTCGCGACAGCATCCGGGAACCGCCAACTGGCGGAGATGCTGGATCGCGCCCTGCGCCGGGTGTCGTGGGTGTTCGATCGCCACCTCGAGGCGCGTGCGGACGCCGAATGGGACGACCACGCCGCCATCGCGCACGCGATCCTTAACGGCTCCCCCGTGCAGGCCGGCTACCTCATGAGCGAACACATTGCGAAGGACGAACTCCTCATTCGAGAACTTCACGCAGGCTAGTTGTATACGATCGAGCGCGCCGAAGGTGGTTTCTCTCGGCTCTAACACGGTTGATACGTGCACGAAACGTCGCTGTCACGCAGGTCGTATACAAAATGACCGCGACGTCACGTCGCGTGCCTCCCGGACGGGGGCCTCCCACATCCCACCTGGAGACGAGCCATGTCTACGAACGTGCCCACGACCGACGTCCCCCCGCCCCGAACCCGCCTGCCCTGGTGGAGAGCGATGCTGTTCGGTCTGCAGCACGTGATCGTGATGTACACCGGCTGCGTCGCGGTTCCCCTGGTCTTCGGAGCAGCGATGGGACTGGATCAGAGAACAATCGGCATCCTGGTCAACGCCGACCTGCTCGTCGCCGGGGTCATCACGATCATCCAGGCGCTCGGGATCAAGAAGATTCTCGGGGCGCGTCTGCCCGTCGTCGCGGGTGCGTCCTTCACCGCCGTCACTCCCATGATCCTGATTGGGGAGCAGTACGGGCTCTCCGCGGTGTACGGAGCCATGATCGCAGCGGGCGTCTTCGGGGTGCTCGTCGCTGTCCCGTTCTCACGGCTGCTGCGCTTCTTCCCGCCCGTTGTCCGAGGAGCGGCCGTCACCATGATTGGCCTCTCACTTATCGGCAAGGCCGTCTCGATGATCTTCGACGACGGCCCTGCCGACGGGCAGCAGCTCGCCCTGGCCGGCGGCATCATCCTGGTTATCCTCGCCCTGATGCGCTACGGACGCGGGTTCTTGTCGCAGGCCGCGGTGCTCATCGCGCTCGTCGCGGGCACCCTTGCCGCCATGGCGTTGCAGCTCACGGACTTCTCCGCCGTCGGGGACGCGGCGTGGTTCGGACTCCCCCAGCCGTTCCTGTTCGGCGCGCCCACCTTCCCGATCGCGGGAATCATCTCGATGTGCATCGTCATGCTGGTGATCTTCACCGAGACCACGGCCTATCTCCTCTCCATCGGGGAGACCATCGGGAAGCCCCCGACCCAGGGTCAGCTCTCCCGCGGACTCGCGGCCGACGGCGTGTCCGCCGTCCTCGCCGGGTTGTTTACCTCCTTTCCGGACACCGTCTTCGCTCAGAACGTCGGCCTCGTGCGGATGACCGGCATCACCTCCCGCAATGTCGTGGCCATCGCGGGAGGGATCCTGATCGCTCTCGGCCTGGTGCCGAAGATGGGTGAACTCGTGGCGAGTCTGCCCGGCGTTGTCATCGGGGCGGTGAGCCTGGTGATGTTCGCGACCGTCGCGGGCGTCGGCATCAGCACCCTCGCGAAGGTGGACTTCGGCGACCTCAGCAACTTCCTCATCACTTCGATCGCGCTCGGGATCGGCATGATCCCTGTCGTGGCGCCCCAGGTCTACGCGGATTTCCCTGCGGAGGTCCGAATCATCTTCGGCGGCGCGATCAGCAGCACCGTCATCGTTGCGTTCACCTTGAACCTGGTGTTCAACCATGTTCGCCGCCCCCAGAAGAAAGCGAAGATTCCCGCGTGAGCAGCACCGCACTTTATACCGTGCCCACCGCAGGCCCTGACGATGTCGCAGCACTGAAGGCCTTGGACGGGCACTCCGCGTCCGACATCCTCGCCGTGATTGGCAAGACCGAGGGGAACGGCTGCGTCAACGACTTCAGTCGCACTCTCTCCGCCGCCGTCTGGCATCCGCTGCTCGAAGACTCCGCCATCACGGTCTTCTCAGGCGGCGCCGAGGGCGTCATTAGCCCGCATGTGAATATTTTCGTCCGCGACGAGCGTCAGTACAGCGGGCACCCGCGCGGTCTGGTCACTGCGGTCGGGCGTACGCGCGTCATCGGCCCTGAGGAGATCGGGCGGCCGGCGCAGGTGGACGCGGTCCATGAGACCGTGGTAGCCCTGCTCACCGAGCTGGGCGTGGGACCGGACGACGTGCATCTGGTGTTGATTAAGTGTCCGTTGCTGTCCTCCGATGCGATTGCGGGGGTGCACCGTCGGGGCCTGCGACCGGTCACCACCGACACATATGAGTCCATGAGCCGTTCCCGGGCGGCGAGTGCACTGGGGATAGCCATGGCGCTGAAGGAATGCGACCGGGACCGCGCCCTCCTCGCACTGGAGGGACGCGACGACGTGTGGTCCGCTCGCGCGTCGGCGAGCTCAGGGGCAGAACTCGACGATTGTCACATCCTCGTCGTAGCCGAAAGCGACGCCGCCGCTAACCCGCTGCGGGCAGCGCACACGGCGATGCGTGACGCGCTCGACATTCAAGCCCTCACCGAGGTCTTCGATCGGATCGCCGCCGAGGGCGGCACCGTCCGGCAGATCTTCGCGAAGGCCGAAGCCGACCCGTCGGGCGCGATCCGGGGGTACCGGCACACGATGCTCACCGACTCCGACGTCAACGCCACGCGGCATGCCCGCGCGGCCGTGGGCGGCCTCATCGCGGCCCTCCATGGAAACGGTGCCGTGTACGTCTCCGGCGGCGCCGAACATCAAGGCCCCTCCGGAGGCGGCAGCGTGACCGTCATCTACGACGTCCCCGCTACAGCAAACGCCACAGGAGAAGCATCCCGATGATCTACTCGACCGTGAACGCGAACCCCTACGCGTGGCCCTACGACGGCAGCATCGACCCCGCCCACACTGCTCTAATCCTTATCGACTGGCAGATCGACTTTTGCGGCCCTGGCGGCTACGTCGACAGCATGGGTTACGACCTCAGCCTCACGCGCTCAGGGCTGGAGCCGACCGCGCGCGTGCTGGCTGCGGCAAGAGACACCGGCATGACCGTCATCCACACCAGGGAGGGCCACCGACCCGACCTCGCCGACCTCCCGCCTAACAAGCGCTGGCGATCCGCCAGCGCCGGGGCGGAGATCGGCAGCGTCGGACCATGCGGACGAATCCTGGTGCGAGGTGAGCCGGGATGGGAGATCGTTCCGGAAGTGGCGCCTCGCGAGGGTGAGCCGATCATTGACAAGCCGGGCAAAGGCGCGTTCTACGCCACGGACCTCGACCTGTTGCTGCGGACGCGGGGGATTACTCATCTGATCCTCACGGGTATCACCACCGACGTCTGCGTGCACACCACGATGCGTGAGGCGAACGACCGCGGATACGAATGCCTGATCCTTTCGGACTGCACGGGCGCCACCGATCGGAAACACCACGAGGCCGCGCTCAGCATGGTCACCATGCAGGGAGGGGTCTTCGGCGCCACCGCCCACTCGGACGACCTCCTCGCCGCTTTGGGCACGACAGTGCCCGCGGCGGCCGGGCCTCGAGCGCGCACCGAATGAAGTTTGTCCTGATCCACGGCGCCGCCACCGACTCGCGCGTCTGGGATGAGCCCGCTCGTGCGCTGCGAGCCGCGGGAAACGACGTGCTGGCCCCCGACCGACCGCAGTCCGGCGACCTGGACACCGAAGTGGCGTTCCTTGCTCCGATGTGCGTGGATGCGATGGTCGTCGGCGTCAGCGGAGGCGCCACGCTCGGGCTGGAGGTCGCCGCCCGCGGAATCCGGCTCCGCGGAGCGCTGCTTCACGAGCCGGCCGCCGGCTCGTTGGCGCCCGGGCTCCTGAGCCATGTGGCCGAAGGACTCGAACGAGACGGGGTGCGCGGCTTCGGCAAAGCGCTCTACGGCGACGGGTGGAACACGTCTTTCACGCGCGCGACCGAAGCGACCGTGCGTCGGGAGTTCGCGATGTTCGGCGCCTTCGAGCCCGCACCGCTGTCGGTTGCGCCCCAATCCATCTCGATCACGGTCGGGTCGGCGTCACCCCCCTCCAGGTTCGCATCGACGCAAGCGCTCGCGGCGTTCCTCGGGGCCCGGTGGAGCGTGCTCGACGGCACGGGTCACGCCGCCCACCTGGACAACGCGCTCACCCCCGCCGCGATCGAACGGCTGACCGGGTCGGCCTCGGAACCTCTCTCCCACCAACCATCCCAATGATCAGCTGAGGACTTCTCCCCATCATGAGCTTCACCCCGCCCACTCCAATCGACGCGGCCCTTCCGCTGACAGAGCGCATCCGTCGCGCATACGAGCGCATCGCGGATGTCGACAGACCCGAGGTGTGGATCACTCTCCGAACGCAGCAGGATGCCCTCGCCGACGCACTCGAGATCGACAGGCGGTACGAGGCGGGCGAGCAACTGCCCCTGCGAGGCGTGTTGGTGGCCGTCAAGGACAACATCGACGTCGCCGGCCTGCCCACCACCGCCGGCTGCCCGGAGTATGCGCGCGTGGCTGAGCGTTCCGCGGTGGCGGTACAACGGCTGACGGCGGCGGGCGCGATCATCCTGGGGAAGACCAACCTCGACCAGTTCGCCACGGGACTCGTCGGCACGCGGAGTCCGTATGGCGCCGTCCGCTGCGCGTGGGACTCGGAGCGGGTGTCCGGAGGGTCGAGTTCCGGTTCGGCGACCGCTGTGGCGCTCGGGATAGCGGACATCGCACTGGGTACGGACACCGCCGGTTCGGGTCGCGTTCCGGCCGCACTCAACGGGCTGGTGGGCATCAAGCCCACGCTCGGGCTGATTCCCGCGGCGGGCGTCGTGCCGGCGTGCGTCGACTATGACGCGGTCACCGTCTTCGGTCACGACCTCGAGCTGGCAGCGCGGGCCGTCGCGATCATGGCAGGCGGCTCGGAAGAGGACCCTCGAAGCCGAGTGGCCCCGTCGGACGTCCCACTTTCCGCCGGGCTGGCCCCTCGACTTGCGATTCCGCGAGATGAGGACCTCGCGCAACTCGCACCCGAATACGCCGAGGCCTTCGCCAGGACGGTAGCTGGCCTCGTCGATTCCGGCCTCTCGCTCGAAGCGGTGGACATATCCCCGCTGCTCAATGCCGCGACCCTGCTGTACGACGGGGCCATCGTCGCCCAGCGCTATGCCGCCGTCGGCGAGTTCCTCGAGACACGGCCGGCCGGGGCCGACCCCACCGTGGCCGGTATCGTGCTTGCCGCTCGGAAGCCGTCAGCGCACGCGTACGTCGATGACCTGGACGCCCTCGCCGAAGCGAAGTCGTACGCCCGTCGCCTCATGGCGTCCTTCGACGCACTCCTGCTCCCCACGACGACAGAGCACCCGACCATCGCCGCGGTGCAAGCCGAGCCGGTGGACATCAACCGCCGGATGGGCACCTTCACCAACTTCTGCAACCTGTTGGACATGGCAGCGGTGGCGGTTCCCGGCCAACCCACCGCCACGGGCCATCCGTTCGGCGTGATGGTCGTCACGGTGGCGTTCCATGACGAGGTCGCACTCGAGATCGCCGGGCGGATCTGCGGGGCGCCCAGCTCGTCGGGCATCATCAGCGGCCACGAACTGTTCGTTGTCGGGGCGCACCTGCGCGGCGAACCACTTTACGAGCAGCTCACCCGTCGCGGGGCGCGGTACGTCGGCGAGGTGACGACGTCAGATGCGTATCGTCTCGTCGTCCTGGACACCGTGCCGCTCAAGCCCGGGCTGGTCCGGCATGGAGACGGCGCGGGCGCACCGATCGCCGGGGAGCTCTACGAGCTCTCTGCCTCGCACCTGGCCACGCTTCTCGCTGAACTCCCCTACCCGATGGCGCTCGGCGCCGTGGAGCTGGCCGACGGTCGCACGGTGACGGGGTTCTCCTGCGCATTGGAAGCGGCGGTCGCCGGGACCGATATCACCGAGTACGGCGGGTGGAAGGCGTATCTGGCTCACGCGGCCGACGTGCAGTCGGGGCAATGAGGCAGGTCTGTCGCTCTTTGAAGCGCCCCGGGTTTCGTGGAGGCTCGGTTATCTGGAACCGGCTCCGATCGGAACCTGCTCGTGAGCGTATCGGG
>NZ_JASJND010000005.1 GCF_030065535.1 Microbacterium dauci
GCTGTACTTCCGTGGTGCTGCCATGACTCTCATCCTTCACTGGTTTGAGAGCCTCCATCAGACCCGGGGCGCTTCACCTGAGGATCGCAGCGACCGCCTGACTTCGGGGTGCTCGCCGAACGCTTCAGTGCCGGGAACGGCGCCGGTGACCCGCCCCTGCGGGCGGCGCAGCATCTTTTACACGCTGGAAATGTTCAGGCCATGCCCGCGCAACGACAGCCAGCGAGCATGGATCGTATACAAAACGCGAGAGATCGCGTCATGATTGCCGCGAGAATTGAGAGGCTTATGAAGACTTCAAGCCACCGCGATAGGCGTCTCGCCTGGGCGGGTGCGGCCATGGTGGGGATGCTGACGATCGCCGGTTGTGCGGCGGAGCCATCGACCGAGGAAGAGTCCCTTCCGGTCGTGGCGACACAGCTGAACTGGGTCACCAACGTGGAGTTCGCCGGAATGTGGATCGCCGAGAGCGAGGGCTACTACGCGGAGGAGGGCATCGTCGCCGAATGGCTGCCGGGCGGCCCCAACGTCTCCAACACCGTTCAGATCGTCGCATCCGGTGACGCACCGATCGGACTCGATACGAACTTCACCTCGTTCATCGACGCCGTGTCGGAGGGAGCCGACGTGGTGCTCGTCGGTGCTGTCTACCAGGAGAGCCCATTGGCAATCCTGTCGCTCTCCGAGAACCCGATCAACTCGGTCGAGGACATGATCGGCAAGCGCATCGGAAGCCCCCAGGGGCAGCAGCGTGAACTGGATGCCATCTTCACCATCAACGGGCTAGAGCCGGATTACGAGTTCGTGCCGATCGGCTACGACGTGCAAGCGCTCGTGAACGGAGACGTCGACGGGAGCGTCGCCTTCGCCACCAACCAGGGACTCATCCTCGAAGAGCAGGGTGTGGACTACACCAGCGTGTCGTGGCAGGACCTGGGTCTGGATGTCTACTCCAACATGATCTTCGTCGACCGCACCTACCTGGAAGAGAACCGCGACCTGGTTGTCGCCTGGTTGCGGGCTACCGTGAAGGGCTGGGAGAAGAACGCCGACGACCCCGAAGTGGCCGCGCAGCTCGCGGTCGACGTGTGGGGAGCCGACCTGGGACTCTCGCTGAGCCAGCAGATCAAGGAGAACATCAATCAGATCCCGATGACGACGAGCGATCTCACCGCGGAGTCGGGTCTGTTGCGGATCTCGGCGGAGGACATCGAGCAGAAGATGTACCCGATCCTGCGGGCTGCGGGCATGACCGATCTTCCTGATGTCGCGACTTACGTTGACGAATCGCTGCTCGACGAGGTCTTCGGCGGATCGGCAACCCTGCTCCGATGACTGTGCAGGACCTCGGTCCGGTCGGCACGGCGACGCGGTCCCGAAAGACCATCGAGATCGTGATCGGCGTGCTCCTCTTCGCCTCGGCGTGGGAGATCATCGGCCGGACCGGGGTCCTCTCCACCTCCTGGCCACCCCTCACCGACGTGTTGTGGGTGATCGTCGATCCCGCGCGTGCGCCGAGGTTGTGGGGGGCGCTCGGGGTGACCGTCCAGGAGGGGCTTCTCGGCGGCGTGATCGGAATCAGCGCCGCGGTGGCGACCGCGGTGCTCTCCCGCCTGATGCCGGTCACGCGTCGCCCGGCGGAGCGCTTCGCGGTTCTCGTCGAGGCGGTTCCGGTCGTCGCCCTCGGCCCGCTGCTCATGGTCCTTCTGCCCCGCGCCGTCGTGCCCGCGGCGCTGGCGGCGACAGCGGCCTACTTCGCTGCCTTTGTCGTCATCTGCTCCGCGCTGTGGACCCGACGGGCGGCGCAGGAGGACCTGTTTGCCGTACTGGGTGCCCGGCGGATCGCGGTGCTCGCGCAGCTGGAAGCGCCCGCGGCGCTCCCAGCGGTGTTCGCGGCTCTTCAGCTGGCGATTCCCGCGGCCCTGTTGGGGGCGGTGATCGGCGAGTGGTTCGGCTCCGCCCGGGGCATCGGGCCCCTGCTGATCAACTCGATGCAGAACTACGACATCCCGTTGCTGTGGGCGGCGGGGGTCCTGACCGCAGTGCCCGCCAGCATCGTCTACGGCGGCGCTGCGTCACTCGCCCGGCGGAGCGCGGCGAGGTTCGGGCTGTGAACGCGCGCGTGACGGCTATCGGGCGAGCGGTCGCCCGGTTCGCCTGGGACAACGTGGCGGTCGTGGCGATCGTCGCCGCGTGGGCGCTGTGGGTCGTGATCGGGCAGGTCAACCGGGTCGTCATGCCCTCCCCGGCGAGTGTTCTCGCCGACCTGGTCGGACATCCGGATGCGTATCTTCCCGACCTCACGGTGAGCGCCGGGCTGGCCGCGACGGGTCTCGTCCTGGGACAACTGCTTGGCATCGGACTCGCCATCGCGGCCCATCTCTCAGGAGTCGTGCGTGCGGCGGTGCGGCCCGCGGTGCTGATCGTCCGCGCTGTTCCCATGGTGGCGATGGTTCCGATCTTCGCGCGGATTGTCGGTTACGGAACGCCGACCGTGCTGGTCGTCGCCACACTGGTCGCGTATTTTCCAGCGTTCGTCCTGGTGTCGCGCGGTCTGGCCTCCGCCTCGCGCAGCAAGCAGGACCTGCTGACGGTGCTGGGAGCCTCGAGATGGACGAGGTTCCGGCGGCTCGATCTCCCGGCCGCGGTCCCTTCGCTCTTGGAGGCGTTCCGGCTCTCTGCGGTCGGGTCGGTGGTCGGGGTGCTGCTCGCCGAGTTCGTCGTCGGGTCGTCGGGTCTCGGGCAGCTCTTCGTGGTGTCGCGGGTCTCCTACGACATGTCGCGATCCTGGGGTGCCGCCATCGTCGCCACAGTGCTCTCTCTCGCATTCTTCGGGCTGGCTTCGGCCGTGACGCGGTGGCTCGAAGCGGCTTATCACGACAGCAGTAATGGGAAGGGATGATCGTGAACGACAACATCGACGAGGCTTGGGTACGGACGGTACCCAAAGCCGAGGTCCACGTGCACCTGGACGGATGCATCGACCGGGAGGAGCTGATGCGACTGGCCGGCAAGTACGGGGTGCCCCTTCGCCGACCGGCCGAGCAGCTCTTCGATTTCGACGGACTCACCGAATTTCTCCAGTTCCTCGACTGGGGTGCGTCGCTGGTCAGGACCGCCGACGACGCGGCATCCGTCGCCTATCGGTTCGCCCAGAGGCAGGCGGCCAGCGGCATCCGCTACACCGACGTGATCATCAACCCGACCCACTGGGAGGCCTGGCGCGGAAATATCGCGGGACTCGTCGACGCCCTCGACGCCGGATGGCGAGAGGCGGAACAGGACGGACTCCCGTCGACTGGCCTGTGCCTGAGCTTGTTGCGCCAGCAATCCGCCGCTGAGGCCGATGAACTGCTGGATTGGATGCTGGAGCGGGACCATCCGCGGGTGGTCGCCCTGTCGATCGACGGCGACGAAGCGGTTGCCGGGCGTGTGTCCGCAAGGTTCGCCGACACTTTCCGCCGCGCGGCATCCCGTGGCATTTACCGGACCGTTCACGCAGGGGAGTCCAGTGGTCCCGAGGGTGTCCGCGATGCGATCGACCTCCTGATGGCCGATCGTATCGATCACGGCTTCCGCGCGATCGAGGAACCGGCGCTGGTCGCCGAGATCGCCGACCGAGGCATCCCGCTCGGCATCTGCCCGGGGTCGAACGTCGCTCTTGGATTTACCGAGAGCCGGGCCGCGCATCCAGTCGAGGAGTTGCGGCAAGCCGGGGTGCGGATCAGCCTCAACACCGACGACGGCACTGCCCTGGGATCGATTCTCGACCAGGAGTACGCCGCGACCGCGCGGGCGTTCGGCTGGCAGCGCGATGACCTTCTCGCCATCGCGCGAACATCGATCGAGTCGGCCTTCTGCGACGATGACCGTCGTAGCGCGCTGCTCGCGGAGCTCGATGCGGTGGCAGCCGGCGAGGAGGCGCGGGCATGAGCGCGGTGGCGATCGTTGACGCGCGAGTGCTGACGATGGACGATGAGCGCCGCGACCTCGAGCGGGCGACCGTGTTGGTCGAGGACGGCGAGATCGTCGCAGTGGGATCGAACGTCGAGATTCCCGTCGGCTCGCGGGTGATCGAGGCGGCGGGGCGCGCGGTGATCCCGGGACTCGTGAACGCGCACACCCATGTGCCGCAGATCCTGCTTCGCGGCGGCTACTCCCACGATCGGCCACTCTACGAGTGGCTCTACAACGTGCTGTACCCGGGCCTGAGCGTGTACGAGAACGACGACATCCGGTGCGCGACCTTGCTGTTCGCGACGGAGGCGTTGATGAACGGTGTGACGACGATCGTTGACAACGAGGATGCTGGAACGCGTTCCATGGTCTCCACCGCGGCGAGCACTGTCGAGGCCCTCGTCGAGAGCGGCATCCGCGCTGTATACGCTCGCATGTTCGCCGACCAGCCTGCGCCGGGTTTCGAGGATTATCTCGGCGCGGTCCGTGCGAAGGCCCCGGACGTTCCGGACAGCGACATCTTCGTCGACACCGATCGCGTCTTGGCCGACCTCGATGAGATCGTGCGGAGGTACGACAGGGCCGGTGAGGGTCGGATCCGAGTGTGGCCGTCGCCGGCGATCCCCGGAATCGTCTCCCGACGCGCCCTGCAGCGGAGCCGACAGATCGCGCGCGAGCGCGGAACCATGTGGACGATGCACGTCGCCGAGGACGAGCGGGAGCGCGTGCAGCACATGATGGGCGCGGTCGAGTATCTCGACAGCGTCGGTGCGCTCGATGAGAGGTTGCTCGCGGCGCACTGCATCGACGTCTCCGATCGTGAGATCCGGTTGCTCGCAGAATCGGGCACCCGGGTATCGACGCAGCCGGCGAGCAACGCCTTTCTAGGCGCCGGGGTCGCGCCGGTTCCGCGAATGCTCCGGGCGGGCATCCCGATGGGGATCGGCACGGACGATGCGAACTGCTCGGATGCGGTCGATCTCTTCGGTTCGATGAAGCTCCTGGCGCTCCTGCACCGCGCGGTGAGTCGTGACCCGGGGGCGATCAGTCCGCAGCGGGTCGTGGAAATGGCAACGATCGAGGGAGCGCGGGTTCTGGGTATGGATGACCTGATCGGATCGATCGAGGTCGGCAAGCGCGCCGACCTCGTCATCCTTGATCTGGAGGAGCCGCGGATGACGCCCGCGGCCGACTTGTACGCGGCGCTCGTATTCTTGCAACCCACGGTCGCGGTACGTACCGTGATAGTCGACGGTCGGGTCGTCGTCGAACGCGGCGTTCCTACCTTCCTTGGCGCTGACGGCGACCTCGCGGCCCTGGTGCGGGAGGCCTCGGAGCGTTCCCGCGGCATCGCGGACCGCGCACGACTCCAGGTGGGCCGATGAACGCCGGCGCGCCTCTCGGGCGCAGCGTGCGGGTCGAGGCGGTCTCGAAGTCGTTCCGGCTGAAGCGCGGAGCGTCGGTCCAGGCGATCAAGCGGGTAGACCTGGAGATCGCCGAGGGGGAGTTCGTCGCGCTCATCGGCCCGTCGGGCTCGGGGAAGTCGACGATCTTGCGGATGATTGCCGGACTTGACGAGCCGACTTCGGGGTCCGTGACGATCGCCGGTGAGCATCCGCGAGTCCTCGCGCGCGATCATCGCCTGGGTGTCGCGTTCCAGGACCACGCACTGCTGCCGTGGTTGACGGTGCGCAAGAACATTGAGCTCCCTTTCCGAGTCGCGGGCCGTGACGTCGATCGGCACCAGGTAGATGATCTGATCGACTTGGTCGGACTCCGGGGCTTCGCCGATGCGCGCCCGTCCCAGCTTTCCGGCGGGATGCGTCAACGAGTCTCGATCGCGCGGGCTCTGGCTCTGGATCCCTCCGTTCTGCTTCTGGACGAGCCGTTCGGAGCGCTCGACGCGGTGACGCGACGACGACTCAATGTGGAGCTGCAGGCGGTGTGGACGCGGTTGCGCATCACGACGCTCCTCGTCACGCACAGCGTCGAGGAGGCGGTGTTCCTCGCCGACCGAGTCGTCGTGCTGAGCGCCAGACCGGCGCAGGTCGCCGATGTCGTCGAAGTGGGGTTCGAGCGACCCCGTGAGCCGGATCTGCTGCGGGATGATCGCTTGCATCGCATCGTCGACGGGCTGAACGCGCGACTGGACGCGACGGAGGCGGAATCGTCCGCAAGCGGGGGAGCATCCAGCTGAGGCGACCGGAACTCGGCATCTGGCGGGGTTGGTCCCTAGAGTGAGGAGCATGGCTTCTCGTGCTGGGCTTCCCCTGCGCGACGTGATTGCCGCCGCGATCCGGGGACGGATCATCGATGGCTCGTACGTTCCCGGCAGCCGGCTTCGCGAGGAGGAGATTGCTTCCGATTTCGACGTCTCCCGAGTACCCGTGCGCGAGGCCTTTCAGGTGCTGGAGCAGCAGCGCTTTCTCGAGTTGCGCAAATACAAGGGTGCAATAGTCGCCCAGCCCGAGTGAAGCGCCCCGGGTTTCGTGGAGGCTCGGTTATCTGGAACCGGCTCCGATCGGAACCTGCTCGTGAGCGTATCGGGTCGCGTCGAGCGATGCCCAATGCGACCGCTCGAACTCGGCCGGCGGGACGTGCCCGATCTCGCCGTGCAGTCGCCGCTGGTTGAACCAGTCGACATATTCGGCGACGGCGATCTCGACATCGCGGATCGACGCCCAGCCGCCCTTCGGCCGCATCGCTGGGTTCCGGATGCACTCGCCCTTGAACAGCGAGTTGAACGCTTCGGCCATCGCGTTGTCATACGAATCGCCTTTGCTTCCAACGGAAGCGACGGCATCGGCTTCGGCGAGGCGCTCGGTGTAGCGGATGGCGCGATACTGGACTCCTCGGTCGCTGTGGTGGACGAGCCCGGTCGTGTCCTGCCCGTTCCGGCGGCGCTGCCAGAGCCCCATATCGAGCGCGTCGAGCGCGAGGTCCGTACGCAGGCTCGTGGACACCTGCCAGCCGACGACGAGCCTGCTGAACACGTCGATCACGAACGCCGCGTAGACCCATCCGGCATGGGTGCGGATATAGGTCAGATCCGCGACCCAGAGCTGGTTCGGTGCCGTCGCGGTGAACGCTCGTCCGACGAGATCCGCTGGCCGCTCCGTCTCCGCGCCATCACCCGAGGTGGTCTTGACCTGCTTATCGCGCCGAAGCCCTCGCAAGCCGAGCTCGCGCATCAGTCGCTCGACGGTGCAACGGGCAACCGAGACGCCTTCCCGGTTCAGCTCGGCGTGGATCTTCCGCGCCCCGTAGACGCCGAGATTGTCGGCATGGACAGCCGCGATGTCGGCTTTCAGTTGCTCGTCTCTGACCGCTCTGGCAGACGGCGGGCGCGTCTTGGCGGCGTAGTAGGTGCTCGGGGCGATCTTCAGGCCCGCGTCACGCAGGACGTGGCAGATCGGCTCGACCCCGAACCGGTCGCGGTGCTCATCGATGTAGTCGACGAGCACCGCGGTGGGCACCTCGGTTACTTCAGCTTGCGGTCGAGCTCCGCGGCCGCGAAAAAAGCCGACGCGGTCTTCAGGATCTCGTTCGCCCGCCGCAGCTCGCGGACCTCCCGCTCGAGGTCGGCGATCTTCTGCGTGTCCGCGGTCGTCGTGCCGGGCGCTTCACCGGCGTCGATCTCGGCCTGCCTGACCCAAGTGCGCAGGGCCTCGGGATGGATATCGAGCTGGTCGGCGATCCGCTTGATCGCTCCGGTCTTCGTCGCGGGATCTCGTCGCGCGTCGAGCGCCATCCGCGTCGCGCGCTCCTTGAGCTCCTCGCTGTACTTCCGTGGTGCTGCCATGACTCTCATCCTTCACTGGTTTGAGAGCCTCCATCAGACCCGGGGCGCTTCACTTTCGCCGACGAACCTGGTCACTTCACGGCGGTCCTCACGCGTGCTCAGTCCGTCGCGGTCGAGGATGGTGCTTTGTAGCCAAGGTGGAGAATCGCGCGTTGAACTCCGCGTTGTCTCTCGACATGTGCAATGCGTATGCCGGCCAATCCGAGGCGTAGCTGGCGTTCGAGGGCATCAGTGCCGCGCAGATCGCCAAGCGCACCGGCACCAAGACCGACGCGGTGAAGAAGGGCCTCGCCGTCGCGGAGTCCGCGACCGTCACGTCCGCGCTGCACGAGCACTCGCTGACGCTCGATCAGGCGGCGGTGCTGTTGGAGTTCGAGGACGCCGCCGACTGACTGTGACAGGTTTGGATGGCCCCGGTAGGACGGCTATTTCTGGCCCCACTTTGTGACTCGCCGGGCACCTTGTGACGGTTATTTGTGGCCCCACCTTCAACGTTGGATTCATCAGTGGATGGATGCGGCGGAAGGCTGGTCTGGATGGAGTCGAGAGTGGAGTTGTTCGCGCAGATCCGAAGGGACGCCCGGGTTGAGGGTTTATCGGTTCGTGCGCTGGCGGTCCGGCATAGGGTTCACCGGAGGACGGTGAGGCAGGCTCTGGAGTCTGCCTCACCGCCGGGGCGCAAACCGAGACAAGGCGTGTCCTGGAGGCTGGAGCCGTTCAAGGCAGCGATCGACGCGATGTTGATCGAGGATACGACGGCTCCGCGGAAGCAGCGCCATACCGCACGAAGGATCCTGGCCCGGCTCATCGAAGAGCACGGCGCGCAGGAGCTCTCGTATTCCACGGTGCGTGATTACGTCAGGGTCCGCCGGGCCCAGATTGATGTGGAGGCCGGACGCCGCGTCGAGGTGTTTGTTCCTCAGGAACACGCGCCAGGCGCAGAAGCCGAGGTGGACTTCGGCGAGGTCTATGTCGTGCTGAACGGGGTAAAGACGAAGTGTCACATGTTCATCTTCCGGCTATCGCATTCGGGCAGAGCCATCCACCGGATCTACCCGACCCAAGCCCAGGAAGCCTTTCTCGAAGGCCATATCGAGGCCTTTAACATTCTTGGCGGCATCCCGACCAAACACATCCGCTACGACAATCTCACCAGCGCGGTCACCGCAGTGGTGTTCGGGCAAGGCCGGCAGCGCCAAGAGAACGACCGGTGGGTGTTGTTCCGATCGTTCTACGGCTTCGATCCCTTCTATTGCCAGCCTGGCATCGCAGGGGCCCATGAAAAGGGCGGGGTTGAAGGAGAAGTGGGTTGGTTCCGGCGCAACAGACTCTCGCCGATGCCAGTCGCTGAATCCCTGGACGAGCTCAACGACCGGATACGGGCCTGGGAAGCACAGGACGATTTCCGGCGAATCAATGACAGGATCCGCACCATCGGTCAGGACTTCGAAATTGAACGGCCGTTCCTGGCCTCGTTGCCGGCGGAGCAATTTGATCCGGGTCTGGTGCTGAACCCTCGAGTTGATAGGTCCTCGATGGTTACGGTCCGGATGGTGAAGTACTCCGTCCCGGCCCGGTTCATCGGCCGGAGGGTCCGGGTCTCGTTGCGGGCGTCTGAGGTCGTGGTGTTCGACGGCCGCACTGTGGTCGCCAGGCATCAGCGGGTCGCCGCCCGGCCGGGGCAGTCGGTCCAGCTGGATCACTATCTCGAAGTACTCAAAACCAAACCCGGCGCCCTCCCCGGCTCCACTGCTCTGGCCAGGGCACGGGAATCCGGGGCGTTCACCAACGCGCATGAGGCCTTTTGGGCCGCTTCCCGCCGGGTCAACGGCGATGCCGAGGGGACCCGTGAACTCATCGACGTCCTGCTGCTGCACCGCTCGATGGACGCAGGAGACATCTATGCAGGGATCACCGCGGCGCTGGGAGTGGGAGCTGTCAGTGCTGACGTTGTCGCAGTTGAAGCCCGCAGACACGCAACGGCATCTTTCCGGGGTGGGGCCGGTTCGGACCGTCATCGCGGTGCTCAGGGCGAATTGAAAGTGCAACGGGTTGTCAGTCTCACCCGGCGCCGGCTCATGGACCCCGCCGCCGTCATCGCCGGGCTCCCGGCAGATGCCCGGCCCCTGCCGTCGGTCAGTGCCTATGACGAGCTGCTGGCCAAACGCACCGAACACCCTGCAGGACCTGCGTCGAAGGAGAACATCTCATGAGCCCCACAGCACCGGCCGCCACCATCACTCCGACCCTGCGCCGACGGCGCGGCTTGACCGAACACGCAGCGGTCGCCGCGGTGGACCAGGCCTGCCGCCGGCTGCGCTTGCCCACCATCCGTGGGGTTCTGGATGAAGCCCTGACCGTCGCCGGGAAAGAACAACTGAGCTATCAAGGCTTCCTGGCCGAGCTGCTGCTGGCTGAGTGTGATGACAGGGATCGGCGTTCTTCCGTCCGCCGAGTGAAAGCTGCGAACTTTCCCCGGGATAAATGGATCGGGGACTTCGATTTTGACGCGAACCCGAACATCAACCCCGCCACCATCCATACGCTCGCCACCGGGGACTGGATCCGCAAAGGCTCGCCCCTGTGTCTGATCGGGGACTCCGGCACTGGCAAATCCCACCTGCTTATCGGGCTCGGCACCGCCGCGGCCGAAAAAGGTTACCGGGTCAAATACACGCTCGCCACCAGGCTCGTGAACGAACTCATCGAAGCCGCCGACGAGAAAGTCCTGGCCAAAACCATCGCCCGCTATGGCCGCGTCGACCTGCTCTGCATTGACGAACTTGGCTACATGGAACTGGACCGTCGCGGCGCAGAACTCCTCTTCCAAGTCCTCACCGAAAGGGAGGAGAAAAACTCCATCGCCATCGCGAGCAACGAATCATTTTCAGGCTGGACCAAAACCTTCACAGATCCGCGTCTCTGCGCCGCGATCGTAGACCGGCTGACCTTCAACGGCGCCATCATCGAAACCGGCACCGACTCCTACCGACTCGCCCACACCATCGCACATCAAACCGCCAGCTAATCGCCTCTGCGGCCAGGCCTTCCAGGAGCGGGAACGAACAACGTGCAACATGTCGAGTCCGGAAAACTTGCTGGCACAAAAAGCGTGCTCTCCCTGCCCAGGAGCCTTGCATGGCGCTGCGCGCAGTTTTTAGCATGAGTGCATGGAGGAGATCCGCAGAAGAACCCGGAGTCTGCTGACAGAGGGCAGCATCACACCGGACGATCTCTGGATAGCATTTTATGCAGTCGGCGGGACCGCTGGGCCTCTGGAACTGGAGGCATACGTTCACGGGCTGATGCAGATCAGCATGATCGACGCCGAGTTGCTCTCCGACGCCCTCCTCGAACTGCAGGAGAGACGCTTCGGACGGTGAGTGTTGTGCCTTTGCTGCAGCGACCGTAAGTTTGTCCCATGACTGGGCAGGAAAACGACGGAAACTCTGCGCGGTTACATGCCCTGGTCGCAACCGAAGACATTAAGGGCTTCCTGGATGGCATGTCCGGTCTCGCAGCAGCCACGATGTCCAAGGGCACCGGCGAACGGATCGAAAGCGCTGTCACGTTGGTCCGGCGCAAACGCAGCACCACGATTGCCGGCAGCAGCGATGACGCAATCCTGCTCGACGGCATCGAACAACGGTTGGGCGACGGACCCTGCAGGCAAGCACTGCGGACTGGTACCGCCGTTCTGCTCACTGATGTTTCCACCGATCCCCGCTGGCCCACGTACTGCCAGGAACTGGCTGCATCAGGGTGCCGCAGCGTTCTGGGCATTCCCCTTCAACTGGGGACAGATGCCAGCGCTGCCGTGAACTTCTTTTCCCCAGCCACTGGTGTATTCACTCAAAACACGATCAAAGACGCCACGGTTTTTGCCGATATCGCCAGCCAAGCCCTCCGCCTGGCCATCAGAATCAGCGCAGCCGACGACCTCGCGGGCAACTTACGGGCCGCGTTGGAAAGCAGGACCGCCATCGATTTGGCCTGTGGGATGATCATGGCCCAAAACCAATGCTCCAAGGAACAAGCCATCGAAATCCTTCGGCGAACCTCCAGCCACCGGAACCAAAAACTCAACACCGTGGCAGAAGACATCGTCAGCCGCGTCTCCGGAGCAGACGGAAAGACAACATACTTCGAAGACTGACCCCCGCTCACTAACCGATCTCTGAAGCAGTGGATTCAACAGGGCTTCACTGCCCGCCGACATCCCAAGCACTCAAAGTGTTCAGCTCCGTTCCATACGCCACTTCATAGCCGCCCTCCCGCCGGTTCCCGGGTGACCAGCCTCCTCATTGTTCGCCGCAGCAATAAAGCGCACGGCCGCTCGTCTAAGGAATGATCCACATCTGCAGGGGCCAGATATAGACGCCCTAGTGGGGCCAAGAAAGGTTGACATACTCAGCCGACGCCCGCGCGCACCTGGTCGAGGTCGCCACCACCGACCTGACCCAGTTCGAGCACACCGCGCAGAGCCTCCGCGACAACGCCGCGGAAAAGGCCCGCCTCGCCGCCGTCGAGCAGGAACACATCGACAACGGGTTCCAGGTGCTCACCCGTGGCGAGGCGTACGGGGAGGGGAGCCCGTGGGTGGTCCTCCGCAAGCTCCACACCGCGGACAGCGCACAGGTTGCCGTCGAGCACATCGCCACCGTCCCGGTGCGCGGCGCGCTCCTCGCCTGATCAACCGGACGGGGACCGGCTTACGCCGGGCCGCGTCACCCGCGGCATTATCCTGCCGCATCACCCTCAGCTGCAGAAGGAAGGCTTACCATGACCACCACCACGACACCCGCCGTCGACGTCGACGTGTGGGGATACACACCGGGGCGCTGCGCGAGGCTGAAGCCGCCGTCGACGCCGCCCACGGCATCCGGCGACGTCGATCAGGTCGCCGCGGCCGCGTACGCGCTGATCGTCGCTGCGGCCGCGCACGGCTGGCCCACCGCGACGGCCCTGGTGTTCAAGTACGAGAGGACCGGTCCCGTCGCCCACCTATGGGGGGCTGTGGCGTGTGGTCGATGTCGACGGGCGTGTGCTGCGCGAATGGGAAGACGAACCCGGCGACGCGACCGACGAGTCCGAGGAAGAACCTGTCGCCCTCAGCCTCATCACTAACCGCGCCGCGACGCTGCACGCCACGTCCTACGGCACGCCCACCGGCACCGCGGCGACCGTGCTGCACACGCTCACGCTCTGATCATGGCGGTGGGCTGACCCTGACCGGGCCGGCCCACACGAGAGGGAGATCCCCTCGACCCCGCTCCAACGCGGGCCGCGAGTTCCCCGCTCGAGCACGGTCAGCTGCGCGGCCGCGGCTTGTACTTCTTGCCCGCTCGAATGTTGACGTTCTCGATGACGCCGACAACGGCCAGGCTCGCGGCCACGAGAAGGATGACCGCCCACCCGAGCACGTTTAGCCACGTGCCGGCGAACACCGCCGCCGTCTGCTCCGCCGCGACGCTCATCTGGATCAAATCAGACTTGATCAACACGGCCTAGGGCCGCGTTCACAACTCCTCATGCTCGGGGCCGCAACGCGGTGAAACCGGGGTCTCGGGGCGGGTTCGGCCCGGTTTTGAGGAGTTGTGAACGGCGACGGCGAGCGGATGCCGCGACCACGGCTGCAACAACTCCGGAGATCCGGACGGGTGGAGGCTGCACTCCCGCCGATTTCCGCCACGTGAGCAAGCCACGACGCGAGATGTTCCGGAGTTGTTGCTGCTGATGCCGCACGCCGCGTCGGGCCGCGGCGGGCGGCCAGCCGCCGGCCTCAGGCGCCGGGGCGGGGGATCGGGGCGAGGCGCGTCAGCTGTGTGACGTGGCGGGGCTCGAGCTCGGCGACCGACGAGACGCCGAGGAGCGTCATGGTGCGCTCGATCTCGCTGCGGAGGATCGAGATCGTCTTGTCGACGCCCGCGCGCCCGCCGGCCATCAGGCCGTAGAGGTACGCGCGGCCGATGAGCGTGAACTTCGCGCCGAGGGCGAGGGATGCCACGATGTCGGCGCCGTTCATGATGCCGGTGTCCACCATGACGGTGGCGTCCTTGCCGACCTCGCGGACGACGGTCGGCAGCAGGTGGAACGGGATCGGCGCGCGGTCGAGCTGGCGGCCGCCGTGGTTCGACAGGATGAGACCGTCGACGCCGAGGTCGATGAGGCGCTTCGAGTCCTCGACGTTCTGGACGCCCTTGACGACGATCTTGCCGGGCCAGATCTCGCGGATGACCTTGAGGTCCTCGTAGCTGATCGTCGGGTCCATCGCCGCGTTGAGCAGGTCGCCGACGGTGCCGCCGGTCGCCGAGAGCGACGCGAACTCGAGCTTCGGCGTGGTGAGGAAGTCGATCCACCACCACGGCCGGGGGATCGCGTTGACGATCGTGCCGAGGGTGAGCTGCGGCGGGATCGAGAAGCCGTTGCGCTTGTCGCGCAGGCGGGCACCCGCGATCGGGGTGTCGACCGTGAACTGCAGGGTGTCGAATCCGGCCTCGGCGGCGCGGCGGGCGAGGCCGTACGAGATCTCGCGGTCGCGCATGACGTACAGCTGGAACCAGTTACGCCCGTTGGGGTTCGCCGCCTTGACGCCCTCGATCGAGGTCGTGCCGAGCGTCGAGAGGGTGAACGGGATGCCGGCGGCTCCGGCCGCGCTCGCACCGGCGGTCTCGCCCTCGGTCTGCATCAGTCGCGTGAACCCGGTCGGCGCGATGCCGAACGGGAGTGCCGACGGCCCGCCGAGGATCTCGACGGACGTGTCGACCTCGGCGGCGGGACGCAGCACGTCGGGGTGGAACTCGACGTCCTGGAACGCCTGCCGCGCACGCGCGAGCGAGGTCTCGCCCTCGGCGGCGCCGTCGGTGTAGTCGAACGCGGCCTTCGGGGTGCGGCGCTTGGCGATCTTGCGGAGGTCGTCGATCGTGTACGCGGCATCCAATCGACGCTTCGTGCCGTTGAGCTCGGGCTTCTTGAACTGCATGAGCTCGAGGAGCTCGAGGGGCTTCGGGAACTGGCGCTGAACCATGTGCGGGTCCTTTGGTTACGCCCGCGGCTCGTAGCGGCGGGGGTGGTGGGTCTGGGCGACGAGGTCGCGGAGGGATTCGAGGGAGCCGGCCACGAGGCCGGCGGCGCGTGCCTGCACGAGGATATTCCCCAGTGCGGTCGCTTCGACAGGGCCGGCGAGCACGGGCACGCCCGCGAGGTCGGCGGTGCGGCGGCACAGCAGCTCGTTGAGGGCCCCGCCGCCGACGATGTGGATCACCTTCACGTCGACGCCGCCGACGCGTCCGGCTTCGTGCGCGGTGTCGGCGAAGGCACGCGCGAGCGACTCGATGATGCTGCGCGCGAACTCGGCGCGGGTGCGGGGCGCGGCGACGCCGTGCTCGTTGCACCAGGCGGCGATCCGCGCGGGCATGTCGCCCGGCGGCAGGAACCGCGGGTCGTCGACGTCGAAGACGGCGACCTCGCCGGCGACCTCTTCGGCGGCGTCGAGCAGCGTCGGCAGGTCGACGGCGTGGCCCTCGCGCTGCCAGCCGCGGACGGCTTCGCTGAGGATCCACAGCCCCATCACGTTGCGGAGCAGGCGGATGCGGCCGTCGACACCGCCCTCGTTCGTGAACCCCGCCTCGCGCGCCGCGGGCGTGAGCACCGGCCGCGGCGTTTCGACGCCCACGAGCCCCCACGTGCCGCACGAGATGTACGCGGCATCTGGCGACGACATCGGCACCGCGACGACCGCCGAAGCCGTGTCGTGCGAGCCGACGGCGGTGACCGGTGCGGTGCCGCCGAGTACCGATGCGACGTCGCGCGACAGCGCGCCGAGCGTCTCGCCGGGCGCGATCAGCGGTGCGAGCAGCGAGGGCGTGATGCCGGCGGACGCCAGCAACTCGGCATCCCACTCCCCGGTGTCGGCGCGCAGCAGGCCCGTCGTCGATGCGTTGGTGCGCTCGGTGCGGGCCTGCCCGGTGAGCCAGAACCCGATGAGATCGGGGATCAGCAGCGCGTGGTCGGCGAGGCGGAGCACCTCGGGGTCTTCGGCGGCGAACTGGTACAGCGTGTTGAACGGCAGGAACTGCAGGCCGTTGCGGGCGAAGAGCTCGGCGTGCGGATGCCGCGTGTGCACGGCCTCGACCCCGCGAGCGGTGCGCTCGTCGCGGTAGTGGAACGGCTCGCCGAGCAGGCGTCCGCCGCGGATGAGACCGTAGTCGACCGCCCACGAATCGACGCCGATGCTGGCGACGCCGTCCCCCTCGGTTGACGGGCGCAGCGCCTCGCGGAGCCCCTGCAGGACGGAGTCGTAGAGCCCGACGAGGTTCCAGTGCAGGCCGTCGGTGAGGCGCACCGGGTCGTTGGCGAAGCGCGCGACCGTCGTCGTCTCGAGGACGCCCGGGCCGACGCGCCCGACGATGACGCGCCCGCTCGTCGCCCCGAGGTCGACCGCGGCGACGGTCTGCGCGGTCACGTCGCCGCCCCTACCACGCGCGCCGAGTGCGCCCCTTCGTTTCGAGTGCGCCCCGTGTTGTCGCGCAACAGGCGGCGCACTCGGCAAGAAGCGGCGCGTTCGCCGAGCAGAAGCGCGGTCATCGCAGGAACGCGGCGGCGACGCCGGAGTCGACCGGGATGTGCAGGCCGGTGGTGCGGCTGAGCTCCGGGCCGGTCAGCACGTAGACGGCGTCGGCGACGTTCTCGGGCACGACCTCGCGCTTGAGGATGGTGCGGTTCGCGTAGAACTGGCCGAGGTCCTCTTCCTTGACGCCATAGGTCGCGGCGCGGTTCGCGCCCCAGCCGGCGGCAAAGATGCCCGAACCGCGGACGACGCCGTCGGGGTTGATGCCGTTGACGCGCACGCCGTGCTCGCCGAGTTCGACGGCGAGCAGCCGCACCTGGTGAGCCTGGTCGGCCTTCGTCGCGGAGTACGCGATGTTGTTCGGGCCGGCGAAGACCGAGTTCTTCGACGAGATGTAGATGACGTCGCCGCCCAGCTTCTGCTCGATGAGCGCCTTCGCAGCGGCCTTCGCCACGAGGAACGAGCCCTTCGCCATGACGTCGTGCTGCAGGTCCCAGTCCTTCTCGGTGGTCTCGAGCAGCGGCTTCGACAGGGACAGGCCGGCGTTGTTCACGACGAGGTCGATGCCGCCGAAGGCGAGGACCGTCGCGTCGATCGCGGCCTGCACGCCCGCGGCATCCGCCACGTTCGCCGCCACACCGATCGCGACATCCGTGCCGCCGAGCTCGGCCGCGGCGGCTTGCGCCTTCTCGAGGCCGAGGTCGGCGACGACGACGCACGCGCCCTCAGCCGCGAGACGCGTGGCGATGGCCTTGCCGATACCGGATGCCGCGCCCGTCACGAACGCGATGCGACCCTGGTGGGTCTTGGGCTTCGGCATCCGCTGCAGCTTCGCTTCTTCGAGCGCCCAGTACTCGATCCGGAACTTCTCGGCGTCGGAGATGGGCGAGTAGGTCGAAAGTGCCTCGGCGCCGCGCATGACGTTGATCGCGTTCACGTAGAACTCACCGGCCACGCGCGCCGTCTGCTTGTTCGCGCCGTAGCTGAACATGCCGACGCCCGGGACGAGGACGATGAGCGGGTCGGCGCCGCGAATGGCCGGCGAAGAGGAGTCGGCGTGGGCGTCGTAGTACGCCTGGTAGTCGGCGCGGTAGGCGACGTGCAGTTCCTGCAGGCGCGCGATGGACTCCTCGACCGAGGCGGTCGCCGGCAGGTCGAGGATGAGCGGCTTCACCTTGGTGCGCAGGAAGTGGTCGGGACAGCTCGTGCCGAGCTCGGCGAGGGCAGGTGCCTTCTCGGATGCCAAGAAGTCGAGCACCACGTCGCCGTCGGTGTAGTGGCCGACCATGGGCTTGTCGGTCGAGGCGAGTCCGCGGATCGTCGGCGCGAGGGCCGCGGCCTTGGCGTGCCGCTCGTCGTCCGACAGTGCCTCGAATCCGGCCCGGACCTCGCCGAACGGCTGCGGGGCGCCGTGCTCGGCGATGTAGGCGGCAGCGGTGTCGATGATCCAGGTGGAGTTCCGCTCGGCTTCGTCGGAGGTGTCGCCCCACGCGGTGATGCCGTGACCGCCGAGGATGCAGCCGATCGCGGCGGGGTTCGCGGCCTTGATCGCAGCGATGTCGAGGCCGAGCTGGAAGCCCGGGCGACGCCACGGCACCCAGACGACCTTCTCGCCGAAGATCGTGGTGGTCAGCGCCTCGCCGTCGGCGGCGGTCGCGATGGCGATGCCGGAGTCGGGGTGCAGGTGGTCGACGTGGGCGGCATCCACCAGTCCGTGCATCGCGGTGTCGATCGAGGGGGCTGCGCCACCTTTGCCGTGCAGACAGTAGTCGAACGCGGCGACCATCTCGTCTTCGCGGTCGAGGCCGGGGTAGACGTCGACGAGCGCACGCATGCGGTCGAGGCGCAGCACGGCGAGGCCCTCGGGCTTGAGCGTGCCGAGGTCGCCGCCCGAGCCCTTCACCCAGAGGAGCTCGACGGGCTCGCCCGTCACCGGGTCGATGTCGGTGCCCTTCGCCGAGGTGTTGCCGCCGGCGTAGTTCGTGTTCTTCGGGTCTGCGCCGAGGCGGTTGCTGCGAGCGATGAGGTCGGCGGCGGTCGGGTTCGTCATGGGTGTTCCTTCGGTGCGGTGCGGGTCAGAGCGCGGCGAGGCGCGCAGCGAAACGATCGAGGGTGAGGGAGGCGGCAGGGCCGTCTGCGGGCCGGTTGAGGTATCCGTGATCGGTGCCCGGCTCGACGATGTGGTCGACGCTCCGGCCGGCATCGGCGAGCGTGCGGGCGAAATGCTCGCTCGAGACGCGGAGCTCGTCGACCTCACCGGCGACGATGAGCGTCGGCGGGAAGTCGGCGAGCTCGTCGGCCGTCGCGCGTCCGGGGATCGCGGCGATCGGCGCGGCATCCACTGGGCCACCGAGGTAGTTCTCGTACATCGGCAGGACGACGTCGGGGCCGAACCGATCGGCCGCGGGCTGGGCGTCGAGGGCGCGGCGGAGCGCTGCGTCGGGGTCGGGCTGCACGGCGAGGAGCGTGGGGTAGGCGAGCATGACGAGCGCGGGGGCGGTGCGGCCGGAGTGCACGAGTCGCAGCGTCGCGCCGGCGGCGATGTTCCCGCCGGCGCTGGCGCCGCCGATCGCGAGGCGTGCGGGGTCGACGCCGAGTGTCGCGGACTCGGTGAGCATCCACTCCCACGCCGTCAGGGCGTCGTCGGATGCCGCTGGATAGTGCGCACGCACTCGCGAGGTTTCCGGAGCCGGGGATCCTGCAGGAAGCGGGGCGAGTCGATAGTCGACCGAGCACACCGTGATACCCGCACTCGCGAGCGTGCGCGCGACGTGGTCGGCCTCGGGCATGTCGAGGTCGCCGCCGGCGAAGCCGCCGCCGTGCAGCCAGAGCAGGCCGGGTGTCGGGCGTTCCGCCAGCCCGGCGGGGTACACGCGCACGAGGCCGTCGGCTGCGCCGAACGGTGCGGGTGTGTCGCTCATGCTCTGCTCCTCGAGTCATCACCGGTCACGGCGTCCGGGTGTCGGCGGTGCGTCGTGTCGGGCGAACGGTGGGGGTGGGAACCGGTGGCGCAGGGATCGGCATCCCGCGCCACCGGTGGTCGGGTCAGGCGCCCCAGCCGGCCTGCGTGCCGCCGACGCGGTCGTCGGCGATGGTCTGCTGGTAGCCGGATGCCGCATACGCGGCCATCGGGTCAGCGGGCAGGTCGCGCGACTCGCGCCACTCGGCGAGGGCGGGCCGCACGTCGGTGTAGAACGCGTCCATCAGCACGGCGTTGGCGCCGAGCACATCGTTCGCGGTCTGCGCCGCGGTGAGCGCATCGCGGTCGACGAGCAGCGCGCGTGCCGTCATCTCCTGGACGTTCAGCACCGAGCGGATCTGGCCCGGGATCTTGTCCTCGATGTTGTGGCACTGGTCGAGCATGAACGCGACATCGGGGTTGTTCAGGCCGCCGCCTCGGACAACCTCGGTGAGGATGCGGAATAGCTGGAACGGGTCGGCCGAGCCCACGATGAGGTCGTCGTCGGCGTAGAAGCGCGAATTGAAGTCGAACGAACCGAGCTTTCCGAGGCGCAGGAGCTGCATGACGATGAACTCGATATTCGTGCCGGGCGCGTGATGACCCGTGTCGAGGCAGACCATGGCCTTGTCGCCGAGCGATGCCACCTGGGCGTAGGAGGTCCCCCAGTCCGGAACGTCGGTGTGGTAGAACGCCGGCTCGAAGAACTTGTACTCGAGGACGAGACGCTGCTCCTCGCCGAGGCGCGCGTAGATCTGCTGGAGCGAGTCCTGCAGGCGGTCCTGGCGGCCGCGCATGTCGTTCTGACCCGGGTAGTTCGACCCCTCGGCGAGCCAGATCTTGAGGTCGCGCGACCCCGTGGCATCCATGATGTCGATGCACTCGAGGTGGTGGTCGATCGCCTTGCGGCGGATGCGTTCGTCGTGGTGGGTGAGAGCGCCGAACTTGTAGTCCTCGTCCTGGAACGTGTTCGAGTTGACGGTGCCGAGCTCGACACCCAGGTCCTCGGCGTGACGGCGGAGGGTGGCGTAGTCGTCGACCTTGTCCCACGGAATGTGCAGCGCGACGCTCGGGGCGAGCGCCGTGTAGCGGTTGACCTGGGCGGCATCCGCGATCTTCTCGAACGGGTCGCGGGGCGTGCCGGGCGTCGCGAAGACGCGGAAGCGGGTGCCGGAGTTGCCGAAGGCCCAGCTGGGCAGTTCGATGCCCTGGCCTTCGAGCTGGGTGAGGATCTCTGGGGACAGCGTCGTCATGAGGGGTCGCTTTCTGCGGCGGAGGCCGCCGACTGGTCGTGCAGGTTGAAGACTTCGGTGAGCGGGGTGGCCGCCTGGTCGGGTCGACCGGCGAGGCCGATGAAGAACGGGGCCATCTCGGCTTCCCATGCCGCGGCGACGGGGGAGGCGGCGAGGTACGCCTGCGCGGCCGCGTCGTCGTCGACCTCGTAGTAACCGAAGAGTCGGCCGCCGGCGCCGAGGAAGAGCGAGTAGTTGCGCCGACCGGATGCCGCGATCTCGGCGAGCATCTCTGGCCAGACCGGCGTGTGTCGGGCGATGTACTCGTCGAGGAGCGCCGGGTCGACCTGCAGCTGAAAGGCCACGCGGGTCATGTCACTCCTTTGTGGGAGGCCGGACCTCCGCGGGCCGGCATCGAGACCTGAAACGATTCACACCGTAGTCTGAAACGAATCAGACGTCAAGGCGGGACCGGTAGTGGCAACGAGTGTGAAGGACGTCGCGAAAGCGGCTGGGGTGTCGGTCGGCACGGTGTCGAATGTGCTCAACCGGCCCGAGAAGGTCGCGGCCGCGACCGTCGAGCGCGTGCACGAGGTGATCGCCGAGCTCGGGTTCGTGCGCAACGACGCCGCCCGGCAACTGCGCGCCGGGCGCAGCCGCAGCCTGGGGCTCGTCGTGCTCGACACCGCGAACCCGTTCTTCGCGGAGGTCGCCCGCGGCGCAGAGGAGCGCGCTGCGCACCACGGCGTCTCGGTGCTCGTCGGCAATAGCGACCAACTCCCCGGGCGAGAGGCCGCCTACCTCGACCTGTTCCGCGAGCAGCGGGTGAACGGCGTGCTGCTGACTCCGGTGTCCGACGCGACCGCGTTCGGTGACCTCGGGATCCCGCTCGTCCTCCTCGACGCCGAGGATGAGGGTGCCGACGTCCCCTCGGTCGCGGTCGACGACGTCGAGGGCGGCGCGCTCGCGGTCGGGCACCTGCTCGAGCGCGGGCGTCGACGCATCGCGTTCGCCGGGGGACCGGCATCCATCCGACAGGTCGCCGACCGACTCGAGGGCGCACGTCGCGCGATCGCGGCGGTGCCCGATGCGACGCTCGAGGTCATCGAGACGCCGTCGCTCACGGTGCTCGCCGGGCGGAACGTCGGCGAACAGCTCGCCCACCGCGCCCCCGCCGACCGGCCGGACGGCGTCTTCTGCGCGAACGACTTGCTCGCCGTCGGCGTGCTGCAGGGCGCCGGCATCCTCGGTGACCTCCGCGTGCCCGACGACATCGCCCTCGTCGGCTACGACGACATCGACTTCGCGCAGGCGACCGTCGTGCCGCTCACCTCGGTGCGCCAGCCGGCGCGCGAGATCGGCGCTGCCGCCGTCGACGCGCTCTTCGCCGCGCTCGCCGACCCGGATGCCGCGCCGCAGCGCATCCGCTTCCGCCCCGAGCTCGTCGTCCGCGCCTCCACCGGCGGCTGAGCAGGTCAGGCAGGGAGCAGCTCGAGGGCGAGGGGGCGCCACTGCGGGCGGAAGAGGTACAGGCAGCCCAGGCGCAGGCGGGTCGCGGCGGCGTAGGCGGCCAGGCGGGTGGCATCCGCTCCCACGGCATCGGCGGTGCGATCGATCCACTCGCGGGCGACGTCGGCGCGCTCGGGTGACCAGTGTCGCTGCGCGAGGCGCAGGTCGACGTGGACGCGCAGGTTCGCGAGGTCGAGCTCGGGCTCGGCGCGGGCCACAGTGTCGACGTCGAGTACGCCGATGCGCTCGCCGTCCCACAGCAGCTGCTTGTCGTGCAGGTCGCGGTGACTGAGCACGAGGAGGGGTGAAGGGTGCCGCCGCAGCCCACGGGTCACTGCGGCGGCACCGGTCTCGAGGGCGGCGGCGCGCCCCGGCAGCGCGCGCACTGCGTGCGCGACCCACTCCTGGGCGACCCGGGCCTCGGCCGCCGCGTCATGCACCGGCGCGTCGCCGGGGTCGTTCGCGACCGTGCGGACCCAGCCGGTGTGCCACGCGCGCCACGCGGCATCCCAGTCGCGATCGGCCGTCGTCGGGTCGGCGCCGAGCGCGTGCAGGGTGCGACCGGCGACCGTCGAGAACCGCACGACGCCGCGCGCTTCGGCTCCGTGGTCGGGCGTGTGCTCGGGGACGGCGAAGACGCTGCCGAACGCTGCGGCCTGCGCGGATGCCGCGACGACGTCGGCCGCCTTCCGTGGGCGCACGACCTTGAGGTACCCGCCGTCCGCCCGCACGACCGCGCGCTTGCCTGGCCGGTGCGACACGAGGTCGCCGGTGACGTCGGCGAGTCCGGGGAGCGACGGGTCGACACCGGCGGGGTCGGCGGTGATGCGGCCGCCCGACCACCACGCGCCACGCACCCTTCCGTCGGCGCGGAGTTCGACCGGCTGCGGGCCCGACGCGACCGGCCAAGCGCGCGAGACCGTCCACGTCTCGCCGTCGACGCGGGCGGTGGCGGGGAGGTCGACGGCGCTCATGCGGCCACCCCGGCCGTGACGTCGGCGGCCAGGTCGATCGCCCGGCGCATCGCCGTCGGCCACGACGGGTCGCCGGTGCGGAACGGTTCGACGGCGCGCTGGAGGGCGGCCGTCGCCGTCCAGCGGGCGAGGGCAGCCTCGTCGAGCTCGCCCTCGTATCCACTGCGGAGCGCATCGGTCAGCTCAGCGCCGCGGCCCGCGAGCAACTCGCCGGCGGCGAAGGCGCCCAGGTCGCGCTCCGGCTCGCCGAGCCCGGCGCGGTCGAAGTCGATGAGCCGCACGTCGCCCTCTCCGACGAGCACCTGGTCGGCGGTGAAGTCGCCGTGGACGGCGCCGCTGCGCACCCCGACAGGGAGTCGGTGGATGCCGCCCGCGACGCGCTCCGCGCGCGCACCGAGGTCGGGGTCGAGCACGGCGATCGCGTCGACCGCGCCGGTGAGATCGGCGTCGCCGGTCGTCGACGGTGCGAGCTCGCCCGCGACGTGCCACGGCGCGCGGTGGAGCGCCGCGAGCGCGCGGCCGGCCGCGGTCGCGGCATCCGCGTCGGGGTGATCTGCGAGGTCGCCGTCGCCCCACCAGGGGGTCGCCTGCACGCCGGTCGCGACGGGCTGCGACGGGAGGACGAGGAGCCCGGCTTCCGCGAGACGGGCGGTGAGGGGTGCGGCATCCGCCGCCGAGACCTTCATCGCCCGGTCGCCGACCCGGACCACGAGCCGCCGGTGCGGGTTGTAGCGCAGGACGGTGTCGCCCCAGGCGCCGCCGAGTGCGCGCCGGCCCCGGCGCAGCACCGGTCCGAGGACGCGGTCGGCGGAGATGGTGCCGGCAGCGGTCTGCGCGAGGCCGCCGACGTCTACGACGACCGCACCGGAGCGCCGCGCGCGGTGCCGGGTCTTCGCGAGCTTCTCGGGGTCGGCGTAGGCCGCGACCCAGCCGTGCGCGTCGCCCTGCCGCACGCCGAGGACGAGGCTCGTGCCCGGCTTGTAGCGCACCCGCTCGATGACGGTCGGGGCGCCGAGCAGGTCGGTCATCCGATCGGCGTCGAGGAGGTCTGCGACGGGCAGCTGCGGGTCGCGGGCCGCGAGGTCGGCGATCATCGTGACACCTCCTCGGCGTCCATCGCGCGGCGCGCGGTCTCGAACCACGACGAGAGGCGGCTCGACGTATCGGCGAGGAGGATCTCGGGGGCGCCGTCCTCGACGATCCGGCCGCCCTCGAGCCACAGCACGCGGTCGGCGCCGACGACCGCGGCGGGATCGTGTGTGATCGTCACCGTCGTCTTGCCCTCGGTGAGTTCGCGGAGCGAGCGGTGCACGGCCTCGCGCGCCTCGGGGTCGAGCCCTGTGGTCGCCTCGTCGAGGACGACGATCGGCGCGTCGCGGAGGATCGCGCGGGCGATCGCGACGCGCTGCCGCTGCCCGCCCGAGAGGGTGTTGCCGCGGCCGCCGAGCACGGTGTCGTAGCCCTGTGGGAGCGCCGCGACGAAGTCGTGGGCGCGAGCGCGGCGGGCGGCATCCTCCACCTCCTCGTCGGTCGCGTCGAGCCGGCCGTGGCGGATGTTCTCGCGCACGGACGTCGCGAACAGGACCGTCTCCTGGAGGACGACCGAGATCGCGCCGCGCACGCTCTCGAGGGTCGCGTCGCGCACGTCGACGCCGTCGATCGTGACGCGCCCCCACACCGGGTCGATCGAGCGTCCGAGGAGGCCGACGAGCGTCGACTTGCCCGCTCCCGACGGGCCGAGCAGGCACACGGTCTCGCCGGCGCGCAGGTGCAGGTGCAGGTCGCTGAACAGCGGGGCGCCGCGGCCGTCGGCGAGGAACACGCCCTCGAACCGCACGTCGCCCGCCGTCGCCTCGAGCGGCACCGCGTCCGCCGCTTCGCGCACGTCGACGCGGGTGTCGAGCAGGTCGGCGACCCGCTCGCCCGACGCCGCGGCGCGCGCGATGCGGCCGGTGTACTTCGCGAGGTCCTTGAGCGGGCGCATCGCGAGCTTCAGGTAGGCGGTGAAGACGACGAGGTCGCCGGGCGACATCTGGTTCTGGAGCACCTGCCAGCCGCCGCCGACGAGCACGACCGCGAGTGCGACGCCGACGATCACGTCGGTGCGCCGTTCGAGCGCGGCAGCGAGGCGTCGCGCCTTCACGCCCTCGCGCAGCGCGACGCCGTTGCCCTGGTCGAACACGTCGCCGCGCGAGCGCTCGAGGCCGTACGCCTGCACGACGCGGATCGCGTCGAGGGTCTCGGACGCCGACTCTGCGAGCCGGCCCTCGCCCTTGCGGGTCGTCCGGGACGCCTCGGTGATCGCCGTGCCCGACTTGCGCGAGAGGAGGAGGTATGCGGATGCCGCGACCGCGACGACCACGGTGAGCATCGGGTCGAGCCACAGCATGACCGCCGCGAGGGCGACGAGCGTGATGACGTTGCCGACGAGGGGGAGGCCGGCGCTGACCGCCACCTCCTGCAAACGCCCGACGTCGCCGACGAGCCGCTGCACGATGTCACCTGCGGGCGCCACCGAGTGGAACCGCACCGACAGCGACTGCAAGTGCTCGAAGACGCGGGCTCGCAGCTGCGTCGCGACGCGGGAGCCGACAAGGGCGAACGCGACGGTGCTGAGGTACGACGTGAGCGCCCGCAGGCAGACGATCACGAGCAACGCGCCGCCGCAGGCGAGGAGCAGCTCGACCGTCGCCGCCGGGATACCGGTGGTGGCCGCGCTCTGCGCGCCGAGGCTCACGGCGAGGGAGTCCACGACGATCTTCAGCGGCCACGGCTCCAGCACGCGGAACGCGACCTCGACGAGGAGGGCGAACAGGCCGCCGGTCAGCAGCCAGGCGTGCGGCCTGAGGAACGGACGCACGGTCGCGAGGGTGCGCCGGATGGGCCTAGCCTTCGGGGTGGTCACGGCTGGTTCCTTCTTGCGGGTCTTGCGCTCGGCCTTGCGATCGCGGCGCTTCATGCCGGCACCTCCGCCGAGGTGTCGGCGAGGATGCGCTCGAGCACCTGCGACCAGTCGTGGTGGGCGACCGCGTCGGTGCGAGCCTCGGCGCCGAGCCGCTCGCGGAGCGCCGGGTCGTCGGCGAGGCGGGCCAGCGCGCGGGCGAGGTCGGCGGCCGAGCCGGGCTCGACGAGGAGTCCTGATCGGCCGTCGGCGACGATCGCGGGGATCTGTCCGATGCGGGATGCCACGACCGGTAGCCCCGCGGCGAGGTACTCGTAGACCTTCAGCGGCGAGAAGTACGCCTGCCCGTCGGGGTAGGGCGCAGCCCCGACGTCGAGGTTCGCGAGGTGGCGGGGGATGTCGGCGGGGCGGACGGCGCCGGTCTCGGTGAGCGCAACGCCGCGCGCCGCAGCACGGGCGCGGAGGGATGCCGCTTCGGGGCCGTCGCCGATGAGCGTCAGCGTCGCCCGGTCGCCGAGCATCGCGACGGCGTCGATGAGCACCTCGACGCCGTGCCAGGGCTTGAGCGTGCCGACGAAGCCGACCCGCAGCGGGCCGTCGTCGCCGCGGTGGATCGGGCGGATGCGGGACGTGTTCACGCCGTTCGGCGCGACGATCGGGGCCGCGGCGCCGTGCGCACGCGCCCAGTCGGCGACCGGCTCCGAGACGCACGCGACCACGTGGGCCGTGGTGAGCGCCGTACGCGCTGCGGACTCGGCCTCGGCGTCGTCGACGAGCACGCGATGCTCGCGCTGCTCGTCGATGAGTGGGGCGTTCACTTCGAGCACGACGCGCGCGCCCGTGGCATCCGCGATGTGGGCGCCCGCGCGGCTGAACAGCGAGAACCGCTCGTAGACGAGGTCGAAGCCGTCCTGCGCCGCGCGGATCGCGAGCAGGGCGGATGCCGCGGCGATCGACTGCTCGCGCTCGGCGGGATCGCCGCCCGCCACGCGCACTTCGACGACGCGGACCTCGGCGAGGTCGTCCGGCACGTCGTGCCCCCGTCGCGTGCAGTACACGACGACCTCGTCGCCGCGGGAGCGGAAGGCGCGGATGATCTCCTGGATGTGGACGGACGAGCCCTTCGTCCCGAACACGGGGACGCCGGGGTCGGCGCAGACGTACGCGACGCGCATCACGCCACCTCCTCGAGCGAGACGCCGGCGGTGAGCGCGGCGAGCAGGCCGGCCTGCCTGCGGGAGTCGAACTCGCGCTCCACCAGTCGGCGGGCGCGGGCCGAGATCGCCGCGGCATCCGTCGTCCCGTCGGCGAAGCCGCGGAGGGCTGCGACGAGGTCGTCGACCGACCCGGCGCGGCACAGCACACCGGTCTCGCCGTCGCGGACGATCTCGGGGATGCCGGTCACGTCGGTCGAAATGCAGGGGACGCCCGTCGCCATCGCCTCGAGCAGGACGGTGGGCAGGCCGTCCGCGTTGCCGTCGGCCGAGACGACGCACGGTGCGACGAAGACATCGGATGCCGCGAGCAGACGGGCCACGTCGTGCTGCGGCAGCGGGCCGGCGAGCCGAACCCGGTCGTCGAGGTCGGCCGCGGCGATCTGTGCCGCGAGGTCGCCCTGCAATTCGCCCGTACCGGCGAGTTCGACGAGGACGTCGACGCCCTCGGCCCGAAGCTCCGCGACCGCGCGGATCAGCACGTCGAAGCCCTTCTTCGCGACGAGTCGCCCCACCGCGGCGACGTGCAGCGGACCCGACCGGACCGGCCGCGGGCGGACCGGGAACCGGTCGAGCTCGAGTCCGTTGTAGAGGCGCGAGACGCGGTCGGTGCTCGGCAGGGTGCGCTCCAGGAAGGCCTGGTTGAAGTCGCTGACGGTCACTGCGAACGCGGCATCCGCGAACTTCCGCGCCAGATCGTCGTGGTCGACGCTCTCGTGGAAGAGGTCTTTCGCGTGCGCCGTGAACGAGTACGGGATGCCGCTCACGAGCGACGCCAGTCGGGCGACGGTCGTCGCTGCTGAGGCGAAATGCGCGTGCAGGTGGGTGATGCCCTCGCTGCGTGCGGCCGTGGCGAGCAGGACCGCCTGCACGGCGTCGTCGACCTCGGCGGCGAGGAGCTCGTCGAGATGGTCGGCGGCGCCCGCGCGGGTGCGGTCGTCGGCCGAGCGGAGCGCAGCCCACAGTGTCGACGGCTTCTGCGGCCGGTCGAGGTAGACGACGGGCGCCGTCACGCGGGCGAGCTCGGGGTGGAAGCGAGCGTCGTTGGTCGGCCGGAGCGAGAAGATCACGAGGTCTTCGCCCTGCGCTTCTCGCGCGAGGATCTCGGTCACGACGAACGTCTCTGAGAACCGCGGGTACACCTTCGTGACGTACCCGATCCGGGGTGCCGATTCAGCCTGCATTGCCCATCACCGCCTTCCGTGCGCGTGCCGCACCGACGAGGTCGGCGGCCATCCCGGCGACGGTCCGGAGTCCGTCGAGGTCGATCCCGGTGCGGTCGACCCGGGTGTCGACGGCGCGGGCGAAGAACGCGGTGAGCGCTTCGGGGGTGGCATCCGCTGCGGCGATCGTCTCGACCGCGCCGCGGGCGGCGAGGGCGTCTGCGCGGAGCGGCTGTTCGATGCGCCGGTTGGCCCGGGGGACGATGAGCGCCGGCGTTCGGGTGCTCATGATCTCGGCGACCGCGTTGTAGCCGCCCATGCTCACGACCGCGCTCGCGCGGCGGATCAGGGCGAGGGCATCGGGCACCGAGCGGGTCACGGTGGTCTCGGGCCCGGCCGCCTCGCGGATCGCCCGCCGGTCCTCATCGGGCATCTCGGGCCCGGTGACGATGACGTGACGGATGCCGCCCGGCACGGTCGCCCGCGCCGCCGCGGCCGCGATCGCGCCGCCGTCGGAGCCGCCGCCGACCGTGGTGAGCACGAACGGTTCGTCGGCGACCGGATGTCCGCGCCCTGGTCTGCCGTGGCTGAGGTAGCCGGTGTGGCGGACGAGCGGGGCGAGACCGGCGGGAAGCTCGCCGGTGCGGGTGAGGTCGTGGACGGTCGGGTCGCCGTACACCCAGATCTCGTCGTACGTCTTGCGGACCGCGTCGGCACCGCCGATCGCCGCCCACTCGCGCCTCGTCGCGGCGGGCTCGTCGAGCACGTCGCGCAGGCCCAGGATCGTCGTGCACGACGGGCGGTTGCGGCGCAGCCAGCGCAGTGCCGGGGCGAGCTCGCGCTCGACCCCGAACGCGTGACGGTCGACGATGAAGAGGTCGGGGCGGAAGGCGGCCATGGCCGCCTCGACGCTGCCGCCGCGCACGGCCGTGATCCGTTTGAGCCCCGTGGTCAGTCGCTGCGACGAGTACCCCTGGGGGCCCGTCGTGATGCTCGGCAGGATCAGCCAGTCCCAGCCGGGCGGCGTCGGGAACGCGGTCGCGGCGGACTGCCCGCTGATGAGCAACCCCGTGACCTCGTCACCGAGCGCGTCCGGCAGGTGCGTGGACAGCGTGTGCGCGAGGGCGAGGTTGCGCCGCACATGGCCGAGCCCGACGGAATCGTGGGAGTAGAGCGCGATGCGGATGACCATGGGGCGACCTCCAGGCGGGGGTGGAGCAGCGGGATGGAGCTGTGGACGGTGAAGCGATCCCTCTACCGTGCAAGCCCCCGCTAAGCCCAGGGTGAGCCCTTCGTGAGAGCGCGCTTACTTGCGCGTTACCTGCCGTTGACATGCCCCAGGCGGCGACCATAGGCTCGGATCGGCGACTGGGGAAAGCGCATTCCGAAGTTCGATGATGAACGACCGAAGGTGAATCCGATGAGAAGACCCGTCCGCACATCCGTCGTCGCCGCGCTCGCCGCGACGGCCCTCGTCATCCCGGCCCAGGCCGCGATGGCACAGCCGGGACACGGCCCCGGCAAGCCGAAGCCCGCGGCATCACCGCAGCTCGAGAAGCTCGATCGCGGTCTTGTCGCGCTTCCGGGAGACGACGGCATCCGCCTCACCTGGCGTCTCTTCAAGAGCGAGGCCACGGGGGCGTCGGCGACCGGGCTCACCGGCACCGACTTCGTCGTGAAGCGCGACGGCAAGCGCATCGCGACCGTCACCGACTCGACCACGTATGTCGACCCGGACGGCACGGAGCGCTCGCGGTACACCGTCTCGCCGCTGCAGGGCAAGCGCGAGGGCAAGCCCTCCGACAAGGTCACGGTGCAGGGGTCGCCGTTCCTCGATATCCCGCTCTCCAGGCCCGCCGACGGCGTCACGCCCGCGGGCGAGGCGTACACGTACTCCGCGAACGACGTCTCCGTCGGCGACGTGGACGGCGACGGAGCATACGAATACGTCGTCAAGTGGGACCCGTCGAACTCGAAGGACGTCTCGCAGGTCGGCTACACCGGCCCGGTCTACATCGACACGTACGAGCTCGACGGCACACTGCTGAACCGCATCGACCTGGGTGTGAACATCCGCGCCGGCGCGCACTACACGCAGTTCCTCGTCTACGACTTCGACGGCAACGGCAAGGCCGAGATCATGCTCAAGACGGCGCCGGGCACGAAGAGCACCGAGTACAAGAAGGGCAAGGCGAAGAAGGCCGAGTTCGTCACGATGCCGAAGGCCGACCGCAAGGCCGGCTACTCCCACTCCGACGACTACCGGATGAGCGCCGAGGACTACGCGACCCACCTCGCGGACGTTTTCGAGGGATGGTCGGAGCGCGAGGAGATCGTCTCGGGTCAGTGGCCGGCAACGCTGGAGGAGGCGCTCGGCGCCGAGCCGCAGTACGACTACCCGCTGAGCCGCGCCGACGCCGAAGAGCTTGTCGACTACTTCATCGACGTCTACGCTCCCTCGCGCTCGGCCCGCAACGTGCTGCGGAATTTCGAGGGCTTCATCGTCGACGGTCCCGAGTACCTCACGGTGTTCGAGGGCAAGACCGGCAAGGAGCTCGAGACGGTGCGCTACGAGCCGGGCCGCGGCGACGACGGGCTGCTGTGGGGCGACTATGCGATGTCGCGGATCGAGCCGGGCAACCGCGTCGACCGCTTCCTCTCGGGCGTCGCCTACCTCGACGGAACACGACCCTCAGCAGTGTTCGCCCGCGGGTACTACACGCGCTCGACCGTCGCGTCCTACGACTGGAACGGCAAGCACCTCACGAAGCGCTGGTTCGTCGACAGCGGCCATGTGCCGATGACGAACCCGTTCAACGACGGCCCGCACGGGCGCGACGGCACCGACCCCGAGTACGGCACCCTCACGACGCAGGGCTTCCACAGCCTGAGCGCCGCCGACGTCGACGGCGACGGCAAGCAGGAGATCGTCTACGGATCCGCGACCCTCGACGACGACGGCAGCCTGCTCTACTCCTCGTTCGACACGATGCCCGCAGGCAGTGCGACGCCCGGCGAGAACGTGCGTCTCGGTCACGGCGACGCGATGCACGTCGGCGACTTCGACCCGAACCGCCCCGGCAAGGAGATCTTCACCGTCCACGAGGGCGGCGCGTACGCCCCGTACGGCACGGCGATGCGGGATGCCGCGACCGGCGAGGTGCTCTTCGGGGCGTACTCCGGTCGCGACACCGGTCGCGGGATGGTCGGCGACGTTCGGCCCGACGTCGACGGTGTCGAGCTCTGGTCGAGCATGCCCGCCGGAACGGATGCCTCCGGGCTCCTCTCCGCCTCCGGCGACGTGCTCCAGTCCACCAACCCGGGCACGAACATGTCGATCCGGTGGGCCGGGGACCTGACGACGCAGATCGTGAACGGCGCGCAGACCGTGACCCCCACGATCGACGACTGGACGCGCGGGACGATGCTCACGGCATCCGGAACCCTCACCAACAACGGCACGAAGGGCAACCCGTCGCTCGTGGCCGACGTGCTGGGGGACTGGCGCGAGGAACTGCTCGTGCGCACGGCGGACTCGTCGGCGCTGCGTATCTACGTCTCGACGGAGCCGACGGAGCACAAGCTCTACACGCTCATGCACGACCCGCAGTACCGGGCCGAGATCGCGCGTCAGCAGACGACGTACAACCAGCCCGCGTACACCGACTTCTACCTGGCGTCCGACATGTCCTTCGAGGACGTGCCGCTGGGCTGGGATGGTTCGACCCGCGGTCGTTGAGCGAGCGCAGCGAGACGAAACGTCCTTCGCATGGTTGGGCGTTTCGTCTCGGTCGCTGCGCTCCCTCGCGGGGCGACCGGTGTGTTGCAGCGGTCGTTGAGCGGGTCCAGCGAGTCGAAACGCCCGTACCGGGTGGTGGGTCAGAACGGCGGGAGGGTGACGTCGGCAGGGGTGAACGCAACAGCGGGCCGTGGTGCGTCTTCTCTGTAGATCCTGCCGAGGGGTGAGGTCCATTCCAGGACGCCACCCAAAAGTTGTCGAACTCTCCAACATGTGAACTGCTTCATCGAATGATGTCGCTGACACAGGTGGCACAGGTTGCAGGTGTGGGTCTTCCCGCCGAGCGCATGATCCTCGTTGTGGTCAATCTCGCAGCGGACCGCCGCCTGGCGGCATCCGGGGAACCGGCAGTGCTGGTCCCGCGCCTGCAGGTACCGCCGCATCGCCTCGGGCACTCGGTACGAATCGACCGCGAGCACGGCACCAGTGACCGGGTGGGTCACGAGCCGCTCCCACTGGGTGTTTCCTGCCGCGAGTTGACGAGCAGTCGCCGCGTCGATGGGGGAACGGCCCACCAGGTCGCAGGCGTCGTGGTCGTCGCCCGCGAGTGCGTGCGCGGGGATCACGACCTGGATGCGCGCGCGGATCTTGCCGAGCGGCCCGGCGCTGGTGTCGCGGGTCTCGTCGAGCGCGGGTGTGCCGGCGAGGAGGAGGTCGGCGAGGAGGTCTGCCCGGACTTGGTCCATGGTGCGCGCGTCGGTGGTGACGATCTCGGCGCGGGAGTGGTCGCCCGTGGTTCCATCGGTGCTGTCGAGTCCGAGTCCCGCGCCCGCCGCGCGTTCGCCGCGGGTGTCGATGATCGCACGGCCCATCCGGGTGAGACGGTCGTGTGCACCCTCGACGAGCGCGGTCGGCATCGTCGCGATCAGGTCCGACATCCCATCCCGGCCAGGCACGATCCGCACGCACCGACCAGCTGCGGCCTCTTCGTGTCGTTCCGCGAACGAGCGCGGATGGAGGTGTTGCGCGAGCATCTCCAGCGCGGGCCGGACCCGGTTCGGGGTGTCCCGTTCGCACTTGGGGACCGCGGCATCCGCGAACGCGCCTCGCAACTCTGGCGGGAGTACCGAACCGGCGGCCACGATCGTGAGGACGTGCCCCCGCACGATGCGGCCTGCCTCCCACGCCTCGAGCGCGGCGGGGTAATCCTCGACGATCGTGCGTGCTTCGTCGATCCGGCGTTGCATGGTCCGGTCGGCGACTCGCATGATCCCGCCGAGCTCGGCGGAGATCGACCGGAGCGCCATGTCTCGCTCGCGGACCCGCGCGGGCGACCCGGCGGACGTCTTCTCGGCGAGCGCGGCCGCGGCGGCGAGCAGTCGGACCTCGCGGATCTGTACGGCAGCGGCATCCTGAGCCAAGCCCTCCATCCCATGAGCGAGCCCGGCGAGAGACGCCGTGAAGGCGTCCGATCCGGGAGTCTCTGCGGGGCTGGTCATACCTCCATTGTGGTGAGGGGGTACGACATTGGAGAGCTCGATTCGGGCTTCTGAACCCCAGGTCAAGATGAGAAAGAGTTCATCATTTCAATCGCACGGGTCACGTGGTGTCGGGCTGCGTCAACGGCTCCCGCGGACGAGGGCATTGACGGAGCGCTGCCAGTCGCGGAGCTGCCACATCGGGTGGTGCGGGGCGGCGTTCGAGCAGGGGACCGCGCCCCACACGCCGTGCGCGAGGGCGGTGCGGATGCCGTGTTCCGCGAGCCCGCGCCCGATCTCACCCTCCTCGAACGAACCGTGCAACGGCGTATAACCGACCCATCCCTCGCCGACGAGCGCGGGGACACCCTGCCAGCGCGCCCACTCGGCGATCGCGATCACGCGGGACTCGATCTCGCGGCGCATCACCTCGGCGTACGGCGGGTACGCGGCATCCAGCCACGCGTCCCACGCCTCGACGTCGACCCAGTCGTACCCGTAGATCATCTGGTCGGTGACGACGGTCGCCCGCAGCTTCCACTCGGCCGGTCGGCCGTACTCCGCGGGCGTCGGTGCGTCCGTTAGCAGCAGCGCCTGCAACTCGGCGTTCGGGAAGCCCTCGCTGCCCTCGGACCGGATGTCGATCCGCTGCTGCAGGGCGTCGAGCACCCCGTAGCTGTACACGTGGAACTGCGCGGCCCCGAGTCCGCCGGGCACTCGGTGCATCGCGAGATGCGGAGGCTTGCCGTAGCTGGCGGTGATCAGCAGATCCGGATGCCGCGATCGCAGCCGCACGACCTCGTGGGCTCCGCCGTCCCCCAGCGCAGGGAGGATCGAGAAGTCCACTTCGTTGTGCAGCTCGACGAGCGCGACGAGATCGCGGAACCCCTGCGCATCGATCCACGTGAGCATTCGATCCCACGCGTCGGCCAGTGACCGGTAGCGCTCGTCGAGTGGCACGGCGTCGATCGCCTCGAACCACCGCGGCGACCGCGCGAACGACGGCGACTGCTGGTACTCCCAGCTCGCGAGGATCAGCACGAGCCCGTGACGCCGGGCGGCGGCGAACAACTCGGCGAGGTGCGCGAGCAGGTCGATCCGGTAGCCGCCGGGGGTGTCGTACCAGCGGGTCCGCTGCCCGTAGTACCCGCCGCCGGGCGCGGCGCCGAGGCCTTCGATGTCGAGGTCCCGCGCGAGATCGTCGAGCCCGAGCCCGCCGAACAGCAGCATCGGGGCCGCGCAGATGCGGAGCGCGTTGTAGCCGAGTGTGGCGGCGTCGGCGCACGCGGCATCCAAGTCGGCGTAGACATCGCCTTCACCAGCGCGCGTGTACCAGGAGAAGTCCCACAGCGTGATCGCCAGCCGCTCCGGCAGGTGCTCCGGGACGGGCCCGGTCAGCCCCGACGTGTCGCGGGCGACGGTGCCGGAACCCAGGTAGCGCTCGGTCATGCGTCCATCCTCTCGAGTCGCGAAGCGGATGCCGCATCCGCGCGCCCCTGCACAGCGAAGGCTCGCAGCACCTCGGCGTGCTCGCGGCGGCGCTCTGGGGTGTCGAGGTCGAACACGAGCAGCTCCGGGAGCGAGGTCGCGAAGTAGTCCACGGCGTCGGGCGTCGCGTCGATCTCGTTCGCGCGTGCCTCCAGCGCGTCCCACGCGGCGGCAGCCAGGTCGTGCTCGCCGAGCCGCGTGTGCGCGACCCCGATCCAGAACGTCGCGGCGTCCGCCGGCCGCGGCGCGACCGCGAGCGGCGTCGCGGCGCGGGCGGCCTGCCACGCGGCATCCGCTCCGGCGACATCGCCGGACGCGCGACGCGCGTCACCGAGCAGGACCAACCGCTCCGCGAGCGGGACCGACGGATGCCGCCCCTCGCCGAGGTTCGCGGGTGCGGCGATCCCCGCCTCGAGCAGCTCCGCCGCGCCGGCGGCGTCGCCCGCGTCGAGGAGCCGCCGCGCGACCGCGCACGCGGCCCGGTCGTACGCGGCGAGGACCACGCCCTCGCCGCCCTCGAATGCGCGGAACGTGCGCGTCGTCACGATGGCCCACGCCGCGTCGATCCGCCCGGCGTCGAGGAGGAGCCCGACGTGCACGACGGACAGGTCGTCGCGCGTCGGGATAACCTCGCGGTGCCGCTCGATCAGGGCCAGTCTGGCGGCGGCATCCGTCCCGGTCAGCTGCGCGACGAGGTCGCGCTCGAGGACGAGGCGCCCGTCGACGCGCACCGCGAGCGCGACCTCGTAGAGCTCGGCGGCGTCGGCGGGGTCGCCGCCCGCGCGCACCGTCGCAAGTGCGAGGTTCCGGAGGGTGACCGGATCGGCGGCGCCGCCGTCGATCGCCCGCTGGAGGGCGTCGCGGGCGTCGGCGTCGCGCCCGGCGTCGATGAGCCACGAGCCGAGCAGACTCGCCGCAGCGGTCGACCCGCGTGCTACACCGGTGACCAACGCGTCGTGCTGGTCGAGGCCGGCGGGGAACGCGCCGTCGAGTTCGAGCGCATCTGCCGCCGCCCGTTCCGCCGAGGCCGTCGCGGCGTCACCGAGTGCATCCGCCCACGCGGCGCGCAGCAGCCGCCGCGCGGGTTCCACGTTCCCGAATCCCGCGGGTCCTGTCGCGGTCGCCGCCGTCACGGCGAGGGCCTCGCGCCACGCGCCGACGCGGGCGAACTCCGCCCCCGCGTCGAGCGCGGTGCGCGGGTCGACGGGTGTGCCCGCGCCCGCGAGCAGCATCGTCACGGGGTCGAGCGGGTCGGCCGCGACGAGCGCGTCGAGCGCCTCGCGGGCCTCCGCCTCGCGACCCAGCGCGCGCAGCGCGAGTGCCCGCACCCGCTGCGCCTCGGGAATGGATGCCGCGCCTTCGGCGAGCCGCAGCGCGTCGCCCGCCCGCCCGTTCCGCAGCGCGATGCGTGCGCGGCCGAGTGCTGCCGGCGCCGCCCAGACGGCGTTCCAACCGGCGCGGCCCCAGCGGCGGTCGGCGCCGGCGTCGTCGCCGAGCCGCTCGAGGACGAGCGCGAGCAGGGCGTGCGCCTCGCCGTCGCGCGGGTTCAGGTTGCGGCGGGTCTCGCGCGCCACCGCGATTTCGAGGTGCTCCCGCGCGGCGGCGTACGCGCCGCGGTTCAGGTGCCACGCGCCGAGCGCGGTGCGGGCGCGGATGTCGCCCGGATCGCGCCGGAGCAGCTCCTCCAGGTACGGCAGCGGCGACCGGGTCGGATGCCGGTACTGGATGAGGTGCATCGCGGTCGCGTACAGCTCGTCGGCCGCGTCGATCTCGGTCGGCTGCGGCGGTGCCGTGGCGACCCACGGCTCGCCGGCATCGTCTTCGCGGCGGCGCCAGGCGACGAGCTCGCGGTCGCCCTCATGGACGGATACTGCGACGGCCTCGCCGTCCACCTCGGTCGTCCAGGGTGCGTCGGGCCCGAGCGGCGCCGCCGCCTCGATCGTCGAACCGTCGGCGAGGGTGATCGCGACGCGGGCGTCGTGCGCGCTGGTGGCGATCGCGGAGACGCGCGAACCGGACACCGACACCGCGGCATCCGTCGTCGCCTGCCGCACCGGACCGGTCGCGTGGATCGGGTACCAGTACTGCCGGAACGTTTTCGTCTCGCCGGGGACGAGCCAGGCGAAGTCGGGCTGGTTGTCGGTGTAGACGCCCGCCATGAGCTCGACATACGGACCGTCGGTGTCGGTGAGCTGGTCGTCCCAGGCGCGGCCGATCGGGCCGTCGCCCCACGTCCACTGCTTCTTGCCGGGCGAGAGCGCGGGGTCTGCCCAGTGGACGAAGCCCGCGTCGGCGTCGTGGTCGTACCCGCCGAAGAACGCGTCGGCGGTGTCGGTGATCATGTACGACGTCGGGACCGGGATGTTGCTGTAGATGTCGATGCGGTCGGCGTCAGGCCGCTCGGCGGCGAGGGCGGGGTAGTCGACGCCGTAGTACGGCCGGTCGGCGCGCGGGAACGCCGTGATCGCGCGGCGCGCGTGGTCGGCGACGAACCGGACGTCGTCGGGGAAGAACGACTGGTACCGCTCGTGCGAGCGCGCGGCGACGTTCGCCCACCACAGGAAGGTCTGCGGCACGTCGGTGCGGTTGTGGAGGCGCGCGTCGAGTTCGATCAGCGACGATCCCGGGCGAAGTCGGATGCCGTGGAGTCCACGCATCCGCTGCAGCGGGTCGAGATCGCTGTGCCACACGACGACGGCCCCGTCGCCCTCGCGCTCGATGCGCGAATCGACCGGCAGGAACGTCGCGGGGCGGTGGTGCTGCGGCCAGTTGAACTCGACGCCGCCCGACATCCAGGGGCCCGCGAGCCCGACGAGGGCGGGTTTGATGACGTTGTTCCGGTAGAAGAAGTCGTACCCGGCGACCTTGTCGTAGCCGATGTGGATGCGGCCGCCGATCTCGGGGAGCAGCATCAGCCGGACGTACGCGTTCTCGAGATGGATCGCCCGCCACGCGCGCGGGCGCTTCTCGTGCGAAATCGTCTCGGTCATCGGCAGCGGATACACCCGACCGCTCGAGCCCTGGTACACGCGACGCTCGAGGAACGCCGGGTACGGGTCGGGGTCGCCTGGCTCGTACGTGTCGATCTCGACGTCCTGCGCCCAGCAGGCCACGCCGCCGGCGTCGAGGATCGCCTGCTGGTCGGCCGGCGCCGCCGGGAGGTCGATCCGGCTGGTGGCGCGGCGGGGCAGGGTGTCGTCGTCGGTCACGAGGCGAATCTACGGTCGACGAGCGCATCGTTCCATGACCGATCGCCGCATCGGCCTGGACGATCCGCTGGTCAGCCTCCGAGGGACTTCCGGTGGCAGGATGGGGTCGTGGAACGGGCGGACGGCTTCGAGCGGCAGCGACTGAGCGTCGTCCCGCGCCCGCTCGTCGAGGCGGCATTGCTCAGGCCGGTCACGCGTCGGATCGTCGTGACGGATGCCGGTTACTTCCCGCGTGCTGCCGACCATGGTCGCCGCCGCCCGAACGGTGCGGCCGAGACCATCGTGATCGTCTGCGTCGACGGGAGCGGGTGGGTCGAGGCGGGCGGGCAACGCGTGCGCGTCGGCTCGTCGACCGCGATCGTGCTGCCCGGCGGCATCCCGCATTCCTACGGTGCCTCCGAAGACGACCCCTGGACGATCTGGTGGTGCCACGTCCGCGGCTCCGACGTCGCAGAGCTGCTCGAGGCCGCGGATATCTCGCCTGCCCGCGTGACGCTGTCGCTCCGGGGCGCCGACCGGGTGACGGCGATGCTCGACGAGATCTCGACCTCGCTCGAACGCGACACGACCCCCGCACGCCTGGTGGCGACGTCGGGCATGGCCTGGCGACTGCTGACCCAGCTCGCGGTCGACCGGCTGCTCCCCGAGCACGGCACTCCTCTCGAGCGCGCGCTCCGCTACCTCGAGGACCGCGTCGACGGCACTGTCCACGTGCCCGAGCTCGCCGCGATGGTCGGGGTGTCGCCGTCGCACCTCGCCGCGCTCTTCCGCGAGGCGACCGGCGGCGGCGTGGTGGCGCACCACCTCGCGCTGAAGATGGCGCGGGCGCGGCACCTGCTCGACACCACCGACCTTCCCGTCGCCGAGATCGGCCGCCGCGTAGGCATGGGCGACCCGTTCTACTTCTCGCGCCGATTCCGCCTCACGCACGGCATGGCGCCGACGGCCTACCGCGAGCACCACAAGGGGTGACTGGATGCCGCGCGGTGCGGCATCCAGTCACCCCTTGGTGGCCCCGGCGGTGAGGTCGGCGCGCCAGAAGCGCTGCAGCGCGATCATGAGTCCGACGAGGATGATCGCCGAGACGGCGGAGCCCATCACGACGAGCGAGTAGAAGGCCGGGTCGCGCTGGGTCTGCGAGTTCCACAGGGTGAGGCCGAGCGTGACTGGGAAGGTCTTCGTGTCGTTCAGCATCACGAGCGGCAGCAGGTAGTTGTTCCAGATGGTGACGAACTGGAAGAGGAAGATCGTCACGAGCGCCGGCGCCATCATGCGCGTCGCGATCGTGCCGAAGATGCGGAGGTCGCCCGCACCGTCGAGTCGCGCGGCTTCGATGATCTCGTCCGGCACGCTCGCGTTCGCGTGGATGCGCGCGAGGTAGACGCCGAACGGGCTCACCATGCTGGGGAGGAGCACTGCCCAGTACGAGCCGGTGAGTCCGACCGTGTTGAGCAGGAAGTACAGCGGCAGCGCGATGACCGTGGCCGGCACGAGGACGCCGCCGAGGATGATCGAGAACAGCGTCTCTTTGCCGCGGAACGCGTACTTCGCGATCGCGTACCCGGCGGCGGCCGACAGGATCATCGCGACCAACGCGCCGAGTCCCGAGTAGAGCAGGCTGTTCAGCACCCATTGGGTGAAGATGCCGTCGCTCTGCGTGAACAACGCGACCAGGTTCTCCCAGGCGCGCGGGGTGTCGCTGAACCAGAGTCCGAACGTGCCGAACAGCTCGCCGGGTGACTTGGTCGCGGCGACGAGCACCCACACGAGCGGCAGCAGGAAGTAGACACCGGCGACGGCGAGGACGAGGTTGACGGCCAGCGTGCTGGGCGTGCCGCTGCGGGTCGACGGGGCGCGGTTCACCATGCGCGGGAGTCCTTCCGGTTGACGAGACGGAGGAATCCGAAGGAGAAGACGAAGCCGAGCACGGCGACGAGCACGGCCATCGCGGCGGCCAGGTTCGGGTTGCCCTGCGCGAACGCCTGGTTGTACGCCGCGAGGTTCGGCGTGTACGTCGAGCTGATCGCCGATGTGAGCGGCTGCAGGACGAGCGGCTCGACGAACAGTTGCAGCGTGCCGATGATCGTGAACACCGTCACGAGGATGATCGAGGGTCGCACCAGCGGGAGCTTGATGTGCCAGGTCGTCGACCAGGTCGAGGCGCCGTCGACGCGGGCCGCCTCGTAGAGCTCGGACGGGATGGCGTCGAGCGCGGCCATGAGGATGACCATGTTGTAGCCCGCGAACCCCCAGAGCGCGATGTTCGCGATGGCGAATAGCACGCCGCTGCTCGAGAGCGGGTTCGCGTCGATGCCGATCGCGCCGAGCGCCTGGATCACCGGGCTCGTCGCGGGGATGTAGAGGAAGCCCCACAGCAGCGTCGCAATGACGCCGGGGACGCCGTAGGGCGCGAAGTAGAGGACGCGGAAGAACCGCGGGAAGCGCGCCTTGCCCGAGTCGAGCAGGAGCGCGAGCCCGAGCGCGGTGAGGACCATGAGCGGCACCTCGATCGCCGCGAACAGCACCAGGCGGCCGACGCTCTCGACGAACGCGGGGTCGCTGAGCGCCCGCGCGTAGTTGTCGAAGAAGACGAACGTCGTCTCGGGCCGGCCGAGGCCGAGCCCCGAGCTCTTCGTGGCGAAGAGGCTCTGCACGATCGCGTAGACGATCGGGGCGACGAAGAACAGCGCGAACATCACCACGAAGGGCAGCAGCAGCACCCACTTCGCAGGGCTGCCGGCGCGTCGGCGGGGAGGGGCGAGGGCGGTCATGGTGCTCCGGTTCGGGCGGCGGGAACGGGGAAGGAGTGGGAGGGCGCCGGGCGCCCTCCCACCCCGGAGGCTCACTGGACGTTGATGCCGCGCTCGGTGAGCGCCGCGACCACGTCCTCCTGCGTCAGCCGGTACGCGTCGACCAGCGGGGTGCCGTTCTCAACGGCCGCCGACACGTTGTCGCTCAGCGAGGCGAACAGCGTTGACGACAGCGGCGGCCACTTCCACGACGTGTCGACCGCGGCATCCGATTCGGCGAACGTGTCCCAGATGTCCTGCCCGCCGTAGAAGGCGAAGACCTCGGGGTCGTCCTGCAACGACGCGATCGCGCTGGTGTCGGCGAGGGCGGGCCAACCGGCGCCGATGCTCGTGAGGATCGACACCGACTCGGGGTCGGAGTTCAGCCAGACCGCGAACTCGGTCGCCTCGGCGGGGTGGTCGGTGCCGCGCAGCACGACGCTCGCCGAACCGCCGGCCCAGGTGGCCGAGACGTTCTCGCCGGCGTTCCACTGCGGCACCGGGCTGACCGCCCAGTTGCCGGCCGTCTCGGGCGCGGTGCCGCGCACGATCGCGTCGGCCCACGAGCCCGAGATCCAGGTGAGGATGTTGCTGTTCTGGATGTCGGCGTTCCACTCGTTCGACATGTCGGCGACGACCTTCACGAGGTCCTCGTCGACGAGCTTCTGCCAGAACTCGGCGACCTTCAGCGTCTCGTCGCCGTCGATGTCGACGGTCCACGCGTCGCCCTCGGTGCCGAACCAGTTCGCGCCGCCCTGCTGGGCGAGGCCGATCATCCACGGCGCCTGGTTGAAGGCGAACGCGGCGATGTAGCGGTCGGGGTCGGACGCGCGGACGACCTTCGCCGCCTCGTAGTACTCGTCCCACGTGGTCGGCGCCTCGATGCCGAGCTCGTCGAAGATGTCGGCGCGGTAGAACTGGCCGAGCGGACCGGATGCCTGGGGGATCGAATACACCGAACCGTCGAAGACGCCCGTCTCCCACTGCCACGGCGAGAAGAGCTCGGCCGAGCCCTCGGCGTACTCGGTGATGTCCTCGAGGCCGTCGTTGATGAGGAAGTCGGGGATCGAATCGTAGCCGACCTGCGCGACGTCGGCGGCGTTGCCGGCCTGCACGGCCGACAGCATGGTCGCGTAGCCGCCGTCGGGGCCGGCGGTGATGGTCTCGAGCGTCACCTGGATGTCGTCGTGCGACTCGTTGAACGCGTCGACGGCCTGGTCGATGTTGGGCACCCAGGACTGGAACGTGATCTCGACGGGTTCGCCGTCGGGCGTCCCGCCACTGGGGGAGCCGGTGCAGCCGGCGAGGACGAGCGTCGCGGCGGTGGCGGCGGCGAGTGCCGTGGCCGGGCGCCGGAAGCGGGCGAGAAGGGACATGATGCTCCTTTGCATGTGAGGCGGCAGCGTCGCCGGGTTGCGGGATGCCGCGGGCGGTGCGGATCCGAGGCTAGAACGCGGCTCGGATCGCCCGGCATGGTGGATGCCGCGGCATGCCTGGACGATTCGCTGGTCGTCGCCGGGGCGGCATCCGCGGTTCGTAGGCTCGAGGGACGCGATCGCGACTGAACCGATGGAGGTTTCGATGTCACGGGAAGTCTTGACGCCCCGCACCCACCGAATCGATGTCCCGGCGCCGAGCCCGGCGACGCCCGCCGACGTCCGTCCGAGCGAGGGCGATGCGTCGGGGGTGACGGTCACGACGAGGGCGATCCATCGAGCGGATGCCGCGGTCTTCCCGGTCTCGGGCGAAATGCATTACAGCCGCATCCCGAGGGCGCGGTGGGCCGAGGTGCTGCGCGCGGCGCGCGCCGGCGGCCTCACGCACGTCGCCACGTACGTGCTGTGGAACCACCACGAGCCGCAGCGCGGGGAGGTCGACTTCACCGGTGACCTGGACCTGCGGGCGTTCGCGCTCGAAGTGCAGCGCGCGGGGCTCGGACTGATCCTGCGCATCGGACCCTACGCGCACGCCGAGGCGCGGCACGGCGGCCTGCCCGACTGGCTCGCCGACTCCGGGTTGCCGCTGCGCACGAACGACCCCGACTACCTCGCGGTCGTCGATGCCTGGTACGCCCAGCTGGCGGTCGAGGTCGCCGGCATCCCGCTGCTGTCGGTGCAGGTCGACAACGAGCTGTACGACGGTGCCGCGCATCTCGAGCGGCTGCGGGAGATGGCCGAGGCGCACGGGATCGGCGCACCGATCTGGACCGCGACCGCATGGGGCGGCGCGCAGGTGCCCGCCGGTGCACTGCCGGTGTACGGCGGCTATCCGGAGTCGTTCTGGGTCGACGCTGACGCGGGACCCGACCTGCGGAGCTTCTCGAACTTCTACCCCTCACCTCGGCGCGACGACGACTCGATCGGCGCCGACCACCGCGGCGGCGGCGTCGTGTCCGTCCGCGACGCGGTCGAGCCGTACCCGTTCGCGACGTGCGAGCTCGGCGGCGGGATGGCCTCGGCGTACCATCGGCGCCTCGACGTCCCGGCATCCGATGTCTCGGCCCTCGCCCTCGCGAAGCTCGCCTCGGGCAGCGTCTGGCAGGGGTACTACATGTACGCCGACGGGCGGAATCCGCGGCGCCATCTGCAGGAGTCGCACGAGACCGGTGCGCCGAACGACTTCGTCGAGCTCGCGTACGACTTTGGCGCACCCGTGCAGGTCGACGGGGCCGTGCGTCCGAGCTGGTTCGCGCTGCGGCGGCAGCACCTGCTGCTCGAGCGGTGGGGCGCGGCACTCGCCGAGATGCCGGCGTCGTTCCCCGTCGGTGCGGTCGACTCGCCCGATGTGACGGGCCTTCGGTGGTCGGTGCGCTCCGACGGTCGCTGTGGCTTCGTGTTCGTCGTGAACCGCCAGCCGGGCGTCGACCTCCCCGCGCACGACGGCGTGGCGTTCGAGGTGAGCGGGCTCGCGGTGTTCCCCGCCGTCGACATCCCCTCGGGCGCCGCGTTCGCGTGGCCCTTCGGGCTGCCGGTCGGCGACGCGACGATCACGTGGATGACGGCGCAGCCGATCACCGAGCTCGTCTGGCGCGAGCTGCCGTTGCTCGTCGCGGCCGAGACCGCCGGCATCCCCGCTGCGCTCGACGCCGATGCCGACGTGCTCGAGGTGGAATCGGTCGGACGCGGACGGCTCGTCGAACTCTCCCGCGAGGGCATGGTCGTGGCGCGGGTCCTGGTGCTCGCGGAGGCCGACGCCGACGCCGTTGCGGTCGTCGACGGCACGCTCGTGTGGGCGCCCGGCGGTGTGGCCGCGTCAGACGGGACCGTCACGTTCGCCGGGACCGACTCGGCGGAGGTCGAGACGCTGACGGATGCCGGGTGGCGGGCGGTCTCGGTGGCGGCATCCGCCGGCGGTGAAGCCGTCACCTGGACGATCGAACGTGAGGCGGGGGCGGCTCCGTCGGCTGTGGCCGGTGCGTCGGGACGGGCCTCGGTGCCGCTGGACTGGTCGGATGCCGCGGTGGCGCAGGTCGCGGTCGCGCCGGACGACGACCGGACGCTGACGCTCGACTGGCGCGGCGACGTCGCACGGGCGTGGGACGGCGACCGGCTCGTCGCGGATGCGCTGTGGACGGGTCGCCCGTGGCGGATCCCCGCCGACGCGCGCGCCGGGGCGTCCTCGCTGCGGATCGAGATCCTGCCCGGGCCGCCGGCCGCGGCGGTGCACTTCCCGGGGGAGCGGCCCGTCGGCGCGGGGATCGCGGCGGCGCGGCTGGAGGGGCGCGCGGCGGCGCGGGTGGGCTGAGCGTCGGGTATCCCCCGCGCCAGCCTGCGCCGGGGTCGGCCGCGCCGCGGTCGATCCTCCCGCTCAGCGGGCGGCGACGACGGCGTTGTCGAGCGCGTCGAGGTCGAAGCCCTCGCGCATCGCGCGGTTCGTGAGCAGCACCCACGCCACGCCCGCCGTTGGGTGCACCCAGAACTCGGTGCCCGCCCAGCCGCCGTGCCCGTACACGTCCTGATCGATGAGGCCCGGCGCGCGGCTGCGCAGGTTCCAGGTGACGCCCCAGTCCTGCCCGCGGGATGCCACGTACGGCTCGAGCCGCGGGATGTCGCCGGTGATCGGGCGCAGCATCATCCCGAGCGTCGCCGGCTGCAGGATGCCGCTGGTCTCGCCGGCGCCGATCCGCAGGAGTGCGCTCCCCAGTCGGAGCAGGTCGTCGGCGCGCGCAGCGAGGCCCGCTCCCGCGTTCCGGCCCGCCGTGAACCGCGCCATGTCGACGCCGGCGTCGGCGGCGTCCCCGATCGTCGCAGCATCCGAGAGATCCGAGCTGATCCCGTCGGCGGCCAGTTCCGTCGTCCACTCGGCGACCGCGGCATCCCAGGGCATGCCGGTCGCCTGCTCGAGCAGGGCGGCGATGCCCTCGAACGCGATCGTCGAGTAGCGCGACGCCGCACCCGGCGCGAAGTCGCGGCCGGCCGTGGCCAGCACCGTGCGCAGCGGCGGCGCCGGATCGAGCGGCGGCTCGGAGATGCCCGACGTGTGCGACACGAGATGCCGCAGCCGCACGACGTCCTCGCGTGCCCCGTCGAACCCGGGCAGCGCCGTCGCGAGCGGGGTGTCGAGCGTCAACAGCCCGCGCTCGATCGCACGCGCGACGGCGATGCCGACGAGCGGTTTGGTGATCGAGAAGAGCGGATAGCGGTCGGCGGCATCCGCCGAGAAGGCGTCGAGGGCGACGGTGCCGTCGGCGGTCGCGACGCCGAACACGGCCGAGGGCAGGCGCCCCTCCGTCACGTGCCGCCGGACCAGATCGAATGCAGCGGTGTACATCACTCCACCTCGTGTCCCAGGTCGGGGCGCGCGAGGAAGCGCGCCGTCGGTTCGGCTGTCTCTTCGAGTTCCACGATGACCACCTCATTCGCCCCGGTGCGCGTCACCGGACCGGGAACGTAGAGCGTGCGCTGCGGTCCGCGCCGCCAGTACCGTCCGAGGAAGAACCCGTTCACCCACGCGTAGCCCTTGCCCCACCCGCGGGTGTCGAGGAAGAGATCAGCGGATGCCGCGAGCTCGAACGAGCCGCGGAGCCCCACCGGGCCGACGGCGGGTCCGTCCAGCGGGGTCGCGGCGGCGTCGGTGATGGCGGCCCCCAGTGCGGGAACGTCGATCGTCCGCGCCCGCCACGGACCGGTGACGGGTGCCCCGTCGAGCTGCACGTCGCCGATGAGGCCCTTCGGCTCGCCGATCTTCGTGTCGTAGTTGACGCGGCCGGTCTCTTCGACCAGCAGGCTGAGCTCGCTGCCGGCGGGGACGATGAGGGTATCGTCGCCGAGCGTCCGCTGCAGCCGGCCGACGAGGGTTCCGTCCCGCCGCACCCAGGCGTAATCGCGCACTTCGGCGCGCAGGACGGCGGGGTGGTCGAGCGGCGCGTCGACGCGGTACTCGACGAGGACCACGTCGGCACCGAGCTCGTCCATCATCGGCGGCGCCGCGAACTCCCCGCGGCCCGCGGCGACGAGGTCGAGGGGCGACGCCACGGCCTCGAGCCGCGCCGTCGGGGTCGGGGCGTCGACCGGCTCGGGCAACGGCTCGTCGGGCACCGGGGCGTGCTTCGCGATGACGTCGCGGAACGCGCGGAACTTCTCGGTGATGTCGCCCGACTCGGTGATGGGGGAGTCGTAGTCGTAGCTCGTCACCATCGGCAGGTAGCGGCCGGAGTCGTTCGCGCCGGCGGTCAGGCCGAAGTTCGTGCCTCCGTGCACCATGTAGATGTTCACCGACGCGCCGGCCGCGAGGAGCCGGTCGAGGTCGGCTGCCGAGTCCGCGAACGTCGTGGTGTGGTGCTTCTCGCCCCAGTGGTCGAACCAGCCGCACCAGAACTCCATGCACATGAGCGGCCCCGTCGGCTGGTGCTCTCGCAGCACGGCGAGGCGTTCGTCGATGCGTCCGCCGAACGATCCCGTCTTGTGGAGTCCGTCGTGCGCGCCGCCCTCGAGCATGTGCGGGATCGGCTGATCGACCTGCGTCAGCGGCACGGTGATGCCGCCCGCGCGGGTCACGCGGATGAGTTCCGCGAGGTACGCCTTGTCGGACCCGTAGGCGCCGTATTCGTTCTCGATTTGCACGAGGATCACCGAGCCGCCCCGGTCGATCTGCCGGGGTGCGACGATCGCGTTGACCTTCTCGAGGTACGAGGTCACGGCCTCGAGGTAGCGCGGGTCGGAGCTGCGCAGACGGAGATCGCCGTCGGCCGTGAGCCAGGTCGGCAGGCCGCCGTTGTGCCACTCCGCACACACGTAGGGTCCGGGGCGGACGATCGCGTGCATCTCCTCTTCCGCGACGATGTCGAGGAAGCGGCCGAGGTCGAGCGCGCCCGTGGCATCCCACTGTCCCTGGACGGGCTCGTGGGCGTTCCACATGACGTAGGTCTCGATGGTGTTGAGGCCCATGAGGCGCGCTTTGCGGATGCGGTCGCGCCACAGTTCGGGGTGCACGCGGGCGTAGTGCATCGCGCCGGAGATGATGCGGTGGGGCTCGCCGTCGAGCTCGAAGTCGGTGTCGCCGATGGTGAAACGGGAGGTCACCCGCCCCACCCTAGCCAGCGTCGCCGCCCGCGGGAAGCGCTTTCCCTAGCGAGACGCCGCTGCGCGCGGCATCCGCTCGAGATTCCGTCACAGATGGTCGGATGCCGCGCCCCGAAGCGACCACCTGCGACGGAATCTCGGCGATGGTCAGCGGTACGGGCAGCCCACGTCGGTGAAGTCTGACGCGGCGCAGGTCCGCTGTGTCCACGTCGGTTCCCCGAACCTGTCGAAGTGTGTCGATTCGTGCACGGTCATCTCGGTGCTGCCCGCCTCGACGAGCGCGAAGGAGACGATCGGGTCGCCTTCGACCGTCGGTGACGTCCACGCCAGTGCCGCGGGTTCCCCGCTGGCCGTGGCATCCACCAGGCATCCGACAGCCGAGGCAGGGAGAGCTTCGGAGTGGCCGAGCTCGACTTCGCCACATCCGAGCTCGGCGTCGCGAACCGCGGCGGGCGCGTCGGGCAGCTGCTGCACCTCGGTGAATGCCCTGCCGTCACTCAGATCTGGCGCCGGTCCCGGATGTGCGCTGCACCCCGTCGCCATGATCGCAGCAACGATGGCGACGCCTGACCATCGCGATGCTCGACCCCAGATCCCCATGTCGGAACTGTAGTCCGCAGTATCCGCCGCGTGAATGGTGGCGTCTGTCGCGGGACGCCGTCACGTGACGCCGCGCATGGCGTCACTTTTGCGCGCGCGGCATTCGCTTGCTCCGTCCGGATCATGTCCACTCGTCGAATACACACGCTGTGCGCGCCCACGACGTGTGGTCTCGGTGAGAGGGCATGATGTCGACGACGAGGGGGGATGCCGCGCGAACGGGCCGCCACCCTGGCCCCGCGCCGGCGTGATCCGTAGCATGGACGCCATGAGCAGGAAACCGCTTTCCCGCGTGGGAGATCTCATCGACGGCGCCCACCCGACCCGGTCGATCCTGCGGTTGCTCGCGCGCCGACCCGGCCGGATCTCGGTCGCCGTGCTCGCGTTTACGTTCAAAGAGATCCCGCTGTGGTTCCTCCCGGTGATCACCGCGGCGATCATCGACATCGTCGCCGAAGACGGTGACGTCACGGCCGTGCTGTGGTGGTTCGCCCTCGCGGCGGTCCTCCTGCTGCAGAACTACCCGAACCACCTGCTCTACACGCGCAGCTTCATGACCGTCGTCCGCGACACCGGCGCCGACCTTCGCAACGCCCTCGCGGCCCGACTTCAGAGCCTCTCGATCGGCTACCACAGCCGGGTCAGCTCCTCGATCGTGCAGACCAAGGTCGTCCGCGACGTCGAGAACGTCGAGCTCATGCTCCAGCAGGTCACGCACCCGTTCCTGTCGGCGACGATGGTCATGGTCGGCGCGCTCGCGATGACAGCAGTCGCGGTGCCTGAGTTCCTGCCCGTCTACGCACTCGCGGTGCCCATCGCCATCGGCATCCGCTACGGCATGCGCAACCGGTCGCGCGAGCGCAATGAGGTGTTCCGGCGCGAAGTCGAAGTGCTGTCGGCGCGTGTCGGTGAGATGGCCTCGCTCATCCCCGTGACCCGCGCGCACGGCCTCGAAGACGTCGCGGTGACCCGCGTCGCGACCGGTGCCGACGGCGTCCGGCGCGCGGGGCTGCACCTCGACATGCTCAACGGGCGGGTCGCGTCGGTCTCGTGGGTCGCGATGCAGTTGTTGGGTGTCGGATGCCTCGTGCTCGCTGCGGTCTTCGCACTCACCGGCATCCTGCCGATCTCGCCCGGTGAGGTCGTGCTCCTCTCGACGTACTTCACGCTGCTGACGCAGGGGCTCACGCAGCTGCTCATGCTCATCCCGGTCGGGGCGCGCGGGCTCGAGTCGGTGCGCTCGATCGCCGAGGTGCTGCAGGAGCCCGACCTCGAGCAGAACGAAGGCAAGCGCGTCGTCGACGAGGTGGGCGGCGCGCTCGTGCTCGACCGCGTCGCGCACCGCTACGACGACGCGACGGCCGACGCCGTGCGAGACATCTCGCTCGAGATCACGCCGGGCGAGACGGTCGCCTTCGTCGGATCGTCGGGGTCGGGCAAATCGACGCTGCTCAACCTCGTGCTCGGGTTCGTCCGGCCGACGTCGGGTCGGATCCTGCTCGACAACGTCGACATGCAGACCCTCGACCTGCGCACCGTCCGCCGCTCCGTGTCGGTCGTGCCGCAGGAGTCGGTGCTGTTCGAGGGGACGATCCGCGAGAACGTGGCGTACGGGCTCAGCGACGTGTCTGACGCGCGGGTCGAGCGGGCGCTGCGCGATGCGAACGCGTGGGAGTTCGTCGAGCGACAGGATGCCGGGTGGGACACCGTCGTCGGCGAGCGCGGCGCGCGCCTGTCGGGCGGCCAGCGGCAGCGGCTCGCGATCGCGCGAGCGCTCGTCCGCGACCCGCGGATCCTGCTGCTCGACGAGGCGACCTCGGCCCTCGACCCCGAGTCGGAGGAACTCGTGAAGGACGCGCTCACGCGGCTCATGCGGGGGCGCACGACGCTCGTCGTGGCGCACCGCTTGTCGACGATCCGCGAGGCCGACCGCATCGTGGTGCTCGAGCACGGCTCGATCGTCGAGATCGGCTCGCACGCCGAACTGCTCGACGCCGGCGGGCGCTACGCGCACCTGCACCTCACCCAGACGGGGATCGGATAGCGCTTTCCCATTCCGTCGCCTAGGCTGAGGCGACGGTCATTCGAGGGGGAGGCGCATGAGGTTCGACGAAGGCGGCGATCGCCTGCGCCTCATCGACGGCAACCGTGAGCTCGCTGAGTACGTCTTGCGGCCGACGGAGCCGCAGCTCGAGTCCCCGCGCCCGTACGCGCTGCTCCGAACCCGCACCGGCGAGCCGGTCACCGGATACCGCCCCGGCGATCACGTCTGGCACAAAGGACTGTCGCTCGCACTCCCCGTCGTCGGCCCGCACAACTTCTGGGGTGGGCCCACCTACGTCCGGGGCAGAGGCTACGTGCAGCTCCCGAACAACGGGGCCCAGGTGCATCGGTCGTTCGAGGCCGAACGGGCAGGCACCGTCGTCGAGCACCTGGACTGGATCGCGGAACAGGGCGAAACGGTCCTCCGCGAACGCCGCACGCTCACCGCGACCCCCGTCGACGACGAGACCTGGGCCCTCTCGTGGCACTCGTCGCTGCGCAACGTCGCCGACGATCCCCTCGCCTTCGGTTCGCCGACGACCAAGGGGCGACCGGATGCCGGCTACGCGGGCATCTTCTGGCGCGGTCCCGAGTCGTTCACGGGCGGCGCGATCGATGCGCCGGACGGCCCGGTCGGCGACGCCGCACGCGGCGAGCCGGCGCCCTGGCTCGCGTTCGTCGCGCCGGGTCGCGAAGCGGGCGTGCTGATGGCGGATGCCGCTCCCGCAGCCCCCGCGCCGTGGTTCGCGCGCAGCGCCGAGTACGCCGGCCTGAACCCCGCACCGTTCTTCCACACCGAGACGAAGGTCGCCCCGGGCGACGCGGTCGTGCTCGCCGCCGTCATCGTCGTGGGCCCGGCGGACGTCGCGGCCCGTGCGGCATCTCTCGTCCCCGGCCTCGTCGCCGATCTCCAGGAGGCATCCGCATGACCGAGCCGCTCCGCTGCGCCATCGTCGGCACCGGCGCGATCGCGCATCACCACGCTGCGGCGATCGCCGCACTGCCGGACGCCGAGCTCGTCGCGGTCACCGATCACAGCCGCGGCGCCGCCGACGCGTTCGCCGAGCGCTGGGACGTGCCCGCGGTCTTCGACGACCTCGACGCGCTCCTCGCGGACGAACGGATCGACGTGCTGCACGTGTGCACACCGCCCGTCGCGCACCGGGAACAGGCGATCGCCGGTTTCGCCGCCGGTGCCCACGTCGTCGTCGAGAAGCCGCCCGCGCCGTCGCTCGACGAGCTCGACGACATGCGCGCCGCTGCGGCGGTGGCCGGTCGCGAACTCGCCGTCGTCTTCCAGCAGCGCACCGGCACGGCCGCCGCGCACGTGCGCGATCTGCTGCGCACAGGTGCGCTGGGGCATCCGCTCGTCGCCGTCTGCCAGACGCTCTGGTACCGGGATGCCGGCTACTTCGCGGTGCCGTGGCGGGGGAAGTGGGAGACGGAAGGTGGCGGAACCACGCTCGGGCACGGCATCCACCAACTCGACCTCCTCGCGTTCCTGCTCGGCGACTGGACGAGCGTGCAGGGGCGGCTCTGGCGTCTCGACCGCGAGACACAGACCGAGGACGCCTCGACGGCGACCGTCACCTTCGAGGGCGGGGTCGTGGCCCAGGTCGTCACGAGCGCGGTGTCGCCGCGCGAGGTGAGCGCGATCCGCATCGACACGCAGCGCGCGACGATCACGGTCGAGCATCTCTACGGCCACGGGCACGAGCACTGGTCGATCACCCCGGCACCCGGATTCGAGGACGCCGCGCCGGCATGGGCGCTGCCCGAGGTCGAGGAGCCGAGCTCGCACGTGCCGCTCCTGCGCGAGGTGTTCCGGTCGCTGCGTGAGGGGCTCCCGCTGCCGCCGACGGCCGATGCGCCCGCGAGGTCGTTCGAGATCGTCGCCGCGATCTACGCCTCGGCGGCCGCTGACGGCGCGCTCATCACGCCCGCCGACCTCGCGGCGCACCCGACGCACCGCGCGGGGTTCGCGAGCCCCGTCACCGACCTGCGGGAGCGCGGCGAGTGACGCTGCCCGCCGAGCTGTACCGCGACCCCGTCTACGACGGCGCGACCGACCCCCTCGTGGTCATCGCCGACGGCGGTTGGTGGATGTTCTACACGCAGCGCCGCGCGACGCACCCCGACCCCGGTCCTGGCGTGGCCTGGGTGCACGGCAGTCGCATCGGTGTCGCGCGGTCGTCAGACGGTGTGGCCTGGACGTACGCCGGCACGCTCGAACCCACCGCCGAGGGGCTCGCCCTCGACGCCGCCGGTCCTCCCGCGACGACGGATGCCACCCACTGGGCGCCCGAAGTCGTGCACGACGGCCGCGCGTGGCGCATGTACCTCACCGAGATCGACGGCGTCCCCGACCGATGGCCCGGGCACGCGCGGCGCATCGTCGAGTACGTCTCGGCGGACCTGGCGACCTGGGCCCGCCGCGGCCCGCTCGCCCTCGCGAGCGACCGCGTCATCGACGCCGGCGTCGCCCCTACGCCCGGCGGATGGCGGCTCTGGTACAAGGACGAGGCCGCCGACTCGACGACGGCCGTCTCGGGATCGGACGACCTCGAGGCGTGGCATCCGCTCGGCACCGCGATCGGCGGCAGGCCGCACGAGGGGCCCTGCGTGTTCGAGTTGGACGGCTGGTGGTGGCTCATCGTCGACGAGTGGCGCGGCATGGCCGTCTATCGGTCGGCCGATGCCGAGGTGTGGGAGCGGCAGGGCGGCGAGGACGAGGTGATCCTCGGCGCCGGGTCGGTGCCCGGGCCGGGATTCGGGCATCACGGCGCCGCTGTCAATGGCGCGGATGCCACCTGGTTCTACTTCTTCGGCCAGCCGTCGCGCCTCGGCGCGCGCGACCCGCACGACGAGGTGGAGGAGTCGATCGAGGATCGTCGCTGCGCCGTCTACCGCGTGCGGCTGCGAGTGGACGGCGGCCGTTTGATCTGCCAGCCTTAACCTGACTGTTACCGGTCACACGTCACGATCGGGTTACGCCGAAGCCGACGCTTGCGAATCGTTTCATCGCAGGTTATGGTTGCCGGCAAGCGCTTTCCGAGATCTGCATCTCGGGTTCGCTCACCCCGCACCACCCGACATGGACGTCTCGCGGAATCTGAACGCCGACGTTCGACAGAGAGGACAACGATGTTCACCATGAAGCGGACTGCAGCAGGCGTCGCCGTCGCAGCGTCGGCCGCGCTGGTCCTGGCCGGCTGCTCGGGCGGCACCGAGCCCGCCGGCGAGTTCGACCCCGAAGAAAAAGTCTCGATCGACTTCGCGTTCTGGGGTAACGACGACCGCGCCACTCGGTACAACGACCTGATCGCGGCCTTCAACGAGGAGTACCCCAACATCACGGTGAACACCTCGTTCACCGACTTCCCGAGTTTCTGGGAGAAGCGCGCAACCGAAGTCGCCTCGGGTGGCCTCCCGGACGTCTTCCAGTTCTCCGACAGCTACCTTCGCCAGTACGGCGAGCCCGGCCACCTCCTCGACCTCGCTGAGGTGTCGGATTACGTCGACACGACGACGTTCGAGGACGCACTCCTGGGCACCGGTGCCCTCGACGGAACGCAGTACTCGCTCCCGACCGGGTACAGCCTGTGGGCGAACTTCGTGAACGACGACATCCTCGCCGAGCAGGGCATCGAAGCGCCGACCGGCGACCTCACCTTCGACGAGTTCGACGACTGGATGGCCGACGTGACGGATGCCACCGGTGGCGAGGTCTACGGCGGCACCGACTACACGCAGCGCATCCAGACGTTCGAGCTGAAGCTGCGCGCCGAAGGCGGCAACCTGTACACCGACGAGGGCGAGCTCGGGTTCACCGAGGAGCAGCTCGCGGAGTACTGGGAGTCGGGCGCGGCCAACCGTGCCGACGTCACCGTTCCGCAGCAGCAGCTCGAAGAAATCTCGCCCGTCTCCGGCTTCGGCGCGGGCCTGACGGCGAGTGAGATGAGCTGGAGCAACTTCCTCGGCGGCTACCTCGCCGACTCGGGTGCATCCTCGATCTCCCTCGTCGCGCCGCCGGTCACCGAGGTCGGCGCCAAGGACCTCTACCAGCAGGCCGGACTCCAGGTCGCGATCTCCTCGCGCACAGATGAGCCCGAAGCCGCCGCGATCTTCCTCGACTTCGTCGTCAACAGCGAAGCCGCGGGTGAGATCTTCGGCACGACGCTCGGCTTCCCGGCGTCGTCGTCCAAGCTCGCCGGCGCGACGCTCGAGGGCGTCGACAAGCAGGTCGCGGACTACATCGACGCCAACGCGGACCGCATCGGCGACGCCCCGCCGATCCCGGTCATCGGCTACGGCTCCCTCGAGCAGAAGTTCTGGGACCTGGGCAAGGAGCTCGGCCTCGGAACCAAGACGGTCGACGACGCGGTGAGCGAGTTCTTCGCCGAAGCCGACGTCATCCTCAACCAGTAAGACGCTCGAACCGGCGTCGGGGTCCGGCCACCACCGGACCCCGACGCATCGACGAACATCCCAGGGAGACAGCCCGTGACCACGACAGCAACACGCGTCATCGTGACTGGCGACGACCGGCGCAGCCGGACCATCCGCCGCCGGCGCCCCGAGGGCGCCGGGCGACCGGAGCAGCGTCGCCGGGAACGGCGCGAGACGCTCGCCGGCTACGGCTTCCTGGTGCCGTGGTTGGTCGGATTCTTCGGGCTCACCATCATCCCGATGGTGTACTCGCTGTATCTGTCGTTCACGCGGTACAACATCTTCACCCCGCCGGAGTGGGTCGGGCTGGACAACTACGTCCGCCTGTTCACGAACGACCCGAACTTCGTGCAGTCGGCGCAGATCACCCTCGTTTACGTGCTGATCGGTACCCCGATCATGTTGGCCGCGGCGCTCGGTGTCGCGATGCTGCTGAACTACCGCGACAAGGGCGCGGGGTTCTTCCGCTCCGCGTTCTACGCCCCGTCGCTGATCGGCGGCTCGGTGTCGGTCGCGATCGTCTGGCGCGCGATGTTCGCGAACGACGGGCCGGTCGACAACTCGCTGTCGTTCTTCGGCATCGACCTCGGTGGGTGGATCGGAAACCCGTCGCTCGTGTTGCCGGCGATGATCCTGCTCGCCGTCTGGCAATTCGGCGCGACGATGGTCATCTTCCTCGCCGGCCTCAAGCAGGTGCCGAAGGAGCTGTACGAGGCCGCCGAGATGGACGGCGCGAACGCGTTCCAGCGGTTCCGTGCGGTGACGCTGCCGATGCTCTCGCCGGTCATCTTCTTCAACCTGCTGCTGGGGCTCATCAACGCGTTCCAGGTGTTCGCGTCGGCGTACATCATCTCGAACGGTTCGGGCGGCCCGGCAGGCATGACGAACTTCATCACCCTGTACCTCTACAAGCGCGGCTTCACCGACGGACAGATGGGCTACGCGGCCGCGATCGCGTGGGTCCTCCTCATCGTCGTCGCGATCATCGCCGTCATCCTGTTCCGCACGCAGCGGAACTGGGTCCACTACGCGGGAGACAACCGATGAGCATCAGCATGGCGGAGTCCGCCGCACCCGTGTCCACCGAGGCTGTCGTCACCGGCCAGCCTGCGCCGAAGCGTCGCCCGAAGCTCGGCCGCCGCGGCTGGCAGACCGTGATCTGGTTCGTCGTGCTGATCGCGATCACGGCGATCGTGCTGTACCCGCTGGTGTGGCTGCTGTTCGCGACGTTCAAACCGAACAGCGAGTTCGGCTCCAACCTGGGCCTGCTCCCCGAAGCGCCGACGATCGACAACTACCTCAAGGTCATGGAAGGCATCGCGGGCGTACCGATGTGGCGGTTCTTCGCGAACTCGCTCATCATCGCGGTCGGGTCGGTGATCGGGACGGTGCTCTCGTCCGCACTCGCGGCGTACGCGTTCGCCCGCATCCAGTTCAAGGGGCTCGCGATCCTCTTCGCCGCGATGATCGGCACGCTGCTGCTGCCGTTCCACGTCGTGATCATCCCGCAGTACATCATCTTCAACCAGCTCGAACTCGTCGACACGTTCTGGCCGTTGCTGCTGCCGAAGTTCCTCGCGACCGAGGCCTTCTTCGTCTTCTTGCTGGTTCAGTTCATCCGCCAGCTCCCGCGCGACATGGACGAAGCCGCGCTCATCGACGGTGCCGGACACGTGCGCATCTTCTGGTCGGTGATCCTGCCGCTCATCAAGCCCGCGCTCATCACCTGCGCGATCTTCGCGTTCATTTGGTCGTGGAACGACTTCCTCGGACCCCTCCTGTACCTCACGAGCCCCGAGAACTACCCGCTGCCCATCGCGCTGCGGCTCTACAACGACCAAACGTCGACAAGCGACTTCGGTGCAACGGTGACGGCATCGTTCATCGCCCTGATCCCCGTGCTGCTGTTCTTCCTCGTCTTCCAGCGGTTCCTCGTCGACGGCGTCGCCACCCAGGGTCTGAAGGGCTGACCATGGCAGCCATTGGGAACGCATCGCGTCGGGCCGTGCGCGCGGCCGAGCGCGATGCTCGCTCGGGCGCCGGTCCGGTGCGGGGCGACGTCCCGATCGCTCGGTTCCCCGGTGCCACCGCGAAGTTCGCGCTGTTCGGCGAGGTGCTGCTGATCGGGCTCCTCATGACGCTCACGGGGTTGCTGGTCATCACCCTGCCCGCAGCGCTCGCTGCCGGCATCCGTCACCTCCGTCGATTCGTCGCGGCCGATGACTCGCGGGTTTCGCTCTACTGGCGGGACGTGCGGGCGGGACTCCTGCCGGGTGCCGTCGTCGGGTTCGTCGTGCTCGTGGCGACCGGCATCCTGCTCCTCGACATCGACCTGGCGCGCTCGGGGTTCCTGCCCGGCGGGACCATCGTCGAAGCCGTCGGGTGGGCTGGGCTCGCCGCACTCGGCCTCGGACTCCTCGTCGCGGCCGGTCGCTGGACACCCGAGGCCGGCTGGCGCCGCGCCATCGCCGGCGCACCACGCGCAGTCGCGGGCGACGTCGTCGGGAGCGGGTTCCTGCTCGTCGCGGTCGGCCTCGTCGTGCTGCTGACATGGGTGCTCCCGCCGCTCTGTATCGCCGCGATGGGCTGCGCAGCTCTGGCCGTCGTGGCCGTCGACGCCCGCCGCCGCTGACCCCCACCACGCTCACGAAGGAGACCGTCATGGCCGACGCCGCTGCCCGCATCGATCCGCACCACGCGATCGGCGACATCGACCGCCGCATCTTCGGCGGGTTCGTCGAACACCTCGGGCGCCACATCTACGACGGCATCTTCGAGCCGGGGCATCCGTCTGCCGGTGCGGATGGGTTCCGGCACGACGTCATCGACCTCGTCGCAGAGCTCGGCGTCTCGACGATCCGTTACCCGGGCGGGAACTTCGTCTCGGGGTACCGCTGGGAGGACGGCATCGGACCGAAGGAGGCCCGCCCGCGTCGGCTCGACCTCGCGTGGCACTCCACCGAGACGAACGAGGTGGGGCTTCACGAGTTCCAGGCGTGGCTCGACCACGTCGGCTCCGACCTGATGCTCGCCGTCAACCTCGGCACGCGCGGTACGCAGGAGGCGCTCGACCTGCTCGAGTACGCGAACGCGGATGCCGATACGGCATGGACCGCGCAGCGTTCGGCCAACGGCCGGCCGACACCCTTCGACGTGCGCATGTGGTGCCTCGGCAACGAGATGGACGGTCCGTGGCAGGTAGGGCACCGGAACGCCGACGACTACGGCAAGCTCGCCTCCCGCACCGCAAAGGCGATGCGAATGGTCGACCCCGGTCTCGAGCTCGTCGTGTGCGGATCGTCGAGCAGCGGTATGCCGACGTTCGGGTCGTGGGAGCGCACCGTGCTCGAGCACACCTTCGACGACGTGGACTTCATCTCGTGCCACTCCTACTACCAGGAGATGGGCGGGAACGCGCAGGAGTTCCTCGCGTCGGGCGTCGACATGGCGCGCTTCATCGAGTCGGTCGTCGCGATCGCCGACACCGTCGCCGCGACGAAGAAGAGCGACAAGCGCATCATGATCTCGTTCGACGAGTGGAACGTCTGGTACCTCCACAACGAGGAGGGTGGACAGAACGACAAGCCCGAGGAGCGCGGGTGGCCGGTCGCGCCGAGGCTCCTCGAGGATCAGTACCACGTGCTCGACGCCGTCGTCTTCGGTGACCTGCTGATCACGCTCCTGCAGCACGCAGACCGGGTGCGTTCCGCGTCGCTCGCGCAGCTCGTCAACGTGATCGCGCCGATCATGACCGAGCCCGGTGGCATCGCGTGGCGGCAGACGACCTTCTTCCCCTTCTCGATCACCTCCCGCCTCGCGCACGGTCGCGCCGTGCGCGTGCCGGTGACCTCCGACACCTTCACGAGCGAGCGCTTCGGCGAGGTCGCGGCGGTCAATGCGGTCGCGACGATCGACGACGAGGGGGTGTCGCTCTTCCTCGTGAACCGTTCGACGACGGATGCCGCGGCCGTGACCGTCGACCTGGCGCCGCTCCTGCGTGAGCTCGGCCGCGAGGTCGCGGTCGTCGAGTCGGCGCTGTTGCATGACGACGACCGGTACGCCGCCAACACCCTCGGTGACCCCTTTCGCGTCGGCGTGCGAGCCCTCGACGGCGCCGCGGTAGCGGGGGAGTCGCTCACCCTGACGCTGCCCCCCGTGAGTTGGGGTGCCATCAGGCTCGCCTGAAATACGCAAGGGCTCGCCTGCGAGTGCTTGCAGATCACGCGTTCCAGTGGCATGCTGGACGTACGGAAAGCGCTTACCCACTCGAGTGAACGCCTGAACCCAAAGGACTCCCCGTGTCAGAGACGACCATCGCCCCCGTCGCCGCCCCGGCGGCATCCGTCCCCGCCGTCCGTGAGATCGGCATCATCATGAACGGCGTCTCGGGCCGCATGGGGTACCGGCAGCACCTCGTGCGCTCGATCCTCGCGATCCGCGACCAGGGCGGCATCGAGCTGCCCGACGGATCGAAGGTCACGGTGAAGCCCCTCCTCGTCGGGCGCAGCGAGGCGAAGCTCGCCGACCTCGCGGCCAAGCACGGCATCGAGGACTACACGACCGATCTGGATGCCGCGCTCGCCGACCCGCGCTGGGAGATCTACGCCGACTTCCTCGTCACGAAGGCCCGCGCGTCGGCGCTGCGCAAGGCCATCGCCGCAGGCAAGACCATCTACACCGAGAAGCCCACCGCGGAGTCGGTCGAGGAGGCGCTCGAGCTCGCGAAGCTCGCCGCCGAGGCCGGCGTCAAGACCGGTGTCGTGCACGACAAGCTCTACCTGCCGGGCCTCCAGAAGCTGAAGCGCCTCATCGACTCCGGCTTCTTCGGTCGCATCCTCTCGGTGCGGGGCGAGTTCGGCTACTGGGTCTTCGAGGGCGACTGGCAGCCGGCCCAGCGCCCCTCCTGGAACTACCGCGCCGAAGACGGCGGCGGCATCATCGTCGACATGTTCCCGCACTGGAACTACATCCTCGAGAACCTGTTCGGCGGCGTGAAGTCGGTCTACGCGCAGGCGTCCGTCCACATCGCCGACCGCTGGGACGAGCGCGGCGAGCATTACACCGCGACGGCCGAGGATGCGGCGTACGGCGTCTTCGAGCTCGAGAACGACGTCATCGCGCAGATCAACTCGTCGTGGACCGTCCGCGTCAACCGCGACGAGCTGGTCGAGTTCCACGTCGACGGCACGCACGGTTCCGCCGTCGTGGGCCTGTTCGGCGCGAAGATCCAGCACCGCAACGCCACCCCGAAGCCGGTCTGGAACCCCGATCTCGCCGACGACCACGACTACGACCTCGACTGGGCCGAGGTGCCGACGAACGAGGTCTTCCTCAACGGCTTCCGCCAGCAGTGGGAGGAGTTCCTCGTCTCGTACGTCGACGGCACCCCCTACGAGTACGACCTGCTCGCTGGTGCGCGCGGCGTCCTCCTCGCCGAGGCAGGCCTGCAGTCGAGCCGCGAGGGCCGCAAGGTCTCGCTGCCCGCGCTCTCGCTGGACTGACCCGTGACCGAGCTCTCCCTCCTCGCCGCCGACGGCGCGGTGACGTCCGTCCCGCTTGTCGACACGTCGAGCTACACCCGTCCGAACGGCCCGCTGCGCAGCCGCGTCGCGTACGCCGCCGCGCACGTCGTGCCCCGCACATACGCCGACAACACCCCTGGGCAGCCGGCCGACATCGACTGGGATGCGACGCTCGCGTTCCGTCGCAACGTGTACTCGTGGGGCCTCGGCGTCGCCGACGCCATGGACACCGCACAGCGGAACATGGGGTTGGATGCCGCGGCGACGCGTGAGCTCATTTCGCGCTCCGCGCAGGTCGCACGCGAGGAGGGCGGCTCGGTCGTCGTCGGCGTGAACACCGACCACGTCGACGACGAGCACATCACGCTCGACCAGATCACCGCCGCCTACCTCGAGCAGCTCCACTTCACCGAGGAACAGGGCGCCGGCCCCGTGCTGATGGCCTCCCGCCACCTCGCCCGGGCCGCGGCATCCGCCGACGACTACCGCCGCGTGTACCGCGACGTGCTCTCGCGCGCCGAGGCGCCGGTGGTGCTGCACTGGCTCGGCACCGCGTTCGACCCGCAGTTGCAGGGCTACTTCGGTGCCGCCGACTGGCAGACGGCCTCGGCCGTCCTGCTCGAGATCATCGGCGAGCACGCCGACAAGGTCGCGGGCGTCAAGATGAGCCTGTTGGATGCCGCGTCCGAAGTCTCCGTCCGCGAGCGCCTTCCCGAGGGTGTCCGCATGTTCACCGGCGACGACTTCAACTACGTCGGGCTCATCGGTGGTGCCGACGTGCCGGACGCACCGCAGCCCGAGCGCGACCCCGCATCGCCGCGACAGCACTCAGACGCGCTCCTCGGCGCGTTCGCGGCGCTGACGCCCGTGGCATCCGCCGCGATCCAGGCACTCGACGCCGGCGACCCGGCCCGCTACCTCGAGGTCCTCGGGCCCACCGAGGAGCTTTCGCGTCAGGTGTTCGCCGCGCCGACCTTCTATTACAAGACGGGCGTCGCGTTCCTCGCCTGGCTCAACGGGCACCAGCCCGCCTTCCAGATGGTGGGCGGCCTGCACTCGGCGCGGAGCCTGCCGCACCTGTCCCGCATCGTCGAGCTCGCCAACGCGGCGAAGGCGTTCGAGCGGCCGGAGCTCGCCGCGGAGCGCTGGCACGGGATGCTGCGGCTGAACGGAGTCATCTCGTGAGCGCCGTCGACCCGCGCCTGTCGATCAACCAGGGCACGATCAAGCACGCCGATCTCGCGACCGCGCTGCGCGTCACCGCCGAGGCGGGGATCGCCTCGATCGGCCTCTGGCGCGAGCCGGTGCAGGAGGTCGGGCTGGCGACCGCCGCCCGCATGCTCACCGATTCGGGTCTGCGGTTCTCGACCCACTGCCGCTCGGGCTTCTTCACGATGCCCGAGGGGCCTGCGCGTCGGGCATCGATCGACGACAACCTCGTCGCGATCGAGGAGGCGGCGACGCTCGCCGCCGCGGGCGCTCCCGGTTCGGCCGCGGTGCTCGTCCTCGTCGCCGGCGGACTGCCGGAGGGATCGCGCGACCTGCGCGGCGCTCGCGAGCGTGTCCGCGACGCGATCGGCGAACTCGCCCCGCACGCCGCCTCGGCCGGCGTGACACTCGCCATCGAGCCGCTGCACCCGATGTACGCGACCGACCGCTGCGTCGTCTCGACGCTCGGCCAGGCGCTCGACATCGCCGCGGACTTCGACCCGTCCGTCGTGGGCGCGACCGTCGACACGTTCCACATCTTCTGGGACCCGGACGTCTACGACTCGATCGAGCGCGCCGGGCGCGAGGGACGGATCGCGTCGTACCAGGTGTGCGACTGGAGGACGCCGCTCCCGGCGGATGTGCTCCTCGGACGCCACCACCCCGGTGAGGGTGTCATCGATCTCGCGAGCCTCACCCGCGCGGTCGTCGACACCGGGTACCGCGGCGACATCGAGGTCGAGATCTTCAATGCCGACGTGTGGGCCACCGACCCCGCCGAGACCGTCCGCCACACGGCGGCGGCGTTCGCGGCATCGGTCACGCCTTCGCTCCGCGGCTGAGGGACCCGCTTAGACTCTCGACCATGGCCGACCCGACCTCCCCGCGCCGCACCGTCGCGGCCGTCACGCTCGACGACGTCGCCCGAGAGGCGGGAGTGTCGCTTGCGACCGCGTCACGCGCGTTGAACGGCTCAACCCGCAAGGTGGCGGACGCCTACCGCGAGCGGGTCGAGGCCGCCGCGGCACGGCTCGGGTACACCGCGAACCTGTCGGCGCAGGCGACCGCACGGGGGACATCCGCGATCATCGCGCTGCTCGTCGCCGACATCGCCGACCCCTATTTCGGGCTCATCGCCTCGGGTGTCGCGCGCGGCGCCGACGAGGCGGGCCTCGTCGTCACCGTTGCGATCACCGAGCGCGACGCGGATCGCGAAGTGCGCCTCGTCCGTGCGTTGCGTGGACAACGGCCGCGCGGGCTGATCCTCGCGGCGTCACGCCCCTCGGGCGAGTTCGACGCGACGCTGCTGCAAGAGCTCGACCAGCTGCGCGCCGTCGGCGGACAGGTGGTCGCGTTCGGTGCCGACACCGAGGGCGTGCGTGGTGTGCGGATCGACAACCATGGCGGCGCCGCTGCGCTCGGCGCTGCGCTCGCCGAGCGAGGGTACACGCGGGCGATCGTCCTCGCCGCGGCAGAGGGCATCGTGACGAGCGACAACCGCGTCGCCGGGTTCACTGACGGGTTCACCGGAGCGGGTGGCGAAGCGCCCCGCATCTACCGCGGCGGCTTCTCACGCGAAGCTGGACGCGCCGCGATGGCTGAGGCACTCGCAGACGGTGTCGCGACCGGCACCGTCGTCTTCGGGATCAGCGACGTCGTCGCGATCGGTGCGCTGTCGGCCGCACGCGATGCGGGACGAGAGCCCGGCGGCGACATCGCCTTCGCAGGCTTCGACGACATCCCCACCGGCCGCGACGTGACCCCGGCGCTCACGACGGTCCGAGTTCCGCTCGAGGAGGTCGGCTATCAGGCGTTCCGTGCCGCGACCGACCTCGAGTGGGCGCCCGCGCCGATCGGGTTCGACGTGCTGCTCCGAGACAGCACGCCGGCACTCGCGTGAGCGTTCCGCGCCGCGTCGTCATCGCCGTCGACAGCTTCAAAGGCTCCATCGCCGCCGCGGCCGCGGCCGAGGCGCTCGCTGCCGGATGGCACGAGACCGACCCGCACGCCGAGATCGTGCTGCGGCCGATGGCCGACGGCGGTGAGGGCACGCTCGACGCCTTCGCCGCGGCAGTGCCGGGTGCCGTGCGGCATCCGGTGCGCGTCCATGGTCCTCGCGGTGATCTGGTGGATGCCGCATGGCTCGAGCTGCCCGACGGGACGGGTGTCGTCGAACTGGCGTCCACGAGCGGCATCGAACTGCTCGGCGAGACCCGCCTGCCGTGGGACGCCGACACGACCGGCTTCGGCGAAGCGATCGCGGCCGCGCTCGACGCAGGCGTCCGCCGCCTCGTGCTCGGGATCGGCTCCTCCGCGTCGACCGACGGCGGCAGCGGGATGCTGCGCGCCCTCGGCGCCCGCTTCCGCGACGCCGATGGCGTCGATACCGGCCGGGGCGCCCGCGGGCTCGCCGCCGTCGCGGCCGTCGACCGGTCGCGGCTTCGCGCCCTGCCCGCGGACGGGGTGCTCGTCCTCAGCGACGTCACCAACCCGCTGACGGGATCGAACGGCGCGGCATCCGTCTTCGGGCCCCAGAAGGGGCTCACGAATACGGACATCCCCGCAGCGGATGCCGCGCTGCGGCGCTTCGGCCGACTGTTGGCGCCCGAGCTCGATCCTGAGCTTCCAGGTGCGGGCGCCGCCGGCGGCACCGGCTTCGCGCTCGCCGCCTGGGGCGCGGTGCTGCGGCCCGGGGCGGGCGAGGTGGCGGAACTCATCGATCTCGCGGGTGCCGCGTCGGCGGCATCCGTCGTCGTGACCGGCGAGGGATCGTTCGACACCCAGTCGGCAGCCGGCAAAGTGCCGACGTTCGTGCAGGGCGCGGCCTCGATCGCCGGCGTGCCGGTCGCGTTGGTCGCCGGACGCATCGCGCCGGATGCCGATGTGTCGGCGTTCGCGCATGCTGTGTCGCTCACCGACCTCGCCGGGGCTGCCGAAGCGTCGCTCGCCGACCCCGTGCGCTGGCTCCGCGCCGCGGGCCGGGAGCTCGCCGCGCGCTAAGCCCGGCAATCCGGCAATCCGATCGCCGCGCACCTCCGAACACTCTGTGCAGGATGGCGCGCCCGCGGCATCCACCGCAGCACAAGGAGGATTCCCATGCGCACCTCACCCAACCGCCTCGTCGCCACGATCTTCGGCGCCGTCTACCTGCTCGTCGGTCTGCTCGGCTTCACCGCGACCTCAGGTGTCGGCTTCGTCTCGACCGACGGTGGCCTGCTCCTCGGCATCTTCGAGGTCAACCCGCTCCACAACGTGGCCCACCTGCTGATCGGCGCCGCGCTGCTCATCGGCGGCCTTTCGAACGTGAAGGCCGCGAAGGGCGTCAACATCGTCGTCGGAGCCGCGTACCTGCTGCTCGGCATCGTCGGATTCTTCATCGCCGACACCGCCGCCAACGTGCTCGCCCTGAACACGAACGACCACTTCCTGCACCTCGCCAGCGCGCTCGTGCTTCTCGGTACCGGCATCGCCGCCGACAAGCAGGTCTCGCCCCGTCAGGCGGTCTGAACCATGACCGCATCCGCACTGACCCGCTCCTGGCCGGCGCTCGCCGCCTGGGGTGCGGGCCTGCTCGACCTCGGGCTCGGTGCGGGTGCGGTCACCCAGGGCGCCGACCCCGCCTCGCGCGGCGTCGGCGTCCTGCTCGTCTTCGTGGGGACCGCGACGCTGGCCTGGGGCGTCGCGGCCCTCGCGACCGGTCGCCTCGTCCTGCCGCGCCTGACGACGGGCGGCTCGCTGGTCGCGATCGCTGCGGTCGTCGCGGCGCTCGCGCTCGATCCCCAGGGAGTCAGCGCGCTCGCCGTCGCCAGCGCGCTGCTGCTCACGCTGGTGGTCGGCATCGCGGCGGCACTGACGGTGCGCCGTGCGGCACGTTCCGAAGCGGATGCCACGCCCGCGGCATCCGCTGCTCGAGAGCCACGCCGCACGAGCATGATCGGCCTCATCGCCGGTTGCATCGTCGTCGCCGGGCTCGTCACTCCGTCACTCGGGTCGACCGCCGTCGGCAGCGACGCGCCGAGCCACTCCGACCACGAGCTGGTACTCCCGGGCCACGGCGGCCACTGACCCGCTCAGGTGGCAGTACTTGCCGCTTCGCGGGGCGCGTAGCGGCGTGTCCTGCCACCTGAAGCAGGATCAAGGGCTTGACGCACAAGCGACGAGCGGATGCCGCCCCGCGGCATCCGCTCCCACTCACACTCCGCGGGCGAGGCGGTAGTACGCCTGGTTCCAGCGGAGCTCCTTCTGGAACCCGCGCACCGTGGTGTCGTCGTCGATGACGAGGAGCTCGGTGCCGGCGATCTCGGCGAAGTCGCGGAACACCTCGATGCCGACCGCGGTCGTCATGACCGTGTGGTGTGCGGCTCCCGCGGCGAGCCAGCACGCGGCCGAGGTCGCGAAGTCGGGCTGCGGCTTCCACACCGCACGTCCCACCGGCAGTTTCGGCAGGTCGGGGGCGTCGACGTTCTCGACCACGTTCGCGACGAGGCGGAACCGGTCGCGCATGTCGCTCATCGCGACGACGAGCGCCGGCCCCGGGTCGGCGGTGAAGACGAGGCGCACCGGGTCGGACTTGCCGCCGATACCAAGCTCGTGCACCTCGAGCCGTGGCTTCGCGCTCGACAGCGAGGGCGAGACCTCGAGCATGTGCGCGCCGAGGATCCGCTCGTTGCCGGGCACGAGGTCGTACGTGTAGTCCTCCATGAGGCTCGCGCCGCCGGGGAGGCCCGCGCCCATGACGTTCGCGACGCGGACGAGGATCGCGGTCTTCCAGTCGCCCTCGGCGCCGAAGCCGTAGCCGTCGGCCATGAGGCGCTGCACCGCGAGCCCGGGCAGCTGCGTGAGCGCGCCGAGATCCTCGAACGACGTGGTGAACGCGCCGAATCCGCCCGCCTCGAGGAACGAGCGGAGGCCGATCTCGATCGCGGCGCCGTCGCGGAGCGACTGGTGGCGGTCGGCACCCGGGAGTAGCTCGTCGGCGACGTCGTAGGTGGCGACGTACTCCTCGACGAGGGCGTCGATCTGCGCGTCGGTGGCCTGCGCCACGGCATCCGCCAGCTCGTTCACGCCCCACGTGTTGACCTGCACGCCGAACTGCAGCTCGGCCTCGGTCTTGTCGCCTTCGGTGACGGCGACGTAGCGCATGTTGTCGCCGAAGCGGGCGAGCTTGAGGGTGCGGGCGGCCTGCCAGCCGGCGGCGGCGCGCTGCCAGTCGTCGATCTGCTGCACGACGACCGGGTTCGAGACGTGCCCGACGACGGTCTTGCGCGAGACGCCGAGGCGCGTCTGGATGTACCCGAACTCGCGGTCGCCGTGCGCGGCCTGGTTGAGGTTCATGAAGTCGAAGTCGATGTCGTTCCACGGCAGCTCGACGTTGGCCTGCGTGTGCAGGTGCAGCAACGGCTTGCGCAGCGCGTCGAGGCCGGCGATCCACATCTTCGCGGGGCTGAAGGTGTGCATCCACGCGATGACGCCGATGACCGAGTCGTCGGCGTTCGCGTCGAGCGCGAGCCGGCGGATCGAGTCGGCATCCTTCAACACCGGCTTCCATTCGACCTTCACCGGGAGTCCGGAAAGTCCCGCGGCGACGGCCTGCGACTGCTCGGCGACCTGCCGCAGCGTCTCTTCGCCGTAGAGGTTCTGGCTGCCGGTGACGAACCAGACGGTGTACTGCTCGAGGCTGGTGGAGAGGGTCATGCGGTTCCTTCGTTCGATGAGCGGATGCCGCGCACGGGCAGTGCGGCGACGGCTGCGGCCTCGGCGGCGAGGCCGGCGCGGTAGCGGGTGAGGTAGTCGGCGAACCCGGCGACGTCGGCCGGGTCGGGGTCGGCGGTGACGGATGCCGCCCCCGCGAACACGTGGTCGGTGAGGTACGTCGCGAGGGTTTCCAGCGCTTCGCCGGCGCCGATGTGCGGGTCGGATGCCGCGGCATCCGCGATTCGGGGCTGGTGAACGGCGAACGCGGCGAGCACCGCCATGCCCCATGCCCCGCCCTCGGCGGCGGTGTCGCCCACGGTGACGGGTGCGTCGAGCGCCGCGGCGAGGAAGCGCTGCGCGACGCCGGCGGTGCGGAACACCCCGCCGTGCGCGAACATCTGCTCGAGCGCGACGCCCTCCCCGGCGAGCGTCTGCATGCCGAGCGCGAGCGTCGCGAAGACGCCGTACACGTGCGCGCGCATCGTGTTCGCGAGCGTGAAGTCGGCGTCGGGCGTGCGCACGAACAGCGGTCGGCCCTCGTCGAGCCCGGCGATCGGCTCACCCGAGAGGTGGTTGTACGCGAGCAGTCCGCCGGCGTCGGGGGCGCCGTCGAGCGCGGCCCGCAGCAGCGTTTCGAACACCGCATCGGCAGGCATCGCAGAACCGGATGCCGCCGCGAACGCCCCGAACAATCCCGCCCAGGCGCCGAGCTCGCTGGCGCCGTTGTTGCAGTGCACCATCGCGACGGGGTCGCCCGCGGGCGTCGTCACGAGGTCGATCTCGGTGTGGACCCGCTCGAGCGGACGCTCCAGGACGACCATCGCGAAGATGCTCGTGCCGGCGCTGACGTTGCCGGTGCGCGGTGACACCGCGTTCGTGGCGACCATGCCGGTGCCGGCGTCACCCTCCGGCGGGGCGGCGACCGCGCCGGGCTGCAGTGTGCCGCTCGGGTCGAGGAGGGCCGCACCGGCGGCGGTGAGGGCGCCGGCATCCGCTCCCGCAGGGAGCACCTCGGGAAGCAGGTCGGCGAGGGGCCGGTGAAGCCCGGCATGCGCGTCATACGTCGCGATGCGCTCGCGGTCGTAGTCGCCGTCCGCGCCGATCGGGAACATGCCCGATGCGTCGCCGACGCCGAGCACGAAGCGGCCGGTCAGCCGCTCGTGCACCCACCCGGCGAGGGTGTTGATGCGGGCGAGCGACGCGAGGTGGGCCTCGTCGTCGAGCACGGCCTGATGCAGGTGCGCGATCGACCAGCGCAGCGGGATGTTCACCCGCAGCAGCTCGGTGAGCTCGGCGGCAGCCGGCCCGGTCGAGGTGTTGCGCCACGTGCGGAACGGCACGAGCAGGGTGCCGTCCGCGTCGAACGCGAGGTAGCCGTGCATCATCGCCGAGACACCGATGCCGGCGAGGGTCTCGATCCGGGCGCCATATTGCCGCTTAACCTCGGCGGCGAGGTCGGCGTACGCGGCCTGCAGCCCCGACCAGACGGCGTCCTCCGGGTACGTCCAGACGCCGTCCTCGAACGCGTTCTCCCACGCGTGCGCACCGGTCGCGAGCACGACGGTGGGGTCGGCGGCATCCACGAGGCATGCCTTGATACGCGTCGAGCCGAGCTCGATGCCCAGCGCTGCCCTGCCTTGACTGATCAGCTCCGCACTCATCGACGGTCGTCCGAGCTCTGGCCGTAGACGTTCTGGTAGCGGTTGTAGAGGGCGTCGATCTTGTCCTGCGGGATCGGGATGACCTCGCCGCCCTGCCGCGCGAAGTGCACGGTGCGGGCTGCGTCCTCGCACATGACGGCCGCCTTCACGGCATCCTTCGCGCTGACGCCGATCGTGAACGGACCGTGATTCTGCATGAGGACGGCGCGCGAGCGGTGGCCGCTCAGCGTCTCGACGATGCCGCGGCCGATCGAGTCGTCGCCGATGATCGCGAACGGCCCGATCGGGATCGGCCCGCCGAACTCGTCGGCCATACCGGTGATGACACAGGGGATCTCTTCGCCGCGCGCGGCCCAAGCGACGGCATAGGGGGAGTGGGTGTGCACGACGCCGCCGACAGTGGGCATGTTCCGGTACACGTAGGCGTGCGCGGCGGTGTCGCTCGAAGGCGACCGCTCGCTGCCGGGGCTGCCGGCGACGACGTTGCCGTCGAGGTCGCAGAGGATCATGTTCTCGGGAGCGAGGTCGTCGTACGAGACGCCGGAGGGCTTGATGACGAAGAGGTCCGCGCCCGGCACGCGGCCCGAGACGTTCCCGCCGGTCCAGATGACGAGGCCGTAGCGGACGAGTTCGGCGTGCAGGGCGGCGACGTCGGCGCGGATGGCGTCGATCGCGCGCTGCACCTCGGGGCTGATCGCCTCATTGGGATCGGTCATGCTGCGATGTTACCGATAACACGGCGCGGATGCCACCGGTTGTTGGGCCACCGCCGATGTCGGCGGCCGCTGCTCGTGCCGCGTGGCATCCGCTCGCCGTTCACAACTCCTCAAAAGCCGCATCGAACAGCCCGAATCTGGCCGGTTCGGGCAGAACTGCCGCCGAAGTTGAGGAGTTACGAACGTGGGCGCGGCAACAACTCCGGAGAAACCGACCCCGCACGCCCGTAACAACGGCTGGGGGCGGCGCGGCAGCGGGAAACTCCGGAGTTGTTGCAGGAGGACGCGGCTCAGCGGGCGGCGGTCGAGGCGCGCGCCACGAGCACGGGAGCGGACGCCGGTGTGGCGTCGCCCAACCCGAGGACCTCGGCGACGACGCGGCGGGCCTCGCCGGCGGTGTCGACGCGGACGGTCGTCAGTGCCGGCGTGTAGAAGGCGGCATCCGCGTTGTCGTCGAATCCGGTGACGCTGACGTCGCCCGGCACGGCGATGCCGGCGCGCTGCAGCCCCGCGATGAGGCCGAGCGCCATCTGGTCGTTGGCGACCGCGACGGCCGTCGGCCCGCTGGGCGCGCGCACCGCGGCGGCCACCTCGTCGGCGACGGCCGCGCCGGCCGCGGCGCTCCAGTCGCCGTGCCACACCGGTGCGGCCTCCGCGCCCGCCGCTTCCAGCACCGCCGCGGCACCCGCGTCGCGCTCGATCGCCTCGAGCCAGTCTGTCGGCCCCGCGAGCCGCGCGATGCGCCGGTGCCCGAGCTCGAGCAGATGCGAGACCGCGAGCCCCGCCGCGCGCCGCTGCACCTCGCCGCCCGCGCCGGAGTGCAGCGCACCGAGCGGGGTCTCACCGATCGTGCCGCGTAGCGCGGGCAGCGTCGCGGTGTGCGGCGCGACGACGATGAGCGCGTCCACCCCCTGTGCGAGCAGACGGGATGCCGCGGCCGTCACGGCGACCGGGTCGGCGGCGTCGGCGTACGCGGTCGCGATCCAACGGTCCACGTCCTGGGCGGCCGCATCGAGCGCGGCGATCCCGGCGGAGGGGCCGGAGAGGGTGGCATCCGAGGCGATGACGCCGACCGTCCGCGTGGTCGAGGTGCCGAGTGCGCGAGCGGCGTTGTTCACCCGGTAGCCGAGCTCGGCCATCGCCGCCTCGACCCGGGCTCGGGTGTCGGGGCGCACCTTCGGGCTGTCGTTGATGACGCGCGAGACGGTCTGCGTCGAGACCCCGGCGCGGGCGGCGACGTCGCGCACGCCGGCTCGTGTCGTCCCCGCTCGTCCCATGCCGCCACTGTATCCGCGCACCCGCCCAGTCCGTTTACGCGCGATTTCGGGCGTAACGACGCACGGTTTCACACCCAAACCCGTGCGTAAACGGACAGGGCTTGCATCCCGGCGCTGGAATGTCGAGGCCTCCGCACCGATCCGGCACCCCGACTACGGTGGGGAACCCCGAGACCGGAGACCCGAACCCGCCGGAGGTGACCGATGCGGATATTGCAGCGTCTCGCGTTGGCGCGCCTCCACGCCCGCATGCCCGAGTGGGTGCGCATCGTCGTCGCGATCGCGGCGCTCGTGCTCGGCGTCGTGATCGTGATCCGGCCGACGACGGCGCTCGACGTTCTCGCGTGGCTCATCGGTGGCGGCATGGTGCTGACCGGCGTCCTCGACCTCACCGGCCGAGCCGACGAGTCGGAGCGGCCGCGGTGGCGCACGCTGACCGGCCTCGCGTGGCTCATCGCCGGCCTCATCGTGCTGCTCGCACCGGGCCTCACCGTGCGAGCGCTCGCGAGCGTCGTCGGCGTGCTGCTGTTCGCGGCGGGCGCGCTCGGGTTCGCCGCAGCGTTCGGTCGCGGTCGCACGATCGACGCGCGGATCGCGGATGCCGCGTTCGGCGCCTCGGGCGTGATCTTCGGCGTGCTCGCGTTGTTCTGGCCCGACATCACGCTCCTCGTGGTCGCGGTCGTGTTCGGTGCGCGACTCATCATGAGCGGCGTCGTCGACCTCTGGACGCGCATCCGCCGTCGCAACGATGCCGCCAAGGCCCCCGCGGTACGGCCCCGCCGCTGGGGTCGCACGGTGATCGCGCTCGCGTCGGTGGCGCTCGCCGTCACGACGACGGTCGTCACGGTGCCGCTGCGCGAAGGATCGACGGTCGTCGACGAGTTCTACGCGGCGCCCCGAGACATGCCCGATGAGCCGGGGCGGCTCATTCGCGCCGAGCCGTTCACCGGTGGCATCCCGGCGACGGCGAACGCCTGGCGCATCCTCTACACGACCACCGGTGTCGACGGTGAGGTCCGCGAGGCGAGCGGCATCGTCGCGGTGCCGAAGGACGGCGACGGCCAGTGGCCGGTCATCGACTGGAACCACGGCACGACCGGGTACGCGCAGCACTGCGCTCCGTCGCTGCAGCCGCGCGGCATGTGGTCGGGGGCGATGTACATCCTGCCGACACTCATCCGCGAGGGGTGGGCGGTGGTGTCGACCGACTACATCGGCCTCGGCACCGAGGGGCCGCATCCGTACCTCATCGGCCCGCCCAGCGCCTACGCGTCGCTCGACGCGGTGCGCGCCGCGAAGGAGCTCGAAGACGCCGACCTCGGCGCCCGCACCGTCGTCTGGGGGCACTCGCAGGGCGGCGGCGCGGCGCTGTGGACCGGCGCGCTCGCGCGCGAGTACGCGCCGGACGTCTGGGTGCAGGGCGTCGCCGCGCTCGCGCCGGCGAGCGACCCGGCCACGCTCGTGCAGAACATCTCGAGCGTGACCGGCGGCAGCATCTTCGCCTCGTACGCGTTCGCGTCGTTCTCGGACATCTACCCCGAAATCGAGTACCGCGACTATGTACGCCCCGGCGCCGAGACGAGCCTGCGCCAGATGTCGGAGCGCTGTCTCAGCGACCCGGCCATCATCGTGTCGGTCGCCGCCGCGCTCGGGATGAGCACCGATCCGCGGCTGTTCTCGACGTCGCCGGCGACGGGTGACCTGGGCGTGCGCCTGCGCGAGAACACCGCGCCGATGCTGCAGACCGCGCCGCTACTGGTCGGGCAGGGTGGTTCGGACAGCGTGATCTCGGCCGGGTCGCAAGCCGACTTCGTCGACCGGATGTGCGCCGCCGGGCAGGACGTCGACTTCCGCATCTACGACGGCTACGAGCATGCCGGTGTGGTGGAACGTCCGTCGCCGCTGCTCACCGAGCTCGTCGAGTGGACGCGCGACCGATTCGCGGGCGTCCCCGCCGCCGAGGGCTGCGAGACCACCCGCCAGTGAACCGGGGGAAGTCAAGCGGATGCCCCCCCGCCGCCGCCCGCATTTAGGGTGGGACGCATGACCGAGAAGACCCTGCCCTCCGGCATCCACCTCGATGAACTGAGCGCCACCGTCCGCCCGCAGGACGACCTGTACCGGCACGTGAACGGCTCGTGGCTCGACCGCACCGAGATCCCCGAAGACAAGGCGCGGTGGGGGTCGTTCCATCTCATCGCCGAGCAGGCCGAGCACGACGTCAAGGTCATCATCGAAGAGGCGCAGACCGCCGAGCCCGACACCGAGGCGCGCAAGATCGGCGACCTCTACACGAGCTTCATGGACACCGACGCGATCGAGGCGGCGGGTGCCGACGCGATCGCCCCGCAGCTGACGTTCGTCGACCAGGTGACCGACGTCGCGGGCCTGCTCCACACCGTCGGTGTGCTGGAGCGCGAGGGTGTCGGCGGTGTCTTCGGCACGTACATCGAGCCCGATCCCGGCAACCCGCAGCGGTACGTGACCTTCATCGTGCAGGGCGGACTGTCGCTGCCCGACGAGAGCTACTACCGCCTCGACAACTTCGAGGGCACGCGCGCCGCGTTCCGTACGTATGTCGCGACGATGCTGACGCTGGCGGGCGTCGCCGACGCCGAGGCGCAGGCCGACCGGGTGCTCGCGCTCGAGACCGAGCTCGCCTCGCACCACTGGGACAACGTCCGCAGCCGTGACGCGGTCGCGACCTACAACCTGATGTCGTGGGATGCCGCAGTGCAGCTCGCCGGCGTCGACCTGGCGCCGTGGCGCGACGCGGTCGCCCCGGGTCGTGCCGACGCGATCACCGAGGTGAACGTGTACCAGCCGAGCTTCCTCGAGGGGCTCGGGTCGCTGCTGACCGAGGAGCGGCTCGAGGACTGGAAGGCGTGGCTGCGGCTGCACGTGATCCGCGCGTCGGCGCCGTTCCTGTCGCAGGCGTTCGTCGATGCGAACTTCGCGTTCTACGGCACCGAGCTCACCGGCGTCCCCGTCAATCGCGAGCGCTGGAAGCGCGGCGTCTCGCTCGTCGAGGCCGCGCTCGGCGAGGCGGTCGGCAAGGTGTACGTCGAGCGGCACTTCCCGCCGCAGGCGAAGACCGAGATGGACGAGCTCGTCGCGAACCTCGTCGAGGCCTACCGGCAGTCGATCACCGGCCTCGAGTGGATGACGCCCGCCACCCGCGAGCGCGCCCTCGAGAAGCTCGACAGCTTCACGCCGAAGGTCGGATACCCGGTGGCGTGGAAGGACTACAGCGACCTCGAGATCGCGGCATCCGATCTCACGGGAAACGTGCGCCGCTCGAACGCGTGGGAGCACGACCGCCAGCTCGCCAAGCTCGGTGCGCCGATCGACCGCGACGAGTGGTTCATGACCCCGCAGACGGTGAACGCGTACTACAACCCGCTCATGAACGAGATCGTGTTCCCGGCTGCGATCCTGCAGTTCCCGTTCTTCGACCTCGAGCGGGATGCCGCGGCGAACTACGGCGGCATCGGCGCGGTCATCGGCCACGAGATCGGCCACGGCTTCGATGACCAGGGCAGCGCGTTCGACGGCACCGGCGCGCTCAACGACTGGTGGACCGACGAGGACCGCGCCGCGTTCACCGAACGCACGAGCGCCCTCATCGAGCAGTACAACGCGTTGGTGCCGGAGGGCCTCGCGGCCGATCACACCGTCAACGGCGCGCTCACGATCGGCGAGAACATCGGCGACCTCGGCGGACTCGGCATCGCGATCAAGGCGTACCGCCTCCATCTGAAGGCGATCGGGTCGACCGACCCCGACGGACCCGTGGTCGACGGGTTCACCGGCATCCAGCGCCTGCTGCTGAGCTGGGGACAGATCTGGCAGCAGAAGGGTCGCGACGCCGAGATCATCCGGCTGCTGACGATCGATCCGCACTCGCCGAACGAGTTCCGCTGCAACCAGATCGTCCGCAACGTCGACGAATTCTACACGGCGTTCGGGGTCACGGAGTCCGACGCCCTGTGGCTCGACGAGGACCAGCGCGTCACCATCTGGTGAGCATGCGCGGCGCGCCGGTCGTCAGCATCGAGCTGCTGCTCGACGACGACACCGAGCGCGCCGTGCGCGCGGAGTGGGATGCGCTCGCCGCGGCGGGCCTGTCGAGCCTCGCCGCGCACACCGCGCCGAGCAACCGGCCGCACGTGACGCTGCTGGTGCGGCCCGAGCTGGGCCCGTTCGCCGTCGCCGAGCGTGCGGCGTTCCCTGTCGTACTCGGCGCCCCGCTGCTGTTCGGCTCCGGTGACCGCCGGGTGCTCGCGCGGTCGGTGTTGCCGTCTGCGGCGTTGCTCGAGCTCCACGCCGCGGTGCACGGCGCGGCCGGTCCGGGCGAGAACGCCCCGCATTCCGCTCCCGGCGAGTGGATGCCGCACGTCACCCTCGCCCGCCGCCTCAAGGTCGCCGACCTCGACCGCGCGCTGCCGCTGGTCGGCGGTGACCTGCACGGCCGCGCCCGCGCGCTGCGGCGGTGGGACGCGGCATCCGCCACCGTCACCGACCTCGGTGGGTTCCGCGACTGAGCCGGCGTCGACCCGACGCGAATCGTCGCATTCGCGGCGTCCGCGTGACCGATTGCGTCGGCTCGGCGAGCGCGCTCGGCGGATTCCGCCTCATCGCTTGACCCTCACACGGTGTCAGACTGTGGCCTGGGATCACCATGTTGAGTATCGGAGAATTCGCTCGCCTCGCCGGCGTCTCGGTGCGGATGCTGCGTCACTACGACCAGCTCGGTCTGCTGCGCCCGCAGCGGGTCGACCCCTTCTCGGGGTACCGCTCATACACGGCGGCGCAGCTGGATCGCGCCAACCGGCTCGTCGCTCTGAAGGACCTCGGGTTCACGCTCGAGCAGGTCGGCGCCATGCTGGACGACGCGACGCCGGGTGCATCGGTGGCCGACCTGCTGCGCACGCGCCGCGGGGAGCTCGCGGCGCAAATCGACGCCGATCGGCAGCGCCTGCGCGAGATCGAGACGAGACTCCGATCGATCGAGAAGGAGCATCCCATGTCCGCATTCATCGAAACCGCACTCCCCGAGCTGCGCGTCGTCCAGTTGGCCGTGAAGGTCAGCGAGATGGCGCAGATCGAAGAGGAGATCAGCGGCATGTTCGACCGGGTCAACGCGTTGATCCGCGAGTCCGGCGCCGCCTACGTCGGTCCCGGTGTCGCCGTCTACACGACGGTCGACGACGGCGTGATCGCCGCGGCCGCCGAGCAGATCGGCGACGCACCCGTCCCCGACGGGCTCGAGGCGGCCATCGTCGCCGCGCACCCGAGGGCCCTCACCGTGCGCCTCGAGGCCGACGACCTCGCAGGTATCCAGGCCGCGTGGCAGGGGCTCGTCGGCGAGATCGAGCGTCGCGGGCTCCGCTTCGACGGACCGGCCCGCGAGATCTACGAGCAGACCCCGTTCGACGGCCCCGGCACCCGCTGGATCGTCGACCTGCAGCAGCCCGTCGCCTGACCGGCGAGGCACGGCCGCGTGCACAGCGTCTCCAATCGGGGCGCTGTGCGCCGGTTCGGGCCGCTTCCGCGCCTCGGCGTCGCCGAAACGGAGACGTTGTGCACGCCCGGGCGGCGTCACTGCGGCGCTACTCCGCGGCGCGGGCCTCGAGCCAGCGTCGCTCGGCGCCGTTGCCGGCCAGCCCCGCCGCCTCGCGGTACGCCGCGGCGGCGGGGCGACCGGCGCGGGTGAGCAGATGCGCGCGCACGGCGCCGACCCGCACCGCGGGCGTCCGCGGCGCGAGGTCGTCGAGCAGCCGCAGCGCGGCATCCGCCCCGTGCACCTCGGCGAACGGGACGAGTCTCGCGAGTTCGACGACCGGACCGGGGTCGATGACCCGCAGCAGGTCGTAGAGCGCGAGGAGCTCCTGCCAGTCGGTGTCGGCGAAGCTCGTCGCGGCATCGTGGAGCCCTGCGATCGCGGCGCGGAGCTGGAACGGGCCGAGCGGATGCCGCGACAGTGCGACGGTCAGCAGGTCGTCGGCCTCGGCGATGAGGTCCCGCCGCCAGAGCGAGCGGACTTGGTCGGCGAGGGCGACGAGCGACCCGTCGGCGGCGATCCGTGCCGGGGTGCGGGCGCTCGTGAAGAGCATGAGTGCGACGAGGCCGCGCACCTCGCCGTGCCATGGCGCCGACGACGGTGTCACGGCAAGGAGCTGTCGCGCGAGCCGCAGCGCCTCGACCGCGAGCTCCGGCCGGGTGATGGCGTCGCCCTCGGCGGCGCTGTGCGACTCGGTGTGGACGAGCCCGAGGACGTCGAGGATCGTCGGGATGCGATCGGCGAGGTCTGCGTCGTCGAAGCGCGCGTCGGCGGCGCGCAGTGTCGCCTTCGCGCGGGAGATCCGCTGGGCCACCGTCGCCTCGCTGAGCAGCAGTCCGCGCGCGATCTCCCGGGTGCTGAGCCCGGCGACCGCGCGGAGCGTGAGAGGCACCTGCGCAGTGCGGGGGAGCGCCGGGTGGCAGCACAGCGCGTAGAGCGCGAGCGTGTCGTCGACGGTCGAGACGGCGGCGGGTGCCGGGTCGAGCATCGTGATCCGCAGCTCTCGCTCGCGGCGCGCGGCATCCGACCGCACCTGATCGATCGCGCGACGCACGGCGACCGTGGTGAGCCACGCCGCGGGTTCGTCGGGGATGCCGTCCTGCGGCCACTGCCGGGCGGCCGCGACGAGGGCTTCCTGCACCGCGTCCTCGGCGTCGTCGAAGTCACCGATGCGGCGCGTGACAGCGGCAACCGCGCGCGGCACGGCCTGCCGCAGGGCGGCGACGAGCGCGGCCTGCGGAGCCGGCCGACGCGGTGTCACATGAAGCCCGCGGCCTGGAAGTCCTCCGCGGTCAGCGTCCGCGCGACGCGGATGCCGCCCACCGCGGCTTCGGGGAACCGCGCCGCGATCTCGTGGGCCCGCTCGGGGCCGGCGACGTCGACGAGGTAGAAGCCGCTGACGACCTCGGTCGTCTCGGGGAGCGGCGCGTCGGTGACGACATCGCCGGTGCGGGTGACGACGCGCTGGCCGCGCTCGTCGAGGGCCTTCGACTCGACGAGTTCGCCCGAGGCCTCGAGGTCGCTCTCGATCGACCAGTACAGCTCGTAGGCGGCGCTGCGCTGCTCGTCGGTCATTGCGGCGAACATGTCGGCCACGGCGGCGTTGCTCTGGATCAGGATGAGGTACTTCATGTCCGGTGCTCCTTCTCGGCCGCGTCTCGGCCGTTCCAGTGTGTCGGAGCCGGTCGTCGATTCTCGACAGGATGCCGCGAATCAGGCGGGCCGCCATCCACGGTCGCCGTCGAGGGCGGCGAGGATCTTGCGGGTGTGGCCGCCGAGCTGCCGTGCCTGCGCGTCGGTGAGTGCGCCGAAGACGACCCGCTGGACGAGTTCCACGTGCCCGGGCGCGGCCGCGCGCTGCGCGTCGGCACCGGCGTCCGTCAGCACGGCGAGCGTGTACCGGCCGTCGGACGGGTCGGTCTCGCGCCGCAGGAGCCCGCGTGCCTCGAGGCGGGTCGCCGCTCGCGACAGGCGCGAGAGCGTGCTGTGCGCGTACCCGGCGAGGACGCTCATCCGGAGCGTCCGGTCGTCGGCGTGCGCGAGCGCGTAAAGCACGCCGTACTCGAAGTGAGTGAGGCCCGCGTCGCGTTGCAGCTGCGCGTCGAGCGCGGCCGGGAGCCACTCGAGCAGCGTCGCGAGTGACGCCCAGGTCTCGAGTTCGGCGGGTTCGAGTGCGTGGCTGGGCATGCCTTCAGTGTACGACATGACTTGCTCAAGCAAGTGAATGGACGTAGCCTGACTTTCCTAAGCAAGTCAACGGAGGGAGAAGACGTGGATCTCCAGCTGCGCCACAAGCGCTCGTTCATCAGCGGATCGACACAGGGCATCGGCTTCGCGATCGCCACCGCGCTCGCGGCCGAAGGCGCCGCCGTCGTGCTCAACGGTCGCGACCAGGGTCGGACGGATGCCGCGGCCCTGCGCATCCGCGACGAGGTGCCGGACGCCGACGTCTCGGCCGTCGTCGGCGACGTCTCGGGCGTCATCGGCGAGCTGGGCGAGGTCGACATCCTCGTGAACAACGCGGGCCTGTTCGAGCTCACCGACTTCGCGGCCCTCGGCGACGACGAGTGGCAGCGGTACCTCGACGTGAACCTCATGAGCGCCGTGCGGCTCTCGCGCGAGGTGCTGCCGGGCATGCTCGAGCGCGGCTGGGGACGCATCGTCAACATCGCGAGCGAGTCCGGCGTCAACGTGCCCGCCGACATGATCCCCTACGGCGTCACGAAGGCCGCGATGATCGCGCTCGGCAACGGGCTCGCGAAGCTCACCCGTGGCACCGCGGTCACCGTCAACACGGTGCTCGGCGGACCGACGTACTCCGACGGCGTGGCATCCGTCGTCGAATCCATCGCCGAAGCGCAGGGAGCTCCCGCGGAGGCGACCAAAGCCGCCGTCATCGGGCAGAACCGCACGAGCCTGCTCGAGCGGTTCATCGAGCCCGCCGAGATCGCGAGTCTCGTCGCCTACCTCGCCAGCCCGCTCGCCTCGGCCACGAACGGCGCAGCGCTCCGCGCCGACGGCGGCGTGCTCACGACGACGCTCTAGCGCCCCGCGTCAGAAGACGATCGTGTGGTTCCCGTGGCGGATGACGCGGTCGTCGGCGTGCCAGCGCACCGCGCGCGAGAGCACCTGACGCTCGACGTCGGCACCGCGGCGGACGAGCTCCTCGACCGTGTCGCCGTGGGTCACGCGGATGGTGTCCTGCTCGATGATCGGCCCCTCGTCGAGGTCGCCGGTCACGTAGTGACTCGTCGCGCCGATGAGCTTCACGCCGCGCTCCTTCGCCTTGCGGTACGGCTCGGCGCCGATGAACGCGGGCAGGAAGGAGTGGTGGATGTTGATGACCGGCACGCCGAGCTCTTCGAGGAACGCCGGCGACAGGATCTGCATATAGCGGGCGAGCACGACGAAGTCGACGTTGCCCTTCAGCAGCTCGAGGATCTTCGCCTCGGATGCCGACTTGTCGGGGCCGGGCACCGACGGCACGTGGAAGAACGGCACACCGAACGAGCGAACGTCCTCGGCAGAGGTCGTGTGGTTCGAGATGACCATCGGGATCGTGGTCGGCAGCTCGCCGCGGCGGTTGCGCCACAAGAGGTCGAGCAGGCAGTGGTCCTGCTTCGACGCGAGGATCGCCATGCGCTTGGGTACCGACTGGTCGGTCAGCGACCACTCCAGCTCGAACGGCTCGAGCGTCGTCGCGATCTCGGCCTCGATCTGCGGGCGCGCGGCCGCGAAGTCGGGGCGGTGGAACACGACCCGCTGGAAGTACGCCCCGCCCCGCGGGTCGTCGGAGTACTGGTCGAACGCGACGATGTTGCCGCCGATGCGGGTGATCATCGCCGACACGGCCGCGATGATCCCCGGGGTGTCCTTGCCGTGCACGATCAGGCAGGCGTGGGCGGGGTGCAGCTGCGGCGCAGGCGACGTCATCCCTCGATTCTGCCCTGAACGAGCGGATGCCGCCGACCGCAGCAGCCGCACCGCGGCTGTGTCGCCGGATGACGGCGGCGGCCCGGGCGGCATCCGCTCGTCCCTAGGGTCGGAACGGGCGCCCTGTGCCCGCCATGACCACCGACACCGAGGAGCACTCGTGACCGACTTCTTCGACCGCACCGGCGACGCCGCGTACACCCGCGTCTACAAGGAGGAGACCCCCGACATCCTGCAGACGTGGGCGGCGTTCAATGGCGCCGTCTTCGCGACGGAGGGCCGCGAGATCCCGCTGAAGTACCGCGAGCTCATCGCGCTCGCCGTCGGCGTGACCACGCAGTGCGCGTATTGCATCGACAGCCACACGCAGGCGGCACTGCGCGCCGGGGCGACGAAGGCCGAGCTCGCAGAGACCTCGTGGGTCGCGACCGCGATCCGCGCCGGCGGCGGCTTCACGCATGGCCGACTCGCCTTCAAGCTGGCCGAGAACCCGCCGCACCAGCACTGACACGCTGCGCAGTGTTCAGGGCGACTGGGCTCAGGCCGAGACGGTGACGTCCCACGGCCCGGGCCCGGTCGCCACCGGCTGTCCGCTGGTGCGCGACCACTGGCTCCACGACCCGGTGTAGACCCGCGCGTCGACGCCGGCGAGCTCGTAGGCGAGCGCGGAGTGCGCCGACGCGACGGCCGAGCCGCAGTACACCGCGACGGGTGTGCCGGGGCGGATACCGTGCGCTTCGAGCGTCGCGGCGATCTCGGCCGGCGCCCGCAGGCGGCCGTCCGGCAGCATGTGCGAGACCGCCGGCAGGTTGATCGCGCCGGGGATGTGACCGCCGACCGGGTCGAGCGCCGCGGCCCGGCCCCGATACTGCTCGGGGCTCCGCACGTCGACGAGTACCCCGTGGCGGGGCAGGCGGGCGACATCGGTAAGCGAGATCTCGCCGGGGTCCGCGTCGATCACGTCGGCGTTCCCCGGTGCGACGGCGACGTCGCCGGTCTGCAGCGGGAGCCCCGCCGCGATCCACGCGCCGATCCCGCCGTCGAGCACGCGGATGTCGATACCGCGCCGCCGTAGCAGCCACCAGGCACGCGCGGCCGCGACACCGTCGTTGTCGTCGTACGCGACGACAAGGTCGCCGCGGTCGATGCCCCACCGGCGCACCGAGGCGCGGAGGTCATCGACGTCGGGGAGCGGATGCCGCCCGAGCTCGGGGTGCCCCGGACTCGCCAGCTCTCGCTCGAGGTCGACGTACACCGCGCCGGGCAGGTGCCCCGCAACGTAGGCCGGGCGCCCCTCCGGCAGATCGAGCCGCCAGCGCACGTCGAGCAGCCGCACCGTCCGCCCGGACGCGCGGGCGACGTCGATGTCGTCGACCGAGAGGAGGGATGCCACGGGTCGAGCCTCACGTCGATCCCGCAGCACCGCCTCCCGTGAGGAAACATGCCGAAACGCACGCCGTCATACGGCGCAACAGTCGTGCGTGGCGCGGGGAGGGTGCGACAGCCAGGGTGTCCGTGCTGCGGGTACGGTGGCGGCATGGTCGACCTCGACATCCGCGAACTGCACACGATCGAGGACATCGTCCTCGCGAGCCGGGTCTTCGGCGCGGTGTGGGGGTCGCCCGACGGCGGCATGCCGCCGAATCTCCTCCGTGCGCTGGAGCACTCCGGCAACTACGTCGTCGGCGTCTTCGAGGGCGAGCGTATGGTTGCGGCATCCGCTGCGTTCTTCGGTCCACCTGCGGCGCGCAGCATGCACTCGCACGTCACCGGGGTGCTGCCCGGGTTCCAGGCGCGGGGCATCGGCCGCGCGCTGAAGCAGCACCAGCGCGAGTGGGCGTTCGCGCGCGACGTCGGCACGATCACGTGGACGTTCGACCCGCTCATCGCGCGGAACGCGCACTTCAACCTCGAGGTGCTCGGCGCCCGCGTCACCGACTACCTCGTGCACCACTACGGCGCGATGGACGACGGTGTCAACGCAGGCGAAGAGAGCGACCGCCTGCACGTCGCGTGGCACCTCGCGTCGCCGCAGCGGAACCCTGAGCCCGCCGACGTCGTCGCGGTCGTCGAGCTGCCGCACGACATCGAAGCGCTGCGGGTGTCGGACCCGCAGGAGGCGGCCGCGTGGCGGCTACGCGTGCGCGACGCCTTCCGCGCGCAGCACGACGCCGGGCTCGTGGTCGGCGGCTTCCGCTCCGGCGAGGGCTATCTCTTCACCCGGCCCTGACAGCGACCCCGTAGCCTGGCGCCATGCCGATCGACGCGCCCGCAGCATCCGTCCGTCTCGAGCAGGTCGAACTGCGGGTGCTGCACATCCCGCTGGTCAGTCCCTTCACGACGTCGTTCGGCACCGAGACGGTCCGCGAGGTCATCGTGGTCCGCGCCGACACGGCCGACGGTGTCTCGGGCTGGGGCGAGATCGTCACGCAGCACATGCCCTCGTACTCGAGCGAGTACACGCACGGCGCGTGGGACGTCGCGAGGCGGTGGCTCGCCCCGGCGCTCCTCGCGTGCGACGCGATCGCTCCCGAGGAGGTCGCGGGTGCACTCGAGCACGTCGTCGGGCACCGGATGGCGAAGGCGGGGCTGGAGCTGGCGGTGCTGGATGCCGCGCTCCGCACCGAGGGTCGCTCGTTCGCGTCGTACCTGGGCGCTGTGCGCGAGACGGTGCCGTCGGGGGTGAGCGTCGGCATCCAGGCCGATCCCGAAGCGCTCGTCGAGACCGTCCGCGGCTACCTCGACGAGGGGTACGTGCGCATCAAGATCAAGATCCGCCCCGGGCGCGACATCGACGACACCGCGGCGGTGCGGGCGGCGTTCCCCGACATCCCGCTGCAGGTCGACGCGAACTCCGCGTACACACTCGCCGACGCCGACCTGCTCGCCCGCCTCGACCGGTTCGGACTGCTGCTCATCGAACAGCCGCTGCAGGAGGACGACATCGTCGACCACGCCGCGCTCGCGCAGCAGCTGCGGACGCCCATCTGCCTCGACGAGTCGATCACCTCCGCGAAGGCCGCGCGCGACGCGCTCGCCCTCGGCTCGACCACCGTCATCAATGTGAAGGCCGGTCGCGTGGGCGGGTATCTCGAAGCCGTCCGCATCGCGGACCTGTGCGAGGCGGCCGGCGTACCGGTGTGGTGCGGCGGCATGCTCGAGACCGGCGTCGGCCGGGCCGCGAACGCCGCGCTCGCGGCGCTGCCCGCGTTCACGCTGCCGGGTGACGTGTCGGCATCCGATCGGTTCTATGCCCGCGACATCGTGACCGAGCCCGCCGTCCTCGAAGACGGCCACGTCCGCGTGCCGACCGGACCGGGACTCGGCGTCGAGATCGACCGCGACGCGCTCGACGCGTTCACAGTCGAGAGTCTCACGCTGCGGCGCTGAGCGCCGCGGCGGTCACCACCAGATGCCGCCGCCGACCGAGATGCCGCCCCACGTGAGCAGGACGAAGATGCCCGCGAACACCACCGGGGCGATGCCCTTGCCGCGGCGCGCAAGGCCCTTCAAGAGGGCGATCACGACGAGCACCGCGGCGACGAGCGACAGCCCGCCACCGAGGAAGAAGCCGATGAACGCGGGGATCGGCATGAGCAGCAGGCCGACGAGTCCCACCCAGAAGGCGGCCCAAGCGGTCGGGTTGCGGCGGGGTTCGGTCGCGTAGGTCATGCACCCATTGTCGGGGCCCGGCGGCGGTCGCGTCGAGCGGATGCCACGCCTGCAGCATCCGTGCTACAGGATCAGTGCGGCAGTGACGGGTGCGCTTCGTGCGGGTCGCGATTGCGGGGGATGAAGAACGCGATCGTCAGCGCGACGACAGCCGCGACCAGGCCGAACACGAACGAGAGTTGGAACGCCTGCGGCGTCGGCACGGCGACCCCGTCGCGCGTGACGGCGAACGTCGCGAGCACAGCGCCGATGACCGCGGACGCGGTCGAGGTGCCGAGCGACCGGAACAGGGCGTTGAGGCCGTTCGAGGCGCCCGTCTCCTCACGGGGGACGGACCGCATGATGAGCATTGGCATCGCGGCGAAGCCGAAGCCGATGCCCACACCGATGAGGAGGTTCGCGACGAGCACGTGCCACACCTCGCTCGTCCACAGCAGCGAGAACGCGTACGCCGACATGATGCCGCAGGCGCCGAGGATGAGCAGCAGCTTCGGACCGACGGTGCGCGCCATCCGTGCGGAGAACGGCGACATCACCATCATCACGAGGCCGGCCGGCATGACGACCAGGCTGGCGGCGATCAGCGACAGCCCGAATCCGCCGGCCGCGGTCGGCAGCTCGAGCAGCTGCGGGTACGAGACGTTCGACGAGAACAGTGCGAAGCCCATCGCCACCGAGGTGAGGTTCGTGAACAGCACGGCGGGGCGTGCAGCGACCCGCAGGTCGAGGAGCGGGTCGGTGGTGCGCAACTGGTACCAGCCCCACAGCAGCAGCACGCCGATGCCGCCGAGCCCGCACAGCAGGGTCGCCGGCGACAGCCAGCCCCACTCGTTGCCGCGCGAGATCGCGAGCAGGATGCCGGTGAGTCCGACCGCGAGGCCCACGACACCGGGGACATCGAAGCGTCCCGGTGCGCGCAGCGTGCTGACCGGCACGATCTTCAGGACCGCGACGAAGACGACGGCGCCGAGGGCGGCCGACGCCCAGAACAGCATGTGCCAGTCGCTCGTCTCGGTGATGAGCGCGCTGATCGGCATGCCGAGCGCGCCGCCGACACCGAGTGTCGCCGACATCAGCGCGATCGCGGTGTCGACACGGGCTTCGTGGAGCACATCGCGCATGATCGCGATGCCGAGTGGGACGACACCGACCACGGCGCCCTGGAGGGCGCGGCCGATGATGACGCCGACGATGCCGGTCGAGACCGCCGCGATGATCGAGCCGGCGACGAGGAGCGCGAGCAGGGCGAGGATGATGCGGCGCTTGCCGTACATGTCACCGAGCCGCCCGGCGATGGGGGTGAACACGGCGGATGCCAGCAGGGTCGCCGTGACCACCCAGGCGGTGTCCTCGCGGCTGGCGTTCAGGAGCTCCGGGAGCTTCGACTGGATCGGGACGACCAGCGTGAACATGAACGACGAGCAGAGTCCCGCGATCGACAAGACGGCGACGATGACCCCTTGTCGTGGCATCCGGGAGAGTCTGCGTCTGTCATCGTCTCCATCGGGCATCCGATCAGGCTATCGCCGTCCGAGTAGGTCGAGGGCGTCGGCTCGAGGTGGGTCAGACGCGCGCGGCGGCGATGCGGTCTCGGAGTCGGGCGAGCTCCTGGTCGGGGAAAAGGATCCTCGGCAGCACCGGCACGCCGGTGCCACGGGACCGCGTCGTCAGCAGCACCGCGTCGCCGACCGTGATGGCGTCGCGGAAGGCCGAGAAGCGGATGCTGCTCGTGCCGAGCGGCGACGTCATGTGGAGCTCGTCATCGCCGACGCGGACGCCGATCGTCGACCCGACCGGGTAGGCGCGGCGGATGTTCGAGCGGGTCAGCAGGTATGTCCAGAGCAAGATCCCCAGGACGAGCACGTCCCAGAGCGCGACCAAGACGAGGAGCGTCGCATCGCTTGTGGCGACCGCGAGCCCAGCTGCAACGAAGAGCAGGATCACCGCGGCCGCCTCGATCACGAGCCACACCGGCCTGCGCAGCATCCACCGCAGATAGGCGCCCGCGAGCCGCGAGGAGAGGGCGGCGTCTGCGACGACCTCCCGCTCCTCGCCGGCGTCGGTCATACCTCGTCCGGCGAGGGTGCTGCGATGTCGGGCGTGCTGGCCGGAGCGGATGCCGCGGTCGCCGCCGGTGCCGGAGCAGCCGGGCTGTCACTCTGCAGGCCCTGCGCCATGCCGCGGCCGGTCGCCTGGCCCTGGATGATCTGCCGCAGGTCGAGGCCGGTGGCGGCCTGCACGGCGTCGAACGTGGCGCGCATGCTCGAGGCGCTCTCGCCGGCGATGTGGCTCGACGCGCCCTCGCCGCCGAGGACGGTGATCGAGCCGACCTTGTCGAAGCCGCGGGCGAACTCGGTCATGAGGGGCACGAGCGCCTCGATGGCGCGCTGGGCGAGCAGCGCCTCCTGGTTCTGCGCGATGGCCGCGGCCTCGGCCTGGATGGCACCGGCGCGGGCCTCACCCTCGACGCGGACGGCGTCGGCGTCGGCCTGGGCGCGAAGGCGCGTGGCCTCGGCCTCCTGAGCCGCGATCTGCGCGCGGGCCTCGGCCGCCTTGACCTGCGTGTACGCGTCGGCGTCGGCAGCGCGCTGCCGCTCGTAGAGCGACGCGTCGGCGACCTTCTTGACGTCGGCGTCGAGCTGCGCCTGGCGGTTCTCGGCTTGCTGCAGCAGCACCGCCTGCTCGCGCTCGGCGCGGGCGAGGGCCTCGGCCTGCTCGGCCTCGGCGCGGGCGCGACCGACCTGGGCCGAGGCCTCTGCAGTGTTGCGGTCGTACGCGGTCTGCTCGATGAGGTTGGCCTCGTCGGTGGCGATCTGGCGGGCCTTGACCTCGCGGGCCGCGTTGATGCGGGCGACCTCGGCCTCGCGGCGGACGCGCTCGACCTCGGTCGCGCCGAGGGCGTCGATATAGCCGTTCTTGTCGGTGATGCCCTGGATCTGGAACGAGTCGAGGATGAGGCCCTGCGAGAGCAGGTCGCTCTTGATGCCCTCGGCGATCTGGTCCGACAGCTTCTGTCGGTCCTTCATCAGCTGCTCGACGGTCAGCGTCGCGACGACGCCGCGGAGCGCACCCTCGAGCTGCTCGGTGGTGAACTGCTCGATCGCGCCGTCCTGCGACAGGAAGCGCTCGGCCGCGCGGCGGACGAATTCGGGGTCGGAGCCGATCTTCACGAGCGCGACGCCCGCGACCATGACCGTGACGCCGTTGGATGCCTGTGCCGTCGGCTCCATCTTGATCTGGCGTGCGCGTAGCGAGATCATCTCGGCGCGCTGGGTGAGGGGGTTCACGAGCGAGCCGCCGCCGGTGATGACGGAGATGCGCGACGAGTCGCCGGCCGCATTCTTCTGGCTCTTACCGACGACGACGAGCGCCTGGTCGGCCTTCGCGACCTTGTACCAGGCCCGGAGTACCACCATCAGGATGATGATGAAGATGATGATGGCGACGATGACGATCGCGCCGATCACGAGTGCTCCGCCGGCGATGAGTGCGTCCATGAAGGTTCCCCCGAAGTTCCGATGTCTACCGTGACGATGTCGTCCTTCGACCGTAGCCGCTCGGATGCCGCTGCGGCGAGGGAGGACTCCCCATCGCGCGCACGCCCTACGCTGGGCGGCATGACGACGCCTCCGCCGCCCGGACACCCGGTCTACGCCCCGACCCCGCCGATGAGCCCCGCCGACGAGCGACTCTGGGCGACGCTCACCCACGTGAGCGGCATCGTGCTGTCGTGGCTCGGACCGCTCGTGGCGTACCTCGTCCTCCGCGACCGTGGGCCGTTCATTCGCGCGCACGCGGCGGGCGCGTTGAACTTCCAGCTGACGGTGCTGATCGCGATCGCCGTCTCCGTCCCGCTCATGTTCGTCGGGATCGGCTTCCTCACTGCTCCGGCCGTCGGGATCTTCGCCCTCGTCGTGGAGATCATCGCGGCGATGAAGGCGAATCGCGGGGAGTGGTACACGCCGCCACTGTCGATCCGCTTCGTCTCGTAAGCACCCTCGCGAGCACGCGCAACGCTGACCTCGCCGCGAAAGAACATCTCCGCGCCGAGGGGACGGGGCGCAGCCGTGCCCTCGGCGCGTGGTTGTTCTCTCGGTGGCTGAGGGCCGGGGGACCCGTCGCAGCCCTCGGTAGGATGGATGCCGCGCCATTCGGCGACAACATCCCCTCGAACGACCATTGGAGCCACCGTGGCCGAGCAGTCCCGCCTCGACAAAGTCATCGCCCTCGCCCGCCACCGCGGGTTCGTGTTCCAGGCGGGCGAGATCTACGGCGGATCGCGGTCGGCGTGGGACTACGGCCCCCTCGGTACGGAGCTCAAGGAGAACATCCGTCGTCAGTGGTGGCAGACCTTCGTGCGCGGTCGCGGCGACATGGTCGGCCTCGACTCGTCGGTGATCCTGCCCAAGCGCGTCTGGGAGGCGTCGGGCCACGTCGCGACCTTCGTCGACCCGCTCGTCGAGTGCCTGCAGTGCCACAAGCGCTTCCGCGAGGACACCCTCATCGAGGACTACGAGGCGCGCAAGGGTCGCAAGGCAGAGAACGGTCTCGCCGACGTGCCGTGCCCCAACTGCGGCACGAAGGGCAACTACACCGAGCCGAAGTCGTTCTCGGGACTCGTGAAGACGTATCTCGGCGTCACCGGCGACGAGAGCGGCCTGCACTTCCTGCGTCCCGAGACCGCGCAGGGCATCTTCGTGAACTTCTCGAACGTGCTCACCGCGTCGCGCAAGAAGCCGCCGTTCGGCATCGGCCAGGTCGGCAAGGCGTTCCGCAACGAGATCACCCCCGGCAACTTCATCTTCCGCACGCGCGAGTTCGAGCAGATGGAGATCGAGTTCTTCACGCCGCCGGCTGAGGCCGCACAGTGGTTCGAGCACTGGGTGCAGGCGTGCTGGGACTGGTTCATCGACCTCGGCATCGACCCCGAGAACATGCGCCAGTTCGACGTGCCCGAAGAGGACCGCGCCCACTACTCGGCCGGCACCATCGACGTCGAGTACCGCTTCGGCTTCACCGGCAAGGAGTGGGGCGAGCTCATGGGCGTCGCCAACCGCACCGACTACGACCTGTCGTCGCACATCGAGGCATCCGGCACGAAGCTCACGTATTTCGACCAGGCCTCGGGCGAGACGTACGTGCCGTACGTCATCGAGCCGTCCTTCGGCCTCACCCGCGCCATGATGGCGTTCCTCGTCGACGCGTACCGCGAAGAGGAGGTGCCGAACGCCAAGGGCGGCACCGACACCCGCACGGTGCTCGGCCTCGACCCGCGACTCGCCCCGGTCAAGGTCGCCGTCCTGCCGCTGAGCCGCAACGAGCGCCTCTCGCCGCTGGCGCGTCAGGTCGCCGACGAACTCCGTGCGAGCGGCTGGAACGTCGACTTCGACGACGCCGGCGCCATCGGTCGCCGGTACCGCCGTCAGGACGAGATCGGCACCCCGTTCTGCGTCACGGTCGACTTCGACTCGCTCGACGACAACGCGGTCACCATCCGCGACCGCGACTCGATGGCCCAGGAGCGCGTGTCGCTCGACGGGCTGCAGGCCTGGCTCGCCCCCAAGCTCCGCGGCGTCTGACCCGAGTGGATGCCGCGCAGCGCGGCATCCACCTCAGCGCGTGACCGTGCCTTAGCGCGTGACCGTGATGGCGGCGTAGTCGTCGCCGCCGGCGAGGGTCCAGGCGTAGGTCTGCTCGAGGATTCCGCGGAGCACGTCGAGATCGACGAGCTCGAGGTCCTTGATGTACAGGCAGCCGACGCTCGAGGTGTGCGGACCGAGGCGCTCGAGCGCTTCGGTGTGGGCGGCGACCTGGTCGAGGTAGATGGTCGACGACGCCTTGCGCGGTGCGAACGCGAGCAGCGGCATGTCGCCCTCGTTGCCCGTCGGGTAGCGGTAGTGGCAGCTGCCGAAGCCGATGATCGTGCCCCAGAGCTCGGCCTCGCGGCCGGTGATCTCGGCCATCAGCGCCACGAGCGTCTCGGCGTCGCGCTGCCGCTTCGCGGGCGTCACCGCGGCGATGAACGCGCCGACGCTCCCGCCGGTCGGCTTCACGTCAGGCCCTCGCTTCTTTGGCAGCGGCCTTGGCGGCGCGCTTGTGCTCGCGGACCTTCGCGAGCGACTCCGGCGAGACGATGTCGGCGACCGACCGGAACGATCCCTCCTCGCCGTAGGCGCCGGCTGCTTCGCGCCATCCGGCGCCGGTGAAGCCGTACTGCTTGCCGAGGAGTGCGACGAAGATCCGCGCCTTCTGATCGCCGAACCCCGGCAGCGCCTTCAACCGCTTGAGCACGGTCGCCCCGTCGGGGTCGCCCTGCGTCCACAGCGCGGCGGCGTTGCCGCCCCAATCATCGACGAGCGCCTGGCACAGCGCCTGCACGCGGCCCGCCATCGAGCCGGGGAAGCGGTGCACCGCGGGCGTCTGACTGAACGCCGCCGTGAACGCCTCGGGGTCGGCGGCGGCGATGCCCGCGGCATCCAAACCGCCGGTGCGGTCCCGGATCTTCAGCGGCCCTGCGAAGGCCGTCTCCATCGCGATCTGCTGGTCCAGCAGCATCCCGATGAGCAGGGCCAGGGGTTCGTCGGTGAGGAGCGCGTCGGCAGCGGCGTCGCCGGTGATGTGCAGTGCCATGCGTCCATGTTCCCATCCGGGCCGCAGGGCGTGTGGGGGAGGATGGAACCATGACCTCGGATGCCGCCGCCGACCTCGTCTCGCATGCCACACACACCCGCGTGGTGGTCGTCGGCGGTGGGCTCGCGGGGCTCGTCGCCGCGCTCGAGTGCGCGCGGGTCGGCATGGCCGTCACCGTGCTCGAAGCGGACGCGCGCGTCGGCGGTCTCGTGGGCAGCGCCGATCTCGACGGTGTCGTCGTCGACACGGTCGCCGACGGGTACCGCGTGACGCAGGGGGTGCTCGCGGATCTCATCGCGGACCTCGGGCTCAGCGAGCACGTGGTCCCCGCTCGTGATGCCGACACGTGGGTCGCCGGCCCGTTCGGGGTCGCCCCGATGCCCGCCGAAGCGATCCTCGGCATCCCGTCGAATCCGTTCGACGAACGCACCCGCCGGATCATCGGCTGGGCAGGGGCCTGGCGGGCCTACCTCGACCGGCTCCGCCCGCCGCTCACGATCGGTGCGGAGCGCAGCCTCGGCGCGCTCGTTCGCTCCCGGCTCGGCGCGCGCGTCGTCGACCGGATGGTCGCGCCCCTCACCTTCGGCGTCCACGGGGTCGACCCCGACGAGGTCGACGTCGACGCCGCCGCACGTGGGCTCAACCAAGCACTCACGCGCACCGGGTCGCTGACCGGTGCGGTCGCGCAACTGGGAACGGATGCCGCGCCGGCACGCGCGACGCTCCGCGGCGGCATGTCGACGCTCATCACCGCCCTCGTCACGCGGCTCATCGAACTCGGCGCGGAGGTGCGGGTCGGTGTCGAGGTGACGGAACTCGCCGCGAGTGACGACGGATGGACCGTCACCGCTGCGACCGAGGACGGGCCCGAACGCATCGACGCGACCGCCGTCGTCGTGGCGACGCCCGAGGCGCCCGCGCGTCGATTGCTCGCCGCACACGTTCCCGAGGCCGACGGCTCGCCGCTGTCACCGGACGACGTGGACGTCGTCACCCTGCTCGTCGATGGGCCCGCGTTGGATGCCGCACCGCGCGGGCATGCCGTGTACGCCGTGCCCGGCACCGCTGCGGCGTTGTCGGTCGTCCACGCCACGGCGACCTGGCCGCACGCGTCGGGTGACCCGCACGTGATCCGCGTCACACTTCCGGCGTCCGGGCGGAGCGACATCGAGGTGATCGCCCTCGCGCGGGCCGCGGCCGCCGAGCTGTTGGGTGCCGATCTTTCCGCCGTGCGGGGCGGCCATCGCGTCGTCGCTCCCCGCGCGCTCCCCTCATCGGCCACATCGCCGGCTCGAGACGCGCTCCGCGAGGCGACCCGGTCGCTGGCCGCGCTGGCGGTCGTCGGGGCGTGGGTCGGCGGCAACGGTCTCGCGCGCGTCGCGGCCGGCGCGATGGCCGAGTCGGAGCGGCTCCGGTCGGCACTGCTCTGGGGCTCGAGCGACGAGGGTGCCTCGCGCTGAGACGGATGTCAAGGGGAGTATGCCGACATCGGCATGCCGACTACGCTGAACACTCGGCACCACATCGCTTTCAACGTGAGGAATCGCCATGAAGGGCAAGATCGGAATCGTCGTCGGGCTCGCAGCGGGCTACGTGCTCGGCGCCCGCGCCGGACGCGAACGCTACGAGCAGATCAAGGACGCGTACCTCAAGCTCTACAACACCCCAGCGGTGCAGAAGCAGGTCGACAAGGTGTCCGAACTCGGCAAGTCGGCCGCATTCGCGGTCCCCGGCGTGCTGTGGGACGGTGCCGTCAAGGTCACCCGCGCGGTCACCACGAAGGGCACGCCCGGGCAGAAGCTCGATGCTGCTCTCGACGCCGCCGGTGACACCGCCGATGACGTGAAGGATGCCGCCGAGGCGACGTCGTCAGCTGCGAAGCGCACGACGACCGCGTCGAAGAGCACCACCGCTTCGAAGACCACGACGGCGCGGAAGCCCGCTGCCAGCCGCGCCAAGAAGCCGTCGGCCTCGGGCTCATGAGCACGCCTCGCGGATTCCGTGACCGAGGCGACGACGGACTGCTGTCGCTCATCGGCGACCTGCCGGAGCTGATCCGCAACCTGATCGTCGCCGAGATCGATGCCGCGAAGGCGTGGGCGGTGCGGACGGGCAAAGATGCCGGGGTCGTCGGCCTCTGGTTCGTCCTCGCGCTGTTCGTCTTGTTCTGGACGATTCCCGCGATCGGTGCGTTCACCATCATCGGGCTGTCCTCCTGGATGGCGCCGTGGCTGGCCGCACTGATCCTCGTCGGCATCGGACTCGTGCTCGTCGCAGTGCTGGCGCTGCTGGGTCTCGCCCGCGTGAAGAAGATGTCGAACCGCGAGAACCCCGTGTCGGCGGCCAAGACCGACGCGGGTATCGTCAAGGAGGTCACCGATGAGTTCTGAGCTGCCCCGGACCGCCGTGCCCTACGGCATCACCGACCCGGTCGAGCGTGCCCGCGCCGAACTCAAGGCCGCGCTGCACGCGATCGAGCACAAGGCCAACTTCCCGAAACGCGCTGCCAAGGCGACCGAGCGCGCGAGCGCGCAGGCCCGGTTGTTCGCAGACCGTAACCCGACCGGTGCGGCACTCGCCGCCGTCGGCGTGGCCGTCGCGGTCGGTGCGCTCGTGTGGGGTGCAGTCCGCCTGTACACGCGCTGACGAGGCCTGCGTCCGACCCTCGCGAGCGCGGGGGTATGCTCAAGGCAGGCAGCGGCGATGATGCGTATGCTGCCGGCGATTCGGTCCCGAGCCCGCGCACCCGCGTGGCGGCAACCCCGTACCCGTCGGCCGTCCGCAATCCGGGGTGGCCGATTGCCTACACGAGAGTCGAACCATGAACACAGCTGCTGCGGGTTCCGCGCCGAAGCCTCTGAAGGGGCGACGTGTGCTGGTCCCTCGTGGTGGCCCGTGGGGCGACAGCGTGGCCGCGGAACTTCGCGCACAGGGCGCGACACCGGTCATCGCGCCGCTCGTGAACTTCGCTCCGTCCGAAGACCCGACGAGCCTCGAGGCCGCACTCCGCGACCTCGCAGAGGGCGCCTTCGACTGGGTGACCCTCACCAGCTCGACAACGGTCGACGTCCTCCACGCGTACCGTGCCGAGATCCCGGCATCCACTCGCGTCGCAGCCGTCGGTGAGACCACGGCGGCCGCACTCACGGCTGTCGGGTACCGCGTCGACCTCGTTCCCGACGACGACAATTCCGCAGCCGGCATGGCGGCGCAGCTGCTCGCGCTCGAGCCCGAGCCGACGCGCGTGCTCACCCTCCGCAGCGAGCTGGCGAAGCCCGTGCTGACCCGGTTGCTCGAAGAAGCCGGCCACGACGTACGCAGCGTCGTCGCGTACCGAACCGTGGGCGTCCCCGTCACCGAGAAGGTCGCCGGTGACGTGCGGTCGGGGCGGATCAACGCCATTCTCGTCACGAGCGGCTCGGTCGCCGAGCAGGTGCACGAGCAGTTCCCCGACATCCCCGAGGCGACCGTGATCGCAGCGATCGGTCCGCGCACCGCGAAGGACGCGCGCCGCGCCGGACTCGCTGTCAGTGCCGTCGCCAAGGAGCAGAGCGTCCTCGGGCTCATCGCCGCAGTGTCGCAGTTCCCGGTGCCGCAGGCCGTCATCGACGCCGCACCGCCGACCGGATCGTTCCCCCGCATCGACTCCTGACGGTCGAAATCGGATCGTTGCCGCCGGGGCATCCACGCAGCCGCGCGGGTTTGGCAGACTGATGGCATGGTGACGCTGCTGCTGGACTCGACGCGACTCGAAGTCGCGCTCACCGCCACCGAGCGCGCGCTGTCGTTCCGCCGCGAGTCGGTGCGCGTCGAGCGGTCGAGCATCACGAAAGTGCAGCTCGTCGACGACCCGTGGACGTGGCTGCGCGGTGTGCCGTCCCCCGGCACGGTCGTGCCGCGGACGTTCGCGATGGGCCGCTGGCGGTCCGCCGGTGGCGACGACTTCGTCCTCGTGCGACGCAGTCGCGCATCGGTCGTCATCGACCTCGAGGGCGACCCGGAGTTCCAGCGGCTTGTGCTGACGACCCGCCACGGCCTCGCCCTTGTGCAGGCGCTTCGCCTCGACGCCCGAGACGAGCCGGTCGACGTCGTCGCCCTGACGACGACCGAGATCCCGGTCGTCGGCGCACCCGATGCCGCGCGGGTACCGCGACCGGCTCGTACCCGCGCGCCCCGTCCAGCACAGGCCTGACCGCCTCCGCTGCCGGTAACGTTGCCGGAGTGACAGGCTCCGCGGCATCCACGCTCCAGGTGCGCACCGACGGCAGCGTCGGTCACGTGACGCTCGACCGTCCGCGCGCGATCAACGCGGTCGATCACGAGATGATCCTCGGAATCGGTGCGGCGCTCGACGCGTTCGAGCACGACGCCGACGTCGCCCTCGTGCTCCTCGACGGCGCCGGTGATCGCGGCTTCTGCGCCGGCGGCGACGTCCGCAGCCTGCGGGAGCAGGTGCTCGCCGGTGATGCAGTCGGTGCGATGACGTTCTTCCGCGACGAGTACGCGCTCAACGCGCGCATCGCTGAGTACCCGAAGCCGGTCGTCGTCTTCGCCGACGGCATCACGATGGGCGGCGGCATCGGCCTCGCCGGCCACGCCGCCGTGCGCGTCGTGACCGAGCGTTCGCAGCTGGCCATGCCCGAGGTCCGCATCGGGTTCACGCCCGACGTCGGTGGTTCGTGGCTGCTCTCCCGCGCGCCGGGCCGCGTCGGCGAGTACCTGGCGGTCACCGGCGGGACGATGGATGCCGCCGACGCGACCTACGCCGGGTTCGCCGATCACCTCGTGCCCGCCGATCGGCTCGGCGACCTGCACCACGCGCTCATCACGCGCGCCGATCCGCACACCCCGACCGAGATCACGCTCCTGTTCGACGAGACCCCCGAGCCGTCGCGCCTCGCCGCGGCGCGGCCCTGGATCGACGACGCGTTCGCGGGCGACACGGTGCCCGAGATCGTGGAGCGACTGCGGGCGCGGCCCGAGTCGGCGGCATCCGAGACCGCCGATCTCATCGAGTCGCTGTCGCCGACCGGCGTGACCGTCACCCTCGCGGCGGTGCGTGCAGCACGGTCGCTGCCAGATCTGCGCTCGGCGCTCGCGCAGGAGTACGCGCTCGTCGAGTGGTTCGCGACGACGCAGCCCGACCTCGTCGAGGGCATCCGGGCCCAGCTCGTCGACAAGGACCGTTCGCCACACTGGCAGCCTTCGACGCTCGCCGATGTCCCCGCGGATGCCGCCGCATCGGCGCTCGCGCACGTGCCGTCGATCCCGCTCTGGGCGGCCTGACGTGTTCGACAGTCCGCTCTCGGCATCGGCCTACGAGGTGCTGCAGGTCGCCCCGGACGTCAGCGACGACGACCTGCGGAAGGCCTATCGCCTGCGGCTGCGGCAGACCCACCCCGACACCGGCGGGGACGCCGCGCTGTTCGTGCAGGTGCAGCGGGCGTGGGAGCTCGTCGGCACACCTGATGCGCGCGCGTCGTACGACCGCGGCCACGGCTTCGGTGACGCGCAGTCGTTCGCACCCGACGCGCCGCAGTGGCGGCCGCCGTCTCGTCCCGCCGACACCCGACCCAAGGCGCGGTCGTTCGGTCAGCCCGGCGGGTGGCGGCGCGAGCGGTACCTCGGGCTCATCCGCGAGTGGGCAGGTCGCGGCGTCGATCTCGCCGACCCCTACGACCCGGCGCTCGTGCGCAGCGCCCCGCACGACGTGCGACGCCTGCTCGCCGACGCGCTCGCCGAGGAGGCGACCGCCCGCATCGTCGGCGACCTCGGCATGGGGTACACGGTGTGGCACGACGTGCTGGCCGACGCGCGCGCCCCCGAATTGAAGCTCGACCACATCGTGCTCGGGCCGAGCGGGCTCTACGCCGTGCTGTCCGAGGACTTCGGCGGTCCGGTGCGCACCCGGCGTGGCGAGCTCATCGGCGACGTCATCTCGGGCGCCCCCGTGGCGGGGCTCGTGCTCGCCGCCCGTGGACTCGGCCGCGCGCTGAAGGTGAAGTTCAGCGGCGCGATCGTCGTGCTGCCCGACGACGACGTGGCATCCCCCATCGAGGAGCTCGGCAGGGTCAAGGGACTGCCGGTCGCGGTGGTCGGCCGCGCCGCGCTGTCGACGGTGCTGCGCCGTGGCGTCACGGGCGCGCGCGAGATCGGCGGGAACGAGCTGTTCGACGTCCGTACCCGCCTGCAGCAGGGCGTCCGCTTCGCCTGACCGCGCGCCGGCGTGACTCGGGGCACGGCTCAGATGATGCCGAGCAGTTCCAGCGGGTGGCTCAGCCGCCACCACATGTCGGGGCCGGGGACGGCGTCATCGAGGACGAGCCCGACCTCGGTCGCACCGGCCGGTCCGGTGAGCGCCAGCGTGCCCGCGTCGTCGCCCGCCGCGCGCTCATCGCCGAGGTCGATGGTGGCGTCGGTCTCGGCCGATGCCGCGTTCCACAGCAGTAGCGATGCGTCGGCGTCGGTGACGATGTTCGCCGACGCGCCCCAGGCCGTCGTGACACTCGCGACGACGGTGCCTGCGGCGAGCGTCGACGGCGTCGCGGCATCCGCGGTCACCTCGTCGAGCAGCCGTGCGGCCTCTTCGACGCGCAGCGCGTCGGTGGGCTGTCCGGTCACGGCGCCGAAGATGGTGACCTCCTCGCCGCCGACCGACGCGGTGCGCGCGGCCACGAGGTTGTAATACCCGCCGTAGCTGCCCGTCTTGATGCCGACGACACCGTCGGTGCCGAGGAGTTCGTTCGTGTTCTCGAAGAACCCGGCACCCTCGAGCTCGGCCGACGGCGTCGCCACGATCTCGGCGATGACCGGGTTCGCCATGGCCTGCTTCGCGAGCGCGACGATCGCACGAGGCGTCGCCGTGTTGTCGCGGTCGAAGCCCGAGGCATCCGTCACGGTCACATCGGCGAGGCCGTTCGCATCGAGCCACGCGTTCGCCGCGTCGGTGTACGCCTCGACCGAGCCGAAGAGCTCGGTCGCGAGGCGGTCGGCGTAGTTGCTCGCCGACGCGATGAGCATGCCCTGGAGCAGCTCGTACTGGGTGAGCGATCCACCGTCGGGCACGTTGAGTGCCGACTGGTTCTCTGCGATGTACTGCCAGTACTCGCTGCGGTCGGCGAACACGAAGTCGTACGACGGGCCCTGCTCGCCGACCTCGAGCGGCGCCTCATCGAGCACCACGAGCGCGGTCACGAGCTTCGTGAGGCTGGCGAGCTGGACCGATTCGTCGGTGGATGCCGCAGTCGAGAAGCCCGACACCGACACCGCGCCTGCGCCGTCGGTCGGCCACTCCACCGAGGCAGCGCCGCCGCGCAGCGGCGTCGCTTCGGCGGTGGTGACGTTCGGTTCTACCGCGCTGAGGGGCCACAGCAGCATCCCGGCGACGTAGGCGATCGCGAGGGCGATAACGGCGACAGTCGGCACGACGGCGATGCGCGCGTCGAACCGGCGACGCGGACGGCGCAGCGGGGGGAGGAGCTCGAACTCGGAGGTCTGCGGGCTGGGCTCCGGTCGGAGCGCGTCGTCGTCGACCCAGGTCAGGGCGATGCGACCGGTCGCGGTGAGTGGCGGGTCGGTGGGCGACGTTTCGGGCGCGTCGAGGTCGGCGGCATCCGTGTCCGAGGCGGCGGAAGGGGCGTCGCCCGCCTGGGCGCGAAGCTGCCGGCGCGTGAGCGGCGTGGCGTCTTCCATGGTCACTGATCAACGGTAGCGCCCCGCGCGGGTCGGGTCTGCCGCATGGATATACTTATCGCACAACCACGGGAGTCCGGTGAGCCGGGCTGAGAGGAAGCGACCCACGCTTCGACCGTCGAACCTGATCCGGATCATGCCGGCGCAGGGAGGAGCAACGATGCACGCGTCCACGCACGCACCCACGTCCACCACCGTTTCGCAGCGCTTCCGCTGGCGGGTCGTCGACATCGTCGTCGCCGCCGTGCTGGGCGTCGCCGTCGGACTCCTGTTCTGGTTCTGGAACGGAGTCGGGTACGGCTGGTTCTCGGTGATGGATGCCGCGACTCCCGGACTCGGCGGCCTCGCCGTCGGCATCTGGCTGATCGGCGGCGTCATCGGTGGTCTCGTCATCCGCAAACCCGGCGCGGCCCTTCTTGTCGAGGTCGTCGCGGCGATCGTGTCAATGCTGCTCGGCAACGTATGGGGCGTGTCGACCCTGCTGTCGGGGCTCGTGCAGGGGCTGGGCGCAGAGCTCATCTTCGCCATCCTGCTCTACCGCCGATTCGGGCTGTGGGTCGCGGCTGCAGCCGGCGCCGCGGCCGGAGCGGCAGCATGGATTTTCGAGCTGTTCTACGGCGACTCCCCGAACATCCTGAAGACGTTCGAGTTCAATGCCATCTACCTCGGCTGCGTCGTCATCTCCGGTGCCGTGCTCGCGGGTGTCGTGGGGTGGGTGCTCGTGCGCGCCCTCGCGAAGACCGGCGCGCTGAGCCGCTTCGCGTCGGGTCGAGAACAGGCGGACGAGGTCTGACTGGGGAGCGCGCGCGCCCAGCCGCGGTCCGCGCGCGAGGTTGGGGCTGGCGGTATGCCGGTCGGCGGCTGCCCGCGGTGCGCGATGTCGACCTCGATATCGCACCCGGTGAGCGTGTGCTGCTGCTCGGCGCATCTGGTGCCGGCAAGTCGACCCTCCTCGCGGGGATGGCGGGGTTGCTCGGCAGCGAGGAAGACGGTGCGGCATCCGGATCGCTGCTGATCGACGGAGAGGACCCCGCCGCCCACCGCGGCAGGGTCGGCTTGGTCCTCCAGGACCCGGATGCCGGTGTCGTGCTCTCCCGGGTCGGCGACGACGTCGCGTTCGGCTGCGAGAACCTCGGCGTCGATCCGGCGGAGATCCCGGCGCGGGTCGCGGAAGCGTTGGATGCGGTCGGGCTCGAGGTTCCAGTCGAACGCGAGACGGCTCGACTCTCGGGCGGGCAGAAGCAGCGGCTCGCCATCGCCGGGGTGCTCGCGATGCGACCGGGGCTCTTGTTGCTCGATGAGCCGACCGCGAACCTCGATCCCGAAGGCGTCGAGGAAGTGCGACAGGCGGTCGGCGAGGCTGCGCTGTCATCGGGCGCCACGCTCGTTGTGATCGAGCATCGCACCGATGTGTGGCGCGACTTGATGACCCGCGTCATCGTGTTGGACGCGGCTGGCGGACTTCTCGCCGACGGGACCCCCGCCGAGGTCTTCGAGCGTCATGCTGATGTCCTGCTGGCGGCTGGCGTCTGGTTGCCGGGGCGACCCGTCGACCTCCCTGCCCTCCCGGCGGCGCCGAGCGGTGCGGACAGCGCCCTGCGGGCGCGGGAGCTCGCGATCTCGCGGGACGGGCGCACCGCCGTGCGCGAAGGCCTCGATCTCGAGATCGCCGCCGGCGCGGCATTCGTCCTCACCGGGCCGAACGGCGCGGGCAAGTCGACCCTCGCGCTCACCCTCGCTGGGCTCCTCCCTGAGTACGCGGGGTCGGTGGAGGCGGCCTTGGTGCCCGCGGGCCGGCGCGGGAGCCGGCCGTCGAGGTGGACTTCCCGAGAGCTGCTCACGCGGATCGGCACGGTCTTCCAGGATCCCGAGCACCAGTTCCTCACGCAGACCGTCCGCGACGAGCTGGCCGTTGGCCCTCGGGCGTTGAAGATGACGGATGCCGCGACTTCGCGCGTCGTCGATGACCTGCTCGAGCGGCTCGGCCTCGCGATGCTCGCGCGGGCGAATCCGTTCACGCTGTCGGGAGGGCAGAAGCGACGACTCTCCGTCGCAACGGTGCTCGCGACATCGCCGCAGGTGATCGTGCTCGATGAGCCGACGTTCGGGCAGGACCGGCACGGGTGGGCGGGCATCGTGGGGCTGCTGCAGGAGCAGATCGGCGAGGGGCGCTCGGTCGTCGCCGTCACCCACGATGACGAGGTCGTCCGGTTGCTCGGCGGTCGACGCTGGGCGTTGGCCGGAGTCGCGCCGTGACCGCGGCGACGAGGGAGGTCGGCGTCGCGTGGCTCGACGGCGTGAATCCGGCCGTCCGCATCCTGCTCGCGCTGCTCCTCTCGATTCCGCTGCTCTCGACGATCGATCCGGTGAGCGCGGGCGTGGCCGTCGCTCTCCTCATCGCCTGCATCCCGCTGACGGGGCTCAGCGCCTCGACCGTCCTCCGCCGGATGCTGCCGATCCTGGTGCTCACGCCGATCGCCGGGCTCAGCATGCTGCTCTATGCCGAACCCGCGGGCCGCGTCTACGCCTCGTTCTGGTACGCGACGATCAGCGACGCGTCCGTCGCCTTCGCGATCGCCGTCGGCGTCCGGGTCGTCGCGCTCGCGCTGCCCACGATCCTGCTCTTCAGCCGCGTCGACCCCATCGAGCTCGCGGCAGCGCTCGCGCAGATTGTCCGACTGCCCTCGCGCCTCGTCCTCGGTGTGCTCGCAGGAACGCGCACCCTCGGGCTCTTCGTCGACGACTGGCGTGCGATGCGACTCGCGCGCCGGGCCCGCGGCGTCGGCGACCGGAACGCTGTGCGCAGGTTCTTCTCGATGGCGTTCGTGCTGCTGGTCTTCGCTGTTCGTCGAGGCACGCGGCTGGCGACGGCGATGGAGGCGCGCGGGTTCGGGGCGCCCGTCACCCGCACCTGGGCTCGACAATCGACCCTGTCGGCGCGGGATGCGGTCGCGGTCGCGGGGGCGGTCGCCATCATGGCGATCTCGATCGCCGTGGCCGTGTGGGCGGGAACGTTTCGCTTCGTCTGGTCGTGACCTCGTCAGAACGCGTACGAGAAGCAGACCGATCGCGGCATCGTCTCGGCGTACGGCTCGTACACCGGAATGCGGGTGAATCCCATCGATTCGTAGAGCGCGATGGACTCCGGCTGCGGGAGGCCGGTTTGCAGGATGACTCGTGCTGCGCCGCCACCCCGTGCACGGTCGAGTGCGGCGCGCATGAGCGCGCGCGCGACCCCGCGGCCGCGTGCTGCGGGTGTCACGATGAGCCGTTTGATCTCCCACTCCGCATCGAGACGGCGGAGGATCACGTGGCCGACCGGTGCGTCGTCGAGGACGGCGAGGAGGGTGGCGACGATCTCGTCGGGATGCATCGCGAGCGCTCGCGCTCGGGCGGCCGCGCGTTCCGCGGGCTCGTCGCCGTGGAACCCCTCGTACCGGAAGCCGAGGTCGGCATCGAGCTCGTCGCGGAGGGAAGCCGCGCGGGTGTCGTCCCAGGCGACGTCGACGATTCGGGACTCGATGCTCGTCCGCTCGCTCACCGGACGAGCCTACGTCGCGTGTCAGGCGCGGAGGGCCGGCAGGACGATGCGGTCGATGAGGGCGGTGATCGACTCGGCGTCGAGTGGACGACCTCGGGCCATCACGCTGCGGAACGCTGCCGCGGGGATGACCCCCGCGGCGAGTTCGACGGGCGCGCCCGGCGGCAGGTCGCCACGGTCGACCGCGCGACCGATGACTGCTGCGATCGCCGCCGCAGGTGGACGTCCGAGGGACTCGAATGCGGCGTCGCGGAGGGCGGGGTCGCGGGATGGCGGACGAGCGCGAGGCCCGGGTCGGCGTCGTCGAACATGATCGGGTGGGTCATGTCGCGTCCCACGGCGCGTGCGAAGCGGCGAGGGCGTCCGTCGCGGGGATCGACATCGCTCCATCCTGCAGTCGCGGCCTGCGGATGTCACGGACGATGCGCGGAGCGGTGGCGTGCGACTACCCTGGAGTCGTATCCACTGCGTGAGACGCAGTCGCATGTGGAATGAGACGCAATCCCGTTCGAAGGAGAACGACGTGGAGATCACCGGCGCAGCCGCGCTCATCACCGGTGGGGCGAGCGGCCTCGGACTCGCGACCGCCCGCCGCCTGGCCGCTGCCGGCGCCCACGTCGTGATCGTCGACCTCCCGACGTCGCCCGGTGCCGACGTGGCGGCCGAGCTTGGTGGCACGTTCGCGGCCGCCGATGTGACGGATGCCGCGCAGGTCGCGGACGCCGTCGCTGCGGCATCCGCCGTCGCACCGCTCCGCATCGCGGTCAACTGCGCCGGCATCGCGACGCCGGCGAAGATCCTGGGCCGCGACGGGAGTCCCGGGTCGGTTGCGGATTTCGAGCGCGTCGTCCGCATCAACCTTGTCGGCACCTACGCCGTGCTCGCGCACGCGGCCGCGGCGATGGCGGCGACCGAGCCGACCGCATCGGGTGACCGCGGCGTCATCGTGAACACCGCGTCGGTCGCAGCGTTCGACGGCCAGATCGGCCAGCCTGCGTACGCGTCGAGCAAGGGCGGCGTCCACGCGCTCACCCTCCCGGCCGCGCGCGAACTGGCTCGGTACGGCATCCGCGTGTGCACCATCGCCCCCGGAATCATGGAGACCCCGATGCTCGCCGGCCTTCCGCAGGCGGCGCAGGACTCGCTCGGCCAGCAGGTGCCGCACCCCGCACGGCTCGGCCGCCCCGACGAATACGCCGCGCTCGTGCAGCAGATCGTCGAGAACGGCTACCTCAACGGCGAGACGATCCGCCTCGACGGCGCGATCCGGATGGCACCGAAGTGAGCGGGGTTGTGGCCTTCGCGGCAGTAACTCCGGAGTTTCGCGACGCGCGGCGGCTGACACACGCGGATTTCCGGACGCGGCTCGGCTCGACGCGGCCGTATCTCCGGAGTTGTTGCCGCCGAGCTGGGAACATATCCGCGCCGAGACCGAAAGAGACCCGATGAGCGACACGATCCTGCTGCAGCGCGACGGTGCGCTGGCCCGCCTGACCTTCAACCGACCGGCGTCGCTGAACGCGATGGACTTCGAGATGGGCACGCGCTGGCGCGACCTCGCACACGAGCTCACTGCCGACGACACCATCGGTGCCATCGTGCTGGATGCCGCGGGACCGGCCTTCTGCGCCGGCGGCGATGTCGTCGCCATGGCGACCACCGGGTCGGACGGTTCCGCGATCACCGCGATGGCGGACGTGATCCACGACGGCATCCGCACCTTCGTCGAGTCCTCGATCCCGATCGTCGCGGCGGTGCAGGGCGCCGTCGCGGGCGGCGGAATCGGCCTCATGCTCACGGCGGACTACGTCGTCGCCTCGCCGGCGGCGAAGTTCGTCAGCAAGTACGCGAACATCGGTCTCACCCCCGACCTCGGCGTTTCGACGCTGCTGCCGGCCGCGGTCGGTCAGCGCCGCGCGCTGCAGCTGCTGCTCACCGACACCACGATCGACGCTGAGACCGCGCTCGACTGGGGCCTGGTGACAGCGGTCGCCGACGACCCGAAGAGCGCCGCCGAGGGCATCGCCCGCGGCTGGCTCGACGGTACAACCGGCGCGTTCGGCCAGGCGAAGCGCCTCATCCGCGCCGGCGCCGACCGCAGCTTCGCCGAGAACCTCGCCGACGAGGCGCGTACGATCGGCGCCGCGTTCGACACCGACGACTCGAAGACCCGCGTGGCCGCGTTCGCCGCGGCATCCCGCACGCCCCGCCACTGACGGAGGAACCCATGACAGGCACCGCACCCCTCGCCGGCAAGACCATCCTGATGTCGGGCGGCAGCCGCGGCATCGGCCTCGCGATCGCGCTGCGCGCAGCACGCGACGGCGCGAACATCGCCCTCATCGCGAAGACCGACAGCCCGCATCCGAAGCTCGAGGGCACGGTGCACAGTGCGGCTGAGCAGATCCGCGCGGCTGGCGGGAATGCGCTGCCGATCGTCGGCGACGTCCGCAATGAGGACGACATCACCGGCGCCGTCCTGCAGACCCGGGGAGAGTTCGGCGGTATCGACGTCGTCGTGAACAACGCGTCGGTCATCGACCTGTCGGGCTCGCTGGAACTCGCGACGAAGAAGTACGACCTCATGCAGGGGGTCAATGTGCGCGGCACGTTCCTGTTGTCGCGGGCTGCGCTGCCGATGCTGAAGGATGCCGCGAACCCGCACATCCTCTCGCTGTCCCCGCCGCTGAACCTGTCGCCGAAGTGGCTCGGCGCGCACACCGGCTACACGCTCGCGAAGTACGGCATGACGATGGCGACGCTCGGCTTGGCGGCCGAGTTCGCGAAGGACGGGGTCGCCGCGAACACGCTGTGGCCGCAGACGACGATCGCGACCGCGGCGGTGCAGTTCGCGCTGGGCGGCGACCGCATGATGAAGGTCAGCCGCACGCCCGAGGTTTACGCCGACGCGGCGTACGAGGTCATCACGAAGCCGGCGCGCGAGTACACCGGTCAGACGCTCATCGTCGAGGACGTGCTGCGGGATGCCGGCGTCACCGACTTCTCCGGTTACGCCGCGACGCCCGGCACACCCGACAGTGAGCTGTTCCCCGACATCTTCCTCGACTGAGCGAGCGGGTCGGGTGTCGCCCGGCGAGCGATAGCGTGATGGAGTGATCGCCGAGCTCCCCGCATGCCAGAACTGACCGCACTCGCCTGGATTGTGGTCGCGGCGGGGGCGCTCATCATCGGGCTCGCGAAGACGGCGCTGCCGGGTGCCGGCACGGTTGCCGCGGCAGCGTTCGCTGCTGTCCTTCCGGCGAAGCAGTCGACCGGAACGATCCTGCTGCTCCTCATCGTCGGCGACATGTTCGCGCTCTGGATGTATCGGCAGCACGCCGACTGGCGCTCGCTCATTCGTCTCGCGCCCGCCGTCATCGTCGGGCTGCTGGTCGGAGTCGCCTTCATGGCGTTCGCGGACGACGATTGGGTGCGCCGCGTCATCGGGGTGATCCTGCTCGCCGTTGTCGCGGTGACGCTATGGCGTCGGCGGGCACGGCCCGACGCCGTCCGGAGCGGCCGCGTCGCCGCTGCGGCCTACGGCTCGCTCGGCGGCTTCACGACGATGGTCGCCAACGCCGCAGGCCCGGTGATGTCCATGTACTTCCTCGCGTCGCGCTTCGAGGTGAAGGCGTTCCTCGGCACCGCCGCGTGGTTCTTCGCGATCATCAACATCACGAAGGTCCCGTTCTCGGCGGGCCTCGGACTGATCACCCCGCAGGGGCTGCTGATCGATGCGGTGCTCGTGCCGCTCGTCGTCATCGGTGCGTTCGGCGGCCGCGCGATCGCGTCCCGCGTGCCGCAGCGCCTGTTCGACCGCCTCGTGATCGCCTTCACGATTGCCGGCGCGCTCTACCTGCTGCTCCCCGTCCACTGAGCGGATGCCGCGCCTTGCGCTTCGACGCTGGCAGGTGCGAGGCTCGCGGCATGGACGACAGGTGCGATCAGTGCCGGGCGCGGCTGCGCGGCAAGGGGCAGCGAACCGCGACGCGCACGCTGTGCGAGTCGTGCTTCCGTGAGTTCAGCGGCCTCGCCGCGGGGTACATCAGTGGCGGCACCGTGGAGAACGCGATCAGCGTCGCCGGTTGGTTCAAGAGCTTCGGGAGGAAGAAGGACTGAGCGGATGCCGCGCCGCGGCATCCGCTCGCGTCAGATGAGGCCGAGCCTCACGAAGGCGTTCCAGACGCCGTCGTCGAGGACGTCCGTCGTGACGTTGCCGGCGCGCTCCTTGAGCGCGGGATCGGCGTTGCCCATCGCCACGGGGGAGCCGACGACGTCGAACATCTCGGCGTCGTTCCAGCTGTCGCCGATGCCGATCGCGTCGGCGGCGTCGAGGCCGAGCACCTCGAGCACGCGCAGGATCGCGGAGCCCTTGGTGGTGCCGCGCAGACCGATCTCGCCGTTCGAACCGCCCGGGAGTGGGATGCTGCCGGGGATGACGTGGAAGCGGTCACCCAGGTCGGCCTGCGCACGATCGACGCTGTCGGAGCGCTTGCTGATGAACGTCGTCTTCGCGATCTGGTCGAGGTTCGCCTCGGTCAGCGGGCGATACGAGATCACGGGCTTCGGGTCGACGGGCTCCGAGAGCCCGAGGCGGCGGGCGTCCTCGAGGTGCTGGCGTCGACGGCGCTCGAAGAACCGGTCGACCATCGCGCCGACCCCAGGGCTCGCGTACACGGCCTCGTCGGACTGCAGGAAATAGTCGATGTCCTCGGCCTCGAAGTACGAGATGAGACGGTCGGTGTCCTCGCGCGGCATCGGGTCGGCGAAGATGAGCTCGTCGCCGCGCACGGCGTAGGCGCCGCCGTTGGTGATCGCGCCGTCGTAGCCGATCTCCCGCACCTTCGGGTGGATGTCGCCGGCGGCACGGCCCGTGCAGAGGTACACGAGGTGACCGTTCTCGCGGGCGGTGCGGATGGCCGTGACCGTGGAGGGGGCGATCGCGTCACCGTGCTCCAGGATCGTGCCGTCGACGTCGAGGAAGGCGATGCGGGTCATGATTCCATTCTCGGGGATGCGGACGAACGCGAGGTGTGCGCCGACTCCCGAGGGATGCCGTCAGTCGAGGCGCTTGCGGAGGAAGACCTGGTCGACGCCGCCGTCGCCGGGGACGCGCTGCGTCTCGCGGTAGCCCTCGCGTTCGTACAGGCGGATGTTCGCCTCGCTGAGGGAGCCCGTGAACAGTTCGGCTTCGGTCGCGCCGGCCTGTCGCCCGGACTCTTCGACGGCGGCGAGGAGCTGGGATCCGATGCCCGCGCCCTGCTGGTCGGGTGCGATGGCGATGCGACCGATGAGCAGCAGGGTGTCGTCGAGGCGCGCTCGCGCGGCGCCGACGATCCGCGTGCCGTCGAGTGCCACGCGACCGAGGTTCTCGTGCAGTTCAGCGGTCAGCTCCTCGAGCGTCTGGGTCAGTGGCGGCATGTCGGGATCGCCATAGATGAGGGCCTCCTGCACGAACGCGGCGCGCTGCAGGGTCAGCACCTCGCCGGCGTCGTCGGTGCGGATGGGGCGGATCTGGATGTCGCTCACCTCGCCACGGTAGCGAGCGGGGAGTGGGGGCGGTGGGGGCTTGACGCGTGCGCGCCCCGCCCCCACTGACGCTCACGCCTGGAGCGAGGCGCCGTTCGTGCGGATGACCTCGGCGTACCAGTCGAACGACTGCTTCTTGAAGCGATCGAGCGACCCGCTGCCGTCGTCGTTCCGGTCGACGTAGATGAAGCCGTACCGCTTGCTGAGCTGGGCGGTCGACGCCGAGACGAGGTCGATGCAGCCCCAGGTCGTGTAGCCCATGAGGTCGACACCGTCGGCGACGGCCTCGCCGACCGCCTCGAGGTGCGCCTGCAGGTAGGCGATGCGGTAGTCGTCGGCGACGGTCTTCACACCGTCGACCTCGATGAGCTGGTCCTTGGCGCCCAGCCCGTTCTCGACGATGAACAGCGGCTTCTGCCAGCGGTCCCAGAACTGGTTCAGCACGAGGCGGAGGCCGACCGGGTCGATCTGCCAGCCCCACTCCGACTCCTTGAGGGTCGGGTTCTTGACGCCGCCGAAGAGGTTGCCCTCGCCCATGACGCGCTGCTCGGGGTCGACCGTCTCGCAGATCGAGGAGTAGTAGCTGAACGACACGAAGTCGACGGTGTGCTCCTTGAGCAGCGCCTTGTCGTCGTCGCTGATCTGCAGCTCGACGCCCATCTCGCGCAGGCTGCGGAGGTAGTACCCGGGGTACTCGCCGCGCACGTGGATGTCGCCGAACGCGAGGTTCACGCGCTCGGTCGTGAGCGCCGCGAACACGTCGTCGGGGTTCGGGGTCAGCGGGTACACGGGCATCGACAGCACCATGCAACCGATCTGCGCGTTCGGGGCGAGCTCGCGCGCGACCTTCGTCGCCAGGGCGGATGCCACGAGCTCGTGGTGCACCGCCTGGTACAGGTCGGTTTTGGAGAGCTGCTCCTTGGGCGTGTTGATGCCGCCCGACATGAACGGCGCGTGCACGACCGAGTTGATCTCGTTGAAGGTCAGCCAGTACTTCACGCGGGCGCCGTAGCGGCTGAACAGCACGCGGACGTAGCGCTCGTAGAACCCGATGAGGTCACGGTTCACCCAGCCGTCGTACGTCTCGGCGAGGTGCAGCGGGGTCTCGTAGTGCGAGATGGTGACGAGCGGCTCGATGCCGTGCTTCTCGAGCTCGTCGAGCACGCGGTCGTAGAACGCGAGGCCGGCCTCGTTCGGCTCGGTCTCGTCGCCCTTCGGGAAGATGCGGCTCCACGCGATCGAGAACCGGAAGACTTTGAAGCCCATCTCGGCGAAGAGCGCGATGTCCTCGGCGTAGCGGTGGTAGAAGTCGATGCCGATCTGCTTCAGGTTGTCGTCGGTGGGGCCCTCGCTGCGCGGGGTCATGATGCCCTGCGGCATGACGTCCTGGATCGAGAGGCCCTTGCCGTCTTCGAGGTATGCGCCCTCGAGCTGGTTGGCGGCGGTCGCGCCGCCCCAGAGGAAGCCGTCGGGGAACGAGATGGTGCTCATGGTCGCTTTCTTGTCGTGTGTGTTCGTCGAGGAGAGGAATGGATGCCGGGTCTCGCCGCTTCGGGTGCGACGAGACCCGGCATCCGGTCGGATCAGGCCGAGACCGGTGCGGACTCGATCGAGACCGCGGTGAACAGCGGCTCGCCGTGCGCGACCGGTCCGGTCTGGACGTCGGCCAGCGCCGGGTAGAGCTCGCCGTTGGTCACGACGATCGGCGTCGTCAGGTCGTACCCGGCCGCGGCGATCGCGTCGGCGTCGAACTCGACGAGCAGGTCGCCCGCCTTGACCTCCTGGCCGGTGGTGACCTTCACGTCGAAGTGCGTGCCGCCGAGCTTGACGGTGTCGATGCCGATGTGGATCAGCACCTCGGCGCCGTCGGCGTGCCGCAGGCCGATCGCGTGACCGGTCGGGAACGCGGCGGCGATCGTCGCGTCGAACGGCGCGTAGAGCGCGCCGCTGCGGGGCTGGATCGCGACGCCGTCACCGAGCGCGCCCGCGGCGAACGCGGCGTCCGGGGTCTCGGAGAGTGCGACGACGGTGCCGTCGAGGGGGCTGTACACGACGAGGTCGGTGGCAGCGGCGGCAGGTGCCGGTGCGGCATCCTCCGTCGGCTCCACGAACCCGATGATGACCGTCAGCAGGAACGGCACGGCGATCGCGACCGCGAGGCCGAGGGCGAGCATCAGCATGTTGCCGTTGCCGAGGAGCGCGGGCAGCGCGAGGCCCGAGGGCACCACGAACGCGGTAGAGAACACGCCGCCGAGGGCGATGATCGCGCCACCGATGACACCGCCGACGATGCCGAACGCGAAGGGGCGCTTCAGCGGCAGGTTGATGCCGTAGATGGCGGGCTCGGTGATGCCGGCGAGGAAGCCCGACAGCGTCGCGGGCGCGGCAAGCGACTTCAGGTTCTTGTTGCGGGCACGCACCCACACACCGGCGACGGCGGCGGCCTGCGCGAGGACGGCGGCGAAGACCGGACCGACGAGCGAGATCTGCCCCGTCGTCTGGAACTCGAGCGTAAACAGCGGGACAAGGCCCCAGTGCAGACCGAAGATCACGAAGACCTGCCAGAAGCCACCCATGATGGCGCCACCGGCCCACGGTGCGTTCTCGAAGACCCAGCCGATGCCGTTGCCGAGCGCGCCGCCGAGGAGGTCGGAGATCGGCCCGATGACGACGAAGACGAGCGGAACCGCGACGAGGACGACGAGCATCGGGGTGACGAAGCGGCGGACGGCGCCGGGAAGCTTCGCGTAGAGGAACTTCTCGGCGTGGCTCTGCAGCCAGACGACGACGATGATCGGGATGACGCTCGAGACGTAGCTGACCATCGTGAACGGGATGCCGAAGAAGGTGAGGTCGGGCTGGCCGACGAGGCCCGCCATCGTCGGGTAGACGAGCGCGCCGGCGATGGCGAGCGAGGTCCACTCGTTCGCCTTGAAGTAGCGCGCGGCCGTGATCGACAGGGCGATCGGCAGGAAGTTGATGAACGCGTCGGACAGTGCGTTCAACACCGCGTAGGTGGAGTTGTCGGTTGCGATCCAGCCGAAGGTCACCGCTGCGGCGAGGAACGCCTTCAGCAGGCCGGTGCCGGCGAGTGCCCACAGCACGGGGGTGAAGATCGACGAGATCATCGAAATGAAACGGTTGAAGAGGTTGCCCTTGGGGGCGTCGTCCGCGGCGCCGTCGGCGCTGCCACCGAAGTTCGAGATCTTGCCGATCTCGGCGAACACGTCGGGCACGTCGTTGCCGATGACGACCTGGTACTGGCCGCCCGCCTGGGCGACGGTCACGACGCCCGGGACGGCCTTGACGGCTGCCGAGTCGGCCTTGGCCTCGTCCTTCAGCACGAAGCGCAGACGCGTCGCGCAATGCACCAGGGAGCGGACGTTTTCCTCGCCGCCGACGCCCTGGAGGACGCCTGCTGCGGTCTTCGAGTAGTCCATCGGGACACGCTCTTTCTCACCGCTTCGATGCGGCGCTTTCGGGAAGAGAGTGCGTCGGAGCCGTTTCCGGGCAACAAAAAAACCTGAACTCGTTCACCGCCGTCTCCGGTGGTGTGAGTTCAGGTTTTGCCTGCTGCCGCAGTAACAATCCGTCGCGCTCGCGGGGCTACTTCGCCCTGCAGTCGGTCAGGCTAGCACGCCGCCGGCGGGGTCGCCACCGGGTCGTACGCCGACCTGTCCGGCGAGGCGCTCGACGTGGACGATCACGTACAGCAGCTCCTCGTCGGTGAGCTCCGATTCGGTCGCCGCGCGCACGTACGCCTTGACCTCCTGCGCGATCTCGAACGACCGCGGGTAGCTGTGCTTGGCGAACTCGAAGAACGACGTGTCGGCGCTGCGGAGCATCGTGCGCGAGACGAGCCGCTGCAACAGGAACTGGATGTGCAGCACGAACCGGGCGTAATCGGGACTTTCGACGTCGAGCTTCACACCCAGGGCGTTCTCGACGGTGAGCACCACGTGCTGCACGCGGCGGAACAGCAACGCGGCGGTGCCGTTCGGCTCATCGCGCGTCGCGTTCAGCAGGTGCATCGTGAGGAAGACCGCCTCCTCGGCGGGGAGCTCTCGCTCCAGCGCGGTCGAGATCGCCGCCGCCATTTTCGTCGCGGCCGCGAACTCCTGCGGGTGAAGGACCCTGAGTTCGGGCATCGCCGCGGTCGGGATGCGGATGCCCTTGTCGAGGCGCTCGAGGACGAACTGCACGTGGTCGATCACCGCGATCGTGAGCCGTCTGCCGAGGTGATGACCGAGCGACCGCTCCGCCTGATCGACGGCCCGCGAGACCGCCTCGATGACCGGGTACGGCGTGTCGATGAGCATGCGGCGTTCGCGCTCGCCGTCTTCGCCGCCCTCGAGGATGAAGGTCTTCTCGACCTTGCTGGCGTCGATCGTGTCGGACGGCTTCAGCTGGAATCCCAGCCCGCGGCCCATGAGCACGCGCTCGCGTCCCTGCTCGTCGACGGAGATGACGACGTTGTTGTTCAGCACCTTGTGCGCAATGGTGCCGCGACGCTGCGGATGCCCCTCCGTCATGGCGACGATTCTAGGGCCGCGTGGCATCCGTCATCCCGCCACCCCAGGCGTTCCGCAGGTGCGCGCCGGTACCCTGGGAGTATGACCGAGTCCACGCCCGAACGCCCCGACGGCATGTCCGCCGTGCGCACCACGAAGCCCAAGCAGGTGCGCCCGCGGACCGAAGGGTGGACCCAGGCGAAGGACGACACCGGTCGCCCGCTCCTGCAGTTCGCGAGCCCCAAGCGCGGCAAGCCGCCCGTGCACCTCGTCGACCTCACTCGCGAGCAGCGCGTCGAGAAGCTCAAGGAGCTGGGGCTCCCCGGCTTCCGCGCCGGCCAGCTCGAGAAGCACTACTTCCAGCACTACACCTCGGATGCCGCGAAGATGACCGACCTCCCGGCATCCGGTCGCGAGGAGCTCGTCGCGGGGCTCCTCCCGAACCTCATGACCGAGGTGCGCCGGCTCGAGACCGACGGCGGCGACACGATCAAGTTCCTCTGGAAGCTGCACGACGGCGCCCTCGTCGAGTCGGTGCTCATGCGCTACACCGGCCGCATCACGCTCTGCGTGTCGAGCCAGGCCGGCTGCGGCATGAACTGCCCGTTCTGTGCGACCGGCCAGGCGGGCCTCACCCGCAACATGTCGGCGGCCGAGATCGTCGACCAGGTCGTTCGCGCCAACCGGCTCATTGCCGATGGCGGCCTCGGCGACCCGCGCAAGGTCGGCCACAAGGACGAGCGCGTCACCAACATCGTCTTCATGGGCATGGGTGAGCCGCTCGCCAACTACGCCCGCGTCATGCAGGCCGTCCGCACGATGGTTGACAAGGACCACGGCCTCGGCATGAGTGCTCGCGGCATCACGGTGTCGACGGTCGGGCTCGTGCCCGCGATCCGCAAGCTCAGCGATGAGGACATCCCGGTCACGTTCGCGCTCTCGCTGCACGCCCCCGACGACCACCTGCGCGACGAACTCATCCCGGTGAACTCCCGCTGGAAGGTCGATGAGGCATTGGATGCCGCGCGCGAGTACTTCGACAAGACCGGTCGCCGCGTCTCGATCGAGTACGCCCTCATCAAGGACATGAACGACCACGCGTGGCGCGCCGACCTGCTCGCGACCAAGCTCAACGAGCGCGGCCGCGGCTGGGTGCACGTGAACCCCATCCCGCTGAACCCGACGCCGGGCTCGGTGTGGACGGCATCGGACGTCGACGTGCAGAACGAGTTCGTCCGGCGCCTCAACGAGGCCGGCATCCCGACGACCCTCCGCGACACCCGCGGCAAGGAGATCGACGGCGCCTGCGGCCAGCTCGTGGCCACCGAAGAGGACGAGGCCGCAGCCGCGGCATCCGTCTGACGGTTTCGCTGTCCGCGAGACACCCGCGCGAGGCATCCACCGCGGCGGTAGCGTCGGAACATGGTCAACTATCGATTCCTCGGCAACAGCGGTCTGAAGGTCTCGGAGCTCACGTACGGCAACTGGCTGACGCACGCTTCGCAGGTCGAGAACGACGCCGCCGTGGCCACCGTCCACAAGGCGCTCGACCTCGGCATCACGTCGTTCGACACCGCCGACACGTACGCGAACACCGCAGCCGAGGTCGTCCTCGGCGACGCGCTGCGCGGGCAGCGCCGCGAGTCGCTCGAGATCTTCACGAAGGTCTACTGGCCGATCGGACCAAAGGGCCCGAACGACCACGGTCTCTCGCGCAAGCACATCTTCGAGGGCATCAACGGCTCGCTGCAGCGCCTCGGCATGGACTACGTCGACCTGTACCAGGCGCACCGGTACGACTACGAGACTCCGCTCGAAGAGACGATGCAGGCGTTCGCCGACGTCGTCCGCCAGGGCAAGGCGCTGTACATCGGCGTCAGCGAGTGGACGGCCGAGCAGCTGCGGGCCGGGCACGCGCTCTCGAAGGAGCTCGGCTTCCAGCTCATCTCGAACCAGCCGCAGTACTCCGCGCTCTGGCGCGTGATCGAGGGCAAGGTCGTCCCGACCTCCGAAGAGCTCGGCATCTCGCAGATCGTCTGGTCGCCGCTCGCGCAGGGCGTGCTCACCGGCAAGTACGTGCCGGGCCAGCCGCTGCCCGAGGGCTCGCGCGCCACCGACGAGAAGGGAGGCTCGCAGATGATCTCGCGTTTCATGAACGACGAGGTGCTCTCTGCGGTGCAGAAGCTGAAGCCGATCGCGGAGGAGGCCGGCATCACGATGCCGCAGCTCGCGCTCGCGTGGGTGCTGCACAACCCGAACATCGCGGCCGCGCTCGTGGGTGCGTCGCGCCCCGAGCAGCTCGAGGACACCGTCAAGGCTTCGGGTGTCCAGCTCGACGACGCGACCTACCAGGCGGTCAACGACGCCCTGGCGTCGGTCGCGGTCACCGACCCCGAGGAGACGTACTCGGTGTCGCCGAAGGCCCGCCTGGTCTGATCCGTCGTGGCTGCGCACAGCGCCGGCATCCTGCTCTACCGTCTCGACGGGAAGGGCGGGGTGTCGGCGCTGATCGCACACATGGGCGGGCCGTTCTGGGCGTCGAAGGACGAGGGTGCCTGGTCGATCCCCAAGGGTGAGCTCGACCCGGATGAGCCGGCGGTGGATGCCGCGAAGCGCGAGTTCCGCGAAGAGCTCGGCGTCGATGCGCCCGACGTCGACTACGCCGAGCTCGGAACCTTCGGGTACGCGTCCGGCAAGCGCGTCACGGTGTTCGTCGGCGACGGCGCGGCGTTCGCGGCATCCGACCCCGACTTCGTCTTCGGCGAGTTCGAGATGGAATGGCCGCCACGGTCGGGCAAGACGGCGTCGTTCCCCGAGGTCGACCGTGCCGAGTGGATGCCGCTCGAGCGTGCGGCCGAACTCGTCGTGAAGGGGCAGCGCCCCGCGCTCGAGCGCCTCGCCGAGCTGCTGGCCGAGGCCCGCTGAGTCAGCGCGTCTTCTTCGGCGCGTCGCTCACGTCGAGGAGTTCGTGCGTGCCGCCGAGCGACGACCAGGCCGAGGCTTTCCCGGATGCCGCATGCTCCGAGGCCCGTACGGCGCGCTCGTCGGCCCACTCGTTCAACACGTGCCCGCGGTGTCCACGGACGTGCTCGAGCACGACGTCGGGCATGCCCGACGCGCGGCGGGCCTCGCGGGCGTCGATGAGCTGTTCGAGGATGTCGCGGTTCTTGGCGGGCGCGCCGGTGGAGGTCTTCCAGCCGCGGCGGCGGTGCCCGTCCATCCACTTCTCGTAGGTGTCGATGGCGTACTTCGAGTCGGCCTGCACGACGAGTTCGCGCACGTTCGGGTGGTCGACGATCGCCTTCAGCAGCCCGAGCAGCTCGCCGATGTTGTTCGTGCCCTCGGGGAGCGACCCTGCGGCCCAGTGCCCGTCTTCGCCGACCCACGCCCAGCCTGTGGGTCCGGGGTTGCCCTTGCAGGCGCCGTCGGTGGCCACGACATAACGGGGGATCTCGGTCACCCGTCCACGCTACCCGCGCCGCGGCGCCGGGCTCGCACGTTCAGGTGGCAGCTCTCGTCGCTTTCGCCGCTGGCATGCGGCGTGTGCTGCCACCTGAAGCGGCGTGCGGGCCGCGGGGTCGTCCCCTCCCTCGTTCAAGTGGCAGCTCTCGTCGCTTTCGCCGCTGGGATGCGGCGTGTGCTGCCACCTGAAGCGGCGTGCGGGCCGCGCAAAATGTATACGCTCAGCGAGAATTCCCGACCATCCGGCGACACGACCGGCGGGAGTGCATACACTGTCGGCATGGGTGAACCGACGCGCGCCGGCGATCGGGCGTACGCGACGCTCCTCGACGAGATCCAGCGCGGCACGCTCGCTCCGGGAGCCGTCCTCGGCGAGGTCGAGCAGGCGACGCGGCTCGGCGTGAGCCGCACGCCCCTGCGCGAGGCGCTCCGCCGCCTCTCGGCGGACGGGCTCGTCGAGCAGCAGTCCCCGCGCGTGACCGTCGTCGCGGGCATCGACGTCGACGACATCCGCGCGCTGTTCGACCTGCGCCGCGCGCTCGAAGAGACCGCCGCCCGCCTCGCGTCCCGCGCTGCCGACCGCGACGGCTTCGCAGCGCTCGCCGCCGAGTTCGCCACCATTGAACCTGTGGCATCCCATGCGGACGAGTACTACGCGCTCATCGCCCGATTCGACGCCGAGTTGGATGCCGCGGCGGCGAACGACTATCTCGCGTCGGCCCTCCGCACCGTCCGCACCCACCTCGTGCGGGTGCGCCAGTTCGCCCGCGACAAGCCCGAGCGACTCGCGGCATCCGCTCCGGAGCACCGCCTCATCGCGGAGGCCATCGCCGCCGGCGACGCCGATCTGGCGGTCCACGCCACCCACATCCACCTGCACAACGCGCTCACGAGCATCCTCGCCTCCCTGGAAGGAACCCCATGACCGTCACCCACCACGTCCGCGTGTACCGCAGCGACGAGGAACTGCCCCGCGAGGAGCAGCTCGCCTACAAGATCGCCCAGGTCGCCGTCGACCCGGTCGCCGTCGAGGACGACGTCATCGACATGATCATCAACCGTGTGATCGACAACGCCGCCGTCGCCGCGGCGTCGCTCACCAGGGCGCCGATCAACGCCGCCCGCGCGCAGGCGCTGTCGCACCCCGTCTCGACGGGGGGAGCCGGCGCGACGCTCTTCGGCGCCCCGAACGACGTGCGCACGAGCCCGGAGTGGGCGGCGTGGGCGAACGGCGTCGCCGTGCGCGAACTCGACTACCACGACACGTTCCTCGCCGCCGAGTACTCGCACCCCGGCGACAACATCCCGTCGATCCTCGCGGTCGCGCAGCATGTCGGCGCCGACGGCGCGGCGCTCGTGCGCGGCATCGCGACCGGGTACGAGATCCAGATGGATCTCGTCCGCTCGATCTGCCTGCACAAGCACAAGATCGACCACGTCGCCCACATCGGCCCGTCGGCCGCGGCCGGCATCGGTACCCTCCTCCGGCTCGACGTCGACACCGTCTACCAAGCGGTCGGGCAGGGCCTCCACACCACCACCGCGACCCGCCAGTCGCGCAAGGGCGAGATTTCGACGTGGAAGGCGCACGCCCCCGCGTTCGCCGGCAAGATGGCCGTCGAGGCGGTCGACCGGGCGATGCGCGGCCAGACCTCGCCCAGCCCGATCTACGAAGGCGAGGACGGCGTCATCGCCTGGATGCTCGACGGCAAGGATGCCGCGTACGAGGTGCCGCTGCCCGCTCCCGGCGAGCCCAAGCGCGCCATCCTCGACTCGTACACGAAGGAGCATTCCGCCGAGTACCAGGCGCAGGCGTGGATCGACCTGGCCCGCAAGCTCGGCGCCGAGCGTCCCGAACTCCGCGACCCCGCGAACATCGCGTCGGTCGTGCTCCACACGAGCCACCACACCCACTACGTCATCGGCTCGGGTGCCGGCGACCCGCAGAAGTACGACCCCGCGGCATCCCGCGAGACCCTCGATCATTCGATCCCGTACATCTTCACGGTCGCGTTGCAGGACGGCGGCTGGCACCACGTCGACTCGTACACCCCGGAACGTGCCGGTCGCGCCGACACGGTCGAGCTGTGGCAGAAGGTCACGACGGCCGAGGATGCCGAGTGGACCCGTCGCTACCACTCCGAAGACCCCGACGAGAAGGCGTTCGGCGGTCGCGTGGAAATCACGCTGACCGACGGTTCGACGGTCGTCGACGAGATCGCCGTCGCCGATGCGCACCCCCTCGGCGCGCGGCCATTCGCCCGCGCGGACTACATCCGCAAGTTCCGCCTCCTCGCCGAACCCGTGCTCGAGGCCGCCGAGATCGAGCGGTTCCTCGACCTCGTACAGCGGCTCCCCGAGCTGACCGCCGACGAGGTGCGCCAGCTCGACATCGTCGCGAAGGCGGGCACGCTCGAGGCCGCGCCGGCGCCGAAGGGCCTGTTCTGATGCTGTACGCCACCACGCCGGCGCACGAGAAGCGCCGCCTGTTCCGGGAGCGGCTCGCGACCGGTGAGCTGCTGCGGTTCCCCGGCGCCTTCAACCCGCTCTCGGCGCGGCTCATCGAGCAGCGGGGGTTCGAGGGCGTCTACATCTCGGGTGCGGTGCTCGCCGCCGACCTGGGGCTCCCCGACATCGGCCTGACGACGCTGACCGAGGTCGCCGGCCGCGGGCAGCAGATCGCCCGGATGACCGACCTGCCGGCGATCATCGACGCCGACACCGGGTTCGGTGAGCCGATGAACGTCGCGCGTACGATCCAGTCGCTCGAGGATGCCGGCATCGCCGGCGCCCACATCGAAGACCAGGTGAACCCGAAGCGTTGCGGCCACCTCGACGGCAAGGCGGTCGTCGATCAGGACACCGCGATCAAGCGGATCCGGGCGGCCGTCGATGCGCGCCGCGACCCGAACTTCCTCGTGATGGCGCGCACCGACATCCGCGCGATCGACGGATTGGATGCCGCGATCACTCGCGCCAAGCACCTCGTCGATGCCGGCGCCGACGCGATCTTCCCCGAAGCGATGCGCACCCTAGAAGAGTTCGCTGCGGTGCGGGCGGCAGTCGGCGTGCCGATCCTCGCGAACATGACGGAGTTCGGGAAGAGCGACCTCTTCTCGACGTCGCAGCTGCGGGACGTCGGGGTGAACATCGTCATCTGGCCGGTGTCGCTGCTGCGGATGGCGATGGGCGCAGCCGGTCGTGCGCTGGCTACGCTGAACGACGAAGGGCACCTCACCTCGCACCTGGGGGAGATGCAGCACCGCGCCGATCTGTACGACCTCATCGACTACGAGGGCTACAGCCACTTCGATGCGAACGTCTTCACCTTCGACCTCACAAAGGAGTGACATGAGCGAACCGGACATCAAGAAGGGGCTCGCCGGCGTCTACGCCGACGTGACCGCGATCAGCAAGGTCAACCCCGAGACGAACTCGCTGCTGTACCGCGGCTATCCCGTGCAGGAGCTCGCTGCGACGCAGTCGTTCGAGGCGGTTGCCTACCTGCTGTGGCACGGTGAGTTGCCCACCGACGACCAGCTCGCCCAGCTGCGCGCCGTGGAACGCGCGACCCGGGCGATACCGGCAAATGTCCGCGAGTTCATCGACGCGATGCCGACGTCCGCGCACCCCATGGACGAGGTGCGGACGATCGTCAGCCTGCTCGGCGGTTTCGAGACGGCGGGCATCGACAACGTGCTCGACGCGGCAGGCACCCCGGCCGAGAACCTCGATCGCAGCGTCCGACTGTTCGCGATCCTGCCCGCCATCGTCGCCTACGGTCAGCGCCGGCGCCACGGACTCGAGATCATCGAACCGAAGGAGGATCTCGATTACGCGGCGAACTTCCTCTGGATGACCTTCGGTGAAGAGCCCGACCCGGTCGTCGTCGACGCGTTCAACCGTTCGATGATCCTGTACGCGGAGCACTCGTTCAACGCGTCGACCTTCACGGCACGCGTGATCACTTCTACCCTCAGCGACCTGTACTCGGGGGTCGTCGGGGCCATCGGTGCGCTCAAGGGACCGCTCCACGGCGGTGCGAATGAGGCCGTGCTGCACATCTTCACCGAAATCGGATCGGCCGAGAACGTCGTGCCGTGGCTCGACGAGGCGCTCGCCGCGAAACGCAAGATCATGGGCTTCGGGCATCGCGTCTACAAGCGCGGCGACTCGCGTGTGCCGACGATGAAGCTCGCGCTCGACGCGCTCGTCGACCACTACGACCGCCCCGATGTCGCAGCCCTGTACGACGCGCTCGAGAGCGAGTTCGTCTCCCGCAAGGGCATCTACCCGAACCTCGACTACCCGTCGGGTCCCGCCTACAGCCTGATGGGGTTCGACACCCTCACATTCACGCCGCTGTTCATCGCGGCGCGCATCACCGGGTGGACGGCGCACATCATGGAGCAGCAGGCCGCGAACGCGCTCATCCGACCGCTGTCGGCCTACAACGGCCCGGATGAACGTCACGTCGAGGGCTACGAGCCGGATGCCGCGGAGGTCGAGGCCCTCGAGCGTCCGGAGGAAGCCGCGGGCTGACCAGCGCGGAAGCCCCATGCGAATGGGTCCGGATGAGGACTTTCTCATGTGTGGCTGTGACCGGTATGAGTAGTGTTGCCGGCACAGCATCGGGCACGCCGTCGTGCCCGGGACACAGGAGCACTCATGCCGAAGTTCCCCTCGTCACGCGCCCTGGCGCCGTACCGCCGCGCCCTCGCCGCCGCGACCTCCGGCATCCTGCTCCTGAGTGCGCTCGCACTGACGGCCCCCGTCGCCGCAGCAGCCGACGCGCGCACATTCGCCCTCGTCGGCGACCTCCAGAGCGAACTCGGGTGTTCGGCCGATTGGCAACCCGACTGTGCCGCGACCGAGCTCACGTCGACCGACACGGCCGACGTGTTCGCCGCCGAGTTCGAGATCCCCGCAGGCTCATGGGAGTACAAAGTGGCCGTCGACGACGGCTGGGACGAGGGATACGGGCTTGACGGCGGGGGTGAGAACATTCCGCTCACCGTCGCGGGCCCGTCGACCGTGCGCGTGCTCTTCGACGACGTGCAGAAGCGCGTGGGGCTGGAGCTGCTGTCGGTCCGCGGCGATCACACCGCCGCAGATGACGCGCTCGTTGCCGAACCGGTCCGACAGGCGGGAGACGGCAAGCAGTTCTACTTCGTCATGACCGACCGATTCGCCAACGGTGACCCCGCGAACGACACCGGCGGGCTGACAGGCGACCGGCTCGTGACCGGGTTCGACCCGACGTCGACGGGCTTCTTCCAGGGCGGCGACATCGCGGGGCTCCGCGCGAACCTCGACTACATCAAGGGGCTCGGCACGACGGCCATCTGGCTCACGCCCAGCTTCATGAACAAGCCCGTTCAGGGGGAGGGCGAGAACATCAGCGCCGGGTACCACGGGTACTGGATCACCGACTTCACTCGCATCGACCCGCATCTGGGCACCAACGCCGAGCTCGAGGCGTTCATCGACGAGGCGCACGCCGAGGGCATCGACGTCTACTTCGACATCATCACGAACCACACCGCCGACGTGATCTCGTACGAAGAAGGCGAATACGCCTACATCGACCAGGCCACGAACCCGTACCGCGACGCGAACGGCGACACGTTCGACCCGGCGGACTACGCGGGAACCGACGACTTCCCCGAGCTCGACGCGGCGACGAGCTTCCCGTACACGCCCGTCATCGCCGAAGGCGAGCAGGACGTCAAGGTGCCCGCGTGGCTGAACGACCCCACGCTGTACCACAACCGCGGTGACTCGACCTGGACCGGCGAGTCCGTCACGTACGGCGACTTCTCGGGCCTCGACGACCTCATGACCGAGCACCCCGACGTCGTATCGGGCTTCGTCGAGGTGTACCAGGACTGGATCGACCTTGGCATCGACGGCTTCCGTATCGACACCGCGAAGCATGTGAACTTCGAGTTCTGGGAACAGTGGACCTCCGAGGTGCGGGAGTACGCGGCATCCGTCGGCAAAGACGACTTCTTCATGTTCGGTGAGGTCTACGACGCCGACCCGGCGCTGCTCGCACCCTATGTGCGCGACAGCGACATGAACTCGGTGCTCGACTTCGGGTTCCAGGCCGCGGCGACGAGCTTCGCCAAGGGCGGCAATGTGTCGACCCTCGCCCGGCTGTTCGAGGGGGACGACCGGTACACCACACCTGACTCGTCGGCGACGGCGCTTCCCACCTTCCTCGGCAATCACGACATGGGCCGCATCGGATACTTCTTGGACGGCGCGGACGATGCGTTGCAGCGCGACCGACTCGCCCACGATCTCATGTTCCTCTCGCGCGGCCAGCCGGTCGTCTACTACGGCGACGAGCAAGGGTTCGTCGGCGCCGGTGGCGACAAGGCCGCGCGGCAGTCGCTCTTCGGCACGCAGGTGCCTGAATACCGCGACCAGCAGCTGATCACCGGCGAGACCGTCGGCTCGGGCGACCGGTACGACACCGCCGCACCCGTGTACACGCATGTGGCCGAGCTGTCGCGGCTTCGCGCAGAGCACCCGGCGCTCGTGGACGGTGCGCAGATCGAGCGGTACGCCGCTGACGGCGTCTACGCTTTCTCCCGTGTCGACCGCGACGAGCGCACCGAGTACCTCGTGGCGTTGAACAACACCGCAGAGGCCCAGAGTGTCACGGTCCCGACGCTGACCGCCGATGCGGACTTCGTCCCGCTGTACGGCACCGATACCGAGCTGACGACGGATGCCGCGGCGACGGGCACCCTCGAAGTGCCCGCCCTCTCGGCGGTCGTCCTCCGCGCCGATCGTGAGGTCAGTGCCCCGACCGAGGCGGCGCCGCTGACCGTCGCGGCTCCCGTCGCCGGCGCCGGGGTGAAGGGCTCGACCGCAATCGGTGCCACGGCGGACGCCTCGTGGCGCGAGACGAGCTTCGCATGGCGGGTCGCCGGCTCCGACGAGTGGACGCCGCTCGGCACCGCCGAGGACACCACGCCGGGCGTCTTCGCCGACGTGCGCGGGCTCGCGGACGGGACGCTGCTGGAGTACCGGGCAGTGTCGACGGATGCCGCCGGTCAGCGCTCCGCGGCATCCACCTACGCCTCCGTCGGCAACCGGGTGAACCTCGTCGTCGAAGCGGAGCCCGAACAGCCCGAAGAGCCGACGGCCTACGACGCCGTGAGCATCCCCGGCAGCCTCAACACCGAGATGGGGTGCGGATCGGATTGGGCGCCGGACTGCGACCAGGCGCAGATGGCGCTCGTCGACGGGAAGTGGCGGCTCAGCGTCGACCTGGCCGCGGGCACCTACGAGTACAAGGTCGCGGCCGAGAAGAGCTGGGACGAGAACTACGGCGCGGATGGCGTGCCGAACGGTGCCAACATCGTCGTCACCCACCCCGGCGGCCCGATCACCTTCTTCTTCGACCCGCTGACGAAGCGGGTGCAGTCCTCGTCCGAAGGTCCGGTCGTTACCCTGGCGGGCTCGTTCCAGAGCGAGCTGGGCTGTGCGGCCGACTGGGCGCCCGATTGCCTCCGCGCGCTCATGTTCGACGGTGACCGCGACGGTGTCTACGAGTTCTCGACGAACGGTCTGCCGACCGGCTCGTACGAGGTGAAGGTCGCGCACGGCCTCAGCTGGGACGAGAACTACGGCGCCGACGGCGTGCGCGGCGGCGAGAACATCGCCTTCACGGCGACCGCGGGCAAGGCCGTCGTCTTCAGCTACGACTCAGAGACGCACGTGCTCGAGATCGAGGCCGCCGACCCGCCGCTCGCCGGCACGGGTGAAGCGCGGGCGCATTGGATCGACGCAGAGACGCTCGCGTGGCCCAGCGACCTGGGCGGTGCAGACGCCGGCGCGAGCTGGTCGCTCTACGGCTCCGCAGACGCACAGCTCGCGGTCACCGACGGGACGGTGACCGGCGGTGAGGCGATCGAGCTGTCGCCCGCCGACGGCGGCCTCACCGACGAGCAGCGCGAGCGCTTCCCCGCGCTGACGGAGTTCACCGCACTGCGACTCGAGGAGGTCGACCGGGATGCGGTGGCCGAGCTGCTGCGCGGACAGCTGCGCGTCGCCGAGCGCGACGCCGCCGGCGCACTGACTGCGTTCACGGGCGTCCAGATCCCCGGCGTGCTCGACGACCTCTACGCCGAGGAGGTGGCGGACGACGCCCTCGGCGTCTCGTTCTCAGGCAAGGGCGCCAAGACGAAGACGACCTTCCGCCTGTGGGCGCCGACCGCGCAGTCAGCGACCCTGCTGACGTGGGACGCCGGTGCCTCCGGCGATCCCGTCCGTCACGAGGCGTCGTTCGACGCGACATCCGGCACCTGGACCGCCGCGGGCGGGCGGGCGCTCATCGGCGACGAGTACCTCTGGGAGGTCGTCGTCTTCGCACCGAGCACCGATCAGATCGAGACGAACGTGGTGACCGATCCGGCATCCGTCGTACTGACCGAGAACTCGACGCGCTCCGTCGCGATCAGCCTCGCCGACAAGGCGTACATGCCGAAGCAGTGGCAGAAGGCCAAGCCGAAGGCGGTGGAACGGAACGTCGACCGCGCGATCTACGAGCTGCACATCCGCGACTTCTCCATCAGCGACGAGACCGTGCCCGAAGCCGAGCGGGGGACGTACGCCGCCTTCAGCCGGAAGAGTGCAGGAACGGCGCAGCTGCGACAGCTCGCCGAGGCGGGCATCAACACGGTGCACCTGCTGCCGTCGTTCGACATCGCGACGATCGAGGAGGATCGTGCGGCCCAGGCGACGCCCGACTGCGACCTCGCGGCGCTTCCGCCGGGCTCGAGCGAGCAGCAGGCCTGCATCGCCGAGGTCGCGGACACCGACGGGTTCAACTGGGGGTACGACCCGTTCCACTTCACGACCCCGGAAGGGTCGTACGCGCTCCAGCCCGACGGCGGTGCGCGGGTGGCGGAGTTCCGTGGGATGGTGGGTGCCCTGCACGGGATGGGTCTGCAGGTGGTCCTCGACCAGGTCTTCAACCACACCGCGGCATCCGGTCAGGACGGGAAGTCCGTCCTCGATCAGGTCGTCCCCGGCTATTACCACCGGCTTAACCTGGCCGGCGCAGTCGAGACCTCGACCTGCTGTCAGAACATCGCGACCGAGCACGAGGTCGCCGAGAAGCTCATGGTCGACTCGGTCGTCACATGGGCGCGCGACTACAAGGTCGACGGATTCCGGTTCGACCTGATGGGCCACCATTCGAAGGCCAACATGCTCGCCGTGCGCGAGGCGCTCGATGAACTGACCGTGAAGCAGGACGGCGTCGACGGATCGGCCGTGTACCTGTACGGCGAAGGCTGGAACTTCGGCGAGGTCGCCGACAACGCGCTGTTCGAACAGGCGACGCAGGGGCAGCTCGGCGGCACGGGCATCGCGACCTTCAACGACCGACTCCGCGACGCCGTGCACGGCGGCAGCCCCGTCGACAGCGGCTCGACGTTCCGTCAGGGCTACGGCACCGGACTCGGGACCGACCCCAACGGTGACCCGATCAACGGCTCGACCGACGAGGCGCTCGCCGACCTCGCCCGCCAGACCGACCTTGTGAAGCTCGGACTCATCGGCAACCTGCGCGATTACGAGCTGCCCACAGCCGACGGCTCGCTGAAGCCGGGCTCCGAACTCGACTACAACGGCCAGTCGGCCGGCTACGCCGACCAGCCTGACGAGGTGATCAACTACGTCGACGCGCACGACAACGAGACGCTGTACGACCTGTCCGTCCTCAAGCTCCCGGTCGAGACCTCGATGGCCGACCGGGTGCGGATGAACACGCTGTCGCTCGCCACCGTGACGCTGTCGCAGTCGCCGTCGTTCTGGCACGCGGGCACCGAGCTGCTGCGCTCGAAGTCGCTCGACCGCAACAGCTACAACTCCGGCGACTGGTTCAACCGGATCGACTGGACGGGGCAGGAGTCGACCTTCGGCTCCGGCCTGCCGCCTGCGGCCGACAACGAGGAGAAGTGGCCGATCATGGCGCCGCTCCTCGAGAACGCGGCGCTGAAGCCGACGGCCGACGACATCGCCGCGGCCGAGGCCTCCGCACTCGACCTGCTGCGGGTGCGCTCCGAGGTCGGGTTGCTGCGGCTCGGGTCCGCGGCGGCGATCTCCGAGAAGGTGTCGTTCCCGAAGAGCGGGCCGGACGCCGACCCGGGCGTCATCGTGATGCAGATCGACGACCTCGCAGGCGACACCGACGCCGACCGCGACCTCGACGGCGCGCTCGTCGTGTTCAACGCGTCTCCGGAGGCGACGACGCAGACGATCGACGATCTCGCCGGACGCGGGTTCGTGCTGACATCCGCACAGGCGAAGGGGTCCGACGCCGTCGTCAAGACGACGACGTGGGATGCCGCGACCGGCACCGTGACCGTGCCGGCCCGATCGGTCGCGGTCCTGGTCGATGCGGCGCCCGTTGCGACGGCGGTCGTCGCCGTGCCGACGCCGCCGGTCGCGAAGCATGGTGCGGCGGTGCGGATGACCGGCAAGGTGATCGCTGTCGACGGCAGCGCGCCGGTGGGTACGGTGACGGTGATGGAGGGATCGAAGACGCTCGCGAGCGCGGAGCTCCCGGCATCCGCGAAGGGGCGCATCGATCTGCCGCTCCCGAAGCTCAGCAAGGGCGTCCACGTCCTCCGCACGAGCTTCACCGGCGCGGAGGAACACGCCGATTCGCGGTCGCTCCTGCCGATTCCGCTCCTCGTCTACTGACGCGGCTCGGCGCCCGGAGAAGCCGCGGGCTGACAACTCCGCACGACGCGCGCAGGCGCCGCGACCGCGGTGCCGCGTCGGCGGCGTTCTCGTGGTATTCAAGATCCTGCGTCCCGACGACCTGCGCGCCGCTCAGGGGGAGGACGCCCGCAACCAGGGGGAAGAGATGGCTGCACGCACATTCGGGGGAACGCGCGCGACGCGGACCGTGGTCGCCGCGCTCGCGACGGCGGGACTCGTCGGCGCACTCACGGCGGCGCCGGCTTCGGCCGCGCCCGCAGAGCCGGAGCTGTTCTGCGATGTCGCAGGACAGGAACTCGCGATCTCTCCGATCGCAGACTTGCAGGACGGTGAGCAGGTGACGTGGCTCTCGACGATCAAGGGCACGACGCCGACCAGCTTCACCGGCGAGTACATCGGCAAGCTCGATAACGGCCTCGGACTCGACGCCGACGGGAATCCGCGCGATCTGCTGCTGGTCCGTCTCGACGGCGACCTCGTGAACGGGACGTCGTCCTCGCTCGCGACGGGCGTGTGGTCGGGTGCGTCGGGCTCTCCCGTCTATGACGAGGACGGCGCGCTCGTGGGCGCGGTCGCGTACGGCTTCAGCTTCCTGCCCGACAACGTCGCGGGAGTCACCCCGGCGGCGTACATGCGGTCGATGGGGCAGCTGCCCGAAGCGCGCACGCTCGCACCGTCGGCGCGCAAGCAGGCCGCGCGGATGGCCGACGAGCCCACGACCTCGAGCTCGAGCGCGATCCGCCGCCTCGAACCGGTCCGTGTCACGACCGGCGCCACGGCCGCCGAGCTCGACGACGCGACGCGTCTCATCGCCTCGCGCGTCGACGGATACCGCGGGGTGACCGCGAGTGGCCGCGCCACCGCGAGCGCCGTCACCGAGGGCGCCGACTTCCCCATCGTCGCGGGTGGGAACATCGCCGTCTCGTACGCGTATGGCGCCGTCGGCGAAGCGAGCGTCGGAACCGTCACCGCGGTGTGCGGCGACGAGGTCTTCGCGTACGGGCACCCGAACAACTGGAACTCCGACCTTTCCGCCAGCATCCACGGCGCTTCGGCGGCGCGCATCGTCCCCGACCTGACGGGGTCGTACAAGCTGATCAGCGCGATCGGCCGGGTGAAGGGCACGCTCGCCGACGACCGACTCGTCGGCATCCGAGGCGTGCTCGGCGACGGGCCCGAGGTGATTCGCGTGCAGTCCACGAGTCGCCTCGGGGCGAAGCGCAGCACGGTCGCCAGCTCCGTGTCCGAGGCGGAGCTGATCCCCGCTGTCGCGTACACGCAGGCCGCGAACGAGGCCGTCCGGATGCTGGACAACTTGCAGGTTGGCTCGGCGCGGGTGCGGTGGACGATCCGATTCGAGCGCGAGGACGGCACCGCGGGCGTCCTCGACAACGAGAACCGCTACGCGGACCGGTATGACTTCCCGTCGGCCGTCGGAATGAACATCGCGGACGACATCGCGATCCTCCAGTCCAACCCGTTCGAAGCGGTGAAGATCACCGCGGTGCAGATCGGAACGGTCTTCGAGGAAGGGTATCGAGCGGCCAGACTCGCAGGCATCCAGATGAAGAAGAACGGTGTCTGGTCGTCCATCGCGCAGGACGGCAAGCTCACGGCGACCCGGGGCAAGACGTATGCGTTCCGTGCCGTGTTCGCGCCGATCCGCGGCGCGGAGCGAGTCACCCGTTACCTCGAGTTCAAGGCCACCGTCCCGCGCACTGCGAAGCGGGGCCTGCGGGTCACGGTGTCGGTCCCCACGGTCGATGAGGAGAGCACCGTCGACCCGGAGATGCTGCAGAGCTTCGATGAACTGGTCGCCGCACTCGACGCCAATACGCGATCGGACGTCATCGAACGGACCCATGTCTCGACGTCGACGAAGGGTGTGCGGACGTCCCGGACAGCCACGCAGTCGGTACCCGTCGTGTTGGCGGACCCAGGCTCGATGGTCACCTTCGGGCTCTACGTCACGCCCGCGCGATGATCATGTGCGCCGCGTCGGCGACGAACGGGAAGGCCGCAGGATGAGCCGCGACCGCCCCGTCATCGTCGCCGGCGCGCGCACGCCGATCGGCCGGTTCGCCGGCGCGTTCCGCGACACCCCCGCCCATGAACTCGGCGCGCAGGCCGTCAGCGCGGCGCTCGCGCGTTCGGGCGTCGCGCCGTCGCGGGTGGGCGAGGTCGTCGTCGGGACCATCGGGCAGGTGGCATCCGACGCGTACATCGCACGTCGGATCGCGCTCGCGGCGGGACTCGACGAGGACACCCCCGCGTTCACCGTGAACCGCCTCTGCGGGTCGGGGCTGCAGTCGATCTGGTCGGCCGCGCAGGAGCTGCAGTGGGGCGGCATCGACGTCGTGGTCGCCGGCGGCGCCGAGAACATGACGCGGATGCCGTTCTACGACTTCGGGGCGCGGAGCGGGCCTGCGCTCGGACACCGCGCGCTGCTCGACGGCACGCTCGCGATGCTCACCGATCCGTTCACCGGCCGCCATATGGGCACGACCGCCGAGACGGTCGCCGAGCGGTTCGGCGTCTCGCGCGCCGACCAGGATGCGTACGCCCTCGAATCCCAGCGGCGGGCGTCGACGGATGCCGCGCGCGCGGCGTTCGCCGACGAGATCGTGGCCACGACGACCGGCGGCCGCCGGCCGGTCGAGGTCACGATCGACGAGCATCCGCGCCCCGACACCACGCTCGAGGCGCTCGCCGCGCTGCGGCCGGCGTTCGCCGAGGGTGGCACCGTGACGGCGGGCAACGCCTCGGGGATCAACGACGGCGCAGCGGCGGTCGTCGTGATGCGCGAGTCCGATGTCCGCGCGGAGGGTCTGCCGGCGCTCGCGACGATCGAGGCGGTCACGACGGCCGCGCTCGATCCCGCGATCATGGGGTACGCCCCGACGCTCGCGCTGCGGAAGCTGTTCGCGCAGACCGGACTCACCCCGGCCGACGTGTCGACCGTCGAGCTCAACGAGGCGTTCGCGTCGCAGGTGCTCGCCGTCATGCGCGACACCGGACTCGACCCGGCGCGCACGAACCCGTACGGCGGCGCGATCGCGCTCGGCCATCCGGTCGGCGCGACCGGCACGATCCTCACCGTCCGCGCGGCGTTGACGCTGCAGCGCACCGGCGGCGAGTTCGGGGTCGTGACGATGTGCATCGGCGGCGGCCAGGCGCTCGCCGCGCTCCTGCGACGCTGGGACGCCTGACGCGGCATCCGCTCTGCGGCACCGGTTCCCCGGCATCAAAGGGAACGGCCCCCTCACCCGTGTGGGCGAGGGGGCCATTCCGATCAGCGGGGCACATGCCTCCAGGGGGTTCAGGCCTCCTGGCGGCGGCGGCGCAGGACCAGCACCGTGCCGAGGGCGATGAGCAGCGCGGCGGCGGTGAGCAGCGTGACCATCGAGGCGATGTCGCCACCGGTGTTCGCGAGCTCGTCGTCGCCTGCGGCGGCGCCGTCCTCACCAGCAGCGTCGTCCGAACCCGAACCGTCGTCGTCACCGGTCGCGTCGTCGTCACCCGTGCCCGGGAGCGTGGGCTCCGGGGTGGGCTCTGGGTCGACCGACTCGTCGGCGAGTGCTGCGCGGCCGAGCTCGCCCGGGGCGACCTCGTCGTGTGCGGCGAAGTACGCGACCGTCGCGGCCAGGTCGACCTGGCCGGTGTCGGTGCGGTCGGTGCCCTCGGCGAACGTCGCGAAGCCGTCGCCACCGGCGGCGAGGAACGAGTTCGTGACGACCGTGAACTCGTCGTCCGCAGCGATCGCCTCGCCCTCGAACGTCATCGACGTGACGTCGCCACCACGACCGACCGTCTCACCGGGGAGCGGTGCGATCTCGGTGTACTCGTAGGCGAAGCCCTCCGAGACGCCCAGGTGCAGCTTCGGGCGCTCGCCCTCGGCCTTCCACTGCTGCTCGAGGATCTCCTCGATCTGCGCACCGGTGAGGGTGACCGTCACAAGCGTGTTCGCGAACGGCTGCACCTCGGCGACCTGCTTGTAGGTCACGGTGCCGTCGGTGCCGAACAGCAGGTCGGCGCGCAGGCCACCCGGGTTCATGAGCGCGATCTGTGCCGGGGTGCCGGCGTAGGCGTCGTTCGAGGTGGCCCAGAGGTACCAGTCCGCCACGGCGTTGCCGAGCGTCGACTCGACACCGCGGTCGCTGCCGGGGGTGGCGCCACCGCGGAGGATGTCGGCGCTGATGGTGCCGACGGGCACCGCGCCCTCTTCCTCGGCGACGGCGACAGCGTCGGCGACGATCTCAGCGACCTCCGCGTCGGCTTCGTATCCCTTGTCGGCGAGGGTGAAGGTGCTGCCCTCGATGCTCAGCAGCGACTTCGAGGCGCGGTCGACCTGCAGCTGCAGCTCGCCCATCGCCTTGCCGTACTCGGCGGCCTGGATCACCGGACGGGTGTCGTCGGTGCCCTCGACGGGAATCTCGCACGCGTACGTCTGGTGCGTGTGCGCCGAGACGATCGCGTCGATCGACGCGTCCGCGCCGCGGGCGAGGTCACCGAAGTCCGAGGGGTCGGATGCCACGGTGGCGCACTGGTTCGACGTGGCGGTGCCCGAGTGGGTCAGCAGCACGACGACGTCGGCGAGGTCGCCGTCTTCGATCGTCTTGGCGGCCCGGTTCGCAGCTTCGAGCTGGTCGCCGAACTCGATGTCGGCGATGCCGTCGGGTGCGACCATCGTGGCCGTGTCGGTGGTCACGGTGCCGATGAACGCGACGCGCACGCCGTCGACCGTCTTGACCGTGTACTCGGGGAGCACGGGGGTCTTCGTGCCCTTGGCGTAGACGTTCGCTCCGAGGGCGAAGTCCGTGCCGCCGAAGCGGGGGATCACCCGGTCGCGGAGGTCGGCCCAGCCGCCGTCGAATTCGTGGTTGCCCACGGCCGAGACGTCGAGGCCCGCGGCGACGAGCGCGTCGATCGAGGGGTTGTCCTGCTGGATGAACGACGTGAACGTCGACGCGCCGATGTTGTCACCGGCCGATACGAACAGGGTGTTCGGGTTCTCGGCCTTCGCAGCGTTCACTGCGCCGGCGATGCGGGCGGCGCCCGCTTCGTCGCCCGCATCCGTGCTCGGGAGGTCGTCATCGTTCAACGCCGACTCGAGGCGACCGTGGAAGTCGTTGATCGTCAGGATGTCGATGTCGATCGGGTCGAGGAAGTCGGTCACCTCGAAGACGGTGGTCGTGCCCGACACCTCGTTGCCGACGGCGAGCAGCGGCGAACCGTTCGGGGAGTCGGCGGCGTCGATGAACGCGATGCTCTCGGGGCCGAGGTCGCCGGCGGCGGCGAGGTCGCCACCGTCTTCGACCGACTCCGAGAAGTCCCGGTTGTTGACGTACGTGACGAACGTCGGCGCGGTCGGGTCGGTCACGTCGTACGCGGCGACACCGCCGACGCGCTCGAAGCCGACGAACGCGTAGGTGCGTCCGCTGAGCTCGCCGATGACGACGGTCTCGGGCTCGGGGCCCTTGTCTTCACTCCGGCCCTCGAGGTTCGACTCGGAGTGGTTCGAGTTGAAGAACTCGGGCGCTGCGGCCGCGGTGATCTCCTCGAAGCTCGAGCCCGAGTCCCAGACGAGCTCGCCGTCGGTGGTCCAGATCGAGAACGAGCGGGCGCCGAAGGCGTAGAGCTCGTCGTAGCAGCCGTCGCCCTCGTTGAAGCCGTTCTCGGTGGTCACGTTCAGACGGCCGAGGTCCTCGTCGCCGAGGAAGTCGGCGAGCGGGCTGGTGGCGCAGACGGGGCCGTAGCCGTCGTCGGCAATGTTCTTCGCACGCGTGCCCTCGACGTAGGTGCCCCACTCGCGGGCGTCGCCTTCGTTCGCGGTGACCAGGTACGTGGTGTCACCGGCGGTGTACGAGTCGATGGCGTCGGGCATGTAGATGCCCTTGAGGCCCTCGTACGTGCGGAGCTCGACCGTGTCGTCGCGGTCGCTCGGGTCGAGGGCGTTCTCCTCGAGCCCGTGGTCCTTGAACCCGAGCGGGTGGACATCGGTGACCGTCGCGGTGACGAGGTCGACGACCGCGATCGCGTTCGCTTCCTGCAGCGTGACGTAGGCCGTGGTGCCGACCGTGGTGATGTACTCGGGCTCGAGATTGCGGCTCACCGGGTTGTCGGCGCCGTGCGGGGTCGGACCGAAGACGCGGACGTCCTCGTGGAGGGCGCCGGGCGCCTCGAAGGCGTGGAAGTCGGCGGTGCGGACGGCGCTCGTCGCCGGTGCCGTCTTCGTGTCGGGTAGCGCGACGACGGCGACCGAACCCTCGGGGTCGATGCTGAAGTCGTCCGCGGGCTCGCCCTCGTTCGCGACGGCCGCGTAGGCACCGTCGGCCGAGATCGTGACCATGTCGGGCAGCGGACCGACCGGCACGGTGCCGAGCGTGGCGTCGGCTGCGGCCGTGGCATCCGCGTCGAAGAACACCAGGTGGCCGTCGTCGGTCTTGGTGGGAGCCTCGATCGCGATGACGCCGAGGCCGTCCTCGCGGATCGCGACCGAGTTCGCGACGCCGTCTGCGGCGATCGAGAAGAGCTTGACGGGCTTCGTCGGGTCGCTGTTGTCGAGCACGTCGACGACGCCGGCCTGCGCGTTCACGACGAAGAGGCGGTTCTTGTACGCCTGCACGATCTCGGCGGCGGACTCGTCGAAGATCCCGGTCTCGTAGGTGCCGATCGGGGTCAGTTCGAGCGCCGGAACGGCGGCCGAGGTGGTCGGGCGGTCGGTCACGAGCGCCGCGGTGGCGGGTGTCGTGACGACTGCGAGCGTGCAGGTCAATGCCGCAGCCGTGCCGAGGGCGACGGAGCGACGGAAAGCGTGCGAAGGCATCGGATTCCTCATGGTCGGGATGGGCGCGAGGTGCGCCCCTCCGTCCTATCGACGCGGGATGACGGGCACCTGCCTCTGAGTGGACGCCAGGTGAACGGTCGGTGGACGGACGCCCGGCCTGGCGTGTCCATCGGTGCTGGGCGCGAGGACCGGACGTCTGCGAGCATGGGGCGATGAGCGAGTACGAGACCATCCTCACCAGCACGCAGGGCCGCGTCGGCTGGATCACCCTCAACCGTCCCGAGGCGCTCAACGCGCTGAACACGCAGGTGATGCGCGATGTGGTGGATGCAGCGGAGGCCTTCGACGCCGACCAGGGGATCGGTGCAATCGTCGTGACCGGCAGCGAGCGTGCGTTCGCGGCCGGCGCCGACATCAAGGAGATGGAGGCGCTGACCGGCACCCAGATGTTGCTTGAGGGGCACTTCGCGCCGTGGTCCCGGTTCGCGGGGGTGCGGACCCCGGTGATCGCGGCGGTCGCCGGCTACGCGCTCGGCGGCGGATGCGAGCTTGCGATGATGTGCGACGTGATCCTCGCGGCGGACACCGCGAAGTTCGGGCAGCCCGAGATCAACCTGGGCGTCATTCCGGGGATGGGTGGCACGCAGCGCCTGACACGCGCGATCGGCTCGTACAAAGCCGCGGAGCTGATCCTGACCGGGCGCCAGATCGGCGCGGAGGAGGCGGACCGGATCGGCCTCGTGTCTCGGGTGGTCGCGGCCGCGGAGCTGCTCGACGAGGCGCAGCGGACGGCCGAGACGATCGCGTCGAAGTCGCTGCCGTCGCTGTACGCGGCGACCGCGGCGCTCGACGTCGCGCGGGAGTCGACGCTTGCGGAGGGGCTGCGGTTCGAGCAGCACGCCTTCGCCGCGCTGTTCGACACCGACGACCAGAAGGAGGGCATGGCCGCGTTCCGCGAGAAGCGCGCCGCCGCCTTCCGCCACCGCTGACCCGCTCGGGGCGCGTCGGGCGCACGCCCGCCTGGCGTGGCTGGTCAGAACGGCGGGAGTGCGAGGTCGGCAGGGGTGAACGCGACGGCCGGTACCGGGGCGTCTTCTCTGTAGATCCTGCCGAGGGGTGAGGTCCATTCGAGGACACCACCCTTGAGTTGTCGCACTCTCCAGCAGGTGAAGTGCTTCATCGAATGATGCCGTTGACACAGGTGGCAGAGGTTGCAGACGTGGGTCTTCCCGCCGAGCGCGTGATCTTCGTTGTGATCGACGTCGCAGCGGACCGCCGCTTGTCGGCAGCCGGGGAACCTGCAGTGCTGATCGCGAGCCTGGAGGTAGCGGCGCATCTTCTCGGGGACCCGGTACGAGTCCACCGCGAGGACCGCCCCGGTGACCGGGTGGGTGACGAGTCGTTCCCACTGGCTGTTCCCTGCCGCCAACTCGCGGGCAGTCGCGGCGTCGATGGGGGAGCGTCCGACGAGATCACACGCGTCGTGGTCGTCCCCCGCGAGGGCGTGCGCGGGGATGACGACCTGGATGCGCGCCCGGATCTTCCCGAGCGGTCCGGCGCTGGTGTCCTTCGTGTCGTCGAGCGCGGGCGTGCCTGCGAGGACCAGGTCTGCGAGCAGATCGGCGCGGACCTGGTCCATGCTGCGCGCGTCGGTTGACACGATCTCGGCGTCACCAAGAGCCGCGCGCTCGCCCCGGGTGTCGATGATCGCGCGTCCCATCCGGGTGAGCCGATCGTGCATGCCCTCGACGATCGCGGTCGGCATCTTCGCGATCAGCTCGGACATCCCGTCGCTACCGGGCACGATTCTGACGCACCGCCCGGCCGCGGCTTGCTCGTGCCGCTCTGCGAACGACCGCGGGTGCAGGTGCTGCGCGAGCATCTCGAGCGCTGGCCGGACCCGGTTGGGGGTGTCGCGTTCGCACTTCGGGATTGCGGCGACTGCGAACTGACCGCGCAGTTCGGGTGGGAGCACGCTCCCTGCGGCGATGATCGTGAGGACATGCCCGCGCACGATGCGGCCGGCCTCCCAGGCGGCCAAAGCGGTCGGATAGTCCTCGACGATCGTCCTCGCCTCATCGATCCGGCGTTGCATCGTGCGGTCGGCGACCCGCATGATCCCGGCGAGTTCGGCGGAGATCGACCGGAGCGCCATGTCTTGTTCGCGGACCTTCGCGGGTGAACCGGCCGCCGTCTTCTCCGCGAGGGCGGCCGCGGCGGCGAGGAGTCGGACCTCCGCGATCTGCGCTTCCGCCGCCCGCGCGAGCACCCCTTCAGCCCCGTGCGCGAGCCCGGCGAGGGACGCCGTGAAGGCGTCCGATCCGGGAGTCTCTGCGGGGCTGGTCATACATCCATTCTGGTGAGGGGTTCCGACATTGAGAGGCCCGATTCCAGCGAATCAACCCCAGATCAAGATGAGAAAAACTTCATTCTCCGACCTCAGTGAACACCCTCGTCTCAGCCGGGCCCGCAGGGCCGCAGATCTCACATGAACGCCCGCACCGGCGGAGGGTCTGGTTCGATGGAACCGTGGCAGAGGACGACCCGGAGGCGATCGACGAGCAGCCGCCGACTCGACCCGTCGAGGTGACCGCCCGGTTCGCGGCATCCGTCGACGGACTCGACCTCGACGCCAGCCAGCGCGTGGCGGTCGCCGCGATCGCCCGAGACGATCGTCCGAGCCTGTACCTCCACGGGCCCGTCGGCCGGGGCAAGTCGATGCTCGCCGAGCGGTACCTCGCCGCGTTCGGCGAGGACACCCGCCGACTTCACCTGCACGAACTGTTCCGGATGCTGCAGGCCGAGCTCGCCCGCGATTGGAAGGCGCCCGCGGTGATGCTGCGGCGCATGCTCGGTGGCATCCGCGTCGTGCTTGTGGACGAGTTCCACGTGCACGACCTCGCCGACGCGCTGTACCTTTCGGCGCTGCTGGAGGTCGCGGCCGAGGACGGCATCACGGTCATCGCGACGAGCAACTACGCACCGGCCGACCTCCTGCCAGCTCCTGGCCTGCACGACCGGTTCCTCCCGGCGATCGAGCACATCGCCGAGACGTTCGCGGTCGTCGATCTCGGTGACGGCCCGGACCACCGTTCTGCCGGCGACACCGCCAGGCCGCGCTTCGCCTCCGGGGCCTGGCACCCGTCCCCGCCCACCTCGGCAGCGACCATCGAGCTCGTCCTCGCCGACATCCCCGTCCAGGTTCGCCGCATCGACGGTGCACACGTCGAGGCGGACTTCGCCGCGCTCTGCGTCGCCGAGGTCGGCGTGCGACAGTTCCAGGCGCTCGCCGACCGGTTCGACGCGCTCACCCTGCACGCCGTGCCCGACCTCGCCACCGTCCGGCGCGAGCCGCTCATGCGCTTCACGACGCTCGTCGACGTGCTCCACGACCACGACGTCCGCCTCGTCGTCCACGCCGCTGCGTCGTTTGCGCGGCTGACCGACGCGGCGGACGTGCCCGTCGATGCCGCCAGAACGCTGAGTCGACTGGGAACACAGGGTCGACTCGCGTCGCTCCAGGCGGCATCCGAGGACGGAAACGTAGACTCGACGTCGATGTCGAGGAGGAGTCAATGAAGATCGTCGTCCTGGTGAAAGAGGTGCCGGACACGTACGGCGACCGCGTGCTCGACCTCGAGACGGGGCTCGCGGATCGCGGTGCGTCCGAGCGGGTGCTCGACGAGATCGGCGAACGCGCCCTCGAGGTCGCGTTGACGTACGCCGAAGCGAACGAGGGCACCGAGGTCGTCGTCATGTCGATGGCGTCGGATGCCGCGGCCACGTCGGTCCGCAAGGGATTGGCCATGGGGGCGGCATCCGCCGTCCACGTCGTCGACGACGCGCTCGCCGGCGCCGACCTGGGTGTCACCGCCCGAGTGCTCGCAGCGGCCCTGCGCCGCACCGGCTACGACCTCGTCATCACCGGCAACCTGTCGACCGACGGATCGGGCGGCGTGCTGCCCGCGATGCTCGCCGAACACCTCGGCGTCCCGCACGCGACCGCGCTCGCCGCCGTCGAGATCACCGGCGAGCAGATCTCGGGGACGCGCGCGACCGAGGTCGGCACCGCGACCGTCGAGGCGCCCTTGCCCGCCGTGATCTCGATCACCGAGGCGCTCCCCGACGCGCGGTTCCCGAACTTCAAGGGGATCATGGCGGCGAAGAAGAAGCCGTTCGAGACCCTCTCGCTCGCCGACCTCGAGGTCGACGTCGACCCGTCCGCTGCGCCGCAGACGATCATGACGACCGTCGCCGCGAAACCGCCACGCACCGCGGGCGTGAAGATCACCGACGAGGGCGACGCGGGCGACCAGCTCGCCGCGTACCTGCTCGAGAACAGGCTGGTGTGACATGACCGACTTCACCGAAGACGCGATCCTCGTCTGGCTCGACGTGACGCCCGACGGTGCGCTCGAGAAGGCTGCCGCCGGACTCCTCGGCGCCGCCGCCCAGGTCGGCACGCCCGTCGCGCTCGTCGTGACCGACGCCGATGTCGCAGCGGATGCCGCCGCCCTCGGCGCCGCGGTCGTGCTCACCGCTGCGCCCGGCGAGGGGCTCACCGTGCCGGTCGTCGACGCCGTGGCATCCGCAATCGACCTCGTGCAGCCCGACGCCGTGCTCGTGTCGAACTCCATCGAGGGGCGAGACGTCGCCGGGCGCCTCGCCGCCCGCCGTTCGCTCGCCCTGTCGGTCGACGCCGTCGGGGTCGCCCGCGACGAGGACGGCGTGCTTGCGCAGCATTCCGTCTACGGCGGCGCGTACACGGTGACGTCGGCACCGACGTTCGGCGTACCCGTCATCACCGTGCGGCAGGGCTCGATCGACGCGCGCGCCGAGGCGCGGCCGCTCGAGGTCGTGGCGCTGGAGGTCGCGGCATCCGGAGCCCCGGCGGCGACCGTCTCGGGCGTCGATGCCGTCGTCGCGACGTCGACCCGTCCGGAGCTCCGCGGCGCCGCGAAGGTCGTCTCGGGCGGCCGTGGACTGGGGTCGGGGGAGCGGTTCGCGCTCGTCGAGCAGCTCGCCGACGTGCTCGGTGCCGCGGTCGGCGCATCGCGTGCCGCGGTGGATGCCGGGTACGTGCCGTACTCGTATCAGGTCGGCCAGACCGGCGTCTCGGTGTCGCCGCAGCTGTACATCGCACTCGGGATCTCGGGCGCGATCCAGCACAAGGCGGGCATGCAGACGGCGAAGACCATCGTCGCGGTGAACAAAGATGGAGATGCACCGATCTTCGACATCGCCGACTTCGGCGTCGTGGGAGACGTGTTCACCGTGGTGCCGCAGCTGATCGCGGCCCTCGAGGCAGCGAAGAAGTAGGAGCGGCATGGGAACGGACGCGCGACACGTGCGCCGGGGACTTCCCCGCGTGCCCGGCGGCGAGCCCTGGCCGCCCGCGGGGGATGCTGCCGACCCGGTTCAGGTGGCAGCAGATGCCGCTTCCGCGGGCTCGACGCGACACGACCTGCCACCTGAAGGCGGTGCCGCGGCTGCGGCATCCGCTTCGGGTGAGGTCGAGGCGTCGGCTCCGGGGGCGCCAGACGCTGCTCCGGGGGCGCCAGACGCCGCTCCGGGGGCGCCCGACGCTGCTTCGGCGGTGGCCGAGGCGCAGGATGCGCCCCTCGAGGGTGCGCACTTCCGCCGCGGGCTGCCCCGCACCGCGGGCGGCGAGGCCTGGCCGCCCGCCGACACGATGCCGGTGGGTGCTTCCCCCGAAGCGGATGCCGCGCCGAGCACGCCCGCTCAGGTGGCAGCAGTTGTCGCTTCGGACCCGGCAGAGCGACAAGAAGTGCCACCTGAAGCCGCTCGAGCGGCTGCCGCGCCCGCAGCAGCCGCCTCCGCGGCATCCGCTCCTCGCGAACCGCTCACCGAGCGCCGCCTCGCGCACCAGGGTGTTGCGCGTCGTCCGGTGCCGCGGCCCGAGCCCGCGCGCCGCGGCCCGTTCACGACCGCGCAGTGGGTCGGCATCGTCGTGGTCGGTGGCGGCGCGCTGCTCTACGCGGCGGCGATGGCGGTCGTCGCGGTGCGCTGGATCCTGAGCCTCGAGCCGATGCAGGACTTCCTCGTCACCTACCCCGGCGAGTACCACCTGCCCGAGGGTGCGCCGGTCGGCTTCCCGGCGTGGCTGAACTGGTCGCACTTCCTCAACGCGTTCTTCATGGTGCTGATCATCCGCACCGGGTTGCAGGTCCGGAGCGAGAAGCGGCCCTCGGCGTTCTGGATCTCGAAGAAGCATCGCAAGCGCAAGATGAGCCTCACGCTCTGGTTCCACCAGGCGCTCGACGTCCTGTGGCTCGTGAACGGCCTCGTGTTCGTGGTGCTGCTGTTCGCCACTGGCCAGTGGATGCGCATCGTGCCGACGAGCTGGGAGGTGTTCCCCAACGCGCTGTCGGCCGCGCTGCAGTACGTGTCGCTCGACTGGCCGACCGAGAACGGCTGGGTGAACTACAACTCGTTGCAGCAGCTCGCGTACTTCACGACCGTGTTCGTCGCGGCGCCGCTCGCCGCGATCACCGGCTACCGCATGAGCGCGGTGTGGCCGAAGCAGGCGACGAAGCTGAACGAGCTGTACCCGGTCGAGTGGGCGCGCAAGGCCCACTTCCCCGTGATGCTGTACTTCGTCGTGTTCATCGTCATCCACGTCGCACTCGTGTTCGCGACCGGGGCGCTGCGGAACCTGAACCACATGTACGCCGCGCAAGGATCGGTCGATCCCGACGCGTACGCGGCGAACTGGACCGGGTTCTGGCTCTTCGCACTGTCGCTCGCCGCGATCGTCGCGGCGTTCATCGCGGCCCGACCCATCGTGGTCGCCCCGATCGCCAAGCTCTTCGGCAACGTCAGCGGCCGCTGAACCGCGGCATCCGTTCGACAAAAGGGGGACGGCGCGACACCCGAGTCGGGATGCCGCGCCGTCCTGGTCGTCTCGCGCGTCAGCGCACGAAACGGACTTCCGTCAGCGTTTCGCCGAGGAAGGGCTCGGTGTGGGTCTCGCCGTCGAGGGCGAAGCCGTTGCGGGTGTAGAAGCGGTGCGCACGGGGGTTGTCTTCGGCGACCCACAGGTACAGCTCCGACTCGTCGTCGGGGATGACCGCGTCGAACAGGCGCTGGCCGATGCCGGTGCCGTGCCACGCGTCGAGCAGGTAGATGAAGTACAGCTCGCGGCGGCGGGGGGCGTCGTCCTCGCGGGCGGGGCCCGAGCCGGCGAAGCCCACGATCTCTCCGTCGACGAGCGCGGCGACCATGTGGTGGTCGGGTCCCTGCTGCGACCAGTGGGTCCACAGCTCGGCGAGGCGTTTGGCGGACACGCTCTCGAGCGCCGCCCTGCTGATCAGGTGGTCGTAGGTCTCGTGCCAGCACGTGGCGTGCACGCGGCCGAGAGCCTCCGCGTCCACATCGCGAACGGGACGGACGACGATGTCGGTCTGGAGTTCGGCTTCCATGGGCAGACTCTACGCACGGCCTCGCAGGATCGTGAAATCGGTGCAGATGCCACCGTGCGCGGCATCCGCCACTGTCGAACTTCCACAACGGATTCGCCGGTCCGTGGTGGGGGCGGACTAGGCTCGCGGCTCGTGAACGTATGGTGGCGGACCCTGCTGACTCTGATGCGCGCCCGGGTTCTCTACCGCCGGCGCGGTGCACTGGCACCTGACACGGTGGGGCGCATCCGACTGCGGACGCTGCCGACCGACATCGATCTGCTCGGGCACATGAACAACGGTCGCTACGCATCGCTGTTCGACCTCGGCCGGTTCGACCTGCTGGTGCGGACCGGTATCTGGCAGGCGATGAGCGAGCGCGGCTGGTACGGGGTCGTTGCGAGTGAGTCGGTGACGTTCCGCAAGTCGCTGCAGCTCTGGCAGCGCTTCACGGTCGAGACGCGCATCATCGGGCACGACGACAAGGCGGTCTATCAGATGCACCGCGCGGTCGTCCGCGGTGAGGTCTACGCCGAGATGGTGCTGCGGGTGCGGTTCCTGCGACGTGGTGGCGGCATCGTTCCGATCGAGGAGCTGTTCGAGGCGCTGCATCGCCCCGACACCCTCGCGCCGCTCCCGCAATGGATCAACGATTGGGCGGCCGGCGCGGCGCTGCCGTCGACGCGCGTCCCGGCGCCGAGCGTCTGGCCGTAGGCGGTCGCGGCCTCCTCTGTCCCGTGATGGCGGGATGTCCCGCGCGCCTACAAAGAAACAATTTATCTTTCTGGTGCGCAGCGCTCCGGGATCGCCAGCATGAGAACTGCGCTGCTGGGGAGCGCGCCCGCGGACGAATCGTTCCAGTTCGGCTGAGCCGACGAGTCCGTGTGAAAGACACACCAGGGGGAGTGTCGCCCCGGAGCCGAAGGTCCCGAGCCTTCCGCTCCGGGGCTTTCCTTTTGCCCGAGCGCGGATGCCGCGCCGACCGGTACTCGGTTCAGTCGCCGCCCGGCGCGGGCGTGTCCTGCACCATGAACCCGAACACGAGTGCGCGGACTGAGAGTCCGAGGAGCGTCCACTCGCCGGTGGGCAACCCGTCGGCGCCGTCGAGGCGGTAGGTCGGGTGCTCGAGCCCTTCGAGCGCGCGGATCGCGAACCCTTCGGCGATCGCGGCGAGCGCTTCCGAGAAGTCCTCGAGCGTGAGCCCCGCGCGCATGCGCATGCCGTACGCGTCCATGAGTCGCTGGTACAGGTCCGAGAAGGCGGCGACCGACTCGCGGTGGCGTTCGTGACTCGCCTCGGTGAGTTCGGGCCACGTGTCTGCAGTCGTCCGCAGGGCGAGCGCGATGAGGAACGACTGCGCGTCGAGCAGGTCGGTGGGGTCGGACATGTCGAGGTTCGCGGTGCGCACGTGTGCGAGCGCGGCGGCGTTGATGACGTCTTCGCCCGACGCGCCCGATTCGATCAGGTCGACGATCGCGGCCTGCATCGTGTCGGCGGGGCCGACCACTCGCATCCGCATCATCGCGACGGCGAGGTCGCGGTGGTAATCGGACTGGTCCGCCCACAGTCGATAGGCGGCGCCCGTGGTGAGACCGGTCCGGCGCAGCACGTCCTGCAGGCGGATGTGCTGCACGCCGGCGCTCATCCCGCGCTCGAGCAGCATCTGCATGCCCGCGCGCAGCAGCAGCGCCTTCGTCTGTTCCCCAGTTCGTCGCCCCATATGAGGCATCCTGTCACCGTTCTCGAACGCACGGGAGCGCAATCGAGGGTGCCGTGGCAGGATGAAACCGGCGTGCCCGGGTCGTCGGTTCGATGAGCTCCGCCGGGCCTCTGGACAGCGTCCGCCGCCCTTCGTCTCGAGGAGCGATCAATGTCCACGACGAACGACACCACCGCAGTCCCGACGTCCGCGCGCATCGCGCAGCGTCGCCGGTACCTCATGTGTCGCCCCGAGTACTTCACGGTGAGCTATCGGATCAATCCGTGGATGGAGCCGACGAAGCCCACCGACACCGCGAAGGCCGTGCGGCAATGGCAGGAGTTGTACGACGCGTACGTGTCGCTCGGGCACGAGGTCGAGCTCATCGATCCTGTGCCCGGCCTGCCCGACATGGTCTACACCGCCAACGGCGGCTTCATCGTCGACGGTCGCGCGCTGGGCGTGAAGTTCCGGGTGCCGGAGCGCAGCGGCGAGGAGCGACCGTTCATGGACTGGTTCGCCGCGAACGGCTTCGACGTCGTCGAGCCGGTGGAGGTCCAGGAGGGCGAGGGTGACTTCCTGCTGGTGGGCGACACGATCCTCGCCGGCACCGGCTTCCGCTCGGTCGGCGACAGCCACCGTGAGCTCGCCGAGGTGTTCGACCGCGAGGTGCTTTCGCTCCGGCTGATCGACCCGCGGTTCTACCACCTCGACACCGCCATCACCGTGCTCGATCCGGTCGAAGGGCCGGGCGGCGTGGAACGCGCGAACATCGCCTACCTGCCGACGGCGTTCGACGCGGCATCCCGCACGATCCTCGCCGAGCGCTACCCCGACGCGATCGAGGTGTCGGACGAGGATGGCGCCGTCTTCGGCCTCAACGCCGCGAGCGACGGCAAGCACGTCTTCATCTCGCCGCGTGCGACGGGCTTCGCCGCGCAGCTCGCCGAACGCGGCTACACCCCGGTGCCCGTCGACCTGTCCGAGTTGCTGCTCGGCGGCGGCGGGATCAAATGCTGCACCCTGGAACTGCGAGGAGGACGACGATGACCGACATCCGCACCGAGCCCGACACTGCGACGGCCGAACTCATCGACGCCGAAGCTGCACACGTCGCCCACAATTACCACCCGCTCCCCGTCGTCGTCGCGCGCGGCGAGGGATCGTGGGTCAGCGACGTCGAGGGGCGCCGGTACCTCGACCTGCTCTCGGCGTACTCGGCGCTGAACTTCGGGCACCGGCATCCGGCCCTCGTGGCGGCGGCGACCGAACAGCTCGGCAGGCTCACGCTGACGAGCCGCGCGTTCCACAACGACGTGCTCGGGTCGTTCGCCACTGCGCTCGCCGAGCTCGCCGGCAAAGACATGGTGCTGCCGATGAACACGGGAGCCGAGGCGGTCGAGACCGGCATCAAAGTCGCGCGCGCATGGGCGTACCGGGTCAAGGGTGTGCCGACGGATGCCGCGAACATCGTCGTGGCCGCGGGGAACTTCCACGGCCGCACCACGACGATCGTGGGCTTCAGCGACGACCCGCAGGCGCGCGACGGGTTCGGTCCGTTCGCACCCGGCTTCCGGACCGTGCCGTACGGGGATGCCGCTGCGCTCGCCGCCGCGATCGACGAGCACACCGCGGCCGTGCTGATCGAACCCATCCAGGGCGAAGCGGGCGTCGTGATCCCGCCGGACGGGTACCTCCGTGCGGTGCGCGAGCTGTGCACCGAGCAGCGGGTGCTGTTCATCGCCGACGAGATCCAGTCGGGGCTCGGCCGCGTCGGGACGACGTTCGCGTGCGACCGCGAAGGCGTCGTGCCTGACCTGTATCTGCTCGGTAAGGCGCTCGGTGGCGGCATCCTCCCGCTGTCGGCCGTCGTCGGAGATCGCGACGTACTGGGGGTCATCCACCCCGGTGAGCACGGCTCGACCTTCGGCGGAAACCCGCTCGCGGCGGCTGTCGGTCGGGTGGTCGTCGACATGCTCGCGTCGGGCGAGTTCCAGTCCCGTGCCACCGCCCTCGGCGACCACCTGCGCGACCGACTCGAGGGGCTCCTCGGCTCGGGCGTGACCGCCGTGCGGGTCGCCGGGCTCTGGGCGGGCGTCGACATCGACCCCGAGATCGGCACCGGGCGAGAGGTCGCCGAACGGCTCCTCGGCCGCGGCGTGCTCGTCAAGGACACGCACGGGCAGACGATCCGCATGGCGCCGCCGCTCGTGATCCGGGCGACCGAGATCGACTGGGCAGTCGAGCAGCTCAAGGTCGTCCTGGCGGGCTGAGGCGCGGCATCCGCACGGCATGCTGTCAAGGCCTCAGGGCCGAAACACTCCGGCAACAGGGGCCGCGTTAGGCTCGGGTCATGGGTGACCTGTTCGACGGATACGGCTCCACGCTGGCGCCGAGGAAGACCCCCTCCGGGGTGCCCGCCTTCGACGAGATGTTCTCCGAGCCGACCTCTGCAGGAGCGGCTGCCGAGTCCAGATCGTCGTATCGAGAGCTCTACCAGGCCCTCGCGCAGATGACCCAGGAGGAGCTGCGCGGACGCACCGAGTCGCTCGCGAGTTCGTACCTCGCGCAGGGCGTCACGTTCGACTTCGCCGGTGAGGAACGCCCGTTCCCGCTCGACGCGGTCCCCCGCGTTATCGCCTACGACGAGTGGTCGCGGGTCGAGAAGGGCGTGCAGCAGCGCGTCCGAGCGCTCGAGGCGTTCCTCGACGACGCCTACGGCCACCAGCACGTCGTCCGCGACGGCGTGCTCCCCGCGAAGCTCATCGCCTCATCGCAGTACTTCTACCGGCAGGCCGCCGGCATCCGCCCCGCCAACGGCGTGCGCATCCAGGTCGCCGGCATCGACCTCATCCGCGACGAGCACGGCGAGATGCGGGTGCTCGAAGACAACGTGCGCGTCCCCTCGGGTGTCAGCTACGTCATCTCGAACCGACGGGTGATGGCGCAGACGCTGCCTGAGCTGTTCGTGAAGATGCGGGTGCGCCCCGTCGGCGACTACCCGAACAAGCTGCTGCAGGCGCTGCGCAACTCGGCACCTCCGGGTGTCGATGACCCGAACGTGGTCGTCCTCACGCCCGGCGTCTACAACTCCGCGTACTTCGAGCACACGCTGCTCGCACGCCTCATGGGCGTCGAGCTCGTCGAGGGGCGCGACCTCGTCTGCCAGGGCGGCAAGGTCTTCATGCGCACGACGCGCGGTCCGCGTCGCGTCGACGTCATCTACCGCCGCGTCGACGACGACTTCCTCGACCCGCTCCAGTTCCGTGCCGACTCGATGCTCGGCGCCCCCGGCCTCATGCTCGCCGCCCGCCTCGGCAACGTCACGATCGCGAACGCGGTCGGCAACGGCGTCGCCGACGACAAGCTGCTCTACACGTACGTGCCCGACCTCATCCGGTACTACCTCGCCGAAGAGCCGATCCTCAAGAACGTCGACACGTGGCGCCTCGAAGACCCGGGCGCGCTCGAAGAGGTGCTCGACCGGCTCGACGAGCTCGTCGTGAAGCCCGTCGACGGCTCGGGCGGCAAGGGCCTCGTTGTCGGTCCCGACGCGAGCCGCGCCGAGCTCGACGCGCTCCGCACGAAGCTGCAGGCCGACCCGCGCGGCTGGATCGCGCAGCCGGTCGTGATGCTCTCGACCATCCCGACGCTCGTCGAAGACGGTATGCGCCCCCGCCACGCCGACCTGCGCCCCTTCGCCGTCAACAACGGCGATGAGGTCTGGGTGCTTCCCGGCGGGCTCACCCGCGTCGCGCTGCCCGAGGGACAGCTCGTCGTCAACTCGAGCCAGGGCGGCGGGTCGAAGGACACCTGGATCGTGGGCGGCGACGCCCCGTCTCGCGGGGAGTACGGCGGGCAGCATCCGTCCCTCGCCGGCCTCGTGGCAGAGCAGGCGACGCCGACGTCGGCGATCCCCGTCATCTACGACGCGCAGGACGAGCCGACGCACTCGCCGCAGGATCGCCCGCGCAGCACGCACGAGCAGCAGGAACAGCAGCAGCAGGGCCGCGACGCCGCCTCGGCGTCGCCCGCCGACGCTGCACTGACCGCGAGAGAACACAGAGCGGCCGAGGGGTCGGGTGCGACCCGTACTCTCGGCGCGCAGCTGTTCTCTCGCCGCGACGGAGGTGAGACCGCATGCTGAGCCGCATCGCCGAGTCGCTGTTCTGGATCGGCCGCTACATCGAGCGGTCCGACGGCACCGCCCGCATCCTCGACGTCCACCTGCAGCTCCTGCTCGAAGACCCCTGGATCGACGAGGACACCGCGTGCCGGTCGCTCATGGGCGTCATGGGCACCGTGCCGCGCACGACCGACGGTCCGGTCACCCGCGCCGACGTGCTGACCCACCTCGCCGTCGACCGGTCGAACCCGTCGTCGATCGCGTACTCGCTGCAGTCCGCACGTGAGAACGCCCGCCGCGCGCGCGAGATCGTCTCGACGGAGCTGTGGGAGACGCTGAACACGACGTCGTCCCGGATGCCGCGCCGGTTGAACGACGAGAAGGTGCACGAGTTCTTCCAGTGGGTGCGCGAGCGCGCCGCGCTCGCCATCGGCGTGACCGACAGTTCGACGAGCCACGACGAGTCGTGGCAGTTCTTCACGCTCGGCCGCGCGATCGAGCGTACCGACATGACGGCGCGGATGCTCGCGACGCGTTCGCTCACCGAGGCGTCGGGCCCGTCGTGGACGACGATCCTCCGCTCGTGCGGCGCATACGAGGCGTACCTGCGCACCTACCGTGGCATGCCGAGTTCGCGGAACGCGGCGGAGTTCCTGCTGCTCGACCGACTGTTCCCGCGCTCGATCATCCACTCGATCCAGACGGCGGAGCGCTGCATGAGCGCGATCGACCCGGTCGCCGACCGCGTCGGACACTCGAACTCGGTGCTGCGCGCACTCGGCCGCATCCGCAACGAGCTCGAGTACCGCCCGATCGAAGAGGTGCTCGCGGAACTCCCCGAGCACATGCAGAGCGTGCAGTCGGTGACCCGCGAGGCATCCGAGGCGATCCGGGGACGATTCTTCCCCACGCACGCCGAACCGAGCTGGATCGGAGAGACCTCATGAAGCGTCTGCGCATCGAGCACACCACCGGGTTCGACTACCCCGGCGACGTGGGCGCGTCGTACAACGAGGCCCGCATGCTCCCGACGACGAGCGACAGTCAGTTCGTGCTGAGCTCGCAGCTCGACATCGAGCCGTCGACGGCCGTGAACTCGTACATCGACTACTTCGGCACCCGCGTCGCGGCGTTCGACGTGCTCGCGAAGCACTCGGCGCTGCAGATCACGGCGCGGTCGCTCGTCGAGGTGCGGGCGCGGCCCCTGACGCACCCCGACACGACGTGGGAAGCGCTCGAGCGCGACGCGCAGCGCTCGATCTCCACGGTCGAGATGCTCGGCCAGACGCGTCGCACCGAGCCGCACGAAGAGGTCGCCGCGATGGCGAAGGCGATCGCCGCGCAGCACGAGAACCCGTCGCACGCGGCGCTCGCGATCGCGACGGCGGTCGGCGAGGCGGTCGAGTACGTGCCCGGCGCGACCGAGGTGCACTCCACCGCGGCAGAGGCGTGGGCCTCCCGCAAGGGTGTCTGCCAAGACATGGCCCACATCGCGCTCGGTGCGTTGCGGTCGGTCGGCATCCCGGCCCGCTACGTCTCGGGCTACCTGCACCCCAACCCGAACGCCGAGGTCGGCGTGCCGGTCGTCGGGGAGTCGCACGCGTGGGTGGAGTGGTACGCCGGGTCGTGGCACGGGTTCGACCCGACGAACGACGCCGAGATCGGCGACCGCCACGTGACCGTCGGTCGCGGCCGCGACTACAACGACGTGCCGCCGCTGCGCGGTGTGTACGCAGGTGGCTTCAAGGGCAAGCTCGCCGTGCAGGTGCAGATCACCCGCGAGGCCTGACCGCTACACCGGGCTCGCGGCGTCCTCCTCGACAGCGCGATCATGGTGCACGCGCCGGGGCGAGGGTGAAGCGCTACGACCGTGCCGCCGTGGCATCAGCAATGGCGACAGACGGGGCAGTGTCTTGACGGTCCGTGTGCGTCGGTGCGCGCTGCTCCGAAAAACCACGTCCGCCCCGAGAAGCCATCGCAGGCGTGATGTTTCGTGTCGGAGTGGTTTCTCGCGAGACGGATGCCGCGCCACCGTCGAGGTCAGCTGACCTTCCGCACCTCGGTCGGCTGCTCGTCGTCCGGCACACGGATCGGCGTCGTCCCGGCGACTTCGTCGCTGAACTCCTCCGGCGTGATCACCGTGATCGGTCGGGTCTCGTCGATCGTGAGGGCGAAGCGCCGCTTCTCGTGGCGGTGTAGTCGCCCCGAGACGATGAGCCAGGTCAGACCCACGGCGAACGCGACGAGTGCCGCCGCCGCGCCGAAGAGGATCGCGACGCGCGGGCCGAATGCGTCGGCCGCCCACCCGATGATGGGGGCGCCGATCGGGGTGCCGCCCATGAGGATCGCCATGTAGAGCGCGAGGACGCGTCCGCGCAGGCCCGGTTCGGTCGTGGTCTGCACGTAGCCGTTCGCGGTGGTGAGCGTCGTGACGACCGCGAAGCCGATGAACATGAGCGTGACGGCATACAGTGCGTAGCCGGGTGCGAAGGCCGAGAGGACGGATGCCACGGCGAACATTCCGAGGCCGCCGATGACCAGCCGGAGTCGGGCGCGATCGCGCCGGGCGGCCAGCAGCGCACCGGCGAGCGAGCCCACCGCGAGGATCGAGCTGAGGATGCCGTACCCGTCGGCCTCCTGCCCGAATTCGAGCGCCATCGTGGACGCCAGGATCGGGAAGTTCATGCCGAACGCGCCGAGCAGGAACACCATGACGAAGGTGACGACGAGGTCGGGGCGCCCCCACACGTAGCGAAGGCCGTCGGCCATGCGTGCGGCGCTGCGCATCTTGGGTCGCGGGGCGAGCTCGTCGGCGCGGATGAGGCCGAGCGAGACGAGCATCGCCGCGAACGTGATCGCATTGAGGAGGAACACCCATCCGGTGCCGACGGCGACGATCACGAAACCCGCGACGGCTGGGCCGATCATGCGCGCGGTGTTGAACGATGCGGCGTTCAGGGCGACGGCGTTCGACGCATTCTCGCGGGCGACGAGGTCGGAGACGAACGCCTGCCGTGCCGGGTTGTCGAACGCGGCCACGATGCCGAGGGCGAACGCGAAGGCGTACATCGTCCAGAGGTTCATGACATCGAGCAGCAGCAACGCGCCGATGATGAGCCCGAGCAGCATGAGCAGGCCCTGCGTGAAGAAGAGGAGTCGGCGTCGCTCGAAGCGGTCCGCGACCCACCCGGTCACCCCGACGAGCAGGAGCGGCGGCGCGAACTGCAGCGCCATCGTGATGCCCATCGCGGTCGCGTCGTTGTCGGTCAGCTGGGTGAGCACGACCCAGCTGAGCGCGGTCGCCTGCATCCAGGCGCCGACGTTGGAGACGAGGGCGCCGATGAACCAGACGCGGTAGTTGAACACGGAGAAGCTGCGGAACATGGCGGAACTCATCGGGCGGCGACCTCCAGCATGAGCGCCGCTGCGTCGGCGAGGGTCGCGCGCTGTGCGGGGGTGAGCTCGGCGAGCGCGTGCTCCATCCACGAGTCGCGGCGGCGGGCCGTCTCGTCGACGACTTCGCGGCCGGCGTCAGTCAGTTCGATGTTGACCTTGCGCCGGTCGGTGTCGTCGGGGGTCCGACTGAGGTACCCCGACTCCTCGAGACAGTTGACCGTCCGGTTCATCGACGGCGCCGAGACGCGCTCGCGGTCGGCGAGTTCGCCGAGGGTGTGCGGCCCGTACACCTTGAGCACGGCGAGCACCGCGAACTGCGCGTCGCTCATCGAATCGACGGCGCGCTGCGAGCGGAGGCGGCGGGCGAGCCGGAACGTTGCGAGCCGGAAGTCGGATGCCGCGTGGGCGAGGTCTTCGGCGGGGGCAGCTGCGGGTGATTCGGAGGGGGGTGCGGTGGGGGAGGCGTTCATGTCGATTCATTAGCCTAGCTCATTAGTCTGGCTAACAGCCGGGCGGATTCGGAGCCCGCGGCATCCGCGCCCCTAAGATGCGAACCATGCCCGAGTTCACCGACGCGCACGGCGTCGCGATCGTCTACGACGTCCACCCTGCGGTCGGTACCCCGCGCGGCGTGGTCCAACTCCTCCACGGCGTCGGCGAGCACGCCGGCCGCTACGGCGCCGTCATCGCGGCGCTGACGGCCGACGGTTTCACGGTCTACGCCGACGATCACCGGGGGCACGGCCGCACCGGCATCCGTCAGCACGGCGGACCCGAGAAACTCGGTCGTCTCGGCGTCGGAGGGCTCCGCGCGGCGCTCGCCGCGTGCCGGCAACTCACCGGGATCATCCGCGATGCGCACCCGGGGCTGCCGCTCGTGCTGCTCGGCCATTCGTGGGGGTCGTTCCTCGCGCAGATGATGGTCGACGAGGAGCCGGAGGCGTACGCCGCGCTCATCCTCTCCGGCTCGGCGCTGCGGTGGCCGGGATCGCTGAACGCGGCCCCGCTGAATGCGCGATGGGCGGGACCGGATGCCAACGGTGTCGAGTGGCTGTCGACCGATGCGTCCGTGCAGGCGGCGTTCCTCGACGACCCGCTTACGACGACCGAGCCGCTGTTGAAGCTCTTCGGGCCGATCGAGGCTGCACGCCTGTTCGGCAAGCCCGGGCGAGACCTCGGGGTGCCGCTGCCGGTGCTCTTGATGGTCGGCCGCGACGACCCGGTCGGCGGCCCGCGCAGCGTGCACAAGCTGGCGGACGCCTATCGCACCCGCTCCGGGCTGACCGACGTGACGACCCTCGTCTACCCCGGCGCGCGGCACGAGATCTTCAACGAGCACTCGCAGGCCGAGGTGCGCGCCGACCTGCTCGCCTGGCTCGACGCCCGCATCCCGCGCCGCGACTGAGCGCGCGACCGTAGGCTGGGCACCATGCACGGCGAGTACAAGGTCCCCGGTGGAAAGCTGGTCGTCGTCGACCTCGAGGTCGAGGACGGCCGCATCGCCGACTTCCACCTCGCCGGCGACTTCTTCCTCGAGCCCGATGACGCGCTCGCCGACATCGACGCCGCCATCACCGGGATGCCGATCGAGTCCGACGTCGCCGCGATCGCCGCGGCGGTCCGCGGCGCACTGCCCGAGGGGGCGCAGTTGCTCGGCTTCACGCCCGAGTCGGTCGGCACTGCCGTCCGCCGCGCGCTCATCGTCGCGCCGGGCTGGACCGAGTTCGCGTGGGAGATCGTTCACGAGAAGGCGGTCTCGCCGGCGATGAACCTCGCCCTCGACGAGGTGCTCACGGCACGCGTCGGGGACGGTCGCCGTACCCCGACGCTCCGCATCTGGGAGTGGGACGAGTCCGCCGTCGTCATCGGATCGTTCCAGTCACTGCGCAACGAGGTCGATCCCGACGGCGCCGCGAAGCACGGCTTCGAGGTCGTCCGCCGCATCTCGGGCGGCGGGGCCATGCTCATGGCGGCCGGCTCGATCATCACCTACTCGCTGTACGTCCCGGCCGAGCTCGTCGCGGGCCTCACCTTCGCCGACTCGTACGCCTTCCTCGACGACTGGGTCCTTCACGCGCTGCGGTCGCTCGGCATCGAGGCGACCTACCAGCCGCTGAACGACATCGCGTCGCCGAGCGGCAAGATCGGCGGTGCCGCGCAGAAGCGGCTCGCGAACGGCGGTGTGCTGCACCATGCGACGCTCAGCTACGACATGGACGGCCAGGTGCTGACCGAGGTGCTCCGTATCGGCCGCGAGAAGCTCTCCGACAAGGGGACGACATCGGCCGCCAAGCGCGTCGACCCGCTCCGCAGTCAGACCGGGATGCCGCGCGCCGAGATCATCGACCGGCTGAAGGAGACCTTCACGTCGCTCTACGGCGCCACCCCCGGCGTGATCTCGGCCGACGAATACGCCGAGGCCGAGGCACTCGTCGCGTCGAAGTTCGCCACCGACGCGTGGCTGCAGCGCGTGCCGTGACCGTCGAGATCCATCTCGGCGACAACCTCGACGTCGCCCGACGGTTCGCCGACGGCTCGTTCACGCTCGTCTACCTCGACCCACCGTTCAACACGGGCCGCACGCAGGAGCGCGCGATCGAGTCCGCGACCCGCGCCGCGTCCATAACTCCTCAAGATTCGCGCGCCGGTGCCGGCGCACCCCCGGAATCACGCGGTGCGGGCGACGGTGAAGGCGCGGATGTGAGGAGTTCTGCACCGGCCGCAGACTTGCCGCCGCTCGTCCCCGACCCGTCGGCACCGGTCAAGGGCGGGTTCCGCGGTACCTCGTACGCCCGCACGCGCGGCGCGCTGCGGCTGTACGACGACCGGTTCGACGACTACTGGGGGTTCCTCGAGCCGCGCCTGCGCGAGGCGTGGCGACTGCTCGCCGACGACGGCACCCTGTACCTGCACCTCGACTACCGCGAGGCGCACTACGCGAAGGTCATGCTCGACGCGGTCTTCGGCCGTGAGTGCTTCCTCAACGAGCTCATCTGGGCGTACGACTATGGCGCGAAGTCTCGCCGCCGCTGGCCGAGCAAGCACGACACGATCCTCGTGTACGTCAAGAATCCGTCCGGCTACCACTTCGACTCCGAGGCGGTCGACCGGGAGCCGTACATGGCACCGGGTCTCGTCACGCCCGAGAAGGCCGCGCGCGGCAAGCTCCCGACCGACGTCTGGTGGCACACGATCGTCCCGACGTCGGGACGCGAGAAGACGGGGTACCCGACGCAGAAGCCCGAGGGCATCCTGCGGCGCATCGTGCAGGCATCCAGTCGTCCCGGGGACCGCGTGCTCGACCTTTTCGCAGGGTCCGGCACCACCGGCGCCGTCGCCGACGCCCTCGGCCGCGACGCCGTGCTCGTCGATCACAGCCCCGAGGCGCTCGCCGTCATGCGCGCCCGGATCCCCGACGCCATCGTCGTCGGCTGACCGGCAACAATTCCGGAGAATCTGTCTCAAGCGGCCGTCCGAGCCTCGTTCGGTGCGTTCCTCGTCGGGAACTCCGGAGTTGTTGCAAGGCGGGCGTGAGCGGATGCCGCGCGCTCAGCGCCGGCGCGCTCGCGACGCCGCTGCGCGGAGCGTCGCCACGGCAGCGTCGTCGACGAGCTCGCGGGGGAGGACCACCCCCTGGCCGGCGATCCCCGACACGCGCACGCTGACGGAGTGGCGGGCGACCGCAACCGAGGTGATCGCGCGCGCGGGGATGTGCACGTGGGCGATCGAGGTCGTCGTGGTAACTCCGGTTTCGTCGATCTCGACGGCGAGCTCATCGCCGCGCGGGTAGACGCCCTCGATCAGTCGCAGCATCGCCGGTGCCCGCATCGCGCGAGCCGCGATGAGGATCGTGAGCGCGATGAACAACCAGAAGCCGCCGGTCATGAGTGATCGCGGGTTGCCGGTGAAGAAGATCGGCCACCCGAGGCAGATCACCGCGAGCACGGCCGCGCCGATCCACACGGGTGCGAGGTGCCTCCGCCCGGCATCTTTCGCCAGTCGCTTCGCGAGCGCGGCATCCACCCGCATGGTCTTCGCCGTCGTACCTGTCGCCTCGATCGTCATCGTGTCCCCCTCCGACGCGCCCATCGTCGCACGCGCCGGAGCGGGAGACCAGCGCTCGCCGGTCACGACATGCCGTGGCCGCATGTCAGTCGCGACGAGTGCGCGTCACTCCGCGTCGGTGTCGCCCTCCACCTCGGTCGCGAGGAATGCGAGCAGCGCCTCGTTGACCTCGGCGCCGTGCGTCCAGAGCAGGCCGTGCGGGGCGCCCTCGATCTCGACGTACTCCGCGGTCGGCACGAGTTCGCGGAATCGGCGGGCGGTCGCGTCGATGGGCAGGATGTTGTCGGCCGTGCCGTGCACGATCAGCGCCGGCACCGACAATGCGTCGACGTCGGCGCGGAAGTCTGTCGGCCAAGTGAGGGGAGCGGCGGCGATCGCGGCGTTGCCGGCCTGGTTCGCGACGGCGACCGAGGCGTCGACCGCCTCCTGCGAGATGCGCGAGCCGAGCAGGTCGTCGAGGTTGTAGAAGTCGCGGAAGAACCCGGTGAGGAACGCATAGCGGTCGTCGCGCACTGCCTGGGCGGTGCCGTCGAAGAACGCCTGGTCGCCGGCGCCGTCGGGGTTCTCGTCGGTCTTCAGCAGCCACGGCTCGAGCGATCCGATGAACACCGCCTTCGCGATGCGCGACGAGCCGTAGCGCGACAGGTAACGGGCGATCTCGCCGGTGCCCATCGAGAAGCCGACGAGCACGGCGTCGTAGAGGTCCAGCTCCTCGATGAGCGCGTGGAGATCGGCGGCGAAGGTGTCGTAGTCGAAGCCGGATGCCACCTTCGTGGACGCCCCGAATCCGCGACGGTCGTACGCGATGACGCGGTACCCGGCGTCGAGCAGCGCCGCGTGTTGCTTGCCCCACGACTCGCCGTTGAGCGGGAACCCGTGGATCAGGACGACCGGCTGCCCCGATCCCTGGTCGGTGTAGAAGATGTCGACGTCGACCGAGTTCTCGGTCGCCACGGTGATGAATGCCACGATGCGGCTCCTTCCGGCCGGGCCGTTCCCGGCGTCGCCTCCGACGCTACGGTCGGGCGGTGCGCCGTGGCGACGGGTTGACGCATCGGTCGCCGAGTGTTCACCCGCCCGCCCCCGGTACCGTGGGCGCATGCCCGCGATCGACCTCAACGCCGACCTCGGCGAGACGACCGACGGTGTGCCGACGGCCGATGACGCCGCGATGTTCCCGCTGATTTCGAGCGCGTCGGTCGCGTGCGGTGGCCACGCCGGTGACGACGCCTCGATGCGCGAGGCGGTCGCCCGCGCGGCATCCGCCGGGGTCGCGGTCGGGGCGCACCCGTCGTTCGTCGACCGGGCGGGGTTCGGTCGCACCGCGCTCGCCGTCGCGCCCGACATCCTTCGCGGGCAGGTGCGCGCGCAGCTGCAAGCGCTCGTCGACGCCGGCGCCGACCTCCGGTACGTGAAGCCGCACGGTGCGCTGTACCACGTGGTCACTCGCGACGCGGATGCCGCCGATGCCGTCGTCGCAGCGGTCGCCGACACTGCGGCCGTGGTCGGCCGTCCCCTGCCCGTCCTCGGGATGCCGGGCGAGATCGTCCGCGCTGCGACCGCGGCGGGACTTCCGTTCGTCGCCGAGGCGTTCCTCGACCGGGGATACCTGCCGACCGGCGGCCTCGTGCCGCGCACCGAGCCGGGCGCCCTCCTCCACGATCCGGGCGTCGTCGCGGCCCGCGCCGTCCGGCTCGCGGTCGAGGGCGTCGTCGAAGCGGTGGACGGCACCCTGCTGCGCGCCGATGCGGCGTCGCTGTGCGTCCATGGCGATTCGCCCGGCGCGGTCGCGATGGCCCGCGCGGTACGCGCCGCGCTGGACGCCGCGGGCGTGGCGGTGCGCGCGCCGTGGTGATCCTGCCGTTCGGCGACCGGTCGCTGCTGGCCGAGGTCGCTTCGCTGGACGAGGTACTCGCGCTGCATGCGCGCCTCGCGGCGACCCGCCCCGCCGGCGTCGTCGACCTCGTCCCGGCCGCCCGCACAGTGCTCGTCCGCGTCGACCCGTCGGCACTCCCGGTCTCGGCCGCGCGCGCGTGGATCGAGGGAGCGGATGCCACGCCCGCGGAGGCGGACCGCAGCGCGACACCGCTGGTCGAGGTGCCGATCGTCTACGACGGCGTCGACCTGGCCGACGTGGCATCCCTCCTCGGTGTCTCCACCGACGCGCTCGCCGCGGAGCATGCCGCGGCTGATTGGACGGTCGCGTTCACCGGGTTCGCACCGGGGTTCGGCTACCTCGTCAGCGCGGACTGGCGGCACGACGTTCCGCGCCTGTCGACCCCGCGCACGCGCGTGCCGGCGGGTGCCGTCGGTGTCGCGGGGGAGTTCACCGGCGCGTATCCGCGCGAGACGCCGGGCGGCTGGCGGCTGCTCGGCACGACGCCCGCGCAGCTGTTCGACCCGGCTCGGTCGCGCGCTGCCCTCCTGCACCCCGGCGAACGGGTGCGGTTCGTGCCGACCCGCGCGACCGCGTTCGGTGCGGCTGACGCGCGAACGGATGCCGCACCCGCGCGCGCCGCGGTCGACGTCGTCGCCGCCGGTCCCCTCACCACGATCCAGGACCAGGGGCGGCCCGGACACCTCGCGGAAGGCGTGGCGCGCTCGGGTGCAGCCGACCGCGCGGCGCTGCGAACCGCGAACCGCCTCGTCGGCAACGTCGAGTCGGCCGCAGGGCTGGAGGTCACCGTCGGAGGATTCCGTGCGACGGCGCGCACCGACCTGTGGGTCGCGGTCGCGGGCGCGTGGGGGCCGATCCGCATCGGCGGCCGCGAGGTCGACCCGTTCCGCGCGCACCGGTGGCCGGCGGGCGCCGACCTCGAGGTCGGTGCGTTCACCGCCGGCATCCGCGGATACGTCGCGATCCGGGGTGGTGTGGCGGCATCGCCGGTGCTCGACTCCCGCGCGACCGACGTGATGGCCGGGCTCGGGCCGGCCCGCCTCGCTGCGGGTGACGGCCTCGCACTCGCCGACGAAACCGCGGGGGAGGTGCCGCCGGAGGATCTGCACCCTTGGACGCCGCCCGGTGACGCGCTCGACGTCCCGGTGGCTGCCGGGCCGCGCGCCGACTGGTTCACCGCCGAGGCTCGAGCGCTCCTGTTCGACGCGGTCTGGTCGGTGACGGCGGACGCCGATCGCGTCGGCCTCCGCCTCGACGGTCCGGCGCTGGAGCGCATCCGTCACGGGGAACTGCCGAGCGAGGGCATGCTGCCCGGCGCACTGCAGGTGCCGCCGAGCGGCCGTCCGGTGGTCCTCGGCCCCGACGGCCCCGTCACCGGCGGGTACCCGGTGATCGCCGTCATCACTGACGACGGGCTCGACGCGCTCGCGCAGGCGCGTCCAGGCACGCGGGTCAGGTTCCGGCACGCCAGAGCGGTCTGACCGGCGCCCCACGGGCTCGCTCGAGGGCGTACCGTCGAGCCATGCGCCGATCCGTCCGCTCTCGTGCCGCCGCCGTCCTGCTCGCGTTTTCGGCCGGCCTCGCGCTCGCCGGCTGCAGCGCGCCCGCCGGAACCGACGCCGACGAGTCGCCCGCACCGGCGGCCACGTCGCCCGCGGCGGTGGCGCCGGCGATCGGTCCGGATGTGACCGCCGAGGCGTACACGTTCCAGGTCCCCGAAGGCTGGGGCTTCCCCGAGGAGGCCCCCGAGGGGTACGACGCGAGCATGTTCGCCGTCGACCTCGCCGACATCGAAGACGGCTTCTCCGACAACGTGAACGTCATCACCTCTCCTGCTGGCGAGATCACGCCCGAGCAGGTGGAGAGCGCCGGCGTCGCCGAGCTCGAAGCGGCCCAGGCGACCGACGTCACGGTCCTCGACCGAGTGGATGCCGCCGGCGCCGAGTCCGCCCACCTCACCGCCGGGTTCACCTCGGAGGGCGTCGAGTACACGATCGACCAGTACTACCTGACCTCGGCAGGCCAGACGCACATCGTGACGTTCTCCTTCAGCCCCGGCATCGACCAGGCGGAGCGCGATGCGCTCGCGGCATCCGTCCTTGCGACCTGGACCTGGAACTGACGCGGAATCACGCGGATCTCGATGAGAGAGATCTCATCGAAAAACCTCGCTCGGGCCCGTTTTCACGGGCCGTGGCGACATAGGCTCGGAAGCGATTCCGCTGCACCTCATTCCGGCGGTGTCGATACGGGCTCGGCGCCCACGCATTCGGGAGCGAAGCGGCGCCGGACTCCACCGGCTCGGGTTCTCCACCCCGAGCCGGTGGAGTGTTCCGAGTCCGTCGCGGATGCCGCACCCGCGGGAATCCGGGGATCGCGCGGTTATACCGCAGCGAATCGAACTCGTCAACGATCCGGGTGGACACGGCGCGTCGGCTGACCTATAGTGGGTAGTTGCGCTCCCCTCTACTTGCCCTCATATGGTGGTCGGCTTGTGCCTGTGGCCCCGATGGAATCCCATCGGCGCGTGCCGCAGGCGTCGGATTCGGGAGTACTCCACCTGACGACAAGGAAAACCAGCCCTCCCCGGGCTCACGGAGGTAATTCCCTTGGCTGCTGCGCGCAACGCAACTTCCACCACCACCCCCAAGAACGGCCGCGGAGCTTCCCGCCTCTCGTTCGCCAAGATCTCCGACACGCTGACGGTCCCTGACCTGCTGGCGCTGCAGACTGAGTCGTTCGACTGGCTCGTCGGCAACGAGGCATGGCGCGAGCGCCTCGCCGAGGCGCAGGCCGCCGGTCGCACCGACATCGCGGTGCAGAGCGGTCTCGACGAGATCTTCGAAGAGATCTCGCCGATCGAGGACCTGGGCGAGACCATGCAGCTCTCGTTCACGAACCCGTACCTCGAGCCCGAGAAGTACTCGATCGAGGAGTGCAAGGAGCGCGGCAAGACCTACGCCGCCCCGCTGTACGTCGAGGCCGAGTTCATGAACCACCTCACCGGTGAGATCAAGACCCAGACGGTCTTCATGGGCGACTTCCCGCTCCAGACCGCCAAGGGTACGTTCATCATCAACGGCACCGAGCGCGTCGTCGTCTCGCAGCTCGTCCGTTCGCCCGGTGTCTACTTCGACAAGACGCCCGACAAGACCTCCGACAAGGACATCGTGTCGGCGCGCGTCATCCCCAGCCGCGGTGCATGGCTCGAGTTCGAGATCGACAAGCGCGACCAGGTCGGCGTCCGCATCGACCGCAAGCGCAAGCAGTCGGTCACCGTCTTCCTCAAGGCACTCGGCCTCTCGAGCGAAGACATCATGAACGAGTTCGCGGGCTTCAGCTCGATCGAGGAGACCCTCGAGAAGGACACGATCCTCACCAAGGAAGATGCGCTCCGCGACATCTACCGCAAGCTCCGTCCGGGCGAGCAGGTCGCCGCCGAGGCCGCCCGCGCGCTCCTGGACAACTTCTACTTCAACGCGAAGCGCTATGACCTGGCCAAGGTCGGTCGCTACAAGATCAACCAGAAGCTCGGCATCGACAAGCCGCTGTCCGACTCGGTCCTGACCGTCGAGGACATCGTCGCGACGATCAAGTACCTGGTGCGCCTGCACCGCGGCGACGTCAGCTACGACGGCGTCCGCAGCGGCAAGGCCGCCGAGATCCGTCTCGACGTCGACGACATCGACAACTTCGGCAACCGTCGCATCCGCGCGGTCGGCGAGCTCATCCAGAACCAGGTCCGCACCGGTCTGTCGCGCATGGAGCGCGTCGTCCGCGAGCGCATGACCACGCAGGACATCGAGGCGATCACGCCGCAGACCCTGATCAATGTCCGTCCCGTCGTGGCGGCGATCAAGGAGTTCTTCGGCACGTCGCAGCTGTCGCAGTTCATGGACCAGAACAACCCGCTCGCGGGTCTGACCCACAAGCGTCGCCTCTCGGCGCTCGGCCCCGGTGGTCTCTCGCGTGAGCGTGCCGGCGTCGAGGTCCGTGACGTCCACCCCTCGCACTACGGCCGCATGTGCCCGATCGAGACCCCGGAAGGCCCGAACATCGGCCTCATCGGCTCGCTCGCATCGTTCGCTCGCATCAACGCGTTCGGCTTCATCGAGACGCCGTACCGCAAGGTCGTCGGCGGCAAGGTCACCGACCAGATCGACTACCTCACGGCAGCCGAGGAGACCGACTACATCGTCGCCCAGGCCGGTGCAGAGCTGAAGAAGGACGGGTCGTTCGTCAACGACCGCATCCTCGCCCGTCGTGGCAACGGTGGTGAGGTCGACCTGTTCCCCGCCGACGAGATCGGCTACATGGACGTCTCGCCGCGCCAGATGGTGTCGGTCGCGACCTCGCTCATCCCCTTCCTCGAGCACGACGACGCGAACCGCGCCCTCATGGGTGCGAACATGCAGCGTCAGGCCGTCCCGCTGCTGCGCAGCGAGTCGCCGATCGTCGGTACCGGTATGGAGGGCTACGCAGCCATCGACGCCGGTGACGTCATCACCGCGCAGAAGGCCGGTGTCGTCTCCGAGGTCTCCGCCGACGTCGTCACCGTCCAGCTCGACGAGGGTGGCACGCAGGACTACTTCCTCCGGAAGTTCGACCGCTCGAACCAGGGCACGTCGTACAACCAGCGCGTCGTGGTCTCGGCCGGCGAGCGCGTCGAGGCCGGCGAGGTCATCGCCGACGGTCCCGCGACCGAGAACGGCGAGCTTGCCCTCGGCAAGAACCTCCTCGTCGCCTTCATGACGTGGGAGGGCCACAACTTCGAGGACGCCATCATCCTCAGCCAGGAGCTCGTCAAGAACGACACGCTCTCCTCGATCCACATCGAGGAGTACGAGGTCGACGCCCGCGACACCAAGCTCGGCAAGGAGGAGATCACCCGTGACCTCCCCAACGTCAGCCCCGACCTGCTGAAGGACCTCGACGAGCGCGGCATCATCCGCATCGGCGCCGAGGTGCGCCCCGGCGACATCCTCGTCGGCAAGGTCACGCCCAAGGGCGAGACCGAGCTCTCGGCCGAGGAGCGCCTGCTCCGCGCGATCTTCAACGAGAAGAGCCGCGAGGTCCGCGACACGTCGCTGAAGGTGCCCCACGGTGAACAGGGCACGATCATCGCGGTCAAGGAGTTCAACGCCGAGGACGGCGACGACGAGCTCGGCTCGGGCGTCAACCGACGCGTCGTGGTGTATATCGCCCAGAAGCGCAAGATCACTGCGGGTGACAAGCTCGCCGGTCGTCACGGCAACAAGGGTGTCATCGCGAAGATCCTCCCCGTCGAGGACATGCCCTTCCTCGCCGACGGCACGCCCGTCGACGTGGTCCTGAACCCGCTCGGCATCCCCGGTCGAATGAACTTCGGCCAGGTCCTCGAGACCCACCTCGGTTGGGTCGCTAAGCAGGGCTGGAAGGTCGACGGGTCGCCGGAGTGGGCTGAGAGCCTCCCCGAGGTCGCCCGCGAGGCCGCTCCCGGCACCAAGGTCGCGACGCCCGTGTTCGACGGTGCGTTCGAGGAGGAGATCGCGGGTCTGCTCGACTCGACGAACCCCACCCGTGACGGCGTGCGCCTGATCGACCGCTCCGGAAAGGCCGACCTGTTCGACGGCCGTTCGGGCGAGCCGTTCCCGGCACCGATCTCGGTCGGCTACATGTACATCCTGAAGCTGCACCACCTCGTCGACGACAAGATCCACGCTCGTTCGACGGGGCCCTACTCGATGATCACCCAGCAGCCGCTCGGTGGTAAGGCGCAGTTCGGTGGACAGCGCTTCGGCGAGATGGAGGTGTGGGCCCTCGAGGCCTACGGTGCCGCGTACGCGCTGCAGGAGCTCCTCACGATCAAGTCCGACGACATCGTCGGTCGCGTGAAGGTCTACGAAGCGATCGTCAAGGGCGAGAACATCCAGGAGCCCGGCATCCCGGAGTCGTTCAAGGTCCTCATGAAGGAGATGCAGTCCCTCTGCCTGAACGTCGAGGTCCTCTCGGCCGACGGCACCGAGGTGAACCTGCGCGACAGTGACGACGAGGCTTTCCGCGCTGCGGAAGAGCTCGGCATCAACATCTCCACCCGGTTCGAGTCGACGTCGATCGACGAGATCTGACCCGCACCGGTACGAACTCAAATTCCGACACAGGAGAATCAGTGCTCGAGTCACACACCTTCGATCAGCTTCGCATCGGTCTCGCCACCGCCGACGACATCCGTCGTTGGTCCTTCGGTGAGGTCAAAAAGCCCGAAACCATCAACTACCGCACGCTCAAGCCCGAGAAGGACGGCCTCTTCGGCGAGCAGATCTTCGGCCCCTCCCGCGACTGGGAGTGCGCCTGCGGCAAGTACAAGCGCGTCCGCTTCAAGGGCATCGTCTGCGAGCGCTGCGGCGTCGAGGTCACCAAGAGCTCGGTCCGTCGTGAGCGCATGGGCCACATCGAGCTCGCCGCCCCCGTCACCCACATCTGGTACTTCAAGGGCGTCCCGTCGCGCCTGGGCTACCTGCTCGACATGGCGCCGAAGGACCTCGAGAAGGTCATCTACTTCGCCGCCTACATGGTGATCTCGGTCGACGAGGAGGCGCGTCACCGCGACCTCCCGACGCACGAGTCGAACCTGCGCCTCGAGATCAAGAACATCGCGGACCGTCGCGATGCTCGCGTCGCCGACCGCCTCCAGAAGCTGGAGGACGAGCTCGCCGCGCTCGAGGCCGAGGGTGCCAAGGCCGACCAGAAGAAGAAGGTCAAGGACGCCGCCGAGAAGGAGATGGCGACGATCCGCAAGCGCGGTGACGAGCAGGTCGCCAAGCTCGAGCGCATGTGGGACGAGTTCCGCGGCCTCGAGGTCGGCCAGCTCAAGCAGGAAGACGACATCTTCCAGGAGCTCCAGGACCGCTTCGGCCAGTACTTCGAGGCCTACATGGGCGCCGAGTCGATCAAGCGTCGCCTCGAGGCGTTCGACCTGGCCGCCGAGGCCGAGTCGCTGCACCTGCAGATCTCCGAGGGCAAGGGCCAGCGCAAGATCCGCGCGATCAAGCGCCTCAAGGTCGTCAACTCGTTCCTGTCGACCGGCATGTCGCCGGCGTCGATGGTCCTGGACGTCGTCCCGGTCATCCCGCCGGAGCTTCGCCCGATGGTCCAGCTCGACGGTGGCCGCTTCGCCACCTCCGACCTGAACGATCTCTACCGTCGCGTGATCAACCGCAACAACCGTCTCCGTCGCCTGATCGACCTCGGTGCCCCCGAGATCATCGTCAACAACGAGAAGCGGATGCTGCAGGAGGCCGTCGACGCGCTGTTCGACAACGGCCGCCGCGGTCGCCCCGTCACCGGTACCGGCAACCGTGCCCTCAAGTCCCTCAGCGACATGCTGAAGGGAAAGCAGGGTCGTTTCCGCCAGAACCTGCTCGGCAAGCGCGTCGACTACTCGGGCCGTTCGGTCATCATCGTCGGCCCGCAGCTGAAGCTGCACCAGTGTGGTCTGCCCAAGCAGATGGCGCTCGAGCTCTTCAAGCCGTTCGTGATCAAGCGCCTCATCGACCTCGGTCACTCGCAGAACATCAAGGCCGCCAAGCGTGCCGTCGAGCGCACCCGTCCCGAGGTCTGGGACGTGCTCGAGGAGATCATCCGCGAGCGCCCGGTGCTCCTGAACCGTGCACCCACCCTGCACCGCCTGGGCATCCAGGCCTTCGAGCCGCAGCTCGTCGAGGGCAAGGCCATCCAGCTGCACCCGCTCGTGTGCGCGGCGTTCAACGCCGACTTCGACGGTGACCAGATGGCTGTCCACCTGCCGCTCTCGGTCGAGGCGCAGGCCGAGGCCCGCGTGCTCATGCTCGCGTCGAACAACATCCTGAAGCCGTCGGACGGCCGCCCGGTGACCCTGCCCTCGCAGGACATGATCATCGGTCTCCACCACCTGACCACGCTCAAGGAAGGCGCAGCCGGCGAGGGCCGCGTGTTCGGTTCGGTCGGCGAGGCGATCCTGGCCAAGGACGAGGGCACCCTCGACCTGCAGGCCAAGGTCCGCATCCGCGTGCCCGGTCTCACCTTCCTCGAGGGCGAAGCTCCCGAGGGCTACGAGCGTCACGGTCTCGTCGACGCCTCGCTGGGTCAGGCGATCTTCAACGACACGCTCCCCAAGGGCTACCCGTTCGTCCGCGAGCAGGCCGACAAGGGCAAGCTGTCGCAGATCGTCAACAAGCTCGCCGAGGAGTACCCGAAGACCGAGGTCGCGGCATCCCTCGACCGGATCAAGGACGCCGGTTTCTACTGGGCCACCCGTTCGGGTGTGACCGTCGCCCTCAGCGACGTCCTCACGCCGCCGAACAAGAAGGAGATCGTCGGCGCCTACGAGAAGCAGGCCGCCAAGGTCCAGGGTCAGTTCGAGAAGGGTCTCACCACCGACGCCGAGCGTCGCCAGGAGCTCATCAAGATCTGGACCGAGGCCACCGACGAGGTCCAGAAGGCGATGCGGGACAACTTCCCGGCAGACAACACCATCAACCGCATGGTGAGCTCGGGTGCCCGTGGTAACTGGCTGCAGATCCGCAACATCGCGGGTATGCGAGGCCTGGTGAACAACCCCAAGGGTGAGATCATCCCCCGCCCGATCATCTCCTCGTACCGCGAGGGTCTGTCGGTCGCGGAGTACTTCATCGCCACCCACGGTGCCCGTAAGGGTCTCGCCGACACCGCACTCCGTACCGCCGACTCGGGTTACCTGACCCGTCGCCTCGTGGACGTCTCGCAGGATGTCATCATCCGCGAAGAGGACTGCGGCACCGGCAAGGGCCTCGAGTTCGTCATCGCCGCTCCCGACGCGACCGGCACGCTCGTGCGTGACGCCAACGTCGAGAACTCGGTCTTCGCCCGTACCCTCGCCGCCGACGTCGTCGACGCGCAGGGCACGGTGCTCGCTGAGGCCGGCGACGACGTGGGCGACGTGCTCATCGACAAGCTGGTCGCCGGCGGCATCGAGACCATCAAGGTCCGCTCGGTGCTCACCTGCGACTCGGCCGTCGGTGTCTGCGCGAAGTGCTACGGCCGTTCGCTCGCGACCGGCAAGCTCGTCGACATCGGTGAGGCCGTCGGCATCATCGCGGCACAGTCGATCGGTGAGCCCGGTACCCAGCTGACGATGCGTACGTTCCACACCGGTGGTTCGGCGTCGGCAGACGACATCACGCAGGGTCTTCCCCGCGTGCAGGAGCTGTTCGAGGCGCGTACCCCCAAGGGTTCGTCCCCGATCGCCGAGGCTGACGGTGTCATCAAGATCGACGAGACCGACAAGGCCAAGAAGGTCATCCTGACGCCCGACAACGGCGATGAGCCGCACGTCTACCCGGTCCTCAAGCGCGCCACCCTCCTCGTCGAGGACGGCCAGCGCGTCTCGGTCGGTGAGCCCCTGCAGGTCGGCACGCTCGACCCCAAGGAGGTCATGCGTGTCATGGGTGCCCGCGAAGTGCAGAAGTACCTCGTGAACGGCGTCCAGGGTGTTTACCGCTCGCAGGGTGTGCCGATCCACGACAAGCACATCGAGGTCATCGTCCGTCAGATGCTCCGCAAGGTCACCGTCGTCGACCACGGCGAGACCGAGCTGCTCCCGGGCGAGCTCGTCGACTTCAAGCGCTACCAGCAGCTCAACCGCGAGGCGGTCGCCGAGGGCAAGCGCCCCGCGTCGGGTCGTCCCGAGCTGATGGGTATCACGAAGGCGTCGCTCGCGACCGAGTCGTGGCTGTCGGCCGCGTCGTTCCAGGAGACCACCCGCGTCCTCACGCAGGCGGCCATGGAGGGCAAGAGCGACCCGCTCGTCGGCCTAAAGGAGAACGTCATCATCGGAAAGCTCATCCCCGCCGGCACCGGCCTTGCGAAGTACCGCAACGTCACCGTCGAGGCGACGGAGGAGGCGAAGAGCGAGCGGTACCCCAACCGCATCTTCGCTTCGGACGGCGCGTACAGCGACGCCGACCTGAGCTACGTCGACTTCGACAGCTTCTCGACCGACGACTTCACGCCGGGCAGCTACAACTAAGCACCATCCGCACGACGGCCCTCTGGATCTGATCCCCTTCTGGATCTGATCCGGGGGGCCGTCGTCGTTTCCGGCGGCGGTGCGGCGCGGCATCCGCGAGACGGCGACGTACCGTTGAGGCATGGCTTCGGTGGGGGGACGCAACACGGTGTTCGCGTGGTTCGTGGGCGTCGTGTGCGCGGCGGTCGTGATCGCGATGATCGTGGTCGCGCTGCCGTTGTTCCCCGCCACGTCGGGATGGTTCGCGGGGGCGTTCACCGAGGTCCAGCGCTTCTTCGATCCGGATGCCGCGCCGCCGGCGCCCGAGCCCTCTGAGACGCCCGTCGATCCTGCGGCGTTCGACGAGTGCCGCGACCTGTACGACGACGCCCTGTGGGCGTCGATGCGGTGGACGTCGGGCGCTGAACTCGTCGCGTCGACGGACGCACCGCAGAGCTCCGCGACCGCGCTGGTCGATGCGCTGCTGCCCGAGGTGTCGATGACCTGCACCTGGACGGCGGATGTCGGGTCGGTGTCGACGACGGTCGCGTCGGTGCCGACGGATGCCGGGGCGATCGCGGCATCCGCGCTCCCGACCGTCGGCTTCGCGTGCGACGTCCGAGACAGTCGGACCCTGTGCACCCGGACGGATGGCGACCTCGTCGAGACGATCGAGACCGGCGGCGGGCTCTGGGTGTCGACGTCCGAGGATGCGTGGCATCCGTCTGGGCATGCTCGTCGCGTTGCGGAAGCCGCGTGGGCGGCGCAGGACTGACGGCTCAGTCGTCGGGCCAGAGCGCGTCGACGATCGCCGCGGTGTACCCCTGCGGTGCGAGGTTCGAGTACTGCGTGTCGACCGCGACGCCGTCGCGCCAGTAGACAGTGCGCCCCTGGGTGAGCTCGAGCGGGCCTTCTTCCCAGGTCTTCTCGCAGCGGATGCCGTCGTCGGGTTCGTAGCAGAGGTAGCCGTCCTCGACGCCGAGCAGGTACAACGCATCGCGCGCTTCGCGCTCCGGCGCGTAGCCGACGACGGTGACGAGGCGGGTCATGCTGGCGCCGGGGTCCGCCCACACGCACACGCGGCTGCTGTCGGGACGGATGCCGCCCCCCGTGCCCGCGGCATTGAGCGGAATCCCTTCGAGCGAGGTGAGGATCTCGTCGGTGAGGATGCTCGCGCAGTCCTCGGGGAGCGCCGTGATCGACGTGGACGGGCCGAACGGGAAGTCCGCAATCGGGACGGGGGTGACGGTCGGAGTGGGGGAGGGCAGCACGGTCTGGGTCGGTGCGGCATCCGGCTCCGGTGCGCACGCCGTGACCGCGAGTGCTGCAGCTGTGAGGGCGATTGTCGCCCCAGCACGCACCCCGATCCTCATGCCCTTCACGATACGCGCCGCACCCCGGGAGCCCGGCGCATCCGACCGTGCCCGCCGAGACATCCCCTTCGTGTCGAGTGCGCTCCTTCCGCACCGGCATGACGGGGAGCGGTCGGCAACAGGGGGTCTCTCGATGCGTGGACACGCCCGGAGATCCGGGGTCGGGACACGTCGGCACGCCTGCGGGGCAGGCTCTCACGCCAGGGATACGCTTCCAGGTGCGGTGGCGCGCGCCCCGCGTGAGGAGTACACGGCAATGAGCGACCCCAGCAACGGCGAGCGCACCCCCGAGAACACGCGTGACGGCGACGCCGCCTACGGCGACCCGGTCGAGGAGACCACGCCCGAGCAGCCCGCGGTCGACGACGTCGTGGGCAGCGCCAACGACAGTCTCGCCGACGCCGAGGCGGCCTCGCGCACCTCCGACCGTGGCGACGCCTCGTTCTCGTTCACCGACCGCGGGTCCGACCTCGGTGTCGACTACGGCAAGTACGCCGATGACGAGTCCGCGGTGCCCGCCTCCGCCGTCTCGAGCGAGCCGCTGTACCGTCCCCAGCCGGACGCCACCGACGCGGCATCCGCTCCCGCTGCCGCCACCGCCGCGTACGCGCACGCGAACGAGACGCCGGCCACGGTGACCCCCAGTGAGCCGGTCACGCACAGCGAGCCGATCACGCGGAGCGAGGCGGTGACGGAGCGGGTGGATGCCGCGCCCCTCGCCGACCGCGCGCCCGAAGCGGCCGCACCGACCGCGGTGTACTCGCAGCAGCCCATCTTCGTCCAGGCGCCCGAGGCCCCGCGCCCGCGCGGCAACCGTGGTGTGATCGGCGCGATCGGCCTGCTCGCCGCCCTCGTGTTCGCCGTCCTCTACCTCGCAGCCGTGCTCGGCTTCGCAGCGTGGGAGAACGGGATCGCCCTCGCCGACCTTCCGATGGCTGCTGTGTCCGCCCTCTCGACGGCCGCATTCTGGGTCCCGGTGGTCGTCTTCTTCCTCGGATTCTGGCTGCTGGGCGCGTTCATCAACCGGGGTCGCTGGGGACTGTGGGTCGTGCTCGGTCTTCTCGTCGGCGCGGTGTCGTACGGCGGCTACCTGCTCGGACAGCTCGTTGCGGCACCGTTCTGGTCGATCGCCCCGTCGCAGGCAGCGACGCTGATCGGTGAGCACCTCCTCGCCCCGCTCGCGGTCATCGCGTTCGTCCTCGGGCGCGAGGTCACGGTCTGGTTCGGTGCATGGGCATCGGCGCGCGGTCGTCGCATCACCGAGCTGAACGACGAGGCACAGCGCGAGTACGAGCGCACGCTCGAGGCCGGTCCGCAGCTCCACCAGTACTGAGCCGGTGGACGAGGCGCGTCCCGGCGTCACGCCGACACTCGCCGCCTTCCTGTCGACGGGCGGGTTCGGGGCGCTGAGCATCTGCGGCCTCGGGTTCGCGAGCCTGCTCACCGACACCGATGTGGTCGCGACCCGCGGTCTCGGCAACATCGCAGGTGTCGTCGGTTTCTGCCTGTCGGTCGCGGTCCTGCAGCTCCTGCTGCTGTGGGCGCTCAGGCAGCCGCGGCCGACGTACGGGGCCGCAGCCTGGTCGGCGGGGGCGGTGTACCTCGCCTATCCGTTCGGTCTTGCGCTCGGTGCCGTCTTCACCGGTGTGGACCCGGCCCGAGCCGTCGCGGCATCCGGCGCCTTCGCGCTGTCATGGTTCGCACTCGTCCTCGCGGCGGCGGCGGCGATCGCGGGATGGGTCGCGGTCGCCCTGGTGCGGACGAGGGCGCACCGACCGGAGTGGCCGTGGGAACGCGAGGACGACGACGGCGAGTCCTGAATCCAGCGATTTCCCGCGGTTTCCGCGACAATGGTCACCGTGGAGCGCTCGCTCGAGACGCAGGTCAGCCTGGCAGTGGATGCCTGGCTGCGATGGTTGCCGCGCTGGGAGCCGGCGACCCATCGTGGTCGCGTCGCGCCGTGCCGCCGCTGCCTCGGTTCTCCGGTCCTCTCTGCGGCCGGCCTCGGGTCCGACGTTCCGCACGGTGTGCAACACGGCCTGTCGACGCGCGTGAAGACGATCGTCGACCATGCGGTCGCGCAGTACACATCGCGGAATCTGCCGATGCTGCAGGGCGAGCTCGACACGCAGGCGGCGCGCAACCGCTCGCGGAGCTACCGTCCGGCCGAGGGGCTGGAGCCCGAGTTCGAAGGCCTGCCACTGGATCCCGACCCGGTGCCGGGCTCGCCGTTCCTGTTCACCATCGCCGGGCTCGCCGACGAAGCGGATGCCTCGGTCCCGGCGCTGCCGCCGCTGTCGGACGACGCCAAAGCGGCGCTCCGGCAGGAGGTCCGCCTCGCCGACGAGTACGCGAGCATGATCGGTCGCGAGGTCTGCACGATCCTGCTCCGCCATCGACTGCGGATCCAGGCCGCCGTCGGTCAGTACGTCGAGCCGCAGATCGCGGCGATGCTCGAGGAGCTGACCCGCTCACTGGATGCGCCGTTCGACCCTCGCGACGGGCTCCCCGGACTCTGATTCGCCCCGATCCGGGACGGTCGCCGAGTGCTGACCTGACATCGAATGCTGAATAGGGTGGTCCCATGAATTCGGGTGTCGACAGCGCCGCGAACGCCGTCATCGGCCTGCTCAGCTTCGTGCTGTTGGTGGGCATCTATGCATGGGTAGCGCTCGCGCTGTCCGCGTTGTTCCGCAAGCTCGGCGAGGAGCCCTGGCGCGGATGGGTGCCGTTCCTCAACATCGCGACGGTCTTGAAGTGGGGCGGGTTCTCGCCGTGGCTGGTGCTCTTCTCGCTGATTCCAGGGCTCGGACAACTCGCTGTCACGGTCCTCGTGGTCATGTCGGCCCACAAGCTCAACCGTGGGTTCGGCTACGGCGGTGGGATGACGGCGCTCGCTGCACTGCTCTTCCCGGTCTGGGCAACGATCGTCGGGTTCGGCCCCGCGCCTTGGCGCGGCGCGCGTCCCGTCGCTGCGCGGCCAACCCTGCCGCCGCCGACGGGAGCGTCGCCGCCGTACGCCCCGTTCACATCTGCACCTCCGGCTCCGTGGCCGGGTGGCCTCACGACGCCGCCGCCGGCTCCGCACGCCGCCGCGGTGGCCCCGCAGTCGTGGGCGCCACCTCCGCCGGCGGGACCCGTCGCCCCGCCACCGCTCCCGCCCGCGCCGACTCCCGTTGTAGGGATGCCGCCCGGGCATGAGCCGACCGTCCCGATGCCTCATCCCCGTTCGACGCCCGACTGGCAGGCAGAGGTCGACGAGGTCTCCGCGATCTCCCCGGCGCCGTTCCCCCCGAGCGCGGCGCCGAGTGCCGCTTCGGCGGGCGCCTCCTTCGTGAGCCCGCCGGTCGCGGCCGGTGATGATGCGGTCATCTCCGAGGTCCCGGGTCGGGGAGCGGATGCCCCCGTGACGCGGAGCCCTGCGCCGGCGCGACACGAGCCGGCCGCGCCGTCCGAACCCGATCCGGTCGATGAGCGGAATGTGTTCCCGGAGCTCACCGGCGAGGTCTCCGCTGTCGTCGGATCACCCGCGGCCGGTGCCCCGGTTTCGGCGACTCGGTCGGTGTCCGCGCAGCATCGTGACGAAGCGGAAGCGACGGGCGACGATCTCGACGACGTGGACCAGACCGTGATGGTCCGGCGGCGCCGGGCCGTATGGGAGCTCGTACCACCGTCGGGTGCGCCGATCCCGCTCGAGGCAGACGTCGTGATCCTCGGCCGCCACCCGGCCGCCGAGCCGCGGCATCCGCGTGCCCAACTCGTCACGATCATCGATCCGACCCGTACCGTGTCGAAGACCCACGCGCGGCTCGAGCGCCGCGGCGATGCCTGGCACATCACCGATCTGGACTCCACGAACGGCGTCCTGCTGCCGAGTCTGCTCGGCACCGACATCGAGCTCGAGCCGGGCACGGAAGTCGAGGTCGCGGACCGATTCCTGCTTGGGGATGCCGCGCTCCGGTTGCAGCGCGTCGAGCTCGGAGACTGACCTCTTCTCGACATCCGAGCGCGTTTGACCCTCCTCCGTCATACGGCGTATCATTGACCGGGTGTGCGCGCGTGCGCGCCCTGTTTCGTGCCCCGGTGCGATCAGGTGCACGAGCCACACAGGGACCGGCCTGCGAACAGGTCGCCCCCACGGCATATCCATCACCCAAAAGCCCGCCGGAATCCGGCGCGCGATGGATCTGTGGTGAAACCACGAACGCTGTCACCGTGCAGCACCTGCGCCGGGCGAAAGCTCCGCGCAGATCGACAAGGAGAGAACGTGCCAACCATTCAGCAGTTGGTTCGCAAGGGTCGCTCGCCCAAGGTCTCGAAGACCAAGGCGCCCGCGCTCAAGGCGAACCCGCAGCAGGCGGGTGTCTGCACTCGCGTGTACACCACCACCCCCAAGAAGCCGAACTCGGCGATGCGCAAGGTCGCTCGTGTGAAGCTCCGCAACGGCACCGAGGTCACCGCCTACATCCCCGGCGAGGGCCACAACCTGCAGGAGCACTCGCTCGTGCTGGTCCGCGGTGGTCGTGTGAAGGACCTCCCCGGTGTGCGTTACAAGATCGTCCGTGGCGCCCTGGACACCCAGGCAGTCAAGAACCGTAAGCAGGCTCGTAGCCGCTACGGCGCGAAGAAGGGTTGAGTTAGATGCCTCGCAAGGGACCCGCACCCCGCCGCGTCGTCGTCAACGACCCGGTCTACGGTGCTCCGATCGTCACCCAGCTGGTGAACAAGATCCTCGTCGACGGCAAGAAGTCGATCGCCGAGGCCATCGTCTACAACGCCCTCAAGGGTGTCGAGGCGAAGAACGGCCAGGACGCCGTCGCGACGCTCAAGAAGGCGCTCGACAACGTCCGCCCCACCCTCGAGGTCAAGAGCCGCCGCGTCGGTGGCTCGACCTACCAGGTTCCCGTCGAGGTCAAGCCGCACCGCGCGAACACGCTCGCGCTGCGCTGGCTCGTCTCGTACGCCAAGGGTCGCCGTGAGAAGACCATGACCGAGCGTCTCCAGAACGAGATCCTCGACGCCTCGAACGGCCTGGGTGCCGCGGTCAAGCGCCGCGAAGACACCCACAAGATGGCCGAGTCGAACCGCGCCTTCGCGCACTACCGCTGGTAATCAGCGCCACGGTGACCGGCCGGCACACCCTGCCGGTCGGTCACCCCGCGACCTCCGCACACCACACGTAAAGGACACCCCGTGGCACAAGAAGTGCTCACCGACCTCAACAAGGTCCGCAACATCGGCATCATGGCGCACATCGATGCCGGCAAGACGACGACGACCGAGCGCATCCTCTTCTACACGGGTGTCAACCACAAGCTCGGTGAGACGCACGACGGTGCTTCGACCACCGACTGGATGGAGCAGGAGAAGGAGCGCGGCATCACGATCACGTCTGCCGCCGTGACCTGCTTCTGGAACAAGAACCAGATCAACATCATCGACACCCCCGGACACGTCGACTTCACGGTCGAGGTCGAGCGTTCGCTCCGCGTGCTCGACGGTGCCGTCGCCGTCTTCGACGGCAAGGAGGGTGTCGAGCCCCAGTCCGAGACCGTGTGGCGTCAGGCTGACAAGTACGACGTCCCCCGCATCTGCTTCGTCAACAAGATGGACAAGCTGGGCGCCGACTTCTACTTCACCGTCGACACGATCGTGAAGCGCCTGGGCGCGAAGCCGCTCGTGCTGCAGCTCCCGATCGGTGCCGAGAACGACTTCGTCGGCGTCATCGACCTCATCGAGATGCGTGCCCTGGTGTGGCCCGGCGATGCCAAGGGTGATGTCACCATGGGCGCCAAGTACGAAGTCCAGGAGATCCCCGCGGACCTCAAGGACCGTGCTGAGGAGTACCGCCAGCAGCTGCTGGAGACCGTCGCCGAGAGTGACGAAGAGCTCCTCGAGAAGTTCTTCGGCGGCGAAGAGCTGACCGTGGCCGAGATCAAGGGCGCCATCCGCAAGATGACCGTCGCCGGCGAGCTCTACCCCGTGCTCTGCGGCTCCGCGTTCAAGAACCGCGGCGTGCAGCCCATGCTCGACGCGGTCGTCGACTACCTCCCCTCGCCCCTCGACGTGCCCGCCATCGAGGCGCACGACCCGAAGGACGAAGAGAAGGTCATCGAGCGTCACCCCGACGCGAACGACCCGTTCGCCGCACTGGCCTTCAAGGTCGCCGTGCACCCGTTCTTCGGTCGCCTGACCTACATCCGCGTCTACTCGGGTCAGCTCGACTCGGGCGCGCAGGTCATCAACTCGACCAAGGGCAAGAAGGAGCGCATCGGGAAGATCTTCCAGATGCACGCCAACAAGGAGAACCCGGTCGACGCGGTCACCGCGGGCAACATCTACGCCGTCATCGGCCTGAAGGACACCACCACGGGTGACACCCTGGCCGACCCGAACGAGCCGGTCGTCCTCGAGTCGATGACGTTCCCCGAGCCTGTCATCGAGGTCGCGATCGAGCCGAAGACGAAGGCCGACCAGGAGAAGCTGGGTGTCGCCATCCAGAAGCTCGCCGAAGAGGACCCGACCTTCCGCACCGAGCTCAACCCCGAGACCGGCCAGACGGTCATCAAGGGCATGGGCGAGCTGCACCTCGACATCCTCGTCGACCGCATGAAGCGCGAGTTCCGCGTCGAGGCGAACGTCGGCAAGCCGCAGGTGGCGTACCGCGAGACGATCAAGAAGGTCGTCGAGCGTCACGACTACACCCACAAGAAGCAGACCGGTGGTTCGGGTCAGTTCGCAAAGATCCAGTTCGGCCTCGAGCCGATGGAGGTCACCGCGGACAAGACCTACGAGTTCGAGAACAAGGTCACGGGTGGTCGCATCCCCCGCGAGTACATCGAGCCGACCAACCAGGGCTTCCAGGACGCGATGCAGGTCGGCGTGCTCGCCGGCTTCCCGATGGTGGGCGTGAAGGCGATCCTCACCGACGGTGCCTCGCACGACGTCGACTCCTCGGAGATGGCGTTCAAGATCGCGGGCTCGATGGGCTTCAAGGAGGCTGTCCGCAAGGCCGGCCCCGTGCTGCTCGAGCCGCTGATGGCCGTCGAGGTCCGTACTCCCGAGGAGTACATGGGCGACGTCATCGGCGACCTGAACTCGCGTCGTGGCCAGATCCAGTCGATGGAGGACGGCGCGGGCATCAAGATCGTCCGTGCGCTCGTCCCCCTCTCGGAGATGTTCGGCTACATCGGCGACCTGCGCTCGAAGACCTCGGGCCGCGCGGTCTACTCGATGGAGTTCGACAGCTACTCCGAGGTGCCGCGCGCGGTGGCCGACGAGATCGTCCAGAAGACCAAGGGCGAGTAACACCGCTCTTCGGATGCCGGGGGCTCCGGCTCCCGGCATCCGCCCAAACTGAATACCGACACGTCAACTACACTGACAACATCCCCGTAGAAACCCGGTCGCAATCCAGCGCCCGGGCGACTACACGACAAGTCCTGAGGAGGACCCAGTGGCCAAGGCCAAGTTCGAGCGGACCAAGCCGCACGTCAACATCGGAACGATCGGTCACGTCGACCACGGCAAGACCACGCTCACCGCTGCCATCTCGAAGGTGCTCGCCGACAAGTTCCCGTCGGCCACCAACGTGCAGCGTGACTTCGCGTCGATCGACTCGGCTCCCGAAGAGCGTCAGCGTGGTATCACGATCAACATCTCGCACGTCGAGTACGAGACCCCGAAGCGTCACTACGCACACGTCGACGCCCCGGGTCACGCTGACTACATCAAGAACATGATTACCGGTGCTGCCCAGATGGACGGCGCGATCCTCGTGGTCGCCGCTACCGACGGCCCGATGGCGCAGACGCGTGAGCACGTGCTGCTCGCCAAGCAGGTCGGCGTGCCGTACCTCATGGTCGCGCTGAACAAGGCCGACATGGTCGAGGACGAGGAGATCCTGGAGCTCGTCGAGCTCGAGGTCTCGGAGCTCCTCGCTTCGCAGGGCTTCGCTGAGGACGCTCCGGTCGTCCGCGTCTCGGGCCTCAAGGCGCTCGAGGGTGACGAGAAGTGGGTCCAGTCGATCCTCGACCTCATGGATGCCGCTGACGAGAACATCCCCGACCCCGTGCGTGACAAGGACAAGCCGTTCCTCATGCCGATCGAGGACGTCTTCACGATCACCGGTCGTGGCACGGTCGTCACCGGCCGCGCCGAGCGTGGCACGCTCGCGATCAACTCCGAGGTCGAGATCGTCGGCATCCGCCCGACGCAGAAGACCACGGTCACGGGTATCGAGATGTTCCACAAGCAGCTCGACGAGGCCTGGGCCGGCGAGAACTGTGGTCTGCTCCTCCGTGGTCTCAAGCGCGACGACGTCGAGCGTGGCCAGGTTGTCGTGAAGCCGGGTTCGGTTACGCCGCACACCAACTTCGAGGGCACCGCCTACATCCTCTCGAAGGAGGAGGGTGGCCGTCACAACCCCTTCTACACGAACTACCGCCCGCAGTTCTACTTCCGTACCACGGACGTGACCGGCGTCATCTCGCTGCCCGAGGGCACCGAGATGGTCATGCCCGGTGACACCACCGACATGACGGTCGAGCTCATCCAGCCGATCGCCATGGAGGACGGTCTGGGCTTCGCGATCCGTGAGGGTGGCCGCACCGTCGGCGCCGGCACGGTGACCAAGATCCTGAAGTAAGTTCTTCGGATACACCGACAGGGGTCGGGCCTTCGGGCCCGGCCCCTTCGTCGTCCCTGGCGCACGATCCGCCGCGGACCTAGACTGACCGCGCCGGGCGATCGGCTCGGCCCACCTGACGGACGGGAGCAACAGCCATGGGTATCGACGATGTGGTCAACAAGGGCAAGGAATTCCTCGAGCAGCACAAGGACCAGATCCAGGACACCTTGCAGTCGGAGCAGGCTGAGGGCGTCAGCGACAACGTCCTCGACGCCGCTGCCGAGTTCGTGAAGAAGGTCGCCCCGGACTCGGTCGACGCGAAGGTCGACGAGCTGCGAGACACCGCGGATCGGCACATCGGCAACGAGTGATTCCGATTGGACACTAAGGGGGTGGATGCCGCGGCATCCACCCCCTCCGGCGTTCAGGCCGTATCCAGCCGACGCAGAGGCCACTCACATGAGAGCTGTCTCGTAAACCGATGTTCACTTGACGCTCAAAAGAAAACTTCGGTGCTCGGCGAAGACCTCATGACCCTCGTCACGTGCACGCCGCTGGGCGTCAACAGTCACCGCATCCTCGTCACCGCCGAGCGCGTCATCCCGACGCCGCAGAAGGACGTGGATGCCGCCGGCGAACGCCCCGACATCCCGCGATTCCCCTGGTGGGCGGTCATCGCGGGCGGTGCGATCGTGCTCTCCGGAGGGTACGTTTGGTGGTCGGGCCGACCGGTCCGACCGCGACACGCCGACTGAGGCGAAATCCGACACGCCCGGGTTTGCGACACGCCCGAACGGCACGTAGACTGTACAGGTTCCACATTCCTGCGCGCATGCGCGGGATCACTGCCAGGGCAGTGCATAGGCAGCGCAACCTTCGGGTGACGCGCGATGACCTAGGCCGCGGGCAGCAGAACATCACATCCCCACACCCCACCCGGAAACGGATCCGCACGCGTGCGTGCCGGGGGAGCGGATGCCACGAGCTCAGCCCCGTGGATTGACATCAAAACAGCGGTGCAGCATCCCTCGGCTTCGAGGGGGAGTGCCCGGCGCGAAAGCGCCTCGTGCGTCCAATGCCCCCGAGGTAAGACGCGAGAAAGAGAGTGAACAATGGCGGGACAGAAGATCCGCATTCGCCTGAAGTCGTACGACCACGAGGTCATCGACTCGTCGGCGCGCAAAATCGTCGACACCGTGACCCGTGCGGGCGCGACGGTCGTGGGCCCGGTGCCCCTTCCGACCGAGAAGAACGTGATCGCAGTCATCCGTTCGCCCCACAAGTACAAGGACAGCCGCGAGCACTTCGAGATGCGCACCCACAAGCGCCTCATCGACATCATCGACCCGACGCCCAAGGCCGTCGACTCGCTGATGCGTCTCGACCTCCCGGCTGACGTCAACATCGAGATCAAGCTCTGAGGTCGATCATCATGGCTGACATCAACACCAAGGTTTCCAAGGGCCTGCTCGGCACCAAGCTCGGCATGACCCAGGTCTGGGATGAGAACGGCAAGCTCGTTCCCGTCACCGTCATCGAGATCGCGCCCAACGTGGTCACGCAGGTCCGTACGCCCGAGAAGGACGGCTACAAGGCCGTGCAGATCGCATACGGGCAGATCGACCCCCGCAAGGTCAACAAGCCGCAGACCGCGCACTTCGAGGCTGCCGGCGTGACCCCGCGCCGTCACCTCACCGAGGTCCGCACGGCTGACGCCGCTGACTACTCGCTGGGCCAGGAGCTCACCGTGGACGGCACCTTCGAGGCCGGCCAGCTGGTCGACGTCGTCGGCACCAGCAAGGGCAAGGGCACCGCGGGTGTCATGAAGCGCCACAACTTCAAGGGCGTTTCGGCTTCGCACGGTGCACACCGCAACCACCGCAAGCCCGGTTCGATCGGCGCATCGTCGACCCCGAGCCGCGTCTTCAAGGGCATGCGCATGGCCGGCCGTATGGGTGGCGAGCGCGTGACCGTCCTCAACCTCACGGTGCACGCCATCGACGCCGAGAAGGGACTCATGCTCGTCAAGGGCGCCGTCCCCGGTGCTCGTGGCCGCATCGTCTACGTCCGCAACGCAGTGAAGGGTGCCTGAACATGGCTGACTCGACTCTCGCGCTCGACGTCGTGAAGGCCGACGGCAAGAAGGCAGGCTCCGTGGAGCTGCCCGCCGCGATCTTCGACGTCAAGACGAACATCCCCCTCATCCACCAGGTCGTCGTCGCGCAGCTCGCGGCGGCTCGCCAGGGCACCCACTCGACCAAGCGTCGCGGTGAGGTCTCGGGCGCCGGCCGCAAGCCCTTCAAGCAGAAGGGCACGGGTAACGCCCGTCAGGGCTCGATCCGCGCGCCGCACATGACCGGTGGTGGCATCGTGCACGGTCCCAAGCCGCGCAACTACTCGCAGCGCACCCCCAAGAAGATGATCGCCGCCGCCCTCCTGGGTGCGCTCAGCGACCGTGCTCGTGGTGGCCGTCTGCACATCGTCGACTCGTTCGGCATCGAGGGTGCCCCGTCGACCAAGGCCGCCGCATCGGTCCTGGCGTCGCTCGCCCCGACGAAGAACGTCCTGGTGGTCATCACCCGCGACGACGAACTCAGCGTCAAGAGCACCCGCAACCTCGCGTACGTGCACGTGCTGACGTTCGACCAGCTCAACGCCTATGACGTGCTCGTCTCGGACGACATCGTCTTCACCAAGGCCGCGTACGACGCGTTCGTCGCTGCGAAGGCCGGCGAAACCTCGGAGGTCTCCGCATGACCGTCAACAAGGACCCGCGCGACATCATCCTGAAGCCGGTCGTCTCGGAGAAGAGCTACGGGCTCATCGACGAGGGTAAGTACACGTTCCTCGTGGACCCCCGCGCCGACAAGACCGAGATCAAGCTCGCGATCGAGAAGATCTTCGGCGTCAAGGTCGCTTCGGTGAACACGCTGAACCGTCCGGGCAAGGCCCGCCGCACCCGCTTCGGCACCGGCAAGCGCAAGGACACCAAGCGCGCCATCGTGACCCTGAAGTCGGGCACCATCGACATCTTCACGGCCGTCGGCTGACAGCTGGATTAGAGGACTCAAGACATGGCTATTCGCAAGTACAAGCCCACGACCCCCGGTCGTCGCGGTTCGTCGGTCGCCGACTTCGCTGAGATCACCCGATCGACGCCCGAGAAGTCGCTCCTTCGTCCGCTGTCGAAGACCGGTGGCCGCAACAACCAGGGCCGCATCACGACGCGTCACATCGGTGGTGGCCACAAGCGCCAGTACCGCGTGATCGACTTCCGTCGCAACGACAAGGACGGCATCAACGCCAAGGTCGCTCACATCGAGTACGACCCCAACCGCACCGCGCGCATCGCGCTGCTGCACTACTTCGACGGTGAGAAGCGCTACATCCTCGCCCCGAACAAGCTGTCGCAGGGTGACGTCGTCGAGTCGGGTGCCGGCGCTGACATCAAGCCCGGCAACAACCTGCCGCTGCGCAACATCCCCACCGGTACGGTCATCCACGCGATCGAGCTCCGCCCCGGCGGCGGTGCGAAGATGGCGCGTTCGGCCGGCACGTCGGTTCGCCTCGTCGCGAAGGACGGCCCCTACGCCCAGCTGCGTCTCCCCTCGGGCGAGATCCGCAACGTCGATGCGCGCTGCCGCGCGACCATCGGCGAGGTCGGCAACGCCGAGCAGTCGAACATCAACTGGGGCAAGGCCGGCCGCAAGCGCTGGAAGGGCGTCCGCCCGACCGTCCGTGGTGTCGCCATGAACCCGGTCGACCACCCGCACGGTGGTGGTGAGGGCAAGACGTCCGGTGGACGTCACCCCGTCACTCCTTGGGGCCAGGCTGAGGGTCGTACCCGCCACCCCAACAAGGAAAGCGACAAGTTGATCGTTCGCCGTCGCAACGCCGGCAAGAAGCGGAAGTAGGAGTAGAGGAAGATGCCTCGCAGCCTGAAGAAGGGCCCCTTCGTCGACGAGCACCTGCTTCGCAAGGTCGTCTCGCAGAACGAAGCGGGTACCAAGAACGTCATCAAGACCTGGTCGCGTCGTTCGATGATCATCCCGGCCATGCTGGGTCACACGATCGCCGTGCACGACGGACGCAAGCACATCCCCGTGTTCGTGTCCGAGACCATGGTCGGTCACAAGCTGGGCGAGTTCGCGCCCACCCGCACCTTCCGCGGCCACGAGAAGGACGACAAGAAGGGCCGTCGCCGCTAAGGCGGTGGCGCTCCCTAGAGAGAGAAAGAGGAGGAGAAACACATGGTGGAATCCATCGCACGCGTGAAGCACATCCGCGTGACCCCTCAGAAGGCTCGTCGTGTCGTCGCGCTCATCAAGGGCAAGCAGGCTCAGGAGGCTCTCGCCATCCTGAAGTTCGCCCCGCAGAGCGCCAGCGAGCCCATCTACAAGCTCGTTGCCTCGGCGGTCGCCAACGCCCGCGTGAAGGCCGACAAGGACAACGAGTTCCTGGACGAGCAGGACCTGTACGTGGCCAACGCGTACGTGGACGAGGGCACGACGCTCAAGCGTTTCCAGCCCCGCGCCCAGGGTCGTGCGTTCCAGATCAAGAAGCGCACCAGCCACATCACGGTTGTGCTCTCGACCCCCGAGGTCGCTGAGACGGCTGCTGCCAAGGACAAGAAGGCGAGCAAGTAATGGGACAGAAGGTCAACCCGTACGGCTTCCGCCTCGGCATCACCACCGACCACGTGTCGCGTTGGTTCTCGGACTCCACGAAGCCCGGACAGCGTTACGCCGACTACGTGGCCGAGGACGTCAAGATCCGTCGCCTTTTGACGACGTCGCTCGACCGTGCCGGCGTGAGCAACATCGAGATCGAGCGCACGCGTGACCGCGTCCGCGTCGACATCCACACCGCCCGCCCGGGCATCGTGATCGGCCGCCGCGGCGCCGAGGCCGAGCGCATCCGCGCCGACCTCGAGAAGCTCACCGGCAAGCAGATCCAGCTGAACATCCTCGAGGTCAAGAACCCCGAGGCTGACGCTCAGCTCGTCGCGCAGGGTATTGCCGAGCAGCTCTCCGCTCGTGTGGCGTTCCGCCGCGCGATGCGCAAGGGCCTGCAGGGCGCCCAGCGTGCCGGTGCCAAGGGCATCCGCATCCAGGTCTCCGGCCGCCTCGGCGGCGCCGAGATGAGCCGGTCGGAGTTCTACCGCGAAGGCCGTGTGCCCCTGCACACGCTCCGCGCGAACATCGACTACGGCTTCTACGAGGCGAAGACCACCTTCGGCCGCATCGGCGTGAAGGTCTGGATCTACAAGGGCGACCTCACCAACAAGGAACTCGCTCGCGAGCAGGCCAACGCGCCCAAGTCGGACCGTCGTCGCGACGACCGTCGTGGTCCCCGCAACGACCGCCGCAACGAGGCCCCCGTCGCAGAAGGAGCGTCTGCCTGATGCTTATTCCCCGCAAGGTCAAGTACCGCAAGCAGCACCACCCCAAGCGCGACGGCGCCGCCACCGGTGGCACCAAGGTCAGCTTCGGTGAGTTCGGCATCCAGGCACTGACGCCCGCTTACGTGACCAACCGTCAGATCGAGTCCGCTCGTATCGCGATGACGCGTCACATCAAGCGTGGCGGCAAGGTGTGGATCAACATCTACCCCGACCGTCCGCTCACGAAGAAGCCGGCCGAAACCCGCATGGGTTCCGGTAAGGGTTCGCCGGAGTGGTGGGTCGCCAACGTCAAGCCGGGTCGCGTCCTCTTCGAGGTCGCGGGCGTCAACGAGGAACTCGCTCGTGAGGCCCTGACCCGTGCCATCCACAAGCTGCCGCTCAAGGCACGCATCATCAAGCGCGAGGAGGGCGACGCGTAATGGCTGTCGGCACCAAGACGCTCGCCCCGAGCGAGCTGGACACGTTCGAAGACCAGCGCCTCGTCGAGGAGCTCCGCAAGGCCAAGGAAGAGCTGTTCAACCTGCGCTTCCAGTCGGCCACCGGTCAGCTCGAGAGCCACGGCCGCATCCGTGCTGTCAAGCGCGACATCGCGCGGCTCTACACCGTCATCCGTGAGCGCGAGCTCGGCATCCGTGCCACGCCCGCCCCGGTCGAGACGGCGACGAAGGCGAAGAAGACCAAGGCCAAGAAGGCGGATGCCGCTGACGAGGCCGTGAAGGAAGAGGCTGAGTGATGGCTGAGAAGAAGGCAGCTGCCGCTGAGGTCGCCGGCCACGAGTCGGCCGCCCACGACGTCCGCGACGAGAACGCCCGCGGGTACCGCAAGGCGCGTCGTGGCTACGTCGTCAGCGACAAGATGGACAAGACCATCGTCGTCGAGGTCGAGGATCGCGTGAAGCACCCGCTCTACGGCAAGGTCATGCGTCGCACGACGAAGGTGAAGGCTCACGATGAGCTGAACACCGCAGGTATCGGCGACCTCGTCCTCATCAACGAGACCCGTCCGCTCAGCGCCACGAAGCGCTGGCGCCTGGTCGAGATTCTCGAGAAGGCGAAGTAAGAAATGATCCAGAACGAGTCTCGCGTCAAGGTCGCCGATAACAGCGGCGCCAAGCAGCTCCTCACGATCCGTGTGCTCGGTGGCTCGAACCGCCGTTACGCGGGCGTGGGTGACATCATCGTGGCGACCGTCAAGGACGCGATCCCGGGCGGAAACGTCAAGAAGGGCGATGTGGTCAAGGCCGTCATCGTCCGCACCGTCAAGTCGACCCGTCGTTCCGACGGTTCGTACATCAAGTTCGACGAGAACGCCGCCGTCATCCTGAAGAACGATGGGGAGCCCCGCGGCACCCGTATCTTCGGACCGGTCGGTCGTGAGCTTCGTGACAAGAAGTTCATGAAGATCGTCTCGCTCGCCCCGGAGGTCATCTGATCATGGCGAACATCAAGAAGGGTGACCTGGTTCAGGTCATCAGCGGCCGCAAGCAGGACAAGGGCGGCGACCGTGGCAAGCAGGGCAAGGTCCTCGAGATCCTCGTCGAGCAGAACCGCGTCGTTGTTGAGGGCGTGAACTACGTCACGAAGCACACCCGCGTCGGCCAGTCGCAGCGCGGCACCAAGACGGGCGGCATCGAGACGATGGAAGCCCCGATCCACATCTCCAACGTGGCGCTGGTCGACCCGTCGACCAAGAAGCCGACCCGTGTCGGCCACCGCGTCGAGGAGCAGACGAAGGACGGCGTCAAGCGCACCGTTCGCGTCCGCTACGCCAAGAAGAGCGGCAAGGACCTCTGAATATGAGCAACGCAACTGCCGCGGCGGCTGGCAAGATCCAGCCCCGCCTGAAGCAGAAGTACCAGGGCGAGATCAAGAAGGCCCTGCAGGACGAGTTCGGCTACGCCAACGTCATGCAGATCCCCGGTCTCGTCAAGGTCGTCGTCAACACCGGTGTCGGTGAGGCTGCGCGCGACAGCAAGGTGATCGATGGTGCGGTCGACGACCTCACCAAGATCACCGGCCAGAAGCCGATCGTCACCAAGGCACGCAAGTCCATCGCGCAGTTCAAGCTGCGCGAGGGCCAGGCCATCGGTGCCCACGTCACCCTCCGCGGTGACCGCGCGTGGGAGTTCGTCGACCGCCTCGTCAACCTCGCACTGCCCCGTATCCGCGACTTCCGCGGTCTCTCGGACAAGCAGTTCGACGGCAACGGCAACTACACCTTCGGTCTCCAGGAGCAGTCCGTGTTCCACGAGATCAACCAGGACAAGATCGACCGCGTTCGCGGCTTCGACATCACGATCGTCACCACGGCGAAGACGGATGCCGAGGGTCGGGCGCTGCTCAAGCACCTGGGCTTCCCGTTCAAGTCGGCTGACGCTCAGGCGTAAGTCCGATAAGATCGATCGTTCGGCCTCGGGGCGTGCTCCGGGGCCGAACGAGCGCACAACTGAATATCGCAACGCCACGAAGGTCGGCTGTCGTGTAACGGCATCCGAAACCGCATGACAAAAGGACAACACCTATGACGATGACAGACCCGGTCGCAGATCTGCTGACCCGTCTGCGCAACGCGAACTCCGCGCACCACGATTCCGTGGCGCTGCCGAGCTCCAAGCTCAAGACCCACATCGCCGAGATCCTCCAGCAGGAGGGGTACATCTCCGGCTGGGAGGTCTCCGACGCCCGTGTCGGCCAGACCCTCACCCTGACCCTGAAGTACGGCCCGAACCGCGAGCGGTCGATCGCCGGCATCAAGCGCGTCTCGAAGCCCGGTCTCCGCGTGTACGCGAAGTCGACCGAGCTCCCCAAGGTCCTCGGTGGCCTCGGCGTCGCCATCCTGTCCACCTCCTCTGGCCTCCTCACGGACCGCCAGGCCGAGCAGAAGGGCGTCGGCGGGGAAGTCCTCGCCTACGTGTGGTGATCTGACATGTCGCGTATTGGACGACTTCCCATCGACATCCCCGCCGGCGTGACCGTCACGGTCACCGGTCAGGACGTCGCCGTCAAGGGCCCGAAGGGTGAGCTCGTGCTCGCCGTCGCGCGCCCCATCGAGGTTGCTGTCGAGGAGAACCAGGTTCTCGTCTCGCGGCCCGACGACGAGCGTGACTCGCGCGCGCTCCACGGGCTCACCCGCACCCTCATCAACAACAACATCATCGGCGTGACCCAGGGCTACACCAAGGGCCTCGAGGTCGTCGGAACCGGTTACCGCGTCGCGCAGAAGGGCACGGCGGTCGAGTTCGCACTCGGCTTCTCGCACCCGGTGCTCGTCGAGGCGCCCGCGGGCATCACGCTCACGGTCGAGGGCAACAACAAGGTCACCGTCGCCGGTATCTCGAAGCAGGCCGTCGGTGAGGCTGCCGCCAACATCCGCAAGATCCGCAAGCCCGAGCCGTACAAGGGCAAGGGTGTGCGGTACGCGGGCGAGGTCGTGCGCCGCAAGGCCGGAAAGAGTGGTAAGTAACCATGGCTCTCAAGAGCAAGTCCGACGCCCGTTCGCGTCGTCACGCCCGTCTTCGCAAGAAGATCGTGGGCACCGAGTCGCGTCCGCGTCTCGTTGTGACCCGTTCCGCCCGTCACGTCTTCGTCCAGCTGGTCGACGACAGCAAGGGCTTCACCGTGGCATCCGCTTCGACCCTCGAGGTCGACCTGCGCACGTTCGACGGTGACAAGACCGCGAAGGCCCGCAAGGTCGGCGAACTCGTCGCCGAGCGTGCCAAGGCCGCAGGTGTCTCCGAGGTCGTCTTCGACCGCGGTGGCAACCGTTACGCAGGCCGCGTCGCTGCGATCGCCGATGGCGCTCGCGAAGGAGGTCTGAACCTGTGACCGAGAACAAGGAGAACGAAGTGACTGCGACCGAGCAGCCCACCACGGCTGCCGCCGAGGCGCCTGCCGAGCGCGAGCCGCGCCGCGGTGGCCGCGAGCGCAGCCAGACTCGCGGTGACCGCAACTCGCGCGACCGGGGCGACAACCAGTTCCTCGAGCGTGTCGTCACGATCAACCGCGTGTCGAAGGTCGTCAAGGGTGGCCGCCGCTTCAGCTTCACGGCGCTCGTCGTCGTGGGCGATGGCAACGGTCTCGTCGGCGTCGGCTACGGCAAGGCGCGTGAGGTCCCCCTCGCCATCTCGAAGGGGGTCGAAGAGGCCAAGCGCAACTTCTTCCGCGTGCCGCGCGTCGGTTCGACCATCCCCCACCCCACCCAGGGTGAGGCCGCTGCCGGTGTGGTGCTCCTGCGCCCGGCCGCTGCCGGTACCGGTGTTATCGCCGGTGGTCCGGTCCGCGCCGTGCTCGAGTGCGCCGGCATCCACGACGTCCTGTCGAAGTCGCTCGGCTCGTCGAACACGATCAACATCGTGCACGCGACGGTCCAGGCGCTGAAGCAGCTCGAAGAGCCCCGTGCGGTCGCCGCGCGCCGTGGCCTGGACTTCGACCAGGTCGCTCCGGCCCGGCTCGTCCGCGCCGAGGCCGAGGCTGCCAAGGCAGCGAAGGTTGGTGCATGATGGCCGCCCGTCTGAAGGTGACCCAGGTCAAGTCCAAGGTGAGCGAGAAGCAGAACCAGCGTGACACGCTGCGTTCGCTCGGTCTGAAGCGGATCAACGACTCCGTCGTTCGTCCGGATGACGCGCAGACGCGCGGCTACATCAAGACCGTCGCGCACCTCGTGAAGGTTGAGGAGATCGACTGATGGCTGAGAAGAAGGACGAGACGGTCGAGACCGTCGAGGCTCCTGCGAAGAAGCCCGCTGCCAAGAAGGCAGCTCCGAAGGCGGCTGCGAAGCCCGCCGCCAAGAAGGATGCCCCCGCGTCGCGCCCCGGCGTGCTCAAGGTGCACCACCTGCGTCCGGTCCCCGGATCCAACGTCGCGAAGACCCGTGTCGGTCGCGGTGAGGGCTCCAAGGGTAAGACCGCGGGTCGTGGAACCAAGGGTACGAAGGCTCGCTACCAGGTCAAGGTGGGCTTCGAGGGTGGGCAGATGCCCCTCCACATGCGTACGCCGAAGCTGCGCGGGTTCAAGAACCCGTTCCGCGTCGAGTACCAGGTGGTCAACCTCGACAAGCTCGCCGAGCTGTACCCGGCCGGTGGCGACGTCACCGTCGAGGGCCTCGTCGCCAAGGGTGCCGTCCGCAAGAACGAGAAGGTCAAGGTGCTCGGCACCGGCGACATCTCGGTCGCGCTGACGGTCTCCGTCGACAAGGTCTCGGGTTCGGCCGAGCAGAAGATCGTCGCCGCAGGCGGTTCGATCAAGTAATCGCGTCACAGGGGCCGGAGGATCACCTCCGGCCCCTGTTGCCGTATGTTGGAATGCGGCGTGTTTCGACGCGCCCAGCATCCCACTGGAGGAAATCCCCTTGTTCAGCGCCATCGCGCGGGTCTTCCGCACTCCGGATCTGCGTCGGAAGATCGGTTTCACACTGGCGATCATCGCCATCTACCGGTTCGGTGCACACATCCCGACGCCGTTCGTCGACTACCCGAACGTGCAGTCCTGCCTCGACCAGTCCGGTTCGACCGAGGGCCTGCTCTCGCTCGTGAACCTGTTCTCGGGCGGCGCGCTGCTGCAGCTGTCGATCTTCGCGCTCGGCGTGATGCCGTACATCACCGCGACGATCATCGTGCAGCTGCTGCGCGTCGTGATCCCGCACTTCGAGACGCTGTACAAGGAAGGTCAGTCCGGCCAGGCCAAGCTGACCCAGTACACCCGGTACCTGACCATCGCGCTGGCGCTCCTCCAGTCGACCACGCTGGTCACGGTCGCCCGCTCGGGACAGCTGTTCGGCATCACCGGCATCGCCGAGTGTGAGCAGCTCCTCACCGACGAGGCATGGTGGGCGCAGCTCCTCATGATCATCACGATGACCGCCGGCACCGGCCTCATCATGTGGATGGCCGAGCTCGTCACCGAGCGCGGCATCGGCAACGGCATGTCGCTGCTCATTTTCACCTCGATCGCCGCGACCTTCCCCTCGGCGCTCTGGGGCATCGCGCAGGCGCGCAACTTCGAGACCTTCCTGCTCGTGCTCGCCGTCGGCGTCCTGACCGTCGCGCTCGTCGTCTTCGTCGAGCAGTCACAGCGTCGGGTGCCGGTGCAGTACGCGAAGCGCATGGTCGGCCGTCGCACGCTCGGCGGCACGAACACCTACATTCCGATCAAGGTGAACATGGCCGGCGTCGTGCCCGTCATCTTCGCGTCGTCGCTGCTCTACATCCCCGCGCTCATCGCGCAGTTCAACGCGAACCCGGCCGCCGACGGTTCGGTCCCGGGCTGGGTGTCGTGGATCCAGACGAACTTCACCACCGGTGACCACCCGCTCTACATGGCGGTCTACTTCCTCCTGATCATCGGCTTCACCTACTTCTACGTTGCGATCACGTTCAACCCGGTCGAGGTCGCGGACAACATGAAGAAGTACGGCGGCTTCATCCCCGGCATCCGCGCGGGTCGGCCCACGGCCGAGTACCTGGACTACGTCCTCACGCGCATCACGCTGCCGGGCTCGATTTACCTGGGCCTCATCGCACTCGTGCCGCTCGTCGCCTTGGCGACGGTCGGTGCCAACCAGAACTTCCCGTTCGGTGGCGCATCGATCCTCATCATCGTCGGTGTCGGCCTCGAGACCGTGAAGCAGATCGACGCGCAGCTCCAGCAGCGCCACTACGAAGGGCTCCTCCGATGACCGCTGCTCGCCTCCTCATCGTCGGTCCGCAGGGTTCGGGCAAGGGCACCCAGGGCGCGCGGATCTCCGACGCACTCGGCATCCCGACGGTCTCGACCGGCGACGTGTTCCGCGCCAATGTGAAGGACGGCACCGAGCTCGGGCTCAAGGTCAAGGCGATCATCGACGCCGGCGACCTCGTGCCCGACGAGCTGACCAGCGCGATCGTCCGCGACCGTCTCGAGCAGCCGGATGCCGCGGCCGGGTTCCTCCTCGACGGCTACCCCCGCAACCTCGGTCAGGTCGGCGATCTCGACGCGTTCCTCACCGGTCGCGGCGAAGCGCTCACCGCCGTCATCGAGCTCTCGGTGCCGCGCGACGAGTCGATCTCGCGGCTGTCGCTGCGTGCCGCAGAGCAGGGCCGTGCCGACGACAACGAGGAGTCGATCGCGAAGCGTCTGGCGATCTACGAGTCCGAGACCGCGCCGATCCTCGACGTCTACCGCGAACGCGGTGTCGTCGACGTGATCGACGGTGTCGGGACGCTCGACGAGATCACCGAGCGCATCACCGCCGCCCTCGCGGCGCGCGGCATCACCGCCTGATGGTCTTCCGCCGTTCGATCTACAAGACGCCCGCCCAGCTGCGGGCGATGGTCGAACCCGGTCTCATCACCGCCGCGGCACTCGACGCGGTCCGTCCGGCCGCAGTCGCGGGCGCGTCGACCCTCGAGCTCGACGCGATCGCCCACGACGTCATCGTCTCGCGCGGTGCCGAGTCGAACTTCCAGCTCGTGCGCGGGTACCGTCACACGACCTGCATCTCGGTCAACGAGCAGGTCGTCCACGGCATCCCGGGGGAGCGCGTGCTCCAGCCCGGCGACATCGTCTCGATCGACTGCGGCGCGCAGTTCCAGGGCTGGAACGGTGACTCCGCGATCACGATCGTGGTGCCCGACCCGACGCGCCCCGAACTCGTCGCCGCGCGGCAGCGCCTGTCCGACGTGACCGAGACCTCGCTGTGGGCGGGTGTCGCGGCACTGGCATCCGCTTCGCGCGTCGGTGAGATCGGTGACGCCGTGCAGACCTCGATCGAGTCGTCGGGCGAGGGCTACGGCATCTTGCGCGACTACGTCGGGCACGGCATCGGCCGCAAGATGCACGAAGGGCCGACGGTGTTCAACTACCGGGTCGCGGACCTCGGACCCGAGGTGCGCCCGGGCCTCTGCCTCGCGATCGAACCCATGGTCGTCGCGGGCGACGAAGCGACGCTCGTCGAAGACGACGACTGGACGGTGTCCACCGTCGACGGCACGGACGGCTCCCATTGGGAACATAGCGTCGCGGTGCACGATGGTGGTATCTGGGTGCTGACCGCCACCGACGGCGGAGCCTCGAAGCTCGCCGCGTTCGGCGTCACGCCTGTTCCGATCGCCTGAGGAGGACGAGCATGGCCGCGGCTGCGGGGAAGACGAACTGGTTCGCGGTCTGGATCAGCGTGGCGGTGGTCGCCGTGCTGGCGATCATCATCGCGCTGGTGGTCGTGATGAACGGCGCCGCCTCGGCGCCCGCTGCCCGACCCGACAGCGCGGGCATCGACGAGTCGACCGGCGCGGTCGTGATCGGAACCGGTGAGACGCAGGTCGACGTGTACGTCGACTTCTACTGCCCGCATTGCCAGGACTTCGAGGACATCTACGGCGCCGACATCGAGGAGCAGCTCGAGGCCGGCGCGATCACCCTCAACGTGCATCCGGTGGCGCTGTCGGGGCTCAACGCGGCATCCGGCACCGACTTCTCCAAGCGTGCGTCGAACGCCATGTACTGCGTGGCGGAGGCCGAGCCGACCGCCGCCTTCCCGTTCTACGTCGATGTGTTCGGGCAGAAGCCTTCGGGTGCGGGCCTGACCGATGAGCAGCTCGTCACCGCGGCCGAAGCCGCGGGCGCACCGGGCGCCGCGGACTGCATCGCCGACCGCACCTGGGACGACCTCGTCGCCGAGCAGACCTCGTCGATCCCCGAGGACCCGGTGAACGGCGGGGCGGGAACGCCCACGCTCCTCGTCGACGGCGAGTACGTGAACGTGACCGGCGACGTCGAGGCCGACCTGCTGTCGCGCATCGGCTGAGCCGCCACGCCCGGGTGGCGGGGTGGGAAAATATCACGTACACTGAATCTTTGGTGCCTTGCGCCTTTTCGGCGTGTCACCACAATCCCACTCAAACCGCAGACCGACCGGTCTGCCAACTGTAAGCGAGCGTATGGCGAAGAAAGACGGTGTCATCGAGATCGAGGGTGTGATCTCCGAGGCCCTGCCCAATGCGATGTTCCGCGTTGAGCTGAGCAACGGTCACAAGGTCCTCGCCACGATCTCCGGAAAGATGCGGCAGAACTACATCCGCATCATCCCCGAAGACCGCGTGGTCGTGGAGCTCTCGCCCTACGACCTGACCCGTGGTCGCATCGTCTACCGCTACCGCTGAGACCGGTCGAGAAGTAACGCCCCGCGCCACCAGGTGCGTCGGCGAAGACAGCGAATCAGGAACATCATGAAGGTCAACCCCTCCGTCAAGCCCATCTGCGACCACTGCAAGGTCATCCGTCGCCACGGTCGCGTCATGGTCATCTGCAAGTCGAACCCGCGTCACAAGCAGCGCCAGGGCTGAGCGGATGCCGCGTCCGCGCGGCCCGCAGTCTCACAACTCAATACACACAACGGCAGGATCAGAACCCGCAGTGCGGGGGACACCCCGGGTCGGAGGCCCGGGCACCGATCCTGCTCCACACCTCCACTCACTCCTAGGAGACATCGCATGGCACGTCTTGCCGGCGTTGACATCCCGCGCGACAAGCGCGTGGTGATCGCCCTCACCTACATCTACGGCATCGGCCGTACCCGCTCCGTCGAGATCCTCGCCGCGACCGAGATCGACGAGTCGATCCGCGTCAAGGACCTGACCGACGACCAGCTCATCGCCCTCCGCGACCACATCGAAGGCACCTACAAGGTGGAGGGTGACCTCCGTCGTGAGGTTGCCGCCGACATCCGCCGCAAGGTCGAGATCGGTTCGTACGAGGGCCTCCGTCACCGTCGCGGCCTGCCCGTGCGCGGTCAGCGCACGAAGACCAACGCGCGCACCCGCAAGGGCCCGAAGCGCACCGTCGCCGGCAAGAAGAAGGCGCGCTAAAGCGCGGCCGCCACAGGTTTAGGAGAACACGCACATGGCACAGGCCAAGTCCGCTGCGCGCAAGCCGCGCCGCAAGGAGAAGAAGAACATCGCGCTGGGCCAGGCCCACATCAAGTCGACGTTCAACAACACGATCGTTTCGATCACCGACCCCTCGGGTGCGGTCATCAGCTGGGCCTCCTCGGGTGGCGTCGGCTTCAAGGGCTCGCGCAAGTCGACCCCGTACGCCGCCGGCATGGCCGCCGAGTCCGCTGCGCGTCAGGCGCAGGAGCACGGCGTCAAGAAGGTCGACGTCTTCGTGAAGGGTCCGGGCTCCGGCCGCGAGACGGCGATCCGTTCGCTGACCGCCGCCGGCCTCGAGGTCGGCTCGATCTCGGACGTCACGCCCCAGGCGCACAACGGCTGCCGCCCCCCGAAGCGTCGCCGCGTCTGATCGCTTTGCACGGATGCCGGTGAGTCTCGCTTCTGCGTGACCCACCGGCATCCGAGACACAACTCAACACCTCTTGAAACTGCACGTGTCATATAGCGGTCACGTGACTGAAAGGAACACATAGTGCTCATTGCACAGCGTCCCACTCTGACCGAGGAGAAGATCGGCGAGTTCCGGAGCCGGTTCGTCGTCGAGCCCCTGGAGCCGGGCTTCGGCTACACGATCGGCAACGCGCTGCGTCGCAGCCTGCTGTCGTCGATCCCGGGTGCCGCGGTCACCAGCATCCGCATCGACGGCGTGCTGCACGAGTTCAGCACCGTCCCGGGTGTGAAGGAAGATGTCACCGAGATCATCCTGAACATCAAGCAGCTCGTGGTTTCGAGCGAGCGCGACGAGCCCATCACGGCGTACCTCCGCAAGACCGGCGCCGGTGAGGTCACCGCCGCCGACATCTCGGCTCCCGCCGGTGTCGAGGTGCACAACCCGGAGCTCGTCATCGCGACGCTCAATGACTCGGCGAAGTTCGAGCTCGAGCTCACGATCGAGCGTGGCCGTGGCTACGTCTCGGCGACGCAGAACCGCAACGAGTACGCCGAGGCCGGTCAGATCCCCGTGGACTCGATCTACTCGCCCGTCCTCAAGGTCAGCTACCGCGTCGACGCCACCCGTGCGGGTGAGCGCACCGACTTCGACAAGCTCATCCTCGACGTCGAGACCAAGCCCTCGATCACGCCCCGCGACGCCGTCGCATCGGCTGGTCGCACGCTGGTCGAGCTGTTCGGTCTCGCTCGCGAGCTGAACGTCGAGGCCGAGGGCATCGAGATCGGCCCCGCGCCGGTCGCCGAGGTCCTGACCAACGAGCTGTCGATGCCGATCGAGGACCTCGACCTGTCGGTCCGCTCGTACAACTGCCTCAAGCGCGAAGGCATCAACACGGTGTCCGAGCTCGTCGCCCTCTCGGAGACGCAGCTCATGAACATCCGCAACTTCGGTCAGAAGTCGGTCGACGAGGTGCGCGACAAGCTCGTGTCGCTCGGCCTGTCGCTGAAGGACTCGGTCCCCGGGTTCGACGGCGCGCACTTCTACGGCGGCTACGACGACGAGACCGTCTGACCCACGCCGGTCCGACCGACTGATCTTTTCCAACTGGAGTAACTGATATGCCCAAGCCCACGAAGGGTGCTCGCCTCGGAGGCGGCCCCGCACACGAGCGCCTGCTGCTTGCGAACCTCGCCGCTGCGCTGTTCACCCACAAGTCGATCACCACGACCGAGACGAAGGCCAAGCGCCTGCGTCCGTTCGCGGAGCGCCTGGTGACGTTCGCCAAGCGCGGCGACCTGCACGCACGCCGCCGCGTGCTGTCGGTCATCGGCGACAAGACCGTCGTGCACGAGCTCTTCGCCGAGATCGCGCCGCTGGTCGCCGAGCGTGAGGGTGGCTACACCCGCATCACGAAGGTCGGCAACCGCAAGGGTGACAACGCGCCCATGGCCGTGATCGAGCTCGTCCTCGAGCCCGTCACCCCGAAGGCGAAGGCCGCGAAGAAGGCTGCGCCCGCCGCTGCCGCTCCGGCTGAGCCGGTCGCCGAAGAGGCCGAGGTCGTCGAGGAGGCTCCCGTCGAGGAGACCGCCGCGGCCGACGCCGGCGCGGAGTCGCAGGAGGAAGGCGCTGCCGCTGAGGCTGCTGCCGAGGACGCCGTCGAGAGCGACGACGCCAAGTAAGACTCCCTCACCGAGGGATACCGCAGGGCCCGCCCCCCGTTTCGGGGGCGGGCCCTGCGCTGTGTTGCGGGGGCGGATGCCGCGGGCGGCGTGGGCCGTCGCGCGTGTGGGGCGTCGCGCGGGGCCGGTCAGACGCGGCGGACGAGGGCGACGTCGCGCTCGGTGGCGACGAAGCCGAGGCGCTCGTAGAGCGCGTTCGCGCCGGTGGGCGACGCGGTGTCGACGTCGAGCACCGCGCGCTCCAGGCCATTCGCGAAGATCGCCCCGAGCGTCGCCGACACGACGAGCGGGGCCAGCCGGCGGCCCCGGTGCGAGCGGACCACACCGATGAGATCGATGTACGCGTGCGATCCGCCGAGCGCCGCGAAGTCGTCTTCGTTCACGGATGCCAGGCAGAAGGCGACGATCGTGCCGTCGGATGCCACAGCGATGCGCGACAAGTCGGGGCGGAAGAAGTCGCCCCCGACGAAGTGCTGCCACCGCTCCATGTTGGAGGGGAGGCTGCCCCAGTGATCACGGAACGCGTCATTGCGCGCTACGCGGGCGTCCTCGTCGCGGGTTCGGTCATAGGGGAGGACGGTGATGTCCTCCGGCGCCTCGAGCTGCGTCGGCTCGCCAGCGAGGACCCGCTCCATCGTCGTGAACCAGCGTTCGGGCGTGTAGCCCTGCGCCTCGACGACTGCGACATGGTCGACGTTGTCCTCGCGGGCGTAGACCTTCAGTTGCCCCGCGGTGCCGCCATCCTCCAGCGCGGCGGCCGCCTGCGCGATCTGCTGGAGCCCACGCTGGTCGAGCCACGCCATCATTGCGCCGCCGATGCCATGTCGCCGCCACTCGGGGTGGACGGCACCGCCGATGTCGACGGACAGTTTGCCGTCGACGCGCGACGGGTGCAGCATCGCGGAGCCGGCAGCGACGATCGAGCCGTCGGGGAGGACCGCGACGAGGGTGTCGAGTGCGGGATCGACGTGGGAAAGGTCGAAGACCTCGGCGACGTCCTGGCGGGGCGTGATCCAGGTCGGGTGGTCGACGGCGTCGGCCGCCGCGAAGACGGCGTGAATGGCGTCGATGTCGTCGCTCGTGGCCGCGCGCCAGGTCGCGATCGCGGGGTGTGCCGGAGGTGTCGGTGCGGACGGGCGGCCGAGGCGGTCGGCGAGGTGGGGTGCGCTCACGCGGGCCATGTTACGCAGACGGCATGTCTTCCGGGAGGCAGGTCAGGGCTTCGGATCGTCGCCGAAGGTCTGGGCGACGGTCCACTGCGCGACCGAGACCCGGTACGCCAGCTCGGCGCGCTCGTTCTCCACCTCGTTCACGGTGTGCTCGACCGTGTCGGCGAACACGCGTCCACCGGCGGCGCCGGGGTGGATCCGGTCGCCGGCGAGCAGGTCGGTGTGCGCACGGATGGCACCCGACCAATCGGCGACGACGACACCGGGGGTCTTCGCGGCGAACCGCGTCAGGGTGCGGTTGACGCCCGGGATCCAGTCGCGCGGCGCGTACGCGTTGACGAGGATGAGCGTCCGCTCCGGGCCGACGTCCTCACGCAAGCGACGCAGGTCGGCACCGTCGACAGGGCCGTTGGTGCCGAGCGCGACGACGACGTAGTCACGCAATTCGTCGCGTTCGGCCATGCGCGCGACGATGTCGGTGCCGGTGGACATCGACCGTGACACCTTCGCATCGACGTCGATTCCCGGCATCCGCTCGAGCAGGCCCGGTGCCGACGCGAGCATCACGGAGTCGCCGACTGCCGAGATGCGCGAGCCCGGGACTGACGCCGGGGCGGGGCGCGCAGGGCGGCCGTCGGGGGCGACGCAGATGCCCTCGTCGTCGGAGAGGTGCGTCGACGCGCACTGCGGCGGCAGCGGTGCGGCGCCCGGCTTGATCACGACTCCGGGCATCGTCGGGCCTGGTGAGGCGGTACCGGATGCCGCGTCGAGCGCGCGCTGCCCCTGTGCGACGACGCTCTCGCTCGACGCCATCTGCGGGGCGTCGACCACGGCCGAGGTGGTGCCGGCGACGAGGGTGAGCCCTGCGACGACGGCGGCCGTCGCCCCGAAGCGCCGCGCGGGACGCCCGCGGAGGGCGCGGTCGAGCGCTGCGACGGATCCGCGGAGGCCTCGCCGGCGGATCGGTTGCTCCACGAAGCGGTACGATGCCGCGGCGGCCCCGACCGTGAGCACGAGGGTGAGTACGCCGACCCAGACGGGCACGTCGACGTCCGGCGATGCGCCCGACACGGCGGCGGTGAGCAGCACGACGATCGGCCAGTGCCACAGGTACAGCCCGAACGAGCGTTCGCCGACCCAGCGCAGCGGCGCGACGTCGAGGGTGCTGCCGAGCCACGCGCCCGGGCGGACGGCGGCGGCGATCGCGACGGTGGTGAGGACGGATGCCGCGACGAGCAGCCACGGGAAGACCGCGGCATCGGCTGGCCAGGGAATCACCGCGAGTGCGACGACACCGACGAGCGCGAGCAGCCCCACGGTGCCCGGCACGCCGCGGCCCCGACGCTCGGGGCGCAGGAACGCGAGCGCGACGCCGAGCAGCAACCCGTAGGCGTGCGTGTCGGTGCCGTAGTAGATGCGGGTCGTGCCTTCGGCGAGCAAGAGCCAGGCCCAGCCCGCCGACGCGGCGGCCAGGGCGAGCGCGAACACGACGCGCCAGCGGCGCAGCAGCAGGACGGCGGGGAGGAGCAGCGGCCAGAGGAGGTAGAACTGCTCCTCGACGGCGAGCGACCACAGGTTGCGGAGCAGCTCGGGCGAGGTCGACTCGAACGAGCCGGCACCGAAGTACGACGATCCCGCGGCGATCGCCACCCAGTTGTACGCGAACGTCGCGGCGCCCAGCAGTTGCATCCCGAGGCCGACCAGCACGTCGCCGCCGACGAGCCACGCGGCGCTCGCGCTCACCAGCACGACGAGGGCGATCGCAGGGAGGAGTCGGCGGGCGCGGCGCCGCCAGAACGCCCCGAGCGCGATGCGCCCGGTGTCCTCACGCTCGCGCAGGAGCAGCGTGGTGATGAGGAAGCCCGAGATCACGAAGAACACGTCGACGCCGACGAACCCGTGCAGCACCGGCAATGCCGGGAACAGGTGGTAGGCGAGCACGAGGAGGACCGCGACGGCACGGAGGCCGTCGAGTCCGCCGAGGCGCGCAGAAGTTGATCGGGTCATGGGTGGCAGCGGGTTCGGTGGGGGGCCGAGGGCGAGTCGGTGGCTCGCGGCGGCCGGGGCGGGCCGCGGCATCCAGTGTACGTCCGGTGCTCGGACGGGCCTGAGGGGATGCCGGGTGTGTGGAGCGCCGGGTCGTGCGGCGGGGAAGCGTCTCTCCCGCGGAGCCTCTCGCCGCGGTAGCGTGAGAGGAGACACCGACGGCGCCGCTGATGGCACCGCGATCAGGCTGGCGCGTCGCCCGAAGAAGGGATGCATCATGTCCGGTCGGATCATCGTCGGCGTCACCGGAGCACCGGTGTCGCGTCGCGCCGTGGACTGGGCTGTGGCCCGCGCGGCGCGGACCCACCAGTCCGTCGAGCTCATCGCCGTCGTCGGGGGCGCGGTGGGCGCCATCGGCGAAGCCGAGGTGCTCGGCGCCGCGCAGACCGCCGCGCAGCAACTGCTGGACGACGAGGCGGCGCGCGTCGGGGGAGACGTCGGCACCCGCGTCGCGTCGGGTAACCCCGTCTCGGTGCTTGTGGAGGCGTCGGCCGATGCGGCGATGCTCGTCATCGGCAGCGACTACCGGGGCGCCGGGACGGGCCCGGCTCGTGGCGTGCACGGCATGCGGATCGCCGCCGGGTCGAAGTGCCCTGTCGTCGTCGTGCCGGACCGCGATCTCGGCGAAGGTGCGGGCGTCGTCGTCGGTGTCGACGGCTCGGAGGTCTCGGAGCACGCGATCGAGTTCGCGGCCGCCGAGGCCGACCGGCTCGACGAGCCGCTCATCGCGGTGAGCGTGTGGACGCCGCTGCACACCCCGCGGACGGCGATGGAGGTCTACCCCGACCTGTACCTCGCGAACATGCAGTCGGCCGCCGAAGAGACCCTCGCGCTCTCGCTCGCGGGCATCTCGTCGCGCTACCCCGACCTCAAGGTGGTGCGTCGGGCGGAGCGCGGCCACCCGTCGCAGGTGCTCAGCGAGATCGCGCGCGACGCCCGGCTCGTGGTGGTCGGAACGCACGGGCGCGGGGCCGTCGCACGGTTCCTGCTCGGGTCGATCAGTCAAGAGCTGCTGTCGCACCTGCCGACGGCCACCGCCGTGGTGCGCTGACGTCGGCTGCGTTTCTGCCAAGCTGGCATCCATGACCTCCGTGCTGATGCTGGGTGAAGCGCTGATCGACATCGTCGACGGAGCCGAGTACGTGGGTGGCAGCCCCGCGAATGTCGCCGTCGGCGTTGCGCGACAAGGCGTCGCGGCCACGCTCCTCACGCGGATCGGCCGCGACGACCGCGGGCGGCGCATCGCCGCGCAGGTCGAGACGTCGGGTGCTGGCATCGCCGAGGCGTCGTGGACGGATGCCGCCACGTCGACCGCCCGCGCCCGCATCCGCGCCGACGGGTCGGCCGAGTACGACTTCCAGATCGACTGGTCGCTCGGTGACGACGCGGTGTCGGCGCTCGTCGACGCGGCATCCGTCGTCCATGCCGGGTCGATCGGGCTGTTCCTGCAGCCCGGCGGGTCGGCCGTCCTCGTGGGGCTCGAGCGCGCACAGCGAGCGGGCGCGATCGTGACCGTCGACCCCAACATCCGGCCCGCCCTCGTCGGTGACGACGCGGTCGCGATCTCGGAGCGCGCGTTCGCCGCGGCATCCGTGGTCAAGCTCAGCGACGAGGACGCCGAGGCGCTCTACCCCGGCGTCGCGGCGGCGGACGTGCTCGCGCGCGTCGCGGCGTTCGGACCGCGCGTCGTGGTGATGACCCGCGGCGCGGCGGGTGCGCTCGCGCTGAGTGCCGGCGGCGTCGTGGCGGCCGAGCCGCTGCGGGTCGACGTCGCCGACACGATCGGCGCGGGTGACGCCTTCATGGCGAGCCTCATCGTCAGCGCGGTCGATGACCCTGGGCTGCTCTCGGGCGACGACGCGGCGCTCGAGCGCGCGCTGCGCCGCGCGGCCGTCACCGCCGGCGTGACCGTGTCACGGCCTGGCGCCGACCCGCCGACCCGCGCCGAGGTCGACCGGCTGGTGTGAGTCGAGGCGCCGTCCGCAGGCGGCGTTTACAACTCCTCACGTTCGGTGTGATCTGGGCAGTGAGACCGGTTACACGGCGGCATCCGCGCAATTGTTGAGGAGTTGTGCACGCGGGGTCGCGGAGCGGACGGTGCCGCGGCCTCGAGTCGGTGGCGTGCACAACGACGCCAATCTGACGAGCGGGAGCCGATGTGACCGGTTGCATTGCGGCATCCGCTCGGGGATGGAGACGTTGTGACCGCGGGGCGGGGGAGACGCCGGCGGATAGGCTGAGCGCGTGCGCCTGCGGATCGACCTCGCCTATGACGGCACCGACTTTCGCGGCTGGGCCCGGCAGCCGGGGCTGCGGACGGTGCAGGGCACGCTCGAAGCCGCGATCGTGCGGATCCTCGGCGGTGACCCGCGGCTCGTCGTCGCAGGGCGGACGGATGCCGGTGTGCACGCATCCGGCCAGGTCGCGCACCTCGATCTGACCGACGCCCAGCAGCACCGCCTCGCGGTCGGCCGCAACCCTGAGCCGGCTGCGCTCGCCGCGCGGCTGAACGGCGTGCTCGGCCAGTACCCCGACGTGGCCGTGCACCGCGTCGGCGTCGCGCCGCAGGGTTTCGACGCGCGCTTCTCGGCGGTGTGGCGGCGCTACGAGTACCGCCTCGCCGACCGGTCGACGGGGTACGACCCGCTGGCTCGGGCGCACACGACGTTCGTGAACGCCGAGCTGGATGTGGAGCGGATGGATGCCGCGGCGCGCAGCCTGCGCGGGCTCCATGACTTCGCGGCGTACTGCAAGCCGCGCGAAGAGGCGACGACGATTCGGACGCTCCTCGAGTACGACTGGCGGCGCGACGATGCCGGCACGCTCATCGCGCACGTGAAGGCCGACGCGTTCTGCCACAGCATGGTGCGCGCGCTCGTCGGGGGATGCGTCGCGGTCGGGGAGGGGCGGCTCGAGATCGAGCGGCTCGCCGAGATCCGCGACGGGCTCGAGCGCGTCAACCAGGTGAAGGTGCTCGCCGCCCGCGGGCTCACCCTCACCGAGGTCGGCTACCCGGCCGACGACCTGCTCGGTGCGCGCGCCGACCAGACGCGTGCACGCCGGGAGCTCACGGCGGAGTAGCGGGACCACGCCCCGTGGCATCCGCTCGGGGAATGGCGTGCGCGATTGCAATGGATGCCGCGCGGCGCGCCGTGCGGCGGGCGGGCGTGGCGGGGTGTCGCCGCAGATCCTTTGCAATCGTGCGCGGGCCGCATCCGCCGACGCGCGCCGTAACGCGGAAGGACCCCCGAGCGGTAGCCCGGGGGTCCTTCACTGCTGTGCTGTCGTGAGTGCTTACGCCGTCTGACGCGCGCGGCGCACCGAGGTGGCGACCGCGATGCTCGCACCGGCGAGGACGAGGATGCCGCCGCCGACCCAGAGGCCGAGGAGCGTCTCGCCCGCGAAACCGGTGTCGGGCAGGCCTTCGCCGTCGCCGCCTGCTGCCGACCCGTCGTCGCCACCGTCACCACCGGCGCCGCCGCCCGGGAGGGCGATTGCGAGCGGGGGAAGCGCGGTGCCACTGGTGGCACCGGTCGCGACCAGCGAGTAGTCGCCGAAGCCGTCTGCGGGGACGGTCACGGTGACGCTCGAGCCGCGCGGCTTGGTGACCGACGCCGACGTGACTGCCGTCTTCACGATCGCGATGTTGGCGCCCGTGACGCCCTCACCGGTGAACGTGAAGATGACGCGGGTGTCTGCGGCCGGAAGTGCCGACTGGTCGATGAACAGGGTGATGGGCTGGCCGGGCTCGACGGAAACCGTTCCGCCGGGCGCGACAGGCGTGTAGGCACTCGCGACGGCCGGCGCCGCGAAGACCGCCGCTGCAGCAATGGCGAGAGCCGCCGCTGCCTTGCTGATTTTGTTCTTCATGTGACTGCTTTCGGTCGTCGTGAGTCGGGCCGCCGACGCAGTACAGTCCCCAAGAAAAACCCAAAACCCCAGAGGGAACCATGTCCGGATCGGCGCCCCCGTCGATTGGACTCCTCAAAGTATTCAGCATTTGCTCAGGTTGAGCAAGTCGACGCCGTTTCGCACAGGTTAACTCTTGGCGGCGTCGCGACGCCGTCGAAGGCGGCCGCAGGTGGCCCCGAGCCGTAGGATGACAGCACTGCCGTGGAGAGGGGACATCATGCGGCGCCTCGACATTCGTTCGTCCCGCCTCGCCGCGGCATCCGTCGCCACCGGCCTGGCGATCGTCGTGCTGACCGGGTGCGGTCCCTCGCCGTGGGCGTTGCAGAGCCCGACCCCGACCGTGACCGAACCGGCAGCTGTCACGCCGACCGAGGATGTCGCGCCGCCGGTGCCCAACGATCTCTCGAGCGGCTCGACCGAGCGTCGCATCACCGCCGGCTCGGTGACCGCTCGGATCAACTACTGGTCGACGCTGCGGATGGACCTCTGGACAGCGAGCGCACTCAAGCCGGTGAGCATCTCGATGGTGACCCGCGTCACGCCGAACGACGGCCAGGACGTCTATCTGCAGAAGGCCACGATGGTCGCCGTGCCCGGCAACGCCACCGAGTCGTTCCCGCCGCTGAGCCCCCAGGTGGACGAGTCGACGCTCACCAGTACGCCCGGCTACCTGGTGCGGAACCCGTACAGCTACTCGCAGACGTTCAACGTCGGCCAGGTGCCCGCCGAGGCGACGTTCGTGACCCTGCAGTTCACGTACGACTACCTCGTGCAGACGACCCCGACGTCGAAGCAGTTCGCGAAGCAGACGGCCACCGACACGGTGACCGTCGCGATCGCGCAGCCTGCCGCCGACGACGAGCCCGAGGAAACTGAGGAAACCGAAGGCTGAGACGCCTGCAGTTCACCTCAACGCAACCTCAAGAACCTCAACGCGAGGTAAAGACCGCCGCGAGGCTCCCCGAATCCACGCCGATCGCGGCCGTTCCTCTCCTACATTGAAAGGGTGCTACCGGCGGCGGTGACCCGAACCCCGCCGCCGGTCCCCTCTTCCTTGCAACAAGCCCTTCGATGATCGAGGTCCGCTCATGACTCTCCGCTTCTCTCGCCGCGCGCGGCTGGCCGTTGTCGCGGCATTCACCGCCGGCGCCCTGTCGCTCACCGGCTGCGCGCAGGTCGTCGAGGCGTTCAACTCGATCTCGAGCCCCGGCCAGAGCGAACCGACGCCGTCCGCGACGCCGATCGACGGCGCCGTCGAGATGCCGTTCGACTCGCAGTTCACGTACGACGGCTCGGTGCAGATGACGTACGAGATCTCGGACGGACTCGATGTGATCCTCGACTTCTGGGCCGTCGATTCCAAGCGCACGCGCGAGTGGTACGCCGATGCGCCCAAGACCTTCGGCTTCGCCGTCAACGTCCACGATCGCCGTGTCGACGAGAAGGCCGTGCTCAAGCAGAAGCGGCGCGTCTTCCTCTCGAACGTGAGCATCAGCTCGCAGACCGCGCAGACGTCGAACCAGGTGAGCTCGCCGTTCCAGTTCAGCGCCGACCCGCGCACGCTCGTGCCCACCGACACGATCCGCTCCAGCAAGGGGCTGCTCATCAACAGCTACCAGGGCGGGCTGCTCGTTCCCGAGACGACGATCAACCAGCTCCCGCCCGACACATACGGCATCACGCTGCAGTTCGCCCTCGACGTGTGGGTGGAGGGTGAGGCGAACACCGCCTCGAGCTTCGCCCAGCAGACGATCTACCCCGTGATCCCGATTGCGATCTATCCTCGGACTACCGAGTCCACTGATGCCACCGACGGGTGGTCCGATGATGCGAGCGCGGAGGACTCTGAAGAGGAGACCTCCAACGGAGGGTGGACGGTCACCGGCGGCACCGGCGGCCCCTCGCAGCCGTGAACCTGATCACCCGTAGCATCCGAGTCGACGTTCCGCAGAAGGATCAGACGTGACGAGTCCCAACCCTCCCGGCCCGCAGGGCTGGCAGCCCGCGCCGCAGTGGCAGTCGAGCCACACCGGCGCGCAGTGGCAGCCCGAGTACGGTCAGCAGCAGTGGGCGGGCCAGCAGTGGCAGCCCGCGCCGCAGGCGCAGCAGCAGTGGCAGCAGGGCGAACCCCAGTGGCAGGCAGCGCCTGTCGGCGGCTGGCAGGAAGCCCCGCAGCAGGGCTGGCAGGACACCGCCGACTACCAGCAGGGCGGCGCTGACCCGTACGCCGATCCCTTCGCCGACCCGTACGGCGCGTCCGCGGGCCTGGTGCCGGTCGATGAGTTCGCCGATGACTTCTCGTCGGTGCTCGAGAGCACCTCGGTGCACCGCTCGACCATCGGCTGCATCGTCCCCGCCTACAACGAGGAAGAGTCGATCGCCGACGTCATCCGCTCGCTCCTCGAGCAGAGCCGGGTGCCCGACGTCATCCATGTCGTCGTGAACAACACCTCGGATGCCACGGTGTCGATCGCCTCGGAGTTCTCGGGGCCGCACGAGGTCACCACCGAGCTCGGGCTGCAGTTCACCGAGGTGTTCGTGCACGACATCGGCAAGAACCCCGACAAGAAGGTCGGCGCGCTCAACTACGGCTACGCGCTCGTCGAGGGCTACGACTACCTGCTGGGCGTCGACGGTGACACGACGGCCGACCGCCGCGCGGTCGAGTACCTCGAGAACGAGGCGGTCTCGGACTCGCGCATCGGTGGCATCTCGGCGATCTACACGATCGACGACCGGCCCATCAAGGGCTTCATCGCCAAGTGGCTCATCACCGGCCAGCGCACGCAGTTCGCGGCGTTCAACATGCAGAACCTGCTGCGCGGCCGCAACATGGCGGTGCTCGGGGGGCAGTTCTCGATCTTCTCGACGACCGCGCTCCGCGACGTCATGAAGGCGAACCACCAGAACTCGCCGTGGGTCAAGGACTCCGAGGTCGAGGACTCGCTGCTCTCGCTGCAGATCAAGTCGGCCGGTTACCTCACTAAGATCAGCCCGTTCGCTCGGGCCGACGTGGGTGGCATGACGACCCTGAAGGGCTACGACGCCCAGCAGGTGAAGTGGACGTACGGCGCCATCGAGCTCATGTGGCCCGGTCAGCGAGGCGACACGAAGGGGCAGCCCTTCCACCCGAACCTGCGCCTGCGCTGGTTCGAGCAGTTCTCGATGCTGACGAACCTCTTCGTGCGCGTCGTGTTCATCACGCTGCTCGTCGCGTCGCTGTCGATCAACGCGTTCGTGTTCTCGGCATGGTGGCTGATCCCGCCGCTCGTCGCGGCCGCGCTGAACTACCGCATGGCCCGCGCGATGGAGAAGTCCAACTCGCGTGACGTCGCGTTCGCGGTGCTGTTGTTCCCGGCCGAGATCTTCATGTGGATCCGCATCAGCCACTTCATCCGTTCGTGGAGCCGCTTCCTGTCGAAGAAGAAGGTCGACAACTGGGCGCTCCAGGCGCGCGCCGAGAAGGGTGGCGCGAGCCTCGGCCACTGGGCGCCGTTCATCATCCTCATCGTCGTCGCCATCGGCATGGCGGTGATCTGGAACCTGCTCGACCCCGTCACGCAGTCGGCGATCCTGTGGGTCGGCTGGCCGGTGCTCGGCATCGTCACGGTCATCCAGACGCTCACGATGGCGTTCAAACTGTTCCAGCGACACCAGGGGTACAAGGTCTGACCCACAGGCCACCCGAAGCGAAACCCCCGGCTCATCGAGCTGGGGGTTTCGTGATGGCGGATGCCGCGGCGCGGCATCCGCTCGACGCGGGAGGATCAGGCGGAGTTGACTGTCTCGGAGGTGAGGCGGTAGCCGACGCCGCGGACGGTTTCGATGTACCGCGGGTTGTTCGGGTTGTCGCCGAGCTTGCGGCGCAGGTTCGTCATGTGCGCTTCGATGGCGCGCTTGTCGGCCTCGCCGACGAAGTAGCTCGTGACATACGACTCCCCGCGCAGGACGAGCGTCAGGTCGGCCTTGCTGCGGACGCGGCGCTTGGACTCCATGAGGGTCGCCAGCAGGTCGAACTCGGTGCGCGTGAGGGTGAGCTCGCGGCCTGCGACCAGCACGACGCGGTGCTCGGCGTGGACGGCGAGGTCGCGGTGGATGGCCCAGCCGGGGCCGCCGACCGGGGGCGTGTTCGAGACCGGAGCGACCGCGTTGCCGGGGTGGTAGCCCGCGGGCACGAGCCCGTTCTGCGGGCCGCCCATCGGCGCGCCCTGCGGCACGATGTACGGCTGGACCGGCGCGGACTGCGGCGCCGGGGTGGTCGGCTGCGACGGCGGGTAGACCGGGGTCATGATCCGCTCGTCGAAGACCGGCGTGGTCGGTGCCAGGTCGGCCTCGGCGGGGCGGGCATTCGGGAACGACGGGCCGGCAGCCTCTTGTCGAGGAGCGGTGGGCTGCGCCGCAGCCGGTGCGCCGCCGCCGCGCGGACGTCGCAGCAGCGACTCGACGCGGGCGCGGAGCTCGCGCGGGCGGAACGGCTTCACGACGTACTCGTCTGCGCCGGCGCCGAGACCGAGCACCACGTCGGCCTCTTCTTCGAGGCCGGTGATCATGATGATGTAGGTGTCGCTCTGCGCGCGGATGCGGCGTGCCGCCTCGAATCCGTCGATCCCGGGCATGTTCACGTCGAGCGTCGTGATGAGCGGCTGGTACGAGAGCACGGCGCGCACGCCGTCGATGCCGTTGCCGACCGAGACGGTCGAGAACCCGGCCGCTTCGAGGACTTCGACGATCAGGTGACGGATGTCGGGGTCGTCCTCGACGATCACCGCTGTCTTGTGCAGCGTGCTCGCATCACTCATCAACATCGACTCCCAGCGGCTTGTGATAGAGGTCGGAACTCATGCTACACAGCGCGCGAGGCGGCTCCCGCCAGCGCGCTCGAGTGGCAGTTGTTGTCGGTTTCGGGCGGGTTTGCGGCGTGTGGTGCCACCTGAACGCCAGGCGGGCGGACGCCGCGGGGTCAGCGGACGTCGCGGGTGAGGTCGACGGCCGCGTTCGGCCAGAACGCGCCCGCGATGGGGCCGCCGTTGCACTCGCCGTCGCTCTCTCCGGGCGGCTTGATCCAGAGGTTGGTGTCGACGACCCCGTCGCCGTACGTGCCGCTCGGTTCGCCGACCTTCTGCCACGGCGGGTTGCACCACTCGCCGCCCGAGGTGGCGGAGCCGTTGCGCGACGTGTCGACGATCGCGTGGGCGCCGTCGAGCATCGACGACAGTTGCGCGGCGTACTCGAACTCGTCGGTCGTGGACTGATAGTTCGAGACGTTCGTCGCGAAGCCGCGCACCTTGCCGACCACGCCGGTCTCGCGGATGAGCTGCGCCATGCGGTCGGCGCCGAGCCAGTTGGAGTGGCCGCCGTCGACGTAGATCCAGGTGCCCGGCGCGGTCAGCTCGTCGACGGCGGCGGAGAGCTGCCGCGCCCGGTCGGCGATGTTGCCGCAGTCGGGGGCGAGGGCGATGCTGTCGGGCTCGAGGATGACGATCTTCTGCAGGTCGGGCGCGGTGTCGAGGGCGCGGCCGATCTCGTCGAGCCACTGCGGGTAGTCCGACTCGGAGAGCCCGCCCGCCGAGTGGTTGCCGCAATCACGACCCGGCAGGCCGTAGATGACGATCGCGAGTGACGCTCCGGCATCCTTCGCTTGGGTAACGAGGTCGAGCACGGTGTCGCCTGCGGTGCCGATGGGGTCGACTTCGGGCGTCAGCCAGTAGGCGGTGGGCTGGGCGGCGAGGTACTCAGCTGCGGCCGCCTCGTCGCCGGTCAGTCCCTTGTCGAGGGCGATGCTCGCCTTGGACTGCTCGGGGGCGACGAAGGTGGTGCCGGCGCTGGGCGGTTGGGCGGTGAGGATGTGGAACCCTCGGGTCAAGAGGTTGCCGACGACGCCGATCGCGACGATGACGACGACGAGCGCCGCGACGATCGCGATGGGAACGACGATGCGGGCCGGGGGCTTCCGCAGCTGCTTCCTGGGAGCCACTCTTGCACTCTAGTCATAGGCTGATGCCTGATGATCACTGTCGTCTCGTACAACCTCCGCAAGCATGCTGCGGCGGGGGAACTGGTCGAGCTGGTCCACCGGCACGACGTCGATGTGCTGTGTCTGCAAGAAGTCGACACGACCGATATGCCCGACCGGATCGGCGGTCTGGTGCTGGCGGATGCCACGCGGCAGAACCGTCTCGGCCTGGCGATCTACTACCGCGAGAACGGGTTCAAAGCGGGCGAGAGTCGCACCTTCTCCCTGAAGAAGTCACTGCACGACATCGTGCTCAAGCCTGCGGACGAGCGGATGCTGGGGCTGCAACTGCGCGACATCGACGACGGCACCGACTTCATCGTCGCGTCGTTCCATGCGGCGCCACTCACGGCGCTCAATTCGCTGCGCCGCCACCAGATCCGTGCCGCGCTGAAAGAGCTGTCGACTCTCGGCAAGGGTGACCCGATCCTGATGGTCGGCGACTTCAACTACCCGGTGTTCAAAGAGAACCTCGGCCAGGTGGTGCGCGAGAGCGGGTACGAGCTGAGCCTGAGTGATGCGCGCACCTACACGCGGTACAAGTTCTTCCGCGGGCACTACGACTTCGCGACATCGAGCGGGTTCGAGATCTCGCAGGTGACGACGCTGCCGCAGGGGGCGAGCGACCATCTGCCGATCCTCGTGACCGCGAAGCCGTTCAGTCGCAAGAAGCCGTTCGCGGCCTGAGCTCAGTCGTCCGTCGCATCGCGATGACGCCGGTAGGCGGCCGCGCCGACGACGACGAGTCCGGCGAAGACGAGTGCACCGCCGCCGACCCAGAGCCCGAGCAGCTGGTTGCCGTCGAAGCCGCTGATGGGGAGGACTCCCTCGGCGGACGTGTCGATCACGGCGCTCGCCGTGCCGCCGGCCGAGGTCGGTGAGACCGCGGCGATGTTATAGACGCCGCGGGCGTCGTCGGGCAGCACGATCTCGAGGGTGCCGAGGGCGCCGTCGGCGTCTGCCGTGCGCACGACGCTCGCGGTCGTGATGTCGGTGCGGACGGTCGCGAAGGTCACCTGGTCGCCGCGCTCACCGGTGACGGTGATCGTGATGCGCTCGCCCGGCGTGAACGTCCCGGCTTCGCAGTCGAAGCCGACGGTGCTGCCGGGGCTGAAGTCGTCGCTGCCGGTCGTGCAGGCGTCGACGGGCGGGTAGAGGGTGGCTGCGGATGCCGCTGCGGGCGCGGCGACGAGCAGCGCGGCGCTGACGATGGCGACGCAGATCGCGAGCAGGGTCCGACGCATGATGGGGCTTTCCGTCGAGTGGGGTACGGCGAGCTTACCTGCAGATCGGGTCAGTCCCCGCAGCCCGGCCGCTTATCCGCACGTGGCGTCGACGACGGGGAACAGCGCCGCATCGGCGGTGGGGGTGACCCACGCTTCGGCTCGGGGGACGTCTGCGGTCGTGCGGAGCGAGATCAGGATCTCGCCGGTCTCGCCGGACGTGGTGTCGAGTGTGTACGAGAGCACCTGCCTGCCGTCGACGAGCCCGCCGCCGAAGCCGGAGCCGTTCGAGTTCGCGCTCGAGACCACCTCGAAGCCCTCGGGGATGTACACCTCGCCGACGGTGCGGACGAGGCCCGCTTCGACGCCGAAGGCGCCGTCGCCGGTGATGTACGCGGGGAGCGACGTCGCGGCGTCGGCGGGAGCGTCGTTCTGGAGCGTGATCTTCACGTCGAGCGTGCGCGGACCGGCGGTGCACCCCGACCACGTCAGTGAGACGTCGGGGGCCATGTAGAAGTCCATCTTCGAGCCGGTGCCGTCGTTGAGGTACACGCCGAGGCGGGCGACGCTCGAATCCGAGACCGGCGGTGCGCCGGCGAGGGTCGTCTCGGCGAGGAGCGCCTGCTCGGCCTCGTCGGCGCTCCACAGCAGCAGCCGGTGTTCGTCGCCGGCTCGGGCGAGCGCGCCGAGCAGCGCGGTCGGGTCGGTGGCGCCGGTCGTGAGCGCCTCGAACACCGCCGCGGCTGCCGACGCGAAGAACGCGTCCTGCATCTGCGGGTCTTCGTAGCGCAGATACACCTCGTTGAGCAGGAGCTGCACGGCGTTGTCTGCCGTGAGGGTGTCGCCGCTGGGCAGCTGCACCGGTCCCGTGGCCGCGAGCAGGTACGACAGCGCGACGGGGTCGGTCGAGATCACGCTCGACACCTCGACGCCCTCACGCGCCGCGAGCTCGGCCGCGAGCGCGCCGGTGAGGGCGAAGTCGGGTACCTGGGTCACGTTGTGGATGAAGCGTCCCGGCTTCTGGCTGTAGATGGGGCCGTAGTCGCCCAGGTCGAGCACCGAGGTCGGGTACGACGAGTAGTCGGCTGTCGAGAGGTGTTCGGCGAAGGTGACCGCACCGGCATCCGTCCGGATCACCGACGTCGCGCCCGCGATGCCGCCCAGCGACCGCCACTCGGCGTTGTTCTGGGTGATGAGCAAGTGCTGCCTCGGGCCGTCGGCACCGAGCATCGGGGGCAGCAGGAGGGCAGCGCGGGCGATCGAGTCGGTCGTCGTGGCCGCGTCGCCCACGAGCGTCTCGAACTCGGCGACGATCTCGGCGAGCGGGGCGGCGAGCGGGGTGCGGTCGATCGCCGTGACATCGGCGAGCACCTTCGCGGTGTTCTCGGCAGCCTGCGCGGCGGGTTCGGCGAAGCTCGCGAACGCGGCCGTGTCGATGCGCCCGTCGGCGGGGAGGAAAGCGTTCGCGGTGAGTCCGTCGGCGGATGCCGCAAGCGGGGCGACGGTGCCGGTCGCGATGTCGTCGACACCGGCGGCGACCGAGGCGACGGCGGCGAGCTGCGGGCCGACCCAGGGCAGGCCCGAGGCCGTCTGCCAGACCGGATCGCTCGTCAGCTCGCGTGCGCTGCCGCTGTGCTCGGTGAGCTGGGCGGTGACGGCCTCGGCGTCGGCCAGGTTGTCGAGGTCGGTCGCGATGTCTTCGACGAGGGCCTGCGCGGCGAGCAGGTGGTTCGCGGCGAGCACGCCGCGGACCCCGATCCACCCCGCGGCGACGACGGCGAGCAGGAGCACGGCGCCGAGGATCCAGGCGAAGATGCGTCCGGCCGTGCGGGCCGGTGCGGGCAGGACGTGCTGAGGCATGGTTCGGTCGCGTGTCGCCTCAGCTGGCGAAGACGGCGCGCTCCCAGCGGTCGCCGCCCGAGACCTGCGCGTGCGCGGCGGCGTCGGCGGCCGATGCGCAGAGTCGGGTGAGGTCGTAGTCGGCGAGCGGGGCCGCTGCGACGCCGATGCTGGCGGAGAGGCGCACCGGGATCGCCTGCTGGTCGGTGACCGTCGCGATGCGCTCGAGGAGGCGGGAGAGGATCGCTCGCACCGCGGTGTCCTGGCGCGGCAACAGGATGACGAACTGGGTGGGCGAAAGGGCGTGGATGTCGGCCTCAGGCGGCATGACGGAGCGGATGTCGTCGGCGAAGCGCGATGTCACGCGGTCGAACGCGCGGCCGCTCGAGGCCTCGAGGAGTTCGCTCGGGTCGTCGAGTCGCACGTCGATGATCGACCACCACTGGTCGCCCGACGCCTTCGCGCGGTCGAGGCGGTCTTGCGCGACGACACGGAAGTCGCTGAGGTCGGACGCCTTCGACGACGGGGCGTCGCCGCCTCGCGTGATCGCCAGCAGCGTGATGAGCGCGCACACGAGATAGATGCCGGCGACGAGCTCGTTCATCGACCGAAGGGCAATGAGTTCGGCCTCGCTCTGCCCGCCGTCGCCTTCGATGAGGCGGACGGCGCCGTCGACGAGCAGCATGACGGTGAGGCCCGCGAAGGCGAGCGTCGCCACGATGGTCGGCAGGGCGAGGTCGCGCAGCGACTTCTCGATGCGGGTGAGTTCGACGGCGGCGAGGGCCGAGCAGAGTCCACCGACGGCGAAGCCGAGCCGGAACACGAGCCCGTACCACTCCGTCGTCGCGGTCAGCGCGAGCAGCACCGTGAACACGGTGAAGACGCCGATCACCGGGAAGAGCATGACCGGCTCGCGTCCGCGGCGGGCGCGAAGGCCGACCCAGAGCAGACCGGTCGCGCAGAGGATCGGACCGTTGGCGGCAGCGCGGAGGATCGTCGAATCGATCGTGTCAGCGGTGACGAGCAGGTAGGTCGCGACCATCGCGGTGGCGAACGCGCCCGACCAGATCGAGGCGTGCCGCGACGGGAAGGGCAGGAACCCGAGGCCGATCATCACGATCGTGCACGTCGTCGCGAGCGCGACGAGGACGGTCGTGACGTCGACGGTGTTCACGGCGTAGGCCCTTCGGGGGTCGTCGGGACGAGAGGGAGCGAGATCGAGACGGTCGTGCCTTTTCCGAGTGCGCTCTCGACGGTGATGTTACCGCCATGGCTCTCGACGATATCCCGCGTGATGCCCATGCCGAGGCCGGTGCCGGTGATGCCGTCGTCCTGCACGCTCTGCGCGCGGAAGTAGGGCGTGAACATGCGCTCGACGTCTTCGGGTGTCATGCCGATGCCGTCGTCGCCGATCACGATGTCGATGCTGCTGCCCGCCGCCCTGGCGTCGACGCTGACGGTGCCACGGTCGGTGTACTTGATCGCGTTGCTCACGATGTTGTCGATGACCTGCCGCAGGCGGAATTCGTCGCCCTCGACGTTGAGCGGCCCGACGATCGTGCCGTGGATCGTGATCGCCGCTGCCGCTGCGGCGGGCGTGAATGCTTCGACGGATGCCGCGAGCACGTGGCCCAGGTCGAAGACGGTGCGGGCGTTGTCGGCGTCGCGAGTCTGGTTGAGCAGCCCCTGGATGAGCGTCAGCATCCGCTCGCTCGCCGACTCGATGACCTCGAGATGGTCGCGCTGCGACCGGGTGAGCCCGTCGCTCTCGAGCAGCAGATCGGCGTGACCGAGGATCGCGGTGAGCGGGTTGCGGAGCTCGTGCGACACGACGCGCGTGATGTTGGGCTGCTCGCGCTGCGCGTCGGTCACGGCGGTGAGGTCTTCGAGCTCGATGAGGAAGGTCTGCTCGCCGAGCGAGTTGGGCTGTGCCGCGGTGATCGACATGCCCATCGTCCGCCAGGCGCCGGTGCGGTCGAAGAGCCAGAGCTGTTCGCCCTCGACGAGCTCGCCGCGCGCGGCGCGTGCGAGCGAGGTCTCGCTCGCGGGGACGGCGGTGCCCCGGTAGTCGGTGTATTCGACGGCGCCGGCCGCCGAGAAGTGCAGGTCGCGAGGGTCCATCGCGTACAGGGCGCGATAGCTGGTGTTGGCGGCGACGAGTTCACCGCTGGCCGAGACGCGCGCGAGGGCGACCGAGATCGAGTCGAAGACGGCGACTGCCCGCGTCTCGGCAGACTGCACGCGACGGAGGGTGCGATCGAGTCGCTCGGCCTGGCGCCGGGTGAGGTGGCGGAAGGCCCGCGTGCGACGCGCGCCGACGATGATCGTGATGCCGAGGAATGCGAGCGCCAGCAGCACGATGAGCAGCTCGAGGATGACCGCGGCGGAGTACCCGCGCGGCCATGTGTCGACGAGATTCATGAAGCCGGTGACGGCCAGCGCGCCGATCAGCTCACGTGTGCTGTAGTACGTCGAGATCCAGGCGATCGGGAACACCCAGAGATAGCCGAGGTTCGACTCGCTGACGGCCATGAGGCCGACGCCGATGATGTCGACGATGGGCAGCGTGAGTGCCACGCCCTTCGGGTACTGCGCCCACGGGGTGACGAGCGAGACGGTGGATGCCGCGACGATCAGACCGATGCCGAGCAGGAACGCCCAGTGCGTGATGATCGTCTCGTCGAGGATCGCGATGACGACGGCGATCGCGACCACGCTGAACGTGAAGATCAGCTGCCACTGCCACACCGAGCGCGTGCGCGTGCCGATGAGCTGGCTGTCGGCCCACCGGCTCACGAATGTCTGCATACCCACGCTCCGCCGCAAGTGTAACCAGGGAGCGCGGCGCTTCGTGTCAGAAGGCGGTCTCGCCGGGGGCGAGGGCGGCTCGGGCGGTCTTCGCGATGATCACGATGTCGCCCACGAGGCTCCAGTTCTCGACGTAGGAGAGGTCGAGGCGCACGGACTCGTCCCATGACAGCGACGAACGACCGCTGACCTGCCAGAGTCCGGTGATGCCGGGCTTCACGAGGAAGCGGCGGTGCACGTGGTCGGCGTAGAGCTCGACTTCGCGCGGGAGCGGCGGGCGTGGACCGACGAGTGACATCGAGCCGCCGAGCACGTTGAACAGCTGGGGGAGCTCGTCGAGGCTGAGCCGGCGCATGATGCGGCCGATCGGGGTGACGCGCGGGTCGTTCTTCATCTTGAAGAGCACGTCGTTGCCGGCGTCGCGCTGCTGCGCCGCGAGTTCGGGCAGCAGCGCTTCGGCATTCACCACCATCGAGCGGAACTTCAGCATGGTGAACTCACGCCCACCCCGCCCGGTGCGGGTCTGGCGGAACAGGATGGGGCCTTCGCTCGAGAGACGGATGGAGATCGCGAGGAAGACGAGCAGCGGGCTGATGAGGATGAGGCCGAAGGCGGATGCCGTGACGTCGAGGACCCGCTTGGCGACACGCTGTCCGCCCGAGAAACGCGGTGTCTCGACGTGGATGAGGGGGAGTCCCGCGACGGGTCGTGAGGTGATGCGGGGACCGGCGATGTCGGCGATGCCTGCGGCGAGGACGAGGTGCTGGCGGCCCGCTTCGAGGCCCCAGGAGATCTCTTTCACCTTGTCGTGGGGGAGTTCGTCGGTGCTCGTGATGACGACGGTGTCGGCACCGCTGGCATCCATCGCCGCACTCACGGCGTTGATCGACCCCATGATCGGGATGCCGGTGCCCTCGATGGTGTCGGCGATCGCTCCGCTCGGGATGCACGCCCCGACGACGTGGTAGCCGTTGCCGGGGGCGCGGATGAGTTCGGCTGCCACCTCGGTGACGGAGCGTCGTGAGCCGACGAGGAGCACCTGGGCGGAGTACCGGCCGGTCTTGCGCTGCGCGACGAGCCATTGGCGCCACAGCCACCGCTCGAAGAGCAGGATGAGGAGCCCGAGCGGCAGGCTGATGAGCAGGAAGCCGCGGGCGACCTCGATGCGAGTGAGGAACGCGATGATCGCGATCACGCCGAACAGGGTGACGCTGGCGCGGGTGATGCGGACGTACTCGGTGTTGCCTGCGCCGATGATGCGGTGATCGCGCGTGTCAGCCAGGGAGAGCGACCACATCCAGAGGACGACGAGGATCGACGAGAACGACCAATACGAGAAGTCGTTCGCGACGATGCCGCTCTTGACCGCGACCTCGGCCTGCCCGGTGCCGAACCATGCGATCTGCGTGCCGAAGACGATCCAGACCAGCACGATGAGGTCGCTGAACCAGATTCGTCGCGCGTAGGTGCGTCGCCACGATCGCCTTGCATCGTTCACGTCGTCACCCTTGTCGCGTGTCGGTGTCGGTGTGTGCACCACATCGATCGCCACTTCCCCGCCTTCCCCCCGGAATCGTCCCCGCGTTCGAACGTAGCAGTCCTATGTGACGTGAGGATGACGAGGGCGTCACACAGTGGCGGAAGGGGCATTCGTCGCCGGGAGGTGCAGCGAAGCGCGGGTGCCGCCACCGGGGGTCGAGTCGAGTCGCACGTCGCCGCCGTTGCGCTGGGCGAGTTCGCGCGCGGTCGCGAGTCCGAGTCCGAGGCCCGAGACGGCGGCCTCGGCGTCGGCGCCGCGGTAGAAGCGTTCGAAGGCGTTGGCGAGGGTCTCGGGGGTCATGCCGGCGCCGCTGTCGACGACCGTGACGACGGCATGGTCGCCGTTACGGTGGGCGAAGATCCGCACCGGCTGCTCGGCGCTGAATTTCACGGCGTTCGAGACCAGGCTCGACAGTGCTCGCTGGGCGTCGACGGTGTTCGACTTCGCGACGAGTCCGCACGAGCCGACGATCTCGATCGTCGTGCGGTGCGCCAGCGCGTCCTTCGCATGGGCATCGCGGGTGACGCGGATCAACCCATCGACGTCGGTCTCTTCGACGGGAGGGGCCGGGTCCGCAGTGGAGTGGTGCAGGTCGTCGAGGAGGAGTTTCAGGCGCGTCGCGCTGCGGTGCACCGCCCTCGACCAGTCGGCGAGCTCCGGCGGGAGCTGGGCGGCCACGAGCAGTTCGCTGTAGCCGAGGATGTTGGTCGCCGGTGTACGCAGTTCGTGGCTGGTCGCGGTGACGAAGTCCTCACGCTGCCGTTCGAGATCGAGCCGCATGCTGAGGGTCGCGGCCCGTTCGCGCTCGGCTTCGGCGACGTCGTGCGCTGCGGTGAGGGCGATGGCGGCGTTCGTTTTGCTCTCGTGGCGGGATGCCACGACGAGGACGGTGAAGACGCCGACGGTGCTCAGGAACGTGACAAGCGTCACGGTGACGTTGATGGAGGTGCCGGCCACGCCGAACACGTCTCCCGGTGAGAGCACGAGCGCGATGACCGCGACGGCGATGACGAGCGACTGCGTCAACGCGATGTGCATCGGGAACCGGAGCGCACCCCACGCGAGCGCGGCGAACACGAGGAACGCGAGCGGCGCGCTCGAGAACGGGCCGAACGCGAGGATCGTCGCGGCGGCGGCGATCGTCGCGTGGAGGACGAGCTCGAGGGGGTTGATCCGGTCGGGCAGCCGCCGCGGGAGTGCGGCGAACGGGGCGATCAGCATCATCGCCGAGCTGTGCGACGCGAAGGCGATGACGACGGTCGTCCAGAACGAGCCGCCGAGGAAGATCGCGCCGATCGCGCTCACGCTCACGCTCAGGACGAGTGCTCCGATGAACGCCGCGAAGACGAACCGCGCGGCCGCGGCGAACGAGTCGAGTCGGTAGGGGGTGCGCCACGCCTTCAGGATGCTGAGTGCGGCGATGATCTCGACCGTGTTGAGGGCGCCGTAGACGACGCACAGCGGGAACGGGCGGCCGGTGACGGCGTTCGCCGCGGCGGTCACGACGAAGATGAGGACGAGGGCCAGCGCCCGGTGCTGGGGCGCGACACGGAGCGCGAACCACAGCGACAGTCCGGCCGCGGGCCACCACGGCGCGATGAGGAGTCCGGGGGCATGGAGCGAGGCGCCGAGGACGCCGAGGGCGAAGATCCCGGCCGGTGTGAGCGTCCACATCGCGATCGCGGGCGCGACGCGGTGAGGCTTCACCTGAGCACCTCGCGAGTCGTCACGGATACACCGTACCTTCGCGGGCGATGCGCGAGTGTATCGTGAGAGCGACACCGCCGATTCGGTGTCAGACAAGAGCGGGTGGAGACGTGGCGAACGTTCTCGTGGTGGAAGACGACACCGATGTGGCGTCGCTTCTCCGCCATGTGCTCGTCGGCGTCGGACACGAGGTCGAAGTCGCTCACGACGGCGGTGCGGGACTGGCTGCGGCGTATGCCCACCACCCCGATCTGGTGATCCTCGACTGGATGATGCCGATCAAGACGGGCATCGAGGTGTGCGCTGCGCTTCGCGCCGACCCCGACTTCGAGCGCACCCGCATCATGATGATCACGGCACGCTCGTCGCCGCAGGATCTCGCGCGCGCAGAGGCCGCCGGCGCCGACGACTACCTCGTGAAGCCGTTCATGCCGCGCGACCTGCGCGCACGCGTGCAGTCGCTCTTCGACCGCGACTGACGCTCAGCGGTCGTCGCGCGGCTCCGCGGTGTTGCCGGGGTCGAGGTTCAAGTCCCGCAAGTCGGTCGTCGGCAGTGACGCGATCGGTGCGCGCCGGGAGCGACCGCGCTTGGCCTTGCCCTTCGCGGTGTCCTGCGAGTACTCGGTGTAGCCGTACCCATATCCGTAGCCGTACCCGTTGTAGTACGAGTCGGGCCCGCGGGTGGGCACCATCGACATGACGAAGCCCGCAAGCTTGGCGCCGACGGTGGTGAGCGCGTCGCTCGCCCCCTGCAGCTGGTGGCGGGTCGTGCGACCCGCGGCGACGATGAGGATCGCCCCCGAGGTGGCGCGGCCGAGGATGGCGGCATCCGTCACGGGGAGCAAGGGCGGGGCGTCGCACAGGACGACGTCGAAGTCGCGCTCGAGTGCGCCGAGCAGCGTCGCCATCTGCTTGGAGCCCAGGAGCTCGCTCGGGTTCGGCGGGATCTTGCCGGCGGGCAGGACGAACAAGCTGCGGCCGCCCCAGGGCAGCATGACGTCGCCCACGCGGACGCGGCCGATGAGCACGTCGGTGAGGCCCGCGCCACCTTCGATGCCGAGGTACTCGGCGACCTTCGGGCGACGGAGGTCGGTGTCGATCAGGGCGACCTTCTTGCCGGCGTCGGCGAGGGCGATCGCGAGGTTGATCGTCGTGGTCGACTTGCCCTCGCTCGGGATCGAGCTGGTCACGACGAAGCTCGAGCGCCCGCCCATGTCGAGGAACTGCAGGTTGGTGCGCAGGGCGCGGAACGACTCGGCGCGCGGGCTGAGCGGGTCGGCGTGCACGATGAGCGGCCGGTCTTTCGCCTTCGCGTCGTAGGCGATCGCGCCGAGGCTGGGTGCTTCGGTGATCTGCTCGGCGTCGCGCGGGGTGCGGACGCGGTTGTCGAGCACGGTGCGCAGGACGGCGAGCCCGATGCCGCTGGCGAGGCCGACGAGTGCACCGAGCGCGAGGTTGAGCGGGATGTTCGGGCTCGCCGGCGAGAGGGCGGGCTGCGCGTCTTCGACGCGGGTGAGCAGCACGGGACTCATGCCGTCTGCTGATTCGGGCTCGAGCGAGGGGACGACGGAGGCGAGACTCGCGGCGATCGCGTTCGAGATGTCGGCCGCGCGAACCGGGTCGGTGTCTTCGACGCGGATGTCGATGAGCGTCGAGTTGAGCGGCGCCGAGACGCCGACCTGGTCGGCGAGGCGCGACGCCGTGATGCCGAGGTCGAGGTCGGCGATGACCGTGTTCAGCACGATGGGCTTGGTCGCGACACCGACGTAGGTGTTGATGCGCTGTTGCGTGAAGCTCGAGCCCTGCTGGAGTTCGGCTGCGCTGCCGCCGGTCTGGGTCGAGACGAAGACCGTGCTGGATGCCTCGTAGGTGGGCGTCCTGGTAAGGGAGTAGCCTGCGGCTGCACCAAGCCCCAGCATCGTCAGCACGACGATGATGACCCAGTTCTTGCGCAGGATGCGGATGTAGTCGCTGAGCTCCATGACGCCTCTCGTGTTCCGCCCCCCACAGGCGCCCCAGTTGAATGGGATCAGTCTGCCACAGCGGTGTGTCGGCCTGATGTCGCGATGACGGGCGCGGCGCGTCAGGCGTCGCCGACGGAAACGAGCCCTTCGAGCACGACGTCGTCGCCGACTTGCCTGAGGGTGGTGCGGGCGGTCTGGCCGCCGAGTCCGTGGACCCCGGTGCCGAGGGTGCCGGCGCTCGAGACGCGGACGCGGATCGCGTCGTCGGCCTGCGAGATGCGGACGGATGCCGCGCGCGCTGCGGAGTGCTTGACGGCGTTCACGAGCGCTTCGTTGACGAGCCCGACGGCGGCGCGTCGGGCGTGCGGATCGGTGAGGGCCGCGCGGGCGTCGTCGTCGGTGTCGGCCTGCACGCGCATGACGACCGACCACGCCTGAAGGAGGTCGTCGACGGTTTCGCCGTCGGCATCCGCATCGGAGGTGCTGCGGAGGAGGTAGTCGAGGATGTCGTCGGTCTCGACGCGGAACGTGGCGATCGTGGCGTCGTCGAGCTGGCCGTCGTCGATGCGCGCGGCGAAGATGACGCAGCGGCCCTGGAGCCTGCCGTGGAGGATGTCGACCGCCTGCTGGAGCGGCGCGCGCGCTGCTTCGACGGCGGCGGCGAGTTCGACGGCGCTGCTGCGCAGTTGCGCGGTGGCTCGCAGCTCTTCGGAGCGAGCGCGGCGGTACGCGTCGACCGAGACGCTGATGATGACGGCGACGAGCGGGATGCCGATGAGGGGGACGAGCCCGAGCGTGCCGACCTGCGGCACCTGGATGTACGTGTGGCACACCACGCCGACGCCGACGACGAACCAGATCGAGAGAAAGACGACGCCACGCGGCCGCGGCGCGAGGCGGCGGGTCGCGCGGACGGCTACGCCGGCTGCGAGGTCGAGCACGACGGCGACGACGAGCGTGATGACGATGACGTCCATGCCGCCGTGGGCGATGCCGAAGGGGAGGGCGGCCGCGACGTAGGTGAGGCACACGACGAGCGGCGGCGTGGGTGCCAGCCTGCCGAGCAGCGGCACGGGGCGCGTGCCCTGCACGGTGACTTCGGATGTGGGGGGCGGGTCGGTGCGGCCGTGCTCGTCGAGTCGGTGGCTGGCGGTGCGGACGCGCTCGCAGAACGCGCGTACGGCTTCGTACGTGAGCGGGCCGCTGAGGAGCAGGTCGCGGTGCGTGCGCAGGTCGACTGCGGTCGAGTGGAGCAGGTCGGGGATGCCGGTGAGCATGCGGTCGGCGTGGGCGATGCCCGCGCGCATACGGCCACCGGCGTCGCGCAGTCGCGCCGTCGTCGCACGGAGTTGGCGGTGGTAGGAGACGGCAATGGCGCAGATCGAGAGCAGCGCGAACGACGTGATGACGTTCGTCGTGATGCGGGAGGGCCAGTTGGCGCCAGTGGCGGTGTCGAACAATCCGAGGCTGATGGCGTCGTTGACAAAGGGGCGGAGCGCCGCGATGGCGACGATGGTGATCGCGATGACGACGATGCGGGCACCGCCCGAGGTGAGACGGCGTTCGGCCATCGCGCCGAACCCTCCGATGATGGCGAGCGGGAGGAAGCCGAGGGCGGCGACGAGCACGCCCTTCGCGTAGCCGATGAGTGAGGGTTCGCCGACACTCGGGACGCTGAGGAACGTGCCGACGATGAACGCGAGGATGAGCGACCAGCGGGTGAAGTACTCACCGCTGCGGAGGGTGCCTAGGACCGCTTGTGCGACGCGGTGGAAGGGCCTGCGAGCGGCGCGAGGGCGCGGCGATGCCGGCATCTGACCCCCTCACGTCATGGCTGCTCGACGGTCAGACTAGCGGATGCCACGGTCGCCGCCCGGAGCTACGCCTGGCCGTCCCCAACGAGCGCGCGGCCTTCAACTGCGCGGCGTTGGGGCTCAGCAATGTGGCTCCCCTGGAATGAGCCCATTCACCCCGGTGACGAAGTCGGCGTCCGGAACCCAGTCGCCGTTCGCAAGGCGGTGCCAGGTTGCGGTCCGGGAGACTCCTGGCGTCGCCGCGCCATCGACTGGTTGCCCGCTCGTGGTACCGCACACCACAGCCAAGCGTGCTCCCGGGGGGTAAATCCGATTGATCGAGCCGTTCAAGGTCGGCGCCGGCATTCCCTGGGTCCCTCGGCCGAACCCGGTCGTGGCGCCCTGCGCCACAGTGATCCATCCCACGACCAAGCGCGTCCAGACTGCTGAGCCGCCCTCGTAGATAACGACGTTTCCGTCGTCGTGCACCCTGAGGGTCACCGCGTTCCCGCGGGAGTCACTCGCCCAGCGGGCGCCACCGGCGGCGTCGTACACAACAAAGTTGCCGTCGCCCTGCAGCACAGCATGAGAGCCGGCACCTGTCATGGGAGTCGACCAGAGCCGTGATCCTCGATGGACATCGAGGAGGACGAGAGCCCCATCCGACTGCATCATGAGGGCAAATGCGCTACTTGGCGACGAGACGAATGCCCCGGCTGTAAGTGTCTCACCGCTTCTCAGTTCGGTCGCCGCTGGAAGATGCACGCTCGGCGATGTTCTTTCCACCGTTGCATAGCCGACTCTCCCGGCGCTGACTCGAACACTGATCGACGCGTTCACGTCGTCGATGGTCGTGAGATACGTGCGGTCCATTGCTCCGCTGATCGCTGCGCCGTTTCGCAGCCATTGATACGAGAGAATGACGGGCTGCGGGTGCCATGATCCGGCGTCGGCAATAAGAGTGCTCCCCGGCCTGGTCGAACCCGTCACCGTCGGCGAGGGCGACGTTGTGAACGTCAGAAGTGGCACCCGCACCGTAGGGATTGAAGTACGAGAAGTGCTCCCGTATCCGCTCTTTTCTCCGGTCACCCGTACACGGAGAGTCTTTCCTGCCTGGGCTGTGCCGAGTATGAGAGTAGTGCTCGTCGCGCCCGGGATCGGGGAGTCATTCGCCAGCCATTGATATCGCAGTGTCGTTCCCGGCGTCCAGGAACGCATGTTTGCCTTGAGAGTCTGCCCCACCCTCGGCGTCCCAGTGACCGTGGGAGTGTCGATTCTCAGCGCGCGCAAGATGCGGGGAGTTGATGCGGATGTGCGAATCGCGCTCGCATATCCCGACTTCGATCCAGCCGCACGAACTGAAATCGTCTTCCCCACGTGGAGAGAGCCGAGCTTCAGAGTCGGCTGAGTCGCTCCGGCGATCGCCTTGCCGTCACTCAGCCACTGGTAGGTGATCTGCGCTCCTGCAGTCCACTTCCCGGGGTTTGCGCCGAGGGTTTGGCCTTCTACGGCCGTGCCCGTGATGGCCGGCGCGGTACTCGACATCGATCGCAACACGGTGGCTGTCGCCTTTGAAGACTTGCTCGTTGTCGCGTAGCCCGTCTTCGAGCCTGTGACGACGACTGTCATCGCCTTGCCTGCTTGATCCGCGGTCAGCGTGAAGGTGCTACTGGTCGCGCCTCGAATCGAGGACCCTGAGGCGAGCCATTGATACTTCAGTGTCGAGCCAGAGGTCCAAGACCCCGCCTTCGCGACGAGTTTGCCACCGACGATCGCGGTGCCTGAGATGGTCGGCGTCGACGTCGACAGTACCTTGAGCACCGCAGTCGAGGCAGCCGATATCTCGGTTGCAGAGGTGTACCCGGCTCGCGTGCCTGTGACGGCAACTGTGACCCGCTTGCCCGCGAAACGATCCGTCAGCTTGAACGTGGTGTGGACTGCCCCACGAATCGGTGCGCCATCAGCGGACCACTGGTATGTGAGCTTCGCACCTGTCGTCCAGTTTTCCACCCGCGCCGTCAATGTCGAACCGACGATCGCTTGGCCGCTGATCGTCGGCTTCGCGCTTGAAAGCGCAAACAGGACCGACGCGGTAGCAGCCGACTTCCTCGCGATCGGTGTGAATCCAAGTTTCGACCCAGAAACCAGAACCGAGATCTTCTTGCCTGCGTGGGCTGAAGTCAGCTTGAGCGTCGGTGTGGTCGCCCCGGGGATCTCGTCGCTTCCGGCGTACCACCGGTAAGCAAGCTTCACTCCTGGTGTCCAGGCACCGGTTTTCGCCGTGAGCGACTTGCCGACGACCGCAGTGCCCGAAATGGTCGGCGTTGTTGCCTTCAGTGTGCCGCCGGTCACAACTCCACTCGCAAGCGAAGTCCGAGTCACTGTCGTGTACCCGGGCTTTCGGCCGGTGACGGCTACGGTGAGCTTCGTCCCCGCGTGCGCCGAGGTCAGCGTGATGGTCGATTTCGTCGCGCCGGCGATGGCCCTTCCGTCGGCTGCCCACTGATAGGTGAACGTGGCCCCCGATGTCCACGACCCTGGGTGAGCGCTCATCGTCCGCCCGACTACCGCGCTTCCAGTGATCTTCGGAACGGCGGCGCCGAGCGCGCGGCGCACGGACGCAGTTGCCTTTGACGTCCTTGAGGCGGACGTGAATCCCGCCTTCTCGCCAGCGATAGCCACGCTCATCGACTTGTCGGCATGGTTCGCGTTCAACTGGATCTCTGAGGAAGTTGCGCCGGAGATCGCCTTCCCGTTTGCGAACCACTGGTAGGTGAGCTTGGTGCCCGAAGTCCAGGTGCCCGGTTTTGCAGTGAGGACTTGTCCGACGACCGCAGCGCCCGCAATCGTTGGTGTGGAGCTCGTCAGCACTCCGCCCACGACGATCGCTGAGGGTGACGATGTCCTCGTGCTCGACACGTATCCCGCCAGTGAGCCGGTTACAGCGACAGTGACTGTCATGCCTGCGTGCGCTTGCGTGGGAATGAAGGTCGACTGTACTGCGCCGTTGACCGCTGATCCGTTGACGAGCCACTTGTACGCGAAGGCTGTTCCCGCGGTCCATGCGCCGGTTTCTGCTCTCAGCGTCTGACCGACCGCTGCCTTACCTGCGAGCGACGGTTTGGCGGATGAAATCGCGGGCAGCGGCAGTGCACCGTTCTCCGTCCAGATGGGCACTGCGGTCGCGGCACAATCCCAGAGCTGAAGGGGTGCACTGTTCTCGTACCCGGTGCCGGGGGTATCAAGACAGAGCCCGGTTTGTCCTGATGCGATCGCGCCACTGCCCGTGCGCGACCAGATCTGATTACTACTGCCCGCGGAACAGTCGGCGATCAGCACCCGACTCCCTGGCCGTAGACCGCCCGATGTGTCAGCTGCCAGACACTTTGCGTAGTTGTTGTACGCGCGCAGGAGGCCGTCGGACCATCGCCACGTTTGGGCGGCGTTCCCAAGACAGTTCCACATCTGGACCCGGGTGCCGTTTGCCACCCCTGCGTCTGTGATATCGATGCATGAGTTGGTGCCAGCAACCTGAATCTGCTTACCCGACGCGACGGGCACCCTTGGGAACAAGCCGCCGTCATCCCATCGTGGTATGCCTGCGCCCGAGCAACTCCAGAGCTGGAGCCGTGCGCCATTCGAGTACGAGTCGTCCGCAGTGTCGAGGCAGAGACCGTTGCCGTCCCAACGGATGGTTCCGTCATCATGTCGCGACCATCGCTGGTTGGGGTTGTTCGCGTCACATGACCACAAGTGGACCGATGCGCCTCCATTCGCGTCGAGGCACATGTTGTAGTTGCCGTAGAGCCGAAGGAGACCGTCCGCGGTCGCTTTCCATCGTTGGTTGCTTCCCCCATGGCAGTCCCACATGTGGATCCGCGTGCCATTCGCGGTGCCGGCGCCTTCAGCGTCCATGCACTTTCGTGTCCCTACGACGGGGATCTCTCGACCGCCGTCGATAGCTGAGGGGGGCGGTGGTCCGATTGGTGCGGGACCGTTCGCGGTGAGCCATGGGATCGGGTTCACGTGACCCTGGTTCGCCCCGGCGCCAGTCGAGCAGCCGCGATACCCGTAGCTCGAGGTGCGGGCAGAATAAGCCCCTGGGATAACCGAGACGTGGACGTGGCTGTTGCCCGCCCAGTTCGCGACCGTCCCCACCTGGGTACCGGCCTGCACCTCTGCGCCTACTGCGACCGATGGAACGATGTGCTGATAAATGAGGGTGAACGGGCCTGACGCCGACTGATACTCGACGTGGAGGATCGAATTGATACCTCGGTCGCCTGTCGTGCGTTTGACCCAACCCTTGCCGATTGAACGGACGGGGCCGGAGAGGTATCCCTGGGAATCCGAGCCCAAGTGCGCGGCGCTCTCCCCGTTGATGTGGGCATACCCGCACGCGTTGAAGTTCCAATCCTCCCATTGGGCGGCACCCGCGGGATTCGTCCAGTGACCCGGCCAATTCATGCGCGCAGCGTGTGCAGGCTGCGGCACCATGAGTGCGACGAACAGCGCCAGGGTGGTGAACAGCGCAAGTACCGCTGCCGGTGTGCGGTGTGCGGTGTGCGGACGGCTACGCCGTTGCGCTGCGCGAATTGGCGGGTGGCTTGCTGCGTGCGCGGATCCAACTGCGTCCGCGGAGAAATGACCTGACAATTGCTCCCCCAGAATCGCGGTCCGCGAACATCGCCTTCACGCGAGCTTGATCTTCCCCAAGATCGGCACCGCAACACGCACGATCGCCTAAATCGCGCGGATGCCGAGCTCAAGATATTGCACCGGTCTTGTCGCCCGCAATATCCGGTGGAAAGGTGGTGTCGCCGCTGCACTTCGGGCGGGATGGGTCCTTCGCGCGCGTCAAACCGTGCTGCGGTGGTGGGCGAGGGCAGCGACGACGCCGCCGAGCACGATCGCGCCCATGCCCGCGACGATGAATACCCGCTCGAAGAACGCGCTGAAGTACCCGAGGGCGCCGGCAGCTGCGGCGTCGGACGGTTCGTAGAGCTCGCCATTCTCGAGCCGCACCATGAGGCCCTCGTGCCATCCGCCGAACGCGAGTGCGAGCAGCAGCGCGCCGCAGGTGATCCAGACGAGCATGTGCAGCTGCGACGGCCACCAGGGCTTCGCCGGCTCGGATGCCGCCCGCCCGGGCACCGCCGACTCGTTCTCGTCAGGCATGGTCGACTCCTCCTCGCCGCGGTGGCTCGGGCTCAGTAGCTGCGTCCGAAGATGTCGCGGGGGTAGAGCTTGTTCGCGACGCCATTCACCTTGATGTCGATGTGAAGGTGCGGGCCGGTCGAGCATCCCTTGTTGCCGGAGTATCCGATGAGCTGGCCCGCTTGGACCTGCTGCCCATTGCTGACCGCGAAGGAGTCGAGGTGCGCGTACGCGACGGTGTACGTGTTGCCGTCGCGCTGCGTCGTGATTCTCAGGTCGGTCTGATTGCCGCTGACGCCGCCGACGGGGCACCACGGGCCGATCGGGTACGACACGATCGCGACCGGGCCGGAGCTGATTGCGTACACCGGCGTTCCGACCCCCACCGGGATGTCGTCGCCATTGTGTCCGCTGTACGTGGTGAATGTCGCGTGCGGGCGGATCGGGTACGCCCAGCCGTTGACGCCCGGAACGCTTCCGCCGCCACCGGTGGCGGTGTTGCTCGACCACGTGGCTGCGCCGTTGGTGCCGTAGAGCACGAGGTTGCCGTCGTCTTGGAGGGCGAGGTTGCGGATCGGTTTGCCGGCGGTGTTCGAGGCCCAGCCCGCGCGCCCGGAGGTGTCGTAGAATACGAAGTTGCCGTCGCCTTGCAGCACGAGTTCGCGCGGGGCCTTGCCGTTCGTGCGTGACGACCACGTTGCTCGACTGCCGTCGTAGAGCACGGCGTTGCCGTCGCCCTGCAGGATGAAGCGGTAGCGGCCGTTGTTCGACTGCAGATAGGCGTCGACGGGAATGGTGCTGCCACCCGCGACCGAGGATCGCAGGTTGCGGTCGATGGTAACCGGCTGGCCGACGGACGACACGTTCGGGTACCCGGGCTTCACACCGATGAGTTCAACGGTGACCTGCTTACCGGCTGCCCAGGCGGGCACCCGCCATTCGTGCCCGGAGTGGTTGATCGGCGTGCCGTTCACCCGCCAGACATAGCTGATGAAGTCGGGTTGCACGCACACACCGCTGCACGCGATGAACTCGGGTCGAACGGTAAGCGTCGAATCGTATGAGGGGGTCCCCATCAGCCGCCAGGGCATGATCGTGAGTGCGGCGGGCCGTGGCGTGACTGCCGTCGAGGTCTTCGTGGTGGTGCGGTATCCGGTGCGGCTCGCGGTGACCCGCACGCTGATGCCGGTGGCGACGTCGCCGGTGGTGATGCGGTAGCTGCGCGAGGTGGCGCCGCTGATCGGGGTGGAGCCGCGCAGCCACTGGTAAGTGAGCGTTGTCGGGGTGGGTGACCAGCGCGGGAGCTGATCGGTGACCCTGAGCTGCGATCCGACGATGGGTCCCGCCGGGTCGGTGACGACGATGGGCGCGGGTGCGGTCTTGAACGTGCGCCGGACGGTCGCGCTGGTGCTGACCGTCGTCTTGGTGGTGTGGCCCGAGCGGCGGGCGGTCACCTGGACGGACACCTGCTTGTCGAGGTCTGCGTTGGTGACCGTGTATGTGGACTTGGTAGCGCCCGGGATGGCCTTGCCTGCGCGTAGCCAGGTGATGCTGAGCGTGGTCGGCGTGGGCGACCACGTGCCGGTGGTGACGGTGAGTCTCGAGCCGGGAGTGAAGGCGCCGCTGATCTTCGGTTTGGGTGCAGTGGTGAAGGTGCCGGTGATGGTGCGGCTCGCGCTCGCGCGGACGGCGGGGGTGTAGCCGCGCTTCGTGCCGGTCACCATGACGAGCACCTTGCGGCCGGCGTCGGCGGTGGTCGGCGTGTAGGTGCGTGCGGTGGCTTTCGAGATCGGCTCCCCGTTGCGGTACCACTGGTACTGCAGGGTGACGGGGGCGGGCGACCAGCTGCCGGCGTTGGCGGTGAGGGTTTGCCCGACGAGCCCGGATCCCGAGACCGTGGGTGTCTTGGCCGAGATGGTGGATGCCGCGAACGCCGGGGCGGTGCCAGTGGCACCGGCCGCGGCGACGACGATGGCGATGACGATTGCCGCGATCGCTTTGCGCCACGCGGGCAGCACTCGGCGGTCGTCTTCCAGGACGGCGTTTCCCATTGATTCCCCGTTCATCGCGAACTCCCCAGCCGCGGTGGATACTGCTTGCCGAAACGTAGCAGGAAGCCGCCTGCGGCGACCAGCGCGAATCCGATCAGCGCGATCGGCAGGAGCGGTGCGTCGTCGCCCGATTCGGCGAGTCGCTCGCCGGCAGCAGCAGCAGCGGACTCTTCGGCCGGATCTTCTCCGAAGAGGAACAGGGGGTTTTCCGAGGCGAGCAGGGTGCCGTCTGCCGCGATGACGCGAACGTTGAGGGCACCGGGGAGAGAGTGGAGCGGTGCGTCGAACCTGAAGTTTCCGTCGACATCGGGAGTGACGGTGCCCAGGACGATCGGATCGTCGAAGACGCTCTCCCACTCGCCGGGGACAGCGTGCTCGCCCTGGATTTCGATCGTGACGGGCCCGGTGTGTAGGAAGCGTTCGCCGGCGACCTCGAGTCCAACCCCGATCCCGATCCCCGTGTCCAGGTTGACGACGTCGACCGTGAGGATCGGTGCCGGAAGGACGGTGACGGTCTGTGAGGTGGCGAACACCGGTTCGTACCCGAGCGCGCCCGCGTGGGCGAAGACAGCGAGCTCTTCGCCGCCCTGGAAGCCGCTTTGCACGAGGTCGAGCGTCCCCTCCCACCCGTCGTCGATCGGTTCGCCGTCGACGATCCAGGTGTACTCGAGATGGTCCGGTTCAAGTGCGAGGTCGCTGTCGAGCGTCGCGGTGATCACGTCGCTTGCCCTGATCGTGTCGGGGAGCGACACGATCATGATGCCGGTGTACAGCGCCGGGGCGACTGCATCGGTGGGCAGCGACGGGCCGGCACCGCTGGCGCCGTCGTAACCGTCGAGCACCGGCGTCGCGACGACCGCGAGGGACACATCTCGATACCACGCCTCGACAGGGAACGTCTGTTCGGTCGCGCCTTCGATCTCGTAATCGTCTGCGAACCACTGGTAGGTGTACGAATCGGGGAGCGGCACCGCATCCGTGGTGACGACCGCAGTGAGCACCTCGCCGACCTGCGCCACGCCCTCGATCTCAACTGCGGCAGGTGACGTGAACGCGCTCGCCGCCGAGACCTCGACTGCCGGGCTCGGCGCAGATTCCTCAGCCGATGCTGCGTTCGATGCGCCGCCGAACAGTGTCGCGACGACGACGACCAGCGATGCCGCCAGTGCGCGCGTGCGCACGACTCGATCCACGATGTTCCCCCTCGGCGGAGCAATGATCTGTCCGCCAGCGCCCCCAGCGCCCCGCCTTGAGCGTAGAGGATTGCCGAGCATTCGCGTTGCGCGTGTGGGCGCCGCAAGAATAGCCGCGTGACGTTCTTGCCCGACGATCTCTACGCGCAGATCGAGCAGTCAATGCCGATCGCCTGTGTCGACTTCATTCCCGTGCGGACGACTCCGGACGGCACGACCGAGATCGGGCTGATCCTCCGTGACTCACCGTTCGGGCAGGTGTGGTGTCACCTCGGCGGCCGCGTGAACCGAGGCGAGACCATCGTGCAGGCACTCCGGCGTCACGCCCGCGACACCCTCGACGTCGACCTCGCAATCGAACCAAACGCGCAGCCCGACTATGTCTACGAATGGTTCCCGCCGAACATCGCCCCCACCGACGGCACCGTCTACGGCGACGACCCCCGCAAGCACGCGATTGGTCTCTCCTACGCCGTCGAACTCATCGGCACACCGGCACCACGCAATGAGGCCCATGATTTTGAATGGTTCACGGCCAATGAGCTGCCGTCGATGTGGCCTGGATCAGCGACGCTCGTCCTAAAGCTCATCGGCTTGGAGTCGAACTGGCGATTCGCGATTGAGTAGGCCTCCGGGGTCCTCGTCTGAATCTCTTGGGAAGTCACGACCACACGACAAACAACTCGACGGGTAACGATGTTTAGCCACCTTCACCTCCCATCGGCTCGACCGCTGACTACCGGTAGCTGGGTGCGTGCGCAAGCTAGTCTGAGCAGCGGGGAGGGGCGATGTTCTTAGGTGTTGTGGCGACGTCGAGCGCGTTGGCAGCAGTGGTGTCTTTTATTGTCACCGGTGACGTGCGGCTTGGGTTCATGGCATTCGCGGCAGTTCTCGCGGTGAGTTTCGCGATCCGATTCGCTACTCTTCGTGGATTCCTTGCTGCCACGTTCCTTTTCCTGGTCCCACCTGGCGTACTCGGCGAGTCGGCGGCGTCGCTAGCGCTCCTTGGTTCGAGCGGCCTTCTGATGCTGTCGCTGACCTACCGGTCGGAGTCTTCGAGACCGTTTGGAGGCCGGGCACTCGCTGTCGCGGCAATGGCTGCCCCGGCAGCCGGACTCGCTCTGCTGGGGCAGTGGCCGTTCGTTGCGTCATACGCGCTGCTCGCCGTTGCCGCATTCCTGATCGCCGAACGCCGAGGGTTCGTGCGGGATCTGCTGCGAGGTTTGGTCGTGTACTTCTCTATCTACGTAGCCTCTTACCTCGCCACGATCGTCGTTGGGTTCCGGGGGAGCTTGATAGCCAATATCGAAATCGGACACAGAACATTGGAGCTCTACGCGCCACTTACCTTGGCGACATCTGGCGCCCCGATCCTGGAAGGAACTCGCCGCGGGGCACCATTTATCGGGGAGCCCGGTCTTGTTGTCTTCTATCTCCTCCCGCTCGTGGCTGCGCTATTCGTCGTCACTACAACGCGAGTGAGGGTCGGACTCTCAGCGCTGATTGTGCTCGTCACCCTTCTTACGCAGTCGACCGCAACAATATTGATCGTTTTTGCCTGCGCCGTGGTCGGTCTAACCCTTATCCGAATGCGACGACGCTCCATCGGGACGGTCGTTCTCGTCTGTGCGAGCGCAGCGCTTGCTGTACCCGCATTTCTCCTCCCTGTCTTTGACCAGAAGAACTCGGTCGCGGGCGTATCCATCGCTGCTCGCGGCATCGGAGCGGATGGAGGACATGCGAACATCAACATCCTCGTTGCGTTGTCGAATGATCCGGCGCTAGCAGGCTGCCTGATTCTCGGTCTCGTGCTGGCGGCGTTCGTTGCGTTCAACTCGATACCGGGGACCGTCATCTGGCTCGGCTTTGCGGTGTCCGCGGTCACGGCGCAACCGTCGCAGTGGCAGGTGGGGGCATGGTTCGTAATGCTTGCGTTCGCCCTCGTCGCAAGCCCTCATCGTGGGCTCAGTGGCCGCGGCGTACGTCCCGTCGCGGTGGAAACGCGACTCGCTAATCCGTCGTAGCGCCTACCTCGCGCAGCGCTCGACCCATCGAGGTGGCTGCAGGTCTACCATGGGCGGGCACGCTCAAGCTCCGTAGTCTCCAGTCAACCAATCCGAGACCCGCGACATTGTGTTCCCGACTGCGATGTGCGCCGGTTCACTACGGAACGCGGCAAAGTCAGCCTCCGACGCGAATGACGCGTCCTCCACGATCACGCGGCCCTTCCGTGTGTCCGACGACCGCTCCACGCGCCACGACAGCACCGACGGCAGCGACTCGAGCGCGCGAAGCGAAGCGATCGCCGAATCGACGTCCTCTTCCGAGACCGCGTCGTACACGCGGAACAGCACAATGTGCCGGATCACGCGTTACTCGCGAACGGTGTCGACGTGGTCGCGGTACCAGGCGACCGTTCGCTCGAGGCCTTCCTGCAGACTGATCTTCGCCGTCCAGCCCGCCTCGGCGAGCTTCGAGACGTCGAGCAGCTTCTGCGGGGTGCCGTCGGGCTTCGTCGTGTCCCATTCGGTCTCGCCGCGGAACCCCGTGACCTGCCCGATCGTCTCGGCGATCTCGCGGATCGTCACATCGGAGCCGGTGCCCACGTTGACCTGGTCCGACCCGTCGTAGTGCTCCATGAGGTGCAGCACGGCGTCCGCCATGTCGTCGGAGTGCAAGAACTCGCGTCGTGGCGTGCCCGTGCCCCAGTTCGTGACGGAGCCAGCGCCTGTCTTTGCGGCGTCGTCGTAGCGGCGGATGAGTGCCGGCAACACGTGCGAACCCTTCGGCGAGAAGTTGTCGTTCGGACCGTAGAGGTTCGTGGGCATCGCGCTGATCCACGGCAACCCGTACTGGCGGCGCACCGCCTGGGTGTGGAGGATCCCGGCGATCTTCGCGATCGCGTACGCGTCGTTCGTCGGCTCGAGATGCCCGGTGAGCAGCGAGTCCTCACGAATCGGCTGCTCGGCGAACTTCGGATAGATGCATGACGAGCCGAGGAACGCGACTCGCTCGACGTCGTTCGTGAGCGCCGCGTCGAGAACGTTCGTCTGGATCCGCATGTTGTCCGAGAGGAAGTCCACCGGATACGTGCTGTTCGCGAGGATGCCGCCGACCTTCGCCGCGGCGAGCACGATGTACTTCGGCTTGATCTCCGACATGTACGCGAACACGTCGTCGCGGTTCTTGAGGTCGAGCTCGGCCGATGTCTTGCCGACCACGTTCGTGAAGCCCTCGGCCTCGAGCTTGCGCACGATCGCCGAACCGACGAGTCCGCGGTGCCCGGCGACGTAGAACGTCGCGTCGCGGTCGAGTTCGGCGGGCGTGTAGCTCACGCCGTCGACGGCAGTGCTCACGCGGTTCCCCACGAAGCGAGCTTGACCGTGTCGTACCACTCAGGTCCGGCCTCGAGTTCAGCCACGTCGGCGTCAACCATGAGCTTCGCGAGTTCCTTCCCATCGATGGTCGGAACCCAACCGAGCTTGTCGGCGGCCTTCGTCGGGTCGCCGATGAGCGCGTCGACCTCGGTGGGGCGCAGGTAGCGGTCGTCGAACTTCACGAACTCCTGCCAGTCGAGCCCGACGTGGCCGAACGAGGTCTCGAGGAAGTCCTTGATCGTGTAGCCGACTCCGGTCGCGAGCACGAAGTCTTCGGGCTCGTCGACCTGCAGCATGCGCCACATGCCTTCGACGTACTCGGCGGCATAGCCCCAGTCGCGAATCGACTCGAGGTTGCCAAGGTAGAGATCCTTCTGCGTACCGGCCTTGATGCGGGCGACGGCGCGCGTGATCTTGCGGGTCACGAACGTCTCGCCGCGACGGGGCGACTCGTGGTTGAACAGGATGCCGTTCACCGCGAACATGTCGTACGCCTCGCGGTAGTTCTTGGTGATCCAGTACGAGTACAGCTTCGCGACGCCGTAGGGCGAGCGCGGGTAGAACGGCGTCGTCTCGTTCTGAGGCGGCGGCGTCGCGCCGTACAGCTCCGAGGTGGATGCCTGGTAGAAGCGGGTTTTGATGCCCGACAGGCGTACCGCTTCGAGCAGACGGATCGTGCCGGTGCCGGTGGTGTCGGCGGTGTGTTCCGGCTCGTCGAACGAGACGCGCACGTGCGACTGCGCGGCGAGGTTGTAAACCTCGTCGGGGTTGATCTCGCTCATGAGCGTGACCATGCGCGCGCCGTCGCTGAGGTCGCCGTAGTGCAGGAACAGCTTCGCGTTCGGGTCATGCGGGTCGACGTAGAGGTGGTCGATTCGCTTGGTGTTGAACGTCGAAGCGCGACGGATCAGCCCGTGGACTTCATAGCCCTTGGCAAGCAAGAGCTCTGCCAGGTACGAGCCGTCCTGGCCGGTGATCCCCGTGATGAGTGCGCGTTTGGTCAAGAGAGCTTCCCCTAGCTAGATACGACCTGAGCTGCTCACCGTTTCGCCGTCTGCACCTCGTGCGCCGGGTCCCCAGTGATGAGCGTTTCGAGCATCGTAGCGAACGAATCGATCGCGAATGTTTCGTCAAGCACCGTCTCCCGGTAACGCTTCCCGTTTGCCCCAAGATCGTCGCAGCGGGTGGAGTCGCGACCGAGTTCGAGCGCAGAGTCGAGCAGCCCTGCGGGGTCCCCCGATGGGACGACCACGCCTCCCGCGGCAGCCCGAACTTCGTTAGCGGTGATCCCCGTGATGTCCGTCGCCGCGAGCACCGGGCGGCCTGCAGAGAAGTACGACGTGAGCTTGCTCGGCACCGCCATCTCGGCGATTCCCGGTCGTTCGTTGACGAGCAGAATGTCTGCACCGCTGAGCGCTTCGACAAAGGCATCGTCTGGGAGCGCGCTCAAGAACTCCAGTATCGGGATGCCGGCACCGAGCTCCTGCAACCGAGCCTTGTCGGCACCCCCGCCGAGCAGGACGAAGCGAATGTTCTCCCCGCGGTCAGCCGCCAGACGTGCCGCCTCGACAACGTTATCGAGCCCCTGCTTCACGCCCATATTGCCGGCGTGGAGTACAACGATCTCGTCGCCCCAGCCGCGCTCGCTACGGACTTTCTCGCGGTCCACGGCGTCGCGCGGGGGGAGGTGGGTCCAGTTGCGAACGACGTGGATGCGCTCCCGTGGAACACCGAAGTCTGCGTGCACACGGTCCGCAAACCGATCGTGGATGACGACCACCCGATCTGCGGATCGCAGCAGCCACCCCTCGATCGCGTGGAGCATGCGGGCCATCGGCGCGTTGGCGAGTCCGGTCTCGGTCAGCCCAAGCCAGTAGAGGTCCTGTACCCAGACGATGAATGGTGTCGATCGGTGGAAGAGTTTCGCCCGGACCGCAGCGAGAATCGACGAGAAAAGTGCCGGGGAGACGGCCACAATCGCCGACGGCTTCCGCCACGACGAGAGCGCGAGACGTGTGCCAAAAGTCAGCTCGGACGCGAACCGATGTGTGATCTTCGGCGTCGACGGCACGTAGTGCCGCACGCGGTGCACGCTCACGCCGTCAACCTGCTCCTTGCGAGACCACTGGCCGTAGCCAGCGGTGACGCGCCAGTCCGGGTAGTGCGGGTGCGTCGTGATGACGTGCGGGCGGAATCCTCTGGTCGTGAGGCCACGGGCCATGGCGCCGGTGTAGGGCGAGATCCCGGTCGACTCGGGCGGATAGTTGACGCCGATGACGGTCACGGCGGGTTCGGGAGGCGGCATGAAATGAAAGATAGCGCTGCGCGCGATCTCGTCAACTCCATCCGGATGCCGCAGGGCGAGATGTTCTCTCCGCGACCACTGCGCGTAACCTGACGAAACTCGCGGGTGAGCATAATGAACGTTGCATCGGTGCCGCGGACTCTTTACGGGACCGGCGACACTGTGCCGGCGTATGGGGATATGCGGTGGACTCTGGGGGCTTTCGCTCCCAGTACAGTGACAGCGGGGGCGGGGAACTCATGGCACGGCCCTATCGGGAAGACCGTCTGGTCTCGTTTTGGGAGGTGCGCGATGTCTGACATCCCGGTGATTGATTTGTCGAAGGCACCAGGAGAGCGCGCGGCGTGGGATCGGCGCAGTTGGGTCGTCTACCTCTGGGCGATCTGCGAGCTGCTGTTCGTTACGAACCCGTGGCAGATCAGCTCAACTTTGCGTGTTCGAGTCCTTCGGGCTTTTGGGGCGGAGATCGGCGAAGGCGTCGTGTTCCGCCCGCGAACGCGAGTCAAGTTCCCGTGGAAGCTCGCCATCGGTGCACGTTCGTGGATCGGGGAGGGCGTTTGGTTCCACAATCAGGACCACATCCGGTTAGGCAACGACGTGGTGATCTCCCAGGACACTTTTCTCACAACCGGTAGTCACCGGCATCGCCTAGACATGGGACTCATTACACGTCCAATCACCATCGATGATGGGGCGTGGGTCACCAGCCGATGCATCGTTCTCGGCGGAGTTTCGATCGGCAGATCGGCGCTCGTAAAGCCGGGGAATCGTGTTGATACGGCCGTTCCGGCGAATGCGATCTGGGACGCATCTGCCGTCGTCGCGGAGCGGTTCGGCTGATGCGGGCGGTCGCGGTACTCGCTGTCTTGCCTGACTATCGACGCAACTTTGTGGTCGAACTGCAGAAGTCTTTCGCAGATTCGGACGATGAACTGGTGCTGGTGGTCGGGGATGCCCACCTCGATCGAACGGTAAAAAGCGCGAGCTTTCCGGGAGTAGTGCAGGTTCGAAACCGCGCGCTTCTGGGACGCCGGATACTTTGGCAGGTCGGCGTAATGAAGCACGTGCGCGGTACCGACGTCGCGGTGGTAGATCTCAACCCAAGATCACTGACCGCGTGGGCAATCCTCCTTCGACGCAAGCTCGCCCGTCAGCGGACGCTCGTGTGGGGCCACATTCATCCACGCCGCGGAGCAGCCGCCGCGACCGCCCCATTGAGGCGACTGATGCGAAGGCTCGCAGATGGCGTGATCAGCTACACGTGGAGCGATGGCAGACGTGTACGTACGGAGGACCGCTCAGCCGATGTTTGGGTTGCGGCAAACGGCCTTTATCCGTCGAGCCTGCTCGATTACTCACCGACGTCCAGTCGCACCCGCTTCTTGTGCGTCGGGCGCATTGAACCTGCGAAGCGCCCGTTCCTCGCGCTTCAAGCATTCGCTCTCGCGCTGAAGAGCGGAAGGCTCGCCGCGGATACGCGGCTCACGTTCGTCGGTGAAGGCTCGCAACACGCTGAGCTCGCGATCCGGGTCCAAGACGCGGGCCTCTCGGACCGCGTCGACCTACTCGGCCACGTATCGGATTTCGCGCGACTTCGCGACCTGTACAGCGAGAGCATCGCATCGCTTTCCCCGGGATATGTCGGACTGAGCCTCACTCAGTCCCTGGGGTTCGGGGTGGCAATGTTGATCGCAGACGATGAACCCCACGCGCCAGAGATCGAACTGGCGACGGATCGAACTTCTCGAATGTTCCGGGCAGGTGACGCGGAGTCGTTCGCGACAGCGATGACGGAAGCCGCGGCGGATCCAGAGCAATGGGACAGGGAATCGATCGTGCAAGCTGTCCGCGACACCTACTCGTCGTCTGTGATGGCGGAAGGATTCCGGCTCGCGCTCGATGGAACCCGGCAGGAGGCACGATGACTGGCGAGCGCGGACGATTGGCGGGGATCCCGGCTGGCCGGCAGCTGAGAGCAGCTTGGCAGCGGTTACAGATCTGGCGATCTGTGAGTGGCAACGTCCAGATCGGGAAAGATGTGCGGCTCGGTTCGGGAACTGTCGTCCGATCGTTCCACGGTCTGGTCATCGAAGACGGCGTAGCGATCGGCCGAAACTGCACCATCGAGGTGAGCGGTTCCATTGGTTTCAAGACGATCATCGCGGCGGGCGTGGGCATCGTGGGACGAGCCGACCACGCGGTCGATGAGGTTGGAGTCGCCGTGATTGACGCGACGTGGGTGGGAGACCGTGAGCCCCGGCCCGCCGATACCGTGCGGATCGGTCGCGATGTGTGGATCGGTTACGGGGCGACGATATTGTCCGGGGTCTCAGTCGGAGACGGCGCGATCGTTGCCGCGGGAGCTGTCGTGACGCGTGACGTGAGGGACTTCGAGATCGTTGGTGGAAACCCTGCCCGCCGAATCGGCGAACGTCTGTCTCAGGATGACCGTCCCGAACACCTTCGGCGGCTTGGACTTTCGTCCTCGTCCAAGGGAGGCGACTGAATAATGCGGCATCGAGTCCGCGAGCCTGACACGAAGCAAGAGCCTCTCACCGGACTGAAGATCCTCATAGTTGAGCCGAATGCTGATGGCCATCGGCTCTACTATGTTCGCCTTCTGATTGAAAATGCTCTACTTTGTGGTGCCGAGGTGACGCTTCTCACCACGGCATCTGCGAGGATGCACGAGAACTGGTCGCTCCACCTGGGGCACGTGCTCGCCGATGTAGTGGTCGAAGTAGCTGAGTTCGTGGAGCTGCGGGTCGTAGTAGAACGCTCATTCCTACTCGGGAGTGACCGAACGGTTATACCTGATGCGGATCGATATCTGTTGCCGCTCACGATCAGTGGCTGGCGCGGCAGCGGCGCGTTGTCCGCGCTTGTAATGCGACCAAGTGTGCCGTCCGGGGCGTACCTCGCACGTCATGCTCGAACACTGTTCAAGAGGTCTGCGATGCATGTGGCTCGACTGCGGCGCGGTGTGGACCTATTCGTCCTGAGGAGTCCTCTTATCGCAAAGGGCGGGGGCCTTCAGTGGATCCCAGACCCGGTCACCCTCAATGTATCCGAGCGCGGGACTCAGCTCGTCGAGCAATCGGTTTCACGTCACGGCGATCGACGATGGATTGGCGTGTTCGGGCGAATTACAGCACGCAAGAACCTCCCGCTCATACTCGACGCGGTGGGCTTGCTGAAGGGCAGCGTCGGCGTGCTCGTGGCGGGCACTCTCGAGCATGACGTCGAGATGGCGATCGCGGGGAGAGTGGCAGATCTGACGGAAGCGGGCGTCCCCCTCGTGCGGCTCGAACCTCCCGTGACTGACGAGATGCTCGACAGTTCGATCGCTTACGCAGATTGTGTCGTCATCGCTCACTCGAACGAGGGGCCTAGCGGCATCGTCGCGAAGGCTGCAGCAATTGGCACCCGCTTGGTGCTGTCGGGCGCGAAATCGCTCCGAACTGATGCCAGCGCAATTCCCGATCGAGCGACCTGGGTCCCGCTGGAAGCCGGTGCGCTTGCAGTCGCAATTGATCGTGCGCTCGTCGCCGTCAGACCCGTAGCAACGCGCACGTTTGGCCCAGATGCGTTCGTTCATGCGCTTATCCCGGGTCTCGCTGGAAGTCGTTCATCAGGGCTTTCGTCGGGGGAGATGCCAAATTGAGACTTGTCTTTGTGTCACACTCGCCAGGGACGGGCGGGGCGGAGCACTCACTCGCGACACTCGTAGAGGAAGCTTTGAAGCGAGATCACGACGTGCTTCTCTCTCTGCCGATCGCGGACGAGCAGAGAATCCGCGAGTTGCTGCCACAGTCAGATCACGTGAGCATCGTTAGCCACCGTTGGGTGCGAATGATGCAGGGCGCGCGCCCCGTCCTATCTGGGCCGTTGCGCATTCTCGTCGCGACTGTTGACGCAGTGGCTTTCGCTCGATGGCTGAAGTCGAGTCGCGCGGATGCTGTGATCGTCAACTCCACCACTATTCCCCAAGCCAGTCTGGCCGCAAGACTCGCGAGGATCCCCGCGGTGACAATGATCCGCGAAGCGATTAAGACGAATCCCGCGCTACCGTCGTTCCTGCCGAAAAGTTTGATTGCTTGGTCAATTCGCGTTTTCAGTCATTCGACGATTGCTGTTTCAGAGTATGCGGGAGAGCAGATCGGTTCAGCGACCCATGTCGTGCATCCGGAAGTTCCTCTTTCCTCCATCCTGGCCGATCGACCCGAGCGACTGACACTTCATCTGGTGATGGCCGGGACTTTATCGAAGGAGAAGGGTCAGCTCGACGCCGTTGAAGCGGTGCGAGTCGCGCGTGACCGTGGCGTCGAGGTGATCCTGGACCTATACGGCCAAGCGGCGCCGGATCGTCTCAATCATCTAAATCGCGCGATTGCGTCCGCCGGCCTTGAGCACGCAGTAACTCATCGCGGCGAGTCGCGTTCGATGATGGAAGTGTTCGGGAATGCTGACCTCTCACTCGTCTGTTCGGGCAACGAAGCGTTCGGTCGAGTCACTGCGGAATCCATCAACGCCGGGACTCCAGTTATCGGGTACGACAACGGCGGAACAAGCGAGATCCTTCGCGAAGGTGGCGGAATGTTGTGTGATCCTTCCCCGGAAAGCCTCGCCGACGCAATCGTTCGACTCGCAACGGATCGAGCGCTCCTGCGTGAACTGAGATCAGCGTGCGAACTCCGGATCGCCTCTGGAGGAGCTGGTGGCACTGCGTCAACGGTCCTTGAACTAATCGAAAGCGTGGTTCGGAGCAGGACGATCGGCCAATGACGGAGCAGAACGGACGGAGATCGATTCTCCGCAACGGACTCTGGGCTTCCGCGCTCGGTGGGGTGAACTCGCTCGCGGGGGCAGCCGTTGCGTTCTTGCTCGTCCTAGTCCTCCCGGTTGACCAGTATGGTCTCTATTCCTACGCGACCTCGCTCGCTGCAATTGGAATGGCGGTTGCGCAGGGAGGTTTGGCCAGTTTCGCCGTGCGAATGCTCGTCGGCGTCAATCGGCTCGAAGGGCGAGCAGCCGTTGGCCTGATTCAGGCCACACGAGTCAGCTTTGCCTTCATGGGCTACTTGCTAATCGTTGGGATTAGCCTCACCTCTGGAAGCTTTCCAACTGTTGCGGCATCGCTCATTGCGGGTCTCTCCCTATTCGCCCGCAGTGGAAACGGTGCGGATTTCTGGTACCAGGCACGCATGCTGACGCGAGTTCCCGCGACCATCCGAATCTGGGTCACGCTAGCAAGTCTGGTGGCGAGGCTGGTCGTGCTGTGGCTATGGCCGAGCGTGTGGCTGTTTTTGGTGCTCTTTGTGACAGAGACCTTGGTTGGAACGGTCGTGATCTGGATTCGATATCTCCGAGACCAAGAGGCTCCGGGCATCGCTCGACCTAATCTCCGGGATGCAATATCTCTCGCGAAGCGCTCATTGCCGCTCACTCTTGCGGGATTAGCGAACCAGGTGAACCTTCGGGGTGATGTCGTCGTACTGCAGGTGATGTCGGGCAATGCTGCGGTCGGTGTCTATTCCCTGGCGGTGCGTGTCTGCGAAGTTGCGCAGGTGCTGCCTTCCGCCTTTATGAACTCAACATTGCCAGTCCTCGTGGCAACAAGAGATCGGCTCGGCTCCAGCCATCCCGAGTACGTCGCCCTCCTGCAACGAGCATACGATCGCGCCTTCTGGGCGGGTGTACTCGTCGCCTTGCCAGTTGGAGGAATCGGCACCTTTGTCATCCAGTCGTTTCTCGGCTCCGAGTACGAACCGGCGATTTCGGTACTGTGGATCCAACTCATCACTTGTCCGTTCGTGTTCATGGCTCTCGTGTACTCGAAGTGGATCATCGCCGAGGGCAAACTTTGGCTCTCGCTAGTTCGACATGGCTTCGGCGCGCTCCTGAACATCGCATTGAATATCGCACTCATTCCCCTTGCAGGTCTTAACGGCGCAGCGGTTGCCACTCTCGCTTCTTACGTCTTCGCGTCATATCTGTCCTGCTTCTTGTCGCGCGAATCGCGACTGCCCGGTAAACAGATGTCCTTGGCGATTGTTGCACCCGTGCGATACATGATCTCGGCCCTTAGCTGGCGGAAGAATGGAACCCCAAATGAATGATCGTTCACCAGTTGTGCGTGCACTCGGAGTCGTGAAGTGGCGTCTTGGAAAGCTTGTTCGCTTGCTCTCTGGGGGTCCGCTCGCGAGAGAGCGGCGCACTGTTCAGAAGGGAATTCGTGAGTATCGATCTGCGGCCGGACAAGATAGTGATCTCTATCTCCTGCGCCGCAATGTGCACATGATTGAAAAGGGTTTGACGATGAGGCCGCGCCGACCGTCATTCGCGCTTGAGTACATTGGCGTCACTGTCGCGGCTTTCGGACGTGTCGCACCATCCGACGGGGACGCACCTTCGTCTGAGTTTGCTTGGATGCAGTCAGTTCTTGCTGACTATTTTGAAGCCACATCCGAGGCGACATCGCCCGTGATCCAGGCGGCTAGAGGTCAGTTCGCGTCAATCGAGTCGCTCGTTGGCGAGCGTCGAGACGATGGCCCAAAACCTGTCTCCGTACTTTCGCCGAACATTGAGATATCTGCGCTGAGGCAATTGGCCGAGCGTCGGAGGTCGGTGCGGTGGTTCGAGGATCGTCAAGTTCTACGCCAGCGGGTTGATGATGCGATCGCTGTCGCAATGGAGTCTCCGACCGCATGCAACAGGCAGCCTTACCGCTTCGAAGTCTTCGATGACCCTGACAGCGTTCGTCGTGTGGCGGCGGTGCCTGGTGGCACCCGCGGGTTTGGAGAGCAGATCCCTGGGCTTATCGTCGTGATCGGTGACATGTCGGCCTTCTTCGACGCTCGAGACCGACACCTGATCTACATCGACGGTTCCCTCGCATCGATGGGGGTCGTTTACGGCCTCGAGGTGCAGGGGATCGCGAGCTGCTGCATCAATTGGCCGGATGTGCCCGAGCGAGATGCCCAGATGAGAGAGCTCCTCGGCCTAGCCGACTATGAGCGCGTGGTAATGCTAATCGCTTATGGATACGCAGACCCAGAGGGGCTAGCTCCGACATCCACGAAACGTGAGATCGACGCGGTTAGAACCTATCGAGTCTTGGGCTGATATCGTCCGGAGACGAGCGTGGTTCGTGCGGTCGATCCAGCGCGACACGTTCGCGCTGGTGACCGCCATCCCGCGGAATCCCATGCTTCGCACATGAGTGATCCCGTGCTCATGCGACGTGAGGCCTCCGATTGAAACCGCGTCGGCGTATCTCGTTTGTCGGAGCTGACGACGATCGTATCCGCATGCCCTGGGGGAGGCTCGATCGGAGACGGGAGTTGTCGGCCCGCTTCAGCGAACGCGCGTCGGATGCCGCGACCTGAGTGCGTCCTCAGTGATCTCCCACATTGTGTCAACCTTCGCGACGAGGTTCGGTCGCGCGGACTCGAGACGGTCTCTCGCCGCGGTGTCATTTAGCAATGCTGTGACGCGACCTGCCGGGTCTGCTTCCTCGGCTGTGATGATCCACTCGGGGACGTCGAAATCCTTCAGTAGTTCGACGTACTTGTGGGACCAACCCCACGCAAGTGCAGGAACGCCCTGGGACAACGCGCCGACCAGCGCGTGGAATCGGCTGGTGATGACGGCACTTGCATTTCCAAGAACGAACTTCAGCTCGCGCGGCTCAGGGTTCGTGTAAATCTCTGAGTCGATGGTCTCGGCGAGCCGTTTCGCGAGAGCGAGGTCCTGAGTTTCATGCACCACGACAAGCGGGTCCAAGCCCTCAGCGCGAGCTGCCAACGACAGGTGCTTCAGCCCCTCGAAGTAGGCGTCTCGCGACTGACCCCCTCGATCGACGATCCGAGCATTGGGGACGATCGCGATGAATGGAGTTGTAATGGGTAGGTCTGTCGCGGAAGCTGAGAGCCCGATCGTGAAGTCGGGTGAACGCTCGATGGGTACGCGTAGGTTCAAGCCGCGAATGTACTTTTCGCTCACATGGTCGCGCGCGAATACAACGCTTGATTGCTCGAAGAGTTCGGATGCCCACTTGCGCAGTTCGACGTTGCTGAAGGGCCCGAAGGCCTGCGGTAGGAGGACCTTCGGCACGCCACGGCGAAACTGTCGGCGTCCGAACATAACCTCAGTCTCGGCCCGGTTAGGGCCCCATTGGTCGCTATACGCGAACCCCGACGCGTCGAGAACACCAGCGATCTCGGAGTCAGACACGAGGCCATACGGCCGCCGGACGCGCGCCGGTAGCAGGTCGGATACAACGGGACTCAATCGTGGAGCACGATAAAGGTGGAGGGTCTGACGAAGTCCGAGTCGACTCCGAACGTCGTAGTCGGTCAGATGTGTCTGCGCGGTCAGCGTGAAGAGAGAGCCGTATCTCTCCGCGACCGCTTCGAGCATGAGTTGAGCGCCCTTATTGCCCGATTGAGTGCCTCGCACGTCAATAATCAGCTTCGAATCTGACACATTTCCCCCAGGTTGTGATGTGCAGGCAAAGCCTATCGTCATCGGACGGATCAACCTGCGCTGGCGGCGTCCCGTTCGGGCTGTTCATTCCGACCCGCAATGACTTCTCCGACTTGGCGAAGCGGCATCCGATCGCGTAGTCTTGATCTTTGGTGCCCGCGCCCTGCTGGCCTGGTACCGCGAACGTGAGCCCTCCACTGGCGTGTTCGCACCGGCATCCGCTGGTCGAACCACCCCGGAGCGGGATTCACGAACCTCTCCGTTCGACTCAAGAAAGCAGCACTACTGTGACGCGCACTTACACCCCCAAGGCCGGTGAAATCACCCGCGAGTGGGTGGTCATCGACGCAACCGACGTCGTCCTCGGCCGCCTCGCCTCGCACGCAGCCACGCTCCTGCGCGGCAAGCACAAGCCGACCTTCGCGAACCACGTCGACACCGGTGACTTCGTCATCGTCATCAACGCCGACAAGGTGGCCCTCACCGGCCAGAAGCTCGAGCAGAAGAAGGCCTACCGTCACTCGGGCTACCCGGGCGGCCTCAAGGCAGTCACCTACTCCGAACTCCTCGAGAAGAACCCGGTTCGCGCCGTTGAGAAGGCGATCCGCGGCATGCTCCCCAAGAACAGCCTGGGCCGCCAGCAGCTGTCGAAGCTGAAGGTCTACACGGGTGCCGAGCACCCGCACGCCGCGCAGCAGCCCACCACCTACACCTTCGACCAGGTCGCCCAGTAAGCGCCGCCGAAAAGGAAACGAACATGGCGAAGATCGCTGACTCCCTCGAGACCCCCGAGAACTACACCACCGAGACCCCCGAGACCGAAGCAGCCGCGGCTCCCCGCCCCGTGCTCTCGGTTCCCGGTGCTGCCGTCGGTCGCCGCAAGCAGGCCATCGCCCGCGTGCGCCTCGTCCCCGGCTCCGGCACCATCACGGTCAACGGCCGCGAGTTCGAGGACTACTTCCCCAACAAGCTGCACCAGCAGCTCATCACCGACCCGTTCACGCTGCTGAACCTCGTCGGCGCCTACGACGTCATCGTCCGCATCTCGGGTGGTGGCCCCTCGGGCCAGGCCGGCGCACTCCGCCTCGGCATCGCCCGCGCGCTCAACGAGATCGACGCCGAGAACAACCGCCCCGCCCTCAAGAAGGCCGGCTTCCTCTCGCGTGACGCCCGCGTCATCGAGCGCAAGAAGGCCGGTCTCAAGAAGGCCCGTAAGGCACCCCAGTACTCGAAGCGTTAATCCTTCGATGACACTGTTCGGGACGGACGGTGTGCGGGGCCTCGCAAACGGCCCCCTCACCGCCGATCTCGCGCTCACCCTGGCCCAGGCGACCGCCGTCGTCCTGGGCCAGGGTCGTATCGCGAACGCACGCCGAGCCGCCGGTCGTCGCCTGACGGCCGTCGTCGCGCGTGACCCCCGAGTCTCGGGGGACTTCTTGGCCGCCGCCGTCTCGGCCGGCCTCGCCTCATCCGGTGTCGACGTCCTCGACGCCGGCGTGCTGCCGACCCCCGCCGCCGCATTCCTCGTCGGCGACATCGACGCCGACTTCGGCGTCATGATCTCGGCCTCGCACAACCCCGCCGAAGACAACGGCATCAAGATCTTCGCCCGCGGTGGCGTCAAGCTCCCCGACGAGGTCGAGCAGCGCATCGAAGAAGCCATGGCCGGGCCGTTCCTGACACCCACCGGCGGCGACGTCGGCCGAATCCGCCGCTTCGCGGACGCCGAAGACCGCTACGTCGTGCACCTGCTCGGATCGCTGCCGGGGACGCTCCGCGGCATCCACGTCGTGCTCGACTGCGCCAACGGTGCGGCATCCGGCGTCTCACCCGAGACGTTCCGGGATGCCGGCGCCAAAGTCACCGTCATCGGTGCAGACCCCAACGGCCTCAACATCAACGACGGCGTCGGCTCGACCCACCTCGAAGTGCTGCAGGCCGAAGTCGTGCGCGTCGGCGCCGACCTCGGCATCGCCCACGACGGCGACGCCGACCGCTGCCTCGCCGTCGACGCCGACGGCCGGGTGGTGGACGGCGACCAGATCATGGCGATCTTGGCGGTGTCGCTGCACTCGCGCGGACTGCTGCACGAGTCGACGCTCGTCGCGACCGTGATGAGCAACCTCGGGCTGCATCGCGCCATGGCTTCGCACGGCATCTCGGTAGAGACGACCGCAGTCGGCGACCGGTACGTGCTCGAGCGCATGAACGCCGGCGGCTTCTCGCTCGGCGGCGAGCAGAGCGGCCACGTCATCATGAGCGACTACGCCACCACGGGCGACGGGCTGCTCACCGGGCTGCACCTCGCGGCCGAGATGGTGCGGACGCGGAAGTCGCTGGCTGAGCTCGCGTCGGTGATGACGGTGTTCCCGCAGGTGCTCATCAACGTGCGCGGGGTTGCGCGGACTCGGGCAACCGATGACGACGTGGTGGCGGCTGCTGATGCGGCTGCTGCCGAGCTGGGGGACTCGGGGCGCGTGCTGCTGCGGCCCTCGGGCACCGAGGAACTCGTGCGGGTCATGGTCGAGGCTTCTACCTCTGACGTGGCTTCCGCGGTGGCGGAGCGGCTGGCGGGGGTTGTGCGGGGGGAGTAGGGGCTTCCCGTTGTCGTGGTTTCCGCGGGGCGGCATCCGCTCGGTATGACTGGTCATTCTTGCTGATGACCCGGCCCGCTTCGTCGTGCGGTGACCACTCCGACATCGAGACGCCGGTGAGGTCGATCTGTTGTAAACAGGTTTACGTAAAGTGCTTAACAGCCTTTCCGACGCGTGTTTGACTGCCGTGCACAACGAGGTGTCGATCGCCTGCCCGGGCGATCGCGAGACGAGGAGGTCTTGTGTCCACACTGTCCACAGCAGCCATCCGCCGCGGTCTGGCGGTCATCGCGAGTGTGAGTGCGCTCGCACTCGTCGCAACCGGGTGCGCATCGTCCAATCGCACGGAGACGCCCGAGGGTGACTCCGCGCGGGGCGGCACCCTGCGCATCGCGCTCGACAAGGCGCCCGCCAGCCTCGACCCCGCCGACATGGAACAGTCCACGAGCCCGTTCGCGCAGCCGGCATACGACGCCCTCATCGGCGTCGACACCGACGGCACGCTCGTCCCCGCGCTCGCCACCGAATGGGCGTTCACCGACGACGAGAACAAGGTGTTCGAGATCACCGTCCGGGACGACGTGACCTTCTCGGACGGGGCAGCGCTCGACGCCGACGCCCTCATCGCGAATCTCGAGCACCTCGACGGTGGCAAGAGCAACGTCGCATCGCTCGTCAACGGCGGCGAGTACGAGAAGGTCGATGACGATACCGTCCGCATCACCTGGGAGACGCCGCATCCACTCGCACCCCAGGCGTTCACACAGCGGTGGGTCGCAGGGATGGTCGTGTCTCCGGACGCCATCGCCGATGACACTGTCAGCCTCGCGACGCAGACCGTCGGTGCCGGTCCGTACGTGCTCGACGACGACCGAACCGTCGCCGGATCGGCGTACGTCTACACGGCACGGGACGACTACTGGAACCCCGACACCCAGTACTGGGACGAGATCTCCATCACCGTCATCGAGAACCCCGAGCAGCGGCTCAACGCGCTGCGCACAGGGGAAGTCGACTACATCGCGGGCGACCTCGCATCTGCGGATGCCGCGGCTGCGGCCGACCTGCAGGTGCTGTACGCGCCCACGATCGTGTACGGGCTGAGCCTGCTCGACCGTGCCGGTGATCTCGACTCGCCGCTGGCCGATCTCAAGGTGCGGCAGGCGATCAACTACGCGCTCGACCGCGAGAGCATCGCGACCGCACTGCTCGGCGAGTACGGCTTCGCGACCGAGCAGACGATCGTCCCGAGCGAACCCGGTTACGTCAAAGCACTCGACGGTCGGTACGACTACGACCCCGAGACCGCGACGCAACTGCTCACCGAAGCCGGGTACCCCGACGGCTTCAGCCTGCCCGTCGTCGCCAGCACATCCGCCACCGCAGCGACCCTCTCACAGGTCATCGTGGAACAGCTCGCCCAGGTCGGCATCACGGTCGAGCTCGACTCTCGCCCCAGTGCCGACTACTTCGAGGGGATGACCAGTGGCACCTTCCCCGCCGCGGTCATCGGCTACGGATCGCAGCCATTGCCGATGGAGTACGACGGATTGTTCGGCCCCAGCGCCATCTTCAACCCGCTCGGATCGCAGAGCGACACGATCGACGACCTCATGGCGCAGGCGCTCGTCGCACCCGAAGCAGAAGCCACCGCACTGTACGAGCAGATCGTGACCGAGCTGGTCGAGCAGGCATGGTTCGCCCCCGCGGTCTTCGCACCGGTGTTCTACTTCGCGAGCGACGACCTCGCCCCGATCGAGGTCACCGAGGCGCGGCCGCAGGCGCCGATCACGTCCATCGCACCCGCCGAGTAAGTCGACCGTCCGCCCGGAGCGCTCGCGCCCGGGCGGACGCGGCATCCGCTCGCCGAATCCAACCGCCGCGCACGCCGCGGGTGTCCCCAGAAAAGAGCCACGATGTCCCTCCGACGATTCGTCAACTGGTTCGTCATGAGCGTCCTGCTGTTCTTCCTGCTGTCGGCGCTGCTGTTCGTGCTCATCTCGCTCACTCCCGGAGATGCCGCGCGCACCATCGTCGGCCCCACCGCATCACAGGCGCAATACGAGGCCGTTCGCACCGAGCTCGGGCTCGACCTGCCGCTGTGGCAGCAGTACACCACGTGGCTCGGCTCGGTCTTCCGCGGCGACCTGGGCACATCTGTGGTGAGCGGGGTGCCTGTCGCAGACGTGCTCGCCGACCGCCTGGAACCGACGCTGGCGATCATCATCTGCACGTTCGTGTGCGCGTCGATCCTCGGCGTCGTGCTCGGTGTCATCGGTGCATCGCGCCCGGGCGCCGTCGGCAAGACGGCCGACGTGCTGAGCGTGATCGGCTCAGCAGTCCCCAACTTCTGGATCGGTCTCGTGCTCGCCGCGATCTTCGCCGTGCAACTCCGCTGGCTGCCGACGAGCGGGTACGCACCGATGGTCGACGGCATCGGCCCGTGGGCCGCGCACCTCATCCTCCCCGTCGCGACGCTCACGCTGGCGGGGACGGCACTGCTGGCCAAGCAGACCCGCGACGCCGTCGCGGAACAGCTCGCGCAGCCGTACATCGTGCTGCTGCGCGCGCACGGAGTCAGCGAGCGGCGAGTGCTGTGGCGTCACGCGCTTCGCGGCGCCGCCATCCCGATCGTGACCATCCTCGGCATGAAGATGGTGGGTCTCACAACCGGGACCGTGCTCATCGAGAACGTCTTCGTCATCCCCGGGTTCGCCGGATACGCAGTCAACGCGACCCTGTTGCACGACATCCCCGTCGTGCAGGCGATCACCCTCATCTTCGCGATCGTCATCATCGTGACCAACCTCGTCGTCGAACTGCTGTACGCGCGACTGAATGTGAAGGAGAACGCATGAGCGGCAAGGCCGCCGGCGACATGCACGGCCTGTGGTGGATGCTCCTGCGCCGTCCGCAGTTCGTGATCAGTGCGTCGATCCTGCTGATCATCGTCCTCGCGGTCGTGTCCGCACCGCTCGTCGCACCGTACGGACCGATGCAGCAGGACCTGATGAACGTGCTCGCCGGGCCATCGACGGCGCACCCGCTCGGCACCGACGATCTCGGTCGGGACGTCCTGTCGAGGATGCTGCACGGTGGTCGTGAGACGCTCCTCGGCGTCGTCCAGGCACTCGCCGTCTTCCTCGTCGTCGGCGCCGGGCTGGGACTGCTCGCCGGCATGTCGAAAGGTGTCGTCGACACCATCATCACCCGGCTGGCCGAGCTGCTCCTCAGCGTCCCCGCGTTCATCATCCTGCTCGTGATGCTCTCGATCCTGCCCGGCAACATGACGATCGCCATGGTGTCGCTCGGCATCTTGACGAGTCCGCTCCTGATCCGGGTCGTCCGTGGCACCACGAAAGCCGTGCGCGGCGAGCTCTTCATCCGTGGCGCGCGGACCATGGGCCTCTCCGAGACCCAGATCACGCTCCGCCACGTGCTGCCACGGCTGGCTGGGCCCATCATCGTGCAGGCGACGATCTTCAGCGGCACCGTGATCATCGCCGAAACGGGACTCGGATACCTCGGATTCGGTGTCAGCCTCCCCGCCCCCAGCTGGGGGAACATGGTCGAGACAGCCAGCCAGAACATCACGCGGGCGCCGTGGCTGCTCATCCCGACCGGTGGCGTCATCATCGTCACGATCATGTGCTTCATGCTCATCGGAGACAGCGTCCGAGACGCGGTCGCGGAGCGCTGGAGCGGCAGCGTGCGGCGCCGCACGCGACGGCGGCATCCGGTCGGCACCGCAACGACTGCAGAGGCCACCGGCGACGCCCTGCTGCGGGTGCAGGATCTCACCATCGTCGCCGACACCGCCGACGGACCCGTCACGCTCATCGACGGGGTCTCGTTCGAGCTCGCACGCGGCGAGACGCTGTGCCTCGTGGGCGAGTCGGGGTCCGGGAAGTCGGTGACATCGCTCGCTCTGCTGGGCCTCGGCCGCGGCACACATGTCGCCGGCGGACAGATCGTCGTCGATGGTGTGGACATGGTCGGCAGCGCGCCCGAGAAGCTCCGTGCCGTGCGCATGTCGACATTCGGCTACATCACCCAAGACCCCCAGCCGTCGCTCGACCCCTCGATGCGCGTCGGTGATCTGCTCGCGCAACTCGTGAGACTGCATCAAGGCGTGGGGCGATCCGCAGCGAAAGCGATCGCGCGAGACCTGCTCGAGAAGGTCAAGATCCCCGACCCAGACTCGGTCGCTCGGCGCTACCCGCACCAGCTCTCCGGCGGAATGGCGCAGCGCATCGTGATCGCGGCCGCGCTGAGCGCCACACCGAAAGTCCTCATCGCCGACGAGCCGACCACCGCGCTCGACGTGACCGTGCAGGCCGAGATCCTCGCCCTGCTCCACGACCTGTGCGCATCGGATGCCGAGATGTCGCTGCTCCTCGTGACACACGACTGGGGCGTCGTCGCCGACATCGCCGACCGTGTCATCGTGATGCGCGGTGGTGTGCTCGTCGAGGCCGCCCCCGTCGCAGAGATCTTCTCCGCCCCCGCTCACGAGCACACCCGCGACATGCTGGCATCCGATCCGGCACGATTGCCGATTCGCGCGGAACGACCCGCGACCTCGCCGCTCCTCACCATCCGTGACCTCGAAATCGGCTATGCCGGCCGCGACGGTCGAGGACGTGCCATCCGCACGACCGCAGTGAAGGGGATCGACCTCGAACTGCAGCGCGGTCGCACGCTCGGCCTGATCGGCGAGTCGGGCTCGGGGAAATCGAGCGTCGGCAACGCCATCGTCGGTTTGGTCGAACCGACAGCCGGCAGCATCGTGCTGCACTCGGATGCCGGGGACCAAGAGCTCGTGAACGCCGGCCGCCGCGCGCGGCGTGAACTGAGCCGGCGCGTGCAGATCATCTTCCAGGATCCTTACGGGTCGCTGAACCCGGTGCGGACGATCGGGTCGACCATCGCCGAGCCGCTCGTGCTCGCGCACGGCATGAGCACGCGCGCCGCGAACCGGACCGTTGCAGATGCGCTCGAGCGCGTCGGCCTGCCGAGCGCTGCGCGAAGCCGATACCCGGCGCAGTTCTCGGGTGGGCAGCGCCAGCGCATCGCAATCGCGCGAGCGCTCGTCCTCGAACCCGAACTGATCGTGTGCGATGAGCCCGTCAGCGCGCTCGACCTCACGATCCAAGCCCAGGTGCTCGAACTCCTCGACGAACTGCAGCAGGAGCGCGGCATCGCATACCTGTTCATCTCGCACGACTTGTCGGTGGTTCGCAGCTTCTGCGACGACATCGCCGTCATGTACCGCGGTGACATCGTCGAACAGGGCGCCGTGGGCGACGTGGTCGGGTCGCCGCGGCATCCCTACACGGCATCGCTGCTGGATGCCGCGCCCATCCCCGACCCCGCCGTGCAGCGAGGACGATCGAAGCTCGCGGAACGGTATTCGGCATGACTCGGGTGTACACGATCTACGACGTCGCGCGAGAAGCGAACGTGTCGGTCGCGACGGTCTCCAACGCGATCAACCGGCCGGCACGAGTCGGTGCCGACACGCGACAACGCGTCCTCGATGTGGCAGGGCGGCTCGGCTACATCCCGCACGCCGCCGCGGTGTACCGCCGCTCGTCGGGTCGTCGTCGCATCGGTGTGATCGCACCCTTCGGCGCGTACAGTTCGTACGCCGAACGACTGAAGGGTGTGCTCGCCGCGCTGACGGAGGACCACATCGAAGCGATCGTGTTCGACCACCCGTCTGCGAGCCGATCGCCCTCGCCACGGCTCGCAGCGTTGCCGTTCTCGGGCAGGCTCGACGGGCTCATCATCATGGGCGTGCCCGTCGACTCGGCGCTCAGCGCCAGCATCCTCGAACGGGATCTGCCGACCATCCTCATCGATTCCAGCCACCCCGAGCTCTCTTCGATCGTGCTCGACGACGTGCACGGGGCGAAGCTCGCGGCCGAGCACCTCGTCGATCGAGGCTTCGAGCGATTCGTCTACGTGACCGAGGGGCAGGTCTCCAACGACTACATCTCGCAAGGTCGGAAACGGCTCACCGGGTTCGTCCACGCGCTCGGCGCGCACGGCATCCCCGAAAGCGACATCCTCTGCATCACAGCACGCAGCGGTGATGTCGCGGGCGGGCGTGCCGCCGCCGACGTGATCGCCGGACATGCGAGACGCTCACGTGTCGGCGTGCTTGCCGGGCACGATCTGCTCGCTGCGGGTGTGCTCGCCGAGCTCCGCGAACGTGCCGTCGATGTCCCGGGCGCCGTCGGCGTCGTCGGTTGGGACGGCGGTGAGCTCGTCGAGGCACTCGGCATGACCACCGTGCATCAGCCGCTCGTCGAGTCGGGGCGTATCGGGGCAGAGCAACTCATCGCGAGGCTCGGCGCCGGTCCCGCATCCGTGCAGCGAGTGACGCTGCTCGCGGAGCTGCGCGCGGGCGTGACCACGTGAATGTCGACCTGGCGGAGCTGCTCGAGGACGTGGCATCCGCACGAGATGCCAGCGGGGACGGAGGTGCGCGTCCACTGCCGCCGCGCGGGCGCGACGAATCGGTCGAACACTGGCTCTCGGTCGTCGCGAGTGCGCGCCACGACGCGGACCGCCGTGCGGTGGAGCATCGACGCATCGTCGATCGCGCGGCCCGGCTGCGGTTCGGTGTCGAGCTGTCGCAGCTCGTGCCGAGCGCGTCTGCTGACCTCGAACGGTCGTCGTTCACGCTCGCCGTCCCGATGCGCGCTGAGCTTGCCGACCTCGGATCCGCACTCGCCCACGCTCCCGTCGGCGCCGAGCCGCCGTCGGGTGCTGCGCTCGTAGACCACGTGACCGTGCGGGTGACCGCACCGCGCGCGCCGCGTGCGGCGATCGTGCGATTGCACGGCGGCGCATTCTGGATGGGCGGCGGCGAGGTGTCGCATGCGATCGACGGTGTCGCGATCGAGCGGATGGCGCACGTCGCGAACGCGGCGGTCTTCGACGTCGACTATCGGCTCGCACCGGAGCATCCGTTCCCCGCCGCCATCATCGACACTGTGACCGTCCTCGCGGCGGTGCGGTCCGGGGTCGCCGGCTTGCCGGCGTTCGCGAACATCGCGCTGGCCGGCACGTCGTCAGGGGGGAACATCGCCGTCCTCGCGGCACAGGTGGACGCGGCGGTTCGTTCCACCGAGCCGAGGCTCGCAGCGCTCGCACTCGTGGTGCCGTCGCTCCTGCTGTCGGAAGTCCCCGATGCCGTGCGAGCCGACGCGCAGTCCTGGCACCAGCGTCAGGCGCAGCTCACCGGATATCTCGGGACGACGATCGCCCCAACGAGCCCTTGGGCGTCGCCCGCGGTGGCCTCGGTCGCCTCCGGAATGCCACCTGTCTTCGTCGCGGTCGCGGAACACGATGAGGTCGCATTCGGAGCAGACCGGTTCTGCCGTGCCGTCCGTGCCGGGGGAGGGCTCGCGGAGCACCGCACCTACGCGATGACGCACGTGACCGCGACACCGCACGTCGAGGCAGCGATGATCGAAGACCTCGCCCAATTCCTGGCGGAACGGCTGGCGTAGACCCCGGCGCCACGGTCGAGTACGCGACGCGCGCCGACCTCGACCTCACGACCGACCTGTCGGGCGCCCGCCGCTGGCGCGACTACGGCACGATCATCAACGCCGCCGCCTACACCGCCGTCGACGCCGCCGAGACCGACCGCGGCGGCGCGTGGGCGGGCAGCGTCACCGCCGTCGCCCAGCTCGCGCGCATCGCGACCGAGCACGGCATCGCCCTCGTGCACGTGTCGAGCGACTACGTCTTCGACGGCTCGGCGACCACCCCCTACCGCGAGGACGAGCCGTTCGCCCCGCTCGGTGTCTACGGCCAGACGAAAGCCGCCGCCGACGCGATCGTCTCGACCGTGCCGCGCCATTGTCCGCACGTCGTGGGACATCGGCGGGGGCAAGAACTTCGTGCGCACGATAGCCTCGCTCGCCGAGCGCGGCGTCGACCCGTCTGTCGTCGACGACCAGATCGGGCGCCTCACGTTCACGGGCGACCTTGCCCGTGGCATCCTGCTCGCATCGGATGCCGCCTTCGGCACGTACAACCTCACCGGTGCCGGCGACGCCGCGTCGTGGGCCGACATCGCCGGCGAGGTCTACTCGCTCGTCGGAGCCGACCGCGGCCGCGTGAGCGGTGTCTCGACGGACGCGTACTTCGCCTCGGCGACCGGTCCAGTCGCGCCGCGGCCGCGCTGGTCGGTGCTCGATCTCGCCAAGATCGACGCCACCGGATTTCCCCCCCCTGCCCCGTGGCGGGTGTCACTCGGGGAGTACCTCGGCTGACGCGGGTCGCCGCCGCTACCCCTTCAAACCGCTCGCGAACCCCTTGATGATGTGCTTCTGCAGAAGGAAGTACACGACCAAGACCGGTGCGATCGCGATCGCCATCCCCGCGAAGATGACCCCCCAATCCGTGGAGAACTCTCCTTGGAAGCGGCTGATCGCCACGGGCAGCGTCTCGTATCTGCTCCCGCCGAGGTACAGCAGCGGTGTGAGGAAGTCGTTCCAGATGTTGATCGCCGCGAGGATGATCACCGTCCCGGTGACCGGGCGCAGCATCGGGAACACGACCCGTCGGAACGTCGCGAACGGGCCTGCTCCGTCGACGTGAGCGGCTTCTTCGTACTCGCGGGGGAGCGTGCGCAGAAAACCCGCATACAAGAAGATCGTGATCGGCAGTTGCGACCCGACGCTGAACAAGATCACCGACGTGTACGTCTGCAGCAGGTTCCAATCACGCATCAGCTGGTACAGCGGCGTCATTCCGAGAGTGAGCGGCACCATGAGCCCGAGAAGGAACAACAGGTACGCGACGTTGCTGAGTCGAGATCCTCGGCGAGCGATCGCATAGGCGGCGGCCGAGCCGAACGCCACCAGCGCCACCACGCTCACGGCGGCGATGACCGTCGAGTTGTACAGCGCCTGGCCGATGTCTGCGCGCTCCCATGCGACGTGGAAATTGTCGAGGTGCAGTTCGCTCGGAAACGCGAGCGGGTCGCGCGCGACCTCGGAAGCGGGTTTCAACGCCACCGTCGCGAAAATGTAGAACGGGAACGCGAAGCACAGCCCCGCGGCGATCATGGCCAACTCCGACGCCCATCGCCCCACACGCCGAGGTGATCGCCGGTCGGTGCGTCTCCCGGCGGAGCGCACGGCCGCCGCGCTCATTGACGCACCTCCAGCCGTCGGCTGCCCCACATCTGGAGCATCGCGAGCCCGACCACGATCATCGTGAGCACCAGCGCGATCGCCGCGCCGTAACCGAATCGCCCGCTCACGAACGCCTCCTTGTACATGATTGTCGTCAGCGTCTCGGTCGCGAACCCGGGCCCGCCGTAGGTCATGGCGAACACCTGATCGAAGATCTTCAAGCTGCTGATCAAGGTGAGCGCGACGGAAATGGTCGTCGCGGTACCCAGCAACGGGACGGTCACGGAGATCACCCGCCGGGCGACGCCCGCGCCGTCGATCTGTGCCGCCTCATGCACCTCGGCGGGAATGCCCTCTAACCCCGCGAGGTAAATGACCATGGTGATCCCGACGTTCTGCCACAGGATGACGATGATCACGGCGCCGAGCGCAGTGTCGGTATCGCCCAACCAGTTCTGCGTCAGCATCCCCAACCCAACTCCCTCGAGGATGCTGTTGAGCGGTCCGTTCGGGGTCAGGAGGAACTGCCACAAAAACCCGACGATGATCGCGGGCAGCAGGGCCGGCGCGAAGAACAGCGTGCGAAGTGCGTTGCGGGAGCGCAGCCTCGAGTGCAACGCAAGAGCCAGGGCCAAACCGATCACCGTCTGAGCGACCGTGCACACTGCGGCGATCACCAACGTATTCACCAGCGCGGAACTCGACCGGGGGTCTGCCAGTAGCTGCGCGAAGTTCGCGAACCCCGTGAACTCGGCATCCGCCCCGCCGCGCCAGTCGGTGAACGCGTACAGGCCGCCGGCAAGCGTGGGGTAGATCACCGCGATCGCATAGATCGCCATCGCGGGCACGATGAACGCCAGGCTCACCCGTCCCGATCGTCCGCGACGTCGGCGTCGGTGTGCCGCTGCGGCGTCCTCCTCGGACGCCGCAGCGCGTTCCAGGAGTGCTGTCACTCGGGAGCACCCATCTCGAACTTGGCATCCATCTGCTGCGCCACCTCGTCGGCGGTGATGTCACCGTTCACCCACAGCACGCCCTGTTGCAGCAACGTCTGCTGCGTGTCGCCGTTCGGCCAGAGGTAATTCGCGAACGGAGCAGTGCGGCCCTCGTCGACGAACGGCAAGATCGGCGTCAGCGCTTCGTTCGACGGCGACGCGCCGACCGACAGGCCGGGGATGCTCCCGGCGGCATCCGCATACGCCTGCACCTGCTCCTGCGTACCGAAGAACTCCAGGAACGACTTGGCGCCCTCGAGGTTCTTCGCGTTCGCATTGATGGCGATGAACTCCGGCGCCATGGGCAACCGCGTGTCACCCGCATCGTCCGTGCCGGGCATGACGAAGACACCGAACGCGTCGGCACCCTCTTCGGAGTAGTCGGCGATCGCGGGGAGTGCCGCGGTGACGTTGAGGTGCATCCCGGCATCTCCACGCGCGAGCTCCTGCATCGCCTGGTCCGGCGGAACGCCGGTGGAGTCGGGCGTAAAGTAGGGGAAGAGCGCCTCGAACTTTTCGAACACCTCGGCCCATGCGGGGTCGTCGGCGAACGAGGTCTCGCCCGCGAGTTGACGATCGTTGAGGTCGGTGCCGTCGGCGAAGCCGATCGAGGCAGCCAGCGCATAGATGTAGAACTGCAGGTGGATTCCCTCGGCAAGTCCCGCCGCGATCGGCGTCTTGCCGACGGCCGCGATTTTCTCCGCAGCGTCGAGGAGCTCCGACCACGTCTCAGGAGGAGCGTCGATGCCCGCCTCCTCGAACACCGCCTTGTTGTAGACCATCGCGATCGAATTGCGTGCGACCGGGAACGCGTGCAGTCGACCGTCGACCGTCGCGAGTGCGGCCATCGCCGGATCGACGTCGGCCGCCCACGGCTCGTCACTCAGATCCGCCAACTCACCCGCCGTCGCGAGCACGCCGGCGGCGACGGGGCTGGACATACCCGGCGAGACACGCAAAAGATCCGCAGCGGTGTCGCTCGTCAACTGCACCCGAAGCTGCGTATTCAGGTCAGCAGTCTCGGCCGAGTTCATGTCCAGCTCGAGGCCCGACTCCTCGGTGAAGGCCTCGGACACGACACCGAGTCCGGTGGTCATCTCGGTGTTCACATACGCGGTGACCGTTCCGCTCGCCTCCTCCTGGTCTGACGGGGGTGCATTCACGAATCCGCATCCGGTCAACGCCATCGCCGTGATCCCTACGGCGACGGCAGTGAAGCGGCGAATGCGTGGTCGAGCGTCGTTGCTCATCTCGTTCTCCTTCGTTGGTGGTGCAGGTGTGGAATCGGTCAAGAAGCCAAGGCCCGCGGATGCGCGAGCGGATCGATCCGGTGGTCGTCGATCGCGACGTCGCCGGGGATGATCGCACCGTGGGCCCGCAAGACCTGATGGGCCCGCTCGATCGAGATGTCCTCGACACGCGTGCCGTCGAGCAGCGAGATCGCCGCGACCGCGCCGGCCGCTTGCCCCATCGCCATGCATGAGGCCTGCACGCGGTACGCGGAATTGGCCTCCTGATCGCCGCAGATGCTGCGGCCCGCGACGATCAACGAGCCGGGAGCGTCCGCCGGCACCATCGCACGCAGTGGAATCGAAGGGATGACCCCGTACGGCAATCGACGGATGTCGATTCCGTCGCCATCCGACCTGTGCACATCGATCGGGTAGAAGCTGTTCGACAGCCCATCGGGCCACCTCCGCCCGCTCCAGTAGTCGTCGTGCGTGACCTCGACGAGCCCGTCGATCGTGAAGGCCTCGCGGACGCCCGTCTCGATCGCCCACGCATCGAGCGTGAGCGCCTCGAGACCGGGCTGCGCGCGCAGGAACCGGAAGATGCGAAGCAACGTGCGCCGGCCGGCCAGCTCGGCCTCGGTGCGATCGGCGCTCGTTCCGCCGTGGATGCCGGTGATGTGGATCTTGTTCTCCCCGCGGTTGCGGAGGAACGACCGCATCGGGCGATCGGTCGTCTGGAAGTCGTGCGCCAGGAGCCGTCCGTCGGCGACCGCCCGGTCGAAGGAGGCATCCAACGCATCGATGTCCAGCCCGCGCAACTCGCGGTGGTCGTACCCGCCGAGACGCACCATCAAAGTGCCAGGTTGCATCTCGGGGTTCTGCCGCCGCGCGAGTCCGGCATGCGCCACCACGTCGGCGTCGCCGGTGCAGTCGATCAGTCTGCCCGCGCGCACCGTTCGCAACCCCTCCTTGCAGCACAGCGTGACGACCCACTCCGACCCGGTCCACTCGACCGCGCCGATCATCGTGTGGAGCAAGAGGTCCACCCTCGCGGCGTCAAGCGCTTCATCGATGACCGACGCGTAGATTCCGGGAGAGACCGGCACCTGCAGCTTCCAATGCGGTTGCTCCCACCGCGAGAAATCGGGCAACTCGCCCCCGGCGACGTCGACGCTCCGGCGCACGATGTCCCACCCGATCCCGGCGATGACCTGGCGCCCCCACGCGTGGAACAACCCCGGCAATGCGACGCCCGCCACCACCGTGGTGCCCCCGAGTGCACCGTTCTTCTCGACCAGCCCCGTGCTGAGGCCGAGGCGCGCGGCCTGCGCTGCTGCGGAGATGCCGGCGGGGCCACCGCCGACGACCAGCACGTCGACACGGTCACGCATCGGTCGACCCGCCGAGCATTCGAGACAGCGCAGCGGCGGCTCGGACGGTGGCGACCCGCATCGACTCCTGGTACGCCGTCGTCTGGCGGACTGCGGGGTACCCGACGCACAATGCGGCGATCGTGGTGCCCTCGTGGTCGATGACGGGCGCCGCGATGCCGCACACACCCGACGCTTCTTCCTCGACATTCGTCGCGAAACCGTCGTCGCGCGTGCGCGACAACATCGACTCGACGGTGTCCAGCGCCGCGTCCTGAAGGTTCGCGAGGATGGCGTTCCGGTCGGCTTCGGGCGCGCCGGCAAGCAACACCTTCCCCGCCGCAGTGTGGATCATCGGGTCAGGGCTCGACGCGGCTTTGAGTCCCGCCAGCGGGTTGATGTTCAGCAGCTGCGGGCTCACCAACACGGCGATGTCGACTCGGGCGCCGGCCTGCAGCACCGCGAGATGGACGGTCTCGTTCGTTTCGGCCCACAGTTCGCGCATGACCGGCGATGCGATCGCACCGAGGTCGTGGTGCAGCGAAAATGCTCGGTTGAGCTCGAAGAATCGGGGCCCGAGCACGTACGCACGCGTCCCCGTGATCTGCGCGACGAGCCCGTGCGCGGCAAGCGACGCCAACAACGTGTGACCGGTGGATGCCGCCAGCCCGGTCGATGTGGTCAACGCGGTGAGCGACGCGCCGGACGGGCCGCCGCGTGCGATCCGATCGAGCAGCATGACGGCGCGGTCGATCACCTGGATCGGGCTCTTGACGTCGGGGGCGTGCACCATTGCATCCTTCCTCGGAGTCTTTCGACAGTATCGAAACGACTTCCTCAATGTCGAACAGGATGATACGTTCCCGAACATTCCGCAAGTGTGCGAAGGATGACGATGACGACACCCCTGCAGCCGTACGACCTGCGTGCCGAGCACCGCATCGAGCCGCTCGGACTCGATGCGAGCTCCCCGAGACTGTCGTGGAAGCTGCGGAGTGCAGATGCCGCGCGGCGCGGTCTCACGCAAGCGAGCTGCCGTGTGCTGGTGGCATCCGAAGATCTGACGGTGTGGGACAGCGGCGTCATCGGCGATCCGGATACGCGTGCCGTGACCGTCGAGGCGCCGCTGCGACCTCGTACGCGGTACGACTGGACGCTCATCGTGACCGACGAGACCGGGGCGGAGAGCTCGCAGGCGGCATCGTGGTTCGAAACCGGACTCGGTGACGAGATCGAGCGACCCGGAGCGTGGATCGGCCGTGATCTGAACTGGGACCGCCGCGCAGACGTGCACGACCCTCCCGTCGTCGACGACATCCCCGACGCGGTCCGCAACATCGAGCCACCAGGGCACTTCCGCGCCGAGTTCTCACTGGAGCGCCCCGTCCGCCGAGCGCGCATGTACGCGAGCGCGAAAGGCGTCTACCGGGCATACCTCAACGGTGCCGTGGTCGGTGACCACGAGCTGGCACCGGGATGGACCGACTACGACGACCGGATTCAATATCAGACGTACGACATCACCGACATGCTCCATCAGGGCGCGAACGCCGTCGGACTCGTCGTCGCCGACGGCTGGTGGTCGGGCTACGTCGGATTCGACCATCGACGCCACGGCAACCACTGGGGGGTCGCGCCCGAGGGGTGGGCGATGATCGTCGTCGACCACGACGGCGGCGCGTCGACACTCATCGCCACAGACGGGCACTGGCGAGAATCGCCCGGCGACATCGTCTTCACCGACATGCTGATGGGGGAAGCCGTCGATCGTCGGCGCAGCCTCGGCGAGTGGACCATGCCCGGCTACGACGACACCGACTGGGCTCCCGCGAGATCGTGCGGATCGGACTTCTCTCGGCTCACAGCGCAGGTCGACGAGCCGGTGCGGGTCGTCGACACGCTGAGCGCGATCGACGTGGCGCGTGATGCCGCGGGCCGATGGATCTACGACTTCGGCCAGAACCTCGTCGGCCGCGTGAGGGTCGCATTCGACCAGCTCGACACCGGGCGCCGAGTGGTGCTCCGGCACGGCGAAACCCTCGAGGACGGTGCCCTCTACACGGCGAACCTCAGATCGGCGCAGGCACGCGACGTGTACACGTCGGCGGGCGGTGCCGACGTCTTCGAGCCATCATTCACGTTCCATGGCTTTCGCTACGTCGAGATCGACGGGCTCGCGCAGCCGCTCCCGCTGGAGGCCGTCAACGCAATCGTCATCTCTTCCGACACTCCGGCCGCGGGCGTCATGCGGACATCGAGCGCCGACATCAACCAACTGGTGAGCAACATCTCGTGGGGACAGCGGGGGAACTTCGTCGCAGTGCCGACAGACTGCCCGCAGCGCGACGAGCGGCTCGGATGGATGGCCGACGCGCAGGTGTTCCTCCCGACCGCGATGTACAACGCCGACCTCGCCGCGTTCTTTCTCCGGTGGATGCGAGACGTCAGATTCGCACAGAGCGACGAGGGGGCCTTCACATCGGTCGTCCCGCCGGTTCCCTACTATCGAGGTCGGGACGGCGCCCCGGGGTGGGCCGACGCAGGTGTGATCATCCCGTGGGAGCTGTATCGCGCGTACGGCGATCAGCGCTTCCTCACGGAGGCGTACCCCTCGATGACCCGGTGGGTCGATTTCGTGCACCGACACAATCCCGATCTGATCTGGACGCGCCGCGTCGGCAGCCATTACGGGGATTGGTTGCAGATCGACGCCGTCACGCCGCGCGACGTCCTCGCGACGGCGTACTTCGCGCGCTCCGCAGCATTGACTGCGCGGACCGCGGTCGAACTCGGTCGAGTCGACGAGGGCGCGCGATACGGCGCTCTGGCCGAGCGAATCGCGGAACGCTTCAGAGACGTCTTCGTCGACGAGGACCTCCGCATCACCGGCGACACGCAAACCGTCTATCTGCTCGCGCTCGCGTTCGACCTCGTCCAGCCTGCGCAGCGCGACCGGGTCGGGGCGCACCTCGCTCGCACGATCGAGGCGCACGGCACGCTGCTCACCACAGGCTTCATCGGCGTCGCGTTGCTCTGCCCCGTCCTCACCGCCATCGGTCGGAGCGATCTCGCGTACGCCCTGTTGGAGACCGATCGCTTCCCCTCCTGGCTGTACTCCGTGAGACACGGCGCCACGACCATCTGGGAGCGCTGGGACGGCTGGACCGAAGACCGTGGCTTCCAGGCGCCGCAGATGAATTCGTTCAACCACTACTCGCTCGGGTCTGTCGGGGAGTGGCTGTACCGCAGCGTCGCCGGCATCGAGCAGCCCACGACCTCGGTCGCATACCGCCACCTCCGCATTCGCCCGCAGATCGGTGGATCGCTCACGTGGGTCGACGCCACGTACGAATCGGCGGCCGGCCGGATCCGCTCAGCGTGGCGCCGTGAGCGCGGCACCGCGACCGTCGCGATCGAGGTGCCGCCCGGCGTGCGTGCAGACGTCGTGCTGCCGGGGGTCGCGGTCACCGAACGCGGCACCGACCTCGAGTCCGTCCCCGGCGTGTCCGAGGTGACGGGCCGAGATACCGAGACCAGCTTCAGCGTGGTCTCCGGCAGATACGAGTTCGACTTCGAGCTTCGCACGACCACACCCGTTCAACGATGAAGGGAACACCATGAACACCCCTGCCCGTCTGCTCACCATCTCGGCAGCACTCGCTGTCGCACTCAGCACCCCGGTCATACCGGCTGCGGCATCCGATCCGCCCGTCCTTCGCGTCATGCAATGGAACATCCAGGGCGCGGTGGGAGTCGATGGGGACGGCCGCCCCGATATCGAGCGGATCGCCGCGGTGATTGCCGCGGAAGCACCCGACATCGTCTCCCTGAACGAAGTGCAGCAAGACCCGACGGATGCCGCGCCGTACAGCGGAGACCAACCTGCAGCGTTCGCCGCAGCGCTCACCGACGACGGCTACCTCTACAGCAGCTGGGGGCTCGCCGAAGTCGACCTGCCCAGAGGCGAAGGGTCGACGACCGGGCAGCTCATCCTCTCGAAGCATCCGATCGTCGGCGAGACAGACGTTCTGAAGCTTCCAAATGAGAACTACGAACCTGGCGGGAAAGACCGGCGGAGCCTGCTCAGCACCGTGATCGACGTCCCCGGAATTGGCCACGTCAACATGCACGCGACGCATCTCTCGACGCCCGGCAGTGCCGCCCTCGTCGAAGACCAGAAGGTGCAGGTGGGCATGGTCCTGGACCGCATCGATCCGACGGCGCCGACGATTCTCGCGGGGGATTTCAACATCCGTGTCACTGACGTCGAGACGCAAGCCTTCTCGCAGAACAACCTGATGCAGTCGTGGATCGCCGACCGCGGCATGACCGACACCTGGCGCCAGGTGCGCGACGGGCAGGACGGTGTCAGCATGACGGCCTCATACGGAAGCACCGTCGGTCAGAATCCCGACCGGCGAATCGACTACGTCTACGCATCTCGCTCGTTCGAAGCGATCGGCGGCCACATGTCCACCGTCGACCTGCAGGCATCAGACCACGTCGGCGTCGTGATGGACCTCGCGTTCATGTCGCCGGAGAACCGCACGCGCACAGTCCTCGCAGGAGACGACGCGCTCGCCGGTTGGGGACAACTGACCACGACGCGTCCCGCACACGTGAGTTTGTCGGTCTGCAAGAACACCGGCACCGCAGTCGACGACGGCACCTCAGTACGGGCGATCGTCCGAAACGCCGGAGGCGCGACCATGCGGACTCTGGCGGACGAAGGGACGACGCGCGGCTCGTGCGAAACCGCGTCGTGGCGAGGGCGACTGCCCGCCGGAACCGAACTGGAAGTCCAGACACTCTCCGCGGAAGGGGTCATCCTCAGCAGCCGAACGCAACAGTTCTGACCTCGATCACCTCCCCAGCCAAGAAAAAGCTCCCCATGCGCAAAACACTCAGAACACTCGGAATCGCCTCGCTCGTCGGCCTCGTCGCCGCGCTCGCGGTCGCACCCTCGCCCGCGACCGCGGCATCACATCGCGTCACCGTGATGACATGGAACATCAAGGGCGATGATGCCGACATGCCCGCGGTCGCGGCGTTCATCCGATCGCACGATCCGGACATCTTGATGATCCAGGAGATCCAGCAGTCTCCGGATGGTGTCGACGGCAAGCCCCCGATCGGGAATCAGGTGCGCGAGCTCGAATCCGCACTGGGGTCGGCATACACCGGCAAGCTGCATTTCGGTCGCGCCGACCACCCGGGTGAGGCGTGCCAGACCAGCAGCAACAACTGGGTCGGCAACGCGATCTACACGAAGTTCTCCAAGCTGTCGCACGTCACCTACACGCTGCCGCGCCTCAAGACGTGCGCGGAAGGTGCCACCTCGGTGAACCGGTCGCTCGCAGGGGCGAACTTCGCGTTGCCCAGCGGTGACAACGTGGTGGTCTGGAGCACGCATCTGACCGTCGGGATGGATGGACTCGCGCCGACGCAGCGGTTGCAGCAAGCACAATTCATCGAGAGCAAACTCGGGCACAGCGACCCGCTGATCCTCGGAGGTGACTTCAACGACCTCCCCGGAAGCGCGACGCACAACACGTTCACCTCGAACGGGTGGACCGACGCAGGGGCCTCAGCTGGGCCGACCGCCGGAGGAAGCAGAATCGACTGGGTCATGACGAAGCGGGCGACGATCCACAGCGCGTCCTCACCGCGACCGTTGTGGAACGGCGTACTCCTGAGCGATCACCGACCGGTCATCGTCGACATGACGATCAACGGCTGATCACGCTCCGTGCGCCGCGGTGCGGGGCCGACCGGCCCCCGCGCTGCGGCGCACGGCTACGTCGCGAGGGACTCACTCCCACGCCGGGAACTGCGCCAGGCGCGGGATGCCTCGAAGGCGAGCAGGCCGACGCGCGCACCGGTGACGTTCGCGACGATGCCGAGCACGCTCGGTACCCGCGCGTCCAGCAGCAGCGCCTGCGTCGACTCGACCGCCACGGTCGCGACCAGCGCGACCGGCAGCACCAGTCCGCGCGGCATCATGCGCGGCAGGAGCAGCCCGATCGGCACGAACAGCACGATGTTCCTGGTGAACTCCACCCGCGCGTGCGTCACGACCGGCAGGTGACGGGTGACCTCGGCGATCAGCGGCGCAAGCCCTGCATCGACCGGCGCCGGCCAGAACGCCGTCAACGCGAGCGCGATCAGATACGCGAGCAGGAGTAGGTGCGCGGGCCGGCGAGGCTGACCTGGCTTCTCGCGCGGCGGCGCCGGCGGCCGCGGCGGAACCTTGAACTAAAGCGTACGCCCGGCCGGCTGGGTGGCGGCGCGGCATCCGGTCGGCGTCAGCTCCAGGTGTGGACCGGCTCGTTCGTGTGCATCGCCTCGCGGTACTCGAGCAGCGTCGCGCGCAACGCGTCGAAGCGTTCCATGCCGTCGCGGGCGTGCATCTTGCGAGCGAACCACTCCGCGCCGTTCGTGCGCGCCGCGCAACGACCCTCGATGATGCCGAGGTAGCGGTCGCGCTCCGCGGCATCCACTCCCCACGCATCGAGACCACCGGCGGCGAGGGGGAGTAGGTGCTCCCGGATCAGCTCGGTCGCGGGAATCTGGCCCACACCCGGCCAGCCCAGCCGCGCGTCGATGCCCTGACGTGCGGCCGCCTGGAAGTTCTCCCGCGCCGTCGCGAACGGCATCCGCGACCACACCGGACGCTCATCCTCCGCCAGCGCGCGCACCAGCCCGAAGTAGAACGCCGCGTTCGCGACCGTGTCGGCGACCGTCGGCCCGGCCGCGAGCACGCGGTTCTCGACACGAAGGTGCGGCATCCCATCGGCGATGTCGTACACCGGACGGTTCCACCGGTACACGGTGCCGTTGTGCAGCTTCAATTCGGCCAGCGACGGGATGCCACCCGAATCGAGCACCTCGACCGGATCTTCGTCGTCGACGATCGGCAGCAGCGCGGGGAAGTAGCGCGCGTTCTCTTCGAACAGGTCGAACACCGACGTGATCCAGCGCTCGCCGAACCACACCCGCGGGCGCACGCCCTGCGCCTTCAGTTCCTCGCTGCGCGTATCGGTCGCCTGCTCGAACAGCGGGATGCGGGTCTCGCGCCACAGCTCCCGGCCGAGGAGGTACGGCGAGTTCGCGGCCGTCGCGAGCTGGGCTCCCGCGATCGCCTGCGAGGCGTTCCAGTACGCCGCGAACTGGTCGGGCGACGTCTGCACGTGGAACTGCGTGCTCGTGCACGCCGCCTCGGGGACGATCGAATCGGCGGTGGTGTGGAGGTGCTCCTGGTTTTCAATGTCGATCGCGATGTCTTCACCGCGGGCCTCGAGCACCTGCTCGTTCAACAGGTCGTAGCGCGCATCGTCGCTGATCGCGTTGCGGCTGAGGTGCTTCTCGGCGAGCGTCGGGAGGATGCCGATCATGACGAGGTGCGCGCCCTGCGTGGTCGCGCGCTCCTCAGCCGCATTCAGGCGCGTGCGGAGGTCTGCTTCGAGGGTCGTCAGGCCGTGGTTGCGCAGCAGCGTCGGCTCGGCGTTGATCTCCACGTTGAAGCGGCCCAACTCCGACACGAACGCAGGATCGGCGATCGCCCGGAGCACCTGCTCGTTCCGCATCGCCGGGTCGCCCACCTCGTCGATGAGGTTCAGCTCGAGCTCGAGACCCGTCATCGGATCGGCCGCGTCGAAGGCCTCCTCACGCAGCATCCGCTCGAGTGCATCGAGATTGCGGCGGATCTTCTCGCGGTGGCGCGTGCGATCGGCGCCGGTGAACTCCTGCGGCGTGACGTCGTCTCCCATCCGACCAGGCTAGGCGCGGGGGCGGGGTCGGGCGGGGTGGTTGACACGGCGGCACCGCAGCGTCCGAGACCCCGCTGACACCGCGACCTCGCAGCGTCCGCGAGACAGCAGTGGGAACCCGAGACGTTGGTCAAGAACCAACGTCTCGGGCCGTCGCTGCTGTCTCGCGGTCAGCGGGTCAGCGGGTCTGCGCGGTCGGTGCGTCGATGCCGGTGCCGGTCGACGGCGACGACGACGAGCAGGCCGATGCCGGCGCCGAGCAGGTTGGCGAGCACGTCGAGCAGGCTCGGCGTGCGGGCCGCGAGCGCCACGGCCTGCACGCACTCGATGACGACCGTCGTCGCGAACGCGATCGGCAGCGTCGCGCGGCGGTCGATGAGCGACAGCAGCACCCCGAGTGGCACGAAGAGCAGGATGTTGGCGGCGAACTCGACGCGCGGATGCGTCAGCGGCGGGAACACCTCGGTGATCAGCGCGAGCAGGGGACCGGCACCCGAGTCGACGGGCACGGGCCAGAACGCGATCAGCGCCAGCGCCGCCGCGTAGACGGCCAGGGCGATGAGCGCGATGCGGGTGCGCGGGGCTCGGAGCATCGTTCCTCCATCGACATGGGGCGCGACGCTGCGGGTGATCGCCGAGTCTACGGGACCGTCTCAGTCGGCCTCGTCGATGCTGACGAGGTACGCGCCGGTCGCGCCCTGCGGATCGAGCCTGATGTCGAGGCCGTCCTCGGCGAGCGTCATCGAGTACGCCGTCGCCATCGGGCATGCGAGCGTGCTGGTCTCCGCCAGCGCATCGCCCGCGAGATCGGCGATCGTCACGACGGTCTCGGCGTCGCCCGCACACTGCACGTCGATCGTGTACTCGCCGGCGGGGAGACGTTCGTCCCGGTTCGTCGCCGGCGCGACCGCACCGACGTCGCCGAATGAGCCCCAGAATCGGACGGTCGACGACCCCGGATCGTCCGCCGCTTCGGCGTCGAAGTATCCGGCCCACGAGTCGGGCGTCGGCTCCGAGGTGGGGCTGGGCGAGGTCTCGGCGGTCGGCGGTTCGGAACTGGGCTCGGCTCCCGGCACCGCATCGGTCGCGATGCACCCGGTGGTGAGGAGCGCCGCGGCGGCGAGCATCGGCAGCAGCACATGGCGGAGCGGACGGTGTCGAGCAGGCAGCATTCGTCGAGGCTAGGGGAGGGATGCCGCCGATTCAACGGGGTGGCGGCACCGTGCCGGCAGACGAAGGCCCCGCCCCGTCATGACCGCCACGTCGTCCGCGCGGGATCAGGCTGCCTCGAATGATGGGCTTTGCTTCAAGTTCTCGTGGAGTGCGACCCGCGCGCACAGATGAACTGAGACCCCGACCTCGACTCATTCCGCTGACCGGCGAGGCGAACCCAGAACCTCATGCAGAACCTTGGCCTCATGATCGACAAGACGCTCCGCGACGCCCCCGACGTGCGAGTCGTGTATACCGCGGCGATTGCCGCGAACGCATACCATCTCTCCCAGAAGACCGACGCAGTCGTCTTGTTCCTCAACCCGACTGCGTGTGGCTGAGTGTCTCTCCTTCGTGGAAATGACGAGCCGACAAACGATGCGAGACCGAGGCGCCACCTACGGGCGATTTAGCAGTCAGCGGCCCGCGAGTACCGTAACGATGACGACCGCGATCCCGGCCAACACCACCCCCGCGGCGACGAGCCCCCACCCAGGGATGCCCCCGAAGTCGCGGATGTACCAGGGCTCCCGCCCGATCGGATACTTCCTGCTACGCCTGCTCATGGCGGCCACGGTACGCCGGCATCGTTACGGCCGCATCAACGGCAGCCAACCTATGCGTATCGGCGTCGTGCGCGTCGATGACGGCGAGCGCACCTCGGAGACGGCCCCCGGTGTCGCTCCGTAAGAAGGGATACCGGGGGCGTCGTGGCCGACGGCGCGGGCTCAGCCGCCTGAGGGGTTCTCGATGGGCTTGCCGTGCTCGTCGAGCGTGAGGTCTGGTTCTTCGGGGGCACCACCGGACGACGTGTCCGCTTCCTCATCAACGTCGGGCGCGCCCTGCGTATTGTGCTGGTCTGGTGTGCTCATGAGCGGCACGGTACGCCCGCCTTCACCCTCGCGCGAGGGGGCTAGACCGACCCCGGCACAGGTCTACCCTCGACCCGGCGCCCATTGGTCTTGTCGATGCGGAGGTGCAGTCGAATGGACAATGCCCCCATAGGGAAAGTCGTGCGCGCGCCAGAATCCATCCGACGGCGCGGTGCCGTCGCGGCGTAACGCATGACGCGGATCGGCGCCACCCCCTTCGTCGCCGGCGCGAGCGGCTCGTAGCGTCGGTGGCATCCGGAGCGAACCGACCCCGGAGCGATCGACGGAAGGACCGCATCATGGGACTCGACGACAAGATCAAGAACGCCGCACAGGACCTCACCGGCAAGGCCAAGGAAGGCGCCGGCCGAGCGACCGACAATGAGCGCCTCGAAGCAGAGGGCCAGGCCGACCAGACCGAGGCCAACCTCCGCAAGGCCGGCGAGAACGTGAAGGACGCCTTCAAGAAGTAAGCCGTCCGGACGACGCCCCGACCCGAAAGGGGCCGGGGCGTCGTCATGTGCGCGGGACCGCGCGCCGGAGCGCGCCTTACCGAGAACGGGATAGCCTAAGAGCCGCGGACCTCAGCGTCGAGTGAGCTCCCCAGGGTCAATCGATCCCAAAGCATCGGAAGAAAGAGCAACTCGGTATGAAGATCGTCATCCTCGGGCTCGGATACGTCGGCATGACTGCCGCCGCCTGTCTTGCGCACAGCGGACACACTGTGGTCGGCATCGACCCGAACTACGAGAAGGTCCGGACGGTCAACAAGGGCAGCTCCCCGATCTCGGAGCCCGGCATGGACGAGATCGTTGCCGAGAGGGTCGCCTCGGGTGCCCTTGTGGCGCGTGCGCAGCTCGACGAGGCAGCCGACGGTGCCGAACTCGCCATCGTCTGCGTCGGCACGCCGAGCGCGGCGGACGGCTCGCACAACATGGCGTACATCGCCGGTGCCTCCCACCAGCTCGCCGAGTTCATCGCGGAGCGCGGCACCCCGATGACCGTCGCGTTCCGTTCGACCGTCAAGCCGGGAACCATGGAGGAGTTCGTCCTGCCGATCTTCGAGAGCGTGCTCGGTGACCGCATCGACCTGCTCGAACTCGTCTACAACCCCGAGTTCCTGCGCGAATCGACTGCCATCGCGGACTTCTTCTCGCCCCCGAAGATCGTCGTCGGCACGGTCGATGGCGAGCCGTCGGCGGTCATCGACGCGATCAACGAGGGCATCGACGCGCCCACGTTCTACGTCAAGTACCGCGAGAGCGAGATCACCAAGCTCGTCGACAACTCGTTCCACGCGGTCAAGACGGCGTTCGCGAACGAGATCGGGCGCGTGTGCGTCGACCTCGGCATCAGCGCAGCCGAGGTGCACAAGATCTTCATCTCGGACACGAAGCTCAACATCTCGCCCTACTACCTGCGGCCCGGCGGCGCCTTCGGCGGCTCCTGCCTGCCGAAGGACGTCCGCGCACTGCAGTACATCGCGCGCAGGACCGGATCGAACACGCACCTCGTCGACTCGCTGATCGACTCGAACGAGGCACACAAGCTGTTCCTCTTCAACTTCGTCACGAAGGGACTCGAGCACGGCGCCAAGGTGCTCCTGCTCGGGCTCGCGTTCAAGAACGAGAGCGACGACCTGCGCGAGAGCCCCAACATCGATCTCGCACGGATGCTGCTCACCGCCGGGTACGACCTCTCGATCTACGACCCCTACGTGCACCCCGACACGCTCATGGGCGAGAACCTCGGCGTGCTGTCGAACTCGCCGTTCGTCCGGAAGCTCCTCGTCACCGAGGCTCGCGTCACCGAGGACACCTGGGACCGCATCATCGACAGCCGCTCGATCGCGCACACCCTCGACATCGACGCCGACCGCGTCGTCAACATCAACCGGCTCGCCTGAGCGACCGAACGTAGAACGCCCGCGCCGGATCGGTGCGGGCGTTCTGCGTTGTGGCGTGGTGCGTCAGCCGCAGGCGCTGCCGCTGACGGTCGACTCGACCCGCTTCGTCATCGGCGTGACCCAGGTCTCGACGTCGGCGAACGACGCGCCGGCTTCGCTCTCGAAGGTCACCGAGACGGTGTGCGACTCCGTCGGCGGGGTGTTGATCGTCGTCACGGCGACCGGGCGACCGAGGTCTTCGGCGGTGCGGGACTTCGCGTTGCCGCCGTCGACCTGCACAGCGGACACCGTGGTGCCCTGCGGGCCGTAGACGAAGAACCGGGTGACCAGCTCGCCGCGGGGGTAGAAGCGTCCCAGCGAGACGTACCGCGGCAGCGTCTCGAGCTTCTCGTAGGTGACCGGATTCTCGAAGTCGATGTCGACCGTGAACGAGGTGACACCCGCGTCGCAGCTGACCTCGGTCGTGCTCGCCACCGCCGCGTACACGTAGAGCTTCGCCTCGGCGGCGTCGTTGAGGTAGGCCGCGATCAGCGTGCGGTCGTCGTTGTCGTCGGGCAGCACGCCCGAGAACGACGTGCCTTCGAGGCGCTCGGCGACCTGCTCGTCGAACGAAGTGAACGCGAGTCGGCGTCCGTCGACGGCCTTCGTCACACCCTCGACGAGTCCCTTGATGTCGAAGTCGCCCGAACTCAGCCGGGTGAACACGGCGCCGGCGGTCTCGGCGAAGTACAGGTCGACGATGTCGCGATCGTCCGACCACGTGTACGCGTCGCGCAGCAGCACTTGGGTCGCGTTGTCTGCGTCGATCTCGACGCCGTTGCTCAGCTCGACCGGACCGGTCGCGCGCAGCATGTGGCTGAGTGCGACGACGTCCATCGTGATGACGCCGTCCGACGACTCACCGGTCTGCTCCTGCCAGTACGCCGACACGACGTCTGCGGTCACGCCGAAGTCCGGCGTCACCGACGAATCCTGGATGTAGCGGCCCAGCTGCGAGCCGTACAGGTCTGCGGTACCCCCGGTCAGTTCGACGATCGGCTCGTCGCGCCCGCGTGGGAAGCTGGTCGCCGGGATCGCGTCGGCCAAGGCGATCCGCCCGTCCTCGGCACGGATCGCGATCACCGTGCCGATGAGCCCGCCCTGAGAGCGGATCTCGGCGTTGTTCTGCGCCGCGAGCAGGTACGTCTTCGGCCCGTCTGCGCCCATGAGTCCGGGGAGCAGTGCGACCGTGTCTGCCGCCGGCCCGACCGCCGACTCGAGCGTCGAGAGCTTGTCGTCGAGGTCATCGACGGCCGAGGCGACCGGGAACAGGAGCGTGTCACGGTCGAACGCGGCGAGCGACGAGCGTGCGTCGCCCACCGTCTCGATCGCCTGGGAGAACAGCGGCAGCAACTCCTCGATGCGGTCGAGGGGGAGGCGTCCGTCCTGCGGCTGGAAGTCCGAGAGCGAGAACGACGAGAACGGCACGACGACATCCGTCGCGAGGTCATCGACGGCCTCGGCGGCGACGCGGATCGCCGCGAAGTTCTGACCGACGACCGGAACGAGCTCGGCCGTCCGCCATGCGAACCCGTCGGCATCGGCGCGCGCCTGGGCTGCGGCATCCGACAACTCGCTCGCCGCGGCGGACGCGGCATCCGCGTCACCGGAGATGATCGATTCCTGTGCGCGCTGCGCGATCGGGATCGCCGACGAGAGGTTCTCGCGCACGCTCAACGCCTGCGTCGTCGCGACACCGACGAGCACCGCGAGCGCGATGGCGAGCACCACGATCGCGAGGATCGACCAGCCGATGATGCGCCCGACCCTGCGCCGGGGACGACGTTCGTCCTGACGCTGCCGTCCGGAGCGGTCCCGCCGGCTGCCGGCGACGAGGTCGTCGAATGACTCGCTCATACCGAGACAGTCGATCGCCGGCCGGCCGCCAGCGCGGCGAACGCGTCGACGAGCTTCGAGCCCTGGGAGTCCCAGCTCAGCTCTTCCTCGAACCGGCGACGACCGCGTGCCCCCATGGCGGCGGCAGCGTCTGGATCGGTGAGGACCGACTCGATCGCGCGCGCGAAGCTCTCGGCGTCGTTCGGGCGGTCGGCATACACCGAGGCATCCTGAGCCGAGAACCGACCTTCCTTCAGGTCGAACTGGACGATCGGCTTGCCGAGCGCCATGTACTCGATGATCTTGTTCATCGTCGACAGGTCGTTCATCGGGTTCACCTCGTCAGGGTTCACGCAGACGTCGGCGGCGGCCAGGATGCTCTGCATCGTCCGGTCGTCGACGCGCCCGTGGAACTCCACGCGATCGGAGATCCCACGCTCGGCTGCGATGCCCTCGAGGCGGTCGCGGTCGGGACCCGACCCGACGAGCCCCAGTTGCACGTCGAGGCCCTTGGCAGCGAGGAGGTCGACGGCCTCGAGCAGGTACTCGATGCCCTCCTGCCGTCCCATCACGCCGAGGTAGCCGATGAAGTACTTGCGGCCACGGCGCCATGCGTCGTTCGGTGCCTGCGCCTCGACCCAGTCGCGGTACGGGCCCGATCGGACGACCGTGACGTCTTCGGGCGCGAAACGGCCGCGCTCGATCGCGATGCGACGGTAGCTCTCGTTGGTCGAGATCACGTGGTCGGCGTGGGTGTAGGTGCGAGCCTCGAAGAACCGCGCGACCGCGACGAGCAACTTGCCGAGGGGCATGTGCTTCGCCTCGACGAGCTCGGGACCGACATCGTGCTGGTCGAAGACGAGGATGCTGCCGTCTTTGCGCTTCGCGGGAAGCGCCACGCGGTAGAGCAGGTCGGGCGGGTTGCAGAAGTGGACGATGTCGAACGGGGCGCGCTTACGCTCGGCTTCGAACAGCTTCGACATCCGCCGCAGCGAGAAGCCGTACTCGTTCGCGTAGCCCGCCAGCCCCTTCGCCTCGGTGGGCGGCTCGTACCGGAGGACGCGGACGCCCTCGATCTCGAACGTTCCCGCGGGGTGACGCTCATCGCCGGGGCAGATGACCGTGACGTCGGCTCCGGCGGCGGCGAGGGTGCGAGCCTCTTGCCATACGCGGCGGTCGAACGGGACGGGGAGATTCTGGACGAGGATTGCGATGCGCGCGTCGATGTTCGTCACCGCTTCACCTTACCCGCCGTCGCGTTTCGGGCTCGTCACACGCGGTCACCCCGCCGCGGGCAGCACGTCCGCTCCGGTCAACGCGGCCTCGACATCCTCGGCGAGTGACGACGAGAAGGTCGCCGTGAAGTGGTGCGAATCGCGCCAGAGCACGAGCCCGCCCTCGACGATGTTCACGCGGTCCTGGTCGTCGAGGAACGCGGCATCCAGGTCGATCACACTCGTCCCATCGACGGCTTCCGAAGCAACCTGGAGTGTCTCGGCGGAGGAGTCGTCGACGTGCACCGGGCCCGTGCATGCCTCCGGGTCGCGGCGCGAAGCGAAGACGCAGTCCGCCGCGTCGTCGGTGAGCCGCGGCGTGTCCTCGATCGCGACCACGGGCGTGCCCGCCTCGGCGACCGGCGTCCACGCTTCGGCCAGCCCCGCGGCGCGCGCCTCGGTATCGGCGTCGGACAGCTCGGTCGGGGCGAAGTAGCTCGTGATGACCGCGTCGTAGTCGGCCTCGGTCAGCGTCTCGCCGAGGTCGTCGTTCCATGCTTCGCAGCTCGACCGCTGCAGGGCGTCGCCGTTGCCGGCATCCGTCGCCCATGCGCACGACGACTTGAGGTACGTGTGGATGCGCCAGCCCCGGTCTTCAGCGATCGTCTCGAGCGCCGGAATCCACGACGCGGCGTGCGAGTCGCCGACGACGGCGATCGTGGTCTCGGCATCCGCGTCGCCGAGCACGCAGGTCTCGAGCTCGGCCTGCCGCGGTCCGGCCTGGCATCCGCCGGCGTAGGTGCTCGGGAGGTCGTCGCGTGCGAGGACCGCCGGTGCGATGACCTCGGTCGGTGCGCAGCCTGGCTGGGCCGCGGCACCGACGCAGGCGCCTCCGTCGATCGCCGCCGTGAAACGCTGCTGCGCATCGGCCACGGTTGCTGTCGACATGAGCATGCCGGCGACGGCGAGCGTTGCGACGGCGGATGCCGCGACGCCGGCGACGGCGAAGGAGCGGCGGGTCGTGGCGGTGTCGCCCTTGGGTTCGAGGAAGCGGTCTTCGATCCAGCGCTTCGACGCCCACGCGAGCACGAGCGCCGGGACGACGAGCACCGCGCCCTGTACGAGCGGGGGGAGCGTGACGCCGAGGGTACGCACGCCGATGTCGAGCAGCACGACCAGCGGCCAGTGCCAGAGATAGAGCGAGTACGAGACGCGGCCGAGGAACTGCACTGCGGGAATGCGGGCGAGGATCGCTGTCGGGCCGGACGTGTCGGCCGCCGCGATGACCGCGGCTGTGCCGAGGACGGGCAGTGCGGCCGCAGCTCCCGGGAACGGCGTGGCGGCGTCGAAGACGAACGCCGCCAGCACGATCGCCGCGAGCCCGGCGACGGCGATGGTCGCGCGGATGCCGCCGCCGAGGCGGTCGGCCAGGAGTCGCGGCGCGAGCGCCACGAGCGCCCCGACGCCGAACTCCCATGCACGCGTCACCGGGATGAAGTACGCGATCGACGCCGAGACCTCGGTCACCACGAGGCTCGCCGCGAACGACACGACCGTCACCGCAACGATCGCGACGGTGACGACGGATCGGCGCCCCCAGCGTCGGCCGAGCGCGATCGCCGCGAGCAACAGCACCGGCCACACGAGGTAGAACTGCTCCTCGACCGAGAGCGACCAGTAGTGCTGCAGCGGGCTCGGGTTCGCGCCCTCGGCGAGGTAGTCGACGCTGTTCAGCATGAGGACGACGTTCTGCAGCGAGAACGTCGACCCGATCGCCTCGACCATCGTCTGCTGCCACATCGAGACGGGCGCGATCAGCAAGGTCGCGACCACGGTGACGCAGATCACCAGCAGCGCGGCGGGCAGGAGCCGTCGGATGCGACGTGCCCAAAACCTGCGCAGGGTGAGCGTGCCGCCCGAGAGGCCGGTCACGAGGTGCCGGGTGATCAGGTAGCCCGAGATGACGAAGAACACGTCGACGCCGACATAGCCGCCCTGCAGCGCGCCGCCGGGCCAGAAGTGGTAGACGACGACGAGCACCACCGCGAGCGCGCGGAGCGCTTGGATGTCGTCGCGGAACCCGCCTCGGTGCGTGTCGGTCGTCGAGGTCGCCCGGCTCATCGGGCTTCGGCGATCGAGTCGACGCGTGCGCGGTACGTCGAGCCGGTCATGTCCGAAGCCGAAGGCCAGGTCGCGATCTTCGCCGCGAGGTCGTCGTACGAGCCGATGACCCGGGCGGGAACGCCGGCGACGACCGACCCGGAGGGGACGGAGCGGGTCACGACCGCGCCGGCGGCCACGACGCAGCGGTCACCGATCTCGACGCCCGGCATGATCGTCGCACCGGTCCCGACGAAGACCTCGGACCCGATGGTCACCGGCGCGTAGCGGTAGCGACGGCCGCGCTCGTCCGAGACGAGCCATCCGGTGCCGTCGTGCGTCACGATGGTGACCTTGCTGCTGATGGTGACGCGGTCGCCGATCGTGACGAGCCATGGCTCGGTCGTCACGACGTTGGAGAGGATCCGGCAGTCGCGCCCGACGGTCACGCCGAGTGCGCGCGATGCCGCCGAGGCACCCTTCGAGGCCTTGATGATCCGGTAACGGAGTCGGTTCCACCGGGACTGAGAGGTCGCCTTCACAGGAACGATCATCGCAGACGCGAATGAATGCGCCACGCCAGCGAGATGCACTTGCCGAGGTACGACGCGCTGAGTCCGACCGCCGCGCCGATGCCGCCACCGACGATCGCGCCGGCGGCGACGGCGAGCACCGTGACGATCGCGAAGATCGTGCCGTTGCGCCCGACGAACTTCTCGTGCCCCTGACTCTGCAGGATCGAACCGAGCGGCGGCGCGAGCGCGATGAAGGGGAGTCCCACGAGCATCACGGCGAAGATCTGCCCTGCACCGGCGAAGTCGGCGCCCATCAGCAGGACGATGAACCATTCGCTGAAGAAGCTGGCCGGGATGAGGATCACGAGCGTGCCGATGAACACGACGCCGATCTTCAGTGCCGTGCGCCGTGCGCTCGATGCGCCGAGCCGAGACGCGTGCGGCACGACGACCGAGGTGAGGGTCGACGGGATCAGCCGGAACGGATTGAGGACGCGAGTGGATGCCGCGTACAGACCGGCCACGTACGCCGACGTGAACAGACCCACGATCGGGGTGTCGAGTTGGCGTGCTCCCGCGGTGACGTTGCTGACGAAGAACGGCCACGCGCGCGCGGCGACCGCGCGCAGCTCGTCGTTGGATGCGGAGCGGGCCGCCGAGATGCGGCCGCGCATCCACTGGCGGATGTGCAGCTGACCGGCGACCGCCGCCGCCGCGGTGCCGCCGCAGAACGCCCAGACCGGGTCGGCCCCGAGCAGGACGCAGGCGCCGAAGGCAGCGAGCGCGAAGGCGCGGCGCAGGAAGATGTTCACCGCCGGGGTGAGCTTGTGCTTGTCGGCGATCGGGACGCTCAGGGTGGTCTCGGTGTTCTTCTCGAACGCCGCGGCGAGCCCCAACAGGAGCACAGCCCACGGGATGACCTGCAACCCGGCGAGGACCGCCGCGACCACCGTGACCACGACGCCGAAGGCGAGCGTCGACAGGAAGTTGAACCGCAGTGCGACCGAGACATCGTGCGTGTTGCCGCGTGCTCGCTCGCGCGAGATGAACGTCGACATGCCGAAGTCGGCGACGAGGAACACGAGGGCGGTCACACTCGTGACGATGCCGAGGACACCGACGAGCTCGACGCCGACCAGGCGACCGAGCCAGATGAAGATGACGGCGTTGAGGACGCTCGACAGTCCGCGGCTCGCGACGATGAAGAGGAACTGCTGCTTCATCGCGTCTCGAGCGCAGCCATGATGCGGACGACCGCCGCCGGCATGACGCCGCGCGAGCCGTTCGCCGAGATCTGTCGTGCGGGAGCGCCCGCCCAGGTGGTGCCGCTCGGGATGTCGCGCCCGGCCACGCTGTTCGCGCCGATCACCGCGTGGGACCCGACCGTGATGCCGCCGTAGACGACTGCGCCCGGCGCGATGTAGACGAAGTCGCCGCCGCGCGGCACACCGCCGGGGCCGAGCCCGATGTTGACGTTGTTCTGGATGCAGCAGTACTCGCCGAAGCGGACCTTCGTGTTGACCACGATGCTGCCGTAGTGCGGCAGGCACAGGCCCTTGCCGAACGTGCCGGGGGGGATGCTGATACCGGTGAGGACGGCCAGGCGTCGCAGTCGCGCGTTCGCGGCGGCCCGCATCACCTTCGCGTGGAGCGGCGCACCGGGCCGCGACCAGTACTCGGCCTTCCGGAGCGCGCGGAGGTACCGCATCGTCGCCTTGCGCCTGCCGCGCACCCCGGTCGCGCCCTGGGCTGCGGCATCCGCTGCCATGAACTCGGTGAGATCCGCGCGGGAACGGATGCGCGGCGACGGTGCCTCGACACCGGCTCCACTCGGCGGGGTCGGGGTCTTCGACCAGTTCAGGAGCATCCCGAACGCGGCCCGCAGCCGCGCCGCGGGCGACGCGTCGCGGGCACGGAACTGCATGCGGTGCTGCCAGAACCGGCGGGGCCGCGCATCGGCCCACGTGAAGTTCGGGGCGTGTTTGCGCAGGAACGCCCACCCGCCGGCGATGCGCCGCGGCGAGTTGTCGGTGAGCTGCCCCGCACCGTGCTTTCGGACACCCACCCACTCCTGGTCGAGCACCGCATAGCGCTCACCGGCCTGCAGCAGGCGGATGAAGATGTCGGCGTCGTTCATCACCGGGAGGTCGGCGTCGTACCCGTCGAGCGCGTCGAACGTCGAGCGTCGGAGGACCATCGTGCTCCCTGTCACGCCGGCGGAGCGACGGAACGCATCCCGGGCCGACATGCCCGTGGTCGGATGCGTGCCCCCGATCCGGCCCTCGTCGGTGAAGCGCGAAAACGGCGTCACGACGGCTGCGACATCGTCGACGCCGGCCGCCTGCGAGACGGCAAGCAGGTAGCCCGGCTCCCAGCGGTCGTCGTCATCGAGGAAGGCGATCCACGGTGCCGACGTCGCCGCCGCGCCGGCGTTGCGGGACGCCGATGCGCCGAGGGGCGACGTCGTGCGCGCGAGGTACGTCACGGGCACCGATGCGGATGCCGCGGCCTCGGCGACCACGGCCGCCGCGGCAGGCTCGTCGTCGTCTGCCACAACGACGACCTCGCGGGGGAGGAGCGTCTGCGACAGCACCGAGGCGAGCGCCTCACGCAGGAAGGCGGGTCGACCGTGGGTGGGGATCACGCACGCGACCCCGAAATCATCTGTGGTCACGGGTGAATCTCTCTCGTCGCCGACACCGCCGGCCTCACACCGACCGTACCGCGCCGGCGGTCTGGGTGAGGTCGGGGGTCGACTCCGACGAGTCGGGGCCCCTGCGGTACGCGGCCATCCACAGGACGAAGCCGAGCAGCACGAGCGAGGTCCGGGCTCCGTCGATCGCGGCGTACCCGGCGATGGCGACGAGCAGTGCCGTCAGTGCACCGGTGACGGCGAGGTCGCGTGACTTGAAGAGCGATCGGTAGATCGCGACGATGAGGAAGCCGAACAGGATGACGCCCGGGATGCCGATGCTGATCAGCAGTTGGAAGTACGAGTTCTCGATCGGGATGCCCTTGAAGTTGAAGGGCAGCGACGACGCTTCAGAGGTACCGGCGCCGGAACCGAACCACCCGTACGCGTTGGCGGTGTCGACCGTGACCGTCCAGAGGTCGCTCCGCGAGCTGATCGATCCGGTGCCGTCGGTGCTCGTCGAGCGCTCGATGAACGCGTCGGACTGGAGCGCGACGACTGCGAACACCGCGAAGAACGCGAGGATGAGCGCGACGCGCGCGCGGCTGAACCGCCGACCGTTCACGACGGCGACCGTCAGGACTGCGGCGACGGCGACACCGGCGGCGATGTAGGGACCACGCGAGACGGTGGCGATGACGCCGAGTCCGTTGACGACGGCGAGCACGGCGAAGATCCGTCTGCCCGAGCTCATCCACTCGCCGATGCAGAACGCGAACGACATCGCGAAGAACAGGCCGGCGGTGAGCGGGTGACCGAGCGACGCCTCCGCGCGGTACACCGCCCAGTGCTGCACAGGCGGGTAGTCGAGCAGCTCGTAGAGCGGCTCGTAGATCGGGTTGAACTGGATCGCCGACTGCACGCACGCATACAGCGCGACGGCCGCACTCGCCCACGGCCACACCCGTCGAAGCGTCGCCACCTCGGCCGCACGGTCGGGGATCAGCAGGGGGATCAGCAGCACCGCGATGAACGCCACCGACCAGATGATCGAGGTGGGACTCGGGTTCAGTAGGTAAAGGATCGCGATCCACGCGGTGAGTGCCAGGACCGCGGTGACGACGGTTCGGCTGCTGCCGTGCGTCATGCTCCGGTTCTTCGCGCCGACATCGAAGAGTTTGCGCACCGCCCAGACGAGCATGATGAGCACTTCGGGCGGCGCAGCGGCGAGGACCGAGGTGCCGAGCATGCGGTCGGGGAGGACCAGCAGGATCACGAATGCGAGCGACGGCAGGACGTGGACCGGAATCGCCAGCAGGAAGATGGCGAGGCCGAACAGGACCACGAGCGCGCCGATGCCGGCCGACGCGGTGACCCCACCGACGAGGATGGCCGTAGCGATCCCGGCGACGGCGACGACGGCGACCACCGCAGAGACGAGCTTCGACATCGCGCGCACAGTGGGTCGCACCTCCCCCGGGGTGATGTATGGGATGGACCGCGGTCGACGTGGACGTCCACCGGGTGTCCGACCATCCTAGGTCGGCGGCACGATCAGCTCGTGCAGCGGGTCACCTCGTGCATGTGATGTTCGTCACCGGCGCGGTCACGCCGACGGCACGGTTCGTCGTGCAGCCGACGACGTTCCGTTTGCCGGTGATGCGGACGACGTACCCGTTGGCGGCGACCGTCATCCGGTTGCGCACGATGAGGTTGTCGGCGCCGTAGCCGGGGTTCGGTGGCTGGTCCACGAGGATGCCGTCGCGCGCCGTCCCGCCGCCGTCGCCGACGTTGTCGGCCACGAACCAGTCGTTGCCGCGGATCACGATCATACGGTCGGTCGCCGTGCTGGAGGAGCCGTCGATCACGTTCCCGATGATGCGACCGCCGGCGCTGCCTTCCTTGGCATCGATCGCCTCGGCCGACGTGTCGAAGATCTCGTTGTCGGCGATCGTGTTGCGGAGTGACTCGTCGGGTTCGCAGTCCGTCAGGGCGCACCAGTTGTCAGGGTGCGAACCGATGTAGATGCCCTCGCCGTACTCGGGCGTGACGAGGCCGGTGTTGCTCACCTCGTTGCCCGCGACGATCGAGTCGACGGTGTTCGCGCGCAGGTGGATCGCCTCCTGGCCGGTCATCGTCGCCGCGATGTCGGAGACCGTGACGCGTGTGCCGCCCGTGACCATGACCGCCTTGAGGCTGTTCGTCACCGTGAACCCGGTCAAGATGACGTCGGATGCGTTCAGGACCTCGATGCCGTTCCCGCCGCCGACGCCGTAGCCGTTGAGGACGGCGGTGCGCGGCCCGCACACCCAGATCGGCGCCGAGCGGGTGCCGCTCCTGGTGAGGTCGAACTGTGCGTTGTACATGCCGGGCTCGAGGCGGATCACCGTGCCGGGTCCCGCTTCTGCCAGTGCGGCGCGAAGGGTCGTGGCGTTGTTCACCGTGACGGTCGCGGTCGGGCAATCGTCGATGCCCTCGTACTCGGTGCCGGCGTACGCGATGATCCGCGACGAGACGGTCATCTGGGTCTGCGAGCGTCGGCCCATGTAGTCCACCGCGAACACCCGGTACTTGTAGTCTCGCGTGCCGTACACGTCGATGTGCTCGAACGAGGTGGCCGAGGCGGGCAGCGAGGCGATCTGGCTGTAGTTCGTCGAGGTTCCCGATGCACGCTGGACCAGGTACCCGGTGATGTCGCGTTCGGGGTTGGCGCGCCACTGCACGGTGATGGCGCGCTCCCCGGTCGTCGCCTTGACGCCGGTGACCTTCACGGGCGCGGCCGCTTCGGGGACGCGGAACGCGTCGACGATCGTCAGCGCGCCGGACGCGGCGGCGTTACGGCGCCCCGAGGGCTTGACCATGATCGTGTGGACGCCCGGGTCGAGGGTGAGCGTCTGCCATCCGACCTGCTGGAACTGCCCGGTCGCGCTGTACCGATCCACCGAGGTGACCTTGGCGCCGTCGATGTACACGTCGTCGATCCCGGAAGACCCGGTCTTGCGTGACAGCCACTGCACCGCCGAGCCGGTGAAGGTGAACGAGACGGCCGCCCTGGACGAGCCCGTGCTCGCGTGGCTGCCGCCGCTGTCGTTCGACGACGACACGGTGCTCCAGGTGCCCTCGTACGAGAGTGCCTGATGCGTGTTCTGGTACGTCCCCGGGCCGGCTGCGGAGGTGACGGCGACCGTGGCCGACGCGGGTGCCTGCACCCCGCCGATGACCGCGCGCACCCAGTACGACGCCGGCGTCGCGCCGGCGATCGTCCGGTCGGTGTAGCTGGCTCCGGACGTCGGTGATCCGCTGATGCGCTTCGACGTCGACCCGATCGTGCGGTACACGTGGTACCCCGAAGCGCCCGAGACACGGGTCCACGAGAGGGCGACGCCATCCGCGACCGGACGCGCAGCGAGGCCGGTGACCCGCGTGGTGTCGGGGACCCGGAAGGCGTCGACGATCGTGAGCGAGCCGCTGGCGGAAGGGTTCCGCGTCCCGGACGGGCGGATCGTGATCGTGTGCTCGCCGTTGCTCAGCGACGTCGTGCGGAACACCGTCTGCTGGAACTGCCCGGTCGCGCTGTACCGATCGATCGTCGCGACCTTCGTGCCGTCGATGAGGACCTCATCGATGCCCGACGAGCCGGTCTTGCGCGAGATCCACTCGACCGAAGTCCCCTCGAAGGTGAACGACACCGATGCCTTGGGAGAGCCGGTGCTGGCGTGGCTGCCGGCGCTGTCGTTGGACGACGTCATCGTCGTCCAGGTGCCGCTGTAGGTCAGTGCGGAGTGGGTGTTCTCGTACGTCCCCGGCCCGACGCCGGCGGCGGATGCAGGAGACACTGCCGCGAACCCGGCGAGCGTCGCGAGCGCGAGCGAGGTGACGGCGATGCGTGCGAAGAAGCGCTTCCCTCGCGTCGTCGAATCCGTCGTCGTTGTCGAATACCGCATGCCGGGTCCCCCAAGTTGCTCGGTGCGTACCCCTGACTTTAGCGCGGCGTCGAAGCCGGCAACACCGCCCCGAGGATCGCCTGCAGACGGGGCGTGAGCGACTCGACGTACGTCGCCGTGATGTGCGAGCCGGATCGGTAGATGAGCACGTTGCCGACGATCGGCGGGCACGCATCCGCCGCCGGACAGATCACGCCGTTCAGGTCGACGAGCGTGACGGGTGACGCCGGCGGGCTCGCCGACGCACCTGCATCCACCACCTGACCGTCGAGCGTCTCGACCGCCTCGCGTTGCGCGGGCAGTGCGCTCGCCTCGATCGCCGGCTCCCGCTCGTACGCGCAGGTGGCGAGCGACTCGGGGTGCTCCGCAACGCACTCGTACACGTTCATGCCGACCTGCGGGGTGTCGCCGAGCACGATGACCTGCGACCCGGCCGCGACCAACTCGCCGAGCGTCCGGGCGATGCCGTCGGCCATGCGGGTCGTCGCGTCGTCGCCCCCGCCGAACGCGTCGCGACGCACCTGGCTCGTCACGACGACGTCGGGTCGCTCGTCGGCAAGGGCTGCGCGGACGTTCGCGTTCCAGTCCGCGCACGAGGTGTACTCGGTGCCGTCGCGCTCGATCTGGGCGTCCGCGAACGCACAGCTCGACTTGAGGTACGTGACGAGGCGGTAGCCCGCATCCCGGGCGATCGTGTCGAGCGCGGGCTGCCACTGCGCCGCCTTCGAATCCCCGACGAGCGCCATCACGCGGTCTGCCGAGGCATCCCCGTACTCGCAGGTGACGACTTCGGCGTCGACCGTGTCCTGCTGGCATCCGTCGTCGTAGATCACCGGCACGTCGTCGACCGCGTCCAAAGGCCCCGGGACCGCCCACTCGACGCCGTCGAGCCAGTCCGTGGCGGTCATCGCATCGAGGTCGACGGCTGCGGGCAGCGCACCCGCGCCTGCCGGCGTGGCGCCCTGGGGCGGCGAGAGCACATTCGACGGTGCGGCGAGCATGAGCGCGGCACCGCACGCCACCGACACCAGCAGTGCGGTCGCGCCGAACGCGAAGCTCCGCCACGGCCGGACCCGGAACCACTGCGAGAACCGGAGCGGCGTTTCGATCCAGCGCGAGGTTGCCCACGCGGCGACGATCGATGCGGCGCCGATCGCCACGAGCACCGGCCACGACGATGGCAGCACATACCCCGCGATGACGATCATCGGCCAGTGCCACAGGTAGACCGCGTACGAGATGCCGCCGATCCACACGGCCGGCCGGAGCATGAGCACACGCTCGACGACTCCCGGCGCGTCCGCATCGCACCAGAGCAGCAGGGCGGTGGTGGCGAGGATCGGGACCAGCGTCACGGCGTTCGGCCACGACGATCCGTCGACGAGCAGGAGCGATCCGATCAGGGCAAGCGCCGACACCCAGACGATCACGCGGCGGAACGCTCGCGGCGCGGTGCGCACCCGGGCGATGCAGATCGCCGCCGCAGCTCCCGCCGCGAGCTCCCACAACCGGGTGGTCGTGACGAAGTACGCCGACACGTCCCCGATGGACGTGAGATACAGGGCATACGCGAGGGATGCCGCGCCGACGAAAGCCACGACGACGAGCGCGGTCCGCCGCGCGGACCCGCGGAATGTGCGCGCGAGCAGGAACGTCGCTGCGAGCAGGAGCGGCCAGATCACGTAGAACTGCTCTTCGACGCCGAGCGACCAGTAGTGCTGGACGGGGGACCCGGCGGCATCCTCCGCCAGATAGTCGACCGAGCGCGCCGCCAGCAGCCAGTTCACGCTGTACGTGCCGGCGCCGATGATGTCGAGCCCGAACTGGGGCCACAGGATGCGCGGCACGAAGAGCACCGTCGCCGCTGCGGTCGCGACCAACACGAGCGTCGCTGCGGGGATGAGGCGCATGATCCGGCGGCTGTAGAACGACACGAACGAGACGCGTCCGGTGCGCTCGGCGTCGCGGAGCAGGTGCGAGGTGATCAGGAACCCCGAGATGACGAAGAAGATGTCGACGCCCACGAACCCGCCCGGCAGGGCATCCGGGAACAGGTGGTAGGCCAGCACCGCCAGTACCGCGACCGCACGGAGACCCTCGATCTCGGGTCGCAGATCGCCGCGCGTGCGTGGGCGGGTGGCCAGGGGAGCGGCGGACACACTCATCCGACGACCTCGCATTCGACGTTCGTGAGGCGATCGGATGCCGCCCCGGTCAGACGGTTCTCGCACCCGACCACGTTGCCGGGGTGGCGCACTTCGACGGCGTAGCCAGCGGCGGCATCGCGGGTGGGGAACGTCGCGGCATTGTCGAGCACCAGGTTGCCGGTGCCCCATCCCTCGACCGGTGGGCGGTAGATCTCGATGCCGTTCATCGGGATCGTCGTCCGGCCCTCGTTGCCGACGACCACCCAATCGCGTGAGCGCAGCACGATCCACCGCGCGGCATCCGACCTGCCGTCCATCCGGATCACGTTCCCCGCGATGACGCCGTCGACGGCGCCCTCCTTCACGTCGACCGCTTCCGCAGACGTGCGGGCGATGTCGTTGAAGAGGATCGCGTTGCGGTCGGAGCGGTCGGGCTCGCACTGCCCGCCGATGCACCCTGCGGTGCATCCCTCGTACGTCGTCGCGCACCAGTTCGAGTAATGACTGCCCACGTAGATACCCTCGCCCCATTCGGGTCGGGGCGTGTCCTCCTGCAATCCGGTGTCGCGCACCTGGGTGTGGGCGATGACCGAGTCGGTCGTGCGCGCGCGCAGATGGATCGCCTCGTTGCCGGTGTCGTGGACCTGCCCGTCCACGAAGACGATGTGGTCGCTGCGATCGACCATGACGCCCTTCCGGCTCCGTTCGACGCGCACTCCCGCCACGATGACGTGGCTCGAGTCGGCGATGTGCAGTCCGTACCCGCGGTCGGTCGATTCGCCGCGCAGGACCGCACCCTCGGCGCAGACCCAGATCGGATCGTCGGCAGTGCCCGTCGCGCGGATCGAGAACGCACCGTCGTACACGCCGGCGCGCACCTTCAGCACGTCACCCGGCGTCAGCGCGTCCAGCGCATCCTGCAGGTCGTCACCGGGATCAGCCGTCACGTCCGCCGAGGGGCAGTCCGCCAGGCGCGGGTACGACACCCCTACCTCGTGTGCGGAAGGTGTGCGCCTGACCGACGAGGCCGCCGAGGACGTGGTCGTGGAGGTCTCCGATGCCAGTGCATAGGCGATATCGGTGGATGCCACGGGCGAGACGTGGTCCATGTAGGTCGTCTGCGTCGCAGGGATCGATGCGATGCGCTCGAACGCTCGGCCGCCGATCGAACGGAGGACCCAGCGCGTCGTCGCGGCATCGTCGGACGGGGGAAGTCGGAGCTCGATGCCGCCGAGCGTCCGCGCAACCTCGCGGACCGGTGGCGGGGCCGCCGCGGCGGCCGACTCGAACACCTGGAATGCGACGAGCGACGCCCGGCCGCCGGACGCGTCGATCTCGAGCACATGGCGGCCGGGGGACAGATCGGACACCGCGACCGCGATGCCGGCGGGGTCGACGTCGTCGCGGGTCACGGTCGAGACCGTCTCATCGTCGATCCGCACCTTGACGGTGCCCGAGAGTGCCGCACCGTTCGCGGTCCACGAGATCGCGCGACCCTCGAAGGCCATCCGGATCGTGCCGGTGCCCACGATTCCGCCGCCGGGTGCGGGGATCCAGACGCCGGCCCGCTCGACCGCCGCATCGTCGACATCGACGACGCCCGGTCCGGCAGCCGCCCGGGGTCGCTCGGCGGTGACGAGGATCACTCCGACGACCGCCGCGACGAGCGCGACGAGGACGGCGAGTGCGATCCACCCCACCGGGCCTCGGCGCTCTTCCGTCGCTGTCGGTTCGCTCATCGCCTCAGCGGGCGAGCGTCGCCCGGATGGCCCGCTCGAGGACGTCGGTGCTGCCACGGGTCGAGAACACGTCGAGCCAACCGGCGGGCACGTCGGTGCGCTGCCGGTGCGCCTCCAGGACGGCGTGCGCGTACTCGTCGACCGAATCCGATCGTGCGAAGGCGCCCGAGACACCGGGGACGAGTGCGTCGGCGCTTCCGTAGGCGGTCGAACCGACGACGCACGGTACGCCCTGGCTCGCGGCCTCGAGGAGGACGTTCCCGAACCCCTCGACCGCGGAGGGGAGCAGGCACACGGCGTTCGGAGGGAGGGCTTCGAACCAATTCTCGACGCGCCCTGCGAGATGTACCGGCACGTCGCCACCGGCGGACGCCAACGACGCGTCCAGCGGGCCCGCCCCGAAGAAGGTGACGCCCTCGACCGGATGCTCCGTCGCGACGCGCGCCGCGATCTCGAGCGCGAGGTGCGGCCGCTTCTTGTCGACGAGGCGGCCGGGGATCACGAGATGAATGGGCTGCGAGCTCGCAGCCGCCTCGCGGGCGCGGTAGGAACCGACCTTGCCGACCGCCGGGTTCGGGACGACCCACACACGCTCACCCGGCAGGTCGCCGGCGAACGCGAACACCGCGCCGACCGGGTGCGAGATCGCGATGAACGCGTCGGCCTTGCGGTACAGGCGACGGAACGCCAGATTGCGGGCGGCGACGTGGAGTGCCGAGTGCGAGCGTTCGGCGAACGGGATGTTCCGTTCGCTGATCGCGACGCGCGGCCGCTTGTCCGCAGCCAGGCGAGCGACTTCGCGGAGCAGCTGGATGTTCGCCCGCGTCATCATCGAGATGACGAGCTCGGCCGTCGACCCGGCGAGATACCGGCGGAGGGCCGCGGTCTCGCCGCGACGCCCGACGCCCTCGCGCGATGCCGAGATCACGGTGACCCCGCTGAGCTCTGGCTCCTCGGGTCGGGCACGCAGGAGGACGATCTCGACCTCGTAGCCGCGGACGGTGAGTTCCTGCGCCCAGGTGGCGGCGACGAACTCTGCGCCGCCACCGAGCAGTGACGGGAGGACGAATGCGATCCGGCGGCTCACCAAGGCGTGTCCGTGGAGTCGGGATCGAGGACGAACGGCACGAGGCGGGTCGCGCGGAGCCCGCTGACCGAACCGGTCGCGGCCTCCGTCTGCAGCGTCTCGGCGGCACGGATGGCGGCGGCGACCGACTCGGGGGTGCGCTCGGCGATCCGGGTGCCGTTCTCGCCGTCGACGACCAACCCGTTCGGCTCGCCACCGGCGGTCGTGACCACCGGGAGGCCCGAGGCGAGCGCCTCGACCACCGCGCGGGGGAAACCCTCGTGGTGCGACGTCATGAGCAGCAGTTCGTTGCCGCGGAGGTGCTCTGCCACCTCGTGCTTCGCAACCGGACCGACGATGTCGATCCGGTCCTCGATGCCGAGCTCCGCCGCGAGGCTTCGTGCCTCGTCGATGAGCGCGCCACCGCCGAGCATCGTGAGGCGGTAGTCGTCGTCGAGCAGCGCCATCGCCCGGACGGCGAGCATCGGATCCTTCGTGGCCTCGAATCGGCCCACCCAGAGCAGCCGACGTCGTGGCGTGGTCACCTCGTCACCGGGGAAGAAGTACTCGTCGTCGAACCACGTCGGCGAGAAGCGGACGTGCCCGCCCCACTCCGACAGGCGCTTCGCGGCCGGGCCGTTGAACACGACGACGTCACGGCACGATCGCACGGCGTCGCGCTCGAGTCGACGGAACGCCCCCCGCGCACGCTTGAAGTAGCTCTCGTTGCCCAGCGAGATGCTGTCTTCGCCGTCGTTGTGGATGAACTGGATGTGCGACGTGGCGCGGATGAACCGGCGCAGCGCGAACCCCGTGGTCACCCGGTGGGTCTGCAGCGTGATCGGGCCGAGCTCGGTCAGCCGGCGGCGGTACCGCAGGAGACCGGCGACGAGCTGGGCGACATGGGGGACGCGCGGACGCATCACCGTGTTGTCGGAGCGGTACACCGGCAGGAACCAGACCGACCGGCCGTCGATCTCCTCGCGTCGCCACACGCCGAGCTCGGCGTCGCCGATCGCGTCGACGCCGACGATACGGAGGTCGATCGCCGGATCGCGGAACTTCACGAGTCCGCGGATGCAGGTGTCGACACCGCCGGGCTTCGGACGTCGTGGATCGACAGGCTCGACCAGGACGCGAACCGATGACTTCACGATGATGCGTTTCCTTTCGTCCGCAGCGGGCTCGCTGAGCCTAGCCCGGGCGTGTTACGGACTCGTGTTCTCGGATGCCGGCGCTCAGCGCTGCCGCTGCGGGGTGGGGCGACGGCGCGAACCCTTGGGGGCCGGCTGCTTGGCAGACGTCGCCGACTTGCGCAGCGTCGCCCGGGTCTCGGTGGTCGGCTGCGTCGACCCGTAGGTGTAGTTGCCGTACGAGTAGCTGTCAGGGCCGCGCGTCGGCAGCATCGTCGGGACGACGCCGAGGACGGTCGCGGCGGCGGTCTGTGCCGCCTTCACCGCGCCCGCGAACTGCTGCTTCTTCGTCCGTCCGCTCGCCGCGGCGAGGATGATGCCACGCGCCTTACGGCCGAGCACGGCGGCATCCGTCACGAGGAGCAGCGGCGGGGCGTCGATGATGACGTAGTCGAACGACGCGCCGAGCTGGGCGAGGACGTTGTCCATCGCACGCGACCCGAGGAGCTCGCTTGGGTTCGGCGGGATCGGTCCCGAGGTGAGCACCGACATGTTGCCGCGGCCCCAGGGCTGCAACGCGTCGGCGAGCGCGACGCGGCCGATGAGGACGTCTGTCACGCCGACGCCGCCCTCGATGCCGAGGTAGTCGGCCACACGCGGAAGGCGGAGGTCGCCGTCGATCAGCACGACACGTGCGCCGGTCTCGGCGAGCGTGATCGCGAGGTTGGTCGACGTGGTCGACTTGCCCTCACCCGGGCCGGCGCTCGAGATGACGAAGATGCGCGACTCGTCGCCGGTCGCGAGGAACTGCAGGTTGGTGCGGAGTGCGCGGAACGACTCGGCACGCGGGCTGCGCGGATCGGCGTGGACGACGAGCGGTCGCTTCGGCGCGTCGGGGTCGAAGGCGATGCCGCCGAGGATCGGCGCGTCGGTGATCGACTCGATGTCGTGCAGCGTGTGGATGCGCGTGTCGAGGATGGTCCGCAGCGCGCTGACGATCACGCCGAGGATGAGCCCGGCGGCCACGCCGACCGCGATCCAGACGAGAAGGCTCGGGCCTGCGGGCGACGACGGGACGACGGCGGGCTGCACGACACGGACGTTGACGGCGCTGCCCGACTCGCCCTGCGCCTCGAGCGAGTTCTGGACGGCGTCCGAGAGGCTGGCGGCCGCGGCGTTGGCGATGTCGGCGGCGAGCTCGGGGTCGGAGGCGCTCGCCGTGAGGTAGAGCATGACCGTGTTCGCGGGTGCTTCCGCGCTGATCTGTCGCGCGAGCTCAGGGCTCGTCACGTCGAGCCCGAGCTCTTCGATCACGGGGTCGAGGACCACCGCAGTGCGGGCGACGGCGACGTAGCTGGTGATGATCTGGCGCGCGTAATTGGTGCCCTGCAGGAGATCGCTCGCAGCACCTTCGAAGCGCACCGATACGTACATCTGCGTCGTCGACTCGTACGTCGGCTTCGAGACCAGCGAGTACGCTGCGCCGGCGGATCCCCCGAGGATCACGCAGACGAGGAGGATGAGCCAGTTCTTGCGCAGGATCCTGATGTAGTCGTGCAGCTCCACCGAGCAGTACCCCCATAGTGCGTCGACCGCGTGTCGTCACGGCCCCGGCCATTCTGACATACCGCGTTGCTGGGTCCCGCCCGCGCCCACGAGTGCGGACGGCGTCAGCGCGAGCGGTGCGCGCGCTCGGCGCCGACCATCGACGGGTCGTCGCCGACGTGCCGATCGAGGACCACGCCGACCACCCGTGCGCCGCTGGAGTGCGAAAGCGCGGTGCGGGTCGCGTGCACCTGCGCGGCCGTGGAGACGTCGGATTCGAGCACGAGGATCATCGACCCGGCGACGCGGGCGATGATCGAGGCATCCGCTCTGCCGAGCGTCGCCGGCGCCGCGATGACGATGTGGTCGACCGACTCGCCGAGACTGCGGACGATGTCGTGCATCCGGTCGCGGTCGAGGAGGTTCGACGGAGATTCGAGCGTCTCTCCGGAGGGGAGGACGAACAGCGGGCGGCCCGGGACGCCCCGCAGCACCTCGCTCACGCGGCGCGATCCGTCGAGCACCTGCGCCAGGCCCGGGTGCCCACCGAGCTGGAACATCTCGGTCAGCGGCGACGTGTGCAGATCGCCGTCGATGAGCGCGACGGACTCGCCGGTGTCGGAGATCGCATAGGCCAGGTTCGCTGCGACCCGCGCCGCAGCGAGGTCGTCGGCGGGCGCGGCGATCACGAAGGCGGAGGTGTCCGCTTCACCGACGAAGGCGATGTTCGTCCGCAGCCGGCGGTACGCCTCGGCATCGCGGTCGGACGGCGCATCCCGGACCACGAGCGGTCCGCGGTCTTTGCCGCTCATCGCGGGGATCACCGCGAGCAGGGGTGCGCCGGCGAGTGTTGCGGCGTCGTCGCCGTTGCGGACCCGGGTGTCGACGATCGCGCGGAGCGCGGTCAGCGAGAGCCCCGCGACGACGCCGATCGCGCCGCCGATGAGAGTCCACAGCCACAACGACGGTCCGGCCGGTGAACTGGCGACCAGCCCCGGCGAGATCTGGACGATGTTGAGGCGGTCGGCTCCGGCCTCCAGATCGTCAGAGACGTACGTGGTGAACGACGCCGAGACCGCGTTGACGATGTCGGCTGCCCGCTGCGGGATGGTGTCGACCACGCTGATGGACATCACCTGGCTGCCGGTCCGGCTCGAGACCCCGATCGCCCCCGCGAGTTCGGCGCGGGTCATATCGAGCCCGAGCTCGTCGATGACCGGTTGCAGCACCGGCGCGGTGTGGACGATCTCGATGTAGCTCGTGACCGCCTGTCGTGCGTAGCTGCCGCCCTGCGACAACTCCTGTGTGCCGTCGCCGTCCGGCACGGTGATGTAGAGATCGGCCTGGGAACGGTAGGTGGTCGGCGAGGTGAGGGCGGTGAGCGCCCCGAACGCCGCACCGAGCGCGATGCAGGCGACGACGAGCACCCAGTGCGCGCGGAGCGCACCGAAGAACCGTGCGAACGTCACGAGGCCCCCGCCCGAATCATCCATCCCGCGACCAGTCGTCGCGTCGCGCGTCGAAGGACTACGCTCTAAAGGTCGAAACTACCAGCCTGGGGGGTGGCGTAATGGGGGCGGACGCCGATCGCGACCTCCAGCGCATCATCGACGGACACGTCAGCGGGCCCAGGGAGCACGTCGCGATCGCGAGCTCGTCGGCGAAGACCCGCCCGATCCGCCGGACGCGCGACCCGCTGCACATCGCGCTGGCGGCGGCCGCCGTCGTGGTGTCGGTCGGGGTGACCGCCCTCGCCGTGGAGCGCTCGCTCAGTGACGCACCGTTGCGAGCAGCCGAAGCCGAACTCCTCGAGCGGCAGGCATCGGTCAGCAACCGGGTCGCGACGTTCGACCGCGCCGTCGTCGCCGCAGACGAGCGGCTGACCGCGCTCGATGCGCAACTCACCCGACTCCGCGCGGTCCGCGCGGAGCTCAGTGACGAAATCGCGGCGCGCGCCGATCGACGGTTCGCGACAGTGCTCACCGAGGTGTCGGACCGCGCTGCGGCGGTCCGACTGCCCGAGGCGGGCGACCACGCGTTCGACGAAGACCCCGCGTCGCTCGAAACCATCGCACGCGCCCTCGACGATGCGCGCCGCGCCGGCGCCGACCTGACCGAGAAGCACGCCGAGCTCGATGCGGCCGTCGCCGAGATCGGTGACCTCGAGGCCGCCGTGCTCGCAGCGGCAGATGCCTATGCCACCGTCATCGGCGCGATGGCGCCGACACTCGACGCTGAACTCACCCTGCTGACGGACGAGCAGCGGGCGGACGTCGCCGAGGCGCTCACCGAGCTCGCCGCGTCCGTCCGTGCGGGAACTGCAGACGAGCAGGGCGCCCAGAACGCGCTCCGGGTGGTCGCTGCGGCGCGGGCTGAGCAGGAACGGCTGCTCCTCGAAGCCGAGGGGACGGACGACTCGCTTCCGCCCGTGTTCGTCCCGCCGGGTGGGGAAACGCCGGCACCGGATCCCACGACGCCGGCACCCGACCCGACGACGCCTGCACCCGACCCGACGACGCCGGCACCGGACCCGACGACGCCGGCCCCGGACCCGGAACCGACGACACCCGCGCCCGACCCCGACCCCGAGCCGGAGCCAGAGCCCGAACCGCCCGCCGAGCCGGACCCGGGCATCCCGTTCATCCCGTTGCCCTGACTCACGTCGGCCCTGAGGTCATCGGCGGGTCCTCGTTCATCGGTGGATCCGCGGTCGTCTGACAGCGCGGCGTCATCGACCGTTCATCGGTGGATCCACGGTCGTCTGACAGCGCGGCGTCATCGACCGTTCATCGTCGTGGCCGCCCTTCGTCATACGAGGTCGCTACATTCTCGCCATGCCGGGGAAGAGACGTTATCGCGAGGGGCCCGAACCGTGGTGGCTGCGGGACTACGGCGGGGTACGCGGATGGATGCTGATCCCGCTCGGCATCCTGCTCATCGGTGTGGTTGCGACCGTCGCCGTGCTGGCGGTCACCCGCTGACAGCTCGTCGGCGGAGGGTCCTCGTCAGGGCCGTGCGGGCTGCGCCCGGAACACGATGAAGTGGTAGAGCGCGAAGCGCACCACCACCACGACCGCGATGCTGAAGAGGTTCACCGCGTTCAGCGCCAGCACGCCCGCTTCGCGCCCGAGCACTGCCTCGACCGCGAGGTCGCCGCCCCAGACGATCACCGCACCGAGCACCGTGCACATCGCGTTCGTCGCGAGGAAGAGGGCGAGCTCCGCGCGACGGCTGCGGCGTGCACGACTGCGGAACGCCCAGTGTCGATTCCCGAAGTAGGCGTTCACGAGGGCGATGAGCGACGCGACGATCTTCGCCGTCACCGGCTCGACGCCGAACGCCAGAAGTGCGTTGAACGAGACGATCTCGATGACCGTGCTGATCGCGCCGACAGTGAGGAACCTCGCACCGAGCGCGAGTGCGCGCCGGGCGCGGGAGGGACTGCTCATCGTGTCGACTACGCTACAGGGATGTCTGCACCGAGCCCGCCGAGGAGATGAACCGATGACCCTCGGCCATGTCGCCCTCGTCATGCCCGCGTACAACGAGGCCGACGGCATCGAAGGCTTCCTCGCAGAGCTGGTCGCATCGTTCGACGGTGTCGCCGATCGACTCACCATCGTCGTCGTCGACGATCGATCCACCGACGGCACCGCCGATCTGCTCGAGGCATCCGAGATCCAGGGGCTCGTCGTCCGGCGCCAGCCCCAGAACGGCGGCCACGGGCCGACTGCCCTCGCCGCCTACCAGGCAGGACTCGCCTGCGACGCCGATGTCCTCGTCCACGTCGACGGCGACGGGCAGTTCGACGGCTACGACGTCGCTCGTGTGGCGCAGCACCTCGCGATCGGGGTCGCGGACGTCGTTCACGGCGTCCGACGCCAGCGGGACGACCCGTGGTTCCGTCGCGTGCTCAGCGCCTCGCTCCGCCTCGTCGTGGCCGCAGTCGCGAGGCGCGGCATCCGCGATGTCAACACACCCCTTCGGGCCTACCGACCGGACCGCATCGCCGAACTACTCGACAGTCATCCGGGGGAACTTCTGATCCCGCACGTGCACTTCTCGATCGCCGAGGCCCGCCGCGGGTGGGACGTCGACGAGGTCGAGGTGCGCAGCCGCGTGCGACGGGGCGCGACGGCCACCGGCACGATGTGGGGCGGCACCCGCCGGAAGCACCTCCCGACACGTCGCTTCGTCGCCTTCGTCGCGCGTGCCGGCGCCGAGTTCGTCGCGGCCACGGTGCGTCCGCATCGTGCGACCGCACCGCAGCGGGCCGACCAGTCGCTCACCGAAACGGCATGAACCCCGCTGTCGTCATCGAGCGCGCTGCGCTCATCGTCGCGTGCGCGGTCGCGGCCGTCGTGGCCCTCGCGACGATCTTCGAACGCGGGCTCTGGGAAGACGAAGCGTTCAACCTCACGGTGCCGATCAACCTCGCGGCCGGGCTCGGCTACTCGAGCGACGGCACACTGTCGGGCAGCCTTGTGACGGCGTTCGACCCGCGCATCTCGACGGGGCCGATCGTGTTGCTCCCGATCGCTGCGGCCGTGCTCGTGGGTGCCGACCCGGTGATCGCGGGCCGCGTGATCGCCGTGGTCTTCTTCGCGGCGCTCGTCGCGCTCACGGCCCTCCTCGGACGCAAGGTCGGCGGTGCGTGGGGTGCGGTCGCCGCCGTGGCGATGCTGGCGGTCTTCGACGGCTCGCAGTCACTGTCGCCGATCCACGCGCCGAGCGACATCCTCGGTGAGGTCCCCGCGGGTGCGCTGCTCGCGGGGGCAGCGCTCCTGCTTCCGCGACGACCGCGCGCTGCGGCGCTCCTGATCGGACTGGCCGCGCTCGCCAAGACGATCTCGCTGCTCGCGGCGCCGGCGCTGTTCGCGGTGCTGTTCGTAGTGGCATCCGACCGGACGATCGTCCGACGGGTCGTCCGGGCAGCCGCAGTGACGGCGCTCACGGCGGTTCCGGTCGTGATCTGGGAAGTCGTCATCTTCGGCTCGCTCGGCCCGGCGCGGTACATCGATCACCTCCGCTCATCGGTGGCGTTCATCCGCACCGGCGGTCAGCAGGGATACGCGACGGCGGTCGGCGACAAGGTGGGCGCGCTGTTCTCGGCGTGGCACAGCCCGTGGCAGGTGGTCGCGATCGTCACGCTCGTGCTGATCGGTGTCGTGATCGCCGTCGTCGTCGCACGCATCCGGCGCGACGGGCGAATCGGTCTCCGCGTACTCGCCAGGAACGACGTGGCCTTGGTGCTGCTGTTCGCGGCGGTCGGACTGTTCGCATTCCTCGGTTGGTGGATGACCGCCCAGCACACCCCGGCATGGGTGCGGCATCCGGCTCCGGGCCTGCTCGCCTTCGCGCCGGTGATCGTCGCCTTCGCGATCGGTCGGATCCACACGGTGCTCCGAGGTCGATCGTCGCCGGTTCGCCTCGCGGCGGCCGTCACGTCGATCGCGCTCTTCCTGGGCGCGGTCGTCATGGGGGTCGGCGCGGTCCGCACCGCGTTCGAGCCGACCGGATGGAGCCTCGCGACGCAGCGCGGCGCGGCAGCGCAGATCGCCGAGGTCGGTGCCGAGCAGATCGCCACCTCGTGGGGGCGAGTGGTGGGCCCGATCGTGCTCTCGGGCGCGCACGTGGCGCTGCTCGACGCGCCTGCCGAGAACATCATCGACGCGTGGCGACTCACCCGCGACGGCACGGGGTCGGGCTGCCATCGGATCGACCTCGGTGCGGGCTACACGCTGTGCCCGCCCGACGCGGTCAGCCGCTGACGGCGATGCGGACGAACCGGGCGATCTGATCGACCGCCGGGACGAGCTGGCGCCCCATCAGCTCGTACGTCTCCCACGGGAGCCGGTACGGGTCGACGACGTCGTCGTCCTCGGGTGCCTCGGGCGGCGGGATCATCCCGCGCTGCCCGGCGGCGAGCTGCACTGCCGCGCGCAGCCGGGCCGACGCGTCGGTGCCTCCTGCGTCGGCCGCGCTCGCGATCTCATCGTCGGAGAGGGATGCCGCGAGCCGCCCGAGCTCGCGAGCGGTGAACGTGGTCCGCAGTCGTGCCGGGGCCACCGAGACGACGGCCTTCCGGTGCTCCCTCGTCATCGCGATGACGAGATCGGGCGTGCGCAGACGCTCGGCGTCGACGAGCTGCGAGCGGTGCGAAGCCGCCTCATCGGCCGGGACGCCGAGCATCACCGCGAGCCGCTGGGCGTCGTCGGGCATCTCGGCGCTGCGCATGTCGAACGTGCCGCCGCTCGTCATCGCGTGCGGGAGATCGGCCAACCGCTGGTGCAGCAGCTGCTGCGCGAGCGGCGACCTGCAGATGTTCCCCGTACACACGGTCATGATCTCGAACACCGCACACGCCTCCCGGATCGATCGGACGATTCGAGCCTAACCGGCGCCGCGCGACCGCTCCGTCGCGCCGAGGCGCTACCGTGCAGTGCAGGCGACGATGCAGTGGACAGGCGTACACTTTGGTCGAGGGACCAGCCCGAACCGGTCCTTGGCGCACAGGCTATGGGGAGGTCGGGATGTCATTGCGAGGATCAGCTCTCGCGAAGCGACGCATCCGACTCGGCGCTCACGTCTGGTGGGACGCCGTCACCAGTGGTGCGTTCTTCTCGCGTACCTCCCTGCTGCTCTCGCTCCTGATCGCCATGACGGTCATGGCGCCGTTCCAGCACTTCGACTCGTCCGACGATTACCTGAGCGTCCTCCTCGTCGGCTTCCTCGGCTGGGCGCTCCTCGCGATCGCCCTCCTCCCCGCGGCGTTCGCCGAGCGGCGACTGCGTGACCGACGGGCACGCGTGCTGGTGGTGCTGGGCGCGATCGTGGCGGCATCCGTCGCCCGCCCCTTCTTGAACGAACTCCTCTTCGCCGTCTTCTACGGGATGCCGCCGATCCTCGACGACTGGGCGGCTCGGGTCACGTCGAACATCGTGTTCTGGGTTGCGGGACTCTCAGTCATCGCGATGACGGTCCGCTCCATCGAACTCACGCGAGGTACGCGCGGCCGGCTCAACGCGGCGGTGGCGACCCTCACCCGCGGTCGCCAGCGACTGGCGAGGTTCGAGAACGACAACCGTGTCGCCCTCGATGAACTGATCGGTGAATTGCGCATCAAACGCGAGGCGCTGCTCGCCGGCACGATCGACTTCCCGGCCGTGCGCGCGTACTCGGAGGTCGTGCGCTCGGCCAGCCACCGGCTCGAGGAACGCGCCAACCTCAACTTGAACCTCATCGACGCGAAGCAGCCGCCGACGCCCGAGCCGATCGGTGAGAGTTCGGCGCTGGCGATGCTGCGCCCGCCGCCGGTCGGCATGGTGGGCGTCGTCTTCCTCGCGGGCGGGCTCCCGTACACGAACGGTGTAGGCGGCCTCCAGACCGCGGTGACGGCGCTGCTCGTCGCGTTGCCGCTGACCCTGGCGGCCGACCTCGTCACGCGACTGCTCGCACGGCGGCAGCCGCCGACGGTGCGCGGTTCGGTCATCGTGGCCACCTGGACGGTCGCCGGCATCCTGATGACGGTCCTCGCGCATCTGCTCGTGGACGCCGAGGACCCGTCGAAGCTCGTCCCGCTGTTCTCGATGCCGCTGCTCGCGATCGCGCTCGCCGCGTGCACGGATGCGATCGCACGGGCCGCGATCAGTTCTCGGCGCCTCGAAGCAGTGCTCGGGCTCGTCGCCCGCACGTTGACGTCGAAGACCGCCGAGGCGCGCAGGCCGCTCCGCAACGCCGCCCACGTCCTCCACGGCCGCGTGCAGGGGCGCTGCGTGATGCTCGCTGCGTACGCGGACGAGTGGGAGCTCACCGACGCCGAGATCGACGGGTTCCGATCCGACACGGATGCCGCGTTCGACTCCGTCCTCTGGTTCGAGGCGGAGGCCGATTCGCTCGGACGCGAGGGGCTCGTCCAGTCGAACCACGAGGACGTGGCGGAGCTCGTGGCGACGTGGGGCGGCGTCCTCGACGTGTCGAGCGAGATCTCCGAGGAAGCGGCGGACGTCCTCATCGATCCGGCACTCTCGCACCGCGTCGCGACGGTCGTGAACGAGGGGTTCGTCAACGCGGTCAAGCACTCCGAGGCGAAGGCCGTCTGGCTCTCCATCGACCGTGAGGGATCGGCGCTGCTGGTGCGGACGTGGTCGATCGGTGTCATCGAGCGCGCGCCGGTCGTGGAACCGTCGTCCCGCGGCGTCAGCCTGCTGGGGGAGGGCGCGCGCATCTTCCAGCGCGGCGACGAGGTCGTCCTCGAAGTGCCCGTGCCGCTCGCGGCCGAGCCGACGTTCAGCGCGCCTGCGATCCCTCGCTCGTCTGGGATGTTCCGGAAGGCATCGCCGCGCGCGTGAGCGCGGAGTGCGTCAGACGCTCGGTTCGTTCCAGCTCAGCGACTCGATGTAGCGCAGCAGCACGCCTTCGCGTAGCGCCCACGGCGAGACTTCGAGCTCGTCGACGCCCATCGCGGTCATCGCGGTGTGCAGCACGACCGCGCCAGCCACGATCTGGAACGTGCGGTCGGCGGTGATCCCCGGCAGTTCCTGCCGAGCGGATGCCGGGATGCGCGCCAGCCGCGGGATCCACGAACCCAGTTCGCGGCGGGGGAGCACCATGCGGTCGCTTCCGGCCCAGCCCGGCGCGGGGTGGCCGACGAGCTTCGCGAGGGAGCGGATCGCCTTGGACGATCCCACCACGTGGTCGGGGCGAGGTTGCGACGCCATCGTCTCCACGGTGGGGGCGAGGGTCGCGCGGGCGTGCTCGCGCAGGATGTCGACAGCCGCCTCGCCCGGCGGGTCCTCGGGGAGGAACTCGATCGTCATCCGGCCGGCGCCGAGCGGGACGGATGCCGCCACCACGGGCAGCTCGTCCCGGCCCGCCGCGATCTCGAGCGATCCGCCGCCGATGTCGAAGAGGAGGATCTGGCCGGCCGACCAGCCGAACCAGCGGCGGACGGCGAGGAAGGTGAACCGCGCCTCGGACTCACCACCGAGCACCTGCAGCTCCTGGCCGAGCGCCGCCTCGATGCGCGCGATGACCTCCGCGCCGTTCGTGGCCTCGCGGACGGCACTGGTCGCCGTCGCGAGCAGCTCGACGACGCGTTCGCGCTTCGCGACCTCGCGGGCCTCGGTCACCGCGGCGACGAGTGCGGCGACGCCGTCCTCGTTGATCGAGCCGTCCGGCTCGAGGTAGCGCATGAGCCGCAGCACCGTGCGCTGGCTCGTCGCGGCGAGCGGCCTGCCGCCGGGGCGGACGTCGGCGATGAGCAGATGGACGGTGTTCGAACCGATGTCGAGGACTCCCAAGCGCACGCTCCGAGGCTATCGGAGCGGCATCCGGTGTCCGTGACGGTCAGGTTGCGGTCAGCGACAGCTTCGGCGGGTTCGGCCCCTTCGGCGCCTTGATGATCACGCCGACGTCGACACGAGCGCCGGGCGTGAGGTTGTCGAGGCCCCAGTTCTTGCCGGCACAGGTGACCTTCGCGTTCGCGGCGCCCGCCGAGGTCAGGGTGCAGTCCATGCCCCAGGCGCTGTCGATCGAGGTGGCGCCGGGCGAGACCCAGCTCGCCCGCCACGACTTCACCTTCCTCGTCTTCGGTGCGGTGACGGTCAGGCCGACCTGATACGCGCCCTCCCAGGCCGAGGTCACCGTCATCTTCGCTGTCGTCCACCGCGAGGTCGCCGTGGAGCTCTTGCCCACCGATGGGTCGGAACCGGGCGCCGGGGACTGCGACGGCGCCGGTGTCGGAGACGGGTTCGGTGCGGGCGTCGGCGTGACCGGTGCCTTCGGGTAGGCGACCTTCTTCGGCGTGAGGAGTGGGCGCAGGTACGACAGCTTCGCCGTCTGGCGGGTGTACCAGTCGTCCTCCAGCAGGCCGCCGGTGTCGCCGCTGTTGGGGTTGAAGGACCAGTACGCGAAGCTGATGTTCTTGCGATCGAGGTACTTCACGAACGCCGAGAGCCACCGTTTGTCCGATGTGGTTTCGAGCTTCGTCCCGAATTCGCCCACCAGAACCGGCGCGATGTTCTTCGAAACGAGGTAGCCCCAGTTCCGCTCCCACACGCCGGGGAGGTTGGCGGGATAGTTCTTCGCAGAGAACCACGGCTGGTACGCGACCGACACCGGGTACTCGTGCGGCGAGTAGACGACGCGGTTGCGGACGTTGAGCGTCACCGGCTTCTTCGCCGCGCCGCGCAGGCCGCCGCCCCACCACGTGACCGAACCGTCCTCTTCGTTCTGGACGCCCTCGACGATGATGAGCAGGCGCGCATTGACCTTGAGGATCTCGTTGCCCGCGCGGATCGCGGCGGCACGCCAATCGCGTGAGCGGACGCCACAACCCCAGCAGGCGTTGCCCCGCGGCTCGTTGTGCAGGTCGAACCCGGTGACGGTGGAGTTGTGCTTGTACCGCTTCGCGAGCATCTTCCAGTCGGCGATCCACCGGGCCTCTGAGTAGCGCGAGGTGTACCAGAGCTCGGACTGCGCGGCCGAGTCGGGGCGATGGCGGTCGAGGATGATGCGCAGCCCGTACTTGCGGGCGCTCGCGATGACGGCATCCATCACCTGCAGTGTGGAGGCGTTCGCCAACTTCGGGTTGATCGCCGTGTTGATCGAGTTCACCCGCTTCTTCGCGAGGCACTCGTTCGAGAAGGGTAGCCGCACCGCGTTGAACCCCATGCCGGCGATCTGCGACATCCCCTGATCGAGGGTGATCGACCACAGGCCGTGCGGGGCGCAGGTGTCGGTCTCCATGCCGAACCACGAGGTCGCGCGCAGTCGGACGGTGTTGCCGGAGTCGACGTGGATGATCTTCGAACCGCTGGTGCGGAGCCAGCTCAGCGGGGCTGACGACGCGGCGGTCGCAGGAGCGGGCGCGGCGACGACGCTCACCGAGACGGCGAGGACCGCCACCGCCAGTGCTGCCAGCATCCGTCGCAACATCGTTCGTCCCCTGAACATCCGGTTCGTCACCCCGACGTTCACCGAGCTTCCAGGGTACGGCACCGCCGTCACGCGCTCGCGTCATGGTGCCCGAGGCGATCCGTACCCCGCTACCATTGCGCCAATGTCCCCCGACGAGACGCTGACGCCCGTCGACTCGCTGTACCGCGAGATCGACCGTGCGGACTGGGCGCGCATGGCCTCCGGCATGGAGCAGCCGCTCACCGAGACCGAGATCGTACAGTTGCGCGGTATCGGCGACCGCCTCGATCTCACCGAGGTCCGCGAGGTCTATCTGCCCCTCAGCCGGCTGCTGTCGCTGTATGCCGGCGCGACGAAGCGACTCGGGGCGGATGCCGCGGACTTCGTCGGTGAAGCCGACTCGACGACACCGTTCATCGTCGCCGTCGCAGGTTCCGTCGCGGTCGGGAAGTCGACGATCGCGCGACTCCTGCGTGAGCTCATGAGCCGCTGGCCGGGCACACCCCGCGTGGAGCTCGTCACGACCGACGGATTCCTCTACCCGAACGCCGAGCTCGAGCGTCGCGGCATCATGGACCGCAAGGGGTTCCCGGAGTCGTACGACCGCCGCGCCCTCGTCGAGTTCCTCGTCGCCGTGAAGTCCGGCGCGGCCGAAGTGCGCGCCCCCTACTACTCGCACATGCGGTACGACATCATCCCCGACGCGCACGTCACCGTCCGCCGCCCCGACGTCATCATCGTCGAGGGGCTGAACGTGCTGGCATCCGCTCCGAATCCTCACGACGTCGCCGTGAGCGAGCTGTTCGACTTCTCGATCTACGTCGACGCCGAGGTCGAACACATCACCCAGTGGTACGTGGATCGGTTCCTCGCCCTGCGCGAGGCGGCGTTTTCGAACCCGAACTCGTTCTTCAAGGTGTTCGCCGACATCCCCGACGATGAGGCGGTGCGACTCGCCCTCGGGTTCTGGAACGACATCAACCTGCCCAACCTGCGCGAGAACGTCGAACCGACCCGCCACCGGGCGAAGCTCGTGCTCCGCAAAGCCGCCGACCACACCGTCGAGACGGTTCGGCTGCGCAAGCTCTGACCGCCGTCGCCGTCAACGTCGTATGCGCGTGGCGACGCGCCCGGTCGCGACGCGCGGCGGAGTCCCAGGCGCCCGGACCTAGCATTGACCCCATGTGTGGAATCGTCGGATACGTGGGGCCTCGCGACAGCCAGGCCGTCCTCCTCTCGGGCCTCGCCCGCCTCGAGTACCGCGGATACGACTCCGCCGGCATCGCCGTCATCGACGGGGCAGGCGAGCTCGGCATGCGCAAGCGCGCGGGCAAGCTCCAGGTGCTGCGCGACGACCTCGCGGCATCCCCCCTCGCCGACGGCACGACCGGCATCGGCCACACCCGTTGGGCGACCCACGGCGGACCCACCGACGCGAACGCGCACCCCCACCTCGCCGACGACGACAAGCTCGCCGTCATCCACAACGGCATCATCGAGAACTTCGCCGAGCTCAAGGACGAGCTGGCAGCCGACGGCTTCACCTTCCGCAGCGAGACCGACACCGAGGTCGCCGCGGTGCTGCTCGGCCGCGAGTACGCGGCATCCGGCGATCTGATCACCGCCTTCCGAGCCGTCGTGAAGCGATTGGAGGGCGCCTTCACCCTGCTCGCCATGCACCGCGACCAGCCCGGCCTCGTCGTCGGCGCCCGCCGCAACTCGCCGCTGGTCATCGGTCTGGGCGAGGGCGAGAACTTCCTCGGCTCTGACGTCGCCGCGTTCGTCGAGCACACGCGCAACGCCCTCGCGATCGGACAGGACGAGATCGTCGCGATCACGCCGGCCGGCGTCGAGGTCACCGACTTCGACGGTGCGCCTGTCGAGACGTCTCCCTTCGAGGTCGTCTGGGATGCCTCGGCCGCCGAGAAGGGCGGCTGGTCGTCGTTCATGGCGAAGGAGGTCTCGGAAGAGCCCGAGGCCGTCGCCAACACCCTGCGCGGGCGCCTGCACGAGGGTGCCGTCACGATCCCCGAGCTCGACGGGCTCGACGACCTGTTCGCCGGGATCAACCGCATCATCGTGATCGCGTGCGGCACCGCCGCATACGCGGGCATGGTCGGCAAGTACGCCCTCGAGCAGTGGACCCGCGTGCCGGTCGACGTCGAGCTCGCCCACGAGTTCCGCTACCGCGACCCGGTGATCGGCCCCGACACGCTCGTCGTGTCGATCTCGCAGTCCGGCGAGACGATGGACACGCTCATGGCGGTCAAGTTCGCGCGCGAGCGCGGCGCGAAGACGCTGTCGATCTGCAACACGCAGGGCGCCACCATCCCGCGCGAGTCGGACGCCATCGTGTACACGCACGCCGGTCCCGAGGTGGCCGTGGCGTCGACCAAGGCGTTCGTCGCACAGATCACCGCGCTGTACCTGCTGGCGCTGCACGTCGGTCGCGTCCGCGGTGCGCTGTCGGATGCCGCGTCGGTCGAGGCCGTCCGCGAGCTCGAGGCCGTGCCCGCCAAGATCGTGCGCGTGCTCGAGAAGGAGCAGGCGCACATCGAGCAGTTCGCCCGCTGGATGGGCGACACCCAGTCGGTGCTCTTCCTCGGTCGCCACGTCGGCTACCCGATCGCCCTCGAGGGTGCGCTGAAGCTCAAGGAGATCTCGTACATCCACGCCGAGGGCTTCGCCGCCGGTGAGCTCAAGCACGGACCGATCGCGCTCGTCGAGCCCGGCCAGGCCGTCTTCGTGATCGTGCCGTCGCCGCGCCACTCCGCAGAGCTGCACAAGAAGGTCGTCTCGAACATCCAGGAGATCCGCGCGCGCGGCGCCCGGGTCATCGCCGTCGCCGAGGAAGGCGACGCCGCGGTGCTGCCCTTCGCCGACGAGGTGCTGCGCATCCCGCTCGCGGGCGCGCTGTTCGAGCCGCTGCTCGCGGTCGTGCCGCTGCACATCTTCGCGATGGGTCTCGCCACCGCGAAGGGGCTCGACGTCGATCAGCCGCGCAACCTCGCGAAGTCCGTCACCGTCGAGTAAAGCGTGAAGGCTTGCACTCTATAAGTTCAATCTTATAGAGTGCGGTCGTGCACGCATTCGACGTCCTCGCAGATCCCGTCCGCAGACGGCTGCTCGAGCTGCTCGCCCCGGGTGAGCAGACCGCGGGCACCCTCACCGACGTCGTTCGTGCCGAGTTCGGCATCTCCCAGCCCGCCGTCTCGCAGCACCTCAAGATCCTGCGCGAGCACGGCTTCGCGGCCGTCCGTGCCGAGGGCATCCGTCGTGTCTACGCGCTCGATCCGACCGGATTGGATGCCGCCGAGGCTGCGCTCCGCCGACTTCGAGCGCCGCTGACGCAGCGCCTCGGCGCGCTGCGCACCGAGATCGCCCGTGGCGCCCGCGCCGCGACGAGGGCCGGGGCGATCGCCGCGGCATCCGACCGCCAGGCGGACATGCCGGCAGCCACCACCGTGGAGAGGGACGCATCATGAGCCTGGACAGCCCCGTCATTGAGCAGCACGGCGACACGTTCCGGATGGTCTACGAGGAGGTGTACCGCACCGACATCGACGACCTCTGGAGTGCGGTCACCACCCCCGATCGTCTCGCGCGGTGGATGGCCGAGTACTCCGGTGACCTTCGCGACGGCGGCTCATGGGAAGTTGCGTCCGACGGCGAGATCTGGGGGCGGGGGACCGTCACCTCGTGCGACGCACCGCACGCCTTCACCACGACCTGGCACGCGACAGGGGAGCAGCCCACCGAGCTCGTTGTGCGGCTCGAGCCCGCCGAAGGCGGCACCCGGTTGGTGCTCGAGCACACCGGCATCCAGTCGATCTTCTACGGCGCCGGCTGGCAGACCTACCTCGAGCGACTCGTGACGCTGCTCGCGGGAGGCGAGGTCGGCGGTGAAGACGCCTGGCAGGCGCGGTACACCGAACTTCGCCCGGTCTACGACACGAAGTTCGCGGCGCTCTGAGGTCGATCAGCCGCGGTTGAAGCCACCGCGCGCCTCGTTGACCCACGCGCGGAGCTGCCACGGCGCGAAGCGGAACAGTCGGGCGATATCGGCTTCGGCGTAGCCCGCCTCGAGCACCGCCGCGACCGCGAACTCCTTCATCGACGGGAAGTCGCGCCCCGCGAGCGGGCCCGTCCGCAGGTCGCGGAAGTTCCGCGGCGCGATCCGGCCGGTGCGGCGGTTCGCAGTCGGGATGTTGCCGGTCGGATTGTTGCCGGTCGTGGGGCCGATCTCGGGGACCGAGATCACGTAGCCGGCCGGCGGACCGCCGCGGTGCTCCGGGGGCAGGGGCGGGGTCGCGTACGGCTGCGTCGGCCAGGGGGGCTGCTGCGCTGCTGGGTGCTGCTGCGCTGCTGGGTGCTGCTGCGCTGCGGGGTGCGGCGAGCCGTGCTGCGGTGCCCCGGGCGGGTGCGCTGCGCCGTGCTGCGGTGGTGTCGGGTGCGCCTGCGGGTGCTGCGAGTGCGGGTGTTGCGGCGATGCCGCAGGGTGGGGCCATCCGGGTGGAGGTGCCTGCGGCATCTGCTGCTGCGGGAGGAAGTCCTGCGTCTGCGCGGCCCACGCGTCGGTCGGGTCCGCATCCGTCGGCTCCCAGACCTCGGGGATCTCGAGCGGGCGATAGTCGGCGGGCGGCTCGGCGAGGAGGTGTGCATCGGGCCAGAGCATCGATGCGTCTTCGGGAGCGACGCGATCGTCGGGAGTGTAGGCCGGGGCGGCGACGTCGAGGTGTGGTTCGGCGGGATCGCGAGGTGGCTCCCGGAATGCGGGTGCGGTCATCGGACGTCCTCTTCGGGTGAGGGTGTTGTCGGTGTCCTTGTGCGACGTCGCACAGGAGGTATGGAGCGCGACGCCAGAATATCCACTTCCTCGCCGGCAGTCACGTCCCGATCGTGGCTCCCCGCACCGCTGTCAGCGTGCGGGATGCTCTCGGCGCCGGGCCAGAATGGACCAATGCGCGTGCATCGGTGGCTCTCGTCCGTCGTGCTGGGAGTGGCTGCTCTCGGTGCGAGCGGGTGCGGCGCCGTGTCGCCGACCGTCCCGGACGCGTGCCCGGCCGACGCCGCCTTCGTCGGGCCGAACGCCGAGGACCTCCAGGATGCGCTGGATGCCGCGACGCCAGGGGACGTCCTCGCGCTCGGCGACGGGCGCTACGACGGACGATTCACGATCACCGTGTCGGGAAGCGCCGCCGCGCCGATCGTTCTGTGCGGGTCCCGTGACGTCGTCCTGGACGGCGGTGCGACCGACACCGGATACGCGCTCCACCTCGACGGGGCGTCCCACTGGCGCATCGCCGGCATCACCGTGACCGGCGCGGCGAAGGGGATCGTGCTCGATGCCGCGGTCGACGTCAGACTCGCCGACCTCGCGGTCGAGGGCACCGGCGAGGAAGCCGTGCACTTTCGGAGCGCCAGCGTCCGCAGCGCCCTCGTCGACTCCGACATCAGCCGCACCGGGCTCACAACGCCGGAGTACGGCGAGGGTGTCTACATCGGCTCGGCGAGCTCGAACTGGTGCCGGTACTCCGACTGTGCGGCCGACGCGAGCGACGCGAACACCATCTCGGGCAATCGCATCAGCGACACCGCGGCCGAGGCCATCGACGTCAAAGAGGGCACGTCGGGCGGGATCATCCGTGACAACGAGCTGTCGATCTCCGCCGACGCGGTCGTCGATTCCGTCGTCGATGTGAAGGGCAACAGCTGGATCCTCCGGGACAACGGCGTGCAGCACGCTGCGGGTATCGGCATCCAGGTGCAGTCGGTCGCGGACGGCTGGGGCGAGGCCAACATCCTCCGCGGCAACACCGTGGACGTCCCCGCCGATGCGTACGCCATCGACGTGGCATCCGGTGCGAGGGGAACGGTCATCGGCTGCGACAACGTCACCTCCGACGGCGCCCCGCTCCGCACGACGGTCGGCTGCGAGGACTGACCGAGGGCGCCCCGCCCAGCCTCCGAACGGGTCGGAGTGCCCTGACGCTATGCTGGCGCCAGCGACGTCCGTCTGGGGAGATGGCCGCTGGATCGTCTGGGGAGATGACCGTGCCATCCGAACTCGTGTCATACCTGTGGTGGGTGTTGCCGTTCGGCATGTTCGGCGTCGTGTCGTGGGGCTACTGGGCGATCCGGAAAATCCTCTCTGCGACGTCACGTCCGGTCAAGAACGATTTCCGGACGACGACCACCGTGGTGGTGCCCTCGTTCCGCGAAGACCCCGACGTCCTCGTCCGCTGTCTCGCCACCTGGGTTCGTCAGGGCCCGACGCGGATCCTCATCATCCTCGACGTCGACGACACCGAGGCGCAGTCGCGCATCGAGGCGCTCGCCTACCCGACCGTCGAGGTCATCACGTTCGAGCACAACGGCAAGCGCTCCGCACTCGGACACGGGATGCGGATGGTCGACACCGAGCTCATCATCTTCGCCGACTCCGACACATCGTGGGAGGAGGGGATGCACGACGCGATCCAGATGCCCTTCATCGACCCGTCAGTCGGCGCTGTGTCCACTCGCCAGAACGTCTACCGCCCGAAGTCGAGCGTGTGGCGTCGGGTGGCCGACTGGATCATCGACCTCCGCTACACCGACTACGCGCCCGCGATGGGGCGATTCGGTGGTGTCATCTGCGCGTCCGGTCGCACCGCGGCCTACCGAACCAGCGTCATCGTGCCGCAGGTCGAGCGGCTCGAGCGTGAGATGTTCTTCGGCCGCCAGTGCATCGCGGGCGACGACGGTCGGATGACGTGGCTCGTGCTCTCGCAGGGGTTCCGTGTGACCCATCAGGACAGCGCTCGCGCGTTGTCCATGTTCCCGGGCACGTTCCGCGCATTCGTGAAGCAGCGCATCCGATGGAGTCGAAACTCCTACCGCTGCTACATCACCGCCATCGGGAAGGGGTGGATCTTCAAGGTCCCGCTGATATCGCAGATCGCGATGATGCAGATCCTCTTCACGCCCGTCACGATGTGCATCGCGCTGGCCTACGTTGTCCTCGCTGTGGACTCCGACCACCCGGTGCTCGCCGTCACCGTCGCGTTCGTATGGGTGATCGTGGGACGCGGCATCCGCGGGTTCTCGCACCTGTGGCGGCGGCCCGAGGACATCGTCCTGCTCCCGCTCGTCACAGCAGTCATCATCCTCGTCGCCCTCCCGATCAAGACCTACGCGCTGTTCACCATGAACAAGCAGGGGTGGCTGACTCGGTCGGCGACCACCCGCGGCGGCGAGGGGCAGACCGAAGCGAGCGTCGCCGAGAGCGCGACCGTGGGAGCGGCATCGTGACCCGCGCCGGCCACAGGGCGCCCGAGAGCGACATCTCCGCCGAGGAACGCGGCGACACGTCGGTACACCGCACCGCCCTCACGCGGTCGCTGATGGTCATCACGACCGCTGTGCTCGCCGTGGGCATCGTCGCCGTGGGCAACATCGTCGCAGGCACCGCGCTCCCGTGGGCCAGCGTGGCGACCGCCGACGTCGTTACGAGCGCGTCTCCCGACGGGTCCGCCGCGCCGGGAGCGACACCGGGCCCAAGCGCGACGCCGCTCTCCGCGGCTGGCGGCTTGACCGGTGCCGAGGATCGGGCGGCACGGCTCGAAACCTCCGAGGCATCCGCAGTCGTCACCGCCGTGGACACGTGGCTCACCGAGGTGTCCCGACTTTCGTGGAAGGACCGACGAGCGGTCACGGACTACGGTACCGTCATCCTCTCGGCGCGGGAGAAGTCGTACGGGCTGCGCGACCTCATCGCGCGCGGAGCGCTCAAGAAGGTCGACGACACCACCTACGACCTCGTCCGAGCAGTCGTCGTGCGGACGGATGCGCGGCTGGCGATCTCGGCACCCGGCGTCACGATCCGCCTCGTCTCGACCGAGGCAGGCTTCACGGAGATCGTCGGGTGGGGTGGTGACGTCGTTCTCAACGGGACCGCCGAGAAGCCCCTCACCATCACGTCGTGGGACGCCGAAGCCGAAGGGCCCGACACCGACGTTGACAACGGGCGAGGATTCATCCTGGTACGGAATGGCGTGCTGTCGGCCGAGCACACGGAGTTCCGGCACCTCGGGTTCTGGAGCGGCCGAACCGGCGGCGTCGCCGTGACGTCGACGGATGTGGGGCTTGCTCGCGCCAAGCTCGTCGACACCGCCCACGACGAGCTCGCCTTCGGCGTCTACTTCTCCGGCGTCGTCCACAGCGAGGTGCGCGGAGCGACCATCACCGACTCGCTGCTGACCGGCATCGACATCACGGGCGCCTCGGCACGCGTGGTCGTCGACGACGTGCACGTCGAACGCGCCGGCGGTGACGGCATCTCGATCGCGCGCGGCTCGCGCGCCGTGACGGTCAGCAACAGCCTCATCGAGTACGCCGATGAGGTCGGTGTCCGCGTGTCGGCAGCCGCCCGCGCCGACGGCGCGAATGCGGCGGGGTACCCGACGACACAAGCATCCGGATTCACGATCGCCGCCGTCACCGCGAACGACAACCGTCGCGGCGGCCTGCTCGTCGACGGGGGCAACGACATCGAGGTCGACCGGCTCGAGGTCGACGGCATCGCGACCGCGGTGCGTGTCGATGGGCCCGTCCGATCGCTCGCGATCCGGGAATCGACCCTGCACGCCGAACGCGGCGCCGCGCTCACCCTCGACGGCGACATCTCGGATGCCGTGCTCGCCTCATCTACGCTGCGGAGCCTCGCCAACGGGGTCATTGTGCGCAGCGGCCGGGTCGAGGTGCGCGACAACGACATCACGGTCGTCGAGGGTGCAGCCCTGTCGATCCGCGAGGACGCGCGGGCCCGGGTGTCGGGTAACACGCTCTCGGGCGTCGGCGAACAGCCGATCGCGAGTGATCCCCGTGTCGACGTGCAGCTCGCCTCGAACGACCTCGACGGCTGGAACCACCGGCCCGGATGGCTGCTGTGGCTCGATCACCATCCGATGGGATGGCTCTGGCTGCTCGTCCTCATCATCCCCGCGGTCGGCCTGCCCTTCGCCATCGTGCGCGCCCGCCGACGCAACGTGCTCCGACGCATGCTCGAAGACGCGATCGTCCAGTACGGGCGCCGACAGCTCGAGACGTACCGCGCGGCGCAGGGTGCGGAACCCGCCGCGCCGGGCGGCGCGCCAGTCGATCCGGCGCCCGCAGCGCCCGGGGTGCCCGCCGGGGTGCCCGCCGGGCCCGCGGAGGTGCCCGCCGAGCCCGCGGGGGTGCCCGCCCAGACGTCACCGGCAGCGCCGTCCTGGAGCGCGCCCGGATGGGGTTCGCAGGTGCCCGGCATCGCGGCATCCGTGCCCGCTGAAGGCGCACCGATCACCATCAACGGCGTGCCCGTCGAGGAGTGGCCCGAGGCGCCACTGACGCGTCCCGTCGACCCCCGTCGGATGCCGCGATCGGCGGCCCCCCACGCGGGGAGTCCGCGTTCGCTCCGCGACCTGCACGCGGTGCTCCCGTCGCAGGCATTCACGTCACCGCAGCAGTTCGCGGTCGCGGCGGTCCTCGAGGCGGGGTACCCCGTCTACCAGGTCGCTCGACTGTTCCGGGTCCCGGCCTGGCGGCTGGAGGCGTGGATCGAGGACGCGATCGATCGGGTCCCGCAGACGCCCGCTCCAGCGGGTCGCCGGTGAGGGCGCCCCGCGTCTCGAGCCCGACTCGTCCGTGACACAATTCTCTGGTACACACGACCGGGGGCACGCGAACACTCGCGTGAGGAAATGGAGATCTCTATGCGTATGTCGGTCATCGGCTGTGGCTACTTGGGGGCCGTGCACGCCGCCGCGATGGCGTCGATCGGGCACGAGGTGGTCGGAGTCGACGTTGATGCACGCAAGATCGAGGCGCTCGCCGCCGGTCGCGCGCCGTTCTTCGAGCCCGGGCTCGCCGAGATCCTGACCGAGGGCATCGCCTCGGGTCGGCTCTCGTTCACGACGGACATGTCCGCGGTGAAGGGCGCCAAGGTGCACTTCGTCGGCGTCGGCACGCCGCAGGTGAAGGACGGCTACGCCGCCGACCTGACGTATGTCAACGCGGCCGTCGACGGTCTGCTCCCGTACCTCGCGCCGGGCGACATCGTCGCCGGCAAGTCGACGGTGCCGGTGGGTACCGCGGCGACGCTCGCCGAGCGCGTCATCCCGACCGGTGCGACCCTGGTCTGGAACCCCGAGTTCCTGCGCGAGGGCTTCGCCGTCGAGGACACCGTCGACCCCGACCGCCTGGTCGCGGGCGTCCCGGCGGGCGACGAGGGAGAGCAGGCCGCCGCCGTCCTCCGCGAGGTGTACCACCCGTCGGTCGCGAAGGGCACGCCGTTCATCGTCACCGACTACGCGACCGCAGAGCTCGTCAAGGTGTCGGCGAACGCGTTCCTCGCGACGAAGATCAGCTTTATCAACGCTATGGCCGAGATCGCCGAGGTCACCGGTGCGAACGTGACCACGCTCGCCGATGCCATCGGCCACGACGCACGTATCGGGCGCCGGTTCCTCGGCGCCGGCATCGGCTTCGGCGGCGGATGCCTCCCGAAGGACATCCGCGCCTTCTCGGCACGTGCCGAAGAGCTGGGTCGCGGCGAGTCCGTCGCGTTCCTGCGCGAGGTCGACGAGATCAACATGCGCCGTCGCGAGCGCGCCGTGCAGCTCGTCATCGAGGGCCTCGGCGGCAGCGTCTACGAGAAGAAGGTCACGGTGCTCGGCGCCGCCTTCAAGCCGCACTCGGACGACATCCGCGACTCCCCGGGCCTGGATGTCGCCGTCCGCCTCCACGGTCTCGGCGCGCACGTCACCGTCACCGACCCTGAGGCGATCGAGAACGCCCGCCGCGTCCACCCCCAGCTGACCTACGTCGCCGACCGCGACGAGGCGCTGACGGGCGCCGACGCGGTCATCATGGTGACCGAGTGGGACGAGTACCGCCGCCAGCTCGACCCCGAGCACGCGAGCACCCTCGCGACCGGCCGCGTCGTCGTCGACGGTCGCAACGGGCTCGACCCCGAGGCCTGGCGCGCCGCGGGCTGGACCTACCTGGGTATGGGCCGGCCGTAACACCCCCGGCTTCCGTCGGGCTCGGTTCCGGCTTCGCTGTGTGCAGGTGCAGGGGTGCGAACCACGTACCCCTGCACCTTCCGTCTTGTGAGCCGGCGGTGCGCCTTCAGCGCAAGAGCGTGCCGGCCGCGATGAGTGCGATCATCAGCGCGTTGTAGACCGCGTGCACGAGCAGGGCGCCCCAGATGCGTCCGGTCAGCACGACCAGCAGCGCCGTCACGATCCCGACGACGCCCAGGGGGATGGCCTCGCTCAATGGCAGCGACCCGTCGACGCCGTGCAGCAGGATGAACGTCGCGGTGGACACCAGGACGGCGGCCAGGGCTGCCGCGAAGGTTCCCGCAGCCCGGCGCAGGATCGAGAACACCGCGATCAGCACCACTGCGCGGAAGAAGAACTCCTCGATCGCCGGCGCGAACACTGCGGCCGGCAGTGCGTCGGTGAACAGCCACGTCGGCGACAGCGCGCCGTCCAGGGTCGCGACAGAGGGCAGCGGCTTCGACGCGGCACCCGACGCCCACCCTTCGACGAGGCGGAGCGCGACGCCGAGGACGAGGCCGTAGAGCAGGTCGACGGGTCGGAACCGCAGGAGCCCCGCCGGCCGTCCACGACGGAACGCCACGACGACGGGGACGAGCATCCCGACCCAGAGCACGGCCAGCGAGACCAACGCCGACCACGGCGAACGCCAGAGCGCGCCGACCATCGTGCTGGCGACCACGCCGACGCCCAGGCTGATGAACGCGGTCGCGAGCAGCGTCCCGTCCCACGTTCGCACGGCGGTGCCGCCGAGGCGCCAGTCGGTGCGTCGCGATCGCCGCCGGCGGCGCTGGCGTCCCCGATCGGATGCCTCGTCGCCCGGCTCGGGCGCGTCGACGTCGCGGGTGGTGTCGTCCTCCGACGACGGTGCGATCCGGCCCCCCGGCCCGTCGCTAAGCTGTTCCTGCACGGGGCAACCGTACCCGGTGCCGCCTGCACCATGTCGAGCTGCCGCCTGGGGACTCCCGGCACCCGATGGACGAAGGACCCTCGTGACTCAGATCCTCACGGTCTGCACCGGCAACATCTGCCGTTCCCCGTTGGCTGAACTCGTGCTCGCGCAGCGGCTCGGCGACCTTGATGTGGGGGTGGCGAGTGCCGGCATCCGTGCCCGGGACGATGATCGGATGCCGCTCGAGGCGGCCGAGCTCGCCGTCGCCGCGGGCGTCCCGGCGGAGGCCGCCGCGCGGCACGGTGCGCGCTATCTGACCGAGGGGATGCTGCAGGGTGTCGACCTCGCGCTGGCGATGGACCGCGAGCATCGCCGTGCGATCGTCCAACTGGCTCCGGGGGCGCTTCGGGTCACTTTCACGGTGCGTGAGTTCGCTCGGCTCGCCGCGGCGACGCCCGACGACGCGCTCCGAGCCGGAGCGGTGGGAGCGGATGCCGGGGCGCGGCTTCGCGGCGCGCTCACGGTGCTCGCGGGGCAACGGGGGCTCGTGCTGCCGCCCGAGGATCCGGCCGACGACGACGTCGTCGACCCATACGGCCGTTCGCGTCAGACGTACGAGCGCTCGGCCGAGCAGCTGCTGCCCGCGCTCGACGCGGTCGAACGCGTCGTGCGCCTCGTTGCGGGCTGAGCGTCTCGCCCCGGCGATAGGCTGAACCGATGCCGCAGGGTGCGGTGGACGGGAGGCCGCGATGATCATCGGCATCGGCGTCGACCTCGTCGACATCCCCCGGTTCGAGGCGCAGATCGCGCGCACCCCGAAGCTGTTGCCGCGCCTGTTCACCGCTGCGGAGCAGACTCTGAAGCCGCATTCGATGGCCGCTCGCTATGCCGCGAAGGAGGCGCTCATCAAGGCGCTCGGTGGTTCTGAGGGCGTCCATTGGACGGACATCGAGGTCGCGGCCGAGCCGTCCGGTCGGCCGGTGTTCGCGCTCACGGGTGAGACGGCCGAGACGATCCGTGCCCGCGGCATCACCGCGGTGCACCTATCGCTCTCGCACGACGCCGGGCTCGCGACCGCGTACGTGATCGCCGAGTCGGCGGGGGGAGCGGCATGAGCCGCATGCCCGACGGTGTCGCCCGCGAGGCGGTCATCGACGTTGCCGCCATCGAGCACAACGTCCGCCATCTGAAGGCCCTCATCGGCACCGAGGTGATCGCGGTCGTCAAGGCCGACGGGTACGGCCACGGTGCCGAGCGCTCTGCCCGCGCTGCCCTCCGCGGTGGCGCCGACCGCATCGCGGTGGCCGACATCCCCGAGGCACTCGCGCTGCGCGCCGCCGGCGTCGATGCGCCGCTGCTCGCGTGGCTGCACGCGCCGAACACCTCCTTCGGCGAGGCTGCTGCCGCGAACCTCGAGCTCGGCGTCTCAAGTCTCGACCAGTTGCAGGCGGCTGCGGCGGCGTCGAATGGTCGACCCGTCGGCATCCATCTCAAGGTCGAGACCGGGCTGGGACGCAACGGCATCGCGCCCGCCGAGTACGGCACGGTGTTCGCCGAAGCGGCGCGGCTCGAGGCGGCCGGCCTCGTCGAGGTGATCGGTGTCTTCAGTCACCTCTCCAACACCACCCCCGACGACGATCGGGCGGCGCTCTCACGGTTCACGGTCGCCGTCGCCGGCGCCGAGTCGGCCGGCCTCCGACCACGACTGCGCCACATCGCCGCGTCGCATGCCGCGATCGACATGCCGGCGGCGCGACTGAACTGCGTGCGTCTCGGCGTTTCGATCTACGGGCTGTCGCCGTTCGCCGATCGCTCGTCTGCAGACCTCGGTCTCCGCCCCGCGATGACGCTCCGCGGCGCCGTCGCCGCGGTCCGTCGAGTCCCCGCGGGGCACGGCGTCTCGTACGGATACCTTCACCGCACCGCATCGGAGTCGACGCTTGCGCTGATCTCGCTCGGCTATGCGGACGGGGTACCGCGCGCGGCATCCGGCGGTGGACCGGTGTCGATCGACGGCAGGACTTTCCTGGTCGCCGGCCGCATCGCGATGGACCAGTTCGTCGTCGACGTCGGCGACGCGAACGTCGCTGTGGGCGACGAGGCGGTGCTGTTCGGCGATCCCGCGACCGGCGTGCCGTCGGCGAGTGCCTGGGCGGATGCCGCGGGCACCATCAACTACGAGATCGTGACGCGCATCGGTCCGCGCGTCCCCCGCCGCGAGGTCGGCGCGTGAGCGGGCTGGCGGCGTTCGAGGGTCGGCGCGAGATCGCGTCGCCCGCCGACATGGAGCGGTTCGGTCGAGCGCTCGGGGCGGCGTTGCGCGCCGGTGACCTCGTCGTGCTCACGGGTCCGCTCGGCGCCGGGAAGACCACGCTGACGCGGGGGATCGGTGCCGGTCTCGGCGTGCGTGGTCCGGTACAGAGCCCCACGTTCGTCCTCGCGCGGACGCACCCGTCCGAGGTGGGTGGCGCGCCGCTCGTGCACGTCGACGCGTACCGGCTCGGGTCGCCCGCCGAGCTCGATGATCTCGGCCTCGACGTCGACGGCTCGGTCACGATCGTGGAGTGGGGGCGCGGCATGGTCGACGACCTGGTCGACTCGTGGTGGGAGCTCGAGATCGAGCGAGGTGGGCCCACGCGGCCGGAGGCTCCGACCGCCGCGTCAGCGGCGGGTGGAGTGGCCGTGGGGAGGAGCGGGACAGGCGTCGACACGGCGTGCGGAACGTCGGGCGCGCACGTCGCCGACCTCGAAGATGCGGCATCCCGCATCGTCACCGTCACCCGCCGGCCCTGACGTCCAGAGCCGACGCTGAGCGGCGCCCGCCGCCGCGGCATCCGACGGCCGATACCCTGGGAGGGTGATCCTCGGCATCGACACGTCCCTCGGCACCGCGGTCGCGGTGACTGACGCCGACGGGGCGGTCCTCGCCGAGGCCGCCAGCGCCGACCCGCTCGGCCACGCCGAACTCATCGGATCGCTGCTGCAGACCGTGTTGACGGATGCCGCCCACGGTCCGGTCGGCCAGACCGCAGCGCCGCAGCCTGTCGCCCTCACCGCGGTCGCCGCGGGAATGGGTCCCGGTCCGTTCACGGGGCTCCGAGTGGGCATCGCCGCTGCGCGGACGTTCGCGCTCGGCCGCGGCATCCCGGTGCTCCCCGTCGCGAGCCACGACGCGGCCGCGCTCGCAGTGCTCCTGGCCGACCCGTTCGCGGACGTGCCGAGGTTCGCCGTCGTCACCGACGCGCGCCGCCGCGAGTTCGCCTACTCGGTCTACGACGGGGTCGACGACGACGGACTCCCGATCCGCAGCGTCGGTCCGGCGCTCGCGAAGCGCGACGAGCTCGATGACGTGCTGGCGGAGCTCGGTGCCGCGCGCCGCGATGTCACCGCCATCCCCGCCGCGATGGTCGCCCTGGTCGCGGCTCGCGCACAGGCGGCCGGGCGCACCGCCGAACTCGACGAGCCGCTCTACCTCCGCGCCCCCGATGTCACCCCGCCCGCCGGACCGAAGAAGGTCGGCTCATGAGCCTGCGTACCGCCACCCCCGACGACCTCGCCGCGATCATGCGGCTCGAGCGTGCCACGTTCCCGACCGACGCGTGGAGCGAGCCGATGCTGCGCGACGAGATCGCTTCGCCGCACGGGCGTTACGTCGTCGACGTCGAAGCGGGCCGGCTGCTCGGGTACGGCGGGGTCCGTTCCGTGAACGGGGCGCCCGACGCCGACATCCAGACGATCGCGATCGCCGCAGAGGCGCGAGGCCGCGGCCGGGGCCGCGCACTCCTGCGTGAGCTGCTCGCCACCGCGCACTGCCGCGGGGCCGTCTCGGTCTTCCTCGAAGTCCGTGACGACAACCCCAACGCGACCGCGCTGTACGACTCCGAAGGCTTCGCCGTCATCGGCCGCCGCCCGAGGTACTACCAGCCGGACGACGTGGATGCCATCGTCATGAAGCTCGACGTCCCGGGGTGGGCGAACGCGCGCGGTATCGCACCCGTCGCGCCCCGCACGATCGGCGCCGAAGGCTCGGGCAGCGTCGTCGGCACTGCAGGGTGGTGTTGACGTGGCATCCGCGTCGGTCGCCCACGAACCCCTCGTGCTCGGCATCGAGACGAGCTGCGACGAGACCGGCATCGGGATCGTCCGCGGCCGCACCCTGCTGAGCAACACGATCGCGAGCTCGATGGACGAGCACGCCCGCTACGGCGGTGTCGTCCCAGAGGTCGCCGCCCGCGCGCACCTCGAGGCGCTGCAGCCGGCGATCACTGCGGCGCTCGCCGAGGCCGACGTGAGCCTCGACGACCTCGATGCCGTCGCGGTGACGAGCGGTCCGGGCCTCGCCGGCGCGCTCATGGTCGGTGTCGGTGCCGCGAAGGCGCTCGCCGTCTCGCTCGACAAGCCGCTCTACGCCGTGAACCACCTCGTCGGGCACATCGCGGCCGACATCCTCACCGGCGACGAGGTCGAGTACCCCACGGTGGCCCTGCTCGTGAGCGGTGGACACACGTCGCTCCTGCTCGTGCGCGACCTCGTCTCGGACGTCGAGCTCCTCGGCGAGACGATGGACGACGCCGCCGGCGAGGCGTTCGACAAGATCGCCCGCATCCTCGGACTGCCGTACCCGGGCGGCCCCGAGATCGACAAGGCTGCGGCGACCGGCGACCCGACCGCGATCCGGTTCCCGCGTGGCATGTCCCGTGCGTCCGACATGGCCGAGCACCGCTACGACTTCTCGTTCTCGGGCCTCAAGACCGCGGTCGCCCGCTGGGTCGAGCAGCGCGAGGCCGCCGGCGAGCCGGTGTCCGTGCCCGACGTCGCGGCATCCTTCCGCGAAGCCGTCGTCGACGTGCTCGTCACCAAAGCGCTCGACGCCTGCGCGCGGCACGACGTTCCGCGGCTTCTGCTCGGCGGCGGGGTCATCGCGAACCGTCGGCTCCGCGAGGTCGCCCTCGAGCGCGCTGCTGCGGCCGGCGTCGCGGTGCGCATTCCGCCGCTCTCGCTCTGCACCGACAACGGCGCCATGATCGCCGCGCTCGCAGCCGAACTCATTCGCGGCGGCCGGCCCGCCTCGACCCTCGCGTTCGGCGCGGACTCGACGTTGCCCGTCACCGAGATCCAGGTCGCGCCGTCGTCCGACGCACCGCAGGCGGTCGGGCTGCCGTGACCGAGCGGGAGCAGACCGATGCGGACCGGACGCCCGGTCCGCCGATCTCGGCCGAGCCCGCGGCATCCGCCCACGCAGCATCCGCGGAGGCCCCCGCCGGTGCGCCGCCCGTCGTGCCCGCCGCGTCGATCGAGCCGCCGTCCGAGGACGTCGCCGCCACGTCCGCCCCGCCATCGCTCCCGGGCGAGCACCGCGGCGGGTTCCGCCGCGAAATGACGCAGCCGCTTCCGGTCGCGCCGCCGCTGCTCGTGCACCCGGATCCCGTCGTCGACCCGCAGGTGCACTGGATCCACCCGCCGCCCGCACTGCCGCGCAGCGCCGGGTGGGCGCTGCTGTTCGGCGTGCTCGCGCTCGTCCTGGCGTGCTTCGTCGGGTGGGGGTTCCCGGTGGGTGTGCTTGGTCTCGTGCTCGCGGTGGTCGCGCTGCGGCGGCCGTGGGAACGTCGCGAGATGGCGGTGTGGGCACTCGGGCTGAGCGCTGCATCGCTCGTCTTCAGTGCGGGCTGGTTGTGGTGGGCGCACACGCAGGGCGCCCTCTTCGCCTGAGACGCGTCAGACGCGGTCGGCGAGCAGCGCGAGCCGCTGCGCGCGCTTCCCTTCACCCACGCGGGTGAGGATGAGGGTCGCGGATGCCTCGCCCTTGAGCGTCAGCTTGCGGCGGAACTGCGCCGGGTCGACGTCCACACCGCGCTTCTTGATCTCGATCGTGCCGATGCCGTTCCAGCGGAGCGCCGCGTTGATCGTGGGGACCTTCAGCGGCATCGCCTCGCGGATGCGGAACGATTGCACGAACGGGCTCGTGAGCGCGGCATCCGAAGTGAGATAGGCGATGCCGTCGCCGAGCATGCCCGCCTGCAGCTCGCGGGCCACGTCGCCGATGAGGCGCGCGCGGATGACGGCGCCTTCGGGCTCGTGCACGAACGCGCCGAGCTCCCGCACCGGCTCGTCCTCGGTGTCGCCCGGGGCGGTCTTCTCGTGCGCGGCACCACCGCGCACGACGAGCGCGGCGCGGCGCACGTCGCCGCGGCGGAGCGCACCCGACCACAGGACGAGTTCGATCGTCGAACCGTCGACGCTGATCCACTGCGCCTCGACGTCGTCGGGGAGGAGCGAGCGGTCCAGGCCCGGCCCGAGCTTCACCCCGGCCGGCATCCGCTCGGCGAGGGCGAAGACCCAGTCGAGCGACGGCGACCAGTCCTCGGCGCGGGTGCGGGAGGTCTCGGAATGGCCGGCGGTGCGACGGGCGGGGTCGAGCCAGACGGCGTCGACACCCGCGAGGTCGATCTCTTCGGCGAGCCCCTGCCGCACGGTGACCGCGTCGCCGAAGGGTGCGAGGTTGTACGCCGCGAGCGCGGCCGTCGTCTCGTCGGCGTCGACGGCGAGGACGTCCAGCCCGATACCGGCGAAGCCCAGCGCGTCACCGCCGATCCCGCAGCCCAGGTCCGCCACACGGGTGACCCCCGCGTCGCGGAAGCGCGCGGCATGCCGTGCCGCGATCTCGAGCCGCGTCGCCTGCTCGAGGCCCGCCCGGGTGAACAGCATCCGGTCGGCGAACGGGCCGAACTTCGCGCCCGCCCGCACGCGCAGGTGCGCCTGGCCGACGACCGCCGACACGAGATCGGGGGAGTGGCCGGCGGCGCGCAGTCGCGAGACCGCCGAGGCGACCTCGCCGGTCGACGCGAGCGGCCCGATCTCATCGACCAGGCGCAGCCCTTCGGGGGTCAGCAGCGCGGTCAACTCGGCCTGTTCCATCCCGCCAGCCTAGGTGTCGCGTCATGCATCGAAACCCGTTGGCACTCGCGTTGCATGAGTGCCAACGTCGCTCTAGACTCGTGTTAGCACTCTCGGTCAGTGGGTGCTAACGCGTCGTGACTCACGACCCCCACAAACACGAAAGAGGTAGACCGTGTCGGTTTCCATCAAGCCGCTCGAGGACCGCATCGTCATTCAGCAGGTCGAGGCCGAGCAGACCACCGCGAGTGGTCTCGTCATCCCCGACACCGCCAAGGAGAAGCCCCAGGAGGGCGCTGTCGTCGCCGTGGGCCCCGGCCGCATCGACGACAACGGCAACCGCGTTCCGCTCGACGTCGCCGTCGGCGACCGCGTGCTGTACAGCAAGTACGGCGGCACCGAGGTCAAGTTCGGCGGCGAGGAGTTCCTCGTCCTGTCGGCTCGCGACGTCCTGGCGGTCGTCGTCCGCTGACCCGCGGTCCTCTCGAAGGGCCCGGATGCTTCGGCATCCGGGCCCTTCGTCGTTCGGTGGCGGGATCCGGACGATGATCGGCAGGATGCCGCCTGGGCCGCGGCATCCGCTCGTGTCACGACCGTCGTAGGCTCGTACTCATGACACCCGAGCAGGCCGCCCGCGAACGCACCCTGGGCGGGGTGTACGTCCTCACGGCCTACGTGCTGTGGGGGTTCATGCCGATCTACTTTGTGAGCCTCGCGCCCACGTCGCCGTGGGAAGTCGTCGGCTGGCGGGTCGTCCTGGCACTCGTCTTCTGCGCAGTGCTGATCGCGGTGACCCGCACCTGGAAGCGGCTGTTCGCGCTGCTGCGCAACCCGCGGCTGGTCGGCTGGACGATCCTCGCCGGCCTCCTCATCTACGTGAACTGGCAGGCGTTCCTCATCGGCACGCTCACGGGACACGTCGTCGAGACGAGCCTCGGGTACTTCATCAACCCGATCGCGACCGTGCTTCTCGGTGTGATCGTGCTCCACGAGCGGCTGCGGATCGCGCAGTGGGTCGCCGTCGGCATCGCCGCGGCCGCCGTCGTGGTCATCATCGTCGCCGTCGGGACGGTGCCGTGGATCGCGCTCACGCTCGCCGTGAGCTTCGCAACCTACGGTCTCGTGAAGAAGAAGATCGGCCCCTCCGTCGACGCGCTCAGCGGCCTCACGCTCGAATCGCTCTGGCTCATCCCGATCGCCGTCGTGCAGCTGCTCATCGTCGGCATGACGACCGGCATCACCATGGGCCAGGAGGGCGCCGGCCACATGACCATGCTCCTGCTCGCCGGCATCATCACCGGCGTCCCGCTGCTCTTCTTCGCCGCCGGGGCTCGTCGCAGCACCCTCACCGTCGTCGGCATCCTGCAGTTCATCGCGCCGATCATGCAGTTCCTCACCGGCGTCATCATCCTCGGCGAGCCGATGCCCACCGAGCGGTGGATCGGGTTCGGTCTCGTCTGGGCCGCGATCGTGGTCTTCACGGTCGACTCGGTCGTCCACTCGCGGCGGCACCGCAACCCGCTCGCGGCGGGCGTCTCCGACCCGGTCTGACCGGTTCGCGGATGCCGGTGACGCGGCATCCACTCGCTGTTTCGGAGTCCGCGCGGGAATCGTTATGGGAGCGCGTCCAGGTCGTTACACATCGTTAACGAACGGCAACATTCGCGAGACGACCCGCGGGCTAGGTTGATGGAACCGGGCCGATCCCGATCCGACCCGTGTCACCACAGCAAGGAGCACAATGAGCGTTCTCACCCGTTCGCGCGCTGCAAAGGTCATGGGCGGCATCGCCCTGGTCGGTGCGAGCGCACTCGTCCTCGCCGGTTGTTCCGGCAGCCCGGCACCGGAGGGGTCTGCTGCTCCCGAAGAGCCCGCGTTCGACTTCCCGGTCGACTGCGAGGCAGCCGAGCCCGCGTCCTACACCCCCGAGTTCGACTCGACCTCGACCGGTCCCGCGACCGACCTCGAGTTCACCATCGGTACGGCGCTGCCCGTCACCGGTAACCTCGCCTTCCTCGGCCCGCCCGAGATCGCCGGCACCGAGCTTGCCGCTGCAGAGGTCAACGAGGCCGACAAGGGCGTCACGATCAACCTGGTCCAGGGTGACTCGGGCGACACCGACAACAAGGCCTACGAGACCGAGATCCCGCGTCTGCTGAACGCCGGTGCCACCGCCATCGTCGGTGCCGCCTCGTCGGGCACGTCGCTGCAGTTCATCGACCAGGTCATCGCGGCCGACGCGATCCAGTTCTCGCCGGCCAACACCTCGGCTGCCTTCACCGGCTACGAGGACAACGGCCTGTACTGGCGCACCGCTCCCTCGGACACCCTCCAGGGCGAGGTGCTCGGTAACCTCATCGCCGGTGACGGTGCTGAGACCCTCGGCATGATCATCCTCAACGACTCGTACGGCACCGGCCTCGCGTGCTTCACGAAGGCTGCCTTCGAGGCTGCCGGCGGGTCGGTCGTCTCGGCGTCGCTGTACAACACCGGTGACACGAACTTCTCGGCCCAGGTCTCCGACGTGCTCGCCGCCGACCCCGACGCGATCGCCCTGATCACGTTCGAAGAGGTCAAGACGATCATCCCCGAGCTGATCTCGGCTGAGGTCCCGGCATCGAGCCTGTACTTCGTCGACGGAAACCTCGCCAACTTCGGCGAGGAGTTCGACGCCGGCACGCTCGCCGGCGCCAAGGGCACCTACCCGGCGGTCGACCCCGACAGCATCACGGCGTTCCGTGACACGCTGAACGAGTTCGTCGTCGACTCGGGTGACCCCGCGCTGACCGACTTCACCTACGCGCCGGAGTCGTACGACGCCATCATCCTCCTCGCACTGGCCGCCCTCGAGGCCGGCTCGTCCGAGGGCCCGGATGTGGCAGCGCACCTCCAGCAGGTGTCGGGTGGCGCTGGTGAGGGCACGAAGTGCACCACCTACGCCGAGTGCGCCGACATCATCAACGCCGGTGACGTCGCAGACTACGACGGCGTCTCGGGCCCGATCACCTTCAACGAGGTGGGCGACCCGACCGAGGCATCCATCGGTGTCTTCGAGTACGGCGACGACAACAACTACTCGTTCCTCAACCTCGGCTGATCCCAGCCTTCGCTGAGCGAGTCGGCGCGGCCCCGGTCTTCGGACCGGGGCCGCGCTGCTGTGTGCGGGTGGGTGCGCCTGGGCCTGGGCCTGGGCCTGGGCCTGGGGCTGGGCCTGGGCCTGGTGCTGATGCTGGGCAGCGCGGCATCCACTCATCTCCTTCAGGTGGCAGTTCTTGTCGCTGTGGATGCCGCGTTGCGGCGTGTTCTGCCACCTGGGCGGGCGATGCGGTCAGCGGGTGTGCGGCCAGCGCCCCTGGCACGCGTGTACCTCTCTCCGCTTCAGGTGGCAGTTCTTGTCGCTGTGGATGCCGCGAAGCGGCGTTTCCTGCCACTTGAAGGAGTAGCTGCGGGCTCACGCGCGCCGGGCGAGTGCGGCGCGCACCATCCGCACGGCGCGGCGACCCCGGCCACGGATGTGCGCCGACGTGGCCCGCACCACGTCCCACCCCAGCGCCGTGAGCGCGGCTGCGCGCTCAATGTCGCGCGACCACTGGGTGGCATCCGCCCGGTGGTGATCGCCCTCGGCCTCGATGACGATCCGTCGCTCGGGATACGCGCAGTCGGCGATCGCGACGAGGCGTCCGCGGCGGTCGCGGATCTCGACATCCAGCTCGGGCTCGGGAAGGTGCGCGTCGACCAGCACCAGCCGCAGATCGGTCTCGAGGGGCGACATCGCGCCGACCCGGATCAGCCCGAGCGCCGCACGGAGCTTCGGTGCACCGGCACGTCTGCCGGCGTCCACAGCGCAGCCGAGCGCCTCGATCGTGGTCAGCTGCGCGTCGGGCAGGGGGCGACCGCGGCTGTCCCGTGGGATGCGGACGAACGCGTCACCGAGGCGCACGAGCTGCTGAATATCGAGCTCGCTGCCGAGCATCGCCCATGTGGTCGCGGGTGCCGCCACCGACAGTCCGTCGAGTTCGATGACGTCGGCGAGCGTCGGAAGGACCTTTCGGCCGCGGATGCCGCGCCGCCGCGGAGCCCGCTCAGGCGCATGCACCGCCACATCGAGGACGTCCAGGTCGCGGATCGGATGTCCGAACAGTGCGGCCGCGGTCGCGCCGCAGAAGAACGCGTGCGGCTCGATCACGCACGCGTACTGGCGAGCGCGACGCCACGCGTCGGCGCGGCGCGCCTCGTCGATCGGGTACGCGCCGTCCGGTGATGCAGCCGCTGCGGCCACCGGCGCGCGCATCCCTCGGTACGGCGCCGTGAGGTCGCGTGCGCGGAGGCGGCGCGGCTGCACGCCGGCGTCGAGCGCCTCGGCGCAGGCGAACGGTGCGGGTAGTCCAGGCGGAAGGGGAGCGGGGCGGCGCGGCATCCGCTCAGCATCTGCGCTTCGAGACCGACGCTCGCCGTGTGCTGCGCCGATGGGGACGGTTCATGCCGATCGGCGGCGGGGGAGAAGGCGTCGCCCCGTTCAGGTGGCAGTTCTCGTCGCAATGGGTGCCACGTAGCGGCGTGTCCTGCCACCTGGAGCAACCAGGGCA
>NZ_JASJND010000006.1 GCF_030065535.1 Microbacterium dauci
ATCCGTAAGCAACCGAAACCGCGTCACCGCTCCAGCGTCTCAACCGATCCCCTCAACCTTTGTCAGACACGCCCTAGTGGACGTGACCCGCCGTGACATGCTCCTCGCCGCCGCCGTGGCATCCCTTTGGGGATTCAACTTCGTCGTGATCGACTGGGGGATGGCAGGCATTCCGCCGCTGCTCTTCGTCGCGATCCGATTCGCGGTCGTGTCGCTCGCGGTGCTGTTCGTGCCGCGCCCGCAGACTTCGTGGCGGGTCGTCGTCGGTGTGGGGCTCTTCATGAGCCTCGGGCAGTTCGGGCTGCTCTACACGTCGATGGCCCTCGGGCTCAGCCCCGGACTCGCGGCGCTCCTGCTGCAGGCGCAGGCCGTGCTCACGATCGTCATCGCGGCCGGGGTGCTGCGCGAGCGGCCCACGCTGCCGCAGGTGATCGGCGTCGGTCTCGGCGTGATCGGCCTCGCGATCGTCGCGCTCGGCCGCGGCGGTGATGCGCCAGCGCTCGCCGTCGTGCTGTGCCTGGGCGGTGCACTGTCGTGGGCGATCGGCAACGTCATCGCGCGACGCGCGGGGAACGTCCGCGGTGCGGGCCGAGCAGGGTCGCTCTCGCTCACCGTGTGGTCCGCGCTCGTCGTGCCCGTGCCCGCGCTCGCACTGTCATTCGCGATCGAAGGGCCCGAACAGATCCGTGCGGGACTCGCGGCGTTCGGCTGGACGGCTGCGCTCTCGACCCTCTACACCGCAGTGCTCTGCACCATCGTCGGGTACGCCGTCTTCAACGGACTGCTCGGCCGCAACCCCTCGGCCGCCGTCGTGCCGTGGATCCTCCTCGCCCCGATCGTCGCCATGATCTCGGCAGCGGTGCTGCTGGGCGAGGTGCCCACAGCGGCCGAGGCGATCGGCGGCGCGATCCTCGTCGCGGGTGTGTTGATCACGGGCATCCGGTCGCGGCCCGGCTCGCGCCCGCGGAGACATCGAGAGATCGCGCACGCGCGCTGAACCCGGCGCTGCCCGCTATGTTCGTTCCGGGAACGGAGTCTGGGGATGACGAACACCGTGCGGGTCAGTGTGGTCGACGACCACGAGCTCGTTGCCGTCGCCGTGCGCGCGCTCGTCGAGGCGACGCCGGGTGTGCAGTTCGGTCGACATGAGCGCACGGTCAGCGCGATGGTGCATCGCATGCGCGACGCGGACGTCGTCCTGCTCGATCTGAGCCTGCGTGACGACAGCACGCCGGGTGAGAACGTGGCTGCACTGCGCGCGTGGGGAGCCCAGGTCCTGGTGCTGACGTCGGCCGAGAACCCGTTCCTCGTCCGCGAAGCTTCGCGAACCGACATCCTCGGCATCGCGCGCAAGTCGCTGCCCGGTGAAGGACTGGCCCGAGCGATTCTCGCGGCCGCGGCGGGAGAACACGTCCCGAGCATCGAATGGGCGTCGGCACTCGACACCGATCCGCTCCTGTCCGCGGCACCACTGACCGCGCGGGAGCGCGAGGTGCTCGCACTGTACGCCTCGGGCATGGGCGCCAAAGAGGTCGGTGCGGCGCTGTTCGTCAGCGAGAATACGGTGAACGACCACCTGCGCCGCATCCGCGGGGTCTACCAGCAGTTGGGGCGTCCCGCCGCGACCAAGGTCGAGCTGTATCAGCGCGGCATCGAAGACGGGTTCGTCCCAGCGCCACGGCGTGTCTGAGCGGATGCCGCTCGGCCAGACGGGGCCGACCGAGCTCGGCGCTCGTCGTGTCATCGCAGCGGGCGCCGGTGCGTTGGCGGTCGTCGTCGTCGTTGCCGGGCTGCTGCTCGTGGCACGCGCCGGGGACCAGACCCTGCCGACCTGGTTCATCGTGTCGGCAGGGACGGTCGTGACGGCGTTCGTCGCGCTCGCAGTGCTCGCACGGTGGCTGTCAGATCGCTCCCTTCGTGGACTCGCGGCGATCGCCGCCGGCGGGTATGTCCTGGTCCTCGTGCTGTTCCTTCCCGCGCTGACGGTGGCGGCGGCGCTCGACCGGATCCCATGGGTGTTGTCGGCCAGCACAGCCGCGGTCGCCGCGGCACTGCTCGCCGGTGGCACCCGCGCGGCATGGGGCACGCTCGCCGTCGCCATCGTGGGATGCATCGCCTACCGCGTCGTCGTCGGCGGGCTCGACCTCGACGGGATCGTGAACGATGTGCAGACCGCGCTCTCGGCGACCGTCGTGTGCGTCATCTGCGTCCACGTGATCGCGACCAGCCGGGCGCTCGACCACGCGGCTGCCGAGGTCGGGGCGACCTCGGCAGCCGCTGCCGCGGAGCACGGAAGGCTTGCCGCTCGCACGCGAGCGGCAAGCCTGGTGCACGACGAGGTGCTCGCGACGCTGACGCTCGCCGGGGTGCAGGCGAGCGTGCCGCGGGACCGACTCGCGGCCCAGGCTGCGCGCGCGTCCGAGCTGGTGACGTCGCTCGCCGCGGCCGAGCAGCCGGCGCCCGACCTCGAGACGATCTTGCGCCGGGAGTCGGACCACGCGGCGGCCACGTTCCGGGTCGAGGGGCTCTCGGCCGTCGTGGCGCCGGTCGCGGTCATCGAAGCCCTCGCAAGTGCGGCACGTCAGGCGCTCGAGAACAGCCTGCGGCATGCGCGCGCGCAGCGGCGCGAGGTCGTGCTGCGGCATTCCGCGACCGGACTCTTCGTGGAGGTTTCGGACGACGGTGTGGGCTTCGACCTCGACTCGATCCCTGCCGACCGGCTCGGCGTGCGAACAAGCATCGTCGGCAGGGTTCGGGGTCTGCCCGGCGGTGCCGCAACGATCGACACGGCGCCTGGCCGGGGCACCCGCGTCCGCCTCGGATGGTCGACCGCTGCGGCCGAATCGCCTCGCGATGTCGCGGTGCCCATGCCTGCACGATTCGACCTCGCCGCGCTCGCCGTCGTCTTCGTCGTGGGGCAGGCGCTCTGCGCGGCTGTCGCAGCGCTCACGGCGGTGCGCGAGTCGGGTGATCTCGCGATCTTCGCCGCGATCCCTCACGCGGCGCTGTTCATGGCGGCGTTGGCGTTGTCCGAGCTCCTTCGGCGGTCGCCGAGGCCGATCCCGTCGGCGTTGCGCACGACGGCGGTCGTCATCGCCGCCGTCGGGATCGTCGCGGCGGGCAGCACCGTGGTCCCGTTGAGCTTCGGGATGTCGTGGTATGTCACCGCGATCGCGTTCGTCCTCGTAGCGCTGGTGTTCCGCTCCCGGCCCGGCCCGGCGGGCCTCGGCGTCGCCGGGATCGTCGCGGTCGTGCTCGTCGCCGGCGTGACGGTGGGGGCGACGCCTGCCACGATCGGGCTCATCATCGCGCGCCCGATCGTGCTCATCGTCGCCGCAATCGTCATGCTCCGTGTGGTGCGCGCGATGCGGCGTCGAACGGCGGCGTTGCACGCGGATGCCGCGGATGCCGCGCAGCGTGCCGCGTGGGATGCCGCCGCGCGGAGCGAGTTGGCGCAGCGGGTGGCCGACCTCGGGCGCGATGCGGTGCCGTTGCTCGGGCGGATCGCGGATGCCGCGACGCTCACGGACGCCGAGCGGCGAGCGTGCGTTGCGCTCGAAGGCGAGCTGCGCGACGAATACCGCGCGGGGGCACTGCGTCGCGGTCCGCTCGTCGCGGCCGCCAGACGCGCGCGGCAGCGAGGCGTCGACGTCGTGCTGCTCGATGACGCCGATTCCCCGCCACCGGCTCAGCTACTCGACGCGATCGCCGCATGGATGGCAGATCGGATCGACATGGCCGCCGTTCGTGTGGTTGGACGGCTCTCGCCGGCGGGGCGCGCCGAGCTCGCCTCGATCACCGTCGACGGCTCGACGACGCGCTTCGCCGCCGTCGAGCAGGGGGATCACTCCTCGAGGAGCTTCCACGGCGAATAGTCACGATCGAGGATCGAGCGCGCCGGGTCCTGGCCGCGTGACCACCAGCGGGCCTCGTAACCGACCCCGTCCTGGACCACTCGGTCACCCTGGTCGTACAGCGTCGTGGCATCCCATTCGGGATAGGTGCCGGCAGCGACCACGGGCAGTGCGAACGGTTCATCCTCGGCCAGGACCGGCCCGACGTACGTCCATGCCGACGCGGCGAGGTCGAGTGTCGGGTCGTCGGGTGTCGGGCCATCTTCGGTCCACCATTTCGAGACGTACACGCCGCCGTTCCAGACCACCTTGACGCCGGCGGAGTAGTACGTGGTGCTCTGCCACACCGGATACGGACTCGTGTCGGGATCGTCCGGGATGGGCTCGCCCGGGTCCGGGGCGCTCGTGCCGCCGTCAAAGTCGGCCGCGAGCAGGTCGACGAATCGCTCGCCGGCCTGCTCCACGCCACTGCAGGCAGGCGAGACGACATCGGTGTAGGGGTAGTTACTGCCGCAGGTGTGATCGCGGTTCAACGACCACATCGACATCCGAGCCAGCCCCTTCTCGGCAGCGAAGGCGTTGAGCTCCCGTGCATCGTCCAGACTGAAGACCTCGGTGGGCACATCATTGCGTCCGATCATGGGCGTTGCGCCGAGCAGCGCCCACGCGCCGCCCGTGGGAAGTGCGATGTGGTGCTTCTCCCACATGGTTGCGAGCTGCGTCGACGTCGCCGTCAGTGCCTCGGCGCTGACGCCGGCGAGTGACGCCGGCTCGGCGATGCCGTAGTTCATGGTCATGACGTTGACGCCGGCGAGTTCCACTCCCGCGTCGAGCATCGCGTCGATGACGCCGATGCCGTCCGCGGTGAGCCCCGTCGGTGCGACCGGGAGGGTCAACCAGACATGCAGGGGGTCATCTCGCTCGTGCTGCAGACGGGCGATCGCCGCGGCGCGGCGCACCGTCGCCGCGTCGTCGAGGAACGCGTCACCCTCGATGTCGAGGTCGATCGTGTCGACGCCGTATCTGTCGATGACGAGGTTGTACGCGTCGGTGAGCGCTGCGACGTTGCGGCACGCGAGGGCGAGTTCGGTGTTGATCGCGCCGCCGAACGAGACCGCCACGGGACGGCCCTCGCGCTGCAGGCGTTCGACGCGTCGGTCGAGGTCGAACCGTGTGGATGCCTCGTCGAGACTGTACGCGCGGCCCCAGGTGGGGGTGCACGCGTCGTCGGAAGCCGCGACGACGAACGCCAGCACGGTGCCGCCCGGAGACACCCCGAGAGAGCTGCGTGCGAGGTCGGCACCCTCTTCGAGGGTCACGTCGTAGTACGCGCCGAACCAGCGATCGGCGAGCGGCGCTCCGGACACCGGCGTTGGCAGGAGCGGGAGGACGGTGGATGCCGCGACGCCCGCCACCGCGACGCCGACGGCGAGGACGCTCAGCGACGCCCTCGCCAGCGAGAAGCGGCGTCCGGCGAACCGCGAGCCGTCGCGACCGCGGAGGAGCCGGGTCATTGCGCTGCCACCAGTTCGATCGGCCCGTCGTCGAGGACGGCGCGCCACCCGGCGGCGACGGACACGGTGTCGGGGTGCGACGATCGCACCGGAGCGTCGACCCAGACCCACTCCAGCCAGCCGTGCCAGAGGTCGGCCAGTGCGGCGCGCAGCCCGATCAGTCGGATGCCCGCCCAGGTGACGCAAAGGGCGGTGGCGGCGGCGAAGCCGAGCGCGACCCACGCGCCGTCCGCGGCGGACCGGACGGCGACGGACGTCGCACCGATCGCGATGACGACCGGTGCGAGCACGTACAGTACTCCCGCCGGGGTGCGGGCGTGCACCTTCGGCGTCCGAGCGAACGTCGCCTTGCGCCCCGAGAAGGCCTGCGCCACCGACGCGAAGGTCCCCGCGAGATTGACCGAGATGAGGAGCAGGTTGAGTCCGTACACGCCGACGACGTCGCGACGCCGATACCCGAGGCGGCGCAGGTCCGACGCCATCTCGATGAAGTACGGCAGCGCGATGAGCAGCAGGACGGCGCTCACCAGCTCGCCGTCGAGCGGCACGAGCGTGAGGAGGACGAGCAGTCCGAGTGTGACCCACGTAATCGATCCGAGGTAGTTGGCGCGCAGAAGGAACTCGGTCATGGGCATGGGGGCCTGTGTCGTCCGTCGCGCCGCGGCGAGGGCGCGCAGGCGGGGGAGGACGAGCAGCCCGCCGTTCGCCCATCGGCGACGCTGGATCACGAGTGCGCCGAAGTCCGGCGGCGTCGTGCTGTAACTGAGCCGCTCGGGGAAGTTCTTCAGGGTCCAGCCGTGCGCGGCGACGTCGATGCTGGCTTCGGTGTCTTCGATGACGGTGCGCCCGCGGATGAATCGTGTGACCGCGCGGCCGTCCTCGAGCTCGACGCTGCGCAGGTCTTCGAGCACCGCGCGTCGGATCATGGCGTTCGCGCCGACCCAGAAGGTGGCGCCGAACGCGGTGAGCCCCTGGTGCACAATGTGTTGCAGATCGGTCGTGGCGCCGGCGAGCCGTTCCAAGTGCGACGGGGCATCGCGATACGCGGAGTACGGCGTCTGGATGATCGCGATCCGCTCGTTGCCGGGCTGGACGAGGTCGTGGTGCAGCCGGGCGGCGTACTCGGGGAGCAACATCGAGTCCGCATCGAGCGTGATGATGGCGTCGCACTCCCGCACCGTGATCGTGTCGATGCCTCCATCAGTGCGCTCGAGCTCGACGCATGTGCCCAGCAGCGCGAGGTACGCGTTCAGGTTCATCGCCTTGTTCGGTTCGTGTGACAGCGCCGGGTACCGCTTCCGCTCGAACACGGATGCCTCGACGCCGAACGTCCACGCGACGCGATCGGTGAGCTGCACCGCACGGTCGAGTTCGAGTGTGCCCGCGTCGAGAAGCGCCGCAGCAGACGCCGCGAAGTCGTCCGCGAGTGCCAGAAGCACGCGCTCGACGAAGAAGCGCTCGACGTGTGTGCCGACCGGTTCCTCTGTGGCGGTGCGGCGGAGCCACATCGCAGCGTACGCATGGACATCCGCGACCCGCTGCGCGCGGGCGTCGGACGCGACGCTGCCGTCAACGAGATCCTGGCGCGCCGCGCGCGCGGCATCCGCCACCGGAGCGAAAGCCGTGGTGAGCTCGGCGGCGAGCGCACGCGTGCGGCAGAGCCGCTCGGCGCGGGGATCGGTCGCAGTCGCCTCGGGTGGATCGTCCAGAAGGAGGACGACCCGCAGATCCGGGACGCACTGCAACGCCGTGGACCACATCGCGAGTCGCACGAGTTCGGGATCTTCGTCGTACGAGGGCAACAGGGCGAGGACCCGGGTCGGCTGCGAGGCGAGGGCGTCGTCGATCTCGATGCGGCGGGCCCGCCGATGCGCGGCGAAGCGCGGGAGCGCGCCGGCGCGGGCGAGCAGATACATGCACGCCGAGAAGGTGAGGAGCGCGACAGAGACGAGGAAAACGATCGTCCCGCTCAAGTGCCACACGTCGCGGAGCGCCCCGCCACGCGACAGCGTCACGGCAGTGGCCGTCATGTACGCCACCCACAGCAGGATGCACGCCACGAACGCCGCTCGGGCCCGCACGATCACGGCCGCAGACGGTCGATCGTGCACGGCCGGCATTCCGGTGCCGAGAGCGTCACGGCGACGGCGCTCTCGCGACCGTCGCCGTGACGTCGTTGTTCGGGTCATCGCTCGTCCTCCCCCGGGCCGCATGCGCCCGACAGTGCACGAGATCTCCCCAGATGACTCGTGCTCGTCCAGTGTTCCGTCGGCGGATGCCTCGCATCGGCGATGTCGGCCACTGATTCTGGTGGTTGTGGCGGGCGGCGGGAGACGGCCCCGCGAAGGTGGGCCACTAGGCTGTCCGCGTGACACCCGAGTCCTCCGCCGTCGCCGTCGATGCCGCGCCCGTTCGGCGCACGTACAGCTTCCTCGGACCCGCCGGCACCTTCACCGAGGCGGCGCTCGCGCAGGTGCCCGAAGCCCGCGACCAGACGTGGCGCCCCGTCCGCAACGTGGGCGAGGCGCTCGCCGACGTCGTCGAGGGTCGATCGGATGCCGCGATGATCGCGATCGAGAACTCGGTCGACGGCGGCGTCTCAACCACCCAGGACGCCCTCGCCACCGTGCCGGGCCTGCGCATCGTGGGGGAGTACCTCGTCCCGGTCGACTTCGTGCTCGTCGCGAAGCCCGGCATCGCGCTCGCCGACGTGTCGGTCGTCGCCGCGCACCCGGTCGCGTACGCGCAGTGCCTCAGCTGGCTGACCGCGAACCTGCCCGAGCATGCGCACATCCCCGCGACGAGCAACGTCGCCGCCGCGGTCGGGATCGTCGACGGGCTGACCGAGGCGGATGCCGCGATCGCACCTCCCGGCATCCTGAAGCTCCACGACCTCGACCTGCTGGCCGAGAAGATCGGCGACAACCCGAACGCGGTGACGCGATTCGTGCTCGTCAGCCGCACGGCGCCGCCGCCTGCGCCGACCGGGGCCGACAAGACGTCCCTCATCGTCGAGCTGCCCGAGGACCACCCGGGCGCCCTGCTCGAGTTGCTGGAGCAGTTCGCGACGCGCGGTATCAACCTGTCGCTGCTCGCGTCGCGCCCGATCGGCGACGCGCTCGGCCGGTACCGCTTCGTCATCGACGCGGACGGCCACATCGAGGACGAGCGGATGGCTGACGCCCTGCTCGGGCTCCGCCGTTTCTCGCCGCGGGTGCTGTACCTCGGCTCGTACCCGCGCGCCGACCGCGCGATCGTCCGCTACCCCGCCCGGTACTCCGACGACGTGTTCGTCGAGGCGCGAGACTGGCTGCGCGGCCTCGTCTCCGGCGAGCCCGAGGCCTGACCTCACTCAGACCGCGAGCAGCTCCAGCGTGCGGATGCGGGAGGTGCCGGCATCCATCGGCTCGTCCGCCGTCGCGCCGGCGACCGGCGAGATCATGACCTCGTCGACGCCGTGCGCGGTTGCGAACGCCGTCAATCGTGCTCGGACGTCCGTGCCGGTGCCGACGAACCAGCGCTCTCGCAGTGTGTCGAGCATCGGGGTCGCGAGGTGGTCGACGGCTTCGGCGGATGCCGCCTCCTCGACGGTCTCGAGGGGGATGAGGGGCCGGTTGCCGCGCAGCCGCGCCATCATCCGCGCCTGCGGCAGCATCGCGGCATCCGCGACCTCTGCGGTGTCGGCGGCGACCGCGTTTGCAGTGAGGAACGTGCGGGGAGCTGCGAGCGTCTCGGACGGCTGGAACTGCTGGCGGTACAGGTCGAGCGCCCGCTCGAGCCCGTCGCCGGCGAAGTGGTTCGCGAACACGTACGGCAGGCCCATGCTCGCCGCGAGCTGCGCGGAGTAGTCGCTCGACCCGAGCAGCCACACCTCGGGCTGGCCGGTCGCGGCCGGCGTCGCATGAACGTCGTATGTGCCGCCCGACGTGAAGCGGAGCGCCGCGCCCTCGGGCGAGACGAGCGAGCGGATGTCGCGGATGTGCTGCGGGAACCCCTCGACGTCGCTCGTCGTGCCAGACTGGCGAAGCAGCTGCGTGATGACCGGGTCCGACCCCGGCGCGCGACCGATGCCGAGGTCGACGCGGCCGGGCGCGAGCGCCTCGAGCGCGGCGAACTGCTCGGCGACGACGAGCGGCGAGTGGTTGGGCAGCATGACGCCGCCCGATCCGACGCGGATCCGCTGCGTCCGAGCTGCGGCGGCAGCGATCAGCACCGGCGGGGTGGTCGACGCGACCGCCGGCATGTTGTGGTGCTCGGCGAACCAGTAGCGCCGGAACCCCAGCTCGTCGGCGCGCTGCGCGACCGCGAGCGATGCGGTCACCGCCTCGGCGCTGGTCTGCCCGGTGCGCACCGGGACGAGGTCGAGGACGGAGAGTGCGGGTGCGGTGCTCATCACCCAGTGCCAACCGGATGCCGCGCCACGGCATTCCGGCGACGGGGCATTCCGGCCTCAGTGCGACCGAGCTGCCTGCTTCACGTCCTCGTAGGCGTCGAGCGCCGCCTGCCGGGTCTCCTTCAGGTCGACGATCGGCATCGGCGGGCGGCCGTCCTCGGCGAGGTACTCGGGGGCCCACTGGCGGACGTAGCTGCCGTCGCCGTCGAACTTCTTCGCCTGCAGCTCGGGGTTGAACACCCGGAAGTACGGCGACGCATCGGCGCCGGAGCCGGCGACCCACTGCCAGTTGAACGGGTTGCTGGCCTCGTCGGCGTCGACGAGGGTGTCCCAGAACCACTCCTCGCCTCGGCGCCAGTCGATCAGCAGGTTCTTGATGAGGAACGACGCCGTGATCATGCGGACGCGGTTGTGCATGTAGCCGCTCTGCCAGAGCTCGCGCATACCCGCATCGACGATCGCGTACCCGGTCTGCCCCTGCTGCCACGCTTCGAGTGCGGTCGGCTTCAGCCTCGGCCAGTTGAACGCGTCGAACTCGGGTCGCAGGTTCTTCGTCGCGAGCTCGGGGAATCGATACAACGTGTGCCACGCGAACTCGCGCCAGCCGACCTCGGAGAGGAACCGAGACCCGCCGCCGGCTTCGACAGCCTCGTGCCACACCGTGTACGGGCTGACTTCACCCCACCGCAGCCGCGGTGACAGCAGCGAGGTCGCTCCGGCGCCCGGCTCGTCGCGGGTGCGGTCGTACGAGCCGAGGTCGTCACGGAGGAACTCGCGCAGGCGGGCGCGGGCAGCAGGCTCGCCGGGCTCCCACGTCTCGCGGAGCCCACCCGCCCAGTCCGGCTTCGTCGGCAGCAGGTCCCAGTCGGCGAGGTCGTCCGACGCCGGGGCACGGCCGGGGCCGTCGATCGCGCGGGGCTCGGGCAGCGGCGCGCGCGGCGCGGGCAGCGCGAGGCACGCGCGCCAGAACGGGGTGAACACCGAGAACGGTGTCCCTGCGCCGGTCTTCACGGTCCAGGGCTCGAACAGGAGCGACCCCGCGAACGACGCGACCTCGACGCCCTCCTCGCGGAGGCCCTGCTTGAGTGCGGCGTCGACCTCGCGCTCCGCACCGCCGTAGCGCCGGTTCCAGAAGACCGCTCCGGCACCGGCATCCGTCACCAGCTCCTGGACGATGCGCTCGGCGGGACCACGGCGCAGGACGAGGGTCCCGCCGCGCTCGCCGAGTCGCTCGCCGAGGGATGCCAGCGAGTGGTGCAGCCACCACTTCGCGGCGCCGCCGTGGGGGCGGATGCCCGGGCTCTCCTCATCGAGGACGTAGAGCCCGATGATCGGCTCGCCGCGGTCGATCGCGGCACGCAGTGCCGGATGGTCGGCGAGCCGCAGGTCGTCGCGGAACCAGACGATCGAGGGGGAGCTCATCCCCTCATCTTCCCGAGCGGCGCGGATTTCGCGGGGCCCCTTGCCATCGCACCGGCACGGTGCAAGGACGTCACGCGGGGAGCGTGTGGCCCTTCGGGACGGCGATGCGCAGCGAACCGGCGGCGATCCGGACGGCGACGTGCGTGGCCTCGCCGAACTCGTCGCCGTCGAGTTGCACGGGGTGCGCCTCCTGGGCGGCGAGGTCGATGCCGGTGCCCTTCGTGTACCGGACCGAGCTGTCGGCGGTGCGCAGCGACAGGATCTTGCGCCCGGCGCGGAACTTGCGCAGGAAGCTGTTGTCCCACGCGACGCGTCGCCACACCAGCAGCCAGCCGAACGCGCTGCGCGGCTGGAAGATCACGATGTCGAGTTCGCCGTCGGCGATGGATGCCTCGGGGATCAGCTCGAGCCCTGCCGGGAGCGAGCCGCAGTTCGCGAACAGCACGCTCTGCACGTTCGCGCGGTGCATCTTGTGGTTCGGCACCTGATACATCACGGGGAACGGCTTCGCCTGCACGAGCGAGCGGGCGGCGCCGTCGACGTACGCGACCCAGCCGACCTTCTTCTTGAGGTCGCTGTTGGTGTTCGCGATCATCGCGGCATCCAATCCCATGCCGCCCATGACGACGAAGGCGTGCTCCTTGGTCTCGCCGTCGGGGCGGCGGATGCGAGCGAGCCCGACGTCCATCGCATGCGTGTCGCCGTCGAAGGTCGCCTCGACCATCGCCGCCTTGTCCTCGAGGGGCAGGCGGAGGTTGCGGGCGAGGAGGTTGCCGGTGCCGCTGGGGACGATCGTGAGCGGCACGTCCGATCCGGTCATCGCCTCGCTCACCGCGCGCACCGTGCCGTCGCCGCCGGCGACGAGCACCGCGTCGACGCCCTCTTCGAGGGCCTGTCGGGTCACGTCGTCGCCGAGGTCGTCGACGGTTGTCTCGTAGAAGAGGGGCGCCGACCAGCCGGCCGCTTCGGCACGGGATGTCACGAGCGCGCGGAGCTCGTCGCCGTCGACCTTGATCGGGTTGTAGACGAGTGCCGCTTTCGGCTTCGGGCGGTCGTCGCTGTCCGAGAACGAGGTCTTCGTCCCGTCCTCATCGACGCGCTTCGCCTCGCCGGTCTCGCCGTCGGAGGTGTCGGGGCTGACGTCTCCGGGCTCGCGGATCACATCGTCGGGCTCGGCCGCAGCTGCGGCGTCGCGCTCAGGGGTCGTGCCGGATTCGGTCGCCATGGGTACAGGGTATTGCGGCACGTCAATCGGTCGGGGCCCCTTGCGCGGGCGGGGTCCCTCGGTGCAGGACGAGGGTTCCGAGCCCGCGACTAGACTTGCCGGGTGATCGATCTCGCTCTGCTCCGTGACGACCCGGCGCTCGTCAAGCGCTCGCAGGAAGCCCGCGGCGAGTCGGCCGACACGGTCGACGCCGCCATCGAGGCCGATCGATCGCGCCGCGCCGCGATCACCGCCTTCGAGGAGCTCCGGGCCGCGCAGAACGCGCACGGCAAGACCGTCGCGAAGGCCCCGAAGGAAGAGAAGGCTGCGCTCGTCGCCGAGGCGAAGATCCTCAGCGAGCAGGTCAAGGCGGCGCAGCAGGCCGTGGTGGCTGCTGAGGAAGCGGCATCCGCTGCCCTCGGCAAGATCGAGAACATCGTCATCGACGGTGTCCCGGCCGGCGGCGAAGAGGACTTCGTCCTCGTTCGCACGCACGGTGAGCCCGCGACCTTCGACTTCGAACCGCTCGACCACCTCGCCCTCGGCGAGAAGCTCGGTGCGATCGACATGGAGCGCGGTGCGAAGGTCTCGGGCGCCCGGTTCTCGTTCCTCACCGGCATCGGCGCGCGCCTCGAGCTCGCGCTCATGAACCTGGGCCTCGAGCGTGCGCTCGCCGCAGGATTCATCCCCGTCATCCCGCCGACGCTCGTGCGCCCCGAGGTCATGCGCGGCACCGGCTTCCTCGGCCAGCACGCCGACGAGGTCTACCACCTCGACGAGGACGACCTCTACCTCGTGGGCACGAGCGAGGTCCCGCTCGCCGGCTACCACATGGACGAGATCCTCGACCTGACCGCGGGCGCGAAGCGCTACGCCGGCTGGTCGACGTGCTACCGCCGCGAGGCCGGTTCGCACGGCAAGGACACCCGCGGCATCATCCGCACGCATCAGTTCAACAAGCTCGAGATGTTCGTCTACACGACGCCTGAAGACGCTGAAGCCGAGCACCTGCGCCTCGTCGAGATGCAGGAGCGGATGCTGCAGGACCTGGGCCTCGCCTATCGGGTGATCGACGTCGCCGCGGGCGACCTCGGCTCGTCGGCCGCCCGCAAGTACGACGTCGAGGCGTGGGTCCCCACGCAGGGCGCGTACCGCGAGCTGACGTCGACCTCGAACTGCACGACGTACCAGGCGCGCCGGCTCGACATCCGCTACCGGCCGAACGTCGAGGGCTCCACGCGCACCGCGCCGGTCGCGACCCTCAACGGCACGCTCGCGACGACGCGGTGGATCGTCGCACTGCTCGAGACGCACCAGCGGGCCGACGGCTCCGTCGTCATCCCCGAGGTGCTGCGGCCCTACCTGGGTGGACTCGAGGTGGCGGAGCCCATCGCGTGACCGCCGAGTCGCCGACCACCGGCCAGGTCGACGTCGTCCCCGCCGATGCGGCCAGCGAGGTCGTCGAGGAGGTGGTGGCGGATGCCGCGGAAGCGCCGTTCCGCCGGCTGCTGATCGCGCTCGACGTCGACGGCACCGTCCTGCTCGAGGACGAGTCGTACAGCCCGGGCGTCGTCGAGGCGGTCGCCGACGCGCAGGCGGCCGGGCACGAGGTGATGCTCGCGACGGGACGCTCGTGGGAGGGCACCCGCCACATCCTGGAGCACCTCGCGCTGACGCCCGAGTACGTCGTGTGCTCGAACGGCGCCGTCATCCTGCGACGCGAGGACGACGGCTACGTCCGGTTCCACACCGAGCAGTTCGACGCGACCGAGGTGCTCGAGCTGCTTCGCACCCACCTGCCCGACGCGCACTACATGGTCGAGCTCCCCGACGGGCGCCGGCTGTACACCGACGACATGGACGACTGGAACCTGTCGCGTGCCGACCAGGTCGCTTTCGCCGAGCTGCACGCGCAGCCGGTCTCGCGGGTCGTCGTCGTATCGGACGACGACACCGACCAGGACTTCGTCGACCTCGTCTCGCGGATCGGCCTGAACGAGGTCTCCTATGCGGTCGGCTGGTCGGCCTGGCTCGACATCGCCCCGCAGGGCGTCGACAAAGCCACGGCGCTGGAGCGCGTCCGCGAGTGGCTCGGGGTCGACGCGGCATCCGTGCTGGTGATCGGCGACGGACGCAACGACATCGGCATGTTCCGCTGGGCGCGGGCGCACGGTGGGCGCGCGATCGCGATGGGGCAGGGCCCCGAAGAGGTGCTCATCGAAGCGTCGGAGCGCACCGCGACTGTCGGTGAGGGTGGCGTCACCGCGGTACTGAAGGCCCTCTGACCCGGCCTTTCAGCGGTCCCACAGACGCCCGCGGGAGAATCGGGGTGTTCTGGGGTCGGCTAAGCTCGTGCTTTGTCTGACGGACGCTTCGCGCAGCCGTCGGGAGGGTTGTCCGAGCGGCCGAAGGATCCGGTCTTGAAAACCGGTGGGCAGCAATGTCCCGTGGGTTCGAATCCCACACCCTCCGCAGTGTCTGAAAGGTGATCCGTGAGCGCACAGCCCGAGGCGAAGGCGTCGAAGTTCCGACGTCAGCCGGTCGCCCGTCACGGTGTCCTCTCGTCGCCGAACCCGCTGGTGCAGGTGCTCACGATTCTCGGGGCGATGCTCGTGGTCGTCGTGATCAGCGTCGGCGCCATCGGCGCGTTCTACGTGTGGGATGCCGCGCGTGCGCTCGGCGACAACGGAGTCTCGATCGGCGATGACGGTCAGTTGCCGCCGCACATCGGCGAGATCGAGGGCGGCGTCAACATGCTCGTCGTCGGCACCGACTCGTGCGAGGGCCAGGACCTGAAACTCTTCCCGCGTTGCGCGGAGGACGACGGCGGTGAGCGCAACGACGTCACCATGCTCGTGCACATCAGCGACGAGCCGCGCCGGGTGACCGTGGTCTCGTTCCCCCGCGACATGATCGTGCCGATCCCGGGCTGCACGGACGAGGAGAGTGCCACCACGTACTCGGCGATGAGTGCGCAGATGATCAACACCTCGTACTCCTACGGGGGGCTGCCGTGCACGGTCGCCACCGTCGAGGAACTCACCGGCGTCGACATCCAGTTCGCGGCAGCCATCCGCTGGACCGGCGTGATCAACATGTCGGATGCGATCGGTGGGGTCGACGTCTGCCTGAGTAGTGACATCAAGGACTCGCACACTGGTCTCGATCTGAAGGCGGGCCAGCGCACCCTCGTGGGCGCCGAGGCGCTGCAGTTCCTCCGTATCCGTCACGGAATCGGCGACGGATCCGACCTCGGCCGCATCTCGAACCAGCAGCAGTTCATGAGCTCGCTGGTCCGCAAGCTGCAGTCGGGAGAGGTGCTCTCGAATTACCCCGTGCTGCTCAACCTCGCGAACACCGCCGTCCGGCAGGTGAACGAGCGGCAGCTCATCTTGAGCGAGTCGCTCGCGAACCCGCAGCGCATGGTGCAGATCGCGATGGCGGTCGCCGATGTGCCGTACGAGGACATCGTGTTCGTCCAGTACCCGACGGTCTACGCGCCCGGCGGCGGTCGGGTGCTCCCGGTCACCTCGGCCGCGGACGTGCTCTTCACCGCGCTGGAGGAGAACAAGCCGATCCGGTTGACGGGCAACGTCAGCGGTGGCAATGGTGTCGAGGTCGTCGGTGAAGCGGAGGAGGAGCCGTCCTCCACGGCGTCGCCCGACCCGTCGCCCGACGCGAGCGGTACGCCGACCGAGACGCCGGATGCCGAAAGCACGCCCGACCCGACCGAGACCGGTGACGCCGTCGACCTGCCGAGCGAGATCACCGGCCAGTCCGCCAACCAGGTCACCTGCACCGTCGCGGAGCAGTGATCGCCGGTTCGGCGCGGCGGCGTCGAGCGGGTATGCTTGCCGGGTGCATCCGCGCCGTTTCGCGATCGGATGCCTGGAGACGTCGCATAGTCAGGCCTAGTGCACCACCCTGCTAAGGTGGAGTCCCCTCACGGGGACCGAGGGTTCAAATCCCTCCGTCTCCGCCATTTTCCCCAGGTCAGGAGCCGTTTTATCGGCTCAACTATTGGGTGCTGGCGGTCAGAGTCCGAGGCTCGGACCCTTCGAGGTGACCCCCAGGTGACCCCCGCTACGGCCGAACTCCTCGGCGGCCGCGAGGCGACGCACATGATCGCGCCGCTGACCTTCGCCGAGGACGTGCGCGTAGACCGCGAGCACGGTGCGGGTATCGTCGCCCAGGTACTCGGCGACCTCCCCGCCCGTATACGACGAGGTTCGTACTTATGGCCGGGCGCGGCCGGCGGCGTCGCAGTGCCCCGGCGGTGAGTGTGGTCCGATAAGTACGAACGTGGTGCTGTGCGAGGCGTATAGCGGCGCGCGGGCGAGGAGGTTCGTACTTATGAGAGGGCGGCCGCGGCGCGCTCGAAGGCTGCCGCCGCCTCGTCGCTGTCGGGGGAGAGGAGGGCGGCGCGCAGCACGGCGGGGGCCGCGGTGATGTGCCGCACGCCGGCCGTGGCGAGGCGGGCGATCGCGGAGGGCGTGCGCACGCTCGCCACGAGCACCTCCGTCGACGTGCCGGCGAGGGCCGCGGTCATGGCGGCGATGTCGGTGTGGCCGTCACGGCCGCGGTCGTCGAGCCGGCCGAGGTAGGGGGCGATGAAGGAGGCGCCGATCGCCGAGGCGGCGACCGCCTGCGCCGTGGTGTGCACCGCGGTCACCAGCACGGGCACTCCGTCGGCCACGAGCCGGGCCGCGGCCGGGAAGCCGATGGCGGTGGCGGGCACCTTCACCACGACCTCTTCGCCCCAGGAGTGGATGACCCGCCCCCGCTCCACGAGCGAGTCGACGGAGGTGCCCGTCGCCTGGAAGAAGGTCGACGCGGCGCCCAGCCCGACCCATTCGTCACGCAGGGAGCGCGCCCCGTCGGGAGAGATCTGCGACGCGGCGAGGATGGACGGGTTCGTCGTGACCCCCGCCACGATCCGGTCGGAGAGCAGCGCGCCCACCGCCTCGCGGTCGGCGCTGTCGGCGTAGAAGGTCATCGCTGGCACCGCCACATCATGAAGCCGGAGAGGACAGAAGGCAAAATCAGCCGCTCATCCGAGCACACAACTACCGCAACAGCACCCGCGCCACATCCAGATCCGTCACGAGCGAGGTCGCATACCGCCCCACCAGCACCGAGTGGATCGCCCCCACCTTCGACAGCCCGCCCGCCACGGCGATCACGTTCGGGATGGTGCGCAGCTGGTCGCCCCCGATGGCGATGGTGCGACTGGAGATCTCGGGCAGGATCGACCGCCCCTCGCCGTCGAGCAGCACCCCGCACACCTCGGCCCGCACGCCCCGGCCGCGCATGGAGGTCTGCTCGGCGGGGGTGAAGAGCTTCTGCAGCTGCGAGTTGGGCGGCTCCCAGCTGCCGACCGCCACCACGCCGATGGTGGTGCGCTCGAACATGGCGATGGTGTCGGCGATGCCCGGCTGCGCCCGCAGCCCAGCGGCGCTCGCCGCGTCGGGCATGAGCAGGGGTGCGTAGAGCGGGTAGGAGTCGCCCTTGCTCACCGCGGCCACGGCGCGCACCGGCTCCATCGAGTTGTCGTGGGTGGTGCCGACGATTCCGCCCAGCTGCACGATCGGGCAGGGCGGGAAGCTCGTGATCGCCTTGGCCATCGCCGTGATGGTGCGGCCCCAGCCCAGGCCGACCACGTCTTCGGGCCCGGCCATCCGCTGCAGCAGCTGGGCCGCCGCCTTGCCGAGGCTCTCCCGCAGCCGCCCCTCCGGCCCCAGGAACTTCGTGTCGACGATGACCACCTGGTTGAGGTCGTAGCGGGCACGCAGGCGGTTCGCGAGCTCGGCGTAGCTCTGCTTGGGCGAGGCGATGGAGATCTGCACGATGCCCTCGTCGAGGCTGCGCTGCAGCACCCTGGCCACCTTGAAGCGGGAGAGGCCGAGCTCGCTCGCGATCTCGCTCTTGCCCTTGTTCTCGATGTAGTAGCGGCGGGCGATGTCGACGGCGAGCGCCAGCTCGTCGTCGTCCCATGACCCCTCGATCTCCGTGTCGCTCATATGAGCAGTGTATTTGTAATCCACGCGCTCGTTTGCTTACAGTCGTCCCCGTTGCCACGGTCGCCGGCCGTGGTCGTTCCTCATCGTCGATGACGACCGGACGCAGGAGTGGGCAGTGGGCGAGAACGTGATCGGTGTGGATTTCGGCACCGAATCCGCACGGGCGGTGGTGGTGCGCCTCACCGACGGCGTGGAGCTCGCCGAGTCCGTCATGCCCTACCCGCACGGCGTGATCGACGCCGAGCTACCAGGCACGGGACCCGGCACGGGCGCACGCCTCGGCGCCGACTGGGCGCTGCAGCACCCGGCCGACTGGCTGCAGGTGCTCGAGCACACCGTGCGCGACGCCCTGGCCGCGAGCGGGCAGCGGCCCGAGACGGTCGTGGGCATCGCGGTCGATGTGACCGCCTGCACCATCGTGCCGACCACAGCCGCCGGCCACCCGCTCTGCCTCGACCCCGCCTTCGCCACCGAGCCGCACGCCTGGCCGAAGCTCTGGAAGCACCACGCGAGCCAGCCCCAGGCCAACCTCATCAACGAGCGCGCCTCCGCGGCCGGCGAACCCTTCCTCGCCGACTACGGCGGATTCCTCTCCTCCGAGTGGCTGCTGCCGAAGGCGCTGCAGACCCTGCAGGAGGCCCCCGCCGTCTTCGCCGCGACCGAGCGGCTGATCGAGGCGCAGGACTGGGTCACCTGGCAGCTCACCGGCATCGAAGCCCGCAGCGCCCAGGCCGCGGGCTTCAAGGCCACCTTCCGCGCCGAGGCCGACGGCTACCCGACCCCGTCCTTCCTCGACTCGGTGCACCCCGGCTTCGGCAGCGTGCTCGGCATGCTGTCGAGCGAGGTGCACCTCGCGGGCGAGAAGGTGGGCGAGCTGCAGCCCGAGTGGGCCGAGCGCCTCGGTCTGCCCGCCGGCATCGCCGTGGCCATCGGCAACATGGACGCCCAGGTGGCCATGGTCGCCTGCGGCGTCACCACCCCCGGCCGCATGGTGCTCGTGATGGGCACGAGCGTGTGCAACCTGCTGCTCGCGGACGACAAGCACGAGGTCGAGGGCATCGCGGGTGTGGTTCGGGATGCGGTGATCCCCGGCTTGTGGGCCTACGAGGCCGGCCAGGCCGGGGTGGGCGACCTGTTCGGCTGGTTCGTGCGCACCCAGGTGCCGGAGAGCTACGCCATCGAGGCGCGCGAGGCGGGCATTAGCGTGTTCGACCACCTCGAGCGGCTGGCGGCGGCGATCCCGGCCGGAGCGAACCCCGTCGTCGCGCTCGACTGGTGGAACGGCAACCGCTCGGTGCTGACGGATGCGCACCTGAGCGGCCTCTTCGTGGGCATGACCCTGGCCACCCGGCCCGAGCATCTCTACCGGGCGCTCCTCGAAGCGGTGGCCTTCGGCCAGAAGGTCATCATCGACGCCTTCGAGGGAGCGGGCGTCCCCGTGACCGAGCTCGTCGCCTGCGGAGGACTGCCGCACCGCAACGCCCTGCTCATGCAGATCCTCGCCGACGTGACGGGCCGTTCGATCGGCATCGCCGCCACCACCCAGAGCGGCGCCCTCGGTGCGGCGATCCACGCCGCGGTGGCCGCGGGCTCCACCGCCGGCGGGTACGACACGCTCGAGGAGGCGGCGGCGGCCCTCGCGGGCCTCGGCCGCACGGTCGAGCCCGACCCCGCCGCCACGGCCGCCTACTCCGACGCCTACGGCGACTACCGGCGGCTGCACGACTTCTTCGGCCGCGCGCAGGCCGACCTCATGCACGGCCTGCGCCGCCGCGCCCACGCCGCGACCGCATGCGGCCAGGCCATCCCGGCCCCCACGACTCCGACGACAGAACAACCCACCGAGTAAGGACACACAGTGAATTCGATGAAGAAGTCAATCCTGGCCGGCACCGCGCTGGCCGCCACCGCGGCACTGCTCACGGGCTGCGGCTCAGGCATCTCGAACGACGGCGCCGCCTCGGGCGGCAGCGGCAACGAGTCGTTCGTCAACATCGTCAAGCTCACGGGCGGCGACTGGTTCAACCGCATGGAGGTGGGCAACCAGGAGTGGGCGAAGGCCAACGGCGCCAAGGTCACGCAGACCGCGGGCGACGACTCCAGCGCCGAGAAGCAGATCGCCGTGATCAGCGACGTCATCCCGCAGCAGCCCGCCGCCATCACCGTGGTGCCGAACGCCCCGGAGTCGATCGAGGCCGTGCTGAAGCGCGCGCAGGACGCCGGCATCGTCGTCATCACCCACGAGGCCGCGGGCATCAAGAACACCGACGCCGACATCGAGGCCTTCAACGACCTCGACTACGGCGCCCACCAGATGGACCTGCTCGCCGACTGCATGGGCGGCAGCGGCACCTACGCGCACTTCGTGGGCGGCCTCACCGTGACGAGCCACAACAACTGGGTGAAGGGCGCCGCCGAACAGGCCGCCGCCGAGTACCCCGACATCACCTCGATCGGCGACCCCATCTCCTCCGACGAGAGCGCCGACACCGCCTACCAGCGCACCAAGGAGCTGCTGGCCACCTACCCCGACCTCAAGGGCATCCTCGGCTCCGCCTCCACCGACGTGGTCGGCGCGGGCAAGGCCGTGGCCGAGGCGGGCCGCAGCGACGACGTCTGCGTCATCGGCACCTCGCTCCCGTCCTACGCGGGTTCGGCGCTCGAGGCGGGCGACATCGACGTGATCACCTTCTGGGACCCGTCGCTCGCCGGCCAGGCCATGCTGACCGCCGCCCAGACGATCATCGACGGCGGCGAGATCGCCGAGGGCACCGACCTCGGCGTCTCCGGCTACGAGAGCCTCGTGCAGAGCGAGGAGTCGCCCTCGACCTTCTACGGCACCGCCTGGGTCGACGTGACGGCCGAGAACGCCGCCGACTACCCGTTCTGATCCGCACCCCCCTCCCGATCGGAGAATGATGTCGACCCCCACATCCGTGCTCAGCGCGACCGGCATCCGCAAGCACTACGGCGGCGCCGCGGCGCTCGCCGGAGTCGACCTGCAGGTGCGCGCCGGCGAGGTGCACTGCCTCGCCGGGGCGAACGGCTCGGGCAAGTCGACGCTGATCAAGATCCTCAACGGCGTCGAGAGCCCGGATGCGGGGGTGGTGTCGATCGATGGCGTCCCGCTGCAGAGACAGACGGTCTCGGGGGCGATCAATGCCGGCATCCAGGTGATCTACCAGGATCTGTCGCTCTTCCCGAACCTCTCGGTGGCCGAGAACATCGCCATGACCACGCGGGTGGCGGCGAAGGCGAAGCTCGTCTCGCTCGCCGAGGCCCGCCGCCTCGCCCGGGCGGTGATCGACCGGCTCGGTCTCGAGATCGACGTCGACAGCCCGGTCGAGGAGCTCTCGGTGGCGCAGCGCCAGCTCGTCGCCATCTGCCGCGCCCTCGCGAGCGACGTGCGGGTGCTCTTCATGGACGAGCCGACGACCGCGCTCACCTGGAACGAGGTGGAGGTGCTCTTCGGCGTGGTGCAGAGGCTCAAGGCCGACGGCGTGGCGATCGTGTTCGTGAGCCACAAGACCGAGGAGGTCTTCGCGCTCAGCGACTACATCACGGTGCTGCGCAACGGCCGGGTCGTCGCCGAGGGCGCCGCCTCCGAGTTCGACCGCGACTCCCTGGTGGAGGCCCTGATCGGGCGTCAGGCGCTCGAGGAGCGCAACGTCGCCGACCTCAAGACGCACGCCGCCGACGTGCTGAAGGTGGAGGGGCTCGGCGCTCCCGGGCTCTTCGCCGACGTCTCGTTCTCGGTGAAGGCCGGCGAGATCGTGGGCCTCACGGGACTGCTCGGCTCCGGCCGCAGTGAGATCGCCGACTCCATCTTCGGCATCATCCCGTTCACCTCCGGCCGCGTGACGGTCGACGGCAAGCCGGTGCGGCCGGGCCGGGTGTCCGAGGCCCTCAAGAGCGGCATCGCCTACGTGCCGAGCGACCGCCTCACGCAGGGCGTCTTCCTCGACCAGTCGATCAGCGACAACATGATCGCCTCCGCCATCGCGCGCTTCTCGAACAGGGTGGGCGTGCTGCGCCGCACGGTGATCGACCGCACGATCGGCCGGCTCGTCTCCGACCTCTCGATGAAGATCGGCCGACCCGAGGATGCGGTGTCGTCGCTCTCCGGCGGCAACCAGCAGCGTGTGGTCATCGCCAAGTGGCTCGCCACCGAGCCCCGAGTGCTGGTGCTGAACGGCCCCACCGTGGGCGTCGACATCGGCTCCAAGGAGACCATCCTCGACATCCTGCGGCAGAACGCCGCAACCGGGATGGCCGTGCTGGTCATCTCCGACGACATCCCCGAACTCGTCGCCGCCTGCCACCGCGTGCTCGTCGTGCGCCGCGGCCGCCTGGTCGACGAGATCGCGGGCAGCCAGGTCACGGTGGATTCCGTGCGCGAAAGGAGCATCGCGTGAGCGACTCGTCATCGTCGGCCGCCGCCGTGCTCGGCCGACTCCGCGGCCGCAACAACGAGGGGGTGCTGCTGCTCATCATCCTGCTGCTGATCGGCCTCGTCGCCGTGATCAACCCCTCGGCCCTCACCCTCGGCATGGCCTCCGACATCCTGCGCAGCGCCATCGTCAACATGACGCTCGCGCTGGGACTCCTGCTCATCATCGTCTCCGGCGGCATCGACGTGTCGTTCACGGCGATCGCCATCTTCTCGGGCTACTCGACCGTGGTGCTCATGCAGTCGATCGGTCTCGACAACCCCGTGCTGCCGTTCCTCGGCGCCATCGTGATCGGGGCGCTGCTGGGCATCCTCAACGCTGTGCTCGTCGCCGGGTTCCGGTTGCCGACGCTCATCGCGACCCTCGGCACGCAGGGCATCATCCGCGGCGCCCTGCTGGCGCTCGTCGGCTCGCTCTACATCTCGACGCTGCCCGCGAGCCTCGCGGGTGTCGGGGCCACCAACCTGATCACACTCGACTCATCACCCGTGAACGTGCTCGTCATCCCGGTGGTCGTGCTCTGCCTCGTGCTCGCCTTCGTGCTGAAGAAGACGATGTTCGGGCGCTCGGTGTACGCCATCGGCGGCTCGCCGGAGTCGGCGAAGCGGGCGGGCATCCGAGTCGGCCGGGTGCAGACCACCATCTACGTGGCGGCGGGCGCCATCTCCGGCTTCGCCGGCATGACGCACGTCACGGTCTCGGGACACGCCTCGCCCTTCGAGCTCGTCGGCACCGAGCTCGACGTCATCGCCGCGGTCGTCATCGGCGGCGCCTCCGACTCGGGTGGGCGCGGCTCGGTGCAGGGGGTTGCGCTCGGCGTGCTGCTGATCGCGCTCATCCAGAACTCGCTCGTGCGGCTCGGCGTGCCCGGCTTCTGGCACGAGGGAGTGGTGGGTCTCGTCATCCTCGTCGGTGTCGCCATCCAGGCGCAGAGCCGCCGCATCCGCAACAAGCGCTCGATGATCCTCGAGGGAGCGATCGCATGACCATGACCACCAAGACGCCGTCGTCGACCCCCACGTCGACCGACGACGCTATCCGTCCCTCCTTCTCCTCCCGCGTCGGCACCTTCACGGCGGCCTCGGGGCAGACCGGCGGACTGCTCGGCCTCGCGGTGGTGGTGCTCGTCGTGTTCACGCTGCTCAGCCCGCGCATCTACCCCTCGGCGCTCAACCTGCAGTCGATCGGCTACGCCGTGCCGGAGATCGCCCTGCTCGCGCTCGCGGTGTGCATCACCATGTCAAGCGGCGGCATCGACCTGTCGATCGTGGCCACCGCCAACCTCTCGGCGCTGATCAGCGCCACGGTGAGCATCGGGCTCGTCGCCGCGGGGACCCCTGCCGGCCTCGCCGTGCTGCTCGGCGTGCTGATCGGGCTGGCGGTCGGGGTGCTGTGCGGCCTGTTCAACGGCTTCCTCGTGGCGAAGCTGCGCATCGCGCCCATCCTCGCCACGCTGGCCACGATGACGCTCTTCACGGGCATCGCGCTCATCGTCACCCGCGGCGAGCCGGTGTACGGACTGCCCGAGGAGTTCCTCGCGCTCGGCACCGCGACGGTCGCCATCGTGCCGGTGAGCTTCTGGATCTTCGTGCTCATCGTCGGGCTGCTCTGGTTCGTGATGAACCGCACCGGGCTCGGGCTCCGCGTCATCCTCGTGGGCGCGAGCCCCGAGGCGGCCGACTACAGCGGCATCCGACGCAGTCGCGTGCTGCTGCAGACCTACGCGCTGTCGGGCCTCATCGCGGGTGTCGCCGGGCTCATGATGTCGGCCCGTTCCGCGAGCGCGACCGCCGATTACGGCTCGTCGTACCTGCTGCTCGCCATCACGATCGCGGTCCTGGGCGGCACGAACCCCACCGGGGGTCGCAGCCCGATCGTGGGTGTCGCGGTGGGCGCCGTGGTGCTGCAGATGATCTCGAGCGGCTTCAACATCCTGCAGATCAGCCCGTACTTCTACCAGATCGTGCAGGGGCTCATCCTCGTGCTGGTGCTCATCCTCGAGCTGCGCCGCAGCCGGCTGCAGCGGTGGCTGCGGGGCCTCGTGTCGCGCCCCGCCAAGGACGGCGACCTCGCGCCCCTGCCCTGACCATCTGATCCCCCCTCGATTTCCCTCTAGTACTAGGAGACCCCCGTCATGTCCACAGATCCGTTGAGTGCGCGCACCGAGTTGGCCCGCGAGCTCATCGCCGCCGAGGCCGAGGCCATCGCCGTCGTCGCCCGGCAGCTCGATGCCTCCTTCGACGCGGCGGTCGACCTCGTGAAGTCCGTCACCGGGAAGGTCGTGGTGATCGGCTCCGGCACCTCGGGCGCGGTCGCGCGGCGCATGGCGCACCTGCTCTCGGTGTGCGGCACGCCGTCGTTCTTCCTCATCGCCGCCGACGGACTGCACGGCACGGTCGGCGCGGTGACCACGGGCGACCTCGTGATCGCGATCTCGAAGGGCGGCGAGTCGGCCGAGCTGAGCCAGTTCGTGCAGCTCGCCACCGACCGCGGCGCCCGCTCGATGGCGCTCACGGCGAACCTGTCGTCGCCCCTCGCCGAGCAGGTCGACCTCGCGGTGCTCGTCGACAGCTCGGCCGCCGACCCGGGCGGCGTGATCGCCATGGGCAGCACGCTCGCCACGGCCGCGTGGGGGGATGCCCTCGCGATCGCGCTGATGAAGGAGCGGGGCTACGGCTGGGAGTCGGTGCTGCACTCGCACCCGGGCGGCGCGGTCGGCAAGTACGCCGCCGAGCTGCTGGAGACGGCGGAGCAGAAGCTGCCGACGCGCTGAGCGGCTGCGGCCAGGGTTCAAATCCCTCCGTCTCCGCTCTAAAAGGCCCTGATCAGAAGCTTTTTTTGTCACCACCTGCCACGAAATCTGCCATTTCTGCCACGTTCCTAACGGGGTTGGTGTTGAGCATTCTGGCGATCATGTGCGATCACACGTAGCTTTCTGCTCGCCGCGCGGTCGTTCGACTTGCCGCTTCGGCCGCTTCGGCGCGGGACCGAGAGCGCGAATCCCTCCGTCTCCTTGTGTGCTTGCGCGCCATCGCTTGAGCGGCACGGCGGGCTCGGTCGCGAACGCGCCGAAGATGCGAGCGACCGTAGTGGCGGTGAATCACGCCGCGGAGAATGCGTGCCCAACTCTCCGTGACCGCGTCGCCGGACTCCGCTCGGTCGGAATGGGCGCTCGTTCATCCCGAGGCGCTACGCAGGATTGGGTTGCTGGCGGCAGCGGATCCCGCACGAGCTGACGAGCTGAAGAGCCCGCAATTTCCGTCAGCCAAGTGGCAGGGGAGGGGCGGCGCGAAGTCGGTGAACGTGATCAATGGGTGGACGACTTAGCATCCGGCCACTGAATGCGTCTAGCTGGACTTGACGGCAGTGGGGCGGCGTGTGCATAATCACCCTGACCGATTGGTCAATCGATTTAGCAGATTCCTCTAGCGGGATATCGCCACCATCGACTCAACGAGGAGCAGGAGTGGGCAGGGTTCGCATTTCCGACGTCGCAGCGGCGGCGGGCGTGTCGGTATCGACCGTCTCGCTCGTCATGAACGACGTCGAATCGCGTATCCCCGAAGCCACGCGTGAGCGGGTGCGTTCCGCCGCGGAGCAGGTCGGCTACCAGCCCAGCTCCGTCGCCCGCAGCCTGCGCACGCAGCGCACCCGCACCGTCGGGCTCATCTCCGACCAGATCGCGACGACGCCGTTCGCCGGACGCATGCTCGCCGGTGCGCAGGACGTCGCCCGCGAGCACTCGCACCTGCTGTTTCTCGTCGACACCGGCGGTGACGTCGACATCGAGCGCGACGCGATCCGTGCCCTCGGCGCGCAGCGGGTCGACGCCATGATCTACGCCGCGATGTGGCATCGCGTGCTCTCGACCCCGGCCGGCCTTCCCGACGACGCCGTCTTCCTCGACTGCCGCCCCGCGGCCGGCGGCTACCGATCCGTCGTGCCGGCCGACCGCGAAGGCGGTCGTGCGGCGGTGCGTGCGCTCACCGAAGCCGGGCACCGGTGCATCGCATACATCGACACCAACGAAGATGCGCCGATCGCCGCGAGCCTGCGTCACGAGGGCTACCTGGAGGCGCTCGCCGAGGCGGGCATCGAGCCCGACCCCGCATGGCACGTCGCCGCGCAGACCTCGCCCCAGGGTGGTCGCATCGCGGCCGAGAGGCTGCTCGACCTGCCCGAAGCGATCCGCCCCACAGCGTTCTTCTGCTTCAACGACCGGATGGCGACCGGCGTCTACCGCGCGGCGCACGCCCGCGGCCTCGACATCCCCCGCGACCTCTCGGTCGTCGGCTTCGACGACCAGCAGTTCGTCGCGGCCGAACAGGACCCACCCCTCACCACCGTCGCCCTGCCCCACTACGAGATGGGTCGCTGGGCGATGGAGGCCGCGCTCGGCATCCGCGCGGAGGGTGAAAAGGATGCCGTGCACCACATGGAGTGTCCCGTCGTGCGACGAGACTCCGTGGGCCCGCCGCCGGCGCACGTCGGCAAACAGAACCGGCGACGGGCTTCACACACAACCGAACGGTCGCGAACCGCGACCACCGATCGGTGATCGACGCGGGCGTCGATCACAAGAAAAGGAAAGCACAATGAAGCGCACTCCCGTGCGGGTCGCCGCGGCAGCGGGGCTCGTGAGCGTTCTGGCACTGGCCGGCTGCGGACAGGCCGGTCAGGGCGACACCACCACTGAGGACGGTCGCACCCAGCTCACCATGTGGACCCACTCGGCCGGAAACGAGGCCGAGCTCGAGGTCTACGAGCAGATCATCTCCGACTTCAACGCGTCGCAGGACGAGTACGAGGTCGTGCACGAGTCGTTCCCGCAGGGCGCGTACAACGACGCGATCGTCGCGGCGGCAGCCTCGAACGACCTGCCCTGCCTGCTCGACCTCGACGGTCCGATCATGCCCAACTGGGCCTGGGCGGGCTACCTGCAGCCGCTCGAGCTGCCCACCGAGCTCACCGACTCGCTGCTGCCCACCGCGTTGGGTGTCTGGGACGACGAGATCTACTCGGCCGGCTACTGGGACGCCGCACTCGGCATCTTCGCTCGCCAGTCGGTGCTCGATGAGAACGGCATCCGAATTCCCACGGTCGACGAGCCCTGGACGGCAGACGAGTTCGCCGACGTCCTGTCGACGCTGAAGGATGCCGGCTACGAGACGCCCATCGACATCGGCGCCGAAGACACCGGCGAGTGGTGGCCGTACGCGTACTCGCCGTTCCTGCAGAGCTTCGGCGGCGACCTCATCGACCGCGACACGATGCTCTCCGCAGGCGGCGCGCTCAACGGCGCGGATGCCGTCGCGTGGGGCGAGTGGTTCCAGGGGCTGTTCGCCGACGGTTACGCGAACGCGAGCGGCACGATCGGCAACCAGGAGTTCATCGACGACCAGGTGGCGCTCAGCTACACCGGCGTGTGGAACGCGCTGACGGCGCTCGAGGAGGTCGGCGACGACCTGCTCATCCTGCCGGCGCCCGACCTCGGCAATGGCCCCAAGATCGGCGGCGGCTCGTGGCAGTGGGGCATCTCGTCCAGCTGCGAGCAGGCAGACGGTGCACGCGCGTACCTGGAGTTCAGCTTCCAGGACGAGTACATCACCGCCTTCGCCGACAAGCAGATCGTGATCCCGGCCACCGAGTCGGCAGCCGCGGCATCCGAGTACTTCGGTGAAGACGGCGCCCTGCGCGACTTCGTCGAGTTCTCGCAGCAGTATGCCGTGCTGCGTCCCGAGACGCCCGCCTACGCGGTCATCTCGACCACGTTCGAGACCGCTGCGAAAGACATCATGAACGGCGCCGACGTGCAAGAGACCCTCGACCGCGCCGTCTCCGAGATCGACGCCAACATCGCGTCGAACGACGGGTACGGATTCCAGTGATCGCCTGACCGGTGGGGGCGCTCGCCCCCACCGGTCCCTACGGAAGCACTCCCATGACTGTCACACCCCCGACGGTCGCGGCCGAGACGCCTCGGCGCGCGACCCGCCGCATCCGCAGCGCACGCGGACGCGAGACCTGGGCCGGCCTCGGCATGATCGCCCCCGCGGCGCTCCTGCTGCTGCTCTTCCTCGTGATACCGGTGATCCTCGCCTTCACACTCTCGTTCACCAACGCGCGACTGATCTCGCCGAACCCGCCGCGGTTCGTCGGCTTCGACAACTTCATCCGGGTCTTCACGACCGACCCCGTCTTCTTGCAGTCGGCGTGGAACACCTTCGTCTTCGCCCTGGTCGTCGTGCCGGTGCAGGCGGGCCTCGGCCTGCTGCTGGCCGTACTCGTGAACCGGCGGATGCGGGGGACGACGTTCTTCCGCGTCGTCTTCTTCATCCCCGTCGTCACCTCGATCGTCGTGGTGTCGATCCTCTGGAAGTTCATGTACCAGAAGGACGGCCTCATCAACTCGATGATCGACACGCTCACCTTCGGAGCGTGGGCGGGCGTCGATTGGCTCAACAACCCCGACGCGGCCCTCGGCGCCATCATCGTGCTGTCGATCTGGCAGGCCGTCGGGTTCCACATGATCATCTGGCTCTCGGGCCTGCAGACCATTCCCGAAGAGCTCTACGAGGCGGCCAAGATGGACGGCGCGAGCCCGTGGCGCCAGTTCACGAACGTCACCTGGCCGGGCCTGCGCCCGACGATGGTGTTCGTCCTGGTGACCATCACGATCGCGGCCCTCGGCCTGTTCGTGCAGGTCGATGTCATGACGCAGGGCGGTCCCGTCAACTCGACCTCCACGATCGTCTTCCACGCCGTGCGCAAGGGCTACGAGCAGCAGGAGATCGGCTACGCGGCGGCGATCTCGCTGATCTTCTTCGTCGCCGTGCTGATCATCGCGCTCATCCAGCGCTGGCTGACGCGAGAGAGGGACTGACATGGCCATCGATACGACCTCGACCCGTGCCGTCACTACGCGCGGCAGCGGCCAGCGCCGCGCGGCGACGCCCGCCAGCGAGCACCGTGTGCGACTGCGGGGCCGCATCTTCACCTACATCGCGATGAGCGTGTTCGGGATCATCTTCATGTTCCCGCTCGTGTTCATGTTCGTCTCGAGCCTCAAGCCCGACGCGCAGATCCTGCAGGACGTCGACTCGCCGATGGCGTTCGTGCCGGCAGGTGACATCAGCCTCGACAACTACTTCGGGGTCTTCGACCGGGTACCGGTGGCGCAGTTCCTGTTCAACTCGATCTTCATCACGGTGCTCACCGTGGGACTCGGGCTCATCGTCAACTCGATGGCCGGCTTCGCACTGTCGCGTCTGCGGTGGAAGGGTCGCGCCGTCGTCATGGCGATGGTGATCGCGACGCTCATCGTGCCCTTCGAGACGATCGCGGTGCCGATGGTCTACTGGGTCGCCCAGCTGCCCACCCTCGTGATGGAGGGCGGACTGCTCAAGTACGACTTCGGCTGGCTCAACACCTACGAGGTGCAGATCGTGCCGTTCGTCGCGAACGCGTTCTCGATCTTCCTGTTCGCGCAGTACTTCTCGACGATCCCGACCTCGCTCGACGAGGCGGCGCGCATCGACGGGGCGAGCTGGTTCACGATCTACCGTCGCATCCTGGTGCCGCTGTCGGGTCCCGCGTTCGCGACGGTCGCGATCCTCACGTTCCTGCCCGCGTGGAACCAGTACCTGTGGCCGCTCATGGTGGTGCAGAAGGAGGAGCTGCGGCCGGTCATGGTCGGCATGCAGTACTTCTTCCAGCTCAACACCGCGTGGGGCGAGGTCATGGCGTACACGTCGCTGATCACGCTGCCCGTGCTCATCGTGTTCTTGATCTTCCAGCGGGCGTTCGTCAGCTCGATCGCCGCGAGCGGGGTGAAGGGATGACGCCGCCTGCGCGCGTGGCCGTCGTCGGCGAAGCGCTCGTCGACGTGGTGCACCGCATCGACGGGAGCGTCGATCGCGCCCCTGGTGGCAGTCCTGCGAACGTCGCCCTGACCCTCGGCAGACTGGGGCTCGACGTGGCGCTGCACACGCGCCTCGGCGACGACCCCGATGGACGCGCGGTGCGGCGGTGGCTCTCCGACTCGGGGGTGCGGATCGAAGCCGCTGCTGCACCGCGCACCTCGACGGCGACCGCCCGGCTCGATGAGGCGGGAGCTGCCGAGTACACGTTCGACATCGACGGCGAGCCCGTCGACGCGGCGCTCGCGCCGGCCGACGTGCTGCACGTCGGCTCGGTCGCTGCGCTGCTGACGCCGGGTGCGGATCTGGTCGTCGAACTGGCCGAGCACCGGATGCCGGGGACCCTCCTCAGCTACGACCCGAACATCCGCCCCGCACTCGTCGACGACCCCGCCGACGTGCGTCATCGCGTGCAGCGCCTGGTCGCCGCGGCCGACATCGTGAAGGCCAGCGATGAGGACGTGCGGTGGTTGCACCCCGACCGCGACATCGACGACGTCGCACGGGAATGGCTGGCGAGCGGGCCGACGCTGGTGGTGGTCACGGCAGGCTCGGGCGGCGCCACCGCCTATCGGACGGACGGACGCCACCGTGTCGTGGCGGCCGACACCACCGTCGTCGACACCGTCGGCGCAGGCGACACGTTCATGGGCACCCTCGTCGCCGCGCTGCTCGCGGCGACATCGGGTGCCGAAGACAGGAGGGCCGCGATCGCGGCGCTCACGCCCGGCGTGCTCGAGCATGTGCTGCTCGCGTGCGCCGAAGCAGCCGCGATCACCGTGTCGCGGCCCGGTGCCGACCCGCCGGTCGCCGCCGAACTCAACTTCCTCAACTCCGTGGGCCTCGCCCACACCACGAAAGGCTGATGCGTGTTCGATCTTCCCGGTTCCTGGGTCTGGGACTACTGGTTCGCCGACGACGGCGAGCGCTACCACCTCTTCTACCTGTACGCCTCGCGCGCGCTGCAGGACCCCGATGCGCGCCACTACCGCGCGTCGATCGGTCACGCCGTCTCGACCGACCTCGAGACGTGGACGCAGGTGCCCGACGCACTCGTGCGCAGCGATGCCCCCGCGTTCGACGACCTCGCCACGTGGACCGGCTCGACCGTGCGCCACCCCGACGGCACCTGGTTCATGTTCTACACGGGGTCGACGCTCGCCGAGGGCGGCAAGAACGTGCAGCGCATCGGGTATGCGACCTCACCCGACCTCGAGGTGTGGACGAAGCACCCCGGTGCCGTGCTCGAAGCATCGGGCCCGTGGTACGAGACCCTCGCCGACGACGCCTGGCACGACGAGGCGTTCCGCGACCCGTGGGTCTTCGCCGACCCGAACGGCGACGGCTGGCACATGTACATCACCGCCCGCGCCCCGCACGGTGACCCCGCAGGGCGGGGCGTCATCGGGCATGCGACCTCGCCGAACCTGCGGGAATGGACCCTGCAGCCGCCGCTGTCGACGCCGAGCGAGACCGGGTTCGGGCAGCTCGAAGTGATGCAGGTCGAGGTCGTCGACGGCACACCCGTGTTGCTGTTCTCGTGCCTGGGTGATCACGCCACGGCATCCCGCAGCGATGCCCGCGGCGGCACCTGGGCGGTGCCCGCGGACAGCCTCACCGGGCCGTTCCACCTCGACGACGCCTACTCGCTCACCGACGAGACGCTCTACGTCGGGCGTCTGCTGCAGCGTCGCGACGACGGCCAGTGGCTGCTGTTCGCATTCCGCCACCAAGATGCCGACGGCCGCTTCGTCGGCGGTGTGACCGACCCGATGCCCGTCTCGTGGGTGGGTGGCCGCCTGACCGCCGCAGGGGTGACAGTCTCCGCCTGACCTCAATGAAAGGAGACGCCGATGACGTCATCTCCCCACCACTCCGACACCCGAGCCCGCCGGTGGGCTCGGGTGGGCGGGGCGTCGGCAGCAGCAGCCGTCGCCGCGTCGCTCGCGCTCGAACACCGTTGTACTCAACCCAAGGCACGCGCTCGCCGCGGTGCAGGAGATCGCGAGTCGTTCCGGCCGCTACGGTGCAGTGCTTACCGTCGAGGAGATCCTGGACACGTTGGGGGACCGGTACGACATGGTCGAAGCCGTCGAGATGATGGTCGAAGCCGCGTCCGCGTAGCCTCCAGTTCGCATGACTGAAGAGCGGGTGCAGCCACCTGATTTCGCGCCGAACACCCGCCATGTTTCTGCCACGAATCGAACCCGGCTCACCTGATCGAGGAGCACGTCCGCGACGTCAGAACCCGCGGAATCATGCGGCTTCAGCCCGTTTCGGTTGCCGTCGGCGCGATTTCAAATCCCGCCGTCTCCGCCACAAAGGCCCCCGTTTCATCGGGGGCCTTTCGCCGTTTCGGGGACATACTGAAGGCAGGAAGGGGAACCGGTATGGATCAGTCGCTCGTGATCACCGCGATGTGGGTGTCGATCGCGATCCTTGCGGGCGGATACGCGCGCACTCGTCATCGCAGCCCCTGGTATTGGTTTCTCCTCACGCTCCTCCTCGGGCCGATCTCGGCATTCCTGCTTGTCGTCTGGCCGCCGCGCGAGAACGCCTGAGCACCGCACCCTGACGCCGACGCGGGCCGTCGGAGCGACGCTCCCGCGACCACCGCTGTCGGCCGGAATCATCCGCGAGAGCGACATTGATCATCCGCTCGAGTGACGATCTTGCGGATGCCCGGAAATAGCGTCGATGGCATGACACAGCACCGCGTTCCCCGCCCCGTCCCCACCGGTTTCTCGTTCCTCGGCATGGCCGCCATCGTCCTCATCGTCTCTGGATGCGCGGTCGTCGACGATGTCGTCCACGGGAAGGCGGCGACGACGTACTCGACCGCCGCCGAGCTCGCCGATGACCGGGATATCGCTGCCGCATGGCTCCCCGACGACGCGACCGAGATCGAGGTCGTCTCCTCGACGAGGACGGCAGACACCGCGTCGATCGTCTTCCGCAGCGATGAAGGCGTACGCGGTTGCGTCACGACTGAGCGCCGCTCGGCGCCCACGATGGTCATCGACTCCGGCCCCGATGTCTACGCGATCGACGAGGTCATGGTCTGCGGTGACTGGGCCGTGGTGGAGAGTGACGGCCTGTTCTCCGGGTGGACGCCGGCCGTCGAGGCGGAGGGCGACTGACGCCGCGGCATCCGCTCGCTGCTGGGATGATGAAGGGATGATCCTCGTCGGGCTCGTGCTGGCCGGCCTCGCCGCTGCACTCCACGTTTACATCTTCGTCCTCGAGTCCCTGATCTGGACGGGTCCGCGCGCTCGCCGCACGTTCGGGCTCGACGCCCGGACTGCCGAGATCACGAAGCCGCTCGCGTTCAACCAGGGCTTCTACAACCTGTTCCTCGCGATCGCGATCTTCATCGGGATCGTTGCGATGGCAGCGGATGCCGCCACCGTCGGCGCCACGCTCGTCTTCGTCGGCACCGGGTCGATGGTCGCCGCGGCGCTCGTGCTCGTCCTCTCCGACGGGACGAAGGCGCGGGCCGCGGCGGTGCAGGGCGTGTTGCCGCTGCTTGCGACCGTGGCCCTCGCCATCGGGCTCGCCGCGTGAGCGGCATCCGTCTGGCGATCGTCGGTCACGGGCAGATCGTCGCCGACTTCCTGCCTGCCGCAAGCGCCGTCGAGGGCATGCACCTCGCTGCGATCGTCGGCCGCCCTGCGCGTCGCGAGCAGCTCGAGCAGATCGCCGCCGAGCACGGCATCGACCGCGTGCACGTCGACTATGGCGCGTGCCTCGCCGACCCCGACGTCGACACGGTGTGGATCGCCCTGCCGAACTCGCTGCACTTCGAGTACTCGCGGCGGGCCCTGCTGGCCGGCAAGCACGTCATCTGCGAGAAGCCGTTCGTCCTCCGGAGCGACGAGCTCGCCGAACTGCGGTCCCTGGCGGCGGAGCGCGAGCTCATCCTCGTCGAGGCGATCAGCAACCAGTACCTGTCGAACGTCCGCTGGATCGAGGAGAACCTCTCGCGTATTGGCGAGCTGCGGCTCGTCCAGTGCGAGTACTCGCAGTACTCGTCGCGCTACGACGCATTCCGGAGCGGACAGGTCCTGCCCGCGTTCGACCCGTCGATGGGTGGTGGGGCACTGATGGATCTCGGTATCTACACGCTGCATCTCGTCGTGGGCCTGATCGGCGCACCCGACACGGTCGACTACCGACCCACGCTCGAGCGCGGCGTCGACACGTCGGGTGTGGTCACCCTCGGCTACGGCAGTGCGCAGGCGGTGTGTGTCGCTGCGAAGGACTCACCCGGACCGTCGCGCACGAAGCTGCAGGGGACGGGTGGCGTCATCATCGTCGACGGGGCGCCGAACGTCGTCCCCGAGGTTCGGATCGAGCTGCGGGACGGCACGTCGGAAGTCGTCGACCTCACCGTCCATCCGCATCGGATGGTCGAGGAGTTCCGTGCGTTCGTCGCGATGATCGAGTCGCTCGATCTCGCTGAGCGCGACCGCCGGCTCGATCACAGCGCGACCGTCCTCGACGTCGCGACCCGCGCGCTCGAGTCGGCGGGCATCACGCTCGGCTGACCGGCCGATCCTCGCGATCACGCGCCGGACCCACGAGGGGTGGCCGTCGTCCACGACGGGTGCGTTCGCACGGCTGACGTCCGGCCGCGTCGAGTAGCGTGGCGCATCGAGCGCGTGGGAAGGGCGGCACAGGATGGCCAAGCGGTCTCGTCGCCGGACGCGTCGATCGACAGGTGCCGCGGTCGTCGTCGCGGTTGCGGCCGCCGCCTCCCTCGCCGTCGTCGTTGCGGTCGCCGTCCCCTTGGCGGGGGCGATCTCAGAGGGGGCGCCCGACGAGCCGCGCCCGATCGCCGTGCCCGGGCTCCCCGTCGATCCCGCGATCGAGAGTGCCGACGACGGGCACGCGGACGACGCATGGGTGGAGCGGGTGTCCGCCGACACCGGAATCCCGGCACGTGCGCTGCGTGCCTACGCTGCGGCCGACCTCGCTCTCTCCGACGAACAACCGGAGTGCGGCATCGTGTGGAATACCCTCGCCGGCATCGGCAGTGTCGAGTCGCGACACGGCTCCTACGGCGGGGCGACGCTCGAGGCGGACGGGTGGGTCACGCCCCGCATCGTCGGCCCAGCGCTCGACGGAGACGGGTTCGCCGAGATCGGCGACACCGACGGCGGCGAATGGGATGGCGACACCGAATGGGATCGGGCAGTGGGGCCGATGCAGTTCATCCCCGAGACCTGGCGTCGCTGGGGCGCAGACGGAAACGGCGACGAGCGACGCGACCCGAACCACATCGACGATGCGGCGCTCGCGGCCGCGCGGTACCTCTGTGCGTCCGGACCGATGACCGAAGCCGAGTCGTGGCGTGATGCGATCTTCAGTTACAACCCGCTGACCAGGTACGTCGACGACGTCGCCGAGACTGCCACGGAGTACGCACGCCTCGCCGAGCGCGAGTGAATCGAGCAGTGCGACGGGTGGATTGCGGTCTGAGGGAAGCGCTCGCGCCGCGTCGTCCGGACCGGCAGGATGTCCGACATGGCGGAGCGGATCACCCAGGAGCGGATCGCCGAGCACGTGCGCCGGCTCGGCGACGAGTATCCGCCGATCGAACTCGACTCGGTCGATCGCGAGGTGCGCGCACCCGAGGTCGTCGCACGGCGCTTCGGCCACGTCATCGACTACCTCGCGCGGGTGGAGCTCGATGTGGATCGGAATGTATTGGAGCTTCTCGTGCTCCTCCCCGATGTCCACGAGGTGGATCGGGCCTTCTACGCCGATGTGTGGCAGCCGCAGGAGATCCAGCACGGGCTCATCCTCGACCGCCTGCAGCAGGACATCGGGAGGCCGGCGGCCGAACCCGAACTCGACGTCGCGGTGAAGATCAAGCTCCTCGGCGCGCTCGCGCACATCCCCGCGATCCAAGACGTCGTGCGCCTCATCTATTACCTGACCGGCGCCAGCACCGAACGGCAGGCCGTGCTCGCGTACAACGTCATCCACGGAGGGATGACCGAGCTCGGCGAGGCGGCGATCGCGGAGACGATCATCGCCCCGATCCGCCGGCAAGAGCCGGGGCACTTCGCGTTCTACCGGATGAGCGCGACCGAGCTCGTGCAGAGCGGTGCGCTCAGACCGTGGCAGCTCCACCTCACGCGCGTGCTGCGACAGCGCAGTTACAACCTGGTTGGTACCAACGGGCAGGACCGGTATCGCGCGCAGATGGGCGCAGTCGTCGAGACGCTCGGGTTCGACACCGACCTCGAGCGGTACGCGCGCGAGGTCGGCCGCATCGAGGCGCAACTGCTCTGGGCGCACCGGCAGGGGATGGCGTATCCGCCGTACGTGCTGGCGGCGCTCCGCGAAAGCATCGACCTCTACCGCGAGCGTGGCTTCGCGGCCTGATCCTGCGGGGTCTCCCGGGGCAAAGGAGGGGCCCCGGCGATAAGCCCGATCGCCGGGGCCCGACATAAGCGTTGGGAGTGGATGGGTGACCCGAACACCGCTCGACTCGACCGTTCCGCCTACGTACCTTGCGTGCTCAAATCTAGGGCTCCACGGCACCTTTCCGCCGGGGATTGACGCGAGCTCCGTCGCTCTGATACGCCTCCCGAACGGATGCCGCGCGCTCGCGGTGAACACGCACTCGGTGCCCGTGAAGTCAAGCCCCTCCGCGGCGCGGCTTCGGCGGGGGAGAGTTGCCGGGCGTCGCGCTCCGCGACCCGCGCCGATGACGGCGATGCACCACCTGGAGGTTCCACGATGCCGGATGATCCTGCCCCTCGATTCCGACTCCAACCACTCGGCCGCGACTGCTGGCGGCTCTGCGACAGTGCGGTCGCCGAAGCCGACGCCGAGGTCGTCCTCGCCTACGTCGAGCGACGCTCGGACGGGCGATACGAAGCGACGTGGGTGCGAGGAGGCGCCGGGTCGGCTCTGTTCGGTTCCGTCGACGCCCTGCTGTCGGGTGCCGCTCGGCACCTCGCGGAGTGCGCGCCTCGGCGAGTGAAGCCACGCCCGATCGCGCACCGGCCACCGCTCGCCCCGATCTGAGCGCAGCGGCAGCTCCTGACGTTCCCAGCAACTGCAGGAACACTCCTGATGGCACGCCGAATCATGTCATAGAAGCCGCATAGGGTCGCGCGGTCGGATGGCTCCAACGCACATTCGAGCAGGAGCCACGCATGACCGTCACGACCCTGATCCTTCTCTCCGTCGACCTCGTCGCGGCGACGATCCTCACCGTCGGCCTGTACTACCGACGCCACCACCGCCGCGACCTCGTCGTCGCGTTCCTGGGTGTCAACGTAGGCGTCATGGCAGTCGCGTCGGTGCTCGGTACCGCAGAGGTGGCCATGGGACTGGGGCTTGGTCTCTTCGGCGTGCTGTCGATTATCCGCCTGCGTTCGTCCGAGATCTCACAGCGCGAGGTTGCGTACTACTTCGCAGCCCTCGCGATCGGCCTCGTTTCCGGTCTGCCCACCACCGATCCGTGGCCGGTTGTCGGGCTCATCGCGCTTGTGCTCGGTGTGATGTGGGTAGCCGACCACCCGGCCCTGCTGTCGCGCAGTCGGCAGCAGATCATCAGACTCGATCGCGCCATCGGCAGTGAGGACGAGCTGCGGGCAGAGCTCGCCGCGCGTCTTGGCGGCGAGGTGACCGCGCTCGTCGTGCAAGAACTCGACCTCGTCAACGACACCACGCTCGTCGACGTCCGGTTCCGCGCACCGCGGCCCCGGGCGCAGGCGCCGAAGCGACAGCTCGCTGGGGCGTCGCGATGACCTCGGTCCTTTCGCATTTCGATTCGGTCGGGCTCGACGAGCTCGTCTCGGAGGCATCCCTGCTGACGCGCGTCGACCGGAAGTACGTCGTGCCGCGTGCCGAACTCGACGTACTGATCGGTGGGCTGGATGCCGCCACTCGCGTGCTTGAGATCGATGGCGTTCGCGACTTCGCGTACGAGTCGTTCTACTTCGACACCCCCGATCTCCTCAGCTTCCACATGGCCGCCCAACCTCGCCGGCGACGCTTCAAGCTGCGCACCCGCGCGTACCTCGATGTGGGTTCCGCGTATCTCGAGATCAAGACCCGCGGCGCTCGCGGGAGCACGGTCAAGGAGCGGTCGGCGTATCCCAGTGCCGACCGCGACCGACTCACAGCCCGGGCGCGCGACGAAGTAGCCGAGGCGTTCGGCTCGATCGGGGTCGCCCCGTCACGTGTCGACGCACTCGATGCGACCCTCGTCACGCGGTACCGCCGTACCACCGTGCTCGCCCCCGACGCGGTCGCGAGAGCCACCATCGACGCTGAGCTCACGTGGCTGACCCCTGAGGGGGACGGCTTCGCGCTCCCGCGCCTCGCGATCGTCGAGACGAAGTCCGGTGCACGGGCGTCCGACATCGACCGGCTGCTGTGGCGGTCAGGTTACCGCCCGGCGACCGTCAGCAAGTACGCGACCGGCCTCGCTGCCCTTCGCCCCGACCTTCCCCGCAATCGCTGGTCGCGCCTCTTGCGCGGCCCGTTCGCCGACACGGCCCGACCCGAGGAGCTGCCATGCGCCGCCACCGTTTGATCCTGTCCACCGTCCCGTTCGTCCTGGCAGGCGTTGTGCTCGCAGGCTGTGCCGTGCAAACGGACACTGCGATCGAGCAGGCGCCTCAGGCGTCAACCTCGACCACATCCGAAGGTGGGGCGGAGACGGCCGTCGTGATCGATTCTGATCTGCAGGCGGAGGCCGTCATCGCAGCGAACGACGATTCCACCGTCACCCGTGACGACGAATGGTCGGACGTCGACGCGATCGACGTCGCACTGATCGGCTCCTCGGCGACGACCGCCGCCGAGGGCGTGACAGTGGCGGACGGCACGGTGACCATCTCCGAAGCCGGTGTGTATCGACTGAGCGGCTCGCTCGAGGGATCGGTCGTCGTCGCGGCGCCAGATGACGCGCTCGTCGTGCTCATCCTCGACGGTGTCGATATCCAGAACGGCGACGGCCCCGCGATCCAGGTCGATTCCGCCGATGACGTCGCCATCGCCCTGGCCGACGGCAGCGAGAACACCGTGTCGGATGCCTCGTCGTACGCCGACGACGCCGACGCGAATGCGGTGATCTACGCCGCGGCGGACCTCACGATCACCGGCACCGGTTCGCTCACGGTGGACGGGAACGGCAATGACGGCATCGCGTCCACCGACGACCTCGTTATCTTGTCGGGCGACCTGACTGTTGACGCCATCGACGACGGGTTGCGTGGCAAGGACTCGCTGACCGTCGAGGGCGGCACCCTCGATGTGACCGCTGGCGGCGACGCGTTCAAGAGCGATCAGGACGATGACGCCACGCGAGGTTGGATCCTCATCGAGGGCGGCGATCTGACTACGTCCAGCGGTGATGACGCGCTCTCGGCGTTCACCGATGTCGTGGTGACGGGTGGAACCCTCTCCCTCGACGCCGGCGTCGGCGGCACTGCGTCCGACTCCGCGAAGGGCATTGCGGCAGGAACGGTCGCTGTGCTCGACGGCGGCGAGCTCACGATCACCGCGACCGACGACGGTGTCCACTCGGACGGGTCGGTGGGCATCGGGGGCGCATCGCTGCAGATCTCATCCGGCGACGACGGCGTGCACGCCGAGCAGACGCTCGAGGTGCGTTCCGGAGAGGTGACGGTGGACGCGGTCGAGGGTCTTGAAGCACCGGTGCTCGTCGTCGAAGGCGGCGATACCACGGTGCACGCATCGGACGACGGTATGAATGCGTCGGTATCGGACCTCGTCACGTCGGATGTGAGCATCACGATCTCAGGAGGCAACCTCACCATCGTGATGGGCAGTGGAGACACCGATGCGATCGACAGCAATGGAGACCTCACGATCACCGGCGGCACGTTCGACATCACGGCGAACTCGTCGTTCGACTACGACGGCAACGGCTCGATGTCTGGCGCCACGGTGACCGTCAACGGGGCGGCCGTGACGGAACTGACGAACTCCATGGGTGGCGGCGGGATGGGCGGCGGCGGGCGACCCTGACCTCGCGTGGCGGGGAGCCGGATGCGACGACGGGCTACCTGCCGCCGCGCGGCGTGTCAAGGACGTGACGTCCGTCGTGTGGACGGGCGATGCTGGTCCCTGTTCAGCGCACCGCAGCCCGGCGGAGGAGGACTGATGCGGCGGATCGACATCTCGTATGGCGGCCAGTGGTACAGCATCGGCGACCGCTCGCTCGAGGCGGTGCACGAAGAGATCCGCGCGGGCGTCCTCGCAGGCCATCACTGGCTCGAGGTGAACGAAGGCGAGGGTCAGTCGCGTCCCGCGTACCTCTCGATCACGCCGGGCGTGCCCATCGCCGTCGTGCCCGAGACCGAACCGCACGATCCGCCGAGCGAAGCCCGGATCGACGAGGCCGACGGCGACTACGAGCAGCCGTCCGCACCGCGATGGACGGGGCCGACAATCCACGCCGGCCGTCGCTGACACGCTGATTCGACGCGGCTGTCAAGACCCTCGCCGCAGTCGGCACCCGCCGCGAGAGTGTCCTCATGAGCGAACAGACCGATCCCCGCGAAGACCCGACGACCGGTGCCGATCACCACGGCGAGGACGGGCGACGCGACGCCGTGTGGGCAGGATCGACCCAGGAGGGGCGCGAGCAGCGCGCGACGCAGGATCTGCCCGCGATGTCACAGCATCCGGCCGACGTCTCCGACAAGATCGACGGCGTCGTCGCGCAGACCCGGGCCGATGCCGCAGGCCACGAGAACTTCGACGTCCGACGCGTCCTCGTGGAGCGACTCGCGCAGGCCGGCATAGAGGTGGACGACGCCCAGCTCGACGACCTCGCGGCGCGCGCGTCCGGCTGAGCGCGCGGGCTATCACCGGCGCCCGACCCGGCGCAACCCCGATGCCCGGAGGTGGCATCCGATCTACCGTCGAAGACGACGATCCACACGCGAAAGCGATCCACACGCGAGAGAAGGGATGCCACCATGACCACGGCCACCCAGACCCCCACCCGCAACAACCGCAAGGCGGCGGGCGCACGTCTCACTGACGAGCAGAATGCAGAGCGCGGCTTCACAGCCTCGAAGCAGCTCAGCGAAAACCTGCAGAAGGTCCTCGTCGATCTCGTCGAACTGGCCTCGCAGGGCAAGCAGGCGCACTGGAACGTCGTCGGCAAGAACTTCCGAGACACGCACGTCCAGCTCGACGAGATCATCGACGCGGCGCGGAACTTCAGCGACACGATCGCCGAGCGCATGCGCGCACTCCACGCCGTCCCGGACGGCCGCAGCGACACCGTCGCAGAGCAGACCACGCTCCCCGAGTTCCCGCACGGAGAGATCTCCACGACCGACGTCATCGATCTCGTGACCGAGCGGCTCGAGGCGACCATCGGGACGTGTCGCGACGTGCACGACGCTGTCGACGAAGAGGACCCGACGAGCGCCGACATCCTGCACGAAGTCCTCGAGACCCTCGAGCAGTACGCCTGGATGGTCAGCGCCGAGAACCGCGTCCCGCGCTGAAGATCCGCGCATGGGGAAATTCATCTACGAGGGTGTGCTGAAGGTCGACTTCGACGACCGTTCGCTCGCACACCTGCAGTTGGTGATCGGCACGAAGCTGTCGCGGGGGGAGTCCTTCCACTTCACCTGGAAGGACGACCCCTCGATCGGCAATGGCCGCACGAGCGTCTGGCTACACCCACGGTGCACGCTGGTGTTCAAGTTCTACCGGGGCGACCGTCCGAAACTGAATCGTGCGTGGGTCGAGGCGCTGTCCAGCGCGGCGAACTCGCCCGCAGGCCTCGTGCTCGTACCCGAGCCGACCGAGGCATCCGATTCCATCGCCGAGACCATCTGAGGGACCCGACGTGAAGCGCATCGACATCCACTACGGCGCGGAGCAGTACTCGATCGGCGAGGAGTCGCTCGAGAAGCTCCACGGGGAGATCCGTGCGGCGCTCGACGCCGGGCACGGTTGGATCACCGTCAACGACGGCGAGGGGGCGCCGCGTCCGGCGCATCTGCTCATCACGCCGGGCGTGCCGATCGCGCTGATCCCGATCCCCGAGCAAACCGAAGACGACGGGTACGTCACGCAGGATTGACGTCGCCCTCGAAGATGGTGGGGTCGAGTTGGATGCCACCCGACGAGTTGGCGGATGCCGCGAGCTCCTCGATCCACTGACGGTTGAGCTCCGGCGCCTCGGGGTCGTCGAACACGAACCGCAGCGGAATCGAGGGGTGCAGCCAGATGGTGGTCCGCCCCTGCGGGAAGTCGTCGGGGTGCTGCCACGACACCGTGAAGCTCTCGGATCTGCGGAGCTTCGTGGAGATCACGACCTTCAGGTGGGCGAGCGCACGGTCATCGATCCGGATCGGCATCGCCGAACCGCCGTAATAGATCAGACCCATGGCCCCACCATAATGGGAGGGAGCGCCGGCGGTGCCGGAGCGGGAGAGGAATGACGTGGGCAAGTTCATCTACGAGGATTCGATCAAAGTCGACTTCGAGGACCGCACCCTCGCGCACCTCCAGCAGGTCATCGGCAACAAGCTGCGCCGTGGCGAGTCGTTCCACTTCACCTGGCGCGACGACAAGAGCATCGGCGAGGGCCGCACGTCTGTCTGGCTTCACCCGCACGCGTCGCTGGTCTTCAAGTACTACGGCAGCCGCCAGTCGCGGATCAACCGCGCCTGGTCCGAGGCGCTGATGTACACCGCGAACTCGCCGGCCGGGCTGCACCTCGTTCCGGAGCCCGCAGACGCCGGCGACGGCGAACCGATCTGACCCCTCGCTCTCGGGAGCGACGACGGATGCCGCGGCGAACGATGAAGCGCCGCGGCACATCGTCTGCTGGGGAGCTATCGATGCGCCGCGGCGCTGGTCGCCGGGGCTGGGGAACCGCCGGCGATGCGAGGCGGGGCGGCCTCGCGATCCGAGTGGGGGACTCGGAGGTGTGTGGAATTGTGGGTCAGACCAGGAGCGGTGCGGTTCCGAACGTTTCGGTGAACTCTGCCGCGAGGGCGTCTTCGTAGGCGTCCGCGTCGTCGAGGAGCTCGCCGTCGATCACGCAGCGACCTCGGTCCGCTTCGGCTGCGGCCGCGCGGCTGAGATCTCGGGGATGTCGAGGTTCGCGTCGAGCACGATGCCGCCGTTCGAGGTCGCCTGGTCGGCCATCTCGCGGAGCGTCCCGGGGTTCAGTGCCACGGGCTCAGCCTGGTCGTAGACGAAGCGGAGCGGGATCGCCGGCTGCAGCCAGAGCGTCGTCCGCCCCTGGCCGTCGGCCTCAGTGCCCTTCCATGAGACGACGAAGCTCTCGCTGCGGCGCAGCTTGGTCGTCGCCACGGTGGCGAGGTGCGCCAGCACGCGGTCCGGCATGACGATCGGCTCGTCGACGTTTCCGTAGTACAGGCTTCCCATGTCGTCCTCCTGGTGGGTTGGTGCGTATCAGTGCTGGGGGGTGCGGTGCGTTGAACGATGGCGCTTGCGCAGTGCGAGCGCGTCGAGGATGCCGCCTCGCCACCATTCACGGTGCTGTGGAATGAGCGCCACGCCGAGCTGACGAAACGGTGCATCGACCGGTCGGTAGAGGGCTGGGGTGCTCATTGCTTCGCTCCTAAATCACTAGCTAAGTAATACATCTAGTGGTTTTCACATCTCTTGTCTATCATCAATTACGACAAACACCGAAACTTTCACAGATCCAGACAGGTAGGGTGAGTGATGTCGATTGGAATGCTCGACGCACAGGGCGAGACTCACGCCGTGCGCGCCGCGCACGCAGAGGATCGGATCGCCTTGTGGCACGAGGTCGAGCCGGGCTTCTGGGTCGGCAACACCCCCGGTCGCTTCCTCGGCTCCGTCGAGTTCGACCACACCGGTTACATCGCCCGAGATCAGGCCGGGGTGAGGGTAGGAAAGTATTCAGACGCAATCGAGGCTCGGATTGCGGTGAGCGAACGACACATCGAGCCGGGGAGTTGACATGCCTCAATCGATCGTCAGGCACGAGCACGTACACCTCTACGCGGCGCAGCCGCTGACCGAAGCGGGTCGCGAACTGAGCAAGGCGATCCTCGAGCTGCGCCACGCCGAGCAGGTCCAGGCGGATCGCTCGCAGCGCATCTCGGGCCTCGGCGGAATCGACCTCTCTGCGCTGCGGTACCTCGTGCAGGCGAAGCGTGAGCAGCGCGAGGTCAGCCCCAAGGACCTGATCGTGATGCTCGGCACGTCGAGCGCGACCGTCACGAATGTCATCGAACGCCTCGTCGGGAAGGGCTACGTGCTCCGTGCGCAGCATCCCACCGACCGGCGTGCCCATTACCTCATCCCGACCGACGCGGCGACGGCGCTCGTCGACGAGGTGTACGGAGGCCACCACGGTGCCGTCGTCTCGATCATCGACGAACTCGACGAGGACGCCGTCGTCACGGCGACCGACGTGATTCGTCGGATCGCGGCGACGCTCGACGAGCTCGCGATGCGCTCCTGACGGACGTCGTCTGCAACGACAAGCGCCCGCTCACCTGACGAAGGTGGACGGGCGGTCGCGGCTGTGGTCAGATCGCGCTGTGTTCGCCGAGCCGGTGCCACGTGCGGTCGTGATACACGAGCGCCGACGGCTCGCTGCGGTCGATGGACGACTGCAGTGCGTGTGCGGCAACGACGGTCGAGCCACCGGCATCCATCCGTTCGATGACGGCGCAGCGCACCCAGGCGCGCACGCCGTGGTACACCGGCTCACCGGTGACCAGGCGCGACCAGTGGTGGTCGGCGAAGCGGTCGATGCCGCTCGTGGCACCCGTCTTGGCGATCTCGAGGTCATCGGCGTCGAGCAGGTGCACCACGACCGTCTCGGCGCGGGCGAGGGTGCCGGCAGCCGACGACTGCGACGACACCGAGAAGATCAGCAACGGCGGCTCGGCGCTCACCGACGAGACCGACGTGGCTGTCAGCGCGACCGGGCCGTCACCGGCGTCCGCGGTGATGACGGCGACACCGCCGGGGTGCCCCCGGAAGAGCGCCTTGAACTCGTCTGGTGAGAGCGACCCCTCGAACGTCCGGTCGCCCTCGAGCGAGCGGTCGCCGACTTGTGCCGGGTCGGTCGGTGCGGAGGTGCGGGCGGAGATGGCCATGCACCGAACCTACGTCCGCTGCAGACCTCCGAGGCCAATGTGTCGGAGAACGACAGCGCATTGCGTCACATGACGCGTGCTCACGCTGGCTGCAGCACCTCGTCGCGGCGACGGGCACCTTCGCGCAGCAGCGGGATGAGCTCGTCACCCCACTCGACGACGTCGCCGAGCGGGTCGAACCCGCGGATGAGGAACTTCGTCACGCCGAGGTCGTAATACTTCAGCAGCGCCTCGGCGACCTGCGCCGGCGTTCCGACGGGCGCGGTCGAGTTGCCGCCCGGGCCGCTCAATGCGGTCATCCCGAGCCACAGCCGCTCGTCGTGCACGTCCGACACCTTCGCGTGCTGCTGCAGCAGATCGGCCGAGGTCGCGGTCTTCTCGGTCTTTGTGCCGGGTGCGAACGACAGGGTGTTGCCCGTGCGCTGCTGCTCGATCAGCGCCGCCGCTTCGGCGTGGATGCGAGCAGCCTTCGCCCACGCCTCTTCCTCGGTGGCGGCGATGATGGGGCGCGTCGAGAGGCTGAACTCGATCTCGCGGTCACCCGCAGCCTCGCGGATCGTCCGGATGTGCTCCGCGACGGACGCGAGCGGCTCGCCGAAGAGCATGTACACATCGGCCTTCGAGGCGCCGACTTCGACGGCGCCCTCCGAGAGCCCGCCGAAGTAGATCGGGATGCCGGCATCCGTGGCCGGCTTCACCGCAGAATAGGCGCCCTCGTGGCGATAGAACTCGCCGTCGTGGTCGAACGGCGCGTCCTCGGTGAGGGTGCGCCGCAGCACGTCGATGAACTCGCCAGTGCGGCGGTACCGGTCGGCCTTCTCGCTCCAGTCGCCGTCGCGGTGCTGGTCGGCCTCGCTCCCACCGGTGATGTGGTGGATCGCAACCCGGCCGCCCCCGGTCAAGTGGTCGAGGGTCGTCAGCTTCCGCGCGACGACCGTGGGCGACACGAAGCCGGGACGGTGCGCGATGAGCACCTTCAACCGTTCCGTGCTGTGCAGTGCGGACGCCGCGACCGCGAAGCCGTCCGGCGAACTCGCGCTGTAGCCGATGAGCACTCGGTCGAACCCGGCGTCCTCATGGGCGCGGGAGAACGCGCGCACGAACGCGGGGTCGACGAGCGGACCTTCGATCGCCTTCGACTCCGAGCCGGGCGTCGTGGCGATCATTCCGAGGATCTCGATGGGCATGGCGACCTTCCTAGGCGGGGACGAGGGCACGGAGCGCGGCGCGCTCGGCCGGGGACGGAGCAGTGACGCCGATGAGCGGCACCGAGGAGATGAGGAGGCGGGTGTACGGATGCTGCGGTCGGCTGACGACGTCACGGGTGAGGCCGTCCTCAACGATGCGACCGCGGTACAGCACGACGAGACGGTCGCTCAGCGCGGCGAGCGACCCGACATCGTGCGAGATGACGAGCATGCCGAGCTCCGATGCGCGGGCATCGCGGAGCGCGACGAGCGAGCGGATGACACGGTCACGGCTCGCCGCGTCGAGTGCGCTCACCGGTTCGTCGAGGACGAGCAGCTTCGGTTCGACCGCCAGAGCCCTCGCGATCGCGGCACGCTGGCGCTGCCCGCCAGAGAGCTCAGCCGGACGGCGGGCGGCGAGCGCGGCATCCACTCCCACGGCCTCGAGCGCGCGCTCGACCCGCGCCGCGACCTCGGCGCGGGGGAGTCCCGCGAGCCGCGGGCCCTCAGCGACGGAATCGCCGATGCGGATGCCGGGGTCGAGGGAGCGGAGCGGATCTTGGAAGACGTATTGCGCGGCGCCGGCGCGGCGCCAGGCGCGGAGCGCGCGGCCGCCGAGCGCGCGGACATCGACGTCGTCGACGCGGATGTCACCGGATGCCGCGGGCACGGCGCGCATCACCGTGCGGGCGAGCGTCGTCTTGCCCGAGCCGGACTCGCCCACGACGCCCACGACCTCGCCGGGGCGGACACGGAGCGAGATGTCGGAGAGGATGCGCGCGCCGCCGAGATCTACGTCGACGTTCGCGAGTTCGAGGAGCGTCATGCGAGGTACCGTTCCAATCCGTACTGCGCGTGCGAGCTGAGGAGCTCCTTCGTGTAGGGGTGCCCCGGTGCCTTCAGCACGCGATTCGTCGCACCGCCTTCGACGACGCGGCCGTCGCGGAAGACGACCACGCGCTCGCAGACCTGCGAGACGACGGCGAGGTCGTGCGAGACGAGGACGAGCGCCAGTGCGCGCTCGCGACGGAGCCTGCGCAACAGGTCGAGGAGCTCCGCCTGCACGGTGACGTCGAGCGCGGTCGTCGCCTCGTCGGCGATGAGGACGGCCGGGTCGGCGGCGAGTGCCATCGCGATGAGGACGCGCTGCAGCATCCCGCCCGAGAGCTCGCCGACGCGACTGGCGAGCACGCGATCGACATCGCGCAGCCCGAGGTCGTCGAGCAGCTCGCGCGACCGCGCTCGTGCCAGTCGACGGGGAACGCCCGCGGTGACGCGGACGACCTCGTCGAGCTGCGCGCCGATGCGGATCGACGGGTTGAGGTACGACGCGGGGTCTTGGAAGACCGCGCCGAGCTTCGGCCCGCGCACCCGGCGCCAGGTGGCCTCGTCTGCGGTGGTGAGGTCGGTGCCGTCGACGAGGACGCGGCCGCCGTCGATGCGGGTGCCGCGGGGGAGGAGCCCCAGCAGCGCGCGGCAGGTCAGCGTCTTGCCGCTGCCGGACTCGCCGACGACGCCGACTGCCTCACCGGGGCGGACCGACAGGTCGACGCCGTGCACGAGTGGGGTGCCGTCCTCCGCCGAGACACGCAGCCGTTGCACGGCGACGACCGGGGGGACGAGGAGCGAACCCTCGTCGAACGACGGTGCTGCGGGCGCGACCGTGGTCGACGTGGTGGTGCGTTCAGACACGCGCGGCATCCGTGACCTCCTTCTTCGGAGCGCGGCGGCGGCCGGCACGGCGACCGTCGCCGATCGCGTCGGCGAGCACATTCAGCGCGGCGACGGTCACGATGATCGCGAGCGCCGGTGCCACGGGGCCGAGGGGCCGCTGCGACAGGTACTCGAGGTCGCTCGCGAGCATGCCGCCCCAGGTCGGGGCGGGCGGCTCGACGCCGATGCCGAGGAAGGTCAGCGACGACACCACGAGGAGCGCGGCGCCGAGCGAGCCGATCGCGGTGACGACGACGTTCGGCGCGACCCGCCGCCAGACGTGCCGGCTGACGATCCACGCAGCCGTCGCACCCAGCAGGCGCGCGGCCTCGACGTACTGCGAGTCGGCCACCTGAAGCGCGGCAGCGCGCGAGACCCGGAAGAAGCCCGGTGCGAGGAGGATGCCGATCGCGGTCATCGCCGGCCAGATGCCGTTGCCGAGAAGCCCCGCGAATGCGATCGCGAACAACACGAACGGCAGCGCGAGCAGCGTGTCGACGAAGCGGAGCTGCAGCCACTCGACCGGACGAGGGGCGAAGACGGAGAGGAGGCCGGGGATCACGCCGAGGGCGAAGCCGATGACGGTGGCGAGGAGGGCTGCGAGCAGTGACACCGGGGCGCCCGCGAGGAGGCGGCTCAGCACGTCGCGACCGAGGTAGTCGGTGCCGAGCGGGTGCGCGAGCGTCGGGCCGGCGAGGGCGTTCGCGGTGTCCTGCGCGAGCGGGTCGAACGGGGCGATCGCGGGGCCGACGACACCGACGACCGCGACCGCCGCGAGGACGCCCACGGCGACGCGCACAGTCAGGGTGGAGGAGGTGCTCATGCGGCACTCCGTTCGCTGGGGTTGAGTCGTGCGAGCACGAGGTTCAGGGCGACCGCGGTGAGCACCACGATCGTCACGCTCACGAGCAGCACGCCCTGCACCACGGGGACGTCGCCCTGCAGTGCCGACGACCGGGCGAGCTGGCCGAGGCCCGGCATCCCGAACACGGCCTCGGTGATGACGGCGCCGCCGACGAGACGGGGGACGTGCAGCCCGAGGGTCGCGAGCGCGGGCGCCGCGGCGTTCGGGAGCGCGTGGCGCCAGACGATGCGGGCGCCGCCGAAGCCGTGCATGCGCGCGCCGACGACGAAGTTCTCGTCGAGCGCCGCGACGAGTCCGGTGCGGAGCTGGCGGGAGAGGTCGGCCGCAGCGTCGAGGCTCAGCGAGACGGCCGGAAGGACGAGGCACGCGAGCCACGCGGTGACGCTCACGGCCGGGGGCACGTAGCCACCGACGGGGAGGATCGGGAACGCGAATCCGAAGAGGAGGATCAGTGCGATGCCGGCGACGAACGCGGGGATGGTCGCCAGCGCCGCGTTGCCCGTCGAGATGACCCGGTCGATCCAGGTGCCGCGGCGCACCGCCGCCAAGGCGCCGCTGACGCCGCCGAGCACGAGGGCGACGAGGGTCGCCCCCGCGGCGATCGACAGGCTGACGGGGAGCGCCGCGATGATCGATTGCGCGACCGGGATGCCGGTGAACCACGACCGCCCGAGATCACCGACGACCGCGCCGCCGAGCCACGTCGCATATCGCTCGAAGAACGGGCGGTCGACCCCGAACTCCGCGTTCAGGCGGGCGACGTCCTCGGGTGTCGCCATGTCACCGAGGGCGACGGCGGCGGGGTCGGATCCGCTCGCGGCGCCCAGCGCGAACGTCACGAAGCTCGCCGCGACCAGGACGACCGCCGCCTGCGCGAGGGCCGCTCCGGCGGTCCGCCCCGCGCGTCGTGCGGCCGCGCCGGACACCCGGGCGCCGCGAGTGGGCGTCCGGGTGCCGGCTGCTGCGGTGAGCGTCATGTCAGCCCTCGACCTCGACGTCTTCCCAGCGCTGCACGTCGATCCAGTGCTGGATGCCGGTGACCTTCGACGGGTGGATGAGGATGCGCGGCCAGGTGAACAGGAAGGTGTTCGGCTGGGTCTTCACACCGGTCGCGACGGCCGCCTGCAGCTTCTCGGCGTAGTCGGGCGCATCGAGCGGTGTCGCCCGTGCCTCGTCGATGGCCGCGGTGAGCTCGGGGGGCGTGGTGCCGCCGAGGTTCATCAGCCCGGTCTCGCCGTAGAGCACTTCGAGCGCCTGCAGCGGGGACTGGCGTCCCGAGAAGCTGTCGAGGACGAACGGGTAGGTGCGCTTCACGTAGTTCTGCGAGATCGCGGTCGGTGCGAGCACGTTGAGCTTCGCGCGGATGCCGGCTTCGGCCCACTGCGCCTGCAACACCTCGGCGATCGGGCTGACGTCCTCGGTGAGGCTCAGCTCGATGTCGACGCCATCGGGGTAGCCGGCCTCGGCGAGGAGCGCCTTCGCACGGTCCACGTCGTGCGGGTACAGGTCATCGAGTTCGTCGTCGTAGGCGACGTACCCTTTGGGGAACGGCTGGTAGTTCGGCGTGCCCTGCCCGAAGTACGCACCGTCGACGAGCGCCTGCCGATCGGTGGCGTGGCTGATCGCCTGGAGGACGCGCTGGTCGTCGAACGGCGCGACGCGGTTGTCGACGTCGAGCGTGCGCACTGTGAGTGCCCGGATGTTCTCGACCTCGAGACCCGCCTTCTCGGACGCCTCGACCTGCGACGGCGGCACGAGCGCGACGTCCCACTGCCCGGTCTGCACGCCCGCCACGACGGTGGCGGGGTCGGTCACGGGGGAGACCCGGAACTCGTCGATGTGGATGCGGTCGGCGTTCCAGTACTCCTCGTACTTGTGGAGGTCGGCGTGCGAGTTCGGCACGTACTCGTCGAGGACGAACGGTCCCGAGCCCTCGGGCTGCGTCGCGAGCGTCGTGACGTCGTCGAACGCGGCGGGGTTCACGATGAAGCCGGTCTTGCCGGCGAACAGATAGGGCACCTGGTAGTCGGCCTGGTCGAGCTCGACGGCGACCGTCTGCTCGTCGACGACCTCGACGCCGGTCACGATCGCGAGCTGCCCGGCGATCGTCGAGTCGGCCTGGTCGCGGCCGCGCTCGAGGTTCGCCTTGACGGCCTCGGCATCGACGGGGGTGCCATCGCTGAACGTGGCATCCCGCAGCGTGAAGGTCACCGTCGTGCCGGCCTTGTCGTACTCCCAGGACTCGGCGAGGCCGGGGACGACCTCGCCGTCGGGGTCGAGTTGCGTGAGCCCGTCGTAGACGAGGGCGAGCGCGTGGGTGTCCCAGCCGGCGGTCGAGGTCACCGGATCCCAGCTGGTCGGGAGGTTCCACCCCCAGGTGAGGGAGGTGGGGGCGTCGCCGCCTGCGGCGGGCGTCGCCGAGCCGCAGCCCGCCATCGCGACCGCGGCGGCGGTGGCGACGGTCAGGCTGGCGAGAAGTCGTCGGGTAGTCATGTCGAGGGACGCTAGGGACCGCGCAGCCGCCCCTTCAATCGCGCATGACACCCGCCGTCACGCGTCGCAACAGTTCGACACATCGGTGTCCGTGCGGCCGCCGCCCGGAACCATGGACGCCATGACCGACACCCCCTCCGGCGCGGATGCCGCGCGCTTCGCGTCGCTGCAGGTGCAGGCCGGCTACACCCCGGGCACGCCGCAGAACGCCGTCGCGCCGCCGATCTACCAGACGACGGCGTACGAGTTCGCGTCGTTGCAGGATGCCGCCGACATCTTCGCGCTCCGCAAGGCCGGCAACCTCTACAGCCGGTCGGCCAACCCGACGCAGCTCATCTTCGAGGAGCGCGTCGCGGCACTCGAGGGCGGGCGTGCGGCGGTGGCCGTGGCATCCGGTCAGGCAGCCGTCGCGATCACGCTCCTCGCCCTCGCGAAGGCGGGGGAGCATCTCGTCGCCGCGCGTCAGCTCTACGGCGGTACCGTCGACCTGCTGCAGGACACGTTCGCCGACTGGGGCATCGAGGTCGATTTCGTCGACCAGGACGACCTCGACGCGTGGCGAGCGGCGATCCGTCCCTCGACCCGCGCCCTGTTCGCCGAGTCGGTCACGAACCCGACCGCGCAGGTGCTCGACGTGCGCGCGGTCGCCGACGTCGCGCACGCGGCCGGGGTGCCCTTCGTCGTCGACAACACCGTCGCGACCCCATACCTGCAGCGCCCGGGCGAGCACGGCGCCGACTTCGTCGTGCACTCCGCGACGAAGTACCTCGGCGGCCACGGCACGTCGATGGGCGGCGTCGTCGTCGACATCGGGTCGTTCGACTTCGGCGCCGAACCCGCCCGCTGGCCGCAGCTCACCGAGCCGTACGCCCGCGTCGGCGACGTCGTGCTGTGGGAGCGCTTCGGCCCGTCGGGGCAGGCGTTCGCCGCGCTGCTGAAGACGAAGTACGTCCACGACCTCGGCCCGTCGCTGTCGCCGTTCAACTCCTTCCAGCTGCTGCAGGGGCTCGAGACCCTCGACCTGCGGATCGCCCGCCACGCGGCATCCGCGCTCGCCGTCGCCGAGTTCCTCGCGCAGCACCCGTCCGTGCGCGCCGTTCACCACCCGGGCCTCGCTTCGAGCCCGTGGGCGGATGCCGCCACGCGGTACCTCCCGCGCGGCGTGCCGGCCGTCTTCTCGTTCGACCTCGCACCGTCCGGCGACGCAGACGTCGACCGCGCGCGCGTGCACCGGTTCGTCGACGGGCTCCAACTCGTGAAACTCGTCGCCAACATCGGCGACGCCCGCAGCCTCGTCGCGCACCCGGCATCCATGACCCACAGCCACCTGACCGACGAGCAGTTCGCCGAGGCGGGCATCTCGAAGACCACGGTCCGACTCTCGATCGGACTCGAAGACCCGACAGACCTCATCGCCGACATCGCCCAGGCGCTGGCGGCATCCGACACCGACGCCTGAGGAGGCGAGCCATGACGATCGACCTCGGCTACTGGACCCCCGTCTACGGCGGATTCCTGCGCAACGTCGGCGACGAGGAGGGGATGGATGCCACCTGGGCCACCATCCGCGACATCTCGGTGACCGCCGACCGGCTCGGCTTCCACACGACGCTCGTGCCGGAGCTGTACCTCAACGACCGCAAGGGCATCGACGCGCCGAGCCTCGAGGCGTGGTCGCTGTCGTCCGCGATCCTCGCGGTGACCGACCGGCTGCGGGTGATGACAGCGGTGCGGCCCGGCTTCCACCTGCCGGCGGTGCTCGCGAAAACGGTGTCGACGCTCGACGCGATCGCTCCGGGTCGTGTCGCCCTCAACGTCGTCGCCGCGTGGTGGGCGGAGGAGGCTCGGCAGTTCGGCGGTCGGTTCACGACCCACGACGCCCGCTATGTTCAGGCCGAGGAGTTCGTGCAGGTGCTTCGCGGGCTCTGGGACAAGAGCCCGTTCACCTTCGCCGGCGACTACTACGAGCTCGAGGGCACGATCGTCGAACCGAAGCCGTCATCGTCGCCCGTCATCTTCGCCGGCGGCGAGAGCGAGGCGGGCAAGGAGTCGATCGCCCGCTTCTCGGACGCCTACGTCATGCACGGCGGCACCCTCGACGAGGTGCGTGCCAACGTCGCCGACATCAACGAGCGGTCGCTGCGCATCCACGGACGCGAGATCAGTGAGATCGGGATGCCGGCGTACGTCATCGTCCGCGACACCGAGGCCGAGGCGCAGCGCGAGCTCGAACGCATCACGACCGTCGACCCGAACTCGCCCGGCTACGCCTCGTTCGAGGAGTTCCAACGGAACTCCAAGCTCTCGCTCGAGCTCACGAAGCGGGAGTACTCCGTCGGCACGCGCGGGCTCCGCCCGAACCTCGTCGGGACCGCCGAGCAGGTCGCCGAGCGGATCCACCAGTATGCGGATGCCGGCATCTCGCTGCTGCTCATCCAGTCGTCGCCCCTCAAGGAGGAGCTCGAGCGCATCGCCGAGCAGGTGTTCCCGCTCGTGCCGCAGCGCACCGCAGCACTGGTCTGAGGTGCGGTCGACGGGTGCGCGTCCCCTCGGGTACGCTGGCAGGGTGCTGACCCTTCGTTGTTGTCGTCGCTGAGCGCCGTTCTCGGCCTCTTCCGCGACCCCAACGACCTCCCGCGCCTCTGCGAGCGCGGCATCCCGTCAGGAAATCGAACACCGTGCGTTACGCAACCCACATCGCCGACCTCGTCGGTAACACACCCCTCGTCCGTCTGAACGCCGTCACCGAGGGGATTGCAGCCACCGTCCTCGCGAAGGTGGAGTACTTCAACCCCGGCAGCTCGGCGAAGGACCGCATCGCGCGGAACATCATCGACGCGGCCGAGCGCGATGGGCTCCTGCGGCCCGGTGGCACGATCGTCGAGCCGACGAGCGGCAACACCGGCGTCGGGCTCGCGCTCGTCGCGCAGCAGCGCGGCTACCGGATGATCTTCGTCGTCCCCGACAAGTTCTCGGGCGAGAAGGTCGCCGTGCTGAAGGCGTACGGCGCAGAGGTCGTCGAGACGCCGACCAGCGTGCCGCCCGAGCACCCCGACTCGTACTACAGCGTGTCCGACCGTCTCGCCGCCGAGATCCCCGGTGCGTTCAAGCCCAACCAGTTCGCGAACCTGAACGGGCCGCGCGGCCACTACGAGACCACGGGTCCCGAGATCTGGCGCGACACCGACGGCACGGTCACCCACTTCGTCGCCGGGGTCGGCACCGGTGGAACCATCAGCGGCACCGGGCGGTTCCTCAAAGAGGCCTCGAACGGCGAGGTCGTCGTCATCGGCGCCGACCCCGAGGGCTCGATCTACTCCGGCGACGACCTCCACGGGTACCTCGTCGAGGGCGTCGGCGAGGACTTCTACCCCGCGACGTTCGACCCGACCGTCATCGACGGGTACGAGCGGGTCGGCGATGCCGAGTCGTTCGCGATGACCCGCCGCCTCGCCCGCGAAGAAGCGCTCCTCGTCGGCGGCTCGTCGGGCATGGCGGTCGTCGCCGCGCTGCGCGTCGCACGCGATCTGCCCGCTGAAGCGGTCGTCGTCGTGGTCCTGCCGGATCACGGCCGCGGCTACCTCAGCAAGATCTACGACGACGACTGGATGCGTGAGCGCGGCTTCGACGTCGCGGCATCCGAAGCCCACTGACTGCCCACCCGACCGCGAGAAACCACTCCTGCGCGAGAAACCACACCAGACGCGATGTCTCGCGCCGGAAGTGGTTTCTCGCAGACGAAAGGACCCCACATGGCCACCTCTGACGCCGCCCGCAACTTCGCGAGCCTCGCTGTTCACGCCGGGCAGGAACCGGATGCCGCGACCGGAGCGGTCATCCCGCCCGTCCACTTCTCGACGACGTATGCCCAGGACGGCATCGGCGGACTGCGCGGCGGGTACGAGTACGGCCGCGCCGCGAACCCGACCCGCACCGCGCTGCAGACCCAGCTCGCCGCGATCGAGGGCGGCGCCCACGCGCTGTCGTTCGCGTCGGGCCTCGCCGCCGAGGACTCGCTGCTGCGGGCCGTGCTGCGCCCGGGCGACGAGGTGCTCCTCGGCAACGACGTGTACGGCGGCACCTACCGCCTCATCTCGCGCGTCCTCGGCGACTGGGGCGTGCAGCTGCGCATCGTCGACATGAGCGACCTCGACGCCGTGCGCGCCGCCGTCGCCGAACGTGCTCCCCGCATCCTCTGGGTCGAGACACCGTCGAACCCGCTGCTGCGCATCACCGACATCGCGGGCCTCGCAGCGATCGGTCACGCGGCCGGAGCCGTCGTCGTCGTCGACAACACGTTCGCGACGCCCGCGCTGCAGCGTCCGCTGTCGCTCGGTGCCGACGTCGTCGTGCATTCGACCACGAAGTACCTGGGCGGTCATTCCGACGTCGTGGGCGGTGCGGTCGTGCTGAACGACGACGCCCTCGCCGAGAAGATCGGCTTTCTGCAGTTCGCCGTCGGCGCGGTTTCCGGACCGCTCGACGCATGGCTGACCACGCGCGGCATCAAGACGCTCGCGGTACGGATGCAGCGGCACAGCGAGAACGGCCTCGCCGTGGCATCCTTCCTCGAAGGCCACGAGCGGGTCGCCAAGGTCTACTACCCGGGACTCGCCTCGCACCCCGGCCACGAGCTCGCGGCTCGCCAGATGTCGGGCTTCGGCGGCATCGTGTCGCTCGCGCTCGAGTCGGGCGAGGCGGCCCGCCGTTTCGCGGAGTCGACCCGCCTGTTCACCCTCGCCGAGTCGCTCGGCGGCGTCGAGTCGCTGGTCAACTACCCCGACGCGATGACGCACGCGTCGGTCCGCGGCACCGAGGCGGCCGTGCCCGTCGAGGTCGTCCGCTTGTCGGTCGGCATCGAGGACGAGGCCGACCTGCTCGCCGACCTCGAGCAGGCGCTCAAGGACTGACGCCTGCGGCGGCCCGGTAGCGTGGCGGCATGACGCACGCGCGATGGGGCATTCTCGGCACCGGTGGCATCAGCACGAACTTCGCCGAGGGGCTGCGGGACGCCGAGCTCGGCCGCCTGCACGCCGTCGGCGCGCGTGACGAGAGCAGCGCCGAGGAGTTCGGCGCACGCCACGGCGCCGACGTGGTCGGGACGTACCGCGACATCCTCGCGCGCGACGACGTCGACGCCGTCTACATCGGCACGGTCCACACCACGCACGTCGAGCTCGTCATCGCCGCGCTCGAGGCGGGTAAAGCGGTGCTGTGCGAGAAGCCGCTCGGCATCGATGTCGCCGAGACGGATGCCGCGCTCGCCGCGGCCGCAGCCGCCGGCCTCCCGCTCGTCGAGGCCTTCAAGTACCGCTTCGGACCGTTCCCCGACCGGATGCGCGCGCTCATCGAGGCGGGCGAACTCGGCGCGGTGACGAGGCTCGAGTCCGCGATGGGATTCGCTGCGCCGGAGCGTACCGGGCGGCTCTTCGACCCGGCCGTCGCGGGCGGCGCGATCCTCGACGCCGGGTGCTACCCGGTGTCGCTCGCGGTCGGCGTCGCGGCGTGGGCGGGGGAGGACGTGGCATCCGCTCGCATCGTCTCGGCCGACGGCGTGATCGGACCGACCGGCGTCGACGACGAGGCATCCGCCGTCATCGAAATCGGCGGCTTCACGGCGCACGTGCGCACCGCGATCGTCGAGCAGCTGCCGCGCGTCGCGACGATCACCGGCTCGACGGGCGTGCTCGAGATCCCGAACGTGTGGGGCAGTCGCAGCGAGAGCACCGAGGGTGCGGTGGTGCGCCGTCCCGATGGCTCGGTGCGGCGCGAGGAGCAGATCGAGGCCGCCGTGGTGCAGCCGATGGCGGCCGAGGCGGATGCCGTGATCGCGGCGCTCCGTGACGGGCGTACCGAGGTGGCCGAGATGCCGTGGGCGCAGACCCGCGCGACGGCGCGGCTGCTCGCCGACTGGCGCGCAGCGCTCGCTTGAGCCCTCGCGCGGTCGGCTCGGGTCAGCGCCGCCACCACCGACGACGCGGCGGCTGCTCGACCGGAGGGGGAGTGGATGCCGCGGCCGCGCGTCGCTCGCGCCATGCGGCGATCTCGGCCTCGGGGTCGCGGGTCGGCGTCACGACGGGCGGCCCACCCTCGAGCTGCCGCCGCGCCTCGATGACGCGGCGGGTGAAGTCCTCGGTGTAGGCGCGGACGTCCTCCGCGCGGGTCATCGCGTCGACGTGCGCCTCGAACGCGGCGTGCTCGACGCGCAGGCGCAGCGCCGGCGGTCCGAGCCCCGACAGCTGCTCGGTCTGGATCTTCCGCCGGATCCACCAGTCCGGATCGTGGGAGGTGCCGAGCCCCTCGATCGGCTTGCCGGCGCCGGGAAGGTCGTCGAACTCGCCGCGGCGGATCGCCTGCTGGATCACCGTCTCGACGTACAGCGCCCGCTCGTGTGCGGTCGGGGCGCCGGCGTTCGACGGTGCGGCATCCGGTTCGGGCTCATCGCCGAGGTCTCGGCGCACGAGGTACCGAGCGGCCTCGAGCCGTGCGTCCGTCGCCTCGTGGTCATCGACCATTCATCCAGCGTATGACGCGTCGCGCTTGCCGGGTCGTTGCCCGGTATGCATATACTCGGAAAACACATACCCGGTATGCGTAAGGGAGTCCGATGTCGGTACGTCAGAGCCTGCTGGCCATCCTCGATCAGGGGCCGTGCTACGGCTACCAGCTGCGTGCGGAGTTCGACCGCCGCACCGGGTCGACCTGGCCGCTCAACGTCGGGCAGATCTATAACACGCTGGACCGGCTCGAGCGCGACGGTCTCGTCGAGAAGGGTGACGTCGACGAGCAGGGGCACGTGTACTGGCAGATCACGGATGCCGGTTCGGCCGACGTCCGCGCCTGGCTCGCCGCGCCCGTCGAACGTGCCCAGGGCACGCGCGACGAGCTGGCGATCAAGCTGGCCGTCGCCGCCACCCTCCCTGGCGTCGACCTCGCCGCCGTCATCCAGGCGCAGCGGCACGCCTCGCTCCGCCAGCTGCAGGAACTCAACCGCGCGAAGTACGCCGGCACGAATCCCGACGGCCCCGAAGAGCTCGCCTGGTCGCTCGTCGTCGACTCGATGATCTTCGCGGCCGAGGCAGAGGCGCGGTGGCTCGACCACACCGAGGCGCGGCTGGCGCAGCATCCGCATCGCGCGATGGGGCTCGAGTTGTCGACGCAGACCCCGAAGCGCGGACGACCCGCGAAGGCCCTGCAGGCGGAGGACGCCCGATGAGCACGCCGGTTTTGCAGCTCGTGGACCCGGCGCTCACCCGCCGCAACGTCATCGCCTGAGTGGATGCCGCGCGCGGCGGCATCCGCTACAGCCGGTTTGAAGCCTCGGTCAGGACGCCCCGAAGGATGCCTTCGATCTCGTCGAACTCCGACGGTCCGATCGTGAGCGGCGGGGCGAGCTGGATGACGGGGTCCCCGCGGTCGTCGGCGCGGCAGTACAGGCCGGCGTCGAACAGCGCCTTCGAGAGGAAGCCGCGCAGGAGTCGCTCGGACTCGTCGTCGTCGAACGTCGCCTTCGTCGCCTTGTCTTTCACGAGCTCGATGCCGAAGAAGTAGCCGTCGCCGCGCACGTCGCCGACGATCGGCAGGTCGGTCAACCGCTCCAGGGCCGCGCGGAACAGCGGCGAGTTGGTGCGGACGTTCTCGAGCAGCCCCTCCTCTTCGAAGATGTCGAGGTTCTCGAGCGCGACGGCGGCTGAGACCGGGTGCCCGCCGAAGGTGTAGCCGTGCGGGAACGACGTGGTGCCGTGTGCGAACGGCTCGTGGATGCGGTCGCTGACGATCGTGCCGCCGAGCGGTGCGTAGCCGCTCGTGACCGCCTTCGCGAAGGTGATCATGTCGGGCTGGTAGCCGTACGCGTCGGCGCCGAAGTATTCGCCGAGGCGACCGAATGCGCAGATGACCTCGTCCGACACGAGCAGCACGTCGTGGCGGTCGCAGATCTCGCGCACGCGCTGGAAGTATCCCGGCGGCGGCGGGAAGCATCCGCCGGAGTTCTGTACCGGCTCGAGGAACACCGCGGCGACGGTGTCTGCGCCTTCGAAGAGGATCATCTCCTCGATGCGGTCGGCGGCCCAGATGCCGTACTCCTCCTGCGTCGAGCCGGTGAAGCCCTGCTCGGCGGCGCGGTACCAGTTCGTGTTCGGCACCCGGAAGCCGCCGGGGGTGACCGGCTCGAACATCGACTTCATGCCCGGGAGCCCCGTGATCGCGAGGGCACCCTGCGGGGTGCCGTGGTAGGCGATGAAGCGCGAGATCACCTTGTGCTTGGTGGGCTTGCCGACGAGCTTCCAGTACTGCTTGGCGAGCTTGAATGCGGTCTCGACCGCCTCACCGCCGCCCGTCGAGAAGAACACACGGTTCAAGTCGCCGGGGGCGAGATGCGCGATGCGGTCGGCGAGTTCGATCGCCGACGGGTGCGCGTACGACCAGATCGGGAAGAACGCGAGCTCCTCGGCCTGCCGCGCAGCCGCCTGCGCGAGACGCGCGCGGCCGTGACCAGCTGCCACGACGAACAGGCCCGAGAGGCCGTCGATGTATTTGCGTCCCGTTGAGTCCCAGATGTGGTGGCCCTCGCCCTTGACGATGATCGGGACGCCGGGGCCCTCGGTCATCGTCGACTGGCGTGCGAAGTGCATCCAGAGGTGGTCGCGGGCTTTGCCCTGCAGGTCGGCGTTGTCGTACGAGGTCATGCGGGTCCCCCAGAGCGAGCGGTCGGGCGGGTGGCGCTTCAGCGCATCGTATCGAGGATGCCGGTCAGGTCGTCGAACCGCGTGCGCGGATTCAGGATCGCGAATCGCGCGTTCGTGCGGCCGGCGTGGCTCGACGGCGTCACGAACGCGTGCTGGTCGTCGAGCAGCCGGTTCGACCAGCGGGTGTAATCCGCCTTCTCCCAGCCGCGTCGCTCGAACACCACGACGCCCAACTGCGGCCGACGCACGAGCTCGAGCTCGTCGCGGCGGTCGATCTCGTCGGCGATGCGTGCCGCGAGGTCGATCGCCGACGTGATGGCATCCCGGTACACACCCGCCCCGTAGGTGGCGAGCGAGAACCACAGCGGCAGGCCCCGGGCGCGGCGCGTGAGGTGCGCCGCGAAGTCGGACGGGCTCCAGTCGCTCGTCTCGGTGAGGGTGTCGAGGTACTCGGCGTGCTGCGTGTGGGCGCGACGGCCGAGCTCGGGGTCGCGGTAGATGAGCGCGCACGCGTCGAACGGCGCGAACAGCCACTTGTGCGGGTCGACGATAAGCGAGTCGGCGTGCTCGACGCCGCCGAAGTAGCCGCGCGCGGCCGGCGACAGCATCGCGGCGAGCCCGTATGCGCCGTCTACGTGCAACCAGACGCCAGCTTCGCGGGTCGCTTCGGCGATGGATGCCACGTCGTCGACGATGCCGAAGTTGGTCGACCCCGCGGTCGCGACGACCGCGAAAACGCTGTCGCCGTGCTCGGCGAGGGCCGCCCGGACCGCGTCGCCGCGGAGGACGCCCGTGGCATCCGGCGCCACCGGCACGACCTCGACGTCCATCACCCGTGCCGCGGACGCGATCGACGAGTGCGCCTCGGCCGAGCAGACGACGCGCCATCGGTCAGGACGGATGCCGCGGTCGCGGGCCGTCTCACGCGCGGCGACGAGCGCCGAGAGGTTGCCGAGCGTGCCGCCCTGGACGAAGACACCGCCGGCGCCGGCGGGAAGCCCGAACTCATCGGCGAGCCAGCGCAGCACCTCGTTCTCGGCGTGCACGGCGCCCGCGCCCTCGAGCCAGGAGCCGCCGTAGAGCGCGCTCGCCGAGACGACGAGGTCGAACGCGGCCGCCGCCTTCGACGGGGCGCTCGGGATGAACGACAGGTACCGCGGGTCGTCGGTCGTGATGCAGGCCGGCGCCAAGACGTGCTCGAAGACGCCGAGCGCCTTGCGCGCGCCGATGCCGGGCTCGGTGATCGTCGTCCCGGCGAGGCGGGCGAGTTCAGCGGGCGGCAGCGGCTTGTCGAGCGGGTTGTCGTCCGTGAGCAGACGCTGCCGCGAGTAGTCGAGCACGAGGTCGACGATCTGACGGGTCTCGTCGGTGACATTGTGCATGCGCGCTGGCACATCGTGCATGCGGGCGGGCTGGGTCATGGGGTGTGCTCCTTCGCGGGGAGGGCGGGGGTGCGAGTGGGGGAGGTGCGGCGGGGGCGGAGCGACTCGAACGCGGCGGCGTACGCGAGCAGTGCCGAGTCGGCGTAGCCGCGGCCGGCGAACGTCAGGCCCACCGGCATCCCGATGTCGGCCATCGTGCCCATCGGGACGGTCACGGTCGGGATGCCGAGGTGCCGGATCGCGAGGTTGCCGTTCGCGACCCAGGTGCCGTTGCGCCAGCCGAGATCGGCCGAGGCCGGGTTCACGTCCATGTCGGCCAGGCCGACGTCGGCGACGGCGGGGAAGACGACGGCGTCGAGCGCGTGTGCGTCCATCCAGTCCTCGAGGTCGACGCGGCGGATCTCTTCGAGCCCGTTGAGGCCGGCTTCGAGCTCCGGCATGTCGTCGAGTCCGGCGCCCGGGTTGCGGCGTACCCAGTCGGGGTACTCCGCGATGTCGTCGTCGAAGCCGGTGTAGCGGTCGGGAAGGGCGCCCTCGGGATGAGGGAAGATCACGGCGCCGTCGACATCCACGAGGGTGTGCAGCGCGGGGTCCCCGTTCGCGGCGAGGAAGTCCTCCCAGCCCCACGCCGACAGGTCGACGATCTCGCGGTGCAGGTATCCGTCGGGCAGTCGGTCCGCGATCGTGGTCGCGCCCACGCGATCGCCCTCGTAATTCGAGATCACGGGGAAGTCCACGTCGACGACGATCGCGCCGGCGGCTTCGAGGTCGGCGCGGGCGTCGCGCCACAGGTCGATGATCGACGCGCGGGTCTCGATGCGCTGTCCGGTCGAGCCGCCGATGCCCGTTCCGGTCCCGGCATCCGGATCACCGTTCACGTACATGCGCGGGATCCCGACGCGGATGCCGCGCAGCGACCCGCCGGCCAGCGACGGGTACGACGCCGGTCGCACCTCGGACGCGGCCGGGACCTCCACCCACGGCTGCACGCGCCAGAAGTCGCCGCGGGTCTCGGTGTCGTCGGCGACGATGACGTCGAGCACCTCGAGGAGATCGGCCATCGTTCGGGTATGCGGGACGACGACGTCCATCGTCGGGACGAGCGGCCAGTTGCCGCGCACTGAGATGACGCCGCGCGAGGGCGTGTAGGCGCAGAGCGCGTTGTTGCTCGCGGGGCCGCGGCCGCTCGACCACGTCTCCTCACCGAGCCCGAACGCCGCGAAGCTCGCGGCCGTCGCGGTGCCCGAGCCGTTGGACGATCCCGACCCGAACGGGGCGGTCAGGTATGCGCCGTTGTACGGGCTCTCGGCGCGGCCGTAGACGCCGCGCTGCATGCCGCCGTTGGCCATCGGCGGCATGTTGGTGAGGCCGAGGCAGATAGCTCCGGTAGCACGGAGCCGCTCGATCGTGAACGCGTCGCGCTGCGCGACGAGATTGGCGAACGCGGGCGATCCCGCCGCCGCGGTGAGGCCCGCGACGAGGTAGCTGTCCTTCGCCGTGTACGGGATGCCGTCGAGCGGCCCGCGCACCTCGCCTCGGGCACGCCGGTCATCGGATGCCGCGGCCTCGGCGCGCGCCTGCGGGTTCTGCACGACGACCGCGTTCAGCGCCGTCGCGGTGTCGGGCCCGTCGTAGGCCGCGATCCGTGCGAGGTACGCGTCGACGAGCTGCACCGCGGTGGTCTCGCCGCGCTCGAGCGCACCGCGCAGGTCGGCGATGGACGCCTCGACCACGTCGATCACGGCGCCACCGCCGGCTGCTGTTGCGTGATGCAGTGGATGCCGCCGCCACGGGCGAAGAGGCCCCGCGCGTCGACGGTGACGACCTCGCGGCCGGGGTACGCGTCGGCGAGGATCGCCCGTGCCGTGGCATCCGCTCGCTCCTCGCCGAACCCGCAGGCGATGACGCCCCCGTTCACGACGAGGTGGTTGACGTAGCTCCAGTCGACCGGGCCGTGGGCGTCGGTGAGGGTCGCGGGTGCGGGGAGGTCGACGATCTCGAACGTGCGGCCGGCGGCATCCGTGTGGGCAGCGAGCTCGGCGCGCAACTGCGCGGTGACGGCGTGGTCGGGATGTGCGGGGTCGCGCTGGTCGTGCAGCACGATGCGTCCGGGGGACGAGATCGTCGCGACGATGTCGACGTGCCCGTTGGTGCCCATCTCGTCGTAGTCGCGGGTGAGACCGCGGCTCAGCCACACCGCCTTCGTCGTGCCGAGCGTGCGGGCCATCTCGGCCTCGACGCGGGCACGGTCGGCGAACGGGTTCCGCCGAGGGTCGAGCTGCACGGTCTCGGTGAGCAGCACGGTGCCTTCGCCATCGACGTGGATGCCGCCGCCCTCGTTCACGAGCACCGACGACACGAGCTCAGCGCCGACATGTGCCGCGATGAGACCTGCGTGCGCCGCGGAGTCCTGCCACTGCGCCCAGTCGGGGGCGCCCCAGCCGTTGAAGATCCAGTCCACGGCGCCGAGCACGCGGGGACGAGCGTCGTCGACGACGAACGTCGGACCGTGATCGCGCATCCAGAACTCGTCGACGGGCGCCTCGAGGAGCGTGACCTCGCCCGGCAGCATCCGCTTCGCGCGCTCGACCTCGGTGGGGTCGACGACCATCGTGACCGGCTCGAAGCGGGCGACGGCGGCGGCGACGGCCGACCACGTCGCGTACCCCTCTTCACGCTCGGCGGTGGTGTCGCCGAGGGTGAATCCCTCGCGCGGGAACGCCATCCAGGTGCGCTCGTGCGGGGCGGTTTCGCTCGGCATCCGCCAATTCATGGCGTTCTCCTCCGGGGTCCGGTACCGTATTGATCAAGCGATCAACAAGGAGCGTAGCGACCCCGTGAGCGACACGTCAACCGCCCCCCGCCGGCGCATGCACCCCGACGAGCGTCGGCGCGAGCTCGCCGATGCGGCGCAGGCGATCGCGCTCGCCGAGGGCCTCGACGCCGTCACGCTCCGTGCGGTCGCCGCGCGCGCGGGCGTCGCGCCCGGGCTGGTCGCGCATCACACCGACGGCATGGACGTGCTCGTGGCCGACACCTTCGGCGCGATCGTCGCCGCCGAGCTCGACGCCGTCCGCGCCCTCCTCGAGCAGGCGGATGCCGCCCCTAGCCGCATCGGCGCGCTCATCGACACCGTGCTCGACGGCACCCGCCGCGACGTGACGCTCGTCTGGGTGCAGGGCTGGGCGCTGGGCGCCCGCAACGCCACGCTCGCCGCGCGCGTGCGCTTCGAGATGGACGCGTGGCAGCAGGCGATCGCCGCGGAGATCCAACGAGGGATCGATCGTGGCGAGTTCGCCGAGGTCGATGCCGATGCCGTGGCGTGGCACCTGCTCGCCATGGTCGACGGCCTCGGCGCCCACGGCCTCGTCAGCTGGCGCGACGATCCGTCACAGGCTCGGCTCACCCGCCAGGCGCTCGCGGCGCTGCTCGGCGTCGACCCAGCAATGCTCGGGCCCTGATCCCGACCGCGCGGATGCCGCGCCGGGCCGGTCAGCCGCGTTTGAGCTCCCGCAGCGTGTACCCGGCCGGTACCTCGTCAGTGCGGAAGTGCGCACTGAAGACCTCTGCAGCTTCATCGGCCGTGAACACCTCGTTCGCGCTGACCAGCGTCCGTTGCGTGCCGCCATCCCATGTGATCGTCTCAGTCGCGTCCCCGGCATCGTCCGCCGGCTTGCCGACGACGAACTGCGTCGCGATCCCGGATGCATCGACTGTGCGGACCTCGATCGTCATCGCCGTCCTGTCGCCGCGCTCTGGAGGTACTCGTCCGAGAACGGGAGCGACGCGCGAAGGCTCGCGCCCTCCGGCGCTCGCCACAGGCTGTATGCCCAGAGCGTCGCGCCGTCCATCCGGTTCAGCGTGAAGCGGAGCTGCTCCTCGAACGGGCGGAGCGTGTCGATCAGCGGCATCCGGCTGAAACCGTTGGACTGGACGATGTGCGTCGGCTCGGTCACGGTCGGTCCAGTGCCTCGAGGGAACGACGCGCCCGCGCCACCTGCCGGAGCTTGCGGAGCACGTGCGCGAGCGCGGCGTCTTCGGCGTCGAAGGTCTGCAGCGTCGACTCGATGACCGCGTGACGCTCGTTCACGAGGAAGACCACGAAGTGATCACCGCGGCGTTCGAGGACGACGGCGTCGTCGTGCAGCACACCTGCGCCGGAGAGCACCGGTGTGTCGAGCCTCTCCTCCGCCACAGTCCGGAGCAGCTCGTCGAGGGTCATCACCCGGCGCACGAAGTCGGGTCGAAGCTCGTGAGGCACCACGTCGATGTTCCCGGGCGTGACCTTCCATCTCGCGGCATCCGAGTCCTCGAAGGTGATCTCGTACGCGCGGGTGATCCGCTCGAACTGCACCAGCAGCTTCAGCGGGAGTCGCTGGCCGGCCTCGTACGTCGCTGCGAGGTAGGCCCGGACCGTCGAAAGGACGCCCGACGGGCGAGACGCCACGGCGGCGGTGGTGCCGTCCGCCTGGTACACGTAGCCGTAGGTCGTCGCGACGCGGTCACCGCGCAGCTCGATCACGAGTGCGAGGGCATCCCACTCGTCCGGCGCACCTCGCAGATGCTCGACGATCGCCTCGATCAGCTCGGCGGCCGGGCCGGTCGTCACGGGCAGTCGACCGGTCAGCGCTGGGCCGGACCGGCTCCGAGGAACGTGGCATCCACCGTCGCATGCGCGAAGGCGACCACGTCGGGCGTCTGCCCCGCCTCGGTGACGAGCACGACGTGCTGCTCCCAGAGCGCCTGCAGTTGCTCGCGCGCGCCTGGCGGCATCGCCATCGCGCGTTCGATCACCTCTTGCCAGGTGTCTCCCTCAACGCCGAGCGCAGCGGCCGTCTTGTCTTTCATCGCGACTGCCAGTGCCGCAGTCTTCTCGTCGAGCGCACCGAGCGCATCGAGCACGTATGCGTCGAGGAAACGGAGGAGCGGCTTGCCGTCGTACCGGTCGGCGACGTCGGTCATGCCCATTCCCTGCCCTGTAGGGCGTCGAAGTCGCCGGCGAGGAACTCGTCGGCGATCGCGCGAAGGGTCGCCCGGTCCGCTCCGCGGATCGTGCCGATTTCGTCGCCGCCGGGCTCGACGTTCTCGAGTGAGATCGCGTTCGCGTAGACCTCGAGGTTCCAGCCGTCCTCGTCGCTCAGCGAGATGCTCGCGTGCTCGACGTCATCGCCGCCGAGCGTGTCGACGAGAGCGTCGAAACGCTCGCCAGTGACGTCTTCCGTGATGCTCGCGCCGTTACGGTCCACAAGCCACACAGCACGTGTCGGTCGGGTCATTTCTTCTCTCCCCAAATCGCGAATCCGCCTCGGTTACCTGGGTGCAGGGTACTCCAGAAGTCCGAACCGGGAGTGTGCTGGTAGGTCGGCACGAGCTGCATCACACCGTTCTGGCCACCCACCGTGTTCGGGTGCGCGTGGTGCCAGATGAAGTCTTCGGGGTTCGGGTTCTGGCGTCCGCCCGGGCGGGTCACGCGGTCGGAGATCCCCGGTGACATGGCCTCCATCGCGGCCCGGAAGTCCGGGTCGGCTTGCATGGCGGCGTCGAGGTCGGCGTTCGACCGGTTGAAGTGCACGGAGCGCGAGCGCGCCCAGTCGTCGGGGTCGAGCTGCATCTGGTACGCGACGGAGTACACCGAACCGTCGCCACCGTTGGTGTTGCCGTTGCCGTTGCCGTTGCCGAGCGCGGTGGACGGGTTCGTGGTGTTGGGTGCATCCGGAGCGCTGTCGAAGCGGTCCTGGTCGTTGACCCGGCGCCCCACCGTGGTGAAGTGCACGTTCAGGTTGTCGGCGACGCCGCGGAAACGGTCCTTCAGGTCGCCGGCTGCTTTCACGGCTGCCTGCCGGACCTCGCGGAAGATCGGTTTGATCGCACTCATCAGGCGTCGCCTCCGAAGTCGAGGGCCGAGAACTCGGTGAAGAACGTGTTCGTGAGGGTGTCGATGTCGGCACCGTGGAGGTTCATCGCCTCTTGCGCGGAGGCGAGGGCGTCGAGGTCGGCCTGGAACTCGTCCGAGTCTCCGACCTGCCCCTCGACCAGCGGTGCATCGAGGATCGCATCGATGATCGCCGGGAGTTGCTCGGAGAGCGGCTCGATGACGGCCGGGGCGAGCTGGATGAGGAGTTGCTCGACGACGATGTCGACCGCGGCGTTCAGCAGCTTCTTCTTGATCAGCAGCATCGGCCCTGCGCCCGCGGCGGTGATCGGGTTCGTCAGCATCGCCACCAGCGTGACGAGCGTCGAGGTCACATCGATGATGACCTTCATCTTCAATCCGAAGATGACCTCTGCGCCGACGTCCATCGCCGTCGCGGCCGGCGGCATGATGTCGACGAGCTTCTGGAGGTTGGAGGCGCGGTTCGTGTTCCACGCGCTCACCGTCGACGGCCCGGCCTGTCCCCGCAGTGCCGTCGCGATGTCCTGGTTGACGACGCGGTCGACCGCCTGGATCACGTCCTCGAGGTCGTTCCCGAAGTTGCGGACGAGGGTCGCGCCCTTGCGGACTTCGTCCTCGTCGATGTCGGGCCATTCGAAGCCGAGCTTCTCCATGACCCAGACGAGTTCGTTGGGCAACATCATCCCCATGGCAGGTCCTCCTTCGTGCCACCGACTTTAGAAGCCCGGGTCGGAGGGCGGAATGGGGAGTGCTCCCCATCTCGATCGGTCAGTCCTCCGGGCGGGAGATGTCGATGGTGACGAAGTTCGTCCCGGGAACCGGGCGGATCTCGTACGACGCGCCGTTGAGCGCCCCGGGCTCCAGGTCGAAGCGCGCCTCGATGCCGGCCTGGCTCATGCGCTCCAGCGCCGCAGCCTCGCCCGCCGGCGCGAGGAACTCCATGTCGCCGCTGCTCGTCTGGCCGTACTTGTCGGGGTTGTCCTGACCGATCGCGTCCTCGTATAGCTCCTCGACGATCTGGCCGGGGACCTTCTTCGGCGTCCCGAGGATCTCGTCGCGGATGTCGCCGGGGGTGTCCCGGACCGCCTTGCCGATCGAGGTTCCGAGGTCGTTCGCGGCGTTGTAATCCGGAGCGGCATGACGGCCGGTACGGCCCAACTGCCCGAGCCCGCGGTGCACGTCCCGGAGCATGTTGTAGTCCTTGGCGTGGGACGTCGGCTTGTTCTTCTTGTGCTTGGGGACGTCGTTCCGGTTCGTTCGGTCCGTGCCGCGGATGCGGTCGGCGTCGGCGCGGTGCTTGCCGCCGCGCTTGCGGAACGCGCTGCCGAAGCCCTTCTTGAACTCGCGGCCGGCGCCGTCGACGGCATCCATGATCTCGCGCATCAGCACCTTCATGGTCATCGGTCAGTCCCCCGAAATCTGCAGGTTGGAGAGGTCGGCGAGCAGGCGGTCGGTGCGGTCCTCGATGTCGATGGCCTGCCCGTCCATCTCGTCGGCGGCGGCCTCGAGCGCCTCGAGGTCGGCCTGGAAGTCGTCGACGTCGCCGATCGCGCCCTCGACGACCGGGGCGTCCATGAGCGCCATGACGATCGCGGGCACCTGGTCGACGAGCGGCTCGACCGCGAGCGGGAGCACCTGGTTGATGACCTGCTCGAGGGTGGCCTCCATCATCATGGAGAAGAGCTTCTTGCGCACGAGCAGCAGCACGGCGGCGCCGCCGGCGCCGAACGGACCGGCCGCGAGCAGCGGGACGAGCTGGACGAGGGTGAGGGTCACCTCGACGATGACCTTGACCTTCAGCGCCAGCACGATGTTCGCGGCGATGTCGATGCCCTGCGCTGCCGGTCCCAGCACGTCCAGCAGCTGCTGCATGTTCTCGGACCGATTGCGGTTCCACCCGTCGATCTGGGCGTTGCCGGCGTTGCCCTGCAGGGCGACCGCGAGCTCGCCGTTGATCCGGGTGTCGGCCGCCTGGATGATCGTCTCCATGTCGTCGCGGTAGCCGCGCACGAGATCGGCGGCCTTGCGGACCTCGTCCTCGTCGATGTCGGGCCATTCCAGCCCCATCTTGTCCATGATCCAGATCAGTTCGTTGGGCAACATCATCCCCACGGCGACCACCTCCGCCGTCGAAGGTATCCAGGGCGCCGCCGGAGCGCGATGGGGAGAACACCCCACCCACCTCCTGCGGCGATTCACCGCCCCGCGATGCGGTCGGCGATCTTCGCGAGGGGAGAGGTCGTGACTGCGCCGCCCGCCTCGTGTGCGTCAGCGAGTCGGTACGCGCCGTAGATCCCGTTCACGGCGAGCCAGCGCAGCGGTTCGACCTCCCACCGCTTCGCGCGATGTCCGACCCACGGCAGGTGCACCAGGTCGGTGTCACGGCCCAGGACGAGGTCGGCGAGCGTGCGCCCCGCGAGGTTCGTCGTCGCGACGCCGGTGCCGACGTAGCCGCCCGCCCAACCGAGGCCCGTCGCGCGGTCGAAGCCGACCGTGGCCGCCCAGTCGCGGGGGACGCCGAGCACCCCCGCCCACGCGTGGTCGATCGGGACATCGGATGCCGCGGGGAAGAACTCCCGCAGGAGCGCAGTGAGGGAGCCGACCGTGCGCTCCTGCGTCGTCCCGTCGGTGTCGACCCGCGAGCCGTACCGGTAGGGCACGCCGCGGCCGCCGAACGCGATCCGGTCGTCGGTGGTGCGCTGGGCGTACATATAGACGTGCGCGAAGTCGCCGAGGGTGGCGGCATCCGTCCATCCGATCTCGTCCCATGCCGCTGCCGGGAGCGGCGCGGTGACGATCATCGACGAGTTCATCGGCAGCCAGGTGCGGTGCTCGCCGCGCAGATCGGGGGTGAATCCCTCGGTCGCGCGGATGACGGCGTCGGCCGAGACGGTGCCGTGCACGGTCTCGGCTCGGCCGGGGGAGATCGCGGTGACCTCGGTGTCTTCGTAGATGCGGACGCCGAGCCGCTCGACGGCGGCGGCGAGCCCGGTGACCAGCCGCACCGGGTGGATGCGGGCGCAGTGCGGATGCCACAGCCCCGCGACCGCGCCGTCGACCTGCACCGCGCGTTGGGTACGCGAGGCATCCCACCGCTCGACATCGGTGCCCGGCCATGCCGACTCCGACGCGTACTCCGCGTCGAGCCGGGCGAGTTGGGCCGCGCCGCGCGCGATGTTCAGTTCGCCGCCCTTGTGGATGCCGGCGTCGATCCCCTCTTCTTCGGCGACGCGGATCACCTCGTCGACCGTCTCGTTCATCGCCCGCTGCTGGCGGATGCCGCCCTCGCGGCCGTAGCGCTCGCGTCCGCCGGTCACGGAGTTCGTGAGCCACCCGCCGTTGCGCCCCGACGCCCCGAACCCGGCGAACCGGCGTTCGAGTACGGCGATGCGGAGGTCCGGCTGCGCCTTCGCGAGCGCGTACGCGGTCCAAAGGCCCGTGTAGCCGGCACCGACGATCGTGACGTCGACCTGCAGGTCTCCGGGCAGTGCGGGCCGCGGCGTCGGCAGCCCGCCGAGGTCGCGCCACCAGAAGGAGACGGCTCCGTTGACGGTCATGCGCACATCCTCTCGTGCTGGGTCCGGACAGATCGACCGGAGCGGCTAGGCTGACCGCACGCCCGCTCTCTGATCCCGAACGGTGAGTTCCGATGACCGCAATCGATGACCGGGCGCCGAGTCGGACGGATCGTCCGGACAGCGGCGTCAGCCTGCCGAGCGTCCGCGAGGTGCTCGCGCTCGACGCGATGCTCGCGGGGCGGCCCGACGTCCTCGTCGGTGGGGGCGCGCTCGACGCGCGCGTGCGCTGGGTCCACGTGTCGGACAGTGCCGGCGTCGCGCGACTGCTCGACGGAGGCGAGCTGCTGCTGTCGACCGGCTCGGCATGGCCCGCCTCCTCGGAAGAGCTGCACGAGTTCGTCGCCGGACTCGCGGATGCCGGCCTCTCGTGCCTCGTGCTCGAGCTCGGCACACATCACCACGAGGTGCCGCCCGCCCTCGTCGCCGCGGCGCGTTCGTTCGGACTCGCCCTCGTCGTGCTCCACCGGGAGGTGAAGTTCGTCACCGTCACCGAGGCCGTGCACCGACGGATCATCGACGACCAGTCGGCGGCGCTGCGGATGCGCGAGGACGTGCGCACCCGCTTCACGGGGCTCGCGCTTCGCGGCGCATCGGCCGACTACATCGTCGCCCAGGTCGCGCAGACACTCGGCGCACCGGTCGTGCTCGAGAACCTCGCCCACGACGTCGTCGTCGCCGAGGTGCCGCCCGCGCTCGAGGAGGAGCTCCTCACGCGGTGGGAGGTGCGCTCCCGCCTCGCGCATCGCGATGCGAGCGAGCCGGACTGGCTCATCGTGCCGGTCGAGGCACGCGGCATCCGGTGGGGATACCTCGTCGCGCTGCCCGGGCCGCAGCACGCGGCCGGACGCACGAACATCGTCGAGCAGGGGGCGCTCGCGCTCTCGCTCGGTCGACTCACCGAGGGCGACAGCGACGAGTGGGGCCGGATCGGTCGGCGCCAGCTGCTCGACCAGCTCGTGCGCGGTCGCTTCACGGGGCACAGCGCCGCGACGGCGCGCGTCGAGGCGGCGGGCCTTCCCATCGAGGGTGCGCAGCTGCTGGGGGTCGTTGTCACCGGGGTCGCGCCGACGCCGGCCGCGGCCGACGACGCTGCCGGTCGCGTCGGTGGTCGTGCGCTCGCCGGATCGTCGCCGGTCGACGGCGCGGGGTCGGCGATGCTCCTCTCGCTGCCGGCCCGCACCCGCTTCGACGACGCCGCGGTCGAGGCGTTCTGCCGCGGGCTCGGCGGCGACCCCGAACGAGTCGTTATCTCCATCGGCTCGAGCGGCACCGGCCTCGAAGCGGGGCTCGCGTCGCTGCAGGAGGCGATCGACCTCTCGCGCACCGGCGGCGGTCGGACCGGTGACGGCCCGCAGGTGCGCCGCGTCGAGAACCGACCGCTCGCGCGCCTCGTGACCGCGCTCCGCGACGACCACCGCGTGATCGACCACGGTGAACGCATGCTCGCCCCGCTCATCGAGTACGACCTCGCCCGCTCCGGCGACCTGCTCGTGGTGCTCGAGGCGATGCTCGCGCACCCGGGCAACCGCACCGCCGCGGCATCCGCATCGCACCTGTCGCGCTCGGTGTTCTACCAGCGCATCGCGCTCATCCAAGACCTGCTCGGCACCGACCTCGACGATGGCGAGGTGCAGACCGCGCTCCACCTCGCGCTGCTCGTCCGCAGGGCGACCCTGGGCTGATCGGGCGTTCACCCGCCGCCGCTGACGTACACCTTGCGCAGCGTCTCGGTCACCGTCCACACGGTCGCGGTGCCGGCCGCGAGGCGGCCCACCGACCCCGGGCCGAGGTCGAGGGGCGCTGCGTCGACGTCGGGGAACGTCACCGTCGCGCGGCCGGCGAGCACGACGAACAGCTCGTCCTCCTCGACGTCGGTCGAGACGCCGGGTGTGTGCACCCACACGCCGACCGTGTCGGTCAGGGCGGTCCAGCCCGACTCGGGCGCACCGTGCAGCACCTGCGCCGCCGGCACCGGTTCGAGCGGGACCTCGAGGGTGGCGGCATCCGTCATCGCGTTCGGCGCGAGACCGGTCACGAGTCGAACCCCAGCCCGAGCGCGTCGAGCGTCTTCAGCAGCACATTGCGCCGTCCGCCGCGGTGGTCGGCCCGGTCGAGCGACCACCGTGTCGCCTCGATGCCCACCGCGGCCAGCGGCTCGGGCGGGAACGGCAGCGGGCGCTTCCGCACCATCTCGAGCTCCGTCCGCTCGGTCGCCTCGCCCGCGAGCAGGTCGAGCATGACGTCGCCCGCGAATCGGGTCGAGCCGACGCCCAAGCCGGTGAAGCCGGCGGCGTACGCCACCCGGCCCTTCCGAGCCGTACCGAAGAACGCGGTGAACTGCGTCGACGTGTCGATCGCGCCCGCCCACCGGTGGCTGAATCGCAGCCCCTCGAGCTGCGGGAACGTCGTGAAGAAGTGGCTCGCGAGTCGTCGCCACGACTCGTGCCGGTCCTCGTACGCCGGGTCGACCTTGCGCCCGTAGTGGTACACGGCGTCGTAGCCGCCGAACAGGATGCGCCCGTCGCGGGTCGGCCGGTAGTAGTGGAACTGGTTCGCCATGTCGCCGATGCCCTGGCGGTTCGCCCAGCCGATCGACGCCCACTGCTCGGCGGTGAGCGGCTCGGTCATCAACACGTAGTCGTACACCGGCACCGTCATGAGGCGGTTGCGGGTGAGCAGCGACGGGAACACGTTCGTCGCGAGGGCGGCATGATCGGCGTCGACGCGGCCGTGCTCGGTCACGACCGAGACGCCGCCGGATCCCGGTGTCTCGACGCGCTGCACGCGTGAGCGTTCGAAGATCTCCACGCCGCGTTCCTCGCACGCGCGTGCGAGTTCGGCGGCGAGCAGCGCCGGGTGCACGAGCGCACACGTGTCCTGCTCCCAGACCGCGCCGAGGTAGGTGGGGGAGTCGACCTCGCGCCGCACGGCCGCCTCGTCGAGGAGGACGACGCCGGACTCGCCCTCGGCCGCCCACTCCTCGAGCCAGGCGAGCTGGTGCTCCTCGATCGCGGGGGCCAACTGCCCGGTGCGCTCGAATTGCACGTCGATGCCGTACTCGGCCTCGGCGGCACCGATGGCGTCGAGGTTCTCGCGGCCGAGTCGCTCGAGCGTCGGCATCTCGTCGGGCCAGCGCGCGTGACCGTTCTCGGCGCCGTGCGTGAGACTCGCTTCGCAGAACCCCCCGTTGCGACCGGATGCCGCCCACCCGACCCGGTTCGCCTCGACGACGACGACGCGGCGGCCAGGATCGCGGGTGACCGCGAGTAGCGCCGTCCACAGGCCGGTGTAGCCGCCGCCCACGACGACGAGGTCGGCCCGGGTCGTGCCGTGCAGCGGCGGTCGGTCTGGGGTCAGCGCGCGAGGGACGTCCTCGGTCCAGAAGACCGCGTGGCGGCTGTCTCCCAGGCTGTGGTCGACGACGGATGCCGCGGGGGCGTGCCGCTCGAAGACGGTGGAATTCCGGCTCATGCGTCCTCCCCGCTCACGCATCATCCGCTGCGAACACGCGGGCACCGTCGACGAACGTCTGCAGCACGCGGGTGGCGCCGATCTGGTCGGCGGGGCCTGCGAACGGGTCTCGGTCGAGGAGTGCGAAGTCGGCTGACTTGCCGACTTCGATCGTTCCGGTCGTCGCGTCGAGGTGGTTCACCCAGGCCGACCCCGCCGTGTAGGCCGTGAGCGATGACGCCAGGTCGATCGCCTGTTCGGGGAGGAACGGGTCGTAGTCGCCCTCTTCGTACCCGGGTGCCGCCGTCCGGTTCACCGCGGTGTGGATCGCGGCGAGCGGGTTGGGCGACGAGACCGACCAGTCGCTGCCCGCGGCCAGCACGGCGCCCGACCGGAGCAGATCGCCGAACGGGTACTGCCAGGCCGACCGCGGCTCGCCGAGGAACGGGAGCGTGAGATCGATCATCTGCGGCTCGAACGTCGCCCACAGTGGCTGCATGTTGACGGCGACGCCGAGCGAGCGGAACCGGTGGATGTCGTCGGGGTGGACGACCTGCAGGTGCGCGATGTGGTGCCGACCGTCGCCACGACCGTTGCGTGCGAGTGCGTGCTCGACGGCGTCGAGGCACTGGCGCACGGCGCGGTCGCCGATCGCGTGGAAGTGCACCTGGAACCCGAGCGCGTCGAGTTGCGGCACCGCCTCGTTCAAGATGGTCGGATCGACGAACGAGATGCCCGAGTTGTCGGTGAAGTGCGCGTGTCCGTGGCCGTGGCCGTCCAGGTACGGCTCGAGCATCGCGGCGGTGAAGTTCTCGGCGACGCCGTCTTGCATCACCTTGATGCTCGTGGCCTGGAACCGGCCGAAACTCAGGCGTTCGCGACGCTCGACGAGAGAGGGGATCTGCTCGAGACCGGCGGTGCGGTCCCACCAGAGCGCGCCGACGACCTTCGCAGTCAGGGTGCCGTCCATCGCCGCCGAGCGGTACGCCGGGGCCGGGTCGCCGGCATCGCCGTAGGGGCCGACGATCGCGTCCTGCCACGCGGTGATGCCGAACGAGTGCAGGTACCGCTGGCCGACGAGCAGCGCCTCGACCATCCGCTCCGGTGGTTCCTCGGGCAGCAGCCGGTTGACGAGCGTCATCGCGCCCTCGTGCAGCGTGCCGGTCGGTGCGCCCGCGGCATCCCGTTCGATCCGACCGTCGGCGGGGTCGGGTGTGTGCGCGTCGATGCCGGCGCGCCGCAGCGCCGCCGAGTTCACCCAGGCGCCGTGGCCGTCGCGGTTGGGGAAGAACGCCGGCCGGTCGCCGGTCACCGCGTCGAGGGCGACGGCGGTGGGCGTGCCGCCCGGGAACGCCGACATCTGCCACCCGCCGCCGAGGATCCAGTCGTCGCCCGGATGCGCCGCGGCGTACGCGCCGATCGCGTCGAGGTACTCGGCCGACGTCGACAGCTCGGCGAGGTCGCAGCGCAGCATGTCGAGCCCGCCCCAGACCGGGTGCACGTGCGCGTCCTGGAAACCCGGCACGAGCATGCGGCCGGCGAGGTCGACGACCTCGGTACGCGGGCCGATCAGGTCGCTCAGATCGTGACCGACCGCCACGATCCGACCGCCCGAGACGGCGACGGCGCTCGCACGCGAACGCACCGTGTCGGCCGTGAACACCGCGCCGCCGGTGAAGACGAGGTCAGCGGATGCCACGACTCACCCTCCCGCCATGGTGCGGGCGATGTCGGTCGCGGAGTCACCTGCCCTGCGGAGCACGAGGGCGACCACTGCGAGGGCGACGAGCGTGAGCAGCAGCATCACGGTCGAGACCGCGGCGATCTCGGGCCGCAGTCCAGAGCGCACCGCGCTCAGGACGTATACCGGCCACGGCGTCGAACCCGAGACCTGCACGAACGCGGCGATGACGGTGTTGTCGAGACCGAGCGTGAACGCGAGGAGGAACCCTGCGAGCACGGCGGGCATCGCGAGCGGGAGCGTCACCCGGCGGAACGTCGAGAACGTCGATGCGTAGAGGTCGTACGAGGCCTCTTCGAGATTCGCGTCCTGCCCAACGAGGCGCGCCCGCACGAGATACGACACGACGGCCGTCGAGAACAGGGACGCACCGATCGAGAGGCGCACGATGCCGTCGTTGAACACCGGCATCCCGGCATCCTGTCCCAACATCACGAACCAGGGGAGCAGCGCGACGGCGTCGACGATCTCGGGCGTGACCGACACGAACAGCAGGAGCCCGAGGAACCACCACACCCACTTGCCCGGGTAGCGGGCCATTGCGATGCCGGCGAGGGTGCCGAGCGCCGTCGCGATGACGGCCGAGAAGGCGGCGGTCACGATCGAGACGCGCACCGCGTTCTGGACGGCGGGCTTCTCGAGGATGGTGGCGAACGCGTCGAACCCGAACCCGCTCCACGACACCAGCAGGCGACCCGTGTTGAACGAGTAGACGATGATCACGATGATCGGCGCGAACAGGAACAGCAGCACGAGGATGCCCCACACCTGCAGTGCGATGTCGCTCCACGACCGGTACTTCCGGCGGTCGCTGCCGGCGAGCGTGCCGTCGCTGCGGCGGAGGATCGACTCGGTCTTCGTCGTGACGCTCATGCCGCCAGCTCCAGCCGGTTACGCGCGCGGAAGGGGAGCAGCACGAGCCAGATGAGCAGTGCCGCGACCCCGATGCTGAGCGCGATGACGAGCATGAGGACGACGGCCATCGCCGACCCGAGTGCCCAGTTCTGGGCGGTCTGGAACTGGCTCGCGACGAGCTGGCCGACCATGTTCCCCTGTGCTCCGCCGAGGACGGTCGCCGTGATGTAGTCGCCCATCAGCGGGATGTACACGAGCAGCACGCCAGCGACGATGCCCGGCCGCGACAGCGGCAGCGTGACCCGGAGGAACGTCGCGATCTTGCCGGCGCCGAGGTCTTTCGACGCTTCGCGCACGATCGGGCCGACGCGGTCGAACGCGACGAACAGCGGCAGGATCATGAGCGGCAGGTAGTTGTAGACGACGCCGAGCAGCACCGCACCGCGCGTGTAGAGCAGATCCAGCGGACCGTCGAGCAGCCCGAGCGTCTGCAGCAGGTTGGACAGCCACCCCTCCGGCGCGATGATCACCTGCCACCCGATCGTGCGGACGAGGAAGTTCGTCCAGAACGGGATGAGGATGAGGGCGAGGAGGATGCCGCGGCGCTGCGGCCGCACTTTGAACGCCATCCAGTAGGCCACCGGCGCACCGACCGCGAAGCACAGCACGGTGCCGAGGACGCCGACCCAGAGCGTGTTCTGGAAGGTCGTGAAGAAGGTCGGCGAGAGCGCCTCGACGTACCGGTCGAACGACAGCACATCGTTGGCGTGCGTACCGAAGATGCCGGGTTTATAGCCGAAACTGAACCAGACGACCAGCAGCACCGGCGCGACGAAGAAGACCGCCAGCCACGCCCACGCGGGCAGGGCCAGGAGGCCCCCCAGTTGCGGCCGGCGGCGGGAAGTCTTACGCACCCGCCGCGGCCTTCATCTCATTCCAGATCGCGACGCGCACGTCCTGCGAGGCGTTGAGTTCCTGCTCGCGCATCGAGGCGAGCTGGTCGTCCGAGAAGAAGATGAGGTCGGTGAGCTCCATGCCGGCATCCGAAGCGGCGGTCTCCATGTCCTTGCCGCCGACGTTGTAGCCGATGTAGTCGAGGTTCAGGGCGAGCGCCTCGGGGCTCATCGAGTAGTTGATGAACGCGTGCGCGGCCTCGGGGTGCGGTGCACCGGCGGCGATCGCCCAGTTGTCCATCCAGAGCTCGGTGACGGGGCCGGGGAGCACCCACTGCCAGCGGTCGGGGTCGCTCGTCTCGAGCAGGCCGAGGCGGGCGTCGCCGTTCCACGCCTGCATGAGCACCTGGGTGCCCTGCGGGATCGCGTTCGTGCCCGGGTAGGAGTCGAACGCCGAGATGTGCGGGGCGATCTCGTCGACGAGGAAGGCGCGGCAGGCCTCGAGCTCGCCCGCGTCCTCGGTGTTCCAGTCCATGTCGTTCGCCCAGAAGTAGGCGCCGATGATGCCGGCCGGGTCGTCGGACATGCTCGTCTTGCCGCTCGCCTCGTTCTGCGCGGCGTCGAAGAAGTCGGCCCACGTGGCGAGCTCGCGGGTGATGACGTTCTTGTCGTACACGAAGCCGGTGGTGCCCCACGCCTTGCACACGGAGTACTCGTTCTCGGGGTCCCAGGCGCGACCGAGCGAGCTCGGGTCCATGTGCTCGAGGTTCGGCAGGAGTTCCTTGTTGAGCGGCATGAGCAGGCCGTTCTCGATCATCTGCGGGATGAACACGCCCGTCGGGACGACGATGTCGTAGCCGCTCGTGCCCTTCGCGGCGACGAGCTTCGCGATGAGCTCCTCGTTCGAGCTGTACGAGTCGAGCGACACGTTCGGCCCGAGGTCGGCGGTGTAGCCCGAGACGACGTCGGGGGAGTCGTAGTCGCCCCAGGTGTAGACCGACAGGGCGTCTTCGAGGGCGCCGCCGGTCGCGCCCGCGGTGGGCTGGGGCGTGCCGCCGCCACCGGGGGCGCAGGCGGCGAGGAACGCGGTCGCGCTGCCGAGCGCGGCGAGGGTGAGCAGGCGACGACGCGACAGCTCGCGGGCGATCACCGGGACGGCGTCGCTGTGGGCGAGGATGCGGATCGGGGTGGAGTCGGTCATCGGGTGCCTCCTGCGGTTCGGGCGCTGTGTGCTCTGTGATGCGGTGGAACTGGTCTTGCGGTGGAGCTGGGTGCTGGTGCTGTGTGCTTCAGATGAGTGGTGGCGGATCAGTGGGTCGGCGGCGCGACGTAGCCGCCCTCGACGGCGGCGTCGTCCTCGGGGAAGAGGAGCACGTCCTGCGGGCGCCACGAGCACACGACGGACTGTCCGAGCGCGAGCTGCGGCGCCTGCGGGGTCGGGCGCCGCGCGATGAGGCTCTGGTCGTCGCCGAGGCGCACGAGGTACTGCATCGTCTCACCGAGGTGCGAGACGCCGATCAGCTGGCCCCGCACCGCGTTCGCGTCGGAAAGCGCGGCATCCGCGGTGATCTCGACGTTCTCGGGGCGGACCGCGGCGATGGCCTGCAGGACCGAGAGCGGCTCGGCCGCCGAGCGGACGAGCACATGCGGGCTGGCGACGGCGGTGCCGGCACCTTCGAGGGGACCGCGGAAGAAGTTCTGCTGTCCCACGAACGCGGCGACGTAGGCGCTCGCGGGCCGCGAGTACACGGTGTCGGCGTCGGCGAGCTGCTCGATGCGGCCCTCGCGCATGATCGCGATGCGGTCGCTCATCGAGAGCGCCTCACCCTGGTCGTGGGTGACGAAGACGAACGTGATGCCCAGGCGTGACTGCAGGAGCTTGAGCTCGAGCTGCATCTCTTCGCGCAGTTGCCGGTCGAGTGCGCCGAGCGGCTCGTCGAGGAGGAGGACCGAGGGGCGGTTCACGAGTGCGCGGGCCAGCGCGATGCGCTGTTGCTGTCCACCCGAGAGCTGCGTCGGCTTGCGATCGGCGAACCGCCGCATCTGCACCAGGTCGAGTGCGCTCGAGACCCGCTCGCGGATTTCGCTCTTGGGTGTCCGCCGCTGCTGCAGCCCGTAGGCGACGTTCTCGGCGACCGACATGTGCGGGAAGAGGGCGTACGCCTGGAAGACGGTGTTGACGTCGCGCTTGTTCGGCGGCGTGCCGAGCACGCTCGCGCCCGAGATGCGGATGTCGCCCGCGTCGGGGTGCTCGAATCCGGCGATCATCCGGAGCGTGGTCGTCTTGCCGCAGCCGGACGGGCCGAGCAGCGATATGAACTCGCCCGGCTCGATGACGAGCGAGAGCGAATCGACCGCGAGCTGGTCGCCGTAGCGCTTGACGACGTCGGTCAGCACGACCGAGCCGTCTGTGGACGCAGCAGGGCGCGCGTCGTCGATGAGGGCTTCGGGTGCCGTCGTCACGGGATGGTGCTCCGCTCCTGCGCCGGTCTGGCGCTTGTCGGTCATTCAATACGTCCGGATCGATCCGGGGCAACGCCCGCGAGGGGGAACCGGACGAAACACGCTCCGCGCGCGGCGACCCCGACACTTTGTCCGGACGACGTTCACCGCGTGGAAACACGCGCTTCGCGTCCCGGTTCGACAGCGATTCCCCGACGGCTCCCGCCCGGCCCCCTACGCTCGTGGGATGACATCGCTCCTCGTCACCCCGGCCGAGCTCGACGACCTGCTACGCGAGGGCGGTGTCGCCGTCCTCGACGTCCGCTGGCGCCTCGACCGCCCCGACGGGCGGGAGGACTACCTCGCCGGACACATCCCCGGGGCCGTCTATGTCAGCCTCGACGACGACCTCGCCGGTCACGGCGAGCCGGCCGATGGGCGGCATCCGCTGCCGGAGCTCGCCGACCTGCAGGCGGCCGCGCGGCGGTGGGGTGTCGACGCGGGCGAGACGGTCGTGGTCTACGACGACTGGAACACGTTCGGTGCGTCGCGGGCATGGTGGGTGCTGACGGATGCCGGTGTGCCCGACGTCCGCATCCTCGACGGCGGACTGCGGGCGTGGCGCGACGCCGGCCTTCCGCTCGAGGAGGGTGAGACCGTGCCGGCGCGCGGCGACGTCGCGCTCTCGCCCGCGCACCTGCGGCGGCTCGACATCGACGAGGCGGCCGCGCTCCCGGAGCACGGGCTGCTCTTCGACGTGCGCGCGCCCGAGCGCTACCGCGGCGAGACCGAGCCGATCGACCCGCGCGCGGGCCACATCCCCGGCGCGGTGAACGCCCCGACCGGCGGCAACATCGGGGCGGACGGCCGGTTCCTCCCCGCCGACGAGCTGCGCGCGAGGTACGAAGCGCTCGGGGTGACGACCGACACCGAGGTGGGCGTCACGTGCGGGTCGGGCGTCTCGGCGGCGCAGGCCGCGGTCGCACTCCGGCTGGCCGGCTTCGACGCGGCGCTCTACGGCGGGTCGTGGAGCCAGTGGGCGAACCATCCGGACCGCCCCATCGCGACGGGCGCGACGCCCTGAGCTGGAGCCCCGCACGCGGCATCCGTAGTTGAATCGAAGCATGCGAGCCGCTTACATGTACGGTCCCGGCGACGTCCGGGTCATCGACGCACCCGACCCCCGGATCGAGCAGCCGACCGACGCGCTCGTGCGCACCGTCGTCTCGTGCGTGTGTGGCAGCGACCTGCACCCATATCACTCGATGAAGGCGAACGCCGAGGGGCGTTCGATGGGTCACGAGTCGGTCAGCGTCGTCGAGGAGGTCGGTGCCGACGTGCGCACCGTGAAGCCCGGCGACGTCGTCATCGTGCCGTTCGTGTACTCCTGCGGGGTCTGCGACTTCTGCGTCGCCGGCCTCCAGACGTCGTGCCGCGTCGCCGGCCTCGCGCACCCGACCGGTGCCGAGGGCGCGCAGGCCGCGTACCGCCGCATCCCCTTCGCCGACGGCACGCTGTACCGCGTCGACGTTGCCGAAGACGACGAGCGGATGCCGGGACTGCTGACCCTCAGCGATGTGTACGGCACCGGCTACCACGCGGTCGTCACCGGCGGCGTGGCACCCGGCAAGGACGTCGTCGTCATCGGCGACGGCGCCGTGGGCCTGCTCGCCGTGCTCTCGGCGAAGCAGCTCGGCGCCGAACGGATCGTCCTGATGGGTCGCCACACGGCGCGCACCGATCTCGGTCGTCGGTATGGCGCCACCGATGTGGTCGCCGAGCGCGGCGAGGAGGGCATCGCCGCGGTGCGCGACCTCACGAACGGCGACGGCGCCCACGTGGTCGTCGACGCCGTGGGGCACCTGCCCGCGTACGAGCAGGCGCTCGCCGTCGTCCGCGACGGTGGCACCGTGACTCGCGTCGGCGTGCCGCAGTACGCTGACGGCCCGATCGGTCGGGCCCAGTTCACGCGAAACGTGACGATCACCGGTGGCGTCGCCCCGGTGCGCGCGTACATCGACGAATTGCTTCCGGGCGTCCTGGACGGCAGTGTCGATCCCGGCGCGGTGTTCGACCGCACCCTGCCCCTCGATGACGCGGCCGAGGGTTACCGCCTCATGGACGACCGCGCGGCCCTGAAAGTGATGCTCCGACCGTGACCGCTGCCTCCGGCACCCAGTTCACCCTCCGCTTCGATGCGTATGAAGCGGTGATCGCGTCGGTCGGTGCCTCGCTTCGCGTGCTGCGGCACGACGGCCGTGACCTCGTCGTGCCGTTCGACGCCGACGAGGTGCGCCCCGACTACCGCGGTGCGACGCTCGCGCCCTGGCCGAACCGCATCGTGAGCGGGCGGTACGCCTTCGCGGGAGAGGAGTACCACACCGCGCTCACAGAGCCCGAGCGCGAGCAGGCGCTCCACGGCCTCGCCGCGTGGCTCGACTACGCTGCCGTCGACGTGCAGCCGCACGCCGTCACGCTCGTCACCACGATCGTGCCGCAGTCCGGGTACCCGTGGCGGGTGCGCGTCGAGACGACGTACGAGCTCGGTGACGACGGCCTCACGCAGACCGTCCGGGCGACCAACGAGTCGGCGACGGCAGCCCCGTTCGGCACCGGACCGCACCCGTACGTGATCGCGGGCCCGGCGCCGCTCGACGAATGGACGCTCGCGCTGCCCGCGGCATCCGTCCTCGAGGTCACGCCCGACCGGCTCAGCCCGGTGGCGCTCCACCCCGTCGAGACGCACGAGCCCGACCGCTTCGACCGGCGCGAGCCTCGCCCGCTGGGCCCCGTGCAGATCGACCACGCGTTCACCGATCTCTCGGCGGATGCCGCCGGCCGCACGCGCCTCGCGGTGACCGACCCGTCCGGGGTCGGCGTCGAAGTCGAGTGGGGCGCCGAATGCGGCTGGGTGCAGCTCTACACCGGCGACAAGCCCGAGGGCGCCGCGCACCTGGACCACCGCCGCGGTCTCGCGGTCGAGCCGATGACATCGGCCCCCGACGCCTTCAACGCCGACCGGTACCCGTTCGACACCGGGCTCGTCGTCCTCGAGCCGGGGGTGGCATTCGCGGCATCCTGGCGGATCGGCGCGATCTGACCCACGGCCGGGCTGCGGTTCGTACGATGGTGCGATGACGACGTCGTCCTTCTCGCTGCCACGGTCCGCTCCGTCCGCGCAGGGGGTGGATGCCTCCGGCGTCAGCCGACTGCTCGACGCGCTCGAGGCGAGCGACCACGAGCTGCACAGCCTCATGGTGCTGCGACACGGGCACATCGTGGCCGAGGGATGGTGGGCGCCGTACGCGGCCGACCTGAAGCACCTCGTGTATTCGCTGTCGAAGACGTTCACCTCGGCCGCGGCGGGCCTCGCGATCGCCGAGGGGCGCTTCGGGCTGGATGATCGGATGGTCGACCACTTCCCGGAGCTCGTCCCTGACGACGTCGACGAGAAGTACGACCGGTACCTCGTGCGGCACGCGCTGTCGATGTCGAGCGGTCACGAGCAGGAGACGCTCGACCGCGCGGCGGCTGCCGCCGCGTCGCACGGTGGCGATCTGCTCGCCGGGTTTTTCACGGTGCCGCCCGAGCGCGAGCCGGGCACGCTGTTCTGCTACAACCAGCCCACGATCTACGGCGTCGGCCGCCTCGTCGCGAAGACGACGGACGGCGGCATCCTCGACTATCTGCGGCCCCGACTGCTCGAACCGCTCGGCATCGACGAGGCGCAGTGGATGATGATCGGCGACGTCGAGATGGCGTTCTCGGGGCTGCACGTGCGCACCGAATCGCTCGCGAAGACCGGCCAGCTCGCGCTCGAGCGCGGCCGGTTCGGCGACACGCAACTCCTGCCCGAGGCGTGGGTCGAGCAGGCGACCTCGCTGCAGACCGAGAACGACGCCGCACATCGCGCGCCGGGGGCCGCCGACCCGATCGACTGGCAGCAGGGCTACGGCTTCCAGTACTGGATGAATCGGCACGGATTCCGCGGCGACGGCGCCTACGGGCAGTTCATCATCGTGTGGCCCGAAGAGGATGCGGTTGTCGTGACGACGTCGGAGACCGTCGACATGCAGGGGCTCCTCGACGTGCTGACCGACCACCTGGTGCCGGCGCTGTCGGGGCCGGGGGTCCCCGAAGCGGATGCCGCGCTCGCCGCGCGCCTCGCAGGGCTGAGGATCCCCGCGCCGTTCGGGAGAGGCGGGTTCGAGGGGGTCTTCGATGTCGAGGCGGGGGAGGCCGTGCCGGGGCCGTTCTCGAGCGGCGGTCCCGTGCCCGGCGCTTCGTCGGTTGAGGTCGTCGCGGCGGACGACGGGTGGACGCTGCGGATCACGGGCGACGATGTCGACGTGACGCTGCCCGTCGGCCACGGGTCGTGGGCGGCGGGGACGTGGCCGGCGCCGGCAGACGGGTTCGATCCGGTGCCGTTCCGCAGTGCTGCCGCCGTGGGTGTGGACGGCGCGTGGCATGCGGAGCTGCGGATGATCGAGACCCCGCACACGCTCCTGGTCGACATCGAGCCGGGAGGGATCGCCCGGCTGCAGTGGCGTTACCCGCCGCTGCGCGGCGACGGCCCCGCCGGGCACGCCCTGCCCTCGCTCGCCTGAGTCCCGCCTTCGGGAAGGTGCCCCGCGCCGCGTAGAATTGCCGGCGAGGGGTGAGCGTGACGGACAAGCAGCGGGCCAAGACCCGGGACGTCGTCGCCGAGGGGCTCTACATCGCGTCCGCGGCGACGCGTTTGGCGTTGAAGAACCGCATTCTGGTGCACATCCTCGTGGATGGCGACGACTTCGATTCCGACGCCTTCCTCGCCGATGCACGCGAGGCGCTGCTCGGGCTCGCCGACGAAGCCGAAGCGGATGCCGCGCGCACCGAGAGTGAGCGCAAACTCGCGCGTGGTCGCTACTCGGATTCCGGCGGCACGCACGACTACCGGCGACGCGACGTGCGAAACCTTCGACGCCGCGCGAAGCAGTCGCAGCACGTGGCGCGGGAGCTCCGCGCTCGCGCCGAGGACGAGGCGGAGCTGCGCAAGCTCGTCGCGGACGCTCGGGACGCCGCGTGGGGAGAGGTGTCGAACAACATCGACCGCTCCCTGCGCATTTCGGCGGCACGCCCCGACCTCGACGCGGACTACGACCGCATGCGCGGCGCGCGTATGCAGGCGCTTCGTTTGGTGGATCTCCCGAAGCTGCGCGCGCATCGTCGCAGCGTCGCGAAGCAGCAGGCGCTGCGTGCCGAAGGTGTTGCTCCCACGCCGCTCGATCGGCCCGAGGGTTCACCTGCCCTCCTCGATGAGCTCGAGTAGTTCGCTCGATTTCAGGAGTGGGCCCGGCGTGGGGTACGCTATTCCCTGGCCCGGAAACGGGTCGGGCGCCCGTAGCTCAATGGATAGAGCATCTGACTACGGATCAGAAGGTTAGGGGTTCGAGTCCCTTCGGGCGCACACTGTGTTGAGACAGTAGTCACGAAAGCCCCCGCGCAAGCGGGGGCTTTCGTCTTGTCGGGGGAGGCGCACTACAGGTCGACCTTGCCGTTCTCGCCTTCGTAGGTCTCGCCGGTGATCCGAGGCTTGATCAGGCTGACGATCGTCGCGACGCGCCCGCCCGCACTGTGCCAGTATTCGCCCGACTCGGCGTCGACTCGGAGCAGGGCGACCGCGGGGTCGTCGGGTCCGTCGGGGAACCAGGCGTCGACGGCGGGGGACCAGTACTCCCCCAGCCGCGCGGGGTCGTCGACGATCTCGGCCCGCCCGGCCACCGACACCCGTGCAGAGTCGCTCGAGAGGGGCTCCGGGCAGGGTGAGCTGCCGTGAATACGCATTGCGCACAATTAAGTTGCGTGCAATGCTTATTCCATGAGTGTGATCGACGAGATGGTGTGCTTCGGGATGTACTCGGCGAGCCACGCGTTCGCCCAGGCTTACCGCCGGGTGCTCGCGCCGTGGCAGCTGACCTATCCGCAGTACCTGGTGCTCGTCGCCCTCTGGGATCGCGAACCGCGCTCCGTGAAAGAGCTCGGGGCCGAACTCCACCTCGACTCCGGCACGTTGTCTCCGCTGCTCCGCCGACTCGTAGCCCGAGCATTCGTGACGAAGACGCGGCGCTCCGGGGATGACCGAGTCGTGGAGGTTGCGCTGACTGCGCAGGGGCGCGCGCTGCAGGCAGAGATGGCCGGAGTCGCCGCCGAGATCGCGCAGTGCACCGGCCTGACCGGGGATCGTGCGCGAGAAATGCTCGCCGCCGTGCACGAGATGACCGCCGCACTCAGACAGACCGCCGAGGCTGCTGCCTCCCGATGACCGAGGCATCCGCCTCTTGATGAAAGGAACACCTATGGACGCCATCTACACCGCAGAGGCACTCGCGACCGGCGACGGCCGCAATGGACACGTGCGCTCCGGCGACGGGCTCGTCGACACGGACGTGCGGATCCCCGCGGAGATGGGCGGGCCGGGCGGTGCGCCGAACCCCGAGCTGCTGTTCGCCGCAGGCTACGCGGCCTGCTTTCACAGCGCGCTGCAGGCCGCTGCTCGAGCCGAGAAGGTGAAGCTCGAAGACACCAGCGTCGGCGCGCGCGTGCACATCGGTTCCAACGGTGAGGGAGGCTTCGGTCTCGCGGTTGAGCTGGAGGTCGTCATCCCGCACCTCGAGCACGACGAGGCGCAGCAGCTCGCCGACGCCGCGCACCAGATCTGCCCGTACTCGAACGCGACCCGCGGCAACATCGAGGTCACCGTCCGCGTCGTCGAGGACTGACTCAGCCGCGTGGGGTGACGCGAAGCCAGCGGAACCCGCAGGGCGCGAGCGTCACCCCGTCGGTCATGTCGACCTCGACACCCTCGATGAGGTCCCATGCTGCGGGCTCGAACCCGGACAGGGTCGTCGCGTCGACGGATGCCGCCTCCGCACCGACGTTCGCGAGGACCAGCACCACAGTGTCGTCGTCCGGCCGCTGGAACGCCGCGATCGTGTCGCCCGGAACGTCGAACCCCACGAGACGCGTGCCGTCGAACTCAGGTGTCGTGTGCCGCACGGCGATGAGCTTTGTGATCGCAGAGAACATGCGGCCGGCCGACGTGGTGGCATCCGCCCTCGTCGCGTACCGGTCGCGGGGGTTCTGACCGCGATGCAGCCAGCGCTCGTCGCCACGACGGTCGGGGTCGTCGCGGTAGCTCGGGTCGTCGAGCTGACCGACCTCGTCGCCGAGCCAGAGCATCGGGATGCCGGGAACGCTGAGCGCGAGCGCATGGGCGAGGACCGCCCTCGCCTCGCCGTGCGGATCGTCGGTGTCGACGCCGGCGAGCGAGGCGGTCGTGCCGCAGCCGAGCCCGTCGACAGCCTCGGCGTCGCGGACCGCGACGACCCGGCTCGAGCCGTCGCGCCACCGGATCGCGCGTCGGAGCGGTGCGGCGTGCCCGGTGAGGAACGACTGCCAGAGGGGTGCGGCACCGGGGGAGCCGGGCAGGACGACGACGCCGGGTGCGCTGATCGCGAGCACCGCGGCGAGCACGGCGGCCGTCGCGGTGTCGTCGACGACGAACGCCTCGACGCCATGGTCGACGAGGAACAGGACGTCGCGGACGAACGCCACGACGTCGCCGGATGCCGCGACCGGCAGCGCGAGCGAGATGCCCGCGAGCCGCAGCGCGTCGGTCAGTTCCACCATCCGCTGCAGCGAGCCGAGACCACGATCGATGCGACGCAGATCGGGCGTCCCGTCGGCGCCGGTCTCGAACGGGGACTCGACGCGCAGGAGCGTGACACCGAGGTCGCGGAGGTACGGGATCTCGTCGCGGAGCCCGGCGAGGTTGCCGGCGTAGCGGCCGGCGAAACACGCACCGCCGAGCGTGAACCGCGAGGTGAGACGGTCGCGTGCCTGCGCTCGCTGCTCGCCGTGCACGCGCAGATCGAGCGACCGCGTGAGCCAGGCGTGCGTGGCTGCGTCGACGAGCACATCGACGACTTCGTCCTGCCCGGCGAGCGCCTCGCGCAGCGCCGGGATGTGCGCCTCGATCCGATCGTCCAGCTCGCTCATGCCGGGGACGCTTCCCCGCGCCCGACGGTCTCGTCGAGGAACGCGTGGATCGTGGCGTGTAGCGCGGCAGTGGCAGCTGCATCGATGGTCCCGGAGTGGCCACCCTCGATCGGCTCGAGGTAGTGCACCATGGCATCCGTCTCTTCGGCGAGCCGCGCGGCCATCTTGCGCGCTTGCACGGGGCCGACCCGGTCGTCGCTCGCGGCGGCGTAGATGAGGGATGCCGGGTACTCGACGCCGGGCTGGATGAGGTGGTACGGCGAGAACGTGCGGATGAACTCCCAATCGGCGGGGACGTCGGGGTCGCCGTACTCGGCGATCCAGCTCGCGCCGGCCGACAGCCGTGTGTACCGCCGCATGTCGAGGAGGGGGACGCCGCAGACGATCGCGCCGAAGTCGTCGGGGTACTGCGTCAGCATGTTGCCGACGAGCAGCCCGCCGTTGGAGCGGCCGTGGCACGCGACGCGGTCTGGCGTCGTGACGCCGCGGGCGACGAGGTCGCGGGAGACGGCGACGAAATCCTCGTAGGCGCGGTGGCGGTGCTCGCGGAGCGCGGCGAGGTGCCATTCCGGCCCGAACTCGCCGCCGCCGCGGATGTTCGCGACGACGTACACACGGCCGTGTTCCAGCCATGCCGGTCCGACGATCGCCGGGTACTCCGGGGTGAGCGCATGCTCGAAGCCGCCGTAGCCGTTCATCAGCACCGGCAGCGGCCCGGTGCGCTCGGCCGGGCCGACCTCGAAGTAGGGGACGCGGGTGCCGTCGGCGGACGTCGCCCAGTGCTGCGTCGCCGCCAGCCCCGTCGTGTCGAAGGCCTCGCGGCTGCGGCGCACCGTGCGGGGCGCGGCTGAAGCGGCATCCGTCACCAGCAGCGTCGGCGGGGTCAGGAAGCCGCGCGCGACCACCCAGAGCTCGTCGTCCTCGTCGGCATCGAGGGTCGCGACGCTCGCGGTGAACAGGTCGGTGTCACCGAGGCCGAGCGGCAGGTCGATGCGCTCGAGCGTTGCGGGGTCGAGCGACACGAGACGGCTGCGGACTTCGTCGAGGATCGTCAGCACCAGCCGGGTGCGCGTCCACGCCCAGGTGTCGAGGACCGCCGTCGCGGTGGGGGCGAACGCCACCTGCAGGTCGCTGCCGTCGCCCGTCGTGAGCGTCTCGAGCGGGCCGACCAGCAGCGTCCCCGACGCGTGCGTCGCACCGGCGACCTCCCACGGCGTCGTGGTCCGCACCGCGACGAGGTCGCCGTGCACGTCGACGCGGGCATCCTGCGGAGCATCGATCAGCAGCGGCTCCGAGCCCGCGCAGACGTACAGCTCGCTGTGGAAGAAGTCGTGCGCCACCACGACCAGCGGCGTGGTGACGTCGTCGGTGCGGTCGACGTGGACAAAGACGCCGACGTCGGATGCCACGCCCGTGACGATCGGCGCGGCATCCCCGAGCGCGGTCCCACGCGCCCAGCGGCGCGCGCTGATCGGGTAGCCGGAGTCGGTGACGCCGCCGCCGTGCAGCGCGGTCGCGACAAGCAGCGTGTCGGCGTCGATCCAAGCGACGCGGTGCTTGTGCGCGTCGAGGGTGAACGCCGCACCGTCGACGAAGCGGAGCGCGTCGAGGTCGAACTCGCGGACGACGGTCGCGTCGCCGCCGTCGGGGCTGAGCGAGACGAGGGCACGCCCGCTGTCTGCGGGCCCATGGCTCGCGCCGGCGAACGCCCACGCGGTGCCTTCGGCGGCGCCGAGCGCGTCGATGTCGAGGAGCGTCTCCCACTCGGGGGTTCCCGCCGCAAACGCGGCGCGGGTGGTGCGCCGCCACAGCCCGCGCGGGTTGTCGGCGTCCCGCCACAGGTCGTACATGAGGTCGCCGTGACGGCTCGGAACGACGAGGCGATCGGGGTCCTGCAGGATGCCGCGCAGCCGGGTCTCGAGCGCGCTCCGCCGGTCACCGGCGAACGCGGCCTCCGTTTCGGCGGTGCGGGCTGCTGCCCACGCGGCCGCGTCGGCGCCGTGGATGTCCTCGAGCCACAGGAACGGATCGTGCGGTTCGGGGGCGATCGCGGCGCTCATCCGGCCAGCCTACGGGGGCCCTGTTCGCCGATCGAGAACGGTTGGCACTCTCGGCACTGGAGTGCTAATCTCATTCCAAGTTGAGCGGACTGGGCTCAACTTCCAGATTCGATGCAAGTGAAGGAGAGCATCATGGCCACATATGACCCGTTCCGTGAGATCGACCGCATCGCGTCGAGCCTCTTCGATCCGCGCCGCGGGCCTCGGCGCATGCCGATGGATCTCTATCGTGACGGTGACCATTACGTGCTGACCGCCGATCTCCCCGGTATCGACCCGGGATCGGTCGACATCGACGTCGACGGTCAGCTGCTCACGATCCGTGCTGAGCGGACGCTCACCTCGGGTGAGGGCGTCAAGTGGATCACGCGTGAGCGCGAGGCCGCGAGCTTCCTGCGGCAGCTGAACCTCGGGCAGGGCGTCGACACAGAGGGCATTGCCGCGACGTACGCGAACGGCGTCCTCAGCGTCACGATCCCGGTGAGCGAGAAGGCGAAGCCCCGCAAGGTCGAGGTCGTGACGTCCGGCACCGCGGCATCCATCACCGCATCCGAGGCGGATCAGCCTCAGCCGATCGACCAGTGATCTCGGCGCCGGTCGGCGCGGAGGTCGGACCGAATGCCCCACGTTCATCGAGCGTGGGGCATTCGCGCGTCATCGGCCGCGCAGTTTGGCGGTGATCGCCTGGAGCTGTGCGAGCTCGGCGTCGCTCAGCACGGCCATGCGTTCGGCGATCGTCCGCCCGTGCACGGTGGCGAGGCGACGGAAGGCGCCGGCGCCCTGCTCGGTGGCCGTCACGATCGCGCCGCGGCCGTCGGCGGGGTCGGGGCACTTGGTCAGCAGCCCGCGCGAGACCATCCGGTCGACGAGTCGTGAGACGCTCGGCTGGCTGATGAGCATGTTGGCCGTGACGTCGCGCAGCCGTGCCGACTGTCCTTCGCCGCGGGTGACGGTGAGGAGGACGTCGTACTCGGCCTGGGCGAGTTCGTCGCCGTCGAAGTCGCGCTCGAACTCGTCCATGAGCTCGTGCTGGGCACGGAACAGGCTCTCCCACGCGGCGATGGCGAGGCGTCTGTCCGTCATGGCGTCCACTGTATCCCCGCTCCTCTTCTGAACGTGTGAAGCTGAAGGCGTGAGGACTTCTCGGGGGATCAGCACGCTGGCGACGGCGATGTGGGCGATGGTCGTGGGGGTGGTGCTCGCGTGCGCACCGGCGGTCGCGGCGACGGCCGACGTCGACGATTTCACGTTCGAGACGCTCGAGGTCGACTACACCCTCACGCGTGACGCCGACGGCCTGAGCGGCCTGCGGGTCGTCGAGTCGTTCACTGCGGTCTTCCCCGAGACCGACCAGAACCAGGGCATGCGACGCGTGATCCCCGATACCTATCAAGACCTGCCACTGCGCCCGCACCTCGTGAGCGTGACGGATGCCGCAGGCGACGACGTCTGGGACGTCGAGACGGACGGCGTCGACGGCGGCCTCGAGATCGTCGCGCGCGGCGACGGGTACCTCCACGGTGCGCAGACGTTCGTCTTCACATACGAGCTCGACAATGTCGTGCACGACTTCGAGGACACCGGGCTCGAGCTCTACTGGGACGTGAACGGCGTCGACTGGGCCCAGCCGTTCGGCGAGATCACCGCTCGGGTGCACATCAGCGCCGACATCGCCACGACGGTCGACGACGCCGCCTGCTACGCGGGGTCGCAGGGCGACGGCGCATCGTGCGACCGCATCGACCTCGCGCAGACGGACGACGGCACGACGGTCACCGTCACGCAGGCGGACGTCGGGCCCGGCGAGACGCTGACCTTCGCGGTCGGGTTCGACGCAGGCTCGTTCACCCCGCTCGACACGTCGTACGGCGGGTCGCCGTGGAGCGTCGTCCAGATCGGCGGCGCACTCGCCGCCATCGGCGTGCTGGTGTGGTCGTTCGTCGTGCGTCGGAGGCGGCTTGCGGATGCCGCGGGCCGCGGCGTCATCGCGCAGTACGAAGCGCCGCCCGGCGTCGACGCGCTCGAGTCGGCCGTGTTCCTGGGGGCCGCCGGGAAGGCGATCCCCGCGGAGGTGCTGGAACAGGCCGTGGTGGGATCGATCCGCATCACCGAGGGGGAGAAGCCGCGGTGGGGGAACGCGAAGCTCGTCGCCGAGCTCGTCGACCCGAGCCTCGCCGACGCGGACGGGCGCATGCTGCTCGAGGGGATCTTCCCGGGTGGCGTCGTGGGCGACACGTATGAGTTCGGCAGCACGGACACTCGGCTGTCGAAGACGGCGCAGCAGATCCTGACTCGCGCGGGATCGGAGCTGAAGGGCCGTGGGCTGTATCGGAAGGTGTCGGGGTGGACGCGCTTCTGGCCGATCCTCGGCAGCTTCATCGCCGCGGCGGTCGCGGTCGGGAGCGGTGTGGTCATGCTGAACGCGTCGGTCGACGCGCTGTGGCCCGTGCTGCTCCTCATCGTGACGATCCTCGTCGCCGTGGCGGCGACGCTCGTCGTAGCGCGCACACCGCTCACCGAGGAGGGCGTCGCGCTGCGCGAACACCTCGAGGGACTCCGGCTGTTCATCGGGTGGGCCGAGGCCGATCGCATCCGCATGCTGCAGTCGCCCGAGGGGGCGGATCGCGTCGCGATCGATGCCGACGACCCCCGGCAGATGCTCCACCTGTACGAGCGGCTCCTGCCGTACGCCGTCGTGTTCGGGCAGGAGAAGGCGTGGTCCGAGCGGCTCGTGGTGCTCTACGACCAAGTTGGTGCCGCGGGGCCGTCGTGGTACGCCGGCGCGGTCGCGTTCAACGCGGCATCCTTCTCGTCCGGGATCGGGTCGCTGTCATCGGCGGCCTCGGCGGCGTCGTCGTCGGGGGGATCGACGGGCGGCGGCTCCGCGGGCGGTGGCGGTGGTGGCGGCGGTGGCGGCGGGGTCTGAGGCCATCCCCAGACGTTGTCTCCGGGATGCAGTAAGGGCCGGTCGGAGAGGCTTCCGACCGGCCCTTGTCCCTTTGCACCAAGAGTGTCCTGCAATCACATGTCGGTCGCTGCCACAGCAAAACAGCTTCCGTGCACACGACTGTATAACGGCCAGGTAACGGTGGCAAGGGTTCGTCGTTATGAATTTGTGATGTGCGCTCTGAGCTTCACAACTCAGGCGCTCAGGAGTTCCGGGCGCGCTTCTCCCGGATGAGGTCGAGCGCCAGCACAGACCCGATCACCGTCAGCCGCTGCCGGGTGTCGAGGTCATCGGCCAGCTGGACCATGTACGTCGACTTGCCGAGGAAGGCGTTGCCCATACCCGACCAGGATCGCGAGACGGTCGCCCAGACGCCGTGAGGGCCACTGAACTGGAAATCGAAGCCCCACATGTCGCCGACCAGGTCGATCTGCTGGTCCGGCAGCTGGATCGTGATGCGCGTCGAGAACAGCGTGATGCGCTGCACCAGGCTCGCCAACGGATTCCCCGCGCCATCGGCGATCTCTAGCCGGTCGCGCCCGAACGTCATCGTGTCCGACACTCGGGCAACGGGATTGCCCGGCCCGTCGAACACGGTCAGCTCGCGAGATCCCAGGAACGCGCGTCCGAGCGCGCTGCCTCCGGTCTCGACGTGTGCGACCTGCGCGCCCTGCGCGTCGAGGATCGCGAAGTCGTTCTTCGAGAAGCTCCTCGTCTGCTGGAAGACGAGCTGGTTGTGCGTGAGCAGCGACATGCTGAGAAGGCTACGACCGTCAGCTCGCCTCCGTGCGCAGCACGCGCTCGAGCGGGCGCCCCTTCGCGAGGTCGTCGACGATCTTGTCCATGATGCGCACATGGCGCATGAGGGGATCGTCGATGTCGGCGATACGCACGCCGCACACCACACCCGTGATCTGCACAGCGCCTGGGTGAACCACGGCCGCATCGAACAGCTCCCGCACGCTCGTCCCCGTGGACAGGTGCTCCGCGAGCTCGGCGTCGTCGAAGCCGGTGAGCCAGCGGATGGCGGTGTCGAGCTCGTCGCGAGTGCGCCCCTTGCGTTCCACCTTCGTGACGTACATCGGATACAGGTCGCTGAACGGCATCCGTTTCACGCGCTCCGCGTTCGCTCGCTGACGAGGCGTTTGCTCCATGGCCATGCGCCCAGTCTGCCGCCTTCGATCGAGCGCGCGCAGTTGATTCGGGCGACTGTGCGTACACAGGCGACGCATCGACGGCGAGGCATAACCTGGCCGGGAGACGGGGAGAAGCACCATGACGGAACACTCGAACGATGCGGCGTCGCCGCTGAGCGACCGCCCCTGGCTGCATGCCTACGCGGACGGGGTGCCGTACGACATCGAGCCGGTGACCGAGACCCTGATCGGCATGCTCGACGCCGCCGTGAAGCGTTACGGCTCGAAGGTCGCGCTCGAGTTCTTCGGAGCCGAGACGACCTACGCCGAGCTCGGCGAGCAGGTGTCACGTGCCGCGAACGCCCTTCGCAAGCTCGGCGTGCAGAAGGGCGACCGTGTCGCGCTGGTGCTGCCCAACTGCCCGCAGCACGTTGTCGCCTTCTATGCCGCCCTGCGCCTCGGCGCGATCGTCGTCGAGCACAATCCGACGTACACCGCGCGGGAACTCCGCCACCAGTTCGAAGTCCACGAAGCAGTCGTCGCAATCGTCTGGGACAAGGTCGTCGACATCATCGCGGACTTCCCGAAAGACGTTGCGCCGTCCGCGATCGTGTCGGTGCGGATGACCGACGCGCTCCCGTGGACGAAACGGATCGCGCTGCGCCTCCCCGTCCCTACCATCCGTGAGCGGCGCGAGGCGATGACCGCGACGCCGACGTCGAAGGTCGTCATCCGCTGGAGCGAGTTCGCGGCATCGCGTCGATTGCCCCGCAAGTGGCCAACGCCGTCCCTCGACGACACCGCGCTGCTCCAGCTGACCAACGGGACGACGGGAACGCCGAAGGCGGCGATCCTCTCGCATCGCAATCTCCGTTCCAACGCTGCGCAGGGGCGCGCCTGGGTGCCCGGTCTCCGAGAAGGGGAGGAGACCTTCTACGCCGTTCTCCCGATGTTCCACGCGTACGGCCTCACGCTCTGTCTCACGTTCGCCATCTCCATCGGCGCGCGCGTGGTGTTGTTCCCCAAGTTCGACGTCGACCTCGTGGTCGGTGCGCTGAAGGCCTCGCCGCCGACCTTCCTGCCGGGCGTCCCGCCGATCTACGACGCGCTGTCGCGGGCGAGTACGCGGAAGGATGTCGACCTCAGTGGCATCCGCTTCGCGATCTCGGGCGCGATGAGTCTGCCGGTGCCGACAGTGACGCGATGGGAAGAGGCGACGGGTGGGCTGCTCGTCGAGGGGTACGGCATGACGGAGACATCGCCGGTCGCGCTCGGGAATCCGATCGGACCCTCCCGGCGCCCAGGGACCGTCGGCGTGCCGTTCCCGAGCACCGAGATCCGTGTCGTCGATCCGGACGATCCGAGCGTCGACCTCGTGATCGGCGAAGCCGGCGAGCTGCTCATCCGAGGGCCGCAGGTCTTTCAGGGCTACTGGCGCCGTCCCGACGAGACCGATGCGGTGCTGATCCAGGGCGGCTGGCTCCGCACCGGCGACATCGTCTCGGTCTCGGACGACGGCTTCGTGACGGTCGTCGACCGCATGAAGGAACTCATCATCACCGGCGGGTTCAACGTGAGCCCGAGCGAGGTCGAACAGGTGCTCATCCAGCATCCCGATGTGGATGCCGCAGCGGTCGTCGGCATCGCTCGGCAGGGCGGCGGAGAGGACGTCGTCGCGGTGGTCGTCGTCAAAGCGGGCGCCGAGTTCAACGCGGCGGGGCTCAAAGACTTCGCTCGCACGCACCTCACGTCCTACAAGGTGCCCAGGCGAATCGTGCAGGTCGACGATCTCCCACGTTCGCAGATCGGCAAGGTGCTGCGCAGACAGGTGCGCGAACGACTCACCACGCACTGAGGGGCCGACTGTCAAGGCCGGGCACGCCGCCTGCGGGCGGTGGCAGGGTGGACCCGGTACCAACTCGCCATCGTCGAAGGAGCCCCATGCGGCAGCGCAGCCTCGGACCGTTCACCGTCTCCGCGATCGGACTCGGTGCCATGCCGGTCTCGATGAACAACGACAAGGAGTATCCGTCGCACGACGACGCGGTCGCGACGGTCCGTGCGGCGCTCGACGCGGGCGTGACGCTCGTGGACACCGCCGACATCTACGCACCCTCGTGGGACACGATGGGGCACAACGAGCTCATCGTCGCCGATGCGCTCGCCGGCTGGGGCGGTGATCGGTCGCAGATCGTCGTCGCGACGAAGGGTGGCATCACGCGCTCCGAGGGCGAGCAGTGGGGTCGCGACGGGTCGCTCGCGTACCTCCGCAGCGCTGTCGAGGACTCGTTGCGGAATCTGCGCGTCGACGTCATCGACCTGTACCAGTACCACCGCCCCGATCGCTGGATGGTCTACGGCGAGGTCATGCAGAACTTGAAGACGCTGCAGGACGAAGGCAAGATCCGCGCCGTCGGCATCTCGAACGCGAGTGTCGAAGAGATCCAGATCGCCGAGCAGGTGCTCGGCGACGGCAACCTCACGAGCGTGCAGAACGAGTTCTCGCCGCGGCATCCGGGGAGCTTCGACGAACTGCAGTACTGCGCGAAGCGCGGCATCGCGTTCCTGCCGTGGAGTCCGCTCGGCGGGACCGGCGGCGGCGGACGCTCCGTCGGCGACCGGTTCGCGGTGTTCGCCGACATCGGTGCGGCGCACGGGGTGAGCCCGCAGCAGGTCGTGCTCGCCTGGGAACTGTCGCTCGGCGAGACCGTGATCCCGATTCCGGGTGCTCGGCGGGCGGCATCCATCACCGACTCGGCGAAGGCGGCCGACCTCGAGCTCTCGACCGACGAACTCGCCCGGTGCTCCTCAGTGGTCGGCCTGGAGATCTGAGGGCTGTTCACTCCCCGGCAACCTCCGCTGGAGGGTTGCCGGGGTAGCGTCGGCGGCATGGAGACGACGACGGTTCGTTCGGGGGACTCGGAAGCAGCAGCAACATCGGAGGCGGAGGCCGAATCGACGGTCGTGCCTCGTTCGCGGAAAGGACGCCCCCTGCTGTTCGGTGCACTCGCGGGTGCCGCGACGTTCGGGCTCGTGCTGGGTGTCGACGCGCTCGGCGCCACGGCGCCACCGTCCGACGGGGTGGTGTTCCCCGAGACCGTCGCGTCGTACGCGCAGTTCACGACGGGTGGTGAGCCGTCGTCAGTGGCGCTCATGACGTACCAGAACGGGTTCGGTGTCGAGTTCCTCGACTACCCGCAGCAGATCACGATGAGCGTCGATGGGAGCACCTTCCGTCGGCTCGGCGTCGCCGAGCGGCGGGGGACCGGCATCGATCAGGGCGATCCCGCGCAGACGCTGCTCTCGCCCGACGGGACGTTCGTCGTCATCGCGGGCGCCGACGGGCACGGGTCGCTGCGCATCGAGGCCTTCGGTGACGGCGAAGACCGGGACCTGTCTGTCGGCGACGGTCGTAGTGCGCTGCCGCTCAGCATCAACGGCGACAGCGTGCTCGTGCTCACCTCGGACGAAACGATCAGTCCCTATACCGACATGGACTTCCGCCTGCGTGGCGAGCTCGAGATCGTCGACCTGGCCAGCGGCGCGCGCACCGACCTCGGATTCGCCGACGTCGACTCCGGTGCGCTGTCGCCCGACGGCGACACGGTCGCCGCGATCGCGGCATCCGGTCCCGTCCTGATCGACGTCGTCACGGCGACCGCGACGCCGCTGGCCTCGGTGGACCGCAACGCGTACGTCGGGGGTGACGCGTGGTCGCCCGACGGCACGCGGTTCGCGCTCGTGGACCGCGCGGGGGTGCAAGTGGTGGATGCCGCCGGTGTCGCGACCGACGTCGCGGCGCACCCCGACGACGACGGCTGGACCTCGGTGCTCGGATGGCGTGACGATGAGACGCTGCTGGTGCAGACGTCCGACTGGTCGAATGCCGCGGAGTTCGCGTGGCTCGACGTCGAGACCGGCACCTCGACGGTGTTCTCGACGTACGAGCCCGGCTTCACCGGCGCGGCGCTGGCCGACGTCGATGTGGCGCGCGACCTCATCGGAGCGTGGACCGTGCGGCAGGTGCCCGCTGACCAAGGTTCCACCGGGACGGTGCTGCTCGGTCTCGGCGCGGGGCTCGTCGTCGGGCTGGTGGTGTGGCTGGTGCTGCGGCGGCGGTCAGTGCACCGCGACGGTGCGCTCGGCTGAGACGCGCCCGCCGACTTCGATCTGCTGCCCGAGGTATCGCCGGTGGGTGTAGAGGCGTGAGCCGGCGCCCTGCCGGATGTCGAGATCGCGGCCGAGCTCTGCGGTGAGTCGGATGGCGGCGGCGCCGGTCGCTTCGTCTTCGCGGATGCCGAGGGCGGGCGCGAACATGCGGGAGCGGATCGTGCCGGATGCCTCGTCGTCCCACGCCCACACGTAGTGGGAGCCGAACGCGTAGGCGATCGGGTCGACGGCGTCGACGTCGGTCGGGGTGTCGAGACGGGTGAACTCGAACTGCGGCGCCCAGTCGGCCATCGCGTTGACGAACGTGCGGTCCCCGTCCACGCGAACGCGGGCCACGCCCGCGGGGACGACGATGGCCTGGATGTCGTCGCCGGCGGCGCGGAGCCACGCGGCGAGGCCGACGGTCGGGTGTCCGGCGAAGGGGAGTTCGGTCGTCGGGGTGAAGATGCGGGCGCGCGCCTCAGTGCCTGTGACGTCGTCGATGAAGACGGTCTCGCTGAAGCCGAGGTCGGCGGCGATCTGCTGCTCGTGCCGCTTCGTGGCGGCGGACGCCCACACGATGCCGAGCGGGTTGCCGTGGTTCCCGGCCTCGTCGACGAATACGTTCACGACGGCTGCGGAGATTCCCATGCGGGCGATTGTCGCAGGTGTCGGTGACGTGGTGCGCGTTCGGATCGCGACCGCCGCGCGAGTGCCGCCGACACCGCGAATGGCAGGATCCCGCGCAGGCCTGACGCACGGCGGCATCCGCTCCGTGCCACGCTCGGAGCATGCACCTCGACCGTCCCGCCCTGCTCGTGATCGACGTCCAACGCGGGTTCGACGATGCGGCGCACTGGGGTGCGCGCGACAACCCCGACTGCGAGGCGAACATCGCCGCACTCCTCGCGCACTGGCGAGCGCAGGATTGGCCGATCGTGTTCGTCCGCCACGACTCGACGACGCCGGGGTCGCCACTCGCACCTGGAGGCCCCGGCAACGACTTCAAAGCCGCGGTCATGGGGACACCCGACCTGCTCGTCACGAAGCACGTGAACTCGTCGTTCCACGGCACACCCGACCTGCACGCCTGGCTGCAGGCGGAGGGCATCACGCAGGTCGTCGTCAGCGGCATCTCGACGAACCACTGCTGCGAGACGACCGCGCGGGTCTCCGGCAACCTCGGCTACGACACCTTCTTCGCGCTCGACGCGACCCACAGCTTCGACCGCACCGGCCCCGACGGGGTGCGCGTGCCGGCGGCGACGCTCGCCGCGATCACTGCGACGAACCTGCACGGCGAGTTCGCGACCGTCGTGTCGACCGCCGAGTTGCTGGCGGCGCGCTGAGGCTCAGCCGCGGCCGAGGCCGGGCACGAGGACGCCGGTCTTCGCCTTGTACTCCTCGTAGTCGGCCTGGCCGCCCCAGCGGGCGTCGGCCTTCTTCTCGAGCAGCGGGATGCCGCTCACCCGCGTCAGCAGCAGCGCGACGAACAGCGGGGAGAGCACCGCGATCCACTGCCACCCGCTCAGTACGGGGATTGCGACGATGAAGACGCCGATCCACAGCAGGATCTCGCCGAGGTAGTTCGGATGCCGCGACACCGACCAGACGCCGGTCCGGATGAAACGCCCCTTGTTGGCGGGGTCGGCCTTGAACGCGGTCTTCTGCGCGTCGGCGACGACCTCGAGCACGAAGCCGACGACCCAGACGACGATGCCGACGATCGCGAACGCGTCGATCGCGACCTGGTCAGCGGGGGCGACCCCCATCGCGATCCAGGCAGCCGCGGCAGTGACGCTGACCCAGAGGCCCTGCATGACCCACACGCGGAGGAAGCGCACCGGCGCGATCTTGATCTCGTCGAACCGGTCGTCGGACCCCGCCTTGTGGATGCGGATCGCGAGGAACGACCCGAGCCGGATCGCCCACAGGATCACCATCGCGGCGAGCACGAAGCCGCGCGCGTCGACGGTCGGCACCAGCAGCAGCACGGCGATCGTCACGAGGATGAAGGTCGCGCTGCCGGTCGCGTCGAAGAACCGCTCGGTCTTCGCGATCGCCGACGGGATGTAGACGAGCACCTGCACCGCGAACGCCGCGGCGACCGCGAGTGCGAACACCGGCACGCCGCCGACGGTCGCACCGCCCTGGCTCCCCGCGAGGGCGACGAGGCCGCCGATCACGAGGGCGATGACGACGGTGATCGCCGAGGCGCGGTTCTGCTTCGCGCTGGACTGGTCAGACATGGATTCCTTCCGGGCGCCGTCAGGCGTAGAGCTTCTCGACCGACGCTGCGCCGCGCTCGAGCACGACGCTCCGCTTCAGCTTCAGCGTCGGGGTGATGATCGTGGCGTCGTCGAGGTCAGCGGAGATGAGCGTGAACCGGCGCACCTGCTCGCTGCGGGCGACCTTCTGGTTCGCGGCATCCACCGCCTGCTGGATCTCGGCGCGCAGCTGCCCGTCGGGCACCTCTTCGAGCACGCCGCCGGGCGTCGTCGCGATCGTCGACCCGTTCGCCTCGGCCCACGCCTCGAGCTCGACCGGGTCGAGCAGGATGAGCGCCGACAGGTACGAGCGGCCCTCGCCGACCATGACCGCGTGCGACACGAGCGGATGGGCTTCGACGGTGAACTCCCACGGCGCCGGCACGATCGTCTTGCCGTTGGAGGTGACGATGACGTCCTTGAGGCGGCCGTCGAGGATGAGGCGGCCCTCGTCGTCGAGGCGGCCGATGTCGCCGGTGCGGAAGAACCCGTCGACGAACGCGGCCGCGTCGTGCTCGGGGTTGCGGTAGCCGCTGAAGACGCCGATGCCCTTCGCGAGCACCTCGCCGTCCTCGCTGATGCGCACGGTCGACCCGGGCAGCGGCCGGCCGACCGTGCCCGAGCGGATGTCGCGGGGCAGGTTGCCGGTGAGGGGCGCCGTGGTCTCGGTGAGGCCGTAGCCCTCGATGACCGGCACGCCGAGGCCGCGGAAGAACAGCGACAGGTCGGGGTCGAGTCGCGCGCCGCCCGAGAGGACGTAGTCGACGCGCCCACCCATGACCTGACGGAGCCGGCCGAAGAAGAGGCGGTCGAAGAAGCGGTGCCGGAGGCGCAGCAGAGCGGATGCCGCCACGCCGCGCTCCTGCAGGTCGCCCCAGGTCTCCGCGGTGCGGACGGCGGCATCCCACACCTTGGTGAGCTTCTTGTCGGCGGCCTTCTGGCCGGCCGCGTTCTGGATCTTCTGCAGCACGCGGGGCACGACGACGAGGAACGTCGGCTTCAGGGTGCTGAGCGTCTCGACCACGACGGTCGTGTCGGACAGGTGCGCGATGCGCATGCCGCTGGCGAGGCAGATGAGCTGCAGGCCGCGCGCGAGGACGTGCGCGAGCGGCAGGAAGATGATCGTGTTGCCCTCGGGGCGGACGACCTCGCCATACGCCGAGGCGATGTTCAGCACCTGGCCGAGGAAGTTGCGGTGCGTGAGCACGGCGCCCTTCGGCTCGCCGGTCGTCCCCGAGGTGTAGACGATCGTCGCGGCGTCGTCTGGTGTGGCCGTCGTGCGGCGCTGCTCGAGCGTCGCATCGTTGACCTCGCGGGCGCGGGCCTTGAGGGTCGTGAGCGAACCGGGGCCCGCGGCATCCATCGCGAAGGCACCGAGCGCACCGGTGCCGGTCTCGGCGAACGCGGCGGTGAGGAGCTCGGCCTGTGCGACGGTGCCGCCGACACCGAGGCGCACGCTCGCATCGCCGACGATGCCGGCGATCTGGGTCGGCGACGACGTGTCGTAGATCGGCACGACGACGGCGCCTGCGAACCACGCGGCGAGGTCGGCGACCGCCCACTCGTACCGGGTCGGTGCCATGATCGCGAGCGCGTCGCCCGGCTCGATGCCGGCGGCGATGAAGCCCTTCGCGAGGGTCTCGACCTCTTCCAGGTAATCCGCGGTCGTCACCTGACGCCAGCCGCCGGAGCCGTCCGCGACGTCGAACGCGGCGTGGTCGGGTGCCGCCGCCGCGCGACGCAGCAGCAGGTCGGTGACGTTGCGGTACCCCTCGGTGTCGGCGAGAAGGGGAGTGGTGGACTCGTGCATCGTGCCTCGATTCGGACGGTGGCCGTCACTCGGAGCTCGTGCCAGGCGTGTTCCTGACACTATGGGGCGGTTCTGGTCGCGGGTGCATCGCGCCCGGGCCTTGACAGCGAACAGGCGCGCGTGCGTGTTCATTCGGAGGCGGACGCCGATCGGATTGCCGCTCGTGGGATCGGATGCGGTGCCACCTGCACCGCGCTGGCTCAGCGCAGTCGCAGCACCGCGTCCCAGAGCGCATCGGCGACGGCGCGCTTGCTGCCCGCCGCCTCGGCGACGACCTCGTCGGTGGCATCCACGAACAGCACGGTGTTGTCGGTCGACTCGAAGCCCTGGGTCCAGCCGACCCGGTTGACGGTGAGCAGGTCCACGCCCTTGCGGGCGCGCTTCCGGATGCCGCGCTCACGCAGCTCTGCGTCGTCGGCGGCGGTCTCTGCGGCGAAGCCGACGATCGTCTGCCCGGGCCGCCGTTCGGCGACGAGGCCCTTCAGGATGTCGGGGTTCTCGACGAGGTCGAGCGTCACGACGCCGTCCTCTTTGCGGAGCTTCACGTCTGAGACCTCGGGTACCGAGAAGTCCGCGACGGCCGCGGCCATGACCACGACGTCGGCCTCGGCTGCGGCCGCCCGCATCGCGGCATCCAGTTCGGCGGCGGTCCCGGCGCGCTCGACGCCGATGGACGGATGGGGCAGCACCCGCGCGAGTACGCCGTCGTCGACGTGCGCGGCGACGAGGTGCACCCACGCGCCGCGCTCGGCGGCGGCCAACGCGACGGCGACGCCCTGCCGTCCGCTGGAGCGGTTGCCGAGGTAGCGCACCGGGTCGATCGGTTCGCGCGTGCCGCCGGCCGAGACGACGACGCTGAGGCCGGCGAGGTCCTGCTCCGGCGCGCCGCTGACGGCCAACGCTGCGGCCACGATCTCGTCGGGCTCGACCATGCGCCCCGGGCCGCTGTCGCCGCCGGTCAGTTCGCCGTCTGCGGGTCCGACGACGTGGACGCCGCGGGCGCGGAGGGTCTCGATGTTCGCCTGTGTCGCGGCGTGCTCCCACATCGCCGTGTGCATGGCGGGTGCGACGACGACCGGCGCGGTCGTGGCGAGCAGCGTGACGCCGAGGAGGTTGTCTGCGATGCCGGCGGCCATCTTCGCCAGCGTGTTCGCGGTGGCGGGCGCGACGATCACGAGGTCGGCCTTCGTGCCGAGCGCGACGTGGCGCACTTCGGCGACGTCGTCGTGCACGCTCGTCGTGACAGGATTGCGGCTGATCGCCTCCCAGGTGGCGGTCCCGACGAACCGCAGCGCGTCGTCGGTGGGAACAACGTGCACCTCGTGCCCGTTGGTCACCAGCGCACGAATCACGTGCACGGTCTTGTAGGCGGCGATCCCGCCGGAGACTCCCACGACGACGAACATGGTCCGATCCTGCCACGGCGGCGGACCCGGAGGGCCCGAGCGATGTGCACCGTCATCGTCCACGTTCCCGCTGATCCCGAGGCGCCGATCCGCCTCTTGGCCGTCCGCGACGAGGATCCTGGCCGCGCGTGGGACCCGCTCGGTGCCTGGTGGCCCGCGACTCCCGATGTCGTCGGCGTGCGCGACACCCGCGCCGGCGGCGCCTGGCTCGCGGCCCATCCTGGTGCCGCGCGCCTCGCGGTGGTGCTGAACCGCGCGGACCTGCTGGACGACGCGGATGCCACGGGCTCCCGCGGCCACATCGTGCTGAGCGCCGTCGCCGGGGAGGCACTGCCCGCGTCGCCGCCCGTGCACGGATTCAACCTCGTCGAGGTGACGCCGGGCCGTGCCCGCGTGTCGATGTGGGACGGCTCGAGCGTGCGTTCGCTCGACCTGCCGCCGGGAACCCACATGATCGCGCACGATGACGTCGACGACTCGCAGACCGCCCGGATCGTGGCGTGGCGCAACGCGTTCGGCGAGCCCGGTGAGGGGGAGCGGTGGTGGGAGGGCTGGCTCGCGCAGCTCGCCGACACCGCCGAGCTCGAGCCGACCGACGACCGGGCGATCATTCGCGACAACCGTCCGTACGGCTACCCGACGCTGTCGCTGCTCGTGTGCGCGGCATCCGTCTCGGCAGACGGCGCGCAGGTCGTCTATGGCGAGCTCGACGAGCCCGGCCGCTGGAACACGCTCGACCTGCGCTGAGGCGTTCTCGCCGGCAGGGGCGTGTCGCCGGTCGCTGCTAGCGTCACGGACATGGCGGCATCCGATCCGGTCCCGGTGTTCTTCGCGTCAGCGGCCGAGTTCCGCGCGTGGCTCGAGGAGCACCACGAGACGGCGACCGAGATCTGGACCGGCTTCTACCTGAAGGGCGATCCGCGTCGCGGCCTGACGTGGGCGGATGCCGTGCCCGAAGCGCTCTGCTTCGGCTGGATCGATTCGGTGTCGCGGCCCGCCGGCGACGGCGCGCGGATGCAGCGGTGGACGCCTCGGAAGGCGGCATCCATCTGGAGCGCCGTAAACATCGCGCACGTGGAGCGATTGCAGGCGGCGGGGCTGATGCGCCCGGCGGGCATCGCCGCGTTCGAGCGCCGCAGCGAGGACAAGTCGGGGATCTACTCGCACGAGCAACGCAACGAGCTCACGCCCGAGCAGGCGGCGGCGCTCGCGGCGAATCCCGCGGCGCAGGCGTTCTGGAATGCCGCGATCCCGTCGTACCGACGCGGCGTCGCGAACTGGCTGCAGAGCGCGAAGCGCGAGCAGACCCGTGCCGACCGCCTCGCCGCGACCGTCGCGGCGTGTGCCGCCGGCGAGCTCGTCTCGTTCCAGCAGTACGGCAAGGAGCCGGCCTGGCTCGTGCGCGCCGCGGCTGCGGCGGCGGCCGCGCGCGGCTGAGTGACCCTGCTGACAGTGTCTGAACCCCGGCGTACCGTCTCGCGCATGAAGACCGACGAGCTGTTCCTCCAGGCGGATGCCGCGTTGCGCTCCGTCATCGACCGCATCGACCCGGCCGACCTGTCCAAGCCCGCGCCCCAGGAGTGGACGACGCGCGAGGACCCCACGTTCCGCGACATCGTGTTCGCCCATGCGTACGACGAGGCGTGGATCCCCGACGTCCTCGCTGGGAAGTCGACCGCAGACGGTGACCCGTATCTCGAGGCCGACCTCCTCGGCGCCGACCCGATCGCGTCGTACGACGCCATCAACGACACCGCGACCGCGGCAGTCCGCTCGGGCGAACGGTCGGAGGTGTTCCGCTTCCAGTACGGCGACTACTCCGCAGAAGAGGGCTTCGTGCACATGGCGACGTACCGCGCGTTCCAGGCGTGGCTCATCGCCAAGCACCTCGGCATCCCGTTCTCGCTCTCGCCCGAACTCATCGCGGGCCTGAACGAGCACGTCGTCCCGCACGCGGACGAGTGGCGCCAGTGGGGCGTGTTCCCGCCGGCGATCGACCCGCCTGCGGATGCCGACGACGAGACGCGGCTGCTGTGCGCCGTGGGGTACTGGGTGCCCTGATCGAAGCGGTCAGTCTTCGAACACCGCGATGATGTTGCCCGACGGGTCGGTGAACCATGCGATCGCCGGGCCCATGTCGCGCACGATCCCGCGCTCATCGTGCGCGAAGCCGTCGTAGCGCACTGTCTCGACGCCTTGGCTGAGGACTCCTTCGTCGAGTGATGTCCTCAGGTTCCTCCCGCTGAGCGCCCGTGTCGAGGGGGATGCCGCGCCATCACGTGCGCGGCATCCATCCGCCTCAGGCGCGGTGGTCGCGGTAGTACTCGAGCAGCGCCTTCGTCGAGGCATCCTGCGCCTCGAGGGCGGCGCTGTCGCCTTCGATCGCCGGGGCGATCTGCAGCGCGAGCTGCTTGCCGAGCTCGACACCCCACTGGTCGAACGAGTTGATGCCCCAGATGACGCCCTGCGTGAACGTGATGTGCTCGTACAGCGCGACGAGCTGCCCCAGCACCGACGGCGTGAGCGACGGCGCGAAGATCGACGTCGTCGGCTTGTTGCCCGCGAACGTACGCGCCGCGACGAGCGCGCCGGTGGTGCCCTCGGCCTCGACCTCTTCGGCCGTCTTGCCGAACGCGAGCGCCTTCGTCTGGGCGAGGAAGTTCGCCAGGAACAGTCCGTGCACGTCGCGACCGCCGTCGGCGAGCGGGTAGGCGGGGTTCGCGAACGCGATGAAGTCAGCCGGGATCAGCCGCGTGCCCTGGTGGATCAGCTGGTAGAACGCGTGCTGGCCGTTGGTGCCGGGCTCGCCCCAGAACACCTCGCCGGTGTCGCTCGTGACGGGCGTGCCGTCCCACCGCACCGACTTGCCGTTCGACTCCATCGTCAGCTGCTGCAGGTACGCCGCGAACCGGCTCAGCTGCTGCGCGTAGGGGAGCACGGCGTGCGACTGCGCGCCGAGGAAGTTCGTGTACCAGACGTTGAGCAGGCCCATGAGGACGGGCACGTTCTGCGCCAGCGGCGTCGTGCGCACGTGCTCGTCGACGGCGTGGAACCCGGAGAGCAGCTCGCGGAACGTGTCGGCGCCGAACTCGATGACGAGCGACAGGCCGATCGCGGAGTCGACCGAGTAGCGGCCGCCGACCCAGTCCCAGAACCCGAACGCGTTGGTCGGGTCGATGCCGAAGTCGGCCACCTTGTCGAGCGCCGTCGACACAGCGACGAAGTGGTGCGCGACCGCGTCCTTCTTCTGCTCGTCGCTGCCGTCGATCGCGCCGGATGCCGCGAGCCCTTCCCACAGCCAGTCGCGGGCGAGCCGCGCGTTGGTGAGGGTCTCGAGCGTCGTGAACGTCTTCGAGGCGACGATGAACAGCGTCGTCTCGGGGTCGAGGTCCTTCGTCTTCGACGCGATGTCGAACGGGTCGATGTTCGACACGAAGCGCGCCGAGATCCCGGCATCCGCGTACGGCTCGAGTGCAGCCGAGATCATCACGGGGCCGAGGTCGGAGCCGCCGATGCCGATGTTGACGACGGTCTTGACCCTCTTGCCGGTGATGCCGGTCCACTCGCCCGAGCGCACCCGGCCGCCGAACTCGGCGAGGGCATCGAGCACCTCGTGGACGTCGGTGTCGATGTCCTGCCCGTCGACGGTGAGGCTCGGCAGCGCGCCCTTCGGGCGGCGGAGCGCGGTGTGGAGGACGGCGCGGTCCTCGGTGGTGTTGATGTGCTCGCCGGCGAGCATCGCCGCGTAGCGTTCGGCGACGCCGGTCTGCTCGGCGAGGCGCACGAGCGCGGCGACGATCTCGTCGGTGACCAGGTTCTTCGACAGGTCGACGTGCAGATCGGCGACGTCGAGCGTCAGGCGGTCGACGCGACCCGGGTCGGCCGCGAACCAGCCGCGCAGGTCGGGCGTGAACCCGCCCTTCAGCGCTTCGAGCTCGGTCCAGGCGGCGGTGGTGGTGGCGTCGATCGGTGCGTTGGTCACGAGGTCAACGCTACTGGTGAGCGGATGCCACGTGCGGCCATGGCCGGACACATGACGCGACACGTAATGAAAATCGTTCTCAATAACGTGTAGGGTCGTGGCTCGTGACCCGATCCAGCCGACGAAACCGACCCAGCCCGCACCGCCGTTCCACGACGGCAGTCGCCGCGCTCGCGCTGTTCGCGCTCACCGGGTGCCAGTCGGTCGAACCGGCACCGGTCGCCGACTCGTCGCCGTCGGCGGACGTGCCGACCGCGAAACGCGAGATCGATGCGCCCGCCCGCCACTTGACGACACTCGACGCGGACGGCGGCATCCACCACCTCGATCAGCACACCGGGCTGAACCGTGCACTCGGGGCGATCGAACCCGCCGAGACCCTCGCCACCGAAGGTCGATACCTGTACGCCTCGCGACCCGGCTCGGTCTCCATCGTCGACAGCGGCGCATGGACGTGGAGCCACGGCGACCACTTCCACTACTACGAGGCGCCGGCGGTCGCGCTCGGCGAGCTCACTGGCGAGGGTGCACCCGTCGTCGTGGCGAACGACCACGCCGCCGGCGTATTCTTCGACGGCGGCGAAGCCGTGCTGCTCGATGCCGCGGCGCTCGCCGATGGCGAGCGCGTCGAACGGTTCCGCCTCGACGTCGAGCCGCACGCCGGCATGGTCGTGCCGCTGCGCTCGGGCGCCCTCGTCACCGACCCGAGGGCCGGTGGGCTCCGTCACGTCGGCGCCACCGGCGAGACGCGCGCCGAGGTCGAGTGCGCCGAGCCCGCCGGTGCGATCGCCACCGCCGTCGGCGTCGTCGTGGGGTGCGCCGACGGTGCCGTGCTGGCCGTGACGGGTGCCGGCGCCACGACGTTCGAGCGCATCCCGTACCCGGACGAGGTCACCGAACGCGCGCGCACCTTCGAAGCGCGCGAGGGTCGTCCCACCGTCGCCGGGCTGACCGGTGACGAGACGTTCTGGCTCCTCGACACCCGCGAACGCAGCTGGACCAGCGTCGACGCCGGGTTCGCACCCGTCCTCGTGACCGCGGTCGACGACACCGATGAGACGGTCGTCGCGCTCGCACCCGACGGCAGTGTCGTCTGCCTCGACGCAGACGGCCTGCGCTGGCAGACCGGGCCGCTCGTCGCGGCATCCCTCGCGGACGAGGCGCTCGCGACGGGCATCGAGCTCGTCGTGGACGCCGACGTCGCGGCGCTCAACGATCCCGCCGGCCGCCGACTCATTGAGCTCGACCTCGACACCGGCGACGTCTCGTCGACGTCGACCGATCACCTCCCGTTGCTCCTCGCGGGCACGGGCCGCTGACCCCTCCTGAAAGGAAACCCATGAAGAAATCCCTGCACCTCGGTGCGCTCGCCGGCGTCGCCGCGCTGATGCTCACCGGATGCCAGTCCGCCGGCGAACCGGCATCCGCACCGTCGCCCGAGGCCGAGCCCGCCGGTTCGTCCCGGGTCGTGATCGGCTCAGAAGGCGGTGTGGCCGTCCTCGACGCCACCACGCTCGAGGTGCTCGACACGTTCGACACCGAGGCCTTCGTCCGCCTCAACCCCGCGGGCGATGGCCGCCACGCCGTCGTGACGACGTCGGAGGGGTTCCAGTTCCTCGATGTGCAAGACCCCGAGCTGACCGACCTCGTCGTCCCCGCTGCCGCGGCCGGACACGTCGTGGCACACGCGGGGCTCACCGTGCTCTACGACGACGCGACGAGCGACACCACGATCTTCGACTCCGCTGAGCTCGCCGCGCGGGGCGACTCGTTGCCCGAGCCCGAGGTGATCGACGGCGTCACTGCACACCACGGCGTCTCGGTCGTCCTCGAGGACGGCTCGCTGCTGACCACGGTCGGCGACGAGTCGGGTCGGTCGGGTGTGCGCCAGACCGATGCCGCAGGCGACGAGCTCGCCGTGAACACCGACTGCCCCGGCGTGCACGGCGAGGGCACGGCCGAAGGCGAGACGGTCGTCTTCGGCTGCGAGAACGGCGCGCTCGTCTTCCAGGACGGCGCATTCACGAAGCTCACCTCGCCGGACGAGTACGGCCGCATCGGCAACGCCTACGTCTCCGAGACGAGCCCCCTCGTCGTCATGGACTACAAGGACGACCCCGACGCCGAGGGCTACCTGCTCCACGCCATCGCCCTCGTCGACACCGCCGTGAAGACCCTCGAGAAGGTCGAGCTGCCCGACGGCGTCGAGTACACCTACCGCGGTGTCGGCCGTGGGCCCGCCGGTGAGGCCGTCATGATCGCGACCGACGGCAACCTGCACACGATCGACCCGGCGACCGGTGAGATCACCGACTCGCTCCAGGTCGTCGACCCGTGGGAGGGCCCGACCGAGTGGCAGGACCCGCACCCCGCCGTGAAGGTCTTCGGCGACATCGCCTACGTGACCGACCCGGCCGACAGCGAACTCGTCGCCGTCGACCTCACCACCGGCGAGATCGTCGGGGCCGTGCAGCTCGACGAGGTGCCGAACGAGATCGCCGTCGTGGGCTGAGCCGCGGCATCCACGCATCGAACCGACACGAATGGTCGCTTCCCCTCGCGGGAGGCGACCATTCGCGTCGCCTCGAGGTGCGCGCGCCGGGGTCAGCGCGCGGGTCGCAGGGTGACGCCGCCGGCCGAGACCTGGACGTCGATGGTGGATGCCGCGCCGCTCGCCGTCCGCAGTTCATTGTCGAAGCCGCCCGCCGATACCTCGGAGGTGACGTCGTAGGTCCCGTCGGGGAGTGTCGCGTCGAGCGATCCCGCGCTGACATCGATCCGGAGATCGCTCGGCGCATCGCCCGAGAAGTCGGCAAAGATGTCGCCCGCGCCGATCTGGAGGTCACCCTCCTGGACGTCCGCGAGGTCGACGTCCGCCCGGCCCGCGCTCACATCGACGGTCAGGTACGTCGCCGATCCCGTAACGGTCGCGTCGCCCGCGCCGACGTGCACCTGCAGGTCGCTGTACTCGCCGTCGGCGGAGAGCGAACCTGCCGACACTTCGAAGTGCGCGTCGAGCGGCGTGGTCGCGTATCGCTCGGGGAGGGTGAGCGTCGCGCGGTCGGCGTCGATGTCGAAGCCCCGCCAGCCCGCCCACCAGGGCGTACCGTTCTCGACGCGCAGCTCGCCGCCGCTGCGGCTCAGCCGCCAGCCGCGGTCGCCGCGGTCGGCGTCGAGTCGAGCCTCCTCGACGTCGGCGTAGACGATGGTGAGGTCACCCGCCGAGACGTCGACGCTGAGCATCTCGATGCCCGTGGCATCCGCTGTCCGCGCACCGGGGCGATCGCCTGCGAACCATAGTGCGGACGCGACGCTCGAGAGCACGGCACCGAGGACGACTGCCGATCCGACGACGATCGCGATAATCGCGACGGCGCGCGACGAGGAGCGCGGCGGGGGAGCGACGGGCGGGGTTGCCCCCGGAGCCGCGGCAGGGGGCTGGAGGTCGGTGGTCATCGGTCTGCTCCGTTCGTCGCGGCGTCGCCGCCGTGCTCGAGGTGGACCAGGGCGGCGAGCACCCGGCGGTTGCCGTGCTCGTCCTGCTCGAGGTCGAGTTTCTGGAAGAGGGAGGTGATGTGCTTCTCGACGCTCGCCTCAGAGACGAAGAGCGCCGCGGCGATCGCTTGGTTGCTCTTGCCCTCGGCGATGAGCGCCAGCACCGAGCGCTCGCGGTCGGTGAGGCGTGCCATCCGCTCGTCGCGGGCGCGGCGAGTTAACAGCTGCGCCACCACCTCGGGGTCGAGCACGGTCGCGCCGGCGGCGATGCGGTCGACCTGGTCGAGAAAGTCGCGCACGTCGGCGACCCGATCCTTCAGCAGGTACCCGAGGGCGGCGTTCTGTCCGGTGATGAGCTCGCTCGCGTACCGCTCCTCGACGTACTGGCTCAGCACCAGGACGGGGAGGGACGGATGCTGCGTGCGCAGCGCGAGCGCCGCCCGGATGCCCTCGTCGGTGTAGGTCGGCGGCAGCCGCACGTCGAGGATGCAGAGCTCCGGCGCGGTCTCGACGACCGCATCGCTGAGCCCGCGGGCGTCGGGGAGCGCTGCGACCACGGCGTGGCCAGCGTCCTCGAGCACCCGCACGAGGCCTTCGCGCAGCAGGGTCGAGTCTTCGCAGATCAGGATGCGCACGGGACGCTCACCTCCAGGGCGGTCGGGCCGCCGACGGGGCTGTCGAGGCGGGAGGTCCCGCCGGCCGCAGCCACGCGGTTCACGATGCCGTCGAGTCCGCCACCCGGCGTGACGGTCGCTCCGCCGATGCCGTTGTCCTCGACGCGGGCCCAGAGCGACCCGTCGCGGCTCCGCACGACGACGCGAACTTCGGTCGCTCGAGCATGCTTGGCGGCGTTGGTGAGTGATTCGGCGATGACGAAGTAGACCGCGGCTTCGGCGGTGCTGCTGCAGCGCCCGTCGACGCGGACGTCGAGCGCGACGGGCACATGCGACCTGGCGGCGAGGGCCGAGAGGGCGGCATCCAATCCCCGATCATCGAGGACGGACGCGTGGATGCCGCGGGCGAGCTGTCGCAGCTCGGTGATGGCGGCTTTCGTCGAGGTGTGCGCTTCGTCGATGAGCGCCTTCGCGGCGGCAGGGTCGTTGTCGATCTTCTGCTGGGCGAGGCCGAGCGTCATGCCGACCGACACGAGGCGCGGCTGGACGCCGTCGTGGAGGTCGCGTTCGATGCGGGTGCGCTCCACCTCGCTGGCACGGACGGCACCGGCGCGCTGCGCACCCGCGGTGCGGGCCTGCTCTGCGAGGAGCGCCTCACGCGAGGGGACGAGCACGGCGCGGGTGACGACGCCGTCGAGGAGTGCGACGCCGAAGAGCAGGCCGAGGCACAGAAGGGCCCCGACGATGCCGCTGACCACGATCCAGCCGTCGGCGATCGCGAGGTCGGTGAACGGGACTCGGCCGAAGCCACCGCCGGTGAGCGGCGAGAAGGCGAGTTGGATGCCGCCGATCAGGCCCCAGACCGCGCCGATGACGAGCCAGCCGAGGATCACCGCGACGACGGCGCTGCCGAGGCCGCGCCACATGGCGCCGTCGGTGCACTGCGCCCACAGGGTGCGGAAGAAGCCGCCGAAGCCGGGCTGTCCGCTCGTGCGCGGTCGCAGCTGCGGCAGCCCGTAGCGGTAGAGGCCGTCGACGCGCTCGTACTCGACCCATGCGGCGGCCCACGCGATGTACAGCGCGGCGATGAGCAGCAGCAGCCCGAAGCCGAGGAAAAGGAGGGTGCCGATGCCGGCGGAGATCAGGGTGGTGATCACGGTGATCACCGCGGTGCCCGCGAGGGCGATCGCGACCAGCTGCGCGAGTGCGCCGAGCCGGACGAGCAGCCGGTGGCGCCGCACGAGCGGGGTGGGTTCGGAAGTCATGACACCAACGTAGGGCGGCGTCACGGGCGCCACATCGGGGCCGACCGGAGACCTCGCTTCGGGTTAACCCCCGGTTCCTGCGGAGCCGTCGGCGAGCCCGCGGGCGTAGGCCTCGCGGGTGCCGAGCGAGAAGAGGTCGCGCTCGGCGGGGCGGACGATCGAGCGGGCGCCGGGCAGATCGAGGTCGCCCACGAGGTCGGCGCGCCCGCGCACGACGGCGACGGGCAGCCCGGTCGACTTGCGCTTGACGAGGTCGGCCGCGGCGGCGAGTTCATCGCCGACGCAGGGGAGCGTCACGGCGAGGGGTCTGCCCGCGGCATCCGTCTCGCCTCGCAGGTCTTCGATCACCACCACGCCGCCGGCGCCGATCGCGCAGTCGGTCTGCCCCTCGCGCCAGGCGCGACCGAGGGTGTCCGAGACGATGACGCCGACGTGTGCACCCGTGCGGGCGCGGATGCCGCTCGCGAGCGCCCGAGCGGAGGCGTCGGGGTCCACGGGGAGGAGCAGGATCGTCCCCTCGGCGGTGTTGCTCGCGTCGACCCCGGCGGCGGCCGCGACGATGCCGAGGCGACTCTCGACGATCCGCACCGTGCCCGCCTCGTTCTCGGCGACGATGCGGACGCTCTCGTCGGCGATCGCCGCGTCGCGCTCGCATGCCGGCCGGGTGCGCCCCTCGGCCTTCGACACGATCTTGCTCGTGACGACGAGGATGTCGCCGTCTTCGAGGGCACCACGCGCGGCGGCGACGATCGTGCCGACGAGGTCGTCACCGGCCTGGATCTCGCCGATCCCGCGCAGTGGCCAGACGGTGAGCGCATCGGGGTCGGACATGGCGTCAGGATACGTCGCCCTACGCTGAGGGCATGACCGCCGCTTCCCCCCATGTCGTCCTCCTCGCCGGCGGTGTCGGCGGTTCCACCTTCGCGGTGGGACTCCGCGACGAGCTCGCCGCACGCGGCGGCCGCCTCACCGTGATCTGCAACACGGGCGACGATCTGTGGCTCAGCGGACTTCGGCTGCAGCCCGATGTCGACTCGATGCTCTACGCGCTCGCCGGCGTCAAAGACGATGCGAAGGGGTGGGGCCGAGCCGGCGACTCGCAGCGGGTCTCGGGCGAGCTGCGCGAGTGGGGCGTCGGCTGGGAGTGGTTCGAGCTGGCCGACCTCGACCTCGGTGCGCACATCTCCCGCACGTCGTGGCTGCGCGAGGGTGCGAGCGTGTCCGACGCGGTCGCCCGGTTGCAGGCGCGCTGGCCGCTCGGTGCGACGCTGCTGCCGATGACCGACACCGAGGTCGATACGCAGATCGTGCTCCCGGACGGCGGGCTGATGCACTTCCAGGAGTGGTGGACGAGGCATCGTGCGCGCATCGAGCCGGTGCGGTTCGAGAACTCGGGCATCGACACAGCGCTCCCCGCCCCGGGCGTGGTCGACGCGATCGCGCAGGCCGACGCCGTGTTGATCGCTCCGTCCAACCCGATCGTGTCGATCGGGCCCATTCTGACCGTCCCCGGCATCCGCGAGGCGGTCCGCGTGGCACGCGGCCCGGTGGTGGGAGTCTCGCCGATCATCGGCGGCGCGCCCGTCCGCGGCATGGCCGACGTCTGCCTCCGAGTCGCCGGCGTCCCGTGCACCGCCGACGGGGTCGGCCGGCACTACGGCGCGCGCACCGACGGTGGCCTGCTCGATGCGTGGCTCATCGCCGAAGAGGATGCCGCGGTGGCGGCATCCGTCCCCGATGTCGACGTGCGGGTCGAACCCCTCTGGATGCGCGGGCCGGACCTGACCCGCGCGCTCGCCGTCGCGACGCTCCGCGCGGCCGGCCTCTGACGCGTCAGCCCATCGCGGGCACGGCTGCCGCTTCGGCCAGTGCCTCGGCGACGAGCCGCGCGTTCTCGACGACCATGCCGCCGGTGACCCGGACGTGGGGCGTCGTGGTCGTGTCGCCGGGTGCCAGGTAGGGGCTGCCGGCCGAGACAGCGATGCCGGATGCCGCGAGCCGCACCCGCGCGGCGCGTTCGTCGAGCACCGGCAGCCAGAGGTTGATGCCGTCGGGGTCGCCGACGTCGACGCCGTTCCGGCGGAGCGCGACCGCGAGTCGGTCGAGCCGGTCGCGGTAGATGAGGCGGGCGGTGCGGACACGCGCGACGGACCCCGGGTCGGTGAGGAGCCCGAGGAGCACGGTCTGCAAGACGCGCGAGGTCCATCCGGGGCCGAGCATCCGCCGCGCGACGAGCCGCTCGACGATGCGCGCCGGCCCGCCGAGGGCGGCGATGCGCAGGTCGGGGCCGTGCGACTTCGAGAAGCTGCGCACGTGCACGACCTGGTTCGGGATCCAGCGGGCGAGCGTGACGTCTGGCGCCGAGCTGATGAGTGCGGAATGGTCGTCCTCGACGACCGTGACCTTGCGGGCGTCAGGGGTCTCCATGATGAGCCGCGCGAGCGTCCGCGCACGTTCGACGGTCATCGAGACGCCGGTCGGGTTCTGCGCCCGCGGCTGCAACACGACGGCGGCGGGCCGCCGCGCGAGCGCGTAGGCGAGCGAGTGTGGTGTCACGCCGTCGCGGTCGAGGCTGAGGGGCACCGCCTCGGCGCCGAGCGCCTCGAGCAGGTCGAAGAAGTACGGGAAGCCGGGGGATTCGACCGCGACACGGTCGCCGAAGCGCACGACCTGCTCGAGCGTGCGCGAGATGCCGTCGAGCGCGCCGTCGACCACCGTGAACGTCTCGACGCCGGGCGCCGGCCACGTCTCGGCGATGTGGGCGTGGAGCTCGGGGAGCACCGGAAGGTCGTGGTACCGGCCGGTGTCGGCCCGCGGCGAGACCCGGGCGAACGCCGCCTCGAGCGGGGGCAGCATCGCAGGGTCGGGCGTGCCGTGCGAGAGGTCGAGCCGCACCTCGTGCGCGGCGCCGGCGAGTCCCTGCACGCGCGGGCTCAGCCACTCGCGGGGTTCCGCGCGCACGAAGCTGCCCGCCCGTCCGCGCGAGACGATCGCGCCGGCATCCGACAGTGCCCGCCACGCCGCCGCGATCGTGCCCGCCGAGACGCCGAGCGCCGTCGACAGCTCGCGCACGGTGGGGAGGCGCTCGCCGGCATCGAGGTCGCCGTCGGCGATCATGCGTGCGATCTCGCCGGCGATGCCGCGCGGTGTCCGGCTGGTCAGCGCGTCGGGTCGGAGCATCCGATCTCTCCTCGAGCAGGTGTCCGGAGGATTAACGGCCTCGACACAATCGGAAACTGCGAAGAAATGTTCAAGCTCGACAGTAACAGAAACGACGAAGGGGGCAGCAGATGGCGACGGTGCGGGCAGCGATCACGCAGACGACGTGGACCGGCGACAAGGAGTCGATGCTCGACAAGCACGAGCAGTTCGCGCGGGAGGCAGCCGCGCAGGGCGCCCAGGTCATCTGCTTCCAGGAGCTGTTCTACGGTCCCTACTTCGGCATCACGCAGGAGAAGAAGTACTACCGCTACGCCGAGCCCGTCGACGGTCCGATCGTGCAGCGCTTCGCGGCCCTCGCGAAGGAGCTCAACATGGTCATGATCCTCCCGATCTACGAGGAGGAGCAGACCGGCGTCTACTACAACACCGCAGTCGTCGTGGATGCCGACGGCACGATCCTCGGCTCGTACCGCAAGCACCACATCCCGCACGTCGAGAAGTTCTGGGAGAAGTTCTACTTCCGTCCGGGCAACATCGGCTACCCCGTGTTCGACACGGCCGTCGGCAAGGTCGGCGTCATCATCTGCTACGACCGGCATTTCCCCGAGGCGTGGCGCGAGCTCGGACTGAACGGCGCGCACCTCGCCTTCAACCCGAACGCCACCAAGCCCGGCCTGTCGAACCGGCTGTGGGAGGTCGAGCAGCCCGCAGCCGCGGTCGCCAACGGCTACTTCGTGCTCGCGCCGAACCGCGTCGGCCGTGAGGACAACGAGTACGGCGACGAGGCGGTCACCTTCTACGGCACCAGCCAGATCGTGGACCCCCGAGGCAACTACGTCGGCGAGCTCGGCTCGGGCACCGACGAGGAGATCCTCATCCGCGACCTCGACATGGACCTCGTCCGCGAGATGCGCGACGACTGGCAGTTCTACCGCGACCGCCGGCCCGACTCGTACGGCGAGATCGTCGCCCCCTGAGTCGCACCCGCACCGACCCGACGTCCGAAGGAGCGAACGCATGGCCACCACCCTCATCACCGGCGGCACCGTCGTCTCGGCCACCGGCCGAGTCGCCGCCGACGTCCTCGTCGACGGCGAGACCGTCGTCGCGGTGCTCGCGCCGGGATCGATCGTGCTCGGGCACGACCTCGCGGCATCCGTCGGCACCGTCATCGACGCGACCGGCAAGTACGTCATCCCGGGCGGCATCGACGCGCACACGCACATGCAGCTGCCGTTCGGCGGCACGTCGGCGTCCGACACGTTCGAGACCGGCACCCGCGCAGCGGCATGGGGCGGCACGACGACGATCGTCGACTTCGCGGTGCAGCGCCAAGGCGAGCGGGTCGAGGACGGACTCGCGCACTGGCACGAGCTCGCGGCGGGGGAGTGCGCCGTCGATTATGGCTTCCACCAGATCATCGGCGGCGTCGACGAGCACTCGCTCGCGGCGCTCCCGACCCTCATCGACGAGGGCATCACGAGCTTCAAGATGTTCATGGCCTACCCGGGGGTCTTCTACGCGGACGACGCGCAGATCCTGAAGGCGATGCAGGTCTCGGCCGACACTGGCCTGCTCACGATGATGCACGCCGAGAACGGCCCCGTCATCGACGTGCTCGCCGAGCAGCTCGTGAAGGCCGGCAACACCGACCCGTACTTCCACGGCAAGGCCCGCGTCTGGCAGGCCGAGGAAGAGGCGACCCACCGTGCGATCATGCTGTCGCACATCACGGGGGCGCCGCTGTACGTCGTGCACGTCAGCGCGAAGCAGGCCGTCGAGCAGCTCGCCGTCGCACGCGACCGCGGGCAGAACGTCTTCGGCGAGACGTGCCCGCAGTACCTCTACCTCTCGCTCGAGGAGCACCTCGGGGCGAGGAGCGAGGAGTGGGGATCGTTCGAGGGCGCGAAGTACGTGTGCTCGACCCCGCTGCGCTCCCGCGCCGAGGGCCACCAGGACCACATGTGGCAGGCCCTGCGCACGAACGACCTGCAGATGGTCTCCACCGACCACTGCCCGTTCTGCATGAAAGACCAGAAGGAGCTCGGCCGCGGCGACTTCCGCGCGATCCCGAACGGCATCGGCTCGGTCGAGCACCGCATGGACCTCATGTACCAGGGCGTCGTCACCGGCGAGATCACCCTGGAGCGCTGGGTCGAGCTCACCAGCACGACCCCCGCGCGCATGTTCGGCATGTACGGCAAGAAGGGCGTCATCGCCCCCGGAGCCGACGCCGACATCGTCATCTACGACCCGAACGGCCACACCTCGATCGGGTACGACAAGACCCACCACATGAACATGGACCACTCCGCGTGGGAGGGCTACGAGATCGACGGGCACGTCGACACGGTCATCTCGCGCGGCAAGGTCATCGTCGACGACGGTGCCTACCTCGGCCGCAAGGGCGATGGTCGGTTCGTCAAGCGCGGCCTGTCGCAGTACCTGATCTGAGAGGCGCCACATGGACTTCGGAGTCGTCCTGCAGACCAACCCGCCCGCCGCGCGGACAGTGCAGCTCGCCACACTCGCCGAGGCGCACGGGTTCAGCCACGTGTGGACCTTCGACTCGCACCTGCTGTGGGAAGAGCCCTACGTCGTGCACTCGGCGATCCTGAACGCCACCAAGCGGGTGACGGTCGGCCCGTTCGTCACCAATCCCGCGACGCGGGACTGGACCGTCACGGCATCCGTCTTCGCGACCCTCAACGAGATGTACGGCAACCGCACGATCTGCGGCATCGGCCGCGGCGACTCGGCGGTGCGCGTCACGAACGGCAAGCCCGTCACGATGCGGGAGCTCCGCGAATCGATCCACGTGATCCGCGAGCTCGGCAACTCGCGCGCGGTCGAGTACAAGGGGGCGACGCTGCAGTTCCCGTGGAGCCGCGGCTCCGAGCTCGACGTCTGGGTCGCCGCGTACGGTCCGCTCGCGCTGAAGCTCACCGGCGAAGTGGGCGACGGGTTCATCCTGCAACTCGCCGATGTCGACATCGCCGCGTGGATGATCAAGGTGGTGCGGGATGCCGCTGCCGCGGCCGGCCGCGACCCCGACTCGATCGCGTTCTGCGTCGCCGCGCCGATGTACATCGGCGACGACTGGGAGCACATGCGCGACCAGTGCCGCTGGTTCGGCGGGATGGTCGGCAACCACGTCGCCGACATCGTCTCGAAGTACGGCGCGGACGGCGAGGTGCCGCAGGCGCTCACCGACTACATCGCGGGGCGCACGGGGTACGACTACAACTCCCACGGCAAGAGCGACAACGACCACGTCGACTTCGTGCCGGACGAGATCGTCGACCGGTTCTGCCTGCTCGGCACCGCGGAAGACCACATCGCGAAGCTCGAGCAGTTGCGCGCGATCGGCGTCACCCAGTTCGCCGGGTACCTCCAGCACGACAACAAGGAGGAGACCATGCGCGTGTACGGCGAGACGGTCATCCCCGCGCTGTCCGAGCACATCACGGCCAAGTCATGACGCGGCGCTCCGCAGCGGCCTGGGGGTGGGGCGTCGCCGGCGTCCTCGCCGTCGTGGCCCTGTGGGAGGCGTACAAGTGGTTGGGCCCGGCGGACGGCGTCGTCCTCGGCGGAGAAGAGGGACTGCGCATCCTGCCGCGCACTCACGACCGTGCGATGCCGCACGTGTGGGACATGATCGTCCGGCTGTTCGAGCCCACGAGCGGCGCGGCGACGCCGCCGCTGTGGGCGTCGGTCGGCACTGCGGCGCTGCTCACCCTCGGGATCGCGGCCGTCGGCTGGGTGATCGGCGTCGCGGTGGGGATCGGGCTCGCCCTGATCATGCAGCGGTGGCGCGTCGCCGAGTGGGGGCTGCTGCCGTGGATTGTGGTGTCGCAGACGGTGCCGCTCATCGCGTTCGCGCCCCTCGTCGCGCGGATCGGCTCGCAGATCGACCGGGGTGGATTCCCGTGGCCGGAGTGGCTGTCGGTCGCGGTGATCGCGTCGTACCTGGCGTTCTTCCCGGTGGCCATCGGCGCACTCCGCGGGCTCAGCTCGCCCGACGCGATCCATCAGGACCTGATGCGCAGCTACGCCGCCGGCTACGGACAGACGTTGCGACTGCTGCGGCTGCCAGCGGCGGTGCCGTACCTGCTGCCCGCCCTGCGGCTGGCGGCGGCGAACGCCGTCGTCGGCGTCGTCGTGGCAGAGGTCTCGATCGGCATGCGGGGCGGACTCGGACGGATGCTGCTGCAGTTGGCGCAGTCCGCCTCGGCAGACCCGGCGCTGCCGTGGGGGCCGATCTTCGGCGCGATCGTGCTGGGGCTCGTCGCCGCCGGCTCGGTCGCGCTGCTCGGCGCGACACTGCGTCGCTACCGCCGCGGGGAGCAGGTCGCATGAGCCGCCCCCGTCACACGATCGCCACCTGCGGGCGGAGAGGAACCCACGCATGAGCGACATCGCCGTGCGCGCCACCGGCGCGAGCCGGACGTTCGGCAGCCGCAAGAAGACCGAGGTCCACGCCCTCACCGACGTCGACCTCGAGGTCGCCGCCGGCGAGTTCGTGTCGCTCATCGGTCCCTCGGGGTGCGGCAAGTCGACGCTCATGCGTCTCATCGCCGACCTCGACCAGCCCACCGCCGGCTCGATCGAGGTGTTCGGCAAGCCCGCGAAGCAGGCTCGGCTCGACCAGGACTACGGCATCGCGTTCCAGCAGGCGGGGCTCCTGCCCTGGCGTACCGTGCTCGAGAACATCGCCCTGCCGCTCGAGCTGCACGGCGTGGCATCCGCTGCCCGAAAGGCCCGCGCGACGGAGCTCGCCGGCCTCGTGGGGCTCGCCGAGTTCGCGCACCGCTACCCCGACGAGCTGTCGGGCGGCATGCAGCAGCGCGTCGCGATCGCCCGCGCCCTCGCGACCAAGCCGAAGCTGCTTCTCATGGACGAGCCGTTCGGTGCGCTCGACGAGATGACCCGCGAGCGGATGCAGACCGAGCTCATCCGCATCACGGTCGAGACCGGCGCCGCCGTCGTGTTCGTGACGCACTCGATTCCCGAGGCCGTGTACCTCTCCGATCGGGTCGTCGTCATGTCGCCGCGACCGGGACGCATCACCGACGTGCTCGAGATCCCGTTCGGCGACGATCGGCCCGAACTGCTGCGCGAGTCGCCGGAGTTCTTCCGCCACGTCACCGCCGTCCGGGAAGCACTCCACGGCACCCCGACCCAGCGCGCGAACGAGCGGTGACCGCCCACCATGTCGCCAGTCGCTGAACGCATCACCCGAATCGCCGCGCCGGTGGGGACCGGCGTGCTGCTCGTCGTGCTGTGGCAGGTGCTGTCGGGGGTGAAGATCGGGCGGCTCGCCCTCATCCCGGCGCCCGTCGACGTGTTCGAGACTGCGGTGCGCCACTTCGGGATCGTGCTCGACGACGCGCTCGTCACGGGAGGGAACACGCTCGTCGGCCTCGTCCTCGGCACGGTGCTCGGCATCGTCCTCGCCGGGCTCGCCGCGTGGCTCCGCCCAGTCGACGGCATGCTCGCGCCGCTCGTCGCCGCGATCGCCGTCGTCCCCATCGTCGCGCTCACCCCGCTGCTGAACACGATGTTCGGCGCCTCCAGCCAGACCGGCCGACAGCTCGTCGCCGCGATCGCCGCCTTCATCCCGGTGTTTGTCAACGTGCTCCGCGGGCTCCGCCAGGCGCGGCCCGTGCAGCGCGACCTGTTCCTCGCGTACGCGGCATCCGGTGGCCAGGAGTTCCGAAAGCTCACCCTGCCCACGGCGGTGCCGTACCTGCTCACCGGCGTCCGCATCGCGAGCTCGGTCGCCGTCATCTCGGCCCTCGTCGCCGAGTACTTCGGCGGCCCCACCGACGGACTCGGTACCGCGATCGCCAGCTACGCGAAGACCGGCAACGCCGCCGTCGCGTGGACCTACGTCGCCGCCTCGATCGCGGTCGGCCTCATCTTCTTCCTCGTCACGGTGCTGCTCGAGCGGCTCGCGACCAGGCGGAAGCCGACCTGACGGTCGGCTCGCTCCACCCGCACCACCCGTATCCGCACCACCCGAGACCTGCACCACCCGAACACCGAAAGGAACACCATGCGACACAGCACCCGACGCCGGTTCGCAGTCGTCACCTCCGTGACCGCCGCAGCCCTCGCCCTGTCCGCGTGCGCGGGCACCACGGACGAGACCCCCAGCGGCGAGCCCGATGTGGAGTTCGAGCCCCTCACCGAGATCAGCCTGCAGCTGCAGTGGCTGCCGCAGGCGCAGTTCGCCGGCTACTACGTCGCCCAGGAGATGGGCTACTTCGAGGAGGAGGGCTTCGACAGCGTCGACATCGTGCCCTCGGGCGGCGATATCGTCCCGCAGGACGCCCTCGCCGCGGGCGACGTCGACTTCGCCGTCGCGTGGGTCCCGAAGGTCCTCGGCACCATCGAGACCTCGGGTGCCGAGCTCACCGACATCGCTCAGGTCTTCCAGCGCTCGGGCACCACGCAGGTGTCGTGGAAGGGCGACGGCATCACCTCCGTCGGCGACTTCGAAGGCAAGCGCATCGGTTCCTGGGGCTTCGGCAACGAGTGGGAGATCTTCGCCGCGATGGCCGCCGACGGCGTCGACGCCTCCACCGTCTCCATCACGACGCAGGACTTCTCGATGAACGCCCTGCTCGACGGTGATGTGGATGCCGCGCAGGCGATGACCTACAACGAACTCGCCCAGGTGCTCGAGACCGTGAACCCCGATACCGGCGAGCTCTACACGCTCGACGACCTCGACGTGGTCTCGTACGAAGACACCGAGGGCGCCATGCTGCAGGATGCGATCTGGGCCGACACCCAGCGCCTCGAGGAGGACCCCGCCTACGCCGACGCCGCCGTGCGCTTCCTCAAGGCCGTCACGAAGGGCTGGCTCTACGCCCGGGACAACGTCGAGGAATCGGCAGAGCTGGTCTGGGACGTCGCCTCGAACGCCGAGGCCGCCTTCCCGGTCGGACCGGTGCACCAGCTGTGGCAGCTCAACGAGGTCAACAAGCTCATCTGGACCGACGCCCCCTTCGGCACCGTGCAGGAGGACGCCTGGTCGCAGACCGTCGAAGGCGCGCTCGCCGCGGTCAACCAGGACGGCATGAACCTCATCACCGTCGAGCCGCCGGCCAGCGCCTACTCGAACGAGTACATCGAAGCGGCGCTCGCCGAGCTCGAAGCCGACGGCGTGAGCGTCGACGGGGAGTACACGCCGATCGAGGTGACGCTGACCCAAGGCGGCCAATGACACAGCGTGGGCAGTAATACCCCGGAGCAGCAGGCAAGACAGTGACAAGCTGGTTCCGGGTCGAGGGCGACACCGCGCTCGACCCGGAACCACCCCGGATGTCAGGAGCACCTCGATGACCCACGCAGACCTCGACGCGCGCACGCGCGAGCTCGACCGCGCACACGTCTTCCACTCGTGGTCGGCGCAGGCCCAGATCGACCCGTTCCCGATCGCGGGCGGCCGCGGCACCTCGGTGTGGGACCACGCGGGCAACAGCTGGCTCGACTTCTCGAGCCAGCTCGTGAACGTCAACATCGGGCATCAGCACCCCGCTGTCGTCGGCGCGATCAAAGAGCAAGCCGACCTGCTCACGACGATCGCCCCCTCGACGGCGAGTCTGCCGCGTGGCCTCGCCGCGCAGCGGATCACGCACCTCGCCCCCGCCGGCTTCTCGAAGGTCTTCTTCACGAACGGCGGTGCGGATGCCAACGAGAACGCGATCCGCATGGCGCGGCTGTACACCGGCCGCGACAAGGTGCTTTCGCAGTACCGCAGCTACCACGGCAACACGGGCGCCGCGATCGTCGCGACCGGCGACTGGCGGCGCTACCCGAACGAGTACGCGCACGGTCACGCCCACTTCTTCGGCCCCTATCTCTACCGCTCCGAGTTCTGGGCGACGACGCCCGAAGAGGAGTGCGAGCGTGCACTGCACCACCTGCGCCGCGTGATCCAGTCCGAGGGGGCGTCGACCATCGCCGCGATCCTCATCGAGTCCATCCCCGGGACGGCCGGGATCATGGTGCCCCCCGCCGGCTACCTCGCCGGCGTCCGGCGGCTGGCCGACGAGTTCGGCATCGTGCTGATCCTCGACGAGGTGATGGCCGGGTTCGGCCGCACCGGCCGCTGGTTCGCGTTCGAGGGTCAGGGCGTCGTGCCCGACCTCATCACCTTCGCGAAGGGCGTCAACTCGGGCTACATCCCCGTCGGCGGTGTCATCATCTCCGACCCGATCGCCGCGATCTTCGACGACCGCGTCTTCCCCGGCGGACTCACCTACTCGGGCCACCCGCTCGCCGCGGCATCCATCGTCGCGACGATCGACGCGATGCAGACCGAGGGCATCGTCGACAACGCCCGGTACATCGGCGAGGACATCCTCGGCCCCGCGTTGCGGGAGCTCGCCGAGCGGCACCCGATCATCGGCGAGGTGCGCGGCGAGGGCGTCTTCTGGGCGCTCGAGCTCGTCGCCGACCGAGCGACCCGCGAACCCGTCGCGCCGGCACTCGTCGGTGCGCTGAAGGCCGACCTCTTCCGCCGCGGTCTGCTCGCCTTCACGAGCGAGAACCGCATCCACGTCGTCCCGCCCTGCACCGTCACCGCAGACGAAGTGGGCGCGGCGATCGAACTCTACGACGCCGCGTTCACCGCGGTGCGCTGAAAGGACACGACATGACCATCCTCGATCACTGGGTCGACGGCGCCGCCTGGACAGGGGCCTCGGCGCGCACCGGCGACGTCTACAACCCGGCTGCCGGCACGGTCTCGAAGACGGTGCGCCTCGCCTCCACCGCCGACGTCGGCGACGTGGTCGCGGCGTCCGCGGCGGCGCTGCCGGCCTGGCGCGATGCGAGCATCGCGAAGCGGCAGGGCGTCATGTTCTCGTTCCGCGAGATCCTCAACGCCCGCAAGGAGGAGCTCGCCGCGATCCTCACCGCGGAGCACGGCAAGGTGTTCTCGGATGCGCTCGGCGAGATCGCGCGTGGCCTCGAGGTGGTCGAGTTCGCGTGCGGTTCGGGCCACCTCCTGAAGGGCGACTACTCAGACAACGTGTCGACCGACGTCGACGTCTACACGCTCCGTCAGCCGGTGGGTGTCGTCGGCGTGATCAGCCCGTTCAACTTCCCGGCGATGGTGCCGCTGTGGTTCCTGCCGATCGCGCTCGTCGCCGGCAACGCGGTGGTGCTCAAGCCGAGCGAGAAAGACCCGAGCGCGGCCGACTGGATCGCGCGCGCGTTCGCCGAGGCGGGGCTGCCCGCCGGTGTGCTGAACGTCGTCCACGGTGACAAGGAGGCGGTCGACGCGCTCCTCGACCACCCCACCGTCCGGTCGATCTCGTTCGTCGGGTCGACGCCGATCGCGAAATACATCTACGAGCGGGCGAGCGCGAACGGCAAGCGCGTGCAGGCCCTCGGCGGCGCGAAGAACCACATGCTGGTACTGCCCGACGCCGACCTGGATCTCGCCGCGGATGCCGCGGTGAACGCGGGCTTCGGATCGGCGGGCGAGCGCTGCATGGCCATCTCCGTGCTGCTCGCCGTCGACACCGTCGCCGACCAGCTCGTCGCGAAGATCGCCGAGCGGATGGCGGGGCTCAAGGTCGGCGACGGCATGCGCGGTTGCGACATGGGCCCGCTCATCACCCGCGAACACCGCGACAAGGTCGCCGGGTACCTCGACATCGCGGCATCCGACGGCGCCGACATCGTCGTCGACGGTCGCGGAGTGCAGCCGGACGGCGAGGCGGACGGCTTCTGGCTCGGACCGACCCTCGTCGACAAGGTGCCGACGACGTCCAAGGTGTACACCGACGAGATCTTCGGGCCGGTGCTGTCGGTCGTGCGCGTAAGCGGCTACGAAGAGGGCGTCGCCCTCATCGAGGCAGGTCCCTACGGCAACGGCACCGCGATCTTCACGAACGACGGCGGCGCCGCACGGCGCTTCCAGCGCGAGGTGAACGTCGGCATGGTCGGCATCAACGTGCCGATCCCGGTGCCGGTGGCGTACCACTCGTTCGGCGGCTGGAAGGCGTCGCTCTTCGGTGACTCCAAGGCGTACGGCCCGCAGGGCTTCGCGTTCTTCACCCAGGAGAAGGCGGTCACCGCCCGCTGGCTCGACCCGTCGCACGGCGGCGTCGACCTGGGCTTCCCGCGCAACGGCTGACACCGCATGAGCGTCGACCGCGTCACCGATCCCGCCGAGGCCGAGCGCCTGCTGGCGGCATCCGGTGTGCGGCTCGACGCGCTGCTCGAGCGGGCCGGCGCGATGCGCGACGAGGGGCTGGTGGCGGCCGGTCGACCCGGCGTCGTCACTTACTCCCGCAAGGTGTTCCTCCCGCTCACGACGCTCTGCCGCGACCGCTGCCACTACTGCGCGTTCGTCGACACCCCGGCGCAGCTGCTCCGCAAGCAGGCGCCCGCATATCTCAGCGACGAGCAGATCCTGCGGGTCGCGCGGGCCGGGCACGCGCAGGGCTGCAAGGAGGCGCTCCTCACGCTGGGTGATCGGCCCGAGGCACGGTGGCCCGAGGCGCGGGCGTGGCTCGACGAGCACGGCTTCGCATCGACGATCGATTACGTCGCGCACGCAGCGCGGCTCGTCACCGCAGAGACCGGTCTGCTCGCGCACGCGAATCCGGGGGTGATGACCCCGGCCGAGCTCGCGACGCTCCGACCGGTCGCACCGTCGATGGGCATGATGCTCGAGACGACGTCCCGTGCACTGTTCGAGACGCCCGGTGCCGCGCACTACGGCTCTCCCGACAAAGACCCGGCGCTCCGACTGCAGGTGATCGAGGATGCCGGTGCGGCGCGCGTGCCGTTCACCTCCGGCATCCTCGTGGGCATCGGCGAGACCCTCGCCGACCGCGCCGCATCGATGTTCGCGCTGCGCGACGCGCACGCCCGCCATGGTCACCTGCAGGAGGTGATCGTGCAGAACTTCCGGGCGAAGCCGCGCACCGCGATGCACGACGCGCCCGACGCCGACCGCGACGCGTACCTCGCGGCGGTCGCGGTCGCCCGGCTCGTGCTCGGTCCCGCGATGCGCATCCAGGCGCCGCCGAACCTCAGCGACCCCGCCGAGCTCGCGCTGCTGCTGCGCGCCGGCGTCGACGATTGGGGCGGGGTCTCGCCGCTCACCGCCGACCACGTGAACCCGGAGCGGCCGTGGCCGCACCTCGACGACCTCGCGGCGCACACGGCCGCCGAGGGCTTCACCCTCACCGAGCGACTCACCGCCCACCCCGAGTACGTGCGGGCCGCCGACGAATGGATCGACCCGGCGCTGCACCGCGAGGTCGCACGCCTCGCCGACCCGGTGACCGGGCTCGCCGCTGCCGCGCCGTCGCCGTCGTCCGGTCGCCGTCGCGCCGACGCCCTGCTCGAGCGTGCCGCTACCGCGCCGCGTGAGCTCGACGCCGCAGAGTGGGAGCGGCTGCTCGTCGCCGAGGGGCGAGACCTCGAGCGGCTCGTCGCCGTCGCCGACGACGTGCGCCGCCTCACCGTCGGCGACACCGTCAGCATCGTCGTGAACCGGAACCTGACGTCGTCGGGGCTGCGGGCCGCGGCATCCGGATTCGGGGAGTTCACCCTCGACGACGCTGCCGACATCGCCCGCGACGCCGCCGCGCTCGGGGCGACCGAGCTGTGCATCCAGGGGCGGATGGATGCCGCGCTCCCGCCGTCCGCGTACCTCGACCTCGTCCGCACGGTGCGGGCCGCGACGCCCGACGTGCACCTCCACGCCTACCGGCCGCACGACATCGCCGACCTCGTCGACCGTGGCGGGATGCCGCTCGCCGAGGCGCTGCGGCAGCTCATCGCCGCGGGCGTCGATACGTTCCCGGGCACCGGCGTGAAGGTGCTCGACGACGACGTGCGCCGCCGCATCGCGCCGGACGACCTCGACGTCGACCGCTGGCTCGAGATCGTCCGCGCCGCCCACGGCGCCGGCCTCCGCTCCACGTCGGTGCTGTTCTACGGGCACGTCGAGACCGCGGCGCAGCGCATCGCGCACCTGCTCGCGCTGCGCGGCATCCACGACGAGACCGGCGGGTTCAGCGAGTTCGTGCCGATCCCGCTGCCGGGGCACGGTTCGCGGCTGGCCGACCGCGCGCCGCTCGACGAGCACCGCGCCATGGCGGCCGTGTCGCGGCTGCTGCTGAACGACGGCATCCGGCACATCCAGATCCCGTGGACGCGGCACGGCACGGCGACCGCCGCCGAGCTGCTGCGCGCGGGCGGCGACGACCTCGGCGGCACGCTCCTCGACGGGCGTGTGCGCCCCGACACCGGGGTCGAGCAGGGGCTCGAGCTGCACCTCGCGGCGGCCGAGCGACTCGTGTCGGGGCTGTTCCGACGCCTCCGCGTGCGGACGACCGACTACGGCACGCCTGGCGCGTCGAGCGAGCGGGCCGCATGACCGGGCACGTCGACGCGGTCGTCGTGGGGGCGGGGTTCGCGGGCGTCCTCGCGGCGATCGAACTGCGTGAAGCCGGGCGCGAGGTCGTCGTCGTCGAGCGCGCCGACCGGGTCGGCGGCACGTGGCGCGATAACGTCTACCCGGGTGTCGCGTGCGATGTCCCGGCGCACCTCTACAGCCTCGAACGCCACCCCAACCCCGACTGGTCGGCGGAGTTCGCACCCGGTGCCGAGATCGCCGCGTACCTCGAGCGGGTCGTCGATGCGAGCGGCATCCGCTCGTCGATCCGGTTCCAGAGTGCGCTGACGGATGCCGCGTGGGACGAGGCTGCGCAGCAGTGGCGGCTGGCGTTCTCGGGGGATGGGCCGCAGACCGCCGACGTGCTCGTGCTCGCGTGCGGGCGCCTCGCCGAACCGCACGTGCCCGACATCCCCGGCCTCGTGGGCTTCCCGGGACAGGTGATGCACACCGCCCGCTGGGATGGGTCGGTGCCGGTCGCGGGAACCCGGATCGCCGTCGTCGGCACCGGGTCGAGCGCGGCGCAGCTCGTGCCCGAGCTCGTTGCGGCCGGCGCCGAGGTCGTGCTGTTCCAGCGGTCGCCCGCGTGGATCCTGCCTCGCGGTGGGCGCCGCTACGGCCCGGCCGACCGTGCCGCGTTCGCCGCCGACCCCGGCCGCATCGCGGCGGTGCGCGCCGAGGCGCTCGGCGGCGACGACGAGCGTTTCGCGGCGCGGGCCGGTGCGCCCGCGGCATCCGCTCGCGCCGTCCGTGCAGCGCAGGCGCACCTCGCGCAGCAGGTGCGACGCCCGGCACTGCGCCGCAGGCTGACGCCGACCGACCCGTTCGGCTGCAAGCGCGTCGTGTTGTCCGACACGTTCTACCCCGCGGTCGCCTCGCGAGCGGTGACGCTCGAGGCCTCGGCGCTCGCCGCAGTGCACGGCGACACGCTCGTCGGCGCGTCGGGTGCGCGACACGACAGCATCGACCGCATCGTGCTCGCCACCGGGTTCGAGACCAGCGAGCAGCCGTTCGCGCGCCTCGTGCGCGGCGAGGACGGCGTGACGCTCGCTGAGCACTGGGCGCAGGGGATGACCGCCGTCGGCACGGTGGCCGTCGCGGGATTCCCGAACCTGTTCGTGCTCAACGGGCCGAACGCGGCGCTGCCGCACTCGTCGTCGCTGCTCGTCCTCGAACGGCAGGCGGCCCTCGTGCGTAGGCTCACGGGGTCGGGCGGCGTGATCCGTGCGCGGCCCGAGGCGGAACAGGCGGCCACGGCGGCGATCGCGGACCGCGTCGACGGCACGCCGTGGGTCGCCGGATGCCGCAGCTGGTACCGCGACGCACGCTCGGGCCGGGTCACGCTGCTGTGGCCGGGCACGACCGACGACCTCGACTCCGCGATGCGCGCCGCCGTGCGCGACGCGTTCACCGTGACGGAAGGAGCCCGATGACCATCCGCTTCGGCTACAAGGCCTCGGCAGAGCAGTTCGGCCCGGCGAAGCTGCTCGAGTACGCGGTCGCCGCTGAACGCGCCGGGTTCGACAGCGTCTACATCTCCGACCATTTCCAGCCGTGGATGCACGACGGAGGGCATGCGCCGGCGGCGCTGCCCTGGCTCGGTGCACTCGGTGCGCGCACCTCGCGCATCGTCATGGGCACGTCGGTGCTGACGCCGACCTTCCGGTATCACCCTGCGGTCGTCGCCCAGTCGATCGCGACGCTCGCCGTGCTCTACCCCGGCCGCATCGTCCTCGGCGTGGGCACGGGGGAGGCGCTGAACGAGGTGACGCTCGGGCTGGACTGGCCCGACCCGCCCGAGCGGTTCCAGCGACTCAAAGAGTCGATCGGCCTCATGCGCGAGCTGTGGGAGCGGGAGCGCGTCACGTTCGACGGCTCGTTCTACCGGGTCTCGGACGCCACGGTCTACGACCGCCCCGACGAGCCGATTCCCGTCTACATCGGCGCCGCAGGGCCCGCCGCCGCACGGCTGGCGGGCCGGATCGGCGAGGGGTTCATCACGACGAGCGGCAAAGACCCGGCGCTCTACACCGACACGCTGCTCCCCGCGGTCGACGACGGCATCGAGAAGGCGGGTCGGACGCCCGACGACGTCGATCGCATGATCGAGGTGAAGGTGTCGTACCACCCCGACCTCGAGGCGGCACGCGAGCGCACCCGCTTCTGGGCGCCGCTCGCGCTGTCGCAGGACGAGAAGATGGGCATCCACGATCCGCGCGAGATGCAGCGCCGTGCCGCCGCGCTGCCGATCGAGCGCGCGGCATCCCGATTCATCGTCTCGGACGACCCGGACGAGCACGTCGAGCGGATCGCCACCTACGTCGAGATGGGGTTCCGGCAGCTCGTGTTCCACGATCCGGGCGACGATCAGCTCGCATTCTTGCAGCGGTATGCCGACGACATCCTCCCGCGGCTCCGGAAGCGGTTCGCGTGAGCGGGGCGTGGACGGTCATGATCCCGGTCAAGCCGTTCGCCGAGGCGAAGTCCCGGCTCGAGGTGGTCGGTGCGGCGCGCGTGGACGTTGCCCGCGCGCTCGCGTTCGACACGATCGAGGTCGCCACACGCACCTCGGGCGTCGAGCGGGTCGTCGTGGTGACGGCCGACGACGGCATCGCACGGTTGCTCCCTGCCGGGGTCGTGCTCGTGCGGGAGCGCGAAGCGACCGGCATCGACGCGGCGCTCGCGCTGGCCGCCTCGCGGGTCGGCCTCCGCCGCAACCGCGCCGCACTTCCGGCCGACCTCGCCGCACTCGCACCGACCGAGCTGGCCTCCGCGCTCGCGATCGCCGCCGCGGTGCCGCGTGCCGTGGTGGCGGATGCCGCGGGCACCGGCTCCACGCTCGTCACCGCCCGTGCGGGCACGGTGTGGGCGTCGGCGTACGGCTCCGACTCGTTCGCACGCCACCGCGGACTCGGGTGCCAGCCGTTGCCGGTGCGCGCCACGTCCGGCCTGCGGCGCGACCTCGACACCCCGGACGACTTCGCGGAACTGCTGCCGCGCGCTGGCGTCCGGCTCCGCGGCGTCGCGTAGCCCTCATCGGGCGTAGCGTGGCGACATGGTCACGATTCCCACGGTCTCCCTGAACGACGGCACCGCCTTCCCGCAGCTCGGGCTGGGCACGTACAACCTCCGCGGTGAGGACGGCGTGGCCGCGATGGTCGCTGCCGTCGAGGGCGGCTACCGCCTGCTCGACACCGCTGTCAACTACGAGAACGAGCGCGAGGTCGGCGAGGCGGTCCGGCGCAGCGGCATCCGTGACGAACTCCTCGTGACCACCAAGGTGCCCGGCCGGGACCACGGCTACGACGAGACGATCGCCAGTGCCCGCGGTTCGCTCGAGCGCCTCGGCCTCGAGCGCATCGACCTGTACCTCATCCACTGGCCGAACCCCAGCGTCGGCAAGTGGGTCGACACGTTCAAGGCGATGGTGACGCTCCAGCAGGACGGCCTCGTCGGCAGTGTCGGCGTCTCGAACTTCACCGAGCCGATGCTCGCGCGCCTCGTCGACGAGACCGGCGTGACGCCCGCCGTCAACCAGGTCGAACTGCACCCGCACTTCCCGCAGGCGGCGCTCCGCGCGTTCCATGCCGCGCACGGCATCCGCACCGAGAGCTGGAGCCCGCTCGCCCACCGGTCGGAGCTGCTGAGCGAGGAGGTTGTGATCGAGACGGCCGCCGCGCACGGCGTGACCCCGACGCAGGTCGTCCTCCGCTGGCACGTGCAGCTCGGCTCGACGCCGATCCCGAAGTCCGCCGATCCCGCACGCCAGATCGAGAACGCCGACGTCTTCGGGTTCTCGCTGACGGATGCCGAGATCGCGGCGATCGCCGCACTCGAGCGCGGTCGCCTGTGGGACGGCGACCCCGACACCCACGAGGAGATGTAGGGGTCGCCGCCCGGCTCAGTCGCCCTTCACGTTCACCAGCTGGCGCAGCGTGTGCCGCACCTCGACGAGGTCGGCGGCATCCGCCATCACCCGGTCGATCGGCTTGTAGGCCTGCGGAATCTCGTCGATGAACGCGTCGGTGTCTCTGAACTCGATCCCGACCATCGCCTCCCGCAGCTGGTCGTGCGTGAATGTGCGCCGCGCCGCCGAGCGCGAGTACTCCCGTCCAGCGCCGTGCGGCGAGGAGTTCAGTGAGAGCGGGTTCCCGAGTCCGGTCACGACGTACGACGCCGTGCCCATCGACCCCGGGATGAGGCCGGGCCGACCTGCGTCGGCCTGGATCGCACCCTTCCTCGACACCCACACCTGCTTCCCGAAGTGCTTCTCGCTCTCGGTGAAGTTGTGGTGGCAGTTGATCCGCTCGTGCTCGATCACGTCCTCGCCCATCACTTCGGACAGCTGCCGCGACACCCGGTCCATCATCTCCTCACGGTTGAGAAGTGCGAAGTGCTGAGCCCAACGCAGCTGCCGGACGTAGTCCCGGAACTCCGTCGTCCCCTCGACGAGGTAGGCGAGATCGGGGTCGGGCAGGTCGATCCACCACTGCTTCGCCAGCCGCTGCGCGATCGTGATGTGGCGCATGGCGATCTTGTTACCGACGCCCCGAGACCCCGAGTGCAGGAACATCCACACCGCGTCGGTCTCGTCGACCGAGACCTCGATGAAGTGGTTCCCCGACCCGAGCGACCCGAGCTGGTTGCGCCAGTGCCCCGCGTACGATGCCGGGTCGAACTCGTGCTTCGCGGCGAGCTCCTCCAGCTCGGCGATCCGCGGCTCGGCTGTCGTGACGATCTTCCGGTTGTCGCGGCCCGCGGACAGCGGGACGGCCCGCTCGATCTGCTCCCGCAGCTTCGCGAGGTCGCGCTCAACGAGCTGCGCCTTCGTGAACTGGGTGCGGACGGCAATCATGCCGCAGCCGATGTCGACGCCGACCGCCGCCGGCATGATCGCGCCCAGGGTGGGGATGACCGATCCGACGGTCGCCCCCTTGCCGAGGTGCGCATCCGGCATGAGCGCGAGGTGCGGGTGGATGAACGGCATGCGCGACGAGGTGCGAGCCTGCTCGACGGTCTTCTCGTCGATGATGCTCGCCCACGACAGCAGCCGGTTCGAGAGCTTCTCCATGGTTCCTTTCCTTCGTGGAGTGGCCGAAGCATCCACGCGTGGAGAGGGCCACGCGAAAAAACGCCCCGGACCTTGACGGTGCGGGGCGTCTGACGGTGATGGCGTCAGGCGGCGCGCGCCGGAGGGTACGACTCGTAGCGGAACGGGTGGTTGCCCTTGTTCCGCTGGAGCAGATCACGCGAGTGCGCGGTCATGAGTCGTCCTCCGGGGGTTGCCACGCCGGTCGGCGCAGCCCTGCAACGTTAGCGGCCCGGGCGTGTCGCGTCAACGACACGCCCGGGATGCAGGTCACTCAGTGCGGGGCGTGGTACTCCGCCTCGCCCGACTTCCAGTAGCCCTTGGCGACGAACTCGTCCGTCGACAGTCCCCAGCGGTCGACGAGCAGTGCGCGCGCCGGCTTGACGATCGCCTGCTCGGCAGCGACGAACCCGAAGACCGAGCCATCCGGTCGGTCTGCCGCCGCGAGCGCGCCCAGCGCGGCCGCCAACGCGGTGCCTGGGAACGCGTCGCCGCGGTGCACCGGCGTGACCTCTACCCCTGACGGCGCAGTGATCGCGAGCTCGTGCTCGGCATCCGTCGTCTCGACCAGGATGCGGCCGACCGCGTCCTCGCCCATGAGCCCCACGAACCGGCGGATCGCGGGAACCGCGGTCTCGTCGCCGGCGAGGAACCACGCGTCTGGGCGCCCCTCGAGCACCATCGATCCGCGCGGACCGCCGACGGCAACCGGGGCGCCGATGGGGGCCGACGCCGCCCAGGGTGCTGCGACGCCCTCGTCACCGTGCACCGCGAACTCGACGTCGAGCCATCCTTCCGCGGCGTCCCACGCCAGCGGCGTGTACTCGCGGCTCGGTGCCGCGCGCACGGCCTCGAGGTCAGCGGCATCCGCGTCGGCGAAGAACAGCCGCATGTGGTCATCGCTCCCGGGGGAATCGAACCCGATCAGGTCTTCTCCGGTGAGTCGGACGCGCACGTAGGTCGGGGTCTCCCAGGTGCGTGCGGCCAGCGTCGCCCGGCGGAATCGCAGGTCGAGCGGGCGACGCTCCAGCCGGAAGGAGGGGGAGGATTTGACGGAGGTCATGAAGGTAAGGCTACCCTCAGTTTGTCGGCGCTCGTCCGGCATCCACCTTTCCGACAGACCGCCGGCGTGCTGATACACGCATGGGCATCTGAGCTGAGGAGCACTCGCATGCGCACATCCCGTCCCTTCGCCGCCGCCTCGGTCGGCCTCATCGTCGCCATCGCCCTCGCGGGCTGCGCGTCGACGACCGAGCCCGCCGCGAACGACGAAGTGGCCACCACGGTCACCGTCACCGACAACCACGGCGAGCAGACCGTGACCACCCCGCCGCAGCGCGTCGTCGCCACCGACAACCGCACGATCACGCTTCTCGACAGCTGGGGTATCGAGATCGTCGCCGCCCCGCTCGATATTTTCCCCGAGGGCCTGTCGTACAAGGAGGACGGCTCCGAGGTCATCAACCTCGGCAACCACAGCGAGCCCGACCTCGAGGCCGTCGTCGCCGGCGACCCCGACCTGATCGTCAACGGGCAGCGCTTCTCGAGCTACTACGCCGACTTCGAGACCCTGGTCCCGAATGCCACGATCGTCGAGCTCGACCCGCGTGACGGCGAGCCCTTCGACGAGGAGCTCAAGCGTCAGGTCACCGTGCTGGGCGAGATCTTCGACAAGCAGGACGAGGCCGCCGCGCTCGTCGCCGACTTCGAGGCGTCGATCGAGCGGGTCCTCGCGGCCTACGACGCGTCGGAGACCGTCATGGGCGCGATCACCTCGGGCGGCGAGATCAACTACGCCGCTCCGACGACCGGCCGCACGCTCGGCCCGGTGTACGACATCCTCGGGCTGACCCCGGCGCTCGAGTCCGAGGGCTCGACCGACCACCAGGGCGACGACATCTCGGTCGAGGCCGTGGCCTCGTCGAACCCCGACTGGCTGCTCGTCATGGACAGGGATGCCGCGGTGAGCGTCAACACCGACGAGGCATACACGCCCGCGAATGACCTCATCGGCTCGTCCGAGGCGCTGCAGAACGTGACGGCCGTTGCCGAGGGCAACGTGGTCTACATGCCCGCGGGCACGTACCTCAACGAGGGCATCGAGACGTACACGCAGTTCTTCAACGACTTCGCGGACGCGCTCGAGTCCTGATGTCCACCACGGTTCAGGCGCCCGTCGGGAGCCGTCGCTCTCGCGGGCGCCTGTTCACGTGGCCGTTGCTCGTCGGGCTCGCCGTCGTCGGCGGGCTCGTCACGCTGTCGCTCTTCGTCGGCGTCTACGACGTCTTCGGCGAGCCGGACGGTGCCGAGATGTTCGCGATCACGCGGATTCCCCGTACCGTCGGCCTCATCCTCGCTGGTGCGGCGATGGCGATGTGCGGCCTCGTCATGCAACTGCTCACGCAGAACCGGTTCGTCGAGCCAACGACCACCGGCACGACCGAGTGGGCAGGCCTCGGCCTGCTCCTCGTGATGCTGCTCTTCCCCGACGCGCCGCTCATGGTGCGGATGGTCGGTGCCGTCGCCGCCGCGTTCGTCGGCACCATGCTGTTCTTCCTCTTCCTCCGCCGCGTCATGCTGACGTCGTCGATCATCGTCCCGATCGTCGGCATGATGCTCGGCGCGATCATCGGCGCCGTGTCGACCTTCATCGCACTCTCCACGAACATGCTCCAGAGCATGGCGATCTGGTTCACCGGCTCGTTCACCTCGGTGCTGCGTGGTCAATACGAACCGCTCTGGATCGTCCTCATCGTCGTCGTGGCGGTCTTCATCGCCGCCGACCGCTTCACGATCGCGGGCCTCGGGCAGGACATCGCCACCAACGTCGGCGTGAACTACTCGAGGGTCGTGCTGATCGGGACGACCCTCATCGCGGTCGCAGCGGGCGTCGTCACCGTCGTCGTCGGCAATCTGCCGTTCCTCGGCCTCATCGTGCCGAACGTCGTCTCGATGATCCGCGGCGACGATCTGCGGTCGAACCTGCCGTGGGTCGCGCTCGGCGGCATCGCGCTCATCACCGCGTGCGACATCCTCGCCCGCGTCGTGAACATGCCCTTCGAGGTGCCCGTCTCACTGATCCTCGCGATGGTCGGGTCGGTCGTGTTCATCGCCCTGCTCCTTCGGCAGCGTCGCCGTGGTTGACGTTTCCGCGCGGCGGGATGCCGCGCCCCGCACCGCCCGCTCGGGGGCGTTCCCGACAGCGGATGCCGCCCGCCGGTACCGCCTGCTCATCGCGGTGTTCGCCGTCGCGGCGGTGCTCATCGCCGCCGGCATCCTGTGGTGGGACAACCCGGCTCCGGTGGGTACGTCGGGCTTCTGGCGGATCGTCGAGCTGCGGATCTCGAGCGTCGCCGTGATCGCGGTCGTGGCGATCTGTCAGGGCATCGCGACGATCACGTTCCAGACGGTCACCGCGAACCGCATCGTCACGCCGTCGCTCATGGGGTTCGAGTCGCTGTATACGGCGATCTCGACCGCGGCGATCTTCTTCTTCGGCGCAGCCGGTGCGATCGCGCTGCAGGGTGCCGGCCCCTACCTGCTGCAGATCGTCGTGATGCTCGTGTTCTCGGGGATCCTCTACGGCTGGCTGCTGTCGGGTCGCTACGCGAACGTCCAGATCATGCTGCTCGTCGGCATCATCCTCGGCGGCGCGCTCGCCGCATTTTCGACGTTCCTGCAGCGGCTGCTGACGCCCACCGAGTTCGATTTGCTCACCGCGCGCCTCATCGGCAGCGTCGCGAACGCCGACGTCACATATCTGCCGATCGCCGTCCCGCTGCTCGCGGTCGCGGTCGCCGCGCTGTGGATCGGCGGCGGTCGACTGAACCTGCTCGGGCTGGGCCGCCCGGTCGCGCTGAGCCTCGGGTCATCGCACCGACGCGATTCGATCCTCGCGCTGTTGATGGTGTCGATCCTCATGGCGGTCTCGACGTCGCTCATCGGCCCGATGACGTTCTTCGGCTTCCTCGTCGCGATGCTCACCTACCAACTGGCCGACACGTTCGACCACCGCAGGATGTTCGCCATGTCGGTGCTCGTCGGCTTCGTGGTGCTCGGTGGGGCGTACGTCGTGCTGAAGCACGTGTTCTACGCCGCCGGCTCGGTCGGCATCATCGTCGAGATCGTCGGCGGCACGGCCTTCCTCATCCACCTGCTCCGAAAGGGTCGCCTGTGATCTCGCTCACCGCCGTCGAGAAGCGGTACAGCACCGACGTCGCGATCGGTCCCGTGACGCTCGACCTGCCGTCGGGGGGCATGACCGCGCTCATCGGACCGAATGGCGCCGGCAAGTCAACGCTGCTCACAATGATCGGGCGACTCCTCCCCACCGACGGTGGCACGATCTCGGTCGGTGGGCACGACGTGGCCCACACGAAGTCACGCGAGCTCGCGAAAGTCGTCGCGATCCTGCGGCAGGAGAACCACTTCGTCACCCGACTCACCGTCCGCCAGCTCGTCGGGTTCGGACGCTATCCGCACTCGCGGGGCCGTCTCACCGCAGCCGACGAGTCGATCATCGACCGATCGATCGACTTCCTCGGCCTCGAAGGACTCGAGGGTCGCTACCTCGACGAGCTGTCAGGCGGGCAGCGCCAGCGCGCGTACGTCGCGATGGTGCTCGCGCAGGACACCGACTACGTGCTGCTCGACGAGCCGCTGAACAACCTCGACATCCAGCACGCCGTCCAGATGATGCGGCACCTGCACCGCGCGGCATCCGAGCTCGGTCGCACCATCGTCGTCGTCCTGCACGACATCAATTTCGCCGGGCACTACGCCGATCGGATCTGCGCCATGAAGGACGGTCGGGTCGTCGCGTTCGGCACCCCCGACGAGATCGTGCGTGCAGACGTCCTGTCGGACATCTTCGACACCCCGGTCGACGTCGTCGAGGGGCCGCGCGGGCCGCTCGCCGTCTACTACTGAGCGCCCGGCTCTCCGGCGAAGTACGCGATCATCCAGTCGATGCCGAAGCGGTCGGTGAACATGCCGAATGTGCCGCCCCACGGCGGGGTCTCGTAGGGCATGACGACCGTGCCACCGGCGGACAGCGCGTCCCAGTAGGACTGCAGCTGTGCCTCGTCGTCGCCGCTGATCGACACTGAGAAGCCGGCGGGTGCGGTGTACGGCATGCTCGCGGGGGAGTCCGACGCCATGAGCACCATGCCGTCGTCGGTCGTGAGCTGGGCGTGCATGATGAGGTGGCCTTCGCCCTCGGGCGCCATCTCGGGGATGCTGCCGAACTCGTCGAACACGAGCTCTCCGCCGAGCACCGACTGATAGAACGTCATGGCTTCGCGGGCGTTGTCGCGGAACGACAGGTACGGGTTGAGGCTGAGCGGCATCGCGGTGTCCCTTCCGGCTGCGACGCCCGGCGGCGCCGTCGCGCTCAGTGTCGCGGCGGCCTCCGACATCGCGCAAGCCCCGTCACGCGATGTTCACGCTTCAGAGCTGCGCGCCGTCGTCGTCCCGGTCGTAGATGCCCTCGTTTCGCCCGCGGCGCGACGAGTACGCGAGGACGACGCCGATCGAGATCGCGGCCGCGAGGACGAGTCCCAGCCACACGTTCTGCATGATGAGGCCGAACACGATGCCGCCCGCGACGATCCCGATCGCCGAGAGCACCCAGAACCCGCGTCCGTGCTGTCGCTGCGCCATGCCCCCACCCTACGGCGGGCGGCGGGTACGGTGGCCGCGTGAAGATCTCGCACCCGCTGCTCGCCGACCACGTCGTCCACGCCACCACCGAGCACCCCGGCCGCGACCGGCCGGTGCTGCTGTGGCATCACGGTTCGCCGCAGACCGGTGCCGTGCTACCGCCGGTCGCCGAGGCCGCGGCATCCGCTGGTCTGGACGTCGTATCGGTCGCGCGTCCCGCCTACGGTGGCGCGGCGCGCGAGCTCTACCGCGACGTGCGCAGTGTCGCGGTCGGCCTCGAGCGGGTGCTCGAGGCCTTCGAGCTGGACGATGTCGTGTCGGTCGGTGCTTCGGGCGGCGGTCCGCACGCGCTTGCCTGCGCGGCCGTCATGCCGGCGCGCATTCGGGGCGTCGTCACGCTCGCCGGTATCGCACCGTTCCGGCCGGGCGACGAGACATGGTTCGAGGGGATGGCCGACCCGTCGGGCCTCCGCACCGCCGCCGAAGGGTTCGAGGCGCGCACCGCGCACCTCGAGGTGGAGGAGTTCGACCCGTCGAGCTTCATCGCGGCCGACTACGCGGCGCTCGAGTCGTCATGGGCGTCGCTGGGTGCCGACGTCGCGGCATCCGAGGAATGGGGTTCCGACGGCCTCGTCGACGACGACGTCGCGTTCACCCGTCCGTGGGGCTTCGACATCGGCAACATCGAGACGCCGGTCGTCGTGGCGCACGGCGACCTCGACCGAGTCGTGCCGTTCTCGCACGGCGAGGCCCTCGCTGCGGGGCTGCGCAACGCGACGTTGCTGCGCGTCGACGGCGCTGGGCACATCTCGGTGCTCGAGCACCTCTCCGAGGCGCTTGCCGCGCTCCCGCGCTAGCGGTTCCGGTGGTCCTCGGGGTGCAGCCGGGGACCACGCCGCGGTTCATGGACGCCGCTCACGCCGATGAGGCGGATGACGCGCTGCCGGTGTCCGCGCCACGGTTCGAGCAGCTCGCGCATGCCGTCGTCATCGACCCGCTTGCCGGTGAGCGCGTAGCCGACCTCGTGCGCGACGTGATAGTCGCCGAAACTCACCGCGTCGGGGTCGCCGAACGCGCGGATGCGGGTCTCTGCACTCGTCCAGATGCCGACGCCGGGCAGGCTCGTAAACACCGCGTCGCGCTCGTCACCCGTCGTCGCTGCCGTGGCCGCACGCTCGATCGACGCGCGACGCCGCGCAGCGGCGACCACGGTGCGCGACTGCGGCGGTTCGAGCCCTGCACGATGCCACGCCCAGCTCGGGATCATCCGCCACTCCGCCGGCGTCGCGAACATCGGCCGCGGTGTCGGTCCCGGTGCGGGCTCGCCGTAATGCGAGACGATCCAGCGCCACGCGCCGAACGCTTGGAGGCCGGTGACCTTCTGCTCGAACACGCTGCTGGCGAGGGCGTCGAACACGAGATCGGTCGCTCCGATCCGCAGGCCGGGTCGCCGCCGATGCGCTTCGGCGATAAGCGGATGCCGCGACGCGTCGAACCCCGCCGGGTCGTCGCCGTCGCCGCACAGCCGCGGCAGCTGGTCGAGCGACCAGGCCGCGCCGGGGCCCCACGCCGCAGCCCGGACGGTCTGCAGCCCGACGCGGATCGCCGTCGTCGCGACGCCGTCGGGTGTGCGGGTGGCGCGCCAGATCGTGCCGTCGGTCGCGGTGGTCTGGGTGGGGTCGTGGCGGCCGCGCTGCTGGTAGCGGATCGCCGCGACGACGTCGACCGGGGTGCGAGGCCGGTACTCGGCCTCGAGCGGGCGCAGATGCTGCGGGGCCGGGTCGGCGCGTGCTGCGGGGGCGCCGCGGAGTGGCATCCGCTCGCCTGCTGCCGACCTCATGCCGCCACCATACGGCTCTCGTGCGACACCCGCTCCCCGGCGCCGCACGTCGGCGCTACCGCACGTCAGAAGCGGTCGGGCGACGGGGTGCCGTGGCCGTAGCGGATGACGACGTCGGCGTGACGGTCGAACCGATAGCCGATGCCGCGCACGGTGCGGACGATGTCCTCGTAGCGGCCGAGCTTCGAACGCAGGCGGCGAACGTGCACGTCGATGGTGCGCTCGCCGGGTGCCTCGTCGCCGTCGGCGTGGCTCCACAGCGACGACACGAGTTCGGTGCGCTCGATGGTGCGGCCCTCGCGCAGCACGAGGTACTGCAGCAGCTCGAACTCCTTGAAGGTGAGGGCGGCGGTCTCGCCGTCGATGTGCACGCGGCGACGCGAGATGTCGATCGTCACGCCACCGGGGACGTGCTCGTCGAGCGGCTCCTCGGGCTTGGTGCGGGCGACGGCGGCGGGCTCGTGCAGGGCGAGACGGACGACGTCGACGTCGCGGCCGCCGGCACCGGCAGGAGCGAGGGCGACGGTCGCGTGGGTCTCAGCGTGCGGTGCGAGCTCGGCGATGGTGCGACGGAGTGCATCGACGATGACCGAGAGGCTGACGCCGTCGGTGGCCGCCTTCACTTCGTCGAGGCCGACGTAGAGGGCGAAGCCGCGCGGCGAGGTGCCGGCGGGCAGACCGCCGGCGGGGGCGGTGACTGCGGGGGCGGGCGTCACGACGTCCTCGACGGCGCGGAGGTGACGGGGAGCGGCGGGGCGGGTGAGCAGAGCGGAGGTCGACATCGAAGAATCCTTTGACGGAGGAACCCGAGCGGGTTCAGAGGTATTGCGCGATGGCCACGATCGTTCGGGCCGGTGTGCGAGGCGACAGGCATCCGCGTTGTGGGCGGAAGGACCGGAGCCTCGGGGGTCTGCAGGCGTCGTGTTCAGAAACGACGGGAGACCCGGCGGGGATTACCGTGTCAGCGGCACATTCGGCAACACATGACAGCACGCTGCGGCATCATGATGCCGGCAGTTCCGTTCGCCTCCTGGGCGGACAGAGTGCGTGCGAAGTCAGTCATGTGGCCGATTATGACGAACCGCGTCGCCGTGTGTCAAACCGCGCAGTCCGGCGGGCTCGATCGTGACGGAATGTGACACTTTGCTCAGTCGGGCACGGCGCGGCCCCGGTGTCCTCGGACGGGCGTACCGTGAGGGTATGTCCGAGCTCCGTTTCGCAGATGAGAAGGATGCCGCGCGGTACACCCTGCACCGTGGCGACGACCTCGTCAGCGTCCTCGACTACAACGACGACGGCCGCACCGTCGCGATGACCCGCGCCTTCACGATCCCGACGTTCCGAGGACACGGCTACGCCGGTGAGCTCGTCGCGCGCGCCGTCGCCGATCTCGCGTCGCGCGGCGACCGCACCGTGATCCCGGTGTGCTGGTACGTCGCCGACTGGTTCGCGGCGCACCCAGAGCATGCGGGCATGCTGCACGAGCGTCGCGCGGGCTAGCTGTGATGTCCAGGCAGGTTGTTGAGTCTGATGATGGGTGGGGCTCCGATGGCGGAGTGGTGCCTGTGGTGATTGTAGAAGTGCAGCCAGCCGGGTAGCGCGGCTCGCCGTTCCGTGTCGGAAGAGTAGAAGCGGGCGTAGGCCCAGCCGTCGGCGAGGGTGCGGTGGAACCGTTCGATTTTGCCGTTGGTCTGGGGTCGGTAGGGGCGGGTTCGCTTGTGCCTGATGCCGAGCGAAGCGCATGCGTCGCGCCAGGCATGGGACTTGTATGCGGAGCCGTTGTCGGACAGAACGCGTTCGACGGTGACGCCGCGGTCCGCGAACCAGGCGACGGCTCGTTCGAGGACACCGATCGCGGTGATCGCCTTCTCGTCGGTGCAGATCTCGACGTAGGCGACACGGGAGTGGTCGTCGACCACGGTGTGCAGGAATGCGGTGCCGATGTTGGGTTCGTAGCGCGGGTGCCGCTTCCCGGTGCGCTCGGCTGTCGCGATCCGGTTGCGGTCGCCCTGCTGCTTGCCCACATATCGCCAGCCGCCGCCGTCGGGGATGTTGCCGAACTTGGTCACGTCGACGTGGATCAGGGACCCGGGATGGTCGTGTTCGTAGCGGCGGATCGGTTCCCCGGTGACCCGGTCGATGTGGCTGAGCCGGTTGATCCGGGCCCGCACCAGCACGGCATGCACGGTCGACGCCGGAATGCCGAGCTCGCCGCCGATCTGCACGGGCCCGAGTCTGCGCCGCCATCGAATCTTCACGATTCGCTTCACCGTCGCCGGCGGTGTCTTGGTCGGCATCGAGCGGGGCCGGCTGGAGCGATCGACCATCCCCGCCGGACCCTCCGACCTGAACCGAGCAGCCCACTTGCGGGCAGTGGGCGGTGAGGTCATGAACATCTTCGCGGCGACGGTGACCGGCCAGCGCTCCTCGACGATGAGTTTGGCTAGCCGCAACCGAGCACGAGGGGTGAGAGCAGCGTTAGCGTGGGACACGAAGGCCTCCTGTGATGCGTGAGCGGTTCCTAGACAGCTCCACTCTCGCAACGGGAGGCCTTCGCCCGTCAGCAAGATCACACGCGATTCACGCAACAACGTCCCTGGACATCACAGCTAGCCGCGTGGATCCGCTCGGTCAACCCCGGTCTGTGGCGCGCACGGCCGGTGGAGACTCGGCGTATGGACGAACGCGAGCACGCACCGCAGACCGACGATGAAAAGGAGCGCGCCGACGCTCCTGACCGCGGCAACCTCGTCGACGATCCGCCGACCGACCAGGACGAGGCATCCGATGCGTTCGTGGCGAGCGCCGAGATTCAGCAGGAACTCGACCCCGACGTGCTGACCGACGAGTCCTGAACCCCTGGTCAGCGTCGCACGCCGGGCGTAGCGTGGCGGCCATGTGCCGCAATATCGTGCCGCTCCACAACTTCGAGCCCGCCGCGACCGACGACGAGTGCCACGCCGCCGCCCTCCAGTTCGTGCGCAAGATCACCGGGACGACCAAGCCGTCCAAGGCGAATCAGGAGGTCTTCGACCGGGCGGTCGCCGAGATCGCGCACGCGACGCGGCACCTTCTCGACGACCTCGTGACGACCGCCCCGCCGAAGGATCGTGAGGTCGAAGCGGCGAAGCGGCAGCAACGTTCGGCCGACCGGTACGAGGCGCTGCGGCAATTCCAGGCCGAGAAGAAGGCCGCCCGCGCGGCATCCTGAACCGTCCCGGCCCGATGGGGAGGAGTAGCGTGGGACGGCCATGACAGCCCCAGAAACCGCCAGCATCCCCCTTTCCTCTGCGCAACGCTGGCGGGCGTTCTGGGTGTGCGTCTCGGTCGCGGCGTTCACGATCCTCGACCTCAGCAAGATCAACGTCGGCCTCCCCGCGATCGAAGGATCGCTCGGCGCATCGTCGACCCAGCTGCAGCTCGTGGTCTCGGGCTACATCCTCGCCTTCGGTCTGGCCCTCGTCCCCTTCGGCCGCCTCGGCGATCAGCGGTCGCGCAAGACGTTGTTCATCGTCGGGCTGAGCGTCTTCACCGTCGCGAGCGCGCTGTGTGCCAGCGCTCCGACGATCGAGGTGCTCCTGGCCGCCCGCCTGCTGCAGGGCCTCGCCGCCGGCATCCAGATGCCGCAGGTGATGGGCACGATCCAGCAGCTGTTCGTGGGCAAGGAGCGTGGCCGCGCGTTCGGGCTGTTCGGTGCGACGATCGGCATCGCGACGGCGTTCGGGCCGACGCTCGGCGGAATCATGGTCGCGGTCGGCGGCTGGCGCTGGATCTTCTGGTTCAACGTGCCGCTGTGCCTCGTCGTGCTCGCCGGCGTCATTCTGCTCCTGCCGCAGACCCGACGCGCGACGGCCGGCCGACTGCAGCTCGACCCCGTCGGTATCGTCCTGTTCGCCCTGACGATCCTCTCCCTCATGTGGCCGTTCCTGTTCACGACCGGCTCGCCCGAAGACGACCCGGCTCGGTGGTGGCTGCTCAGCGCGTTCGTCGTGTTCGCGGCGGCGTTCTTCTGGTGGGAACGGCGGTACGCGGCATCCGGTCGACAGCCGCTCATCCCGTTCGCACTGTTCCGCATCCCGTCGTTCCGCAACGGCACCCTCGTGAGCGTCGCGTACTTCACGGCGATCCCGCCGATGTTCCTGCTGACGACGCTGTTCCTGCAGACCGGCGTCGGTATCACGCCCGTCGGCGCGGGCATGGTGTCGATCGGATTCGCCGTCGCGAGCGCCGTCACGTCGTACTACGGCGGTGTGCTGGTGAACCGCTTCGGCCGACCGCTCGTCACCGTCGGGCTCGGCGTCGTGCTGGTGAGCGTCGCGGCGCTCGCCGTCGTCGCGTACACGATGCCGCCCGAGACCGTGTCGTTCGGCATGGCGGCGGTCCTGCTCGTCGCGGGTGCCGGTGGTGGGCTCGTGATCGCCCCGAACCAGACGCTCGCGCTGTCGAAGATCCCCGTGCGCGAAGGCGGACTCGCGGGCTCGGTCGGCCAGCTCGGCCAGCGCGTCGGGACCTCGGTCGGCACGGCGATCGGGCTGTCGCTGTTCTACGCCACGATCTTCCGGGAATCGGATGCCGACCTCTCGGCGCTCGCCGTCTACCACGACGCCTTCGCCTACGGCATGGCCGCGGTCGGCGTTTTCGTCGCCCTCGCCTTCCTGGTGTCGGTCGTCGACCTGATGTCCGGCCGCCGGAACGCCGACGACGTGCCGCAGGCCGCCAGCTAACGCCGCTGCCGCTTCAGGTGGCAGTTCTTGTCGCTTTGGATGCCGCGTTGCGGCGTGTGCTGCCACCTGAGCGCGGCGGTCTCGGCCGGCGGCGGCACGCCTCGCGGGCGATGTCGGAGGCCCGATCTACCGTGAGGGCATGCGCATCCTGCACACCTCCGACTGGCACATCGGGCGGACCTTCCACGGTCACAGCACGCTCGATGCGCTGCGTGGTGTGCTCGAGTCGCTGACCGCACAGGTGCGCGAGCACGAGGTCGACGTCGTCATCGTCGCCGGCGACATCTTCGACTCCGCGACGCCCGCGGCCCCCTGCTACACGCTGCTCTCCGACACGCTCGGCGCGCTCGCCGACACCGGCGCGACCGTCGTCGTGACCAGCGGCAACCACGACTCCGCCGCCCGCCTCGGCTTCCAAGCGGGGCTCCTGCGCAGCGGCATCCATGTGCTGACCGATCCCGATGGGGTGGGCACGCCGCTCACGCTCGCCGACGAGCACGGCCCCGTCCACGTCTACGGCATCCCGTTCCTCGAGCCGGCGCTCCTGCGCCACCGGAGCGATGGCTGGGCCGGTGCACGTTCGCAGGCTGCCGTCCTCGGGCAAGCGATGGACCTCATCCGCGCCGACCGGGGCGAGCGCGGCGGTCGCTCGGTCGCGATCGCGCACTGCTTCGCGGCCGGCGTCGCGCCGACGCCGCACCTCGAGCGCGACATCCAGCAGGGCGGCCTCGACATCGTGCCGCTGTCGACTTTCGACGGCGTCGACTACATGGCGCTCGGCCACATCCATGGCCGACAGCAGCTGTCCGACTCGGTCCGGTACGCCGGGGCCCCGCTGCACTACAGCTTCGGCGAGGGCGACAAGCCCCGCGGATCGTGGCTCGTCGACCTCGACGCCGACGGCCTCGCCGACGTCACCTGGCTCGGACTCCCGGTGCCGCGCGCACTCGTCACGCTCCGGGCGCCGTTGGAGCAGCTGTTGACGGATGCCGCGTTCGCCGCGCACGAAGACGCGTGGGTCTGCGCGGAGTACACCGATGACCTGCCCGAAGCCGATCCGCTGCGCCGTTTGCAGGCGCGGTTCCCGCACTGCGCGAAGGTCGTGCACGCCCCGGTGAACGCCGTCACCGACGAGCGCGTCAGCTACGTCTCGCGCGTGCGCGCCGCCAAGAGCGACCGTGACCTGGTCGAGGCGTTCCTCGTCCATGTGCGCGACGGCCACGGCGCGACCGACGACGAAGCCGAGGTGCTCCGCGACGTGCTCGATGAGCGCGTGCGGGTGGAGGCGCTCGCGTGAAGCTGCACCGTCTCGAGATGACCGGGTTCGGGCCGTTCCGCGAGACGCAGGTCATCGATTTCGACGCGTTCGATCGTGAGGGTGTGTTCCTCATCTCCGGCCGCACCGGCGCCGGCAAGTCGAGCATCCTCGACGGCGTGAGTTTCGCGCTGTACGGCTCGGTGCCTCGCTACGACGGCGGCGACAAGCGGCTCCGCAGCGACCACTGCTTCCTCGGCGACCCGACTGAGGTGCGACTCGAGTTCACCGTCGGCGGTACCCGCTGGCGGGTGACCCGGGCGCCCGAGTACGACCGGCCGGCGCAGCGCGGGGGCGGGCTCACCCCCGAGAAGGCGCGAGCCGAGGTCGAAGAGCTCGTCGCGGGCACGTGGGTCGGCCGTGCCGCGCGCCTGCGTGACGCGGGGGAGTTGCTGAGCGAGATCCTCGGGGTCAACGCGCAGCAGTTCCAGCAGGTCATCTTGCTCGCGCAGAACAAGTTCTCGCGCTTTCTCCTCGCGGGCAACAACGAGCGGCAGCACCTACTGCGAACCCTCTTCGGCACGCAGCGCTTCGAGAAGTACCGAGACGACCTCGAACAGCGCCGCCGCGCCGCGCAGGCCGAGCTCGACGAGGGCGGGACGACCGCGCGCACGCTGCTTGACGTCGCGGAACGTCACGTCGCAGCGAACGGGATCGGCTCGGACGACGATGCAGGCGAGACCGCCGACCTCGATACGCGCCGCGCGGCCGTCGCCGTCGCGGTGCAGCGCGCCGACTACCGGGTCGAGGCCCGCGGGCACGAGCGCGCCGCCGCCGACGCGGCGGCGACCGCGGCTGCCGCCGTGTACCGCGACCTCGTCGCTCGCGCCGAGCGGCTCACCGAGCTCGCGGCAGCCCGCGCCGAGCTTGACCGCCTCGACGCCGAGACCGCCGACGTCACGGCTGATCGTGCCCGCCTCGAGCTGGCGCGCGCCGCCGCCGTGCTGCAGCCGGTGATGGATGCCGCCGACCGCGCCACCGCCGCCGAGGCCGCCGCAACCATTGACCTCGAGGCCGCCCGTGCCGCGTGGCAGGCGGACGGCGACGACGACGACCTCGACCGCGTGATCGACGAGCTCACTGCCGCGATCTCCCGCGCCGATGCGGCCCTCGCCGTGGAGCGCGAGCTGCAGACGAGGACGGAATCGCATGCGCGTCGGATCATCGACCTCACCGACGCCGAGGCCGCACTCGGCGCGATCGAAACTGCCGCCGCGGCCCTGCCGGAGCGGCGCTCGGCGGTCGAGGCAGCGCTCGTCACGGCCCGCGCCGGCTCCGCGCGGCTCGCCGACGCGCAGGCCGCGCACGCGCGTGCGGTCGCGGCCGTCGCTGCCTCGGGCGAGGTCGAATCGCTGACCGCTGTCGCCGCCGAGGCGGATGCCACCCACCTCCGTGCTGCCGACGCCGATCAGGCCGCGGCCACCGCTCTCGCAGAGCTGCTGCGGCGCCGGCTCGACGGGTACGCGGGCGAACTCGCCGCCGCGCTCGTCGACGGTGAGGCGTGCGCGGTGTGCGGCTCGACGGCACACCCGGCGCCGGCAGTGCACACCGGCGAGCCGGTCACCGACGACGCCCTCGCGGACGCCGAAGTGGCTCGGGATGCCGCCGCGTCGGCCACCCGCACCGCCGCCGAGACGGCGCGCACCGCGCGCGAGCGTCTGGCCGCGGGGCTCGCGCGCTCCGGCGGGCGGACCATCGAGCAGGCGCGCGATGATCTCGCCGCGGCCGAAGCCGCCGTCGACACCGCCCTCGCGGCGCAGACCGACGCTCAGCGTCACACCGACGAACTTGCGCAGCTCGATGCCCTCGCCGCCGACGCCCGCAGCGAGGCCGCCGCGCTCCGCGACCGGATCGCCAGCCTGCGGGAAGCGCAGGCGGTGGATGCCGCCGCCATCGCCACCGCGCAAGCCGCCGTCGACGACGCGCGCGGCGAGCAGCCCACCGTGGCGGCGCGGCTCGCAGACGACACGGCGCGCCGGGACGTGGCCCGCGCGTTGCGCACCGCGCGACAGGCGCACGCGGAGCGAGCCAGCGCGGCCGCAGAAGCCGCGACGCTGCTCGGCGAGCGCCTCGCGGACAGCACCTTCGCCACCGTCGACGATGCTCGGGCCGCGGCGCTCGGTGCCTCGGAGCAGCACGCCATCGAGGCCCGGGTGACCGAGCACGCCGCCGCCCTCGCCGCCGCGAAAGGGCGCGCACTCGACCTCGAACTCCAGACCGCCGGCGACCGCATCGACCCCGAGGCGGTCACCACTGCAGCGGATGCCGCGGCCGCGGCCGAAGCCGCCCGGAGCGCGGCGATCGCCGCGCTCGCCGACGCGACGACCGCGGCGACGACGCTCCGCCACCATCTCGACCGTGTTGACGCTGCCCTCGCCGCGATGGCCGGTCGCGCAGCTGCCGCCGCAACCGTCGCCCGCCTCGCCGATACGGTCGCGGGGCGCGAGCCGAACACCCGGAAGATGGATCTCGAGACGTTCGTGCTCGCCGCCGAACTCGAAGAGATCGTCGCGGCGGCAAACGTCCGACTGGCAGAGATGTCGAGCGGTCGGTTCACCCTGCACCACAGCGATGCGCGGCAGGCCCGGGGCGCGGCATCCGGTCTCGGCATCGACGTGCTCGACGCGCACACCGGCAAGCTCCGCTCGCCGCAGTCGCTATCGGGCGGTGAGACGTTCCTCGCGTCGCTCGCGCTCGCACTCGGGCTCGCCGAGGTCGTCACCTCGCGCGCGGGCGGGATCCGACTCGACACCCTCTTCGTCGACGAGGGCTTCGGCTCGCTCGACCCCGAGACGCTCGAACTCGCGATGCGGACGCTCGACGAACTCCGTGCCGGTGGTCGCGTGGTCGGCGTCATCAGCCACGTCGAGGCGATGAAGGAGCAGATCCCCGCGCAGCTCGTCGTCGAGGCGTCGCCCGACGGGCCGAGTCGCATCCTGCAGGACGCGGCCGTCGCCAGCTGAGCGCGAGACGGCCAGGCCGCGCAGCGTGCCGAGCAGACCCGGCGAGACAGTCAGCCCGCGGGGAGCGCCGCGCAGACCGATCAGGTCAGACGGTACCCGACCCCGCGCACCGTCTCGATGCGGTCCTGTCCGAGCTTCTGGCGCAGATACCCGACATACACGTCGGCGACGTTCGAGCCGGGATCGAAGTCGTAGCCCCACACGCGGCTCAGCAGCTGCTCGCGGCTGAGCACCTGACCCGGGTTGCGCACGAACTCCTCGGCGAGGGCGAACTCCCGAGCCGACAACTCCACCCGACGTTCCCCGACGCGCGCTTCGCGTGTGCGGATGTCGAGCAGCAGGTCGCGGTGGGTGAGCGCCGGGGTCGCGCCGGTGTCGTCGTCCTTCCGCATCCGTAGCCGGATGCGGGCAAGCAGCTCGTCGAACCGGAACGGCTTGCCGAGGTAGTCGTCCGCGCCGCCCTCGAGCCCCGCGACGGTGTCCTTCACGTCGACGCGTGCGGTGAGCATGATGACGGGCATCCGCGAGCCGCTGCCGCGCAGCTGCTCCAGCACCTCGAACCCGTCCATCTCGGGCAGGTTCACATCCAGGATCAGCAGGTCGAACTCGTCGGTCTGCGCCAGGTGCAGCGCCATCGTCCCGGTCGGGGCGATGCGGGTCGCGAATCCGGCGGCGCGCAACCCTTTCTCGACGAAACCCGAGATGCGGGCCTCGTCCTCGGCGATCAACACGGAAGCCACGTCATGCATCCTCTCGGACCAGCGGGGGGAGCGGCGGCGCCGGTGCCACCACGGGGGAAAGGATGTCGATCGGGTCGGGCTCCGCAGCGGCGTGCGGGATCGCGATGAGGAACACCGCACCGCCGCCGGCAGCGTCCGCCACCCGCACGCTGCCACCGTGGGCGCGCGCGATGACCTGCACGATGTTGAGGCCGAGGCCGCTGCCGCCGTTCTCCTCGCCGCGGTGGAACCGCTCGAACACGAGCCGTTTCGCCTCGTCGGGTACTCCGGCACCGTGGTCGCGCACCCAGAACTCGACGGCACCCGGCACGATGCGGCTGCCCATCACGATGTCGCCGCCCCCGTGCGTCACCGCATTCTGCGCGAGCTGCAGCAGCGCCTGCGTGAGTCGATCGGCGTCTGCCTCGATCACGACGTCGGCGATGTTCCCCGCGACGACCGTCGCACCCGCGATCGACGACGCCTTCCGCACGACCTGCTGCATCAGGTCACCGGCGTCCACCGGCATCTTGGTGACCGGCGCCGGTCCGTGGAGGGATGCCGCGCTCGCGAGGTCCTGCACGAGGCCCGCCATGCGATCGAGTTCGTCGACGGCGAGGTCGCGTGAGGTCGCAGCATCCGCAGGATCCATCGGATCCATGACCTCGAGGTTGCCGCGGACGATCGTGATCGGTGTCTTCAGCTCGTGCCCGACATCGCTCAGCAGCTGCCGCTGCGAGTCGAGTGCCGCGTCGAGGCGGTCGAGCATCGCGTTGATGGTCTCGGCGAGATCGGCCACGTCGTCTCGGCCGTCGATGGGGAGCCGTTCGCTGAGCGACTGCCCCGACACCCGTTCGGCCGTCTCGCGCATCCGGCGCAGCGGGCGCAGCAGTCGGGTCGACACGATGAAGGCGACGGCGGTCACGACGAGCAGCGCCCCGCCGGCCGCCCACAGGTAGGCGGTGCCGGCATCGCTGAGTTCCGCGAGCTCCGCGTCGATGTCATAGGCGAGGACGAACACCGTCTCCTCCGCAGCGGTCGCGCCCTCGACGGCAATCGGCGCGGCGAGGTAGCGCCACGCGACGTCTTCTTCTATGTACGAACCGATCACCGGGTCGCTGCCCGCGACGGCGCCGGCTGCGTGCGCGGCGAATCCGGGCGCTGACGTCAGGTCCAGGTCCAGTCGGATGCCGGGCTTCATCACCGCCCGCCCGCCGATGACGCCGAGCGCACCGGTGTTGTCGTCGGGGCTCATCCGCTGGACGACCTCATAGAGGGCCGCGTCTGCCGCGTCCCATGTGCCGCCGCCGTCCTCGCCGTTCTCGACGATGAAGCGGGCGGAATCGAGGTTGTCGTGCAGGCGGTCGTCGATGTTGCGCAGGATGTTGCCGCGCTCGACGAAGAACACGGTGACACCCACCGATGCCAGCCCGAGGGCGGCGACGAGCGTGATCGCCGTCACGATGCGGGTGCGCACCGACACGGCGAAGCGCCGACGGCGGCGAGCGGTCTCGTCCATGTCTTCAGTATTGCGAGTCGGGAGAAGGAGCCGTCGAAGTCTAAGAGAGGTCTCACACCACTCTTGCCACGGACATGGTGGGATCGGAATGTGTCCGACGTCCTCGATGCCGAAGCCGATCTCCTCGGCGATGCGCTCGAGCTCGATCCCGCCGCGCTGACGGTGATCAGCCGCGAGCCGCTCGGGCGCGGTGTCGTGGCCGGCTACCGGATCCCCGCCGAGTCCGAGGTCATCGCGTACGTGGACACCTCGCTGATCGACGTCGCCGCGGAGACCGGACTGGCACTCGAGGGGGTCGCCCGCGTCTGGATGCACCCCGCCGATCCTCATCTTCCAGCGCTCGCACCGGCCGCGTTCGGTCATGCTGCGCAGGCGCTGCTCGCCCGGATCGGCATCGCGGCGACCGGATCGCCGCAGATGGTCGCCTACCGCCCCGGTCGCCGCGCCGTCCTCCGGCTCGCCGGTGCCGCGGGCGTCGACGCCTGGGTGAAAGTCGTCCGGCCCTCCCGAGTCGAGCGGATCGTCGAGGTGCACGCCGCGCTCCGCGCCGCAGGGCTCCCAGTCCCGGCGGTCCGCGGGTGGTCACCCGACGGTCTGCTGGTCCTCGACCGTGCCGAGGGTGTGGCTGCGACCGACACCGCGTGGCATCCGCTCGCCCTCCTCGACGAGATCGACGAGCTGCGCGGCCGTCTCGCGGTCGCAGCACTCCCCGGGCGCGCGCGTACTTCGTTGTTGTCGCGTCGCGATTGGTACACGGAGCGGCTCGTCCGCGCACTCCCCGCCCACGCCGACGAGATCACGGCGCTCGCCGCGTCGATCGGTGACGATGCACCGGATGCCGCGCGCGCGGTCATCCACGGCGACCTGCACCTCGGGCAGCTCTTCCTCGACCCGGGCACCGGGCGCATCAGCGGCCTCATCGACGTCGACACCGCAGGGCGCGGCGCTCCCGTCGACGATCTCGCCGCCTTCCTCGGGCACATCATCACGAGCGCGACCCTCACCGCCGACCTGCGCGATGCCGATCACGTGTGGGCCTTGGCGGATGCCGCATGGGAGCGGTGGGGGCGGGCACCCCGCGCCGGCGCGCTGTCGGCCGTGCATCTCCTGGGCCACGCGCTGGCCGCGACGCAGCTCGGAGCGACCGGTCGTGCCGTGGGGCTGCTCGCCGTCGCGCGCACGCTCGTCGATGCCGCTGACGAACCTAAGACCCCTCTCATCGACGCCTTCGAGACGACTTACGGCCGCCGAGCACACTGAATGCAGCGCGGTCATCCGATCGCGATTCCCACACGGAGGAGACATCATGAAGAACAAGAAGTGGGTCGCTTACGGCGTGACCGGAATCGTCGGGATCGGCATCCTCGCCGGTGGCGCCGGCGCCGCCGCCGCGGCCATGGACCTGCGCACCGCCGACGGCACGACGATCCCCGGTGGCGGACTCACCGGCAAGAACGGCGGGCTGCTCGAGCGCCCCACCATCCAGCTCAGCGTCACCGGTTCGGCCGTCACGGTCGTCTCGGCGCCCTCGCCGACGCCGGTCGCCAGCGCCGTCTCGCCCGCCACGCCGGCATCGCCCGCGTCGCCCGCCACGCCGGCATCGCCGGTGTCGGCCGCGTCGCCGGTGTCGGCTGCGTCGCCGGTCTCGGTCGCCTCGCCGGTCTCGGCTGCGTCCCCCGCCAGCCCGGTCTCGGCTGCGAGCCCCGCTTCGGTGGCATCCGCCGGCTCGAACTGACGAACCCGTTCCAGCCACGACGCCCTCGGTCTTCGGACCGGGGGCGTCGTGCTGTCTAGGCTGGACGCATGAACAAGAGCATGCTGTGGACGATCCTCGGGGTCATCGCCGCGATCGTCATCGCGTGGTTCGTCGTGAACATCGTGCTGTCGACGATCTTCTTCATCGCGAAGCTCATCCTCGTCGTGATCGTGGCACTGATCGTGTTCGGCGTGCTGCGCTGGTTCTTCACGCGCCGCGACGCCTGACCGGCGTCACGCCTGAGCGGCGTCAGACGCCGTAGAGCTCGCCGACCCGCTCCCGCAGCAGCACGCTGCAGGCGGCGACGGCCGCTCGCCAGTCGGTGATCGCGTCGTCCTGCGCGTTGTCGGAGACGGCCTTGAGCACGCGGATCGGCACCCCGTACTGCTGCGCCACCCAGATGTAGGCGTAGGTCTCCATGTCGACGAGCAATCCGCCGAGCTCGCGGATCGCCTCGACGGTCGCAGCGTCGTCGACGAAGTGGTCGCCCGTCGCGATCGTCACGCCCTCGCGCCCCGCGATAGTGACCAGCGGCGGCAGCGAGACGTGCTGTCCGGCGATGCCGTCGACGTCCGAGACATCGTGCTGCAGGGCAGTCGTGACGTCGTGGACGCCGACCGTCGCCGCGTCGACCGCGCCGGCGGTGCCGACGACGAGCACCTCGTCGTACTCTGCGCGGTCGAGCGCCCGGGTGAGGGCGTACGTCGCCTGCAGTTTGCCGGGGCCGGTGACGAGGCGTTCGAACCCGGGGAGGGTCTCGGGGAACGCGGACAGTTCGGAGTCGAGCGCGGCGACGAGGAGCTTCACCCCACCATTGTCCCTCGCATCGGTACGCCGAGCCGACGCGAAGCACTGCGCACAGCGGCTTCCGTCGACCGATCGCGTCGGCTCGCGCGTCCGGTGGCACCGCCAAGCGGCAGACTGGAGGTGCACTGGGCGACGCCCGGCGGAGGAGGCGAGGACGGATGACGTTCACATCGGTGGCGCTGGAGGCGCCGGCAGGGATCACGGCGAAGCTCGGGTGGGACCCCGCGACATCGGTGCACGATCGCCGACGACTCCTCGCGAAGGAGCTCGTCGTGGAGCGGCTCGGGTGCGACCCCAAAGAGGTGCGCGTCGACCGTGAGGCACCGCGCGGGTTCGGCTACCACCGTCGCCTCATCGCGACGCGCGCCGGCGTCGACCTGCCGCTGACGATCGCGACCGCGAGCTTCCGTGCTGCGACGGTCGTGGTCGTATGCGAGCCCGGCATCCGGGTCGGCGTCGATCTTCGCGACCTGCATCCGGATGCCGCCGACCTGGCCGTCATGCGGCGGCACAGCCACCTCTTCGACGAATCGAACGTCCCCGACCTGGTGGACCACTGGACCCGTGCCCAGGCGGTGCTCGAGGCGGACGGGCGCGGCACCCGCGTCGCCGCGCAGCACGTGCGACTCGACACCGGTCGCACGGCGGGGTGGATCCCCGACCGGACGGCGCGCTACGCGATCGCCGACGTCTCGCGAGACGCGTTCGTCATCACCATCGCGCACACCCTCGCCTGAGCGGCGATCAGTCGCGGGAGGGTCCGACGGCGGCATCCAGCTCGGCGAGCCAGACCGCGGGGTTGCCGTCGGACGGTGCGCGCCAGTCGCCGCGGGGCGACAGCGAGCCCGCGGCGGTCACCTTCGGGCCGTTCGGGATGGCGCTGCGCTTGAACTGCGCGAACCCGAAGTAGCGGCGCAGGAACACGCGAAGCCAGCGCACGATCGTGTCGCGGTCGTACGCGTAGCGCTCGTCGGCGGGGAACCCGGCGGGCCACGCCCCGGCGTCCGCGTCGGCCCACGCCTGCTCGGCGAGGAAGACGATCTTCGACGGCCGGAACCCGTACCGCAGCACGTGGAACAGCGAGAAGTCGTGCAGGGCGTACGGGCCGATCGAGTCCTCAGTCGACTGCACCTTGCCGTCCGCCCCCGGCGGGACGAGCTCGGGGCTGATCTCGGTGTCGAGCACCGACTGCAGCACCGCCTTCGCCGCATCGGTGAGCGTCGTGCCGTCGTCATCGCTGTGTGCGATGACCCAGCGGATGAGGTGCTGGATGAGCGTCTTCGGCACGCCGACGTTCACGGCGTAGTGGCTCATGTGGTCGCCGACGCCGTAGGTGGCCCAGCCGAGCGAGAGCTCCGACAGGTCGGAGGTGCCGATGACGATGCCGTTCTCGCGGTTCGCGAGGCGGAAGAGGAAGTCGGTGCGGGCGCCGGCCTGCACGTTCTCGAACGTCACGTCGTAGACGGGCTCGCCGTCGGCAGCGGGGTGGCCGATGCCCTTCAGGAGCTCGGTCGCCATCGGGCGGATGTCGATCGTCTCGATCGTCGCGCCGATCGCCTCGGCGAGGGCGATCGCGTTCGACTTCGTGTGATCGCTCGTCGCGAATCCGGGCATCGTGTACGCGAGGATGTCGCTGCGCGGACGCCCCATGCGGTCCATCGCCCGCGCGACGACGAGCAGTGCATGGGTTGAATCCAGGCCGCCGGAGACACCGATGACCGGCTTCGGCTGGCCGATCGCACGGAGGCGCTGCTCGAGCCCCGACACCTGGATGCTGAACGCTTCGTAGCAGTCCTGGTCGAGCCGCGCCGCGTCGTCGGGGACGAACGGGAAGCGGTCGAGCGGGCGACGGAGGCCGGTGACGGATGCCGCGGGCGACAGCGTGAAGTCGACGACCTGGGGCCACGTACTCACGTCGCGGCGGGTGTCCTCGAAGGTGCCCTGCCGCAGACGGTCCTGCCGCAGCCGGTCGAGGTCGACGTCGGCGATCGCGATGCGCGGCCCCTCGGGGAAACGTTCGGTCTCGGCGATGAGCGTGCCGCCCTCGTAGATCATCGTCTGGCCGTCCCACGAGACGTCGTTCGTGGACTCGCCCTGGCCCGCGGCCGCGTACACGTACGCCGCGAGGCATCGGAGCGACTGCGACTGCACGAGCGAACGCCGGTCGTCGGCGCGCGCAATCGTGATGGGGCTGCCCGAGAGGTTCAGCAGGACGGTCGCGCCGTGCAGCGCCGCGTGCGACGACGGCGGCACCGGCACCCACATGTCCTCGCAGATCTCCGCGTGGATCACGAGGCCCGGCACATCGGTGGCGCGGAAGAGCAGGTTCGGGCCGAATGGCACTTCGGCGCCGAAGAGCACCATCGGCGCGGGGTTGTCATCGATGCCCCTCGCATACCACCGGGACTCGTAGAACTCCCGGTACGTCGGGAGGTACGACTTCGGTGTGACACCGAGCACCTCGCCGCGGTGGATCACCACGGCGCAGTTGTAGAGCCGGTTCCCGGCCCGCAGCGGTGCGCCGACGACGAGCATCGGGGTCAGGTCGGCGGAGGCCGCCACGATGCGCTCGAGCGCGGCGAGGGTGGCATCCAGCACCGCGTCCTGCATGACGAGGTCGTCGATCGCGTAGCCGGTGAGGCAGAGCTCGGGGAACACGGCGACGGCGACGCCCGCGGCGGCGCACTCGGCGGCCGCCGCGAGCACGGCGTCGGCGTTCCGCTGCGGGTCGGCGATCGCAACCGGGATCGTGCAGGCGGCGACGCGCGCATACCCGTGCCGGTACGGGTTCTCGAAGGGAAGCTGCTCGCTCACGGCACCAGTCTGTCAGGTGCGGCCGGGGGAGTGTCGGTGCCCGCGGTTAGGGTCGGAAGCGGAAGGGTGACATGCGATACATCGAAGACGACGGCCGGATCGTCTGGAGCGCGAGCGACCTCAAGGCTGCGGCCGAGTGCGAGTTCGCGTGGCTCCGTGCCATCGACGCGAAGCTCGGCCGCGTGCCGGCCGTCGACGACCCCGAAGACCTCACGCTCGCGCGCGCCGGGCGACTCGGCACCCAGCACGAGCTGCGGGTGCTCGCCGACTACCACGCGCAGTTCCCGGGGCGCGTGATCGAGATCCCGGAGACCCGGTCGTCGGATGCCGCGGCGCTCGCCGACGCCGTCGCGGCGACGATCGCAGCGCTCGCCGACCCGGACGCCGCCGTGGTGTTCCAGGCCGCGTTCGCCACCGACGAGTTCGTCGGGTTCGCGGACTTCCTGGTGCGTGACGACGACGGCAGCTGGATCGTGCAGGACACGAAGCTCGCGCGGCACGCCCGCGTCACCGCACTCATGCAGCTTGCCGCCTACGCCGACCAGCTCGACCGCCTCGGCGTGTCCCGCTCCGACCGGGTGCAGCTGCTGCTCGGCGACGGCTCCGTCTCGGAGCACGCCGTGCGCGATCTGCTGCCGGTGTTCGGGCTGCGACGTGGTCGACTCCGCGCGCTCATCGCCGACCGCGACGTGGCAGCCGGTGGCGCCGGCGCACCGCTCGCGTGGGGCGACGAGCGCGGCGACCTCCGCATCGTCGCGTGCGGTCGCTGCGCCACCTGCGACCTCGAGGTCATCGCGCAGCGCGACCTCCTCCTCGTCGCGGGCATGCGGCCGGTGCAGCGCGACCGCCTCCGAGCCGCCGGCGTCGTCACCATCGACGACCTTGCAGCCGCGCGCGAGGCGCCGCCGCGCATGTCGTGGGACACCTTCGCCGGGCTTCGCACCCAGGCCCGGTTGCAGCTCGAGAGCCCCGCGGGTGGGGTCGCGCCGGTGGCATCCGGCGTCCCGGTCGCAGTGCCGACGTTCGAGGTGGTCTTCCCGAAGGCGCTCGGCGCGCTGCCGCGGCCGTCGCGCGGCGACCTGTTCTTCGACTTCGAGGGCGACCCGCTCTACACCGAGGGTGCAGGCGCGAACGGGGTCACCCACTGGGGCATCGACTACCTGTTCGGCTGGGTCGATCTCGACGAGCAGTACTCGGCGTTGTGGGCGCACTCCTTCGCCGACGAGAAGGCGGCGCTCCTGCAGTTCCTCGACATCGTCGCGTTGCGACGCCAAGCGCACCCCGACATGCACATCTACCACTACGCGCCCTACGAGCCGTCGCACCTGCTCGCGATGGCGGCGCGCCACGGCGTCGGCGAGGCTGCCGTCGACCGGCTGCTCGCCGAGGGCGTTTTCGTCGACCTGTACCCGATCGTGCGTCGCGCGCTCCGGGTCGGGTCGCGGTCGTATTCGATCAAGAAGCTCGAGCCGCTCTACATGGGCGCCGAGGTGCGCACGAGCGACGTGCAGCGCGGCGACGACTCGATCGTGCGGTACGTCGAGGCACGCACCCTGCAGGATGCCGGGGACGCGGCATCCGCGCAGGCGATCTTCGACGACCTCGCCGACTACAACCGATACGACTGCGTCTCGACGCGGCGGCTACGGGACTGGCTCGTCGACCGCGCGCGCGAGGCGAAACTCGTGCCGTCGCGAGAGCCCGACGCCGGCGAGGTCGTGTACGAGCCGTCGCACCGGGCGGAGGCCCTGTCGCGGCTCGCGGCAGACGCGAGCGACGACACCGCCGCCGAGGCGCTGCGACTGGGCGCAGCGGCCATCGACTACTACCCGCGGGAGGCGAAGACCTTCTGGGCGACGCACTTCTTGCGGCTGCGGGAGCCGGTGTCGGTCTGGGAGGACACCCGCGACGTCGTGGTGGTCGATCGCGACCGCTGCCGTGTCGTCACCGACTGGCACCTGCCCGAGGGTGGCCGCGCACAGCGCCGCGTGATCGAGCTGCGCGGGGATCTCGCCCCCGGCACGCGGCTCGTCGAGGGGCAGAACCCGTACGCCGTGTACGAAGTGCCTGCGCCGTTCCCGATCGAGACGAGCCCGCGTTGGATCCACGCCGCGCGCAGCATCACGGTCGCCGATGTCCTCGACGACGGCGTCGTCATCGAAGAGACCGCGTACCAGGGGTTCGCCTGGCAGGAGTTGCCCGTCGCGCTCACGCCGCAGGCGCCGCCGCGCGCCGGCAGTCAGCAGGCCGCGATCGACGAGTGGGCCGACGCCGTGCTCGCGGCGGGCGGTGAACTGCCGGCCGACCCGGCGAGCGACCTGCTGCTGCGTCGGTCGCCGCGTCTCGCCGGCGGTGCGGGGCTGCCGCGCACCGCCGACGACATCGCCGACATCGCCGCCGCGCTCGTGGCATTGCAAGACAGCGCATTGTCGGTGCAGGGCCCTCCCGGCACGGGCAAGACCTACGTCGGCTCGCATGTGGTCGCGCGGCTCGTGCGCGAGCGCGGCTTCCGCGTCGGCGTCGTGGCGCAGTCCCACAACGTCGTCGAGCACATGCTCGACCGGATCGTGGCTGCCGGTGTGCCGAAGGCCCAGGTCGCGAAGGCCCCGAAGGGCCCGGCGACCGGCGACGAGTCGTTCACCGTCATCGCGAAGAACGGCATGGCCCCGTACATCGCCGAGCAGCAGGGCGGCTTCGTCGTCGGCGGGACGGCATGGGACCTCACTCACGCCGGCCGGATCGGCCGTCGCAGCCTCGACCTGCTCGTCATCGACGAGGCCGGGCAGTTCTCGCTCGCCTCGACGATCGCGGTGTCGATGGCCGCGACGCGCGTGCTGCTCCTCGGCGACCCGCAGCAACTGCCCCAGGTGAGCCAGGGCACCCACCCCGAGCCGGTCGACACCTCAGCGCTCGGCTGGGTCATGGACGGCGCGTCGGTGATCCCTCCCGAGCGCGGCTACTTCCTCGCGCAGACCCGCCGGATGCGCCCCGAGATCGCGGGTCCGGTGTCGGAACTGTCGTACGCGGGGCGCCTCGCGGCGCACCCCGGCACGTCGACGCGGACGCTCGACGGCGTGGCATCCGGTGTCGTGACCGTGCCGATGGTGCACACGCGCAACGCGACGCAGTCGCCCGAAGAAGCGGAGCGCGTCGTCGAGCTCGTCCGAGGGCTGCGCGGCCGGGCGTGGGACGACGGCACCGGTGCGCGGCCGCTCGAAGGCCGCGACATCATCGTGGTCACGCCGTACAACGCGCAGCAGGTGCTCGTCGAGGAGGCGCTGGTCGCCGCCGGTTTCGGCGACGTGCCGGTCGGCACGGTCGACCGATTCCAGGGGCAGGAGGCCGCGGTCGTCATCGTGTCGCTCGCGGCGTCATCGGGCCGCGATGCGCCCCGCGGGCTGGAGTTCCTGCTGCTGCAGAACCGCATCAACGTGGCAGTGAGCCGCGCGATGCACACCGCGTACGTCGTCTACAGCACCGGCCTGCTCGACGACCTGCCGCGGACGCCGGAGGGTGTCGCGCGCCTCAGCGCGTTCGCGCGCCTCGTCGGTGCAGCCTGACTCGCGCGGCGCGGGGCTGGGCCTCGCGCGCTTGCGCGTTGCGCGGATGCAATGGATCCGGTGCGGCGCGCCGGGTCGCGGCATCCGTTGGTCGGCGAGTCGGCACGGATCCATTGCATTCGTGCGCCGAGCGGATGCCTCGCCGAACGGATACCTCGGCGAGCGGATGCCTCGCCGAACGGATGCCACGGCGGGCCCGCCGGGCAGCAGCAGGTGCCGGGTACGGGTCAGACGGTGCCGTAGAGGCGGTCGCCGGCGTCGCCGAGACCGGGCACGATGTAGCCCTTCTCGTTGAGGCGCTCGTCGAGCGAGCCCAGCACGAGGGTGACGTCGCGGTCGCCGAGCTGCTGCTCGATCGTCGCGAGACCCTCGGGGGCGGCGAGGATGCAGACCGCGGTGACGTCCTGCGCGCCGCGTGCGAAGAGGAAGTCGATCGCAGCGCCCAGCGAGCCGCCGGTCGCGAGCATCGGGTCGAGCACGAAGCACTGGCGATCGCTGAGGTCCTCCGGGAGGCGCTCGGCGTAGGTGTAGGGCTCGAGGGTCTCCTCGTTGCGCGCCATGCCGAGGAAGCCGACCTCGGCGGTGGGGAGCAGCTTCGTCATGCCCTCGAGCATGCCGAGACCGGCGCGCAGGATCGGCACGACGAGCGGCCGCGGCTCGCTGATCTTCACGCCCTTCGTGGTCGTGACGGGGGTCGTGATCTCGACCTCCTCGACGCGGACGTTCCGGGTCGCCTCGTACGCGAGGAGGGTCATGAGCTCCTCGGTCAGCTGGCGGAACATCGGCGACGGTGTGCGCTGATCACGCAGCACCGTCAGCTTGTGGGTGATGAGGGGGTGATCGGCGACGTGCACACGCATGACCCCAGGCTACCGGGGCTACGCTGAGCGCGTGAGTCTGCCCGTCCGAGCCACCGACGACGCGGCCATGCTCCGCGCGCTCGAGCTCGCCGCAGGGGCCGCACGCCACGACGACGTTCCGGTCGGCGCGGTCGTGACGGCACTCGACGGCACGATACTCGGTGAGGGTCGGAACCTGCGCGAACGGGATGCCGACCCCCTCGCCCACGCCGAGGTCATCGCACTGCGCGCCGCGGCATCCGCCATCGGGTCGTGGAACCTCGAGCACTGCACGCTCGTCGTGACCCTCGAGCCGTGCGTCATGTGCGCCGGCGCGATCCTGCAGGCGCGCATCGGACGCGTCGTGTTCGGCGCTTGGGACGAGAAGGCGGGGGCCGCCGGATCGATGCACGACCTGCTGCGCGACCGCCGACTGCCGCACCGCGCCGAGGTCGTCGGCGGCCTGCGCGCCGACGAGGCTGCCGCGCAGCTGCGCGCGTTCTTCGACGCGCGCCGGCGTCCTTGACTGCCCGCGTCAGTCCGACGAGCTGAGGATGATCGCCTCGGTGGGCGGGGCCGGATGCTGCGGCTTGCCGATGTAGCCGATCAGCTCGAGGATCGCGCGGCGCACCTCGATCGGGCGCTCCAGGTGCGGCGCGTGACCGACGCCCTCGAGCGCGAGTTCGCTGACGTACCCGCCGGCGTTCGCGTAGGCCTGCAGTACGTCGCGGGTCTGCGACACCATCGGCTGCGCAGGAGCGACCTCGTCACCGGGCCAGTCGGGGATGATGCCGAGCGCGCCGAGGTGGTTGACGTCCGAGAACGAGGCATCCGATACGACGGCGTCGGCATCGCCGTGCACCCATAGGATCGGCGGCTTCTCGTTGAGGTCGACGATCGACGACACGTCGAAGTACTTCGGCGCGAGGGTGTTGCCGACGCCGATGCGACCGGGCGCGAAGCCCGGCCAGTTCGGGCTCGTCGTCGCGTCGCCCGGGAAGTTGCCGGTCGCGGTCGAGGTCGTGAGCATCGACTCGACCCAGATGTCCTCGTGGTCGGTCGTGTACCCGGGAGCGACGAAACCGGCGCGGAAGATGTTCCGCGGCGACGTGGGTGCCTCGTCGCTCGCGTCGCGTCGATTGAGCCGCTCGACGAAGTCGGGGTTGGTGCCACCGGCGCCGCAACCCGCGTCGTCGTCGGTCAGTCGGGTGCCGTCGCGGCGGGTCCCGCCGAAGCCGTACGGCGACGCCGGCGCCTGCAGCGTCAGCGAGCGCACCGGGTGCTCGAGCGCGTACTGCATGATGACGGCACCACCGAGGCTCCAGCCCACGAGGTGGGGCGACTCGACGCCGAGTTCAGAGAGCGTCGCGTGAAGGTCGTCGCTGAAGTCGCGCACCCCGCGAGTCGCGTCGACGGGCATGTGCTCGGTCGCGCCGAAGCCGCGGAGGTCGATCGCGATGACGCGCAGCTCGGCGGGTAGATCCTGCATGAGCTCCTGCCAGAACAGGCTCGACGCGACGTTCCCGTGGACGAGGACGATCGTCGATTCGTCGGCGCACTCGGGGCTGTCGCCGGCACGTTCGAGGATCCCCACGCTCAGCCGGTCCGTGTCGATGGTGCGGGACGTGATGCCGTCGAGGAGGGTCATGCCCCGATGATAGGCCCGCCACCTCAGCGCTTCCCAGTCATTCCCGATGCGTTCGCGGCGCCCAGACGTGCCCGTCCGGGCGCGCCGATGCCAGGATGGAAGCATGACGCACCACCCCCTCCCGACCGTCGCAATCCTCGGAGCAGGTTCCATGGGAGGTGCGATCGCGCAGGGCATCGCGCGCTCCGGCGACGCGAGCTCGGTCATCGTGACGAACCGCTCCGTCGAGAAGGCCGCCGAGCTCGCAGGCCTCCCCGCGGTCACGAGCCTCGCCCTCGCCGAGACTCCGTCGGCGAACGTGGATGCCGCTGCAGCGGCCGATGTCGTCCTCATCGGCGTGAAGCCGGCGATGGTCCCCGACCTGCTCCGCGAAATCGAGGGTGCGCTGCGCCCGGGCACGATCGTCGTGAGCCTCGCCGCGGGCGTCACGATCGCGACCTTCGAGTCGATCGTCGGGGACGCGATCCCCGTGGTGCGCTCCATGCCGAACACCCCCGCCGTCGTCGGCAAGGCCGTCACCGGCATCGCGGGTGGATCGACGGTCACGCCGGAGCACCTCGCGCTCGTCCGCCGTGTCTTCGAGACCTGCGGTGCGGTCCTCGAGGTGTCCGAAGACAAGATCGACGCGCTGTCGACCATCTCGGGCTCGGGCCCCGCCTACGTGTTCCTGCTCGTCGAGGCGCTCACCGAGGCCGCCCGCGGCAAGGGGTTCGACGAGGCGTCGGCGCGGCTGATGGCCGAACAGACCTTCATCGGCGCGGCCGCGCTGCTCGCGGCATCCGGTGAGGATCCCGCCGAACTCCGCCGCCGCGTCACGAGCCCGAAGGGCACGACCGAGCGCGCGATCGGCGTGCTGCAGACGGCGAACCTCGACGGCTTGTTCTCGCAGGCGACGGATGCCGCGCTGGCGCGTGCCCGCGAGCTCGCGGCCGGCGCCTGAGGCTCGAGCTCAGCGGTCGAGCGAAGCGAACCGCTCGATGTCGGAGTTCGTGCCCGACACGATGATGAGGTCGTGGTTGGTGACCACCGTGTTCGCCTCGGCGTAGCGGAACGGCTTGCCAGGGCTCTTCACGCCGACGACCGTCACGTTGTACTTCGTGCGGACGCCCGACTCGTTGAGGCCGACGCCGCGGATGAACTTCGGCGGGTACATCTTGGCGAGCACGAAGTCGTCGTCGAAGCGGATGAAATCGAGCATGCGGCCGCTGACGAGGTGTGCGACGCGCTCGCCGGCCTCGCGCTCGGGGTAGATGACGTGGTTGGCGCCGACGCGCGACAGGATCTTGCCGTGCGACTGCGAGACCGCCTTCGCCCAGATCTGCGGGACTTTGAGGTCGACGAGGTTGGCGGTGATGAGGACGGATGCCTCGATCGACGAGCCGACCGCGACGACGGCGACCTGGAAGTCCTGAGCGCCGATCTGCTTCAGCGCGTCGAGATTGCGCGCATCGGCCTGCACCGCGTGGGTGACGCGCTCGGACCACTTCTGGACGAGGTCGAGGTTGCCGTCGATCGCGAGCACGTCGCGGTCGAGGCGGTCGAGCTCTCCGGCGCACGCGGCGCCGAAGCGTCCGAGGCCGATGACGAGCACGGGGGCGTCGCTGCGCAGCTGCTCAACCAACGATCGGCCTTTCGACAGGCAGCGAGTAGAGCTGCGAACGGTTCGTCGCGGCCACGGCCGCGGCGAGAGTCACTGTACCAACGCGCCCCATGAACATCGTGGCGGCCATCACGTAGACGGCGGGGTCGGGGAGCTCGGCCGTCAGCCCGGTCGACAGGCCCACGGTCGCGAACCCCGAGATGACGTCGAACAGCACGTCTTCGACCGGAGCGCCGGTCATCCGCGTGATGACGATCGTGGAGAGGGCGACGATGGTGGCACCCCACGCGACGACCGAGAGCGCGACGCGCTGGACGTCGCTGGGGATGCGGCGACCGAAGGCGGACACACTCGGACGGCCCTTCGCCTCGGACCACACGGCGAGGGCGAGGACCGCGAGGGTCGTGACCTTGATGCCGCCGGCGGTCGAGGCCGACCCGCCGCCGACGAACATCAGCATCGACCCGACGACGAGCGACGCTCCGCCGAGCGAGCTGATGTCGACGACCGCGAACCCGCCGGAGCGGGTCATCGCCGAGAGGAAGAACGCCTGGAAGGTCGTATCCCACGCGTCCATCGACCCGAAGGTCTTCGGGTTGTCGTATTCGAGGGTGAGGAACGCCGCGGCGCCGAGCACGAAGAGAACGGTGGTCGTGATGATCGTGAGTTTGGCGTGCAACGTCCAGCGCCGCAGATGCCAGCGATGCCGCGCGAGGGCGAAGATCACCGGGAATCCGATCGAGCCCAGGAAGACACCCGTCATGAGGAACGTGAGGAAGAGGTAGTTCTGCTCGAACGGGACGAGCCCTTCGGCGTTCGGGGTGAATCCGGTGTTCGTGAACGCCATCGCCGAGTAGTACGGCGCCTCCCACAGCGCGGTGAGTGGATCGATGCTGCTCGCGAGCATGGTCGGGTAGATGAGGATCGCGAGCGCCGCTTCGATCACGAGGGTAGAGAGTGCGACGGTCGACAGCATCTGGCCGACCTCGCCCAATCTGACCGTCTGTCCCTCGTTGACCGGACCGCCGTGGGCGCGCATCGGGTTGCTGTCTCCGGCCGCGAGCAGTTTCGCGCGCAACCCCAGACGCTTCGAGATGACGAGTCCGAGGATCGACGCGAGGGTCAGGACGCCCATCGCACCGATGTTCACGCCGAGGTAGACGAGCACATGCCCGAACGGTGACCAGTGCGTCGCCATGTCGACCGTGGCGAGTCCTGTCACGCAGATCGTGGACACCGCGGTGAACAGCGCGTCGGCGAGCGGGGTCACCTGCCCCGTCGCGGAGGCGATCGGCAACGAGAAGAGCGCGGTGAACACGAGGATGAGCGCCGAGAAGATGAGGACCGCGAACCGGGACGGGGACGCGGTGGCCAGATCCTTCATCGCGATGAACAGTCGGCGGTACCAGGCGGGCCCCTGCCGCGGGGCGCGCGCGGCGACGGTCGTGCCCGTCATCTGGCGCCCCTTCCTCGTTCGGACCGTTGTCATGGTACTCCGGCGTCCGCGCGGGCTAACCTACCGTCATGGCGGACATCTTCGACGTGATCGCCGACGGTACCCGTCGGGACATCCTGCAGCTGCTGCGCGAGCGCGCGGAGGCGGGTGGCGACGGGACGAGCGTCTCGCAGATCGTGTCGACGCTCGGCGTGAGCCAGCCGACGGTCTCGAAGCACCTGAAGGTGCTCCGCGAGGCATCCCTCGTCTCCGTCCGTGAGGAGGGGCAGCACCGCTACTACAGCCTGTCGCCTGCGCCGCTCGACGAGGTCGATGACTGGCTGTTCCCCTTCCTCACGTCGAGCGACGACGTCGTCGGGTACGCGCCCGTCACGCTCCCCGAGCCCGCGGCGCATGCCGCCGAGGTCGTGGGTCGCGCCGCGGCATCCGCCAAGCATGCCGTGACGAGCGTCTTCAGCAAGCTCCCCGGCCGCTGATCCGCAGAACGGTCTCTGCAGTCACACGAGTCACACCGGTTTACACGCGCCCCTCGCGCCCACTACTGTTGGGTGATTCTTCAGCGGGAATTTTCATAGGGGACGCAGTTAGGGGACACAGATGTCGGGCATCTCGGATGTGCGCTTTCTCACCGTCGCGGAGGTGGCAGAGGTGATGCGCGTGTCGAAGATGACGGTCTATCGACTCGTGCACTCCGGCGAACTCCCCGCCGTCCGCTTCGGACGCAGCTATCGGGTGCCCGAGACGGCGGTCACCGAAGCCCTGCAACGGCCTATCGCCGACGTCGGCTAGACTGATCCGAGGCATTTTTCCGTCTTGCCGTTCCCGGACGCGAACACCGCGCGTCCAGACCCCGATCTAGTGAGGTTTCCCGTGGGTTCAGTCATCAAGAAGCGCCGCAAGCGCATGGCGAAGAAGAAGCACCGCAAGCTGCTTCGCAAGACTCGCCACCAGCGCCGCAACAAGAAGTAAGCGGCACCGCAACACCAAGCGCCCCCGATCGGCTCACGCTGATCGTCGGGGCGCTTCGTGTTGCGTCGGCGAGGTTCGCGCCGAGGCCACGCTCGCGCGGGGGACAATGGACCTGTGCACGCAGTGACCCTCATCTCCAAGCCGGGCTGTCATCTGTGCGACGTCGCACGTGAGATCGTCGACACGGTTGTCGCTGAGCTCCCCGAGGGCGACGTGACCGTCGAAGAGCTGTCGATCGCCGAGGATGCCGCGCTGCACGCGCAGTGGTGGGAGAAGATCCCGGTCGTCCTCATCGATGGCGACCTGCACTCTCACTGGCGCGTCTCCGCAGACCGACTGCGTAGTGCGCTGACAAACCGCTGACCGAAGGGACGACCGCATGATCCGTCATGTCGTGAGCTGGAAGATGGCCGCTCAGGATGCCGCGGAGCGCGCCGAGCACGCAGCAGAGGTCGCGCGTCGGCTCGCGTCGCTCGAGGGCGTCGTTCCCTCGCTGCGCTCGCTGAGCGTCGGCGTGAACGTCGCGTACCCCGACACGAATGCCGACGTCGCGCTCGTGGCGGACTTCGACGACATCGAAGCCCTCGAGGCGTACCAGGTGCACCCTGCGCACCAGGACGTCGCCGCCTACGTGCGGAGCGTTGTCGCGTCGCGCGCGGCGGTCGACTTCGAGGTCTGACCCCGCCTCAGAGTGAGGCTCGCACGGCGACGGGAACCGGTGCGATCGCGATCCGCACCCGCTCGCCGTACTCGAGGCGCTCGTCCGCAGCGTGCTGCACGCGGACGAGGATGCCGTCCTCGGTGCGCACCAGCGTGCGACGGAGGCTCCCGAGGAACGTGCTCTCCTCGACGATCGCGGCGACACCCTCGCCCAGGGCGGCGAGGCGCACGTTCTCGGGCCGCACGAGCACCTCGACCGGGCCGGACGCGCCGGCACCCTGCACCGGGAGCGACGTGCCCCACACCGAGACCGACTCGCCGTCGGCGACGCCGGGGACCGTGCTCGAGAGACCGACGAACGCAGCCACGCGCGGGGACTCCGGACGCAGGTAGAGGTCCTCGGGCGTACCGATCTGCTCGATCCGCCCCGAGTCCATGACGGCGATCCGATCGGAGACGGCGAGGGCCTCTTCCTGGTCGTGGGTCACGAACACCGTGGTCGTCCCGAGACGGAGCTGGATGCGGCGGATCTCGTCGCGCAGCTGCACGCGCACCTTCGCGTCCAGCGCCGAGAGCGGCTCGTCCAGGAGCAGCACCCGCGGCTCGGTGACGAGCGCGCGCGCGAGCGCGACGCGCTGCTGCTGCCCACCCGAGAGCTGATGCGGGAACCGGTCCGCGACGTGGCCGAGGCCGACGAGGTCGAGCGCCTCGCCGGCGCGGCGGCGCGCGGTGGCGGCATCCACTCGGCGACGGCGTAGACCGAACGCGACGTTCTCGATCACCCGCAGGTGGGGGAACAGCGAGTACGCCTGGAACACCATGCCGATGTCGCGCTTGTTGGTCGGCGTGCGCGAGACGTCGACATCACCGAACGCGACCGCGCCGGACGTGGCGCGCTCGAGCCCCGAGATCACCCGGAGGGCGGTCGTTTTGCCGCAGCCGGACGGGCCGAGCAGCGACACGAACTCGCCCGGCGCGATGTCGAGGTCGACGCCGTGCAGCACACGGGTCGACCCGTAGTCCTTCACGATGCCGCGCAGTTCGACGCGCGTCCCCTCGCCGGCACCGGCGAGGAGCTGATTGTCGGAGGTCCGCGGCAGCGGGCGCAGGGTCTGCGAGGAGCCGGTGGCGGTGTCGAGCGTCATGAGTTCTTCCTTCCGGCGCCGACGCGTCCCGCGCGGCCGATGACGAGCAGCAGTGCGAACGCGAATGCGAGCGCGAGCAGGGTGAAGATGGCGGATGCCCAGGCGTCCTGCTTGTTGATGATGACGAGACCGGTCTGGAGGACGGGCCGGTTGAGGAGCGACGCGATCGTGAACTCGCCGAGGACGACGGCGACCGAGATGAGGGATGCCGCGAGCAGCCCCTGCCGCAGATTCGGCGCGACGACGCGCAGGAGCACCGTGCCCCAGCCCGACCCGAGCGTGCGCGCGGCCTCGGTCAGAGTGCGGAGGTCGATCGCATCGATCGAGGCCTGGATGGACCGGTACGCGAACGGGAGCACGAGCACCCCGTACGCGAAGGCGAGCGTCCACGCACCGGTGCCGACCGTGCGGCCGATCTGCAGGTAGATCGGCGCGAGACCGACCACCAGGACGATCGCGGGGATCGTGATCGGCAGCAGCGCGAGAAACTCGAACGCCCGCCGCATGCGCGGGAACTTCAGCGACACGAGCACCATCGTCGGCGCGAACAGGAAGAGCACGATCGCCACGGTCACCAGCGCGAGGATGAGCGAGTTCACGAGGCCCGTCCATACCGGCGCGTAGCGCGCCGAGAGGGCCGGGTCGAACAGCGCCGCCCACCGGTCGAGTGTGAAGCCCTCGGGAGAGGCCACCGTGAAGAGGACGGTCGCCGCGAACGGCACCGCGAACACGAGACCGACGGTGACGCCGATCGTCCACCGCGCCGTGCGCGAGGGGGCGAGCAGGCCGCTCACGACTGCCACCTCGCGGTGCGCTTCTGGATGAGCGCGTACAGGCCCATCACGACGGCGACGACGACGATCATGCCGAGCGCGAGCGCACCGGCGAGGTTCTCGCGGCCGAGGACCGTCTCGCTCGTGAGCGAGGTACGGATCTGCAGCGGCACGATCTGCGAACCCTGGCTGGCGAGCGCCGCGGCCGTCGCGTAGGACGAGAACGCGTTCGCGAACAGCAGCAAGAAGCTCGCGAGGAACGAGGGGGCGAGCACCGGGAAGCCGATGTGCGGCCAGAATCCGCCGCGCGTGCCGCCGAGGGTGAGGTGGGCCTCGACCCACTGCGGCTTCAGCGCTGCGAGCGCCGGCATGAACGTGATGACCATGAGGGGCACCTGGAAGATGACGTACGCCGGGATGAGTCCCGGGAGGGCGTAGATCCACGCCCCGTTGGCGAAGATGTCGAGCCCGAAGACATCGTCGAGGATGCCGGTGACGACACCCTGCGTGCCGATCGTCGCGATGAGCACGAAGGCGAGCATGACGCCACCGAACTGGGCGAGCACGCCCGACGCGGCATCCACCGTCGTGCGGACGAAGCCGGTCTCGGGAAGGCCCAGCATCGCGTAGCAGACCAGTGCGCCGACGAGCGCGCCGATCGCCGCGGTGAGCAGCGAGACCCAGGTGGAGTTCCAGAACGTCGTGAGCACGACGGGGTCGACGAGGGCGGCGAGGTTCTCGCCGGTGAGGGCGCCGTCGCCGTCGACGAGGCCCGTCGCGAGCGCCAGCACGGTGGGGAGGACCAGGAACAGGCCCAGGTACACGGCGAAGGGCGCCAGCCCGACCCACGAGAGGTCGAGCCGGCGGCGCGCGCCTCGCGGCGCCGGAGCGGTGGGCTCCGACGCCGCGAGGGTGGGGGCGCCCGTTTCCGGGGCCCCCGTGGTCACGAGCTGTGTCACTGAACTGCGGCAGCCCAGTTCGCGCCGAGCAGCTCACCGGCACCGGTGGACTGCGCCTCGGTCGGGACGACCGTCTCGGCGGGCGCCTCGGGGAGGGCTGCGGCGAGCTCGGCGTCGATCGTGCCGGCCTCGATCATGGCCTCCATGCGCACCGGGCGGGCGCCGCCGGCGAGCCACAGGTTCTGCACCTCGTCGCTGAAGAGGAACTCCTGCCACAGACGTGCAGCGGCCGGGTTCGGTGCGTCGACGTTGATGGCCTGGTTGTAGTAGCCGGCGTATCCGACGCCGTCGAAGACGACGGTCTCCCAGGTGGGCACGCTCTCCTTGTGGGTCGCGTTCAGGTAGTCCCAGTCGAAGACGACGGGGGTCTCGCCGCTGGCGACGGTCGCGCTCGTCACGTCGAGCTTCAGCATGTTGCCGGCGGCGTTGAGCTCCGAGAAGAAGTCGATGCCGGGCTGGAAGTCGTCGAGCGTGCCGCCCGACTGGACCGCCGCGAGGCCGACCGCGGCGAACGCGGCGCCGGCCTGGGTCGGGTCGCCGTTCACGGCCACCGAGCCGCGGAACTGGTCGTCGAGCAGGTCGGCGAGCTCAGCCGGAGCGTCGAACTTGGCCGAGTCGTAGCCGACCGACATGTACCCGCCGTAGTCACCGACGAACAGGCCGGTGGGCTCCTTGAGGGCGTCGGGGATGTCGTCCCAGTTCTCCACCTGGTACGGCGCGAAATGCTCGGTGCTCTGCAGCGCGACGGTCAGACCGAGGTCGAAGACGTCGGGCGCGGTGTCGAGGCCCTTGTTCGTCTCGGCCGCGGTGATCTCCTCGGCGCTCGAGACGTCGGGGGACTGCTCGTTGACCGTGATCTCGGGGTAGCGGCTCTTGAAGAGGTCGATGATCTCGCCGTAGTTGGCCCAGTCGCGCGGGAGCGCGATGACGTTGAGCTGGCCCTCGGCCTTCGCGAGCTCCTCGAGCTCCTCGAACGTGCCGATGTCGGCCAGGCTCGTGGCGGTCGCGGCGGCCGAGTCTTCGGCGGAGGCGTTCTCGCCGGGGGTGCCGGCGCAGGCCGCGAGCGACAGCGCGGCGATGGTGGACAGTGCGACGGCGGCGGACGCGCGGCGCGACAGAATACGGGACATCGGGATCCTCTCGGGTGGTCCGCACGATGCGATGCATCGCGCGGGGGACGAGGGGAAACTATTGGCGCCGGGTGACCCGTCTGGGCCGCATCGGTGAACGGCGGGTGACGTGCTGTTGACCGGCCCGGTGCTCAGCGCTCCGGCGTCGGCTCGGCGGCGTCGACGCTCCTGACCGTCTCGATCGTGCCGGTGAACGTGCTTGCTCGCTGCTCGGCTTCGATGCTGCCGGTGAACAGTCCGTCGCTCGCGGGTGCGGCATCCGTGTCGTGTGTGCTCGTCGGCTCGGGATCGGTCAGCAGGACGCGCTGTACCGGGAGTGCGGCGGGCATCGTCTGCTGCACCCACAGCACCATCGCCTCGCGGACGAGGCATCGCAGGTCGAAGAGGGTCGGCGCGTCCTTCGCGGTGACGAGGATGCGGACGCGGACGTACCCGCCGGTCGCCTCGGTGACCTGCAAGACCGACGCGCGGCCGTCGTAGAGGTCGGTCTGCGCGAGGACCTCGGCGAGGTGCACTCGCATCGCGGCGGGAGAGACCCGCCAGTCGAGGTCGAACTCGACGGCACCGAGCAGCTCTGATCCTTGTCGCGTCCAGTTCTGGAACGGCGTCGTCGTGAAGTACGTGCAGGGGAGCACGAGTCGGCGATCGTCCCACAGGTCGAGGACGACGTAGCTGAGGGTGATCTCGCCGACTTTGCCCCACTCACCTTCGGCGACGATGACGTCGTCGACGCGGAGCGCGTCGCTGAAGACCAGCTGGAGCCCCGCGAACACGTTCGCGAGCACGGACTGCGCTGCGAGGCCGGCAACGACCGAGGCGATGCCGGCCGAAGCGAGGACGCTCGCACCGATGGCGCGGACGGCGTCGAACGTCATGAGTGCGGCGCCGAGCGCGATGACGACGATCAGGACGATCGCGAGTCGACGCACGATGAGCATCTGCGTGCGGATGCGTCGGGCGACGCGGTTGTCGGGCACATCGATCCGGTACCGGCCGAGCGCGATGTCGGTGGCGACCATGACAAGGGATGCCAGCAGCCAGGCGCTCGCACCGATTGCGAGGATCGAGAAGACGTGCACCAGCGTCGGCAGGTGGTCGGGGACAGGGTACGCCGATTGCGTGGCGGCCCAGAGCCCCGCGACGAGCAGGATGGCCCGGAACGCGTGCCGCGCGTGCCGCATCAGCACACCGGCCCACGCTCGGCGCTTCGCAGTCACCCGCACCGCGATCGAGACGACGCCCGCGACCACCACCACGACGACGAGTGCGATCGCGACGGCGATGCCGTAGCCCAGCCAGTTCTCCCACATACGACGTGGCTCCCTCCGGTTCGGAGGGAGCCACGTTACGGAATGCGTGTTTCCGTCTGCAAAGCCTTGCGTTACGGGGCGAGCCGTGTCGGGCCGCGGAAGAGGTAGGTCACCTCGCGGATCGACGACTCGCCGAGCAGCAGCATGAGCACGCGCGCGAGGCCCATGCCGAAGCCGCCGTGCGGCGGGGCGCCGTAGCGGAAGAAGTCGAGGTAGAAGTCGAGGTGCTCGGGGTCGAGCCCCTTCTCCTTCGCCTGCTCGATGAGCACGTCGACGCGGTGCTCGCGCTGCGCGCCCGTCGTGATCTCGACACCGTTGAACAGCAGGTCGTACGACTTGGTCAGCCCGGTCTCCTCGTCGCGCATGTGGTAGAACGCGCGGATCTCGGGGTGGTAGTCGGTGATGAAGACGAACTGGTGCCCGAACGTCTCGGCGACGTGCGCCGAGATCTGGCGCTCGCCCTCGGGGTCGAGGTCGCCGTCGGTGCGGGGGATCTCGTAGCCGCGGGCCGCGACGATGTCGCGGGCTTCGGCGAGCGGGATGCGCGGGAACGGCGTGGCCGGCACCTGCACCTCGACGCCGAACAGCTCGGCGATCTCTGCGCCGTGCTTGTCCTTCACAGCCTGGAACGCGAACTGGAGGAGTTCCTCCTGCATCGCGGCGACATCCTCGTGGGAGTCGATCCAGCTGATCTCGGCGTCGATCGAGGTGAACTCGGTCGCGTGACGCGACGTGAACGACGGGTCGGCGCGGAAGACGTCGCCGATCTCGAAGATCTTGCCGAATCCTGCCGACTGCGCCATCTGCTTGAAGAACTGGGGGCTCTGCGCGAGGTAGGCGGTCTTGTCCTCGAAGTACGGCACCTCGAAGAGCTCTGCCGCCGACTCCGAGGCCGACGCCATGAGCTTGGGGGAGTGGATCTCGATGTAGTCGCGCTCGATCCAGTACGTGCGCATGGCGTGCTCGAGCGTCGTCTGCACGCGGAAGATGAGGTTGTTGCGGCGCTGACGGAGGTCGAGGAAGCGCCAGTCCATGCGCTTGTCGAGCCCCGAGTCGGACGCGATCGGCGTCTCGGGGAGCGCTGCGGCGGCCACGTCGAGGGCGCCGATCTTGATTTCGACACCGCCGAGCTTGACGCGCTCGTCGTGCTTGAGCTCGCCGGTCACCGTCAGGAAGGTGCCGGTGCTGAGCTCGGAGATCAGCGACGTGAGGGCGAGGGCGGCGGCATCCTGTTCGGAGCCGTCCTCGGCCGGCCGGGTGGCGGGGTTCACCAGCTGCACGGCGCCGGTCTCATCGCGCAGGATGACGAACTGCACCTTCTTCTGATCGCGGACGGTCTCGACCCATCCGGAGACCGAGACGGGGCCGTCTGCGCGGGACTGCAATTGCTGGACGAGGACGCGTTCACTCACGAGGAGAGAGTCTACGCGGGGCGCCGGAACCGGCGATCCGGATGCCGCATGTACGGCTGGCCCCCAGGCTGATGCGGACCGCGCCGCCTAGGGTGGACGCACAGGGGGCGCCCGTCGCAGGGGAAGCGGGCATCCGATCACCGAGCGCAGAAGGCACCCGATGACCGCACTGATCCACGCAGCATCCACCTCGGACCAGGGGTCCTGGCTGTCGACCCTCGCCGACTGGGTGGTGTCGCTGATGGAGCTCATCGGCCCGCCGGGCGCGGCGATCGCGGTCGGGCTCGACAACCTCTTCCCCCCGATCCCCAGCGAGGTCGTGCTCCCGATGGCGGGCCTCGCGGCCAGCCGCGGCTCGTTCACGCTCTTCGAGGCCATCGCCTGGACGACGTTCGGCTCGGTGTTCGGCGCGTACATCCTTTATGGACTCGGCCGCTGGCTCGGCGCCGAACGTCTCGCGCGTATCGCCGACAAGCTCCCGCTCGTGAAGGGCGAGGACGTCGAACAGTCGGTCGCCTGGTTCGAGCGGCACGGTGCCGCCGCCGTGTTCTTCGGCCGAATGGTGCCGCTGTTCCGCAGCCTCATCTCGATCCCCGCCGGCGTCGCGAAGATGCACTGGTGGAAGTTCGGCCTGCTGACGACCGCGGGAAGTCTCATCTGGAACTCGATCTTCGTGCTCGCGGGATTCTTCCTCGGCGAGAACTGGCACATCGTGGAGCAGTACGCCGAGATCTTCCAGACGATCGTCATCGTCGCCGTCGTGCTCGCCGTCGCCTGGTTCGTGATCGTCCGCGTGCGCGCGATCCTGGCCGATCGGGGCACGGATCAGGCGTCCGAGGGTTCAGGCTCCGCATAGCCCACCCCACGTAAACTTGCAGGGTGACTGCCACCCGCCTCCATCTCGTGCGCCACGGTGAGGTCCACAACCCCGACCGCGTGCTCTACGGGCGGCTGCCGGCGTTCCACCTCAGCGCGGACGGTCGGCGCATGGCGCTCGCCGCAGCCCGGCACCTCCACGACGAGGGGCGGTCGGTCCGCTCGCTCGTCTGCTCACCGCTCGAGCGCGCCCGCGAATCGGCAGCGCCCATGGCCGAGACCTTCGGCCTCCAGCCCGTCGTCGACGCGCGGGTGATCGAGCCGACGAACGTCTTGGAAGGCCGACGGATGCGGCAGGCGCTGCGCAACCCGCTCAACTGGTGGCACCTCCGTGCGCCGGGAGTCCCGAGCTGGGGCGAGCCCTACCTCGAGGTCGTCGACCGCATGCAGTCCGCGATGCGCGACGCGTGGAACCGGACCCCGTCCGGCGGCGACGCGGTCATCGTCTCGCACCAGCTGCCCATCTGGATCACCCATCTCGCCGTTGCGGGTCTCCCGCTCCGCCACGACCCGCGCCGCCGCCGGTGCGCGCTGTCGAGCGTCACGAGCTTCGAGCTCGTCGGCGACGTGTGGCGCGAGGTCGCGTACGCCGAGCCCGCCCACACTTCGGACGCCGTCGACGAAGGAGCCGTATGACCCGCCGCATCTTCGCCGCCGTGACCGCCCTCGCGCTCGCCTTCGGGCTCGCCGCCTGCACGGGCGAGAACGACGACCTCGCCGACACCTATCGCAAGGGCAACAACCAGGGGTTCATCTCGGGCGATGGTCGCGTCACCGAGATCGCCGAAGCCGACCGAGGGGATGCCGTCGAATTCAGCGGCACCGCCGTGGACGGTTCCACCATCTCGAGTGCCGATTATGCGGGCGAGGTCCTCGTCATCAACTTCTGGTACGCACAGTGCGGCCCGTGCCGTGCCGAGGCGCCGATCCTCGAGGACGTGCACACCTCGACGAGCGAGGCGGGTGCCAACTTCCTCGGCGTCAACATCTACGACGGCCCCGAGCAGGCGGCATCCTTCGACGAGACGTACGGGATCACGTACCCTTCGATCCTGGCCCGCGGCGACGTCGACCTGAAGCTCGCGTTCGCCGACTGGACGTCGCTGCAAGCTGCACCCACGACGCTCGTCCTGGATAAGCAGGGTCGCGTCGCGGCCAGCATCTTCGGCCAGGTGACGCCCGCGTCGAAGTCCATCTTCGAGACGCTCGTCGAAGACGCGCTCGAGGAACAGTCGTGACCGACATCGTCTTCGACGGCGCGCTCTGGCTCGCGATTCCGATCGCTCTGCTCGCGGGCCTCGTCTCCTTCCTCTCGCCCTGCGTGCTGCCGCTCGTCCCGGGCTATCTCGGCTTCCTCGGCGGCGCAGTCGCTCCACGTGACGCACGTGTCGAGGGCGCTGGCGGCGTCGCGACGATGCAGCGGACGAAGGCGCCGGGACGGGCGAGGCTTCTCCTCGGGGTCGGCCTGTTCATCGCCGGGTTCACCGTCGTCTTCCTCGCGATGGGCGTCTTCGCCGGCACGCTCGGTCGAGTCTTCATCGAATACCAGGACCCCATCACCCGCGTGCTCGGGGCGGTCGTCATCGTGCTCGGCCTCGTGTTCATCGGCATCTTCGGCTTCGCGCAGCGCATCGCCCGCCCGCAGATCCGCCAGAACCTCGGCATCATCGGGGCACCGCTCCTGGGCGTCGCGATGGGCATCGGCTGGGCGCCGTGCATCGGCCCGACCCTCGCCGTGATCCTGAGCATGGCCTACAGCCAGGCAGACCCCGCACGCGCCGGCATCCTCGCCGTCGCGTACTCCCTCGGGCTCGGCATCCCGTTCGTCCTCATCGCCCTCGGCGCGAGCTGGGCGACCCGCTCGGTCGCCTTCGTCCGCCGCCACATCCGTATCGTGAACATCATCGGTGGCGCGCTGCTGATCGCCCTCGGCGTCCTCATGGTCACGGGCGTCTGGACCGAGATCATGGCTGTCTTCCAGGGGGTGGTCGCGGGTGTCCCGACCTTCCTCTGACAACGACACCGTCGACGGTCCGCTCCGCCCGAGCGATCACCTCGAGACGACGGCCGACGGCGCGGCATCCGCTCCGGTGGCGCCGAAGCTGGGCTTCGTCGAATGGCTGCGCTGGGGCTGGCGCCAGCTGACGAGCATGCGGACGGCGCTCGTCCTGCTCCTCTTGCTCGCGATCGCCGCGATACCCGGTTCGCTCGTGCCGCAGCGCAGCGCCGACCCGAACGGCGTCTCGCAGTGGCGGGCCACAAACCCCGATCTGTACCCGGTGTTCGACGCCCTGCAGCTGTTCGACGTCTACACGTCGGTGTGGTTCTCGTCGATCTACATCCTGCTGTTCATCTCGCTGATCGGCTGCGTCCTGCCGCGCACGAAGCATCACTGGAAGGCGCTCCGGGCGCGTCCGCCGCGCACGCCCGCCCGTCTGTCGCGACTCGACGATCACGCCGAGCGCACGGTCGCGGTGCCTGACGGTGAGGATGCCGCGGGGCACGCCGCCCACGCCATCGACCTGGCCGAAGCACAGCTGAAGTCCCTGCGCTACCGCGTCGAGCGCTACGAGGTCGGTGGCGCCGTCTCGGTCTCCGCCGAGCGCGGGTACGTGCGCGAAACCGGCAACCTCGTCTTCCACGGTGCGCTCATCGGTGTGCTGCTCTCGGTGGGGATCGGCGGTGGCTTCACGTACACGGGCCAGACCGTCATCACCGAGGGCGACGGGTTCGTCAACTCGCTCGGGCTCGGCTACACCTCGTTCAACCCCGGTCGCTTCGTCGACACCGAGAACGACCTCGTGCCGTACTCGATCACCCTCGACGAGTTCGACGTCACGTACCTCGAGCCGGGAACACAGGGCGCCGGTCAGTCCGGCGACTTCGCGGCGCACGTCTCAACCCGCTTCCCCGGCGAAGACGCGCAGAGCGACGTCATTCGGGTCAACCACCCGATCACCATGGCGGGCGATCGCATCTACCTCATGGGCAACGGGTACGCGCCGACGATCACGATCCGCAACGCAGACGGTGACGTCGTGTTCAACGAGTCGGTGCCGTTCCTGCCGGACGGTGCCACCATGACCTCGCAGGGCGTCGTCAAGGTGCCCGACGGCATCACGACGACCGACGGCGAGTCGGAGCAGCTCGGGCTCGCCGGGTTCTTCTACCCGACGGCGGCCACGCTCGAGTCCGGCGCGCTCACCTCGGCCTACGGCGACCTGGCCAACCCGCTGCTCACGTTCTGGGTCTACGCGGGCGACCTCGGCATCGACGACGGCACGCCGCGGTCGGTCTACGCGCTCGACCCCACCGGCATGGAGCAGATCGCCGGAAACGACTCCGGCGTCGACTCCCTCGAGCTCGCGCCGGGGGAGACCGTCGACCTTCCCGACGGGCTCGGCACGATCACCTTCGAGGATGAGACCGCGAACGGCGCCGCCGAATCGGTGAAGCGCTACGTGTCGCTCTCGATCCACAACGACTCCGGCGCCACCTGGGTGCTGGTGTTCGCGATACTCGCGCTGCTCGGCCTATTCGCCGCGCTGTTCGTCCCGCGCCGCCGCATGTGGGTGAAGGCGACGCCGGGGGACGGCACCGTCCTCATCGAGTACGCGGGTCTCGCCCGCGGTGAAGACCCGGCGATCGCCATCGCGGTCGACGCACTCGCCCGCGATCACGGTGCCGCCCTCGGCGAGCTTGAACCCGCATCGGATGCCGCGCCGCGCCAGGCCACCCCGAACGTAGACTGAACCCACCCCGCTCTCCCGGAGGACCTCGATGTCACTCGACGACCTTTCTGTCCTGCTGCTGTGGACGGCCATCGCGATCTACACGCTCGCGTTCCTCGCGTTCTCCGTCGACCTCGCGCGCCGCTCCGAACTGGCGATCGCCGCACAGGACGCGAAGACCCGGGAGCACGCGAAGACCCTCGTGGCATCCGGTGGGCAGACCATCGCCGACATCCGCTCCGAAGAAGCGGCCGCGAAGGCCGCACTCGAGGCCCGGCCGTCGCAGCGCGCACGGTTCCTGTTCGCCCGCCTCGGCACGGTGCTGACCGTGCTCGGCTTCCTGTTCCACCTCGGCGCGGACGTCACGCGCGGCATCGCGGCAGGACGCGTGCCGTGGTCGAACAACTACGAGTTCGCCCTCACCGGCACGATGCTTGTCATCGCGGTGTTCCTCGGCGTGCTGTTCAAGTACGACCTGCGCTTCCTCGGCGCGTTCGTGACCGGCCTCATCGTCGTCCTGCTCGGCGGCGCGGCGCTCGCGTACTACGTCGAGGTCGTCCCGCTTTCCGACCCGCTGAAGAGCATCTGGCTCGTCATCCACGTGTTCGTCGCGTCGTTGGCATCCGCGTTCCTCGCCCTCGCGTTCGCGCTGTCGATCGTGCAGCTGCTGCAGTCGCGCCGTGAGCGTCTCGCGATCGCGGCGGCCGGGACGGATGCCGCGCCCCGCACCCGGCTGCCGTTCCTGCGGACCCTCCCGAGCGCAGAGGTGCTCGAAGGCCTCGCGTACCGGTTCGCGATCATCGGCTTCATCCTGTGGACCTTCACCCTCATCGCCGGCGCGATCTGGGCGAACGACGCGTGGGGCCGCTACTGGGGCTTCGACACGAAGGAAGTCTGGACCTTCGTGATCTGGGTGCTCTACGCTGGCTACATCCACGCCCGCGCGACGCGCGGATGGCGCGGTACCCGCTCGGCCTGGCTCTCGATCGTCGGCTTCACGGCCGTGCTGTTCAACTTCACGATCGTGAACCAGTTCTTCAAGGGCCTCCACTCGTACAGCGGGCTCGGCTGATCCGTCGCGGACTGATCCTCGCGGGAGCGGGCGTCGCGGTCGTCGGTGTCGCCGTCGGCCTCGTGCTGACACGCCCTGCGGAGCCGCCGGGGTGCGATGACATCCGCGCGTACCAGGAGCGGTACGGCGAGGTCGAGACGCTCGGGACCGGGCCGGAACCGGTGACCGTGCTCGGCGACTCGTACTCGGCGGGTGACACGCTCAGCGATCGCGGGCACCGGTGGACCGATGTGCTCGTCGAGCTCGAGCCGAACGTGACCGTGACGCTGGATGCCGTACCGTTCACGGGCTACGCCAATGCCGGCGCGTGCGGTGCGAACGCCTTCACCGACCGCGTCGAGCGGGCCGCGGCGAGCGAGGGCGCGCTGGTGATCCAGGGCGGCCTGAACGACGTGTTCGCCGATCCCGCGGCGCTGGAGCGCGCCGCTGACGACGTGCTCACCGCCGCCGGAACGACGCAGGTCGTCGTCATCGGGCCGATCGACGTGCCCGGGCGGGAGCGCGAGGAGCAGGTGGATGCCGCGCTGCGCGCCGCCGCCGACGCGCACGGGGCGGACTACGTCTCGGCGCTCGACTGGGACGTCCCGATCGCCGAAGACGGCGTCCACCCCACGGTCGCGGGCGACCGCCGCTACGCCGAGCTCGTGCGCGACGCGCTGGCAGACGCCGGCGTCCTGTAGCACCCGGCCGAAACGCGACGCGGCCCCGCCCGGAATGGGCGAGGCCGCGTCTGCGTGCTGCGGGTCAGGCGGGTTGGCTGAGCACTGCGCGGGCCGAGGTGGAGCGGTGCCGCGCGACGGCGAGGATGCTCGCCACGACGGCGAGGACCGCCCAGATGACGAGGCTCGTCGCGCTGGCGGCCACGCCGCCCTGCTCGGTCAGTGCGCCCAGCAGGGCCGCGTAGGCGGGCGACGTCGGCAGGAGGCCGGCGACGTCGACGAGCAGGCCGGGCACCGTGGACACGACGCCGGTCGCGATCACGAAGACTCCCACGAGCGCGGCGATCCACCGGCCGACCCCACCGAAGAGGGCGACGAGCGCCTGGTTGACGGCGGCGAACGCGACACCGGCGACGACGCTCAGCGCGGCGAAGACCGACCACGCCCCGAGGTCGTACCCGGCGGCGAGCTGCACGACGATCGCGACGAGTAGGCCCTGTGCGGCGCCGATGGCGGCGGCCGGTGCGAGTGCCCGCAGCGCGAGCGTCGCAGATGCGCGTCGCGACGAGAGCGCCGCGCGGGGGACCGCCTGCAGCACCACGAACGACGCGAGTCCGCCGAACCAGAGCGCGAGGGTCGCGAGCAGCGGCACCGCCGAGGCGCCGAAGAACGACGTGTTGGTGCCTTCGGCGACGACGGGGTTCGCCACGACCGCGGCGGTGTCGGCAGCTTCTGCGTCGGTGTACGTCGGCACCTCGTCGACGGCGGTGCCGAGGCCGTCGGCGAGTTCGCTGGTGCCGTCGGCGAGCTGGCCGATGCCGTTCGAGAGTTCCCCGGCGCCGTCGGCGAGGTCGCCGATGCCGCCCGCGAGGTCTTCTGTCCCGGATGCCGCGGTCCCGGCGCCCGTCGCGAGCTGACCGAGCCCACTCGCGAGATCGTCGCCACCGCCTGCGGCGGTCTCCGCGCCGGCGGCGAGGGCTTCGGCGCCGGCAGCGGCCGAAGCCGCGCCCGCTGCGAGGTCGGAGGCGCCGTCCGACACGTCGGTCGCGCCGTCGGCGAGCTGCTGCACGCCGTCGGCTGCTGCTGCGGCGCCGTCGGCGAGTCCCGCGGTGCCGGTCGCCAGTTCATCGACGCCGGTCGACAGCTGCGCTGCGCCACCGCTGAGCTCGCTGGCGCCCGTTGACAGCTCGCGGGCACCCACAGCCGACGCGTTGAGCGCGCCGGTCAGTTGCGGACCGACTGTGGCGAGCGAGGCCACCTGGGACGAGACCGTCGCGGACGCATCAGCCATCGCCTGGGTGCCGGCGCGCGCGGCATCCGCTCGGCTCGTGACAGCGGTGATCGAGTCGCACACCGCGTCTGAGCCGCCGTCTGCGAGGCAGGTCGCAGAGATCGCGGCGAGCGCGTCGGCGATCGCGTCGGCCTCGGCGTCGACGTCGGCGCTCTGGCCGACGAGCGCTTCGGCGCCGGTGGTGACCTCGGGTGGTGCACCTGGGACGGTGGCGGCGAGGGCGGCTGCCTGCTCGAGCCCGGTCGCGAGGTCGTCCGCGCCGGCGGCCCACTCGTCGGCGCCGGTCGACCACTGGTCGAGACCGGTCGCGGCCGCGCTCGCGCCGTCGGCGAGCTGGTCGGCGCCCGCGCTCAGGTCGTCGAGCCCGGTGGCGGCGGTGTCGGCGCCGTCGGCGAGTTGCTGTGCACCCCCGGCAAGTGCTCCCGCGCCGGTGGCGAGTTGCGACACCCCGTCGCTGAGCTCGGCCGCACCGCCCGAGATGCCCTGCACGCCGTCGGCCAGCGACGAGGCGCCGCTCGCCGACTGCGAGGCACCGTCTTCGAGCGCGCGGACGCCGTCGGCGAGCGAGTAGGCACCGGTCGCGGCGGTCTCGGCGCCGTCGGCGAGCTGGCCCGCGCCGTCGGCGGCGTCGTCCGCGCCGGAGGCGAGTTCGTCGGCGCCGTCAGCGGCCTCGCCGAGCTGGTCGCCGAGCGTCGTGAAGCCGAGCAGGACGTTCTCGAGGTAGGTCTCGGTGAGCTGCTCGCCCAAGATGGATGCCGCGGTCGTGGTGACCTGCGTCGTGATGGCGTCGTCGACGATGCGGCTGTCGGGGCCGGTCGTGAGTTCGATGGTCGCCTGTTCGGGCGTGCTGCCGGGGGCGGTCGAGGTGGCTGCGGCCGAGAAGTTCTCGGGAATCGTGACGATCGCGTCGTACGTGCCGTCTTCGAGGCCGGCCTCGGCGTCGTCGGCGTTGCTGATCGTCCAGGTGAGGTTGCTGTCGAGGTCGTCCGACCCCTCGACGAGGCCGGCGGTCAGCAGGCGCCCGAGCGGGGTCGTCTGCCCGTCGATCTCGACGGGCTCGTCCTCGTTCACGATCGCGGTGTGCATCGCGTCGAGGCGCTCGGTGGGGTTGTAGAGCGCGGCGACGAGGATGCCGCCGATCACTGCGGGCAGCAGCAGCACGCCCAGGATCGTGAGCCACGTCACGGGGCGGCGGGTCTGGGAACGTTCGAGCGTCGTCATGAGGAGATCACCTGGGTGTCGATGCGAGATGCGGATGCGGTGAGGGTCAGGGTGTCGACCGAGGTGCGGTGCGCGTCGGCGAGCACACCGCGCGCGGCGTCCAGGTCTCGAGCGGATGCCACGATCGTGAGCTTCTCGCCGCGCGCCGCGACACCGGCAGCGGCATCGCGGAGGAGCGCCGCCGCCTGGTCGCGTTCGCTGCCGCGTAGCGTGTCGAGACCCGACACGACGACGAAGCGGGTGCGGCCGCCGAACGCGCGGCGGAGGTCGGTGAGGGGCCGCTCGGACCCAGTGAGCTCGGCGACGCCGACGTGGGCGCGTACCCACGCGGCGCGGCCGGGGAGCAGGTGTCCCGCCACCCGGAGGAGGCCGTCGGCGGGTGCGATACGGCCGGCGACCGTGAGGAGGAAGGCGCGGGCCGCGTGCGGGTCGTCCGCGTCGATGAGCAGCGTGCCGCCGTCGGCGAGTCGAACGCTCACGTCGCGGAAAACGACGACGTCGTCGCCGCGGCTCTCGGCGCGGACCTCGAGGCCGTCGGCTGCGAGCGCGCCGGTGTATGCCGGTTCGGGCCACTCGGCGTGCGCGAGCTCGTGTTCGACGGCCTCGCCCTCGATGTCCACCTTGGGGAGCAGGCGGTCGAGCCAGCGCGGCATCCACCACGCCTTGTCGCCCAGCAGGGCCATGACCGCGGGGCCGAGCGTCATGCGGATGAGGAACGCGTCGACGGCGATGCCGACGGCGAGTCCGAGCGCGATCGGTTTGATCGAACTGTCGCCTTCGGGCACGAAGGCGGCGAACACCGCGAACATGATGACCGCGGCCGCGACGACGACGCGGGCGGACGCGCTGAAGCCGCTCCGGACTGCGCCGATCGCTGTCGCGCGCGCGTCGCCGTCGGGGTTCGCGCGGCGGGCGTGCACGAAGTCCTCACGCATGCGCGAGACGAGGAAGACCTCGTAATCCATTGCGAGTCCGAAGAGCACGCCCATGAGGATGATCGGCATGAAGCTGATGACCGGGCCGGTCTTCGCGACGTGGAGTGCGTCGGCGAACCATCCCCACTCGAAGACGGCGGCGACGACACCGAACGCGGCGAGGATCGACAGCAGGTAGCCGAGCGTCGCCTTCAGCGGCACCCAGATCGATCGGAACACGATCATGAGGAGCACGAACGAGAGCCCGACCACGAAGAGGCCGAAGGGCAGGAGGGCGGCGCCAAGCCGGTCGGAGATGTCGATGCCGACAGCGGTGAACCCGGTGACGAGCAGGTCGACGCCGTACTCTTCCTCCCACTCGTCGTGGTGCGAGCGCAGCTCGCGTACGAGGTCGGCGGTCTCGGGCGCGTCAGGCGCGGTCGTGGGGACGATCTGGATGAGGCCGGTGTCGGCGGTCTCGTTCGGGGTCGCGAGCAGCACGCGGTCGACGCCTGGGATCTGCTCGACCTCGGCCTGCAGGTCCTCCATGAGGCCGAGCGGATCCGTCGACGTGACGATCGTCCCGGTCATGATGAGCGGGCCGTTGGCGCCTTCGCCGAAGTGCTCGGCGTTGAGGTCGTACGCCTGGCGCGCCTGGCTCGACTCGGGCTGGACGCCCGCGTTCGGGAGGGCCAGGGCGAGGCTCGCGGCGGGGATCGCCATCACGCCGAGGGTGACGACGACGGCGACGGTCGCGACGACCGGATGCCGCGTCACGAGGTTCACCCAGCGGTTGGTGCGCTGCGGCGCGGCCTCCGTCGTCGTGGCGGCCTTCGTTGACGCGGTCTTGGCAGCACGTCGGCGACGCCACCCGACGACGCGACCCTTCGAGAAGCCGAGCATTGCCGGGGTGAGCGTGACCGCGACGAGCACGGCGATGGCGACGGCGGCCGCCGCCGCGATGCCCATGGTGGTGAGGAACGGGATGCCGGCGAGGCTGAGTCCCACGAGCGCGATGAGCACGGTGACGCCGGCGAAGACGACCGCCGAGCCGGCGGTACCGGTCGCGCGGGCGACGGACTCCTCGGGGTCCACGCCGCTGCGCACCTGGTCTTGATGTCGCGACACGATGAACAGTGCGTAGTCGATACCGACGGCGAGGCCGAGCATGACGGCGAGCATCGGCGTGGTCGACGAGACCGTGGTGAAGGCGGTCGCCACGTAGATGAGCGCCACCGCCAGGCCGACGCCGATGAGCGCGCTGACGAGCGGGAACCATGCCACCGCGATCGAGCGGAACGTGACGATGAGGACGAACAGTGCGACGAGGACGCCGATCGCCTCGGTGATCGTGAGTGCCGGGATCGACGTCGCGAACAGGTCGCCGCCGAGCGCGGAGGTCGTGCCCTCGGGGGCCGCGGTGCGGAAGTCGGCCGCGATCCGTTCGACCTCGTCGATGGTGGTCTGCTCGACGTCGGTCGACTGGCCGTCGAACTGCAGCTGGATGAGCGCGGCCTGTCCGTCGTCCGAGATCAGCCCGTCGACGAGGTCGTCGTAGGGGTCCGTCACGTTCGAGACGCCCTCGACGTCGCGGAACTCGTCAGCCGTCGCGGTGACCGCCTCGGTCATGGCGTCGGACTCGACCGTCTCGCCGTCGGGAGCGACGATCACGAGCTGCGCGCTCGCGCCGCTCGCCTGCGGGAAGGTGCGCTCGAGGAGTGCGATGCCCTCCTGCGCCTCGGTGCCTGGAATCGTGAACGAGTTGTCGGTGCCCTTCATGAAGAGGGCGACGCTCCCGCCAGCGATGCCGAGGATGAGCAGCCAGCCGACGAGCACGTGCCACGAGTGGCGGTACGACCAGCGGCCGAGCGAGTACAGCAGAGTGGACACGGGCACTCCCTAGACGAGATTCAGAAGAGTTCGATACAGCGCTGTATCCGATACACAGGTGTATCCTAAACCGGGTCACGACGTCAAAGTCTGGGGAGAGGGTGTGAGATGGCGCGAAGTCGCGAACAGACGCGGGCTCGGCTGCTCGCCGCCGCGCACGAGGTGTTCGGCGAGGTCGGCCTCGGCGCGGCATCCGTCGAGGAGATCTGCGAACGCGCCGGCTTCACCCGCGGCGCGTTCTACTCGAACTTCGAGTCGAAGGACGAGTTGTTCCTCGCGCTGATCACCCAGCTCGCGTCCGAGAAGCTCGACGAGGTCGAGGGGCGCGTGCGTGTGCTCGACGCCGGCGACCCCGTCCAGCTCGTCCGCCAGATCGCTGACCTGTCGCTCGCCGAGCGGATGGAGCCGCAGCTGTTGAGCGAGATCCGCACGCAAGCCCTCCGCGACGAGACGCTCGCGGCGGCCTTCCTCGCGTGGCGCGAGACGATGCGCGTGCGCGTCGAGGCGATCATCTCCGCGGTCACAGTCGCGCACGGGATCCGGCTGCGGATGCCGCTTCCCGACGCCGCGCAGCTCCTGCTCGACGTCTCCGAAGAGTGTTCGGTGCGGTCCTCGCTCGAGGGCAAGTCGAAGCGGCAGGCGAACGCGGCAATGCAGTCGCGGCTCGAGCAGCTTGTGCAGCTGCTCGTCGACGACCGCTGAGGCTCAGCCCGCGAGACGCGCGTGGCAGCGCTCGAGTCGAGCGAGCCACCACTCGCGCCGGTCATCGGATGCGGCGAGGCGGTCGAGTCGTGCCGCGCTGGGCGTGATGCGTCCGACGGACACCGCGCCGGCCCGCGGTAGCAGCCGTGCGTCGGTGACGTCATCCGTGAACAGCGACGCCGTCCCGAGGCCGCAGTCGAATTCGAGGTCGGGGAGGGATGCCGCGAGCGTGACCCCCATCGACAGCCCGATCGACGTGTCGAGCGCACTCGAGACCACGGCGGGCAGCCCCGCTTCGGCGACGATTTCGAGCGCGCGACGCACGCCGCCGAGCGGCTGCGCCTTGATGACGAGGAGGTCCGCGGCGCCCGCGCGCGCGACCGCCAGTGGGTCGGTCGCCTTCCGGACGCTTTCGTCGGCGGCGACCGAGATCCCCATGTAGGCGATGCGACGGCGCAATTCGGCGAGCTCGTCGACGGTCGCGCACGGCTGCTCGATGTACTCCAGGTCGAACTCGGCGAGCGCGTGCACCGCGTGCTCCGCCTCGTCGACGTTCCAGCCGCCGTTCGCGTCCACGCGGATGCGACCCTCGGGGCCCATCGCCGCGCGGACGGCGCGGACGCGGGCGATGTCGTCGTCGAGTCGCTGGCCGCGTTCGGCGACCTTGACCTTGGCGGTGCGGCATCCGTCGAATCGGGCGAGGATCTCGGGAACGGATGCCGCGGCCACAGCCGGCACCGTCGCATTGACCGGGACGGTGTCGCGCAGAGCCGCCGGCGTCGGCCTCCACCCGAACTCGATCGCCGCGGCGAGCCAGGTGGCGGCTTCGGCGTCGTCGTACTCGACGAACGGCGAGAACTCGCTCCAGCCTTCCGGTCCCTCGAAGAGCAGCGCCTCGCGGACCTCGACGCCTCGGAAGCGGGCCGCGAGGGGCAGCGCGACGACGCGGGCGGAATCGAGCAGGTCGCGCAGCGGTGGGACGTCCATGCGTCCATCCTGCCGCGCTGATGCGCGGACGCTCGATATCCACCCGCGCGGCGTGCTGGTCACTACGCTGAGCCAGAGAACGGAGGCGCATGGACGCGCAGGCAGAGTCGGGTCGGCTGCGCCGATTCCACGAGCGGTTCCTGATCGAAACCCGCGAGGTGTCGCCGCGCGGACGCGCGGTGTTGTACGCCACGGCTGCCGTCCTGATGGTCGGCGGTGTCGCGGCATTCCTCGTCGTCCTCGATGCGGTGGGCGAGGGGGACGATCTCGCCGTGATCGACGGCCCCATCCGGGACTGGTTCACGGGGCTGCAGTCGCCGCCGATGACGGTGTTCATGGCGGTGATCGCCACCGTGTTCGGTCCGATCGCCATGCCGGTCATCGTGCTCGTGACGACCGTCTGGTGGGGAATCGCTGCGCGGCATGCGTGGCGGCCGCTGCTGCTCGCGGGCGGCATGGCGGTCGGTGTCGCGATCGTGCAGATCCTCGCACCGATCATCGGGCGTGAACGCCCACCGATCGCGACGATGCTGATGGGTGCCGATCACACCCCGTCGTTCCCGTCGGGGCATGTGATGGGCGCGACCGACTTCCTGTTGCTGACCGCCTACCTGGTCTTCTCGCGCCGCCGCAACCCGGTCAGCACCGTCGTCGCCTTGGTGGTGGCCGTCGTGCTGGTGGTGCTCACCGCGTCATGTCGCATCTACCTCGGGTACCACTGGCCGACCGACGTCCTGGCATCCCTGTCGCTGTCGATGGTCGTCGTGGGCGCCGTCGTCGGAGTCGACACGTGGCGCACGGTGCGGGTCGTCCCCGAGGTGTCGGACCCAACGCGGGCTCAGAGGCGGGCGAGGCGCGCGCGGACGAACGCGTAAACCCCATACGCCATCCATCCTGCGCCGATCAGGATGAGGATGATCTTCCCGAACGGGAGGTCGGCGAACGATCGCAGCGCGCCGTCGAGCCCGGTGGAACGGTCTGGGTCGTGCGTGATCGCACCGACGAGGAACAGCACACCGACGGCGGCCAGCGCCAGGCCGCGGGCGATGTACCCGACGGTGCCCAACACGCGGACGCCCTTTGCTGCGGCGCCGGAGGGCATTCGGAGGTCGCGCTCGAAGCGTCGCGTCGCACCCTTGAACACGAGGTACCCCGCGATACCGAGCATCACCAGACCGATGCCGGCGACCGCGAGGACACCGCCGGGCGCGGCGAGCAGTTGCGCGGTGAGCGACTTCGTCGACCCCGAGGAACTCGCAGAACCGCCCGTCGCGAAGACGGTGCACGTGCCGGCGAGTGTCAGATAGACGACGCCTTTGCCGACGTTCTTCACGATGTGCGAGACCCGATCACGGCCTGACGCGGTGCGGTCGAGGAAGGCGTCCAGAACATGCCAGACACCGAGCGCGGCGAGGCTGATCGCCGCGGCCCAGAGCAGGAACACACCGCCCGGCACTTCGGACAACCGGGCGAGCGCGCCGGACTGGTCGGCATTGTCGCCTCCAGAGCCGCCGGTCGCGACGGAGACCGCGATGATGCCGATGAGGATGTGGACGATGCCGCTCGCGGCGAATCCCACCCGTGCGAGCGTCCTGACGGCGGTGCTGTTCTTCGCCGCGCGCGCCGCGGTCTTGGCTGAGTCGCTCATTTCGCTGAGCATAGTGTCGGGGCGAGCCCTACCATCAGGGGATGCGCGACGAGCTCTCCGATCTGGTAAAGGGAGCGCAGCCCGCCCCGGCCCGAGTCGCGCGATGGTGGTGGCTCGTATCGGGCGCGGTCGCCATCCTGTTGGTCGCCCTCCTCGGCGCCGTCATCTTCTATCGCGAGGCCGATAAGCCCTTCGGCTTCGAGTTGCAGTGGATGGACGAGCTCGTCGAATCGCGTACACCGTTCTGGACCGCGCCGGCGCTGGTCCTCGATGCGCTGGGTGGCGGCGTCGTCTCGACGTTCGTCGTTCCGGCCGTTATCGTGTGCGCGCTGCTCGTGTGGCGCCGTCCGTGGGCGGCGGGGTATTACCTCGCCGCGAGTGTCGCAAGTGCGGTGCTCACGACGGCGATCAAGCACCTCGTCGGTCGACCACGGCCGGACGAGATTCTCGTGACTCCCGACTTCGGGTCCTTCCCATCCGGGCACAGCGCGAACGCCGCCGTGATGGCGGTCGCACTCGGCATCGTCTTCCTCCGCACGGGCGTGTGGATCGCCGGCGCCGTCTACACCGTGACCATGATGCTCAGCCGCACCTACCTCGGCGCGCATTGGATCTCCGACACCGTCGGCGGGCTCCTCGTGGGTGCCGGGGTCGCGGTGATCGTGTGGGCACCGTTCGCGTTGCGCCTTGCGCGTGAGGCGCGGCGCCCGCATCGACCCATCTGGGTTCGCCCGGCCCCGCACTGACCGGATGCCGCCGCTCGCGCTGCGGCATCCACCGTCGTCCCGGCGTCAGGGGCGCCAGCGCACCGCGTCGGCGCAGAGCTCGGTGTCGGCGGCCTCGGTCGACAGGCACGCGCCATCGACGAGGGTGCGCTCGCCGATCGGCTCGCCGAGGTCGACGGTGAGCGGCACGACATCGTTGCCCGGGCACTCACCGTCGTCGCTGCCGTTGTCGGCGACGGGCGTGGTGATGACGATCCGGTCGTCTTCCGCCGTCACGCGGGGTTCGCTGAGCTCTCCGGTGACGCCGCTCGCACACTCGAGGCGGCTGACGCCCACTTCGATCGACGTGCTCGACGGAGACGGGTCAGCCTCCAGTTCCCAGACGCCGGTCTCGCTCGGCGCCAACCCCATCGACGCGCACCCGGTCAGGGCGAGCGCCACGACGACCAGTCCGATCCCTGCACGTCTGCTCCGCATACCGGGGAAGTGTCGGCGCCGCCGTGATCGTCTCGCGGTTGCCCGGATGCCGCGATGCCGCGAGACTGTGCAGCGGGGGAGGGCAGCATGCGCCGAGCGCTCGGGGTCGTGGCATCCGTCATCGTCGTGTTCGCGCTCGCGGGGTGCTCGGGCTCGCTGTTCGGAACCGGCGTCTCGTGCGCCGGCTGGGTGTCGTACGAATCCGATGAGGACCGCGCGGCTGACGCGGACGCGGTCGTCGTCGTGACTGACATCCGCGAGGACGGCACGGTCGACATCCTCGGCTACGCGGCGAACGCCTACCTCGTCAGCGTCACCGAGTCGGAGAAAGGTCCATTCGCCGTCGGCGAGGAGATCCGCGTCGGCTCGACCGCCGACAATTGCAGCAACCCGCCGTACGGCGACGGCGACGACATGCTGGACGGCGAGACGCTACGGCTGTACCTCACCGACGCCGAGGACTCGCCAGAATGGCGCACGATCACGCCGTTCGACGGCGTGCAGGTCGTGGACTGAGTCAGCCGACGCGCTGGCCGCACATGCCGCAGACGCCCGTCGCCGAGACCTCGACGAAGCAGTCCGGGCACATCGCGCGGACGACGTCGAGCGACGGCGCCGGGCGCTTCGGTGCGGTGGTCCGCTCAACGCGCGGCTTCGGGGCGGTGCCGCGGGGCTTGCCCGGGTTGGCGACCGAGGCGGGCGGCGGGGGCGGCGTCTTCGGCTTGTGCTCGGCGCAGTAGTAGCGCACGAAACCGGCGTGATTGTTCGGATGCCGGTGCTTCACGACCCACAGCTCGGTGCGCTCACGCGGCTCGGCGGCGGCCGGGCATCCCACGCAGCGGGTCGGCTCGCCGGGGACGGCCTCTGCGGCAAGGAGCGGCACCTCGAACGGGAGCCCGTCCCGCCAGTCGTTCGATCGGGTGATCTTCATGGCGGTCCTTCCGCGGCGTCCGAGTGGGGAGACGTCGCCCTTCAAGCTTCGCACGCCCGCCGGCCTCGCGGCGCCGCCCAGACCGTGAACGCCCGGCGAACGACACTCCCCACGCGCGTAGGCTGGCGGCGTGACCGTCTCCGAGCTCTTCGACCCGGCGGAGTGGACCCTGGCGCCCGGCGCCGAGGGCTACACCGACATCACCGCGCACGTCTCGCACGACGGCCGCATCGCGCGGATCGCGTTCGACCGACCCGAGGTACGCAACGCATTCCGGCCGCACACCGTCGACGAGCTGTACCGCGCCCTCGACATCGCGCGGCAAGACCCGAAGGTCGGCGTCGTGCTCCTCACCGGCAACGGGCCGAGCACGAAGGACGGCGGCTGGGCGTTCTGCTCGGGCGGCGACCAGCGCATCCGCGGCCGCGACGGCTACAAGTACTCCGACGACGAGACCGCCGTCCACGACCCCGCCCGCGCGGGACGCCTGCACATCCTCGAAGTGCAGCGGCTCATCCGCTTCATGCCGAAGGTCGTCATCGCCGTGATCCCGGGCTGGGCGGCAGGCGGCGGGCACTCGCTGCACATCGTCTGCGACCTCTCGATCGCGAGCGCCGAGCACGGCAAGTTCAAGCAGACGGATGCCGACGTCGGATCGTTCGACGCCGGGTACGGGTCCGCGTACATGGCCCGCCAGGTCGGCCAGAAGGTCGCCCGCGAGGTGTTCTTCCTCGCCGAGGAGTACTCGGCGCAGCGCGCGTACGAGATGGGCGCCGTGAATCGGGTCGTGCCGCACGCCGACCTCGAGCGCGAGGCGATCTCGATGGCGCGGACGATTCTCGGCAAGTCGCCGACCGCGATCCGCATGCTGAAGTTCGCGTTCAACGCGATCGATGACGGCATGGTCGGTCAGCAGGTCTTCGCGGGCGAGGCGACCCGCCTCGCATACGGCACCGATGAGGCCGTCGAGGGCCGCGACGCGTTCCTCGAGAAGCGCGACCCCGACTGGTCGCCCTACCCGTACCACTTCTGAGCGTCGCGATGCGCGACCTCATCACCGTCGGCGCCGAGCCGCGCGACGTCCTCCGCGGCCTCCGCGCGACGCTCGACGGCGCGGGTCCGGCGCTCGCGCTCGGTGACACCCGCCAGCCGGTCGAGCAGGTCCCCGGTGGGACGGCGCTCGTCGTGGCGACGTCCGGGTCGAGCGGCATCCCGAAGCGCGTCGTGCTCAGCCGCTCGGCGCTCATCGCGAGCGCGACGGCGACTGCCGGCCGCATCGGCGAGGGGGCATGGCTGCTCGCGCTGCCGCCGACGTACATCGCCGGAGCGCAGGTGCTCGTGCGCAGCCTCCTCGCCGGGCACGAACCCTCGCTGCTGTCGGGCGCGTTCTCTGTCGACGCGTTCACTGCCGTCGCCGCCTCCATGCGCTCGAGCGTGGGCGGCACCCCGGTGCCCCGCTTCACCTCACTCGTGCCGACGCAGCTGTCCGACCTCGTGACGGCGGGCGAAGCGGATGCCGCGGTCGCCGCCGAGCTGCGCGGCTTCGAGGCGATCCTCGTCGGCGGGCAGGCGCTGCCGCCCGCGCTCGCCGAGCGCGCCGCCGCACTGGGCGTTCGCGTGGTCCGCACCTACGGGTCGAGCGAGACGAGCGGCGGTTGCGTGTACGACGGCGTCCCGCTCGACGGTGTCGGGATCCGCGTCGTCGACGGTGAGCTGCAGCTGACCGGCGCGATGCTCGCCGACGGGTACCTCGGCGAGCCGGAACGCACCGACGAGGTGTTCGTCCGCGACGCGGAGGGCACGCGCTGGTACCGCACCGGCGACGCCGGCACGTTCGAGGCGGGCCTCGTGCGGGTGACCGGACGTCTCGACAACGTCATCGTCTCGGGCGGCGTGAACGTCTCGCTGGACCGCGTCGAACGGATCGTGCGGACGCTCCCCGGACTGGATGCCGCGGTCGTCATCCCCGTCGCGGACAAGCGCTGGGGTGAAGCATCCGTCGTCGTCATCGCGCGCAGCGCGCTCGCCGAGCGACACGTGTCGGACGTCCTCTCGGAGCTCCGCGACGCCGTCGGCGACGCCGCGGGTGCACCGGCGCGGCCGCGCGCCCTGCTCGTGGTCGACGAGATCCCGCGGCTGCCGAGCGGCAAGCCCGACCGTGTGGCGCTGCGACAGGCCTGGGCCGACCGCATGGATGCGCGCACACGCGGGGAATAGGATCACTGCTCGTGGCATCCCGAAAGCGCACTCCGTCCCGTCCCGTCCGCCGCTCCGGCAACCCCGCGAAGCCGAAGGTGACCGCAGCTCCGCAGAAGCTCGCGCCCGTCACGGCGCGAGATTGGATCGGTGCAGCGCGCCTGCGGACGCTGCCGCTCGCGATCAGCCCTGTCCTCGTGGGCACGGGCGCCGCGATGGTCATCGACGGGCTGTTCCACTGGGTGCTCGCGCTGTGCTGTCTCGTCGTCGCGGTGGCGCTGCAGATCGGCGTCAACTTCGCGAATGACTACAGCGACGGCATCCGCGGCACCGATGACCACCGCGTCGGGCCGGCCCGCCTGACCGCGTCGGGACGCGTGAAGCCTCGCGCGGTCCTGACCGCGGCGCTCATCTTCTTCGGCATCGCCGCGCTCGTCGGCGTCGCCGTCGTCATCCGCACGCAGCACTGGTGGATGCTGCTCGTCGGCGCCGTCTGCATCGTCGCCGCCTGGTTCTACACCGGCGGCAAGCGTCCCTACGGGTACGCCGGTCTCGGTGAGCTGTTCGTCTTCGTGTTCTTCGGTCTCGTCGCGACGACCGGCACCACGTTCGTCCAGGTCGGCGCGGTGCCGTGGGAGTCGTGGCTCGCCGCGATCGCGGTCGGGTTCCTCGCCTGCGGCGTGCTCGTGACGAACAACCTCCGCGACATCGCGCAGGACAAGGTCGCCGGCAAGCGCACGCTGAGCGTGCTGATCGGCCGGCGCGGCTCGCAGGTGCTCTACACGGTGCTCATGCTGCTGCCGTTCGTGATCGCCGCGCTGATCGCGCAGTTCTACCCGATCGCATGGCTCAGCTTGCTCGTGCTGCTGGCCACGCTGTCGGCGACGCTCATCGTGTGGACGTACCGGACGCCGCGCGAACTCATCGTCGCGCTCCAGCTGAGCTCGCTCGCGTCGGTCGGCTACAGCGCGTTCCTGCTCTGGGCATACATCGGCTGACCCGCCGCGCCCACTCGGGCGGGCTACTCCGAGGCGGCGTCCTCGACGGCCTCGTCGCTCGCGGCGCGACGACGCTCGTCGCGGCGCTCGGACAGGCCCGTCGAGACGTCGTCGAGCGGGCGGCGCAGGAACAGCATCGACAGGCTGAGGCCGATGAGCGCGGCGAAGATCGCCGCGAGCCAGTACTGCTCGCGCAGCACCGGGAACAGCATCATGATGCCGAACGGCACGAAGAAGGCGAGCAGCCGCAGCAGCGAGTAGACGAAGGCTGACCGGGCACGCATGCCGCCATTCTACGGCGGGCGCCGGTACACAGCCCACGCCCGGGAGCGGCACCTAGGATGGGTGCATGGCGCGCGTGTACCTTGTTCTGGCGCTGCTGCTGGCCGTCGTCTGGGTCTACAGCATCGTCGATTGTGCGTTGCAGCCGCCGACACGTCACCGCGGAGTGAGCAAGCCGATCTGGCTGCTCATCGTCGTGCTGCTGCCGGTGCTCGGCGGCATCCTCTGGTTCGCCATCGGTCGCACCCGTCGCTCGACGGCCCCCCGGTTCCAGGCGCCCGACGACAACCCCGAGTTCCTCGGCAGCATCGCGCTCACCGCTGACCAGGACGAGCGCATCCGCCGCCTCGAGGAGGAGCTCGCCGCGCTCGACGCCGACGCCGACGATCCCCGCGATCGGCCGCACGCCGCACCTGAACAGGACGACCCGACTCCCGGAGACGACGACAGCGACGAATCCGCCCGCGGCGGCCGCGCCTGACATGACGACGCCCGCACCGGATCAGCGCGTTCCGGCCACCGATGCCGCGGCCGCGCTCCTGCAGCGGCTCGTCGCACGCGGCATCCGTCACCTCGTCCTCTCGCCCGGATCGCGTTCGCAGGCCCTCGCGCTGGTGGCCGCGGAGCTCGAGCGCCGCGGCGCGCTGCAGGTGCATGTCCGCATCGACGAGCGGGTCGCCGGTTTCACCGCCCTCGGTATCGCACGCGAGACGGGGCTGCCCGCGGCGGTCGTCTGCACGTCTGGCACCGCCGTCGCCAACCTGCTGCCCGCCGCGCTCGAAGCCCACCACGCAGGCGTGCCGCTGCTGCTGCTGACCGCCGATCGGCCGCCCGAACTCCGTGGCGTCGGCGCGAACCAGACCACGCGGCAGCCCGGCATGTTCACGTCGTACGTGCGGTTCGAGGCCGACCTGCCCGTCCCCGAGACGACCGACGAGGACGGTGACGTCGTCGCTTCGCTCGCTGCGGTGGCGGATGCCGCGGTCGACGCCGCGCTCGGTGCCGGGAACCGTGCCGCCGGTCCTGCCCACCTCAACCTGCCGTACCGCGAGCCGCTCGCCGGGACGATCCCCGCGTGGCTGGCCGCACCGGAGCCCGCAGCGCCCGTCATCGAAGCGGACCCCGAGGCCGACGCAGACGCCCCGGATGAAGCCTGGGGCGCGCACTACCAGGGTGGTGGCGGTATCGGTGACGCCGACGTCCCCGACGACGCCGACGCGTCGACCCTCCTCCCGCGCGGCCCGCGCACCGTCGTCGTCGCGGGCGCTGACGCCGGCGCCGCGGCCGAGGTGCTCGCACACGCGGGCGCGTTCCCACTCATCGCCGAGATCGTCAGCGGAGCCCGGTACGGGCGTCACCTGGTCCACGGCTACCGCGAACTGCTGCGCGAGCCCGCGCTCGGCGGCCGCGTCGAGCGTGCCGTCGTCTTCGGTCACCCGACGCTCAGCCGCGAGGTCACGGCCCTGTTGCGCCGCGACGATATCGAGGTCATCGCCGTCCGCGGCCCCGGCGAACCGCTGAACCTGAACGGCGTGACGATCCCCGTCGACGCACTCGCGGTGGAGCCCGGCTCCGCCGACCGAGAGTGGCTGGGGGAGTGGCTGCGCGCATCGCGCGACCTCGCCGTCGACCTCAGCCCGGCCGCGCCGGACGCCGACGGGCTGGCATCCACCGATCCGGCCGAACGGCAGGCGGCGATGACAGCGGAGCTCGGCGCGATCCGTGCGCCGATCGACCGTGCCGCGCTCGTCGATGCGGTGTGGCGTGCGACCTGGCCGCACGACCGGCTCGTCTTCGGGTCGTCCCGCCTCGTGCGCGTCGCCGACCAGCTCCTCGGCGGCAAGAAGGTGCCGGTGCACGCGAACCGCGGCCTCGCCGGCATCGACGGCACGATCGCGACGAGTCTCGGTATCGCGGCGGCGTCGCAGGCCGCCGGGTCGCCCGGTGTGACGCGCGTGCTGCTCGGCGACCTCGCCTTCCTCCACGACGTCGGCGCGCTGCTGCTGCCGCCGGCCGAGGCCGAGCCGCGCATCCAGGTGGTGGTGGGCAACGACGGCGGTGGCACGATCTTCGACGGGCTCGAAGTGGCGCAGGTGGCAGATGCCGAGGCGTTCGACCGCGTGCTGTTCACGCCGCACACAGTGCGGCTCGAGGAGATCGCCCGTGCCTATGGCTGGGAGTACCTGCGGGTGACGACTCGCGGAGCACTCGACCAGGCGTTGACGTCGCCTGTCGGCGGACGCCAACTCATCGAGGTCCCGCTCGCACGCTGATCGCCGTCACCGCATCCCCTCGCCGACGCGGCATCCACACGCCTGCAACATCCACCCACTGTCGAGATCATGTCCTCTCGTCGAACGCACACGTCGTGCGCGCGCAGATCGTGTCGCTTCGGCGAGAGCACATGATGTCGGCAGGGGATGCCGCCCCGCGCGCACGCCGCACATGCGGACCACCCGCACCACCAGCACCTGCGCACCGCACCACCCGCACCGTCCGTGCGCCGCCCGGATCTTCCGCGCAGGGCGAGGCCGCGCCAGGATGGGGTGCATGACAGCGACGAGTCAGCACCACTGGTCCGCCGATCCCGCGGAGGTGCTGCGCGTCGGCCCCGGCTTCCGCCTCAGCGACGTCGATCCCGATTCGACACCCGGATACGAGGGTGGCAAGAAGGCGGGGGAGAAGGACCTTGCGTCGGGCGCCGCGCAGTTCGATGAGCTGCAGGAACGGCTCTTCGCGCAGAGCCGTCTTGACGACGGTGCGCCGTCGCTGCTGCTCGTGCTCCAGGCGATGGACTCGGCAGGCAAGGGCGGCATCGTCCGGCACGTGATCGGGGCGACCGATCCGCAGGGCGTGCACCTGAAGGCGTTCAAGAAGCCGAGCGACGAGGAACTCGCGCACGACTTCCTGTGGCGCATCGAGAAGGAGGTGCCGAAGGCGGGGTACATCGGCGTCTTCGACCGCTCGCACTACGAAGACGTGCTCATCGGACGGGTGCGCGAGCTCGCCGCGCCTGACGAGATCGAACGGCGGTACGGCGCGATCGCCGACTTCGAGCGGCGGCTGACCGAGGGCGGCGTCCACATCGTCAAGGTGATGCTGCACATCTCGCACGACGAGCAGAAGACGCGCCTGCAGGAACGGCTCGACCGGCCCGACAAGCACTGGAAGTACAACCCCGGTGACGTCGACGAGCGGCAGCGCTGGCCGCAGTACATGGACGCCTACCAGGCGGTGTTCGACCGCACCGCGACCGAGGCCGCGCCGTGGTTCGTCGTTCCCGCGAACGCGAAGTGGTACGCCCGCCTCGCCGTCCAGGCGCTCTTGCTCGACGCGCTCGAGCGGATCGATCCGCAGTGGCCCGCCGCGGACTTCGACGTCGAGGCCGAGAAGGCCCGCCTCGCCGCGACCTGATCAGGCCAGGGCGTCAACGATCGGGCGGAATTTCACCCGGGTCTCAAGCATCTCGGTCTCGGGGTCGCTGCCAGCGACGATGCCCGCGCCGGCATGCGCCACGAACGGGATGCCGCCGTCGCCCCGGCCGTGCACGTCGAACTGTGCGCAACGCAGCGCGATCGCCCACTCGCCGTCGCCGTTCGCGTCGATCCAGCCCACGGGTCCGGCGTAGCGACCGCGGTCGAAGGGCTCGATGCGTCGGATGACCTCGAGCGCCGTCTGGGTCGGGGTGCCGGCCACGGCGGCCGTCGGGTGCAGCACGCCGACGAGGTCGAGCGACGATGCGTGCCCCGACAGGGTGCCCTCGACGTCCGTCGCCAGGTGCCAGACGTTCGGCAGCTTGAGCATGAACGGCTCGGGTTCCGCGACGAGCGCCGTGGTGTGGTCGCGCAGCGCCACGAGCACGCTCTGCACGGCGTACCGGTGCTCGTCGAGGTCCTTCGTGCTGGTCGCGAGGGCGACGGATGCCGCGGTGTCCGCGTCCGCGTCGGCGCCGCGCGCGGCCGTGCCGGCGAGCACGCGCGCCGTCACAGTGCCGCCCGAGACGGTCACGAGCGTTTCGGGGCTCGCGCCGATCAGGCCGTCGACCGCGAAGGTCCAGGTGTCGGGGTAGGCCGAGGCGAGCGTGCGGACGAGTCGGCGGAGGTCGGCGTCCGCTGGGACGGAGCCGACGAGGTCGCGGGCGAGGACGACCTTCGCGACCTCTCCTGACGTGATCGCGTCGAGTCCGGCGCGCACCTCCGCCTCGTAGTCGTCGGGCGTGCAGGCGCCGGGGCCGACGGTCGCCGACCAGTGGGGGCCGAACGGGATGGACTGTGGTTCGGCGCGTTCGGGCTCTCCGTCGGTGAAGACATGCGTGACCCAGCTCGTTTCGCCGCGGCGACCGATGATCATCTGCGGCACGGTCAGCGACGCGCTCGCAGTGCTGTGAGCCGGGTCGAACGGCAGTGCGCCGAAGGCGACGAGCCCCGACCCCGGCAGTCGCACCTTGTCGTCGACGGTGGCGGCTGCGGCCAGCGCGCGCCACCACTCGGCGGCGTCGGCACCGGCCGGAAGGTCGGCCGCGCGACCCCAGCCGACGAGCATGTCACCGCGGCGTGACCAGACGGTCGGGTCATCGGCGGGAGCGTACGAGAGGGGGTCTTCGACCGGCTCGATCCGGCGGGTGACGGCGCGCAGTCGGGGGGCGTCGAGCGCGGGCGAGGTCACCGTCCCAGCCTAATCCGCCGCCGAGCGCCGGCATCGAGCGCGGGCGTCGGGCGCGGGCGAGGTCACGGTCCCAGCCTCATCCGCCGCCGATCGCGCACGACTCGGCTCAGCCCCCGCGGCATAGACTCGTCGGGTGACCGAACAGTCCTCCCGTGCGTCCACCCGAGCCGATCTGGGCAAAGATCCCGCGAAGGTCAGCGGCATGTTCGACGAGGTCGCCGCGGGGTACGACCGCACCAACACCGTCCTGAGCCTCGGGCAGGACAAGCTCTGGCGGATCGCCGCGACCCGTGCGATCGCGCCGCGCGCCGGTCAACGCATCCTCGACCTCGCCGCCGGTACCGGTGCGAGCTCGGTCTCGCTCGCGCGCTCGGGCGCCGAGGTCGTGGCCGCCGACTTCTCGGCGGGGATGATCGCCGAGGGTCGTCGCCGGCACGGTGGCATCCCGAACCTGACGTTCGCCGAAGCGGATGCCACGGCACTGCCGTTCGCCGACGCCGAGTTCGACACCGTGACCATCTCGTTCGGCCTGCGAAACGTGAACGACCCCGACCAGGCGCTGCGCGAGATGCTCCGCGTGACCAAGCCTGGCGGCACGCTCGTGATCAGCGAGTTCTCGCACCCGCAGGCGCCGCTCATGCGCGGGCTTTACTCGTTCTACAACGACCGCGTGCTGCCGATCGTCGCCAAGACGGTCAGCACCAATGCCGACGCGTACGACTACCTGAACGAGTCGATCCGCGACTGGCCCGACCAGGTCGCCCTGGCACGGCGCATCCGTGACGCCGGGTGGGTGTCGGTCGAGCACCGCGACCTCAGCTTCGGGATCGTCGCGCTGCACCGGGCACGCAAGTCCTGGAGCGGCATCTCGCCGAACCCGTCCGAGGGCGAGCCGGGTACGCTGGAGGCATGACCCCCCGTCCCGCGACGCCGGGCTCGCAGCTCGCGAGCCGCCTCGGTGTCACCGAGCGCATCTTCGCGGGTCCGCGACTGCGAAAGCTCCTCACGGCGGTGGAGGAAGGCCTCGACCTCGTCGAGGTGCGACTGGCCGAAGAGCTGAAGGTCGGCGACGCGCTTGCCGACGTCACCTCGCGCTACCTGTACGAAGCGGGCGGCAAGCGGCTGCGCCCGATGCTGTCGATCCTGACCGCGCAGCTCGGGTCCGGCGTCACCGACCACGTCATCGCCGGTGCCGTCGCGCTCGAGATGACCCACCTCGGGTCGCTGTACCACGACGACGTCATGGACGAAGCCGATCGCCGTCGCGGTGTGCCGAGCGCCCACGCGGTGTGGGGCAACAACGTCGCGATCCTCACCGGCGATCTGCTGTTCTCGCGCGCAAGCCAGCTCATGGCGTCGATCGGCGAGCAGGCGATCCGCATGCAGGCCGACACGTTCGAACGACTCGTCCTCGGTCAGATGCACGAGACCGTCGGCGCCCAGGCGGGCGACGACCCGGTCGAGTTCTACCTGCAGGTCCTCAGCGACAAGACCGGCTCGCTCATCGCCGCGGCCGCCGAGGCGGGCGTCGTCTTCTCTGACGCGCCCGACGAGTACGCGGCATCCGTCCGCGAGTTCGGCGAGCGGGTGGGCGTCGCCTTCCAGCTGCTCGACGACGTCATCGACCTGTCGGCAGACCCCGAAGAGACCGGCAAGGTGCCCGGCACCGACCTGCGCGCCGGGGTGCCGACCATGCCGTACCTGCTGCTCGGGCGCGCCGCCGACCCGGCGTCGCGCGCGCTCAAGGCCTCGATCGACGACGGCGTCGCCCGCATCGCGGACGGTGCCGACCCGGCGATCCTCGACCAGCCGCTGGCGGCACTCCGCGAGCACCCCGTCACCGAGGCGACGCGCGCGCTCGCCCACGAGTGGGCCGACCGTGCGGTTGCCGCCCTCGCCGCGCTGCCCGACGGCGTCGTCCGTGAGTCGCTGACCCGCTTCGCGCAGGTCATGGTCGACCGCTCCAGCTGATCTTCTCGGCGCCACGCCGACCTTCATCACGCTCGCGGTGCGGGCTTCGGAAAGGACACCCATGACCAAGCTCCGGCTGGCCATCGTCGGCGCGGGACCCGCCGGCATCTACGCGGCGGACATCCTGCTCAAAGCAGAGCGCAAGTTCGACGTCTCGATCGACCTGTTCGACCACCTCCCCGCCCCGTACGGCCTCGTCCGCTACGGCGTCGCCCCCGACCACCCGCGCATCAAGGGCATCATCAATGCGCTCCGCGACGTGCTCGACCGCGGCGACATCCGCATCTTCGGCAACGTCCGCTTCGGCACCGACATCACCCTCGCCGATCTCAAGAAGCACTACAACGCGGTCATCTTCGCGACCGGTGCGATCAAGGACGCCGAACTCGACATCCCGGGCATCGACGCCGAGGGCTCGTTCGGCGCGGCCGACTTCGTGAGCTGGTACGACGGGCACCCCGACTTCCCGCGCGAATGGCCGCTCGACGCGGCATCCGTCGCCGTGCTCGGCAACGGCAACGTCGCGCTCGACGTTGCCCGCGTGCTCGCGAAGCACGCCGACGACCTGCTCTCGACCGAGATTCCGGCGAACGTGTACGACGGGCTCAAGGCCTCGCCAATCACCGATGTCCACGTGTTCGGTCGCCGCGGTCCCGCACAGGTGAAGTTCACCCCGCTCGAGCTCCGCGAGCTCGGCGAGCTGCGCGACGTCGACATGGTCGTCTACGACGAGGACTTCGACTACGACGAGGCGTCGAAGGCGGCGATCGCGTCGAACAAACAGGTCATGGTCATCGACCGCGTGCTGCAGTCGTGGCGCCAGCGCCCGAGCGTCAACAACGCCGGCGGCGAGGCGAGCCGCCGGCTGCACCTGCACTTCTACGCGCGTCCGGTCGAAGTGAAGACGGATGCCGAGGGTCGCACTGCCGCGATCGTCTACGAGCGGACGCGTCCCGACGGCTCGGGCGGCGTCGAGGGCACCGGCGAGCTCCGCGAGATCGAGGTCGGCCAGGTGTACCGGGCGATCGGCTACTTCGGTTCGCCGCTGCCGGACGTGCCGTTCGACAAGCGTCATGGCGTGATCCCGAACCACGAGGGCCAGGTCCTGCACAAGGACTCGAACGAGCGTGTCCCCGGCGTCTACGCGACGGGCTGGATCAAGCGCGGTCCGGTGGGCCTCATCGGCCACACGAAGTCGGACGCGATGGAGACCGTGCGTCACCTCATCAACGACCAGGGGTCGTGGTGGACGCCCGAGGACCCGTCCGAAGACGCGATCGTCTCACTCCTCGCCGAGCGCCAGGTCGCCTGGACCGATCTCGATGGCTGGCACCGCCTCGATGAGCACGAGATCGCGCTCGGTGCGCCGACCGAGCGTGCGCGCATCAAGGTCGTCGACCGCGACGAGATGGTGCGGGTCTCGCGCGGGGAGTGACCCAGCGCGGTCAGCGGCGGTGGAGCGCCGCGTTCGACCGGAGCGCGAGCACGAGCGCGCCGCCGATGCCGACGAGCATCGCGCACGCCATCGGCAGTGCGGTGTGCTCGCCCCAGAGCCCGACGATCGGCGTGACCGCCGCGCCGCCGGCGAACTGTGCCGCGCCCATGAGTGCGGCGCCCGCGCCGCGGTTGCGCTGCGTCGCGCGCGAAAGGCCGAGGGCGCTCGTATTGCCGAAGGTCAAACCGGCCGACCCCATCGTGGTGAACGCGCACACGAGGAACAGCGGGATCGACAGGAATCCGAAGACGGATGCCGCGACGAGCACGACCGCCGCGGTCGTCCCGATTGACGCCCCGATGACGAGCATCCGCTCCGGACCGTAGCGCGGGGCGAGGCGCGCGTTGGTGAGGTTCGCGAACAGCAGCGCCGACCCACCGGCCGCGAAGCCGAGGCCGTACAGCAGCGGCGACATGCCGAGGATCGACTGGCCGACGAACGGCGACGCCGAAACGTAGGCCATGAGGCCCGCGAATCCGCAGGCGTAGGCGGCGGTGTAGCCGAGGTACACGCGGTCGCGCAGGAAGTGGGCGAACGAGGCGGCGGTGGTCCGCATCCCGCCGGTGTGCCGGTGCTCGTGCGGCAGCGACTCGGGCACGGCGAACCAGGCGAACGCGACCATCGCGACGGCGATCGCCGCGAGTGCCGCGAGGACGCCGCGCCAGTCGCCGAGACTGGCGACGATGCCGCCGATCGGCGGGGCGATGAGCGGACCGAGTCCGCCGACGGTCGCGATGAGGCTCAGCGCACGGACCGCAGTGCGGCCCTCGCTGAGGTCGACGGCGATCGCTCGCGCGATGACGACGCCGGCGGCACCCGACAGGCCCTGCAGCAGCCGCAACGCGATGAAGGTCTCGATGTTCGGCGAGAAAACGAGCGCGATGCTCGCCGCAGCGAAGACAGCGGTCGAGAGCACGAGCACCGGGCGGCGACCCCACGTGTCGGACAGCGGGCCGAGCACGAGCTGGCCCGTCCCGAGGCCCGCGAGGAAGGCGGTGAGGGTGAGCTGGACGCTCGCCGGTGCGGCATCCAAGTCCCGAGCGATCTGCGTGAACGACGCGAGGTACATGTCGATCGCGAACGGGCCGACCGCCGAGAGGAAGCCCAGCACGACGACCAGGCCGCGGGTGAGACGGGGCGACGAGGGCGCGGTCATGCAGGGACTCCCGTATGGATCGGTGGGTGCGCCCCGCGAGACCGCGGCGCTAGCATGTTGCGCACACGGGGACGGGGGATGCACTCATGGTGGAGCGCGTGGTCTACGAGCGACCGGATGGCCGATGGGGATGGCTGTTGCGCGAGAAGGAGCAGGTCATCGCCGCCGACGGCAGCGCGGGCTACCTGAGTGAAGCCTACGCCCGGCAGATGTCCGACCGTGTCCTGTCGGGGTCGTACGCGAGCGCGCGGGTGTCGGTGCGTCGCATCCACCGCTGATCCCAGAGCGGTCACTCGGGAGGGTGCAGCAGCGCCCCGAACGCGCGGAGCGTCGACTCGAGCCCGACCGAAGGATCGAGCAGCCACTGGATCTGCAGACCATCGGATGCCGCGATGAGCAGCGCCGCGAGGTGCTCTGCTGACACGTCGGTGCGGACCGTGCCTTCCTCCTGTTGCGCTCGGAGGCTGGTGGTGAGCTCGCCGCGCAACCGCTCGAAACGGTTAGTGAAGAACTCGCGTCCAACCTCGTTGCGACTCTCGAGCGATGCCGCGAGCAATGTGGAGTAGAGCGTGACGAGGCCGGGGACCTCGACGTTGCGGGTCGCCGCGTGCACCATCGTGTCGATACCGGCGACGAGCTCGGGCGGATCGATGTGGTGATGCTCCGCGTGCGCATACACGGCGACGAGCAATTGCTCGCGGGAGTCGAAGTAGTGGAGGAGTGCGGCGTGCGAGACGCCGATCGCCTCCGCGATCTTGCGGAGCGATGTACCGTCGGCCCCGCGATCGCGAAACACCTCGATGGCGCGATCGAGGATCTCCTGACGTCGCGCCACGCCTTTCGGCTGCAACCCGCGGCGCCCGATGACGGCATCCTCTTCGACTCCCACGGCGACAGGGTAACCCGAATCCGGGATAAACCTCCACATGGAGGTTTTTCGTGTTATCGTCGTGCCATGCCGCACTGCGGCATCCGACAACGACGTACGAAGGAAGTTCCATGGCTCTGCCACTCGCTTCAGTGCAGCTGTACTCCCTGGCGAAGGAGTTCAGCGCCGACATGTCCGGTTCGCTCGACAAGCTGGCGGCGATCGGCCTGCGCAACGTCGAAGCGTTCGACTTCGTCGGCCGGCCCGCTGAGATCCGCGCGGCGCTCGACGCCAGCGGCCTCGCCTCGCCCACCGGCCACGCCCCGCTCCTCTCCGACGAGCTGTGGACGCCGGACGGTGCGATCCCCACCCCCGCTCCCGAGGTCGTGTTCGCAGCAGCCGCCGAGATCGGCATCAAGACGGTCATCGACCCGTTCGTCGCCCCCGAGCGCTGGCTCACCGAAGACGGTGTCGCCGACATCGCCGAGCGCCTCAACCGCGCCGCCGAGAAGGCCGCCGAGTTCGGCCTCACCGTCGGCTACCACAACCACGCGCAGGAGTTCGTCGCGGACTTCGGCGGCCAGAGTGCCTACGAGCGCTTCATCGAGCTGACCGACGACCGCGTCGAGATCGAGCTCGACCTGTTCTGGGCCCTCACCGGCGGCCAGGACGTGCCCGCGCTCGTCAGCTCGCTCGGACAGCGCCTCGTCGCCGTGCACGTCAAGGACGGCATCGTCCCGACGTCGAACCCCTGGGCTCCCGGCGCCGAGAGCTTCGGCTCCGACACGCTCGACCAGCGCCGCGCCGGCACCGGCGAGGTTCCGCTCGCCGCCGCGCTGCAGGCGAACGACGCGATCAAGTTCGCCGTCATCGAGTACGACAAGGCTCCGGGCGACGTGTTCGAGGACATCGCCGCGTCGTACGCCTTCCTCCGCGAGGGTGGGTTCATCGCATGACCGGTCCCGTCGGAGTCGGCATCGTCGGTGCCGGTGTCATCAGCCAGACTTATCTCGAGAACCTCACGTCGTTCCCCGACGTGAAGGTCGTCGCCATCGGTGACGTCATCCCCGAGCGTGCCAAGGCGAAGGCCGAAGAGCACGGCGTGCCCGCGTGGGGCACGCTCGAGGACGTCCTCTCGAACCCCGACGTCGAGCTCGTCGTCAACCTGACGATCCCGCAGGTGCACATCGAGGTCTCGTCGGCCGCGATCGCCGCGGGCAAGCACGTCTGGACCGAGAAGCCGCTCGGCCTCGACCGCGAGGGCGCTCGTCAGCTGCTCGCCGACGCCGCCGCCAAGGGCGTCCGCGTCGGCTCGGCGCCCGACACGATCCTCGGCCCGGGGTTCCAGACCGCCAAGCGTGCGATCAACGAGGGTGTCATCGGACAGCCGCTGTTCGTGCAGACCGCGTTCCAGACGCAGGGGCCCGACCTGTGGCATCCCGAGCCCGCGTTCCTCTTCGCGAACGGCGCCGGTCCGCTGCTCGACATGGGGCCGTACTACTTCTCGGCCCTCGTCAGCCTGCTCGGCCCGATCGCCGGTGTGGCCGCGCGCGGGTCGCGCTTCCGCACCGAGCGGACGATCCACACGGGTCCCCGCGCGGGTGAGACCTTCCCGGTCGAGGTTCCCTCGTCGGTGCAGGTGCTCTCGAGCTTCGAGGGTGGCCAGCACGGCACGCACCTCGTGAGCTTCGACTCGGCGCTCGAGCGTCACGGCGTGGTCGAGATCCACGGCACCGAGGGCTCGATCGTCCTGCCCGACCCGAACATGTTCGCCGGTCGCACCGCCTACGTGAAGCCGCTCGGTGTGCTCCGCGACGGCATGAAGACCGAGCAGGAGTGGATCGAGGTCGAGCAGCAGGGCACGGTCGTCGGCCGCGGTCTCGGTGTGCTCGACATGGTCCGCGCCATCGCCGAGGACCGCCCGCACGTGGCGACCGGCGAGCTCGGCTTCCACGTCCTCGACGTGCTGCTGTCGGCGCAGGCTTCGGCCGAGACCGGCGCGTACCTCGAGATCGAGAGCACCGTCGCACCGGTGCCCGCCGTCCCGGCGGACTTCGACCCGTTCGCGCAGACGCTCGTCTGATCCCGCACGCATGATGCCCCCGGCCGTTTCGGTCGGGGGCATCGTCGTGTTCGCGGGGTGTCAGGCGAGGCTGGCGATGAGCGCCTCGACCCGACCCTTGATCTCGTCGCGGATGCGGCGGACCGTGTCGACGTCCTGTCCGGCGGGGTCGTCGAGCTCCCAGTCCTCGTAGCGCTTGCCGGGGAAGATCGGGCACGCGTCGCCGCAGCCCATCGTGATGACGGCGTCCGACTCGCGGACGGCGTCGACGGTCAGCACCTTGGGCTGTTCGTTCGCGATGTCGATGCCCTCTTCGGCCATCACCGCGATCGCGACCGGGTTGATCGCATCTTTCGGCGCTGAGCCGGCGGATCGGACGTCGATGCGGTCGCCGGCGAGGTGCTGCAAGTAGCCGGCGGCGATCTGGGACCGTCCGGCGTTGTGCACGCAGACGAACAGCACGGTGGGTCGGGTCATGGTTGTTCCTGTCGGGTTGGGGTCACGCGGCGGTGACGAAGGGTGCGAACACGTCGATGCGTCGGCGGAGGTCCGTGAATGCGGCTTCGAACGCCCGGTCGGTGCCGGATGCCGCCGGGTCGGGGACCGACCAGTGCAGGTCGCCGTCCCCGAGCAGCTCGTGCGCGTTGTCGCAGACCGCGATGCGCAGGTCGTCATCGTGGGCGACCTCGTCGATCAGGCGTGGCACTGCATGGGAGAGATCGAGGCCGTGCGCAGCGGCGACACGGACAGCGCCCGGGGCCACACGCTCGGCGGGGACGGTGCCGGCGGATGCTGCGGGGATGTCGCTCCGGTCGCGCCACAGGTGCTCGGCCAGCTGCGAGCGTGCCGAGTTGGCGGTGCAGACGAACAGGACACGCCGGACGGAGATGGGGGCGCCGACGACGTCGGTCGCGGCGGACATGAGGTGCAGGTAGCTGCGACGACGGTCGCCTTCGGAGCGGGAGCGGCTCGTGAGTCCCGCCTCTGCCAGCACGCCGAGGTGGTGTGCCAGCAGGTTCGAGCTGATATCGAGTCGGTGCTGGAGCTCGCTCGGCGAGCGGTCGCCGAGCCGCAACAGGTCGATGATCCGAAGTCGCGTGGGGTCGCCGAGCGCCGCGTGCCGTGCGGCGCGCGCGTGCAGGTCGTCGAGTTCGCTGGTCATTGCCTCAATCTTCGTTGAGGTACTGTGAGGGCGTCAACCTGAGGAGCACGATGTCCACCAGATCCCGCATCAGAGCAGCCGCGGCTGAGGCCCTCGGCACGGGCCTGCTCGTCGCGATCGTCGTGGGTTCGGGCGTCGCGGCATCCCGATTGTCCGACGATGTCGGTGTGCAACTGCTCGCCAACAGCCTCGCCACGGCGTTCGGGTTGACCGTGCTGATTCTGGTGTTCGGCCCTGTCTCGGGCGCCCACTTCAACCCCGTGGTCACGCTGGTCGATGCGGTCCGCGGCGGCCGTGGTCGTGATGCGGGAGCCTTCGTCGGCGCGCAGCTTGTCGGCGGTGTCGGGGGAGCGGTGCTCGCGAACCTCATGTTCGAGGTGCCGACCGCGTTCTCGACGACGGGGCGGGGCGGGTGGGGTGTGTTGCTCGCCGAGGTGGTCGCGACCGCCGGGCTCGTGCTCGTCGCCTTCGCGCTCACTCCGCGAGGAGCGATCGTCGCGCCCGCGGTCGGGGCGTACATCGGTGCCGCGTACTGGTTCACGAGCTCGACTTCGTTCGCCAACCCGGCGGTGACCGTCGGGCGGATGTTCACCGACACCTTCGCCGGCATCTCGCCGGCATCCGTCCTCCCGTTCGTCGCAGCGCAGCTCGTCGGCGCTGCGATCGGACTGGGGCTCGTGCGTGCGTTCGTCCCGCGCCGCCAGGCCTGAGATCAGTCGCGACCGTTGAGGGGGCTGCGGCGTTCGATGAGGATCGTGTCGCGCCAGGTACCGGCGTGCGGTCCGGCGGCGGCGCGCGCGATGCGTTCGCGGCGACCGACCTCACGGAAGCCCGCGGTTGCGTGCAGGTGCAGGCTCGCTGCATTCTCGGCGAAGACGCTCGACTGGATCGTCCAGACGCCGTGCAGCTCGGACACGGCGATGAACGCGGACAGCAGGGCGCGCCCGACGCCGCGGCCGTGCGCCCGCTCGGCGACGTACACCGAGTGTTCGACGACGCCGCGGTAGACCTCGCGGGTCGAGACGGCGGATGCCGCGACCCAGCCGACCACGCCGCCCGTGTCGTCGACGGCGACGAGTCGCCCGAACCGCAGTTTGCCCGCATCGAAGGCGTCCCACGTCGGCGTCGCCGATTCGAAGGTCGCGTTGCCTGCCTCGATGCCTTCGCGGTAGATGTCCTCGACGGCCGCCCAGTCTGCCCGTGTCATCTCCCGCACCTGCGTCACGAGCAGCATCCTCCCACGGTCTCGAGGGGTGGACGATCGGCACGGGCGCGTCATCCGACCCACGTATAGTCGATGGCGGGAACAAGGGGACACCACATGGCGCGATTGATCTATCACGGGAGCAACGTCCTCGAGATGAGTGACCGCACCCTCGCGCACGTCGAGGCGGTCGTGTCGTCGAAGCTCCGTCGTGGGGAGTCCTTCATGCTCACCGCCGCGACGAGTGCGCACGAGGGGAGCGGGCGGACGACGATTTGGGTCAATGCCGCCAGCAACCTCGCGTATCGGTACCGACGCGACCGCCCCGCGCTTGACCGGACGTGGCTGGAGGAGTTGCGTACTTCGGCGAATTCCCCGGGCGGCATGCACCTGCCGGAAGAACGGTGAGTCGGGCCTAGGTTCGTTGCTTTCGTCGCCGCACGAGCGTGTCGACGAACGTCAGCTTTTCGATCACGCGGTCAGGCAACGTGAACGGGTAGAAGTCGGGCTGACCGAGCGAGCGGTTCATGACGTTCATCGATGTCGCGAGCGGGAGCCACGTGCTGCGCACGACCTCGTCGAACGCCGCGCCCGCTTGCGGAGGCCCGATGAGCCCGAACGCCTTCGCGGTCTCCATCGCGTCCTGCAGGTGGAGATAGTGGGCCCACGTCTCCGCGAAGTCCTCGTACGGATGCATCGTCGCGTACTCGCTCAGGTATTCCGACTCCCAGCCTGCCGGTGCGCCGTCGCCGTAATGCGCGTCGATCGCCGATTGATAGTCGGCTCGCTCGTCGCCGAAGAGGTCGCGCACTTCGGCGATGAGCCCGGTCCGTTCGAGCAGGGACCATTCGAAGTAGTGACCGCTCTCGTGTCGGAAGTGGCCGAGCATCGTGCGATACGGCTCCGCCAAGCGGGAGCGGATGTCCTCTCGACGGCTGTGGTTGCCTTCCGCGACATCGATCGTGATGATTCCCTGCGCATGTCCGATCGTGACGTCCTCATTCGTGCTCGAGAGGAGGTCAAACCGCAGACCCGGGTCGCCATCGGCGGCACCGTCGAGCGAGAGCCCCAGGCGGGTGAGGTCCCGGATGAGATGACGCTTGGCGCGCTCCGCTGCCGGGTAGATGGTCATTCCATCGAGATCTACGTCGTTCGGTCGCGTCCGAGTGCGTGCACAACTTGCGCAATCTCCAGGCGCAGCTACGAGCCAGTTGCAGCCGGAGATCGTCGCCTGAGCACACCGGCGGTGCCCGCCAGTGACGATGGCCATCGTGTCTGTGGCGAGGTCGTAACCGATCTCAGTTCCGCACCGCTCGCACGTCGTCGAGTCGAAGAACACTTCGGCGGCGCAGGTACCGCACGCGAATCGTCGCATGTCGTCCTCTCTCCGTCCTCGCCGGGTCCGTCGCAGCGACGGACCCGGCTGACCCGACTGGTCAGTGCGTCGGCATCCCGCCGGTCACGGCGATCGTCTCACCGACGACGTAGCTCGACTCCTGTGAGGCGAGGAACACGAACGGCGGCGCGAGTTCGACCGGCTGCCCGGCGCGACCGATCGGGGTCTGCTCGCCGAAGTGCTCGATCTTCTCGTTCGGCACGAATGCCGGCTGCAGCGGCGTCCAGATCGGTCCCGGTGCGACGCCGTTGACGCGGATGCCACGCTCGATGAGCTGCTGCGACAGCGCGCGCGTCCAGTTCGCGATCCCGGCCTTCGACACCGCATACTCGGCGAGCGACGGTGACGGGACGAATCCCTGGATCGACGAGGTCGTGATGATCGCGGCGCCGGGCGGGAGGTGCTTCGAGGCCGCCTTCGTCAGCCAGAACAGCGGGTAGATGTTGGCGCCGAGCACATGGTCGAGGGTCTTCGTCTCGAAGTCGTCGATGCTGTCGACCGTCGGCATCGTGCCCGCGTTGATCACGAGGATGTCGAGGCCGCCGAGCGCCTCGACCGTCTTCGTGACGATGTCGATGTTCGTCTGCTCGTCCTGCAGGTCACCGGGGAGCAGGACCGCGGTGCGTCCTTCGGCCTCTATGAGTGCGGCCACCTCTTCCGCTTGCGACTGCTCCTCAGGAAGGTAGCTGAGGGCGACGTCGGCGCCCTCGCGCGCGTAGGCGATCGCGACCGCACGGCCGATGCCGGAGTCGGCGCCGGTGACGAGCGCCTTGCGTCCGGGCAGACGACCGAAGCCGACGTATGACGTCTCGCCATGGTCGGGTGCCGGATCCATCTTGTGGATGTCGCCGGGTCCCTTCTGCTGCTGCGGCGGGAACGGTGGACGCGGGAACTGGGTCGTCGGGTCCTGCATCGTGTACATGTCCATCGAGGATTCCTCTCGGTCGTCGTCGGCGACGGTACGCGGCCGACCGGCCTGTCAGAGGGGGCTTGCTCCGCGGCATCCGCATTGCTAACCGTCCCGGCGCACGTGTGCGTACCGATCGGGCGCGGAACGCGCAAGCCCCGGCCACCAGTCGCGCCGCGGACATAACGTGACAACATGCCGACTTCGGATGCCACCGCCCTTCGCGACTACGCACCGATCGGCGACGGCCGCACGATCGCACTCATCTCGCGAAACTGTCGGGTCGATTGGATGCCGCTGCCGAACCTCGATTCCACGCCGGTGTTCGCGCGACTGCTCGACGACCGGACCGGCGGGTGCGTCGATCTCGAACCGACCGATCCGTATGAGGTGACGCGCCGGTACGCGGCGCGGACGAACGTCCTCGTGACGACGTTCACGACAGCGAGGGGGCGCGCCCGTGTCACCGATGCACTCGTGAGCGGCGTGGCGGGACGCCTGCCGTGGGCGGAGTTCGCACGTCGCGTCGAGGGTGTCGACGGTGAGGTCGAGTTCACATGGCGGGTGCGGCCGGGAACCAGGCTGCAGACCGCGAGTCCTTGGCTCGAGAGCGTGGGTGGCCACCGCATCCTGCGGGTCGGCTCGACGACGCTCGCGGTCGTCGGAGATGCGCACGGGGAAGCACGCACCGACGACGGCGACGACGGTCCCGCCATCCACGGCACGTTCACGACCGCAGCAGGATCGTCGCATCTCGTTGTCGTCGTCGCGACCGACGGTGAGCCCCTCCATTTGCCCGATCCCGACAACGTGTACCGCAGTGTCGAGCGCACGATCTCGGGCTGGCGCGAGTGGTCGCGAGAGTTCGGCTACGAGGGGCCGTGGGCAGACGCCGTCCAGCGCAGCGCCCTCGCGCTCAAGCTCCTCGTGTACGCGCCGACCGGCGCGATCGCCGCGGCAGCCACAACGTCGCTTCCCGAGAATCCGCGCGGTGGGAAGAACTGGGAGTACCGCCTGGCCTGGGTGCGCGACCTCGCCTACACCGCGCATGCCCTCGTGCGCTTCGGGCTCCGAGAGGAGACGCACGCAGCGATTTCGTGGATGCTCCGCACGATCCGCGACCATGGTCCCGATCTCGAGGTCATGTACGACCTGCGCGGTGATTCGGTGACCGGCGTGCACCACTACGAGGTCGACGGTTGGAAGGGCATCGGTCCCGTTGTCACCGGTAACCCCGCGCACGATCAGCTGCAGCTCGGCGTCTACGGTGATCTCTTCGCCATCTGCCGCACGTACGTCGACGCCGGCAATGTGCTCGACATCGCGACCGGCCGCATGCTCGCCGACATGGCTGACCGCGTGTGCGATCTGTGGCGCAACCCCGACTCCGGCATGTGGGAGCTCCCCGAGATTCGCCATTACACCTCGTCGAAGATGGGCTGCTGGCAGGCGCTCCGCGATGCCGTGCACCTCGCGGAGCAGGGTGCCATCCCGGGGAGCTCGGCGCGATGGGCGTCCGAGCAGGAACGCGTCGCCGACTGGATCCACACCGAGGGGTGGTCGGACGAGGTCGGCGCGTACGTGATGTTCCCGGGGTCGAACGACCTCGACGCGTCGGTGCTGCTGCACGCGGAGAGCGGCTTCGACCGGGGCGAGCGGATGTCGCGCACGATCGATGCGCTGACCGGCCGCCTCGGGTCCGGCGCACTCCTCTATCGCTACACGGGGATGGAGCAGGAGGAGCACACCTTCGTGGCCTGTGCATTCTGGCGGGTCGGCGCGTTGGCCTGTGTCGGCCGCCACGACGAAGCGCTCGCCGCAATGGACGAACTGATCGGGCAAGCGAATGACGTCGGCATCTACGCCGAGATGATCTCGGCCGAGGACGGGTCGTTCTGGGGCAATCTGCCGCAGGCGCTCAGCCACCTCGCCCTCGTGAGCGCCGCGCTGACGATCCGCGACCTCGTGCCCGAGCAGGCGCTCGACGGGCGCTGAGGTCTCCGCTTCGCGCCGGCTCGCGAGGGCGTCAGCGACCGGCGAGCATCGCGTCTGCCGTCCGCAGGCCGAGCGCCATCTGGGTGAGGCCCGGGTTCGCGGACAGCGCGCTCGGGAAGGTCGAGTTGTCGCAGATCCAGAGGTTGTCGATGTCGTGACTGCGCCCGATCCCGTCGACGACGCCGTCTGCAGGATCGGCGCTCATCCGGCAGGTGCCGAGCGTGTGCGCGGTGCGCGCGAACACACGGGTGCTGCGCGCGCCGGCCGCCTCGAGGATGCGGGTCATCGTCCCGATCGCGTGCGTCTCGATCGCCTTCTCGTTCTCGCCCGCCGAGAACAAGATCGAGGCCCTCGGCATGCCCCATTCGTCGACCTCGTCGGTGAGCTCGAGTCGATTGCGGTCGGCGGGCAGGCATTCCGCGTTCATCCCGATACCCGCGCTGTACCGGTAGGCATCGAGCTCATCCATCAGCTCCGAACCCCACAGCCCCCCACCGCGGACGAGGAGGGTGGCATACATGAGCGGCATCACGCCGAGACTCTGCAGCAGGTAACCACCCGCGAACGGCGCTCCCTCAGGCCGCACGAAGTCCTCGGTGATGAGCGCCGACGGATATCCCCGGTATCCGCGGATCTGCTCGTCGAAGCGCCCCCAGACCTGTACCGAGCCATGCGCGAGGAAGTTGCGGCCCACCTGCCCGCTGCTGTTCGCGAGGTCGTTGTGCAGCAGCAGTCTGGGTGTCTCGACACCCCCACCGGCGAGCACCAACGCGGCGCACCGCTGGCGCACGTCGCGCCCGGCCTGGCGGTAGACGACGGCCGACACGCGTCCGTGCCGATCGCGCTCGATCGTGTGCGCGAATGCCTCGGTCCGGATCTCGGCACCCGCGGCGACCGCCGCAGGGAGGTACGTGATCGCTGTCGTCGCCTTCGCGCCGTGCCGCTCGCCTTGGTGGATCGATCCGACGTTCGTCGTGGCGTGCCGCCGACCGTGGTGCGGCTGCTCGTGGTCGCGCGTGATGATCGCGGCAGGGGCATCGGCGGCACGGATGCCGAGGTCGCGGCATCCGTCTGCCATCAGTGCCGCGGGGGCGTTCCGGCTCGGTGGCGCGTACCCGTACGACCGTGACGGGTCCCACGGATACGGGGTTGGACCTGATACCCCGATGTCGGATTCGACGATGCGCACGTACCTCAGCAGCTCGTCGGGATCGAGGGGCCAGTCGCGACCCACGCCGCGTTCCGTGCGCAGGCGCAGGTCGCGGGGGTCGGGGCGCGGGGTGAACGCGCCCCAGTGCAGCGTGCTCCCGCCGAGGCCGAAGCCGCTGTTGTTCGAGCCGAACGCGGTCGGCGTCTCGCCGCCGCTCAGTCGCTCCGACATCCAGTTGATGTCGGTCGCGTCGACCTCGTCGGGGGTGAAGCCTTCGGGGTCGTGGTCAGGTCCCGCCTCGAGCGCGACAACGCGCAGGCCGTGTTCGGCGAGCCGCGCGAGCACTGGTGCCCCGCCAGCTCCGGTTCCGACGACGACCACATCGACGAGGTCATCGACGTCGTACCGGCGCATCGATGTCAGGTTCATTCGGTGGGTGCTCCGATTCGGGTTCGTGCTGCGTCGTCGCCGAGCTCGGCGGGTTCCCAGTCGTCCCGAGACCCTGCAGCGAGTGATGCGTAGCCGGCGGTCGCGGGATCTGCCGACCCGGTCGCGAAGCCGGAGTACCCGATCCGTGCGAGCGAGGCCGGATGGATGAGCCACACCCGGGCGAGGTCGAACCGCACGTCCTCGAACCAGCGCCGCATCCCGTCCGGGTCTGTCACTCCGGCCACAGGCTCCCCGGCGATCACGGCTGCGATGAGGGTGTCCTGCGCGTGGCTCTCAGACGGCCAGACGTGACGGAGCACGTCGAGCCCGCGTCTATACGCCTCGCCGTCCGTCGGTGCGCCGGCAGGGCGCCACCCGTCGCCGCCACCCGTGGCGAGCGTGGCGTCGACCCGCGCCGCGAGGTCGAGGGTTGATCCCTCGGGCTGGGGAACGAGACGGGCTGCGATCTCGCGCAGGAGTTGTAGGTGAGGGTCGTCTAGCACGCGAGGCTCGTAGTGCGGGTCATCCGGGACGGCCCGCGCCGCGAGCGCACGCCGCGCCCGCGCGACGGTGCGCTCCGATGCGATGAGGCGGGCCCATGCGTCCGGCACGGCAGCAGCCTGCAAGCACGCTTCCGACCAGAGATCGACGATCGCCTCGGCCACCGCGCCGGCGCGCTCGTACGAGAGCAGGTGCCCCGCACTGGAGAGCGTACGAAAGCGCGCCCGCGGGTACACGCCGCTCAGCAGCTGCGGTTGCGCCGCCGCGCCGAGCGCTTCGTCCTGATCGCCGGCGACGACGATGCAGGGCAGGTCGAGCGCACCGATGCCTTCGCGGAGATCCTCCAGGCTGCCTTCCTCGAGCCAGCGAGCCCACGCGAGGGGAGACGTCGCGCGAACGGATGCCACGAGGCGGTCCTCGTCCGCCATGGATAGGGGCGCACCGACGTTGTCGTGCACGAACGTGCGAGCGTCGGCTTCGCCGATGGGCCCGCGTTCGATCCACGATCGCATCTGCTCACGCTTCTCATCGGGCATTGGTTCCGGGCCCGGGGGAGACGGTGCGAGGAGCACGACTCCCATGAGCCCGAAGACGGGGACGCCACCTGCCAGAGCCCGCGCGGCGAGACGGGTCGCGACCTTGCCGCCCATGCTGTGCCCGCACAAGAGCCACCGCTCACCCTGCAGATGCGCCTGGATCTTCGTGAGCGCGGCATCCACCTGTGCATCGACAGAGCCGTCGTCCGCGTCGGGAGCGCCCCCGTGGCCGGGGAGCTCAACCGGGACGACGCGGAACCGGTCGTCGAGCGCTGCGGCGACGGGCGCCGCGGCGGCGGCATCCAATCCCAGACCGGGCAGGAAGAAGACGGTGCATTCGGGAGCCGTCACGGCGTGACCATGCCGCCGTTCACGCTCAGCGTCGAGCCCGAGACGTAGCTCGCCTCGGCCGAGGCGAGGTAGACGTAGGCGGATGCCAACTCGGCGGGCTGTCCGGCGCGCTGATACGTGTTCTCGTCGTCGAAGTGCGTCATCTGCTCGTCGGAGACGCCGTCCGACACCTGCAGCGCCGTCCACACCGGTCCGGGAGCGACGACGTTGACACGGATGCCACGCGGCGCCAACTGCACTGCGAGGCCCTTCGAGAGGTTGTTGATCGCCGCTTTCGACGCGGCGTAGTCGAGGCGGTCGGGCGACGGCTCGTACGCCTCGAACGAGGCGGTGTTGACGATGCAGGATCCGGGCTGCAGGTGCGGAAGTGCCGCTTTGGTGATCGCGAAGTTCGCGAACAGGTTCACGCGGAACGTGGCTTCGAATTGGTCCTCGTCGAGGTCTTCCACCCGTGCGATCGCGATCTGCTTGCCGGCGTTGTTCACCAGGATGTCGAGTCCGCCGAGCGCGTCGACCGTCTCGGCGACGAGGCGGTGGCACGCCGCGCGATCGGAGATGTCGACGGCGATCGCCGTGCCGAGGCGGCCGGCGTCGGAGATCAGTCCGAGAACGTGCGCCGCGTCTTCTTCTTCGCCCGGCAGGTGCGCGATGACGACGTCGGCGCCCTCGCGCGCGAACGCGATGGCGACCGCCGCGCCGATGCCCGAGTCGCCGCCGGTGATCAGGGCCTTCCGCCCCTCGAGGCGGCCTGAACCGACGTAGGACTGTTCACCGAGGTCGGGCACCGGCGTCATGCGGCTCTGGAGCCCCGGCTCGGGTTGATGTTGCAGCGGCGGCTCGACTCGCGCGTACTTCGTGATCGGATCTTCGAGGGCGGGGTTCTCACTGGAAGGCATGCGCTCACGCTAGGTGCGATCGGGCGCTTCCGAATGGGGCTGGCGTTCGACGCGAATCCGATCTAAGCGACGGCGGGATGGTCGCCCACCTATCGGGATCGCATCGCGATGTAAAGGGTCGCGCGATGGCGTCCCGAGGTGCATAGCGTCGCACTGCATCGATCGGAGGAACATATGCAGACGCAGACGTACGAGTACCTCATCATTGGCGGTGGCATGGTCGCGGATGCCGCAGCCCGCGGCATCCGCGAACGAGACCAGACCGGCACGATCGGCATCCTGAGTGCCGACGTCGACCCGCCGTACACACGGCCCGCGCTGTCGAAGAAGCTCTGGACCGACCCCGACTTCACGTGGGAACAGGTGCCGCTCGACACGGAAGCGGCGACCGGCGCCGAGATTCGGCTCTCGACGCTCGTGACCGCGATCGACCGCTCCGCGCAGACCGTGACCACAGCCGAGGACGAGGTCTTCGGATACCGCCGGTTGCTGCTCGCGACCGGTTCGACGCCGAAGACGATCTCCGCACCCGATGACGAGCGCGTGCTGTTCTTCCGCTCGGCGGAGGACTACCGCACGCTCCGCGAGCTCGCGGGTCGCGGTGGGCACTTCGTCGTGGTCGGTGGCGGCTACATCGGCACCGAGATCGCGGCGGCGCTCGCCGGGAACGGTGTCGAGACGGAGCTGGTGTTCCCGGCAGAGGTGCTGGGCGACGACACGTTCCCGTCGGGCCTCGCACGCCGATACGAGGACCTCTTCCGGAACGGCGGCGTTCAGCTCACGTCGCGCTCTCGGGTGAGCGAGGTGCGCGAGGAGGGCAACGCCTTCCACGTCGTGCTCGACAGCGGAGAGGAACTGCGCGCGGACGTCGTCGTGATCGGCCTCGGTGCCGATCCGGTGATCGCGTTGGCGGATGCCGTAGGACTCGCGACCGATGACGGCGTCCTCGTCGACGAGCACCTCGTCACGAACGATCCCGCGATCTGGGCTGCGGGCGACATCGCCGAGTACCCCGACCCGATCCTCGGCCGCACCCGCGTGGAGCACGTCGACAACGCGGAGGAAATGGGAGCCGCCGCCGGGCGCTCGATGGCCGGGGAGGACGTGCCGTACGCGCACACGCCGTACTTCTACTCGCAGGTGTTCGGGACGCGCTGGGAAGCCGTCGGCACCCTCGACCCCTCGAAGGACCCGCTCGTGGTCGAGCTCGACGAAGACCGGAGCGTTGTGTACTACCGCGACGAGTCCGGGGCACCGGTCGGAGTGCTGCTGTGGAACGTCGAAAAGGCCCGCGACCTGGCGCGTGCCGTGCTCACCGACCGGGTCACCGATCCCGAGCGACTCCGCCTGCGGATCACCTGATCGTGCGCCGTGGGGCGGGCTCAACCGGCCCGACCCCGCGGCCCGACCAGCAGCGAGAAGAGCCCGGCGCTGAAGACGAGCGCCGCGCCGAGCGCGACGAGTCCTGCCGTCCGGTCGAGCGCGAAGTCGACGATGAGGCTTGTGACGCCTGCCGTGAGCACCACGACGATGGCCATGTTCGCGACAAGAATGCGGCCGCCGTCCCGCACGAGGCGGGACTTCACGTGTTTCGCGAAGTGCAGCCGATGGACGACCACCACCGCCAGCCCGAGGAACGTCGAGGCGGCGGCGAGTGCCACGAGAGTGACGTATAGCCCGAGCTGCCACTCGTCGAGTTCAGGGAAGCGCGACTGAAAGGCGACCGCGAGGAGGAACCCGCTGATGAGCTGCGTCCCGGTCTGCGTGACGCGGAGCTCTTGCAGCAGGTCGTTCCAGTTGCGGTCGGCGCGCTCGTTCGCCGTTTCGTTGCGACCGTCGTCCGGAGCGACGTCGCCTGCGGCGCCGCTCAATGCGTCCGCAGCGAGCTGATCAGCTCGCTCTTCTTCAGCTTTGAGTACCCGGTCAGGCCGAGCTCCTTCGCGCGCGAGCGGAGTTCGGGGACCGTCCAGTCCTCGTAGTTGCCCGACTCGCCGCCCTTTCGCCCCACCCGCTTCCGCCCGGCTTTCGTCCCGCCGGTGGCATTCGAGATTCGTGCGGCCTTCTCCTTCGAAGCCCCGCCCTTTCGGAGCTCCTCGTACAGCTCGGGGTCCTTCAGACTCGAGGTGCGATTCTGCGGCATGTCGTGTCTCCTTCCGGCCGGAACGGAGCGGGAGGGTGCTCCATCGAAGCCATTCCGAGCCCAGCGAAGTCTGCCGAGCTCCTCCCGCAAAACCCCATTGACAACGACGCAGCGACGGCGGACATTCTCATCGTGCGACGTCTTCTCTCCGCCCTCGTGGTTGCGCTGATCACGGCGCTCACGGTGACGGGGTGCGGCATCCGGATCCCCACCGACCCTGATGGCACGCTCGATCGCGTCCGCGATACCGGAGTCCTGCGGGCCGGTGCTTCACCCGCCGGCGATGCACTGACGGTGGCGGATGCCACGCCGTCGGGGCCGCTCGTCGAGCTCGTGGACCGCTTCGCGGCGTCTGAGGGGGCCGAGGTCGAGTGGACCGTCGGCGGTGAAGAGGAACTCGTCGGCCGGCTCGAGGCGGGAGCGCTCGACCTGGTGATCGGTGACTTCAGCGAGCAGACGCCGTGGGCCGACCGGGTCTCGGTGACGCGTGGCATCCGCGGCGTCGACGGACTCGGCGATCGCCCGGTGGCCATCCTGCTGCCACTCGGTGAGAATGCGATGCAGGCCGCGCTCGAGGTGTTCATCGACGGCGAGGTCGAGCCGTGAAACGCGGCGGGATCGAGCGCGTCGGACGGACCGACCTGCCGCCGGAGCAGCGCCGCGCCCTGCGAAGCGCCATCCGGTGGGAGTGGTTCACGATCGGCTACACGGTGGTGACCATCGCGCTGATCGCGTTCGTCGTCGGCGGTTCGCAGGCGATGAAGACCGCGTGGATCGAAGACATGCTGTCGTTGATCCCGCAGATCGCCTTCCTCATCGCGTTGCTGTTCATCCGTCGACCGCCGTCGCGGTCGTTTCCGTTCGGACTCCATCGCGTGATGGGCGTCGGTCATCTCGTCGCGGGTGTCGCGCTGTTAGCCGTCGGCGGCAGCCTGGCGGTCGAATCGGCGATCGGACTGATCCGAGCGGAGCATCCGGCGATCGGCACCGTCCGGATCTGGGGGCAGACCGTCTGGCTCGGCTGGTTCATGGTCGCCGTGATGAGCGTCATCGTGATCGGACCATTCATCTACGGGCACGCCAAGTCGAAGCTCGCACCGGTCCTGCACAACAAGGTGCTGTACGCCGACGCCGACATGGCGAAAGCGGACTGGACGACCACCGTGGCATCCATCGTCGGCGTCCTCGGCGTCGGCGTAGGGCTGTGGTGGCTCGACGGTGCGGCGGCGATCTTCATCTCGCTCGGAATCATCTGGGACGGGTACCGCAACGCGCGTGCGGCGATCTTCGACCTGATCGACCAGCGTGCGCGCACGCACGACGACGCGCGCGAGGATCCGCTGGGGGAGCGCATCGTCCGCCGCGTTCGGCGCGAGCGGTGGGTGCGCGACGGCGGTGTGCGGATGCGCGACATGGGACAGGTGTTCCATGTCGAGGTGTTCGTCGTCCCCCGCCGACGCTTCGTCACCGTTCGCAGGATCGAGACGTTGAAGCGGACGGTTGTGGTGCTGGACTGGCGAATGCAGGACGTGTCGATCGTCGTGGTCGCTTCGCTTCCCGAAGAGATCCGCGATCGCTCGTAGCTCCGTGGCGCGATGGCCGCAACCCCGTCACGGACCGGCCTCGGTGCCTGCACGATGGGCGGCATGGACGACGCACGCGCACTCGACGACGACACGCTCGACGCCCTCGACCTGTGGTGCCGCGCAGCCGACTATCTCAGCGTCGGACAGATCTACCTCCTCGAGAACCCGCTCCTTCGGGAGCCGCTGACAGCGGAGCAGGTCAAACCGCGGTTGCTCGGGCACTTCGGTACCGTCCCGGGGTTGAACCTCATCTACGCGCATGCGAATCGGGCCATCCGTGATCGCGACCTCGATGCGCTGTACATCGCGGGTCCCGGCCACGGTGGACCGGGCATGGTCGCGAACGCGTGGCTGGAAGGCACGTACACCGAGCGCTACCCCGAGATCACGACGGATGCCGCGGGCATGCAGCGCCTCTTCCGGCAGTTCTCCTTCCCCGGCGGCATCCCCTCGCATGCCGCACCCGAGACGCCGGGGTCGATCCACGAAGGCGGTGAACTCGGCTACTCGCTGAGTCACGCGTACGGCGCCGCGTTCGACAATCCCGACCTGACGGTGTTCTGCGTCATCGGTGACGGCGAGGCAGAGACGGGACCGCTCGCGACGGCGTGGCATTCGAATAAGTTCCTGAACCCGACCACCGACGGCTCGGTGCTCCCGATCCTGCATCTCAACGGGTGGAAGATCGCGAACCCGACGGTGCTGTCGCGGATCCCGGAGGCGGAGCTGGTCTCGCTGCTGCGCGGGTTCGGTCACGAGCCGATCCTGGTGACGGTGGATGCCGCCGACGAGGCGCGCGACGTGCACCGCCGGTTCGCCGAGGCGATGGACACCGCGCTCGACGCGATCGCAGGCATCCGTGCCGCCGCCGCCGATGGGGACACAGGACGGCCGATCTGGCCGATGATCGTCCTGCGTTCACCGAAGGGCTGGCGCGGTCCTGCAGTCGTCGACGGGCACCCGGTCGAAGGGACCTGGCGTGCGCATCAAGTTCCCGTGAGCGGTGCGCGGGACGATGCCGAGCATCGGGCGGTCCTCGAGGAATGGCTCCGGTCGTACCGCCCCGCGGAACTGTTCGACGAGACCGGCCGGCCGATCGCGCCGATTCGCGCGCTCGCACCCGAAGGCGAGCGGCGGATGTCGGCGACGCCGCGCGCGAACGGCGGTCTGCTGCGAGCCGATCTCCGGCTGCCCGACATCGAATCGTTCGCACAGCACGTCAACCGGCCCGGCGCGGTCGACGCGGGCGCGATGTCGGTGCTCGGCGAGTGGCTGCGGCAGGTGATCGACGACAATCCGCAGACCTTCCGCCTGTTCGGGCCCGACGAGGTGGCATCGAACCGGCTCGCCCCGGCGGTGTACGAGGCGAGCCCGCGTCAGTGGGTCGCGGCATCCGATCCACTCGACGAGCACCTCGCGAGAGCCGGACGGATCATGGAGGTGCTGAGCGAGCACCAGTGTCAGGGTTGGCTCGAGGGATACCTGCTCACTGGGCGGCACGGCGTCTTCACGTCGTACGAGGCCTTCGTTCACATCGTCGATTCGATGTTCAACCAGCACGCGAAATGGCTCGAATCTGCGGCCGAGGTCGAGTGGCGCGCGTCCATCGCCAGCCTGAACTACTTACTGTCGAGCCACGTCTGGCAGCAGGACCACAACGGCTTCACGCACCAGGACCCGGGCTTCCTCGATGTGGTGCTCAACAAAAGCCCCGACGTCGTCCGTGCGTATCTGCCCATCGACGCGAACACCCTGCTCGCGACGATGGCGCACTGTCTGCAGACCACGGATTGCGTGAACGTCGTGGTCGCGGGAAAGCAGCCGACCCCGCAATGGCTCGACATGGATGCCGCCGTCGCGCACGTCGAACGCGGCATCGGCGTCTTCGACTGGGCCGGCACGGACGGCGACCCCGATGTGGTGCTCGCGGCCGCGGGGGACGTGCCGACCACCGAGGTCATCGCGGCCGCGGACCTCCTGAGGACGGTCGCGCCGGATGTCGCTGTGCGCGTGGTCAACGTCGTCGACCTCTTCCGGCTGCAGCCGCCCGACCTTCACCCGCACGGCCTCCCCGAGGCGGAGTTCGACGCGCTCTTCCCGCCAGGTGTGCCGACCGTCTTCGCGTATCACGGCTATCCGTGGACCATCCACCGGCTCGCTTACCGTCGCGCGGCGCATGCAGATCTGCACGTGCACGGGTATCGGGAGCGTGGGACGACGACGACCCCGTTCGACATGCTCATGCTGAACGATCTCGACCGGTTCTCGCTCGCGACGGACGCGTTGCAGCGGCTGCCGGGCGGCGGTGAGCGATTCGCGGACGCGATCGACGATCTGGCCGAGCGTCGCGACCGTGCGGGTGCGCACACGCGGGAGTTCGGCGTCGACCACGCCGAGATCACCGAATGGCGGCTGGGCGACGAACGGCGGTGAGCGTCGCGCGTTATCGGCTCAGGCGCGGGATGTAAAGGGTCGCGAAGTTGTGGGTGGGACTGCATAGCGTCGCGGCATGAGCGATTTCTCCCCGAAGCATGCCATCGTGACCGCCTCGGACTCCGGCATCGGTGCGGCGACCGCCATCGCGCTCGCCGAAGCCGGAATGGACGTCGGGGTCACGTGGCATTCGGACGACGAGGGTGCTGCGCGCACGGCGGACGCCGTCCGCGCTCGCGGGCAGCGGGCCGTGGTCGCACAGTTCGACGCGACCGACTTCGACGCAGTCCCCGGTGTGATCGACGGTCTCGCAGACGAGCTGGGCGGGCTGGACGTGCTCGTGAACAACGCGGGTGGCGGCGCGGGCGGCCCGTTCCTCGACCTCGACCTCGACGCGTGGCGCAAAGACATCGCGCTCAACCTCGACGGTGCGTTCCTCACGCTCCACACGGCGGCGAAGCGGATGGTGTCGGCAGGGCGTGGTGGTCGACTGATCGCGGTGACGAGCGTCCACGAACACCAACCGCGGACGGGGTCGGCCGCGTACGTCGCGGCGAAGCACGGGCTCGGCGGCCTCATCAAGACGATGGCGCAGGAGCTCGGCGCGCACGGCATCACCGCGAACTCGGTCGCGCCTGGCGAGATCGCGACGCCGATCAACGACATGGATGCCGACGACGCGGCGAACACGCACCGGCCCGGCATCCCGCTCGCCCGCCCCGGTCACCCGGACGAGATCGCCGACGTCATCCGCTTCTTGGCCTCGGCGCGGTCGTCGTACGTGACCGGCGCGAGCTGGGTCGTCGACGGCGGCATGCTGCAGATGGGGCCGCAAGCGGGCTCGCACCTCGAGTCGGACGAATGGCGGAACGGATGAGCGAGAAGCGGTCGCGCGAGCGGCATGAAGAATTGACTGCCGCGCCGAAGGCCACGGAGGACGACGCCGCGCCTCGTATCGACGTCACCAAGCGCGGCGACGTGACCCGGATCGACGTGCGTGACGATGCCGCAGTGCGGCCCGGTCGAGGACAGGAGGGGAGCTCGTGAGCGGATCACGCGCGGACCGCCGCATCGTCGTCATCGGTGGCGGCAACGCCGGGCTGTCGATTGCAGGGCGGCTGCAGCGACGTCGCCGCGGTGAGGTCATCGTCATCGAACCCCGGATTTCGCACGTGTACGCGCCGCTGCAGTCGCACATCGCTGGTGGCGTCGCGCGTGTGTCCGAGGCGACCCGCCCGCAGTCGCGCGTGACGCCGAAGGGCGTTCGGTGGGTGCAGGACACGGTGACCGCGGTCGCCCCTGAGCGCAGTGCCGTGGTGCTCGCCTCGGGCGTGACGATCGGGTACGACGACCTGGTCATCGCCGCCGGCATCGAGCAGAACTGGGACAGCGTGCCCGGACTCGCCGCCGCGATGGCGGACGAGCGAGGCGTGTCGAACTACACCCTCGAGCTCGCGGCGAAGGCGTCGCGTGCCCTCCGCGATCTGACGAGCGGAACCGTCGTCTTCACCCAGCCACCTGAGCCGGCCTCGGCTGCCGGCGTCGCGCAGAAGCCCATGTATCTGGCCGCGCAGTGGTGGCGGTCGAAGGGGGTCGCGCGCGACATCCGGATGGTCTTCGTGTCACCCGAGCCCACCGCATTCGCGAATCCGTCGGTGTCCGCGGAGTTGCAGCGCAAACTGGATGAGTATGGCATCGAGACGCGGTTCTCGTCTGACCTGCTCGAGGTGGATGCGGACCGTCGCGAGGTGACGATCGGCCGTGGCATCCACCGGGAAACCATCGCCTACGACCTGCTGCACGCGGCGCCGCCGCAGCGCGCCGCGGGCTGGATCGCCGAGAGCGGGCTGGCCGATGCGGACGGGTTCGTCGACATCGACCCGCGGACGTTGCGCCATCGCACGCACCAGAACGTGTGGGCGCTGGGGGATGCGGCAGGCGTGCACACCCGCCGTTCCGGCGGTGCCATCCGGAAGCAGGCGCAGACACTGGCGAAGAATCTCGCGGATGCCACTGCCGGTCGCCCGCTTAGCGCGGCTTATGACGGGTACACCGTGACCCCGTTCACAGTCAGTCGGCGCACGGTCGTCTTCGCGGAGTTCGACGGCGACGACCGTCTGCAGACGACCGTCCCGTTCTGGAAGACGCTGTATCGCGAACGTCGCCTGACCTGGATCTTCGACCGACACATCCTGCCGAAGGTGTACTGGCACCTCATCCTGCGAGGGCTCGCGTGAGAAAGGACGAAACATGACGTTGTCGAAGGGTGACCGGGTGAGCTGGTCGACGTCGCAAGGACGCACGCGCGGGAAGGTCGTCGAAGAACGGACGCGCGACTTCCAGTTCGAGGGCCAAAGGTTCACCGCTTCGGCCGACGAGCCGGCCTACATCGTCGAGTCGGAGAAGACCGGCGCAAGGGCCGCGCACAAAGGCTCGGCCCTCCGCAAACTGAAGTCCTGATCCGCCCGGTGCTCGAGCGGCCAGGATGTTGTCAACCCCCGCGGCGGCTCGGCCGCGACGCGTTCAGATAGGACCTCCAACCGATTACGTGAGGAGCACACCCATGGGTCAGATCATCGAGACCATCGACGTCGCCGTCCCTGTCCGGACCGCGTACAACCAGTGGACGCAGTTCGAGTCGTTCCCGGCGTTCCTCGACGAGGTGAAGTCGATCACACAGACTGATGACACGCACACCCGTTGGACGGTCAACGTCGGCGGTGTCGAGCGCGAGTTCGACGCCGAGATCACGGAGCAGCACCCGGACGAGCGCGTCGCATGGAACAGCGTCGGCGGTGACACCGAGCATGCGGGCGTCGTAACGTTCCACAAGCTGAGCGACACCGAGACCCGCGTGACCGTGCAGCTGGACTGGGAACCCGAGGGACTGGCCGAGAAGATCGGGTCCCTCATCGGCGCCGGCGGTCATGCCGTCAAGAAAGACCTCAAGAACTTCAAGCAGTTCATCGAGACGCGAGGCGACGCGACGGGCGCGTGGCGAGACGACGTCGACGCGTGACCCTCGCGGTCGCGCTCAGCGGTAGTTGACGAACTGCCCCGGGGTGGTTGAGGCTCTCGGGCCCACGTAGAGATCCCCGGATTTCCGCGGATGTTCGAGAGCCAACTGATCGGGTGGAAACCACCAGATCGGGCATGTTGCGGACTTTTTGCGGACTTCGCGGACTCGCTCCGGTCTCCAGAACGGGCCGGGGTCCGGCAGACCTCCCGGTCGCGACTATCCCCGGAGCGCTGCCGCGGCGGTGTCGAGTGCCTCGGTCGCCACGCGGTAGTACGCCCAGCGTCCTCGCTGTTCGCGAGTCGCGAGCCCTGCATCGACGAGCTGTTTCATGTGATGTGACACCGTCGGCTGTGACAGGCCCACGGGCTCGGTGAGATCGCACACACACGCTTCACCGTCGGGGGACGCGGCGATCAACGACAGCAGCCGGATTCGTGTCGGATCGCCGAGGGCCTTGAAGGTCTTGGCGGTCCGCTCGGCATCTTCGGCAGAAATGACGCCGCTGATGACGGTGCCACAGCAGCCGTCGAGGGCCTCGGGTAGGAGGGGCAGCGTCGTGGACATGGGTCGATCCTCTCACGTCATATTGACATCTGTCGATACATCGATCAGTCTCTATCCATTGATTGTCGTCGATGTGAGATTGGAGGCCACGGTGGACGCAATGTTGCCAGTGGTGGTGATCGGTGCAGGGCCGCAGGGGCTCGCTGCGGCGGCGCATCTGGTCGAGAGGAACGTGCCTGTCGTCGTGCTTGAGGCGGGGGACACCGCCGCGTCTGCCGTCCGCGAGTGGGGACACGTTCGGTTGTTCTCGGAATGGCCCGAACTGATCGACGGCGCCAGCGCGCGGCTGCTGTCACAGACGGGCTGGGAGGCGCCGACGTCAGGGTTCCCGACCGGTGCGCAGTGGATCGAGCAGTACCTCGCCCCGCTCGCTACCGCGCTGGGTGATCGTGTCCGGTTCGGAGCTCGTGTAACGGGTGTGTCGCGGCGAGGTCGGGATCGACTTGTCGACGCCGATCGAGGATCGCATCCATTCACAGTCCATGTCCGTGACGCGGCAGGGGACGAACATCGGCTCGAGGCGCGTGCGGTTCTCGACGCGTCCGGCACGTGGTCCACTCCGAATCCTGCCGGCGCGAATGGGCTCCCCGCACTTGGAGAGGCACGCGCCGCCGATGTCCTGTCATACCGGATCCCCGATTTCCGTGATCGGAGCGGATTCGAGGGCAAGCACACGATCGTCGTCGGGTCCGGGCACTCAGCGGTGACGGCCGTGCTCGCGCTGGCGCGCATGGTTCGCAGGGACCCGTCCACGTCGGTGACGTGGGTGCTGCGTCGGGTAACAGCCGATAACGCGTTCGGCGGTGGGGACGCGGATGACCTTCCCGCACGCGGCGCGCTCGGGATGCGAGCCAAGGAGTTCGTCGACGCGGGACTTGTCACGATCGCCACCGGCTTCCGCGTAGAGCGTGTTGAGCGGAACGAAGACCGCGCCATCCTGACCGCCGAGGACGGTCGCAAGCTCGAAGCGGACCGCGTCGTCGTTCTGACCGGATTCCGTCCGGACCTCTCTTTCCTGTCAGAGATTCGACTCGAACTGGATCCGACGTTGCAAGCGCCCGTGAGGGTGGCGGTCGAGATCGACCCGAATATTCACTCGTGTGGTTCCGTCGCGGCGACCGGCGCCGCTGATCTCGCGCAACCCGAACCCGCCTTCTACCTTGTGGGCGCGAAGTCCTACGGACGCGCCCCGACATTCCTTGCTCTCACCGGGTACGAGCAGGTGCGCAGCGTCGTTGCCGAACTCGCCGGCGACCATGAAGCCGCGCGCCGGGTGGAATTGTCGCTCCCAGAGACCGGGGTCTGCGGAGGCGCCGGGCTGTTCGACGCCGCCGGGCCCATCGGGGGAGCATGCTGCGCGCCCCCGGTCCTGCAGATCGGAAGGATGCCGGCAGCTGTGTAAGCCCGCCGTTCAAACAAGTGTGGGCGCCACCTGGTCTGGTGGCGCCCACACTCGTTTCGTCAGCGGTTGAGAAGCGTTGCCTCGATCTTCTCGGCAACGGCTTCACGAAGGGGACGGACCGCATCCGCGTCCCATGCCGCCGGATTGGGGAACGACCACTCCAGCACCTCACCGCGCGGGCGCGACGGGAGCTCAAGCCCGGGCTTCATGAGGACCACGACGTCGGCCTCATCGAGATCCGACTCGGTCACCGCGCGCGGGACGCGGTCGGTGATGTCCATGCCAAGCTCGGCGACCGTCGCTGCGACCGCGGGGTTCACGGCGTCAGCCGGTGCAAGTCCGGCGGAGGTCGCGGTGAACCGGTCTCCCGCGAGGTGCTCGAGCAGCGCTGCACCCAGCTGTGAGCGGCCGGCGTTGTGCTGGCAGATGAACAGGACGGTCGGGGCTGTGGTGGTCATGCGTGATTCTCGTTTCGGGTCAGGTGGTAGCGAGTCTGGTGGCGAGGTCGGAGATGCGGCGCTCGAGCTCGTCGTATGCGGTGTCGAAGGCGTCGTCGCTTCCTGTACGGACAGGATCAGGAATGGACCAATGCAAGTCACCGCTGACCCCGAGCTCCTCGTGCGCACTGTCGCACACCGTGATGACGAAGTCGGACTCGGTCAGCACCGACTCGAGCGGCTGGGGCTTCCCCTCGGCGAGGGGCAGCGAATGGCGCTCGGCGGTCGCCACAGCGCCGGAGGCAATGTGCTCCGCAGGGTGCGTGCCCGCCGACGTGGCAGGAATGCTGCTGCGGGTGGCCCACAATGCCGCGGCGAGTTGAGAGCGCGCCGAGTTCGCCGTGCAGACAAAGACCACGCGCTGTGCGCGCTCGGTACGGCCCGGGATCAAGTCGGCCAGCGCGGACGCAGTCAGATGCACGTAGCTCCGCCGCTTGTCCGCCTCCGAGCGTGACCGGGCGACCATGCCCACCGTCTCGAGAACGTTCAAGTGGTGCGACACCAAATTCGAGTTCATCCCCATAGCGACCGCGATCTCCGTCGGCGACAGATCGCCGAGCGTGAGGAGATCCACGATTTGCAAACGCGACGGATCGCCGAGTGCGGAATGCCGCGCGGCACGCATCTCCAGGTCTTGATTTTGCTCAACTTTCATTGACTCAATCTTGACTGAACAATATTTCGGCCGTCAAGATGGGGCTGCCATGAACGACGCATCACCCACTTCCGCCGCCCAGCCGCACCTGATCCGCCGACTCCTCGCAGAGTTCATCGGCACCGGCGTCCTTGTTGCCGTCGTCGTTGGATCCGGGATCGCGGCGCAGCGACTGTCGCCGGATGATGTCGGGCTCCAGCTCCTGCAGAACAGCCTCACGACGGCGCTCGGGCTCTCCGTCCTGATCCTGATGCTCGGCCCTGTTTCCGGCGCGCACTTCAACCCGGTCATCTCGCTGGCCGACTGGTTCCTCGGTCGTCGCGCTCGTGCTGGACTCTTGCCTCGCGTTGCGTTGGCGTATCTCGCAGCTCAGGTCGTCGGCGGCGTTGTCGGGACTCTTCTCACATCCGCGATGTTCGAGGTGGCGCCTTCGTTTTCTGGCAACGACCGCGCAACAGTCGGTCACCTCGTGGGTGAGGTCGTTGCCACCGCGGGACTGGTGCTGCTCATCTTCGCGCTCGCGCGGACGTCCACCGCCGCGGTCACGGCGGCCGCCGTCGGCGCCTACATCGGAGCGGCGTACTGGTTCACCGGCTCCACATCATTCGCGAATCCTGCCGTGACGATCGCCCGGATGTTCACCGACACGTTCGCCGGCATCGCCCCAATCGCAGTCCTCCCGTTCCTCATGGCCCAGATTCTGGGGGCTGCGCTCGGCATCGCCCTCCTGCTTGCTCTCTACCCGACGGCTACTCGCACTGCTGGCGACGCCGTGATCCCCACGCAACCCGACTCCCAGCACTGAAAGGCACACCCATGCACCTTGTCGCCATCGGCGGAAGCGACGCCGGCATCTCGACAGCTCTCCGCGCCCGCGAACTCGACCCGTCCGTCGACGTCACCGTCGTCGTCGCCGACGCCTATCCGAACTTCTCCATCTGCGGAATCCCCTACTACTTCTCCCGCGAAGTACAACCGTGGCAGTCCCTGGCCCACCGGACCCACGCCGACCTCGAAGCAACCGGCATGAACCTGCGCCTGAACACCCTCGCGACCGGCATCGACGTCGCTGCGCGCACCCTCACGGTCCGGGACGAGCACGGCACCGAATCGACGATCCCGTACGACGCGCTCATGGTCGGCACTGGGGCATCCCCGTCAACCGCCGGAATCGCCGGTCTCGACGAACTCGGCCCCGCGGACGGTGTGCACCTCCTGCACTCGATGGGAGACACCTTCGCACTCGAGCAGTTCCTCGACACCCGCCAGCCCGAGAGCGCGATCATCGTCGGCGCGGGCTACGTCGGACTCGAAATGGCCGAAGCGCTCACCGTCCGTGGATTGAAAGTCACGCAACTGCAACGCGGACCCGAAGTCCTCTCCACCCTCGACCCCGAACTCGGCGCCCTCGTCCACGACGAACTGACACGTCACGATGTGAGCGTCTACACGGACACCCTGGTCGACGCAGTCAGTCGAGACGGCGCGCAGCTCACGGTCACCGGCACCCGCCACGGTGACCCGATCGCGCACACCGCGGACCTTGTGCTCGTCGTCGTAGGGGTCCGACCCAACACGAGCCTCCTCACCGCCGCTGGCGCACAGACCGGTGCGGGCGGCGCGGTCCTCGTCGACGAGCAAATGCGCACCGGACTCCCCAACTTGTGGGCAGCGGGTGACGGCATCGTCACCCACCACCGACTCCTCGGCGTCACGTACCTTCCCCTCGGCACCACCTCTCACAAACAGGGCCGCGTCGCCGGCGAGAACGCGATCGGCGGGAACGCCACCTTCGGCGGCAGCCTCGGCACCCAAGTCGTGAAGGTCTTCGACCTCGTCGCTGCCCGCACCGGCCTCCGCGACCACGAAGCTGCCGCAGCAGGATTTGCGCCCCACAGTCACACCGCGATCGCCGATGACCACAAGCGCTACTACCCCGGCGCAACACCGATCAGCATTCGCATCACCGGGGACACCCGCGACGGCCGACTCCTCGGCGCACAACTCGTCGGTACCCGAGGTGCCGAGATCTCCAAGCGCGTCGACACATACGCCACCGCGCTCCACCACGAGATGACCGTGCCGGCGATGAGCGACCTTGACCTCTCCTACACGCCCCCGCTCGGATCGCCCTGGGATGCGGTGCAGATGGCGACCCAGGCGTGGGAGCAGGCGCGCGTCAGCGGTAGTTGACGAACTGCAGGTCGACGTCGAGGTCGGCGGCCTTCAGCAGGCGCTGGACCTCCTGCAGGTCGTCGCGGGACTTCGACTGCACGCGCAGCTCGTCGCCCTGGATCTGCGACTTGACCGACTTCGGGCCCTCGTCGCGGATCATCTTGCTGATCTTCTTGGCGTCCTCGCTCGAGATGCCCTCTTTGAGGGTCGAGACGATGCGGAACTCCTTGCCCGAGGCCTGCGGCTCGCCCGAGTCGAGGCTCTTCAGCGAGATGCCGCGCTTGATGATCTTCGACTGGAACACGTCGAGCACGGCCTTCGCCCGCTCGTCGCTGTTCGCCTTGATGAGGATCGACTCGCCGCTCCACTCGATCGAGGCGCCGGTGCCCTTGAAGTCGTAGCGCTGCTCGACCTCCTTGCGCGCCTGGTTGAGCGCGTTGTCCGCCTCCTGGCGGTCGATCTTGGAGACGATGTCGAATGAGCTGTCAGCCATGCGCCGAGTCTACCGAGGTGGCATCCGGTGCGCCCCTATGCTGACGAGCGTGACGACCACCGCACCCGTGTCCACCACCGCCCAGCGAGCCTGGGGGATCGGTGCCGTCGTCGTCGAGATCGTCGCGATCGTGCCGGCGCTGCTGACGCTCCTCCTCGCGATCACGGTCGATGCGAACTACGGCTGGCTCATGCTCATCGCCATCCCGATCGTCGTCGTGGGCGGGCTGCTCGGCATGCTCGCCGGCATCGTCGGCATCATCTACGCCGGCATCCGTCGTCGTGCGTTCGTGTGGCCGATCGTGGGCATCGTGCTCGGCGTCGTCCTGGTCGCCGCGCTGTCGCTCATCCTCGGGCTCGGTAGCGTCTGACCCTCGGCATCCGCGCCGTTCATACAATGGCGGGATGAGGCCGCTGACCGAAGACCAGCTGCGCGGCGTGCTCGTCAACGCGACGCGCGACGAGCGCGAGCGTCTCGAACCGCCGCACGACTTCCCCATTCTCGAGTGGGACCACCTCGACTTCCTCGCCTGGCGCGACCCGACGACCCGGAGCCGTGGCTACGTGGTCGCCGAGATCGACGGCGAGCCGACCGGCATCGTCCTGCGCGCGGCGAGCGGCTCCAGCGGCGGGCGCTCGGCGATGTGCAACATCTGCCACACGATGCAGCCGGGCAATCAGGTCACGATGTTCACGGCTCGGAAGTCGGGGGATGCCGGTGACCGGGGCGACAGCGTGGGCACGTACGTCTGCGCCGATCTGACCTGTCACGAGAACGTCCGCTTGGCCGGGCCGCTGGCTCCGAGCGAGATTCGCGCGAGCGTCGATCGCCGCATCGACGGGACGCGGCACCGCCTCGAGTCGTTCGTCGAGCGGGTGGCATCCGCCGCCTGAGGCGATGGTTTTCGGTCGCCCGATTCGGAGGGTAGGATAGGTGATCGCGCCTCCGGTCGACTGTACAAGCCGGGCGGGTGCGCCTGGCGAGTTACCCAAGCGGCCAAAGGGATCTGACTGTAAATCAGACTGCATTGCATTCGGGGGTTCGAATCCCTCACTCGCCACACTTGAACGAAAGCCCCCGCTCCTGCGGGGGCTTTCGTTGTTGGAAGCACGGGGGAGACAGATGGGCAACGCGCAAAGGTGGAAGCCGCTGATCGCGGTCTTCGCGAATCCTGAGACGCGTCGGGCTGCGGCGATGCTGCTGCTCGGCGAGACGCTCGAACAGTCGACCGCGCACCTGTCCCCGTCCAAGCGGAGTCGTGTGCTCGGCGCGCTGCGCACCAGCGGCCTCGTTACGGGCGACGATGTCGACCCGGAGGTCTTCCGGCGGGTCCTCGAGGCGACAGCCACGCCGAGACGGGAAGGGATCGATCGGTTCCTCGAAGGGAAGCGCATCGCGCAGTACCCGGCCGACCTGACGACGCGGGCGGGACTCCTCGCCTGGGTGGCGCGTGATGCGCTCGCGCCCGACGAAGTGCTGACCGAGCCTGAGATCAACGAACGGCTCTTGCCGTACGCCGAGGATGTCGCAGTGCTTCGCAGATACCTCGTCGACCACGAGCTCGTCGAGCGCACGCCCGACGGCGCCGAATACGCGCTGGTCGCACCGGGAGATTCATCCACGGGAATGGATGCCGCTTGGCCGCGGTTGTAGCTGCTGCTCACACACCAACTCCCGGAAGCCGACATGACCGCACCCGACCGCACCCTCAGCGCCGACACCGGCATGGACGCCGTGACGCTCCGCGTCGGCGACCTCGAACTGATGTCGACCTACTACGCGAACGCGCTCGCGCTCGAGCCGATCGAAGAGCGTTCGCGTGGCGCCGAGGTGCACCGTGTGCTGGGCCGTGGCAGCACGCCGATGGTCCGCCTCATCGGCACCCCCGGACTCCCGGCAGTCGACCCCCGCCAGGCCGGCCTCTTCCACACGGCGTTCCTCTTCGACGACGCGCCGTCGCTCGCCGCAACGGTCTACCGCGCCGCGCAGGACCCACGAAGCCGCTTCGCGGGGTCGAGCGACCACCTTGTCAGCGAGGCCTTCTATTTCACCGACCCCGAAGGCAACGGCATCGAGCTCTACGTCGACCGCTCCCGCGACCAATGGAGTTATGCGGCCGGCGAGCTCCAGATGTCGACGCTGTACCTCGACCCGAACGCCTACCTGCGCGAGCACCTCACCGAAGACGCAATGACCGGCGTGACGAAGGCGTCCGGCAAGGTCGGCCACGTCCACCTGCAGGTCGGCGACATCGCCACGGCTCGCGCCTTCTACGTCGACGCGCTCGGCTTCGAAACGACGGTCGCCAGCTACCCCGGCGCACTGTTCGCCGCCGCCGGTGGCTACCACCACCACGTCGCGATGAACACGTGGAACAGCGCCGGCGCCGGCCCGCGTGCCGCCGGGCTCGGACTCGGCGACGTCGCGATCACCGTGCCGGGTCGCGACGACCTCGACGCACTGGCATCCCGACTCCGGCACCACGGTCTGCAGTTCGCCGACCGCGGCCGCGACATCGTGCTCGCCGATCCGTGGGGCACGCAGGTCACCGTCGCGACGCCCGGCGCGGACGCCGACGAGCTTCTCCACAGATAGCTCGCTGACGGCCGCCTGTCCACACCCGACCCGCGTCGGGGGTCGGTCTGACAGGATGGGGGCGAGCGCGGGGCCACCCGCGGAAGGGACCGACGATGAGCGAACCGATCACCGCCCCCGGATCGACGAAGATCTTCCGCGCCGCCATCTGGGTCGCCATCGGTGCACTCATCGCCGCCGCCCTCGTGTGCGTCGTATGGGTCCTGATCGGCGACGCGAACGGCCTCGTCGGCCGAGCCTTCCTCACGATCTTCCTGCTCGCAGCCTTCGCCGGAGTGGCGATCCTCGAGGCGGCATTGGCGCCGCGGCGCGCGGCATGGTTCTCGCTCGCGAGCATGGTCTCGTGGGTCGCGGCGCTCATCGTCGGCGCCTTCATGATCTGGATGCCGGAGGCGTTCGGCGCCTACGACGTCGGCATCGCGCGATTCTTCAAGTTCCTCCTGATCGTGCTGATCCTGCAGGGCGTGCTTCTGCACATCCGCCTCTACTCCAAGGCGTTCGGTCGCTACCAGACCACCTTCACCAGCGTCGTCGCCTACGTGACGATGGGGCTGCTCGTGATCCTCGCGATCATGCTCACCGTCTCGCTGATGTTCTCGGAGTTCGTGGACTTCCTGCCGATCTACTGGCGCGTGGTCGTCGCGCTCGCGATCCTCGTCGCAGTCGGCACCGCACTCGTGCCGCTCGTGAACGCGCTGTTCGCGCCGAAGCGGCCGCGCCCGGCCGCGCCGCTGTCCGGATACGGCGCCGCCCCGCAGCACGCAGCGCCGCAGCCGCATGCCACGCAGCACGCGGGGCAGTACACGCAGGCGCAGCAGCCACCGGCCCCGCAGCAGGGCTGGCCGACGTTCGCCGACGGTCGCACCCCGCTCCCGGTCATGCCCGACGGCTCGCCGGACTGGAACGCGTACTACACCGGGTGGCCGACCTACCCGCAGCAGCCGTCTGCGCCGGTCGCCGACACCGCCGCGCCGATCCCTGACGACACCGCTCCCTCGGCGCGGCACGCCGCGCCCGAGCAGCCCGCGCCGCCGGTCTACCCGCCTGCGCCGCCGGCGCCGCCGCAGCCCTAACGGCTCAGCTGCCGAGCAACTCCAGCGCGGCCATCGCCGCGTTGTGGCCGCCGATGCCGCTGACCGCGCCACCGCGCTGTGCGCCGGCACCGCACACCAACACCCGGTCGTGCGCGGTCGCGACACCCCACCGCTGCGCGGGGGTCTCGAGCTCAGCGTCGTCCTGTGCCCACGGCCACGAGAGATCGCCGTGGAAGATGTCGCCGCCGCGCATGCCGAGTGACGCCTCGAGGTCGGCTGTCGTCCGCGCCTCGATACACGGCGTGCCGTCGGGCGCCTCGAACACGACGTCCGCGATCGGCTCCGCGAGCACCGAGTCGAGCGAGCGTTGGGCGGCCGCGAGCAGGGCATCGCGGTCGATGCCACCGGCGTCGACCAGACGGTGCGGCACCTGCAGGCCGAACAGCGTCAGCGTCTGCGCGCCCGACTCCCGCAGCTCCGGCCCCAGAATCGACGGGTCGGTCAGAGAGTGGCAGTAGATCTCGGCCGGCAGGGGATCCGGGATGCCGCCGGCCGCAGCGCTCGCGTGCGCGGCATCCAACTGGGTCAGGGTCTCATTGATGTGGAACGTCCCTGCGAACGCGGCCTCGGGAGCGACCGTCGTGTCGTGCAGGCGCGGGAGTCGGCGCAGCAGCATGTTGACCTTCACCTGCGCACCCTCGGGGGCTTCGAGAGCACCCTCGCTCCCGAGCAGGCCGTCGAGGACCGCAGGACCGACGCCGCTCAGCACGAGCTTCGCCGCGAGTGTCTCGCCGGAGTCGAGCGTGACCTCGCCGTCGGGGGTGATCGCGGTGACCGTCGCGCCGGTACGGAGGTGCGCACCGGCGTCACGCGCGGCGCGCTCGAGCGCGCCGCTGACGGTGCCCATGCCGCCGATCGGCACGTCCCAGTCCCCGGTCCCGCCGCCGATCACGTGGTAGAGGAAGCAGCGGTTCTGTCGGAGTGACGCATCATCTGCAGTCGCGAACGTGCCGATGAGGCCGTCGGTCAGCGCGATACCCCGCGCGACATCAGTGGACAGTGACGCACGGATCAGGTCGCCGAGCGGGCGTGCGGTCACCGCGTCCCACAGGTCGTCGTCACCGACCGCCGCACGCACGTCGCGCTCGCGGCGGAGCGGGGAGGTGACAGTCGGGAACAGGGTCTGCGCGAGGGGGAGGAGTCGCTCGCCGAATCGTTCGTAGCGGGTCGACTCGGCGGCATCCCCCGTCGTCCGGAGGAAACTGTCGGCGGTCGCGTCGGCGTCGCCACGATCCACGAGGATCCCGCGGGCGGGATCGCCCGGCAGTGGGGTGTACGACGAGTACCGACGACGCTTGAGGCGGATGTCGAGGTTGAGGTCGCGGATGATCGAGACCGGCAACAGGCTCACGAGGTAGGAGTAGCGCGAGAGCCGGGCGTCGACGCCGTCCCAGGGGCGCTCAGACACCGCAGCGCCGCCGACGCGGTCGAGCCGCTCGAGCACGGTCACCGCCTTTCCGGCACGGGCGAGGTACGCGGCGGCGACGAGCGCATTGTGCCCACCGCCGACGATGATGACGTCCTGGAGCGCTGACATGGGCCCAACCTAGCCGGGATAGCGTGGGGAGCATGGATGCCGCCGCGCTCGCCGACCTCGCCCTCGACATCGCCCGCGAAGCCGGTGCGCTCGCGCGCCGCCGACGCGCCGAGGGCGTGGCGATCGCCGCGACGAAGTCGGCGCTCGCCGACATCGTCACCGAAGCGGACCGCGAGGTCGAGACGCTGATCCGCGCCCGGCTCGACGAGGCGCGACCCGACGACGGATTCCTCGGCGAGGAGTCGGGGGCCGAGCGCGGCACGTCGGGGATCACCTGGGTCGTCGACCCGATCGACGGCACGGTGAACTATGCCTACGGGATGCCGCACTACGCGGTGAGCATCGCGGCGGTCGAGGGTGAGCCCGAGCCGAGCGCGTGGTCGTGGCTCGTAGGCGTCGTCCACAACCCCGCGGTCGGCGAGACCTTCACGGCGACCCGCGGCGAGGGAGCCTTCCTCGATGGTCAGCGCATCGCAGTGTCGGAGGTCGGTGCGGCCGGTGCGTTGCTGGCGACCGGGTTCGGCTACGACCCAGCGACCCACGCCGGCGACCTGGCCCGCCTCGCTCGGGTGATGCCCCTTGCGCGCGATATCCGCCGTGCCGGCGCCGCCTCACTCGACCTCGCGTACGTCGCCGCCGGTCGGCTCGACGGCTACTTCGAGCGGGGCCTGCACCCCTGGGATCATGCGGCGGGTGCGCTGCTCGTCGAAGAGGCCGGGGGAGTCGTCTCGGGGCTGCCCGGCGGGCGTCCCGGACGGGCGATGACGGTCGCGGCATCCGTTTCGTTGCACGCACGTCTGCTCGACGCGATCGGGGAGTGATCGCACATGGCTTTTCCAGCGCCGTCGTGTACCGTGGTTATCTGATCGTTACCAACGCTTGCCCGAGCGTGAGATCGTGAAGCCCAAGCCCGCGGCATCAGCCGCATGATCCCGAGAGCCCTGCGCGTTTGACCCTCGACACCCCTGCGACCGACGCCTCCGGCGGCCGTCGCGATCGGCGCACCCGCGCGGCGTCCGACGCGACGCTGACGCGCTCGGAATACCGCCGTCGCGCGGCTGAGGCAGCAGCGCTCGCGGCGGCGCAGGAGCCCGCGGCGTCCATCGTCGAGCAGGTCGTCGTCGAGACGGCCGTCACGCTTCCGCTCCGTCGCCGCGACCGCAGTGCGCGTCACGCTGCGACGCCGGTCGAGGCGCCTGAGGTTCCCACCGCGCCCGCGGGGCAGATCTTCCTGGACGAGACGATCGTCCTGCCCTCCGCCTCGTCCACGCACATTCCCGCCGCGGCGACACTCGTCGACGAGTTCGCGCTGGCCGCCGAGGCGTTCGCCTTCACCGGCGAGACGCCGATTCAGGTTGCGCGCGCCGCGCACGAGGGACAGCACGTGCCGACCTCACGTGCGGGGGCTGCTGCCCTCACCGCGCCGAAGCCGCGCCGCGGACGCGTCGTCTTCAAGCGCGTCGCTGCGGCATCGTTCTCGGTCGGCGTCGTCGGTGTCGTCGGCGCGCTGGCCTTCGCGACCACGACGCCCGTGTCGGCCGTCACCGCGTTCGGCTCGGCCGTCTCGGGCGACATCTCGATCGTCGCGCCGGAGAGCACGAACGCGAAGAGCGAGATCCAGGCGTACGTCGCGGCATCCGACATGAAGGCATCGGATCTCGTCCGTTCGGAGTCCTACGACATCGAGTCGATGGCGGATGTCGCCGCCGACTCGGGAGTCACACAGTTCGCCGGCACCTGGGTCAATGACACCGGTGCCGACATCCAGTGGCCCTTCCCGGTCGGCGTTCCGATCTCGGCTGCGTACGGCTCGACGTCGTACCTGTCGAAGTTCTCGACGCCGCACCGTGGCGTCGACCTGACGCCGGGACGCGGCGCGGAGATCCACGCGGTCGCCGCCGGAACCGTCCGGATCGCGACCGAAGGCGGCGGTGACTACGGCGTGACCGTCGTCATCGACCACATCATCGACGGCCAGCTCGTCTCGACCCGCTACGGCCACATGGAGTACGGCTCGCTGCGGGTGTCGCCGGGCGACACCGTCGAAGTCGGCGACGTGATCGGCACGGTCGGCTCGACCGGCAAGGCGACGGGTCCGCATCTGCACCTCGAGGTCCTCCTCGGCGGCACGCAGCGGGTCGACCCGATGGCGTGGCTGTACGAGCACACGGACTGATCCGCGTTCGGTGGGATGCCGCGGCTCTGGTATCCTCTTCTAGTTGCCTGCTCGCAGGCAGCACGCCCCGATAGCTCAGTGGCAGAGCACTTCCATGGTAAGGAAGGGGTCGTCAGTTCAATCCTGACTCGGGGCTCGCAAGACACCTTCGGGTGATTCGCGGCGGGGTAGCTCAGCTGGTCAGAGCGCACGACTCATAATCGTGAGGTCGCGGGTTCAAGCCCCGCTCCCGCTACGCAAAGCCCCCGGCTCCACCCGGGGGTTTTGTTGCGTCTGGGCGCGCGTCGCGCCGCGGCATCCGCTCGCGAGAAACCACTCCTGCGCGAGAAACCATGCGCGCGGTGGGGTTTCGCGCCCAGGATGGTTTCTGGCGGTCCGAGCGTCGCCACGCGGTCCGCTCCGTCCGTGCTCAGCCCTCGAGGTCGTCGGTGAGCTGCGCGGCGAGCGAGCCCAAGCCTCGCCGCAGGCCGAGGTAGGTCTCACGGACGCGGATCGACTCGCCCTGCTCGGCGCGGATCGCCCACTCCTCGAACGCGAGGCGGACAAGCAGTGAGGTCGCAGCGACGGCCGCGCGGATCGTGAGGAGATCGGCGCCCGGCCCCGTGGCATCCGCTGCGGCATCGGTGAGCCGGTCGGCGTGCTCTGCCTCGATGCGCAGCGCGAGCGCCAGGATCGTCGGCTCGGCGCCGACGAGGCGGCGCACGCGCAGCGCCCGCGCGTGCTCGGCGGGCGTCTCGTCGAACTCCGTCAGGATCGTCAGCCAGTTCGCCTCGATGGCGCGGATCAGCGACTCACCCCGCGCGATGGCGTCGGCGACCGCGGCGATTTGCGACTCGGTGTCTTCAGTGGACGGGAGGACCGCCGCCTCCTTCGTCGCGTAGTAGCGGAAGAAGGTGCGCGGCGACGTGCCCGCCCGGCGGGTGATGTCGTCGACCGTCGTGCCGTCGACGCCCTGCTCCTCGAACAGGTCGAGCGCGGCATCCGAAAGCTCCCGCAGGGTCTCGCGCCGACGTCGCTCCCGCAACCCGGGCGCAGGAGCGTCGACGGGGTCTTCTCCTGGAGTCACAGGTAAATTCTTGCATAACGCGCCAAAGTGGCAGTGACTGCCACTTATGATGGTGACGTCGGCTCATCGTCGCGTCGGCGCCCGCATCGGAACGCCGACGCGCCCCGTACGACGAAGGACACTCCCGTGACGCTCAGCGACTCCCGCCCCGACACCGCCTCGGTCCCCACGACCGCCGCCGCACCCCGCACCGGCCCCGTCATCGCCCTGCTGGTCGCTGCCGCATTCGTGGTCATTCTGAACGAGACGATCATGGGCGTCGCGTTGCCACGCCTCATGGCCGACCTCGAGATCACCGCCGCGACTGCGCAGTGGCTCACGACGGGGTTCCTGCTCACCATGGCGATCGTGATCCCGCTCACGGGGTACCTTCTTGCCCGGTTCCCGCTGCGGAATGTCTTCCTCACCGCGATGAGCCTTTTCGCGCTCGGCACGCTCGTCGCCGCACTCGCACCGGGCTTCGGTGTCCTGCTCGCCGGCCGCATCATTCAGGCATCCGGCACCGCGATCATGATGCCGTTGCTCATGACGACGGTCCTCAACATCGTCCCCGCGACCCACCGCGGTCGGATGATGGGCGTCATCAGCATCGTCATCGCGGTCGCACCGGCGGTCGGTCCGACCGTGTCGGGGCTCATCCTGTCGGTGCTCGACTGGCGCTGGATGTTCTGGCTCGTGCTGCCGATCGCGCTCCTGTCGCTCGCACTCGGTGCGCTCTGGGTCCGCAACGTCACCGAGACCCGCGAGGCGCACTTCGACCTCCTCTCCGTCGTCCTCTCGGCCCTCGGCTTCGGCGGCCTCATCTTCGGGCTCAGCTCGATCGGCGAGTCGGCATCCGGCCACGCGCCCGTCCCGGTCTGGATTCCGCTCGTCATCGGCGCTGTGTCGCTCGCCGCGTTCGTCGCGCGACAGCTGTTCCTCCAGCGGACGGATGCCGCGCTGCTCGATCTCCGCGTGTTCCGCTCGCGTTCGTTCAGCCTCGCGGTCACGCTCGTCGTCGTCGTGATGTCGGCGCTGTTCGGATCGCTCATCCTGCTGCCGATCTACCTGCAGCAGGTGCTCGGCATGGACGTGCTGGCAGTCGGCTTGCTGCTCCTGCCCGGCGGCATCCTCATGGGTGTCATCGCGCCCATCGTCGGCTCGCTGTTCGACCGGTTCGGCCCGACGCCACTCGTTGTTCCGGGCATGATCGTCGCCGCGCTCGCGCTCTGGGGGATGACCACCTTCGACGCCGCGACCACCACCGGCTGGATCATCGCCATCCACATCACCCTGAACCTCGGGCTCGGCTTCGTCTTCACGCCGCTGCTGACGTCGGCGCTCGGCTCACTGCCGCAGAAGCTCTACTCGCACGGCAGCGCGACGGTCGGCACGATGCAGCAGGTCGCGGGTGCCGCCGGAACGGCCCTGTTCGTGACGCTGATGTCAGTCGGTGCCGCCGCTGCGGCCGCCGATGGAGCGGATGCCACGGCCGCAACGGCCTCCGGCACGCACACCGCGTTCCTCGTCGGTGCGATCGTCGCCTCGGCGGCCGTCGCGCTCGCCTGCTTCGTCCGGAGGCCGCAGAACGCGGAGGCGTCTGCCGGGATGCCGGTGCACTGACGGCGCGGCGGGCGCTTCTCGTCCGTGCTCTGACGCCGCGGGGCCGCTCGCGAGAAACCATTCGGGCGCGAGAAACCAGCGCTGCGGTGGTGTTTCGGAGCGATCGTGGTTTCTCAGTGGCGGATGCCGCGCGTGCACTCGCGCCGGCGAGTGGCTACCTCACTCCACGCGGGCGTCGTCGAACGCGGTCTGCAGGGCGTCTCGAACCGCTCGGATGCCGGGGCGATCGGCCGCCCCCGACCGCGTCGCGACGAACACGTCGCGACGCGGGGCTCCCGGCAGGTCGGCGAGGCGCACCGGGGCGGGGGCGCCGGCGAACACCAGGGTGGGCAGCATCCCGACCGCGACGCCCGCGCCGATCAGCGTCACGTGCGCGGTGAGGTCGGCGAGCTCGAAGGGCACGTCGGGTTCGAAGCCCGCAGCCCGGCACTGCTGCGTCGTCCACTCCCGCGCGGCGGTTCCCACCGGCTCCATGACCCAGGGGCGGTCCGCGAGGTCGGCCAACGCGACCGCCGCCGCACCGGCGGCGGTCGCGAGCCGGATGCTGTCGTGGCCGAGCAGCGTGCGGGCGATGCCCGCCCGATGCGCTCTCGTGTGGCCGGGATACTGCTCGGCGACGACGAGGTCGAATCCGCGGGCGGCGAGCTCGAAGAGCCCTTCCTCGGGCGGTAGTTCGACGATCTCGACGCGCAGGTCGGGCACGCTCGCGTGCAGCGCGGTCAGCGCGCGGGGGATGAGTCCCAGCACCGCCGACTGCATCGCGGCGACGCGCACGGGCGCGAGCGAGGGGCGCATCCGTTCGAGCTCGGCGCGGACGAGCTCGTCCTCGTCCAGCATGCGGGCAGCGTGGGCCGCGAGCGCCTGACCGTGCGCGGTCAGGCGCACGCGGCGGCCGTCCGGTTCGAGGAGCGGCACGCCCGCCTCGGCTTCGAGGCGGGCGAGTTGCTGCGAGACGGACGAGGGGCTGTAGCTGAGCGCGTCGGCCACGGCGGCGAGGGTGCCGCGGACGGCGAGTTCGTGGAGCAGTCGCAGGCGACGGAGCTCGAACATGGCGGCATCCATTCATCGCTCAGGGTGATGAGTACTCATCATAAACGTTCGCTTTTGTCGATGGGTCGCGCGCCGCACACTGATCCTGACCCCGAGGAGCGCAATGACCGACACCGACACCGACGTCACCCCCGCCGAGCTCGCCGACGAGGCGGTCGCGCTCGTGCGTACGTGGCTCGAGCAGAGCCGCGACGAGCCCGTCGACGCCGCCGCCGAGCGGCTCGCAGGGGTGCTCCGCGACCCGCGCGGTCTCGACTTCACGGTCGGCTTCGTCGACGGCGTCGTCCGCCCCGAAGACACCCGCGTCGCCGCCCGGAATCTCGCCGCGCTCGCGCCGCTCGTCCCTGCATTCCTGCCGTGGCATCTGAAGGCCGCGATCCGCCTCGGTACGACCTTCGCGCCGGTGCTCCCCGGCATCGTCGTCCCTGCAGCACGGGTCGCGCTGCGCTCGATGGTGCGCCACCTCATCGTCGACGCGACCGACTCGCGTCTCGGCCCGGCAATCACCAAGATCCGCGGCACCAACGACAGCGGCATCCGCCTCAACGTCAACCTCCTCGGCGAGGCGATTCTCGGCAAGAAGGAGGCGGCGCGCCGACTCGCCGGCACACGCCGCCTGCTCGAGCGCGAGGACGTCGACTACGTGTCGATCAAGGTGTCGTCGACCGTCGCACCGCACACCCCCTGGGCGTTCGATGCGGCGGTCGCCGACGCCGTCGAGGCGCTCCGCCCGCTGTACCGCGTCGCGCGCGACCAGCGCACCTTCGTGAACCTCGACATGGAGGAGTACAAAGACCTCGACCTCACCCTCGCCGTCTTCACGACGGTGCTGGACGAGCCGGAGTTCCAGGATCTCGAGGCCGGCATCGTCCTGCAGGCGTATCTGCCCGACGCGCTCGCGGCGATGATCCGCCTGCAGGAGTGGGCCGCGGCACGCGTCGCGGCCGGGGGAGCGCCCATCAAGGTGCGCGTCGTGAAGGGTGCGAACTTGCCGATGGAGCGGGTGGATGCCGACGTCCACGACTGGCCGCTCGCGACCTGGCACTCCAAGCTCGCGTCCGACGCGTCGTACAAGGCCGTGCTCGACTACGCGCTGCGCCCGGAGCACACGCGCAACGTGCGCATCGGTGTCGCGGGACACAACCTGTTCGACATCGCGCTCGCCTGGTTGCTCGCCACCCGTCGCGGGGTCACCGAGGGCATCGACGTCGAGATGCTGCTCGGCATGGCCACCGCGCAGGCCGCCGTCGTCCGCCGGACCGTCGGCTCGATCCTGCTCTACACCCCGGTCGTGCACCCCGGCGAGTTCGACGTCGCCATCGCCTACTTGATCCGGCGTCTCGAGGAGGGTGCCTCGAGTGAGAACTTCATGTCGGCGGTGTTCGACCTCGACGACGACGCGAGCCTCTTCGCCCGTGAGGAGCAGCGCTTCCGCGCGGCGGTCGCCGCGATGCCGGACGGCGTCCCCGCCCCGCACCGCGTCCAGGACCGTACGGTCGCTCCTGAACCGGCACCGACGAACGGCTTCGTGAACCGGCCCGACTCCGACCCGGCCATCGCCGTGAACCGCGCCTGGGCCGACGGGATCATCGCCCGCATGGAACACTCCGACCTCGGTGTCGCGACGGCGGATGCCGCCGTCATCACGGACGTCGACGACCTCGACGATCTGCTCGTCGGCGCGTCAGAGGCCGCCGCGTCCTGGCGTGCGCTCGGCCCCGACGCTCGTGCCGAGATCCTGCACCGTGCCGGCGATGTGCTCGAGCGCCGCCGCGCCGAGCTGCTCGAGGTCATGGGCGCCGAGTGCGGCAAGGTGATCGAGCAGTCCGACCCTGAGGTGAGCGAAGCCATCGACTTCGCCCACTACTACGCCGAGCAGGGCCGTCGACTGGCTGACGTCGACGGCGCGACGTTCACACCCGTGGGACTCACCGTCGTCACGCCGCCGTGGAACTTCCCCGTCGCGATCCCCGCGGGCTCGACGCTCGCCGCACTCGCCGCGGGGAGCGCCGTCGTCATCAAGCCCGCCGCACTCGCGCGTCGCTCGGGTTCGGTCATGGTCGAGGCGCTGTGGGAGGCAGGGGTCCCGCGCGACGTGCTGCGACTCGTGCAGGTGTCGGAGCGCGACCTCGGTGCGCGGCTCATCTCGCACCCCGCCGTCGAACGGGTTGTGCTGACCGGGTCGTACGAGACCGCCGAATTGTTCCGCTCGTTCCGGCCTGACCTGCCCCTGCTGGCCGAGACCAGCGGCAAGAACGCGGTCATCGTGACGCCCTCTGCCGACCTCGACCTCGCCGCGAAGGACGTGGCGTTCTCGGCGTTCGGGCATGCCGGCCAGAAGTGCTCCGCGGCATCGCTCGTCATCCTCGTCGGCTCGGTCGCCACGAGCCGCCGCTTCCGCGCCCAGCTCATCGACGCGGTCACGTCGCTCGAGGTCGGCCTCCCGTGGGAGCCCGCGTCGCGCATCGGGCCGCTCATCGAACCCGCGGCCGGCAAGCTGTTGCGCGCACTCACGACGCTCGAGCCGGGGCAGCGGTGGGTCGTCGAGCCGCGCAGGCTCGACGACGAGGGCGCACGGTGGACGCCCGGCATCCGCGACGGCGTGCAGGCGGGGAGCGAGTTCCACCTGACCGAGTACTTCGGCCCGGTGCTCGGCATCATGACCGCGGCGACCCTGGACGAGGCGATCGCGCTCGTGAACCGCATCGACTACGGCCTCACCTCGGGGCTGCACGCCCTCGACCCCGACGAGATCCAGACCTGGCTCGCCGGTGTCGAGGCCGGCAACGCCTACGTGAACCGTGGGACGACCGGTGCGATCGTGCAGCGCCAGCCGTTCGGCGGCTGGAAGAAGTCGGTCGTCGGCCCCACGACGAAGGCCGGCGGACCGCACTACCTCTTCGGCTTCGGTTCGTGGGCGGATGCCGCGCCCGCGGCGCGCGTCCGCACCGACGCCTTCGGCGACGCGGCGCTCGCCGCCGTCGCGCCGGACCGCCGCGCGTGGCTTGCGGCAGCGCTCACGAGCGACCGCGCCGCGTGGCACACGACCTTCGGGACGGCACAGGACGTCACGGGGCTCGCCGTCGAGCAGAACGTCCTCCGGTACGCACCCGTACCCGTCACCGTGCGTGTCGAGGACGCCGACGAGGCGGCACTCGTCCGCGTCGTCGCGGCCGGTCGACTCGCGGCATCCGAGGTGACCGTCAGCACAACGACCCCGCCGACCGCTGCGGTCCGCGCGTGGCTCGACGGCGTCGGCGTCCGCTCGCACGTCGAAGACGATGACGCGTGGGCGCGGCGAGCCCGCGCGCTCGCGCGCACGGGAGGACGCGTGCGTCTGCTCGGCGGCACGCTCGCGGACGTCACGGTGCTCTCCGACGCGTCGCCGTCGCTCGCGGTCTACGTCGGTGACGTCGTCAGCGCCGGCGAGGTCGAGCTGCTGACGTTCCTGCGCGAGCAGGCGGTCTCGATCACGGCGCACCGCTTCGGCACGCCGCGGCAGTACGAGGTGCCGGCGGCGACCGCCGGGCACTGACGGGATCCGGGCCGAGCACGCGAACTACGATCGAAGGACACCCCCTCCCGGAAGGTTCGCTGTGCCCGTCGACTCCCTCGCCCACGCCACCGATCTCGCGGATTTCGTCGCCGCGTCGCCCTCGAGCTTTCACGCGGCGGCTGAGGTCGCGCGCCGCCTGCGCGAGGTGGGCTTCGTCGAGCTGTCCGAGCAGGACGCCTGGCCGGCACAGCCCGGCGGCACGTTCTTCGTCGTCCGAGACGGTGCGGTGCTGGCGTGGGTCGTGCCGACGGATGCCGGGCCCTCGACCGGCGTCCACATCTTCGGCGCCCATAGCGACTCGCCCGCGTTCAAGCTGAAGCCGCGTCCCACGACCGGCTCGCTCGGCTGGCTGCAGGCCGGCGTCGAGGTGTACGGCGGGCCGCTGCTGAACTCGTGGCTCGACCGCGAGCTGCGCCTCGCCGGGCGGCTCGTGCTCGACGACGGCACGCAGGTGCTCGCCGCCACCGGGCCGCTGCTGCGTCTGCCGCAGCTCGCGATCCATCTCGACCGCGAGGCGAACGACGGCCTCGCGCTCGACCGCCAGCGGCAGACGCAACCGGTGTGGGGCCTCGGCGAGGCCGACTCCGCCGACCTCCTGGCTGAGCTCGCCTCGACTGCCGGAGTGGATGCCGCCCGCATCCGCGGCTACGACATCGTCACGGCCGACGCCGCGCGCGGCGCGGTCTTCGGGAAGGACGACGTGTTCTTCGCATCCGGTCGCCTCGACGACCTGGCATCCGTGCACGCCGGCGTCGTCGCGCTCGAGCGCGCCGCCGACGGCTTCGACGCCGAGCGCATCGCCATGCTCGCGGTCTTCGACCACGAAGAGGTCGGCTCGGCCACTCGCTCGGGCGCAGCAGGACCATTCCTCTCGGACGTGCTCGAGCGCGTGCAGGGCTCGCTCGGGGCCGACCGCGAGCAGCAGCTGCGCGCCCTGGCATCGTCGTGGTGCGTCTCGAGCGACGTCGGCCACGCCGTGCACCCGAACTTCGCCGAGAAGCACGACCCGGTCGTGCAGCCGCGCCTCGGCGCGGGACCCATCCTCAAGATCAACGCGAACCAGCGCTACGCGACCGACGCCGTCGGCGCCGCTGCGTGGAACGGCTGGTGCGCGGCCGCCGGCGTCGGCAGCCAGGAGTTCGTCTCGAACAACGCGGTGCCGTGCGGATCGACGATCGGCCCGATCACCGCGACGCGCCTCGGTATCGCGACGGTCGATGTCGGCATCCCGATCCTCTCGATGCACTCGGCTCGCGAACTCGCCGGCGTGAGCGACCTCGCCGACCTCGCCTCCGTCGCGGAGACCTTCTTCACCGCCTGAGCGGAAACGACGAAGCCGCGGCCGACATGATGTCGACCGCGGCTTCGTCGCGTATCAGGGGATCAGTACCAGCCGACGGACTGCGAGTGGCCCCACGCGCCGCACGGGCTGCCGTAGCGGCCGTCGATGTAGCCGAGGCCCCAGGCGATCTGCGTGGCGGGGTTGGTCTGCCAGTCGGAGCCGGCCGTCGACATCTTGCTGCCGGGGAGGGCCTGCGGAATGCCGTAGGCGCCGCTGGAGGGGTTCGAGGCCTGGTAGTTCCAGCCCGACTCCTTGTTCCAGAGCGAGACGAGGCAGCTGAACTGGTCGTCGCCCCAGCCGTAGTTGCCGAGCATGGCGCGGGCGGTCGCCTGCGCGTCAGCCGCGGACGTGCCGCTCGCGGCGACACCAGAGGTGGGCACCGAGACCGACGCCTCGACCTCGGCGGCAGCCTCGGCCTCGGCCTCAGCTGCAGCCTCTGCGGCGGCGGCTTCTTCCGCGGCCTTGCGCTCGGCTTCGGCCTTCGCCTTGGCCTTCGCTTCGGCCTTGCGCTTGGCCTCGGCCTTGCGCTCCTTCTCCTTCTCGATCGCGGCGTCGAGCTGACCGCGCAGGGCGCTGGTCTCCTCGGTGACCTCGGCGGTCTCGGCGACGACGTCTTCGGTCGCGCCCTGGATGTCGAGGAGCGGAATCTGCTCGACGGTCTCGAGGTGGTCGATCGCGTCTTCGAGGTCGGAGGTGTCGACGACCGTGTCGTCGGTGCCGATCTCGAGCTTCGAGACCGCGATGTCGCTCGTCACGTGGCCGGATGCCGCGATCGCGGCTTCCGCCTTGGCGATGGCCGTCTCGATGTCGGCGGAGGTGTCACTCGCGACGCCGCCGAACGTCCGCGGCATGGAGGTGCTGAACGATGCGAGTGCGTACGTCAGCTCGGTGTCGGTGCCCTGCGAGGCCGACGGGGCCGGCGCCATCGCGGTCGCGCTCGCGGCGATCGCCAGCGAGGCGGTGATCGTCGAAGCGACGAGGAACGGACGGCGGCGAAGGCGGCGTCCGGCGGCGCGGGTCGTGCGGCGGGCAGGGGTGAAATTCGAGTCAGTAGGCATGCAGAGTGGAGCGTTTCGTATCGGGAAAGCACGTCGGAATCGACGTGTGCGCCCGTTCGGGTCGGACACAAGTCAGCGAGTCTGGCCCACGTTTCTGAGCGTTACCCGAACGTTACCTGGATGACACTTCGGTCAAGCCGTCGAGAAAAGGCCTGATCCGGGGCTCCCGCCCCCTCGCCGACGGGGCTGGACCGCCCGTGCTCCTAGGATGAGGCGGACGCGCACCGCGCGGCGAAGGAGGCTCGGGCCATGGCGGCAGAACGCACGACGTGGGTGCTCGTCGACGGCGAGAACATCGACGCGACGCTCGGCGGATCGATCCTCGGGCGGCGCCCGCAGCCCGACGAGCGACCCCGCTGGGACCGCATCCTCACGTACCTCGCCGACGAGTGGAACCAGGAGACCCGCGGGCTCTTCTTCCTCAACGCGTCGACGAATCTCCCGATGTCATTCGTGCAGGCACTGCTCGCGATGGGCTACCAGCCGGTGCCGCTGTCGGGCGACGCTGACGAGAAGGTCGTCGACATCGCCATCCAGCGCACGCTCCGCGCGCTGCAGGAGCGCGGCGGCGACGTCGTCCTCCTCAGCCACGACGGCGACTTCGTCGACGACCTCGGCCGCCTCGCCGACGGACGGCGCCTCGCAGTCCTCGCGTTCGAGGAGTTCCGGAACGCCGGCTTCGCGCAGATCCCCGGCATCCACTTCTTCGACCTCGAATACGACGCAGGCGCCTTCGACGCGCAGCTGCCGCGCGTTCGGATCATCCCGATCGAGGAGTTCGACCCGCTGCAGTTCCTTCGCTGAGCGGATGCCGCGGCCCCCGCTCGGGTGCGGCGTTCAGACGAAGCGGACCCAGTTCGCGCCGCGCCCGGTCTCTGCCTGGTGCGACAGGGTGAGCTCGGCGCCGTCGACGGCGTAGAGCGAGACCGTGGTGGAGCGCTCGCCCGCGGCGAGGAGCACGCGGCCGTCGCCGCTCAGCGCGAACCCGCGCGGCTGCGGCTCGGTCACCGTGTACGCGTCGGGAGCCGACACACTGCCGTCCGCGGCGAGCGGCACCGCCGCGAGCGTCGACGCGGTGCGCTCCGACGCCCACACGACACCATCGCCCAGGTGCAGGTCGGCGCCCCAGACGTAGTGGTGCTCCAGTGGCTTCTCGTCGATCACACTGTGACCGAGGCCGGCGGCGGGATCGTGCGCGGGTGCGAAGTCCCGATAGGTGAGCAGGCCGCTCTCGGCGTCGCGGTCGAAGTGCAGGACCTCCGCCGAGAATTCGGTCAGGACGTACGCCGCGCCGCGGCTGTCGTCGAGCGCGATGTGCCGCGGGCCGCTGCCGGTCGGCGCAGGAACGACCGCAGGCTCGAGCGGCGTGAGCGCGAGGTCGTCGCCGAGGGCGTACTGCGCGACGAGGTCGGCCTCGAGCGACACGAAGTACGCGAAGCGGCCGTCGTCGCTCGCGAGCACCGAGTGCAGGCGCGGGAAGCGCACCTCGGCGATAGGTGCCGAGACGACGCCATCGTCGACGGATGCCACGATCCCGTAGCCGCCGGAGTAGGCGGCGCCGAGCAGCGCCGAGCCGTCACGCGTGAGCGCGAGGTAGTTCATGGCGCCGTCGGGGAGGTCGACGCGCGAGTGTTCCGTGAGCTCGCCGGTCTCGCGGTCGAGCGTCAGGGTGAGGATGCCGGGTTCGGCATGCGTGGCATCCGCCTTCACCGAGGCGTAGACGAATCCGCGCGCGGCATCGACGGCGAAGTTCGAGCAGCCGGTGATCCTCGCGGTGACGGCGAGCCGCTCCAGGGTGCCGTCCGCGATGCGGAACGTGCTGATCGAGGAGTCACCGGAGTTGGCCACAAGGGCGAGCGAGGAGGGCATGCTCCGATCGTACGGGCGCCGAGGGGGCGGCATCCGCGAGAGTAGGGTCGAGGGATGACCTTCGTGCTGGACTCCCGTTCGTGACCGTCGCGCGCACCCCCCGGTTCTACGTCCTCACGGTCGTCATCGGTCTGCTCGCGGGACTGCTCTCGGGCATGTTCGGCGTCGGCGGCGGCACGATCATCGTTCCGATGCTCGTCATGCTGCTCGCGTTCGACCAGCGCCTGGCCGCGGGCACCTCGCTCGCGGCGATCGTCCCCACCGCAGCGGTCGGCGTGGTCTCGTACGCGACGACCGGCTCGGTCGCGTGGATCCCCGCGATCATCCTCGCGGCGGGCGCCGTTGTGGGTGCGCAGATCGGCACGTGGCTGCTCGCCAAGCTCTCGCAGAACACGATCCGCTGGGGTTTCGTCGTCTTCCTCGTGGTCGTGATCGTGTTCCTCTTCATCGTCATCCCCTCACGCGATGCGGAAGTGCCGCTGACCTGGCTCACCGGTGGCGGGTTCGTCGTGCTGGGCGTCTTCACCGGGATCATGGCGGGTCTGCTCGGCGTGGGCGGCGGCGTCATCGTCGTGCCGGCGCTCATGTTCCTCTTCGGCACGAGCGACCTCGAGGCCAAGGGCACGTCGCTGCTGATGATGATCCCGACGGCGATTTCGGGCACGATCGGCAACATCCGTCGCGGCAACGTCGACCTCGTCGCCGCCGCGATCATCGGCGTCTCGGCCTGCACCACGACAGCGCTCGGCGCGTGGATCGCGACCCTGGTCGACCCGTTCACTGCGAACGTCCTCTTCGCCGCGTACCTCACGTTCATCGCCGGGCAGATGGCGCTGAAGGCCTGGCGCGCGCGTCGCAAGCGCTGAGGCGGGCCGGGCGTCGCCCGCGGCCCGCGGGTAGGATCATCGGGTGCCCGTGAATCCCGAGTTGCTCGGTCGTGCGTTCCCGCCGACCGCCCCGTACCTCGTCGGACGCGAGAAGGTGCGCGAGTTCGCCCGTGCCGTCTTCGCGACCGACCCGCAGCACGTCGACCCGGCCGCAGCGCAGCGGCTCGGCTACACCGACGTCGTCGCCCCGCCGACGTTCGCGATGGTCATCCAAGACCTCACGCTGCAGCAGCTGCTCGCCGAGCCCGACTCCGGCATCGTCCTCGAACGCCTCGTCCACGCCGAGCAGCGCTTCCGCTACACGCGACCCATCGTCGCGGGTGACGAGCTCACCGGCACCCTGACGGTCACCGGCATCCGCGCCTTCGGCAAGGGTGCCATGGTCACGAGCGAAGCCGAGATCACGGATGCCGCGGGCGCCCACGTCGTCACTGCGACGTCGGTCCTGCTGGTCGGAGGAGACGAATGAGCCTCGAAGTCGGCGCCGTCGTCGCCGAACGCACCGTCCACCTGAGCCGTGAGGACCTCGTCCGTTACGCGGGCGCCTCGGGCGACTTCAACCCGATCCACTACAACGATGCCGTCGCCGCCCGCGTCGGACTGCCGGGCGTCCTCGCGCACGGCATGCTCACGATGGGGCTCTCGGTCGAGACCGTCGTCGAGTGGCTCGGCGACTCGGGTCGCATCCTCGAGTACGGCGTCCGCTTCACGCGGCCCGTCGTGGTCGACGCCGAGAACGGTGCCGACGTCACGGTCGTCGCGAAGGTCGGCGCCGTCGACGACGAGGCGATCCGCCTCGATCTCACCGTCAGCCACGACGACACCACGGTCCTCGGCAAGGCGCAGGTCCGCGTCCGCGCGGCATCCTGACCTCCATGCCCGAGATCGCACCCGTCCCGCTCGCGGACCTGACGACCCTGCAGGTCGGTGGGATGCCGCGCCGTCTCGTCGAGGCGACGACGCAGGACGAGCTCGTCGAGGTGCTGACCGGGCTCTGGGACGAGGGGGAGTCCTGGCTCGTCGTCGGCGGCGGGTCGAACCTGCTCTTCGGTGACGACGAGTTCGACGGCACCGTCGTGCTCGTGCGCACCTCGGGCATCGAGCGCATCTCGTCGCCGCGCGAGGGATACGTGCGCCTCAAGGTGCAAGCCGGACAGAACTGGGACGAGCTCGTCGCGCAGACGGTCGCGGCCGGGCTCCGGGGGATCGAGGCGATGTCGGGCATCCCCGGCACCACCGGTGCCGCTCCCATCCAGAACGTGGGCGCCTACGGGCAGGAGATCGTCGAGACACTCGTCGAGGTTGACCTGCTCGACGAGGCGACGGGCGAGGTCTCGACCGTGCTGGCATCCGAGCTGGGACTGGGACTTCGTACGTCCGTGCTGAAGCAGCACTACGGCTCGGTACCCGAGCGGCCCGCCGTGATCCTCTCGGTGACCCTCGAACTCGAGCAGGTCGGGCACGGTGATGTACCCGTACGTGGACCGCAGTTGCGCGGAGCGCTCGGCCTCGAGGAGGGCGCTGCGGTGTCGCTCGCCTGGATCCGCGAAACGGTGCTCGCGATCCGCGCCGGCAAGGGCATGGTCCTCGACGCGGCAGACCGCGACACGTACAGCGCCGGCTCGTTCTTCCAGAACCCGGTCGTGTCGGCGGAGTTCGCAGCGACGCTGCCGGCTGACATGCCGCGCTGGCCGATGGCGCCGGTCGAACAGGACGACGTCGTCATCCCGCTCGACCGCTTCGACGGGTATCTCCCGACCCGTGACGGAGGGATGCCACCGGTCAAGCTCAGCGCCGCGTGGCTCATCGAGCACGCCGGCATGCGTCGCGGCTTCTCGCTGCCGCGCTCGCGTGCTGGGCTGTCGACGAAGCACGCCCTCGCGCTCACCAACCGGGGGGATGCCACGGCCGAGGAGATCGCCGCGCTCGCGCGCCTCATCCAGCAGCGTGTGCAGGCCGAGTTCGGCGTGCTGCTGCAGCCCGAACCGGTCCTCTTCGGCGTCGAGCTGTAGCCCGGGGGCCTGTTCGGACGCTCCGCCGACGGCCGCCGCGAATGCGTGGCATCCGCTCACAGTGCAGAACGGACTGGCGCACCGATGCAATGGATCTGCGCCGACGCGCGGGGAACGGATGCCGCGGCGCGGCGTGTCGCGCGTGATCCATTGCATCCGTGCGCGACGCCGCCGCCGCCTCCGCAGCGACCGCGCGTCAGGCGAAGAGGCGCTGCAGGCGCTGGACGCCCTCGAGGAGCTGGTCATCTCCCAGGGCGTACGAGAGGCGCAGGTAGCCCGACGGGCCGAAGGCCTCGCCCGGGACCGCGGCGACCTCGGCCTGGTCGAGGATGAGGTCGGCGAGCTCGAGCGACGTGTTCACGGTCTTGCCGTGCCACTCGCGGCCGAGCAGGCCCGTGACGTCGGGGTAGACGTAGAACGCGCCGAGCGGGTTCGGGACGGTCACACCGGGGATCTTCGCGAGCTCCGAGACGATGAGGCCGCGGCGGCGGTCGAACGCCTGGCGCATCTCCTCGGCCTCGGTCTGCGGGCCGGTGAGCGCCGCGAGCGCCGCGCGCTGCGCGATGTTGTTGACGTTCGAGCTGAGGTGCGACTGCAGGTTGCCGGCGACCTTCATCGCGTCGGCGGGGCCGACCATCCAGCCCACGCGCCAGCCGGTCATGGCGTACGTCTTTGCGACGCCGTTCACGAGGATTGTCTGCTCGGCGAGGGCGGGGACCGCCTCGACGATCGACACCGCGCGGGCGCCTTCGTAGACGAGGTTCTGGTAGATCTCGTCGCTCACGACCCAGATGCCGTGCTCGAGCGCCCACTCGCCGATCGCCTTGGTCTCCTCGGGCGTGTACACGGCCCCGGTCGGGTTCGACGGCGAGACGAACACGAGGACGGTGGTCTTGTCGGTGCGCGCGGCTTCGAGCTGCTCGACGGTGACCTTGTACTCCTGGTCGGCGCCGGCGAACACCTCGACGGGCACGCCGTCGGCGAGGGCGATCGCCTCGGGGTACGTGGTCCAGTACGGCGCGGGCAGCAGCACCTCGTCGCCGGGGTTCACGACCGCCTGGAACGCCTGGTAGACCGCCTGCTTGCCGCCGTTGGTGACGATGACCTGCGACGGCGCGACCTCGAGTCCCGAGTCGCGGAGCGTCTTGGCGGCGATGGCCTCGCGCAGCACGGGGAGGCCGGCGGCGGGCGTGTAGCGGAAGTTCGCGGGCGAACGAAGCGCCTCGGCGGCGGCATCCACGATGAACTGCGGGGTCGCGAAGTCGGGCTCGCCGGCCGCGTACGAGATGACGGGGCGGCCCGCTGCCTGCAGCGACTTCGCCTTGGCGTCGACCTTGAGGGTCGCCGACTCGGCGATGGCGGACAACTTGCGGGACAGCGGAGCGCGTTCGGTCACGCTCCGAGCCTACCGGCGTGTCCACCGAATGGTGGATGCCGCGTCATCCGGATGACGGCTCGTTCGGGTCGTGCGCTGCGAGCACGCTGGAGGCATGGAGACAGCAGCGGTGACGGCGCAGGAACTGCGCAAGGTGTACGGGGATCGGACGGTCGTCGACGGGATCTCGTTCGATATCGCCCGTGGCGAGACGTTCGCGTTGCTCGGCCCGAACGGCGCCGGCAAATCGACCACCGTCGAGATGCTCGAGGGATACCGGCGGCGTACGGCTGGAGCACTCTCGGTGCTCGGCGTCGACCCGGACCACGGCGGGCTCGACTGGAAGGCCCGGCTCGGGATCGTGTTGCAGACAACAGGGCAATCGGGCGCGTACACGGTCCGCGAGCAGCTGCGCCAGTTCGCGACCTACTACCCGCGTCCGCGCGATGTCGACGAGGTGATCGCGGCCGTCGGGTTGACGGCGCAGGCGGGCACCCGGATCGCGAAACTCTCGGGTGGCCAGCAGCGCCGGGTCGACGTGGCACTCGGGATCGTCGGGAGACCGGAGTTGCTCTTCCTCGACGAGCCCACCACCGGGTTCGATCCGGAGGCGCGTCGCGAGTTCTGGCGTCTCATCCGGGAGCTGCAGGACGACGGCACGACGATCGTCCTGACGACCCATTACCTCGACGAGGCCGCCGAGCTGGCAGACCGGGTCGGCGTGATCATCGGTGGCGCGATGCGTGCCCTCGGCCCGATCGACACCTTCGGCGGGCCGCGTGCCCGGGTGCCGCGGGTGTCGTGGATCGAGTCCGGTCGGGCACGCACCGAGGCGGTCGACGACCCGTGGGCGTTCGCCGTCGCGCTCGCCGAGCGGCTGCAAGCGCCGCCCGAGGCACTGGAGATCAGGCGGCCGACGCTCGAGGAGGTCTACCTCGACATGGTCGCGGGGGCCGGGGTCGAGCAGGACGAGGCGGTCGTCCGATGAGCGCCGTCAGCGTCGGTGTCGGCCGCGCCGCATTCGAGGTGCGCGGCTACTTCCGCTCCGGTGACACCGTCTTCTTCACCTTCCTCTTCCCGGTGTTCATGCTTGCGCTGTTCGCCACGATCTTCGGCGGTGACGGCGACGTCGTCCCGGGGCCCGGTGTTCCGGGGGTCAGTGCACCGCAGCTCTACCTTCCGGGCATGCTCGCGGCGGGCCTGCTGCTGTCGGGGTTCCAGAACCTCGCGGTGGACATCGCGATGGAGCGGTCCGACGGCACCCTCAAACGTCTCGGCGGCACGCCGCTCTCTCCCATCTCCTACTTCGCGGGGAAGGTCGGGCAGGTCCTCGTGACCGGCGCGCTCCAGGCCGCCCTGCTCATCGTCGTCGCGATCGTCGCGTTCGACGTGCCGCTGCCGGCCGACCCGGCAGCGTGGGCGACGTTCGCCTGGGTGTTCCTGCTCGGGCTCACCGCGTCGGCACTGCTCGGCATCGCTGTCTCGGCGCTGCCGCGCACCGGACGGAGCGCCACTGCGGTGGTCGTGCCGATCGCGCTCGTGCTCCAGTTCGTGTCGGGCGTCTACATCTGGTTCTGGCAGCTGCCGGACTGGCTGCAGCACGTCGCGAGCGTGTTCCCCGTCGTCTGGATGGCTCGCGGCATGCGATCGGTCTTCCTCCCAGAGGAGCACGCCGTCCTCGAGATCGGCGAGACGTGGGGGCTCGGATGGGTAGCGCTCGTGCTCGCGGCCTGGCTCGTGGTCGGCCTCGCGCTCACCCGGCTGACGTTCCGCTGGAACCGGCGCGACGCGTAGCGTGGGCTCCGGAGGTGCGATGACCCCCGTGCGCGCATGGGACACCGCCGTCGCCGTGGCGACGGCGGTGCTCCTCGTGGTGATCGTGCTGGTGTTCCCGCCCGCCACGACGAGCCGCACGGTGACGGCGGTGACCGCCGTCGCCGTGCTCGTGGCCGCATACCTTCTGCTGGCTCGCGGTCGGATCGACCGCGAGCGGCCGGGCTGGCGCGGCGCGCTCTTCGTGGGTGTCGCCGCGGCTGCGCTCGGCGCCGGGACGGCGGCGGAGCCGTTCCTCGCGATCGCGCAGACGCTCGCGTATCCGCTGGTCTGGGTCATCATGCGCACCGAGCGCCAGGCGATCGCGGGATCGGTGCTGCTCGCGGCCGGGGTGCTCGTCGGCACTGCGGCATCCGCTCGGTTCAGTCTCGACGGGTGGTTATCGGGTGCGTTGACGGCGGGCGCGTCGCTCACGGTGTCGATCGTGTTCGGATTGTGGATCTCGAGCATCGCGCGGTCCGCCGAGGAGCGCGGACGACTCATGACGCAGCTCGCCGACACCCGCGACGAGCTCGAGGCCCTCAGCCGGCAGCAGGGTGCGGCGGCCGAGCGGGAGCGGCTCGCGCGCGAGATCCACGACACCCTCGCGCAAACGCTCGCGGGGCTCGTGATCCTCGCCGAACGCGCGGGTCGGCAGTCGGGTGCCGGCAATGCGGTGGGCGCCACCGAGACGATGAAAACCGTCGAGGATGCCGCGCGCGCGGCGCTCGGCGAAGCGAGGGCGCTCGTCGCGCACACCGCAGCCGTCCCCGGCGATCAGGCGCTCGAGGCCGCCGTCCACCGGCTCGTCGAGCGGTTCCGGGGCGAGACGGGGCTGCGCATCGACCTCACCGTCGCCGCCGGCGCATCGCTCGACCGGGAGACGCAGGTCGTCGTGCTGCGGTGCCTGCAGGAAGCGCTCGCGAACGTCCGAAAGCACGCTCATGCGTCCCTCGTCACCGTGTCGGTCGAGGTGACCGATGTATCCGCCCGCCTCCGTGTCGTCGACGACGGCAGGGGGTTCGACGCGTCTGCGCCGCGACGCGGGTTCGGTCTGGACGGGATGGCCGACCGGGTGTCGCTCGCGGGCGGGGTGTTCGAGGTCGTGCCGTCGGGATCCGGCACGGTGCTGACCGCCGAGGTGCCCCGGCGGATCACGGAGGTGTCGTCGTGATCCGCCTGCTGATCGCGGACGACCACCCCGTCGTCCGAGCCGGGCTCGCCGGTCTGCTGTCGGACGAGCCGGAGCTCGAGGTCGTCGGGCAGGCCGCTGACGGGCTCGAAGCGGTGCGACTGGCCGCAGAGGTCGCGCCGGATGTCGTGCTGATGGATCTCCGGATGCCGGGACTCGACGGTGTCGCCGCGACGCTGCGCATTCTTGCCGGGCCCCCGCCGACGCCGCGGGTGCTGATCCTGACCACCTACGAGAGCGACGATCAGATCCTCGCGGCGATCGAAGCGGGCGCGGGCGGCTACCTGCTCAAAGCGGCGCCGCAGGACGAGATCGTCGCGGGGATCCGGTCGGTCGCGGCGGGGCAGACGGCGCTGTCGCCGCAGGTAGCGGTCCGACTCGTGGAGCGGATGCGGCGTCCGGAGCCGGCCGCCCTCACACCACGCGAGCTCGAGGTGCTCGCCCTCGTCGCGGACGGCACGGGGAACAAGCAGATCGCTGCACGCCTCGGCATCGGCGAATCGACGGTGAAGACGCACCTGCTGCGGATCTTCGAGAAGCTGGGGGTCTCCGACCGCACGCGTGCGGTGACCCTCGCCCTCGAGCAGGGCATCCTGCCCCGTCGCTGACCGTGGTCGGACGGTCAGCGGGTCAGCGCGTCGGCAGGGTGAGGATCTCGACGCCGTCCTCGGTGATCGCGACGGTGTGCTCGGTGTGGGCGGTTCGGCTTCCGGTGGAGCTGCGGAGCGTCCAGCCGTCCTCGTCGGTGACGAGCACGTCGGTGTCGGCCATGACCCACGGCTCGATGGCGAGCATGAGGCCGGGGCGCAGGCGGTAGCCGCGGCCGGGGCGGCCGTCGTTCGAGACGTGGGGGTCCTGGTGCATCGTCGTGCCGATGCCGTGGCCGCCGAACTCCATGTTGATCGGGTAGCCGGCGCCCGAGAGCACCTCGCCGATGGCGTGCGAGATGTCGCCGATGCGCGCATTGGGGCCCGCGGCTGCGATGCCCGCGGCAAGCGCCTCCTCGGTCGCGGCGATGAGCTCGGCGTCGCCGGGCTGCGCCTTCGTGCCGACGGTGAAGCTGATTGCAGCGTCGGCGGCGACGCCGCCGGTCTTCACCGCGAGGTCGAGGGTGAGCAGATCGCCGTCGGCGAGACGGTAGTCGCGCGGTCGTCCGTGCAGGACGGCGTCGTTGACGGCCGTGCAGATGTAGTGGCCGAACGGGCCGCGTCCGAACGAGGGTGCGTAGTCGACGTAGCAGGACTCGGCACCGGCATCCAGGATCATCTGCTTCGCCCACGCGTCGATCTCGAGCAGGTTCGTGCCGACCTTCGCGCGCCCCTTGAGGGTGTGCAGGATGTCGCCGACGAGCGCGCCGGAGACGCGCGCCTGGTCGATCTGGGCGGGAGTGAGGATTTCGATCATGTGCGTTTCCGACGTTCGAATGCGGGTACCGACTCTCAACTCTACGGATGCCGCGCCGGCCGGGTGCGGCGATCGTGCCATCCGCTCGGCGAACGCACGGGTCGCTCCCGTACCCTTGACAGGTGAGTGACTCCGACATCGACACCGATGAGACCCCGACCCTGCCCCGCTTCGACGAGCTGGGACTGACCGGTCCGGTCCTCGCCGCGATCAAGGACCTCGGCTACGAGACGCCGTCCGCGATCCAGGCGGCGACCATCCCCGTCCTCCTCGGCGGCCGCGACGTCGTCGGCATGGCGCAGACCGGCACCGGTAAGACGGCCGCCTTCGCGCTGCCGATCATGGAGAACCTCGACCTGACGCAGAAGACGCCGCAGGCGCTCGTCCTCGCGCCGACGCGCGAGCTGGCCCTGCAGGTCTGCGAGGCGTTCGAGGCCTACGCCGCCCGCATGAAGGGCGTGCACATCCTTCCCGTCTACGGCGGGCAGGGCTACGGCGTGCAGCTCTCGGCGCTCCGCCGTGGCGTGCACATCGTCGTCGGCACCCCTGGCCGCATCATGGACCACCTCGAGAAGGGCACCCTCGACCTCTCGGAGCTGAAGAACCTCGTCCTCGACGAGGCCGACGAGATGCTCAAGATGGGCTTCGCCGAGGATGTCGAGCAGATCCTCGCCCAGACCCCCGAGGAGAAGCAGGTCGCCCTCTTCTCGGCGACCATGCCGCCCTCGATCCGTCGCCTCGCGCAGCAGTACCTGCGCGACCCGGAAGAGATCACGGTCAAGACGAAGACCACCACGAACACGAACATCACGCAGCGGTTCCTGATCGTGTCGTACCAGCAGAAGGTCGACGCCCTCACCCGCATCCTCGAGGTCGAGAACTTCGACGGGATGATCATCTTCGTCCGCACGAAGAACGAGACCGAGACCCTCGCCGAGAAGCTCCGGGCCCGCGGCTTCAGCGCGGCGCCGATCAACGGCGACATCCCGCAGCCGCAGCGCGAGCGGAGCGTCCAGCAGCTCAAGGACGGCAAGCTCGACATCCTCGTCGCGACCGATGTCGCCGCCCGTGGTCTCGACGTCGAGCGCATCAGCCACGTCGTGAACTTCGACATCCCGACCGACACCGAGTCGTACGTGCACCGCATCGGCCGCACCGGCCGCGCGGGCCGCAAGGGCGACGCGATCAGCTTCGTCACCCCGCGCGAGCGCTACCTGCTCGCGCACATCGAACGCGCCACCCGCCAGCAGCCCACGCAGATGCAGCTGCCCACGACCGAGGACATCAACTCGACCCGCCTCACGCGATTCGACGACGCGATCACCGCGGCGCTGTCGGACGAGGCGCGCATCGCCGAGTACCGCGACGTCATCGACCACTACGTGCGCAACCACGACGTGCCCGAGCAGGACGTCGCCGCGGCGCTCGCCGTCGTCGCGCAGGGCGACACCCCGCTGCTGCTCGATCCGTCCGACGACCAGCTCGCGAAGTCGCTCGCCGCCGACGCCGAGCGCGGCACACGCAAGGACCGGCCCGCACGCGAGGGCGGTGCGCCGCGCGAGCGTCGCAGTCGCGGCGACTTCACGACGTACCGCATCGAGGTCGGCCGCCGTCACCGCGTCGAGCCCCGGCAGATCGTCGGCGCGCTCGCGAACGAGGGTGGCCTCGGCCGCGACGACTTCGGCGCCATCCAGATCAAGCCGGACTTCTCGCTCGTCGAGTTGCCCGTGACGATGGATGCCGCCGTCCTCGACAAGCTGCGCTCGACGCGCATCTCGGGCCAGCTCATCAACATCACGCCCGATCGTGGACGCCCCGGCCACCGCGGCGACGACCGCCCGAAGCGGTCGTACGACGATCGCCCGAAGCGGTCGTACGACGATCGCCCGAAGCGCTCGTTCGACGGCCCGCGCGACGACCGCCCGGCACGCAAGCCGCGCCATAAGAAGGACTGACGCGAACGACGGAGGGGCGGATGCTCCCCACGCCCACTCCACCCGACGCTTCGCGTCGCGCGGAGCCTCTGGGCGCGTGGGCCCAGTGGCATCCGCCCCTCCGTCGTTCAGCGGTGCTCAGCTGAACTGGTTCATCGTGTTGTGCGCGCCGCCCGCCTTCAGGGCGGCGTCGCCGGCGAAGTACTCCTTGTGCCCGTCACCCAGGTCACTGCCCGCCATGTTCTGGTGCTTGACGGTCGCGATGCCCTCGCGGATCTCGCGCCGCTGCACGCCCTTCACGTAGGCGAGCATGCCCTCGTCGCCGAAGTAGCCCTTCGCCAGGTCATCGGTCGACAGCGCGGCCGTGTGATAGGTCGGCAGGGTGATGAGGTGGTGGAAGATGCCCGCCCGCGCGGCGCCGTCGCGCTGGAAGGAGCGGATCTTCTCGTCCGCCTCGCGAGCCAGCTCGGTGTCGTCGTACGCGACGTTCATCAGGTCGCCGCGGTCGTACATCGAGACGTCCTCACCGGCCGCTTCGAGGCGGTCGTATGCCTGCTGGCGGAAGTTCAGCGTCCAGTTGAACGACGGGCTGTTGTTGTAGACGAGCTTCGCGTCCGGCACCTCGGCGCGGATCGCGTCGACCATCCCCGCGATCTGCTCGATGTGCGGCTTCTCGGTCTCGATCCACAGCAGGTCGGCGCCGGCGCGGAGCGACGTGATGCAATCGAGCACGACGCGCTCCTCACCGGTGCCCGGGCGGAACTGGTACAGGTTGCTCGCCAGCCGCTTCGGGCGCAGCAGGGTGTCGCCGCGCGTGATGACGACGTCGCCGTTGCGCAGGTCGCCCTGAGCGATCTCGTCGGCGTCGAGGAACGCGTTGTACTGGTCGCCCAGGTCGCCCGGCTCATGGGTGACGGCGAGCTTCTGGGTGAGGCCGGCGCCGAGCGAGTCGGTGCGGGCGACGATGATGCCGTTGTCGATGCCGAGCTCGAGGAAGGCATACCGGACGGCGTTGATCTTCGCGATGAAGTCCTCGTGGGGGACCGTCACCTTGCCGTCCTGGTGGCCGCACTGCTTCTCGTCCGACACCTGGTTCTCGATCTGGATCGCGCAGGCGCCCGCTTCGATCATCTTCTTCGCGAGCAGGTACGTCGCCTCGGGGTTGCCGAAGCCCGCGTCGATGTCGGCGATGATCGGCACGACGTGGGTCTCGAAGCTGTCGATCTGCGACTGGATGAACTCCGCTGCAGTGTCGTCGCCCGCCGCCCGCGCGGCATCCAACTTCGTGAACAGCAGGTCGAGCTCGCGCGCGTCGGCCTGGCGCAGGAAGGTGTAGAGCTCGGTGATGAGCGCCGGGACCGCGGTCTTCTCGTGCATCGACTGGTCGGGGAGCGGACCGAACTCCGACCGGAGCGCGGCGACCATCCAGCCGGAGAGGTACAGGTAGCGCCCCTTCGTGGACTTCAGGTGCTTCTTGATCGAGATGAGCTTCTGCTGCCCGATGAAGCCGTGCCAGACGCCGAGCGACTGGGTGTACGCCGAGCTGTCGGCGTCGTACTCCGCCATGTCGCGGCGCATGATGTCGGCGGTGTACTGGGCGATCTCGAGCCCGGTGCGGAACCGGTTCTGCGCGCGCATCCGCGCGGCGGACTCTGGGTCGATGGCATCCCAGGTGGAGCCGTTCCGCTCTTTGAGCGTGCGGACGGTGTCGATGTCGTGCTGGTAGGTGGTCATGTCACGTCCTCGTGTCAGTGTGGTCGGTCGGGTGCGGGTCAGTCGGTTTCGGTGAGGTACGTCGCGTACGCACCGAGGGTCAGGAACGTCGGGAACTCGGTCCCGAGCGCGACGTCGCGGAACACCGCGGCGGCGTCGTCGAACCGGTCCTGGTCGTGGCGGGGTACCTCGGCGAGCACCTCGGCGATGAGGCCCTCGATGTACTCCCGCGTGATGCGGGTGCCGTCGTCGGTGGCGCGGTCCTGGTGGATCCACTGCCAGATCTGCGACCGGCTGATCTCGGCCGTCGCGGCATCCTCCATCAGCCCGTCGATCGCGACGGCGCCGAGGCCCCGCAGCCAGGCTTCGATGTAGCGGATGCCGACCGACACGTTGCCGCGCACGCCCGCCGCGGTGATCGGCAGGCCGATGTGGCAGTCGATGAGCTGCGATGGCTGCACGGTCACGTCGTCGCGCAGCCGGTCGACCTGGTTCGGTCGGTCGCCGAGCACGGCGTCGAACTCCGCCTGGGCGACCGGGATGAGGTCGGGGTGCGCCACCCAGGTGCCGTCGAACCCGTCGCCGGCTTCGCGGTGCTTGTCGGCCGCCACCTTCTCGAACGCGAGGTTCGTGGCCTCGGGATCGCGTCGGTTCGGGATGAATGCGCTCATGCCGCCGATCGCGAAGGCGCCCCGCTTGTGGCAGGTCTGCACGAGCAGCTCGGTGTACGCGCGCATGAACGGCACGGTCATGGTGACCTGGCTGCGGTCGGGCAGCACGAAGCGGGCGCCGCGGCCCCGGTAGTTCTTGATCATCGAGAAGATGTAGTCCCAGCGGCCGGCGTTGAGCCCCGCGATGTGGTCGCGCAGTTCGAAGAGGATCTCCTCCATCTCGAACGCGGCCGGCAGCGTCTCGATGAGCACGGTCGCGCGGATCGTGCCGTGCGGGATGCCCACGTACTGCTCGCTGTACGTGAAGACGTCGTCCCACAGCTTCGCCTCTTCGGCCGACTCGAGCTTCGGGAGGTAGAAGTACGGCCCGCGCCCGTTCGCGATGAGCTGCGTCGCGTTGTGGAAGAAGTACAGGCCGAAATCGACGAGCGAACCGGATGCCGCGAGCGTGCGGCCCGTGCGGTCGGTGAACTCGATGTGCTTCTCCATCAGGTGCCAGCCGCGCGGACGCATGACGATCGTCGGGGTCTGCTCGGCGGTGACGCGGTACTCCTTGCCCTCGGGGCTCGTGAAGCGCAGCTGCCCGCGGATCGCGTCGAAGAGCGAGAGCTGCCCCTCGATGACGTTGCGCCAGGTGGGACTCGTGGCATCTTCCTGGTCGGCGAGCCAGACCTTCGCGCCGGAGTTGAGCGCGTTGATGGTCATCTTCGGGTCGGTCGGCCCGGTGATCTCGACGCGGCGGTCTTCGAGCCCGGGACCGGCGCCAGCGACGCGCCACTCCGCGTCCTCGCGGATGTGGGCGGTGTCGCTGCGGAACGTCGGGTCCTGCCCGTTGCCGATCTCGAACCGGCGGCGCATACGGTCGGCGAGACGGTCGTGGCGACGTCCGCCGAAGCGGGAGTGGAGCTGTGCGACGAAGTCGAGCGCCTCGGGGGTGAGGATCTCGCCGTACCGCTCGCCGATGCGGCCGCGGACGGTGAGCGTCGGCGTCAGCTGGGTAGCGGTGGGTGCGGTGACGGGCGCGATGCCCGTTGCAGTGGGGGTCATGGCCGGCTCCTTCGCGTTGGGCCGATGCGGTCGGGTGCATCGGCGGGTCGTGACATCCACTGTGTGTGAAGTTGATGCGGCGAGCTGGCCATTTCGGGGGAGAAGATTGCGTGTTCTTCTACTTTCGTGACACACTCCCGGTCATGACGATCGATGAAGATCTCTCCCTGGATGCCACCGATGCCACGGATGCCGCGGATGCCGCGGACGCGCTGACCATCGGCCGCCGGGTCCGCCAGCTTCGCGTGGCCCGCGGGATGACGCTCGACGACCTGGCATCCGCTGTCTCACGTGCACCGAGCCAGCTGTCGATGATCGAGACGGGCAAGCGGGAGCCGAAGCTGTCGCTGCTGCAGACGATCGCGCGGGCGCTCGGCACGACGATCGACGCGCTGCTCGAAGCCGAGCCGCTCGACGAGCGCGCGACGATGGAGATCGCACTGGAGCGGGCGATGAAGGGGCAGACCTTCCAGTCGCTCGGGCTCGCGCCGTTCCGCATCGGCAAAAGCGTGCCCGACGAGGTGCTGAAGACACTGCTCGCGCTGCAGGGCGAGATCGAACGCCTCAACGACGACCGCTCCGCGACGCCCGAGGAGGCACGGCGTGCGAACGTCGACCTGCGGCACCTCATGCGTCGGCAGGACAACTTCTTCCCCGAGCTCGAGGCGCACGCCGCGCGCATCCTCGCGGCGGTCGAGCACCCGGGCGGACCGCTCACGCAGCGCACTGCGTCGGATATCGCCGCCCACCTGGGGTTCTCGCTGCACTACGTGCCCGACTTGCCCGCATCCACCCGAAGCGTCGCCGACGTCCGCCATGGCCGGTTGTACCTGTCGAGCACGATCCCGGCGAAGGGTGACTCCCGCACGCCGGTACTGCAAGCGCTCGCGAGTCGGATCCTCGGGCATGCCGAACCCACCTCGTACGCCGTGTTCCTGCGGCAGCGGGTCGAGACCAACTACCTCGTCGGCGCGCTGATGATGCCCGAGGCGCAGGTCGCGCCCTTCCTGCAGGATGCCAAGGCGCGGCGCGCGATCTCGATCGAGGACCTCCGCGACGCGTACTCGGTGTCGTACGAGACCGCCGCGCACCGGTTCACGAACCTCGCGACCCGGCACCTGGACATCCCGGTGCACTTCCTCAAGGTGCACGAGTCGGGCACGATCACGAAGGCGTACGAGAACGACGACGTGAATTTCCCGGCCGACCGGTTCGGGTCGATCGAGGGGCAGCTGTGCTGCCGCAAGTGGACGAGCCGGGTGGTCTTCGACATCCCCGACAAGTTCAACCCGTACTACCAGTACACCGACACCGGGAACGGCACGTACTGGTGCACGGCCCGGGTGGAATCGTCGAGCGACGGCGCGCACTCGGTCAGTGTCGGCGTGCGCTTCGACGACACGAAGTGGTTCATCGGCCGCGAGACCACGAACCGGGGCACCTCTCGCCACGCGGTCGAAGTCTGCTGTCGCCGCCCGCCGGAGCAGCTGGAGTCGACGTGGCGCCACCAGGCGTGGCCGAACGTCCGCACCCCGCGGACCCTCCTCGCCACCCTCCCGACGGGGTCGTTCCCCGGCGTCGACACGACCGACCTCTACGAATTCCTCGAGGCCCACGCGCCCGGGTGAATCAGCCCTCGACGAGGCGGAACGCGGCCCACAGCTCGGCGCGGACCGCGAACGACGAGAGGTCGACGCCGAGGGTGCGCTCCGCTGCGGCGAGGCGGGTGCGCACCGTGTGGCGGTGCACGCCCAGTGCCAGCGCAGCCTGCTCGTGGGAGCCGTCGGCGTGCAGCCACGCGCGCACGGTCGCGGCCAGCTCCGGAGCGAGCGGGTCGAGCAGCGCGCGGGCGAGGGTGGCGCCCGCATCGTCCGGGACGAGGGAGAGGATGCCGCCCGCGCGCAGGTCCGCGACGCGGCTCACCGCTGCTGCGCCGCGGTCTCGGGCGAGCAGCGCCTCGGCGTGCGCGGTCTCGAACCCGTCATACGCCCCGGCACCCGAGACACCGACCCGCACGCCGAACCGCATCGCAGCTTCCTCGAGCACCGCGTCGTCGGCTTCGCGCACGACGATGACGGCACCGTCCTCGTCCGCGCCGGAGAACACCGACCCCTGCCGCTCCTCGGCGCGGAGCTCGAGGAACTCGAGCAGTTGCTCCGCCGTCGTGCCCGCGGCATCCGCCACCGCCACGACGATCGGCTCAGTGGGCAAGGGGCCGCCGACGTCGCGTGCGATGCGACCCGCAAGGGTCACGTCGCCCGCGCGGAGCGCGTGGACGACGCCGGTGCGCAACGCCGCCCGCGCCCGGCTCAACCGCTGGTGCTGTTCGAGCGCGAGCCCCGCCATCGCGAGCACTGCGGTCACGACGTCGCGTCCCTCGCGGTCGAGAGTGCCCGACCCGATCGCGAGCACGCCGCGCAGGGCGCCGCCGCGGCCGAGCGTCTGCAGGGTGAACGCGGTCTCGGAGGATCGCAGCGACGACCCCGAGTGGGCACCGCGCCGGAGCACTGCGCCGACCTCGTCGCCGAGGGAGCCGACGGTCGCGGCGTCGAGCGTGCCGGTCGGATGCTCCCGCACGAGCGCTCCGGCGGCGTCGTACATGCCGACCCACGTGTCGAGCTGCTTGGCGAGTTCGGCGATCGTCGCGCCGAGCCCGTCGGGGCGGAGCGCCGCGAGCGCGATCGCACGCTGCGCCGACAGTGCCCAGCTCCGCCGGGCGTACGCCTGCGCGGCGATCGCGTCGGCGTTCGCACGCGCGACGGCGATGAACGGGGTGCTGTAGGGCACCTCGAACAGCGGCATCCGCCGGCGGTCGCATGCGTCGCGGAGTCCCGCCGGGATGCCGTCGCGGACGACCTCCGTGCCGAAGCCGAGTGCCGTGATGCCGCGATCGACCAAGCGCCCCACGTACTCGTCATACCCGGTGTCGTCGCCGAACTGGGTGCCGGTCGTGAGGAGGACGACCTGGTCGGTCAGGAACGGCGTCGGATCGGCGAGGTCAGTGCTGTGCACCCAGCGGATGGGCTGTTCGAGCGCGTCGGCCGGCAACCCGTCCGACGCGAGCCGCAGGTCGAGTTCGCGCCGCGCGAGCAGTGCGCGCAGCGTCGAACCGGGGTCGAGCGTGACCATGCCGCCTCCGTTGCAGTCGTGACGAGGTGACTGTACATGGTGTACATGGCGAGCCACATCTCATACGCAGCGGCCAGTGACCGCGCGTGACGGGTGGCAATACGCTCGCGACATGACCACCCCCGTCGCATCCGTCCCGCTCGGTGGCCCCGCGCTCGCGCAGGAGCGCCGCCTCGTCACCGCGATCCCCGGCCCGCGCTCGCAGGAGCTCCTCGCCCGAAAGGCCGCCGCCGTCGCGGCGGGTGTCGGCCACACCGTCCCGATCGAGGCCGTGGCAGCGGGTGGCGGCGTCGTCGTCGACGCCGACGGCAACTCGCTCATCGACCTGGGGTCGGGCATCGCCGTCACGAGCGTCGGCAACGCCCACCCGAAGGTGGTCGAGGCGATCGCGGCGCAGGCGGCGCAGTTCACCCACACCTGCTTCATGATCTCGCCGTACGAGTCGTACGTCGCCGTCGCCGAAGCGCTCAACCGCATCACGCCCGGCGACCACGCCAAGAAGAGCGCGCTGTTCAACTCGGGCGCCGAGGCCGTCGAGAACGCGATCAAGATCGCCCGCAAGCACACCGGCAAGCAGGCCGTCGTCGCCTTCGACCACGCCTACCACGGCCGCACCAACCTCACGATGGCACTGACCGCGAAGTCGATGCCGTACAAGAGCGGCTTCGGCCCGTTCGCGTCCGAGGTGTACCGCGCGCCGCTGTCGTACCCGTTCCGCGACGGGCTGTCGGGACCGGATGCCGCGGCGAAGGCGATCTCGGTCATCGAGAAGCAGGTGGGTGCCGAGAACCTCGCTGCGGTCATCATCGAGCCGATCCAGGGCGAGGGCGGGTTCATCGTGCCGGCCGACGGCTTCCTTCCGGCCCTCGTCGAATGGTGCCGCGCGAACGACGTCGTCTTCATCGCCGACGAGGTGCAGTCCGGCTTCGCCCGCACCGGCGCGATGTTCGCGAGCGAGCTGTTCGGCATCGTCCCCGACCTCGTGACGACCGCCAAGGGTATCGCCGGCGGGATGCCGCTGGCCGCGGTCACCGGTCGCGCCGACATCATGGACGCGACCCACACCGGCGGCCTCGGCGGCACCTACGGGGGCAACCCGGTCGCCTGCGCCGCGGCGCTCGCCGCGATCGACGCGTTCGAGCACGACGGGCTCATCGAGCGGGCGCAGCAGATCGAGACCATCCTCAAGGGTCGGCTGCAGAGCCTCGCCTCGGCGGATGCACGCATCGGCGACGTGCGCGGCCACGGCGCGATGATCGCCGCCGAGTTCATCGACCCCGAGACCGGTGCTCCCGATGCCGCGCTCGCCGCGAGCATCGCGAAGGCGTGCATCGCCGAGGGTGTCATCGTCCTCACGTGCGGGACATACGGCAACGTGTTCCGCTTCCTGCCGCCGCTGTCGATCAGCGACGCGCTCCTGCACGAAGGGCTCGACGTCGTCGTCGCCGCCCTTGCTGCCGCCTGAGCCGCGGCATCCGATCGGACGAAAGGCGAAGCACATGAGTGAACTCACGGATTTCACTGAGACCACCAGAGATGTCGTCGTCATCGGCGCGGGGGCCGCGGGCCTCACCGCTGCGAACGAACTGCGCAAGGCCGGTCTGTCGGTCGCCGTCCTCGAGGCGCGTGACCGCGTCGGCGGGCGACTGTGGACCGACGTCATCGACGGCGCGATGCTCGAGATCGGCGGACAGTGGGTCTCGCCCGACCAGGATGCGCTGAAGGAGACGATCGCCGAGCTCGGCCTCGAGACGTACAGCCGCTACCGCGAGGGCGACAGCGTGTATGTCGGCCCGAGTGGTGAGATGTCGCGCTTCACCGGCGAGATGTTCCCCGTCGCGCCCGAGACCGAGGCCGTCATCGACGAGCTCACCCAGCGACTCGACGCGATGGTCGCCGAGATCGATCCCGACCAGCCATGGGCACACCCGAACGCCGCGGAGTGGGACACGATCTCGTGGGACGCGTGGCTGCGGCAGCAGACCGACGACGACGAGGCGGTCCGCAACCTCGCGTTCGCGACCGGTTCGGCGATGCTCACGAAGCCCACGCATACGTTCTCGCTGCTGCAGTCGCTCCTCATGGCGGCGAGCGCCGGCAGCTACTCGAACCTCGTCGACGCCGACTTCATCCTCGACAAGCGGGTGGTCGGCGGGCTCCAGCAGGTGCCGGTGCTGCTCGCGGAGCGACTCGGCGACGACGTCTTCCTCGGACAGCCGGTGCGGACCCTCGAATGGTCGGATGCCGGTGTCCGTGCGGTCGCCGACGGGATGAGCGTCCGCGCCCGTGCCGCCGTCGTCGCGCTCGCGCCGGTGCTCTACAACCGCATCTCGTTCGTGCCCGCGCTGCCGCGGCGCCAGCACCAGATGCACCAGCACATCTCGATGGGCTTCGTCATCAAGGTGCACGCCGTCTATGACCGCCCGTTCTGGCGCGAGCAGGGGCTCTCGGGCACCGCGTTCAGCCCGTACGAGGTGTGTCACGAGGCGTACGACAACACGAACCACGGTGACGAGCGCGGCACGCTCGTGGGGTTCGTGTCCGACCAGCAGGCCGACGACGTGTTCACGCTGAGCGCCGAGGAGCGGAAGACCCGCATCCTCGAATCGCTCTCGCACTACTACGGACCCGAGGCGCTCGACCCGGTCGTCTACTACGAGAGCGACTGGGGGAGCGAGGAGTGGACCCGCGGCGCGTATGCCGCGAGCTTCGACCTCGGCGGCCTCCATCGCTACGGCGCGGATCTCCGCAGCCCCGTCGGCCCGATCCGCTTCGCCTGCAGCGACATGGCGGGCGCCGGTTACCAGCACGTCGACGGCGCCATCCGCATGGGGCGCCTCGCGGCCGCCGACATCCTCGCGCAGGTCCGGTCGTGACCGGCCGCATCGTCGTCGGCTACACCGCCACGAAGGCGGGGCTCGACGCCGTCGCCGTCGCGAGCGGTCTCGCCGCGGTATCCGGTGCCGAACTCGACATCGTGCTCGTCCTGCCGGCCGAAGGCCGCAGCGTCATCACGCCGCCCGACGCGTCGTACGACCGCTACCTGCTCGGACAGGCAGAGGCCTGGCTCGCGGATGCCGCGGCCGCAGTGCCCGCCGGTGTCGTCTCCCGCGAGCACGCCCGCTACGGAGAGTCGTTCCCCGAGGGGCTGGTCGCCGCGGCGGGCGAGTTCGGCGCGTCGCACATCGTCGTCGGCGCTGCCGACGGCGGCGCGCGCGGGCGGCACCGCCTCGGCTCGACGACCACGCAGCTGCTGCACTCCTCCGATGTCCCCGTCGTGCTCGTGCCCCGCGGTGCGCGCAAGCGGGTGACGGATGCCGGCGTACCGAGGCTCACCGTCGCGATCGGTACGCGCGCCGGTGCAGACGTGCTGCTCGACGAGGCGATCGCCCTCGCCGCGTCGACCGGCGCGTCGCTCCGGCTCGTCTCGCTGGTGACCGTCGACCTGCCGGCATCCGTCGACACGGGCGTCATCCGGCTCGCCGGCGCCGCGCACGCCGAAGAGGTGCTCACGACCGTGCTCGAGCGGGTGCCTACGGGAGTGCCGGCCGAGATCCTCGCGGCGCGCGGCGACGACATCGAGAGCGCCGTCGCGCACCTCGACTGGCTGCCGGGCGAGATCATGCTCGTCGGATCGAGCCGTCTCGCACAGCCGCGACGGCTGTTCCTCGGGTCGACGGCGGCGAAGCTGCTGACCCGCATCCCGGTCCCGATGATCGTCGTCCCGCGGACGCGGCAGAGCGAAGGAGCTCGATGATGAGCACGAACGCACCTGAGCAGGCTCCCGTCGACGGCGGCCTGTCCAACAAAGGGCTGAGTGCCGGCACAGTGGGCCTGATCGGCGCAGTCGTGATCGGCATCTCCTGCATCGCACCGGCGTACACGTTCACGGCCGCGGTCGGCCCGACCGCCTCGGCCGTGGGTGCGCCGATCCCGGCGGTGATCCTCGTCGGCTTCATTCCGATGCTGCTCGTCGCGTTCGGCTACCGCGAGCTCAACAACCGCATGCCCGACGCGGGCACCTCGTTCACGTGGGCGACGCGCGCGTTCGGCCCGTGGGTGGGCTGGATGGCCGGGTGGGGGCTCGTCGTCGCGACGATTCTCGTCCTGTCGAATCTCGCCGGCGTCGCGGTCGAATTCCTGTTCCTGCTCATCTCGCAGATCACCGGTGACCCCGGCGTCGCCAACCTGGCGTTCGAGGTGTGGATCAACATCGCGGTATGCCTGCTGTTCATGCTCGGGGCGACGTGGGTCTCGTACCGCGACATGCAGACCACCCAGAAGCTGCAGTACGTCCTGGTGACCTTCCAGATCGCCGTCCTCGTGCTGTTCTCCGTGGTTGCGATCGCCAAGGTCGTCGGTGGCGGCGGCTTCGATCCGCAGCCGTTCGACCTCGAGTGGTTCAACCCGTTCGCAATCTCGTCGTTCAGCGCGCTCGCCGCGGGACTCTCGCTGTCGATCTTCATCTTCTGGGGGTGGGACGTCACGCTCACCATGAACGAGGAGACGAAGGACCCCGAGAAGACCCCGGGCCGGGCGGCGACGGTCACCGTGATCACGATCGTGTCGCTCTACTTGCTACTCGCCGTCGCGATGATCATGTTCGCGGGCGTCAGCACGGGGGAGCTGGGCCTCGGCAACGAGGACATCCAGGCGAACGTCTTCTTCTTCCTGTCCGACCCGGTGCTCGGGCCGCTCGCATTCCTCGTGTCCCTCGCCGTGCTCACGAGCTCGGCATCGTCGCTGCAGTCGACGTTCGTCGGGCCCGCTCGCACCCTCCTCGCGATGGGGCACTACGGGGCACTGCCGCCTGCATTCGCGAAAGTGAGCCCGCGGTTCTTCACGCCCGGTTACGCGACGATCGCCTCGGCGATCGTGGCCTCGGGGTTCTACGTCGTGATGCGGCTCGTCAGCGAGAACACCCTGTGGGACACGATCCTCACCCTGGGGATGATGATCTGCTTCTACTACGGCATCACCGCGTTCGCGTGCGTCTGGTACTTCCGTAAGCAGTGGTTCGACTCGGTGCGGAACGTCTTCTTCACGTTCCTGTTCCCGCTGGTGGGCGGCGTCATCCTCGCGGTCTTGTTCGTCACGACGCTGATCGACTCGATGGATCCTGCGTACGGCTCGGGGGCGAACGTCGGCGGACTCGGGATCGTCTTCATCCTCGGCATCCTGATCATCGGCATCGGCCTCGCGGTCATGATCTGGCAGTCTTTCGCCCGTCCGGCCTTCTTCCGGGGTGAGACCCTGGGGATGGACGCCCCCGTGAGCGCACGCCGCGCGCGTGCAGAAAGCGAGCGCACCCGATGACCGACAGCGAGAGCGACCTGCTCGCCCGGGTACCGACCCAGCTGTTCATCGACGGGCAGTGGACGGATGCCGCCGACGCGCGCACCTTCGCCGTCCGCGACCCCGCCACCGGCGCCGTCATCCGCGAGATCGCGGATGCGTCGCCGGCCGACGGCCTGCGTGCGCTTGACGCCGCGGTGGCCGCCCAGGAGGCCTGGGCGGCCACCGCTCCCCGCGAGCGCAGCGACATCCTGCGGCGCGCGTTCGACCTGGTTCGGGCGCATGCGGAAGACCTCGCACTGCTGATGACGCTCGAGATGGGAAAGCCGCTCGCCGAGGCGCGCGGCGAGGTCGCCTACGGCGGCGAGTTCCTGCGCTGGTTCAGCGAGGAGGCGGTCCGCGTCGCAGGCCGGTACGGGTCGAACCCGGAGGGCACCGGTCGCGTCGTCGTGTCGCAGCGTCCGGTGGGCCCCTGCTTCTTCATCACGCCGTGGAACTTCCCCCTCGCGATGGCGACGCGCAAGATCGCACCGGCGCTCGCTGCCGGCTGCACGGTGGTCATCAAGCCAGCTGAGCTGACCCCCTTGACGACGCTGTTCTTCACGCAGCTCCTGGTCGAGGCGGGGGTTCCCGCCGGCGTGGTCAACGTCGTGACGACCACCTCGTCGGGCGACGTCTCGGCGCCGATCATCGCCGACCCGCGCCTCCGGAAGCTGTCGTTCACCGGCTCGACACCCGTCGGCCGGAAGCTCATGGCGCAGGCCGCCGAGGGCGTGCTCCGGGTCTCGATGGAGCTCGGGGGCAACGCGCCGTTCGTCGTGTTCGACGACGCCGACCTCGACAAGGCGGTCGACGGCGCGATGCTCGCGAAGTTCCGCAACATCGGTCAAGCCTGCACGGCTGCGAACCGCTTCATCGTCCACGAGGCCGTGGCATCCGAGTTCTCCCGTCGCGTCTCCGAGCGCGTCGCAGCGATGACGATCGGCCGCGGCACCGAAGACGGCGTGCAGATCGGTCCGCTCATCGACGACCGCGCGGTCGCGAAGGCGGGGGAGCTCGTCGCCGATGCTGTCGAGCGTGGTGCCCGCGTGGTCACCGGCGGGCACGCGGTCGAGGGCGAGGGCACGTTCTACGAGCCGACCGTGGTCGAAGGCGTGACCGCGGGCAGCGCGATCCTCCGCGAGGAGATCTTCGGGCCGGTGCTCGCGATCAGCACGTTCTCGGACGAGGACGAGGCCGTCCGCCTCGCGAACGACACCGAGTACGGCCTCGTCTCCTACGTCTTCACGCAGGACCTCGCCCGTGGCCATCGCATGATCGACCGGCTCGAGACCGGGATGATGGGCCTCAACGTCGGCGTCGTCTCGAACGCCGCCGCACCGTTCGGCGGCGTCAAGCAGTCCGGCGTCGGCCGCGAGGGCGGCCTCGAAGGCATCCACGAGTACCTCAGCGTGAAGTACACGCTGATCCCGAACTGACCACGTACGCACACAGGAACGGAGCACCATGAGCGACTACCAGGTTGTGAACCCCGCGACGGGCGAGACCCTCGCCAGCTACCCGACGGCGACCGCCGCCGAGGTCGAGTCGGCGATCGCCGCCGCCGACGCGGCATCCCGTGGCTGGGGACGGAGCTCCACCCCCGCCGAGCGCGCTGCGCTGCTGCGGAAGGTCGCGGAACTGCACCGCGAACGCCGTCAGGAGCTCGCCGAGCTCATCGTCCGCGAGATGGGCAAGCAGATCGACGGGGCACTGGGCGAGGTCGACTTCGCGGCCGACATCACCGAGTACTACGCCGACCACATCGACGAGATCACCGGCGACCGCCCGCTCACGATCGACGGTGACGGCACCGCGGTGATCCGACGGGCGCCGCTCGGGGCACTGCTCGGGATCATGCCGTGGAACTTCCCCTACTACCAGGTGGCCCGGTTCGCGGCCCCGAACCTTGCGATCGGCAACACGATCCTGCTCAAGCACGCACCGCAGTGCCCGGAGTCGGCCGCGGCGATCGCCGCGATCTATGCGGATGCCGGCTTCCCCGAGGGGGCGTACGCCGACGTCCGGCTCACCAATGACCAGGCGGCCGAGGTCATCGCCGACCGTCGCATCCAGGGCGTCTCGGTGACGGGCTCCGAGCGCGCCGGTGCGGCGGTCGCCGAGATCGCCGGCCGCCACCTGAAGAAGGTCGCCCTGGAGCTCGGCGGTTCCGACCCGTTCATTCTGCTCTCGACCGACGACCTCGACGCCACCGTCCAGGCCGCCGTCGACGCGCGCCTCGACAACACGGGGCAGTCGTGCAACGCGGCCAAGCGCTTCATCGTCGCCGACGACCTGTACGACGCATTCCTCGAGAAGTTCACCGCTGCGATGACCGCGGCGACCGTCGGTGACCCGCTGTCGGAAGACACGGTCCTCGGCCCGCTCTCCTCGCTCACCGCGGCCGAGCGGCTGGCTGCGCAGGTGGATGCCGCGGTCGCCGCGGGCGCCACGCTGGTGGCGGGCGGCGTCCGCGACGGCGCGTTCTACCCGGGCACCGTTCTGACCGACGTCACCCCCGAGATGGACGCGTACCGCGAGGAGTTCTTCGGCCCCGTCGGCGTCGTCTACCGGGTGTCGGGGGAGGACGAGGCGGTGGCCATCGCCAACGACACCGCGTTCGGCCTCGGCTCGTACGTGTTCACCACCGACGCCGAGCAGGCTGCACGCATCGCCGACAAGATCGACGCCGGCATGGTCTACGTGAACCTCGTGCTCGCGGACGAACCGGCGCTGCCCTTCGGCGGTGTGAAGCGCAGCGGGACCGGCCGCGAGATGGGGCTGCTGGCGGCGGACGAGTTCGTCAACAAGAAGCTCATCCGCGTCGCGCCCTGACCCTGCCGAGAAACCAATTCAGCGCGAGAAGCCACACCAGCACCGGTTTCTCGCGCGGCAGCTGGTTTCTCGCACGACGCGTGCGGGGAGGGGCCGCGGTTCGCGACTCCTTCCCGCATGACGTACACTGGACGACGCAGTTGTCTGCATTCTTTCGCCGTGCCCACAGGGCTCCGGAGGGTGCGGATTCCCGGGTCGAAAGACCTTAGGGCGGTAGCTCAATTGGCAGAGCAGCGGTCTCCAAAACCGCAGGTTGCAGGTTCGATTCCTGTCCGCCCTGCGTGTCAGCGTCAGCTGACTCGAACCGAGCAACAGGTGGGTTGAATGGTCCAGGATGAGCCGAACGGCGAGGTCGTCGCAGCAGGCGGCGCCACCCGTGAGAAGAAGCTCAACGTCTTCCAGCGGATCGCCCTCTTCATCCGTCAGGTGTTCGCGGAGCTCCGCAAGGTCGTCACCCCGACCCGGCAGGAGCTGCTGAAGTTCACCGCGGTCGTCCTGGCCTTCGTGGTCGTCGTGATGGCGTTCGTGTACGGCCTCGACCTGCTGTTCACCTGGATCGTCGACGTCGTCTTCGGCGTCCCGGTGTGACGACGGACGCCTGTCCGCATGGATGCGGCGTGCTGAACCGCCCGGCATCCGAACCACTGAGGAAGTGAATCAAGTGTCTGAAAGATATGTCGACGACGCCGACTGGTCGACCGCCGCGGAGCAGTCCAGCGAGGACGACGAGGCCCAGGAAGGCAACATCCTGGCCGACCAGGAGCGTTCCGCCGAAGCCGCAGAGCACGCCGCCCTCCACATCGAGGACGACGAGGCCGCTGCCGATGAGCAGCCCACCGATGAGGATGACGTCGTGATCGAAGACCCCGAAGCCGATGCCGTCGTGAACGACGCGCTCGAGATCGACCAGACCGGCGAGGCCGAGGCCGCCGCCGAGGTGCTGACCGAGTCGCTCGCCGACGAGCAGGCCGAAGCCGCAGCCGAGGCTGCCGAGCAGGTCACCCCGTACGACGGTCCCGAGCTTGGCGATGACGAGCCCGAGTCCGACGACCCGTACGAGGCGTTCCGCGCCGAGCTCCGCTCGCTCGAGGGCAAGTGGTACGTCATCCACTCCTACGCCGGGTTCGAGCGCAAGGTGAAGGCCAACATCGAGCAGCGCAAGTCGACGCTCGAGGTCGAAGAGGACATCTACCAGGTCGAGGTCCCGATGGAGGACGTCGTCGAGATCAAGAACGGTCAGCGCAAGATGGTCACGCGCGTCCGGATCCCCGGCTACGTGCTCGTCCGTATGGAACTCAACGAGGACACCTGGTCGGTCGTCCGTCACACGCCCGGTGTCACCGGCTTCGTGGGCAACGCCCACAACCCGACGCCGCTGCGCTTCGAAGAGGCCTTCAACATGCTGAAGTCGCTCGTCGAGGTCAAGGAAGCCGCTCCCGCCAAGGCCGCAGCCAAGGGTTCGGCTACGCAGGCGCGTTCGGTTGTCACCGAGGTCGACTTCGAGATCGGCGAGACCATCACGATCAAGGAAGGCTCGTTCGCCGGCCTGCCCGGGTCGATCTCCGAGATCAAGCCCGAGAGCGGCAAGCTCACCGTCCTCGTCTCGCTCTTCGAGCGCGAGACGCCGGTCGAGCTCAGCTTCGACCAGGTGACGAAGCAGTAAGCACAACGTCGCACGAAAGCCCCGCTCCGACGGGGCTTTCGTCGTTCGACCGGGATGCCGCGATGCGGTAGACTCATGTGGTTTGTGTGCCGCTTCGGCGTGCACGGAAACGGACACCGCGACCCGGAACCGCCGGGCCCGCGGGAGAACGGGGCATCCACCCCGCTCGTGAAAGGAAGAGGAATGGCACCGAAGAAGAAGGTGACCGGCCTGATCAAGCTTCAGATCAACGCCGGTGCAGCCAACCCGGCGCCGCCGATCGGCCCCGCGCTCGGTCAGCATGGCGTCAACATCATGGAGTTCTGCAAGGCGTACAACGCCGCGACCGAGTCGCAGCGCGGCAACGTCATCCCCGTGGAGATCACCGTCTACGAGGACCGCAGCTTCACGTTCATCCTGAAGACCCCGCCCGCCGCCGAGCTGATCAAGAAGGCTGCCGGCGTCGCCAAGGGCTCGCCGACCCCGCACACCACGAAGGTCGCGAAGCTCACCAAGGAGCAGGTCCGTCAGATCGCTGAGACGAAGATGCCCGACCTGAACGCGAACGACATCGAGGCTGCCTCGCTGATCATCGCCGGCACTGCCCGCTCCATGGGCATCACGGTCGAGGGCTGAGGGGAAGAACATCATGGCTAAGTCCAAGGTTTACGAAGCAGCCGCGGCGAAGATCGACCGCGACACGTTCTACAGCTCCGCCGACGCCGTCGCGCTCGCGAAGGAGACCGGCTCGAAGAAGTTCGACTCGACCGTCGAGGTCGCGCTGAAGCTCGCCGTCGACCCGCGCAAGGCGGACCAGATGGTCCGTGGCACGGTCATCCTGCCCCACGGCACCGGTAAGACCGCCCGCGTCATCGTGTTCGCGACGGGTCCGGCCGCTGAAGCCGCCCTCGCTGCCGGTGCCGACGAGGTCGGTGGCGCCGAGCTCATCGAGAAGGTCGCCGCGGGCTACACCGCGTTCGACTCCGCCGTCTCCACGCCCGAGCTCATGGGTCAGGTCGGTCGCCTCGGTAAGGTCCTCGGACCCCGTGGCCTCATGCCGAACCCCAAGACCGGTACCGTGACCCCCAACCCGGCCAAGGCCGTCGAGGAGATCAAGGGCGGCAAGATCGAGTTCCGCGTCGACAAGCACGCCAACGTACACTTCGTCGTCGGCAAGGCGTCGTTCTCGGCTGACCAGCTCAACGAGAACTTCACCGCCGCGCTCGAGGAGATCGTCCGCCTCAAGCCGTCGAGCTCGAAGGGCCGCTACATCCAGAAGGGCGCCATCTCGACCACGTTCGGTCCCGGCATCCCGCTGGACGTGAACGCGCTCGTCTGAACGCACTGAACGTACGGGGCTCCACCTTCGGGTGGGGCCCCGTCGTCGTTCCCGGGCGTAGCGTCGAAGTATGACCACTTCGCTCCAGCGCGCACTCGGTGTCGACCTGCCCGTCGTGCTCGGCCCGTTCGGCGGGCTCTCTTCGGTCGAACTCACGGCGCTCGTGAGCGAGGCCGGCGCCCTCGGCTCCTTCGGCCTGTACGGGTACGACGCCGACCGCATCGCGGCCACAGCCCGTGCGCTGCGAGCTGTCACGGATCGGCCGTTCGCCCTGAACCTCTGGCCTCCCACCGGTACAGAAGTGACACCCGACGACGTCGATCTCGCCGGCTTCGGCGAGGCGCTCGCGCCGCTCTTCGCCGCCGCGGGCGTCCCGATTCCTCCGGCGCCCGCTCGCTTCCTCCCTCCGTTCGAGGAGCAGGTCGAAGCGGTGTGGGCAGCCGCGCCCGCAGTGGTGAGCTTCGTCTTCGGTGTGCCGGATGCCGCCGTGGTGGACGAAGCGCATCGCCGCGGCATCCGCGTGATCGGGACCGCGACGTCGGTTGCCGAAGCGATCGCACTGGCGGCGGGCGGCGTCGATGCCGTCGTGGCCAGCGGCGCCGAAGCGGCAGGACATCGCGTGACGTTCCACGGTGAACCCGAGGACTCCCTCGTCGGCACGTTCGCCCTCGTGCCGCAGGTCGTCGACGCGGTCGACATCCCGGTGATCGCGGCAGGCGGCATCGCCGATCGGCGCGGCGTCGCGGCAGCGTTCGCCCTCGGCGCCGCGGGAGTCCAGGTCGGTACCGCGTTCCTCCGGACCCGGCAGTCGGCAGCATCGCCTGCGCACCGCGCGGCCATCTCAGCCGCCGCAGACACCGACACCGTGCTCACTCGCGCCATGAGCGGGCGCCTCGCGCGCGGCATCCCGAACCGGGCCGTCAGGGAGATCGAGGCCACGGGGCGCGTCGCGCCGTTCCCGGCGCAGAACTGGCTGACGGGCGTCTTCCGCGCCGCCGCGGCCGGCGACCCCGAGCTCTCGTCGTTGTGGGTGGGGCAGGCCGCCGGGCTCGCCGTGCGGGACGACGCGGCGGAGGTGCTGGCCGAACTCGGCGCCGGGCTTCCGAGCTGATCCCCGGGAAACAACACGTCACACGCGGGAAGATCCGAGGAGGCCTCGTGTTGTACTTGGGGGTCGCCGCGCGGATCATGCACGAGCGACCCGCACCACCAGCCCCACCAAGGAGTCCCATGTCCCGTCGTCTCGTCGCGCTCGGCGCGCTCACTCTGACCGCAGCCCTCGCCCTCTCCGCCTGCTCGTCCGGCGGCACCGAGCCCGGCGGCGATGCGGGTGACGACCTCGGTCTCGTGTCGGCGGGTACCCTGACGGTCGCGACCGAGGGCACCTACCGTCCCTTCTCGTACCACGACGAGACCGGCGCGCTCGTCGGCTTCGACGTCGAGATCATCGAGGCCGTCGCCGAGAAGCTCGATCTCGAGATCACCTTCGCCGAGACGCAGTGGGATGGCATCTTCGCCGGCCTCGACGCCGGTCGCTTCGACGTCATCGCCAACCAGGTGTCGATCAACCCGGAGCGCGAGGAGAAGTACCTCTTCAGCGAGCCGTACACCGTCTCGCCGAGCGTTGTCGTGGTGAAGGAGGACGATGACTCGATCTCGACCTTCGCCGATCTCGACGGCAAGAAGACCGCGCAGTCGCTGACGAGCAACTTCTACCAGCTCGCCGAAGAAGCCGGCGCCGAGGTCACCCCGATCGAGGGCTGGGCCCAGGCCGTCGAGCTGCTCCGTCAGGACCGCGTCGATGCGACCGTCAACGACAAGCTGACGTTCCTCGACTACGAAAAGACCGACGGTCCGACCGGTCTGAAGATCGCCGCCGAGACCGACCCCGCCCGCAGTGCGATCGCGGCGACGCAGGACAAGACCGCCCTCATCGAGGCGATCGACGGCGCGCTGGCCGAACTGCGCGAAGATGGAACCCTCGCCGAGATCAGCGAGAAGTACTTCGGGGACGACGTCACCGAGTGACACGCACCCCTTCGGGCTCGGCGTGGCGTCGTGAGGCGCGCGCCGAGCCCGTTTCCCGTTCTGCGAAAGGATGCCGGTGGACGCCGAGACCTGGCAACTGATCCTGACCTCGTTCTGGCCGATGCTGAGTGCGGGCCTCGCCGTGACGATGCCCCTCGCGCTCATCTCGTTCGCGATCGGCCTCGCGCTCGCGATCGCCGCTGCACTGATGCGGATCTCCGGGAGCCGCGTCCTCGCGGGTATCGCCCGCGTCTACATCTCCGCGATCCGCGGCACGCCCCTGCTGGTGCAGATCTTCATCGTCTTCTACGGGTTCCCGCAGATCGGCATCCGCATCGACGCGTTCGCCGCGGCGATCATCGCCCTGTCGCTCAACGTCGGCGGGTATGCCGCCGAGGTGATCCGGGCAGCGATCCTCTCCGTGCCCAAGGGGCAGTGGGAGGCCGCCTTCACCGTCGGGCTCTCGCGAGCGACGACGCTCCGACGCATCATCCTGCCGCAGGCCGCTCGAGTCTCGGTGCCGCCCCTGTCGAACACGTTCATCTCCTTGGTCAAGGACACGTCGCTCGTGGCCACGATCACGGTCACCGAGATGTTCCGCGTGGCCCAGAACATCGCCGCGTTCAGCTATGAGTTCATGGTCATCTACATCGAAGCGGCCTTCATCTACTGGCTCTTCTGCCTCGTCCTGTCCTTCGGGCAGGACCGCATCGAACGGAGGCTCGATCGCCGTGTCGCACACTGACGCTCCACTGCTCCAGGTCACCGGACTCGAAAAATCCTTCGGCGACAACCACGTCCTCCGCGGCATCGATCTGACCGTCGCATCCGGCCAGGTCGTCTGCCTCATCGGCCCGAGCGGATCTGGCAAGACGACAGTCCTCCGGTGCCTCAACGGACTCGAGACCCCCGACGCCGGTGTCGTCTCGGTGGGGGAGTGGCGGCACGACTTCGAGACCGCGCCGACGAAGACCCAGCGCGCGGCGCTTCGCGACGCGTCGGCAATGGTGTTCCAGCACCACAACCTCTTCCCGCACCTCACGGTGCTCGAGAACGTCATCGAGGGGCCGGTGCACGCGAAGCGGATGCCGCGCGCCGAGGCGATCGCCGAGGCCGAGCGGCTGCTCGCCCGCGTCGGCCTCGCCGAGAAGCGCGACGCCTACCCGCATGAGCTCTCCGGCGGTCAACAGCAGCGCGTCGGGATCGTGCGCGCGCTCGCGCTCGCACCCGACTTGCTGCTGTTCGACGAGCCGACGAGCGCGCTCGATCCTGAACTCGTCGGCGAGGTGCTCCAGGTGCTGAAGGAGCTCGCCGACGAGGGCTGGACGATGGTGATCGTCACCCACGAACTGCAGTTCGCGCGCCAGGTCGCCGACCAAGTCGTGTTCTTCGACGGCGGCGTGGTCGTGGAGCGCGGTGCGCCGGAAGACCTGTTCCGTGCGCCGGCGGAGGAGCGGACCCGCCGCTTCCTCGACCGGATCCTCCGCCCGCTCGAGGACTGAACCGGCGTCAGGCCTCGCTGACGTGCAGCACGAGCTTTCCGCGGGCATGCCCCCGCTCGAGCTCGCGGTGCGCCTCGGCGGCATCCGACAGATCGAACACCCGGTCGACGTAGACCTGGATCGCCCCCGACTCGAGCAGGCGCCCGATCGTCGCGAGCACGGTGCCGTCGGGCACCACCTTGTAGGTCGTCGCACGGACGCCCGCCTTCGCCGCGGCATCCGCGTAGTCGGGCCATCCGCCGGTGGGGACCATCACGTACAGGCCACCGGGACGCAGCACCGAGAGCGAGCGGGTGCCGGTGTCGTCATGGAGGTTCCCGACGAGGTCGATCACGACGTCCATCTCTCCGACGACGTCTTCGAATCGCGTGGTCGCGTAGTCGACGGCCACCGATGCGCCGAGCTCGCGGAGCCAGGGCAGGTTCCGCTCGGAGCCGGTCGCGGTGACGTGCGCGCCGAAGTAGGCCGCGAGCTGCACTGCGAAATGGCCCACGCCGCCCGAGCCGGCGTGAATGAGCACACGCTGCCCTTCGTGGGCGTGCGCCGTCTCGACGACGAGCCCCCAGGCGGTGAGAGCAGCCAGTGGAACGCCTGCCGCCTCGACGTGCGAGAGCGCGGCGGGCTTGCGCGCGACCGACAGGCTCGGCACGACGACGTACTCCGCGTAGCTGCCGCCTGAGCGGGGGAACGACACCATGCCGAAGACCTGTTCGCCGGGCTGCAGCGGGTGCGCCTCGTACGGGCTCTTCACCACGACGCCGCTGAAGTCGAAGCCGAGTCCGGTGGGGGAGTCGGTGATCTGGCCGCTCACGCCGCCGCCGGCACGCGTCTTCGCATCGATCGGGTTCAGCCCTGCGGCGACGACGCGGACCAACAGCTCGCTCATAACCGGGGCCGGGACCGGCACCTGGTCTTCGCGGAGCACGGCCGCATCACCGGGCTCGTCGTAGACGACGGCCCGCATCGTCTGCGGGGGCGCTGTCACATCGACGAGCTCCGCCCCTGGGGTTGCTGCGGATCGCAGCGGCCGGAATCGCATCGGTCGCTCCTGTTCCCCGCGCCGGTCGACGTCGGCCGCACGGTGATGCTCGGTGTAGGCACCAGTCAAGCGGGAGATTGTCTCGACGGTGTTACGCCGGTGCGACAGGGTGGAGAAGCCCGTCAGGCGCCCGGTGCATCTCCGTGCGACAGGGCGTGGAGCAGGCGCGAGAGCGTCGAGATGTCCTCGATGCGCCACGACTCCAGCGCCCCCGCGAGCGCGCGCTCGCGAGGCGCCCGGGCCTCGGTCAGGCGGGCACGACCGTCGGCGGTGACCGAGAGCAGGCTCGAGCGCTTGTCGCTCGGATCGGCGGTGCGCTCGACGAGCCCGAGCTCCTCCAGCTCCCGAACCGTGCGGCTCATCTGGCCCTTGTCGGCCATGAGCGACTCGGCGAGCTGCGAGAGCGTGATGCCGTCCTGACGGGCGATCGTGGTGAACACCTTGTATGCGCCGGGCAGCATGCCCGGGCTCACCCGCTCCGCGTTCTCGGCCATCGCCCGGCGGAAGATCGCGATGAGGCTCGAGAACTCGTCTTCGAGGGCGCGCACGGCGGCCATCCGCTCGGGATCGGATCGGTCAGTCACGATCGTCCATCGTAGAGCGCCCGCTCACCACCGACACGGAACCGGTCGCGGTCAGCACGCTCATGCCCTCGGGTACCGACACGGTCGCGAGGTCGGCCTCCGATGCGTTCCGACGCTCGGACGTCGTCATCCGGCTCAGCGAGGTGTTCGGCAGGAAGACGATCGCGATGATGCTCACGACGGCGAACGGCACGGCGATGAGGAACGCCGACGAGATGCCCTGCGCGTAGATGTCCTCGATGATGACGCGGAGCGACTCCGGCATCGCCGACACCTGCGGGAGCGCGCCCGACTGCAGCTGCTCGGCCCACTTCGCTCCCTCTGCACCGAGCCCCGCCAGGGCGGTGCCGATGCGCTCGCGCGAGTCGCCGAACAGGTCGGTCACCCGGGTTGCGAGCGCGGCACCCATGAGCGAGACGCCGACGGTTCCGCCGAGGCTGCGGAAGAACGTGACGCCCGAGCTCGCGACGCCCATCTCGCGGGGCTTCGCGGTGTTCTGCACGGCGAGGACCAGATTCTGCATCGTCATGCCGACACCGGCGCCGAGCAGGAACATGTAGACCGAGACGAGCACGAAGTTCGTGTCGTAGTGGATGGTCGACAGCAGGATCGCGCCAGCCGTGAGCAGGATGCCGCCGACGACGAGGTAGGGCTTCCAGTGGCCGTAGCGCGTGATGAGTGCACCGACGCCGACCGACGCCAGCAGGAGTCCCGCGATCATCGGGATCGTCATGAGGCCGGCCTCCGTGGGCGTCGCGCCGCGGGCCATCTGCATGTACTGACCGAGGAAGACCGACGCGCCGAACATCGCGATGCCGGTGGCGATCGAAGCGATCACCGCGAGGGTGAAGGTGCGGTCGCGGAAGAGGCTGAGCGGCACGAGCGGCTCGGCGGAGCGGATCTCGACGACGATGAACAGCGCCGTCGCGACGAGTGCGCCGCCGACCATGAGGATCGTCTCGAGGCCCCACCACTCGAACGAACCGCCGGCGCCCGTCACCCAGATGAGGAGCAGCGACACGGCGGTCGAGAGCAGCACGATGCCGAGGTAGTCGATGCGGACCTTGCGCTGCGCGGGGGCGGCGTGCGGGAGCGTGCGCTGCACGATGATCATCGCGGCGGCCGCGATCGGGATCGACACGAAGAAGTTCCAGCGCCAGCCGAAGCTGTCGGTGATGAGGCCGCCGAGGAGCGGGCCACCGACGGTTGCGACGGCCATGACGGCACCGAACAGGCCCATGTAGCGCCCGCGTTCGCGCGGGCTGATGATGTCGGCCATCAGCACCTGGCTGAGGGCGGCGAGGCCACCGGCACCGATGCCCTGGACGGCGCGGAACGCGATGAGGGTGCCGGGGTCCTGCGCGAACCCGGCCGCGGCGGTCGCGATCACGAAGATGACGAGGGCCACCTGGTACAGCACCTTGCGGTTCACCAGGTCGGCGAGCTTGCCCCAGATCGGCGTCGAGATGGCCGTGGTGAGGAGCATCGCGGTGACGACCCAGGTGAACACGCCCTGGTCGCCGTCGAGGTCGTGGACGATCACGGGCAGCGACGTCGAGACGACGGTCGAGGCGATCATCGACACGAACATGCCGAGGAGGAGGCCCGAGAGGGCGGTGAGCACGTGGCGCGGGGCCGCGGTGGGGGTGGCGGTGGACATGCGTCTCCGGGGTTCGAGAGCGAGGTGGTTGACAAAACTCAAAGGTTGAAGAATGTCAACTATATCCACTACTTGACGAAAGTCAACTGTCTCGATCCGGGGGCGACGGATGCCGCCGGGATGTCTGCGCGTCGCCCGCGCGCGAATGCAATGCCTTGCGCACGACACGCCGGGGACGGGATGTCGCGCCGCGGCGTGTCCGCCGCGATCCATTGCATCCGTGTGCGCGCGCCGCCGACGCACCGCCCCTCGGCCCCGCGGCGCGGGTCAGTCGGCGAGGGCGAGTGCGCGGAAGATGTCGCGCTCGCGCAGCTGCTCGCGGCGGCTCACCGGCTGGACGGCTTCGCGCACCGGCGGGGTCAGCCCGGTCGTGCGGTGGTACAGCTCGTCGATCAACGACGTGGCCAGGCGGACGAGCGAGCCGATCTCGTGCTCGTCGCGGTCGATCCACGCGCAGCGGGGCTCGTCGCGCAGCGGCACGAAGTCCTGGTGCTCCTCCCACACCACGAGGGTGCGTTCGGCGCCGAGCACGTGCTGCTGCCACCAGACCTGCCGCAGGTAGGTGCGGGGGATCGAGCGCCAGCTTTTGTTCGTGGTCTTGATCTCGGCGAGGGTGACGCGGCCGGTGGCATCCACCATGATCCCGTCCGGCGTGGCGAGGTGCCGCTTCTCGATCTCGGCGTGGAAGAGCGCCGACGAGGGCTGGATGCCGTGGGTCGCGGCGACCCACGCGGCGATCTCGGGTTCGCGGCGGCGGCCGTGGTCCGTGTAGGCGTTGCCGCTGAAGCCCGACCCGCCGAGTTTCGCGTCGGCGGCGCGAGCGATGGAGCGCTCGCTGGTGAGCCCGGCCACGTCGGTGGCGGTGATCCCACGGGAGCGGGCCCGCATCCACGCCACCCGGTCGCGGGAGTCCGCGACGATCCTGGCGGCGAGTTCGGGTGTCACCCGTCGAGCCTACGTTGCCTCTCCCGCACGCCCGCCCCGACCCGCCGCGCGTCGCGGATGCGTCGCGTGCAACCAGGATTTGGCGGGGCGCGGCGGGGCGCGTATGCTGGGGGACAAGCCAAAGACCGTCGGTCATCGGCGTGCGTTCTCGCACATCGATCGAAGCTCTGCAATGCAGGGGCCCACGCAGGTGTACGAAACGACTTCCGGGAAACCGGGCCAGAAGCTCCGTGCGCTTGCGCCGGAGCTTTTCTCATTGCCGGGTGACCGCGGGCCGAGGTGGGCGCCCCGCCGCCGCGGAGCGTCTCGTACACATCAAGGAGTGACCATGGCGCAGAAGGATGCATCGGTCGCCGAGCTCACGAAGAACTTCGAGGACTCGAACGCCGTTCTGCTGACCGAGTACCGCGGTCTGACGGTTGCCCAGCTCAAGCAGCTGCGCAACACGATCCGTCAGGACGCGCAGTACGCCGTGGTGAAGAACACGCTGACCAAGATCGCCGCGAACAACGCGGGGATCACGGCGCTGGACGAGGACCTCAAGGGTCCCTCGGCCGTCGCGTTCGTGCACGGCGACTTCGTCGCCACCGCGAAGGCCCTGCGTGACTTCGCCAAGGCCAACCCGCTTCTCGTGATCAAGGGCGGCATCTTCGAGGGCAACGCCCTCACTGCCGACGAGGTCAACAAGTACGCCTCGCTGGAGAGCCGTGAGGTTCTGCTGGCGAAGGCCGCGGGCATGATGAAGGCGACGATGGGCAAGGCTGCCGCCACCATCGACGCGCTTCGCGAAAAGCTGGAGACCGCTGAGGCCGCGTAAGCGCGCAGCGGATCTCTTCCCCACAACCCCCATCTATCTAGGAGATACATCATGGCGAAGCTTTCCACCGAGGAGCTGCTCGAGCAGTTCGCCGGCCTCACCCTCGTCGAGCTCAGCGAGTTCGTGAAGGCGTTCGAGGAGAAGTTCGAGGTCACCGCTGCTGCTCCCGTCGCCGTTGCCGGCGCCGGTGGCGGCGCTGCTGCCGAAGAGGTCGAGGAGAAGGACTCCTTCGACGTCATCCTCGAGGCTGCTGGCGACAAGAAGATCCAGGTCATCAAGGTCGTCCGCGAGCTCACCTCGCTCGGCCTCGGCGAGGCCAAGGCCGTCGTCGACGGTGCTCCCAAGGCCGTGCTCGAGGGCGCGAACAAGGAAGCTGCCGACAAGGCCAAGGAGGCCCTCGAGGCTGCCGGCGCGACGGTCACCGTCAAGTAAGGCACTTCACCTTCTGGGAACGCCCCGGATGCTTCGGCATCCGGGGCGTTCCTGCGTTCCACCGCGGATATTCGACAAGCGGATGCCGCGCGCGCGTCAGCCCGCCGTCGGGAACCCCGCGTCCAGCACCGCGGCCGAGGGTCCGCCGGCCACGCCGGTGGTCGAGCCCCGTACGACGAGTCGGGGCTTGATGCTGAGCGTGATGGGTTCGATGTCGGGCTGGTCGAAGTGTCGGAGGAGGAGCTCCACGGCGACGCGGCCCTGCTCGCGCGGAACCTGCCGCAGTGTGGTGAGGGCGAACATCTCGGCGTTGACGTGGTCGTCGATGCCGATGACGCTGAGCGCCGACGGCACGAGGATGCCGAGCCGGCGCGCCGCGATGATCGCGCCGATCGCCACCTCGTCGCACGCCGCGACGATCGCGGTGGGGCGCCGGGTCGCGTCGCCCAGCAAATCGACCGCGGCGGCGTAGCCCGCGGGCATCGACAGTTCGGCGGGCGTGCGGGCGATGGCGGACTCGAGCCCTGTCCGTCGCATCTCGGCCTCGTACCCCGCGAACCGAGCCGATTCGACGTGCGGCCAGTGGGTGGCATCCGTCCCGCCGAGGAACGCGATGTCGCGGTGGCCGAGTTCGACCAGATGTGCCGTGGCGAGGGATGCCGCGTGGGCGTCGTCGAGGGTCACGACACTCGTCGTGCGCTGCGTGCCGATGACGCCCACGACCGGCTTGCCGAGGCCCACGAGTGCATCGAGCTCGCTCTCGGCGGGCTCGAGGCCGACGGCGATGAGACCGTCGAACCGCTTGCGGGCGAGGAACTCCTCGAACACGCGGCGCCGGTTCTCGCTGCCCGGCGTCGCGTCGTACAGCGTCAGGTCGAGTCCGGCTTCGAGGAGCGCGACCTGAATGCCCTCGAGCACCTCGGCGAAGAACCACCGGTTCACGTGCGGCATGATCACGCCGACGTTGCGCGTGCGCCCGGTGGCGAGGCTGACTGCGCTCGTCGAGGGGACGTAGCCGAGCGCGGATGCCGCGGCGCGCACCCGATCGCGGGTGTCGTCCGACACCGAACCGATCCCGCTGAGCGCGCGGCTGGCCGTCGCCTTCGATACGCCGGCGCGGGCGGCGACATCCGAGATGCCCACCATGTGTTGCTCGTTCCTCTCTGAACGGGTCGAGAGTACCGCGCCCGGCGACAAAGTGGAACCGGTTACGACGGGAGCGCTCCCACTCGGGAGATATCGGATTGATCACGACCGCGAATTCTCGCGATTCGATGATTGTGTCGGGACGGTGCTTGCCCCTACGGTGTTCTGGAAGCGGTTCCAGTGCAGCCCGATTCTTCTCGACCGGATGTGCTGGGGCCAGGTTCCGCACCACTCAACGAGGAGGATCCACATGAACTACGTGCGACGGGGCCGCGCCGGCCTCGCCATTGCGGCACTGGGAGTCGCAGCACTGTCCCTGGCAGCGTGTACCGGAGGCGGCGATCCCGCGCCCGAGCCCGGCGACGCGGACTGCGCTGAGTACGAGGCGTACGGCACGCACGACGGCGAGACCGTCGAGGTCTACACGACGATCCAGGGCGTCGAGCTCGACGCGATGGTCACGACCTTCGACACGTTCTCGGCCTGCACCGGCATCACGGTCGACGTCGTCGGCACGCAGGAGGCCGAGACGCAGATCAACGTCCGCGCCGCCGCCGGTGACGCGCCCGAGCTGATGATCATCCCGCAGCCCGGTCTGCTGCAGCGCCTCGTCGCCGACGGCTACGTGCTGCCCGCGGCATCCACCGTCGAAGACAACGTCGACGAGTTCTGGTCGGAGTCGTGGAAGGGCTACGGCACCGTCGACGGCACCTTCTACTCGGCACCGCTCATGGCGAGCGTCAAGGGCTGGATCTGGTACTCGCCGGCTGAGTTCGCCGAGAAGGGCATTGAAGTCCCCGAGACGTGGGACGAGCTCATGGACATCACCGAGCAGCTCGCATCCGAGAGCGACTCGCAGACGTACCGCCCGTGGTGCGTCGGCTTCGGCTCGGGTGACGCGACCGGCTGGCCGGGCACCGACTGGGTCGAAGACCTCGTCCTGCGCATGGCCGGACCCGAGGCGTACGACCAGTGGGTCGCCGGGGAACTGAAGTTCAGCGATCCCGAGATCCGTCAGGCGTTCGACGCGGTCGGTGAGATCCTCCTCAACGAGGACTACGTCAACGGCGGCTTCGGTGGTGTCGAGTCGATCGTCTCGACCACGTTCAATGACGGTGGTCTGCCGATCCTGGACGGCAACTGCTCGATGCACCACCAGGCCTCGTTCTACGAGGCGCAGTGGCCCGAGGGCACGACGGTCGCTCCCGACGGTGACGTCTGGGCGTTCCTGACCCCGAAGACCGACCCGGCAGCCGGTGACGCGGTCACCGGTGGTGGCGAGTTCGTGGCGAAGTTCGTCGAGGGTGAGGCGGTCGACGCCGTCCAGACCTTCATGTCGAGCGACACCTGGGCGAACCTCCGCGTCGAGCTCGGCGGCGTCATCAGCGCCAACAAGGGCCTCGACGCGTCGCTGGCCGGCAGCGAGCTCGGTCGCGCGGCGATCGAGATCCTGCAGGCCGAGGACACCGTCTTCGCGTTCGACGGCTCCGACCTCATGCCCGCCGCTGTCGGCACCAGCTCGTTCTGGACCGGCATGAACGACTGGGTGGTCGGCACCATCTCGACCGACGAGCTCGTCGAGTACATCGACAGCACGTACCCGTAAGTCGGCACGTCGACTCGGCGGGCGTCCGGAGCACCGGGCGCCCGCCGAGCCGACACCGCGCGCTTCGCGCACACGGACACTACGAAGGGAAGTGCCCATGTCGGTCCTGCCTGTTCCGGAGGTGCGCGCATGCGCGTGAACTTCTGGGTTGATCTCTGGGAGAAGTTCGGAGTCCTCGTCATCGGTCTCGCCGCGTTCGCAGCGGTGATCGGACTCGTCCTCTTCCTCGCCGATCGCACGCCGAAGAAGGCGCGCGACATCGTACAACTGCTCGTCTTCCTGCTGCCGGCGCTCGTGCTGCTGGGCATCGGGCTCGTCTACCCCGCGCTCCGCACCGGGTACCTCGCATTCACGGACCGCCGTGGCGAGTTCATCGGGATCGAGAACTTCGTCTGGATGTTCACGCAGCCGGACATCCTCATCACGCTCGGCAACACACTGCTGTGGGTCGTGCTGGTGCCGACGGTCTCGACGCTCGTCGGGCTCGCGTACGCCGTCTTCATCGACAAGTCGGCGGGCGAGAAGGTCCTGAAGTCGCTGGTGTTCCTGCCGATGGCGATCTCGTTCGTCGGTGCCGGCATCATCTGGCGCTTCGTGTACGAATACCGAGCCGAGGGCTTCGAGCAGATCGGCATCCTGAACCAGGTCGTCGTCTGGCTGGGAGGCGAGCCGCAGCAGTGGCTCATCAACTCCCCGCTGAACAACGTGTTCCTCATCATCGTCATGATCTGGATCCAGACCGGTTTCGCGATGGTCCTGCTCTCCGCGGCGATCAAGGCCGTGCCGGTCGAGCACCTCGAGGCGGCACGCCTCGACGGCGCGAACGCGTGGCAGCAGTTCACGAACGTGACGGTGCCCTCGATCCGCGGCACGCTCGTGGTCGTCGTGACCACGATCACGATCGCGACGCTCAAGGTGTTCGACATCGTCCGCGCCATGACTGGTGGAAACTTCAACACCTCCGTCATCGCGAACGAGATGTACACGCAGGCGTTCAACCGCGGCGAGTTCGGCAAGGGCTCGGCGCTCGCGCTGGTCCTGTTCGTGATGGTGCTGCCGATCGTGATCTACAACATCCGAGTGATGCGCAAGCAGAAGGAGGTGCGCTGATGAGCGTGGCACCGACCACCACACCGGCCACCGATCCTCGCAACGACAGGGTCGTGGAGCCGAGCAAGACCAAGCGGGTCAAGCAGCGCCTCACCTCGCGCTGGGCGACGGCTGCGGCGCTCGTCATCGCGGTGATCTGGACGATCCCCACGTTCGGGTTGTTCGTCAGTTCGTTCCGCCCCGCCGCCGACATCCGGTCGTCAGGCTGGTGGACGATCTTCACGAATCCGGCGGTGACCCTCGACAACTACGCCGAGGTGCTCTTCGTGTCGGGGGCGTCGAGCGCGAACCTGGGCTCGTACTTCGTGAACTCGCTCGTGATCGCGATCCCGTCGGCACTGTTCCCGATCGCGCTCGGGGCGATGGCGGCGTACGCACTCTCGTGGATCCGCTTCCGCGGCGCATCGGTGATCTTCATCATCATCTTCGCGCTGCAGATCGTGCCGCTGCAGATGGCCCTCATTCCGCTGCTGCAGATCTTCTCGCAGAACCTCGGCATCAGCGGCACCTTCCCGGCGGTCTGGATCGCGCACACGATCTTCGGCCTGCCGCTGGTGACGTTCCTGCTGCACAACTTCATCGCTGAGATCCCCGGTGAAGTCATCGAGGCCGCGCGGGTCGACGGTGCCGGACACACCCAGATCTTCTTCCGCATCATCATCCCGCTGTCGGTCCCGGCGCTCGCGAGCATCGGCATCTTCCAGTTCCTGTGGGTGTGGAACGACCTGCTCGTGGCGCTCGTCTTCTCGGGCGGCACGATCGACGTCGCGCCGCTCACGCAGCGCCTCGCCGAGATGGTCGGCAACTTCGGGCGGAACACGCACCTGCTGCCGGCGGGCGCGTTCATCTCGCTCATCGTGCCGCTGATCGTGTTCTTCGGTCTCCAGCGCTACTTCGTGCGTGGCCTGCTGGCCGGTTCGACGAAGGGCTGAGCCCGGACTGACGACGAAGGGGATGCCGCAGCGCGCGGCATCCCCTTCGTCATGTCTCCGGCGGATCAGCCGCAGTCGAAGCGCTCCTGCATCGAGGTCATCGCGTCGATCTCGAACGTCTGCGCCTGCTTCATGCGCTCCGCGACCGCGAGGGTGCGCTCGTCGGAGCCGAGCTCGAGGACGGCATCGGCCATCGGGATCGCGCCCTCATGGTGGCGGATCATGAGCGTGAGGAACTGGCACTGCGCATCGTTCCCGGTCGCGGCGCGGAGGTCTGCGAGTTCCTGCTCGGATGCCATGCCCATGGCCTCCCGCATCTCCTCGTCGGTCATCGGCTCGGCGTCGGTGCCGCCGTGCTCGTGCCCGCTGTCTGCGGCATCCATCCAGGCCATCGGCTCGCCGTACTGAGGGAGTCCCCACTGCACGAGCCAGTCGTACATCTCGCCACGCTGGGCGGACTGACCGGTGGCGATGTCGTAGGCGAGGGACCGGAGCTGCTCGTCGTCGGTCTTCGCATACATCGTCATCGCCATGTCGACCGCCTGTGCGTGGTGCACCTGCATGTCACGCGCGAACCCCGCTTCGGCGGAGTCATCGGTCGGCGACCCGCCGAGGACGCCGAAGGTCGAGAACCGCCCGATCGCGAACGCGATGCCGGCGATCGCGAGCGCGACGAGGAGCAGGACCCACCACGGCGGGAGGGTGCGCTCCTCGGCGAGCTCGGGGACCTCGGCGAGGTCGTCGCCGTCCGCGGTGGCGGTCACTGCCGACCGGGGCCCTCGACCGCTCCGGAGCAGGCAGCGCCGGGCTCGGGCCCGTTGACGTTGCGCCAGTAGGCGCGCAGGAACTCGCCGATCCGCTCGTCGTCGGCGGAGTCGACCTTGATCTGGGCGTCCCAGGCGCTGACGGCGATCGGGGTGTCCATGTCCTCGTAGGGGGCGAGGATCGTGTAGCTCGAGGGCAGCTGGGCCTTCAGCGCCGACACCTCGGCGTCGTCGACCTGGGCCGGGTCGTACGCGACCCAGATCGCGCCGTGCTCGAGCGAGTGGACCGCGTTGATGTTGGGGACCGGCTCGGAGTAGACACCGCAGTTCAGCCACGCGGCGTTGTGGTCGCCACCGGCAGGCGGCGTCTGCTCGTAGTCGACTTCGCCCTCGACGTGGTTGGCGGTGTGGTCGTAGGTCTCGATGCCCTCGATGGCCGACCCGTCGCCGTCGCCGCGGTCGATGCTCACGGGGCGGGGCGTGAAGATGACGGATGCCACGACGAGGGCGATCACGGTGACCGCGGCGGCGCCGCCGACGATCCACCACGTGGCCTTCGTGCGTTTGCGCTTGGCGAGCTGCCGCTGGTACTCGGCGAGCTTCTGCTGCTTCTGCTGCTCGCGCTGCTGCTTGACGGTCAGGTTGATGTCGGCCTGCGTGGCGGGGTTGCCACTCTGACGCTTGCCGGACGGCGGGTTCGGGGTCATGGAATGATCTCGTTCTCGGGAGGGCGGCGCTGGTGCGCGGTCGCCTCGATTCTATGCGGCGGCATGTGCTGCGGGCCTGGGAAGTCGCGTGGGTACGGCTGGTTCATAGGGAGCGGTGTTTCGGCTGACACGCGAGCTGCGCCTCGGGCATGATGTCAGGATGAGCCGCCCCGCCGACGACCACGTGATCAGCATCGGACTGCGGATGGCGATCGTCGGCGGCGTGATGCTGCTGGCGGCGATCGGGATCGGCATCGCGACGGCGGTGACCGACTCCGATCTCATCGACCTCGACGCGTGGTGGAACGCGTACGTGACGACCTTCCTCCCCGGCTTCCGGGACGTGTCGTTCTTCATGAACACAGTAGGCGCGGGTGTCGTCGGGACGTATGTCGTCCCGCTCGCGGGTGCCGCGCTGCTCGCGCTCGCCCGCCGACCGTGGGGTGCGGTCTTCTTCCTTGCGGCTTCGGTCGTCGGCGCGCTCGTGGTGCAGGTGCTGAAGGGGATCTTCGGCAGGGTGCGACCCGAAGAGATGCTCGTGATCTCGGACCATGGCTCGTATCCGTCGGGTCACACCGCGAATGCGGCTGTGATCGCGACGGTCGCCGTGATCGTGTTCCCGCGTGTCTGGGTGGCGCTGATCGGCTTCGCGTGGGTCGTGCTGATGGCGTTCAGCCGGACACAGGTCCACGCGCACTGGCTCAGCGACACCTTCGGTGCGGCGACCCTCGGCGTCGCGACGACCCTGCTCGTCGCCGCCGCACTCGTCGTGCCGGTGACCGGTGAACGGGAGCGAATCGCTCGCTAGGCTGGGCGCCATGACCGCGCCCGATGATGTCGCAGCAGCCGAACTCGCCCGCCTCGAAGCGGAGGCCGCTGCGGCGGAAGCGGCGCTGAAGCTGGCGCAGGCGCAGGCGGCGCTCGCCGCCGCGCGGGCCGCCGCTGCCAAGGGTGGGGTCGTGCCGGATGCCGCGGACACTGCACCCGAGTCGGCGGCCGAGGCAGCCGTCGCACCGGCCGCAGACGTGCCCGCGCCTGCATCAGCACCGGCATCCGGGGACGGTCCTCTCGACGCCGACGAGGTCGCGAAGATCGTCGCGGGGTACACGTTCCAGGACGCCACGCTCGACCTCGGCGCCCTCGTGAACGGCGACCCGGTCGCGACGGCGCAGATTCGCATCCCGCTGGCGATGACCAACCGGCACGGGCTCGTCGCCGGTGCGACCGGCACGGGCAAGACCCGCACCCTGCAGGGCCTCGCCGAGCAGCTCGCCGCGAAAGGCGTCCCCGTGTTCGCCGCCGACATCAAGGGTGATCTCACGGGCGTCGCGACGGCGGGGGAGCCGAACGAGAAGCTCCTCGCGCGGACGGTCGCCATCGGGCAGGACTGGCAGCCCGCGGCATCCGTCACCGAGTACTTCGCGCTCGGCGGCGTCGGCAAGGGCGTCCCGGTCCGAGCGACCGTCAGCGGCTTCGGTCCGCTGCTGCTCAGCAAGGTGCTGGGGCTCAACGAGACGCAGGAATCGAGCCTCGGGCTCGTGTTCCACTACGCCGACGAGCATGGGCTCGCGCTCGTCGACCTCGCCGACCTGCGCGCGGTGCTCAGCTACCTCACGAGCGACGAGGGCAAGCCCGAGCTGAAGGAGCTCGGTGGGCTGTCGTCCGCGACGGCCGGTGTGATCCTGCGCGAGCTCATCACCTTCGCCGACGGCGGTGCCGACGTGTTCTTCGGCGAGCCGGAGTTCGACGTGCGCGACTTCCTGCGCACGGCCCCCGACGGTCGCGGCGTGCTGTCGCTGCTCGAGGTGCCGGGCGTCGCCGACAAACCGGAGCTGTTCTCGACGTTCCTCATGTACCTGCTCGCGGAGCTGTTCGAGATCCTCCCCGAGGTCGGCGACCTCGACAAGCCGAAGCTCGTCTTCTTCTTCGACGAGGCGCACCTCCTCTTCAATGGGGCGTCGAAGGCGTTCACCGACGCGATCGTGCAGACGGTGCGGCTCATCCGCTCGAAGGGCGTCGGCGTCTTCTTCGTGACGCAGACGCCGAAGGACGTGCCCTCCGACGTGCTCGGACAGCTCGGCTCGCGCATCCAGCACGCGCTCCGCGCCTTCACCCCCGACGACGCGAAAGCATTGCGTGCCACGGTCGGCACCTACCCGAAGTCGGGCTACGACCTCGAGCGGGTGCTGCAGGAGCTCGGCACCGGTGAGGCGATCGTCACGGTGATGAGCGAGAAGGGTGCGCCGACGCCGGTCGCGTGGACCCGGCTGCGCGCGCCGCAGGGGCTCATGTCGCCGACACCCGAGCCCGCGATCGTCGCCGCCGTGAAGGCATCGCCGCTGCTCGCGAAGTACGGCACCGCGATCGACCGCGAATCGGCGCGCGAGCTCCTCGCCGCGAAGATGGCCGAAGCGGATGCCGCCGCTGCCGCGGTCAAGGCAGCCGCCGAGAAGGCGAAGACCGACGCCGAGCTCGCGAAGCAGCAGGCCGCGATCGACAAGGCGAAGGAGAAGGCCGAGCGCGACGCGCAGAAGGAGTACGACCGGCTCCTGAAGAAGACCGCCGGCACGACCCGCACGACCCGCCGCGCCGAGAAGTCGCCGCTCGAGCAGATCCTCGGTTCGAAGACGACGCAGACGATCCTCTCCGGGGTGATCCGCGGCGTCTTCGGGAATGGACGTCGTTGATGGTCGGCATCCGCCCGTTCCGTCCCGGTGATGAGCCTGCGCTGTCGCGCATCTGCCTGCTCACCGGCGACGGTGGCACCGACGCGACCGGCGTGCTCGAGGACGACGACCTGTGGGGTGAGATCTTCGTGCTGCCGTACGCGACGCGGCATCCCGAACTCGCATTCGTGGTCGAGGGGAACGACGGCGTGCCGATCGGCTACGTCGTGGGCACGCCTGACACCCGCGCATTCGAGGAGTGGTTCCGCACCGAGTGGTGGCCGCAGTTCGCGGAGCGCTGGCCCGAGCCGTCCGGCGACCTGCAAGAGGGGGCCCTGACGCGCCAACAAGGACTGCTCCGGTACGCGTATGGGCGCAGACCCGGCGGCGAGCCGTACGGTGACGAGCACCCGGCGCACCTGCACATCGACCTGCTGCCCGAGGCGCAGGGGCAAGGCTGGGGGCGGAAGCTCATCGCCACCCTCACCGACGCGCTGCGGGCGCAGGGGGTGGAACGGCTGCACCTCGTCGCGGGGGCCGGGAACACCGGCGCGCTCGCGTTCTACACGCGGCTCGGCTTCACACCGCTGCCGTCGCACCCGGGCGCACAGGCGTTCTCGCTGCGGCTCTGACCTCGCGCGGAGCTCATAACTCAGGCAGAACGACCGCTCCGGCGACCCGATCGGGTCGCCGGAGCGGATCTGCCTGCGTTGTGCGCCGGGTGTGGCCGGTCAGGTTTTGACGAGTCCGATCGGCATGGTCGACGTGTCGATGAGCGGATCATCGTCCTGGCGCTCGACGAGCGCTTCGGCCTCGTCGCGGGTCTCGACGGTCGGCACCGATCCGAGCAGCGGCCGCTTCGCGGACTCGCGCATCGACAGCAGGGCCACACCGCCGAGTGCGGCGAAGAACATGATGTAGAACGCCGGCATGAACGGGTTGCCGGTCAACTCGATCAGGCCCTGACTGAACAGCGGCGTCGTCCCGCCGAAGAGCGACACCGACACGTTGTACGCGATCGCCATCGCGCCGAACCGGGATGCCGTCGGGAACAGCGCCGGGAGCGCCGACGCCGACACCGAGACGTAGAACGCGACGGGGATCGCGACCATGCCGAGCGCGACGAACACTGCCCACTCCTCGCCGATCTGCATGATCGCGAACGCAGGCAGCATGAGGACGATCGTCGAGACGGCGGCGATGAGGTACACCGGACGGCGGCCGATCCGGTCGCTCAGTCGACCGATGAGCGGCAGGCAGGCCGACATCACGATGAGGACGGGGACGGTCGCCACGGCGGCGCCGAGGTTGGAGATCCCGACCTCGTTCTCGAGGTACGCGGGCATGTAGCTCGTGAGCGCGTAGCCGGCGGTGTTGGTCGCGGCGACGATCGCGATGCCGATGAGCACTTCCCGCCAGTGATGACGGAGGATGCCGCCGATACCGTGGCGGGCGAAGATCCCGTCCTGCTCGGTCGAGGCCGCGGCCTCGCGCTCGTGCGCCTGCTCGAACGCGGGGGTCTCGGGAATCCGCAGACGGAACCAGATCGCGACGATGCCGAGGGGGATGGCGACGAGGAACGGGATGCGCCAGCCGTACTCGATCATCGCGTCGGGGCCGGAGATGCTCTGCGTGATGAGGGTCGTGAGGGCCACGACCGAGGCACCGGCGGCGAAGCCGACGTACGAGCCCACGTCGAGCCACGACGACCAGAAGCCGCGTCGACGGTCGGGGGAGAACTCGGCGACGTAGGTCGTCGCGCCGGCGTACTCGCCGCCGGTCGAGAAGCCCTGCACCATCTTCAGGAGGTAGAGGGGCACGATAGCCCAGAGCCCGATCTGCGCGCTCGTGGGGAGGACCCCGATGAGCGCCGTCGCGACGGCCATCATCGCCATCGTCAGGAAGAGCACCTTCTGGCGCCCGATGCGGTCGCCGAGCGGGCCGAGGACGAGGCCGCCGAACGGGCGCACGAGGAACGAGATCGCGAAGCCGAGCAGGGTGACCAGCAGGCCCCACGGATCGGGGAGGTCGGCGGTGAAGACGACGGCGAGTGTGACGGCGAGATAGCCGTAGATCCCGAAGTCGAACCACTCCATGAAGTTGCCGACGACGGTGCCGCCGATGGCGGTCCGGACCCGCTTCTTGTCGACGACGATGACGTCGTCGACCTCGAGTCTGGGGGTGTCGGGAGTGGGCTGAGAAGGCGGAACGGCGGACGGTCCTGACGGTGTACGCATCGTTCCACGCTACGCGAATGGCCGGTCCGGCGGCACTTTCGGGCCGAGGCCTTGACAACCACTGGTATCGGTGGGTGCGCGCCCGGGCGTGTCCGTACCCTCCCCGTGCGCGCCGCGCAACCCGTGCGACCGGCGGATGCTGCGCGCCTATCGTGGCCGGCATGAGTGAGCTGTCCGCCCCCACCGGCCGTGAACCCGCGCTCGTCGCCGAGCCCCGTTCGGACGGGTCCGCGCCGCGCGTGCTGGTACTCGGCGGCACCGGCTACATCGGTGGCCGCCTCGTACCGCGACTGCTCGCCGCGGGCTATCGCGTGCGCGTGCTGGCGCGCACCCCGGCGCGGCTCGCATCGTTCGAATGGGGTGACCAGGTCGAGGTCGTCGAGGGGTCGGCCGACGATCCCGATACCGTCCTAGACGCGTGCCTCGACGTCGACGTCCTGTACTACCTCATCCACTCGATGGGCGGTGGGAAGGACTTCGAAGAGCGCGACCTCGAGGCCGCCGGCGTCGTCGCGGGAGCTGCGGCCGCGGCATCCGTGGGTCGAATCGTCTACCTCGGCGGGCTGCACCCGTCAGGTGTCGAGCTCAGTCCGCACCTGCGTTCGCGCGTCGAGGTGGGGGAGACCTTCCTCGACGGCGAGGTGCCGGCGCTCGTGCTGCAGGCGGGCGTCGTGATCGGGTCGGGGTCGGCGTCGTTCGAGATGATCCGACACCTGACAGACGTGCTGCCCTACATGCCGGCGCCGCGCTGGGTGCGCAACCGCATCCAGCCGATCGCGGTGCGGGACGTGCTGCACTACCTGCTCGCCGCCGCGCGCGTCGACCCGGACGTGAACCGGGCCGTCGACATCGGTGGGCCCGACGTGCTCCGCTACGGCCAGATGATGAACGGCTACGCCGTCGAGGCGGGGCTGCCGCAGCGTCCGATCGCGGCGCTGCCGGTGTTCACGCCCGGGCTCGCGTCGCACTGGGTGAACGTCGTGACGCCGGTGCCGCGGTCGATCGCGAGGCCGCTGATCGCGTCGCTCCAGAACGAGTGCGTCATGGACGACCACGACGTCGACGACCTGCTGCCGCGGCCCGAGGGCGGGCTGACGCCGTACCGCGAGGCGGTCGCGCTCGCACTCGGACGCATCGACGCCGACACCATCGAGACGAGTTGGCAGGATGCCGAGATCTCGGGGGTGCCGAGCGATCCTCTGCCGAGCGACCCGGAGTGGACCGGCCGCACCGTGTTCACCGATGTCCGCTCGGTCACGAGTTCGGCATCTCCGGAGCGGTTGTGGAAGGTCATCGTCGGCATCGGCGGCGAGAACGGCTGGTACTCGTCACCCTTCCTCTGGGCCGTGCGAGGCTGGATGGACCGCCTCGTCGGTGGTGTCGGTCTGCAGCGCGGTCGACGCAGCCGCGGCCGTGTCACCGCGGGTGACGCGATCGACTTCTGGCGCGTCGAGGCGATCGAGGAGGGCCACCTGCTGCGGCTGCGCGCCGAGATGAAGGTGCCGGGCCTCGCGTGGCTGGAGCTGCGGGCGAGCCCCGACGGCGACGGCTCGCGCTACGACCAGCGCGCGGTGTTCTTCCCGAAAGGGCTCACCGGTCGGTTGTACTGGCTCGCGGTGCTGCCGTTCCACGGCTTCATCTTCACCGGCATGGCGAACCGCATCACGGCCGCTGCGGCCGCCGAAGACGAGGACTAAACGACCCGCCCCGCGTCGATCCGGACGGTGCGGTCGATGAGGCCCGCGGGTGGGGCTACGTGGGAGATCAGCACGACGGCCTGCTCGTCGCCGACGGCGCTCAGCAGGTCGGTCAGCAGGGCATCGGATGCCGCCGGGTCGACGCCCGCCGTCGGCTCGTCGAGCACGAGCACCGGGAACCCGTGCAGCAGCGCCCGTGCGAGGGAGAGCCGCTGCGCCTGTCCGCCCGAGATGAGGGCGCCGCGCTCGCCGACGCGGGCGTCGAGCCCGCCCCGGGCGCGCAGCCAGGAACCGAGGCCGACGCGATCGAGCATTGCCTCAAGCTCCGCGTCGGTCGCAGTGTCGCGAGCGAAGAGGAGGTTCTGCCGGATGTCTTCGTCGAAGAGCATCGGTCGCTGCTCGCACAGCCCGACGACGAGACGAACATCGTCGGGAGCGAGGTTCCGCACCGGGACGCCGCCGACGGTGTAGCTGCCACCTTCGAGTTCGAGGAATCGGACGAGGGTGTGGGCCAGTGTCGTCTTGCCGGCACCGCTCGATCCGGTGACGAGCAGGCGCTCGCCGGGTCGGACGTCAAGGTCGACGTCGTGCAGCGTCGGCGCGGTATCCCCGGGCCACCGCACCGTCGCGCCGCGCAGCGCCAGACCCGCGCCGAGGTGCGGTGCCGTGCCGGATGCCGCGACAGCCTCCGGGATCTGCGGCGGCACCGTCGCGGGCACGACGTCGGACACGCGCGCCGCAGCGGCCCGCACCTGCCGCCACGACGCCGCGGCGAGTGGAACGACCGCGAAGACCTCGAAGACGGCCATCGGGACGAGGACCGCGACCGCGAGCCCTGGGCCGCCGAGCACATCGGGCACGGCGGGCGCTGCGACGAGCACGGCGACGAGCGTCGCGAACCCGGCGAGCAGGGCGACGAGCGCGGTGGTCCCCGCCTGCGCGCCGGCGCGGCGGACGACGGCGCGCTGCAGGGCTCGGTCGGCGGCGGCGATCCGGTCGCGGGATGCCGCTGCTGCGCCGTAGGCGGCGAGGACGTCGAGGCTGCCGAGGTGGTCGACCACGGCGTCGCTGAGCTGGGCGCGGAGCGGGGCGACGGCGGCATCCGCTCGGGATCCGGCGGCCCAGCCCCACAGTGTCGAGACGGCGGCTGCGATGACGAGGCAGGCGAGCAGGGTCAGCGCGGCCGGCCACCAGACGAGCGCGACGAGCACGACGGCGCCGAGGGCGACAGTCGCCGACGAGACGAGCGGCAGCACGACGCGCAGCGGCAGGTTCTGCAGCTCGTCCACGTCGTCGACGAGCGCGGTGAGCGCCGAACCGCGCCGCGTTCGGGTGAGTCCCGCCGGCGCGTGGGGGACGAGGCGCCGGACGAGGTCGGTTCGAGTGCGGGCGAGCTGGTGCAGTGCGGCGTCGTGGCTCGTGAGTCGTTCGGTGTACCGGAACAGCGCGCGGGTGAGCGCGAACGCACGCACCCCGACGACCGCGACGGTGATGTACATGACGAGCGGCTGCTCGCTCGCGCGCACGATGAGCCACGCGCTCGTCGCGAGAAGGGCGACGGCGGATGCTTCGGAGGCGAAGCCCGACGCGAGTGCCGGCCAGAAGCGGCGCAGCGAGGGCATCGCCCCGCGGAGGACGGCGGCGGTCGTGGTCACGCGGTCACCTCCGCGGGCAGGTGCAACGTCACGACGGTGTCGGCGATCGTCCGGGCGGACGTGCGGTGGGAGACGAGCACGACGACGGCGCCGTCGTCGGCCAGGCGGCGGACTTCGCGCCAGAGCGCGGCCTCGGTCGTGGCATCCAGTGCGGCGGACGGCTCGTCGAGTGCGATCACCGGCGCGCCCGTATGCAGACGCCGCGCGAACGCCCGTGCGACCGCGACGCGCTGCGCCTGTCCGCCCGAGAGCCCCGCGCCCTGGACACCCAGCACGCGACCGGGGTCGAGCTCGCCGGCCTGCGCGCGAACGAGGGCGTCCGCGACGACATCGGCAGGCATCACGACGCTGCCGAGTGCGATGTTCTCGCCGACCGTGCCCGCGACGAGGCCGGCATGTTGCCCGGCCCACGCGAGCCACGTCGACGGGTCGAGTGCGCTCACCTCGTCGCCGCGCCAGGTGGCGGACCCGACGTACGGCGTCGCGCCGCGGAGCGCGGCGAGCAGGCTCGACTTCCCGCTGCCGCTCGGGCCCTCGACGAGGACGACTTCACCGGGCCGCGCGAAGAGATCGACCGGTGGGAGGTCGCGGACGCGCAGGGCGGTCACGCGCAGCTCGGGGGCGCCAGCGGCCGTCGCGGGGGCGGATGCCGCGGGGGCGGCATCCGCTGCATCGAGGACCGCGAAGACATCGCGGGTCGCGGCGACGCCCTCGCTCGACGCGTGGAACTGCACGCCGACCTGTCGGAGCGGCAGGTACGCCTCGGGTGCGAGGAGCAGGACGAAGAGCCCGATCGTGAGGGGGAGCGACCCGTCGAGCAGGCGGAATCCGATCGACACCGCGACGATCGCGACGGCGATGGATGCCAGGAACTCGAGCGCGAACCCCGAGAGGAACGACACCCGCAGCACCCGCATCGTCTCGCGGCGGTAGGTCTCGGTGACGCGCTCGATCGAGTCTCCGGCACGGTGCTGGCGGCCGAAGACGGTGAGGGTCGAGAGGCCGTTCACGGTGTCGGAGAAGCGGGCGGCGAGGCGCGCGAGCGTCTGCCACTGGCGTTGCTGCACGTGCGTCGTCGCGAGCCCGATGAGGATCATGAAGATCGGGATGAGCGGGAGCGTGAGGAGGACGGTGAGGCCCGAGATCCAGTCCTGCCACCACATCATCGCGACGAGGATCGGCGTCGCGAGTGCCGTGAGCACCAGCTGCGGCAGGTAGCGGCCGAAATAAGGACCGAGTGCTTCGAGGCCGCGACCTGCGACGAGCGCGAGTCGCGACGAGTTCGCCCCGGCGAGCCAGCCCGGCCCGAGCCGGTCGATCGCGTCGAGCAGGCGGTGCCGCAACTGCGCTTCGACGCGCGCGCCGGCGCGTGCGGCGACGCTCTCGCGCGCCCACGTCAGTAGCGCTCGCGCGACGACGACCGCGGCCAGGGCGACGAGGGTGCCGGTCAGCGGCGCGCCCGCGACCGCATCGACGATCGCGCGAGTGGTGAGCGCGGCGAAGCCGATGATCGCCGCGGTCTGCCCGAGGCCGACGAGGGCGATGGCGACGAAGAAGCCGCGCGACGCCGAGGCGTAGCGGAGCAGCCGCGGATCGACGGGCGTCCCCTGCTTCTCCCGTCCCTGCGTCACCGGGCCGGTGGGGGCGTCACCGTCGGCAGGCATGGCTCCCATCCTGCCCGATCAGTGGGCGCCGGCGGCCTCGGCCTGCTCGATCCGAGCGCGCGTGACCCGCTTGCGGAACACCCAGTACGTCCACGCCTGGTAGGCGAGCACGAGCGGCAGGAAGACGAGCGCTGCCCACGACATGATCGTCAGCGTGTAGTCGGTGCTCGAGGCGTTCTCGATCGTCAGGGAGAACGCCGGATCGGTCGACGACGGCATGACGTAGGGGAACAGTGCGAGCCAGAGCGTGAGCACGGCGAGCTTGATCGTGGCGGCGCCGAACCCGAAGGCCCAGCCGTCTGCGCGGCGGAGGTTCGCGATGACGGATGCCACGAGGCTTACCGCCGCGAGCGCACCGACGAGGACCACGAGCCACAACAGCGGTGCCTCGCGACCGGCCGCGATCATGATCGTCCAGACGACGGTGCCGGCGGCGAGGATCACGGTCGGGATGGCCGCGTGGCGGGCGAGGCGGTGGGCGTCCTCGCGGACCTGGCCGTCGGTCTTCAGTGCGACGAACAGCACGCCGTGGAGGAAGAAGAGGCAGAGCGTCGTCAGGCCGACCCACAGGCCGTACGGGTTCAGGAGCGTCAGCAGCGAGCCGGTGAACTCCTTGTCGGCGTCGATCGGCACACCCTGGACGATGTTGCCGAACGCGACGCCCCACAGGAGCGCGGGGACGACCGAACCGATGACGATCATCCGGTCGAAGCCGCGCTTCCATGCGAGCGAGTCGCGCTGGTGGCGGTACTCGAACGAGACGCCGCGGAGGATGAGCGCGAGGAGGATCAACAGCAGCGGCAGGTAGAACCCGCTGAACAGCGTCGCGTACCACTCCGGGAACGCGGCGAACAGGCAGGCGCCGGCGACGATGACCCAGGTTTCGTTGAGGTCCCAGATCGGGCCGATCGTGTTGATGACCTGTCGACGCGATACCTCGTTCTTGCCGAGGAACGGCAGGCTCATGCCGACGCCGAAGTCGAAGCCGTCGAGGACGAAGTAGCCGATGAAGAGCACTCCGACGATGAAGAACCAGAGGGTGGCGAGATCCATGGCGGGCTCCTAGTAGACCGTCGTCGGGGTCTGGTCGAGGGATTCGTCGTCCAAGTGGCGGGTCTCGTCGCCGGGCAGTGGCTGCGGCCCCGCCTGCGCGGCCTTCAGGATGAGACGGAACTCGACGACCGCGAGGGCGGCGTAGATCGCGGTGAAGGCGACGAGCGAGATGAGGACGGTCCACCCGGGCACGCTCGGGGAGACGCCGTCTTCGGTGCGCATGAGACCGAACACGATCCAGGGCTGGCGGCCCATCTCGGTGAAGATCCAGCCGACGAGGCTGCCGAAGAGGGGGAGCGGTGCCGACCAGATCGCGACGCGCCACATCCAGTCCGCGACCGGGCGCTTCGCCTTCTTGCGGGTGACCCAGAGACCGGCGACCGAGATGAGGGTGGCGATGCCGCCGAAGCCCATCATCCAGCGGAACGACCAGTAGGTGACCCAGATCTCGGGCATGTAGTCGATGCCGGCGCCGTAGATCTGCTCGTAGTCGGCCTGCAGGTCGTTGAGGCCTTCGACGCAACCGTCGAACGTGTGCGTCGACAGGAACGAGAGGAGGTAGGGCACGCGGAGCGACCAGACCTCTTCGGTGCCGTCGGGCGTGCCGATGGAGAAGATCGAGAACGAGGCATCCGCGCCACAGGCCGAGTTCCACAGCGCTTCGGCCGCGGCCATCTTCATCGGCTGCGTCTCGACCATCACGAGCCCCAGCTGGTCGCCGCTGATGGCGGTGCCGACGAACGAGACGATCATGAACCAGGCGCCGTAGCGGAGGGCGGGGCGCATCGTGTCGACGTGCTGCCCGCGGCGCAGGTGGAAGGCGGCGACGGCGACGATGACGGCGGCGGCGAACATGAACGCCGAGAAGATCGTGTGCGGGAACGCCGCGAGGGCAACCGGGTTGGTGAGGAGTGCGAAGAAGTCGACGAGTTCGGCGCGCCCGGTCTCGGCGTTGAACTCGTAGCCGACCGGGTTCTGCATGAAGGCGTTCGCGGTGAGGATGAAGTAGGCCGACATGATCGAGCCGAACGCGGTCGCCCAGATCGTCAGGAGGTGGATGCGGCGGGGCAGCTTGTCCCAGCCGAAGATCCACAGGCCGATGAACGTCGCCTCGAAGAAGAAGGCCATGAGGCCCTCGAAGGCGAGCGGGGCGCCGAAGACGTCACCGGTGAAGCGCGAGTAGGACGACCAGTTCATGCCGAACTGGAACTCCTGGACGATGCCGGTGACCACGCCCATCGCGAAGTTGATGAGGAAGATCTTGCCGAACAGTCGCGTCAGGTGCAGCCAGCGAACATCGCCGGTGCGGTGCCAGATCGTCTGGAACACGGCGACCGTGAGGGCCATGCCGAGCGTGAGCGGCACGAAGAGGTAGTGGTACAGCGTCGTTAGGCCGAACTGCCATCGAGCGAGGATGAGCGGGTCCAGAAAGTCCACGGGCTTGGTCCTTCCACGGGTATGTTCCGACCCTACGATCGGGCGGCTCACCCGTGGGGATATTCGGGCCGTGCAAAATAGCCGGTCGTGCGCGTAGGTGTCGAAGGAGGGGGGCGATGCGCGCCGTCGCGGGCCTCAGCCGCTGGTGTCGGGGCGGCGACGCATGAGCTGGATGACGCATTCGCGCGGGTCGCACGAGGGGCGCATCCCGACGACCTCGAGAGGACCGCCGACTTCGCGGAGGGTGCCGCGCATGAGACCGAGGTGCACCTCGCACAGCTTGTCGCGGTGTCCTGCCTGGGACTCAGCGTGCGCGCAGGGGGTGAGTTCGACGGTGAGGTCGTCTTCATCGACGACGGGGTCGAAGCCGCCGTCGAGCAGCTGTTCGACAAGGGCGTCGAGTTGGTGCTGGGACTCGCCGGTGAGGGCCCCGGCGGTCTCGGGCATGACCTTGCGCATCAGCTCGCCGCGGCTGATGGCTGCCTGCACTTTGCGGCGGTGCTCGTCGCTGGAGACCTGGGCGCCGTCGACGGCGCGGTAGAGCACTCGGGGGCGGCCGCGAACGGCGCGCTTCTCGGTTTCGGTCGCGACGAAGCCGCGCTCGATGAGGCGTTGGAGGTGCTCGCGGACGGTGTTGGCGTGGAGGCCGGTCGCGGTGACAAGGTCGCCGACGGTCTGGTGAGGGGTTGTCTGGAGCAGGTGGAGGATCTCCACGCGCGAAGCGGTGGAGATGGCGCTGTACGCGACTGGACGCCCCGACGTCATGCCTCCATTATCGCCCGCCCCGCGGGCGGTGGCGCGGTCGTAGGGTGAGGACATGCGGCATCCCGAACCAGATCCAGTCGGTCCCGGCCAGGAGAGCGTGTGGGACTATCCGCGCCCGCCGCGGGTCGAGCGTGTCGAGGGGCGCGTGACCATCACCCTCGGTGGTGAGGTCATCGTCGACACGTCGGATGTGGTGCGGATTCTCGAGACCAGCCACCCGCCGGTCTACGCCTTGCCGATCGCCGCGTTCGTGCCCGGTTCGTTGACGGATGCCGAGGGCTCTTCGGTGTGCGAGTTCAAAGGCGCCGCGCGGTACTTCGACGTCCACGGTGGCGGCAGGGTGCGGGAGCGGGCGGGGTGGGGGTATCCGTCGCCGGAGCCCGGCTATGAGGTTCTCGCCGACCGGGTGTCCGTGTACGGGCAGGGGATGGACGAGTGCACCGTGGCGGGCGAGGTCGTCGTACCGCAGCCTGGGAGGTACTACGGCGGATGGATCACGAGCTGGGTCGTCGGTCCCTTCAAGGGCGGACCCGGCTCGATGGGGTGGTGACCGCGTTGCGGGGTGCGGGCGCAGCGCGCGGTCGCCCCGCGAGCAGAGCGAGTCGAAGCGCCGGAACCGAGGCGGTTCAGAACGGCGGAAGTGTGATGTCGGCAGGGGTGAAGGCGACGGCCGGGGTGGGCGCGTCTTCTCTCTAGATCCTGCCGAGGGGTGAGGTCCATTCGATGACACCACCCGAAAGTTGTCGGACGTTCCAGTACGTGCAGTGCTTCATCGAGTGATGTCGCTGGCACAGGTGGCAAAGTTTGCAGGTGTGGGTCTTCCCGCCGAGCGCGTGATCCTCGTTGTGGTCGATCTGGCAGCGGACCGCAGCGTCAGGGAGCGGGTGTTTCGGGGGCAGGCGACGGTGCCACCGGGGCCGGCGTCTCGGCCGGAGTGGTCGGTTCCGGTTCGGGCTCGGGTTCGGGCTCGGTCGGCTCCGTCGGCTCCGGTTCGGGTGTCGTCGGTGTCGGTTCGGGGCTCTCGACCTCTTCGGTCGGCTCCGGTTCGGGGGTGGGGCTGGGTGATTCCTCTTCTTGCTCCACCGGTCGCTCGTTGCTCACGACCACCTCGGCGGGCACCGTCACGGTCGGGGTCGGGGTGCTGGCGGGGGAGGGCTCGGTGACAACCGGCGCGTCGACCGGGTCGTCATCCGGCGAGCCGAAGGCGCCGAGTCCCCACGCGCCGAGGCCGAGGGTCGCGATCGCGCCGACGGTGGCGGCACCGATCAGGAGGCCGCGTCGTCTGCCACGACGAACGTCGGATGCCGCGGCCGCGTCGGAACCATCGGTGCCGAGGTGCAAGATCGCGGTCCGCGGCGCAGCGGCATCCGTCGAGATTGCGGCCATGGCACCGGTCGCTTCGGGGTCGGGGGTCGGTGTCGCCACCGCCTCCGTCAACGCGGACGCGCCGTCGACCGGCGGCGCCACCGCGCCTGCGACGGCCGCTCCCGGGGCCACGACGCCTGCAGCCGGGATCACGTCGGTCACGGCATCGTCGCTCGCAGGTCGGCGGTCGACTAGCGGCGGCGAGACCGTGACCGCGCCGGTGACCGCCAGGGCGGATGCCGCGACCGCGACCTCGAGCGCATCGGGGCGAGCGTCCGGGTCGATTCGCGTCATCCGCTCGAGCAGGTCGCGCCACCCCGGCCCGAGTGTCGCAGGCAGCTCCGGAGCAGCGTTCAGGCGGGCCAGGGCCGAGGCGACCCCCACCGCGTGGGGGAAGGCCGGTTCGCCCGCGAGCGCTTCGATCAGCACCAGCCCGAGCGCGTAGATGTCCGCCGGCGGCGCGGGGACGGCGCCGTTCACCTGCTCGGGGGCGAGATACGCGGCCGTCCCGATGATGTCACCCGGGTTCGTGACCCGCGTGTGGTCGACGAGGTACGCGATACCGAAGTCGGCGAGCTTCGCGCGGAACGCGCGCCCCGGGAGTTGCGCCGGGGTGAGCAGGATGTTCGACGGCTTGAGGTCGCGGTGCACGATGCCGGCGGTGTGGGCGACGTGGAGCGCCTCGGCGAGTTCGGCAGCGAGGTGGGAAGCATCCTGCTCGTCCAGGGGGCCGGTCGCGAGTCGTTCCCGAAGCGTCGGGCCTTCGACCAACTCCATGACGAGGTACTCGTGGTCGGCCTCGCCGTCGAGGTGGGCATCGAGCAGCATCACAAGGGACGGGTGGTTCAGCGCCGCCAGCGCCGCCATCTCGCCGCGAGCGCGTTCCGGCGCGGTCACACCATCGGCCCCGGCGCGGATGATCTTCACCGCGACATCCCTCCCGAGGATCACGTCGAATGCGCGGAACACGTCGGCCATGCCGCCGCTGCCCAGGCGGTCGCCGAGGCGGTACCTGCCGTCGAGCAGTTCGGTGTGGGTGGAGCGGTCGTCTGGGTCGGCCATCCTCGTCCTCCGTGCGCGTGCTGGTCGCGCGGTTTCCTCGACGATAGTCAGCCATCGCCAGGCGGCAACCCGCCTTGACGAGTCTCCGCCGACCTGCAAGGGGCGATCAGGCGCGGGTCGACTCCCACCCGAGGCTCGGCGCGACGTATTTCGCGAACGCCTCGACGATCCGGAGATTGAACTCGACGCCCAACTGCGAGGGGATGGTGAGCATCAGGGTGTCGGCGGCTGCGACCGCGGCATCCTGCTGCAACTGCTCGACGAGCCGGTCGGGGGTGCCTGCGTAGGTGCGGCCGAAGGTCGCGTGCATGCCGTCGATGACGCCGATACCGCCCTGCTCGGCAGAGCGACCGAAGTACAGGTCGTCCTCGGCCGTCGTGATCGGGAACACCGAGCGGCTCACCGAGACGCGCGGGGTGCCGGGGTGACCGGCATCCGACCAAGCCTGGCGGAACCCGTCGATCTGCTCAGCCTGCAGCAGGTCGAACTCGCGGCCGTCGGCCTCGGTGAGGAGGGTCGACGACATGAGGTTCACACCCTGCTGCCCGGCCCAGACCGCCGTGTCGCGGTTGCCCGCACCCCACCACACGCGCGAGCGCAGGCCGGGGGAGTGGGGCTCCACCCGCTGCGGCCCGCTCGCCCCGCCGAACGGGCTCGACGGGTCGCCCTCGGCCATGCCCTCGCCGTCGATCGCGCGAAGGAACGTCGAGAAGTGGTCGCGGGCGATGTCGGCGCCTCGGGGATCCTGCGAACCGGTGTACCCGAACGCCTCGTAGCCCTTCACGACGGTCTCGGGTGACCCGCGGCTCACGCCGAGCGCGAGTCGCCCGCCCGAGATCAGGTCGACCGATGCCGCCTCCTCGGCGAGATACAGGGGGTTCTCGTACCGCATGTCGATGACCCCGGTGCCCACCTCGATGCGCTCCGTCTTCGCGGCGATGGCCGCGAGCAGCGGCATCGGCGAGGACTGCTGGCGCGCGAAGTGATGGACGCGGAACGCGATGCCGTTCACACCGAGGTCGTCCAGGCCCTGCGCGAGGTCGATGGCCTGGAGCATCGAGTCACCGGCGGTGAGCTCGCGACCGCGACCGAGCGGGCCGTAGTGGCCGAAGGAGAGGGTGCCGAAGCGCTGCATGCCGGATGCAACGCGGCATCCGCTCGGTGCATTCCGGCGCATGGAACGAGGGTGGCCGAGATGGCCACCCCCGTCGCCGGATCAGTTCGCGCGGGCGGCGCGGATCGCCTCGGCGAACGGCGTCGTCGGACGGCCGATGAGGCGGGCGAGCGTCGGGTCGGCGTCGGCGAGCACGCCGCGGGCGATTCCCGTCTGCATCGCGGTCACGAATTCGACGGTGCCCGCGTCGAGGCCGGCGGCGGTCAGGCCGGCGCGAAGCTGCGACTCGTCGATCGGCACGAAGGTCACCTCGCGACCGAGCGCCTCGCCGAACGCGGCGGCCATGTCGTCGTACGACACGGCGGTGTCGCCGGAGAGCTCGTAGACCTGGCCCAGGTGACCGTCCTCGGTGAGAACGACGGCCGCCGCTGCGGCGTAGTCGGCGCGGCTCGCCGCCGCGATCCGCGCGTCGCCGCCGACGGCTGAGAACGAGCCGGTGTCGGCTGCGGCCGCGGCGTCGCCGAGGTGGTTCTCGATGTACCAGTTGTTGCGGAGGATCACGGCGGGCACACCGCTCGCGGCGATCGCCTCCTCGGTCGCCTTGTGGTCGGGCGCGAGCACGAAGTCGACCGTGTCGGCGTGCGCGAGGCTCGTGTACACGAGCTGGGCGACGCCCGCCTCGCGGGCCGCATCGATGACCGTGCGGTGCTGGGCGAAGCGCGAACCGGGCTCCGAGCTCGAGATGAGCAGCACGCGGTCGACGCCCTCGAGGGCGGTCGTGACGGATGCCGCGTCGTCGTAGTCGAGCGGGACGACGCGGATGCCGCGGTCGGCGAGGTCCTGCGCCTTCGACACCGTGCGGGCTCCGGCGACGATGTCGCCCGCGGCGACGCCGCGCGCGAGGAGGGCATCGACGACGAGGTGTCCGAGGTGGCCGCTGGCGGCGGTGACGAGGATGGTCATGGGGGAGTCCTTTCGCTGGAGCGCGGTGTCGCGCTGCAGATCCGGAACGAGTCGTCGATCGTCCGCATTCCGAGACGGAGGTACCCACCTTTCGGTAAGGTACCTACATGGCGGTGAGTTTCCGGCAATTGCGCGAGTCCGCGCCCGGTGTCTTCGGGGACGGGTGTCCGACGCGCACCGTGCTCGATCACGTCATGAGCAAGTGGGGCGTCCTCGTGCTCATGGCCTTGACCGACGGCACGGCCCGATGGGGCGAGCTCAAGCGCACCGTGGACGGCGTGAGCGAGAAGATGCTCGCCTCGACGCTCCGCACCCTCGTCGACGACGGTCTCGTGGCGCGCGTGTCATACCCCGAGGTCCCGCCGCGCGTCGAGTACTCGCTGACGGCGCGCGGCGAGGAGCTTATGGCGCGGATGATGCCGCTCATGGCCTGGATCGGCGACAACGCGGACGACATCCTCGCCCGCTGAGCGCGACCCGACCTCCTGTCTGCGCGTGTCAGGATCGAAGGATGACCACGCTCGGAACCAGTGACCTCGACGTCTTCCCCCTTTCTTTCGGCGGCAACGTGTTCGGTTGGACCGCCGACCGCGACACCTCGTTCGCCCTGCTCGATGCCTTCGTCGCCGGCGGCGGCGACTTCGTCGACACGGCGGACGTGTACAGCGCGTGGGTGCCCGGGAACGCGGGTGGCGAGAGCGAGGTCATCGTCGGCGAGTGGCTCGCTTCGCGACGTCCCGAGCGCGTCGTCGTCGCCACGAAGGTGAGCATGCACCCGGAGTTCAAGGGGCTCTCGGCCGCGAACGTCCGCGCCGCGGCCGAAGCATCGCTCCGCCGCCTCGGCGTCGACACGATCGACCTGTACTACGCGCACGCCGAAGACCCCGAGACGCCGCTCGAAGAGACCGTCGCCGCATTCGGTGCCCTCGTAGCGGACGGCCTCATCCGCTACCCCGCGATCTCCAACTTCTCGGCCGAGGCGACGCGCGAGTGGATCCGCATCGCGAGCGAGCTCGGCGTCGCGGCGCCGGTCGCGACCCAGCCGCGCTACAACCTCGTTGCCCGCTCGGTCGAGGCGGACGTCCTCCCCACGGCCGCCGAGGCCGGCCTCGCGGTCGTGCCCTACTCGGCGCTGGCGAGTGGCTTCCTCACCGGCAAATACCGCTCGTCCGATCCGACCGGCCAGTCGTCGCCTCGCGCCGGCACCGCCGCGTCGTACGCGACCCCCGAGGGCCTCGCGATCATCGCCGCGCTCGAGCAGATCGCGGCAACCCACGACGTGACCGTCGCATCGGCCGCGCTCGGCTGGCTGCGTGCGAAGGGCGCCGTGCCGATCGCGTCGGGCTCCCGCGTCGAGCAGGTGGACGGTCTTCTCGCCGGTGCCCGGCTCGAGCTCTCGGCCGACGAGGTCGCCGCGCTCGACGCCGCGTCCGACGCCTACGCCGCAGCGAAGGTGGCCTGAGCCGCAGGACGGATGCCGCGCTCTCGCGCCCCGGATACCCTGGGGGCGTGGCATCCGTCCTGAACATCTCGGCCTATCTCTTCACGCGCATCGACGATCCGTCGGTGCTGCGTGAGGTGCTGCTCGCGCGCGCCGAGGAGCGGGCGCTGAAGGGGACGGTCCTGATCGCCGAAGAGGGCGTGAACATGTTCCTCGCCGGGACGGCGGATGCGGTCCGCGGGTTCGTCGACGAGCTGCGCGCAGACCCTCGCTTCGTCGAACTCACGACGAAGGAGAGCTGGTCGGACGATCAGCCGTTCCGCAAGATGCTCGTCAAGGTGAAGCGCGAGATCATCCGGATGGATCGCCCGACGATCCGCCCGGAAGCCGGCCGCGCGCCGGCGGTCGACCCGAAGACCCTGCACCGCTGGCTCGAGCAGGGACACGACGACGCCGGCCGCGAAGTGGTGATGCTCGACACGCGCAACGCCTTCGAGGTCGACCACGGCACGTTCGCCGGTGCGCTCGACTGGCGGATCGAGAAGTTCACCGAGTTCCCGGATGCCGCCACCCGGCACCGCGCCGACCTCGAGGGCAAGACCGTCGTCAGCTTCTGCACCGGCGGCATCCGCTGCGAGAAGGCTGCGATCCACCTCCGCGAGGAGGGCGTCGACGCGCTCCAGCTCGACGGCGGGATCCTCGGCTACTTCGAGCACGTCGGCGGCGACCACTTCGACGGCGACTGCTTCGTGTTCGACGAGCGCCGTACCGTCGACGCCCGCCTGGCGCCGTCGACCTGAGCGCTGACGCCCCGGGCACTGTCGGCGCCGACCGCTAGCCTCGACGCATGCACCGGCTCACGAGGGACGAGGCGCGCCGCATCGCCGTGCGCGCGCAGCTGCTCGACGCCGATCGGCCCGCCGACGTCGTCGAGGTCGCGGAGCAGCTCGGCGCCGTCAAGATCGATCCGACCGCGACGATCGCGCCCAGTGAACAGACGATCTGCTGGTCGCGCATCGGGTGGTCGTACGAACCCGGGCAACTGACCAAGGCCGTCGAGGACGATCGACAGCTCTTCGAGTACGACGGCAATTTCCGCCCGGTGAGCCTGCTGCCCGCCATGTGGCCGCTCATGCGGGCGCGGAAGGTGCGCGAGGTCACGCGGCAGTACCTCGACGCGAACGCCGACTTCCGGGCCGACATCCTCCGCCGGCTGACCGCCGACGGGCCGCTGCAGGCGTCGGACATTCCCGACACCAGCGTCGTGCAGGCGAAGGACGAGGGCGGCTGGTACGGCTCCAATCAGGTGCCCCGCATGCTCGACCTCATGATGTACCTCGGTGAGGTCGCCGTGACGGGCCGCGTCGGGCGGCAGCGCGTGTGGGACCTCGCCGAGCGTGTCTACCAGGGGCACGGCGCTGAGCTCGACCTCGAGGCCGCGGAGGAGTACCTCGCGCACCGGCGCCTGCAGGCGCTCGGCATCGCGCGCCAGAAGTCGTCGTGGAGCGGCGTCGGCATGGCGGGGGAGGCCGCCGAGGTCGAAGGGAGCGACTGGAAGTTCCGCGTCGACCCCGAGGCGGTCGCGTCGCTGCAGGACGACCCCGGCGGCCGTGCCGCGATCCTCAACCCGTACGACCGGATGCTCTTCGACCGGCCGCGGCTGGTCGAGATCTTCGACTTCGAGTTCGTGCTCGAGCAGTTCAAGCCCAAGGCACAACGCGTCTACGGCTACTTCGCCCACCCCATCCTCGTCGGCGACCGGTTCATCGGGTTGCTCGATGCCGCGCTCGACAAGAAGAAGGAGACCCTCGTCATTGGTGCGGTCCACGAGCTGCTCCCGTTCGACGACGACGAGCGCGAGATGGTGCACGCCGAGATCCGTGACCTCGGCGAATGGCTCGGCGTGCCCGTGCGCGGCCTGGAATAGGCACCAGGTGTCTCCGGGAAGGGGCTGCGCCGTGTCGGCGCCCGGCGCTACCCTCCCGGCATGATCGAACGCGACGTGCTCGACTGGCTGCTCGACACCGACCCCTCGCTGCGGTGGCAGGTCGAGCGCGACCTGCTCGGCGAGCCGCCGGAAATATGGGCGCGTACGAGGGCGCGGATCGCGACCGAGGGGCATGGTGCCGCGCTCCTCTCGCACCAGGACCCCGACGGACAATGGGCGGGCGGCGCGTTCTTCCCGGCCGACGTCGTCGCACGCTTGCAGGCGGGCTTGCCGCCTGAGGGTGACGGTCAGCCGTTCACGGCCACGACGTGGTCGCTGACGTTCCTTCGGGAGTGGGGCCTCGATCCGGCGGTGCTGGCGGACACGGACCGGAAGCTGGAGTCGGTGGTCTGGGAGTACGAGGACATGCCGTATTGGGGCGGTGAGGTCGACGTCTGCATCAACGCGATGACGCTCGGCAACGGCACGTGGCTCGGCCGTGACATGTCTGCGCTCGCCGACTGGTTCGTCGCGCACCAGCTGCCCGACGGCGGCTGGAACTGCGAGTGGGTCGAGGGTTCGACCCGCTCGTCGTTCCACTCCACGATCAATGCCGTCCGCGCACTGCTCGAGTACGAGCAACGCGTCGGCGCGACACCCGAGATGATCGCGACCCGGCGGCGCGGCGAGGAGTACCTCCTCGCACGGCGGCTCCGCTATCGGCTCTCGAACGGCGAACCGCTCGGTGGTTGGACCGACGTGCTCATGTATCCGCCTCGAGCCCAGTTCACGACCCTCAAGGCGCTCGACCACCTCACCGCGGCCGCGCTGCACGACGGGATCCCGTTCGACGAACGGATGACCGAAGCGGTCGAGTCGATCCGTGCGCGGCGTCGCCCGGACGGAACGTGGGTGCAGGAACACGTCATCCCCGGTCGGGTCTGGTTCCCCCTCGACGTCGCCGAGGGCGAGCCTTCGCCATGGCTGACCTTCCAGGCGCTTCGCGTGCTCTCGCGTTGGGATGCCGCCGCGTCCGGCTGAGCACAGACGGTGACCTGTAGGGCGTGGATGGGGATCGGACGCCGTCCCTCCGGCATCCGATCCCGCCATGTCCCGCTGGTCGGACAGGTGTGCCAGGCGTGACGGGCCCGACCGTCAACGCGCTCTTCCCCCCAGAAGAGGCACATTGGAATGGTACGTACCTCAGATGACGGAACTGTCACGAAGTGGCGATTCCGGACGAGCCCGGACAAGATTCTCGGCCGGTCACACTCGTGAGGCGCACCGGCGGCGAACAGGGGGCACCGTGCGATGAACACCGATCACGACGATTCGTCGGCAGAGACGCCGGCCGATGTCGCGACCGCGCTGCAGGCGCTCCGCGCCGAGTCGAGCGCGACGTATGCCGATAACGCTATGCATATCGCTGCGCGTCGCGCGGCCGACGGTGCCGCGCCGTCGGCGGCGCGAGTCGCCCGGTCGACGGTCTTCGACGCGTTCCGTGCGGATCGATCCCGGCTGAACCCGACCCTCGTCGCCGAGATCGTCGTCGCGCTCGGCGAGTCCGCGGAGGAGGGCGAGCGCTGGCGCGAGCGTGCGCGGCTCGCCAATGCGACCCGCCGCGGGGTCGTCGCGACATCGGAGCGCGCGGTGCGCTCGATCGGCTCGCCGAGTCGCTCCTCGACCCGACGCACAGTCCGTGGTTGGCCGTCCTCGGCTCGGGCATGTCTGCTGCCGGCGGTGACGGGCGCGCCGGGCGTTCGCCTACGCTCGACGTATGACCTCCGCGGCATCCACCCCGTTCCGAACCTTCGACGACGGTGCAGTACTCCGTGCAGCTGCGCTCGGTGATGAGGAGGGCATCCTCGCCGCGATCCGCGCGCTCGCCGAGTACGAGCGCGAGCCGCACGCCGTCGAGAACACGGCCGCCGAGATCGCGGCGCGGCTGTTCGGCGACCACCCGCAGGCGTTCGCACACGTCGTGGAGCGGGGCGGCGACATCGTGGGGATCGCCGTCTGGTTCCTCACCTACTCGACGTGGACCGGTCGGCACGGCATCTGGCTCGAGGATCTGTTCGTCGACGAGGCGCAGCGGGGCCGGGGCTACGGCAAAGCGCTCATCGCGTCGCTCGCCGCTGTTGCCGTCGAGCGCGGGTATGCCCGCCTCGAGTGGACGGTGCTCGACTGGAACGCCCCGTCGATCGCGTTCTACCGGTCGCTGGACGCGGTCCCCATGGACGAATGGACGACACAGCGACTCTCCGGTGACGCGCTCGTGGCGCTCGCCTCTGCCTGAGCCGCGCGAGCCGAACCCCTGATGATCACAGAGATCGTCGGGTCGAGGCAACCCCTATCGGCGTCGCGCGCCGCAGGGCACGATGGCTCGCGAGGGGGGATTCCTCGACAACTCCCGTGGCGCTGCATCCGGTGCCTGGAGTGGCGACACGGGCCGATCGGTCGGATTCGTCCGGCCGTGACCGGCGACCCGGTGGCGGGCCCGCGAGGGCCGTGGTCACCGGGTCGTCCCGTGCGCGTGTGGACTTCTGAGGACACGGGCGACCCTCCGTCGCCGAATCGGTGGCACGGTGGAGACATGACCACTCTCAGCACCCCCGACCGCGCTCGCCGCCTCCGCGAGCTGCACGCCGCTCCCGAGATCCTCCGCGTCGTCAACGTGTGGGACGTCATCTCTGCGAAGGCGGTGCTCGATCTTCCCGAGACGAGGGCCATCGCCACAGCGGGGCACTCGATCGCGGCATCGTTCGGCTACGCGGACGGCACCATCCCGCTCGACGTCACCCTCGACATGGTCGGGCGCATCGTCGAGGCCGCAGGCGACGTCCCGGTCAGCGCCGACCTCGACGACGGGTACGACGACACCGCCGACACCGTGCGGCGTGCGGTGGGCGTCGGCATCGTCGGCGCGAACATCGAAGACCGGCTCCGCCCCTTCGAGGAGTCCGTCGCACGCGTCGCTGCGGCCGTTCGTGCGGCCGAAGCCGAGGGTGTGCCGTTCGCGCTGAACGCCCGCACCGATGCGTTCGTGCGTGGCGGCGACCGGCCCGCCGAAGAATCGCTCGCCGACGCGATCGCGCGCGGGCGCGCGTTCATCGACGCCGGCGCCGACGTCGTGTTCGTTCCCGGCGTCTTGGATGCCGCGACGGCGGCCGCGCTGGTCGAGGGCATCGGCCGGGTCAGCGTCATCGGCCTGCCCGGCGCGCTCACAGCCGCCGAGTACGAGCGGCTCGGCGTCGCACGCATCTCGTACGGCCCGCTCACCCAGCGTGTGGCGCTGACCGCATTCCAGGATGTCGCGAAAGACCTCTACGCCGACGGTGTCGTGCCGCCGAGCACCCGCGCGCTCAACTGACGCCGCGCCGGGAGCGCACTGTCCTGCGTGATAACCTCGACCTTTGGAAGCGTGTCCGAGCGGCCGAAGGAGCATGGCTGGAATCCATGTAGGCGGGGTAACTCGTCTCGCAGGTTCAAATCCTGTCGCTTCCGCGGAAGATGAAGTCCCCCACCGGGTTCCGGTGGGGGACTTCTCCGTTCCAGGCCACGGTCCGTTCCAGGCCACGGTCCGTTCCAGCGTCAGGGCGCCGATACCTGCTCCGCCGACGCGAACGTGGACCCCGGGCGGATGAGCAGCGAGCGCGGCGTAGCCAGCGCGAGGAACCTCGTCCTGCCACTCGCGCCCTCGCGGAGCGCATCGCGCACGGCAGCGGCATCTGCTCGCAGTCGTTCCGCCGATTCGGATGCCGGTGTCCCCGGTGCCGCGTAGCTCGAGAGCTCGACCGCCTTCACCAGGCGATCCATCGACGCGCGTGGCGCGCCGAACGCCACGCTGAGCCGCCTCCCGAACGCCCGCGGTGACTCCGCGGCGCGCACCTCGATGCCGTGATCGATCGCGGCGTCCTGGACGAGCCGCCACGCCGCCGCGACACTGCCGGCCGCCGCGCGGCGCGCTCGTGCCGCGTCACGCGCGATGCGGGTCACGCCCGGTGCCGCGACGAGTGCGAGCGCGCCGAGGGTCCAGGCGAGGACGGGAAGGATGCCGCGGAAATCGAACCCGCCGGTCGCTGCGCCGGAGGACGCGCCGTCCTCCGGATCGCGCGGCGGGGCGCTCGTCTGCGGTGAGGCGCTCGCAGTGGGCGACGGCGACGCCGACGGAGTCGGGTCGCCCGGGTCGACGGACTCGGCGTTGAAGCGCTGCGCGGTGCCGAGGCTCTTCGTCGGTTCGAATGCGACCCAGCCGATGCCCTCGAAGTGCACCTCGGGCCAGGCGTGCAGCTGCGCGGTCGTCGCCTCGTACACGCGCTCGTCGTCGCGTGTCTCGCCCGTCGGGTTCCCCGGGAGGAAGCCGACGACGACACGGGACGGCATGCCGAGGGTGCGCGCCATCAGCGCGAAGGCCGAGGCGTAATGGACGCAGTAGCCCGAGCGCGCCTCGAGGAATGCGCCGACGGCGTCGGCACCCGAACCGTCGAAGCCGGCCTCCACCGGCGTCTCGAGCGAGTACTCGAACGACGTGCCGCGGAACCAGGATTGCAGCGCGAGCAGGCGGTCGTAATCGGTCGTGGCATCCGCGGTGACCTCGGCGGCGAGCTCGCGGATGATCGGGGGGAGCGGTGCGGGCAGGCTCGTCGCACCCGCAACGCTCGCGCCACCGAGCCCCGCCTCGGCGGCGCGAGCCTGCTCGAGCGTTGGCAGTGGTTTCGTCGTGACGACCTTGAACTGCTGCCCGCGCGCGGGGGTCGCAGCCGAACGGACTGTGAGGTTGTCGGGGGCGACGATCCATTCGTCGCCGAGACCGTCGAACGACGTCGCGGGGTAGGGGATCGGGAGCGTGGTCGACGAGAGGTCGAGCACCTCCACGTTCGTCGTATCCTCGCGGACGCGGATGTCCTCGCCGGCCTCCGGCACGTCAGCCGTCCAGGAATCGAGCGGCACCGTCCGGCCGCGGTCGGGGACCCACGACGAACTGTCGAGTCGCGTGAGCGTCGCGATCCGCAGGTACGGGGGAGTGGGCGCCTCGCCCCAGGTGCGGACGACCGGCGTCTCCGACGGACGCCGCAGGTCGTCGCCGAGTTCGAGGGATGCGTCGATGCTCGTCCCGCCCACGGCGCCGCCGCCGGCGACGGACGGCGGCAGGTTCGGCGCGGCGACGACCGAGATGACGATGGCGGCGACCGCGATCGTCGCCGACACCGCACCCACGCGGGTCCGCGTCTTCGCGGCGAGCGCGGACGTGCGCGACCTCGTCTCGGCGCGGATGAGCCACAGCATCGCCGCGGCCAACACGACGAACGCCCAGACATCGACGCTCCGCCGGACCGCGAGTGAGGGGATGAGCCACACCGCGACCAGCGCGACCGTCGCGAGCAGCGGCATCCGAGCGGTCAGCACAACGTGATCGAGCGCGATCGTGAGGAGGCCGATGGCCGCAACGATGAGGAACGACAGCGACGGGGTGGCGTCGAGCGGCGCGACGCCGACCGCGATCGCTGTGGACGCGTCCTCGACGAGGAGGGGCACCCGCTCGATGGCTTCGACGGTCGGGATGACGAGCAGCCACGCGGCATCCGAGAAGAAGACGGCCGTCGTCCCGCCCACCCAGAGCACCGCCTGCAGTGCCGTCACCCCGACCGCGGGCAACCCGAACCGGCGGGCGAGATACCCCGCGATGAGCAAAGCCGCTGCCCCGGTGATCGAGAGGAGCGTCCACAGCCCGGGCGAGATCACCGTGACCAGGGGGAGCAGCGCCGCGACGATCGCCACGAGCAGTGCGATCGTCGAGCCGCCGTCGTGGCGCGGGCGCGCTGACGTGCGCGACTCACCCGACACGACCGGCACCTCGTTCTGAAACGGTTGCCCAACGGGCCCAGAGCGTTCCGAGCTCGTCCTCGGGCTCGAGCGCGACCGCTCGCCACCCCGCGGCGCTCGCGGCGCGGACCCCGGTCGAGTCGGCGCCTACGCTCAGCAGCACGGGGAGCGAGGTGTGCGTCGTGATCGGCGCGAGCACGGCGACGTCGCGGTCGTCGATCGGCCCCGTCACGATGACGACCGGTCCGAGGGTCGCCCCGACGAACAACGGCGGCGCATCGGCGAGGGTGCCGTCGCGACGCGCTGTGAGCGTCGCGAACGACACGATCATCGCCTCGACGGCCGCGCCGTCGCCCGCGTCGATCGGTTCCGTCAACTCACGCCCGTCGACGTCGATGACCGCGACGGAGTACCCCTCGCGGACGAACCTCGCGACGGCGGATGCCGCAGCTGACACCGCCACCTCGAACGCCGGGTCTTCACCGGGCGCACGCAGCGCCTCGGCGCCCCACCGAGACATGGAGCGGTCCAGGACCACGACGGCCTCGGGGTTCGACTCCTGCTCCTCCTGCCGCACCATCAGGTCACCGCGGTGGGCGCTCGCGCGCCAGTGGATGCGCCGCATCGAGTCGCCGGGGACGTACACGCGGGGGATGAGGTTGTCGGCGCCCTGCCCGAGTCGGTCGGTCTGCGTCTGCATCGTGCCACCGGCGTTGCCGGGGAGCTCTTCGAGCGATCCGAGCTCGATGAGCGCGGGTGCGATCGTGAGGGGGACCGGTTCTCCCTGGCGCACCGTCCGCCGCGCGAAGCCGAACGGGTCGGTCGTCGTCACCTGCAGGGGACCGATGTGACGGATGCCGCGCCGCCGGGCGATGAGCCGGTACCGCAGGTCGACGCTGTGGCCGCCCGTGACCAAGCCTGATCGCAGCCCCGGGAACACGCCCGATGCGTCGCCCTCGAGCCCCACCGGCAGCGTCTCTTGCCATGTGCCGACCACGGTCGGCAGCACGGTGCGGCATTCGACCCGCGCGTGCACGGTGACCGCGTCGCCCACAGCGGCGACTTCGGGGGAGAACGTGCGGCGCACCCGATCGGGCCGGTGCCCGAGGTGCAGCGACACCAGGCCGAGCGCCGTGACCGCGAGCAGCAGGACCCCGAAGAACAGCAGCGCCGGCACGGCGAGGGCGCCCGCCAAAATAAGTGCGAGCACGCCGAGGACGACCGCACCGGTTCCCCGGAGCGTGAGCGGCCAGCGTGACATGCGGATCGTCAGTGTGCTGCGAGCGGAACGCGGACCGCGGCGGCGATGCCCTGCAGCGCGGCACTCACCGTGTCGGCGCCGGAGCGGCCTCGCGAGATGCCGCGGGCCGCGATCAGCCGGTGCGCGAACACGGGTTCGAGTAGCGTCGCCACGTCGTCGGGGATCACGAACTCGCGGCCCTCGAGCGCCGCCCACACCTTCGCGGCGCGGACGAGCTGCAGTGTCGCGCGCGGGCTCGCTCCCAGGCGCAGCTCCGGGTGCGCGCGGGTGGCCCGGGCGAGCCCGACGGCGTACTCCTCCACAGAGGGCGACACGTGGATGCCACGCGCATAGGTGATGAGCGATGCGATGCGCTCGGCGGTCACGACCGGGGTGAGTGCGTGCAGGGGGTTCTCGGTGTCGCGCTGGCGCAGCATGAGCGCTTCGTCCGCGGCATCCGGATATCCCATCGAGATGCGCATCATGAAGCGGTCGCGCTGCGCCTCGGGGAGGGCGTAGGTCCCCTCCATCTCGAGCGGGTTCTGCGTCGCGACGACGAGGAACGGGTCGGGCAGGTGGCGGCTGGTGCCGTCGACGGTGACCTGTCGCTCCTCCATGGCTTCGAGGAGCGCGGACTGCGTCTTGGGGGAGGAGCGGTTGATCTCGTCGGCGATGACGATGTGGGCGAAGATCGCGCCCGGCTTGAACTCGAAGCGGCGCTCGACGGGGTCGTAGACGCTGACGCCGGTCACGTCGCCGGGGAGCAGGTCGGGGGTGAACTGGATGCGGCGGACGGTCGCGTCGACGGTCGCGCCGAGCGCCCGCGCGAGCATCGTCTTGCCGACGCCGGGGACGTCCTCGATGAGCAGGTGTCCCTCGGCGAGCAGGCACACGAGCGCGGCCCTGACCGCACCCGGCTTGCCGTCGATGACCTTCGAGACGGATGCCCCGATCGCGGCCGTCGCCTCGGCGAAGGTCTCCGCGGTCTCGTTCGTCCGCCCCAGCGTTCCGTCGGTCATCCGTCCCCCTCGCAGCCGGCGCGCGTCGGCGCGCATGGCACCGATGCTAACCCGGGCCGCGCGTGCCGCGTCCGGACGTCGGGTAGACTTCCAGGAGCTCTCCGCGAGACGGCATCCAGGCCAACTCCCCCAGGACGGAAACGTAGCAAGGGTAACTTGGCTCTGCCGGGTTCGCGGAGAGTCTTTCTTTCCCCGGTGCGCGGATTCGCCCGTCGTTCCCAGGTGGCCCAGAAGTGAGGTCGTCCTAAGCTGGGACCGTGGCTCAGAGCATCTACATCACGTCCGCTGCAGGTCACTCCGGGAAGTCGACGATCGCCCTCGGCGTGCTCGACACCCTCATCCACACGTCGCCGCGTGTCGGGGTGTTCCGCGCGATCGCGCGCTCGACCGAGGAACGCGACTATGTCCTCGAGATGCTCCTCGACCACGACGGCGTCGATCTCGGCTACGACGAGTGCATCGGCGCGACCTACGACGAGGTACGCGCCGACCCCGAAGCTGCGCTCGGCCGCATCGTGGAGAAGTACAAGGCTGTTGAAGCGCAGTGCGACGCGGTCGTCATCGTCGGCAGCGACTACACCGACGTCGGGAGCCCCGCCGAGCTCGGCTACAACGCGCGCATCGCCGCGAACCTCGGGGCGCCAGTCCTGCTCGTCCTGAACGGCCAGTCCGACGATCCCGATGCCCGGGCGGATGCCGCGGCCCTGTCGCCCGAGCAGGTCGCGAACCTTGCCACCCTTGCGCTCGCCGAGGTGAAGCACGAGCGCGCCGGCCTCTTTGCCGTCGTCGTGAACCGCGCCGATCCGGGCCGGCTCGACGAGATCATCGCTGCGGTGAAGGCCGCGCCCGCCGCCCGCGGTGATGTGGGCGTCTGGGCCGTGCCCGAGGACGCGTACCTCATCGCCCCGTCGGTGAAGGACGTCGCCCGCTCCCTGGGTGCGACCGTGGTCGGCGGTGACGAAGCGCTGCTCGACCGCGAGGTACTGCACGTCGTGGTTGCGGGCATGTCGCTGAACAACGTGCTGCCCCGCCTCGAGGAGGGGGCGATCCTCGCGGTCGCCGCCGATCGCACCGAGGTGCTCCTCGCCGCGCTCCTCGCCAACGCGTCTGGCACGTTCCCCGCCTTGTCGGGAATCGTGCTCTATGGGCCGTTCGAGCTGCCCGAGCCGGTCGTCCGGCTGATCGAGGGCCTCGATTCGAACCTGCCCATCCTCGCGACCGACGAGGGCACCTACGAGACGGTCCGCGGCATCATGAGCGCGCGCGGACGGATGGCCGCGCACTCGCAGCGTCGGTACGACACTGCGCTGTCGCTGTTCGAGCAGCACGTCGACACCGAGGAGCTGCAGCGCCGCCTCGGACTTGCGACCTCGACGGTCGTGACGCCGCTCATGTTCCAGTACCGCCTCGTCGAGCGGGCGCGTGGGGAGCGCCGGCGCATCGTGCTGCCAGAGGGAGACGACGATCGCATCCTCCGCGCGGCGGCCACCGTGCTCGCGCGCGGCATCGCCGACATCACGATCCTCGGCGAGCCCATCGAGGTCCGCGCACGCGCGCTCGAACTCGGCCTCGACATCCAGGACGCCGAGGTGCTGAGCCCGTTCGACGCCGTCCACGTCGACAAGTTCGCGACCGAGTACGAGCGGCTGCGCGCCCACAAGGGCGTCACCTACCGGCAGGCGACCGACACCGTCACCGACGTGTCGTACTTCGGCACGCTCATGGTGCACCTCGGCCTCGCCGACGGCATGGTGTCGGGTGCCGCACACACGACAGCGCACACGATCCGCCCCGCGTTCGAGATCATCAAGACCAAGCCCGGCGTGAAGGTCGTCTCGAGCGTCTTCCTCATGGCGCTCGCCGACCGCGTGCTCGTCTACGGTGACTGTGCGGTCATCCCCGACCCGACCGCCGAGCAGCTCGCCGACATCGCGGTGTCGTCGGCCGCGACCGCGCAGCAGTTCGGCATCGAGCCGCGCGTCGCGATGCTGTCGTACTCGACGGGGGAGTCCGGTTCCGGCGCCGACGTCGACAAGGTGCGCGAGGCCACCGCGCTCGTGCGCGCTCGCGCCGCTGAGCTGCTCGTCGAGGGCCCGATCCAATACGACGCGGCGACGGATGCCGCGGTCGCGGCGACCAAGATGCCCGGATCCGACGTGGCCGGCCGCGCCACGGTGTTCGTCTTCCCCGACCTGAACACCGGCAACAACACCTATAAAGCGGTGCAGCGCAGCGCCGGAGCGGTCGCGATGGGACCTGTCCTCCAGGGCCTCAACAAGCCGATCAACGACCTGTCCCGCGGCGCCCTCGTCGAGGACATCGTCAACACCATCGCGATCACCGCCATCCAGGCGCAGAACGTCGCGCCGTCCTCCGAAGGAGCATCCGAGTGACCCCCGTCCTCGTCATCAACAGCGGCTCGTCGTCGTTCAAGTACCAGCTCGTCGACGTCGACACCGAGCGCGCGCTCGCCGCGGGCTTGGTCGAGCGCATCGGGGAGTCGGTGGGCGCGGCATCCCACACCGTGTACTTCTCGGGTGCGGCCGTCGCAGCGACCAAGGCGACGACGACGCAGGAGCTCCCGATCGCCGACCACACCGCCGGGTTCGAGGTCATGCTCGGTGCCTTTGCAGCCCAGGGGCCCTCGCTGCAGGAGCCGCGTCCCGTCGCGGTCGGGCACCGCGTCGTGCAGGGTGGTGCGCGGTTCTTCGAGCCGACGCTCATCACGCCGCTCGTGGAGATCAACATCGACGAGCTCAGCGCCCTCGCGCCGCTCCACAACCCCGGCGCGCTGCAGGGCATCAAGGCCGCGCGGGCCGCGTTCGGCGATGTCCCGCACGTCGCGGTCTTCGACACCGCGTTCCACCAGACCATGCCGGCTGCGGCATCCACGTACGCCATCGACCGGGAGACCGCGGAGCGTCACCGTATCCGCAAGTACGGCTTCCACGGCACGAGCCACAAGTTCGTCAGCGAGGCCGCCGCCGCGTTCCTGGAGCGCCCGCTCGGTGACCTGCGCCAGATCGTCCTCCACCTCGGCAACGGAGCGTCGGCGACGGCGATCGCCGGCGGTGCGTCGGTCGACACCTCGATGGGGCTCACGCCGCTCGAGGGTCTCGTCATGGGAACGCGCTCGGGCGACCTCGACCCGTCCGTGCTCGGCGTGCTCGCACGTCGCGATGAGATGAGCCCCGCCGACCTCGACGCGTTCCTCAACAAGCGCAGCGGCCTGCTCGGCCTCGCCGGCGCGTCCGACATGCGCGACATCACCCGACGGCGCGCCGAAGGCGACCCGCACGCGACGCTCGCGTTCGACGTCTACATCCACCGGCTCCGCGCCTACATCGGCGCCTACTTCGCGCAGCTCGGCGGTGTCGACGTCATCTCGTTCACCGCCGGTGTCGGCGAGAACGCGCCGCTCGTGCGCGCCGAGGCGCTCGCGACTTTCGGGTTCGCCGGGGTGCGGATCGACCCCGAGCGCAATGAGGCCGCCGAGCGCGGCATCCGCGTCATCTCGACCGACGACTCGGCCGTCACGGTGCTCGTCGTCCCGACCGACGAAGAGCTCGAGATCGCCCGGCAGGCGTACGCGGTCGCCGGCGCCTGATCCGACCGGCCGGCGATTGGACGTCGGACGGGGGTGCGCCGATACGCTGGGAGCGTGACGATGGACGAGCTCCCCGACCTCACCACCTTCGACGGCGTGCTCTTCGACCTCGACGGCGTGCTCACCCCGACCGCAGAGGTCCACATGCACGCCTGGGCGACGATGTTCACTGAGCTGTTCACAGCCTGGGGGATCGAGCCCGTCTACACCGAGCGCGACTATTTCGAGTATCTCGACGGCAAGAAGCGCTACGACGGCGTCGCGAGCCTGCTCCGTTCGCGTGACGTCGAGGTGCCGTGGGGAGACCCGTCGGACGACCCGACCGCCGACACCGTGTGCGGCATCGGCAACCGCAAGAACGCCGTGTTCGAGGCGGTGCTGCGCGCCGAGGGGATCGCGCCGTATCCCGGGTCGCTCGCGCTGGTGCAGAAGCTCCAGGATGCCGCCGTGCCGATCGCCGTCGTCTCCAGTTCGAAGAACGCCCGCGAGGTGCTCACCGCCGCCGGCATCATCGACCGGTTCCCGGTGATCATGGACGGCGTCGTCGCCGAGCACGAGGGGCTCGCCTCGAAGCCTGCGCCCGACGTCTTCGCCCGCGCTGCCGTCATGCTCGGCGTCGACCCCGCGCGGAGCGCCGCCGTCGAGGACGCGCACTCCGGTGTACAGTCGGCCGTCGCGGCGGGATACGGTCTCGTGGTCGGCGTCGATCGCGGCGTCGGTGCCGAAACCCTCCGCGCCGTCGGTGCGCACGTCGTCGTCGACGACCTCGCCGTCTTCGTCTGATCCCGCAGTCCTTCCACCTCCTTTCCCGAAGAGGACCCGAATGATCGATCGCCTCCGCTTCCCCGTCGACCCCTGGCGCCTCGTCGAGACCGACTTCTCGCTCGACGACGTCGGGGTGACCGAGACGCTGTTCGCCGCAGGCAACGGCTACCTGGGGCTCCGCGGCAACCACCCCGAGGGGCGGCAGGCGCAGGAGCACGGCACCTTCATCAACGGGTTCCACGAGGTGTTCCCGATCCGCCACGCCGAGCAGGCGTTCGGCTTCGCCGAGGTCGGGCAGACGATCATCAACGCGCCCGACGCGAAGGTGATGCGGGTCTACGTCGACGACGAGCCGCTGTCGCTCGACATCGCCGACGTCCGCGAGTATGAGCGCGCGCTCGATTTCCGCACCGGTACGTTCACGCGCCACGTGCGGTGGATGACGCCCAGCGGCAAGGACGTCGTCATCGACTTCGAGCGGATGGTCTCGTTCGAGGAGCGCCACGTCGCGATCATGCGGCTCTCGGTGACGGTACTGAACGCGGATGCCCCGGTGACGATCAGCTGCCAGCTCATCAACCGGCAGGACGGCCAGGACGTCTACGGCGGCGGCGGGAATCTCGGTAAGCAGAAGGCTGTCGGGTTCGACCCGCGCAAGGCCGAGAAGATGTCGGAGCGCGTGCTGCAGCCGCAGGAGTACTGGCAGGACGGCACCCGCTCGGCGCTGTCGTACAAGGTCACGGCATCCGGCATGACGATCGCCGTCGTCGCCGACCACATCGTCGCAACTGACAACGAGTACTCCGCCCGCGGCCTCGTCGAGCCCGACATCGCGAAGAACGTCTTCCGGGTGCAGGCCAAGCAGGGCGTTCCGGTGACGGTGGCGAAGGTCGTGAGCTACCACACGTCCCGCGGCGTGCCGGCGCGCGAGCTCGTCGACCGAGGCCGCCGCACCCTCGACCGCGTCGCGCAAGAGGGCGTGCAGGCGCAGTTCGACCGTCAGCACGCCTGGGTGCAGGCGTTCTGGGAGCGTTCCGACGTCGTCATCGAAGGCCAGGACGACCTGCAGCAGGCCACCCGCTGGTGCCTGTTCCAGCTCGCGCAGGCCGCGGCACGCGCCGACTCGATGGGCGTCCCCGCGAAGGGCGTCACCGGGTCGGGCTACAGCGGCCACTACTTCTGGGACACCGAGGTGTACGTCCTGCCGTTCCTCGCGTACACGACCCCGCTCTGGGCGCGCAACGCGCTGCGGATGCGTGCGCTCATGCTGCCCGCCGCCCGCAAGCGCGCCGGTCAGCTCAACGAGGCGGGCGCACTGTTCCCGTGGCGCACGATCAACGGCGAAGAGGCATCGGCCTACTACGCCGCCGGGACCGCGCAGTACCACATCAACGCCGACGTCTCCTTCGCCGTCGGCAAGTACGTCCGCGCCACCGGCGACACCGAGTTCCTCTACCGCGAGGGTGTCGACATCCTCGTCGAGACCGCGCGTCTGTGGGCGACCCTCGGGTTCTGGCGCTTCTCGGAGGGCGGCGACCCCGAGAGCTTCCACATCCACGGCGTGACCGGCCCCGACGAGTACACGACGGTCGTCAACGACAACCTCTTCACGAACGTGATGGCGCGGTACAACCTGCGCTACGCGGCGCGGGTCGTCCGCGAGATGTCGGTCGACGAGCCCGAAGCGTACGCGGCCCTCGCTCAGCGGCTCGACTTCGACCCGGCAGAGGCCGAGGCCTGGCAGGCGGCCGCCGAGGCGATGCACATCCCGTACAGCGAGGCGCTCGGCATCCACCCGCAGGACGCCGTGTTCCTCGAGCGCGAGGTCTGGGACCTCGACAACACGCCCAAGGAGCAGCGACCGCTCCTGTTGCACTTCCACCCGCTCGTGATCTACCGGTACCAGGTGCTGAAGCAGGCCGACGTGGTGCTCGCGCTGTTCCTGCAGGGCAACCAGTTCACGCCTGCCGAGAAGCTCGCCGACTTCGAGTACTACGACGCGCTCACCACCGGCGACTCGACGCTGTCGGCGGTCGTGCAGTCGATCCTCGCCGCCGAGGTCGGCTACCAGGACCTCGCACTGGAGTACTTCCGTGAGTCGGCGTTCGTCGACCTCGGCGACCTGCACAACAACGCGTCGGACGGCGTGCACGTGGCATCCGCCGGCGGCGTCTGGACCGCGCTCGTCTGCGGCTTCGGCGGCATGCGCGACCACCGTGGTGCGCTCAGCTTCGACCCGCGCCTGCCCGCCGACTGGCCGTCGCTGTCGTTCGTGCAGCACTGGCACGGCACGCGTCTGAACGTCACGGTGCGCCGCGACGAGATGACGGTCGTCGCCGGTCCCGGCGAGGCGGTCTCGTTCACCGTCCGCGGCGCTGGGTACACGGTCGCCGGCGGCGAGCAGGTCACGATCCCGCTCGACGGGCAGGGCACGGTGATCCCGGGGCGTCCTACGCTGCGGCAGATCGGCGAGCAGCTGCGCGAGGACGGCACGCTGCTGTCGGCCTCGGTGCCTGATGCCACGGCCGCGACATCGCTGCCGGTGCACACCGGCACGATCCCGGTCGTGGGCGGCGACACCGCCGACGTGCCGGAGCAGTCGGCGCCAGAGCCGGACGACGCGAAGACGCGGGCGATCTCGACGGTCGACGCGAGCGACGTCGGTATCGACACGTAACGCGGGCGCGGAGGGCGGCGCGTAACTCAGGCAGAACTGCCGCTGAAGACGTCGAGCGGCTCCGCGAGCGCCGATCAGCCTGAGGTATGGCACCCGCGCGGACGACGCGCGTCAGCCGTCGGCGATGATCGCGCGGACGGCTGCCCGGCCGGCGCGGTTCGCGCCGATCGTCGACTGCGACGGTCCGTAGCCGATGAGGAACAGGCGGGGTTCGTCGATCGCGCGCGAGTCCGCGACGCGGATGCCGCCCGCGGCCGTACGCAGGCGCAATGGTGCGAGGTGCGCGATGTCGGCGCGGAACCCGGTCGCCCACAGGATGACGTCGACCGGTTCGAACGACCCGTCCGGCATCCGGACGCCGTGCTCCTCGATCGCCGTGAACATCGGATGCCACACGAGTGCACCCCGGTCCCGTGCCGACTGCGCCCAGGGCGACCAGTGCGCGCCCGTGACCGAGACGACACTGCCCGGTGGGATGCCCTGCCGCACCCGCTCCTCGACGCCCGCGATCGCCTGGATGCGCGCGGCGGTGTCGAAGGCCGTGGCATCCCACTGCGGTTCGGTGCGGGAGACCCACAGGGTGTCGGTGACGGCCGAGATCTCGTCGAGCAGTTGGATCGCCGAGACGCCGGCGCCGACGACCCCGACGCGCCGACCGGCGAACGCCTCGGCCGACACGTAGTCGTGCACGTGGAGCTGCTGCCCCGCGAAGCGTTCCGTTCCGGCGACGTGCGGCCAGAACGGGCGGCGCCACGTGCCCGTCGCGTTGATCACGTATCGCGCCGCCCAGGTGCGTCCGTCTGTCGCCTCGACGAGAAGTCGCCCGTGCGGGTCGTCGGCCGCGCGGCGCACGGCGGTGACGCGCACGGGGCGCTGCACGTCGAGGTCGAACATCGCCTCGTACTCCGCGAAGTAGGCGGGCAGGACTTCGCGGCTCGGCGCCGCGGGGTCGGCGGGTGGCACCGGATGGCCGGGCAGCTCGTGAATGCCGTTCACCGTCCCCATGCGCAGCGTCGCCCACCGGTGCTGCCAGGCGCCGCCAGCGCGCTCCTCGGCGTCGAGGACGACCATCGACGGACCGTCGCCGCCGACCGGGCCGTAGCCCCGGCGGCGGAGGTGATGCGCCGCCGAGAGGCCGGCCTGACCTGCGCCGATCACCACGACGTCGACGAGTTCCACGCCGGGTGCAACGCCGACACCGCGGTGCGATGTTCCCGAGCCCGGATCCGTCCGCCCCGTGTCGGTGCCACGCCGTAGTCTGTTCTGGTGACCACCGCCCTGTACCGCCGCTACCGCCCGGAGACGTTCGGCGAGATGATCGGGCAGTCGCAGGTCACCGACCCGCTCATGACCGCGCTCCGCGGCGACCGCGTCGGGCACGCGTATCTCTTCTCCGGCCCCCGCGGCTGCGGCAAGACGACGTCTGCGCGCATCCTGGCCCGCTGCCTGAACTGCGCGCAGGGGCCCACCGACACCCCGTGCGGCACGTGTGACAGCTGCGTCGAACTCAGCCGCGGCGGCGGCGGGTCGCTCGATGTCGTCGAGATCGACGCGGCATCCCACAACGGTGTCGACGACGCCCGCGACCTCCGCGAGCGCGCGGTGTTCGCACCCGCCCGCGACCGGTTCAAGATCTTCATCCTCGACGAAGCGCACATGGTCACGGCGCAGGGCTTCAACGCGCTGCTCAAGCTCGTCGAAGAGCCGCCGGCGCACGTCAAGTTCATCTTCGCGACGACCGAGCCCGAGAAGGTCATCGGCACGATCCGCTCGCGCACGCACCACTACCCGTTCCGCCTGGTCGCCCCCGCCGCGATGCTCGAGTACATCGAGCAGCTCTGCGCGCAGGAGGGTGTGCAGGTCGAGCCCGGCGTGCTTCCGCTCGTGGTCCGCGCAGGTGGTGGCTCGCCTCGTGACACCCTGTCGCTCCTCGACCAGCTGATCGCCGGATCGGATGCCGGAGTCGTCGCGTACGCGCGCGCCGTCGCGCTCCTCGGGTACACGCACGCAGAGCTCCTCGACGAGGTCGTCGACGCGTTCTCTTCGCGCGACGCCGCCGGTGCGTTCGGCGCCGTCGACCGGGTCGTGCAGACGGGGCAGGACCCGCGCCGCTTCGTCGACGACCTGCTCGAGCGCCTGCGCGACCTCATCATCGTGGCCGCGACCGGCGCCGGCGCGAGCGCCGTGCTGCGCGGCATCCCGGCCGACGAACTCGAGCGCATGGGTCGTCAGGCGTCCTCGTTCGGCACCGACCGGCTCTCGCGCATCGCCGACCTCGTCGTGACCGCGCTCGACGACATGACCGGCACGACGTCGCCGCGGCTGCAGCTCGAGCTCCTCGTGGCGCGCGTGCTCGCCGCTGGGGATGCGCCATCGGGCGTCGGTGCGGTCGCAGCCCCTGCGGCTGCTGCTCCGCCGGTGACGTCGGCGCCGACCGTGCCCGCGACAGCTCCCCCGGCCTCGACGCCTTCGGCGGCTGCTCCGGTGGCAGCCACGCCTGCCGCAGCCGCTCCCGTCGCCGAGGCGCCGGCGCCTTCGGTTCCCGCACTGCCCGAGCCGCCGGTCCCGACCGGACCGATCACCTTCGAGCAGGTGCGGGATGCGTGGCCAGAAGTGCTGCGTCGCCTCGAAGACATCAGTCGCACCTCGTGGATGATCGCGACGATCTCGCGCCCGGTCGCCTACGACGACGAGGTGCTGACGCTCGCCTTCCAGAGCCAGTCCGACGTGCAGTCGTTCAAGAAGCTCAACGCGGGCAAGGGGCCCAGCGAAGACCTCCGCGTCGCGATCCACTCCGTGCTCGGCGTGCGGGTGAAGTACCGCGCGCACCACGACGGCGACCCGACGCCGCCCTCGGGCGGCTCGGCGCCGCAGTCCGACCCGACGCCCGGCGGTGGGGCGCCCTCGCGGCAGCCGCCCGCGGCTCCGTCGAGCCCCGTAGGCGGCACGCCCGCGCCGTCGGCGGCGCCCCGCGCTTCCGCGCCGCGACCTGCGGCCGCTGCGGCGGCGCCCGTCACCGAGTGGGCGGTCGCACCGATTCCCGGCGGCGACGGCCCCAGTGCGCAGTTCGCTGTCGACGACGAGCCCGAAGACGCGGCATCCGCCCCGCAGCGCACCCTGACGGTCGAGCGCGAGGGCGATGTGTTGTCGGCCGAAGCACCCGAGCCCGACGACGACCGTGACGAGGACGAGATTCCCCCGCCGGTGGATGCAGACGCCCCGATCCCGGTGCGCGTGGTCCCCGAGCGCGTCGCTCCGGTCACGCCGATCCGTTCCGGCGGCATCGAGCGCGTCGGCGAGGCGGCCGTGCGGCAGCTGCTCGGCGCGCGGTTCGTGCGCGAAGAGCCGTACACGCCGCCGACCAGATTCAACTGAAGGACCGCCTGAACCATGTACGACGGCATCGTCCAAGACCTGATCGACGAGTTCGGGCGCCTGCCCGGCATCGGACCGAAGTCCGCGCAGCGCATCGCGTTCCACATCCTGCAGACGCCGACGTTCGACGTCTCCCGGCTCGCGCACCTGCTGTCGGAGCTGCGCGAACGCGTGCGCTTCTGCGAGATCTGCGGCAACGTGTCCGAGCAGGACCAGTGCGGCATCTGCCGCGACCCGCGCCGCGACCGAACCTTCATCTGCGTCGTCGAAGACGCGAAGGACGTGTCGGCGATCGAGCGCACGCGTGAGTTCCGCGGCCTGTACCACGTGCTCGGCGGCTCGATCAGTCCGATCGCCGGCATCGGGCCCGACGACCTCCGCATCGCCCAGCTCATGCAGCGCCTCGCCGACGGCACGGTGACCGAGGTCATCCTCGCGACGAACCCGAACCTCGAGGGCGAGGCGACGGCGACCTACCTCAGCCGACTGCTGCACACGCTCGAGATCAGCGTCACACGCCTCGCGTCCGGATTGCCGGTGGGCGGCGACCTCGAATACGCAGACGAAGTCACGCTCGGCCGCGCGTTCGAGGGGCGTCGCGCGATCTGACGGCGCGGCCCGCTGCTCAGCGTTTCGAGAATTCAGTCGAGCGGTGCGAAGAGTTCCGGCTCCTGCGTGAGCGTGCGCTCGAGCGCGTCGCTGAGGTCGTCCGACTCGAGGGTGTATTCCTCGGTGATCCGCTCCTCGGCGTCGGCCCAGGCCTCGTCGTCGCCGATGCCGACGGTCTGCTCGTACTCCTCGTGGGCGCGCTCGACCGTGTGCGCCGTCGTCTCGAGCCCCAGCGTCCGATAGCCGTCCACGATCGCCGCGATCGGGAACTCTTCGTCGGTCGCGTGCACCTCGACCGCGTACCAGAGGCCGCCATTCTGCACCATGCCGTCGAACGTCAGCACGTTCCGCAGTGCGACGTCGCCGCCGAGCGTGGCATCCCAATCGAAATCGAGTGCCCGGTTCCAGATGTCGTCGGTCGCAGCAGAAGCCATACGTCGAGCCTATTGCCCGCTCACACCCGCACGCGGGCGCGGGTGCGGGTGACAGATGCGAGCGATGCGCGCAACGGCTGGCCGACGTAGATGCCGAGCGAGGCGCCGACCGCGAGGGCGATGCCGATCGTGGCCGCGGCGGCCAGCGTCGTGAAGCCCGTCAACAGGACCGCGGCATCATCGCCCGATTCGACGATGCCGAGCAGTCCTCGGAAGACAGCGGCGCCGGGCACCATCGGCAGGATCGCGGCGGTCGTGATTGCGACCGACGGCACGTGCAGTCGGTAGGCCGCGACGACGCCGACGAGGCTGCCGACGAACGCGCCGACGCCGCTGGCTGCCGCGGTCTCGAATCCGATGGCGGATGCCGCGAGGTACCCGCCCCACGCGACGAGGCTCAGCACGATGCTGACGACGACGATCCGCAGGCCCGCACCATTGAACACGGTGACTGCGAGTGCGATGAGTCCCGCGCCGACGAACTGTGCGGGAACCGGCCCCAGGGGGAGGACGTCGTCCGGCGCGGTCATGCCGAGCCCGATCACGCGCGCGGTCTCGAGCCCGGCGAGAATGCCGAGTACGACGCCGAGCGTCTGGGTGGTGAGCTCCAGGATGCGGCCCATCGCGGTGAGCGCGAAGCCGTCGATCGCGTCTTGCGCAGCGCCGACGACGGTGAGTCCGGCGAGCATGAGGACGATGCCGGATGCCACGATCACCGACGGGCGGATGTCCACGGCCAGCTCCCATCCGGTCGCCCGGAGGAGTGTCGCGGTGGCTGCGACGAGGGTGAGGACGAAGGCGCCGGCGATCTGGCTGAAGAAGAACGGGACGCGCGCTCTTGCGAGCAACTGCTGTGTGATCGAGGCGGCTGCCGCGGCGAAGAACGACAGCGCGATGACGAGCACGTTGCCGCCGAACATCACGGCGACGCCGACGGCGAGGAGCGACTGCGCCACGACGACGACGGGCGCGTGGTAGCGGAACGGCGTGCGGCGGATCACCCGGAACGCCGCGACGGCGTCGTCGAGCGCGGCGCCGGCGCGGATGTCGATGACGAGCGCCTGGAGTCGCTGCAGTCGCTGATGATCGGGTGCCGATCCGCGCACGACGCGCAGCAGCGTGATCGGCCGGTCGGCGCCGCTGCGGTGGTGGGCGACGGTGATCGAGTTGTACGTCACGTCGACATGGACCGGATCGAGCCCGTAGGCGCCCGCGACGCGGACGATCGTGAGTGTCACTTCGCTGGCGGATGCCCCGGCCACGAGCATCGTCTCGCCGATCCGGATCGCGAGGTCGAGGACCCGGACCGCGAACGCGTCGTCGAGGATCGGGAGCATTTCCGTCGCGGGGGAGGCATCCGACGTGCGGACGAGCGAGGTGAGCGACGAGAGGATCCGTCGACGTGCCATGTCGCCAGCCTAATCACGTCTCGCTCCGAGGGCGCCGTCACATGGCCGCGGTCGCATGACCGGCTCCCTAGGATGGGAGCCAGGGCGTGCGTCACCGCCCGCCGGTGCGCCGGCATCCACCCGGGAGTTTCCGACCTATGGCCCTGATCGTCCAGAAGTACGGCGGTTCGTCCGTCGCCGACGCCGAGAGCATCCGCCGCGTCGCGAAGCGCATCGTCGACGCCCGCCGTGCCGGCCACGACGTCGTCGTCGCCGTCAGCGCGATGGGCGACACCACCGACGAGCTGCTCGACCTCGCGTCGCAGGTCTCGCCGCTGCCCGCGCCGCGCGAGCTCGACATGCTGCTCTCCAGCGGTGAGCGCATCTCGATGGCATTGCTGGCGATGGCGATCAACTCGATGGGCTTCGAGGCGCGCTCGTTCACGGGCAGCCAGGCCGGCATGATCACCGACAGCTCGCACGGCGCCGCCCGCATCGTCGACGTCACCCCGGTCCGGGTGCGTGAGGCGCTCGACGAGGGCGCCATCGTCATCGTCGCCGGCTTCCAGGGCTTCAGCCGCGACACCCGCGACATCACGACCCTCGGTCGCGGGGGATCCGACACGACCGCCGTCGCGCTCGCCGCCGCGCTGAACGCCGACGTCTGCGAGATCTACAGCGACGTCGACGGCATCTTCACCGCCGACCCGCGGGTCGTGCCGAAGGCCCGAAAGCTCGCGACCGTCCAGTCCGAGGAGATGCTCGAGCTCGCCGCGAACGGGGCCAAGGTGCTCTACATCCGCGCCGTCGAGTTCGCCCGCCGTCACGGCGTCATGATCCACGCCCGCTCGACGTTCTCGTCGGGCGTCGGCACCTACGTCCTCGGGGCCGGTATGACCGCGCCCGACCAGCAAGAGGGAGCAGAGATGGAAGAGCCCATCGTCACCGGTGTCGCCACCGACCTCAGCCAGGCGAAGATCACCGTCGTCGGCGTGCCCGACGTGCCCGGCAAGGCCGCCGAGATCTTCAAGATCGTCGCGAAGTCGGGCGCGAACGTCGACATGATCGTGCAGAACGTGTCGGCCGCCGCGACCGGACGCACCGACATCTCCTTCACGCTGCCCAAGGCCGAGGCATCCACCGCGCTCCGCGCCCTCGCGGCGGAGCAGGGCTCGGTCGGCTTCGACAAGCTCGTGCACGACGACCAGATCGGCAAGCTGTCGGTCGTCGGCGCGGGCATGCGCACCCACTCCGGCGTCTCGGCGACCCTCTTCGAGGCGCTCTCGACGTCGGGCGTGAACATCGAGATGATCTCGACCTCCGAGATCCGCATCTCGGTCGTGGTGCGCGGCGACGACCTGGCCGACGCCGCACGCGTCGTGCACACGGCCTACGGGCTCGACGGCGACACCGAGGCGGTCGTCTACGCGGGGTCCGGCCGCTGAGATGCCCCGGCCGCGGCTCCACGTCGGCCGGATCGAGGTGACCCCCGCGGTCGTCCGTCGCCTGCTCGCGCAGGTGCCGGCATTCGCGGACGAGCCGCTGCGCGAGGTGCCTTCGACGGGCACCGTCAACGCGCTGTACCGGGTCGGTGAGCGCGCGCTCGCACGCCTGCCGATCATGGCCGAATGGAGCGATGCGGCCGCCGAGGCCGAGACGCTCGCGTTCGTCGCGCCGCGGCTCCGCGTCGAGGTGCCGACGGTGTTGCACGTCGGCGCGCCGGATGCCGCCTACCCGAAGCCCTGGCTGCTGCTGAGCTGGCTCGGCGGGACGATCGCGACACCCGGTGCAGGGGGAGCGGCACTCGCGGACGACCTCGCCGCGTTCCTCGGCGACCTGTGGCAGCTGCCCGTCGAGGATGCCCGCGCCGGCTACCGACAGGGGCTCGATCAGTACGACACCGCGGTGAAGAACTCGCTCGCCGCCGCAGCGGATCTCGTGGAGGTGGCGGCGCTCGAGCCGCTGTGGGCCGACGCACTCGCGGCGCCGGGGTGGCGGCATCCGCTTCGGTGGACCCACAGCGACCTGCTCGCGAACAACGTGCTGCTGGACGCCGATGGTCGGCTGCACGCCGTCCTCGACTGGGAGGCAGCCGGTGTCGGCGACCCCGCCTGCGACCTGATGAGTGCCTGGAGCATGCTCGACGGCAGCGGACGAGCGCGCCTGCGTGAGCTGCTCGACCTCGACGATGACACGTGGCGCCGCGGCCGCGGGTGGGCGCTGCTCCAGGCGATCATCGCCCTGCCGCACTACCGCGAGACGACCCACGGGCTGGTCGCCCACTCGCTGCACGTGCTCGGGGTGCTCGCCGCCGACGGCTGAGCGCCGCTGACGCAGATCGGCAGGATGGCGCCGCCTCGAGGCAGTTCACGCACGGTCATCTCGGCGATCGGGCGTCGCGCGGACCGATAGAATCGCCGAAACCCGCCCGACATTCGCCGTCTCCCGGCGTGGGCGCGGCATCCGTCCCACCGCAACGCAAGGACCGCTCATGACCGTCATCTCCGAATCCGGACTCTCCGTCGCCGTCGTCGGCGCCACCGGCCAGGTCGGCACCGTCATGCGCGAGATTCTGCTGGAGCGCGGCTTCCCGATCCGCTCGCTTCGCCTCTTCGCGACTGCGCGGTCCGCCGGCAGCACGATCGTCTTCGATGGTCACGAGATCGTCGTCGAGGACGTCGCGACCGCAGACCCGTCCGGCATCGACATCGCGCTCTTCTCGGCCGGAGCCACCGGCTCGCGTGCGCACGCGCCCCGCTTCGCCGAGGCCGGCGCCGTCGTCATCGACAATTCCAGCGCCTGGCGCATGGACCCCGAGGTCCCCCTCGTCGTCAGCGAGGTCAACCCGCACGCGACGCTGAACCCGCCCAAGGGCATCATCGCCAACCCGAACTGCACCACGATGGCCGCGATGCCGGTGCTGAAGCCGCTGCACGTCGAGAGCGGCCTCGTCCGCCTCACCGTCAGCACCTACCAGGCGGTCTCGGGCTCCGGCCTCGCCGGCGCCGAGGAGCTCCTCGGTCAGGTCGAGGGTGTGCTCGCGCAGGGCAAGACGCTCGACCTCGTCCACGACGGTGCCGCGGTCGAGTTCCCGGCACCGCAGAAGTACGTCGCCCCGATCGCCTTCGACGTGATCCCGTTCGCCGGCAACCTCGTCGAGGACGGCGACAATGAGACCGACGAGGAGAAGAAGCTCCGCAACGAGAGCCGCAAGATCCTCGAGCTCCCCGACCTCCGGGTCGCGGGCACCTGCGTGCGCGTCCCGGTGTTCACCGGTCACTCGCTGTCGATCCACGCCGAGTTCGACCGCGACCTCACCCCCGAGCGTGCGCGCGAGCTGCTGGCCGACGCCCCCGGTGTCGAGCTCGCTGAGGTGCCGACGCCGCTGCAGGCCGCCGGTGCCGACCCGAGCTTCGTCGGCCGCATCCGCGCCGATCAGTCCGCGCCCGAGGGCAAGGGTCTCGTGCTCTTCGTGAGCAACGACAACCTGCGCAAGGGCGCGGCGCTCAACGCCGTGCAGATCGCCGAACTCGTCGCCGAGCGTCTCGCCGCCCGCGTCTGAGCGGATGCCGCGGCATCCGCTTCACGTCCGCGTAAGAACGCGCATTGTTGCGGACGTCGGCGGCCGGTGTGCGACCGGGAGGCCACGGCGCGCCGCGTAGACTGGATGACCGTGACTGAGAACGAATCGGCGAATCCAACGGCGGGGACGTACGACGCCGTGCTCATCGGCGGCGGCATCATGAGCGCCACGCTGGGCACCCTCCTGCAGCAGCTCGAGCCCGACTGGAAGATCGCCGTCTTCGAGCGGCTCTCGGACGTCGCGCAGGAGTCGTCCAACGCCTGGAACAACGCCGGCACCGGTCACGCCGCGCTCTGCGAGCTCAACTACACGCCCGAAGGCCCCGATGGGTCGATCGACCCTGCCAAGGCGATCGGCATCAACGAGCAGTTCCAGCAGTCGCGCCAGCTCTGGTCTGCCCTCATCGAGCAGGGCGTCCTCGACGAGCCGTCCACCTTCATCAACCCGACGCCGCACATGACGTTCGTCCGCGGTGAGAAGGACGTCGCCTTCCTCAAGAAGCGCTACGAGGTGCTCAAAGAGCAGCCCCTCTTCGCGGGTATCGAGTACTCCGAGGACTCGCGCGTCATCAACCAGTGGGCGCCGCTGCTCATGCACCGTCGCCGCGCGGGGGAGCCGTTCGCGGCGACCCGTGTTCCCGCCGGCACCGACGTCGACTTCGGCTCGCTTACGCGCCAGCTCTTCGACCACCTCGGCGCGCAGGGCGCCGACGTCGTGGTCAACCGCGAGGTGCGAAACCTCACCAAGCAGAAGGACGGCACCTGGAAGGTGTCGTACCGCAACTCGGTGGGCCGCACGCCCGGCTCTGTGAACGCGCGTTTCGTGTTCGTCGGCGCGGGGGGCTGGGCGATCAAGCTCCTGCAGCGCTCCGGCATCCCCGAGATCAGCGGCTACGGCGTCTTCCCGATCGGCGGCCAGTGGCTGAAGACCTCGAACCCCGAGCTCGTCGCGCAGCACAAGGCGAAGGTCTACTCGCAGGCATCCGTCGGCGCACCGCCGATGTCGGTGCCGCACCTCGACACCCGTGTCGTCGACGGCGAGGCTTCGCTGCTGTTCGGTCCGTTCGCGACGTTCAGCCCGAAGTTCCTCAAGCAGGGCCGCCTCACCGACATCGTCGCGCAGGTGCGTCCGGGTAACCTCTGGCCGATGCTGAAGGTCGCCATCGACAACCCGGGACTCATCAAGTACCTCGTCAGCGAGCTCCTGAAGGGCCACGCGAAGAAGGTCGACTCGCTCCGCGACTTCATGCCGAGCGCCCGCGACGAGGACTGGGAGCTGCTCCAGGCCGGTCAGCGTGCCCAGGTCATGAAGAAGGATCCGAAGAAGGGTGGCGTGCTGCAGTTCGGCACCGAGGTCGTCAGCTCCGCCGACGGCTCGATCGCCGGACTCCTCGGCGCCTCGCCGGGAGCCTCCACCGGGGCATCCATCATGCTCGGGCTCCTCAAGACGTGCTTCCCCGACCGCATCGCCGGCTGGGAGCCGACGCTCCGTGCGCTCATCCCCACGTACGGCGAGACGCTGAACGGCGATGCCGCGACCGCGTCGCAGGTGCTGCAGAAGACGGCGTCCGCGCTCCAGATCAACGCCTGAGCCGGCGGCATGGCGAAGCTCTACTTCCGCTACGGGGCGATGAACTCCGGGAAGTCGACCGCGCTCCTGCAGGCCGCGTACAACTATGAGGAGCGCGGCCAGCACATCCTGCTCGCCAAGCCCGAGATCGACACGAAGGGTGCCGATCAGATCTCCAGCCGCCTCGGCGTCGAGCGGACCGTGGACTTCCTCATCCGGCCAGACGACGACGTGCGCGCGCTTTTCGCCTCGCACCGCGAGCGCGTCCAGCGGACCGCCGACGAGGCACTCGTGCCCGATGAGCACCACGACGTCGCCTGCCTCCTCGTGGACGAGGCGCAGTTCCTCACTCCGGCGCAGGTCGACGATCTGCTGCGCATCACGGTCGAAGACGGCGTGCCTGTGCTCGCGTACGGCATCCGCACCGACTTCCAGACCCGCGCGTTCCCCGGGTCGGCTCGGCTCATGGAACTCGCGCACAGCCTCGAAGAACTGAAGACGATCTGTCGCTGTGGCAGCAAGGCGCTGTTCAACGCGCGCCTCGTGGGCGGACGGTTCGTCTTCGACGGCGATCAGGTCGCGATCGACGAGCTCACCGCCGACCGGGTCACGTACGAGTCGATGTGCGCGCGGTGCTATCTGCGCGAGTCTGGCGGCCGCCTCCGCTGACCGCGACCGGCCTCAGTGGGTCGGCAGCGTCGGGATCAGTCCGTCGAGGAACACTGCGGTGTCCTCCCAGCCCTCGACTGCCTGGCAGGTGACACCCATCGCGAGGACGGGGTAGTCGTTGCCGTGCTCGTCGAGGCGGTCACCGACGAAGAGCATGTCGTCGAGGTGGATGCCGGTCTGTTCGGCGAGCTTGCGCATGCCGTAGGCCTTGTCGATGCCGCGGTGGGTGATGTCGACCGAGGTCGACCCGCCGGAGCGGACTTCGAGGTCGGGGATGCGTGCGGCGACGGCGTCGCGAAGGGCGTTCTTCTTGGCCCCGTCCGGGTCCCAGGCCATCTTGGCGTCGAGCGGTGCGCTCTGGCCGAGCGCCGAGAAGGTGATCTGCGAGCCGCGGTCTTCGAGGATCGGCCCCCACGTCTCGGACTCCCAGACACCGAGGCGCTTCGCCTCTTCCTCGACGGCGGCGAGGGCGCGGGCCTTCTCGTCGTCGGACAGGGTGTGCGCGTAGACCGTCTCGATCCCCGCGTCGGTCAGCCGGTAGTACTGCGTGCCGCACGTGGGCATCAGGTGCATGTTCGCGAGCACCGTCGCCGTGGTCTCGGGCAGACGCTCGACGACCTGGGTCTTGAACTGCTGCAGCTGACCGCCGGAGATGATCGCGACCTGCACCCGCTCTGCGAGGGCGAGGAGCAGGTCGCCGATGCGCGGATCGATCGCGCTCTTGGACGGTGCGAGCGTGTCGTCGAGGTCGAATGCGACGAGTCGAGGCGTGGTCATGGTGAGCGTGCTCCGTTCCCCCGGGGAGTGTGCGATTCCCCGGCGGACCGGGGGATGCGAAAGGCCCCGCCTTGCGGCGGAGCCTCTCTGCTGTCGGGGTGACAGGATTTGAACCTGCGGCCTCGTCGTCCCGAACGACGCGCGCTACCAAGCTGCGCCACACCCCGTGGCAACCCTCCGAGTCTACCCTCTCGGATGCCCGTCCGACGAATCGTGGGACGATCCCGCTCGCAGTGTGAGGACGGATGCCTCGGGGAGACACGCGAACCGTACGGGTGCGTAGATCGAGTGCCCGAGCCCCGCACTGACGTTGAGCGGGACGGCGCGGTGGTCGTGCCGCCAGGTGCTGAGTCCGCGGGCCTGATCGAGCGGGATGTCGCAGTTCGCGACGAGCGCTTTCGACGAGAACGGGATGCGAACCTGCCCGCCGTGCGTGTGCCCGGCGAGGATCGCTGCGACACCGGCATCCGTGAATCGGTCCAGCACGCGACGGTACGGCGCATGGGTGACACCGAGGCGGAAGGCTCCGTCCGTCGCGAGTCCGTCCAGTGCGGCCAGGGCGCCGTCGAGGTCGTCCCAGTCACGGTGTGCGTCGTCGACGCCGACGGCGTCGACGCGGAGGCCGCCCACGTCAAGCGTCGTCGCGGTGTTGTTGAGGTCGGTCCAACCGAGCTCAGCGGTGAAGTAGTCGTCCATCGCTGCGGTATCGAGCGTCCCCGATCGCTTGGCGTAGGCGGAGGGGCCCCGGAAGTACATGAACGGGTTCCGACCGCTCGGGGCGGTGACGTCGTTCGAGCCGTGGACGAAGACGCCGGGGATGCCCGCGAGCGGGGTGAACGCCGCGCGGATACCGCGCAGGCCGTCCTCGTGGCCGAGGTTGTCGCCGGTGTTGACGACGAGGTCGGGCTGGGTGAGGTCGGCGAGGTCGGCGATCCACCGCTGCTTGCGGCGTTGCCACGGCGCCATGTGCGCGTCGGACAGGTGCAGCACCGTCAGCGACGGCGAGCCGGCGGGAAGGATCGCGAGCTCATGCCGACGCAGCGTGAAGAGGTAGCGCTCGATGCCGAAGCCCCACACCGCCGCGCCCAGGCCGACGGCCCCCACCGCGCCGAGCGCGGTGAGGGCCGTCCGTGCTGGTGGACGCACGTCAGTTGCCGTCGCCGGGGCCGGGGATCACGCCGCCGTCTCCGCCGCCGTTACCGCCACCGCCGTTGCCGCCTCCGTTCCCGTTGCCGTCGCAGTCGGACGACTGGTATCGGATGGTGATGCGGTCGCCGCGCGACACGGTCTCGCCCGCGGACGGGTCGGTACCGGTGACGACACCCTCGGCGGGCGCACCTTCCGCGTCGGAACACAGCGTGCGGACATTCGTGAAGCCGGCTGCCCGCAGCGCCGCCTGTGCGTCCTCGGGCGTGCCGCCCACGCCGGGCACCGTCGCGCCTTCGCCGTTACTCGGGCTGATCGTGACGGTCGTCCCCGAGGGGACGCGACCCGCACCGGGGGACTGTTCGACGATCGTGCCCGCTTCTTCCGTCGCGTCGACCGGGTCGCCGACGGTGACGGAGAACCCTCGCTCTTCGAGGACGTCGGTGGCCTCTTCGACGTCCATGCCGACGACGTTAGGCAGATTCACGTACTCGCGCTTGGTGAGATCCTTATCGGGCTGGGGGAAGGCCTGTCCGCCGTACTCCGCGTTCGCCGCGCGCTGCATGACCGGCCAGATCGCGTTACGGATGCGGGATAGGCGCCAGCCGTTCTCCCAGTGCTCGTCCAACTTGATGTTGGCCCACCGGTCGTCGTCCTTCGTGTCGGTGCCGACCCCGGCGATCTGCGTCGCCTTCTCATTGCCGACCCAGACCACGGTGGCGACCTCGGTGCTCGCACCGTCCATCCAGGTGTGCTCGAACTGGTGGATACCGGTCTTGCCCAGGATCGGGACGCCGTCGTAGGTCCGCGATCCCGAGCCGGTACCGTCGCCCTGCATGACCGCCTGCAGTGCGTAGGCGGCGGTCGAGGCCACTGCCTCGCTCATTCCGCGCTCGCACGTGCGCTCGGGGATCGGGTGCTCGCTCCCGTCGGCGTTCAGGACCTTGTCGATCGCCTTCGACTCGCAGAGGATGCCGTTCGAGGCGACGGCAGCGTAGACCTGCGCCATATCGAGCGGTGCGACGTTGCCCGAGCCGAGGACGTCGTAGGGGACGTTCTCGTTGTCGAGCGGATCGCCCGTGCCGCGCATGACGCCGAGGTCCATCGCGACCTGGTTCGTGCTGCACACTGAGATCCGCTCGGCCATCGCGAGGAAACCGGAGTTCAGCGAGTCCTTCGTGAAGTTGTACGGCGTGCCGTTGTAGCCCGAGCTCCCCTCGAAGTTGCCGATGTGGTTGGTCTGTCCGGAGTTGTCCGCGGGCTGCTGGACGATGTTGCCGTTACAGGTCTCGACGTTCTTGATGCCGACCCGGCCGTTCACGTTGGCGTTGACCGAGTTGCCTTCCTGGAGCCAGTTGATGAGGCTGAACAGCTTGTACGTCGAGCCCGCCGAGAACCCGCTCGCGCCACCGTCGACCTGGCGGACGTTGTAGTTGAGCTGTGTGGTGTTGCGGTTGCCGGTCTCGACGCTGTAGGGCCGGTTCTGCACCATCGACAGGATGCGGCCCGTGCCCACCTCGACCTGGGTCCCGGTGGCGCCGAGCTCCATGTAGTCGACCGATGACGGCACGATCGAGATCGCGTCGCGCGCCGCGGCCTGCAGGCTCGCGTCGATGGTGGTGTACACCTTCAGGCCGCCGCGACGGAGTGCCGCCGTGCGCTCTTCGGGCGTCTCGCCGAACGCCGCGTCGCGCTTGATCTGCGAGACGACGTACTCGCAGAAGAACTCCATACCCTTCGCCTGCTGGCATCCGGTGCGTCGCGGGTTGATCTTCGGGGTGATCGTGCCCTCGTTGTAGAGGTCGAACTCCTCTTGCGTGATCTTGCCGTCCTTCAGCATGCGGCCGAGCACGTACTGCTGCCGGTCCTTGGTGAGCGCGTACCCGTCGGCGGCCGTGTTGATCGGCTCGCCCTCCGAGTTGGTCACCGACCCCCGCTCGGGACGGTCGATGCGCAACGTGTTCGGCTCGACGACCATGCCGGCGAGCGCCGCGGACTGGCCGATGCTCAGCTTGTCGACGGTCGTGTTGAAGTAGTAGCTCGCGGCGGCGCCGATGCCGTACACCGATCCGCCGAAGTGCGCGATATTGAGATACCCGATGAGGATCTCGTCCTTCGAGTACTCCTTCTCGAGCTGGATCGCGTAGCGCATCTCCTGGAGCTTGCGCTCGTAGCCCGCGGTGCCCGAGTTGACCGTGGACTCCTCGTAGCAGACCCGGACCTCATCGTCGGAGGTCGCTTCGGCCTCGCAGTTCTGCTGCAGCACGTTCTTCACGTACTGCTGCGTGATCGACGAGCCACCGCGGTTCGTGCCCGAACCCAGGTTGCCCGCGAGTGCGCTGAGGGTACCGATCAGGTCGATACCGCCGTGCGTGTAGAAGTTCTTGTCCTCACTCGAGAGGATCGCGTCGTAGAGGACCGGGTTGACCTCGTCGAACGTCACCGGAATGCGGTTCTGGTCGTAGAACTCGGTCATGACCGTCCAGTCACCGGCCCCGTTCTTCGCGTAGAGCTCGGTCGGCAGCATCAGCTTGTCGATCTTGAGGTAGCTCGGCATGTTGTCGAACATCTCGATCGCGCTGGATGCCGCGTAGCCGGAAACGGCGATCGCCGGGGTGACCGTGGCCGTGACGAGAACGCCGGCGACGGTGCTCAGGCCGATGAGGCCGAGCACGCCTCCGAACACACCGGTGGCGGTCCTTTTCGAGTGGGGCATAGGCTGATCGTAGGGGAGTTACCTGGGGGATGCCTCGGATGGACGACCCGTTTCCGCGGTCCGCCGCGACACCCGCCGAGCCTCCGGGAGCCTTCATGACCACGTGGGAGTACATGACCACGCCGCTGCTGATTCACAACACCGCCGCGATCCTCAACAACTGGGGCAAGCAGGGGTGGGAACTGGTGCAGGTGGTGACCGGGCCCGAGGGCGGGCTCGTCGGCTACTTCAAACGTCCCAGCGGCGGCGGTGCGTCGAACTCTGCCGGACTGGATGCCGCAGCGCAGGCGGCGCGGCAGTTCGGGCAGGGCTGATGTCGGTCTCCGCTCGCCTCGCCGAGCTCGGCATCGAGCTCCCCGCGGTCGTCCCCCCGGTGGCGGCGTACATCCCCGCGAAGGTCCACGGCGACCTCGTCTACACCTCGGGGCAGCTCCCGATGGTGGACGGAGCACTGCCCGCCACCGGCAAGGTCGGTGAGGGTGAGGGACTGGTGCCCGCCGCCGACGCGACCGCGTATGCGCGGCAGAGCGCGTTGAACGCGATCGCTGCGGCCGCTGCGGTCGTCGGTGGCGTCGATCGGCTCACCGGCGTGCTGAAGGTCACCGGGTTCGTGGCATCCGTCCCCGAGTTCACCGGCCAGCCCGGCGTCATCAACGGCGCGAGCGGCCTGCTCGGCGACGTGTTCGGCGACGCCGGCCGGCACGCGCGCTCCGCAGTGGGCGTCCCCGTCCTCCCGCTCGACAGCCCAATCGAGGTCGAAGTCATCTTCACCCACGCCTGACGACCGGCGCCGTTCCGACCTACTTCACCTGGGCGCTGATGACGCTCATCACGGCGGTGTCGGCGAGGGTCGTCGTGTCGCCGACCTCGCGGCCCTCGGCGACATCGCGGAGCAGGCGCCGCATGATCTTGCCCGATCGGGTCTTCGGAAGCTCGCCCACGATGTAGATGTCGCGCGGCCGCGCGATCGGGCCGATCTGCTCGCCGACCCACTTGCGGAGCGTGTCTGCGAGGCCCTCGGGGGAGTGCTGATCGAGGTAGCTCTGCTTCACGATCACGAATGCCACGACGGCCTGGCCCGTCGTCTCGTCGCTCGCGCCGACGACCGCGGCTTCGGCGACCGCCTCGTTGCCGACGAGCGCCGACTCGATCTCGGTCGTCGAGAGCCGGTGGCCCGACACGTTCATGACGTCGTCGACGCGACCGAGGAACCACACGTCGCCGTCCTCGTCGAGGCGTGCGCCGTCGCCGGCGAAGTAGTAGCCCTGCTGCTCGAACTTGTCCCAGTAGGTCTCCTTGAACCGCTCCGGGTCGCCCCAGATCCCGCGCAGCATGCTGGGCCACGGCTTGGTGAGGACGAGGAGTCCGCCGCCGCCGTTGCCCACTTTGTTGCCGCTGTCGTCGACGACGTCGACGCCGACACCGGGGAGCGGCACCTGTGCGCTACCGGGCTTCGTCTCGGTGACGCCTGGGAGGGCGGAGACCATCATGGCGCCGGTCTCGGTCTGCCACCACGTGTCGACGATCGGGGTGCGGTCGCCGCCGATGACGTGGCGGTACCACATCCACGCCTCCGGGTTGATGGGCTCACCCACGGAACCGAGGAGGCGCAGCGACGACAAGTCGAACTTCTCGGGCACCTGACGCCCGAGCTTCATGAACGAGCGGATCGCCGTCGGGGCCGTGTAGAGGATCGTCACGCCGTACTTCTCGACGAGCTCCCACCAGCGTCCCGGGTGCGGGGTGTCCGGCGTGCCTTCGTAGAGCACCTGCGTCACGCCGTTCGCGAGCGGCCCGTAGGTGACGTAGCTGTGCCCCGTGATCCAGCCGATGTCGGCGGTGCACCAGTAGACGTCGGTCTCGGGATGCAGGTCGTGGACGACCTTGTTGGTGAACGCCGCCTGCGTGAGGTAGCCGCCGGACGTGTGGAGGATGCCCTTCGGCTTTCCGGTCGTGCCCGAGGTGTAGAGGATGAAGAGCGGGTTCTCGGCCGGGAACGGCTGCGCCTCGTGATCGGCGGATGCCGCGGGGACGACGTCGTGGTACCAGACGTCGCGGCCCTCGGTCCACGAGACCTCGTTCTCGGTGCGGCGCACCACGAGCACGTGCTCGACGCTCTCCTGCGGGCCCTGCCCACGGTCGCCGAGTGCCTGGTCGACCGCGGGCTTCAGCGGTGAGACGCGTCCCTTGCGGTAGCCGCCGTCGCTCGTGATGACGAGCTTCGCGCCTGCGTCGTCGATACGGGCGCGCAGGCTGTCGGCGGAGAACCCGCCGAAGACGACGGAGTGGATCGCGCCGATGCGTGCGACGGCGAGCATGGATGCCACGGCCTCGGGGATCATCGGCAGGTAGATCGCCACGCGGTCGCCCGCCTCGACTCCGAGGTCGGTGAGGACGTTCGCGAGGCGCTTCACCTCGTCGGTGAGCTCGGCGTAGGTGACCCGGCGCTCGTCGCCCGGTTCGCCTTCCCACAGCAGCGCGAACCGGTCGCCGTTCCCGGCTTCGACGTGCCGGTCGAGGCAGTTGTAGGCGACGTTCAGCTCGCCGTCCTCGAACCAGGTCGCGAACGGCGGGTTCGACCAATCGAGCGTCTTGGTGAACGGCGTGTGCCAATGGAGCTCGCGTGCCTGGTCTGCCCAGAACGCCTCGCGGTCTTCGGCTGCACGTGCGTAGAGATCAGCGGTCCCGATGGCGGCTGCGGCGAACTCGGCCGACGGTGCGAAGCGGCGTGTCTCGGTGAGGAGGTGATCGATCTGGCTGCTCATGCGGCGCTCCTTTGCGTCAGGCGGCGGTGCCACGCGGACCGGCATCCGCGCCGCCGCGATGTCGCCACTGTAGGTTCGTGCAGCCCGACCGCACTACCGCCGATAGTGGGTGCGCTGGCGGATACATGGACTGAGGCTGAGAAGTCGTGATGCGAACGTATCGGTGGTCGCTGAAAAGTGTCTCGGGGTCGTAGTATTACAACGCCCGAACATTCGCTTCGGCCTCGCAGCCCGCCGATCCCCCCTGACGCGCGGCTGCCGGGCGGCATCCTTTCCCCCAAAGGATGCCGCCCTTCTCCGTTTCCGGCGCCTCCGCGGTGGTTCCTCCACACCGGCGCCGACCCGGGCGCTGTCCACGGGACCGTCGCCGCGGCGGTCGCGCGGCATCCGCTGTCCATAGCGTCGGGGCATGTCGCTCTCGTTCGTCGCCGCGCCGCGTGGTGGGGCCTCCGCGCACCCCAGATCGGTGCCGAGGCATCCGGTCGTCGAGACACTCCGGCCGTACCTCGCCGACCCCGACGTCACCGACGTGTTCGTCAACGGCGACGGCGCCCTCTTCATCGACCGGGGTCGCGGCATCGCACGGATCGACGGCTGGAGCGTCGACGCAGCCGCGGCACGCGACCTCGCGGTGGGGCTCATCGCGCTCGGCGGCAGACATCTCGATGACGCCACGCCCTGTGCCGACGTGCGCTGGGACGGTGGCATCCGCGTGCATGCCGTGCTGCCGCCGATCGCCTGTGCTGGGACAACGATTTCGATCCGACTTCCCGGCACGGGCGTCCCCGACCTCGACGATCTCGGGCGTCGCGGCGCCTTCGACGCTGCGACCGGTGACCGGCTGGCCGGGCTCGTCGCCGGGCGCGAGAATGTGCTCGTCACCGGCGCCACCGGTGCGGGCAAGACGACGCTCCTCGCGGCACTGCTGGGCCGAGTTCCCCCTCACGAGCGGATCGTCACGATCGAGGACGTCGCGGAACTCCGGATCGCCCACCCGCACCATGTGCGGCTCGAAGCGCGGCAGGCGAACCTCGAGGGCGTCGGTGCAATCCCACTCGGCCGGCTCCTGCGCGAGGCGCTCCGGATGCGCCCCGACCGGCTCGTCGTCGGCGAATGCCGCGGCGAGGAGGTGCGCGAACTGCTCACGGCGCTCAACACGGGGCACGACGGCGGCGCGGGCACGGTGCACGCCAGTGGGCTCGACGAGGTGCCGGCGCGGCTCGAGGCGCTCGGCGCGCTCGCCGGGATGGACGATCGCGCCCTGGCACGCCAGGTCGTGAGCGCGATCGGCGCCGTGGTCCACATCGAACGGGGTGCCGACGGCATCCGTCGGGTCACCGGCATCGCGCGGCCCGTGCTCGACGGCGACCGCCTGGGGATGCGGGTGCGGTCGTGAAACCGGTCGACGTGCACTCGGATGCCGCGGCCGTGGCATCCACCGTGGAACGCCTCGCCGTGCTGCTGCGGGCCGGGCTCGCGCCGGCGGCGGCGTGGGAGCACCTCGCGTCCGGCGGCGACGAGACGGCGGTGCTCGTGCGTGATGCCTGGGCGTCCGGTCGTCCCGTGGCGACGACCCTCGCCGAGCGTGGCGACGCGTGGCGGCGGATCGGTGCGGCATGGCACGTCGCGACGACGGTCGGCGCGCCGCTCGCCGACAGCCTCCGCGGGCTCGCCGAAGCCCTCCGCGACGCGCACCAGGCCCGTGACGACGTGCGGATCGCGCTCGCCGAGCCGCAGACCACGGCGCGCCTCATCGCCTGGTTGCCGCTCGTCGCGCTGGCGCTCGGCGGCGCGCTCGGGTTCGATCCCCTCCGCGCATTCACCCAGCCGATCGGAGTCGCGTTGCTCGTCGGCGGCATCCTCCTGATGTTCGCCACGCACCGGTGGACTCGCGCGCTCGTGCGGCGTGCCCAGCCCGAGCCGGGCATCCCGGGACTCGACGCCGAGGTTGTGGCGATCGCGCTGTCGGGCGGAGTGTCGATCCCGCGTGCCCTCGAGGTGGTCCAGGCCGCGGGCGAAGCGGCGCCCGACGCGGCCACGCTCGCCGTGCTCGACCTCTCGCGCACCGCCGGGGTGCCGGCGGTCGACCTGCTGCGAGCGGATGCCGCCTCCCGACGCCAGCGAGCCCGCACCGAGGGGCGCCTGCGTGCCGCCGCGCTCTCAGGGCGGCTGCTGCTCCCACTCGGGGTCTGCACGCTCCCCGCCTTCCTGCTGCTCGGCGTCGGTCCGATGCTGCTGTCGGTCCTCACGACGACGCCGCTGACGCTGTGAACACGTGCCCATCCACCACCGAAGAAGAGGAGTCCCCATGACCCAGCACGACCTGCCGCCCCTGACCGCGAAACGAGCGGCATCGCTGTTCGCCGACGAGACGGGTGCGGCCACCGCCGAATATGCGATCGCCACAATGGCCGCCGTTGCGTTCGCCGGCCTCCTCGTCATCATCATGCGGTCCGACGAGGTCCGCGAGATCCTGACGGACCTCGTGCGTCGGGCGCTGACGGTCGCATGATCCGCGACGAGCGGGGATCGGCCACGGCGGAGTTCGCCGTGGTCGTCCCCGCCGTCGTGGTCGTCATCGCGCTCGCCGTCGGCGCGCTCGGCGTGGGCGCGCAGCAGGTGCGGCTCGAGCAGGGTGCCGCGCAGGCGGCGCGGCTGGCGGCGCGCGGCGAGGATGCCTCCCGCGTGCGCGACGCGGTGCGCGTGCTCGCCGGCGACGCGACCACCGACGTTCGGGCCGACGGCGACTTCGTCTGCGTGGATGTCTCGGCAGCGGCGCGCATCGCGTTGCCGATCCCGCGGCTGCGTGCGTCGTCGTGTGCGCTCGACTCCTCCGTGGCAGGCGACGACTGATGGCGGGGAGCGCCCTCGCGGTCGGGTCCGTCGCCGTCGTCGCGACCCTGCTCGTCGGGTTCGCGGGCGCGGGCGTAGCCGCCGCGACCTCGGCACGGGTGTCGGGGGCAGCGGATGCCGCAGCGCTCGCCGCCGCCGACACGGCATCGGGTCGCGTCGTCGGCGTCCCCTGCGAGCACGCGGCATCCGCTGCCCGACTCGGCGGTGCAGACCTCGCGTCCTGCGCGGTCGACGGCCTCGTCGCGACCGTCGAGGTCTCGGCCCCCTTCGGTGCCTTCACAGCGCGCGCCCGTGCTCGCGCCGGTCCGCCTCCGTCCGGGTGACGTGCGACGGCGCGTCGCCACGTCGCGAACGGAGCGGAGCCGCCTCCCAGCCCACTCTTGACAAACCGGTGTGTATGGTGTGCATCGAAGAAAGGACGCCACGTGGCACAGGGCAAGAAGCTCGTCATCGTCGAGTCGCCGACGAAGATGCGCTCGATCCAGGGGTACCTGGGTGACGGATACGAGGTGATGAGCTCGGTCGGGCACATCCGCGACCTCGCCGACAAGAAGGACATCCCCGCCGATCTGAAGAAGACCTCGGTGGGCAAGTACTCGATCGACATCGAGAACGACTTCACTCCTCTCTATGTGGAGAGCGATCGCGGCAAGAAGACCGTCTCCGAGCTCAAGCGCGCCCTGAAGACCGCGGACGAACTCCTGCTCGCCACCGATGAAGACCGCGAAGGCGAAGCCATCGCGTGGCACCTGCTCGAGACGTTGAAGCCCAAGGTCCCCGTCAAGCGGATGGTCTTCCACGAGATCACGAAGGACGCCATCCAGGCGGCCGTCAAGAACACCCGCGAACTCGACCACGCACTGGTCGACGCGCAGGAGACCCGCCGCATCCTCGACCGGCTCTACGGGTGGGACGTCTCCGACGTGACCCGCCGCAAGGTCGGCCAGGGCACGAGCGCCGGCCGCGTGCAGTCCGCCGCGACCCGCATGGTCGTCGAGCGCGAGCGCGAGCGCATGGCGTTCGTCTCGGCGTCGTACTGGGACGTGGATGCCGACGCGGTGAAGGGTGCCGATGCCTTCGGCATCCGCCTCACCCGCGTCGACGGCGCACCGCTCGCCCGCGGCACCGACTTCGACGACACCGGCGCACTGAAGAAGGCCGTCGTCGTCCTCAGCGAGACCGAGGCCCGCGAGCTGGCCGCCGCCCTCGAGGCATCGGGCACCGCGACCGTCACCGCCGTCGAGGCCAAGCCCGGCACGCGCAGCCCGAAGCCCCCGTTCACGACCTCGACCCTCCAGCAGGAGGCGGGTCGCAAGCTCTCGATGAGCGCCAAGCACGCCATGGGCGTCGCGCAGCGGCTCTACGAGAAGGGCTACATCACCTATATGCGTACCGACTCGACCGCACTGTCGGCGCAGGCGGTCACCGCGGCGCGCACCCAGGCCGTCGCGCTCTACGGCGACAAGGCGGTGCCGGCCAACCCGCGCAGTTACCGCAACAACGCGAAGAACGCGCAGGAGGCGCACGAGGCCATCCGCCCGTCCGGTGAGCACTTCCGCACGCCCAAGGAGGTCACCTCCGGGCTCGATCGCGACGAGGTGCGGCTCTACGAGCTCATCTGGAAGCGCACCGTCGCGAGCCAGATGGCCGACGCGAAGTACGAGACCACGACGGTCACGATCGATGCAGATGCCGCGGGCAAGACGGCCACGTTCACCGCGTCGGGCACCGTGTACACCTTCAAGGGCTTCCTCGACGCGTACGAAGAGGGTCGCGACGAGAAGCGCGGCGACAACGATCGCGCCGACGACCAGTCGCTCCCGGCGCTCGCCGTCGGCGACGCGCTGACGCTGCGCGACATCGAGCCGAAGGGGCACAGCACCAGCCCGAAGCCCCGCTACACCGAGGCATCCCTCGTCAAAGCGCTCGAGGAGAAGGGCATCGGCCGCCCGTCGACGTTCGCGAGCATCATCGACGTGATCCTCGACCGCGGCTACGTGTCGAAGCGCGGCCAGGCGCTCGTGCCGAGCTGGCTCGCGTTCAGCATCATCCGCCTGCTCGAGGGGCACTTCGCCGACCTCGTCGACTACGATTTCACGGCGGCGCTCGAGGACGACCTCGACGCGATCGCCCGCGGCGAGCAGAACCGTGCCGCATGGCTCAAGGAGTTCTACTTCGGGTCGAAGGACCATGTGGGCCTTCGCAACATCGTCGACAACCTCGGCGACATCGATGCGCGCGAGATCAACTCGACGAAGATCGGCGACGTGGCGGTGCTGCGATTCGGCCGGTACGGTCCGTACCTCGAGGTCCCGGGCGACGACCCCGAGACCCCGCGACGGTTGAACGTGCCCGACGACCTCGCCCCCGACGAGCTGACGCCCGAGAAGGCGCGCGAGCTCATCGAGGCGCCGATCGGCGGCGACCGCGTGCTCGGACAGAACCCCGACAACGGCCGCGACGTCGTCATCAAGGACGGCCGGTTCGGTCCGTACCTCGAAGAGGTGCTGCCCGAAGAGGAAGCCCCCGCCGAAGAGGTCAAGCCGAAGCGCGGCGCCAAGAAGGTCACCCCGCCCAAGCCCAAGCGTGCCTCGCTCTTCAAGAGCATGTCGCCCGAGACGATCGACCTCGACACGGCGCTGAAGCTCCTCTCGCTGCCGCGCGAGGTCGGTGCCGACCCCGAGACGGGCACCGTCATCACGGCGCAGAACGGCCCGTACGGTCCCTACATCAAGAAGGGCACCGACTCGCGGAGCATCGCGAGTGAGGACATGATCTTCGACATCACGCTCGAGCAGGCGCTGGAGATCTACTCGCAGCCGAAGTACGCGAACCGTGCCGCGACCTCGCTCAAGGAATTCGAGGCAGACCCGGTCAGCGAGAAGCCGATCCGTATCAAGGACGGTCGCTTCGGGGCCTACGTCACCGACGGCACCACGAACGTCACGATCCCGCGCGGGCAGACGCCCGACGACATCACGTTCGAGATCGCCGTGCAGATGCTCGCCGACAAGCGTGCGAAGGGCCCCGCGCCCAAGCGCACCACGCGGCGCGCCACGACGACGCGCAAGGCGCCGGCGAAGAAGAAGTGACGCGCGGCATCTGGGTCACGCTCGAGGGCGGCGACGGCTCGGGCAAGACCACGCAGGCGACCCTGCTCGAGCGTTGGCTCGCCGAGCAGGGCCGCACGGTCGTGCGCACCCGCGAACCCGGCGGCAGCGAGGTGGGTGTGCTGATCCGCGAGATCGTGCTGCACCACCGGGGCGACATCGCCCCGCGCGCCGAGGCACTGCTGTACGCCGCCGACCGCGCGCACCATGTCGCGACCGTCGTGCGCCCGGCGCTCGCGCGCGGCGAGGTCGTCATCCAGGACCGCTACCTCGACTCGTCCGTCGCGTATCAGGGTGCCGGCCGCGTGCTCGACGGCGGCGAGATCCGCGACCTGTCGTTGTGGGCGACCGAGGGTGCGCTTCCCGATCTCACGGTGCTGCTCGACCTCGACCCATCGGTCGCGCGCGGTCGATTGGATGCCGCCGACAAGCCGTTCGACCGCCTCGAGGCCGAGAAGAGCGCGTTCCACGAACGCGTCCGCGCGGCGTTCCTCGCGCTCGCCGCAGCCGAGCCCGAACGGTTCCTCGTGCTCGACGCATCCCGGCCGGTCGATGAGCTCGCCGCCGCGATCCGCTCCCGCGTCGCCGACGCGCTGGAATGACCGTCCGGGGCACGCCGTAGGCTGGTCGGCATGACGATCGCCGCGCCCCAGGTCCTGCCGTGGGGCGACGTGTGGGGGCAGGACGAGGCGGTCGCACAGCTGCGGGGCGCGGCATCCGATCCGGGACAGCTCGCGCACGCGTGGCTCATCACCGGCCCGCCGGGGTCTGGTCGCTCGACGCTCGCGTACGCGTTCGCGGCGGCGCTGATCGCCGAGCCCGGCGACGAGGCGGCGATGCGCCAGGTGCTCGCCGGCACCCACCCCGACCTGACCGCACTGCGCACCGAGGGCGTCATCATCTCGATCAAAGACGCCCGCGCCCTCGTCGAGCGGTCGTACTTCTCGCCGTCGCTGGGGCGCTACCGCGTCATGGTGATGGAGGACGCCGACCGCATGGTCGAGCGCACCAGCAACGTGTTGCTGAAAGCCCTCGAAGAGCCGCCTGAGCAGACCGTCTGGATCCTCTGCGCCCCGAGTGACGCCGACCTGCTGCCCACCATCCGATCGCGGGTGCGGATCCTGCGTCTGCGTGAACCCGAGGTGGCCGACGTCGCGCGCCTCATCGTGCAGCGCACCGGTGTGAGCGAGGCCGTGGCCGAGCAGTCCGCGCGCCTCGCGCAGCGCCACATCGGTATGGCGCAGCGCCTGGCGACGGATGCCGCGTCGCGCGAGCGCCGTGAACAGACCTTGCGCGGGGTGCTCGGCGTCCGCGGGGTGGGGGACGCCGTCGAGGTGGCGGCCCGCATCGTGCAGCTCGCGACCGAGGATGCCAAGGCGCTCACCGCGAGCCGCGACGAGAGCGAGCGAGAGGCACTGCTGCGGACGCTCGGCGTGACGCCGGGCGGCGCCGTGCCGCCCGCGGTCCGCGGCCAGTTGAGCGCACTCGAAGACGACCAGAAGCGTCGGGCCACGCGGAGCCTGCGCGACGGCATCGATCGCGTGCTCACCGACGTCGAGTCGCTCTACCGCGACACGCTCATGCGGCAGTTCGGGCAGGAGACCGACCTCATCAACGTCGAACTGGCATCCGATGTCGAGGCGCTCGCCACGGCATGGACCCCGCAGCGCACGCTCACGGTGATCGACGCGATCGCGGTGACCCGCGAGAACCTGCAGCAGAACGCCGCACCGGCGCTCGCGCTCGAGTCCATGCTCATCACGGTCGCGACCGGGAGGGCGATGTGAAGCCGCTCCGCCTGCTCGGCTCGGTCGCTGCTGTGGCGGCGCTGGCCGCCGCGCTCCTCGGTTGCACGCCGAAGTCGCAGCCGGCACCCGACCGCGACCCGGTCACCGACGGCGTGCCAGCCGAGGTGGCCGACTACTACGGGCAGGACGTCGACTGGGAGCGGTGTGCCGGCGGCGGCGAGGGCACCTTCTACTGCGGCGACATCACCGCGCCCATCGACTGGTCCGATCCGGATGCCGGTGATCTCGAGCTCGCCGTGATCGTCCGGGTCGCGGCGGGGGAGTCGCGGGGCTCGCTGCTGGTGAACCCGGGCGGTCCGGGCGCCAGCGGCGTCGACCTGGTGCGGACCTCGGCGGCGTACGCGGTGGGGAACACCCTCCTCGACGAGTACGACGTCGTCGGGTTCGATCCGCGCGGCGTGGGCGACTCGACTGCGGTTCGCTGCCTGGATGCCGCGGACATGGACGCCTACCTGTTCGACGTCCCCGCGGCCGAGCGCGGGAGCGCCGAGTGGGAGGCCGAGCTCACCGCCCGCAACGAGGACTTCGCCGCCGCGTGCGAGGCGAACAGCGGTGGCATCCTGTCGCAGGTCACGACGGCGAACGCCGCCCGCGACATGGATCTGCTGCGCGGCGTGCTCGGTGACGAGCAACTGCACTATCTCGGGTACTCCTACGGGGCGTACCTGGGCGCGATGTACGCCGAGCTCTTCCCGGAGCGGGTCGGCCGCGTCGTCCTCGACGGCGGCATCGATCCCTCGATCCCCGGGGCGCTCGTCGGCGCCCGGCAGGCGGTCGGCTTCGAGTCCGCACTGCGGGCCTACCTCGCCGCGTGCCTCGAGTCCCACGACGACTGCCCGTTCTCGGGCACGGTCGACGACGCCGCGACCGCGCTCGCCGATGGCCTCGCCGCTGTGGACGCCGCGCCGATCGAGGCGACGGACGGCCGGGTGATGAACGCCGACGCGATGGTGATGGGCATCATCACGGCGCTCTACGCCGAGGGGAACTGGCCGTATCTCACGACGGCGATCGCGTCAGCGCTCCAGGGGGATGCGGACCCGATCTTCACGCTCGTCGACTCGTATTACAACCGCGCCGGCGACACGTACCTCGACAACTCGACTGAGGCGTTCTCGGCCTACAACTGCATGGACTACCCGGTCGATTCGCCGGAGGCCGTGGCCGACTCGGAGGCGCTGGTCGCCGAGCAGGCGCCGACGTTCGCCCCGTACTGGTCGGGCGTCGACCTCTGCGAGTCGTGGCCGTACCCGCCGAGCGGGACACGCGACCGCATCACGGCCGAGGGTGCCGACCCGATCCTCCTGGTCGGCACGACGAACGATCCCGCCACGCCGTACGAGTGGTCCGTGGCGCTCGCCGACCAGCTGTCCTCCGGCGTCCTGCTCACCCGTGTGGGGGAGGGGCACCTCGGGTTCAACAAGGGCAACCTGTGCATCGACGAGGCGGTAGAGGCGTACTTCCTCGACGGGACCGTCCCGCCGTCGGATGTCACGTGCGAGTGATCCCGCGGTTCGCGGCATCCGTTCGGCTCCTGTAGGATCGTTGATCGTGCAACGCGCGAGCGGAGCGCACGCCACCTTAGCTCAGACGGCAGAGCGATTCACTCGTAATGAATAGGTCAAGGGTTCGATTCCCTTAGGTGGCTCCGCAGCGAAAGCCCCGTCTTCTGGCGGGGCTTTTCGCATCGGATGCCGCGCGGGTCAGGTCCGCGCGACGAGCACCGCGGTGATGTCGTCCCGCTCTGCGGCGGCATCCGCATCTGCGCAGAGGGCGTCGATGATGTCCTGCGTCGTGCCGCCCTGCTGCGCGAGGGCGCCGAGCTCGCGCTCGATGTTCTCGACGGCGTCGTCCCAGAGGTCGAGGATCCCGTCGCTGAGCAGCACGAGCGAGTCGCCGGGCTCGAGTCGCGCGGCGATCGGATGCCAGTCTTCGGAGAGCCCGAGCGGTAGGTCGGTCGACGCGATGCGCTCCACACTGCGGCCGTGGTCGCGGACGATGAAGATGAGCCCGTGCCCGGCGTCGACGAGCTCGACCTCACCGGAGGTGAACTCGACCGTGCAGTGGGCGAGGGTCACGAAGGCGCCGACGCGGCCGAGGTCCTCGTCGACGAGCTGCGCCGTGCGCGACACCGCGTCGACCGGGTCCTCGTCACCGACCTGCAGCCGCAGCGCCGTGCGCGTCGACGCGGCGAGCATGCCCGATCCGATCCCCTTGCCCATGACATCGCCGACTGTGACGACGGCGCGACCGGCGAAGACGCGGATGTCGTAGAAGTCGCCGCCCACCTGACGGGCGGGGATCGAGCGTGCGGCGAACCGCCAGTCGGGGACGGAGGGCAGCGACAGCGGCGCGAGCGCGCGCTGCACCTCGGCGGCACGCTCGAGCTCTTCGTGCTCGAGTCGGCGCGCCTGGAGGATCTGGGTGATGTCGAGGAACTGCAGCGCGTAGAGGCGGTCGGAGGCGTCGTTGTCGATGTGCGAGAAGCTGACGTCCAGATTGCGCCCGCTGCTCGTCTCGGCGCGGAGTCGGGTACCGCTCCCGTCGCCGGCGTCGACCGCGGTGGCGAGTGCCTGGATGGATGCCTCGTCGAGATGATCGGAGAGCGCGCGGCGGTGCTCGGTGTCGCCGAGGATCGCGCGCGCCGCGTCGTTGCTGCGGAGGATCCGCCACGCGTCACCGTCGAGCCGGCGGAGGATGAGCATCCCCGCGACCGACGTGTCGAAGTTGCGGCGGAAGATCTCCTCGCTCTCGTGCAGCATCCACGTCATGCTGCGCTCGTGGCTGATGGTCAGCGAGAGGACGAGGAAGACGCAGACCATCGACAATTCGAAGACCTGGAGCATGACGCTGCCGGTCATCGCGCCGAGCCGTTCGAACGAGAACGGGCCGTGCCCGCTCGCACTGCCGTACGAGGCGATCGCCGCGATCGCGAGCATCTGCGCGATGACCGTCTTGGTCGACAGCCGGATCGCGGCCCACGCGAGCGGTGTGAGCGCGAGGAAGGTGATCGGCAGGGTCGTATCGGTGAGGAAGACGGCGAACGTGACCGCGGCGCAGGCGGCGAACTGCAGTGCCGTCTCCCACCACGAGCGTCGTCCACGCGTACGCCGGATGACGAGGTACAGCGGCGTGATGAGCAGGACGCCCGCGGCGTGCTTCGACGGTGCCGTGATGAGTCGGTCGAGCGCGGCCGCCGGTCCCGCAGAGACGAGATCGACGAGCGCCGCGAGGATCGCGAACGTCAGCGCCGACGCGACGGCCGCCACGAGGAGGCGACCGACGTCGGCCTTGCGCTCGAGGCGCGGGACGCGCGATGACCGGCCGCGGAGGATGAGGACGCCGACCGCCATCTCGACCGCGACGACGACCGCGAGCGCGAGGGCGACGGCGATCGGTCGACCGGCGATCAGCGCCAGCGGCAGTGTGGTCGCGCCCACCAGCGGTGCGAGAAGCCAGAGGCGTGCGGCGCGGAACTGCACGCCGAGTCCCAGGGCGATGCCGGCTGCCGGCCACCAGGCGGAAGAGGCGAGGGATGCCGGGGTGGTCGCGAGTGACAGTGCGCCAAGGAGCACGATCAGAAGCAACGATCCACCCGCGACGATGCGGCGCGCTCTGCCCGAGATCGCGCGTCCTTCGTGCTCTCGCAAGAAGAAGCTCACCTCCTCACTATTACAGTTGGGTGAGGAATTCGGGCACCCTCTGGCGGGGTCGCGCCGAACCGGATACGGATCGTGCTGACTGGTCGGCACCGAACAGAGGACACACGGGTGGCGAACGCCCTGGACGCGATACTCGAGATCCTCACGTGGGTGGGGTTCGGTGCTGCCGTCGCCTTCGGTGTAGCGGCAGTGGTCGTCTGGGCCGCCGACGGCAGCTGGCTGCCCGTCGAGGCGTACCTCGACGACGACGACCGCACCGTGCGGTGGATCGATGGCGACGGCGAGGTCAACGCGGCACCGCTGTCGCCGGACGATCGCGCCGAGTGGCAGGGAGATCGCGCGCAGATCTGGTACCGGCACGGGTGGCACGATCGGATGCGGCTCGCCCCGCGTCCGCCGGTGCTGAAGCTCCTGTGGGGGCTGGCCATCGGAGGGCTTGCTGTCGGGGCCGTGTCGACGGTCGGGTCGATCATCGCGATCTTCGTCCGAGGCTGATTGCTGAAAAAGCGTATTGCTAGATAGTCTAGCAATATGAGCGCTTCCCGAACCCCGTCCCCCTGGCTGCGGATCGCCCTTCCGATCGTCCTCGTCGTCATCTGGCTCGCGGGCGGCTCGATCGGCGGCCCGTACTTCGGCAAGGTCGACGAGGTCGCGACGAACGATCAGTCGAGCTTTCTCCCGCAGAGCGCCGAGTCGACGCAGGTGCAGCAGCGCCTCGACGATTTCACCGGCGGTGACACCATCCCGGCGCTCGTCGTCTTCGAGGGATCGAGCGCGCTGGATGCCGCCGACCTCGAGCAGCTGCAGTCCATGGCCGAGACGCTCGGGGGCGTCGAGGGCGTCGACGAGGTGTCGCCTGCGATCCCGTCCGACGACGGCGAGGCGGCGCAGATCGTCGTGTCGATCGATTCGTCCGGCGAGATCACCGAGATCGTGACCGCGCTGCGCGAAGCGGTCACAGCCGACGCACCCTCCGGGGTCGAGGGGTGGGTAACCGGCCCGGCCGGATTCACCGCCGACCTGGCATCCGGCTTCACCGGGATCGACGGACTGTTGCTGCTGGTCGCGCTCGGCGCCGTGTTCGTGATCCTCATCGTCGTCTACCGGTCGCCGCTGCTGCCGATCCTCGTGCTGCTCACCTCGGTGTTCGCGCTGTGCGTGGCGCTGCTGACGGTGTGGTGGCTGGCCAAGGCCGAGGTCTTCGTCCTGAACGGCCAAGTGCAGGGCATCCTGTTCATCCTCGTGATCGGCGCCGCGACCGACTATGCGCTGCTGTACGTCGCCCGCCATCGCGAAGCGATCGGTGAAGGGAGATCGCGGTGGGATGCCGCGGCGACGGCGTGGAAGGGATCGGTCGAGCCGATCCTCGCGTCGGGTGCGACGGTCATCGCGGGGCTGCTGTGTTTGTTGCTCAGCGACCTCGCGAGCAACCGCGCGCTGGGCCCGATCGCCTCGATCGGCATCGTGTTCTCGATCCTCGCCGCGCTCACGTTCCTGCCCGCGCTGCTCGCGCTCGTCGGGAAGGCCGCGTTCTGGCCCTTCATCCCGACGCACGGCGCCGTCTCGTTGCCCGACGACCTCAGCGCGCCCGCGCGCGGCGGATGGGCGCGGCTGGCGCGGTTCGTGGCGCGCCGCGCACGTGTGGTGTGGATCGTTTCGACCGTCGTGCTCCTCGTCGCGGCGGTGGGGCTGACCCAGCTCAAGGCCGATGGCGTGCCCGCGAGCGAGCTCGTGCTCGGGCAGTCGGAGGCACGGGACGGGCAAGCGGTGCTCGGCGAGCACTTCGCGGCCGGATCGGGCAGCCCGCTGTACGTGCTGGCATCCGAGGAGGCAGTCGCAGACGTCGTCGGCGTGCTCTCGGACGAGGACGGCGTCGATGCGGTCGGCGCGGTCTCGGCGGACTCGGCGACCGGCCAGATCGGCGTCGAGCTCGACGGCGGCGACGTCGTGTACACGGTGCAGGGCCCGCCGGGCGAGGCTCCCGCACCGACGGTCGACGCCGGCGACGTGCTGCTGGTCGCCACCCTCGTGGATGCGGCCGATTCTCTCGCCGCAGAGGAGACCGTGCGCGACCTTCGTGCCGCGTTCGCCTCGGCCGACATCGCGGCCCTCGTCGGCGGCACGACCGCGACCGACCTCGACACCAATGACACCTCGATCCGCGACCGGACCGTCATCATCCCGGTGATCCTCGTCGTCGTGCTGCTGATCCTCATGCTGCTGCTGCGCTCGGTGCTCGCGCCGGTGCTGCTGATCCTCAGCGTCGTGGTCTCGTTCGCGGCGGCGCTCGGCGTCAGCGCACTCGTGTTCGACGGGGTCTTCGGGTTCCCGGGCGCCGATCCGTCCGTCCCGCTGTACGGATTCGTGTTCCTCGTCGCGCTCGGGATCGACTACAACATCTTTCTCATGTCGCGTGTGCGCGAGGAGTCGATCGCGCACGGGACGCGCCGTGGCATCCTCCGCGGACTCGTGACGACGGGCGGGGTGATCACCTCTGCGGGACTCGTGCTGGCGGCGACGTTCGCGGCGCTCGGGGTGATCCAGATCCTCTTCCTCGTGCAGATCGCGTTCATCGTGGCGTTCGGTGTGCTGCTCGACACATTCGTCGTGCGGTCGCTGCTCGTTCCGGCGCTCGCGTACGACATCGGGCCCGCGATCTGGTGGCCGTCGAAGCTCGCGTCGGCCCCGGAGAACCCGCGTGATCCTGCGACTATGAGCCGAGCGGAATACCGTCGTACGCTCAACACATGAGCCGAGCGCTGTTCATCGTCGATGTGCAGAATGATTTCACCGAAGGCGGGGCCCTGGGGGTCGCCGGAGGCGATGCCGTCGCACGCGCCGTGAGCGCGTTCCTGGCCGCTCGGGCGGGCGACTACGCCCTCGTGATCGCCTCGCGCGACTGGCACGACGCGGACGGTGACAACGGCGGGCACTTCGCGGCGGCGCCCGATTTCGTCGACACGTGGCCCGTGCACTGCGTCGCCGGCACCCCGGGTGCCGACTACGACGACGGCCTCGACACGTCGGCGGTGACCCACCATGTGAAGAAGGGGCAGGGGATTCCCGCCTACTCGCTGTTCGAGGGGGTGACGGATGCCGGTGGCACGGTCTCGGACCTGCTCACCGAGCACGGCGTGGTCGAGGTCGACGTCACCGGCATCGCGACCGACCACTGCGTTCGCGCATCCGCGCTCGACGCGATCGCCCACGGTCGTCGGGTGCGCGTGTTCACCGACCTGATCGCCGGGGTGGCACCCGACTCGAGCGAGGCGGCGCTGGCCGAGCTCGCCCACGCCGGCGCGGAGCTCGCGTCGTCGGGGACCTCCCGGTGAGCCGCGAGGGGACCTCCCGGTGAGCCGCGGCGCGCCGGCGGGCTGGTACCCCGATCCGGGCGAGCCCGGGCAGAAGCGCTGGTGGGACGGCTCCGGGTGGTCGGACGAGGTCGTCGCGCCGTTCGAGACGATCCCCGAGGTGCCGGCGGACGAGGCTGAAACGGATGCCGCACCGCTGCCCCCAGCCGAAGCCGAGCCGGTCGCGCCCGAACGAGCGCCGGCGACCCCGGCTGCCGTCCGACCGCAGCCTGCCGCTGCCGCGGAGCCCGCGCCGACCGCTGCGGCGCAGCCTGCGCCGACCGCTGTGGCGCAGCCCGCGCCCATGCCCGAGCCCGTCGTCGCGACGCCCGCCGGTGGTCCGGCCGTCTTCGAGAGCCGGACCGTCGCACCTCCTGCCGCCGGCGTCCGTGCGCAGCGCGGACACCACGCCGCGCACGGGCGGCGTCCCGTGCACCGGCCGGCGCCGGCCCAGCCCGCCGTCGACGACCCGCCCGCGCCGGCCACGGAAACGCCGGCGCGCGCCCCGCGACCGGGCACCGTCTGGGTGTGGCTCGCCATCGCGGCATCGGTCTTCCCGTTCGTCTCGCCCTTCGTCGTCGACACCGTGACCGGCGCACGTCTCATCGGCTACTTCGTGCTGCCGCCCGGCTACGACCCCGGTGCGACCGGCTGGGTGCTCGCCGGGCTCGTGTTGCTGAGCTTCGTGAACGGCCTTGCGCTCGCGGCATCCGTCCTCTTCGCCTGGCTCGACGCACGGGCACTCCAGCGGCGCGGCGTGGAGCGTCCGTTCGGGTGGGGCTGGGCCGTGCTCGTGTTCGTCGCGACGCTGGCGGTCTACGTCACCGGGCGGACGGTCGTCGTGCGACGGCGGACGGGCCGCGGCGCGGCGCCGTTCTGGGTGTGGCTGTGCGCGATGGTCGTCGGGCTCACCGCCTTCACGCTGTGGCTGGCGTCGTTCGTCGACACCCTCTGGGCGCTGGTGGCGACCACCGCCTGAGCCGCCGCCGGCGCATGTTTCGGGCAGCCGGCGATCCTTCACACGATGGTCATCTCGGGTTCATCCGGGCGAGCCGCCGCACCCTGAGCATGGGACGAATCGCGTCTTGCGACGATCCCGAACCGCTCGAGAGGTGTCCGATGACCCGACCCGTCCGCGTGCTCTCGCTCTACGAAGGCCTCTTCGCCGGGGGCGCCCGTGTGCTCCACACGAACGTCGTGACCGCGCTGCACCGCGGCGGGACGCAGGAGCACCGCGTGCTCTCGATCGCGTCGCAGGCGGCGCGCGAGGGGACCGTGCAGCGGATGGAGGACGACCTCCGCCATCGCTGGCTCACCGACGCCGGCGTCGCGGTCTGGACGCTCGGTCGGACCGCCGGGAGCGTGCCGCCCGCGCCCGAGGACTTCAGCGACGCCGAGCTCGAGCGTGCGGCGGAGCTGGTCGCCGATGCGGACGTGATCCTCACGCTCAAGGAGCAACCGCTCGGACTCCTGCTCGCCCTCGAACGCCGGGGGTGGCTGTCGGATGCCGCGATCGCGGCGTGCCTGCACCGGTCCGACCCGACCCACTCGGGCCCCGCGATGCGGTGGATCTCGGAGCTCGCGGCATCCGGTCGACTGACCTCGACCATCTCGTGCGCCCACTCCACGAGCGATGCGTACGCTCGCTTCACCGGACCCGCCACGAGCCGCATCGTGATCCCGAACGGCGTCGATACGCGTCGGTTCCGCCCGGACGGCATCGACCGGGCGCGCATGCGTGAGGAGCTGGGCCTCGGCCCGGGGACGCCGGTGGTCTTGTTCGCGGCGCGGTTCGACGCCATGAAGGACCCCGAACTGTTCCTCGGCTCGGTCGCGGCGCATGCGGCACGGGATGGGAACGCGCAGTACCTGCTGTGCGGTGCCGGGATGACGCCCGAGAATCCCGCCCTCGTCGAGGCGATGGCGCGGGCCGGCGTGCCGGCCGAGCGGATGCGACTGCTCGGCATCCGCGACGACATGCCGTCGGTCTATCGCACGGCCGACGTGGTGGCGCTCACCAGCGCGTTCGGCGAGGCGTCGCCGCTCTGCCTCATCGAAGGCGCGGCGAGCGGCGCGATCCCGGTGACGACCCCGGTCGGCGATGCGGCGCGGAACATCCGCGGCTTCGGCGTCGTGACGCCGCGCGATCCGGCGGCCATCGCGGCCGCGTGGGCGAAGGTGATCTCGCGCCGCGACGTGCACCGCGCCGCGGCGCTCGCCGCCCGCCCCCGGTTGAGCGACGAGCGCATGCTGCATGCGTACCGGTTCGCGATCGAGGGTCTCGCCGGCGTCGCCGAGGTCGCCGCCTGACGCCGCGTTCGCCGAGCGTTTCCGTCGACCCGATACCCTAAGCGCCCGAACCACCGGGGCGCCCGCGCGACGCGAGCGCCCGACCGGCCGTCCGCGTGCATCGCGGACGGCGCGAACGAAACGAGAACACCCTGTCCGCTGCGCACTCCGGCTACGACCGTACGGGCGAGGTCACGCCTCCCCGCACCCTCATCGATGTGCTCCGGGAGACCGCCCGGCGGCATCCCGAGGCGTCGGCCATCGAGGACCCCGACGGCGCGCTGAGCTATGCGGAGCTCCTCGCCCGCGTCGGACGCGGCGCCGCGCGTCTCGCCGAGCAGGGCGTGGTCCGCGGTGACCGTGTCGGCATCCGGATGCCGTCGGGCAGGCGTGAGCTGTACGTCGCGATCCTCTCCGTGCTCGCCGCCGGCGCCGCCTACGTCCCGGTAGACGCCGACGATCCGCAGGAGCGCGCCGACCTGGTGTTCGGTGAGGCGGGCGTGCGCGGAGTGATCGGTGCGGGTGGCGTGTTCGCGGCATCCGAGTCGGGAACCGGTGCGCCGTTGCTCGGCGACGATCCGCACCCGGCGACGGCGCCGATCGCACTGCCCGGTGAGCCGACGGTCGACGACGACGCGTGGATCATCTTCACCTCCGGGTCGACGGGTGTGCCGAAGGGCGTTGCCGTCTCGCACCGATCCGCCGCGGCGTTCGTCGATGCCGAGGCGCGGCTGTTCCTGCAGGATGCGCCGCTCGGGCCGGGCGACCGCGTGCTCGCGGGGCTCTCGGTCGCGTTCGACGCCTCGTGCGAGGAGATGTGGCTCGCGTGGCGTCACGGCGCGTGTCTGGTGCCGGCGCCGCGATCGCTCGTGCGCTCGGGGGAGGACCTGGGCCCCTGGCTCGTCGGGCACGGCATCACCGTCGTCTCGACGGTGCCGACGCTCGCGGCGCTGTGGCCGCAGGACACCGTCGAGAACGTCCGGCTGCTGATCTTCGGCGGCGAGGCGTGCCCGCCCGAGCTCGTGGCCCGCCTCGTCGGCGAGGGACGTGAGGTGTGGAACACGTACGGTCCGACCGAGGCGACGGTCGTCGCGTGCGCCGCGCTCATGGGCGGCGAGGGGCCGGTGCGTATCGGCCTGCCGCTCGACGGCTGGGCGCTCGCCGTCGTGGACGGCGAAGGGCAGCCCGTCGGTGAGGGCGAGATCGGCGAGCTGATCATCGGCGGCGTCGGACTCGCCCGGTACCTGGATCCGGCGAAGGATGCCGAGAAGTACGCACCCATGTCGACGCTCGGGTGGGAGCGTGCGTACCGTTCCGGCGACATGGTGCGCGCCGACGCCGAGGGCCTCGTCTTCCAGGGACGCGTGGACGACCAGGTGAAGATCGGCGGGCGACGGATCGAACTCGGCGAGGTCGAGGCGGCGCTCCAGGATCTCGACGACATCGCGGGTGCGACCGTCGTCGTCCAGAAGACCGAGTCCGGCGTATCGGTGCTCGTGGGATACCTCGTGCCGCGCGAGGGCTTCGATCGTGCCGCCGCTCGCGCGCAGCTCGCCGAGGCGCTGCCGGCGCCGCTCATCCCGATGCTCGCCGAGGTCGACGACCTCCCCGTGCGGACGTCGGGCAAGGTCGACAAGGCCGCGCTCCCGTGGCCGCTCGAAGACACCGGCGCGGCCGATTCGACGCTCTCGGGCACGGCCGCGTGGCTCGCGGAGCAGTGGTTCGCGGTACTGGGCTCCCGACCCGACGACGAGGACGCCGACTTCTTCCAGCTGGGTGGGGGGTCGCTCGCTGCGGCGCAGCTCGTCTCGCGCATCCGCGCGAAGGCGCCCGAGTTCACGATGGCCGACGTCTACGACCTGCCGCGCCTCGGTCGCATGGCGGGTGCGGTCGACGAGGCCGTCGACGATGCGGCCGAGCGCGACTACTCCTCGGCCACGCCGACGCCGCGGCGGATGCAGTGGCTGCAGACGCTGCTTGGCATCCCGCTGTTCATCGTGAGCGGCGCGCGCTGGATCACGTGGCTGCTCACTGCGAGCCTGCTGTTGCAGCTCGGCGACGGGTTCGACTTCCTGCCCGATCCGCCGGTCGCGCTGGTGGTCGCCGCGCTCCTCCTGTTCGCGACGCCGTTCGGTCGTATGGCGATCGCCGCGATTGCCGCGCGGATGCTGCTCGCCGGCGTCCGGCCGGGCGACTACAGTCGCGGCGGGGGCGTCCACCTGCGGCTGTGGCTGGCTGAGCAGCTGTCGCAGCAGATCGACCCGATCGGCCTCTCCGGGGCGCCGTGGGTCGTGCTCTACGCCCGCGCGCTCGGGGCTCGGATCGGGCGCGGCGTCGACCTGCACTCGCTCCCGCCGGTGACTGGGATGCTGCACATCGGCGAGGGCGCCGCCATCGAGCCCGAGGTCGACCTCGCCGGCTACTGGATCGACGGTGACACGGTCCGCGTCGGCCCGATCCGCATCGGCGCCGGCGCGACGGTCGGCGCGCGCAGCACCCTCGCCCCGGGCACGAAGATCGGCCGCGGCGCCGAGGTCTCGCCCGGCTCGGCCGTATTCGGCCGCGTGCGCGCCCGACAACGGTGGGCCGGCTCGCCCGCCGTCCGCGTCGGCGGCACCTCGTCGCCGTTCGCACCCCACCGCCCGCCCGCGGGTCGACGCTGGCTGTGGGCCTACGGCGGGTCGTCGGCGCTGCTCGGCCTCCTCCCGTTCGCCGCGTTCGCAGCCGGCGCCGCGGTGGCCGCGAACGGCATCCGCGGGGCCGAGTCGCTCGGCGAGGCGCTCATGGGCGTCGTCGCGTGGCTCGTGCCGGGCGTGCTCGTGGCAGGCGTGGTGTTCGCGGCGGCGGTGCTGGTGTTCGTCCGGCTACTGTCGATCGGGCTCGTCGAAGGCGTGCATCCGGTGCGCGGCCGCGTCGCGTGGCAGGCCTGGACGACCGAGCGCCTGCTCGACTCGGCACGGACGGTGCTCTTCCCGATCTACTCGAGCCTGTTCACGCCCATCTGGCTGCGGCTGCTGGGTGCGAAGGTGGGCCGCGAGGTCGAGGCATCCACCGTCCTCCTCATCCCCTCGATGACGACGATCGACGACGGTGCGTTCCTCGCCGACGACACGATGGTCGCCACCTACGAGCTCAGCGGCGGGTGGATGCGCCTCGGCCCCGCCCGCATCGGCAAGCGCGCGTTCCTCGGCAACTCGGGCCTCGCCGCGGCGGGCCACCGTGTGCCGAAGGACGGGCTCATCGCCGTGCTGTCGGTCGCGCCCGAGAAGGCGAAGCCGGGGTCGTCGTGGCTCGGCTCACCCGCCGTGCGGTTGCGCCGCGTCGTCAACGACGCCGACCTCGAACGCACGTATCGCCCTGCACCGCGACTGCGCGTCGCCCGCGCCCTGTGGGAGCTCACCCGCATCGTGCCCGTCATCGTCACCTGCGCGATCGGGCTGGGCGTATTGTTCACGCTCGCATGGCTCGTGGATGCCGCGAACCTGTGGGTGGCGACGCTGCTCTCGGGCGCCGTGCTGCTCGTCGCCGGCGCCGTCGCCGCGGGCATCACGACGGTCGCGAAGTGGACGCTCGTCGGTCCGATCCGGCCGGGAGAGCACCCGCTGTGGTCGAGTTTCGTCTGGCGGACCGAGACCGCCGACACGTTCACCGAGATGGTCGCGGCGCCCTGGTTCGCGAACCACGCCGCGGGGACGCCGGCGCTCGCCGTCTGGCTCCGCACCCTCGGCGCGAAGATCGGGCGGGGCGTCTGGACCGACAGCTACTGGTTCCCCGAACCCGACCTCGTCACCCTCGGTGACGGCGCGACGGTCAACCGCGGATGTGTGGTTCAGACGCATCTGTTCCATGATCGAGTGATGAGTACCGACACCGTGACCCTCGAATCCGGTGCGACCCTCGGGCCGCACTCGGTCGTGCTCCCCGCCGCGACGATCGCCGGGGACGCGACCGTGGGGCCCGCGTCGCTCGTGATGCGCGGTGAGACGGTGCCCGCAGGCAGCCGCTGGAGCGGCAACCCGATCGGCCCGTGGCGCGCGGTGAAGGTGCGGGCGTACGCGGACGTCGACGGATGACCGTCGACGCGTACACCCCGCAGAGCGGCGACGCCTCGTATCGGGCCGTCCACTACGACCTCGACCTCGACTACAAGCTTGCGACGAATCGCTTGGAGGCGACCGCGATCGTCGACGTGCGCGCGAGCACCGAGACGTCGTCGATGTCGTTCGACCTCGTCGGGCTCCGCGTCACGAAGGTGCGGGTGGCGCACGACGCACAGGCGAAGTTCCGACAGACCGATCGCAAGGTGAAGGTCACGTTCTCGGCGCCGGTCGCCGCGGACGAGGCGGTCCGTCTCGAGTTCGTCTACGCCGGCGCGCCGAAGCCGCGCCGCACGCGGTGGGGGCTCCTCGGCTGGGAGGAGCTCGAGGACGGGCTGATCGTCGCGTCGCAGCCCACCGGTGCGCCGACCTGGTTCCCGTGCAACGACCTGCCTGCCGACAAGGCGACCTACGACATTCGCGTGGCGACAGACCCCGGCTACACCGTCGCGACCGCCGTGTCGGGCGAGCAGCGGCGCGCCGGGCGCAAGACGGCGTGGACATTCCGGATCGAGGCGCCGACCCCGACGTACCTCGTGACCCTGCAGATCGGTCCCTACGCCGAGGAGCGGCGGACCCTCGGTGACGTGCCGGCGCGTGTCCTGTTCCCCGCGGCCATCCGTGACCGGGTGCGGGCCGACTTCGCCGGGCTCGAGCAGATGATGCGCACCTTCACCAACGCGTTCGGGCCGTACCCGTTCCCCGAGTACACGATCGTCGTCACCCCAGATGAACTCGAGATCCCGCTCGAAGCGCAGGGCATGGCGATCTTCGGCGCCAATCACATCGACGGCGTCGGCGGGCTCGAACGGCTCGTCGCCCACGAGCTCGCGCACCAGTGGTTCGGCAACAGCGTCGGCGTCGCCAGCTGGCAGCACATCTGGCTCAACGAGGGATTCGCCTGCTACGCGGAGTGGCTGTGGGCCGAGGCATCCGGTGGTCCGACTGCGCACCAGAAGGCGCTCGCACACCACGCGCACCTGCGCACGCAACCGCAGGACCTCGTGGTCGGTGATCCCGGTGCCGACCTCATGTTCGATGACCGCGTCTACAAGCGCGGCGCTCTCACGCTTCACGCCCTGCGGCTGACGGTCGGCGACGAGACGTTTTTCGCCGTGCTCCGCGATTGGGTGCGCTCCTTCGCGTATCGGTCCGCGACGACGGAGGACTTCACTGCGCTCGCTCAGCAGCACGCCGACGTGCGGTTGCAGGGCCTGTTCGCGGCGTGGCTCGGCGCGGCGGCACTGCCCGACCTGCCGGCATCCGATCTTTCGGGCGAACCCGCGACGATCACGGCGTCGATCGGCCGCCGCGATCGATGGCAAGGCTGACGACGACGTTCTCGATCGCCTCCACGTCGAAGAGTTCGACGATCGGGCCGTCCGGCACGGTCGCGGTCATGCCGTCCAGTCGCACCTCGCGCGGTTCGACCCGGAGCCCTCGGCCGTCGGCCTTCAGCGTGGCTTCGATGCGCGTCCATTCGCGGAGGGTGGGCGGATGCCGCGGTGCGAACAGCCCCGCGAGGTCCGGCATCTGGCGGTCGGGTCCCGCCTCGGCATCTACGCCGATCGCGCGCACGGTCGATGCGGGTGCCGCCGCAACGACGGCGAGGTCGGCTGCGTAGGCGACCGAGACGACGTGCGCACCATCGGCGGTGCGGGGGCGGCCGTGGTCGGACGAGCCGCAGTGATCGCAGCGGGTGACGACGGTGGCATCCGCTGCGCCGAGGGCTTCCAGCACCTCGTTGAGGAGCGCGCGGGAGGTTGCCCGGCGGTCGCCGTCGACCTCGCACCACGCGAGCGCGGCGGGGCCGAGGCGGAGGATCGTCACCGCCTCACGGTAGCGCCCGGCGGTAGGATCGAGCGTTCTTTCCGCGCAGTGCTGCGCCGTCCGCGAGCCGCCGCTCGCACCACCGACAGGAGCAGCATGACCGCTGTGACCCACGCCCGCGATGACGCGTCGCGCTACCGCATCGAACCGACGGTGCTGCAGGCGCTGCGGAGTCCCAGGCTGCTGACGCGCGAGGTGCTCGCCGGGCTCGTCGTCGCGATCGCGCTCATCCCCGAGGCGATCGCGTTCTCGATCATCGCGGGCGTCGATCCGCGGCTCGGGTTGTTCGCGTCGTTCATCATGGCCGTCGCGATCGCGTTCCTCGGTGGCCGGCCCGCGATGATCACGGCCGCGACCGGCGCCGTCGCGCTCGTGATCGCTCCGGTCGCCCGCGAGTACGGGATCGACTACTTCATCGCGACGGTGATCCTCGCGGGCATCCTGCAGGTGCTGTTCGCGGTGCTCGGGGTCGCGAAGCTCATGCGGTTCATCCCGCGGAGCGTCATGGTCGGCTTCGTGAACGCGCTCGCGATCCTCGTGTTCATGGCGCAGATGCCGCACCTCATCGGCGTGCCATGGGCGGTGTACCCGCTGACCGCGGCGGGGCTGCTCATCCTCTTCCTGCTGCCGCGCGTCACGAAGGCGGTGCCGGCGCCGCTCGTGACCATCGTCGTGGTGACGGCGGCGGCGCTCGTGATCGGCGTGAACGTGCCGACCGTCGGTGACCAGGGCGCGCTGCCCGAGAGCCTGCCGTCGCTGTTCATCCCGCAGGTGCCGCTGACCGGCGAGACGCTCGCGATCATTTTCCCGTACGCGATGGCGATGGCCGTGGTCGGTCTGCTGGAATCGCTGATGACCGCGAAGCTCGTCGACGACATCACCGACACGCACTCGAACAAGACACGCGAGGCGTGGGGACAGGGTGCCGCGAACATGCTGTCGGGCTTCTTCGGCGGCATGGGTGGCTGCGCGATGATCGGCCAGACGATGATCAACGTGAAGGCGTCGGGCGCACGGACCCGTATCTCGACGTTCCTCTCGGGCGTCTTCCTGCTGGTCCTCGTGCTCGTGCTCGGCGACGTCGTCGCAGTGATCCCGATGGCGGCGCTCGTCGCCGTCATGATCGTCGTGTGCATCGCGACGTTCGACTGGCACAGTGTGCGGCTTTCGACGCTGCGACGGATGCCGCGCAGCGAGACCCTCGTCATGGTGCTGACCGTCGTCGCGACGGTGTGGTCGCACAACCTCGCGGTGGGTGTCGGGGTCGGCGTGGTCGCCGCCATGGTGCTATTCGCGCGGCGCGTGGCGCACTTCACGAGTGTGACGCGACGGGTCGAGGGTGAGACCGTGCACTACGCGGTGGACGGCGAGCTGTTCTTCGCGTCGAGTAACGACCTGACGACGCAATTCTCGTACAGCAAGGACCCCGCCGATGTCGTCATCGACCTGTCGCGCTCGCACGTCTGGGACGCGTCGAGCGTCGCGGCGCTCGATGCGATCTCGGCGAAGTACGCGGCGCAGGGCGCCCGCGTGACCTTCACCGGGATGAACGACGCGACGGCGGGCTTCCACGGCCGGCTGACCGGTGGCCTCGGCGGGGAGTAGGTCAGGCGGTACGGAGCGGCTTCTGGCGGTGCGCGCGCACTGCGCGAGTGATGCCCGTCCAGGCGCACACGAGCGAGGTCGCGACGAGCGCGGCAGCGACCACGGTTGACGCGACGAGGACGACGCCACCCGCGGGAGCCTCGGCGTAGACGAACGTGTCGTGCGCGGCATCCCAGACGAGGCGTTCCACGCCGTACGCCGTGCCGATCGTGAACATCACCATTGCGAGGGTGGCGGCACCGACCGCGCCCGCCCCCCAGACGGTCGCTCGTGTCATGCCGCGAGCATAGGGGTGCAGGGTGAACGGCGGATGCGCTGCGATCAACGATCAGGTGTCGCGTCGCGGCGGGGGATCTCGAGCAGGTGGAGGAAGTCCTCGAACAGGCCCTCCATGTCGACCGCGTCGGGGTCGAGGAGCCACTGCAGCTGCAGGCCGTCCATCATGGCGGTGACGAGTTGGCCGACCCGCTCGGGGTCGAGGTCGGTGCGCAACTGCCCTTCCTGCTGGAGGCGTGTGAACGACTCGTCATCCTGGTGCCGGATCTGGCGGTAGCGCTCGCGGAACGATTCGTGGGCCGGATGCTGCGGGTCGGTCGCTTCGGCCGAGAGCACGACGTGCAGCGCGACGAGCCCGGGGGAGTGGCTGTTGCGGGCGACTTGGTCGCGCATCGTGTCGACGAAGGTCGCACCGGCTGCTTCGTCGGCTTCGCGCCGGACACGGTCCATCTCGTCGCGGGCCTCGATGGTCGCAGCCAGCAGGCCGACTTTCGATCCGAAGTGGTGGAGGAGACCGGCATCGGAGATCCCGACTCGACGCGCGATCTCGCGGAGTGACGTGCCGCGGTAGCCCTGTTCGCCGAAGACCTCGACGGCCGTCTCGACGATGCGCGTGCGCCGCTTGTCGCCGCGCACTTTCCGCAGGTCGGCGCGACCGGTACGGGTGAGGTCGGGGTCCGTCGGAGCGGACTGGGCATCGGTGCTCATGCGCTGCTCTCTTGCGAGGGGTCGTGCGGACAGTTTATGCTCAACAAACTAAGCGAGCAGTTGCTAAGTTACTTTTCCCGCTCAACTGCTCCGCGTCAAGACTCAATGAGGAGGAATCGTGAAGATGCATGGTCGTGCACTCGCGTTCGGTGCAATCGGACTGGTGGGCTTGCTCGCCCTGGCTGGCTGCGGCCGCGCCGAGACCGGGCCCGACACGGAAGGCCCCGAGGCGGCCACCGTCGACGACTCGCCCGCGACGGGCGAGATCGAGGTCTGGGCGATGGGCGAAGAGGGCGAGAACCTCGCCGATTTCGCCGACGCGTTCGTCGAGGAGAACCCCGACGCCAGCGTGACGGTGACCTCGATCCCGTGGACCGACGTCATGACGAAGTACCAGACCGCCGTCGCCGCCGGCACCGTGCCCGACGCGATCATGATCGGTTCTTCGTTGCTGCCGTCGATGGTCGCCGCAGGTGGACTCGCCGTCGTGCCGGATGACCTCGTCGACACCGACTCGTTCAACGAGACTGCACTCGAGTCGACCGAGGTCGAGGGCGTCGGCTACGCCGTGCCCTGGTACGTCGAGACGCGCGTCATGTACTACCGCACCGACCTCGCCGAGGAGGCGGGCGTCGAGGCGCCGACCACGTGGGACGAGCTCACCGAGTTCGCCACCGCGATGACCGAGAACGGCGCCGACTACGGCCTGCAGCTGCCGATGGGCGACGCCGAGGACTCGACCCAGCTGATCCTCCCGTTCTACGCACAGGCCGGCGGCGACGTGCTGAACGACGCCGGTGACGCGTACGCGTGGGATGAGGCGGCGCTGACCGAGGCGCTCGAGTACTACGCCTCGTTCTTCCTCGACGGCCTCGCCCCGACGTCTGGCTATGGCGACGAGCAGACCGCCGCATTCGCGAACGGCTCAAACCCGGCGTTCGTGTCCGGCCCGTGGATGGTCGGCGTGCTCGGCGACCAGGAGTCGCCCGAGTGGGTTGACGAGAACGTCGGCACCGCGCCGGTTCCCGCCGGCGCCGACAACAACGACTCGTACCTCGGTGGTGGCCACCTCGGTGTGTTCGAGGGTGCCGAGAACGCCGACGGTGCGTGGAAGCTGATCCGCTGGCTGTCCGAGGCTGAGACCCAGCAGGCATGGTTCGAGACCGTGAACGCGCTGCCCGCAGTGACCTCGGCGCTGGATGCCGAGCCGTTCACCTCCGACCCCCGTCTGTCGGTCCTCAACGAGCAGCTCGAGAACACCGTGGCGCCCCCGTCGGTGCCGAGCTGGAACGAGATGTCGGCGTTCATCGAGACCGAGGCCGAGAAGGTCGCGAACGGCAGCGACGCCGCCGAGTCGGCATCCGCGATCATCGCGAAGGCTGAGTCGCTCGGCACGGGCTGGTAAGCACCATGGCGCTCGCTACGACGAGCGCGGCTGGGCGGCGAGGAGGATTCGCCGCCCAGCGGCGCCGTACGGCGGTGGTGGCGTGGCTGTTCGCGCTGCCGTTCCTCGCGATCTTCGCGGTCTTCATGCTCGGGCCGCTCGTCGGCTCGTTCGCGATGTCGTTCTCCGACCTGACGGTTCGCGACCTGCGCTCGCCGTTCAACGTGAATGTCGTCGGGTTCGAGAACTTCGTCACGCTGTTCCAGGACGAGCTGTTCGTGAAGTCGATCGTGAACACGTTCTACTTCGTGGGCGTCGGCATCCCGCTGACGATGGCGCTCGGTCTGCTGCTGGCGGTCGCGCTGAACTCGGGGATCGAGAAGTTCCGAAGCGTCTTCCGGGTCGGTTTCTACACGCCGGTGGTGACGTCGATCGTGGCCGTCGCCGTCGTGTGGAAGTTCATCCTGCAGGACTCCGGACTCGTGAACACCGTGCTCGCCTGGGTCGGCATCAACGGCCCGGACTGGTTGAACGACCCGTTCTGGGCGATGCCTTCGATCATCGTGATGGGTGCCTGGCGCAACATGGGCACGCTGATGATCATCTTCCTCGCAGGTCTCCAGGCGATCCCGCGGGACGTCTACGAGGCCGCCGAGGTCGACGGCGCGAGCGCGTGGCGCCGGTTCACGAGCATGACGCTGCCGCTCATGCGCCCGACGCTGCTGCTCGGTGCGGTGCTGCTGTCGGTCGGCTTCCTGCAGGTGTTCGAAGAGCCGTTCGTGATGACGCAGGGCGGCCCGCTCAACTCGACGCTGACCATCAGCTACTACGTCTACAACCAGTTCGGCTACGGCGACTACTCGGTCGCCTCGGCCGCCGCCTACGTGCTGTTCGCGTTCATCGCGGCGCTGTCGGCGGTGCAGTTCCGGCTGCTGCGTTCGAAGGACAACTGACATGGCCATCACAACCGTGACCGAACCCGCGAAGTCTCCGCTGACGGATGCCGCGCCCCGACGCCGTCGGCGCTCGTTCAGCTGGTCACGCAGCGGCACGTACCTCGCGTTGACGATCGGGCTGATCCTGACGCTCGCCCCGTTCCTGTGGATGCTGCTCGGCAGTTTCAAGACGCAGGGAGAGCTGCTGCAGCGGCCCATCACGTGGTGGCCCGAGCAGGCGACGCTCGACAACTACTCGCGGTGGCTGACCCAGCTCGACTACGGGCAGTTCTTCTTCAACTCGGTGGTCGTGGCGCTCGTCGTCGTGGTCGGCAATATCGTGTTCTGCTCGATGGTCGCCTACGCGCTCGCCAAGCTCGAATTCCCCGGCAAGAAGGTGCTGTTCGCCCTCGTGCTGCTGACGCTGATGGTGCCGGGCGTCGTGACGCTGGTGCCGATGTTCGTCCTCGTGGCGAACATGGGGCTCGTCAACACGTATCCGGCGCTGATCCTGCCGTTCCTGGCCGGTCCACTCGGGGTGTTCCTGATGCGGCAGTTCATCATGGGCGTGCCCGACGCGCTCATCGAGGCGGCGCGTATCGACGGTGCGGGGGAGTGGCGCATCTTCCTGCGCGTCGTGCTGCCGCAGTGCGGTCCGCCGATCGCGACGCTCGCGATCTTGACGTTCCTCGGGTCGTGGAACAACTTCCTTTGGCCGCTCGTGGTCGCGCAGACCGAGCAGATTTACACGCTGCCGGTGGCGCTGTCGCTGTACTCGGTCGGCTCGAACGGCACGTACTACGGGCTGCTCATGGCGGGCTCGGTGCTCGTTGTGACGCCGATCCTGGTGCTGTTCCTCTTCCTGCAGCGCTACTTCGTGCAGGGCATCGCGATGACCGGCCTCAAGTAAGCCTGAGCTGCGAGACGAAACGCCTGGCGACTGCTCGGGCGTTTCGTGTCGGTCGCCCCGCGGGCGGAGCGAGTCGAAGCGCCTGCGCCGGGTGCTGCGTCAGAACGGCGGGAGTGTGAGGTCGGCAGGGGTGAACGCGACGGCTGGTTGCGGTGCGTCTTCTCTGTAGATCCTGCCGAGGGGTGAGGTCCATTCGAGGACGCCACCCTTGAGTTGTCGCACTCTCCAGCAGGTGAAGTGCTTCATCGAATGATGCCGTTGACACAGGTGGCAGAGGTTGCAGACGTGGGTCTTCCCGCCGAGCGCGTGATCTTCGTTGTGATCGACGTCGCAGCGGACCGCCGCTTGTCGGCAGCCGGGGAACCTGCAGTGCTGGTCGCGAGCCTGGAGGTACCGCCGCATCTTCTCGGGGACCCGGTACGAGTCCACGGCGAGGACCGCGCCGGTGATCGGGTGGGTCACGAGCCGTTCCCATTGGCTGTTCCCTGCCGCCAACTGACGAGCGGTGGCTGCGTCGATCGGTGAACGACCCACCAGGTCGCACGCGTCGTGATCGTCACCGGCGAGAGCGTGCGCGGGGATGACGACCTGGATCCGTGCGCGGATCTTCCCGAGGGGACCTGCCGACGTGTCGCGGGTGTCGTCGAGCGCGGGCGTCCCGGCGAGGAGGAGGTCAGCGAGCAGGTCTGCGCGGACCTGGTCCATGCTGCGCGCGTCGGTTGACACGATCTCGGCGCGGGACTCGTTCTCGCCATCGATTCCGAGGGACAGGCCCATTGCCGTGGCACGCTCGCTGCGGGTGTCGATGATCGCCCGACCCATCTGGGTGAGGCGGTCGTGGATGCCTTCGGCGATTGCGGTCGGCATCTTCGCGATGAGCTCGGACATCCCGTCCGACCCGGGCACGATCCGCACGCATCGGCCGGCGGCGGCTGCTTCGTGGCGTTCCGCGAACGACCTTGGGTGCAGGTGCTGGGCGAGCATCTCGAGCGCTGGGCGGACCCGATTGGGGGTGTCGCGTTCACATCTGGGGATCGCGGCATCCGCGAACTGACCCCGCAACTCCGGCGGGAGGATCGACCCGGCGGCCACGATCGTGAGGACGTGGCCGCGCACGATCCGCCCGGCCTCCCACGCGTCGAGCGCCGCCGGGTAGTCCTCGACGATCGTTCGTGCCTCATCGATCCGGCGCTGCATCGTCCGGTCCGCGACCCGCATGATCCCGCCGAGCTCCGCGGAGATCGACCGCAGCACCATGTCCTGCTCGCGAACCCTCGCGGAGGAACCTGCTGCGGTCTTCTCGGCGAGGGCTGCCGCGGCGGCGAGGAGACGGACCTCGTCGATCTGCGCCGCGGTCGCCCGCGCGAGCACCCCTTCAGCCCCGTGAGCCAGCCCGGCGAGAGACGCCATGAAAGCGTCCGATCCGGGAGTCTCTGCGGGGCTGGTCATACCTCCATTCTGGTGAGGGGGTACGACATTGAGAGGGCTCGATTGGGCCTCTCAACCCCAGATCAAGATGAGAAAATCTTCATCCTCCAGACCACAGGATCGCCCCGTCCCAGACACGTGGTCGGCGCCGTGGCATCCGCGAATCGGCGAGCGCGACGTCGCACGCGGCGCAGTTCACCGATCGTTCACGGTGGGCGGCGCCGCGGCGGGTTAGCCTGCGGTCATGACCAGGTCTCGGATGATCCGCAGCATCTCCGCGTTCTTCGATCGCGTGCTTGGGCCCGCCACGTCGAGTCGCCGCGACGACACGCAGCGCGCCGGCGGCCCCGCATCGGTCGACCGCATACAGGCTTCGCGTCGCGCCGAGGGCAGCACCGCGTGGACCCGTATCGGCGGTGGCGGGGTCTGACCTTCGCAGCAGACAGCACGACGGGGACGGGCGCAGGGGCCCGTCCCCGTCGTTGGTCTCAGCGGATCTCGAAGCCGACCGGCAGCAGCGCGGCGTCGCGCGAGGACGGGCCGATGAGCAGCTCGAACGCGCCGGGCTCGACGATGCGGTTGCCGGCGGCATCCACGATCGTGCAGTCCGCGGCGTCGACCGCGACCTCGACGGTGGTCGATTCGCCGGGCGCCAGCTCCACGTGCCGGTAGGCCTTGAGCTCCTTGTCGGCCCAGCTCACTGAGGTCACCCGGTCGCGCACATAGACCTGCACGATCTCGTGCGCCGGACGGTCGCCCGTGTTGCGGAGCGTCACGCGGGCCCGCACGGTGTCGCCCACGCCGACGGCGGGGGTGAGGATCGTGGCATCCGTGTACTCGACGGTGGAGTACGACAGGCCGTCGCCGAAGGCGAAGGCCGGCTCCTGGGTGAGGTCGGCGTAGCGGTCGCCGTGTTGCCCGCGGATCTGGTTGTAGTACGTCGGCTGCTGGCCGGCGTGACGCGCGAACGAGATCGGAAGGCGCCCGGTGGGCTCGATCTGCCCGAGCAGCAGCTCGGCGATCGCGCGCCCGCCCTCCATGCCGGGGTTCCCGACCCACACGAGCGAGGCGTCGCGGACGGTGCTCGGCAGCACCAGCGGCTTCGACGCGAGCAGCACGACAACGAGGGGCTTCCCGGTCGCGGCAAGTGCCTCGAGCAGTGCCCGCTGCCCGCCGACGAGCTCGAGCGTGGCGGTCGAGCGGCCCTCGCCGACGAGCTCGATCCGGTCGCCGACGACGGCGACGACCACGTCGGCCTGTTCGGCGGATGCCACGGCCGCGGCGATCTGCGCAGCGTCGGGCTCACGCGGCACGACGATCGGGGGTCGGGGCTGTCCGTCGGGGAATGTGCCTGCCGGGTCGTCGGTCAGGTCGAGGATCTCCGCGCCGCGGTCGTACGTGACCGTGCCGGGGAACAGCGCCCGAAGCCCGTCGAGCACGGTCGTGATCTGCTCGCGGGGGTGCCCGTCCGGCATCCAATCGATCTGGCCCGAGGAACCCGCCCAGTCGCCGAGCTGCGTCTGCGCGTCGTCGGCGAGCGGGCCGACGACAGCGATGCGCTGGGTCGCCGGAGCGAGGGGGAGGGCGCCGTCGTTGCGGAGCAGCACGAGCGAGCGCCGAGCGGCCTCGAGGTTCAGCTCGGTGTGCGCGCGCGAAGCGATGACCTCGGCGATGCGCGCCGTGTCGGGCAGCCGCGGGTTCTCGAACAGCCCGAAGCGGAACTTCAGCGACAACACCCGCGCGACCGCCTGGTCGATGTCTGCTTCGCTGAGGAGGCCGGATGCCACGGCCTCGAGCGCCCCTTCGAAGAAGCCGGGCGTCGACATGATCATGTCGTTGCCGGCCTTCACGGCGGCGGCGGCCGCGTGGGCGTAGTCGGGCTGCACGTGCTGCTCCCACACCATGCGGCCGACGTTGTCCCAGTCGGTGATGAGGGTGCCGGCGTAGCCCCATTCGCCGCGCAGCACGTCGCTGAGCAGCCAATCGTTCACGGTGATCGGCACGCCGTCGGTGGACTGGTAGCCGAGCATGAAGGTGCGGCATCCCTCGCGGGCGACGCGCTCGAACGGCGGCAGGAACCACGACCGGAGCTTGCGGCGCGACATGTCGGCCTCGCTCGCGTCGCGGCCGCCTTGCGTCTCGGAGTACCCGGCGAAGTGCTTCGCGGTCGCGAGGATCGCGTCGGGGTCGTCGAGTCCGCCGCCCTGGTAGCCGCGCACCATCGCTGAGGCGAGCTCGCCGATGAGGAACGGGTCTTCGCCGAACGTCTCGTTCACGCGCCCCCAGCGCAGGTCGCGCGCGATGCAGAGGACGGGGGAGAACGTCCAATGGATGCCGGTCGCCGCGACCTCCGCCGCGGTGGCACGGCCGACGCGCTCGACGAGGTCGGTGTCCCATGAGGCGGCCATGCCCAGCTGCGTGGGGAAGATGGTCGCCCCCTCCCAGAACGAGTGCCCGTGGATGCAGTCGTCGGCGACGAGCAGGGGGATCCGCAGGCGCGTCTGCGCGGTGAGCTCCGCAGCCCGGACCACCTTCTCGGGCGAGGTGTGGAGGATCGAACCGGCGTGGTGGTCGAGGACGATGCCCTCGAGCTCCTCGCGGGCGTCGAACTGCATCATCTGCCCGACCTTCTCGGGCAGCGTCATGCGACCGAGCAGGTCGGCGACACGGGCTTCGAGGTGGAGGGTGGGATCGAGATAGGGGGCGACCTGGAGGTCGACGGAGGTCATACGGTGCTGTCCTTGGAGGTGGTGGTGGGGCGGACGACGGTGACGGTGTCGTTCACGTCGAGCCCCTTCTTCTTCATCGCGCGCGCCCGCTCGCCGGCCGAACGCAGGCGCGGATTGACGTACTCGTCGATGCCGAAGTTGATGAGCGAGAGGGCGACGCCGATCGCGGCGATGCAGAGCCCCGGGGGCAGGTACCACCACCACTGGTTCTGCCGGAACGCGCCCTGCGCGCTGGCCCAGTTGAGGATGGTGCCCCAGTTGTAGGTGTCGACCGGGATCACGCCGATGTACGACAGCGTCGTGAGCCCGAGGATCGCGGCGGTGACGGTGCCGACGAAGCTCGCGGCGATGAGCGCCATGAGGTTCGGGAGCATCTCGACCGCGATGATGCGGCGGAGCGGCTCCCCGTTGGCACGGGCCGCCTGGATGAAGTCGCGGTTGCGCAGCGACATCGTCTGCGCGCGCAGGACGCGCGCGCCCCACGCCCACCCGGTGAGACCGAGCACGCCGGCGATGAGCACGAGCGGCGGGTCTTCGAACATGGATGCCACGATGATGATGAGTGGCAGACCCGGGATCACGAGGAAGACGTTCGTCAGCGCCGAGAGGCTCTCGCTCTTCCACCCGCGGAGGTAGCCGGCGATGACGCCGACGACGATCGCGATGAGCGTCGCGATGATCGCGGCGAGGAAGCCGACGACGATGACGCCGCGGGTGCCGTGGATGACCTGGCTGAGGACGTCCTCGCCGATGTGGGTGGTGCCGAGCCAGTGCTCTGCCGACGGAGCCTGGAAGCGCGCGGTGTTGTCGACCTTGGTTGGCGAGTACGGCGCGAGCACGTCGGCGAAGATCGCGATGAGGACGAAGAAGCCGAGGATCGCGAGCCCGGTGATCGACTTCGGGTTGCGGAACATCGCGAAGGCGGCGCCCAGGCGCGCGAGGAACGTCGTCCGCGGCGGCTCGGTGGGCTTCGCGGTGCGGAGGGTCATGGTCGCGGACATGGTTCAGGCCTCCGTCTGGCGCGTGCGCGGGTCGAGGAATGCGTAGGCGACGTCGGCGAGGATGTTCGCGACCAGCACCGACAGGGTGATGACGAGGAAGACGCCCTGCATGAGTGCGTAGTCCTTCGCGTTCGTGGCATCCAGGAGCAGCTTGCCCACGCCCGGGTAGCTGAAGACCATCTCCATGACGATCGTGCCGCCGACGATGAAGCCGATCGAGAGGGCGAAGCTCTGGATCTGGGGGAGCACCGCGTTGCGGGCGGCGTAGCCCCACAGCACGCGACCGCGCGGCATGCCCTTCGCCTGCGCGACGGTGATGTAGTCCTCGTCGAGGACGGTGAGCATCATGTTGCGCATGCCGAGCATCCAGCCGCCGAGCGAGGCGATGATGATCGTCACCGCAGGCAGCGTGCCGTGGTGGATCACCTGCCCGATGAACTCGGGGGTGAACTCCGGCGAGACGCCGACGCCGTAGGCCTTGCCGATCGGGAACCACTTGAGGTTGACCGAGAACACCGCGATGGCGAGCAGGCCGAGCCAGAAATAGGGGATCGTGCTGAGGAACGTCGTGATCGGGATGAGCGCGTCGGCGCGGCTGCCGCGGCGCCATCCGACGATCGCGCCGCCGATGGTGCCGATGAGGAACGACACGATCGTGGCGAAGCCGACGAGGCCGATCGTCCAGGGGAGCGACTGCGAGATGACCTCGGTGACGGGGCGAAGGCCGTGCAGCAGCGAGACGCCGAGGTCGCCGCGCAGCAGCAGCGCCCAGTACTCGCCGTACTGCTGCAGCAGCGTCTTGTCGGTGTCGAGCCCGAGAAGGGCGCGGAGCGCGTCGGCGGCCTCGGGGCTGACGGTGCGGTTGCGGGCGAGGTACGCGTCGACCGCGTCGCCCTTCATGAGGCGGGGGAGGAAGAAGTTGATCGTGATCGCTGCCCACAGCGTGAACAGGTAGAACGCGGCACGGCCGCCGAGGAAGCGCCACGGGATGCGCGAGCGACCCTTCACCGCGGTCGTCGCGGTGGTGCCGACCTCGAGTGCGTCGGGGCGGGCGTCGGTGGGGATCTGGGGTTCGACGGCGGTCATCGGGCACCTCCGGTCGGTGCTGCACTTCCCGGTGTCGCGAAGTGTCGTTCGGGATCGGGGGACGCGGCGCGCAGCTCCTGCGTGTACGGGTCCTGCGGGCGGAGGATCACGTCGTCGGCGGTGCCGTGCTCGACGATGCGACCCTGGTTGAGGACGATGATCTCGTCGCTGAAGTGGCGCGCGGTGGCGAGGTCGTGCGTGATGTACAGCACGCCCAGTCCCTCTTCGCGCTGCAGGTCTGCGAGCAGGCCGAGCACGCCCATGCGGATCGAGACGTCGAGCATCGAGACGGGCTCGTCGGCGACGAGGAGGCCGGGACGGGATGCCAGGGCGCGGGCGATCGCCACGCGCTGACGCTGTCCGCCTGACAGTTCGTGGGGGCGGCGGTCGATGACGTCGCTGTGGAGACGCACTCGGTCGAGGAGGCGGTGCACCTCGGCATCGACCTCGCCCTTCGGCACGACGTTGTCGAGGCGCAACGGACGCTCGATGTGGTGACGGATCGAGTGGTACGGGTTGAGCGAGGCGAACGGGTCCTGGAACACCATCCGGAGCTGCTGCCGGTACTTCCGGAGGCCCTTGCCGCGGCGGGGGATGGGGGTGCCGTCGAGGCGGATCGCGCCGCTCGTGGGCGTCTCGAGCTGGGTGAGGATCTTCGCGATCGTCGACTTGCCGCTGCCGGACTGGCCGACGAGGCCGATCGTCTGCCCGGACGTCAGCGTGAAGCTGACGTCGTCGAGCGCCCTGATCTGGCCCGCGCCGCGGACGCTGTAGACCTTCGTGACGCCGTCGAATTCGAGCGTGGTCATCGGGCCACCTTCTCTCCGGTGAGGCGGGGGAACGACGACAGCAGTGTCTTCGTGTACTCGTGCTGCGGGGCGTTCCAGATGCGCTCGGCGGTGTCGAGTTCGACGATCTCGCCCTCGCGCATGATGGCGATGCGGTCGCTGATCTCGAGCAGGAGCGGCAGGTCGTGGGTGATGAAGATGACCGAGAACCCGAAGCGCTCGCGCAGCTGGGAGATCTGCCGGAGGATCTCGCGCTGGACGAGGACGTCGAGCGCGGTCGTCGGCTCGTCCATCACCATGAGCTGGGGGCGGAGGGCGAGGGCCATCGCGATCATGACGCGCTGGCGCATGCCGCCGGAGAGTTCGTGCGGGTACGAGCGGACGCGCGCGGCGCCGACCTTGACGATCTCGAGCAGTTCGGCGACCGCTTCGCGGCGCTGCGTCTTCGTCATCGACGGGCGGTGGACGGCGAAGACGTCGTCGAGTTGCGAGCCGATGGTCGCGACGGGGTTGAGGGCGTTCATCGCGCCCTGGAAGACCATGGAGATCTTGTCCCAGCGGAACCGCCGCATCTCTTCGATCTCGAGTGCGTTGACGTCGATGTGTTCGCCGCCCTTGTCGTGGAAGACGACCGATCCGCTCGAGATCACGGCGGGCGCCTTCAGCAGGCGCTGCACACCGTACGCGAGGGTGGTCTTGCCGCAGCCGCTCTCGCCGGCGAGACCGAGGATCTCGCCGCGCTGGAGCTCGAGGCTCACGTGCTTGACGGCTTCGACGGGGGGATCGACGTCGTACACGACCGAGAAGTCGTGCACGGTCAGCAGGGGATCGTGCATGGGTTCGCTTTCGTGGGTGTCGTGGGGGGGGGGGGGGGGGGGGGGGGGGGGGCGGCGCCCCCCCCCCCCCCCCCCCGCCACCAGGGATTACTCTGCGGGCTCGAGCTGCGTCAGGATCTGCACGATCCCGGGCTGCGTCGGGTCGCCCGAAGCGTAGAGGTCGTCCTCGGACGGCCATCCCACGTAGTTGCGGGTGTTGAACTCACCCAGCAGGGGGTGCGCGCCGAGCGGGATCGCCGGGACGTTCTCGGCGAAGGCCTGCTGCAGCACGGCGCTGGCGGCGGCGCGCTCATCGTCGGATGCCGCGTTCGCGTAGGTGTTCAGCGCCTCGGTGACGGCCGGGTCGTCGAACCGGCCGAAGTTGAACGCCGCCTTGCCGTCGACGATCCACTTGGGGTCCATGGTCGAGGTGTAGAGACCGTAGACGTTCCCGGTGTCCTCGAGCCAGTGGATGATCGCGTCGAACGTACCTTCCTGGCGTGCGGCATCCCAGCCGCCCCAGTCGGGCTGGTCGACCTTGACCTCGATGCCGAGGCCTTCGTCGAGCTCTTCGGCGAGCAGTGCCTGCTCGGTGTTCCAGTCGCTCCAACCGGCCGGGACCGAGACCGAGAACGAGACGACCTCACCGTCGGGGTCGACGAGCTTGTCGGACTCCCAGGTGTAGCCGGCGTCCTCGAGGATGCCGCGGGCCTTGTCGACGTCGACCGAGTAGTCCACGCCCTGGTACTCGTCGATGATCGAGTCTTCGAGGACGCTGCCGAGACCGGTGACGTTCCAGATCGGCTCGCTCGCGCCTTCGCGGGCGATGTCGACGTAGGCCTGGCGATCGATCGTCCACGCGAGGGCCTCGCGCAGCGCCGGGTTGTTGAACGGCTTCTCCTGCAGGTTCATGAACAGGGTGCCGGCGCCCGCGGTGGGCGAGACGAGGAACTGGTTGTGCTCGTCGGCCGAGAGGTAGCTCGACTCGATCTGCGGGATGAAGGCCTGCGCCCAGTCGGCCTCGCCCGAGACGAGCGCGGTGGTGAGGGCCGCGTTGTCGCCGTACGAGACGTAGTTGAGCTGGGGCACCGAGAGCTCGCCGCCCCAGTACTCGGGGTTGGCGGTCAGCGAGACCGACTCGGTCGACCAGTTCGAGAGCACGTAGGGGCCGGTGCCGACGGCCTGACCCTCGCCCGTGAGCGGGTCGGTGTTCGGGTCGGCGATGTCTGCCCAGATGTGCTCGGGGACGATCTGGAAGTGCAGCACGCGAGCCTGCTGCGTGAACTTCGAGCTGTTGAAGTCGATCGTGACGGTGTCGCCGTCGACGGTCACGGCCTTCAGGTCGAGGGCGTTGGTGTCGTTGAGCTTGCCGTCGAGCACCTGGTTGAACGAGAACGCGATGTCGTCGGCGGTGAAGTCTTCGCCGTCGCTCCACTTCACGCCGGCGCGCGCCTTTGCGGTGAGCTGCGTGTAGTCGTCGTTCCAGGTGACCTCTTCGGCGAGCCACGGGGTGGTGCCGAGGTCGCCGGTCGGGTTGACGAGGGCGAGGGATTCGAAGATGACCTTGCCGTAGCCGTACTTCGCGGCGGACGAGTCGCCGAGGTACGGGTTGTTCGACTCGGTGGTGATCGCGCCGTCGGGCTTGGCGATCGTGAGGGCTGCGCCCGACGCGTTGCCGTTGCTGTTGTCGGTGTCGCCCGAGCCGGCTGCGCAGCCGGTGAGCACCAGCGCCGTGGCGAGGCCCGCGGCGGCGAGGGAGGTTTTCAGCCTCATTGCTTCTCCTTCATGAGTGGGTCCCCTGCGTCGTGAGGCCTCGAGAAGGAAGGCCACTCGCCGCTGAGTGGTGATTGCAGTTGAGAACTTACAATCAAGTAAGTAAGTTCACAAGCGCAACCTGCGACGCCGCGTTCGATGCCGGCGCTACGCTGATCCCGCATCGAGAGGAGTGACCATGGTCGACGCCAAGCGGCAACCGCGTTCGCGGCCTGAAACCCTTGCGCGCCGTCGGGTGATCCTCGATGCCGCGGTCGACATCTTCGGCGCGAAGGGGTTCGCCGGCGGGACGCTGCAAGACATCGCCGACCAGGTCGGGATGACCCATGCCGGCATCCTGCATCACTTCGGCTCGAAGGATCAGTTGCTGCTCGAGGTGCTCACGCACCGCGACGAGACCGATGTCGCGAACCTCGAGGGGCAGCACATCCCGGGCGGGATGGAGCTGTTCCGGCACCTCGTGCGGACGGCGTTCGTCAACGCTCAGCGTGCAGGCATCGTGCAGGCGTTCACCGTGCTGTCGGCGGAGTCCGTCACCGACGGGCACCCCGGTCACGCGTACTTCCTCGAGCGGTACCGCAACCTCCGCGCGGAGGTCACGGCGGCGTTCGAGGTTGTGTGCGCCGAGCACGGCGTCACCGATCGGCATGCGGTCGCGGATGCCGCGGCGAGCATCCTCGCAGTGATGGACGGCCTGCAGGTGCAGTGGCTGCTGTCGCCGGACGCCGTCGATCTGGGTCGGGCATCGGAGTTCGCGATCGAGGCGATCGTGTCGGCGGTGCTCTCTCCGCAGGCCTCGCCGCTGGCCGATCCCGAGGGCGTGGCCCCCGGTCGTTGAGCGAGCGCAGCGAGACGAAACGCCCGCACCAGTCGGTGCTTGACCTCGCCCCAAGGGCAGGGTGGAGGGTGACGGTGTGACGCACGATCAGGACGACATGACCGCCGGCAGGTTCGCGGCTGCGACCCTGTTGACGCCGAAGGCGCTGCGGGTCTACGCGGAGCGCGGGTTGCTACGCCCGAGCCGAGTGGATGTCGAGAACGGCTACCGCTACTACTCGCCGAGCCAGGTCGCGACCGGGTGGTTGATCGGCCTGCTCCGGTCGGCCGACCTGTCGCTGGACGACGTCGAGGCGATCGTCGCGGCGGCATCCGTCGACGAACAGGGTGCGATCGATGCGCTCGATGCGGTCATCGAGGCATCGAACCGTCGGAATGACGCGTGTCGTGCCGTGCTCGCCCGAGCGCGGCTGCATCTGCGAAAGGAAGCGACCGTGACCACGGTGCACGCTGGATTCGAGACCGACCGACCTGTGCTGAGTGTGATGCGTCGGGTGGCGCCGCACGAGCTCGATCACGTGATCTGCGACGCAGTGTCAGCGTTGCGAGGGGTGGCTGCCGAAGCCGGAGTCGCCGAAGCGGGTGACCCGTTCGGCATTTTCCATGCGCCGGTGACGGACGACTCCGATGGACCGCTCGAGATCGTCTTGCCCGTGGAGGGGCTGATCGACGCGGGAGCGGACGTGCGGAGTTATCGGCTGTCGGGTGGCGCGGTCGCGCTGCGGTCGGCCGAGGGGACTGAGACGGACTTCCCAGCGGTACTCGCGCTGTACGACGAGGTGCATTCCTGGATCACAGATGCCGGTCGGACACCTGTGGGTCCGCCGCGGGAGATCTGGCACACCTCGCCGAAGGCCGACGGCGGGCTGCGGCTGACCGTCGCGTGGCCGTTCGCGGAGCGCGGGGATGCCCGCACGGGGGAGACCGTCAGAACGGCGGGAGTGTGACGACGGCAGGGGTGAAGGCGACGGCCGGGGCGGGTGCGTCTTCTCTGTAGATCCTGCCGAGGGGTGAGGTCCATTCGAGGACGCCACCCGACAGTTGTCGGACCCTCCAGCAGGTGAACTGCTTCATCGAGTGATGTCGCTGACAGAGATGACAGAGGTTGCAGGTGTGGGTCTTGCCGCCGAGCGCGTGGTCTTCGTTGTGGTCGATCTCGCAGCGAACCGCGGCTTGGCGGCATCCGGGGAACCGGCAGTGCTGGTCGCGAGCTTGCAGATATCGGCGCATCTTCTCCGGCACCCGGTACGAATCGACTGCGAGCACCGTTCCGGTCACGGGGTGGGTGACGAGCCGTTCCCACATCGCGTTCCCGCCCGCGAGGATACGAGCCGTTGCGGCGTCGATAGGGGAGCGGCCCACGAGGTCACAGGCGTCGTGGTCGTCGCCAGCGAGGGCGTGCGCGGGGATCACGACCTGGATGCGTGCGCGGATCTTCCCGAGCGGCCCAGCGGTGCTGTCGCGGGTGTCATCCAACGCCGGGGTGCCGGCGAGGAGCAGGTCGGCGAACAGGTCCGCGCGGACCTGATCGGTCGTGCGCGCATCGGTCGAGATGATCGAGGTACGGGGCTGCTCGTCGTCGCTTGCGTCACTCGCGTCCTCGAGCCCGAACGACTCGCCCAGCCCGGCAGCTGCGGCTCGCTCCCCGCGGGTGTCGATGACGGCCCGTGCCATCTGGGTGAGCCGGTCGTGGATACCCTCGACGATCACGGTGGGCATCGTCGCAATGAGGTCGCTCATCCCGTCGCGTCCGGGAACGAGTCGCACACACCGCTTCGCGGCGGCTTCCTCGTGGCGTTCGGTGAACGAGCGGGGGTGCAGGTGCTGCGCGAGGATCTCGAGCTCGCCTCGCACGCGGTTCGGTGTGTCGCGCTCGCACCGCACCACCGCGGCATCCGCGAAGGCACCACGAACTTCGGGCGGCAGCACCGACCCGGCATCCACGATCGCCATGACGTGGCCGCGGACGATCCGGCCCGCTTGCCACGCGTCGAGCGCGGCGGGGTAGTCCCGCACGATCGTCACGGCTTCGTCGATGCGGCGCTGCATCGTCCGGTCGGTGACCCGCACCACACCGCCGAGTTCAGCGGCGATCGCTCGGAGCACCATGTCGCCTTCGCGCACACGCGCGGGCGAGCCAGCGACGGTCCGCTCCGCGAGGGCGCCCGCCGCGGCGAGCAATCGAACTTCGCGGATCTGCCCCGCAGCGATCTCGCGCGAGGCACCTTCGACCCCGTGCACGAGCCCGGCAAGGGACGCCAAGAAGGCATCCGATCCGGGGGTCTCGACGGGGGTGTTCATGCCTCCATCATGGTGAGGGGTTCCGACATTGAGAGGGCCGATTCCGCGCTCTCAACCCCAGATCAAGATGAGAAACGTCTCACGTTCGCAGATGCGGAGGAGATCGTCGAAACGGAGGATCGAACCCCGCGAAAGCATCCTCCGAATCCGCGATCTCCTCCGTTCGTGAGAAGCCCCGATAGCGTGCTGACATGCCCCGCATCGAGCCAGCTTCGCTCCGTCTGTGCGCCGCGCCGACGCTCGAGCACATCGACCGCGCCGCGCTCGCGGAGTATCCGCCCTCGTATCGCGCGTTCATCGAGCACGCCGGGTGGGGTCGACTGTTCGGGCTGTGGCTCATCTATCCGCCGGTGCGGGACGGCATCGTCGGGCGCGGCGCCCACCTCGACGAGCAGTTCCGGCTGGCGTACGAGGACGGCCGTGAAGAGGACTTCGACTGGATGATCGAGCCCGACGGCGACTGGCAGACGGCCGCCCGTCTGCGCGTGTTCGGCTGGAGCGAGAACGGCGACGCGCTGCTCTGGGACCCCGCGTCCACCCCGACCGACACCGCATCGCCCACCCACGCCGGCGAGTACCCCATCTGGGAGAGCCGGGGCCTGAACGCCCTCCACCGCATCGGCGACGACCTCGGCGAGGCCCTCGCGTCGCTGCGGGAGCGGAACCCGTTCGCGTCGGAGGTGTTCGACCTCGAACCCTTGCGAGCCGACCGCATCTGAGGGGCCCTGTCAGTACACCGTTCGGCAGGGACTCCCGCGCGTGACGCGCGCGGAACCCTGGTGAAATGACGACCCGATCGGATGCCGCCCCGGCACGCCCTCGCCTGCTGCCGAGCATTCTGCTGCTGTTGACCGTGTTCGGCCCGATCTCGATGGACCTGTACTTGCCGGCGTTGCCCGCGCTGATGCGGGAGCTCGGCGCAACGACGTCGGTCGCGCAATTGACGATCACGGCGTGCCTCGTGGGGCTCGCGGCCGGCCAGCTGATCGCGGGTCCGCTGTCCGACCGGTTCGGCCGTCGCCGCATCTTGCTCGTCGGCGTCGCGGCGTACATCGTGACGTCGCTGCTGTGCGCGATCAGCCCGACGGTCGAGCTGCTGATCGCGCGGATCGACGCGCTCGAGACCGGTGTGCGCGGCGGGCCCGAGCCCGAGGTGATCACCCTCGAGACGTTCGGGCGGGTCATTCCGGAGGACTGAGAGATTGATCGCTGAGATGGATGCCGCGCCCTACCGGGCGAGCGGCATCCATCTCGACGGGGTCAGACCGTTGCGAGGTTGTCGCTGCGACGGTCCTTGGCGAACATCGCCCCGACGACGATGAGGACGCCGCCGAGCGCGACGATCACCGCGGGCGTGTACTCAAACGGCATGATGCCCCCGAGGCCGACCATGTAGTTCGCGTAGAAGGCTGGGATCAGGCTCGGCAGCGCGTACGCGACACCGTAGCCGGTTGCCCGAATCCTCGTCGGGAACAGCTCGATGAGGTACGCGGTGATCGTTGCCCAGATGAGGAACGCGCAGACGATCGCGGCGCCGGCGGCCACCGACATCAGCGGCGTGGAAGGGTTGCCGATCGCGACGGCGAAGCCGCCGGCGCTCACAACAGTGATCAGTGCGCCGATGCCAATGATCACCGTGCGTCGGCCGACTCGCTGGCTCAGGTATCCGACGACCGGAAAGAGCACAGCGGCGATCGACGCGGCGGTGAGCATCGTCGCGTTGACCTGTTCGGTTGCGACGCCCAGTCCGCGGAAGTGCGAGGCGAAGACGCCGATCGTGCCATTCATCGAGAACCAGATGCCGGTGACGGTGACGCAGGCCAACAGCAGGGTCGGCAGCATCTCGCGCGACAGCAGCGATCGGTACACGTTGTCGGCCTTCTGCTCGCTTGCCCACAGATCCGACTCCGGCACGGACTTCCAGTAGATGACGAACAGAGTGCTGCACAGGATGAAGCCGACGAAGAACGGTACTCGCCAGCCCCACACCGCATATGCCGACTCTGCGTCACCTTGCGGGAAGACGACGAGCGTCCCCATCGTGAGCAACGTGATGGATACGAGTGCGAGGGGGAACCCCATGTTGATCAGCGATCCGAAGACGCCGCGCAGCCGGGCCGGTGCGTGCTCCATCGCGAGGGGGTTGGCCGCGGTGTACTCGCCGCCAAGGAAGATGCCGTCGAAGAGGCGCAGAACGACGAGCATTACGAGGGCGGCCATCCCGATCTGCGCGTAACCGGGCATGACACACATGATCCCGGTACACACGGCAGAGCCCGCGGCGGCGATGAGGGTTGCCTTCCGCCTGCCCACCCGATCGCCGAGCGGGCCGAAGATTAGCGAGCCGAGGGGGCGCCCGATGATCGACGCGGTGAAGATCGCGGCCGCGAAGAGCGCAGTGTCGATGGCGCTGGAGGCGTTCGGAAGGAAGAACACCATGGCAGGCGCAAGCGCGACCACCGGGAGATAGATGTCGTACATGTCGGCGTAGAACCCGAACATTGCGCCGTACAGGGCGCGACGTCCGTTCTTCGTCGTCTTCTGCGGCGCTGTGGGCGCTGCGGACTGCGTTGACGGGGTGTGGATCGCGGTCACAGGACGACCTCCTCGACGGTGGCGACCGGGGCATCGGCCATGGTTACGATGAGCGGCACGTGCCGCGTCTGGTCGACGGTGACGCTGAAGATGTCGAACCGGTTGTAAGTTCCGACGATGTCCTGCGCCTTCTTCGCGATGATCTCGTCAGCGACGTCAATGGTGGCGTAGATGATCTCCTCGGGTTCCGTTGTCGGTCCCGCGATCACTCTGCCAGCAGGGTCGAGGATCAGTGAGACGGTCCGCGAGCCTCGTAGACGCGCCTCGATCTGCTGGTCTCCGTTCGCGACAGCGTCAACTGCATCGTCGTCGAGTGCCGTAGCCGCGACGATGTTGAAGACCTTCCCTTCGAAGCAATGCGCCGCCGAGCGAATTCGGATGCTCTCGGTGAGGTCATAGTCGTCGCGGTCGGGGCTCCCGTCGAACGGCCAGGTCGACGGGTAGGTCGAAATGTGAATGCGCTCGCCCTGGGCGAGGAGGGAGTAGCGGGCGAGCGTGTTCGTGTTTTCACCACAGATGAGCGCGCCGAGGTTCCAGCCATCGAGATCAACCGGCTTCATGTCGTGCGCGTCGCCGTGCGACCACGTGAGGCGTTCGTGGTAGGTCGCGACGATCTTGCGACGGTGGTTCACGAGTTGGCCGTTGCGATCGAAGATGAGGTTTGAGTTGAAGAGCTGGCCGAGCGTGTGCTCGGCGCGCTCGTTGATCCCGACGGAGAGCACGATGTCGTGCTGTCGGGCGATGCGCCCGAGGCGGTCCGTCTCCGGGCCGGGGACGACGATCGCCTCTTGAAAGAGTCGTTTGTGCAGATCGTGCTGATCGATCGGTGGGAGCACACCGGTCCACGTTGGGAACCCGGGAAGGAAGGTCTCGCCGAAGACGACAAGCTCAGCGCCGTTGTTGGCGGCTTGTTCCACAAGCGTTTCGAGCTTGTCGATCGATCGTGCGGTGTCGAGGAATACCGGCGCAGCTTGCACTGCGGCGGCTCGAACAGTGGGCAAATGGAGTGACATCGAGTTCCTTTTGTTGTATCAATGTAGACAAATTAAAGTGATGGTGTCGCGCGGCATCGGAACAATACGGTTCGGAGAAACGATGTCTGGGCCTCTGCGACAACTAGCAACGCACCTTTAACAGTCAGGAAACATCGACAAATGGAACGAGCACTCGTTGAGGAGCTCTTGAGCCTCGGACTGTCGCGCGCTGAAGCGGCCGTTTATGTCGCGGTTCTCACGCTCGGGTCACCGACGGTGTCGCAGGCGAGTACGGCTGCAGGGATCACCCGCACGAACGGCTACGAGATTGTTGAGCGGCTGATGCATCGTGGGCTGCTCAGTGCAGCGACCGAACCAGCGCGCGACGGTGCGAAGCGAGGTCGGCCGGGTGCAGTGGTGCGAGCCAATGGGCCAGAGGTGCTGCGGGCGCGATGGGAGATGGAAGGGCGCATCATCGACGACCTGATCCCTCGTCTCAGCGCGATCGCACACTCACAGTCGTTGACGCCCCGCGTCCGCCTGCTCGAGGGTGCCGCCGGCATTCGAACGGCGCTGTTCGAGACGCTGGCGTGGGTGGGACCGCTCCGAGGGATTTTCTCGATGCAGGATCTCTTCGACGTGCCGGGCGCGGCGCAGATGGAGCACTACGTCGCGGGGCGGCGCGAGAGAGGGCTGTGGTTGAACGTGGTGCGCTCGCGTGAGCGAGACTTCGAGCAGGTGTGGCCGTCTGACGACGATGATCTCCGCAGGACGCGTTATGCGCCTGAGGGGATGGTGTTCACCATGACAACCATCATTGGCCCGAACTCTGTCTGTGTGATCTCATCGCGGAACGAGAACTTCGCGATGGTCATCGACAGTGCCGAGTACGCCGCAACGCAGTCTGCGTTGTGGGATGTGCTGTGGCAGTCGGCGCAGGACGATCGCGGCGCGGCGTTGTAGCCAGCGCCTCGCCGTTGAGCGGCGCGGCCGACACAAAGCCGACGTCAGGCGACCCGCCCGCTGACACGCGCGCGACCGATGTCGGGAATCTCCACCGTGATCAGCGAGGGGACGCCGATGTGGGATCCCTGGTGGACCTGCACGAGAGCCGCATGCGCGCCGAGCCAACGCAGATGCGCGCCGAGGCTCGCCGCAGCGGATCCGGTCGCAGGGTCTTCATTGATGCCACCGCGCGGGAACGGGTTGCGGCTGACGAAAGTGTTGCGGTCTTCGCGCCACACAATGGGGACGGTGCTGTCCCGGCCCTCGCGATTCTGCAGTCCCAGGAGTGCGTCGGCGTCGTGATCGACCCGGTCGAGCGCGTCGCGATTTCCGCTCGCGCCCCGGGATGCTTTCGGGGTGGAATTAATCATCTGAATTTCGATGAAGCCACAGGAAGATCCCGACATGCACGACGAACGCGTCCGCATCGAACTGTCGCACGGCGAGGAGAATGCCCGCCGCATGCGCCATGGCGAACTTTACAACTCGACCGATCCGGCGCTGGTGGCGGAGCAGCTCGAGGCGCTCGAGCGCCTCCACGACTACAACCACTCGCGGCCGTCGGAAGATGCGCGGCGCAAGGAACTGCTCACCGAGATGTTCGAGTCCGGTGGCGAGACGGCGTACATCGAACCGCCGTTCCACGCGAACTGGGCGGGAAAGTTCGTCACGCTCGGTGCGGGCTTCTACGCGAACTTCAACATGACACTGGTCGACGATGCGCCGATCCACATCGGCGCCGACGTGATGTTCGGCCCGAACGTGACGATCACGACGGCGGGGCATCCCGTGCTCCGGAGCTGTGCCCAACGACGCAGTACAGCAAGCCTGTGTCGATCGGCGACAACGTGTGGGTTGGCGCCAATGTGACGATCCTGCCGGGCGTGACGATCGGGTCGGGCAGTGTGATCGGTGCGGGCAGCGTCGTCACCCGCGACGTGCCCGCGAACGTCGTCGCGCTCGGCACCGCGTGCCGCGTGGTGCGCGAGATCGGCGACCACGACCGCGAGTTCTACCGGCGCGACGAGCCGATCGATCCGGAACTGTTCGCCTGATTGGATGCCGCGTCGCGCTCGGTGAGCCAGGCGACGACCGTCTGCTGCGCGGCGTTCAGGAGCGTCGCCTGGTGTTCGAGCAGCAGCGCCGCTGCCGCGTCGCCGAGGCGGATTTCGTCACTCGGTGAGAGGAGACCGACGAGGTCGAGCAAGGCTTCGGCGATCGGTCGCCGTCGCTCGCAGCGCGTCGAGTGAGCGCCTGAACGTCCGGGGACGGGCCCGATGATGACGGCGGGAACGGCGGTGGATGGCGCGTTGATCCCCAAGGGTGCGGCGTTCCTCACCGGGAAGCGCGAGAGCGTGGACTGCGCGGCATCCGACATCTGATCGTTCGTCCGCTCCGAACACATCCGTGAAGGGACGGTCATGACCACTCCACACAGCGGTAAGCGTTTCATCGCATGGGCGGCGCTCTCGGGCGTGGTCGCCGGTGCCGTCTTCCTCGCGGTCGCAGAGCTGGCGGCGTTGCTGTTCGCGCGCACGGCGAGCCCGATCCTCGCCGTCGGCGCCTTCGTCATCGACATCGTCCCGAGGCCGCTCAAAGAGCTCGCGATCACGACCTTCGGCGAGTACGACAAGATTGCCCTGCTCGCAGGTCTCGGGCTCGCGGTGTTCATCGCGTCTGCGATCGCCGGCATCTTGCAGTACGTGCGTCCGCATCTCGGAGCGATCGGCATCGTCCTGGCGGGCGTCCTGTCAGGCGCCGCGATCGTCACCCGGGCCGAGGCCACGCTGCTCGCCTACCTTCCCCCGATCTTCGGCACCGCAGGGGGTGTCGCGATGCTGGTGATCCTGAGCCGTCGCCTCCGCGCGTGGCGGGCAGAGACGCTCGGCTCCGCCGTTCCCGAGAACCCGGCGGACCGTCCCGGTTACGACCGCCGGCGCTTCCTCATCGGGACGAGTGTCGCGGGTGTCTCGGCGGTGGTCGTGGGCATCGCAGGGCGCACCATCAGCGCCGTGACGTCGTCGGCCGAGGCGATCCGCAAGGCCGTGAAGCTGCCCTCCCCGCGAACGACGGTGACCATTCCGTCCGGCGCCGAGTTCGACATCCGCGGCATCAGCCCGCTGATCACCCCGAACAAGGACTTCTACCGCGTCGACACCGCACTCACCATCCCGACAGTCGACCCCGAGAGCTGGAGCCTGGTCATCGACGGGATGGTCGATCAGCGCGTCGAGCTGACGTTCCAGGACCTGCTCGCCATGGGCCTCGACGAGTACGCGGTGACCCTCACCTGCGTCTCGAACGAGGTCGGTGGCGGGCTGGTCGGCAACGCGATCTGGCAGGGCGTGCCACTGCGAGACGTGCTGAAGATGGCGGGTCCGAGCACGGACGCCGACATGGTGCTCTCGCGCAGTGTCGACGGCTACACCGCGAGCACGCCGCTGTCGGCCCTCACCGATGACGGCATCGACGCGATCCTCGCGGTCGCGATGAACGGCGAGCCGCTTCCGCCCGAGCACGGGTTCCCGGTGCGCATGGTCGTCCCGGGGCTCTATGGGTACGTCTCGGCGACGAAGTGGGTCACTGAGCTCAAGGTCACGACGTTCGCCGAAGATGAGGCCTACTGGACGCCTCGCGGCTACAGCGCCGAGGCACCGATCAAGTTCGCCTCGCGGCTGGACACGCCGAAGTCCGGAACGCCGGTGGAGGCCGGCAAGGTTCCTCTCGCCGGTGTCGCGTGGGCGCAGACGGTGGGCATCGAACGCGTGGAAGTGAGCGTCGACGATGGCGAGTGGATGCCGGCGAAGCTGTCGAACCCGATCAACGAGGACACCTGGGTGCAGTGGATGTTGGAATGGGATGCCACGCCCGGCACGCACTACGTGGCGGTGCGGGCGACCAACAAGAACGGCGACCTCCAGATCGAGGAGCGCGCGCCGATCGCTCCCGACGGCTCGTCCGGCTGGCAGCGCTCGCTCATCACGGTCTCCTGACCCGGTGGCCGCGGTTAGGGTGAGCACGTGACCCTCAGTGCGCACGTGATCACGGTCTCGGACCGCTCTGCCGCGGGCGAGCGCGAAGACCGCGGCGGCCCGCTCGCCGTCCGTTTGCTCGGCGAAGCGGGCATCCGTGTCGAGGGCAGTGAGATCGTCCCCGACGGCGCCGACTCGGTGGCGAACGCGATCGGCCGCGCCGTGGCTGCGGGCGCGCGGCTCATCGTCACGACCGGCGGCACGGGGGTGGGCCCGCGGGACCGGACGCCGGAAGGGACCGAGCGCGTGGTGACCCGGAGTATCCCGGGCATCGCCGAGGAGCTCCGTCGCGTCGGCGTCGCGGACACGCCGCTGTCGGTCCTGTCTCGGGGGATCGCGGGCGTGATCGAACCCGAGGGCGCGCTCGTCGTGAACCTGCCGGGGTCGACCGGAGGCGTGGCATCCGGCATCCCGGTGATCGTGTCGGTCGCCGCACACGTGATCGATCAGCTGAAGGGCGGGGACCACTCGTGAACACCGTACGCATCGCCCGGATCACGGCGGAGCCGCTCGACCTCGACGAACACTTGCGGGCCGTCGAGGGCCCGGCATCCGGTGCCGTGACGACGTTCATCGGCAGGGTGCGCGACAACGACCCCGATGCGACGACCGCGGTCATCGGCCTGGAGTACAGCGCCCACCCCGACGCGGAGCAGACGCTCGCGCGCATCGCGGCCGAGGCGGGCAGCAGCGAGGGCGTCGTCGTGGCGGTCAGCCACCGCGTGGGTCACCTCGACGTCGGCGACGCGGCGGTCGTCATCGCCGTCGCGTCGGAGCATCGCGCCGAAGCGTTCGAGGTGTGTCGTGCCGTCATCGAGACGATCAAGACCGATCTCCCGGTGTGGAAGCGTCAGCTCGAGGCCGACGGCACCACGGCGTGGAAGGGGATCGGCGGCTGAGGCTCAGCCGCCCGCGAAGGGCGGCAGCACGTCGATCAGCCGTGCGTCCTCGAGCTGCGTGTCGCCGTCCGTGCGCACGCCGTCGACGAGGACGGCGCAGTCGGGGAGCACGAACCACAGCTTGGGGTGCTCGGCGAGGATCGCGGTGCGCAGTTCGGCGAGCGTCGCCTCACCCCGCTCCTCTGCCTCGGTCTCGGCGGCCTCGGCCGCGGCTGCGAAGTAGCGCACGGTGGTCATGACTGGCCCTCTTCACCGGGCCGGACCCAGTCGCCGGAGCGGCCACCCGACTTCGCGACGATCCGCACGTTCTCGATCACGACCGACTTGTCGATGCCTTTGACCATGTCGACGACGGCGAGTGCCGTGACCGAGACGGCGGTCAGCGCTTCCATCTCGACGCCGGTGCGGTCGGCCGTGCCGACGGTCGCCTCGATCTCCACGCCGTGATCGACGATGTCGAGTTCCACCGAGGCACGGTGCACCCCGATGACGTGCGCGAGGGGGAGCAGGGTTGCCGTCGATTTCGCCGCTTGGATGCCGGCGATGCGAGCGACCGCCAGCACATCGCCCTTCGGGGTCGTACCGTCTCGCAGGGCCGCGACGACGTCGGCGCCGCAGCGGACGAAGCCTCGCGCGGTCGCGGTGCGCACCGTCGGCGTCTTCGCCGTGACGTCGACCATGTGGGCGCGACCAGCCGAATCGAGATGGGTGAAGCTCATCCGACCAGCATGACATCTACCGCGTCGCCCGCGGCCACTTCGGCGACCTCCGCAGGGACGATCGCGAACGCCGACGCGCGCGCGAGTCCGCCGGCCAGGTGTGACCCCGACCCGCCGGCGGTCGCGGGGCGCACGGTCCGCGCGGCCAGGTCGACGATCGCCGGCAGGTACTGCCGTCGGCCGGGCGGGGTCTTCCACGATTCCGCCGCAGCGAGCGTCAGGTGCGGGCGGTGGATGTCCGACCTGCCCTGCATCGCGAGCAGCGCGGGGCGCACGAACACCTCGAACGAGACGGCGACGCTGACGGGGTTCCCGGGGAGGCCGAAGACGAGGCATCCGTCACCGACGACCCCGAAGGCCTGGGGCTTGCCGGGTTGCATCGAGACGCGGGCGAACTCGACCTCGCCCTGGCCGTCGAAGGCGGCGCGCACGGGCTCGTAGGCGCCTGCGCTCACGCCGCCGGTGAAGACGATGACGTCGGCGCCGGCTTCGCGGGCCGCGGCAGTCGCCTGCGCCACCGCGTCGGCGTGGTCTGAGACGCGCGTCGTCGAGATCACGACGGCGTCGGCGTCGGTGACGAGTTGCTCGAGGAGTGGACCGTTCGAGTCAGGGATGAGTCCGCGCCGCACGGGCTCACCGGGCACGAGCAGCTCGCTACCGGTCGAGACGATCGCGACGCGGGGCGCTCGGGCGACCATGACCTCGGTGACGCCCGCAGCGACCGCGGCCGCGATCTGGAACGCGCCCATCCGCTCCCCGGCGTGGACGACGACGTCACCGGCGCGAAGGTCGGCCCCGCGTCGGCGGATGAACGCACCTGCGGCGGGCGCTTCGAGGACCTGCACGGTGTCGAGCGAGTCCGCGAGCCCACCAGCCGTGCTCTCGAAGGGCACGATCGCGTCGGCATCCGTCGGCGTCGGCGAGCCGGTCATGATCCGGGCGGCCTCGCCCGCAGCGACCGGCGGATCGATCGACGTCCCGGCGGGCAGGTCGGCGACAACGCGCAGTGAAACTGGATTCGTCGATGACGCCGATGCGACGTCGGCGGCCCGGACGGCGAACCCGTCCATCGCGGAGTTGTCGAAGAGTGGGATGTCGTGTGCGGCGGTCGCGGATGCCGCCAGGGTGCGGCCGGCGGCGTCGCCGACGGAGACGACTTCACTGCTGCCGACCTGCACAGCGGCCAGCACACGGGAGAGCTGCTCCTCGACGGTCTTCATCGCGCAACCGCCTTCGCGGACCGGAGGGCGAGCTCGTGCTGCCGCCCGGTGAGGGCGTCGACCACCAGGAGACGCCCGAGGAGCGGCTGCCCCGCGCCGGTCACGAGTTTGACGACCTCGGTGGCGAGCATGCCGCCGACCTGGACGCACAGCGCCCCCAAGACGCCGACCTGCGCGCAGGTCGGCGGGTCGCCCTCCGTCCCGATGGCAAACAGGTCGTTGAGCACGACGGGCGCGCCCTCGGGTGGCTTGGACCAGAACACGGTGATCTGCGCGTGCCACTCCCTGACGGCGCCCCAGACGAGGGGGATGCCGAGGGTCTCGGTGGCGGCGGCGACCGCGCGACGTGTCGCGAACGAGTCGCTCGTGTCGATGACGATGTCGGCGCCGGCGAGCAGTTCGAGGGCGTTGGTGTCGTCGAGACGCGCGGTGGCCGCGGTGACCGTGGTGTGCGGGGAGAGCGCGGCGATGGCGCGGACGGCGCTCTCGGTTTTCAGTGCACCGATGTCTTCGATGCGGTGCGCGATCTGCCGCTGCAGGTTGTGGAGCTCGACCGTGTCGTCGTCGATCACCGTGATCGTGCCGATGCCCGCGGCGGCCATCGCGAGCAATGCGGGGGAGCCGATCCCGCCGGCGCCGACGACGGCGACGTGGGCGGCTGCGAGCCGTCGCTGACCCTCGTCACCGATGGCGCGGAGCACGGTGTGCCGTGCCGTGCGCGTGCGCTCGTCGGGATCCAACTCGGGCACGGGATCGACCAGCGGACGCATGCCCTGAGCGTATAACGGTGGCGTGCCGCGAGGGCCGGGCGTAGCGGTGCTGTCGATCCGCAGGTGCGGACGAAAGGCTCGCAATGCAACCGCATGTGCGGCATCATCGAATGGTGAAGACCTACCGTGTGGCGCGAGCCGCCCGCCTGTTGGGCGTGAGCGACGATTCGGTGCGGCGCTGGATCGATCAGGGGCTGCTCCCGGTGACGGATGCGGTGCCCGCCGAGATCCCTGGGGACGCGCTCGCCGCATTCGCGCTCGAGATGGCGAAGACCCCCGGTGAACCGGGCGAGCATCGGACGAGTGCGCGGAACACTTTCGTCGGCATCGTCACCCGGGTGCAGATCGACGGCGTGATGGCGCAGGTCGACATCCAGTCGGGGCCGCATCGGGTGGTGTCGCTCATGTCCGCTGAAGCCGCGCGTGAGCTGGAGCTCGAGGTCGGCGCGCTCGCGACGGCGTCTGTCAAGGCGACGAACGTCGTCGTCGAAGTCAACGGGGACTGACGTGACCCGTCCGCTGCGCTGTACCGCCCTGATCGGCACCGCTCTGCTGTTCCTCACCGGGTGCACGTCGTCGCCCGCGCCGGCGGAGAGCGGCGACACCGCGCTCACCGGCTCGTTGTCGGTCTACGCTGCGGCATCGCTGACCGCGTCGTTCGACGAGCTCGCCGAGGCATTCACCGCGCAGCATCCCGACGTCCAGGTCAGCCCGGTCTACGACGGTTCGTCGACGCTCGCGACGCAGATCCTCGAGGGCGCGCCGGCCGACGTCTTCGCCTCCGCCGACCAGGCGAACATGATGAAGGCGGCGGAGGCGACCGGTGACCCCGCCGTGTTCGCCACGAACACGCTGGTGATCGCCGTTCCCGCCGGCAACCCTGCGGGTGTCGCTTCGCTGGAAGATCTCGCCGACGTCGTGACGGTGCTCTGCGCACCGGAGGTGCCGTGTGGCGCGGCATCCGCTTCGCTCCTCGACGCCGCGGGCGTGACGGTCGATGCTGCGAGCCTCGAGCAGAACGTGACCGCGGTGCTGACGAAGGTCGCTGCGGGTGAGGCCGATGCGGGCCTCGTGTACGTCACCGATGTCGCCGGGCGCGATGACGTTGAGTCGATCGTGCCCGAGGGTGCTGATGAGGTCGTGAACCGCTACGAGATCGCGGAGGTGACGGATGCCGCGAACCCCGAGGCCGCGACCGCGTTCGTCGACTTCGTGCTGTCGCCCGAAGGCCAGGCGATCCTCGAGGGCTACGGGTTCGGAGCGCCGTGAGCGCCCGAGGCTACGCCCCGCGCGCGCTCGCGTTCCCCGCGCTGGTCGGCCTCGCGTTCCTGATCCTGCCGCTCGTCGCGCTGATCGCGCGGGTGGACTGGTCGACGTTCGTCGCCGATGTGACGTCGCCCGCTGCGTTGTCGGCGCTCGGGCTCTCGCTCGGCACCGGGCTTGCTGCGACGGCCGCCTGCATCGTCATCGGTGTGCCGTTGGCGCTGCTCATCGCCCGGTCGGGGCCGCGGGTGGCCGCCCTGCTGCGTGCTGCCGTGACCGTGCCGCTCGTGCTGCCGCCGATGGTGGGCGGCATCGCGCTGCTCTATCTCTTCGGGCGGTCCGGGTGGCTGGGCGGGTGGGGCCTGTCGTTCACGACCCCGGCCGTCGTGCTGGCGCAGACGTTCGTCGCGCTGCCGTTCCTCGTGCTGGCCGTCGAGGGCGCGGTGCGTGCGACCGGCGTGGACTACGAGCGGACCGCCGCGGCGCTGGGCGCGGGACGGTGGACGATCCTCTGGCGCATCACGCTGCCGCTCGCCGTGCCCGGCATCGTCGCGGGGATCGTGCTGTGCTTCGCCCGCGCGATCGGCGAGTTCGGGGCGACTGCGCTGTTCGCGGGCAACCGTCCCGGTGTGACGCAGACCATGCCGCTCGCGATCTACACGGCGTTCAACGGCGCCGGCGTGACGCAGGGCACAGCGGTCGCGCTTGCGCTGCTGCTGCTGGCAGCGGCGATCGTCGTGCTCCTGCTCGTGCGGGGCTGGCGGCCGGGAGCGGCGCGATGAGTGTGCGGGCGCACGTCGTCGTCGAGCGGCCGGGCTTCCGCGTCGACGTGACGCTCGATGCGGCCGAGGGCGAGACGGTCGCGGTCATGGGGCCGAGCGGCGCCGGCAAGTCGACGCTGCTCGAGGCGCTGGCGGGGCTCGTTCCCCTACAGGGTGGCGAGATCGTCGTCGGGGGTCGTGTCGTCGAGCGCGTGGCCGCGCCGCGGGTCCGCACCGCGCCCATGCATCGGGGGGTGGTCCTGCTGGGGCAGGACCCGAGGCTGTTCCCGCATCTGACCGCGCGTGAGAACGTGGCGTTCGGTCCTCGAGCGGCGGGCACGCCGGCCGGTGTCGCTCGTGCCGACGCCGATGCATTGCTCGAACGCGTGGGGCTCGCAGGTATGGGCGAGCGGATGCCGCGGGAGCTCTCGGGCGGCCAGCAGCAACGTGTCGCGATCGCGCGGGCGCTGTCGGCATCGCCGAGCGTCGTGCTGCTCGATGAGCCACTCGTCGCGCTCGATCCGGTGACGGCGTCGTCGATCCGGGGGATGCTGCGCGACCAGCTCGTCGGCACCACCACGGTCGCCGTGACCCACGATGCGACCGATGCGGTGGCGCTCGCCGAGCGGCTGTTCGTCGTGGAGGCCGGAGTTGTGGCGCAGTCCGGCGCTGTCCGCGAGGTGCTGCGGCGCCCGGCATCCGCGTTCGTCGCGTCGATCGCAGACGTGAACCGGTTGCCGGGTGTCGCCGCGCAGGGCGGATGGACCGCTGGGGGAGCGGTGTTGACGAGCGCGGATGCCGCGTCGCAGGCGCTCGCCGCTGCGAGCGGCGCGCCGCTGGCGGCGGTGTTCCGGCCGGGCGATGCGCGGGTCGTGGCGCGGCCCGGGGCGAACGTGTGGCGCGTCGAAGTCGTGCGTGCGGAGCCGACGCTTTCGGGCGTGCGGGTGCAGACGACGCTGGGCGCCGTGGACATCGCCGATGGCGCCTTCGGTCCGGGCGCTGAACTGTGGCTGCACGTCGATCCTTCGAGGGTGCGGTTCGTGCCGATCGACGGCTGACTTCAGGCCCTCGCCGGGCCACGGGCGATTAGTCTCAAGAGATGAGACGGGTGTGGGGAGCGACGCGGTGACGGCCGTCCCCGTGACGATCGGTCGGTCGCCGCAGGCGCCGGTCGATGCGGCGCCTGCTGACCTCTCGGCAGGTCTCGTCGACACGCACGGTCGGGTGCACCGGGACATGCGGATCTCGCTCACCGATCGGTGTTCACTGCGCTGCACGTATTGCATGCCCGAGCAGGGCAATGAGTGGTTGGCGCGCACCAGCATCCTCACGACCGACGAGATCGTCGAGGTGGCTGAGACAGCCGCCGCGCTCGGCATTCGCACGTTCCGGCTCACCGGAGGCGAACCGTTGCTGCGCACCGACATCGTCGACGTGGTGCGACGCGTGGCCGCGATCTCGGGGCCGGATGGGCCGGTCGAGGTCGCGATGACGACGAACGGCATCCGTCTGGGGGAGGTGCTGCCTGATCTCATCGCCGCGGGCCTGACGCGGCTGAACATCAGCATCGACACGATCGACCGAGAGAAGTTCGCGAAGCTGACGCGGCGCGATCGGCTGGATGACGTGCTCGAAGGGATCGCTGCGGCGGCAGCGTCGGAGTTGACGCCGTTGAAGCTGAACGCCGTCGCGATGCGCGGTGTGAACGACGATGAGCTCGTCGAGCTGGTGGCGTTCGCGATCGAGGTCGGGGCGCAGCTGCGGTTCATCGAGCAGATGCCGCTCGACTCCGGTCACACCTGGGATCGCGACGCGATGGTGACCCGCGAAGACATCTTGGCCGTGCTGTCGGAGCGGTGGGCGCTCGAGCCGGTGCCCGGTCGTGGGGGAGCGCCGGCCGAGAAGTGGCGGATCGATGGCGGGCCGCACGAGGTGGGTGTGATCGCCTCGGTGACGGCGCCGTTCTGCGGTGCGTGCGACCGGCTGCGGCTGACGGCTGACGGGCAGTTCCGCAACTGCCTCTTCTCGCTCACCGAGTACGACGTGACGACCGCGTTGCGCTCGATGCCGACGGATGCCACCCCCTCCGAGCGGAGCGCGGTCATCGCCGGCATCTTGCAGTCGTGCGTGCACGGCAAGCTGCCCGGCCACGCGATCAATGACCCATCGTTCCTCCAGCCCGCTCGCGGCATGAACGCCATCGGCGGCTGACGGCTAGGCCGAAGCGGTCGGACGAAGCTCGTCTTCCTCACGCAGGCGCGGCTCGACGCGCCGCTCGGGATGGAACCCGGACTTGTCGGAGTAGAACGCACGGATGGCGTTCATGTCCGCGCTGACGTCGCCGGTGAGTGTGAGCGTCGGCCCCAGCCCGGCGGTCATGGTGGTGCGGTCCACGTACCCGAGCGTGACGGGGAGGCCGGCATCGCGCGCGATGCGGTAGAAGCCCGACTTCCAGTGGCTGACGCCACCGCGGGTGCCTTCGGGTGTCACGACGAGGCCGAAGACGTCGCCGTCGTGGATGCGACGGACGAGATCGTCGACGAGTCCGGCAGGGTTCGCTCTGTCGACCGGGATGCCGCCGAGGGCGCGCATGATCGGTCCCCGCCAGCCGCGGAAGAGGCTCTCCTTACCCAGCCAGCGGAACCGCATCTTCAAGCGCCACGCGATGGCCAGCATGAGCACAAAGTCCCAGTTGGAGGTGTGCGGCGCACCCAGGACCACGGTGGGCCGGTCCGGCGCGGATTCGGTCGAGAGCGTCCATTTGCTGAACGTCCAGTAGACCGTGGCGATGAGTCGGAGCATTCGGCAACCGTAGCGCTCTCGGACCCTCCACGGTTCGCAGTGGTGCCGGGTGAGGTCTCAGGTTCACGCGGTACCTTCGAAGTGATAGGCGAACTTCTCATTCGTCTCGCCCCGGCTGTGTGGTAACAGTCGGGGCTTCTTCTTTTCCACTTGGTCTGCGGAGATCCATCCCCGCGGGGATGGATCTTGATGAGTAGATCTGGTGTTTCAGAGCCGAGTCGCAACTGGCACGCAGCCGAGTTGTCGTCGAGGTCTTCGAGCGTTCAGAAGATGTGCGCTTCGACAGTGGCGAACAGTGCCGCCCTGCGCCGATGCAGTTCTCGGTAGATGGTCGCGCGCGAGACGTTGAACAGCGCGGCGATCTCGGTCTGGGAGTACTCGCCGCGATCCTGGACCTCGAACATCAGCTTGCGCTGCGTCATCGACAGCTTCGGTTGCTTGCCTTTTAGGTGGCCCTTCGCGCGGGCGACGGCCATCCCCTCCTTGGTGCGCATGCTAATGAGGTCGCGTTCGAATTCGGCGACCATGGCGAGCACGTTGAACAGCAGCCGCCCGACCGGGTCGGTGGGGTCGTACCTGCTGCCGCCGAGGCTGAGCGCGACGCCCTTGGTCGTCAGCTCGTCCGCGATGTCCCGGGCATCTCTCACCGACCGCGCGAGCCGATCGAGCTTGGTCACGACGAGGGTGTCACCCTGTCGGACGGCGGCGAGAGCTTCGCGGAGTCCGGGTCGCGCCCGGGAGGTGCCGGTTAGCCCGTGGTCAACGTAGATGTTCGAATCGAGGACGCCGAGTCGCAGCAGCGCGTCGCGCTGGGAGGTGAGGTCCTGGTCGGCGGTGGAGACTCTGGCGTAGCCAATCTGTATTCCATTCATGTTGCCGAGCGTGCCACCAGGAGCCTGCGCTCGGTCACGTGACCGCTCATGCGTCAGGTGGCAAAGTAGTTCATGTGACGCGACAGTCGAGCTTTTCGAGTCGAACCGGGACAGTCCTGGCGAACGTCGCACTGCTCGCGCTCGTGACCGGATGCGCGTCGGCCCAGCCGACTGAAGTGCGTGGACCGCAGCCGATCGTCTGATGGTCGAACGGTGGCGATGTGCAGGTCGTCTTGATCGGCACGTGTCCCGGAGATCCGGTCGCAACGGTCGAAGAGGATGACGAGACCGTAACCATTGCCGTCACCTCCACGCTGCGGTCGCCCGGCGACGCGTGCCTGGACAGCCTTGAGATCCCGCTGGACCAACCCCTCGGCGATCGCGATGTGATCGACGGCGCCACCGGCGAAGCGCCTCCAGGCATCGAGGGCTGACGCGGCGACCATACTGACCTTCCAGCCCTCACCATCTCGGAGATAGGCGGCGGTTCGTCCGGGATCGCGTGATTCCCAACTCCGAACGGCCTCTTCTGTACGGAAGCCCCGTCACCGATGAGGATCCCTGCAACAGACACCCGCGGAATGTCCCGATGACTCCCGCCCGCACCCTCCTGAGCGCAACCCGTTCCTGCCGCCCCAGCATGACCGGACGGTCGCGGCGCGCTAGCCCCTCCGGGGCCGACTGGCGTCGCTTTGCAGGTTGCGCGTCACTCCCTCGAACCGGTCTAGCTCCGCTTACCAGGAACGGGTTCACACATCAGGAGGGGTCATGAGCATCACCGTCTACACCAAGCCGAACTGCATGCAGTGCCAAATGACCTATCGCGCCCTCGACAGCGCGAACCTCGAATACGAGGTGGTCGACATCACCGAGGTGCCCGCCGCCCTCGAATACGTCACCGAGGAACTCGGCTACCGGCAAGCCCCCGTCGTCGTCGTCACCGACGAAGATCACTGGAGCGGGTTTCGTCCCGACCACATCAACCGCATCGCAAAGCGAGCAATATTGCCGTCTGATGCATCATGAAAGAGAGCAAGGTCGAGCCCACGCCGCAGCGAGAAGTGGGTACTTGTGGCGTTGCTGAAAGAGGTTGGCCCCGAGATCGGGAACCTCGGCAGGGCATTTGCATCAATGTCTGGTCTGATGCATCACAGCGGAGCGACAGACGGTGCGATGGAGGTCGCACCGTAGGCGGCCGAAGCGAATCCCTGCGACGGTCACACCGATCTGCACCGCCGACAGGAACGTGTTGGGGTTGCGTGCCAGCGCGGCGGTGCGCTCACCACGCCGGCCGCGCGCGGCGATCGCGTTGACCTGGCTCTCGCGGAGGGTGACCAGCGCCATCTCGGTGCGTGCGAAGACGCCGCCGATGAGCACGAAGGCGATGACCAGCGCGATGTTCAGGATGAGGTCGCCGTTCATCGAACGTCAAGCCCTTCGTCAGCGCACGCCCGCCGAATCGGCCGGGCGCCGGGTCTGTCGGGGTCGGGGGGAGGGATCAGCGCGGTGCAGGATGCTCACGAGAGTTCCGTCTGTGTGTCATCGGCTGAGACCTGCTCGGCTGGGCGGCGGTCGCCGCGGGTCTTGATGAGGCTGGCGATGGTCGCCACCGCGATCGTCCCGGCGATGAAGAGTAGCGAGAGCCAGATCGGGATCTCGGGGATCACCGTGATCGGCTCGCCGCCGTTGATGAACGGCAACTCGTTCTTGTGCAGGGCGTGGATGAGCAGCTTCACGCCGATGAAGGCCAGGATGACAGCGAGCCCCTGCGCGAGGTAGACCAGCCGCTCCAGCAGGCCGCCGATCAAGAAGAACAGCTGGCGTAAGCCCATGAGCGCGAACGCGTTGGCGGTGAAGACGATGTACGCCTCTTCGGTCAGCCCGTAGATCGCCGGGATCGAGTCGACCGCGAAGATGAGGTCGACGAAGCCGATCGCGATGATGGTGAGCAGCATCGGCGTGGCCCAGCGGCGCCCCTGCTGCACGATCGTGAGGCGGTCGCCGTGGTACTCGTCGGTCACGCGCATATGGCGGCGCACGAAGCGCATGAACCTGCCGTCGGCGGGGTTGGAGTCGCCGTGTGTGAAAGCCTGCCGGTAGGCGAGGACGAGCAGCAGTGCGCCGAATCCGTAGAACACCCACGAAAAGTTCTCGATGAGCGTCGCGCCGACGGCGATGAAGATGCCGCGGAGGATCAGTGCGATCACGATGCCGATCATCAGCACCTTCTGCTGATAGATCTTCGGCACGGCAAAGCTTGTCATCACGATGAGGAAGACGAACAGGTTGTCGATCGACAGCGCCTTCTCGGTCAGATACCCGGCGAAGTACTCACCGCCGTACGTCCAGCCTGACACCATTCCAATGCCGACGCCGAACAGCAGCGCGAGACCGATGTAGAAGGCCGACCAGCGGGCGGATTCGCCTATGGTCGGCTCGTGGGGCTTGCGCACGTGCGTGTAGAACTCGTAGACGAAGAACGCGATCGTGACTGCGATCGTGATGGTCCAGACGAGCGGGGTGATGTTCACAGCGGGGTCCTAACAGTGGCGTGAGCGGATCAGCGCCAAGGTCTTCTCCATCCTCGTGATCGAGGACCGGTGGCCCGGGATGCGGCGTGCATCCGTAATGACCAGCCGACTGTGGCGGAGCACTCCGCTTGGACTTCCAAGTATGCATGTCCTCGCCGTGTTTCCTGAACAGGTCGTGGTGGGCTTGCACGATGACGCCTTGGTGGGGAAGCCTTTCTCACGAATCACGCCCACGTCCTGCTGTGTGTGGCGGCCAATCCGCAGATTCTGTTGCGAGATGTGGCGACCCTGGTGGGGGTGACCGAACGGGCGGCGCAGCGCATCGTCAGCGAGCTCGAGCAGGAGGGGTACCTGACCCGGGAGCGGGTCGGACGGCGCAACACCTACCGGCTGAACCCGGACCGGCCGTTGCGGCACCCGCTGGACAGGGACCATCACATCGGTGAACTCCTGGCCATCTTTTCGGCATCTGACGCAGCCGAGCACGCACCCACCGCGGCCTGATCTCAGCCGCCGCAGATCCTGGATGGCATGCCGGTAGGCGCAGCCCTGGGAGGATGGGAGCTATGGCGGAGTGGACGTTCTTGACCCATCACGCGCACGTGTTGCTCGCGATCGCGGCTAACCATGACGCCACTGTGCGCGATATCGCCGCGGAGGTCGGGATCTCCACGCGTTCGGCGCTCACGATCCTCAACGATCTCGAGGACGCCGGATACCTGGAGCGGGAGAAGCGCGGTCGGCGCAACCACTATGTGTTGTACCAGGACCGTCCGTTGCGGCATCCTGCGAACGCCGCGCATACCGTGGGCGACCTCATCCGCGCGTTACTGGACATCCACTAAGACACGCGCGTTACCGCTCGGCTCAGCGGATGCCGGGGCGCGGTCAGTGCACGAGTGCTTTGAGAGCGATCAGCGCGAGTCCCATGCCTGCCGTCGCGGCGGCGGTGACCACCTTCACCAGGGCGGGGTCGTTGCGTTGCCGGGCCGCCCACCATCCCAATATGGCGAGGGTGACGACGCCTCCCCACAAGGAGATGTCTACGGCGGCATCCATCGATAGTCCGAGGAGCGCGGCCGCGGTCAGGCAGGCGACCGGGACGATGAGTGCCCACAGGAGTCCGGCGGAGCGTTGCAGGCCTTCGCGGACCGCTTCTCGCCAGCTCATTGCGCGGTTGCCGACGATCTCGGCGTAGACGTGTGCACCCCAGAACACCAGGACGGTGCCGATGGTGCGCGCGATCAGGACCGGCAGTCCCGGGTTGTAGAGAGAGAACGCGGAGATCAGCCCAGCGGTCAGAACGGTGCCGTAAACGGCCTCCGCGTTCATGGCCCTCGACACCCACGGGTATCGCCGCAACCCGGCATCGACGTCGAACCCCGAACCCTTCACCCGCCACCACCACTTCGCCGTGCCGCTCGACGAGCAGCCCGAAGACAGCGTAGTCCCGCCAGAACACCGCGAAAGCGCCCCCAGCCTCGCCCATCTTTTGACCGTGGTTCCGGGAACTTCTCGCGAGCCGACTTGACGTGAAGCATACTTCTCCTGTTTGGTGGGGCAAGAAGGGGAGTAATCCTCGCTCCGCATCGTCAATACGTTCCCGCCTCGGGATCCGGTGCGCAGGGCCGTCAGGCCGATGAGACCTTCACGAGTATTCGTGGAGGTCTTTGATATGTCAGTGCCGTTGTGGGCGTGGTTCGCCGTCCTGGGCGTGATCCTGGTGATGCTCGCCGTCGATCTGGTCGCACACCGCAAGGTCGACGCTCCGCGCAACCGACCAATACTGCACCCCTCAGTATTGACTCTCCGCCAGTCCCCTGAGCCTGTCCACCCCCCTCGGTAAACTGGACCCTGACCACGACGGAAGGCAGACATGAGCGGCTCATGGCGAACCAACGACACCGTCGCCTACGACAAGATGCAGGAGCGGCACACCATGCTCACGCACCTGCTGGTCAACACCGCGCGCTCCACCACTGACCCGGACAACGCCGCCAGCATCCGTGCCGAGATGATCCGCTGGAAGGACGACACCCTCGCCGTCGACGGGTACGACCGGCAGGCGATCGACACCCATGCCGCTCGCATCGAATCGCGCATCCAGGAACTGTCTGCACAGGCGATCTGATGCTCGGCGACCCCCTCGCTCCCGCTGAGCTCCAGCGCATCTTCGACGAGGACATCCGGCCCTACTACTTCCCGGACAACCTGGCACCCGACGCCGAACCCACCATCGTCCTCGTCGGTGGGCAACCCGGCGCAGGTAAATCGCAAGCGACCTCCCGCATCGCCCGCGACTACCCCGGCATCGTCCCCCTCTCAGGCGACAACCTCCGCGCCTTCCACCCCGAATACGCGCAGCTTGTCCGCGATCGGCCCTTCGACGCCGGCCCGATCCTCGCCCAAGCCACCGCCGTGTGGGTCAAGAACGCGATTGACTACGCACGAGAGCATCGCCACTCCCTCCAACTCGAGGGCACCTTCCACACCCCCTCGCTCACCCTGGCGACCGCCCGCAACTTCCGTGACACCGGATTCCGCACCGAGATCGTCGCCCTCGCCACCGCACGCCGCGACAGCCTCACGTTGCAGTCTGCGCTGCGCAACAATGAGCGGGGGATCATCGCGACGACCGTGCACAAGTTCGCCGGCGCCGGCGCCCTCACCGACCGGGACAACATCGTGCTCCTCGTCGACGAGGCGCACCGCACGCAGGAAGGCTCCCTCGGTGAGTCGATGCGGGCCGCGCTCCCGAACGCGCACCGGTACGGGTTTACTGGCACGCCGGTCGCTGACCTTGACCGGAACACGTATCAGCTGTTCGGTGACGAACGTGACCCTGGGTGGGCGCTTGGGACGTACGACTCGGACAGGTCCATCGCCGACGGCACGACCGTCCCAATGCGGGTGATCCCGCGTCCGGTGCGGTTCGACATCGCGAAGGCTGAGCTGGACGCCGCCTTCGATGCCCTCGCGGATGAGGAGGAGTTGACGGAGACGCAGAAGGAGTCGTACGCCCGCCGGGTTGCGACAGCCCGTGCGATCTTCCACAACCCGGAACGGATCGCCGCGGTCTCCGCGGACATCGTCGACCACTTCTACAAGTCGATCGACCCGCTCGGGATGAAGGCGCAGATCGTCGTCGCCGATCAGGAGCTCTGCATCGAGTACGACGCTGCCCTCCGTGGCGCCCTCGAAGGTGCCGGTCGCTCGGATGAGGTGGCGGTCGTGATCTCTGCGACTGGCAAGAGCGAGTACGAGCCGTACAAGCTCACCGACGCTGAGGAGGAAGCGCTCCTGGACCGGTTCCGGGACGTGAACGACCCGCTGAAGTTCCTCATCGTCACCGCAAAGCTCGGCACCGGATTCAACGCGCCCATCGAGGGTGTCCTGTACCTCGACAAGCCGATGAAACTGCACACGCTGTTCCAGACGATCACGCGCACCAACCGGCCGTGGCGGCACCCGGATACGGGGTTCGTGAAGGCCTACGGAACCATCGTCGACTACGTCGGCCTCGGTGACGGGTTTGCGCGCGCGATAGCGCCGAGCAACCCGCAGCACGCGCAACGCCAGATCGATACAGAAGCGCTGCTGGTCACCCTTGGCGGAGCGATGAAGGAGATGCGGCGCCGGTTCGTCGGTGTGCAGCGTGACGGGTCGATGGACTCGTTGCAGGCCGCGCTGGAACGTGTACCTGCTGATACGGAGGATCGCGCCGAGTTCCGCGCCGAGTTCGCTCTGGCGCAGGGGCTGTGGGAGACGATCGCACCCGACGCAGCGCTCGAAGACTGGACAGACGACTACCGCTGGTACGCGCAGGTGTACGCGGCGATCCCGGCAGCATCTGATGACGATGACCTGCTCTGGGAGCGGCTTGGTCCGAAGACGCGTGAGCTTGTCCACGCGCACATGCGGAACGTGCGGGTGAGCGACCGGAATGTTGCCATCGTGATCGCCGATGCGGACACCATCCGGGTCATGTCGGAGCGTGGCCAGATTCCCGAAGTGCCCACCGAGTATGCGGGCAAGTCCGCACAGGAGATCCTCGACTCGCTGGCTGCGCGCATCCGCAGGCGACTGGAAGGTGGGGGAGGTGACGCGCTGCGCTACTCATCGATCGCGGAGCGTCTCGATCAGCTCCGACAGCGGGTCATCGCGACGGCTGAGGACTCCATCGACTTCCTCACCGCGATCTTCGGGGTTGCCACCGACCTGAAAGCCACCGAGGCCGAAGACGACGGCATGGTCCTCGATGACCTTCCCGACCCGAAGATCGGAATGCTGACTCGCATCTTCGAGGAGCACCGGCCGGAAGGGATGACCGTCTTGGTGTCACAGGTCGTTGCCGAAGTCGATGCGCTCGTCCGCCAGGCCGTGCACCCGAACTGGGCATCGAAGGACGCGTCGAAGAAGAGCATCCGTCGGCAACTCCGGCAGCTGTTCCAGAAGTACAAGCTGCCTGTGTCCGGCGAGCCGCTCGACTCTGCCTGGGCGTACATCCTCAAGCACTACTGACGCGTACGTCTGACCTCCGTCTGACGCGGCATCGCGGCGTCCGGGGCGGCGCCCGTAAGGGGATCCCCTTACGGGCATGCGATCTGGGCGGACGCCTGTGACCGAGTGTTCAGTGCGCGCTGTATAGTTCAGTCCATGCTGACTATTGCTTCGCGTCTCGACGTGATGAACCGCCTGGGTCGTGCACTGGCCGACCCCACTCGATCCCGGATCATCTTGACCCTGCTCGACCATCCCGCTTACCCGGCGGAACTGGCCCGAGATCTGGACCTGACACGCCCGAACGTGTCCAACCACCTGGCATGCCTGCGCGATTGCGGGATCGTCGTCTCCGAGCCCGAGGGTCGTCGGACCCGATATGAGATCGCCGATTCGCACCTGGCGCAGGCGCTGACGGCACTGGTCGATGCCACCCTGGCAGTGGACGAAGACGCCCCGTGCATCGATCCCGCCTGCTCGCTTCCCGGATGCGACGCAGCTGGGGAGGGCGCATGATCCTCACCTCGGTCTTGCAGGCGATGGGCCTGTTCGCAGCGACCAACATCGACGACATCATCGTGCTCTCCCTCTTCTTCGCGCGAGGGGCAGGCCAGCGCGGCACTACCGCCCGCATTCTGGCCGGCCAGTACCTCGGATTCGCCGGCATCCTCGGTGCCGCGGTCCTGGTGACCATCGGTGCCGGAGCATTCCTGCCCTCGGCAGCCATCCCGTACTTCGGTCTCATCCCTCTGGGCCTCGGCCTCTGGGCCGCATGGCAGGCCTGGCGCGGAGACGATGATGACGATGACGACGAGGCCAAGGTTGCCGGCAAGAAGGTCGGCGTGTGGACAGTCGCAGGCGTCACCCTTGCCAACGGCGGCGACAACATCGGCGTCTACACCCCTGTCTTCCTCAGCGTGGAACCTCTCGCAGTAGTCGCCTACTGCATCGTCTTCCTCGCGCTCGTCGCGGTCCTGGTGGCCCTGGCAAAGTTCGTCGCCACCCGCCCCCCGATCGCCGAAGTGCTCGAACGCTGGGAGCACATCCTCTTCCCCATCGTTCTCATCGGCCTCGGCATCGTGATCCTCGTCAGCGGCGGAGCCTTCGGACTCTGACGTAGCGGCAGCGATCCAAACGGCCCCGACCGGGCGCACCCCTCTCGGTTCAGACCGCGACACCTACCTGCAGCCAGTCCTGCGTGATCGCGGCAACAAGACCGCCACGGAGCGCTGCAAAAACCCCGCCACCAAGCGAACGAAGCCACAGTGAGGCGCGTGATTCTGCCTGAGTCATCAACGAGCGCGCACGCTCGATGGCGTCCCACAAAGCGATCCTTATCCGGGCACTGAACGCTAAGGGAGCCCGACCGCGCCGGTTGGTATCCGAAGAGTGACGTGCAGGAAGGTCAGTTCTCCTCGGGTTGTAGCAGCTCCAGATGTCAGTCGAGGTTGAGTGGCTTCACTGGCGCTTCGTCCAGAATCGAGAAGTCCAAATCTACTAGCGCACGTCGAATCGACACGGAGTCGTTTCCGAACAGACTCCGCAGCTCGAGTAACACGTCAAGTTCGCTCTCGTTACCGCGGGCTGTGCCCTTTAGCCACAGCATCACGTTCGCGGTGTCGTCGTCGTCCCAGTCAATGAAACCGCGGTCCCGAAGCAACACGAGGAGCTGTCCGTAGTCGCCCGCATCGACGTTGGCAACCGACCTCTCGACTGCGATCGCATGGACTTCGAGTTCGCTTGGCCCGAAAGCGTGGCTGGGCCTGCTCTGACCGACCGCGACAGCGAGCACCTGCCTGGCAGCGGGCGGTAGTTTTGCAAGCTCATCGATGAAGCCACGCACTGCGGACAGCTCCTCATCGTGAAACTCGTCCTCCGGGGCGATCCCGAGCGCGTGGAGGCTTGTCGGATAGACGGGCTCGAGATCGGTCAGGTCACCGATCTCGGCCGACATCTGCGAAACGGCTTCGCGGAATTTCGCCTCGTGATTGGCCTTCATCTCACGTAGGGCTTCGACGGTAAACTCCGCCAGCCGCTTCGTGTCGTCTATCTCGACGTGGTGGTTCGGACACATCAACATGAGGTTGGTCACGGCACGGAGATCGTCGTCACTGAGCTTCGGGTTGTGCCGTGCGGCTGACAGGCCAACTCCTTCGATGTGCGCGATCTGCGCGACGTAACTGCCCTTCTTGTTGAGAAGCGGCTTTCTGCAGCCGGGGAAGGCGCACTGATTGCCCGAATAGAGAAAGAGTTCGCGGGTTATCTCAGACTTTGGGCGTTTGCGCTTCGGTCCCGTGCTGTCAGTCACCTTTCGAGTGTAGGGAGCGGGGAGCCATCACATGGTCATTAGCCCAGAGTCGGTTGAGCGCGGCCCAAACGGACGGCAGTCCGTTGCAGACCCATCGCAGGCGTCCGAGCCCTCAGGTAGTGACCTGCTCAGTGAATCGGCGCGCTAGAAACGTCGGGTGCTGCATATGCCAGTCGATGTTCATCGGCGCTGAACGATGTGAGTCGAGATGATATAGCGGAGTCAAGGAGTCTGTCAGTTCACGGAGTTCACGTCGGACCGACTCCAACGCTTCTAGGTCCGTCGCGATGCCTTCTCCGCTTCGAGTGCTGCTTCTTCGCCAATAGTCCGAAGGATCGATTTCGCGAAGATCTCTGCCGGTGGCTAGCATGCCGCCGATGTCAACGTCGGTGTACGAATGCGCAATGTCGTTGCGGTGCCCCGCTGCTGTCCGAAGGCGCGCGAGGATGGGCGCGATGCTGGTCCAGCGATGGGGCCACACGAGTTCCAGGAGTTCCAGCTTGTACGCCCAAGGTTTGCGCCGCAGAAGGACGATCCGAGCGAGGAAGGCCTGGCGCGCACCCTCGCTATCTGTCACCGGCCCACTGAGGTTGGCAGCGATGATCGTGACGATCTCATCTGGAGCGGCGCCATCGCTGGTGATCAACCCCATGAGCGCTGCAATCTGCACCTCGCGTGGTAGGCCGGCGAGATCGCTGAGTCCCTCGTATGCCCCAAAGCTCACGGCAGGAGCCTACGGCGCACGAGGCTGATCTGCACGGTCCGAACCGGACAACACCTCCGACGTGAACGAGAGTCGGGCCGATTCAGCCAGTAACCATCGTCCAAGTCCGCTCGCGTGATCACCCGAGCGTCGTGTCAACGGTAGATGGCGACCGGGCGCACCATAACCGTCGGGTAGGTGAAGGACTTGTCAGCGTCGCTGATCGTGACTCCCATGCCCTCTGAGGCCGTAGCAAGGCCATCGAGCGCTTCCGTGATCTTGGCCATCTCTGCATCTGTTCGCGGCGCGTCACTCAGTGCGCGAATAGCAGCCAGCGATTCGCCCCGATCCAGAAGGGCAATCACTTGGAGTACAACCTTGTACTCACCGTCCATGTTGGCCTTGTCGCCGACGAAGTGATTGTCACTCAATGCGCCGACAAGCAGCGGTGATCGTACGGCCAGAGGATAGATGTAGACCAGGTTCGATGTCGCTCCGTCCGCGCCCTTGACCATCCCTCGCGCCTGGCTCGCAACCTTCTTGATCCCAGCAAGTTGCGAGGTCTGAACGGTTACGAACGAGTCAGGCTTATTGGCGTTGTCCACGTAGGCGAAGAAGATCGCGAAGACCTTGTGAACAGGCGCGAATTCGACGCGCGCCTTTACCTCGAGCGTGTCACCGACCTCGAGTTCATTGCGCGTTTCTTCGTCCCACGCAGTGAGTTCTCCCAAGCCGTCTTCCGCTCTCAAGTACTGGTACCACGCATCGAAAGCGGAGAAAGCCGTTCGGGTGCGGACGAGGTTGGCGGTAACGTCGGCTGTCTTTCCCTTCTTGGCAGCGAGCTTGGCAGGCCCGTAGCCAAGGCTTGCATCGAGCCCGGCCTCCTTTACTACCTTCGATTGCTCGATGATCTCGTCGACTTTCCCTGCCTCCATCGCGCTGAGCGCGTTTACCACTGCTGAATCATCCAGATAGAGGAAGTCTCGATGTAGTTGCCTCTTCGGCTTCTTGTATCCACCCACGTGAGTCATGATATTCACCTGGTCCAACTCGGTGCGGTAACAGACATTGTGGACCGGCCACTCTGCTACGTGGCTCGCAAGCCGATCCCTCTCCGGACGGCCACCGTCCCATGAGGTGGGCGTCTTGTCAGGCGGGCGTCACAGTTAGCTGTTGCTGGCCATAACGTTGTGATCACGTAGGAAGGTCGCGGCAGGAGGCTCCGCCTCTGCGCGCGTCATCTCGGATTGGCTACAGGTACCTGCAGACCTCGTCGGCGTTGCAGGTCTCGGGTTCGGGTTCTGCGGCTGCGTCGCGGAGGGCGGCAACGTTGTCGCGGAGGGAGACGAGATCCGAGATCTGGCGCTCAATGTCCTTCAGACGAACGTCTAGGAGGTCCCGGACGTGGCCGCAGGGAATCTCGCCTCCATCGCGGATGTCGAGGATCTGTTTGATCTGCGCGAGGGTAAGTCCGGCAGCCTGGCCGCGGTGGATGAAGTCGATCCGAGTCGCTGCTTCCGGATCGTAGTCGCGGTATCCCGACGCGGTGCGCTCGGCCGCGGGAAGCAGGCCCTGCTCCTCGTAGAACCGCAGGGTCTTGGCGGTGGTGCCGGCCGCCACGGCGAGTTCGCCGATCCTCATCTGGGTCTCCGATGTGTCACAGGTCGCACTTGACCTTCCCCCGTACTGGAAGGTCCATTGTGGCTGCATCAAGAGCAATTCTCAAGACTCAGGGGAGGAATCGGGATGCAGTCCAGGTACGACCTTGCGATCATCGGATCGGGTGGCGCCGCGTTCGCCGCCGCCATCCGCGCGACCACGCTCGGCAAGTCGGTGGTGATGATCGAGCGCGGCACTTTCGGCGGCACGTGCGTGAACACCGGCTGCGTGCCGTCGAAGGCGCTCATCGCCGCCGCTGAGGCCCGCCAGACCGCTGCCGAGGCGGGCAACCGTTTCCCGGGGATCGCCACCACAGCGGACGACGTGGACATGCCCGCGCTGATCAGCAGCAAGCAGGACCTCGTCGAGGAACTTCGGGGTGAGAAGTACGTCGACGTCGCCGACGCCTACGGCTGGCAGATCCGCCACGGCGACGCTGCGTTCGCCGGCACGCCAGAAGCGCCCGTTCTTGAGGTCACCGCGACTGACGGTGCGGTCGAGACGATCGACGCTGATCACTACCTGGTCGCCACCGGCGCCAGCGCATGGGCCCCACCGATCGACGGTCTTGAGGAGGCCGGCTACCTGACCTCGACCACGGCGATGGAGTTGACCAAGGTTCCCGACTCGCTGCTGGTGCTCGGCGGCGGCTACGTCGCCTTGGAGCAGGCCCAACTGTTCGCCCGGCTCGGGTCGAAGGTCACCCTGCTGGTTCGTTCCCGGCTGGCGTCGAAGGAGGAGCCGGAGGTATCCAAGGCGCTGCAGGAGGTCTTCGCCGACGAGGGCATCCGCGTGGTCCGCCGTGCGGTCCCGACCCACGTTGCCCGTGACGACGTCAGGGGCCAGGTTGTTGTCACCGCTGACATCTCCGGCGGCGAGCAGGAATTCCACGCCGAACAGGTCCTCGTCGCCCTCGGCCGCCGACCGGTCACCGATGGGCTGAACCTCGATGCGGTGGAGGTGAAGACCGGCGACACGGGCGAGATCGTGGTCACCGACCAACTGCAGTCCTCCAACCCCCGGATCTGGGCAGCCGGCGACGTGACCGGGCACCCCGAGTTCGTCTACGTCGCCGCCCACCACGGCAACATGGTCGCCGAGAACACGTTCGCTGGCGCTGAGCGGTCGGTGGACCACAGCCGGCTGCCGCGGGTGACCTTCACCAGTCCGGCGATCGGCGCGGTCGGGATGACCGAGGCGCAGGTGCTCGCTGCCGGGATCCGCTGCGACTGCCGCGTCCTGCCGCTGGACTACGTGCCCCGGGCGCTGGTCAACCGCGACACCCGCGGCTTCATCAAGATCGTCGCCAACGCTGAGACCGGCGAGATCCTCGGCCTCACCGCCGTCGCCAAAGACGCCGGCGAGCTCGCCGCCGCCGGTGTCCACATCCTCGGCAAGACCGTCACCGAGGTCGCCGACGCATGGGCGCCCTACCTGACCATGACCGAAGGCATCCGGATCGCCGCCAAGGCCTTCACCACCGACATCTCCAAGCTGTCCTGCTGCGCGTGACCCGCAGCCGACAGCCTCCACCCGACTCATGAAGAAGGTACCGCCATGTCGGAGCTCACGACGCAACTGCCCGAACGACTCAACAACACCGAAGAGACCGGCCTTGACGCCGTCCTATCGATCCCGCTGCTGCGGCTGATCGTCGAGGGCGGCCCGGTCACCGTCGTTAGCCGTTGACGGACGTGCGCCGCAAGTTGCTTCCGCGGAACAGGTCGACGCCGATTCCGACGACGCCCGTGCCGATCCCGATGGCGGCGGCCACCACGAGAACCGGACCCAGAGGGATCATCGCGTCCGCAGCGAATGCAAAGTACGGACCGCTGCCATCGGGGGTTGGCCACGCTTGGACTCCCACGTTGAGCAACGCTAGTGCGGCCAAAATCCACAGGCTCCACACAGCGATGAGGGCGGCGGTGTTGCGCGTTGGGGACATGAACGTGCTCCTTCGGTTGGTCGTGCTTTTCAGCGTGCGGCGGAGGTTGTGCGGAGATACAGCGGTAAGGAAGGCGCCGGCCGCAATCTGCATCGGCGTGATCCCGGCATCGCGTGCGTAGTGCAGATCTGCGATCCACGCCTCGTTGAGAGTCGCGCGGCAGTGGGGGGCGATGAGCAGCGAACTCGCGCGCACGATCAGCTCGGCAACGTTCATGCCAACCTCGCCCGCGCTTGCGGGGCAGGAGCGTGGCGCGCGACGTAGTCGTTCACGACATGCCGTGCGCCGGTGCGGCCGGCCTCGGTGAATCGAAACAGTCTGCGGCGCGGACCGGTGCGCTCCTCGTCGACATCCCAGCTCCCCGCAACCCACCCGCCCTCTTCCAACCGGCTGAGGATCGGATAGATGCTCGCGGGTGTTCTCCCGGACTGCTTGGCGATCGCGAGACCCCACATAGGCTCATCGGCTTCGAGCAGCACGGTGAGCACATCCACTGTCGGCGCTGTGACTCGTTGGATTGGACCCATGCATTAAAACTAGCTATACAAAATAAGCTCGTCAATACGTTTAGGTCACTTGCCCGAAGACGGTCGGTGGGCGCGCAGACTGTGCCGGAACGGGACGGCTCGGCTGCTGCTGACGGGAGACGTCTCACAAGGCCCGTGCAATGAAATGCCCGCTCACCGACCCCCATCCGAGCGAAAGTGCGCGTGGGTGGATCACAGCTACGACACCGTGTCAGAGGTGGGCCCCGTGGGGCTCGAACCCACGACCCGCGGATTAAAAGTCCGATGCTCTACCGACTGAGCTAGAGGCCCTCAGCGATCCAGCCTAATGCGCCGGAGGCGCGGCATCCGCACGTCACTCGTCCTTCGACGCGTTCCTGGTCGAGTCGAAGATCACGCCGACCATGATCCCGAACGACAGTCCGAAGATCATGCCCATCGCGAAGTTGTCGAAGAACACGAGGCCGACCATGCCACCGATCGGCATGCCCAGCGCGATGCCATAGGTGATCCCGGTCAACGCCGTCGACTCGTTCGACTGGTCCTTCTCTTCCTCAGCCATGCCTCGACGCTACGTCGCTCGCCGCACCGCGGCATCCATCGCACGACGGAAAAGTCCCCAGACATGCAGCGACGCCGCCGAGATACAAGGAGTCTCGACGGCGTCGCTGGGCTGGGGAGCGCGGATTACATCGGGGGCATGAGCACCGTGTCGATGAGGTAGACCGTCGCGTTGGCGGTCTGGACGCCACCACAGATGACCGTGGCCTCGCCGTTGACCATCAGCTCGTCGCCCGAGCCGGTGACCTCGAGGTCAGCGCTGTTGACGGTGGTGTGCGTGCCGGCGATCTCGTCAGGCGCGATCTGGCCGGGGACGACGTGGTACGTCAGGATCGCCGACAGCGTGTCAGCGTCGGTCTTGAGACCCTCGATGGTCTCGGCCGGGATCTTCGCGAACGCGTCGTCGACCGGAGCGAAGACGGTGAACTCGTCACCGTTCAGGGTGTCGACGAGGTTGACGTCGGGGTTCAGCTCACCGCTGACCGCCGAAACGAGCGTCGTGAGGAGCGGGTTGTTGGATGCCGCGACCGCAACCGGGTCCTGGGCCATGCCCTCGACCGAACCGGCGCCATCCGGCACAGCCTCGGCGTAGTCGGCGCAACCGGCGCCCACGAGGTTGGCGGCGGGGTCCATCGTGTCGTCGGTCATGCCCTCGTCAGTCTCGGGCGCCTCCGACTCCATGGGTGCGTCGGGCTCGGTGTTCGGCTCTTCAGCCGCGCCCATCGAGCAGCCGGCGAGCGCGAAGGCTCCAGCCAGGGACAAGGCGAGAACTGCGGTGGTCTTCTTCTTGGTGCTGAGCATGATTGCCTCCTGTGATCGGACCGCCCTGTCGAGGCGGTGATACCAGGGGTTCGGAGCACCCCCGCAATCGGATGGGAGAAGTTTCAAACTTGTTCGCAACAACAGCGGTCGCAATCCGAAATGCAGCGAGTGTCGAAGAGATAACAAGTCAGCGGCATCCGCCAACGCGCGGGTGACCGCATGCAAAGGAGAGTCGGGTGATACGGCATGCTGGAGATGATGGTTATCGACGGTGTTGACGTTCCCGACGACGGGCCTGCGGTCGACGCGCCCGCCGAACTGCTGGTGCGCGTCGCCACCGGAGACCAGTCGGCCTTCGCAGAGCTGTACGACATGCTCTCCTCGCGCGTCTTCGGTCTCATCCGCCGGGTCCTCGTCGACCCGTCGCAGAGCGAAGAGGTGCTGCAAGAGGTGTTCCTCGAAGTGTGGCAATCCGCTTCGACGTTCGCTCCGAACAAGGGGCAAGGGAGAAGCTGGATCCTGACGATCGCCCATCGTCGGGCAGTGGACCGGGTGCGCTCGTCACAAGCGAGTACTGACCGGGACGTGCGCATCGGAGCCCGCGATGCACACACTCCCCAAGAAGGTGTCGCAGAGCAGGTCGAGCTGCGCATCGAGGGACGCCGCGTCGTGCGGGCCCTCGGAACGCTCCCCGACCCGCAGCGCGAGGCCCTCACCCTCGCCTACTTCGGGGGATACAGCCAAAGCGAGATCGCTGCACTGGTGGGAGCGCCGCTCGGAACGATCAAGACCCGAATGCGCGACGGATTGTCGCGACTGCGAGAAGAGATGGGGGTGTCACTGTGAACGAGAAGGACTTCGCCGAGCTGTCTGCCGGCTACGCCCTCCACGCGCTGTCGCCCGACGACGAGCGCGCATTCCGCGCCGCCCGCGCCGCCCACCCGGAGTGGGCCTCACTGACCGACCTTGACGACGAGGCCGCCGCCTCACTCGCCGACGGCTTCGGCGAAGAGGCGCCGCCGGCTGAGACTCGCGCCGCCCTGCTCGCGAAGATCGCGAACCTGCCGCAGCTCGACCCGACTGCGCCGAAAACTCACCCCGGCGTCGCGCTGAGCCTCCCGATTCCGTCGGACGACGTGGACGTAGTGGATGCCGGTGCGGATGCCGCGGACCCGGATGCCACGCACGTCGTTGACGTGATCCCCGCCGAGGACATCGCGACGAGCGTCGTGCCCACTGCTGCGGCGCCGGTCGAGCCGGTCGCTGAGACTGCTTCTGACGCGCCCGCGGACGCGAAGCCTGCTGACGCTGAGCCCGTCGATGACGAGCCCGCGCTCCCGCCGGTGCCCGCCGTTCCCGCGGCGGCCGCTGCGGAGGCCGAGCCCGTGCCCTCCACCGCACCTCCGACCGAGGTCGTGCAGACCATCCAGCGGAAGAACTGGACGCGGGGGCTCTTCGCCCTCGTGGCATCCGCTGCCCTCCTCGTCGGTATCGGTTGGGGCGTCGGCGCGATCGTCGATCAGGTACGCACCCCGATCGAGATCCAGGCGCTCAAGCAGATCGAGGCAGCCGCAGACGTGCAGTCCGTCGTCGGGCAGTTCTCCGAGGGTGGCGAAGCGACCGTGCACTGGTCGGAGACCGTCGGCAAGGCCGTGCTCACCACCGACGAGACGCCGAGCATCGACGACGACCGTTCGTTCGAGTTGTGGGTCATTCGCGGCGACGACGCGCCCGTGGCAGCGGGTGTCTTCGAGCCCGGTGAAGACGTCACGGCGCTCATCGACGGCGACGTCGAAGCCGGCGACACGATCGCGGTCACCGTCGAAGCCCAGGGCGGATCGCCCGACGGCACCCCGACGACCGACCCGATCATCGCCATCGCGACGAACCCCGGCGACGAGTCCTGACGGCCGTCGCCCGGGGTGCCGCCGGTACCCTGGAGTGATGTCCGACGCGCCCCGCGACTTCCACAAGCCGGTCCGCCGCTCACCGGATTCGTTCGACCGCAACTATGCGGCCGACGACCCGGCAGAGGTGAGCCGCGTCGCACACGCGACCGCGTCGGCGCTGCTCGCGCGGGTGCGCGAAGCCCCGCACGACGATGTCGTCGACCGGCTCGTGCAGTTCACCGACGCGCACGGTATCGCCACGATCGCCGAGCTTTGGTCGCACTCGCCGGCGCGGTCACTGCCCGGCGCGCTGTGGCGGCTCTACCTGCTGCAACTGATGATCCACGACGACGCGGCCACCGCAGCCGTGCTCTACGAACGCGGCCGCACCCGCCTCGCGTCGGCCGACCCGGTCATCGCCGGTGCGCCCGCGCCCGCCGGACCTGATGAGCTCGTCGCGCTGATCGACGAGATCCTCCGCGGCGTGTTCGCGGGCGACTTCGCGCTCGCACTCGAGCGTGCGGCGTCGTTCTCGCGGGTCGTCGCCGCGGGGTCGACCGATCTCGCCGACGATTACGACGCCACCGAGCCCGGCCGTGCCTCGCAGTTCACGACGCGCGCGCTGCGCCTCGACACATACGCCGGAGATCTCGCGACAGCCGCGGGCCTGTGGCGGCGCGAAGCGCTCGTCTGAGCTGCGGCATCCGCCCGTTTTCGGGCATGAAAGTGCCGGACCGCAGAACGCCTCTCGGCGCGTGGCCGCTCGCAGCGGCTGAAGATGGAGCCCGGGGTTACTGCGGCCCGGCTGTACCAGTGTAACGAACGACACCGCGGGGTATTCCCTCGCGCGTAGGCTCGGGGCATGGCTTGGCGATACGCGCTGATGATCGATCCCGTGGGTTCAGCAGATTCCCGCACCAACTTCGCAGAGACGTTCTCAGAGGTCGACCCGTCGGCCCCGGCGCTCACCGTCGGCGAGCTGAGCACGCAGCGGGGCGACGGCATCTTCGAGTCGATCGGCGTCGTCGATGGGCACGCGCAGGAGGTCGAGCCGCACCTGCAGCGGCTCGCGCACTCGGCGCAGATCTGCGAGCTGCCGGCACCGAACCTCGACCAGTGGTGCGAGGCCGTCCGGCGCGCCGAGGCGGCGAGTGGTGCGGGGGAGTCCGTCATCAAGCTGATCCTCAGCCGCGGCGTCGAGCACGGACCCACCCCCACCGCGTGGGTGACGGTCGCCCCGGCCGCCGACTTCACCGCCGCGCGCACCGAGGGAGTCCGTGTGGCCGTGCTCGACCGTGGCTACAGCATCGACCTGCCGGCGCGCGCCCCGTGGCTGCTGCTCGGCGCGAAGACGCTGTCGTACGCCGTGAACATGGCGGCGATCCGTGAGGCGAAGCGCCGCGGCGCCGACGACGCGGTCTTCGTCAGCTCCGACGGCTTCGTGCTCGAGGCGCCGACCGCGTCGCTCATCATCCGTCGGGGCGACACGTTCGTGACGCCGGCGCCGAACGGCGGCATCCTGCACGGAACCACTCAGCTGAGCCTCTTCGAGCACCTCGCCGACCGCGGCTTCGCGACCGCCTACGAAACCCTCCCGGTCTCGGCCCTCACCGCAGCGGATGCCGCGTGGCTCCTCTCCAGCGTCCGCCTCGCCGCCCCGATCACCGCCGTCGACGACCGCCCCTTCGCCGTCGACGCCGACCTCACCGCGTCCTTCAACACCTACCTCCTGAGCCCCCGCGACTGACCCGTCCGCGCGCGTGTCGGATTGCGATGGATCCGCCCCGACACGCCGGCGCCGACACGGATGCCGCGGCGCCCCGCGGCATCCATTGCAATCCACCCCGCAGCCCCGCAGGGGAGGAGTCCGTGCAAGATTGCAACAGATCGCAGGCGACGCACCGGCTCAAGACCAGGGGAGGCCGCGTGTCGGCGGCATCCATTGCAGCCCGCAACCCGCCCGCACGACCCCCACACGAACAGACGCGCCGGCACGGAACCCGAATCCGTGCCGGCGCGTCACCAGCGTCGTCCAGCCCCCCGGCTGCGACGCGGGGTCACCCGAAGCGGCCCGAGACGTAGTCCTCGGTGGCCTGCACGGACGGCTTGGTGAAGATGGTGCCGGTCTCGTCGTACTCGATGAGCTTGCCGGGCTTGCCGGTGCCGGCGATGTTGAAGAACGCGGTCTTGTCGGACACGCGCGACGCCTGCTGCATGTTGTGCGTGACGATGACGATCGTGTACTCGCTCTTGAGCTCCTGAATGAGCTCCTCGATCGCGAACGTCGAGATCGGGTCGAGGGCCGAGCAGGGCTCGTCCATCAGCAGCACGTCAGGGGAGACGGCGATCGCGCGAGCGATGCACAGACGCTGCTGCTGCCCACCCGACAGGCCCGAACCGGGCTTCTCGAGCCGGTCCTTGACCTCGTTCCAGAGGTTCGCTCCGCGCAGCGACTTCTCGACGAGAGCGTCGGCGTCGGACTTCGAGATGCGCGAGTTGTTGAGCTTCACGCCCGCGAGCACGTTGTCGCGGATCGACATCGTCGGGAACGGGTTGGGCCGCTGGAAGACCATGCCGATCTGGCGGCGCACGAGCACGGGGTCGACGCCCGGGCCGTAGAGGTCTTCGCCGTCGAGCAGCACCTCACCCTCGACGCGGGCGCCGGGGATGACCTCGTGCATGCGGTTGAGGGTGCGAAGGAAGGTGGACTTGCCGCAGCCGGACGGCCCGATGAAGGCCGTGACGCTGCGGGGCTCGATGTCGAGGGACACACCCTCCACCGCGAGGAAGTCGCTGTAGTAGACGTTGAGGTCGTTGACTTCGATGCTCTTTGACACGTCGGGTACTTTCTGTCGGATGCCGCGGGTCAGCGGCCGAACTTGGGGGCGAACTTCTTCGCGACGAACCGTGCGACGAGGTTCAACACCATGACGATGATGATGAGGGTGAGCGCGCCGGCCCAGGCCCGCTCGAGCGCCGCGGCGACGTTCGTGCCGGGGTTCTGGAACTGGTCGTAGACGAAGACCGGGAGGGTCATCATCGGCTGGTCGGTGGCGTTCAGGTTCAGCGACTGCGTGAAGCCTGCGGTGAGCAGGAGGGGAGCCGTCTCGCCGATGACGCGCGAGATCGAGAGCATGATGCCCGTGGTGATACCCGCGATCGAGGTGGGGAGGACGACCTTGACGATCGTCAGCCACTTCGGCACACCGAGCGCATAGCTCGCTTCGCGCAGCTCGTTGGGCACGAGGCGCAGCATCTCCTCGCTGGAGCGGACGACGACCGGGATCATCAGCACGCTCAGCGCGAGCGAGCCCATGATGCCGGTGTTGAGGCCCGGATCGATGAGCGCGAAGAGCGCGACGATGAACAGACCCGCGACGATCGAGGGGATGCCGGTCATGACGTCGACGAAGAACGTGATCGCCTTGGCGAGCCGGCCGCGGCCGTACTCGACGAGGTAGATCGAGGTCAGCAGTCCGATCGGTACCGAGATCACCGCGGCGATGCCGGTGACGATGAGCGTGCCCCAGATGGCGTGGACCGCACCGCCGCCCTCGCCGACGATGCTGCGCATCGAGAACGAGAAGAACGTTCCGTCGAAGCGTGCGATGCCGTTGACGATCACCGTGTAGAGCAGGGAGATCAGCGGCAGCAGCGCGATCGTGAACGCGATCGATACGAGCACGGTCGCGAGCCGGTCCATCGCCCGGCGGCGCGTCTCGACGACGGTCGAGAGGACGACGAGGACGATCGCGAACACGACCACGCCGATGAAGACGGCGCCGGCGATGTTGAAGTCGGCGGCATCCCCGCCCATGTTCACGACGGTGAACGCAGCGAGCGAGAGTGCGAGGCTCCCGGCGAGGATTGCCCACGGCATCCACTTGGGCAGCTGCCCGGCGGTCAGCGAGTTGCCGACCGGGCCCTTGGTGCGGGTGATCGTGGTCATCAGTTCGCTCCAGAGAACTCGGCGCGGCGGTTGACGATCCAGCGCGCGAGGGCGTTGACCGCGAAGGTCACGATGAAGAGGATGAGGCCCGTCGCGATGAGGACGTTGACGCCGTCGCCGTAGGCCTCACCGAAGTTGAGGGCGATGTTCGCGGGGATGGGCGTCGGGTTGTTTGAGGTGAGCACCTGGAACGACACGGCGCCGGTGGCCGAGAGCACCATCGTGACGGCCATCGTCTCGCCGAGCGCGCGACCGAGGCCGAGCATTGCGCCCGAGACCATGCCGCCGCGGGCGAAGGGGAAGACGGCCATGCGGACCATCTCCCAGCGCGTCGCGCCGAGGGCGAGTGCCGCCTCTTCGTGGAGGGTGGGCGTCTGCAGGAAGACCTCGCGCATGATCGCGGTCATGATCGGGAGGATCATCACCGCGAGCACGAGCGACGCGGTGAGGATGGTGCGGCCCGTCGGCGACACGGCACCGGCGAACAAGGGGATCCAGCCGAGGGTGTCGTTCAGCCAGACGTAGAACGGCTTCAGGATCTGCGAGAAGACGAGTGCACCCCAGAGGCCGTAGACGACGGATGGGATGGCTGCGAGCAGGTCGATGATGTAGCCGAGCACCGCGGCGATTTTGCGCGGTGCGTAGTGCGAGATGAAGAGTGCGATGCCGACCGCGAGCGGGGTGGCGACGACGAGTGCGATCACCGATGCCCACAGGGTGCCGAAGACGAACGGCCACACGTACTCGAGGAACGGCGTCCCGTTGAGGAACTGCGTCTCGTTCGGGTCGCCCGCGAACGCGGGGATGCTCTCCACGATGAGAAAGAGGGTGACTGCTGCGAGGACGAGAAGGATGATGATGCCGGCGGCGAGGGCGCTACCGGAGAAGACGACGTCGCCGCGGCGGCGGACCTCGCGCTTCGTGCCGGCCGAGTCGACGGCAGGGGTCGGGGTGGGGGGCATCGCAGTCCTCGGGTTGGAAGCGGGCGGACGTGACTGCTGCTGGTGTCTCCCGAGCGAGTCGGGAGACACCAGCAGCAAGGGTATTACTCGGCGGCGCCGATCAGGGCGATCGCGGCCTCAGCCTGGGTGCGGATCTCGTCCGAGAGCGGCGCGGAGCCGGCCTCGGCGTTCGCAGCGTCCTGGCCCTCGGCGCTCACGACGTACTCGAAGTACGAGCGCACGACGTCGGCGACAGCGGCGTCCTCGTACTGGACGCAACCGATGAGGTAGCTGACCAGCGCGATCGGGTATGCACCGGCGGGAGCGGCCGCCGGGTCGATGTCGAAGACGAGGTCACCGTCGCCGCGACCCTCTTCGAGCGGCGAGCCCGAGACGAGTGCAGCGGCGGCCTCGGCCGAGAACGGCACGAACTCTTCGCCGACCTGGACGGCGGCCGAACCGAGCTCACCGACGCGCGAAGCGTCGATGTAGCCGATCGTGCCCTCACCGGCGTTGACAGCAGCCTCGACGCCCGACGTCTGCTGGGCAGCCTCGGAGCGCGTGGTCGAGACGGGCCACTCGTCAGCGTCCTCGTACGGCCATGCCTCGGGGGCGACCGACGCGAGGTACGCGGTGAAGGTGCCGGTGGTGCCCGAGGCGTCGCCACGGAAGACCGGGGTGATGGCGAGGTCGGGAAGCTCGACGCCCTCGTTGATCTCGGCGATCGCGGGGTCGTTCCACTTCTCGATCTTCTCGTTGAAGATGTCACCGATCAGGTCGGGGGTGAGGTTGAGCTCCTCGACGCCCTCGAGGTTGAAGACGACGGCGACGGGCGAGATGTAGGCCGGAACCTCGACGATCTCGTCGGTGGCGCAGGTGTTGAAGCCGCCTGCGGCGAGCTCCTCGGCGTTGAACGCGCGGTCCGAGCCGATGAACTGGCTCGAGCCGGCGAGGAAGTTGTCGCGACCGGTGCCCGAGCCCGTGGGCTGGTAGTTGATGGTCACGCCACCGTGTGCGTCCTGGAACGCGGCGGTCCAGGCCTGCTGAGCGGCACCCTGCGACGATGCGCCGGTCGCGTTGACCGTGCCGGAGAGCGTGCTGACGCCCTCGGAGGGCTCGCCACCGCCGGTGTTACCGGGCTCGTTGGCCGCGCAAGCGGTGAGCGAGAGGGCGGCAACTGCTGCGACAGCGCCCAGGCGGGCGATGCGGTTGAGCTTCACGTGAGAATCCTTCGGATTGTTCGGGAACACCCCGGTGCGGGGGCTGGGCTCGACGCTAAAGTCCGCCGGTGACCAGACTCCGCTGGCCAGGTGAACGACAGGTGAACGAACCGGGTCCGATCGGAATCACCGAAAAGCGAGTGGATGCCGCGCCCGCGGCATCCACTCGCTCAGAGCTTCGGCTGGTGGGTCTCGATCGCGACGATGCCCGAACCGGGGTTCGTCGCGGAGAGGTGCACGACCGAGAACGCGCCGGTGTCGAGCGCGGCGGACGTGCCGAGGTAGGACCCCGCGAGGGTGCCGGTCGCGAGCGCGAGTTCCCGCATGATGTCGGGCAGGACGGGGCCGTGCGAGCACAGCACGACGGGCTTCCGTGCCCGGACGCGCTTGCCGACGACGCTGCGGATGTCGGCCGTCCCCGCCTCCCACGCGTCCTGTGAGATGAGTGGCGACGTGCGGATGTCCTTGTGGAGCGCCTTCGCGATGGGCGCGACGGTGTCGACACAGCGCTTCGCGTCGCTCGAAACGACCTTGCGGACGCCGAAGGCCTGCAACGGGCCGACGAGCGCCTTCGCCTGCTTCGATCCGCGGTCGGTCAGCGGGCGCGCGGCATCCGCTCCGGTCCAGTCCTCGCGCGCGAGCGCCTTGCCGTGCCGGAGCACCGCGATCGGGAACGTGGCGAGCACGCCGTCGTCGACGAAGCGGAGGAAGTTCTCGAGGATCTCGATGTCGACCGGGTAGCTGAGCCGGGCGAGCGCCTTGCGGGGCGTCAGCCACTCGACGGCCGCGATCTCCTTGTTGGGGACGAACGCCGATGCGCGGATCGCCTCGTCACGCGCCTCGGCGCTCCAGTAGTGCACGATCTTCTGCCGTTTGCTCGGCAGTCGGTACCTCGAGACGCCGATGGGCACACCGAGAGCGACCCGGATGCCGGTCTCTTCGAAGATCTCGCGCGCGGCGGTCTCGGCGAGCGACTCGCCAGGCTCGACCTTGCCCTTGGGGAGCGTCACGTCCGCGTACGCGGTCCGATGGATCACCAGGACGTGGAGCTTGCCGTCGACGAGCCGCCACACCACGCCGCCCGCCGCGTACACCGCGGTGTCGGTCATCGCACGGCCCGCGCCCGGCGGCGTCGCTGCACCTGCGCCATCGTCTTCTCCTGCAGGTCGACGAGCGGCTTGCCGTCGCCGTCGGCGTTGTACCGGGTCCACTGACCGCCTTCGCCCAGGTGCCACGAACTGGTCGTGTCGGCCATCGCGAGGTCGAACAGCGCGGTGAGTTCGGCGAGGTGGTTCGGCTCGACGACGCGCACGAGCGCCTCGACGCGGCGGTCGAGGTTGCGGTGCATCATGTCGGCGCTGCCGATGTAGATCTGCGGGTCGCCGGCATTGTGGAACGCGAAGATGCGCGAGTGCTCCAGATAGCGCCCGAGGATCGAGCGCACCGTGATGTTGTCGCTGACGCCGGGCAGGTCGGTGCGGAGCGAGCAGATGCCGCGCACCCACACCTCGACCTTCACACCGGCCTGGCTGGCGCGGTAGAGCGCGTCGATGATCTGCTCGTCGACCATCGAGTTCACCTTGATGCGCACCGAGGCGGGCTTGCCCGCGAGCGCGTTGCGCCGCTCGTGGTCGATGTGCCGCAGCAGGCCCTTGCGCAGGTGGAGGGGCGCGACGAGAAGGCGCTTGAACTTCTTCTCGATCGCGTAGCCGCTCAGCTCGTTGAACAGGCGCGTGAGGTCACGGCCGACCTGCTCGTTCGCGGTGAACAGGCCGTAGTCCTCGTAGATGCGGCTGGTCTTCGGGTTGTAGTTGCCGGTGCCGATGTGGCTGTAGCTGCGCAGCACGCCGTCTTCCTCGCGGATGACGTGCAGCAGCTTGCAGTGGGTCTTGAGCCCGACGAGGCCGTAGACGACGTGGACTCCTGCCTTCTCGAGCTTGCGCGCCCACTCGATGTTGGCGGCCTCGTCGAAGCGGGCCTTCACCTCGACGAGCGCGAGCACCTGCTTGCCGTTCTCGGCGGCGTCGATGAGTGCTTCGACGATGGGGCTGTCGCCCGACGTGCGGTAGAGCGTCTGCTTGATGGCGAGCACGTGCGGGTCGCGGGCGGCCTGTTGCAGGAAGGCGACGACGCTCGTCGTGAACGACTCGTACGGGTGGTGGACGAGCACGTCCTCCTTGCGGATCGCGGCGAAGATGTCGGCGCGCCCGTTCTGCTCCGCGGGCTGGAACGCGGTCGCGGTCTTCGGGACGTGCGCGGGGTAGCGCAGCTCCGGACGGTCGAGCCCCGACAGCGCGAACAGGCCGCGCAGGTCGAGCGGAGCCGGCAGACGGTAGACGTCGTGCTCGGTGATGTCGAGCTCGTCGAGCAGCAGGTCGAGCGTGACGTCGTCCATGTCCTCGGTGATCTCGAGGCGGATCGGCGGGCCGAACCGGCGGCGCAGGAGCTCGGCTTCGAGGGCCTGGATGAGGTTCTCGGTCTCGTCCTCCTCGATCACCATGTCTTCGTTGCGAGTGAGGCGGAAGGTGTGGTGCTCGAGGATCTCCATCCCGGGGAACAGATCGTCGAGGTTCTCGGAGATGAGCTCCTCGATCGGGAGGTAGCGCACGTGCGCCCCGTCCTTCTTCACCTCGACGAACCGGGGCAGCATCGGCGGCACCTTGAGGCGCGCGAATTCCTGCCGCCCGGTGCGCGCGTTGCGGATGCGCACCGCGAGGTTCAGCGAGAGGCCCGAGATGTAGGGGAACGGGTGCGCGGGGTCGACCGCGAGCGGCATGAGGACGGGGAACACCTGCGCCGAGAAGTAGTCGTACAGCTCGCTGCGCTCGTCGTCGGCGAGGTCGGCCCAGGCGACGACCTCGATGCCGGCGTTCGCGAGCGCGGGGCGCACGTCTTCGGACCAGGCTCTGGCGTGGCGCTCCTGCAGCTCGTGGGCCGCGGTCGACAGGTCGCTCAGGACGTCCTGCGGCGAGCGGCCGACGTTCGTCGGCACGGCGAGGCCGGTGATGATGCGGCGCTTGAGGCCGGCGACGCGCACCATGAAGAACTCGTCGAGGTTGCTCGCGAAGATCGCGAGGAAATTCGCGCGCTCGAGCACCGGCAGGTTCGGATCCTCGGCCAATTCGAGCACCCGCTTGTTGAACGCGAGCCAGCTGAGCTCGCGGTCGAGGTAACGGTTGTCGGGCAGCTGCGAGTCGTATGCCTCGACGACGCCGTCGAAGTCGTCGTCGTCAGCGTCGCCCAGTCCGGAGTCGTGCACCTGCGTGTCGATCATCCCCACATCATTGCAGGGGCCGGTGTCTGAGACGTGAACGTGACGCGGATGCCGCCGGCTCAGGCGGGCGCACCGGGCATCTGCTCGTCCTCGTAGACGTTGAAGCGGTACCCGACGTTGCGCACGGTGCCGATCAGCTGTTCGAGGTCGCCGAGCTTGGCGCGCAGGCGTCGGACGTGCACGTCGACCGTGCGCGTGCCGCCGAAGTAGTCGTAGCCCCACACCTCGCTGAGCAGCTGCTCGCGGGTGAAGACGCGCGACGGGTGGGTCGCGAAGAAGTGGAGGAGCTGGAACTCCTTGTACGTGAGGTCGAGCGGACGCCCGTGCACCTTCGCCGAGTACGACGACTCGTCGATCGTGATGCCCGAGGTCTGGATGCGGGTCGAGACCTGCTCCTTCGACATCCGCCCCATGGCGAGGCGAATGCGCGCGTCGACCTCGGCGGGGCCGGCGCTGCCGAGGATGACGTCGTCGACGCCCCAGTCCGACGAGACGGCGGTGAGGCCGCCTTCGGTGACGACGAGCACGAGCGGGGCGTCCGCGCCGGTGGTCGTCATGATCTTGCACAGGGACTTCGCGCCGACGAGGTCGGCACGGGCGTCGACGAAGATGACGTCGGCGCTCGGGGCGTTGACGAGCTGCGCGGCCTCGGCCGGAATCTGTCGCACGCGGTGGCTGAGCAGTTCGAGCGCAGGCAGGACGGCGTCGCCGCTGGGTGCGGAGCTCAGGACGAGCAGCTGTGCCAAAGGGGATCCCTCCCGATGCGGACCCGGAACCGGTCCCATCCTAAGGTGTGTCGCTCCGCCCTCGTGCGCGCGTCGATCCGGTGCCCGTTCCTGCCGGCGCGCGCGACGCGATGCCCTCGTGCGCGTGGAGCGCCGCTGGGTCACAATGGACATATGGCCTCACCCGAGTTCCCGCCCCGCACCCGCTTCGGTGGCATCATCGCCGTCTGGGTGATCGCGGTCGTGGTCGCGCTGGCGATCGGCGTATTCGCGGAGCCCGAGTGGCGCGGCGCTTGGCTGCCCGTAGGACTCGGCGTCTGCTTCTTCGCGGCGTTCGCCGTGCAGCTCGCCTCGGGCCGGTCGCAGGGCTTCATCATGCGGGTGTCGCTGAGCGTGCTCGGCGCGATGGTGGTCATGGGGTTGCTCGGCGCAGGGTTCGCGCTCGCCGAGCTGTTCGCCGGCTGACCAGGGCGCGGCATCCGCCCGCTCACGCCGGCTCGGCCGGTAGCATGGCGGTATGGACCTCATCGCACTCGAGCTCTTCTTCGTCGGCCTGCTCGGCCTCGCGTCGCTCGCGATCGCGTTCGTCTCGGTCGTGGTGCTCAAGAACCTCTACCGCGGCCAGCGCTGAACACGTGATCGATCTGCCGACCGACCTTCCGGCCGATCTCGTCCCGCTGTCGTGGCTGCTGGGCGTCTGGGAGGGCACCGGTGTGCTCGAGTACGACGCAGGCGGCCGATCGATGTCGGGCGAGTTCTCACACCGCATCAGCTTCAGCCATGACGGTGGCGACGCGCTGAACTACGCCGCGACCGCCTGGTTCGAGACCGCCGACGGTGGCCGTAGCGACCTCGTCGCCGAGACCGGGTACTGGCGGCTCGCCCGCCCCGCGACCGAAGCCGACGCCGGCCCCGCGCTGCTCCCCGCACTCGCACCGCGCACATCGCCGCGCACGGTCGACGACGTCGAAGCGCTGCGCGCCGAGGGCGGCGGGTTCGAGATCGAAGTTGCCCTCGTCCACTCGGACGGCATCAGCGAGCTCTACCTCGGCCAGGTCCGCGGTCCGCGCATCGACATCGCGACCGATGCGATCGTCCGCCCGGCCGGCGCGAAGGACTACAGCGCCGCCACCCGCATGTACGGCCTCGTCGACGGGGACCTCCTCTGGGCGTGGGACGTCGCGGCGCTCGGCAGCCCGCTCGGCTCGCACGCCTCCGCGCGCCTCGCGAGGGTCCAGTGACCTCCTTCGCTGCACTCCCCGGCGCGGTCATGGGCGACGACGGCGTCCTGCAGCACCTCGGTGAGCCGGTCCGCGAGCAGCGTGACCTCGCCGCGGGTCGTGCCCTCGCGCCGCTGGCCGACCGCGCGGTCCTCACCGTCGCCGGCGAGGACCGGCTTTCGTGGCTCGACTCGATCACGTCGCAGGCGCTGACCTCGCTCGCACCCGGCGTCGGCACCGAGTTGCTCGTGCTCGACCCGCAGGGGCACGTCGAGTACGCGGCATCCGTCGTCGACGACGGCGAACGCACCTGGCTCATCGTCGACCGTGACCGCGCCGCCGGCCTGTTGACGTGGCTGCAGCGCATGCGCTTCCGCCTTCGCGTCGACCCGCAAGCGGCGACCGACTACGCCGTCGTCGCCGGCACAGTGGATGCCACGGCCCACCTTCCCGCCGCAGTGACCTGGCGCGACCCGTGGCCCGCCGTCTCGCCCGGAGGCTGGGGCTACGCCGCCGTGACGCCCCACCCCGGCGAGGACCGCGACTGGACCGAGGCCATCGTCCCCGTGTCGGCGCTCGAGACGCTCGTCGAGGCCGCAGCCGCAGGCACGCAGCCGCTCGCGGGCGCGCTCGCGGCCGAGGCGCTGCGCATCGCCGCCTGGCGACCCCGCGCATCGGCGGAGGCCGACGGCCGCACGCTGCCGCACGAGGTGGACTGGCTCCGCACCGCCGTGCACCTCGAGAAGGGCTGCTACCGCGGGCAGGAGACCGTCGCGAAGGTCCACAACCTCGGCCACCCGCCGCGACGCCTCGTCTCGCTGCAGCTCGACGGCTCCGACGCCGAACTCCCGGCACCCGGTGCCGCCGTCCGCCGCGACGGCGTCGACGTCGGCGCCGTGACCTCGGTCGCCCGCCATCACGACGAGGGACCGATCGCGCTCGCGATCATCAAGCGCACGGTGCCGGTGGATGCCGCGCTCACGGTCGAGGTCGACGGCGGCGAGGTCGCCGCCGCGCAAGAGGTCATCGTGCCGCCTGAGGCCGGGCGCGCGGCATCCGTTCCGCGCCTGCCGCGGCTCTCGCAGCGTCGATGACGGCCCCGCCGCCACCGACCACACCGATCCCGACCGGCTGGTCGGCGAAGCGCTATCGGCGTGACGGACTCCGCCGCCTGCGCGCCTCGGCGGTCGCGATCGTGCAGATCGTCGTCGCCGCGACCGGCGCCTTCGCGATCGCCCACTACGGTTTCGGCCACGCCGCGCCGCTGATCGCGGCGACCGTGACGGTGTCGAGTCTCGGGCTCGTGCGCGACGCCCGGCCGTGGCGTGTACTCGAGACGGTCATCGGCATGGTGCTCGGTGTCTTCGTCGCCGAGGCGGTCGTCTTCTTCGCCGGCGGTGGCTGGTGGCAGCTCGCGATCACGCTCGCAGCGAGCCTGACGATCGCCCGGTTCGTGTCGCCGCAGGCGAGCTTCGCCATCGCGGCTGCGATCCAGTCGATCATCGTCGTGATCGTGCCTGCGCAGGCGCCGTTCCTCCGACTGCTCGATGCGATCGTCGGCGGCGCGATGGCGCTGCTGGTGACCGCACTCATCCCGCGGAGCCCGCTCCGCACCGCGATCACCGACGGGCGTCGCCTGTTCGCCGCGTTCGACGCCGCGGCGGGCACCCTCGTGCAGGGGCTCCGCGGCGGAAGCCGGACCCGCGCCGAGCGCGGTCTCGAGAAGGCGCGCGAACTCCAGGCCCGCGTCGACGACTGGCGCACCTCGGTCGAGTCGGGTCGTGCGATCGCGCGGATCTCGCCGTTCCTGCGGCGGCAGCGCCACGAGCTCGAGCGCCACGAGCGCATCCGCGCGGCCATGGATCTCGCCGTCCGCAACCTCCGCGTCGTCGCCCGTCGTTCGGCGTACCTGTGCGATGACGGCAAGCCCCGCGAGGTGCCCGCCGAGATCGTCGTCGAACTCGCCCGCGGCGCCGACCTGCTGGCATCCTCGCTCACCGACATCTCGTACGAACCCGTCGCCCGCGAGACGTTGCGCGCGGTGGCGGCACGGCTCGACCCGATCGCGCTCGTGCCCGACGGTTCGCTCGGCGATCAGACGCTCGTCAGTGCGTTGCGTCCGCTCGCCACCGACCTGCTCACCGCCACCGGCCTCACCCCGGCCGAAGCCCGCGCCGTCCTGCCGCGCAGCTGAGTCACGCCTGCGGCGCGACCGCGTTCCACGGGAGCGTCAGCTCGCCGAGCCGCCAGCGGGCGCGGCCCGTCACCGGCCACCCTGCGGCCGCAAGTGCGCCGACGGCCGTCTGCCACCGCTGCACCGGTCCGAACGCGGATGCCGCGGCCGCGCGCGTCCATTCCGTGTCGAGCGCCGCGAGCGCGGCATGCACCCGCTCACCGGGGACGTTGCGGTGGATGAGCGCCTTCGGCAGCCGCTCGGCGGCGATCGCGGGGGAGTCCAGCCCCGCCAGGCGCAGCGACAGCGTGAGGCTGCGCGGCGCGGCATCCGGTCCCACCTCGATCCACGTCGAGACTCGACCGAGTTCGTCGCACGTGCCCTCGACGAGCATCCCGTCGGGGCGCAGCCGTGTGCACATGCGCGCCCAGGCGTCCGCCACGTCGGCCTCGTCGTATTGGCGCAGCACGTTGAAGGCGCGGATGACCGCCGGGCGGCGACCCGCCGGCGTCGGCACCTCGAACCCGCCGCGGGCGAACGACACCCGGGCATCCGGCGCGAACGGCGTCGCCCCCGCGCGCACATCGGCGAGCTGCGCACGCGCACGTTCGACCCGGGTCGGCTCGATCTCGAGCCCCAGTACCTCGACGTCGGGGCGAGCCCGTCGCAGGCGCGCCTCGAGCTCGAACGCGGTCACGCCGCTCGCCCCGTACCCCAGGTCGACGACGAACGGATCCACCGTGCGGCGGACGATCGGATGCCGCGCGATCCAGCGGTCCACGCGCCGGAGCCGGTTCGTGTTGGTGGTGCCGCGCGTCACCTGGCCCATGACCTTGTCTCCGCGCGTCATGCCCCCATGATCGCACCCGCCGCGCCGGTAGGATTGCGAGCATGACAGCCCCGTACACGTTGATCCTCCTCCGGCACGGTCAGAGCGAGTGGAACAAGTCCAACCAGTTCACCGGCTGGGTGGACGTCCGCCTCACCGATCAGGGCAAGGCCGAGGCCCAGCGCGGCGGCGAGCTCATCAAGGAGTCCGGCCTCACGCCCGACATCCTCCACACCTCACTCCTGTCCCGCGCGATCCAAACCGCGAACATCGCACTCGATGCGGCCGACCGCCTGTGGATCCCCGTGAAGCGCTCTTGGCGCCTCAACGAGCGCCACTACGGTGCGCTGCAGGGCAAGGACAAGGCGCAGACGCTCGAGGAGTTCGGCGAAGACCAGTTCATGCTGTGGCGTCGCTCGTTCGACGTGCCGCCGCCGGACATCGCCGACGACGACCCCTACACGCAGCTCCACGACCCGCGCTACGCGGGCATCGACGGCGACGTCCCCAAGACCGAGTCGCTGAAGATCGTCATCGACCGCCTCCTGCCCTACTGGGAGGACGAGATCGTCCCCGACCTGAAGGCTGGCAAGACCGTCATCGTTGCCGCGCACGGCAACTCGCTGCGCGCGCTCGTGAAGCACCTCGACGGCATCAGTGACGACGACATCGCCGAGCTCAACATCCCCACCGGCATCCCGCTGGTCTACCGCCTCGGCGAAGACCTCAAGCCGCTCGGACCGGGCGAGTACCTCGACCCCGAGGCTGCTGCCGCCGGCGCCGCCGCGGTCGCCTCGCAGGGCAAGAAGTAAGACCGAAACGAGAAGAGGGGGGGGGCCCGGGGGGGCGCGCGGGGGGGGGGGGGGGGGGGGGGGGGGCCGCGCCCCCCCCCCCCCCGCGGGGGGGCCCCCGGGCCCCCCCCCTCTTCTCGTCTGTCGGGGAGGGGTCAGACCGCGTCGACGCCCTCGATGTCGGCGGCCCAGGTGCCCGTCGCGAGGTACGAGACCTTCTTCGCGACCGACAGCGCGTGGTCGCCGAAGCGCTCGTGGTAGCGCGATGCGAGCGTGGCGTCGACGGTCGCCGCAGCCTCGCCCTGCCAGGCCTCGCTGAGGACCTTCTCGAAGACCGAGAGGTGCAGCGCGTCGAGCTGGTCGTCGAGCTCGCTGAGCTTGTTGACGAGGTCGAGGTCCTCGGTGCGGAGGAGGTCCGCGAGCGTGCGCGCGACCTCGACGTCGATCTCACCCATCTTCGTGAACGTGCTCTTGAGGCCCTTGGGGATCGCCCGCTCGGGGAAGCGCATGCGGGTGAGCTGCGCGATGTGCTCGGCGATGTCACCCATGCGCTCGAGCGAGGCGCTCACGCGGAGCGCGGCGACCACGATGCGCAAGTCGCGGGCGACCGGCTGCTGACGGGCGAGGATCTCGATCGCGAGCTCGTCGAGCTCGATCGCCTTGTCGTCGATGACCTGGTCGTTCTCGATGACCTCTTCGGCCAGCGCGACGTCGCCGGTGCCGAACGCGCGGGTCGCGCCCTCCATGGCGACGGCGACGAGGTCGGCGATTTCGACCAGTCGGGTCTGGACGTCCTCGAGGGACTGGTGGAACACTTCGCGCATCTGGCACCTTCTCTTGTGCGGCGGGAGGGATACGGGCGCGGGGATCTGCGCCGGAGCCGGGGCGATCCTCCCGCGCCAAGGTTAACGGTCGGTGCCGACGTGGTGAACATCCGACGATCCGAGCGGTACCGCGTCGATTCCGTTCGATGACGCTCCTCCGCCGTCTTACGCTGAAGCCATGGATTCGACGCAGCTCGCGCTGCTTGGCCTCATCGTCGGCGCGCTCATCGGAGGCGCAGCCGTCGGACTGGTCGTTTTCGCGCTGCGCTCACGCGACCGGACGCGGCGCGTCACCTCGGTCGAGATCCCCGACGGTACGGACGCCGTCCTGCAGGGGATGGACGATGCGGCTGTGGTCGTGGACGCGTCGATGCTCGTGCTCTCGGCCTCTGCGGCGGCGGAGGTGTTCGGCCTGAGGGTCGGCGGCACGCTCGCGTCGGACTCGCTCAAGCTCCTCGTCCGCGGCGTGCGGACGACCGGCGTCGCTGCCACCGAGACGATGCAGTTGAGTCGGGGCGTCGAACCCCGCCTCGTCGCGTCGCGCGCGAGTGTCATCACCCCGCGGCTCACGCTCATCGTCATCCGCGACATCACCGAGCGTGAGCGTGTCGAGCAGATGCGGCGCGATTTCGTCGCGAACACCTCGCACGAGCTCAAGACCCCCGTCGGCGCCGTCACGCTGCTCGCCGAGGCGATCGACTCCGCTGCCGACGACCCTGACCAGGTCCGCCACTTCGCTGGGCGGCTCACCGCTGAGGCGCTCCGCCTCGGTCAGCTCACCTCGCGCATCATGAACCTCTCGCGGCTCCAGTCCGCCGACGACATCGCCGAGATGCGAGACGTCGCGGTCGACGAGGTCGTGACCGCGGCGATCGAGTCGCAGGGCATCACCGCGGAGGCATCCGGGATCACGATCGCCAGAGGTGGCGAGCGCGGCCTCGTGGTGCGCGGCGACCGCCAGATCCTCACCGAGGCGATCGGCAACCTCCTCGCGAACGCAGTGGCATACTCACCGTCGGGTGCGCAGGTGGGCATCGGTGTGCGCGAGGCCGACGACACCGTCGAGATTGCCGTGGCCGATCACGGCATCGGCATCCACGAGGACGATCAGCAGCGCATCTTCGAGCGCTTCTACCGCGCCGATCAAGCCCGATCGCGACGCACCGGCGGCACCGGTCTCGGCCTCTCGATCGTCAAGCACGCCGTGCAACGTCACGGCGGCACCGTCGAGCTGTGGTCGCGACCGGGGCGCGGATCGACGTTCACCATCCGTCTTCCGCTCGTGCGCGGGGCCGAACCGTCGGCCGCCCCGAAGCGCAAGTCCAAGAAGTCCATGAAGGCTGCCGGTGCGCGAGCATCGGCCAAAAGGGGAGCACTATGACCCGTGTCCTGATCGTCGAAGACGAGCCCGACCTCGCCGACCCGCTCGCGTACCTGCTGCGCCGCGAGGGGTTCGAGGTCGAGATCGCCGAGGACGGTGGCGTCGCGCTCGACGCGTTCACCGCGCGCGGCGCTGACATCGTCCTGCTCGACCTCATGCTGCCCGGGATGCCGGGTACCGAGGTGTGCCGCATCATCCGGACCACCTCGAAGGTGCCGATCATCATGCTGACCGCGAAGGACAGCGAAGTCGACATCGTCGTGGGGCTCGAGCTCGGCGCCGACGACTACATCACCAAGCCGTACTCCTCGCGCGAGCTGCTGGCGCGCATGCGCGCGGTGCTGCGACGGAGCGAGGCGGACGAGCTCGAGGTCGACGACCGCATCATCGAGGGCGGCCGCGTCACCCTCGATATCGACCGGCACACGGTCGCGGTGGCGGGCAAGGAGATCTCCATGCCGCTCAAGGAATTCGAGCTCCTCGAGCTGCTCATGCGCAACGCCGGTCGCGTCCTCACGCGCGGGCAGCTCATCGACCGCGTGTGGGGGAGCGACTACTTCGGCGACACGAAGACGCTCGACGTGCACATCAAGCGCATCCGCTCGCGCATCGAGCAGAACCCGAGCGACCCGGTCATGCTGCTGACCGTGCGCGGCCTCGGATACCGTTTCGAAGCCTGACACGCGCCGCGAACGACGAAGCCCCCTGCCGAGCGGCAGGGGGCTTCGTGCGAGCGGTCAATCGCCGGGCGTCGCCAGCGGCGTCGGGACGAACTCGGTGTAGTAGGGGAGCGTCCCGTCCAGGATCGGGATGGCCACCGCGGTGCCTTCGCCGTCGCCGGATTGGAACGACACCTCGACGTCGGAACCGGGCGCAGCGCCCAGGTTCTCGAACAGCATGGGTGCCGACGTCACGCCGATGCTCACCGAGCTGCGCGCGGGGACCGGGAGCGTCTGCAGGTCGGAACCGATCCCGACGTTCAGGACGAGGTCCTCGTCGGTCGAGTTCACGACGCCGCCGATGAGGTTGCCGAGCGACCCGTCCTCGTTCGCGATGATCATCGCGTTGCGGACCTTCAGCGGGCCGGACTCGGGGACGTTGCGGCCGTCCGATGCGGAGTACTCGATGGTCGTCGCCTGCGGCGCGAGCATGTTGCAACCGGTGGCGCCGAGGACGACTGCGGCGCCCAGGGCGAGGGACGCGATGAAACGCGATTTCACGGATCCTCCAGGTGAAGCGAACGGCATCCAGATCATCCTATGCGGTCGGCACCCTCAGTGAACGCCGGTGGGCGGCGAACTTTAGCGCATATCGCCTGTGGTATTCTGGAGGTTGCCGAAAGGACACAACTGCATGCTTTTTGAGGTTGGCGAGACCGTCGTCTATCCGCACCACGGCGCCGCGACGATCATCGAGGTCAAGGACCGTGTGATCAAGGGTGAGACGAAGAAATACCTGAAGCTCAACGTCACGCAGGGAGACCTCGTGATCGAGGTCCCGGCGGAGAACGTCGATCTGGTGGGTGTCCGCGACGTGATCGGCAAGGACGGTCTCGAGAAAGTGTTCGACGTGCTGCGTGCGCCGTTCACCGAGGAGCCGACCAACTGGTCGCGTCGCTACAAGGCGAACCTCGAGAAGCTCGCTTCCGGTGACGTGATCAAGGTCAGCGAGGTCGTCCGCGACCTGTGGCGCCGCGATCAGGACCGTGGCCTCTCCGCCGGTGAGAAGCGCATGCTCGCCAAGGCACGGCAGATCCTCATCTCCGAGATCGCCCTCGCGCTGAAGGCCGACGAAGAGAAGGCCTCGAGCGTCCTCGACGAGGTCCTCGCCTCCTGAACCACCGAACGCCCGGCACCGCCGGGCGTTCGTCGTTTCGGCCAGCCTCGCTGGGTACGCTCGGAGGCATGAGCATCATCCCCGTGCCCCGCGTGGCCGTCGTCGTGGTGGCCGCAGGATCGGGCACCCGCCTCGCCGGTGGGGCACCGAAGGCGTTCGTCGGCGTCGACGGGCACACGATTCTGCATCACGCGCTCCGGTCGGTCTTCGCCGCAGCACCCGCACAGGTGGTCGTCGTCGCACCGGCATCCCGGGTCGGCGATGCCCTCACCGAAGTGGATGCCACAGCCGGCGACCGCCGCGATCTCGCAACCGTCGTCGCCGGTGGCGAGACCAGGCAGGACTCGGTCGCCGCCGGTCTCGCTGCGCTCTGGGCCGACGTCGAGGTCGTGCTCGTGCATGATGCGGCGCGCGCCCTCACGCCGCCCGAGGTCTTCGCCCGCGTCATCGCCGCGGTCGACGCGGGCCACGACGCGGTCGTGCCCGTTCTCCCGGTCGTCGACACGCTGAAGCGGGTAGCCGACGACGTGGTGGTCGAAGCCGTCGACCGGTCGGTCCTCGCTGCTGCGCAGACGCCGCAGGGGTTCCGTCGCGCCGTGTTGGATGCCGCGTACGCCGCGGCCACCGCGGAGTTCACCGACGACACCGCGCTCGTACAGCACGCTGGCCGCGCCGTGCACACCGTGGCGGGGGCGGACCTCTCGTTCAAGATCACCACCCAGGCCGATCTCGCCCGGGCTCGCGCCATCGTCGCGCCCGTCCCGCCGGCGCCTCGGGTCGGCGTCGGCACCGACGTACACGCGTTCGGCGGTGACGGCACGCTGTGGCTCGCAGGCCTCGAGTGGCCGGGAGAGGCCGGGCTGCACGGGCACTCCGACGGCGACGCCGTGGCGCACGCGATCGTCGACGCCGTGCTCGCCGCGGCATCCCTCGGCGACATCGGCACTCACTTCGGCGTCGACAAGCCGGAGTACGCGGGCGCCCACGCACCGGCGTTCCTGCGCCGGACCGCCGAGATCCTCGCCGAGGCGGGGTGGCGGGTCGGCAACGTGAGCGTGCAGGTCCAGGCGAATCGGCCCCGCTTCGCGGCGCGGCGACTCGAAGCCGAGCAGGTGCTGTCGGCCGCACTCGGCGCACCGGTCTCGGTGTCGGCCACGACGACCGACGGCCTCGGGTTCACCGGTGCGGGTGAGGGCGTCGCCGCGTTCGCCGTCGCAGTCGTCGTCCCGCGCTGAGGGGCCGTCCCGGCGGAGCGCTCAGAGGGCGCGGGTCATGAAGGTCGACAGCGGGTCCAGCCGGTACGAGCCGAACGGGCCGCAGACCTCGAATCCCTCGCTCGCATAGAGGCCGCGGGCGGTCTGGAATCCGGCATCCGCTCCGGTCTCGAGCCAGAGCGCACGGATGCCGGCGGCGCGGGCCTCGGCGACGATGTGGCGGACGAGTGCTCGACCGACCCCGGTGCCGAGGTGGGTGTCTGCGACGCGCATCGACTTGATCTCTCCGTGGGCGTCGCCGAACCGCTTGAGCGCGCCGACACCGGCGATGTCGTCGCCCGCCCACGCCGACCAGACCGTGATGTCCGGATGCCGCAGCGCCTCGAGCCCGAGCGCGTGGACGCTCTCGGCCGGCGTCAGGGCGTGCATCCCGGCGAGGTGATGCGCGATGAGCGCTCGGGTCGGCTCACCCGACAGATCGTCGACGCGGATCGTCAGTGCAGCGGTCATCAGCCCTCCACGGCGAACGGGCGAGGGTCGCGGGTGCGACGCGAACCCCAGGCGAGGGTCGCGAGTCCGGCGGCCAGGACCACGAGGCCGACGATCGCGAGGATCGACAGCTGCTCGCCGAGGACGGCGAGCCCGAGGATCGCCGCGGTGAGCGGTTCGCCGAGCGTGAGCGTCGCCGCGGTCGCTGCGGTCAGTCCCTGCAGCCCCCACGTGAACATCGTGTACGCCACGGCGATCGTCGCGAGGCCGAGCCACAGCGTCATGACGAGCCCGCTCGGCTCGAGCACCCATGCGAGGTCGACGAAGGGGAGTGCGAGTGCGCTGACGAGCGCGGACCCCAGGCCCATCGCGCCGACGACGGTGAAGGCATCCCAGCCGCTGTCGAGGAGCCTCCGCTGCGCGTTCGCGATGACGGCGAAGGACGCGCCCGCGCCGATCGCACCGAGGACGCCGATCGGGTCGGCCCCGCCCGACTCGGCACCGCCGCCGACGCCGAGGAGCACCACGCCGACCGTTGCGAGCGCCGTCGCCGACATCCAGATGGGGGAGGGGAGCCGACGCGTGAGCGCCCACTCCAGGAGGCCCGCCAGCACCGGTGCGGAGCCGAGGGCGATCACTGTGCTCACGGCGACGCCGTTGCGTTCGGTGCCCAAGAAGAAGAGCGGCTGGTACACCGCGAGGGCGACACCGGTAGCCGCCATGAGGAGCAGTGGTGTGGCGGTGAGCTTCGGCCTTGGCGCGGTCGAGGTGCGGGCGTGACGTGCCGCCAGCAGGAACGCGATCAGCGCGAGCGCGGATCCGCCGACGACCATGCGCGCGACGCCGACGGCGAGGGGCGTCGTGCCGTCGGGGCCGAGGGCTTGCGAGGTGCCCGTGGTGCCGAACAGCACCGCTGCGGCGAGGACGGCGAGGACGTGCAGCACGCTTCCTTTCTACCTTCACGGCGACCGTGCTCCCGACCACGCGATCGCGCCGACCCCCAAGTAGGCTGGTGCGGTGACGGTTCGGCTCTATGACACCCAGGCGCAGGCGCTGCGCGACTTCGCGCCCGCGGAGCCGGGCAACGTCACGATGTACGTCTGCGGGCCGACCGTCCAGTCCGGCCCCCACATCGGGCACGTGCGCGCTGCGCTCAGCTTCGACCTGCTGCGGCGCTGGCTCGCGCACCGGTTCGGTCGCGTCACCTTCGTCCGCAACGTCACCGACATCGACGACAAGGTGCTCGCGAACGCGACCGCCGACGAGCCGTGGTGGGCCCTCGCGTACCGCATGGAGCTCGAGTTCTCGCGGGCGTATGCCGCCGTCGGCATCCTGCCCCCGACCTACGAACCTCGCGCGACCGCGTCGATCCCGCAGATGCAGGAGCTCATCGAGCGCCTCATCGACGCGGGGCATGCCTACGCTGCGGCGGGCGACGTGTACTTCGACGTGCGTTCCTGGTCCTCGTACGGTGCGCTGACCCGGCAGTCGGTCGACGCGATGGAGTCGGCCGCCGACGCCGACCCGCGCGGCAAGCGCGACCCCCGCGACTTCGCGCTCTGGAAGGGTGCGAAAGACGGTGAGCCGGCGGACGCCTCGTGGGCGTCGCCCTGGGGCGTCGGTCGCCCCGGCTGGCACATCGAGTGCTCCGCGATGAGCCGCCGCTACCTCGGCCCCGAGTTCGACATCCACGGCGGCGGGCTCGACCTGCGCTTCCCGCACCACGAGAACGAGCTCGCGCAGTCGACCGCGGCAGGCGACGGCTTCGCCCGCTACTGGGTGCACAACGGCCTCGTCACCGTCGGTGACCAGAAGATGTCGAAGTCGCTCGGGAACTTCCTCCTCGCGGCGGACGTCCTCGCCGAGCAGGACCCGCTCGTCGTCCGCTACGCCCTCGCGTCGGCGCACTACCGCTCGAACCTCGACATCTCGGAGGGGACGTTCGCGGAGGCGGCATCCGCCCTCGATCGCATCCGCTCGTTCCTGCAGCGCGCGGCACGTGACGCCGCCGGCTCGTTCGAGTGGTCGGAGTCAGATGTGCCCGCCGCGTTCTCCGCGGCGATGGACGACGACCTCAGCGTTCCGCAGGCCATCGCGGTGCTGCACGAGACCGTCCGCACGGGCAACGCGCGACTGGATGCAGGCGACGCAGAGGCCGCGACGATCGCGCTGCGTCAGGTCGCTGCGATGACAGCACTCTTGGGCATCGACCCGCTCGACCCGCAGTGGGCGAAGGATGCCACCACCCCCGCGACCGACGCGCTCGACGCGCTCGTGCGCACCATGATCACCCAGCGCGCGGACGCCCGCGCGAACAAGGACTGGGCGGCAGCCGACCGCATCCGCGACGCGATCGCGGCGGCCGGCATCGCCCTCGAAGACGGTCCCACCGGGACCCATTGGAGTCTGCACAATGGCTAAGTTCGGAAACCCCTCCGCAGGTCGCGGCAAGAAGGGCCCCACCAAGGGCTCCGGCGGCAAGAACAGGCGCTCGCTCGAGGGTCGTGGCCCGACACCGAAGGCCGAGGACCGCGCCTGGCACCCCGCCGGCAAGCGGAAGGCCGCCAAGGAACGGTTCATCGCCGCCGGCGGCAAGCCGCAGCAGCGGTCGAGCCAGAACCGCGCCCCGAAGTCGAAGGCGGGCGACGACACCGAGACGGTCACCGGGCGCAACAGCGTGCTCGAGGCCCTCCGCGCGAAGATCCCCGCGACGGCGTTCTACATCGCGCAGCGCGTCGAGATGGACGACCGCGTGAAAGAGATGCTGTCGATCACGACGAACCGCGGCATCCCCGTCCTCGAAGTGACCCGCCAGGAACTCGACCGCATGGCCGGCTTCGACGGCGTGCACCAGGGCGTCGCGCTGAAGGTGCCGCCGTACGAGTACGCGCACCCGCAGGACCTCCTCGAAGAGGTCATCGACCGCGGCCAGCTGCCGCTGTTCGTGGCCCTCGACGGCATCACCGACCCCCGCAACCTCGGCGCCATCATCCGTTCGACGGCCGCCTTCGGCGGTCAGGCGATCATCGTGCCGCAGCGTCGATCGGCGGGTGTGAACTCCGCCGCGTGGAAGACGAGCGCCGGCGCCGCAGCGCGCGTGCCCGTCGCGATCGCACCGAACCTGACGACGACGCTCAAGGAGTTCAAGAAGCAGGGCGTCTTCGTGCTCGGCCTCGACGGTGGCGGCGACGTCGCGCTTCCCGCGCTCGAGCTCGCCGACCGCCCGGTCGTCATCGTCATCGGTTCCGAGGGCAAGGGGCTCTCGCGCCTCGTCACCGAGACGTGCGACCAGATCGTCTCGATCCCGATCTCGTCGGCGACCGAGTCGCTGAACGCCGGCATCGCGGCATCCGTCGCGCTCTACCAGGTCGCCACGCTCCGCTCCGTCTCGGAGTGACCCCGCGCCCTGCGCATCGTCCAACGAAGGGAACGCCCATGGCACGCATCGCCGTCCTCGGTGGCACCGGATACGCCGGCCACCACATCGTCGCCGAAGCCGTCCAGCGCGGCCACACCGTCGTCTCGGTCGCCCGCACGGTGCCCGCAGAGCGCGTGGAGGGCGCGACGTACATCGAGGGCACGCTGCTCGATGTGCCGTCGCTGGCGGCCCAGCTCGACGGCGTCGACGTCGTGGTCTCGTCGGTCGCGCCCCGCGGTGACATGCTCGGCCAGGTTCGACCGAACCTCGAGGCGCTCGTGGCAGCACTGCCCGAGCACGTCCGGGTCGGGGTGATCGGCGGCGCCGGCGGCAGCCTCGTTGCACCGGGCGGCCCTCGCGTCGTCGACAGCGGATTCCCGGAGGAGTTCAAGCCCGAAGCGCTCGAGGCCATCGGCGTGCTCGAAGACCTGCAGGCCGACACGAGCGGTCGCGACTGGTTCTTCCTCCACCCGGCCGGCGGGTTCGGCGCGTGGAACCCGGGGGAGCGGACCGGCACCTACCGCGACGGCGGTGACGTCATCGTGACGGATGCCGCGGGCGAGTCGTTCATCTCCGGACCCGATCTCGCGGTCGCGGTCGTCGACGAGATCGAGACGCCCAAGCACTCCCGAGAGCGCTTCACCGTCGGCTACTGAGCCCCCGGTTCAGACCAGGTCTCGCCAGTCGATCCCGTCCGTTGCGGTCGACACCTCGCCGGTGACGACGGGAATCGCCATCGTCTCGGTCGGCGGACCCATCACGGTCGCCTCGTCGCGACGGTGCCGCAGGACCCCGTCGATGTACGACGACAGCACCTGGGCGATCGGGATCGACCGGCCGCGTGCCTGGGACATGTACCAGCGGTGCTCCAGCACCTGATGGAACACCTCGGCGGGCTCGAGCTTGGCGCGCAGGTCCCACGGGATCGCCTTCACCACCGGCTCGAAGACGCGGGTGAGCCACTCGTGCGCGAGCATCTCCTCGTCGCTCCCGAGACGTGAGACGCGTGCCGCGAACTCGTCCATGTCGTTGAGCAGGCGACGCGCCTGGTTCTCCTGCACGTCCAGACCAGTGAGGCGGAGCAGGCGGCGCTGATGGTGCCCGGCATCCACCACCTTCGGCTGGATGAGCACCTTCGCCCCGTCGGACGTCTCATCGATCGACATCTCGCCGATGTCGAAGCCCAGCGAGTTGAGGCGCTGCACCCGCTCGGTGATGCGCCACGTCTCGTTCGCGGCAAACGTCTCGGTCTCGGTGAGGGCGCTCCACAGCGAGCGGTACGACGACATGATGCCGTCGGCGATCGCGACCGCGTCGACGCCGCCCTCCAGGCGCCCGCCTGCCTCGAGGTCCATGATCTCGCCCGCGATGTTCGTCCGGGCGACGTCGAGGTCGTGCTCCCGCTGCCCGCGGGTCAGCCCGTTCTCGTGGAGCTCGCCGGTCTCGGCGTCGACGAGGTAGGCGGCGAAGGCACCGGCATCCCGTCGGAACAGCGTGTTCGACAGCGACACGTCGCCCCAGAAGAACCCCACCGTGTGCAGGCGCACGAGGAGCAGCGCGAGCGCATCGACCAGGCGCGTCGCGGTGTCGGGCCGGAGCACCTGCGTGAACAGCGCGCGATAGGGGAGCGAGAACTTCAGGTGCGCCGTCACGAGCGCGGCCGGCAGCGGCTCGCCCTTCGGCGTGCGGCGTCCGTCGATGACGGCGACCCGGCTCACGCAGGGGACATCGAGGCGGGCGAGTGAGCCGAGCATCTCGTACTCGCGACGCGCCATCTCGGCCGTCGTCTCCTTCACCGCGACGACGCGCCCCGACAGGTTCGCGAACCGGACCAGGTGGCGCGAGAGCCCCTTCGGCAGCGACACGATCGTGTCGTTCGGCCACTCGGCGAGCGGCGTCGACCACGGCAAGGCGAGGAGTCCTGCGTCGACGCTGCTTGCGGTGATGCTCAGGGAGTGGACCACGGGGATGCCTCCGGGTGACGCGCCGCGGCGCGGGAGGTCAGAAGACCCGCCCGCGCCGCGACACTGCTGGTGGTGACGATCAGGCCGAAGCGATCGCCTTGTCGTTCAGGCGGTCGCCCGACTCGATGTCGAACGCGTGCACGTGGCCGGGCTTTGCGGCCAGGGTCACGGTCTCGCCGGCGTTCGGGTGGTTGCGGCCGTCGACGCGGGCGACGATGTCGGTGCGCTTGCCCTCGATCTCGGTGTGGCCGTAGAGGTAGCCGTCGGCGCCGAGCTCTTCGACGAGGTCGACCTGGACCGAGAGGCCCTTGCCGTCGGCGGGGCCGACCTCGATGTCCTCGGGGCGGACCCCGACGGTGACCTGGCTGCCGTGCGCGCGGCCGACGGTGTCGCGGTCGAGCGGAACGACCTCGGTGCCGAACTGCACGCCGCCCTCGGCGAGGTTCGCCGGGAACAGGTTCATGGCGGGCGAGCCGATGAAGCCGGCGACGAACACGTTGTTCGGCTTCTCGTACAGGTCGCGCGGCGAGCCGACCTGCTGGAGCAGGCCGTCCTTGAGGACCGCGATGCGGTCGCCCATCGTCAGGGCCTCGGTCTGGTCGTGCGTGACGTAGACCGTGGTGACGCCGAGGCGACGCTGCAGCGACGCGATCTGGGTACGGGTCTGCACGCGGAGCTTGGCGTCGAGGTTCGACAGCGGCTCGTCCATGAGGAAGACCTGCGGCTGGCGGACGATCGCGCGGCCCATGGCGACGCGCTGACGCTGACCACCCGAAAGTGCCTTGGGCTTGCGGGTGAGGTACTGCTCGAGGTCGAGGAGCTTGGCCGCCTCGAGCACGCGCTGCGCACGCTCTTCCTTGCCGACACCGGCAATCTTGAGCGCGAAGCCCATGTTCTCGGCGACAGTCATGTGCGGGTACAGCGCGTAGTTCTGGAAGACCATCGCGATGTCGCGGTCCTTCGGCGGAACGTCGGTGACGTCGCGGTCGCCGATGCGGATGGCACCGGAGTTGACCTCTTCGAGGCCAGCGAGCATGCGCAGCGACGTCGACTTGCCGCAACCGGACGGGCCGACCAGGACGAGGAACTCCCCGTCACCGACCTCGAGGTTGAGCTTGTCGACCGCCGGGCGGGTGCCACCGGGGTACAGACGGGTTGCGTTGTCGAACGTGACGGACGCCATCGTTTCTTCTCCTTCACCGGCAGGTACGTGCCGGACGATCCGTTGTGAAGCGAGCGGGGGTCTCCCCGCACACCCATCATTGGGTGCGGGATCAGTATGGCACGCGAACCTGGGCGGCGGACAAGAGGACTCGTCAGGCTTTTTCCAGGACGCGTGGCTAGCATCGAGGGGTCAGCCGCACTCCCGAGCGGCACGCAGATTCTTCTTTCCGAGGTTCCATGTCCAACGACTCGAGCGAGCACACCCCGGCGGTCCCGGATCGCCGTGAGGCCGTCCGCGAGAAGGCGCAGCTCGTCCACGCCCGTCAGTCGCGCGCCCGCGTCGCCCGTCGCGTCGGCTTGAGCACGCTCGCCGCCGTCGCGGTCGCAGCGGTCGCCGGTGTCGTCGTGTGGTCGGTCATGTCGACCGTCGGCGGTCGCGACCTCTCGCCCCGGAACGTGACGGCCGACGGGTTCGCGATCACGTCGATCACCGGTGGTGTCCCCGACGACCTCCAGGCGATGGATGCCACGCCGACCCCGACGCCCACCGAGCAGGCCGGCGGCGGCGCGGAGCCCGCAGAGACCACGGCGGCGCCGGCACCGGTCGACATCCGCGTCTACGTCGACTACCTGTCGCCCGGCGCACGCGAATGGCACCTCGCCAACGTCCAGCAGCTCACGACCTGGGTGGACGAGGGTGCTGCGACGCTCACCTACCACCCGGTGTCGATGCTCACCGCGAAGTCGAACGGCACGAAGTACTCGCTTCGCGCAGCCGCGGCATCCGCCTGCGTCGCCACCCATGCCGAAGATGTGTTCTTCGCCTACAACAGCGAACTGCTGACCCGTCAGCCCGCCATCGATTCCGACGGGTTCTCGAACGTCGAACTCGCCGACCTCGCACAGGCGATCGGCGCCGGTGACCCGAAGATCGTCCGCAGCTGCATCGAGGACGGCGACTTCGTCGAATGGGCGAAGGACGCCACCGAGCGCGCCGTCGAGGAACTTCCCGACACCGACGGGCTCTCGCTCACCGGAACCCCGACGATCCTCGTGAACGGTCAGCCGTATCTCGGTGTGCTGACGGATGCCGCGGAGTTCTCGCAGTTCGTCCTCACCAACGCGAGCGACGCCTTCTACAAGCAGCAGGCCGAACTCCTCAGCCCGAGCCCGACCCCGACCCCGACTCCGTGACGGGGCGGCGCCCCCGATAGACTGGGCGTTCTGCCGGCTTGGCGCAATTGGTAGCGCACCGTACTTGTAATACGGGGGTTGCAGGTTCAAGTCCTGTAGCCGGCACAGCTTGTCGCGTCGACACGCACGTTGTCATACGGGGGTTGCAGGTTCAAGTCCTGTAGCCGGCACAGCTTTCCTGCGAGCGAGACGCAACCTGCCGGTCCCGCCGCGTGAATGCGTCGACCGGGAGGTTGCGTCTCGATGGCGCGGCGCGGTCAGACCTCGTCGGCGGACGCCGCGCGGGTGACGCGCACCTCGGCGATGCGACGGCGGTCCATCGCGGTGACCTGCAACGTGACGCCCTCAAGCTCGACGACGTCGCCGACGACCGCGAGGCGGCCGAGGTGCTCGGTGACGAACCCGGCGACGGTGTCGGAGGCGCCGCGCGTCAGCTCGACGCCGGTGACCTCCTCGAACTCGGAGAGGTTCAGTCGACCGTCGACGACGCCGTCGGCCGAGGCTGGAGCGACGTCGCCGTCGTACTCGTCGAAGATCTCGCCGACGACCTCCTCGACGAGGTCCTCAAGGGTGACGATGCCGTCGGTGCCGCCGTACTCGTCGACGACCACCGCGATCTGGTGCCCCTCGGCGCGCATGCGCGTGAGCGTCGGCAGCACGCGAGCGGTCGAGGGGAAGTACGAGATCGGCCGCAGGACGCGATCGAGCGCGGCATCCGCGTCGTTCGCTCCGATGTCGAACAGGTCGCGCACGTGCACGAACCCGACGATGTCGTCGATCGACTTGTCGGCGACGGGGTACCGCGAGAACGGCAGGTCGCGGATCTGCGCGATCGCCTCGCCGACGGTCGCACCCTCGTCGAGGGCCGTCACATCTGGGCGCGGCCGCATGACCTCACTGATCTGGCGGTCGCGGAGCGAGAGGACGTCTTCGAGGATCCGGCGCTCCTCCTCGGGGAGACCCTCGTGGCTCGCGACGATGTCGCGGACTTCCTCGTCGGTCATCTCCTCGCCGGTCTTGTTCGGGTCGCCGCCGAGCAGGCGCACCAGCGCGTTCGTCGAGACCGACAGCAGCCAGATCACCGGCCGCATGATGATCGCGAAGCCGTTCAGGATCGGCGCGACGGCGTATGCGAACTGGGCGTTCCGCTGGATCGCCAGCCGCTTGGGCACAAGCTCACCGAGCACGAGCGACAGATACGCGATCACGAGCGTCAGCAGGACGGTCGCAACGGTGCCCGCCACTTCGGGGGCGAGTCCCCACGTCTCGAGCAGGGGCGTGACGTACGGCGCGATCGACGTGGCGCCGTATGCCGCCGACGCGAAGCCGGCGACCGTGACACCGATCTGTACGGCCGACAGGAACGTGTTGGGATTCCTGGCCAGCCCCGCGACCTTTTCACCGCGGCGGCCACGGGCCGCGATCGCGTTGAGCTGGCTCTCGCGCAGTGTGACGAGCGCCATCTCGGTGGCGGCGAACACTCCGCCGATGAGGACGAACGCCACGACAAGGGCGATGTTCAGGATGAGATCGCCGCTCACCGGGCGTGCTCCTTTGCTCGAGGGATGTCAGTGGAGGATGCCGCAGAGCGGCTGGGTCTGTCATCCACCGTTCAGCGGTGTCCGTCCGAATTCGCCTCGGCGTCGTCGGCCGAGACGATCTCGGCCTCGCGCACCTGGGTGCGCTCGAGCGACTTCGGGTCGCGACGCGTCTTGATGAGGCTCGCGACGGTGGCGACGGCGATCGTCGCGCCGATGAACAGCAGCGAGAACCAGATCGGGATCTCGGGCGCCCACAGCATCTTCTCGCCGCCGTTGATGAACGGGACCTCGTTCACGTGCATCGCGTGGAGCACGAGCTTCACGCCGATGAAGGCGAGGATGACCGCGAGGCCCTGTGCGAGATACACGAGGCGCTCGAGCAGACCGCCGATGAGGAAGTACAGCTGGCGGAGACCCATGAGGGCGAACGCGTTGGCGGTGAAGACGATGTACGCCTGCTCGGTGAGACCGTAGATCGCCGGGATCGAGTCGACCGCGAAGATCAGGTCGACGAAGCCGATGGCGATGATCGTGAGGAGCATCGGCGTGACGAAGCGCTTTCCGCCCTTCTTCACCGTGAGCTTGTCCTCGTGGTACTCGTCGGTGACGGGCAGGTGACGGCGGACGAACCGCATGAACTTTCCGTCGGCGGGGTTCGAGTCGCCGTGGGCGAACGCCTGGCGGTAGGCCAGGAACAGCAAGAGCGCACCGAAGATGTAGAAGATCCAGGAGAAGTTCTCGATCAGCGCGGCGCCGATGGCGATGAACCCGCCGCGCAGGATGAGCGCGATGACGATGCCGATCATCAGCACCTTCTGCTGGTAGATCTTGGGCACCGCGAAGCCCGCCATGACGATGAGGAAGACGAACAGGTTGTCGATCGACAGCGCCTTCTCGGTGAGGTACCCGGCGAAGTATTCGCCCGAGTAGCCCCAACCCCAATCGGGCACGAGCCCGATGACGACGCCGAAGATCAGCGCGAGACCGATGTAGAACGCCGACCAGCGGGCGGACTCGCCGATGCTGGGCTCGTGCGGCTTGCGGACGTGCGCGAAGAACTCGTACACGAAGAAGGCGATCGTCACGGCGATCGTGATCGTCCAAACGAGGGGGGTGATGTTCACCGGTCAGGCTCCTGAAGTCGTCGGCGCCGTGCTGTCGGCGTCGCGGAAGGTGGACACCAGAGTCTCTTCCATCCCACTCGCGTGGGACCGGTGACCCGGGATGCGTGGCATCCGTAATGACGAGTCGACCGTGTCGGAGTACTCCCCCTGGAACTCACGATCGTAGAAGTGCCAGGTTTCGGGTTCCTGAGAATCCGCCCGGCGCGCGCGGCTCAGGCGTCGGCGAGCCCCAGGACATCGAGGAGCCAGGCGAGCTCGAAGGCGCGCTCGCGCCACGAGTTGTACCGGCCGCTCACGCCGCCGTGCCCGGCCACCATCTCGCACTTGAGGAGCGCGTCCGCCTCGACCTCGCGCAGGCGTGCGACCCACTTCGCCGGCTCGACGTAGAAGACCCGGGTGTCGTTGAGCGACGTGACCGCGAGGATCTTCGGGTAGGTCACGTCGGCCGCCACGTTCTCGTACGGCGTGTACGACTTCATGTAGGCATAGACATCGGCGTTGTGCAGCGGGTCGCCCCACTCGTCCCACTCGATGACCGTGAGCGGCAGCGACGGATCGAGGATCGTCGTCAGCGCGTCGACGAACGGCACGCCGGCCACGATGCCCGCGAACAGGTCGGGTGCGAGGTTCGCGACCGCACCCATCAGCAGCCCGCCGGCCGACCCGCCCTCGGCGACGAGGCGATCGGGCGTCGTGTACCCCTCGGCAACCAGGTGACGGCCGACGGCGACGAAGTCGGTGAACGTGTTGCGCTTGGCAAGGAGCTTGCCGTCCTCGTACCACTGGCGGCCCATCTCGCCGCCGCCGCGCACGTGCGCGATCGCGAAGACGACGCCGCGGTCGAGCATCGACAGGCGCGCAACCGAGAACCCGGGCTCGATCGAGTGCTCGTACGAGCCGTAGCCGTACAGGTGGAGCGGGCGGGGCGACTCGCCGGGGGCACCGAACGAGCGCTTCCAGACCACCGAGACCGGTACGCGGGTGCCGTCCTCCGCGACCGCCCACACGCGTTCCTGGCCGTAGTCGGCGGGGTCGTACCCACCGAGGACCGGCTGGCGGCGGCGGAGCAGCAGGGCGCCCGTTGCGACCTCGTAGTCGTAGACGGTGCCGGGCGTGACGAACGACGCGTAGCCGAGGCGGATCACGGGCGGCGCCCACTCTGCCGACCCGGACGCACCGGCCGCGTAGAGCTCCTCGTCGAACGAGAGCTCGGTCACCGCATCGGTGGCGTAGTCGAGCACGCCGACGCGGGCGAGCCCCTCGCGGCGGTACTCGACGATCGCCCAGTCGCGGTACGCCGAGACATCGAGCAGACGGCGGCCCGGTTCGTGCGCGAGGACGACGTGACGATCGCCGGTCGGATCGGATGCCGCGACCCGCACGAGCTCGAAGTCGAGCGCACCCTCGTTGTGGAGGATGTAGAGGACGTCCTCGCCGCCGATGACGGCGTGGGTGAGGGAGTACTCGACGCCTTCGCGTCGCGGCCACACCGAGCGGGGCTCGGCCGTGAGGTCGGCGGCATCCACGAGATATTCCTCGGACGTGATGGATGAGCCGACGCCGATCACGAGATACCGGTCACTGCGCGTGAACCCAGCGCCCACCCAGTACCGCTCGTCGGGCTCGGTGAAGATCTTGCGATCGGATTCCGCTGCCGTGCCGACCTCATGGAGCCAGACGGTGTCGGGACGCCAGGCGTCGTCGACGGTCGTGTAGACGACGTGGCGGCCGTCGGGCGAGAAGACCGCCCCCGAGAAGGTGCCCTCGATCACGTCGTCGAAGTCGGCGCCGGTCGCGAGGTCGCGGATGCGGAGCGTGTACCGCTCGTCACCGGCGACGTCGACGCCGTAGAGCATGCGGGTGCCGTCGGTGGAGATGTCGAGGCTGCCCACGGAGAAGAACTCGTGGCCTTCGGCCTCGACGTTGCCGTCGAGCAGGATCTGCTCACCGGGCACGGGTGCGTCGGGGGAGAGGAGCGGCGGCGTCCAGTCGGCCTCGTCGGCGATCGGCGCGCGGCAGTTGATGCTGTACTGCTGGCCCTCGACGGTGCGGGCGTAGTACCACCACGCGCCTCGGCGGGACGGGACCGAGAGATCGGTCTCGAGCGTGCGGCCCTTGATCTCTTCGAAGATGCGCTCGCGCAGGGGCTCCAGGTGGGCGGTACGGGCATCCGTGTACGCGTTCTCGGCTTCGAGGTGCGCGATGACGTCGGCGTCCTCTTTCGCGCGAAGCCACTCGTAGCGGTCCTCGACGTCGTCCCCGTGGTGCGAACGGATGATCGGGCGGGCGTCGGCGACAGGGGGATGCAGTGCGTCTGAGGTCACCGCTCCACGCTAACGGACCCCGCGGATGCGGAACCGGGTTCTGCCCACGGCGATCATGTGCGAGGATTTCTGCGGCCCGGTCTGAACAACAGGTGACGACGGGGTGAACTCTTCGTTCGCACGCCGATCGCCGCGGCATCCGTTCCCCCCGCTCCCGACGGAAAGTGAACTGTGGAAACCGCAGCCCTCATCGTCGTCCTCGTCATCGCGTTGGCGCTCTTCTTCGACTTCACCAACGGCTTCCACGACACCGCGAACGCCATGGCGACCCCCATCGCCACCGGTGCGCTGCGTCCGAAGGTCGCCGTCCTCCTCGCCGCCATCCTGAACCTCGTCGGCGCCTTCCTCTCGACGGAGGTGGCGAAGACCATCTCGGGAGGCATGGTCCGGGAGGATCAGATCTCTGTCGACGTCTTCCCCGCGATCATCTTCGCCGGGCTCGTCGGCGCGATCACCTGGAACATGCTGACGTGGCTGCTGGGCCTGCCGTCGAGTTCGTCGCACGCCCTCTTCGGTGGGCTCATCGGCGCGACCCTCGTGGGCGCCTCGGTGTCGGCGATCGACTTCGGCGTCGTCCTCTCGAAGGTTGTCCTGCCGGCGCTCATCGCGCCGCTGACGGCAGGCATCATCGCGTTCGTCGTCACGAAGATCGCGTACAACGTCACCCGTCGCTACGACAACAAGCCCGACGGCCGCGACGGGTTCCGGTGGGGACAGATCTTCACCTCGTCGCTGGTCGCCCTGGCGCACGGCACGAACGACGCGCAGAAGACCATGGGCGTCATCACCCTGGCCATGATCACGGTCGGCTGGCAGTCGGCGGCACACCACGAACCCGAGCTGTGGGTCGTCATCGCCTGTGCCGTCACGATCGCGCTCGGCACCTATATGGGCGGCTGGCGCATCATCCGCACGCTCGGCAAGGGCCTCACCGACGTCAAGCCGGCGCAGGGCTTCTCGGCCGAGGCGTCGACCGCGTCGACGATCCTCGCCTCGAGCGCGCTCGGCTTCGCCCTCTCGACGACGCAGGTCGCCTCGGGCTCGGTCATCGGCTCGGGCCTCGGTCGCCGCGGCTCGAAGGTGCGCTGGGGGACGGTCGGCCGCATCATGATCGGCTGGGTGCTCACACTCCCCGCCGCCGGCGGTGTCGGTGCGCTTGCGGCGCTCCTCGTCGTCTGGTTCGGCCAGCTCGTGGGTGTCATCATCGGGGCCATCGTCGCGGTCGGCATCATCCTCGGGATCTTCCTGCGCTCGCGCCGCAACGAGGTCACCCACTCCAATGCGATGAGCGAAGTCGCCGACTCGGGTCGCGCGGTCAAGGTGAAGCGGAACCCGCCGCCCACGCGCCGCCAGCGCGCGGCCGCGTCGGCCACCGCCGACACCACCACCAAGGAGGACGGCCGATGAGCGTCTCGATCGACTGGTTCGCCTTCGTCCAGGTCTTCGGTGCCGCACTCCTCGCGGCATCCCTCGTCGTCACCTTCTACGCGATCGGAGTCCGACTCCTCGTCCGCGGCGGCAAGGCACCCGTCGTCGCGCCCGCCGAGTTCACCGACGCGCTCACCGTCATCACCGAGAAGGACCAGCGCAGGGCAGCCAAGGCCGCGGCGAAGGCCGCGAAGAAGAGCCCGCTCACCGAGGGGCAGAAGCGCTTCGCGCTCGTCGGTGCGTACGCGTCCTTCACGGTCTGCGGACTTGCGGTGCTCAGCGGACTGCTGCTCATCCTCTTCAACCACTGACGCACTCGATGCGGGCGTTCCGTCTCGGTTCGCTCGCGGGCCGCTCGAGCGCGACACCGTCGGCGGTGCTCCGTAGGCTGGCGGCATGCAGCCCGTCACCTTCGGCCAGCACGCACCCGCGGTCCGGACCCTCGTCCACCTGAGCGACACCCATCTGCTCGCCGGCGACGTCCACCTCGGTGGACGGTACGACTCGACCGGCGGCGCCGCTGCGGCGCTCGCGGCCGTCGAGCGCACCGGCATCCGTCCTGACGCCATCGTCATCACGGGTGACCTCACCGATCTCGGCGAACCGGCCGCGTACCGGCGCCTGCGCGAGCTGGTCGAACCCGTCGCCGAGCGTCTCGGTGCCCCCGTGGTGTGGGTCGCCGGCAACCACGATGAGCGCCCCGCGATGCGGGAGGGGCTCTTCGACGTCGCCGGCACTGAGGAGCCGATCACGGGTGTCTGGGACCTCGGTGGACTGCGGTTGATCGCGCTCGATTCCACCGTGCCCGGGTGGCACCACGGGGAGCTTGGCGCCGATCAGCTCGACTGGCTGCGGGGTGTACTCGCCGAACCGGCGCCGCTCGGGACGGTCCTCGCGCTCCACCACCCGCCGCTGCCGTCGCACATCCCGTTCTTCGACATCCTCGAGCTGCGCCGCCAGCACGAGCTCGCGGACGTCATCGCCGGCACCGATGTGCGCGGCATCCTGGCGGGCCACCTCCACTACTCGACGAGCGGCACGTTCGCCGGTATCCCCGTGAACGTCGCGTCGGCCACGTGCTACACGATGAACCTGCAGCGCCCGGCGACATCGGTCAACGGCATGGATGCCGGGCAGTCGTTCCACCTCGTCCACGTGTACCCCGACACCATCACGCACGCGGTCGTTCCCGTGGTCGAGGCCGACACCGCCGAGTACTTCACCCCGGAGTGGAACGCACGGATGGCGGCGCTGACCGCGGAGGAACGCCTCGAGGCGTTCTCGCGCAAGCCCGCGCGCTGAGTCCGCTTGACTTCGAGCGCACTCGAAGTTCTACCGTGAGGGCATGACCACCGCCCCCACCTCCGACCCTGTCGCCGACGCGACGGTTCCGGATGCCGCCTCCCGAGGCCTCTCGATCGCCCAGGCCAGTGCCGCGACCGGCGTCTCCACTCACACGCTGCGCTATTACGAGCGCGAAGGCCTCATGCTGATGCCCGTCGATCGGGCGTCCTCGACTCACCGTCGTTACACCGACGCCGACCTCAGCTGGGTCCGCTTCCTCACCCGGCTGCGCTGGGCGGACATGCCGATCGCCGTCATGCGCCGCTACACGGAGCTCGCGCGAGAAGGCGACACCACGGTCGCAGCTCGTCGAGCCCTGCTCGTCGAGCACCGCGAGAGCGTCCTCCAGCGACTCGATGAGGTCACTCAGAGCCTCGCCGCCATCGACCACAAGATCGACATCTACGACAAGGAGATCTCGTCATGACCACCACCGCACTCGACACCATCGAACTCGGCAGCGGCGGCATCCACGTGAGCCGTATCGGCCTCGGCCTCATGGGCATCAGCGCCTTCTACAGCGGCGCCGGCGAAGACGACGCCGGGGGAGCTGCGACCATCCTCGGCGCGCTCGACCGCGGCGTGACGTTCCTCGACACCGCCGAGATCTACGGGCCGTACGCGAACGAGGAGCTTCTCGGCCGCACGCTCGCGGCTGCCGGGCGGCGCGACGAAGCCGTCATCGCCACGAAGTTCGGCACGATCCGGCAGACCGACGGTGACGTCCCCGGGCTCGACGGCAGCCCCGCGAACGTCCGGCTGTCGGTCGAGGGGTCGCTGCGGCGGCTGCAGACCGACCGCATCGACCTCTACTACCAGCACCGGATGGACCCCGGCGTGCCCGTCGAGGACACGGCCGGCGCGCTCGCCGAGCTGATCGCCGAGGGCAAGATCCGCGGCTACGGGCTCTCGGAGGCCGCCGTCTCCACGATCCGTCGCGCACATGCAGTGCACCCCGTGACCGCGGTGCAGACGGAGTACTCGCTCTGGAGCCGCGACCCCGAGGCCGAACTCCTGCCCGCGCTGCGCGAACTCGGCATCGGCTTCGTGCCGTACTCGCCGCTCGGCCGCGGCTTCCTCACCGGCGCGATCCGCTCGGTGGACAGCCTCGCCGAGAGCGACTTCCGTCGGGCCAACCCGCGCTTCGCGGGGGAGGCGCTCGACGTGAACCTCGCCATCGTCGCCGTCATCGAGCGGATCGCTGCCGAAGCGGATGCCACACCCGCGCAGGTGGCGCTCGCGTGGCTGCTCGCGCAGGGCGACGACATCGCCCCGATCCCGGGCACGCGGCGGATCGAACGCGTCGAGGAGAACATCGGCGCGGCATCCGTCGCACTCACCGCCGACCAACTCGCCGCGCTCGACGCGATCGTCCCGGCTGTCGGCGACCGGTACGCGGACATGACGCCCCTCAACCGCTGACGCGCGAGCGGAAACCGCACGCGGGGCCGCCCGGCTGGACATGCCGTGCGGCCCCGCGTCCGTCGTGAGGTCGGCGAGTAGGCTCGAGGGCACCCCACCCGCCCCTGTGACCCACAAGGACACCGCACATGGCACTGGACGCAACGACGCGCACCGAATCCGATTCCCTGGGAACGATGGAGATCCCCGCCGATGCCTATTGGGGCATCCACACGGCGCGGGCCCTCGAGAACTTCCCCATCTCCATGCGACCGATCTCGGTCTACCGCGACCTCGTCGTCGCCCTCGCGATGGTCAAGCAGGCGTCGGCCCGCGCGAATCGCGAGATCGGCGTCCTTGACCACGAGCGGGCCGACCTCATCGACCGCGCCGCGCAGCGCGTGATCGACGGCGAGTTCCACGACCAGTTCGTGGTCGGCGTCATCCAGGGCGGCGCCGGGACCTCGACGAACATGAACGCGAACGAGGTCATCACCAACGTTGCGCTCGAGATGGCAGGCCGCGAGAAGGGCGACTACGCCTTCCTCTCGCCGATCGACCACACCAACCGCAGCCAGTCGACCAACGACGTCTACCCGACGGCGATCAAGGTGGGACTCGGGCTCGACCTGCTGACCCTCCTCGAAGAGCTCGACCTGCTGCGCCGCGCCTTCCTCGCCAAGGCCGAGGAGTTCCACGACATCCTGAAGGTCGGTCGCACGCAGCTGCAGGATGCCGTGCCGATGACCCTCGGCCAGGAGTTCCACGGCTTCGCGACGACGCTCGGCGAGGACTACCACCGGCTCAAGGAGAACGCGTATCTCCTGTACGAGATCAACATGGGTGCGACGGCGATCGGCACCGGCATCACGACGCATCCCGACTACGCGCCGGCGGTCCTGCGTCACCTGCGCGAGGTCAGCGGCCTCGACCTCGAGACCGCCGAAGACCTCGTCGAGTCGACGAGTGACACCGGCGCGTTCATGTCGTTCTCATCGTCGCTCAAGCGCAACGCCATCAAGCTGTCGAAGATCAGCAACGACCTTCGGCTGCTCTCGAGCGGGCCGCAGGCCGGATTCGGCGAGATCAACCTGCCGCCCCGGCAGGCGGGCTCGAGCATCATGCCCGGCAAGGTGAACCCTGTCATCCCCGAGGTCGTCAACCAGGTGGCCTTCGCCGTCGCCGGTGCCGACTTGACCGTGACGATGGCGGTCGAGGGCGGCCAGCTGCAGCTCAACGCGTTCGAGCCGGTGATCGCGCACTCGATCTTCCAGTCGATCGTGTGGATGCGGCGCGGCATGCGCACCCTCCGCGTGAACTGCGTCGACGGCATCACGGCGAACCGCGAGCGACTCGGCACCATGGTCGGCTCCTCGGTCGGCGTCATCACCGCGCTCACTCCCTTCATCGGGTACTCGGCGGCGGCGGCGCTCGCCAAGACCGCGCTGCTCACCGGTCGCGGAGTCGCCGATCTCGTCGTCGAGGCGGGCCTCATGTCGCGCGAAGACGTCGACAAGCAGCTGTCGCCGGCGCGACTGTCGGGGCTCGAGGTCGCGACCCGGGCGATCCCCGTTATCACAACCACGGGGGATGTCGACGGAAACTGATCGGTCCTTGTCTCCAGACCCCGAACGCCGCTAGCGTCGGGGCGTATCCAGGCCGATCCGTGACCAGAAGGACGCGACATGACCGATCCGAACCAGCCGAATCCGCAGCACACGCCCCCGGCGGCGCCGCCCGCGTACGAGGCGCCCGGTTACCCGAACGCCCCGCAGTACTCGGCAGGTGCGCCCGCACCCGCCGCGCCGGCTCCCGGCAAGACGCTCGGCATCGTCGCGCTCATCCTGGCGATCGTTCCCGGCACGCAGATCATCGGTCTCATCCTGGGTATCGTCGCGATGGTCCAGAGCCGGAAGGCGGGCCGGAAGAACGGCTTCGCGCTCGCCGCGATCATCGTCAGCATCGTCTTGATCGTGGTCACCATCGTGATCATCGTGCTCGCAGTCGTGGCCTTCCAGGCTGTCGGCGGCGGCGACCTGGTCACGCAGATCAACGCGTGCCTCGAGGACCCGACCGGCACCGTGACCTACCAGGGCGTCACCATGACCTGCGAGGAAGTGCTCGAGCAGTCGGGGTACTGACCCCACGTTCCACGGAGAAGGCCCGGATGCGATTGCATCCGGGCCTTCTCCGTTCGGTTCAGTCGGTGATGCGGCAGAACGTCGTGAGTTCACCGATCCCGTCGACCCCGACGGTCACCGTCGAGCGGTCGCGGAGGAAGATCTGCGGGTCGCGCGAGTAGCCGGCGCCACCCGGGCTCCCCGTCGAGATGAGCGTCCCGGGCAGCAGTGTGGCCGAGCGGGAGAGATACGAGACGAGCTTCGCGACCGGGTGGATCATCTGCTCGGTCGAGGCATCCTGCACCGTCTGCCCGTCGACGACGGCCCAGATGTGCAGGTCCTGCGGGTCGGGGATCTCATCGGCCGTCACGACGAACGGACCGGTCGGTGTGAAGCCGTCGAACGACTTGCAGCGCGACCACTGCGCCTCGGAGAACTGGATGTCGCGCGCCGTGATGTCGTTGACCACCGTGTAGCCCCAGACATGCGCGAGGCCGTCCTCGAGCGCGACGTCGCGGGCGCCGTGCCCGACGATGACGCCGAGTTCCGCCTCGTAGTCGACCGACTGGCTGAGCGAGCGCGGCCAGGTCGTGGTGTTCCGGTGTCCCGAGAGCGAGCCCGGCCACAGCGTGAAGATCGTCGGCGCGGCATCCGCCTTCAACCCCAGCTCGCTGGAGTGGGCGGCGTAGTTCAAGCCCACCGCGATGGTGACCGGATTGCCGATGATCGCCGAGGCGTAAGTCGCGCCGTCGAGCGGATGCCACTCGACCTCACCGGCCGCCGCAGTGCGGACCCGGTCGAGCAGGTCGTCGCCGCCGTCGATGAGGCGCTGGAGCGTCGCCGGGGCGCCGTTGAAGAGCTCCGAGACGATCGCGGCGCGGTCACCCTCGACCACCACCAACTGCGGATCGTCGGCACCGTCACGAACAATGTGGGCGAAACGCATGCTGCAAGGCTACCGTCCGAGGCGCGGGCGCTTCCGGGTGAGACGCGGTCGAACTGGGCATCAATGCCGTCGTCCTGGGAATCGATCGCCCTAGGCTGAGCGGCATGTCGTTCCCGTCGCCGTTCGCGCAGCCACCGCACGTCGCGCCGGCGGCGCCGCCCCCGGCACCGGGCCCACGTCGGCTTCCGGTGCCCGCCCCTTCGCGTGGTCGATTCGTGCTGTGGCCAGTTGCGGCGATGCTCGGGGTCGCGGCACTCGGGCTCGTGGCCTACCTCCTGACGTTCTTGGGCGCGGAGGCTGCCGTCATCGCGGCGGTTCTCGCGCTGGTACCGCTCGCCGTCGTCCTTTTCGCGATCCGCGTCATCGACCGATGGGAACCGGAACCACGCGGCCTGGTCGTGTTCGCGATCGCGTGGGGCGCAGTCGCGGCAGTGTGCTTCGCGCTCCTGTTCGATCTGGTCGTCGTGCTGACGGTGGGGTCGCTGCCGGACGGGCTGTCTTCCGTCGTGCAGGCGCCGATCGTCGAGGAGATCGGAAAGGGGGCCGGCGTTTTCCTCATCTTCGCGACGGCCCGTCGCGCGTTCGACGGCCCGGTCGACGGCGTCGTTTACGGAGCGCTCGTGGGCGCGGGGTTCGCGTTCACCGAGAACATCCTCTATTTCGCCGACAGCCTGCTCGTCGGCGGTGCCGCCGACGCGGCGACCACCTTCTTCCTGCGCGGCATCCTGTCGCCGTTCGCGCATGTGATGTTCACGGCCGTCATCGGGTACGCACTCGGCCTCGCGGCCCGCGCGGGCGCATCACCGGCCGCCGCGCTTGGACCCTGGTTCGGAGGGCTCGTCGCCGGCATCGCGTTGCACGCGCTGTGGAACGGCTCGGCGGCGTTCGCCGACTTCTTCGCGCTGTACGTGACGCTGCAGGTTCCGCTGTTCATCCTGTTCATCGTCGGAATCGTGCTGCTCCGCAGGGAGGAGGCTCGTCTCACCCGTGCCCGGTTGGGCGAGTATGCCGCGGCCGGGTGGTTCTCGACCGCCGAGGTCGAGTTGCTGGCGACACGGGCCGGACGCTCGCAGGCGATCGCCTGGGCGCGGGGCCTTCCGGGTGACAGATCCGGTGTCATGCGCCGATTCATCGTCGAGGCGACCGCGCTCGCGGCGGCGAGGCAACGAGTGGTGACCGGTCGTGATCCGCGCGCCGCGGGGGACGAACGGGTGTACCTCGAGCGTGCGACAGCGGCTCGACGAGAGCTGCTGACGGCGTGAGTCGAACTGCGGACGCCTCGCCCAGAAAGGACTCAGCGCCCGGTGCCGCGGCGATGCCTGCGAGTCTTCCCGGGCGCTGAGTTGATCTGTTGCCATCTTCCCGCCGTGTCGGGGGAGTGTCAAGACCCCCTCCGGAGCGGCGGTCGCGGTGACCTCGACGAAGACACTTTCCATTCATGGAAATAGATTTGGATGCCACGTGGTTCACACCACCGAACGCCGGCGACTGCCGGACGCCCCTGAACGAAGGACGACCATGACCGACGCCACCGCACTCGACATCCCCGGCTACAAGGCAGGCACTTGGGTGCTCGACGCCGCACACAGCGAGGTGGGCTTCAGCGTCCGCCACATGATGATCTCCAAGGTCCGCGGCCACTTCAACATCAAGGAAGCGACCCTCACCGCCCCCGAGAACCCGCTCGAGGCCACCCTCACCGCCAAGGTCGACGCGGCCTCGCTCGACACGAAGGACGAGGGTCGCGACGGTCACCTCCGCAGTGCCGACTTCTTCGACGTCGAGACCTACCCGTCGATCACGTTCGTCTCGACGGGCGTGCGTTTCGAGGGTGGTGACTTCCTCGTCGACGGCGACCTCACCATCAAGGACGTCACGAAGCCCGTCACCTTCGACGTCGACTTCGGTGGCTTCGGCACCGACCCGTGGGGGAACTACAAGGCGGGCGCGACCGCGAAGACCGTCATCGACCGCGAGGCGTTCGGTCTTACCTGGAACGCCGCGCTCGAGACCGGCGGCGTGCTCGTCGGCAAGGACGTCACGATCGAGCTCGACCTCCAGGGCTCGGTCCAGGCCTGACCCGCGTTGACCGGCCACGCCCGCTCGGCTTGGATGGAGTCATGACTGCAGACCGCACCAAGCCCGAGATCGACGCCCCGCTCGATCCCGCTCCCACCGACCTCGTCATCCGCGACCTCATCGAGGGCGAGGGGACCGAGGCGAAGCCCGGCGACAACGTCACCGTGCACTACGTCGGTGTCGAGTACGTCTCCGGCGAGGAGTTCGATTCGTCCTGGAACCGCGGCGAGAGCATCCAGTTCCCGCTCCGTGGCCTCATCCAGGGGTGGCAGGACGGCATTCCCGGCATGAAGGTCGGCGGGCGCCGCGAGCTGGTCATCCCACCGCACCTCGCCTACGGCCCGGCGGGCGGGCACTTCCTGGGCGGAAAGACGCTCATCTTCATCATCGACCTGCTGAACGTGGGCTGACCCGCACCATCCATCGACGACCCGGCCGGTTTACACTGGCCGGGTCGTCGCACGTATGGGGGAGTCTGATGGTGCGCTGGAATGGTTCTGGATGGCTGGTCGTCGTCGGGGCGGTGATCGGCGCGCTGGCGGGTTCGCTGCTCGCGGGTCCGGCCTCGGCCGAGCCGGTATCCGTCGCGTCGTCGGTGAACGCCGAGCCGAGCCCGGAACCCACCTCGGGCGCCGAATCACCGGAGACCGACCCGATCTATGGGTACTACCGCACGCCCTGGACCTCGACCAAGACGATCTACGAGTCCCGGCGCGACGGCACCGTGCGTAGGCTCACCCGGGCGGAGTGGGCCGACCTGGGGCGCCCGCCCGTGACGGTCGCGCCCGTCCGCTATGTCCGGACGTCATGGTCGTCCTCCGTATACGCGCTCCTCACATGGCCGCACGCCGACGACGACACCGCCGTCGACACCGTCGCGCACCTCACCCCGACCGCGTTCCGCTCAGCGGGATCGCCGCGCGGCGCGGTCGTCGGGCACGTCCCGTCGACCCGGTACGTCCAGTACGCATCGGGTCCTCGCGACCTCCACGCACGCACACCCGACGGTGCGAACCATCTCATGACCTCGCAGGAGCGCCGGCTGGCCGGATCGCCGAGCGCCGAGCAGGTCCTCCAGGGCGGCTACTACCGCGCAGCCTGGTCGACACGCGTCTACTTCGTCCGTCCGGATGGCAGCCGCTACCAGGTGAGCGCCAAGACGCGCGCAGCGCGCGGGAACCCGCAGGTGGCGATCGCGCCGACCGTGTACGCGCGGACGCCGTGGTCGAGCACCGTGCACGCGTTGATCACCTGGCCGCACGCGCCAGGCGACCGATCGATCGATCAGGTCGGTCGACTGACGAGCGCGAACTATGCGGCCGCCGGGCGCCCGAAGACGACCGTGCGGTACCGCATTCCCGGTGACGCCTTCGTGCGTCTCTCCATCGGGCGGACGATCTATCACCGGGTGTCGGGCACGCTCACGCCGGTCACCTGGTCGCAATGGCGGGCGGCCGGATCGCCCGCCCTCCGATCGCACTCGCTGTCGAAGCCGATGTACATCCGCGACATCCTCATCGTGAACAAGTCCATCCCGGTGCCGTCGAGCTACGGCAATGGACTCCGCCCCGAACTCACGAAGGCGTTCGCCAAGATGCGCGCCGACGCCCGTGACGACGGGGTCTCGCTCACGATCATCTCGGGCTTCCGGTCGTACGCGTCGCAGGCGGCGATCTACCCGGCGAAGATCCGGCAGTACGGCTACGAGATGGCGCAGCTGCGCGCCGCCCGTCCAGGGCACAGCGAGCACCAGACCGGGCTCGCCATCGACGTCAACTCGATCTCGCAGGCGTGGGGCGACACGAAGGCCGGCCGGTGGGTCGCGCGGTACGGCCACCGTTACGGCTTCATCGTGCGCTACCCGAAGGGCAAGACCGCCGTGACCGGCTACGCGTACGAACCGTGGCATCTGCGCCACGTCGGGGTCGAGGTCGCCACGCACCTGAAGAAGACGGGGCTCACGCTCGACGAGTATCTCGGCGTCCCGTCGAAGTACCGCTGACCCGGATCACGCCACCGGATGCGGCGCGGTGTGTCACCGGCCACGAGGCTGGTAGACTCTTGTGGTTGCCGTTCGATCGGCCGCGGAGAAAGAGAGCCCACGCATCAGGCGTCGGGCGCCGCGCAACGAAGAGGAAGGGGATCACCTATGGCACTGGAAGCAGACGTCAAGAAGGCGATCATCGAAGAGTACGCGACGCACCCCGGTGACACCGGATCCCCCGAGGTGCAGGTCGCGATGCTGACGCAGCGCATCAAGGATCTCACCGAGCACCTCAAGGAGCACAAGCACGACCACCACTCGCGTCGTGGGCTGTTCCTGCTCGTCGGTCAGCGCCGCCGTCTCCTGGGTTACCTCCAGGACGTCGACATCAACCGGTACCGCTCGCTCATCGAGCGCCTCGGTCTCCGTCGATAAGCATCGACTGCCAGCGTTCAATCGCGCAGAACATTCTTGAGAAGGCCGCCCCAGGTGTGGGGCGGCCTTCGTCGTTCCCGGCGCGGGTCAGCTGCGCGCGGCGACGAGGTCGGCGTGCCAGATCTCGGCGACGTCGGGGTGCGCGCGCAGGCGCGACTTCAGCGCGTTGTCGCCGTGCAGCCCGTGGATCGGGTTCCGCGGGTCCTGCGTCACGCCCCGCGCCTTCGCGGCGAGATCGGCCGGGAGGTCGATCCGCGGCAGTGCGGCGTCGAGTGAAGGATTGAAGAAAAACGGCACGGAGATGCGGTCGTGCGGGGCGCGCGGTGACACGACGCGGTGGTGCGTCGCGGTCAAGTAGCCGCCCGTCGCGTGCTCGAGGAGCTCGCCGATGTTCACGACGAACGCGCCCGGCACCGCAGGCGCGTCGACCCACGCGCCGTCGCGCTCGACCTGCAGGCCGCCCTTGCCTGGCTCGACCCAGAGCAGCGTCAGCACGCCGGCGTCCTTGTGCGCGCCGACGCCCTGCTGCGGCTCGGGCTCGTGCGAACCCGGGTACCGGACGATCTTCAGGAGCGTCTGGGCTTCGCCGAAGTGGTCTTCGAAGTACGTGGACGGGGCACCGAGCGCCTCGGCCCACGCGCGGAGGAGCTTTCGAGAGATCTCCGACAGCTTCGCGACCCATTCCTCGGCGAGGGGCCGGAGCTCCGGCTGGGCGGACGGCCACAGGTTCGGGCCGACGAGCACGGCGTAGTCGGGCGCATCTGCAGTGGTGACCGCCGGGCGTTCCGGACCGATGTCGATCTGCTCGCGCCAGTCGACCTTGCCCTGCGTGCGCTCACCGCCGATCCTCGTGTACCCGCGGAAGTGCGGGCTCTTGATGTTCTCGATCTCGAGCTTCGCCTCGTCGGACAGCTCGAAGAACGCGCGCGCGGCACGGTGCAGCCGGGATTCCAGCTCGGGAGAGACCCCGGTTCCGGTCAGGTAGAAGAAGCCCACCTCGTGGGTCGCGGCGCGCAGGTCGGCGCGGAAGCGTTCGGCGGCGTCGGGGCCCTGATCGAGCAGCGACAGATCGAGAACGGGGAGAGAAGGCTCGGACATGCACCGAGGATAGGCACGCCCGGGCGCCTGCTCGGCGATTGTTGCCGCCCGTTACCGCGGCATCCGCTCTGTCGGGTTCGATCGACGGATCAATGGAACGCTGCCGCGACCCGATTACGGTGATAGTCGAAGATGATGCTCGTCCGGGTGTTCGCGACGCTTCCCTGCGCCGAGAGGTGCTCGACGACGAAGTCGCGGACGTCGCTCGAGCCGCCGACAGCGATGTGGATGAGGAAGTCGTCCGAGCCGCCGAGGAAGAACATCTGGATGACCTGGGGGAGCTCGCGCACCTCCTGCGCGAACGCGACGATGCTCTCCTGTCGGGAGCCGGGCCGCAGGGTCACGTGGACCATCGCCTGGAGCCCTGCGCCGACGACCCGCTGATCGACGCTCGCGTGGAACCCCGTGATCACGCCGCGGTCGACGAGCGATCGCATGCGGGTGTGCGCGGTCGACGGGGCGACCCCGATCCGCGCGGCGAGCTCCGCGTTGGTCAGGCGTCCATCACGCGCGAGCGCGTCGACGATGGCGGTGTCGAGCTCGTCCAGGTCGGACGTCTGTCGAAGATTCTTCGGCTGTGGAGCGGATGCGGGCATGAACGGATGGTATCGCAGCCGCCACGGGCGGCAGTGTCCGAAGGATCATCGGACTTCACACGTCTGAAACGAATGCGCGGGAGGATTCCGGCAAGACCTGCGACCCTTCCGTCCGACAGAGAAGAGCCCGCCATGCGCATCGGCGTCCCCACCGAGATCAAGAACAACGAGAACCGCGTCGCCATCACCCCGGCGGGCGTCGATGCGCTCGTCGCGCGGGGCCACGTGGTGCTGGTCGAGTCCGGTGCCGGCGCGGGCTCGCGGCTGCCGGATGCCGCGTTCGCCGACGCCGGCGCGACGATCGTCCCCACGGCTGAAGATGCGTGGGCGGCAGACCTGCTCGTGAAAGTCAAGGAACCCATCGCCGCCGAGTACGGCTACCTCCGCCCAGACCTGACGCTCTTCGCGTACCTGCACCTCGCGGCCGACCGGCCGCTCACCGATGCACTGCTCGCATCGGGGACCACCGGCGTTGCGTACGAGACCGTGCAGCTCGCCGACCGCAGCCTGCCGCTGCTCTCGCCGATGAGCGAGGTCGCCGGTCGAATCTCGATCGCGGTGGGCGCGCACACCCTGATGAGTCCCGCGGGTGGCCGAGGGATGCTGCTCGGCGGTGTGCCCGGTACGCCGAAGGCGAAGGTCGTCGTCATCGGCGGTGGCGTCGCCGGTGAGCACGCGGCCGCGAACGCCCTCGGACTCGGGGCCGACGTCACCGTCATCGACATCTCCATTCCGCGCCTGCGCGAGCTCGAGAAGCGCTACCCGGGGCTGCACACGCGGATCTCGAGCCGATACGACATCGCCGAGCAGGTGGCATCCGCCGATCTCGTCATCGGCTCGGTGCTGATCCCGGGTGCGGCGGCGCCGAAGCTCGTCACGCTCGACATGGTCGCCGGAATGAAGCAGGGCGCGGTGCTCGTTGACATCGCGATCGACCAGGGTGGCTGCTTCGAGGGATCGCGCCCCACGACGCACGATGCGCCCACGTTCGCGGTCCACGACACCGTCTACTACTGCGTCGCGAACATGCCCGGCGCGGTGCCGGAGACGTCGACGCGCGCGCTGACCAACGCGACGCTCCCGTACGTCGTCGCGCTCGCCGACAACGGATGGGATGCCGCGGCCGCCGCGGACCCCGCGCTCGCCAGGGGCCTCAACACGGCTGCCGGCCGCGTCACCAACGAGGGCGTCGCCGCCGCGTTCGGGCTGCCGTTCGCGCCGTAGGCCTCAGGCGCTCGGCGTCGCGTCTGTCGCCTTCGGTGGCTTCGGTCCACCCTGCGGGCGGCGCGATCCCGTCGGGTCGCTGCGGCGGTCGTCGCGGCGCGTCAACGACGGATCTGCGAACAACCAGCCGGGGCGTGGTTCGACGAGCGGGCGGAACACCCGCCGGACGAGCGGCGAAGCGAGTGCGACGGTGACCACGACCGAGAGCACGAGCACGAGCGGCAGGAAGAGCCAGGTCGGCTCGAGCCCGCGGAGCACACCCGACTCACGGAACGGATAGAGTACGAACGAGTGCAGCAGGTAGATGTACATCGTGTACGTGCCGATGGAGGTCCAGCGATACTGACCGCGCGGGATGAGCGCGACGAACGCGACGCTCAGCACCAGCGCGACGACCATGAGCAGCAGTCTCACGCCGCCTGCCCACCACTCGGTGCCGCCGATCGAGGCGTAGTTCTCGTCGTAGAACAGCCACTGCCGCAGGTTCATCGCCTCGAGCTCGTCGACGAAGAACCAGGCACAGAAGCCGGCGACGACGAACACCGCTGCGGCCGCGACCCGCACCGACACGCGGCGCCGGTGGAGGATGTTGCGGCGCTCGAGGATCTTGTGGTGGCTGAGCCACCAGCCGAGCGTGAAGAACGGCAGGAGGCCCAGCGTGCGGGAGAGCGACAGCGTCGAATCGACGTTCGGGAGGTACCCGACGGTGAGCGAGATCACGACGGTCCATGCCAGTGGCCATCGCAGCAGTGACAGATACGGCAGGACGAGGCGGAAGATCGCGAGCGCGAGCAGGAACCAGAGGGTCCACGACGGCTGAGTGATGTTGGGGTTCGCCTGCCCCTCGACGAGGAACTTCGTCGCCGTCCACAGCGCCTCGAAGATGACGTACGGCAGCACGATGTCGGTGAGAACCCGGGTCATCTGTCGACGGTTCGGCGGATCGGACTTGGAGAAGTAGCCCGAGATGATCGCGAACGCCGGCATGTGGAACGCGTAGATCAGGAAGTACAGCCCGAGTGCGATGTCGGAGTCGTACGTCAGGCGCTGGATCGCGTGGCCGAGGACCACGAGCAGGATGCAGGCCGCGCGGGCGTTGTCCCAGATCGGGACGCGCCGGCGCGGGGAAGCGGGGGCCGCGGTGCTCATCGGGGCCAGCGTACCGGCGGGAATACTGTGGATACGATCGCGTTGGAGCAGGTACATTCAGTTGCATGTAATCGGACGTGATCCGTCCGGAAAGCGAGCACATCGTGAGCGACACGACCCCCACCACCGGTCCCGCCGTCCAGTTCGGCATCTTCACCGTCAGTGACATCACCCAGGACCCGACCACGGGACAGACACCGAGCGAGCGGGAGCGCATCGCCGCGACGGTCGAGATCGCGAAGCACGCCGAAGAGGTCGGACTCGACGTCTTCGCCATCGGTGAGCACCACAACCCGCCGTTCTGGTCGTCCTCTCCCACGACGACGCTCGCGTACATCGCCGCCCAGACCGAGAAGCTCATCCTCTCGACGTCGACGACGCTCATCACCACGAACGACCCGGTGAAGATCGCCGAGGACTACGCGATGCTGCAGCACCTCTCCGGCGGGCGCATGGACCTCATGCTCGGGCGCGGCAACACCGGCCCCGTCTACCCGTGGTTCGGGCAGGACATCCGTCAGGGCGTTCCGCTCGCCATCGAGAACTACGCCCTGCTCCACAAACTGTGGCGCGAGGACGTCGTGGACTGGGAGGGCAAGTTCCGCACGTCGCTGCAGGGCTTCACCTCGACTCCGCGTCCCCTCGACGGTGTGCCGCCGTTCGTGTGGCACGGCTCGATCCGCACGCCCGAGATCGCCGAGCAGGCCGCGTACTACGGTGATGGCTTCTTCGCGAACAACATCTTCTGGCCCGCCGAGCACTACCAGCGCCTCATCGGCCTCTACCGTCAGCGCTGGGAGCACTACGGGCACGGCGCGCCCGAGACGGCGATCGTCGGCATCGGCGGGCAGACGTTCATGGCGAAGAACTCGCAGGACGCCGTCTCGCAGTTCCGCCCCTACTTCGACAACGCGCCCGTCTACGGGCATGGTCCGTCGATGGAGGACTTCGCCGAGATGACGCCCCTCACCGTCGGCTCGCCGCAGCAGGTCATCGACCGTTACGCGGGCATGCGCGACCTCTTCGGCGACTTCCAGCGTCAGCTGTTCCTCGTCGACCATGCGGGGCTCCCGCTGAAGATGGTGCTCGAGCAGCTCGACTTCCTCGGCGGCGAGGTCGTGCCGGTGCTCCGCAAGGAGCTCGCCGAGCGTCGCCCCGCGAACGTCCCGGACGCTCCGAACCACGCCGCGCGCGTCGCTGCCACCTACGGTGACGGCCCCGTCCGCGATGCCCGGCCCCGCGCCAACCGTGGCGACAACCTCTCTGGCCCGAGCCCGTACCAGGACACGCCCGCAGCCGCCGGCGCGAGCTTCGGTCTGGGTGGTGCACGATGACCGCCCGGCGCATCGCCGTCGTCTCGGCGGGGCTGTCGAACCCGTCCTCCACGAGGATGCTCGCCGACAAGCTCGCCGCGGCGACGGTCGCCGACCTCGCGGGGCGCGACGTGGTGGCATCCGTCGACGCGTTCGAACTCCGCGAGTACGCACATGACATCACGAACAACCTGCTCACCGGCTTCGCGCCGCCCGCGCTCGAGACCATGCTCAGCGCGGTCGTCTCGGCCGACGCGCTCATCGTCGTGACGCCGATCTTCTCGACGAGCTACTCCGGGCTGTTCAAGTCGTTCATCGACGTGATCGATCCGGACGCACTCCACGGGATGCCGGTGCTGATCGGCGCCAACGCGGGGACGGCGCGGCACTCCCTCGCCATCGACTACGCGATCCGCCCGCTCTTCACCTACCTGCGTGCTGAGCCCGTGCCGACCGGCGTCTTCGCGGCGTCGTCGGACTGGGGCGCCCGCGCCGACGACGTGAAGCCGCTCAGCGCGCGCATCGACCGCGCCGCGCGCGAGCTCGCCGACGCGATCGACCGTCGACCCGTGGCATCCGGTCTCGACCCGTTCGACCCCGAGGCCTACCTCGGCAAGGGCGGATCTTTCGGCCACCTGCTGGGCGGGCTCAGCGGGGAGTGACCCTGCGGCGGCGCGCGACCACGACGTCGATCGCGACGCCGAGGAGCAGTGCGGTGACGATCGACAACACGATCGCGAGGATCGGGTCACCGGGAAGCAGGGCGCCGATCGCGGCGCCCACGACCGCCTGGTAGCAGGCCCAGAGCAGCCCGGCCACGGCCACGACACTCAGATACCTCACCGCCGGCACGCGCGTCGCGCCGGCGGTGAGGTTCACCGCGAGTCTCGCGAACGGGATGAACCGAGCCGTGAAGACGACGGTCGCGGCCCCTCGGTCGAGCCGTGCGCCCGCCCACTCGAGTGCGGCGACCACGCGGCGGTGCCGCATCCACCGCCACCGACCGAGGCCGACCGCACGGCCGAGCAGGTAACAGCCCAGATCGCCGCAGAACGCCGCGGCCGCCGCGACCGCGATCACCGCGAGCAGGGGTGGTGAGCCGACGGATGCCGCGAGGGCACCGGCCGCGCTCACGGCGATCTCTCCGGGGACGACGACCAGGAGGGCGTCGAGCAGCACCAGGGCGAACAGTCCGGGCAGGAGCCACGGCCCGTCCAGCACCCCGGTGAGCAGATCCGCGACCACGCTCCAGAGGTAGCGCGACCGGGTGAACGCAGGGCGAACGGGCGCTGCTCGAATGAGCGTCTCGGCTTGCCCGGAGAAGGGTCGACGACGCGCCGGTGACCGGTCGGGGGAGCGTTCGTGAACACTCGGAAACCCGGCCCCTCCGAGGCGCTCGAACCGGGGCTCGGTGTGCACCCTGGTCGTGTGAGAGTCGCGGTCATCACCGAGTCCTTCCTCCCCCACATGAACGGGGTCACAGGTTCCGTCCTCCAGGTGCGGGACCACCTCGAACGTGCCGGCCACGACGTTTTCGTCGTCGCACCGGCGGTCCGCAGGCATGCGCTCGGGATGCCGGGGCGCAGCGTCGCCTCCGTCCCGTTGCCCGCGTACCCCGCGGTGCGTGTGTCGATCCCGCCGTCGGCGAGCATCGCGCGAGACCTCCGCCGCTTCGATGCCGACGTCGTGCACCTCGCGTCGCCGTTCCTGCTCGGCTGGCAGGGGCTCGTCGCCGCCGACGCGCTGCAGCTGCCATCGGTCGCGGTCTACCAGACCGATGTCGTCGCCTATGCGGCGCGATACGGCGTCCCGCAGGCGACCGCGCTCGCCGAGGCGCACGTGCGCCGGCTGCACCGACGTGCGACGCTGACCCTCGCACCCTCGGATGCCGCCAGGTCGCAGCTCGAGGGCCTCGGTGTCGACCGCGTCGCCCTGTGGGGGCGCGGTGTCGACGGCATCCGCTTCGCCCCGCACAAGCGCGACGAGGCATGGCGTGCGCTGATCGCGCCGGGAGAGACGATCGTCGGCTACGTGGGTCGCCTGGCGCCCGAGAAGCAGGTCGAGGACCTCGTCGCGCTGCGTGGACTTCCCGGCATCCGTCTCGTCATCGTCGGTGACGGGCCCTCGCGTCCGATGCTCGAACAGCTCCTCCCCGACGCGGTGTTCACGGGGCATCTCCAGGGCGACGAGCTCGCCGCGGCGATGGCGAGCTTCGACGTCTTCGTTCACCCCGGCGAGAGCGAGACGTTCGGGCAGACGATCCAAGAGGCGCAGGCGAGCGGTGTGCCCGTCGTCGCGACCGGCCGCGGGGGTCCGCTCGACCTCGTCCGCAGCAGCATCGACGGCTGGCTGTACCGTCCCGGCGACGCCGACGACCTGCGCGCGCGGGTCGCCGACCTCGCCGGCGACCCGGCGAAGCGCCGAGCCTTCGCGGATGCCGCTCGCGGCGCGGTCGCCGGCCGGACATGGTCGCACCTGGGCGACCGGTTGCTCGAGCACTACGACCGCGCGATGCACCTGTCACGGCTCGACCGCGGGCTTCGCGCCAAGGCGTGGCCGCGACCAGAGCTCCCGACGACGCCCGCCGATGAGGCCCGGCGTCGCTGGTCACGCTATGTCGCCCTCGGCGACTCCATCACCGAGGGCCTCTGCGACACGTCTCGGATGCCGGAGGGACAGTTCCGCGGCTGGGCCGACCGACTCGCGCAACTCCTCGCCCTCTCCGGTCCGAGCCGACGCCCGTTCCGGTACGCGAACCTCGCCGTCCGCAGTCGCCGTGTCGGGCACCTGCTGGCCGAGCAATTACCGCGCGCGCTGGAGCTGCGTCCCGACCTGGCATCCGTCCTCATCGGCGCCAACGATCTCGTGGGGGCGCGCGTCGACGTCGACGCCCTCGCGCGCGATGTCGACACGGCGGTACGGAGGCTCCGGGCATCGGGCGCGGACGTCCTGCTCGCGACGGTGTTCCTCCCCGAGCGCGCGGCTGCGGGTCTCCTGGCGCGGCGCTTCGGGGCGTTCAACGCGCGGCTTCGGACCATCGCCGCAGAGACGGGCGCCATCCTCCTCGACCTCGAGGCGCACCCCGAGCTCGGACGCCTCGACTTCTGGGCGGACGACCGCGTGCACCTCCGCTCGCGCGGCCACCGATACGTCGCCTACCGCGCAGCCGAGGCGCTCGGCGTCCCGCACGCAGAGGCGCTCGCCGAGCTCGATGAGGCGTTCCACGTCGACGAGGAATCGCCCGCGCAGGGCACCTGGCTGCGTCGGGACGCGCTCCCCTGGGTGTGGCGTCGCATCCGCGGACGGACCGCCGGCGACGGGCGCACGGCGAAGCTGCCGGACTACGTCGTCGTGGGGCGAACCAGCGGGCGCACGTCCGCGCGCCACTGAGTCAGGAGAGCCAGCGGTACTCCGCCTCGGGGCGGCCCGGCCCGCCGTAGCGCGACGCGCGCTCGGCACGCCCGACATCGGCGAGGTGCTCGAGATAGCGCCGCGCAGCCACCCGGGACATGCCGAGGTGTTCGGCCGCTTCCAGTGCCGAGAGCGCCCCAGACTCGCGGAGCAGAGCGGAGACCCGTTCGAGGGTGTCCGGGGAGAGACCCTTCGGCAGTGCCGCGCGGGCGGTCGGGCGGAGGGCGCCGAGCATCGCGTCGATCTCGGCCTGTGTCGCTGCCCCGGCGGTCTGCTGCGCCTGTTCCCGGTAGCGCCGGTACCGCGCCATCCGGTCGGCGAAGTCGGCGAACGTGAACGGCTTCACGAGGTACTGCACCGCGCCGAGGCCGATCGCCTGCCGGACGACGTCGGCGTCGCGCACCGAGGTGATCGCGATCACGTCGACGGCGCCGGCCCGGGCCCGCACGTGGCGCAGCACGTCGAGGCCCGTGCCGTCGGGCATCGTCATGTCGAGCAGCACGAGGTCGATCTCCCCGGCCACCGGGCTCTCGAGGAGGGCACCGACCGCGGCGCGGGCACCGGCGCACTCCGCGACGACGGTGAACCCCTCGAGTCGTGCCACGTATTCGCGGTGCAGGTCGAGGGTGAGGGCCTCGTCGTCGACGAGCAGCACGCCGATCATGCGTCCCTCCGGGGCAGGATGACGCGGAACGTCGTCGGGCCCTCCGAGAGGGTGAGGATGCCGCCGGCGTCGTCGACGATCCCGCGAACCAGCGCGAGGCCGACGCCGCGTCCCGCGGCGCCCGCGGGCTTGGTCGAGAACCCGTGCTCGAGGATCCGCGCTCGGAGGTTGTCGGGGACGCCCGACCCGCTGTCGGCGACCGCGATCTCGAGTTCGTTCTCGTCGGTGCGGGTCATACGGACGTCGACCCATCGAGGCTGATCTCCGGATGCCGCCGCGTCCAGCGCATTGTCGATGAGATTCCCGACGACCGAGACCGCGTCGATGGGGGAGAGCGCCGAGCGAGGTGCGTCGGGGTCGATGCGGGCGCGCCACTGCACGCCGCGCTCTTTGGCCTGCGACGCCTTGCCGAGCAGGAGCGCGCCGACAGTCGGATCGCCGTCGCGCCGAGCCGCGACCTGGTCGACGAGCAGCTGACTCTGGCGCGAGTTCTCGGCGAGGATGTCGATCGCCTCGCGCGTGCGCCCGAGCTCGAGAAGGGCGATTGCGGTGTGGAGGCGATTCCCGTGCTCGTGGGTCTGCGCGCGCAGCGCCTCGCCGAGGGTGCGGAGCGACTCGTACGACGACACTGCGTCCCGCACCGCGCCCGCCGGCAGGTCGCCCGTCACCCGTCGAGTCGCCCGCCGTGCGATGACCGCGCCGACGAGGCCCGCGAACGCGAGCGCGGCCGCGATGGCGACGGCGACGAGGATGCGCGGCGCGAGCGTCGCCGAGATCGTGCCCACCGTGACCCCCACCGACACCCAGCCGACCTGCTCGCCGTCGAGGTGCACGGGCACGATCGTGCGGACCGATGGCCCGAGCGTGCCGGTGAACTCCTCGGTGAGTGCGACGTCGTCGTCGGGGATCGTGCCGAGATAGGTCTTCCCGATCTGCTCGCGGTCGCGGTGGGTGATGCGGACGCCGTCCGGGTCCATGATCGTCACGAAGTCGACGTCGGCGTCGGCCATGACCGCCTCGATCTGCGGCTGGAGCGCCGCGGATGCGGCATCCCGATCTCCCGCCGCCAACGCCTCGGCGACCTCACCGGTGTCGGCGACGGTCTGCGCGACGGCGCTCGTGACCCGCTCCGCCTCGGCCCGTACGGCGCGCTGGCCGTCCCACAGCAAGATGCCCGCCGTTACCAGCGCCAGGACGACGACCGCGCCCGCCGAGAGTGCGAAGACGCGGGATGCCGCGCTGCGACCACGCCGTCGCTCCATCGCCACCTCCTCGGGACTCGGGTGATGTCCGCGACCAATACGACCACAACTCGGCCGGAATCCGCATGACCGCGACAGTGGGGAGCGGCCGACAGCGCAGTCGGCATCGACAACGACTGTCACCTGGAGGAGAAATGGCCCTCACCACATCGTTCCGGCTCCCGGGCTACAACGCCCGACGTGGAAAGCAGGCCTGGGACAAGCACACCTGGCTCTACGTCTCGGTCATCCTCGCGGTCGTCGCCGGCGCCGTCGTCGGCCTGCTCTGGCCAGCGTTCGGCGTCGCGCTCGAGCCGCTCGGCAAGGCGTTCGTGAACCTCATCAAGATGATGATCGCGCCGATCATCTTCTGCACGATCGTCGTCGGTGTCGGCTCCATCGCCAAGGCTGCGACCGTCGGCCGAATCGGCGGCCTCGCGCTGCTCTACTTCATGGTCATGTCGACGTTCGCGCTCGCCATCGGCCTGGTCGTCGGCAACATCATCCACCCGGGCGAGGGTCTCAACATGCAGAGCGCGACGTACGACGTCGAGGGTGCCGGCGAGGCGAAGTCGACCGTCGACTTCGTGCTCGGCATCATCCCCACGACGTTCTTCTCGTCGTTCACCGGCGAGAGCGTGCTCCAGGTCCTCTTCGTCGCGCTGCTCGTCGGCTTCGCGCTGCAGAAGCTCGGTGCGAAGGGCGAGCCGATCATGAGTGCGGTCAAGCACCTCCAGACGCTCGTGTTCCGCATCCTCGGCATGATCTTGTGGCTCGCACCGATCGGCGCCTTCGGCGCGATCGCCGCCGTGGTCGGCAAGACCGGTGTCGCGGCGATCGTGAGCCTCGGCATCCTGATGATCGCGTTCTACATCACCTGCATCGTCTTCGTCGTCGGCATCCTCGGCACCCTCCTGTACGCCGTCGCACGGGTGAACATCTTCCGCCTCATGAAGTACCTCGCCCGCGAGTACCTCCTGATCGTCGGTACCTCCTCCAGCGAGTCGGCACTGCCGCGCCTCATCGCGAAGATGGAGCACCTCGGCGTCTCGAAGCCGGTCGTCGGCATCACCGTCCCCACGGGCTACTCGTTCAACCTCGACGGCACCGCGATCTACTTGACGATGGCGTCGCTGTTCATCGCCTCGGGCATGGGTGCGCCCATGTCGATCCCCGAGCAGATCGGCCTGCTGGTCTTCATGATCATCGCGTCGAAGGGCGCCGCCGGCGTGACCGGTGCCGGTCTCGCCACGCTCGCCGGTGGTCTGCAGGCCTACCGTCCCGACCTCGTGAACGGCGTCGGTGTCATCGTCGGCATCGACCGGTTCATGTCCGAGGGGCGCGCGCTCACGAACTTCACCGGCAACGCCGTCGCGACCGTGCTCATCGGCACGTGGACGAAGGAGATCGACCGCGAGCGCACCCGCGCGGTGCTCGCGGGCGAGCAGCCGTTCGACGAGTCGACGCTGACCGGTCACGGCATGTCCGACGACACCGGCGCGGTCGACACGCACGGGCTCGGCGAAGCTGCCGTGTCCGAGATGGCCGCGAAGGAGGAGCGCGCCCGCGAGCGCGTGGCCGCCGGCCGCTGATCCCTGCCCGCACGACGAAGGCCCCGGACGATCATGTCCGGGGCCTTCATCCGTGTGTGGGGGCGGTCAGCCGCTCTTGCGACGGAACTCGCGCTTGGTCACCGCGCCGTGGGTGCCGTGGATCGCGGAGTCGCCGTCGAGGTGCGCCTCACCCTGACGGTGGTGCGCGTTCTTCTTCTCGAGCGCCTCCCTGAACTTCCGCTTCATGTCGTCGGATGCCGCGCCCGCGGCTTTCTGGTCATCACTCATACCGCCACGATACGCAGACACGGGGCCCGCTGATAGGCTGAGTCGGGTTGCCGTGCGGCATCCGCACACAACTCAACACCGCCCCGTCGGCGTGATTCGTCCCGAATCCCCACGACGGGTCCATGGAGCAGGCCGGCAGGAAGCTGGTCCCCTGTGGTGGGTTCCCATCCGAGACGGATGGTGGTCTTCTACTGGTGGCCAGCGCAGGCGGTTTTCCGCGGATGCGTCCGCGCGCCCATATCTGCCTGTTCCTGCTCCTTCGAGCGACCCTCGCCCCTTACACGGAGGGACGAGGCTAAACAAAGAAGGAGAGACCTCTTGGAAGGTCCTGAAATCACCGCAGCCGAAGCCGTCCTCGACAACGGCCGCTTCGGCACCCGCACCGTCCGGTTCGAGACCGGACGTCTGGCACAGCAGGCGCAGGGCGCCGTTGCCGCCTACCTCGACGAGGAGACGATGCTCCTGTCGGCCACCAGCGCCGGCAAGCACCCGCGCGAGGGCTTCGACTTCTTCCCGCTGACCGTCGACGTCGAAGAGCGTTCGTACGCAGCGGGCAAGATCCCCGGCTCGTTCTTCCGTCGTGAGGGCCGTCCCTCGACCGAGGCGATCCTCGTCTGCCGTCTGATCGACCGGCCGCTTCGCCCGTCGTTCGTCGACGGACTCCGCAACGAGGTCCAGATCGTCGTCACCGTGCTCTCGATCGCGCCGGGCGAGTTCTACGACGCGCTCGCGATCAACGCGGCATCCGCGTCGACCCAGATCTCGGGCCTGCCGTTCTCCGGCCCGATCGCCGGTGTGCGCCTCGCGCTCATCCCGGGCCACGGCGAGCACGCCGACCAGTGGGTCGCGTTCCCGACCGCCGCGCAGGTCGAAGAGGCCGTCTTCGACCTCATGGTCGCCGGTCGCGTCCTGCCCGACGGCGACGTCGCGATCATGATGGTCGAGGCCGAGGCCACCGAAGGCTCCTGGAACCTCATCAAGGGCGGCGCCGTCAAGCCGAGCGAAGAGATCGTCGCCGGTGGCCTCGAGGCCGCCAAGCCGTTCCTCAAGCAGCTCGTCGAGGCGCAGGCGCAGATGGCCGCGAGCTCGTCGCGTGAGCCGGGCGTCTATCCCGTCTTCGCCCCGTACAGCTCGGAGGTCTACGACTTCGTCGCCGGCCGTGCCTACGACGACCTGGTGAACGTGTACCAGATCGCCGAGAAGCAGGAGCGCCAGAACGCCGATGACGCCGTCAAGGACCGCGTCAAGGCCGAGCTCATCGCCGCCGTCGAGGCCGAGCAGCTCCCCGCCGGTGCGCCGCTGGAGTTCTCCGCGGCGTACAAGTCGGTTACCAAGAAGGTCGTCCGCGGCCGGATCCTCGCCGAGGGCGTCCGCATGGACGGCCGTGGCCTGGCCGACATCCGTCCGCTCGACGCGGAGGTGCAGGTCATCCCGCGCGTCCACGGCTCGGCGATCTTCCAGCGCGGCGAGACCCAGATCATGGGCGTCACCACGCTGAACATGCTCAAGATGGAGCAGCAGATCGACTCGCTGTCGCCCACGACGAGCAAGCGCTACATGCACCACTACAACTTCCCGCCCTACTCGACCGGCGAGACCGGCCGTGTCGGCAGCCCGAAGCGTCGCGAGATCGGGCACGGCTTCCTCGCCGAGCGCGCCCTCGTGCCCGTGCTGCCGAGCCGCGAGGAGTTCCCGTACGCGATCCGTCAGGTGTCCGAGGCACTCGGCTCCAACGGCTCGACGTCGATGGGCTCGGTCTGCGCCTCGACCCTGTCGCTGCTGAACGCGGGTGTGCCGCTGCGCGCAGCCGTCGCCGGTATCGCGATGGGTCTCGTCACCGACGAGGTCGACGGCCAGACGCGCTACGCCGCGCTGACCGACATCCTGGGCGCAGAGGACGCGCTCGGCGACATGGACTTCAAGGTCGCCGGTACGAGCGAGTTCATCACCGCGATCCAGCTCGACACGAAGCTCGACGGTATCCCGTCGTCGGTGCTCTCGGCCGCGCTGACGCAGGCGAAGGAAGCCCGCCTCACGATCCTGAACGTCCTGAACTCGGCGATCGACGCGCCCGACGAGATGGCGCCCACCGCGCCGCGCGTCATCAGCGTGCAGATCCCGGTCGACAAGATCGGTGAACTGATCGGCCCCAAGGGCAAGACGATCAACGCGATCCAGGACGAGACCGGCGCGCAGATCTCCATCGAAGAGGACGGCACCGTCTACATCGGCGCCGTCGACGGTCCGTCGGCCGAGGCCGCGCGTGCGCAGGTCAACGCCATCGCCAACCCGACCAACCCCGAGGTCGGCGAGCAGTTCCTGGGCACCGTCGTGAAGCTCGCCGCATTCGGCGCCTTCGTGTCGCTGCTCCCGGGCAAGGACGGCCTGCTGCACATCAGCGAGGTCCGCAAGCTCGCCGGCGGCAAGCGCGTCGAGAACGTCGAAGACGTGCTCGGTGTCGGCCAGAAGCTCCTCGTGCGCATCACGAAGATCGACGACCGCGGCAAGCTGTCGCTGGAGCCGGTCCTCGATGACGCCGAGGGCGAAGCTGCGGCCGAGGCTCCTGCCGAGGCCTGAGCATCACGCTCCCAGGACGCCCGTCCCTCTTCGGAGGGGCGGGCGTCCGTCGTTCTGCCCCGTGACCCAATCGTTAAGAAACGCCGCGTCATCTGGGGCGCGATCAACCGGCGATGTCGCAGGCCTGCCCTACGCTCGGAGGTACGCATCGGGGGATGCGTCAGACCACGGATCCTCGGGCGCTCCGCAAGGAGGAACGATGGACGTGTTCGGCTCGGCGACGCAGGCGCCGGCCAGTGTCGCGCCTGAGCGGCACCCGTCCGGACCCCTGCCCGTGCAAGGAGTGCCGGTGGGGCAGGCGGTGCGCAAGGCGCTCGGCGAGACTGGGCTGCGGGTGTTCCCGCTGGTCCTGGGCGCAGCCGAGTTCGGCTGGCACGTCGACCTCCGCGCGGCGCACGCCATCCTCGACGCCTACCGTGAGCGCGGCGGCAACGCCGTGCACACGTCCGACAGCTTCGCCGCAGGCCGCAGCGAACACGTTGTCGGGCAGTGGTTCCGCTCGCGCGGCACCCGCGACGACACCGTCCTCGCCGTCCGAGTCGGTCGGAACCCCGACAATCCCGGCCTCGGGTCGGTGAATCTCGTCCGCGCCGTCGAGGCATCCCTCACGCGGCTCGCGACCGATCGCATCGACGTGCTTTACCTCGACGGCACGGCCGACCGCGCGACGGTGCTCGAAGACACGCTCGCGACCGCGGAGTGGCTTGTGGAGTCCGGCAAGGTCCGCGCGCTCGGTGCCAGCGGGTACACCGCGGCCCAGCTCGTCGAGGCGCGCATCCTCTCGTCTGCCGGCTACCCGCGGTTCACCGTGCTCGACGTGCCGTACAACGTCCTCCGACGCAGCGAGTTCGACGGCGACCTGCGTCTCGTCGCCGGGGCGCAGGGTATCGCCGTGACGCCGTCGCAGGCGCTCGAGCACGGCTACCTGTCAGGCGCGCATCGCGATCGCGACCGCATGGGGTCGTCGGTGCGCGGTCGTCAGCTCGCGGCCAGCATGAACCGGCGCGGGGCGCGCACCCTCCGGGCGCTCGACCACATCGCCGAGGAACTCGTGGTCCCGCCCGCCGCGATCGCGATCGCCTGGCTGCTTGCGCAGCGCGTCGTGTCGGCGCCCATCGTGAACGCCTACGCGGCGCAGCACGTCGACGAGCTCGTGCAGGGCGTCGGCGTGCAGCTCAGCCGCGCGCACCTCGCCGAGATCGCCCGCGCGACCGATTGACGGTGCCCTGACGTAGGGTGGAGGAAGCCGCGGCTTCCCGCCGCGGGGGACGACGAAGCGAGCCATGACGTGACGCACTATCTGTATCTCGTGCGGCACGGTGAGCATCTCGACGCCGAGCACGGCATGGCCGACGGTCCGTTGTCGCCGCGCGGTCGCCGACAGGCCGAGCTGCTCGCCGACCGTCTGTCCGGAGTGCCGTTGACCGCCGTGTGGCATTCGCCGCTCGAGCGCGCGGCCGAGACGGCGAGGGCGGTCGCGCAGCGATTGCCGGCGGTCGACCCGGTACCGAGCGCGCTGCTGTTCGACTGCGTGCCGAGCGGGATGACGCCCGACACCCCGAGTGTCTACGAGCCGTTCTTCGGCGGCGTCACCGAGGCCGAGATCGATGCGGGCGCCGCGCAGATGTCCGACGCGGTCGCCGAGTTCCTGGCGCACCGCCCGAACGCGCACGAGCTGCTCATCACCCACAATTTCGTCATCGCCTGGTTCGTGCGGCATGTCCTCGAAGCGCCGAACTGGCGGTGGCTGACGCTGAATCAGGCGAACGCAGGGCTCACCGTGCTCGCGCAGCGTCCCGGGCGCCCGTGGACCGTCCTGAGCCACAACGACCTTGCGCACCTCCCGATGGAGCTGCGCACCGGCCTCCCGGAGTCCCCGCTGGTCTGACGTCCTACGCTGGACGGATGCCGCAGCCGAGCCCCGAGGTCGACCTCAGCGTCGCCGAGGTCGACGCACTCGTCCGCGCACAGCACCCGGAGCTGACGGCATCCGTCGTCCGGGTCGGCGCAGGGTGGGACAACGCCGTGTACCGCTTGGGCGAGCGGCTCGCCGTGCGGGTGCCTCGTCGCGCGGTCGCCGTGCCGCTGCTGCGGAACGAGCAGCGGTGGCTGCCCGAGATCGCCGAGCGGATGCCGGTGGCCGTGCCCGCCCCCGTCGCGGTCGGCGAGCCCGGGCCGGAGTTCCCATGGCCGTGGAGCATCATGCCATGGTTCGACGGTGCGGTGGCCGCCTCGGCGTCGCAGGCAGCGCGGGACGGGATCGCGGAGGAGCTGGCTGCGGCGCTGCGTGCGCTGCATGTTCCCGCGCCGGCTGATGCCCCGTTCAACCCCGTACGCGGTGTCCCGCTCGCCGATCGCGACGCGGCGATCGATGACCGTTTCGCGGGTCGGCCGGCCCTCGAGCGTGCTTGGCGCGAGGGCGTCGCCGCGCCGATGTGGCCGCATGAGCCGGTGTGGGTGCACGGCGACGTGCATCCCGGGAACATCGTCCTCCAGGGCGGTGGCATCCAGGCACTCATCGACTTCGGTGACATGTGCGCCGGCGACCCGGCATGCGATCTCGCGATCGCGTGGCTCGGGTTCTCAGCGGCCGGACGTGCTGCGTTCCGCGACGCCCTCGGTGACTACGGCGACCCGCACCTCTGGACGCGCGCCAGCGCCTGGGCGGCCGCGATCGCCGCGCTCCTCGCCGACGCCGACGACGCGTGGCTTCGTGACATGTCCGCTCACGCGGTCCGCGAGCTCGGCTGACACGACGTCCAAGCGTCGCCGGTTTGGTGCGCGTGACCCAGCGGAGAAGAATCGTTCGGTGCTCGATGGACCGCTGCTCGCCGATTGGCTTCCCGTGTCGCTGGCGGCGCTCGTGTTCCTCATCGTCGCGGCCGGCGTCGCCGGGTGGGTCGACGCCGTCGTCGGCGGTGGCGGTCTGATCCAGCTGCCTGCGCTGGTCATCGCCGTGCCGCAGGATGTCTCGACGCCGTACATCCTCGGGACGAACAAGCTCTCCTCGTTTTTCGGCACGCTCTCGGCGAGCTGGGTCTATCTGCGCAGCATCCGCGTCCAACTGAATTTGCTCATCCCGCTCGTGGTCGGGGCGTTCGGCGGATCGGCGGTCGGTGCCGCCCTGTCGAGGTACGTCCCGCGCGACGTGTTGACACCGGTCGTGCTCGTCGCCGTCGTCGCGGTGGCCGTCTACACGCTCCTCAAGCCGAAGATGGGGCTCGAGCACGCGCCGCGCCACACCGGCAACATCGCGGTCGGGTGGCGGTCGGTCGCCATCGGCGTGGCTGTCGGGTTCTACGACGGCATCCTCGGGCCGGGGACGGGATCGTTCTTCGTCATCCTCCTCGTCGCCGTCCTCGGATTCGGGTTCCTCCAGGCGAGCGTCAACGCGAAGATCGCCAACCTCACCACCAACCTCGCCGCGCTCGTGGTCTACGGCGTCCACGGCGAGGTCATCCTGATCCTCGGCATCGCGATGGCGCTCGCCAACATGGCGGGCGGGTTCATCGGGGCACGGATGGCGACGCGAAACGGCAACGGCTTCGTGAGGATCGTCTTCCTCGTCGTCCTGTCGCTCCTGGTCGTCAAGCTCGCCTGGGACACCGTCGTGCAGTTCACCGCCCCGTAGGCTGGCAGCATGACGACGCGCGTGGCCCTCGTGGGCGGCACCGGCAAGCTCGGCAGCATCATCGCTGCCGTGATCGACGCCACCGACGGGTTCGAGACGATCGCTGTGCTGGGTTCGGGCAGCGACCTCGGCGAGATGGACGGCGCCGACCTCGTCGTCGACGCATCGACCCCCGCGGTCTCGATCGACGTCGTCCGCGCGGCGATCGACCGTGGCATCAACGTCCTCGTCGGGACCTCAGGCTGGTCCGCCGAGCGGATTGCGCTGGTCCGTCCCCTCGTGGATGCCGCCGGCACCGGCGCCGTCTTCATCCCCAACTTCTCGCTCGGCTCGGTCATCGGGTCGGCGCTCGCCGCGGCATCCGCCCGGTTCTTCCCTTCGATCGAAATCGTCGAGACCCACCGTGAGACCAAGGTGGACTCGCCGAGCGGCACCGCTGTGCGCACGGCGGAGCTCATCGCCGCGGCGCGATCGGATGCCGGTCCCGTCGAGGCGCCGCACGTCGACCAGCGCGCCCGCGGTCAGCAGATCGCGAGCGTCCCGGTGCACTCGTTGCGTCGCCCCGGCGTCGTCGCCAAGCAGGAGACGATCCTGTCGGGCCCGGGGGAGTCGTTGACCATCGTTCACGACACGATCGATCCCGCCGCCGCCTACGCGCCCGGCATCCGCGTCGCGCTCGCCGCGGCCCGCGACGCGAAGGGTGTCGTCATCGGCCTCGATTCGATGATCGACATCGGGCTTCGCACGCCGAGCTCTGGCCGCGCGGCGGCGCCGGTCGGCGATGCGGCATCCGGCCAGGTCGCCCGCGCCACCGACGTATGAGCACACGCATCGGCGTCGGCATCGTCGCCGCCGTCCTCGCGCTCTACATCGTGTTGGTCGGCCAACGCGCGTGGCTGCTGCTGACCAGCGGCGACGGCGTCGGCATCGCGATGGGCGTGGCGATGCTGCTGCTGCCGGTCGTTGCCGCGTGGGCGCTGTGGCGCGAGCTGTCGTTCGGTATTGGTGCGCAGCGACTCGGGCGGCGGCTCGAGCAGGACGGCGGTCTGCCGACCGAGGAGCTTGCGCTCCGCCCGAGCGGTCGCCCCGTCGCTGCCGAGGCCGACGCGCTCTTCCCCTCCTACCGCGAGGCGGTCGAAGCCGCGCCCGAAGACTGGCGTCCCTGGTACCGCATGGGGTTGCTGTACGACGGTGCCGGTGACCGACGTCGCGCACGATCGGCGATCCGCACGGCCATCACGCTCGAACGCGCCGAACGACGCGGCTGAGTCAGACCGCCGCGTCGACGGCGTCTTCGACGGTCGGATGCCGGAACGCGAACCCCGTCGATTCCAAAACCGACGGCACCACGAACACATCGTTCGCGAGCAGCGCCTCGACGGCATCCTTCCCGAGCACGAGTCGGAGCGCGAACAGCGGCGCTCGAAGGATGAACGGCCGTCCCATCCGCCGCGCCAGCGCGAAGCCCAGGTCGTTCGCCGTCGCCCGCACGGGTCCGGAGAGGTTGACCGGACCGGTGATGCCGTGGTCGATGACGTGGCGGATCGCGCCGACCTCGTCGTCGAGCGAGATCCACGGCCAGGTCTGCGTGCCGCTCCCGATCGGGCCGGAGAGGCCGAGCTTGGTGAGGAGCATGAGCGGCTTCAGCACACCGTCGCGGTGTACGACGGGGGCGGTGCGCAGCAGGGCCACGCGCCCGCCGGCTGCCATTGCGGCCGCCTCCCACTCGCCGCAGAGGTCGGAGAGGAACGCGTCACCGCGGGCGCCGGACTCGTCGAACCGCTCGCCCGCGGCATCCGGCGGGTAGTACCCGACCGCCGACGAACTCACGAAGTGCGGTGCATCGTCACCGAGTTCGCGCAGCGCCGTGGCGAGCGTCTGCGTCGGGTGGATCCGCGACCACAGCAGCGTCTTGCGATACGACTGCGTCCACGGAAAGCGGCCGATGCTTGCGCCGTTCAGGTTCACGACGGCCTCGGCGCCGCGGAGTACCTCGGGGTCGAGCGGCGCACGACCCGGGTCCCACTGCACCTCGCGCGGTGCCATGGGCTCCCGTCGCACGAGTGTCGTCACGGCGACGCCGTCGGCCTCGAGCGAGGCGACGAGCGCCCGCCCGATCAGCCCGGACGCCCCCGAGACGACGACGCGGCGCTCAGGCAAGCGTCGCCTCGAGCGTGATCTCGATACCGGTCAGCGCTGCCGACACGGGGCATCCGCTCTTCGCCTCCTGTGCGATGCGCTCGAAGTCCTCGGCCGAGAGTCCGGGCACCGTCGCGTTGACGTTCAGGTGCGACCCGGTGATCCCGGTGCCGGGGATGAAGGTGACCGATGCCGTCGTCTCGACGGACTCCGGCGGGGTACCGTTGCCGGCCAGGGCGTGCGAGAGCGCCATGCTGAAGCACGACGAGTGCGCCGCCGCGAGCAGTTCTTCGGGTGTCGTGACTGAGGTCGAACCCTCGCTGCGCGCCTTCCAGTTGACGGGGAGTGGCCCCTGGTTCGAACTCTCCAGGGCGATCTCGCCGGAGCCCTCGGCGAGGCTTCCCTTCCAGCTGGTGGTGGCTTCGCTCGTGACGCTCATCGGGTGCTCCTCGCAGAATCGGGGTCGATGTGGCCGAGCCTAGACCGCGCGTCATCGCCGCGGTACCGGTGGACAGGGTCCGCGCGATGTGAGAATGCGCTCAGGCGGCGCGGCCGACGAGCCCTCCCCGCTGCAGCAGCAGCCACAGCTGGCATCCGAGGCACAGGCCGAACACCGCGTTCAGGAATGCGGCGATGAAGGCCATACCCGCCGCCACCGGCAGCGCGTAGGGGACACCGACGAGGTGCAGGACGAGCCCGACACCCGTGACGAAGAGACCGACGCCCTGCGCGAAGCGCGGCGGCCGCGGGTCTTCGAGCTCGGCCGGCGGTGCGAGGCGCGGCTGGATGACCTTGCGGTAGAGCACGCCCCACGGCGCGGTCCGCGGGGCCACGACGCTCCACAGGAACAGCAGCGCGATGACGAGCACCGCGAGGAAGCCGGGGTCGAGGACGCGGGCGAGGACGGGCACGCTCGGCAGCGCCCACGAACCGGCGACGAACGCGAAATCGGCAGGGAGTGGCTGGTAAGCGAACCATCCGAACGACGCCGTGCTGAGCCTCGCCGTCGAGACCCCCACCAGCGCGAGGAACGTCGCCACGAGCAGCAGGACGGACGTGATGGATGCCGCGAACCGCGGTCCACGCGGGTCGATCCCTCGCACCTCAGCCATACGAGACTCCTGTCGTGACGCGGTTCAGTTCGAGTTCGACGACGTGTCGGCTCGGAGTTCCGCCGAAGCGGGACTTCACGACGCCGCGTCCGTCGAGGATGAGCGTCGTCGGGGTCTGCAGCACCTGGAAGTGGCGTGCGATGTCAGGCCGGTGCGTGAGATCGACGTCGAGGTGGCGAACACCGTCGGTGTCGTCGGCGATCGCCCGGAGGGTGCGGTGCACGCCGGGGCAGCGGCTGCACATCTCGGTGCTGAACTGCAGCAACGTGGCGGTCTCGCCGAGGCCGTCCGCGCCGAGGCGCGCCGGGTCGACGGCTTCGCTCGGGTCGAAGCGTCGCGGGCGGTTCTGCCGCCACCGCAGCACGAGACCCGCGACGATGGTCGCCGCGAGCAGGGCGGCGAGCACGACGATGGCGGTAGTCAGATCCATGGCACCTGCAACGGTACTGGCTGCCGTGAGGCACCGGCATCCGCTCGGCGTGCCCTCGTCATGGAGCGTCACAGCCCGCCGGTAGGGTGAGAGCCGTGAGTGAGCGCGACGACAGCCCCGGTATCGAGTTCCGCAGCGATGTCACGGTCGAGATGGTGCGCTCCAGCGCCTCTGACAGCGACGTCCTCTTCGCCGCCCGGGTCTCGACCCAGGGCGAGCAGACGCTCACCGCAGCAGCCGAGGGCACCGAGGCGACCGCCCGTGACCGCGGCCTCATCAACTACCTCATGCGCGACCGCCACGGCTCGCCGTTCGAGCACAACTCGATGACGTTCTACGTGCAGGCGCCGATCTTCGTGTTCCGCGAGTTCATGCGCCACCGCATCGCCTCGTACAACGAGGAGTCGGGCCGCTATCGCGAGCTGCGTCCCGTGTTCTACGTGCCCGCTCCGGAGCGCAACCTGCTGCAGGTCGGCAAGCCCGGCGCGTACGAGTTCCTCCCCGGCACGCCCGAGCAGGTGAGCCTCGTCGACGAGACGACGCGCACGGCGTCGATCGCCGCGTTCGAGGCGTACCAGCGCATGCTCGAGGCCGGTGTCGCCCGTGAAGTCGCGCGCATCGTGCTGCCGCTGAACATCTACTCGTCCATGTACGTGACGATGAACGCCCGGTCGCTCATGAATTTCCTGTCCCTGCGCACCAAGCGCGAGGGCACGCACTTCCCGTCCTTCCCGCAGCGCGAGATCGAGATGTGCGCCGAGCAGATGGAGAACGCCTGGCGCGAGCTCATGCCGCTCACCTACGCCGCGTTCAACGCGAACGGCCGCGTCGCCCCCTGACCCGCCTCGATCGGCCCGCTCGGACCGATACCCTTGAGGCATGACGCACTCCGGTAATCCCTTCGGTCAGGTGCTCGTCGCGCTCATCACTCCGATGACCGCCGACGGCGAAGTGGATTGGCCCGCGGTCGAGAAGCACATCGACGACGTCATCACCGGCGGCGCCGACGGCATCGTCGTGACCGGTACGACCGGCGAGACCTCGACGCTCACCGACGCTGAAAAGCTCAAGCTCGTCGAGGTCGGCAAGTCCGTCTCGGCCGGCCGCGCCAAGATCATCACCGGCGGCGGCTCGAACGAGACCGCCCACGCGATCGAGCTCTACAAGGCGAGCGAGAAGGCCGGCGCCGACGGCATCATGATCGTCACGCCGTACTACAACAAGCCCACGCAGGCCGGCATCCTCACGCACTTCCGCCTCGTCGCGGATGCCACCGACCTGCCGGTCATCCTGTACGACATCCCCGGCCGCACCGGCGTGCCCATCAAGTACGAGACGATCCTGCGCCTCGCGAAGCACCCGAACATCCTCGCCGTGAAGGATGCGAAGGGCGACTTCAGCGAGGTGAGCCGTGTGCTCAACCAGACCGACCTGCTGTACTTCTCCGGCGACGATGCCAACGTCCTCCCGCACCTGTCGATCGGCGCCGCCGGTCTCATCGGCGTGACGGCGAACATCACCTCGGCGCCGTACAGGGCGATCGTCGACGCGGTCAACGCGGGCGACCTGACGACCGCGACGAAGGCGCACATGCAGCTCGAGCCGCTCGTGCGCGCCGTGATGACGCACGTTCCCGGTACCGTCAGCGCGAAGTACATCCTGCACGGCCTCGGGCGCATTTCGAGCCCCCGCGTGCGACTGCCGCTGGTGGGCCCGGAGGAGTGGGAAGCCGCCCTCATCGAGGACGAGCTCGCCCTTGTGAAGGACGTCGTCGGCGCCGACTTCTCGAACTTCCGACCCGACCGCAACGCCGCCGCCGGCGGTGCTCTCCCGAAGGTGCATGGAACGACCCGATGAGCAACACCGTGATGGTCCCCGAGCCGCTGGCCGCCGGCACACTCCGCGTCACCCCGGTCGGTGGCCTCGGCGAGGTCGGCCGCAACATGACCGTCTTCGAGTTCGACGGCAAGCTGCTGATCGTCGACTGCGGCGTGCTGTTCCCCGAAGAGCACCAGCCCGGTGTCGACCTGATCCTGCCCGACTTCGAGGCCATCCGCGGTCGCCTGGACGACATCGTCGGCGTCGTGCTGACGCACGGTCACGAAGACCACATCGGCGCGGTGCCGTACCTTCTCAAGCGCAAGGGCGACATCCCCCTCATCGGCTCGCAGCTGACCCTCGCCCTCGTCGAAGCGAAGCTCAAGGAACACCGCATCAAGCCGTACTCGTTGACGGTCAAGGAAGGTCAGGTCGAGCAGGTCGGCCCGTTCGAGCTCGAGTTCGTCGCGGTGAACCACTCGATCCCCGACGCGCTCGCCGTCGCGATCCGCACACCGGCGGGCCTCGTGCTCGCCACCGGCGACTTCAAGATGGACCAGCTGCCGCTCGACGGCCGCCTCACCGACCTGCGCGCCTTCGCGCGACTGGGTGAAGAGGGTGTCGACCTGTTCCTCGTCGACTCCACGAACGCCGACGTCCCCGGTTTCACGCCGCTCGAGCGCGCCATCGGCCCGGTCCTCGACCAGGTGATCGGCAAGGCGCCGCGCCGAGTCATCGTCGCGAGCTTCTCGAGCCACGTCCACCGCGTGCAGCAGGTCATCGACGCCGCCGCCGCGCACGGCCGCCGGGTCGCGTTCCTCGGCCGCTCGATGGTCCGCAACATGACGATCGCCGAGCAGCTCGGTTACCTCAACGTGCCCGACGGCGTTCTCATCGACTACAAGAAGGCCAAGGACCTGCCCGACGACAAGATCGTCTACATGTCCACCGGATCGCAGGGCGAGCCGATGGCGGTGCTCTCGCGCATGGCCAACCTCGACCACGCGATCGAGCCGGGGGAGGGGGACACGGTCATCCTCGCCTCGAGCCTCATCCCGGGCAACGAGAACGCGGTCTACCGCGTCATCGACGGGCTCACGAAGCTTGGCGCGAACGTCGTGCACAAGGCGAACGCCAAAGTCCACGTCTCGGGTCACGCCGCGGCCGGTGAGCTGCTCTACTGCTACAACATCCTGCAGCCGAAGAACGTCCTCCCCGTCCACGGTGAGTACCGGCACCTGATGGCGAACGCGAAGCTCGCGCAAGACAGCGGCATCCCGGCCGAGAACACGATCATCGCCGAGAACGGCACGATCATCGATCTCAAGGACGGTGTCACCCGCATCGCCGGGCAGCTCGACCTCGGCTTCGTCTACGTCGACGGCTCGTCGGTGGGCGAGATCACCGACGCCGACCTCAAGGACCGTCGCATCCTGGGTGAAGAGGGCTTCATCTCGGTGATCGTGGTGGTCGATGCCGCAACCGGACGCATCATCACCGGTCCCGAGATCCACGCGCGCGGTTTCGCCGAGGACGACACGGTGTTCGATTCGGTGAAGCCGAAGATCGCGCAGGCGCTGACGGATGCCGCGCAGTCCGGCGTCCGCGACCAGCACGCGCTGCAGCAGGTCGTGCGGCGCACGATCGGCCGCTGGGTGAACCAGTCGCTTCGTCGTCGTCCGATGATCGTCCCGCTGGTCATCGAGGCCTGACGCAGGGCCGGTCGGCCGCTACGATCTGGCCATGCCCGAGACCTGGTCGCTTCGCCCTGCCGTGCAGGCGGACGGCGCGTTCCTCGGCGACATGGTCGTCGAGGCGGCGAACTGGCGCCCGGGCGCGGCGCGTCCGCGGCATGAGATCCTCACGCACCCGGACTACCGGCGGTACCTCGCCGGGTGGCAGCGTCCCGGGGACGTCGGCGTTGTCGCGGTCGTCGGGGCGGAGCCGATCGGTGCGGCCTGGTATCGGATGCTGCCCCGCACCGACCCGGGGTTCGGCTACGTCGGCACGGGCGTCCCCGAATTGATCATCGGTGTGCGACCGATGTGGCGCGCGCACGGGGTAGGCAGGGCCCTGCTGCGGAATCTGTGCGCCTCGGCGCGGGCCGAGGGGCGGGCGCGGATCTGCCTGTCGGTCGAGCGCGGCAACTTCGCGCAGGTGCTGTATCGGGCCGAAGGGTTCGCGGTGACGCAAAGTGGATTCGGCCGCGACACGATGGTCAAGCGCCTCGCCTGAGCCCGTGCCCGAACCGGCGCGCTCGCCGCGTCAATCCGCGGTTCTATCGGTGCTCGCGCCTACCGTGGAGGCATGGCCAGGAGCACCAGTCCGACCAGCAAGTCCCGCGCGTCCGCGTCGGGCTCCTCGTCGCGCGCCAAGAAGTCCGATCCGGCTCCGCGTCGCAAGGTCGAGCCGGCGCCCCGTCGCTACGTCGACGACGTCGACACGCCGCCCGTCTTCGTGCGCGCCTGGATGGGCCTCGCACACGCCACTGGCGGCATGTTCCGCGCGTTCGGTTCGGAGTCGCTCGAGAAGGATCAGCGACGCGACGGCTTCCCGTTCTTCCTGGTCCTGCTCGCGATCGCGGGTGCGGTCGTCGAGTGGTTCCTCATCGGTACCGAGATCGGCACGAACATCAGCGCGTACAGCGTCGGAGCGCTGATCGGCCGTGAGGCGTTCGTCTTCCCGGTGTTCCTGCTCCTGCTCGCGGGGTGGCTGTTCCGGCATCCACCGTCCGTACACGACAACGGTCGCATCGGCATCGGTGCGGGCCTGTTCATCCTCGCCGTGGCCGGGTTCTGCCACGTGTACGGGAACCGTCCGCAGCCGAGCGGCGGCCTTCCAGGGCTCAGCGAGGCCGGCGGTCTGTTCGGCTGGATGGTGGGCGAGCCGCTCACCGCGCTCACCGAGATCGGCGCCGGGATCGTCCTCGGGCTCCTCGCCGTGCTGAGCGTCCTCATTCTCACGAAGACTCCGCCGAACCGGATCTTGCAGCGGCTCGGAGACCTGTACGCGTGGATGTTCGGCGCCGAGCGCGCCGAGCGGCCGGCGCCCGCCGGAGACACCGGCCCGACCGTCGCGTTCGACGGCGGTGAAGACGACGCCGAGCCCGGTCTGCCCTGGTGGCGCCGCAACACGTCCGGCCGTGAAGAAGATGCCGACGGCGGCCTCGGTGCCGACGACCTCACGGCGCTCCTCGAGGCGAGTGGTGACGGCAGCTTCGACAACCCTGTCACGACCCCTCAGGTCGCGCCCGACGCGGTCACCGAGATCATCGACCCGACGCCTGCGCGCAAGCCCGGTCGCAAGCCTGGCGCGGCTCCCGCTGAGGTCCCGCCGGTGCCGCCGCTGCCGGATTTCGTCGCCGCGAACCTCGATTCGGTCGATCCGGATGCCGCGGACTACCGGCTGCCGGCATCCGACGCACTGGCTGCGGGTACACCGCACAAGGCCCGCTCCGAGGCGAACGACGCGATGGTCCGGGCGATTACCGGCGTCTTCGAGCAGTTCTCCGTCGACGCGAAGGTCACCGGCTTCTCGCGCGGCCCGACAGTGACGCAGTACGAGATCTCGGTCGGGCACGGTGTGAAGGTCGAGCGGATCACCGCGCTCACGAACAACATCGCCTACGCCGTGGCATCCAACGAGGTCCGCATCCTCGCCCCGATTCCGGGCAAGAGCGCGATCGGCGTCGAGATCCCCAACACCGACCGCGAGATCGTCACCCTCGGTGACGTGCTCCGCTCGCCGAACGCGCAGCAGGCGACCCACCCGATGACGATCGGCATCGGCAAGGACGTCGGCGGCGGGTACGTCGTCGCGAACCTCGCGAAGATGCCCCACCTGCTCGTCGCCGGTTCGACCGGCTCGGGCAAGTCGAGCTTCGTGAACTCGATGATCACGAGCCTGCTCATGCGCGCCAAGCCGTCGGATGTCCGGATGGTCCTCATCGACCCGAAGCGCGTCGAGCTCACGAGCTACGCGGGCGTGCCGCACCTCATCACACCCATCATCACGAACCCCAAGAAGGCCGCCGAGGCGCTGCAGTGGGTCGTGAAGGAGATGGACATGCGGTACGACGACCTCGCGTCATTCGGCTTCCGTCACATCGACGACTTCAACCGTGCCGTCGTGGCGGGCGAGATCCAGCTTCCCGCCGGCAGCGAGCGCGTGCTCAAGCCGTACCCGTACCTGCTGGTCGTCGTCGATGAGCTCGCCGACCTCATGATGGTCGCGCCGCGTGACGTCGAGGACTCGATCGTCCGCATCACGCAGCTCGCCCGCGCGTCCGGCATCCACCTCGTCCTCGCGACCCAGCGTCCGTCGGTCGACGTCGTCACGGGTCTCATCAAGGCGAACGTCCCCTCGCGACTCGCGTTCGCGGTCACGAGCGTCACCGACTCGCGCGTCATCCTCGACCAGCCCGGCGCCGACCGCCTGATCGGCCAGGGCGACGGACTGTTCCTGCCGATGGGTGCCTCGAAGGCCGTGCGCGTGCAGGGTGCGTGGGTCGCCGAGAAAGAGATCGAGAAGGTCGTCGCCCACGTCAAGAACCAGGCGCGACCGGAGTACCGCAAGGACGTCGAGGCGATCGTCGAGAAGAAAGAGATCGACGCCGACATCGGTGACGACCTCGAACTGCTGCTGGCCGCGGCCGAACAGATCATCACGACGCAGTTCGGGTCGACCTCGATGCTGCAGCGCAAGCTCCGCGTCGGGTTCGCGAAGGCCGGCCGGCTCATGGACCTCTTGGAAGCCCGCGAGATCGTCGGCCCGTCCGAGGGCTCGAAGGCGCGAGACGTGCTCGTCACGCCCGACGAGCTGCCCGCCGTGCTCGCTCGCCTGCGCGGCGAGGAGCCGCCGGAGGACGCCGCACCGGAGGCGCAGGCCGATCCGTACGGCCCCGACGCGGTGAACGCCCAGTTCGACGGGTACGAGGTCGTCGAGGCCGAGGACTCCGGTGAGGACGCGTGGGGCCTGACCGGGCGCGACTGACGTCGGTAGGCTCGTTCCCGTGACGATCCCGCGGCAGCTGCCCAACGCCATCACCGTCGTGCGCATCCTGTGCGCACCGGTCTTCGTCTGGATGTTGCTGGCCGACGGTGGCGCCGACACGGCGCTTCGTTGGTGGGCGGCGGTGCTGTTCATCGTCGCGATCGCGACCGATGGCATCGACGGATACCTGGCCCGCAAGTACGAGATCGTCACCGATCTCGGCAAGCTCCTCGATCCGATCGCCGACAAGGTCCTCACCGGAGCGGCGTTCGTCGGGCTGTCGATCCTCTTCGAACTGCCGTGGTGGATCACGATCATCGTGCTCGTCCGCGAGGTCGGGATCACGATCCACCGCCTCGTCGTCGCGTCCAGCCACGTCGTCGCGGCGGCCTGGATGGGCAAGCTGAAGACGGTGGCGCAGGGCGTCGCGCTCTCGCTGGCGTTGCTGCCGCTCTGGACCGTCGTGGGGGAGTGGATCCACGTCGTGAATATGGTCGTGATGACCGTCGCCGTCGTCCTCACCGTCGCCAGCGGCATCGACTACGTCGTCACCGAGGTGCGCGGTGCGCGTCGAAAGGCTCGCGCATGAGCGACCGCGTCCCCTCCGAGCTCCCCGACGAGGTCGAGCAGACGCTTGTGTCGTTCGGTCCCCGATCCGAGCCGGAGCGCCTCGTGGGGCGGCTCAAGGAGCTGGGGTGGACCCTCGGCATCGCCGAATCGCTCACGGGCGGACTCGTCGCGGCATCCGTCGTCGCGGTGCCCGGTGCCTCGGCGGTGCTCCGCGGCGGCGTCGTCGCCTACGCGACCGATGTGAAGGCCCGGCTGTTGGGCGTCGACGAGACGCTGCTCGAGGCGCACGGCCCCGTGCACCCCCGTGTGGCGCGTCAGATGGCGGACGGCGTCCGTCGGACGATGGGCGAAGCGGATGCCGCAGACGTCGGCATCGCCACGACCGGTGTGGCGGGTCCGCTGTCGGCGGACGGCCAGCCCGTCGGGACGGTGCACATCGCCGTGTCGACGCCGCTCGGGTCACGTGTCGAGTCGCTCGAGCTGACTGGTGACCGCGAGCAGATCCGCACCGAGGCGGCGGCGCGGGCGATCGCCCTCGCGCTCGACGCGTTGTGACCCGCGGGAATAGGTCCTGTTTCGCCACCGTTACGTATCGGTGATTCCCACCCATTCCCCAGCGCACGGGGTCTAGGGTGACAACCAAGGTGTTGTACCGTTGTTCCCCCCGAAGGGTGCATGGATGGACAGCAGAGGAGGGCCCCACATGATCCTGGTTCGTCAAGAGATCGGTGACGTGCTGCGCGACTTCCGTCTGCAGAAGGGGCACACCCTACGTCAGGTGTCTGGCAAGGCAAGCGTCGCGCTCGGCTACCTCAGCGAGGTCGAGCGTGGACAGAAGGAAGCCTCGAGCGAGATCCTCTCCGCGGTCGCCGAAGCCCTCGACGTCCCCATCTCGACGATCATGCGCGAGGTGAGTGATCGTCTCTCGGTTCTCGAGGGTCTGCACTCCATCACCGACGTCGTCCCCGACGACCTCGCTTCGCTCGGTGACGACATGGTCGCTCCCGAGCTGTCGCTGCGCTGACCCGCGCTCGATGCGTCACAGCGAGTTCGAGCGTGCCGTCGCTGATGAGTTCGGCCGCGGCGGTGACGCGCTCGTCGCCGACCTCGTCCTGAACGACGTGGGAGGTCGCACCGCGCGCGAAGCGCTGGCGGCAGGCGTCCCGCCGCGTCAGGTGTGGTTGGCGCTCTGCGTCGAGGCTGATGTCCCGATCGCCCGGCGGCACGGAGCCGGACGCCTCGAACCTCGCCGCTGATCGGCGTGTCGCACTCGAAGATCCGTTCGAAGCGCGCCTAGGCTTCTGCACAACGGGAGTCGGACGCACGTCGTCCACCGGGAGCGGACCCGCGGCAGCGATGTCGGAGCCCCTCCATAGCGTGGACGCCGTCAGATGACACCCACGCCCTGTCGCAGCATCCGATCCCTCCGGAGACGAGCGCGACAGCCTACGGGCGACGGAACCTCGAGTTGAAGGAGCACGACATGCCATCACCTGCCGACCGCGAGAAGGCCCTGGAATCGGCCCTCGCCCAGATCGACCGCCAGTTCGGCAAGGGGTCGATCATGCGCCTGGGGAGCGACGAGCGCGCTCCCGTCGAGGTCATCCCGACCGGTTCGATCGCGCTCGACGTCGCCCTCGGTATCGGCGGGCTCCCGCGCGGCCGCGTCGTCGAGATCTACGGCCCGGAGTCCTCGGGTAAGACGACGCTCACCCTGCACGCGATCGCCAATGTGCAGCGTGCCGGCGGCATCGCCGCCTTCGTCGACGCGGAGCACGCACTCGACCCCGACTACGCGCAGAAGCTCGGCGTCGACATCGACCAGCTGCTCGTGTCGCAGCCCGATACCGGTGAGCAGGCGCTCGAGATCGCCGACATGCTGATCCGTTCCGGCGCCATCGACCTCGTCGTCATCGACTCCGTCGCGGCCCTCGTGCCCGAGGCCGAGATCAAAGGCGAGATGGGCGACTCCCACGTCGGTCTCCAGGCCCGCCTCATGTCGCAGGCGCTCCGCAAGATCACCGGTGGTCTCAGCCAGACCAAGACGACCGCGATCTTCATCAACCAGCTGCGCGAGAAGATCGGTGTCTTCTTCGGCTCGCCCGAGACGACCGCCGGTGGAAAGGCGTTGAAGTTCTACGCGTCGGTCCGACTCGACATCCGCCGCATCGAGACGCTGAAGGACGGCACGGAGGCGGTCGGTAACCGCACCCGCGTCAAGGTCGTCAAGAACAAGATGGCGCCGCCCTTCAAGCAGGCTGAGTTCGATATCCTCTACGGCGTCGGCATCTCCCGCGAAGGCAGCCTCATCGACTTCGGTGTCGAGCACGGCATCGTCAAGAAGTCGGGCGCCTGGTACACGTACGAGGGCGAGCAGCTCGGGCAGGGCAAGGAGAACTCCCGCAACTTCCTGCTCAAGAACGTCGACGTTGCCGCTGAGATCGAGACGAAGATCAAGCAGAAGCTCGGCATCGGCCAGCCGCGTCCCGCGGCCGACGCACCGGCCGGCGACGAGCTCGCCGCGCGTCGCCCGGCCTGATCATGACGATGGAGCGCGGGGGCGAGCGTGAGACGCTCGCCCCCGTCATCCCATTGTTCGGCGCGGCGCAACCCGCGGCGCCGAACACGAATACACCCGCGGCAGACACGTCGACCGAGCGGATGCCGCAGCCCGACAGCGACCGCTGGCACGCGACCTGGATCGAGCGCGGTCAGAGCACGTCCGACGCGCGAGCCTCGACGCACCCGGTCTTCGCTCGTCGCGGGCTCGACGCGGTGCCGGACGACGCTCCTGACGACGAGGTCCTCGCCGCGGACGCCGAGCGAGATCTGCTTCGGAAACTCCGCACCCGCTCGCTCTCGCTCCGCGAGGCTCGCGCCGCCCTCGGCGCACGCGACCTCGACCCGGCGACGATCGAGGAGATCGTCGCGCGGTTCGAATCGATGGGCTACCTCGACGACGCGGCCCTCGCTGAACAGCTGATCGATAAGGCGACGAGTCGCAAGGCGCAGGGGCGACAGGCGATCGCGCAGACGCTGTCGCAACGCGGCATCCCTCGTGACGTCATCGACATCGCACTCGATGCCCAACCCGATGACGACGCGGCCCGCGCGCTGGAGTTCGCCCGTGGCAAGGCACGTTCGTTGGCGGGGCTCGAGCACGACGTCGCGCTGCGCCGACTGGTCGGTCAGCTCGCCCGCCGCGGGTACGGTGCCGTCGCGCTGTCGACCGCGCGACAGGCGCTCGAAGAGACGGCGAAGCCGCGACACGGCGTGCGGTTCGAGTGATCTCGACTCGGTCGGCGGCGCAGATCCGAGTGATCGCGGATCGTAGAATGGCCTGATCATGACCAGCCCGTCCGCCGTCCCCACGCTCATCGCGCCCTCCGAGGCCGCCGTCACCGACGACGGACGCGCTCGCACCTACGAAGTGCGCACGTTCGGGTGTCAGATGAACGTCCACGACTCCGAGCGGCTTTCGGGGTCGCTCGAGTCCGCCGGCTACGTGCGCGCCGAGGTCGGCGCTGAGGCGGACGTGATCGTCATCAACACGTGCGCCGTCCGCGACAACGCCGCGGGCAAGCTCTACGGCACCCTCGGACACCTCAAGAGCCGCAAGGACAAGCACGACGGCATGCAGATCGCCGTCGGTGGCTGCCTTGCGCAGATGGACAAGGATGCCGTGCAGCAGAAGGCCCCGTGGGTCGACGTTGTCTTCGGCACCCACAACATGGGGTCGCTCCCGAGCCTGCTCGAGCGCGCACGTCACAACGGTGAAGCCGAGCTCGAGATCCTCGAGTCGCTCGAGGTGTTTCCGTCGACGCTGCCCACGAAGCGAGACTCCGCGCACAGCGGCTGGGTGTCGATCTCGGTCGGCTGCAACAACACCTGCACGTTCTGCATCGTCCCGAGCCTGCGCGGCAAAGAGAAGGACCGTCGCCCCGGCGACATCCTGAACGAGATCCGCCTGCTCGTCGAGGACGGCGCGATCGAGGTCACCCTCCTCGGCCAGAACGTGAACAGCTACGGCGTCGAATTCGGCGACCGCCTCGCGTTCGGCAAGCTGCTGCGCGCCGCGGGCGAGATCCCCGGCCTCGAGCGCATCCGCTTCACGAGCCCGCACCCGGCCGCGTTCACCGACGATGTCATCGACGCGATGGCCGAGACGCCCGCCGTCATGCCGCAGCTCCACATGCCGCTGCAGTCTGGCTCCGACCGCATCCTCAAGGCGATGCGCCGCTCGTACCGCAGCGACCGGTACCTCGGCATCCTCGACCGCGTCCGCGCGAAGATGCCGCACGCCGCCATCTCGACGGACATCATCGTCGGCTTCCCCGGCGAGACCGAGGAGGACTTCCAGGAGACGCTGCGTGTCGTCGAGCAGTCCCGCTTCGCGAGCGCCTTCACGTTCCAGTACTCGATCCGCGAGGGGACACCGGCGGCGACGATGCCCGACCAGGTCCCGAAGGAAGTCGTGCAGGAGCGGTACAACCGCCTCGTCGCCCTCCAGGAGCGCATCTCGCTCGAGGAGAACCAGCGACAGCTCGGCCGCACGCTCGACGTGCTCGTCTCCACAGGCGAAGGCAAGAAGGACGCCGAGACGCACCGTCTCACGGGTCGCGCCGAAGACAACCGCCTCGTCCACTTCGAGCTGCCGGCCGGGTCCGCGACGCCTCGCCCGGGCGACGTCGTCTCGGTGACCGTGACCCACGTGGCGCCGTTCCACCTCCTGGCCGACAGCCCCGACGGCGCGCCGCTGCAGATCCGCCGCACGCGTGCCGGTGACGCGTGGGACCGCATGCAGGCCGACTCCTGCAGCGTCCCCGCCCCGACGGGCGACGGGGCGCCGCGCGCGGTGTCGCTCGGGCTCCCGAGCCTCCGCGTCGGGTCGTAACGGCGTGACCGCACCGCGCCTCTGGGCGCTCGTCGGCGCCACCGGGACCGGCAAGACCGCGCTCTCGCTCGACCTCGCCGAAGCGCTCGCTGCGTCCGGACGAGCCGCCGAGATCGTCAACGCCGACGCGATGCAGCTGTACCGCGGCATGGACATCGGCACGGCCAAGCTGCCGGTCGCGGAGCGACGCGGCATCCCGCATCACCTCTTTGATGTCCTGGATGTGACGGAGGATGCCGCGGTCGCGGCGTACCAGCAACACGCGCGGAGCGTCATCGAGGGACTCTTCGCGCGCGGCCGCGACGCCGTGCTCGTCGGCGGGTCTGGCCTGTACGTGTCGAGCGTGCTTTTCGACTTCCGGTTCCCGCCGCGCGACGAGGCGCTCCGCGCGAGCCTCGAGGCGGAACTGGCACGCGACGGTGCGGGCGCGCTGTTCGCACGGCTCCGCGAGCTCGACGCCACGACCGCCGATCGGATCGACCCGCAGAACGGACGCCGCATCGTGCGCGCCCTCGAGGTGGTCCTCCAGGGTGAGGAGACGCACGGCGCCGCGCTCCCCGAGGCGCCCGCGCTGTGGCATCCGGACACGAGGATCATCGGCGTGCACGTCGATCGGGCCGAGCTCGTCGAGCGGCTCGACCGCCGGGTCGAGGCGATGTGGGCCGACGGTATCGTCGCCGAGGCCGATCGGCTGCGTGAGGCGGGGATCGAGCGGGGGACGACCGCGGGACGCGCGATCGGCTACGCGCAGGCGCTCGCGCAGCTGCGCGGCGAGCTCTCCGAAGCCGACGCGATCGCCCAGACGCAGGCACTCACACGGCGATACGCACGCCGGCAGGTGTCCTGGTTCAAGCGGTACGATGACGTGGCGTGGGTCGGACCGGGAGTGACGGCGGTCGATCTGCTGCCAGCCGGCTGACAGCGCGGGCGCTCTAGGATCGAACGGTGGCGACGATCGACTTCACCAAGGGGCACGGCACCGGCAACGACTTCGTGATCGTCGCCGATCCCGACGGCGCCGCCGACCTCACCGGCGAGCAGATCGCCGCGCTCACCGACCGCCGCTTCGGCATCGGCGGTGACGGCCTGCTGCGCGTCGTTCGCTCCAGCGCGATCGATGTCGGCGCGCAGACGCTGGATGCCGAGTGGTTCATGGACTACCGCAATGCCGACGGCTCAGCTGCGGAGATGTGCGGCAACGGTGTCCGCGTGTTCGTGAAGTATCTGCTGAGCGCCGGTCTTGCGACGCTCGCGCCGGGGGAGACGCTCCTGATCGGCACTCGAGCCGGCACGAAGGCCGTGACGCTTTCCGACAACGGCTTCGAGGTCGACCTGGGCGTCTGGCGTCCCGATGAGTCCGAAGTGCTCGTTCGCGGACGCGGGCTGCCCGTCGCACGCCCCGGACTCGGCATCGACGTCGGGAACCCGCACATCGTCGTGGCGCTCCCGAGCGTCGACGAGCTGACGCAACTCGACCTCACGGTGCAGCCGCACCTCGACCCCGCGCCGCCCGCCGGTGCGAACGTCGAATTCGTGGTGCCCGCAGAGCCGCTCGTCCAGGACGGCGTCGGGTCGATCCGCATGCGCGTGTTCGAACGCGGCGTCGGCGAGACGCTCTCGTGCGGCACCGGCGTTGCGGCATCCGCGCTCGCCGTCCGGCATTGGGCAGGCGCGTCCGCGCCCGATCGCTGGACGGTCGATGTTCCCGGCGGTCGTCTCGGCGTGCGCGTCGTGCGGCACGACGACGGCGAGCACGTGCTCCTCTCGGGGCCTGCGTCGCTCGTTTTCTCAGGCCAGATCGCCCTCGCCTGACGGCAGCTCGATCGCGCCGGTGGGGGGCGATCCGTGCCGACGCACCTTGAGTACACGGAAGCCGCGGCCGGTCGCCGCGCGTGACACCGTGTAGTCGCGATCGAGGGATGCCGCCAGCCAGCGCTGCAGCGAATCCGAGCCGAGATTGCGCTGCACGACGAGCCACGCGTCGCTCCGCTCCGCGAGCCGCGGGATCCAGGTCTCGAGCATGTCGTGCAGGACGTTCTTGCCGACCCGGATCGGCGGGTTCGAGCGGATCGTGCGGAAGGCGATGTCGTCGGGAACATCCTGGGGCAGGACAGCGTTGACATTGTCGAGCCCCAGCTCGGCGGCGTTCCGGCGCACGAGGTCGAGCGCACGCTCGTTGACGTCAACGGCCCAGACGGTCGCCCGCGGTGCATCGAGCGCGAGGCTCAGCGCGATCGGTCCCCAGCCGCAGCCGAGGTCGAGCAGATGCCCGCCCGGGGGCGGCGGCGGCGTGTTCGAAAACAGCACGGCGGTCCCGCCGTCGACATGGTCGGGACTGAAGACCCCGCCGGCGGTCGTGACCTCGACGTCACGACCGGCGAGGGTCACTCGGATGCGACGGAGATGCTCTGGACTGGCGGGCGACGCGCTGAAGTAATGCTCGCTCCCCATGCGTCGAGCGTAGCGGAGGCGACGCGACACGCGGGAGGCTAGAGTTCACGGATGGCCAGAGGCCTCGAAAGGCGAAGATGACAGACACCCACACCCCCTCCACGGCGGACGAGCGGGAGGGTCCGGCGATGCCATCGACCGACCCGATCGATCGCGTGCTCGCGCGCGCCGAAGCGCGGACGGGCGCGAGTGTCTTCGGGGCAGGCGGCGGTGCGCAGGCACTGCAGGATGCCGCGACGGTGGGGTACAGCGACACGGACGGCGACCAGTGGGATCGTGAGGAGCGCGCCGCGCTCCGTCGCGTCCCCGGGCTCTCCACCGAGCTCGAGGACGTCACCGAGGTCGAGTACCGGCAACTCCGGCTCGAGAACGTCGTGCTGGCGGGCGTCTATCCGCAGGGTTCGCACGAGGACGCCGAGAACTCGCTGCGCGAGCTCGCCGCGCTCGCCGAAACCGCGGGCGCCGTCGTCCTCGACGGCGTCCTGCAGCGTCGCCCGACCCCCGACCCGGCGACCTACATCGGCCGCGGTAAGGCCGCGGAGCTCCGCGACCTCGTCGTCGCGGTCGGCGCCGACACGGTCATCGCTGACACCGAGCTCGCACCCAGCCAGCGCCGTGCGCTCGAAGACGTCGTGAAGGTGAAGGTGATCGATCGCACCACCGTGATCCTCGACATCTTCAGTCAGCACGCCAAGAGCCGCGAGGGCAAGGCGCAGGTCGAACTCGCTCAGCTCGAGTACCTCCTCCCACGCCTTCGCGGTTGGGGTGACTCGATGAGCCGCCAGGCCGGTGGCCAGGTCGGCGCGGGTGGTGCCGGTATGGGCTCCCGTGGTCCTGGTGAGACGAAGATCGAGCTCGATCGCCGCCGCATCCGCACCAAGATGGCGTTGCTGCGTCGGCAGATCCGCGACTTCGCGCCTGCCCGTGAGGCCAAGCGCGCCGAACGCAAGCGCAACACGATCCCGTCGGTCGCGATCGCCGGGTACACGAACGCCGGCAAGTCGAGTCTGCTGAACCGGCTCACGAGCGCGGGCGTGCTCGTCGAGAACGCGCTGTTCGCGACGCTGGATGCCACGGTGCGACGCACCGAGGCCGCCGACGGCCGCGTGTTCACCCTCACCGACACGGTCGGGTTCGTGCGGAACCTGCCGCACCAGCTCGTCGAGGCGTTCCGCTCGACGCTCGAGGAGGTCGGCGACGCCGACGTCATCGTGCACGTCGTCGACGGCAGCCACCCGGATCCCGCGGCGCAGCTCGCGACAGTCCGCGACGTGATGGGCGACGTGGGGGCACGCTCGACGAACGAGATCGTCGTCTTCAACAAGGCCGACCTCGTCGATCCCGACACGCGACTCGTCCTCCGTGGGCTCGAGCCGAAGGCGCATTTCGTCTCGTCGCGCACCGGTGAAGGGATCGCGGAGCTCCGGGCGGCCGTCGAGGCGGCGCTTCCGCTGCCTGCCGTCGAGGTGCACGCGCTCGTCCCGTACGACCGCGGCGACCTCGTCAATGCGGTGCACGAGTCGGGGCACATCGTGTCGACGACGCACGAGGCTGGCGGTACCGCGGTGCACGCGCACGTCTCGGAGCGCCTCGCCGCAGAGCTCGCGCCCTACGCGGTCTGAGCGGACGTCAGTCCAGCGCCACCGCCACGAGGCCCGGGGTCTCGAACCCGAACACCTGACCGAGGAACGCGACCTCCGACTCGAGGGAGTGCACGATCGTCTCGGCCCGCCGGAATCCGTGCCCCTCGCCCTCGTAGAGGACGTAGGCGTGCGGGATGCCGCGCGAGGCGAGTGCGTCGCGGATCGCTTCGGCCTGCGACGGTGGGACCACCTCGTCCTCGGCACCCTGCAGCAGCAGGACGGGGACGCGGAACCCCTCGGTGCGTCCGAGCGGTGAGCGCTCGAGGTACAGCGCCTCGGATGCCGGCAGCGGCCCGATGAGCCCGTCGAGGTATCGCGCTTCGAAGTCGTGCGTGTCGGTCGCGAGCGTGCGGGCGTCGCCGACGCCGTAGCGCGAGATCCCGGCGCCGAACACGTCGGTGCCGACGAGTGCGGCCAGGACCGTCCAGCCGCCGGCCGACCCGCCTTCGATCGCGATGCGCGCGGCATCCGCTCGGCCCTCGGCGGCGAGTCCTGCGGCAGCGGATGCCACGTCGTCGACGTCCACGACGCCCCACTGGCCGCGCAGGCGATCGCGGTACGCGCGGCCGTAGCCGGTCGAGCCGCCGTAGTTGACGTCGAGCACACCGATGCCGCGGCTCGTGAAGAAGGTGATCTTGCTGTCGGCGACCCCGCCGACGTGCGCCGTCGGTCCGCCGTGGACGAAGACCACGTAGGGCGGCAGCTCGCCGTCGGGCGCGGCGAAGTCGGGGTTGGTCGGCGGGTGGTCGTACGCGTGGACGTCGCCGTGACGTCCTGCGACCGTCAGCTCGCGCACCGTCGGCGTCCATGCCGGCCCGAGGCTCGACACGCTGCCTCGGACAAGTAGGGGCTCGGCGCCGGGCTCGAGCAGCCAGAGGCCCGTGACGCCGGGCGCCGCGCCCGACACGAGCACGCGGTCGCCGGCGACGTCTTCGATCACGGCCCGTGACCGCACGGGCAGTCCTGCCGACGTGGCCGAGCCGTCGGAGGCGAGGCGCACGACCTCGTCCGAGCCGTTGGTGCGCACCGCGACGAAGCCGCCGCTCGCGAGCGGTGCGTACCACCGCACGCCGAGTACCCACAGTCCGCCGCCGGTGTCGGCGTCGACGGGCGCGATCGACAGGGGCGGGGCGGATGCCGCGGCATCCGTACGCCACAGGTTCCAGCGCCCGGACGGCTCGTCGATGAACGCGAGTTCACCGTCTGCCGTCCACTCGGGCTGGAGCGTCGCCGTGTCGACGTGGCCGACCACGCGCCACTCGGGGACACGGCCGTCGACGAGCGCGCCGACGCGCAGCTCGGTGCGGTCCCAGGGCATGTCGGGGTGGTCCCATGCGACCCACGCGAGCATCGAGCCGTCGGGGGAGAGCGCGGGCTGCGCGAGGAAGTCCGAACCGGCGACGACCTCGACGGGTGTCCCGCCGTCGAGCGGGATCGTCACGATCGATCGACGCGGCACGGCGCCGCCGTCGTGCACCTCGCGGATTGCGAGCAGCGTGCCTGCCTGCCAGCGAAGTCCGCCGTGCCGTGCCGCACTGTCGATCGGTGTCAGCGGGACCGGCTCGGCGCCGGGCCTGACACTCCAGACCCGCTGGTCGCGCTTCTCGACGAAGAACAGCCGTCCATCGGCGGACGCGGTCCACGCGCCGCCGCCGTACTCGTGCACGCGCGACCGTGCGTCCCACGGGGCCCGGAGCAGATCCTCGACGCCGCCGACGCCCTGGCGCCGCACCGAGGTGCGGCCGCCCTCGCTCGGCACCGACTCGCCCCACCAGATCTCGTCGCCCACGAAGCGGGCGCCGTCGAAACGGGCGGATGCCGCTGAGGCGTCGGCCGCCGACAGCGGCGAGGTCCAGGAACCGTACGGGGCGATCGTGGTCATGACCTCCACGCTACGCGCCGGCCCGACCAGCGCTGTCAGACGGCGCGCAGGACGGCGACGACCCTCCCGAGCACGACGGCGTCGTCGCCGAGGATCGGTTCGAACGCGGAGTTGCGGGGGAGGAGCCACGTATGGCCGTCGCGCTGGCGGAACGTCTTCACCGTCGCCTCGCCGTCGAGCATCGCTGCGACGATGTCACCGTTCTCCGCCGTCGCCTGCGCCCGGACGACGACCCAGTCACCGTCGCAGATCGCCGCGTCGATCATCGAATCACCCGACACGTTCAGCATGAAGAGCTCGCCCTTGCCCACGAGCTGGCGGGGAAGCGGGAAGATCTCCTCGACCTGCTGGTCGGCAGTGATCGGCACACCCGCGGCGATCCGGCCGACGAGGGGGACCATCGCCGCATCGCCCACCGCCGGTGCGGTGTCGGCGGGGTTCTCGCCGGCCGCGCCCGGGAGGTCGATCAGCACCTCCATCGCGCGCGTCTTACCGGGGTCGCGACGCAGGTACCCGCTGAGCTCGAGCTGGTTCAGCTGGTGGGTGACGCTCGAGAGGGACTTGAGCCCGACCGCGTCGCCGATCTCGCGCATGCTCGGCGGATAGCCGTGCCGCGCGATCGACCGCTGGATCACCTCGAGGATCGCGAGCTGCTTGTCGCTGAGGTTCTTTCGCCGTCTGGTCTGCGGCTTCTCGCTCATGTCGTCCCTCTCCTCGCCGCCCCTGCAGGTGCACTCGCCTTCGAATGTCGGAGGTCGGTGATGGGCTGTCGTCATCGAAACGGTATCCGGAAGCGGAGCGTTCGACCGGTAGCCGACCGCGTGTCGTCTTCGATCGATCTCCGATATCGGATCCCTTGACATCGTACAAACTTCGAAGATAGATTCGGAAGAGAACTTCGCATCCCGCCCGTCCCGGCCGACGGGCGGGTGCGAAGGTCTCACCTGACGGGGCCACCCGAGGAGGAACCCATGAGCACGATCACCATCACCGACATCCGTCCGACGACGCGACTGCGTCTCACGGTGCGCGGTCGTCGTGTCCTCGCCGCGATCGCGGCGATGCCGGCGGTCGTGGCGCTCGCGATCGCGATCGTCTCGAGCGGTGGCGCGCTCGCCAGTGGCGAGCTCGGTGCACCGGCAGACTCGTTCGAGACCGTGACCGTGCTCCCCGGCGATTCGCTCTGGTCGATCGCCGAGGCCGTCGCTCCTGCGCACGACCCTCGCGATGTCGTGGACGGCATCATGACCCTCAACGCGCTCTCCTCGCCGGTCCTCGATGCGGGTCAGTCGCTGGCGATCCCGGCTGAGTTCACCGTCGCGAACGGACAGTGACGCGCGTCATCACTCTCCTCGGACGCCCTACGATGGCGGGGTGAGTGCGAGTCTCGACGACCTCCCCATCCGCGACGATCTGCGTGGCAAGACCCCGTACGGGGCCCCGCAGGCACCGCTTCCGGTCGCGCTGAACGTCAACGAGAACACCCACCCGGTGCCCGAAGAGGTCGCCGACGACATCCTCGACGGCATCGCGCACGCGCTCCGCGACATCAACCGGTACCCGGACCGGGAGTTCACCGCACTGCGGGAGGGGTTCGCCGACTATCTCGGTCACGGACTGCAGCCCGATCAGATCTGGGCGGCGAACGGGTCGAACGAGGTGCTGCAGCACATCCTGCAGGCGTTCGCGGGCCCGGGTCGTACCGCGTTCGGCTTCGATCCCACCTACTCCATGTACCCGCTCCTCACGAGTGCGACGGGCGCCCGCTACATCGGTGGGATGCGAGGCGATGACTTCTCGCTCACGGCGGCCGACGCCGCCGAGCAGATCGATGCCGCGCAGCCCGACGTGGTGTTCCTCTGCTCGCCGAACAATCCGACCGGCACGCCGCTGTCGCTCGACGTGATCGAGGCCGTCTACGACGCGTCCCACGGCATCGTCATCGTCGACGAGGCGTACGGCGAGTTCGCCCCGCGTGACGAGCCCTCGGCGCTCACGCTGCTTCACGGTCGGGAGCGCCTCGTCGTCTCACGCACCATGAGCAAGGCCTTCGCGTTCGCCGGCGCCCGGGTCGGGTACCTCGCGGCCGACCCCGCGCTGATCGATGCGCTCCGACTCGTGCGTCTGCCGTACCACCTGAGTGCACTGACGCAGGCCGCCGCGATCGCGGCGCTTCGGCACGCGCCGGTGATGCTGTCGATGGTGGACGACATCGTCGCGCAGCGCGACCGAATCTCGGCGACCCTCTCGGCGCTCGGCTACACGCCCTACGAGAGCTGGTCGAACTTCGTCTTGTTCGGCGGTGTCGACGACCCGAAGGCGACGTGGCAGGGGCTCTACGACCAGGGCGTCCTGATCCGCGACGTCGGTCTGCCGCACACCCTTCGCGTCACCGCGGGCAGTGAGCAGGAGTCGACCGCGTTCCTCGAGGCGCTTGCCAGTCTCTGACCGCTCGCCGGCGTCCAGCGTCATACGGCACGGGCGAGTCAGTGTGACCTCGATAGACTCGCGGGTATGAGCACCCCGGCATCCCGCACGGCTTCGGTCCGTCGCGCGACGAGCGAGTCGACCATCGAGCTCGAACTGAACCTCGACGGCACCGGCCAGAGCCGCATCGACACGACGGTGCCGTTCTTCGACCACCTGCTCACCGCCTTCGCGAAGCACTCCCTCATCGACCTCACGGTGACCGCGACCGGCGACACGCACATCGATGCGCACCACACCGTCGAAGACACCGCGATCGTGCTCGGGCAGGCGATCCGCGAAGCGCTCGGCGACAAGTCGGGCATCTCCCGCTACGGCGACGCGCTCGTCCCGCTCGACGAGGCGCTTGCACAGGCGGTCGTCGACATCAGTGGCCGTCCTTACCTCGTCCACTCCGGCGAGCCGGAGGGCTACGAGTTCCACCTCATCGGGGGCCACTTCACCGGCGCGCTCGTGCGGCACACGTTCGAGGCGATCGCGTTCCACGCCGGCCTCACCGTGCACGTGACGGTTCTCGGCGGCCGCGACCCGCACCACATCGCCGAGGCCGAGTACAAGGCGTTCGCGCGTGCGTTCCGTCAGGCGAAGGCGCTCGACCCCCTCGTGCAGGGGATCCCCAGCACCAAGGGCGCCCTGTGACGGATGCCGCCACCGAGCGTCCGCTCGTCGCGGTCCTGGACTACGGGTCGGGCAACGTCCACTCCGCCGTCAAGGCGCTCATCGAAGCCGGCGCCGACGCGCGCCTGACGAAGGATCGCGGCCTGATCGCAGATGCTGCCGGCCTGCTCGTTCCCGGTGTCGGCGCGTTCTCCGCGGTGATGTCCGCACTCCGCGAGAGTCGCGGTGATGAGCTGATCGAACGCCGCCTCGCGGGTGGCCGCCCGGTCATGGGGATCTGCGTCGGTATGCAGGTGATGTTCGAGCGCGGTGTCGAGCGCGGCGTCGACACCGAAGGTCTGGGGGAGTGGCCGGGTGTCGTCACCGAGCTCGACGCACCCGTCCTCCCGCACATGGGCTGGAACACGGTCCGCGCCGGCAGCGGATCGGTGCTGTTCGACGGCATCGAGGGCGAGCGGTTCTACTTCGTGCACTCATATGGCGCGCAGTCGTGGACGCTCGACGTCATCAAGCCGTTCCGCGAGCCGATCGTCACCTGGTGCGACTACGGTGCCCCGTTCCTCGCTGCCGTCGAGAACGGCCCGCTCACCGCGACCCAATTCCACCCCGAGAAGTCCGGCGCCGCCGGCATCCGTCTGCTCGGGAACTGGATCGGGTCGCTCCCGACCGCCTAGTACGCTTGCCCACTGTGCGTGCGCCCGGCGCGCACACCGTCCCACCCGGAGCCATGAACGATTTCGCTGCAACGCCCGAACTGATCCTCCTCCCCGCTGTGGATGTCGCCGACGGCAAGGCCGTCCGGTTGACCCAGGGTGAGGCGGGCACCGAGACCAACTACGGCGACCCCGTGGACGCCGCGATGGAGTGGGCGAAGCAGGGCGCCGACTGGATCCACCTCGTCGACCTCGACGCGGCCTTCGGTCGCGGCACGAACGCGCCGCTGCTCCGCAAGGTCATCAAGCAGATGCGCGGCGTGCAGGTCGAGCTCTCGGGCGGCATCCGCGACGACGCCACGCTCGAGGCAGCGCTCGACAGCGGCGCAGCCCGTATCAACCTGGGCACCGCCGCGCTCGAAAACCCGGAGTGGGCAGCCGACGTCATTTCCCGCTACGGCGAGGCGATCGCGGTCGGTCTCGACGTCCGCGGTACGACACTCGCCGCGCGCGGTTGGACCCGCGACGGCGGCGACCTGTGGGAGGTGCTCGACCGCCTCGAGGACGCGGGCTGCAGCCGGTACGTCCTCACCGACGTCACGAAGGACGGCACACTGAAGGGCCCGAACCTCGAGCTGCTGCGCGAGGTCGCCACCCGCACCGACAAGCCCGTTGTCGCCTCGGGCGGGATCTCGAGCCTCGACGACATCGCCGCGCTGCGTTCGCTCGTGCCGCTCGGCGTCGAGGGCGCGATCGTCGGCAAGGCGCTCTACGCTGGTGCGTTCACGCTCGCCGAGGCGTTGGATGTCGCCGGACACTGACCACGGCGACGCCTGCCACGACAACTCCGCCGACTCGGCCGGGGTGCCGTGGGAGGGGCGCAGCTTCCAGTCGAACCCGCACGCCGGCGATGACGGCAGCGCTGATCCCGCGCTACTCGCCGCACTGACCTCGTTCCATGACGGATCTGGGAGCGCAGCATCCGTCATCGATGCGTACCGCAACGCGAGGCTCCTCATCCCGCTCGTCGCCGAGAAGGGCGAGGAGGGCGTCGGGCCGACCGGCTTGACCGTCGACAAGACGCAGGAGCTGTCGATCGTGACGGTCGCGGCCCCCGACGGTCGTCGCGTGCTGCCGGTGTTCACGTCGGTACAGGCGATGCAACGGTGGGATGCCGCCGCGCGACCGGTGCCCGCCGATGGCGTCCGCACCGCACTGTCGGCCGTCGCGGACGACACCGAGCTGATCGTCATCGACCCGGCGAGCGAGACGGAGTTCGTCATCCGCCGCCCGGCGGTCTGGGCGATCGGGCAGGGACAGTCGTGGGAACCGGCGCACGTGTCGCCGGAAGTCTTCGCCGGGCTCCAGGCATCGATCGGCACCGAGCTCGGCGTCCTCGACCTGTCGGTCGAGTCCGGCGATCCACGGTCGCGGCTGCGGGGTCCCGAGCTGGTCGTCCGGCTGCACCTCGTCGAGGGCCTCGATCAGGCGGCGCTCGACGCGATCCTGCAGCGCCTCGCCGCGCGGTGGGCGGCGGACGATCGCGTCGCGGTCCTCGTGGACTCGCTGACGGTCAAGCTCCTGCGCGGCTGACGCCGACGGTCAGGTGACCGGGCCGGTCCACTTCTCGCCGGGGCCTTTGCCGATCGGATCCTGGATCGTCGATGCCTCGCGGAACGCGAGCTGCAGGGTGCGCAGCCCGTCACGGAGCGACCGCGCGTGCATGTCGCTGACCTCGGGAGCGGCCGCAGTGATCAAGCCGGCAAGGGCGTTGATGAGCTTGCGGGCCTCGTCGAGGTCCTTCTGCGAGTCGGGGTCGTCTGCGAGCCCGAGCTTCACGGCCGCCGCGCTCATGAGGTGCACCGAGGTGGTGGTGATGACCTCGACCGCGGGGACGTCCGCGATGTCTCGGGTCGCGGCCTGCGAGACCCGTTCCTGCTCCTCCCAGCGCGCGAGGCGTTCGGGGTCGTGATCGCTGGGTTGGGCGGTGCTCGTGCTCACGTGCTGCTCTCTGCTAGACTTCTGCGGGCACCGGAGTGATTCACTCCGTGTCGAAAGAGGATCACATCCCACCCGCGCTTGCCGTTCCAGGCTACCGGGTCACGCACTCCGCCTCCTCCGCGAGGTAGTCCAGGGTGCAGCACTGTATGCCGATGCGCGCGCATCGTGCGGGTGGACGTGACGATCTTCCGCCCGGCGACACCCCATGTGGAGCCGGTGGTCATCACCCGCACGAAGAGGAGTTCCGCATCAGCGATCCCCGCACCAACGACCGCATCCGTGTCCCCGAGGTCCGCCTCGTAGGACCCAACGGAGAGCAGGTCGGCGTCGTCCGCATCGAGGTGGCGCTGCGCCTGGCCCAGGAGGCCGACCTCGATCTCGTCGAGGTGGCACCGAACTCGAAGCCCCCCGTGGTCAAGATCATGGACTACGGCAAGTTCAAGTACGAAGCCGCGCAGAAGGCCAAGGAAGCGCGGCGCAATCAGGCGAACACCGTCCTCAAGGAGGTCCGGTTCCGCCTGAAGATCGAGGCTCACGACTACACGACCAAGCTCAAGCGCGCGGAGGGCTTCCTCCAGGCGGGCGACAAGGTCAAGGCGATGATCCTCTTCCGCGGCCGCGAGCAGTCGCGGCCCGAGCAGGGTGTGCGCCTGCTCCGCAAGTTCGCCGAAGACGTCGCCGAGTTCGGGACCGTGGAGTCCAACCCCACGATCGACGGACGCAACATGGTGATGGTCGTCGCGCCGCACAAGAACAAGTCCGAGGTCAAGACCGAGCAGAACGCCGTCCGTGCGGCGACGAAGCAGGCTGCGCGCGAGGCGCGCAGCGGTCAGGCCGAAGAGACCACCGCTCCCGCGTCGGCGGAGTAGCGCCAGAGACTCCCGCCCAGGCGGGAAACACAACGAAGGAAGAGATATGCCGAAGCAGAAGACCCACTCGGGTGCCAAGAAGCGCTTCAAGGTCACCGGAAGCGGCAAGCTGATGAAGCAGCAGGCCAACCTCCGTCACAACCTCGAGGGCAAGTCGACCCGCCGCACGCGCCGCCTCGACCAGGAGCAGGTCCTGGCCAAGGGCGACGCCAAGGTCGCCAAGAAGCTGCTCGGCCTCTGAGCGCCCACGCGCAGAACTAGGAAGTAGAAGAAATGGCTAGAGTCAAGCGGGCTGTCAACGCCCACAAGAAGCGTCGCGTCATCCTCGAGCGCGCCTCCGGTTACCGCGGACAGCGTTCGCGCCTGTACCGCAAGGCGAAGGAGCAGGTCACTCACTCGCTCGTCTACGCGTACCGTGACCGTCGCAAGCGCAAGGGTGACTTCCGTCGCCTCTGGATCCAGCGCATCAACGCCGCTGCACGCCAGAACGGTGTCACGTACAACCGCTTCATCCAGGGCCTCGGCCTTGCCGGAGTCCAGGTCGACCGCCGTATGCTCGCCGAGCTCGCGGTCAACGAGCCCACGGTCTTCGCGTCGCTGGTCGCGACGGCGAAGGCTGCGCTGCCGGCCGACGTGAACGCACCCAAGGCCTGATCGCACCCACGCATCACGAACGGGCGTCCTCTCCGGAGGGCGCCCGTTCGCGTGTTTCCGCTCTCCGGTTCCGTGGGCGCCCGGGGAGCGGCTCTACACTGAGAACGTGCTCGAGAACCCCCGGTCGCCCCGTGTGCGCGCCGTCGCGAAGCTGACCAAGCGCAGCGCCCGGCAGGAGACTGGGCTCTACCTCCTCGAGGGCCCGCAGGCGGCGCGCGAGGCGCTGTCGTATCGGCCCGACACGTTGGTCGAGCTGTACGCGACGCCGAGCGCGTGGGACAAGCACCAGGACATCCGAGGCATCGCCGATGCCGCGGGCATCGAGGCGCAGTTCGCGAGCGAGGCCGTTCTCGACGCGATGGCGGACACCGTCACGCCGCAGGGGATCGTCGCTGTCGCGCGCCAGGCGCCGACCGCGTTGCGTGACGTCTTCGAGGGTGACCCGAAACTCATCGTGATCTGCGAAGAGGTGCGCGACCCCGGCAATCTGGGCACCATCATCCGTGCAGCGGATGCTGTCGGGGCGGATGCCGTGGTCCTGACCGGCCGCACCGTCGACCCCTACAACCCGAAGGTCGTGCGGGCGACGACCGGATCGCTGTTCCACCTTCCCGTCGCCGTCGGTGCCGACCTCGCCGAGACCGTCGAGCGGGCACGGCGTGCAGGACTCCGGGTGGTCGCCGCCGACGTCGGTGGGGAGGACTTCCTCGCGCACCGCGAGACGCTCGCGGAGCCGACCGCCTGGGTGTTCGGCAACGAGGCTCGGGGGCTCGAGCCCGAGGCAGTAGCCCTCGTCGATCTGTCGCTGCGGTTGCCGATCTACGGCCGCGCGGAGTCGCTCAATCTCGCGACCGCAGCGAGCGTGTGCCTGTACGAGTCGGCGTTCGCGCAGCGGGCGAGCCGCTGACCGACACGCCCGGGCCGTTCGTTACGGATCGGTAAACCCCGCGTCAAGAGGTCGGTGTGGATGCCTCCCTCGGCATAGGGTTGCGATTTATGACCACTCCTGCTGCCGACCCCGCGCCGCGGACGTCGAACATCGACGTCCGCCGTGGCGAACCGCTCGTCGTCATCTCGAACGTGCAGAAGCACTACGGCGACTTCCAGGCGCTCACCGACATCGACCTCACGGTGAATCGCGGCGAGGTCGTCGTCGTGGTGGGTCCGTCGGGCTCGGGCAAGTCGACCCTGTGCCGCACGATCAACCGCCTCGAGACGATCACGAGTGGCTCGATCACGATCGACGGGGCGGAGCTGCCGAAGGAGGGCAAAGCGCTCGCCGACCTTCGCGCCGACGTCGGCATGGTCTTCCAGTCCTTCAATCTGTTCTCGCACCTGACGATCCTCGAGAACGTCACGCTCGGTCCCATCAAGGTCAAGGGCGTGAAGAAGGCGGATGCCGAGAAGCAGGCGAAGGAGCTGCTCGACCGAGTCGGCGTGGGCCACCAGGCCGCGAAGCTCCCGGCGCAGCTCTCCGGTGGCCAGCAGCAGCGCGTCGCGATCGCCCGCGCACTCGCGATGAAGCCGAAGGTCATGCTCTTCGACGAGCCCACGAGTGCGCTCGACCCGGAGATGATCAACGAGGTGCTCGACGTCATGGTCGGCCTCGCGCAGGAGGGCATGACGATGATCGTCGTCACCCACGAGATGGGCTTCGCCCGGAAGGCCGCAGACCGCGTCGTGTTCATGGCAGACGGGCAGATCGTCGAGGCGGCAACGCCGCAGGAGTTCTTCACGAACCCGCGGAGCGACCGGGCCAAGGACTTCCTCTCCAAGCTCATCACCCATTGAGAACGTCCGCGCCTGCACCGGCGCGGCGAACGAAGACAGATACGACACCAGGAGGATCACATGCGTATGACACGAGTGGCCGGCACATTCGCCGGTATCGCGATCGCAGCGCTCGCGCTCGCAGGTTGCAACAGCGGAAGCCCGACCAGCCCGGGCGGCGACGGGGACGCAGACGGCGGCGACGCACTCTGGGAGGTCGCGACGGATGTCTCGCTCGAGGGCAGCCCGACGTTCGATCGCGCCTCGGAGGCGGACGAGATCGTCATCGGTGTGAAGAGCGACCAGCCCGGCCTCGGATACGAAGACGCTGTGTCGGGTGAGCGCAGCGGCTTCGACATCGAGATCGCGCGGTGGATCGCGGCGTCCCTCGGCTTCGACGAGGAGCAGATCACGTTCGAGACCATCCCTTCGGCCAACCGCGAGCAGGAGCTCGTGAACGGCAACATCGACTACTACGTCGGGACCTACTCGATGACGGACGCGCGCGACGAGGTCATCGACTTCGCCGGGCCGTACTTCATCACCGGTCAGGGCCTGCTCGTCGCGGCCGATGACGACTCGATCAGCGGTCCCGAGGACCTCGCCGACAAGGTCACCTGCTCTGTCACCGGCTCCACGCCGCTGCAGCGCATCCGTGACGAGTACAACGGCGAAGTGACCGAGCGCCAGACCTATTCGGAGTGCGTCGAGCAGCTCCTGTCGGGTCAGGTCGACGCGATCACGACCGACGAGGCCATCCTCGCCGGCTACGTGGCCGAGGACCCCGACAACCTGAAGCTCACCGGCAGCCCCTTCAGCGAAGAGCGCTACGGCGTCGGAATCGCCGACGGCGACACCGTCCTGAAGGACCACATCAACACCCTCTTCACCGATGGTGGCGACGTGTGGACCGCGCTGTTCGAGGAGTACCTCGAGCCGTCGGGCGTCGAGGCGACGCAGCCCGAGGTCGACTGACCTCTCGCCCCGGAACGGCGCGCGAGCGCCGTTCCGGGGCGACCCGACCACCACTCCGACGACGTTCGAAAGGACCGCATGGGCGTCATCACCAACAACCTCGACTTCTGGGGCGAGGCGCTGCTCGGGACGCTCACGCTCTTCTTCGGAGGCGGGCTGGTCGCTCTCATCCTCGGCATCATCGTCGGCGCCATGCGGGTGTCGCCGGTCCCCATCGCGCGTGGCGTCGGCACCTTCTACGTCAACACGATCCGGAACACGCCGCTCACGCTCGTGTTCTTCGGTTTCGCGTTCACCCTCCCGCCGCTACTGGACGTCCGTGCGAGCGGCGGGGTGCAGGTCGTCTTCGCCGTGGCCGCTCTCGGCATCTACACAGCCACCTATGTCGCCGAGACGATCCGTTCCGGCATCAACACGGTGCCCGTGGGCCAGGCGGAAGCGGCGCGTGCCCTCGGTCTGACGTTCGGTCAGGTCATGTCCCTCGTCGTGTTGCCGCAGGCGTTCCGTTCCGTCATCCCGCCGATGATGAGCGTGTTCATCGCCCTCCTCAAGAACACGACCGTCGCCGCCGGGTTCTCCGTCATGAACCTCGGTTCGGCGCGTGACTGGTTGAGCGAGCGGGGGGAGAACCAGCTGGTGGTCATCCTGTGGGTGATGGTGATCTTCGTCGCATTGGTCCTGCTGCTCTCGTGGGCTCAGCGATCACTCGAGAACCGATGGAGGGTGGCGCGATGAGCAGCAGTGTCCTCTACGACGTCCCGGGCCCGCGCGCGATCCTGCGGAACCGCATCATCGGCGTGATCACCGTCCTCGTGGTCGTCGCGATCGCCGCGTTCCTCGTCTGGCGACTCGCCGTCACCGGGCAATTCTCCGCGGAGAAGTGGAACGCCTTCACGTACACGCGTATCTGGGAGCAGTTCGCGCTCGCCGCAGGACGCACGCTCGCCGCCTTCGCGCTGGCCGCGGTCGGTGCGCTCGCGCTCGGCTTCGTCCTCGCGATCGGCCGGTTGTCGGAGCACGCCTGGATCCGTTGGCCGTTCACTGTCGTGATCGAGTTCATGCGTGCGGTGCCCGTGCTCGTGATGATGTTCCTCCTCTACTACGGCCTTCCCGTGATCGGCATCCGGATGGAGGGCTATTGGGTCGTCGTGATCGCCCTCGTCGCCTACAACGGTTCGGTGCTCGCGGAGGTCATCCGTGCGGGTGTCGAATCGTTGCCCCGCGGTCAGAAGGAGGCCGGGTACGCGATCGGCCTCCGCAAGTCGGGCGTGATGCGGCTCATCCTGCTGCCGCAGGCGATCCGCGCGATGATGCCCGTGATCCTGGCTCAGCTCGTCGTGACGCTGAAGGACACGGCGCTCGGGTTCATCATCACGTACGAGGAGCTGCTCTTCTACGCGAAGTTCCTCGGCGCGCAGAACGGCCTCGAGCGTCCCATCGTCCAGGCAACCATCGTCGCCGGTGCGATCTACATCGCCCTCTGCCTGGCGCTCTCGGGCATCGCGCGACTCGTCGAGAAGCGGATGAACCGTGTGCCTCGGGTGAGTGGCGGCGCGCCGACGCGGCCGCTCTCCGAAACGACCGACACCGAGCTGATCGCCGCACAGACTGCAACCGATGGCGCAACCGGGAACGAAGGCGGCGGGTTCGCCGGGTTCCAGCGACGAGGACGATGACGCGTCACCGGCGGGCCGCACTCCGGCCCGCCGGTAGACTCGTCTCTCGTGTCTGACGCACTCCAGAACGATCCCGTAGAGATCACCGCCGATGCGGTGGATGCCGCCGTCGCCGAAGCGCTCGCAGCCTTCGCCGCGGCATCCGACACCGCCGAGCTCAAGGCCGCTCGCAATGCGCACACGGCGGAGGGCTCGCCCCTCGCACGTCTGAACGCGCAGCTGCGGAACGTCCCCAACGACCAGAAGGCCGCCTTCGGCAAGCTCGTCGGTCAGGCCCGCGGCCGCGTGAACCAGGCGCTCGCGGCGCGCGAGACCGAGCTCGCCGAGGCCGAGACGGCCGCGAAGCTCGAAGCGGAGCGTCTTGACATCACGGCGCTCGCGCCGCGCACGCGTATGGGCGCGCGGCATCCGATCTCGCTCCTGCAGGAGGAGATCGCCGACCTGTTCGTCGGGATGGGATGGGAGATCGCCGAAGGCCCCGAGCTCGAGCACGAGTGGTTCAACTTCGACGCCCTCAACTTCGCCCCGGATCACCCGGCGCGCCAGATGCAGGACACCTTCTTCGTGGATCCGGTCGCGCGCCACCTGGTGATGCGCACGCACACGAGCCCCGTGCAGGTGCGCTCGATGCTGCAGCGCGAGGTACCGATCTACATCCTCTGCCCCGGCCGTGTGTACCGCACCGACGAGTTCGACGCGACGCACCTGCCCGCCTTCACGCAGTTCGAGGGCCTCGTCATCGACAAGGGCATCACGATGGCGAACCTCAAGGGCACGCTCGACCACGCCGCGAAGGTGCTCTTCGGCGCCGAGGCGAAGACGCGGTTCCGCACCAACTACTTCCCGTTCACCGAGCCCTCCGCAGAACTCGACCTGTGGCACCCCACCTTTCCCGGTGGCGCGCGCTGGATCGAGTGGGGCGGCTGCGGCATGGTGAACCCCAACGTCCTCCGCGCCGCGGGCATCGACCCCGAGGTGTACTCGGGCTTCGCCTTCGGCATGGGCATCGAGCGGACCCTCATGTTCCGCTCCGACGTCCAGGACATGCGCGACATGGCCGAAGGCGATGTCCGCTTCAGCGAGCAGTTCGGAATGGTGGTCTGATGCGCGTCCCGCTCTCCTGGTTGCGCGAGTTCGTCGACGTCGCGCCCGATGCGACGCCCGAGGACGTCCTCGCGTCGTTCGTGTCGGTGGGCTTCGAAGAGGAGGACGTGCACGCGTTCGACCTCACCGGGCCGATCGTCGTCGGCCGGGTCGTCTCGTTCGAGCCCGAACCGCAGTCCAACGGCAAGACCATCCGCTGGTGCCAGGTCGACGTCGGCGAGGCGAACGGCGGCGTCCGTGGCATCGTCTGCGGCGCCGGCAACTTCTTCGAGGGCGACAAGGTCGTCGTGACGCTGCCCGGCGCCGTGCTGCCCGGCCCGTTCCCGATCGCCGCCCGCAAGACCTACGGTCACGTCTCCGACGGCATGATCGCCTCGGCGAAGGAACTCGGGCTCGGTGACGAGCACTCCGGCATCCTCCGCCTCACCGAACTCGGCCTCGACCCCGAGGTCGGCACCGACGCGATCGCGCTCCTCGGCCTCGACGACGTCGCGGTCGACATCAACGTCACGCCCGACCGCGGTTACGCCCTCTCGCTCCGCGGTGCGGCGCGAGAGTATGCGCACGCCACCGGCGGCGTGTTCCGCGACCCGGGTCTGCGCCCGTTCGAGGAGCTCGAGCAGCCCACCGGCGGGTTCCCCGTCTCGGTCGACGACGCCGCCCCGATCCACGGCAACGTGGGTGCGAGCGAGTTCGTCGTGCGCATCGTGCGCGATGTCGACCCGAGCCGCCCGACGCCGCCCTGGATGACCGCGCGCCTCACGCTCGCCGGCATCCGCTCGCTCGGCATCCTCATCGACATCACGAACTACGTGATGCTCGAACTCGGCAACCCGATCCACGGGTACGACCTCGACACGCTCACCGGCGGCATCACTGTGCGCCGTGCGACCGAGGGTGAGACGCTCACCACCCTCGACGGCAAGGAGCGCACGCTCAGCGCCGAGGACCTCCTCATCACCGACGAGTCGGGCCCCATCGGTCTCGCAGGTGTCATGGGCGGTGGGAAGACCGAGATGGGGGATGCCACGCGCAATGTCCTCATCGAGGCGGCGATCTTCGACACCGTGTCGATCGCCCGCACCGCCCGCCGACACAAGCTGCCCAGCGAGGCATCCCGCCGCTTCGAGCGCGGCGTCGACCCGCTCATCCCGTTCGTTGCGGCACGCCGCGTCGCCGACCTCATGGTCGAGCTCGCGGGCGGCACGCTCGACACCGAGACCGGTGGAGCACTGTTCGCCGAGGTGTTCATCCCCGAGATCGCGCTCCCGAAGTCGTTCGCAGCGCAGCTCGTCGGCGTGGACTACACCGACGCCGAGGTGTCCGGCGCGCTCGAGCTCATCGGGTGCGAGGTCGCCGACGCCGACGAGGCGTGGACGGTCATCCCGCCGTCGTGGCGTCCGGACTTGACCGACAAGTGGACGCTCGTCGAGGAGGTCGCCCGCATCCACGGGCTCGACCGCATCCCGTCGCTCCTGCCGACGCCGCCGTCCGGGCGCGGTCTCACCGCCGCGCAGCGCGGACGCCGTCGCGTCGCGAACGCGCTCGCCGCCGCCGGCTTCGTCGAGGCCGTCGCCTTCCCGTTCACGACCGAGGCGCAGAACGACCTCCACGGCTCGCCGTCGGGGGAGCACCTGCCCTCCGTCAAGCTCGCCAACCCGCTCGACGGCCAGGCGCCGTTCCTGCGCCGTTCGCTGCTGCCCGGCCTCCTGCAGATCGCGCACCGCAACGTGTCGCGCGGCTTCACCGACCTCGCCCTGTTCGAGACCGGTGCGGTCTTCGCCCCCGACGCGGGCGTGACGTACGGCACCGACACGGTGCCGCCGCTCGCGCAGCGTCCGAGCGATGAGACCCTCGCCGCATTGGATGCCGCGATCCCGCCGCAGCCGCGGATGGTGTCGGTGCTCCTGCACGGCAACGCCTCGCCGAAGCAGCCCGGTCGTGCCGCGGTCGCCTTTGATCTCGCCGATGCGCTCGGCGCGGTCCAGACGGTCGCGGTCGCAGCGGGCGCCCAGATCGACGTGACGCAGACCCAGCGTGCCGCGCTCCACCCGGGTCGCGCGGGCACGCTGAGCGTGGGCGACGTCGAGGTCGGGTACGTCGGCGAGCTCCTGCCCGCGGTCTCCGAGGCCGCAGACCTGCAGGGTCGCGTCTTCGTCGCCGAGATCGACCTCGACCTGGTGCTCTCGCTCGTGCAGGCGCCCGAGGTTGCGGCATCCCTCGCCACGTACCCGGCGGCGACGCAGGACGTGTCCCTCGTGGTGCCGACCGATCTGCCCGCCGGTGACGTGCAGGCTGCCCTTGCCGTGGGCTCGGGCGCGCTGCTCGAGTCGGTGCGACTCGTCGACGACTACCGCGGCCAGGGCGTGCCCGAGGGGAGCAAGAGCCTCACGTTCGCGCTGCGCTTCCGCTCCGACGAGCGGACGCTGACGGCTGCCGAGGCGACCGAGGCGAAGCTCGCGGGCGTTGAGGTGGCGGCGGAGCGGTTCGGCGCGGTCATCCGCGACTGACCCGCATCCCGCGCTACGGTGCTCACATGACGCAGCCCGAGGAGCCGACAGCCGACATCCGACCCGGCGTCGGTCGCGGCATCAAAGTGCTCGCATGGATCAACGTGGCGACCGTGCTCGTCAGTGTCATCTCGTTCGCCGCTGAACTGGACGTACTCACCCTCCTGTTCCCGCAGGCGGCGGTGTTCTTCCCTATGGCGTGGGAGTGGAACGACTTCTACGGCCAGGTCGGGCTCTGGTTCACCTTTATCGGCGTCGCAGCCCTGGTCGCAGGCATCACGGCGCTCGTGACCCCGCGGGGCTACCGCCGAGTGCGGGTGTTCCGCGCCGTGACGATCTGCGGATTCGTCGTGGCGTGTATCCCGATCGTCGTGCTCGGTGGACTCACCGCAGTGACGACGCTGTTCTGACCCGGCCTCAGCGGCTGCCCCAGTTCCACGCCGGGACGTCCATGAACCCCTGACCTTCGACGACGGTCCCGGCGTCACCGCGCCGCAGCTCGATCCGTCGCGCGTCGTCCAGCGCATCCACCAGGCCGCGCGCGTGTGACACGAGCACCACCTGCGTCCGAGCGGATGCCGCACGCACGAGCTCGGCGACGGGGTCGAGCAGGCTCGGGTGCAGGCTCGCCTCCGGCTCGTTCAGCACCACGAGCGGCGCAGGGCGGGCTGGCAGCAGTGCCGCGCACAGCAGCAGGTAGCGGAGCGTCCCCTCGGAGAGCTCGCCGGCGTCGAGCGGCCGGAGGAGCCCCGGCTGCGAGAGGGTCACGCGGAGGCGGCCGTCGCCACCCTCCACGCGGACGCGGCTGCCGGGGAACGCGGCATCCACGGCTCGATCGAGATCGTGGCCGAACCCGGCGTCGACGATCGTCGCCCAGACCGCCGCGAGGTTCGCGCCATCGTCGGCGAGGAGCTGCGACCGGGTGCCGACCTGTGGCACGCGGGCGGGCGCGTCGGCGTCGACGCGGAAGTGGTCGTAGAAGCGCCAGCCGCCCATGATGCGGCGGAGTCCCAGCAGCTCGGGCGCGGTGTCGCCGTCGGCGAGGTCGGTGATGATGCTCTCGAACGGCGCGAGCTGCTGATCGAGGCTCATCCACCCGTCGCCGCGGACGCGCGTTTGCGCACGGAGTCGATCGATGAGCAGCGTCGCCGGCTTCGCGAGGGCGCCGGCGAAGATCTGCTCGCGTTTGATCTCGGGATCGCGTGCGAAGGGGTTCGCACCGGAGGTCTGCGGAATGCCGAGGTCGACGAGGTAGCCGAGCTCGTCGGAAGCGAACCCGAGCTGTACCGCGATCGGGTTCTTTCGGACGGTGCCCTGCGTGCCGCCTTGCTCTGGTCCCGCCCACAGCAGGGAGGGGAGTCCACCCTCGCGAGCAACGGCGCCGACCATCCCGCCCCGCGCGGCAGACGCGAGCAGTCGGAGCGCCCGGTAGAGGTTTGACTTGCCCGACCCGTTCGGCCCGGTGACGACGGTGAGTGCGTCGAGCGGGATGACGACGTCGCGGAGCGAGCGGTATCCGGACACGGCGAGCGTCGTGAGCATGCGCCCAGTCTGCCCCGGCCTCCCGACACCCGGCCGCGATTTGCGACCGTTCGGCCGCCCGCGTTAGGGTCGCGGCATGTCTTCGGCCGCCACGCTCACCGTCTCGACGGTGTTCCGCGCGCGCCGACGTCTGGGCGACCGCCGACGCTAGGCGACCCTCCGTGCTCCCCGCGCCTCGCGGGTCGAGCCGCAGGTGTCGCCGGTCCCGGTCCGTTCCTTCCAGACAATAAGGTTGAATCCATGACCATCTCGGTCGCCGTTTCCGGCGCTTCCGGCTACGCGGGTGGCGAGATCCTCCGCCTCCTCGCGGCGCACCCCGACATCGAGATCCGCACCGTCACGGCGCACTCGAACGCGGGGCAGCCCCTCATCGACCACCAGCCGCACCTGCGCTCGCTCGCGCACCTCACGCTGCAGGACACGACCCCCGAGATCCTCGCGGGCCACGACGTCGTCTTCCTGGCGCTGCCGCACGGGCAGTCGGCGCAGTACACCGAGCAGCTAGCGGGTACGCCCCTCGTCATCGACGCGGGCGCCGACCACCGGCTCACCTCGAAAGACGCGTGGGACGCGTTCTACGGCGGCGAGTTCCCCGAGCCGTGGACCTACGGCGTCCCCGAGCTCCCGATCGCGAACGGGAAGCAGCGCGACCGACTGGCCGGGGCGACCCGGATCGCGGCGCCCGGCTGCAACGCCTCGACCGTCTCGCTGAGTCTCTCGCCCGGCGTCGCCGCCGGCGTCATCGATGCCTCCGACATCGTCAGTGTCCTCGCGGTCGGCCCCTCGGGCGCGGGCAAGAGCCTGAAGACGAACCTCCTCGCCTCCGAGATCCTCGGCAGCGCCAATCCCTACGCCGTCGGTGGGACGCACCGGCACATCCCCGAGATCCAGCAGGCGCTGACGGATGCCGGTGCCGCAGGCCCCGTCCGCATCTCGTTCACGCCCGTGCTCGTGCCGATGGCGCGCGGCATCCTCGCGACCTCGACGGCACCGATCGCGCCGGGCGTCAGCGACGAGCAGGTCCGGGACGCGTGGGAGTCTGCGTACGCGGGGGAGACCTTCGTCCAGCTGCTCCCCGCCGGGCAGTTCCCGCGGACGGCCGACGTCCTCGGCGCGAACACGGCGCTGATGGGGCTCGCGATCGACCGCGCCGCGAACCGCGTCGTCGTGGTGACGGCGGTCGACAACCTCGTCAAGGGCACCGCCGGCGCTGCCATCCAGTCGATGAACATCGCCCTCGGCCTTCCCGAGGCCACGGGCCTGAGCGTGAACGGAGTCGCGCCGTGAGTGTGACCGCAGCGAAGGGGTTCGAGGCGGCAGGCGTCGCGGTCGGCCTCAAGTCCACCGGCGCGAACGACGTCGCCGTCGTCGTGAACCGCGGACCAAAGAAGGTCGGCGCCGCGGTGTTCACGAGCAACCGCGCGAAGGCGAACCCGATCATCTGGTCGCAGCAGGTCATCGGTGATGGTGTCGTCGAGGCCATCGTCCTGAACTCCGGCGGCGCGAACTGCTTCACGGGCTCGTTCGGGTTCCAGACCACCCACCAGACCGCCGAGAAGGCGGCCGAGCTCCTCGGCGTCGGCGCGGGCGACGTGCTCGTCTGCTCCACTGGGCTCATCGGCACCGGCGACGAGGTCTTCCGCTCGAAGGTCCTCGCAGGTGTCGAGCAGGGCATCGCCGCGCTCTCCGCGGACGGCGGCGACGCGGCATCCCTCGCCATCATGACCACCGACTCCCGCCCGAAGCGCGCCGTCGTCACCGGCGACGGTTGGACGATCGGTGGCATGGCGAAGGGTGCCGGCATGCTCGCGCCGGGACTCGCCACGATGCTCGTCGTCATCACCACCGACGCCGACCTCGACCCGGCCGAAGCGGATGCCGCGCTCCGCACCGCCACCCGGGTGAGCTTCGACCGGCTCGACTCCGACGGCTGCATGTCGACCAACGACCAAGTGACGCTGCTCGCGAGCGGCGCCAGCGGCGTCCGTCCCGACCTGGACGCGTTCGCGGCGGCGCTCACGCAGGTCTGCCGCGACCTCGCCGAGCAGCTCCAGGGCGATGCCGAGGGCGCGAGCCACGACATCGCGATCGAGGTCGTCGGCGCGGCATCCGAGGAGGACGCGGTCGTCGTCGGGCGCTCGGTCGCCCGCAACAACCTCTTCAAGGCGGCGATCTTCGGCAACGACCCGAACTGGGGGCGTGTGCTCGCGGCGATCGGTACCACCGACGCGGCGTTCGACCCGTACGACGTCGACGTCTCGTTCAACGGGGTGCGCGTGTGCACCGCAGGCGGCCCCGATCGCCCCCGCGAAGAGGTCGACCTGACCCCGCGTCGCACGCACATCCTCATCGACCTGCGCGTCGGCGACGCTGCGGCCACGATCCTCACGAACGACCTCACCCACGACTACGTCCACGAGAACAGCGCGTACTCCTCATGACCGATCTGCAACAGACCACTCCCGAAGAGGCTGCCGGCAAGGCCGCGGTCCTCGTCGAATCGCTGCCGTGGCTGAAGCGCTTCCGCGACCAGATCGTCGTCATCAAGTACGGCGGCAACGCGATGGTGAGCGAGGAGCTGCAGGCGGCGTTCGCCGAGGACATCGCCTACCTCCACCACGTCGGTGTGAAGCCGGTCGTCGTGCACGGTGGGGGTCCGCAGATCTCGAAGATGCTGGACCGCCTCGACATCCACAGCGAGTTCAAGGGCGGTTACCGCGTCACGAGCACCGAGGCGATCAGCGTTGTCCGGATGGTCCTGACCGGTCAGATCAACCCACAGTTGGTCTCGCGCATCAACGCGCACGGCTCGTTCGCGACCGGCCTGTCCGGCGAAGACGCCGGGCTCTTCCGTGGCCGCCGCCGCGGTGTGGTCGTCGACGGCGCCGAGCACGACCTCGGCCACGTCGGCGACGTCGTCGGCGTCGACCCGCAGTCGGTCCTCGACCACCTCGCGGCCGACCGGGTGCCGGTCATCTCGTCGATCGCGCCGGATGCCGATGCCCCCGGCCAGTCGTTGAACGTGAACGCGGATGCCGCCGCCGCGGCGCTCGCCGTCGCGCTGGGCGCCACGAAGCTCGTCATCTTGACCGACGTACCCGGGCTGTACGCCGACTGGCCGAACCGGGACTCGCTCGTCTCGCACCTCACCGCGAGTGAGCTGCGGGACATGCTCCCGTCGCTCGAGTCCGGCATGATCCCGAAGATGCAGGCATGTCTTGACGCGGTCGACGGCGGCGTCGATCGAGCGGCGATCATCGACGGGCGGCAGCCCCACTCGGTGCTGGTCGAGCTTTTCACGGCAGAGGGAATCGGAACAGAGGTGGTGGCGCAGTGAGCGGCGCAGCAGGAGTGATCGCGACGAGTTGGAAAGACGATGCGGCGCGCGATCTGGTGCTGAACGCGGGGGAGCGCTACGCGATGCTCGTCCGCGGCGAAGGCGCCTACCTGTGGGACGACGAGGGCACGCGGTACCTCGACTTCCTCGGCGGCATCGCCGTCGTCTCGCTCGGCCATGCCCACCCCGTGTTCGTGCAGGCCGTCGCCGATCAGGCGGCCACCCTCGGTCACGTCTCGAACTACTTCGCGACGCCGCCGCAGCTCGGTCTCGCAGCACGGCTCAAGCGCCTCGCCGGCACCGGCGACACCGGTCGCGTGTACTTCGGCAACTCCGGCGCCGAAGCGAACGAGGCGGCCTTCAAGCTCGCTCGGTTGCACGGCGGCGCCGACCGGCCGCGCATCCTCGCGCTGAAGCAGGCGTTCCACGGCCGCACGATGGGCACGCTCGCCCTCACCGGCAAGCCGGCCATGCAGCAGCCCTTCGAGCCGATGGTCCCCGGCGTCGAGTTCCTCGACTCCACGATCGAGGCGCTCGAAGCGGCACTCGACGATCGCGTCGCCGCACTCTTCGTCGAGCCCATCAAGGGCGAGGCTGGTGTCCTCGAACTTCCCGAGGGCTACCTCCAGGCTGCGCGCGAGCTGACCGAGCGCCACGGCGCGCTCCTCATCGTCGACGAGATCCAGACGGGTGCTGGTCGCACCGGCGCGTGGTTCGCCTTCCAGCACGCCGGCATCACGCCCGACGCGATCACCGTCGCGAAGGGCATCGGCAACGGCATCCCGATCGGCGCACTCATCACCTTCGGTGCCGCGAGTGAACTCTTCTATCCGGGCACGCACGGCTCGACGTTCGGCGGCAACCCGCTCGCCACCGCCGTGGCATCCGCAGTGCTGGACGAGATCGAACGAGCCGGCCTCGTCGAGGCCGCGGCAGAGCGCGGTGCGCAGATCCGCGACGCGATCGACGCGATCGGATCGTCGTTGGTGGACGGATGCCGCGGGCGCGGCCTCCTCATCGGCGTCTCGCTGCGGCACCCCGTCGCCGGCGCGGTCGTCGCTGCTGCACAGCAGCACGGCCTGATCATCAACGCCGCGAACGAGTCGACGATCCGCCTCGCGCCGGCGCTCACGATCGGCGACGTCGAGATCGACGAGTTCCAGACCCTGTTCGCCAAGGCCCTCGCGACCGTCGAGGACGCCCTGCTGCTCGATTCCATGGCCGACACCACCACGGAGGCATCCGCATGACCCGCCACCTTCTCCGCGACGACGACCTGACCCCCGCCGAGCAGGCCGAGATCCTCGATCTCGCCCTCGAGCTCAAGCAGGACCGCTGGGGTGAGAAGCCGCTCGCCGGGCCGCAGACGGTCGCGGTGATCTTCGACAAGTCATCGACCCGCACGCGCGTGTCGTTCGCGGTCGGGATCGCCGACCTCGGTGGGTCGCCGCTCATCATCTCGACGGCCAACAGCCAGCTCGGCGGCAAGGAGACGCCGTCGGACACGGCACGGGTCCTCGAGCGCCAGGTCGCCGCGATCGTGTGGCGCACGTACGCGCAGGCCGGACTCGAGGAGATGGCCCGCGGTACTCGCGTTCCCGTCGTCAATGCGCTGAGCGACGACTTCCACCCGTGCCAGCTGCTCGCCGACCTGCTCACGATCCGCGAGCACAAGGGCGACCTCAAGGGGCTGACGCTCTCGTTCTTCGGCGACGGGATGTCGAACATGGGGCACTCGTACGCGCTCGCCGGTGTCACAGCGGGGATGCACGTGCGCATCGCGTCACCCGAGGCCTACGCGCCTCGGGCCGATGTCGTCGCCGATGCCGACCGCATCGCGGCCGAGACCGGCGGATCGCTCACCCTCTGCACCGACCCGCTCGAGGCCGCTGCCGGTGCCGACGTCGTCGTGACCGACACGTGGGTCTCGATGGGCAAGGAAGAGGAGAAGCTCTCCCGCATCCGCGATCTCGGCGGCTACAAGGTGACGAACGAGTTCATGGGCCTCGCGAAGGACGACGCGATCTTCATCCACTGCCTGCCCGCCGACCGCGGGTACGAGGTCGACGCCGAGGTCATCGACGGCCCGCAGAGCGTCGTCTGGGACGAGGCCGAGAACCGACTGCACGCGCAGAAGGCGCTGCTGGTGTGGCTGCTTCGGCAGCAGTGAATCGCGCTTCGTCGCTGACGACGGGGTGGCGGCGCTGGAACGGCGCCGCCCGGCTGCACGGCGTCGATCTCGCCCGTGCGCTGGCGGTGTTCGGCATGCTTGCGGCACACCTGTTGACCATCGACGACCCGCTGGCGCTGTCGCAGCCGGAGACGTGGATCGCGCTCGTCAACGGACGGCCGTCGGTCTTGTTCGCGTTGCTCGCCGGGGTGTCGCTCGCGATCATCTCGGGCGGCGCGAACCCGGCGCGCGGCGCCGCGTTGTCGCTCGTTCGCCGGCGGATCGCCGTCCGCGCGCTTGTGCTCTGGCTTATCGGGCTCGCGCTGCTGGCGACGGGCGTGCCGATCTACGTCATCCTGCCGGCGTACGCGATCCTCTTCCTCCTCGCCATTCCGTTCCTCGTCGCCCCGCCCGTCGTCCTCTGGGTGACTGCTGCCGTGATCGCGATCGCGGTGCCCTGGATCCTGCCGATCCTGGATGCCGCGCCGGTCTGGGAGAGCGCGGTGGGGGAGCCTCTCTTCCATGCGACCGGCTGGCCGTACCCGTTCCCCGCGTGGCTCGCATACGTGCTCGCCGGCATCGCGATCGGGCGTCTCGACCTCCGTCGCACCTTCGTCGCATGGATGTTGCTCGCTGCCGGCGCCGCGGCGGTCGCGGTCGCCGGCATCGCCGCCACGCTGCTGCGGTTCCCCGAGGATGGCTACCTCGCTGCGGTGTGGAGCGCCGAGCCGCACACCGAGGGCATCCTCGACATCGTCGGGACGGCGGGATTCGCCGCAGCCGTCCTCGGGGCTTGCCTCCTGGTCTGCCGGACCCCGGCGACGTGGGTCCTCGCGCCGCTGCGGGCCGTCGGCTCGATGCCCCTCACCGCGTACGTCGGGCAGGTCGTGGCATGGGCGATCGCGGCATTCGTGCTGCTGGGAGACACGACCGATCTCTGGGGTTTCCGTGCGCTCGAGCCGTTCTGGTGGTTCATCGCCGCGACCGTCGTGGGCTGCTCGCTGTGGGCGTGGCTCGTCGGACGAGGTCCGGTCGAGCGGCTCGTCGCGGCCGTCGTCCGATGGGTGACGCCAGGGTCGGCACAGGGGCGAGCGGATGCCGCAGATAGGGTGGACAGGTGAGCGACAGCAAGAACGAGGCAACGAATCAGGGCGCACTGTGGGGCGGACGGTTCGCGTCCGGCCCGTCGCCGGAACTCGTCGCCCTGAGCCGCTCGACCCACTTCGACTGGGCGCTCGCCGCCTACGATCTCGCGGGATCCCACGCGCACGCCCGCGCGCTCGCCGCGGCCGGATATCTCACCGCTGACGAAGAGGCTCGCATGCACGCAGGCCTCGATGCGCTCGGTGTCGCCGTCCAGGACGGGTCGCTCGTCGCCCGCCCCGAGGACGAAGACGTGCACGGCGCGCTCGAAGCGGCGCTCATCGCCGAGGTCGGCGCCGAGCTCGGTGGCAAGCTCCGCGCGGGGCGCAGCCGCAACGACCAGATCGCGACGCTCGTGCGGATGTACCTGCTCGACCACGCGCGGGTGATCGCCCGCGACCTCCTGCGCGTCATCGACGCGATCGTCGCGCAGGCCGAGGCGCACCCCGAGGCGATCATGCCCGGCCGCACCCACCTGCAGCACGCCCAGCCCGTCCTGCTTGCCCACCACCTGCAGGCGCACGCGTGGCCGCTCATCCGCGACCTCGAGCGTCTCCGCGACTGGTCGGCCCGCGCGTCGGTATCGCCCTACGGCGGCGGCGCGCTCGCCGGCGCGACGCTCGGGCTCGATCCGCAGCTCGTCGCGGATGAGCTCGGCCTCGCACGTCCCGCCGAGAACTCGATCGATGGCACCTCCGCTCGCGACGTCGTCGCGGAGTTCGCGTTCATCGCAGCGATGATCGGCGTCGACCTCTCCCGGTTCGCCGAAGACATCATCATCTGGAACACGCGCGAGTTCTCGTTCGTGCGCCTCGACGACGGCTACTCGACCGGGTCGAGCATCATGCCGCAGAAGAAGAACCCCGACATCGCCGAGCTCGCGCGCGGCAAGGCGGGGCGGCTCATCGGCAATCTCTCCGGCCTCCTCGCGACGCTCAAGGCGCTGCCGCTCGCGTACAACCGCGACCTTCAGGAGGACAAAGAGCCGGTCTTCGATTCGATCGTCACCCTCGAGACCGTGTTGCCGGCGTTCGCAGGGATGGTCGCGACGCTGCGGTTCGACACCGATCGGATGGCGTCGCTCGCGCCCGAAGGTTTCTCGCTCGCGACGGATGTCGCCGAGTGGCTCGTGAAGCGCGGCATACCGTTCCGTGAGGCGCATGAGATCTCGGGTGCCCTCGTCCAGGCTTGCGAGCAGCGGGGGATCGGTCTCGAGGATGCCGACGACGCGCTGCTCGCCGAAGTGTCACCGAGGCTCGAGCCGTCGGTGCGTGAAGTGCTGACTGTCGAAGGCTCGGTGGCGAGCCGCACGGGTGTCGGCGGCACGGCTCCGGCCCGGGTGACCGAGCAGCGCGCAGAGCTGGTGCGTCGCGCACAAGCGGCCGGACACGCGCTCGGCCTTTGACGCGGGCCCGGGCGAATCGACGCCCGATAAGCATTCCGCTGATTTTCTTAGCAAATTAGCAAAAGACTTATAAGCTTCGAATATGAGTACCGTCATCATCGGCGACATCATCGGTTCGCGGGAGCTCGTCGATCGTGCGCGCGCACAGCGCCTCATCGATGGTGCCGTGGCGAAGGTCGAGGCCGATGCGCCGGGTGCGGAGCGAGTGCTCACCCCCACGGTGGGCGATGAGGTGCAGGGGGTGTACCCGGGTCTCGCGGAGGCGTTGTCTGCGCTGACGTTGCTGCGCCTCGCGTTGCCGGACGAGGTCGACCTCCGCTTCGGCGTCGGCGTCGGGCCGATCGGCGTCGTCCCGTCGGCAGCCGGTGGCATCGCCGAGGGCCCGGGATGGTGGGCCGCTCGCCGCGCCATCGATACGCTGCACGCGAAGCAGGTCCGTGCCCTCCCGCGCGCCCGGACGTGGGTCGCCGCAGCGGACGGAGCGATGGATCCGCTCGCGGTGGAGCTCGCGAATGCCTATGTGTGGTCGCGCGACGAACTCATTTCGACGATGTCCGAGCGGACGCGGCGACTCGCCTACGGTCGCTGCCTCGGGTCGACGCAGGCGGAGCTCGCCGCACAGGAGGGCATCACGCAGTCGGGGGTGTCGCAGGCGCTCACGGCCGCGGGTGCCGCGGCGGTCGTCGAGGCGTTCAAGCAGCTGCGGTCGGTCGTGTGACGATCACCAGATCGCGAGCCTGACGAGCGCGCCGGCGGTGGCCGCCCACACGAGGCTCGCGAACGTACCGACGATGAAGCGCTCTCGAGCCTCCGCCGCGGCGAGCTCCGAGAACCGCCCGATGCCCTTGATCGCGACGACGACGGCGATCGCTTCGGGGAACCCTGCCATCACGGTCAGCACGACGGCGAGTCGCTCGAGGTAGCCGATCGCGGTGCCACCGCGCAGGAGTGGCTCGAGTCCATCGGCGGAGGCCGATGGGCGTGGCGGGCCGATGAGGATGCCGCCGTCCGCCGTCTCCCGTACTCGCGAGCCGGCGGCGAGTCGGAGGACGACCCGGGTCGCGGGGTTCCCGCCGAGCACGGCGAGCACAACGCCGAGCAGCGCGATCGGCACCGCGACGGAGGCGTGGACGTCGACGGGGGAGACCGCCGCGACGACCGTCGCGCTGACCAGGACGATCGCGGCCGCCGCCATCGGCGATGTCTTCGGCTGCCGGAACGTGATCGCCGCCAGGACGAGCGGTGCCGTCAGGCCCGCGAGGACGACGATCGACAGACTGAGGGCGATGACCGGGTCCACGTACAGGGCGTCCATGTCCGCCAGTCTGACACGCACCGTCGACGCTGCGCGGAGGCGCGTCCTGCCGCGCTGATAGCCTGAAACGCGTGTCTGCAACCCCCGTGAGCGCACTCGCGCCCGCCAACGATCCGTCGTTCGAGAACGTCTGGGACGAAATCGTCTGGCGCGGCCTCGTGCACGTGTCCACCGACCAGGAGGCGCTGCGCGCGCTGCTGTCCGAGGGCTCGATCACGTACTACTGCGGCTTCGATCCGACTGCGCCGAGCCTGCACCTGGGGAACCTCGTGCAGCTGCTCCTTATGCGGCGCCTGCAGCTGGCAGGCCACAGCCCGCTCGGGCTCGTCGGCGGCTCGACCGGCCTCATCGGCGACCCGCGTCCGACCGCGGAGCGCGTCCTCAACACTCGGGAGACCGTCGAGGAGTGGGTGTCGCGCCTGCGCGCACAGGTCGAGAGATTCCTGAGCTTCGAGGGCGACAACGCCGCCCGCATGGTGAACAATCTCGACTGGACCGCGCCGATGAGCGCGATCGATTTCCTCCGCGAAATCGGCAAGCACTTCCGCGTCGGGACGATGATCAAGAAGGACGCGGTCTCGGCGCGACTGAACTCCGATGCCGGGATCAGCTACACCGAATTCAGCTACCAGATCCTCCAGGGCATGGACTTCCTCGAACTGCACCGCAGCTACGGCTGTGTGCTGCAGACCGGTGGCAGCGACCAGTGGGGAAACCTCACGAGTGGGACGGACCTCATCCACCGTGTCGAGGGCACCTCGGTGCACGCCATCGGGACGCCGCTGATCACGAACACGGACGGCACCAAGTTCGGCAAGAGCGAGGGCAATGCGATCTGGCTGGATGCCGAGATGTGCAGCCCTTACCGGATGTACCAGTTCTGGCTGAGCACCGCCGATGCCGATGTGATCTCTCGGCTCAAGGTCTTCACGTTCCTCACGCGCGATGAGATCGCCGAGTACGAGCGCCTCGTGGAGACGGAGCCGTTCCGTCGTGCGGCGCAGCGCCGACTCGCGCTCGAGGTGACGACGACGGTGCACGGGCACGACGCCGCGCTCGCGGTCGTCGCCGCGTCGGATGCACTGTTCGGCCAGGGTGATCTGACGTCGTTGGATGCCGCCACCCTCCGCAGCGCACTCGAAGAGCTCCCGCATGCTCGCACGGCCGACGGGATCCCTATTGTGCAGGCGCTCGTGGAGACCGGACTGGTGTCGAGTCTGAGCGAGGCTCGTCGTGCCATCGCTCAAGGCGGTGTGGTCGTGGACGGCGAGAAGGTCGCGGACGAAGGCCACATCGTGGCTGGTTCCTTGCCCGGGGGAGTGTCGGTCGTGCGCCGCGGCAAGAAGACGCTTGCCGGCGTCTTCGTGGGGTAGGAGCGCGCGACACGCCCGGGATGCAAGGGTGATTTGCCGGACCCGTCATCCGCGCGTAACTTATTACTTGTTCGCCCCACAGGGAAGAGCGAGAGCCGGAAGGCCTTGCCCCCTCAAGCGGAGAACGAGCCCAACCCAAACCTCTCCTTGAGAGAACAAGACCGTGAGGTCTAGGATGGGAAGCCCACCTCGAAGCCCCGTGGTGATCGCACGTCGGAGATCTGAGATCTCGATATGCCATCACGTTCGGCGAGGCGTGGACACGACGAGAAGTTGCCTCACTACGAAGCCCGGAAGGGTGGTGTGGGAGCATCCGATCCTTGAGAACTCAACAGCGTGCACTTGT
>NZ_JASJND010000007.1 GCF_030065535.1 Microbacterium dauci
CCTGTGGGAGAGTAGGACACCGCCGGACTTCTTTCAGGAAATGGCCACCCAACGCAGGGTGGCCATTTCCAGTTAACAACCGAGGAGAAGAGGACGAGATGACTGACGACGAGCAGCCGCGTAACGACGGCAAGAAGCGTACGTTCAAGCCGTCTTCCTCGAGCTCCCGCTCCGACCGTCCGCGCACTCCGCGGCGCGACGGCGATGCTCGTCCCTACGCGAAGCGCGACGGCGATGCTCGTCCCTACACGAAGCGCGACGGGGAGGCCCGCCCGTACGCGAAGCGCGATGGTAATCGCCGTCCCTACGAGAAGCGTGATGGCGAGCGTCGCCCGTTCGAGAAGCGCGACGGGGAGCGTCGTCCCTTCGAGAAGCGCGACGGTGACGCGCGTCCGTACGCGAAGCGCGACGGTGAGAAGCGTCCTTACGCGAAGCGTGATGGCGAGCGTCGTCCGTTTGAGAAGCGTGACGGTGACAAGCGTCCGTACGCGAAGCGCGATGGCGACGCCCGTCCGTACGCGAAGCGTGATGGCGAGCGTCGTCCGTTCGTGAAGCGTGATGGCGAGCGTCGTCCGTTCGAGAAGCGCGACGGGGAACGTCGTCCGTTCGAGAAGCGCGACGGGGAACGTCGTCCGTTCGAGAAGCGGGATGGTGACCGTCCGTTCCGGGGCGATCGCGGTGACCGTCCGTTCCGGGGCGATCGCGGTGACCGTCCGAATCGACGTCCCGACTTCGGTGGCGAGCGTCGCGCGTCGCGACCTCCGCAGGGCTCGGACCGTCGCGAGGCGGCATCCGGTCCCGTCGTCCCTGACGAGATCACGGCACGCGACCTCAACGGTGCTGCGCGCAACGAACTCAAGACCCTGAGTAAGGACAATGCCGAGCAGGTGGCACGCCACCTCGCGATGGCGGCCAACCTCATCGAGGAGGACCCGGCGCTCGCGCACCAGCACGCTCTCGCGGCGTCGCGCAGCGCCGGCCGCATCGCCGTCGTGCGCGAGACTGTCGCGATCACGGCGTATGCGACAGGTGACTTCGCGCTTGCGCTCCGCGAACTTCGTACCTATCGACGGATTTCGGGGAAGGACGACCAGATCGCCCTCATGGTCGACAGCGAACGAGGCGTCGGTCGTCCCGACCGAGCGCTCGAGGTCGGTCGCGCCGTCGAGCGCGCGTCGCTTCCCGTCGACGTTCGCGTCGAGCTCGCCATCGCCATGTCGGGCGCCCGTCTCGACCTCGGCGAGGCCGACCGCGCGTTGCAGGAACTCGACATCCCCGAGCTCGACCCCGACCGCGCGTTCTCGTGGAGCCCCGCCCTCTTCGCCGCGCGTGCCGCGGTGCTCGAGGAGCTCGGCCGCGCCGACGAGGCATCCGAGTGGCAGCGTCGCGCCGACATCGCCGCTGAGGCGCTCGGTGACGAAGACGCCGACAGCGAGACCGTGTTCGTCGACGAGATCGAGGAGCTCGAGCTCATCGACGACGAGGCGTCCGAAGACGAGCCTTCCGAGGTCGAGGCGTCGGACGACGAGAGCGCGTCGGACCGCGACTGATGGGGCTGTTCTCACGCGCGACCCCGACGCCGCTGCACGACGTCGACCTGGTCCTCGCCGATCTCGACGGCGTCGTCTACGCAGGGTCCGGTGCGATCCCGCACGCCGTCGACAGCCTCACGCGTGCGGCATCCGATCGACGGCTCGCCTACATCACCAACAACGCCTCACGACGCGACAGCGTCGTTGCCGGCCACCTCTCGGATCTCGGCCTGCCGACGCAGCCCGACGAGGTCGTGACCAGTCCGCAGGCGGCGATGCGCCTGCTGCGAGACCGTGTGCCCGCCGGGTCGAAGGTGCTCGTCGTCGGTGGCGACGGACTCGTCTACGAACTTGAGAAAGCCGGTTTCGTCGCCACACGCAGCGCCGACGATGCGCCCGCCGCAGTCGTCCAAGGCTTCGCGCCCGAGGTCGGCTGGACGCAGCTCGCCGAGGCGGCATACGCGCTCGCGACGCCGGAGGACAAGGGCGGCATTCCGTGGATCGCCACGAACACCGACTGGACGATCCCGCAGGGGCGAGGCATCGCGCCCGGCAACGGCACGCTCGTCTCCGCGGTGCACACCGCCGTCGGGCGCCTCGCGACCGTGGCGGGCAAGCCAGAACGCCCGATCTTCGATGAGGCCGTCGCGCGGTTCGGAGCGAAGCATCCGCTCTTCATCGGCGACCGCCTCGACACCGACATCGCCGGCGCACAGTCGGCGGGCATCGCGTCCGCTCTCGTGCTGACCGGCATCGATCGGCCCAAGCACGTCCTCGCGGCGCCGAAGAACTCCCACCCGACGTTCATCCTCGGCGACCTGCGCGAGCTCCACGAGCCGTATCCCGCGACCACGGTGCGCGGCGACATCACGACCGTGGGTGGTGCATCGGTGCAGATCGACGGCGTCGACGTCCGGATCGTCGCGGAAGGCGATCGACCGATCGACCTCGTCCGTGCCGGTGCAGCCGCGATCTGGGGGACCGGGCGGGCGATCTACGGATTCCGCGTTCCGGAGCGGCTCTACGCCGACCCGTTCCATCGGCCCTGACCTCCGCAGCCAGCGCCGCTCGCGGGCGTATCGTTGTGGACATGTCGATGGATGCCGCTGACGCCGACGATCGCCGCGAAGACCTCGTCTCGACGCTCGACGTCATCGAGGATCAGCCGCTGAGCGAGCGTGCCGCCGCGTACGCACGCCTGCACGACGACCTCGCGCGTCGGCTCGACTCCGGCCCCCGCGACCGGCTCGCATGACGTCCCGGCTCGACGCGGCGGTCGCCGCGCGCGGGCTCGCGCGCTCTCGCACCCACGCTGCCCAGTTGATCGAGGCGGGACTCGTCAGCGTTGCCGGCCGTCCCGTCGTCAAGCCCTCCGCGAAGGTGGGGGACGACGATGCGATCACCGTCGCGGCATCCGACCACTACGTCAGCCGCGCGGCCCACAAGCTCATCGCCGGACTCGACGCGTTCGACGTCCCCGTCGAGGGACGGATCGCGCTCGACATGGGCGCGTCGACCGGCGGGTTCACGCAGGTCCTCCGTGAGCGCGGCGCCGATCCGGTCATCGCGGTCGACGTCGGTCACGGTCAGCTCAGCGCGGAGATCGGGGCCGACGCCGGCGTCATCTCGGTCGAGGGGTTCAACGTCCGACACATGACGCCCGCGTCGCTCGCCGAGGCGAGCGGGGTGGAAGCGGCGCCGGGTCTCGTGACCGGTGACCTGTCGTTCATCTCGCTGGCGCACGTGCTGCCGGCTGCGGCATCCGTCTGCGCACCCGATACCGACCTCGTGCTCCTGATCAAGCCGCAGTTCGAGGTCGGTCGTACCGGCGTGCGGGAAGGATTGGTCACGGATGCCGGAAAGCGGGCGGATGCCGTGGCGGGCGTGCTGTGGGCGGCATGGGACGCCGGACTCGGGACGCGGGGCGTCGTCTCCTCGCCGATCGCCGGGACGCACGGGAACCGCGAGTTCGTGGCGCATTTCACGCTCGGAGCGACCGACGAGACGAATCCGACACAATGGTTGGACACTGTGAACCGACTGGCGGGAGCCGCATGACCGACGCGACGCGCAGCATCCTCGTGGTTGCGCACGCGCACCGCGAGCACACGGTCGCAGGTGCCCGGCGCGTGATCGCGGCCGTGCAGGCGGCCGGGGCGCAGGCGGTGCTCCCGGGCGACGATCCCGATCTCGTCGCCGTCGTCGCCGACATCGACACCGTCGTGCTCGGTGAGGCCGTCGACGTGGCCGACCTGGAGGTCGCCATCGTCCTCGGCGGTGACGGGACGATCCTGCGCGCGGCAGAACTGGTTCGGAGTGCATCGGTCCCGATCCTCGGGATCAACATGGGGCACGTCGGCTTCCTCGCCGAGCTCGAAGCCGACGACATCGACGAAGCGATCGGTCGAGTCATCGCTCGCGACTATGAGATCCACGAGCGGATGGCACTCGCGGTGCAGGTGCGCGATGCGGACGGCGCTGTCGTCTACGAGACGTGGGCACTCAACGAGGCCACCGTCGAGAAGGCGGCGCGGGAGCGCATGCTCGAGCTCATGATCGAGATCGACGGGCGTCCGCTGTCGAGCTTCGGCTGCGACGGTGTGGTCGTCGCGACGCCGACCGGGTCGACCGCGTACAACTTCTCCGCCGGCGGACCCGTCGTCTGGCCGTCTGTCGAAGCGATCAGCGTCGTTCCGCTGTCGGCGCACGCACTGTTCGCCCGGCCGCTCGTTCTGGGCCCCGATACCTGGGTGCGTCTCGACGTGCTGCGCCGTAACCAGGGCACCGGCGTGCTCTGGTGCGACGGTCGGCGGTCGCACGACCTGCCGCCCGGTGCGTCGGTCGTGGTCCGCAAGTCGTCGCGGCCCGTGCGCCTCGCGCGACTGCACCCGTCGGTGTTCACCGATCGGCTCGTGCGCAAGTTCCAGCTGCCGGTCGCCGGCTGGCGCGGTGACCCGAAGGCGGCCTCGTGATCGAACAGATCCGTCTGCGCGACCTCGGTGTGATCGCGAGCGCGACCCTGCCCATCGGCAAGGGCTTTACGGCGATCACCGGTGAGACCGGCGCCGGCAAGACGATGGTCGTCACCGGCCTCGGCCTGCTGCTCGGTCAGCGCGCCGACTCGGGTGCCGTTCGCTCGGGCGCCGAGCAGGCGTCGGTCGACGGCGTCTGGATCGTCCCCGAGACGGGTGACGTCGCCGAGCGCGTCCGCGACGCCGGTGGCGACATCGAACCCGTCGGTGGCGGCGACGCCGAGCTGTACCTCGGTCGGACACTCAGCAGCGAGGGCCGGAGCCGAGCGACCGTCGGCGGGCGGACGGCTCCGGCCGGCGTCCTCGCCGATCTTGCCGACCACCTCGTTGTGGTCCACGGCCAGTCCGACCAGCTCCGGCTCAAGTCTGCGGCCGCCCAGCGCGATGCCCTCGATCGCTTTGGGGGATCGGCCGTCAGCGGTCCGCTCGCGGAGTACCGCACCGTGTACGAGGCTTGGCGGGCGGCGGCATCCGAGCTGGAGACGTTGACGACCGAGCAGGAGACGCGCGCCCGCGAGGCCGCGGAGCTGCGGGCCGCGATCGCGACGATCGAAGCCGTCGACCCCGCCCCGGACGAGGACGTCGAGCTCGCACAGCGGGCCGAGCGGCTCGCCAATGCGGAGGAACTGCGCCGTGCGGCGGTCACCGCCCACGCCGCACTGTCGAGCGACGACGACCAGCCCGACGCGCAGCTGCTGCTCGGTGAGGCGCGTCGGGAACTCGAACGCGCGGCGTCGAGCGATGAGACGCTGCGCGCACACGCCGCGACACTCGAGGAACTCGGCTACCGCGTCGCCGACGTGGCCGCCGAGCTGAGCAGCTACCTCGCAGACCTCGACGAGACCGGCCCGCACGAACTCGTGCTGGTCGAAGAGCGACGAGCCGCGATCGGCGACCTCGTCCGGACCCACGGCAGTCTCGCCGAGGCGCTGACCGTGCTGTCGACGGGCTCGGCCCGACTCGTGGAGCTCGACGACGACTCCGACCGGATCGAGCGGCTCACGGCGGAGCAGGAGCGGCTTCGCGCGGACCTCGACGCCGCAGCCGCTGCGCTCACCGACGCTCGTCGTGCGGCCGCCGAGCGGCTCGGAGCCGCTGTCACGGACGAGCTCCGGCACCTCGCGCTCCCGGACGCGACGCTCGTCGTCTCGGTCGACGACGCGCCCGAGACGACGACGGGGCGCGACGACGTCACGATCATGCTCGCTCCCCATCCCGGTGCGACGCCGCGCCCGGTCGCGCGAGGCGCATCGGGCGGTGAGCTGAGCCGCGTCATGCTCGCGATCGAAGTCGTCATCGCCGCGACCGACCCGGTTCCGACCTTCGTATTCGACGAAGTGGATGCCGGGATCGGCGGCGCCGCTGCGATCGAGGTCGGTCGGCGTCTCGCGAAACTCGCCGAGAACAGCCAGGTGATCGCGGTCACCCATCTCGCGCAGGTCGCCGCGTTCGCGAACAACCACCTGACCGTCGTGAAAGCGAATGACGGGTCGGTCACCGCGTCGAGTGTGCGAGCGCTCAGCGGTGACGAGCGCGCCGCTGAGATGGCGAGACTGCTGTCGGGGATGACGGATTCCTCGGTCGCGCTCGACCATGCTCGCGAGCTGCTGGCGCTCGGCGCGGAATCCTGACCGAAGGTCGATCGGGCGACACCCGGCATCCGTTCGGGGCCACCTCGGACTGACGGCTGATAAAGTGAAAGCCCGTGACGGACACTTCGGGCGCGGGACGCAAAAACGACATCACCAAGCACATCTTCGTGACGGGTGGTGTCGTTTCGTCGCTCGGGAAGGGCCTGACGGCCGCCAGCCTCGGCAACCTCCTGACCGCCCGCGGCCTCCGCGTGGTCATGCAGAAGCTCGACCCGTACCTGAACGTCGACCCCGGAACGATGAACCCGTTCCAGCACGGTGAGGTCTTCGTCACCGACGACGGCGCCGAGACCGACCTCGACATCGGTCACTACGAGCGCTTCCTCGACGTCGAGCTCAGCCAGGCGGCGAACGTCACGACCGGCCAGATCTACTCGCAGGTCATCGCCAAGGAACGGCGTGGCGAGTACCTCGGCGACACCGTCCAGGTGATCCCGCATATCACCGACGAGATCAAGCGCCGCATGCGCCTGCAGGCGACTGAGGAGCCCCGGCCCGACGTCATCATCACCGAGGTCGGCGGCACCGTGGGCGACATCGAGTCGCAGCCGTTCATCGAGTCGGCTCGGCAGATCCGCCACGAACTCGGTCGCGGCAACGTCTTCTTCGTCCACGTCTCGCTCGTGCCGTTCATGGGCGCCTCCGGCGAGCAGAAGACCAAGCCGACCCAGCACTCCGTGCAGGCGCTGCGCCAGATCGGTATCCAGCCGGACGCACTGGTCCTTCGCAGCGACCGACCCGTCACCGACGCCAACAAGCGCAAGATCGCGCTCATGTGCGACGTCGACGAGGACGCTGTCGTGAACGCCGTCGACGTGCCGTCGATCTACGACATCCCGACGATGCTGAACGAGCAGGGCCTCGACGACTACATCGTCCGCGCCCTGGGCCTCGGCAAGGCGGCCGACGTGGATTGGACGCGGTGGAACACGGTCCTCAACGCCGTCCACAACCCCAAGCACGAGGTCACGATCGGTCTTGTCGGCAAGTACATCGACCTGCCCGATGCATACCTCTCGGTCACCGAAGCGCTCAAGGCCGGGGGGTTCGCGCAGGAGACGAAGGTCCAGATCACGTGGATCCCGTCCGATCTGTGCGAGACGCCCGAGGGCGCCGCGAAGGCGCTGTCCGCAGTCGACGGCATCGTCGTTCCCGGCGGATTCGGCATCCGCGGCATCGAGGGCAAGCTCGGCGCGCTGAAGTTCGCCCGCGAACAGGGGCTGCCGACGCTCGGCATCTGCCTCGGCCTGCAGTGCATGGTCATCGAGTACGCCCGCCACGTCGCTGGCATCGAGGGTGCATCCTCGAGCGAGTTCGACCCGGAGACCCCGCACCCGGTCATCGCCACGATGGCCGAGCAGGTCGACATCCTCGACCGCGGTGACCTGGGCGGAACGATGCGCCTCGGCCTCTACGAGGCGGAGCTCGCCGAGGGTTCGGTCGCGGCTGAGGTCTACGGCTCGAACCGCGCCACCGAGCGGCACCGTCACCGGTACGAGGTCAACAATGCGTATCGCGCGCAGATCGCCGACGCGGGTCTCGTGTTCTCGGGCCTGAACCCCGAGCTCGATCTGGTCGAGTACGTCGAGCTGCCCCGTGAGGTGCACCCGTACTACATCGCGACGCAGGCGCACCCAGAGCTGCGTTCGCGCCCGACCGAGGCGAACCCGCTGTTCCGTGGCCTCATCGCCGCGGCGCTCGTCCGACACCGGTCGAGCGAGCTGTTCGACGACGAGAACGAGGGCTGAACCCCGATGGCCGCGAGCGACCTGCGTGACGAGCCGGTTCTGGTCGACGTCACCGATTCGACCACCGTGTACGGGGGGCGGGTCTGGAACATCAGACGCGACGCTTTCACGTACGGCGGCGGGTCCATCGTCCGTGAGTATGTCGATCACACCGGTGCGGTGGCGATCTTCGCCCTCGACGAGCAGGATCGTGCGCTGCTGATCCAGCAGTACCGGCATCCGGTGCGAGTGCGTGACTGGGAGATCCCGGCGGGCCTCCTCGACATCCCAGGGGAGGACCCGCTCGAGGCCGCGAAGCGCGAGCTCGCAGAGGAAGCCGACCTCACCGCCACCGAGTGGCACGTGCTGTCCGACTTCTTCACGAGCCCCGGCGGCAGTGACGAGGCGATCCGCATCTATCTCGCCCGTGGGCTCGCGCCGGCCGCCGAGACGTTCGAGCGGACTGAGGAAGAAGCCGACATCGAGGTGCGGTGGGTCCCGCTCGACGAACTCGTCGACGCGGTGCTCGCGCGACAGGTGCAGAACCCCTCGCTCGTGATCGCCGCGCTCGCCGCCGATGCCGCGCGAAGCCGCGACTGGTCCACGCTGGGCGAAGCGGATGCCGCCTGGCCAGGCCGTTCGCGTCCGGTGGGTGCACCGGCCGAGTGAACCTCGAGCGTGCCGTCGACGCGTTCCTGCGTCACATTACGATCGAGCGCGGCCTCTCGGGTCACACCGTCCAGGCGTACCGCCGCGACCTCGCGGGATACCGGGCGTGGCTCGAGGAGCGTGGCATCCAGGACACGTCCGACGTCACGACGCAACTCGTCGCCGACTTCGCCGCGGCCCGGGCAATGGCCGAACCACCACCCGCGGCAACGTCGCTCGCGCGCCTGCAATCCTCGGTGCGCAGTCTGCACCGGTTCCTCGCTCGAGAGGGCATCGCCGACACCGATCCGACGGGTCGCCTGCGCCCGCCGAAGGCGCCGATGCGGCTGCCCAAGGCGCTGTCGATCGACGACGTCTCCCGCCTGCTCGACGGTGCCGGTCCGTTGCCTGCGGATGCCGCGCCCGGGGACCTCGTCGGTGTGCGCGATCGGGCGCTGCTCGAGCTCCTCTACGCGACCGGGGCGCGGGTGAGCGAAATCGTCGAGCTCGACGTCGATGACCTCGGCCATGGCGAGGTGTTGCGCGTGCGCGGCAAGGGGTCGAAGGAGCGCATCGTTCCGGTCGGGTCGTACGCGCGTGCCGCCGTGGACGCCTACCTGACGCGGGTCCGCCCGGAGCTCTCGAGGCGCGGACGCGCCACGCCGCGAGCGTTTCTCGGTGCACGTGGCGCGCCGCTCTCGCGGCAGAGCGTGTGGCTCGTGATCCAGCAGGCCGCCGAGCGCGCCGGCCTCACGTCGCACGTTTCGCCGCACACGCTGCGCCACTCGTTCGCGACGCATCTGCTCCAGGGTGGCGCGGACGTCCGCGTCGTGCAGGAGTTGCTCGGGCACGCATCGGTCGCCACGACGCAGATCTACACGCACGTGACCGTCGATGCGCTCCGCGATGTCTATCTCACGTCGCACCCGCGAGCGCGCTGACGAGAGACCCATCCGTTCGAGCGACGCGCTCGCCGCGCCTCCCGTCCCGACGACGCCGCGTGATTAGACTCGGGTGAGCACGGCGAAGGCAGGAGATCAGTGGCGAGCAAGCGGAGCACGGCGGAGGCCGCGGGAACGACGTCGAAGGACGCGCCGCTCGGCCCGACCGGTCGTCCCTATCACGGCTTCGCGACCCCGCCGAAGCTCGACGGGCACGGTCCCGCGCGCATCATCTCGCTCTGCAACCAGAAGGGCGGCGTCGGAAAGACGACGACCACCATCAACCTGGCTGCGGGCCTTGCGTCGTACGGTCGTCGCGTGCTCGCGGTCGACTTCGACCCGCAGGGTGCGCTGTCTGCCGGTCTCGGCATCCAGACGCACGACGGCCCGACGATCTACGACCTGCTGCTCGACCCGAAGCGCGACCCGCACGAGGTCATCGTGTCGTCCGCGGTCGAGGGGCTCGACGTCATCCCGGCGAACATCGACCTGTCGGCCGCCGAGGTCCACCTCGTCAACGAGGTGGCCCGCGAGACGATCCTCGCGCGCGTGCTGCGGAAGGTCGCGGGCGAGTACGACGTCATCCTCGTCGACTGCCAGCCCTCGCTGGGCCTGCTCACCGTGAACGCTCTGACCGCGAGTCACGGCGTGCTGATCCCGCTCGAGTGCGAGTTCTTCGCGCTCCGTGGCGTCGCCCTCCTCATCGAGACCATCGACAAGGTGCGCGATCGCCTCAATCCGTCGATCACCCTCGACGGTGTGCTCGCCACGATGTACGACCCGCGCACGCTCCACTCGCGCGAGGTGCTGGAGCGCGTCGTCGACGCGTTCGGCGACGACGTGCTCGAGACCGTGATCGGTCGAACGGTCAAGTTCCCGGATGCCTCGGTCGCAGGCGTCCCCATCACGAAGTTCGCGCCGGAGCACTCGGCCGCGCAGGCGTACCTGCGCCTCGCGCGGGAGCTGGTGTCCCGTGGCGCCGTCGCCTGAGCCCGAGGAGCACCTCGGCGCGCCGGCGGTCGGCGATGCGGCATCCGGTGACGGGTTCCGGGTCTCGCTGAGCAACTTCGACGGCCCGTTCGACCTGCTGCTCACCCTCATCTCGAAGCACGAGATGGACATCACCGAGGTGTCGCTCAGCCGGGTCACCGACGAGTTCCTGTCGTATCTGCGGGGTCTTGAAGACGATGCCGAGCTCGACCAGGCGTCGGAGTTCCTCGTCGTCGCGGCGACGCTCCTCGACATGAAGGTCGCCGGGCTCTTGCCGCAGGGCGAGCTCGTCGACGCCGAGTCGGTCGCACTCCTCGAAGCGCGCGACCTGCTCTTCGCCCGGCTCCTGCAGTACCGCGCCTTCAAAGAGGTCTCGGCATGGTTCTCGCGGTGCCTCGAGCGGGAGGCCAAACGGCACGTCCGTGCCGTCCGCCTCGACGAGAAGCACCGCCGGGCCGTCCCGGAACTGGTCTGGACCCTCTCGCCCGACGACTTCGCAGCCATAGCGATGCTCGCGTTCGCGCCGAAGGAGATCCCGCACGTCGGCCTCGACCACCTGCATGCGCCGCTCGTCTCGATCCGAGAGCAGGCTGCGATCGTGGTCACGCTGCTCCGGGATGCCGGGCAGCTGAACTTCCGCGAGCTCGTCGCGGGCGTCGACCAGGCCGGCATCGTCGTCGCCCGATTCATCGCCGTGCTCGAGCTCTACCGCCACGCCGCCCTCTCGTTCGAGCAGCTCGAACCGCTGGGGGAGCTCACGCTCCGGTGGACCGCCGAACGCTGGTCGACCGAGAACCTCGCCACGTTGGGAGCCGACTATGACCGATGACGCCGCACTCGAGCCGCCGCAGCGCTCGCAGGACCCCGCCGATATCGCCGAGCGGGTCGAAGCGATCCTGCTCATCGTCGACGAGCCGCAGAGCCTCGTTGCGCTCGCCGCCGCCGTCGGCTCGCCCGTGCCCGCTGTCAGGAAGGCCGTCGAGACGATCGTCGCGGACTACGACGGCGAGGGCGGCTCTCGCCGCCGCGGCTTCGAGCTGCGCGAGGTCGGTGGGGGCTGGCGCTTCTACGTCCGCGAGGAGCACGACGAGCTCGTCGCGGAGTTCGTGAACGGGCAGGCGCCGTCGCGGCTGTCGCAGGCGGCGCTCGAGACGCTCGCCGTCATCGCGTACAAGCAGCCGGTGTCGCGCAGCCAGGTGGCATCCATCCGCGCAGTGAACGTCGACTCCGTCGTCCGTACGCTGCTCGCGCGCGGCCTCATCACCGAGGCATTCACCGACCCCGAGACCGGGGCGATCAACTACCGGACCACCGACGCACTACTCGGCCACCTCGGGATCAACTCGCTCGACGAGCTGCCCCCGATCTCGCCGCTGCTGGACGACGGCTCGGCCGGATTCGAGGGAGAGGTGCTCCGATGACCGAGCCCGAAGGTGTCCGTCTGCAGAAGGTGCTCGCGAATGCGGGCGTCGCGTCCCGCCGCGTGTGCGAGGAGTACATCGTCCAGGGTCGCGTACGTGTCAACGGCCGAGTGGTCACCGAGCTCGGTTCGCGCATCGACCCCGAGACGGATCTCGTCGACGTCGACGGCACCGCGATCCAGCTCGACACGAGCAAGCGTTACGTCGTGCTCAACAAACCGACCGGTGTCGTCTCGACGATGAAGGACGAGCAGGGCCGCCCCGATCTCCGCCGCTTCACGAAGGACTGGCCCGAGCGGCTCTACAACGTGGGGCGATTGGATGCCGAGACGAGTGGCCTCCTCATCCTCACGAATGACGGCGACCTCGCGCACGTGCTCGCGCACCCGTCGTTCGGGGTGACGAAGGTCTACATCGCGAAGGTCGAGGGGCGCGTCACGCCGCAGACCATCGCGACCCTCACCCGCGGCGTCGATCTGGAGGACGGGCCGATCGTCGCGGACAAGGCCCGCCTGCTCGACTCGAGCGGCGACTCGAGCCTCGTCGAGCTGACCCTGCACTCCGGTCGCAACCGCATCGTGCGCCGCATGATGGCGGCCGTCGGCCACCCCGTGATCGACCTGGTCCGGCGGCAGTTCGGGCCGCTCCACCTGGGGACGCTCTCAGCGGGCAAGGCTCGCGAGTTGACTACAGTGGAACGCGGCGCCCTGCTGACCTTGGCGCGCCAGGCGGACACCCCGCCCGGGGATCCCACGCAGGAGCAGCCTTGACCGAGCCCACTGACGCGCGCGCCCGCGCCGTCCGCACCAGCGGCACCGTCCGCATCGTCGGTGCGGGACTGCTGGGCTCGAGCATCGGCCACGCGCTCACCGCTCTCGGCGTGGACGTCGTCCTCGACGACGCCTCGCCCGCCCAGCTGCGTCTCGCCGTCGACTACGGCGCCGGCCGTGTCGCCGCGCCCGATGACGCCCCCGGCCTCGTCGTGGTGGCCGTACCGCCGGACGTGACCGCGGACGTGATCGAACGCGAGCTCGCCGCGCACCCGGAAGCCGTCGTCACCGACGTCGCGAGCGTGAAGCTTGAGCCACTGCAGGCGCTGCGTGCACGCGGGGTCGACCTCACCCGCTACATCGGCTCGCACCCGATGGCCGGCCGTGAGCGCGGCGGGGCCATCGCGGCGCGCGCGGACATCTTCATCGGCCGCCCCTGGGTCATCTGCCGTGACGAAGAGACCTCCGCCCGCGACCTCGCCGTCGTCGAAGGGCTCGCGCTCGACCTCGGCGCCATGCTCTTCGAGATGCGTCCCGCCGAGCACGACCGCTCCGTCGCGCTCGTCTCTCACGTCCCGCAGCTCGTCGCCTCGCTGCTCGCCGGCCGCTTCGTCGACGCCCCCGAGACGTCGCTCCAGCTCGCGGGTCAAGGCGTGCGCGACACGACGCGTATTGCGGCATCCGCTCCGGAACTCTGGGTGCAGATCCTCGGGGCGAACGCGGAGCCCGTCGTCGACGTGCTCGACGCGCTCGCCGACGACCTGCGCGGCGTCGCCTCGGCGCTGCGCGCGCCCGACAGCCCCGGCTCCCGCCGGGCCGTCGCAGACACCATCCGCCGTGGCAACGAGGGAGTCGAACGACTCCCCGGCAAGCACGGCCAGCACCGCCGCTTCGACACGGTCGTCGTGATCGTCGACGACACCCCCGGACAACTCGGACGCCTCTTCGGCGACCTCGGCGAGCTCGAGGTCAACGTCGAGGACTTCCGTCTCGAGCACTCGCCGGGCGCGCAGTTCGGCCTCGGTGAAATCGCCGTCGTTCCGTCCGCCGTCGCCGTCGCGACCGAAGGACTCACCGCACGCGGCTGGAAGATTGCGAGCCTCAATGACTGACACCGTCACCATCGCCATCGACGGGCCTGCCGGCAGCGGCAAGTCCAGCGTCTCGAAGGCGGCAGCGCGCAGCCTCGGGTACGGCTACCTCGACACCGGGGCCGCGTACCGGGCCCTCGCATGGCACGTGCTCGATCGGGGCGCCGACACCGATGACGAGGCGGCGGTCGTCGCTGCCGCATCCGACTTCGACTACGCCATCTCGCTCAATCCCGACGAGTATTGGGTGCGCGTCGGCGACGTCACCGTCACGGACGCGATTCGCGAACCGCGGGTCAGCGGCGCCGTCAGCGGCGTCGCGCGTGTCCCGGCGGTCCGCGAGCAGGTGAACACGCTCTTCCGACGACTCGTCGCCGAGTCGGGACGCCCCGGCGTCATCGTCGAGGGTCGCGACATCACGACCGTCGTCGCCCCCGACGCACCCGTACGCATCCTGCTGACCGCCGCCCCCGAGGTGCGAGCGGCCCGTCGGAGCGCAGAACTGACCACCGAGGATGCCGCCGCTGTCGCGGCCGCGCTCCACAAGCGCGATGCATCCGACTCGAAGGTCGTCGACTTCCTCACCGCCGCTCCCGGCGTGACCGTGGTGGATTCGACCGACCTCGACTTCACGCAGACCATCGATGCCGTCCTGGACGTCATCCGGTCCGGAACAGGAGGCTCGCGATGAGCGCCGACCAGGAATACGAGTACGAAGCCGGTCCCGACCAGCTCGAAGAGAAGCTCGCGAACCTCGACGAGGAACTCGCCGACCAGCGCGCGGAGGCCCTCCGTGCATCGCTCGCCGATTACGAGCTCGACGACGAAGACGCCGACCTCCTCGCGGGACTCACCGCCGGTGGTGAGGCCGTCGAGATCCTGCCGGCGCTGCCGGTCGTCGCGATCGTCGGTCGCCCGAACGTCGGCAAGTCGGCGCTCGTGAACCGCATCCTCGGACGCCGCGAGGCCGTCGTCGAGGACACCCCCGGTGTCACGCGCGACCGCGTCACCTACAAGGCCGAGTGGCTGGACCGGAAGTTCACCCTCGTCGACACCGGCGGGTGGGAGCCGGACGCCAAGGGCATCGACCGCTCGGTCGCCGCGCAGGCAGAGGTCGCGATCGACCTCTGCGACGTCGTGCTGTTCGTGGTCGACGCGATGGTCGGCGCCACGTCGACCGATGAGGAGGTCGTGCGGCTTCTCCGCAAGGCGAAGAAGCCCGTCTTCCTCATCGCGAACAAGGTCGACGACGCGCGCCAGGAACCCGAAGCCGCGGCACTCTGGAACCTCGGTCTCGGCGAGCCGCACCCGGTGTCAGCGATCCACGGTCGTGGCGTCGCCGACCTCCTCGACGAGGTCATGAAGGTGCTTCCGGAGGTCTCGGCCGTCGCGAAGCACGAGCTCGGCGGTCCCCGCCGTGTCGCGATCCTCGGTCGCCCGAACGTCGGCAAGTCCTCGCTGCTGAACAAGGCCGCGGGGGAGGAGCGGGTCGTCGTCAACGATCTCGCCGGCACCACCCGTGACCCCGTGGACGAGGTCGTGGAGCTCGGCGGCAAGCTGTGGCGACTCGTCGACACGGCCGGCATCCGTCGTCGTGTGCACCTGTCGCAGGGCGCCGACTTCTATGCGTCGCTGCGCACCAGCGCGGCGCTCGAGAAGGCGGAGGTCGCGGTCGTCGTCCTCGACGTGACCGAGTCGATCAGCGTGCAGGACCTCAACATCATCGACCTCGTCCTCGAGTCGGGTCGTGCGCTGATCCTCGCGTTCAACAAGTGGGACCGCCTCAACGACCTCGACATGGACAACGCCGATCGTCGCCGGTATCTCGAGCGCGAGATCGAACAGGACCTCGCGCACGTCACGTGGGCGCCGCGCGTCAACCTGTCGGCGCGCACCGGGCGCCACCTCGACAAGCTCGTGCCGGCGCTCGAGACCGCGCTGGAGTCGTGGGATCAGCGCATCCCGACCGGCAAGTTCAACGCGTTTCTCGCCGAGCTCGTCGCCGAGCACCCGCACCCGGTGCGCGGTGGCAAGCAGCCCCGCATCCTGTTCGGCACGCAGGCGGCGACCCGTCCGCCGACATTCGTGCTGTTCACGACCGGGTTCCTCGACCCGGGCTACCGCCGGTTCATCCAGCGGCGCCTGCGCGAGCTGTTCGGGTTCCAGGGCACGCCGATCGTCACGAACATGCGGGTGCGCGAGAAGCGCCAGCGCTGAGTCGTCGCGTGACGGATGCCGCCTCCCTCAGCGCGACTGCGTGAGAGGCTGGGGCGGTGACCATCCGCCCGCCCGACCCCGGGGAACCGCGCCGTCCGCTCGGCCCGCGCGATCCCGGTGACGCCTGGGTGATCGCGGACAGCGGCGAGAAGTACTGGGGGCGCTTCGGTGCCGCGGGACTGCTCGCGCACGACCCGGAGCGCGGCGTCCTGCTGCAGCACCGCGTCTCATGGAGTCACTTCGGCGGTACGTGGGGGATTCCCGGCGGTGCACGTCATCAGGGTGAGTCGGCGACGGATGCCGCGCTCCGCGAGTCGCTCGAAGAAGCCGGCGTCCCCGGCGACGCGCTCGCCCCGCTGTTCACCAGCGTGCTCGACCGTGACGTGTGGACGTACACGACCCTCGTCGCGACGGTGACGCGCCAGTTCGAGCCGGTGATCGCCGACCCCGAGAGCAACGCGCTCGAGTGGGTGCCGCTCACCGAGATCGATGCGCTGCCGCTGCATCCTGGATTCGCGGGCTCGTGGCCCGAGCTTCGAGGTCTGCTCTCGACACGCGCCACGCTGATCGTCGACGCGGCCAACGTCGTCGGTGCGACACCCGACGGCTGGTGGAAGGATCGCGCCGGCGCTGCGGAGCGGCTGCTGACGAAGCTCGAGGGGATCCATCGCGACGGCGTCCCTTCCGACGTGTTCGGGCTGTCGGGGGAGCGGTGGTTCCCGCGGGTCGTGGCCGTGCTCGAGGGTGCGGCGCGCGATGCCGCGTCGAGCGGGCTGGTCGAGGTCGTCCGCGCGGCGGCGGCGGGCGACGACGAGATCGTCGCGCAGGCGGACGCCGCCGTGCGCAAGGGGGAGCGGACGCTCGTCGTCACGAGCGATCGCGGACTCGCTGAACGGCTCGAGGGTGTCGGCGCCGCCACTCGGTCGGTGTCCTGGCTGCGGGCGCAGCTGCCGGACTGACGTCAGCGCCCGCGGAGCTTGTCGATGTCGCGCCTTTCGCGCTTCGTCGGACGTCCGGCGCCGCGGTCGCGGACCGCGACCATCGCGACGGGTTCGCGCACCGGCGTGCGGTCCTCGGCGGCGACGGCTGCCTGCGGCGCGCCGACGCGCTTCGCGATCGTCTGTCGCACGACGAGGATGCGGTCGAACCCGGCGATCCGGACCCGAAGTTCGTCGCCCGGACGCACCTGCTGCGCGGCCTTCGCCTTTTCGCCGTTCACCCTGACGTGGCCGGCACGGCAAGCGGTGGTCGCGGCGGAGCGGGTCTTGTAGACACGGACCGCCCAGAGCCAGGCATCCGCCCGCACCACGTCAGCCATCGGTCCGCCCCACGTGCCGGGCGATGCCGTACGCGAGCAAGCCCTGTCCGAGCGTGTAGGCGAGCATGATCCATGGGCCCGTGGCATCCGCTGTCACGACGTCCGGCAGGAAGAGTCGGAACGCGAGCAGCGTGTCGGAGAGCAAGAAGACGGCGCCGCCGACAGCGGTCACCGTCCCGCCGCGGGTCGCGAGGGTCGCCGTTCCACCGAGGACGAGCCCGTACACCGCGACCGCGATCGCCAGGGCGCCGAGATGTGGCCACAGCACGGCGAGCATCACGCCCCACCAGAGTGCGTAGGCGATCGCCCACGGCGGAACCCTTCGCACCCGCACGCGCCGCACGAAGATGAGCATGTAGATGAGATGCGCGACGCCGAAGCACGCGAGCATCGCGGGGAGCTCACTGCCGCCGCTGGGGAAGAAGTGCGCGGCGCCGTCGCCGAGCAGCGAGAACGCGAGCGCCATGAAGAGCAGGGTCGCCGCGGTCATGTCGCGGATCGAGATGAGCGACCACGCGGCGGCGACGGCGAGCGTCGGCATGAGCGCCAGCTTGGTCGGATACTCGATCGCTTCAAACCCGAAGGCGATGGATGCCACGTGGACGAGGCTCACGAGCGCGTAGACGCCGAACCCCCACCAGCGGGTGCGACGGCGCAGATCGGCGATCATCGGGTGACTCCTTCGGACCGCACCAGCGTATCCGCGGGACGTACGTCAGAGCGTCAGCGAGACGATCGGCCGCGCCGCGCCCGCGATCGGACCGGTTCGCGGGGCGCCCCGGGACCGGGTAGAGTAGGGGAGTTGTCCGCGAGGACGACGTCCGGGATGTGGCGCAGCTTGGTAGCGCACTTGACTGGGGGTCAGGTGAGTTAGAGCGGCGGGACTGTCTAGAAACTAAACAACGGGATGTGGCGCAGCTTGGTAGCGCACTTGACTGGGGGTCAAGGGGTCGCAGGTTCAAATCCTGTCATCCCGACAAAAAGCCCTGGTGAGAGGCAACTTTCACCAGGGCTTCGTCGTTTCCGGGTGTGGTCACTGCCTGGTCCACTCGGCCGATCCGGCTGATCTGCCCGCCGGTGAAGTGGGGAGTGAGACGGTAATTCGACGGTGTTAGGCCGAAACGCCGACTGAACCATGCCGAAGCAATCCGTGGATCGGACCATCCGACCTTCTGCGCGGCTTGGGCGACCGAGAGCTCGGTTTCCTCGATGAGCCGGACAAACTCGGTCAGCCTGACTTCGGTAAGAAAGCGAATTGGCGCGACGCCGATGTGGAAGGTGAACAAGCGTGTCAGGTGTGCACGTGACAGCGCCACGGACTCCGCCAGCGCCGCCACGGTCCACGGCTCGTGCATCCGATCCTTGAGCAGACACACGGCGCGACCTAGGTTGCCGAGCGTAGCGGTGTTCGTGAGCCGACCACGGATCGCACTAGGCGTCGCCTCCTCCGGGACGCGGAGGCTGTCCCTCACCTCAGGGGAGAGAAACGAGGGGACGACGATGCCAACCCAGCGTCCAAATAACTCCACGGCACGGGCGGCGGCGACCTCCGGCCCGCGGGCATCGTTACGCAGGGCGCTCATCTGTCGCCAAAGAGGCTCGAGGAGTCGAAGTCGCGAGATGCCGGGAGCGAGCAGTACAGGCCCGCCATCCCAGTCATGCGGGTGAATCCCACGCCGTACGCGGGATCTGTCGGGTAGAAGCCAAGTCATCTGCGCACGCAGGAAGCCCTCATCGGCGTAGACGGTCCACATTCGAACTTGCGGACGTGGACGTGTCAGGCACCACCGATTGCCACCGATCGCAAGCGAGGTTCCAGGCGCGAGCCGATGTGTGCCGTCTGTCGTCTCGACTTCGACCGTCCCTTCCATGACGTGCATGATCCTTGCGTCCGCGAACACGACGCGATTGCTTGGGAGGGTGTGGGTCGACTCGACAGCGAACAGCGGTGCCGCTGGCAGATGGGCATGCTGGCTGTTGAAGGCATCGCTCAAATCCGATTCTCACGACGTCGCGAGCTGCTCTCTCGGTGGCCGGTGAACTCCAGGCGACGTCCAGCCGCTGGCACCTTGCGAATGCCGCCCAGTCGCCGTCGACGTGAGGGGAAACGCCCAGCCCCAAGGTGCGGTGGGGGAGATTCGTACGACGGGAGCTCGAGACTGAGCAGAACGTGCCTGAGTGACAGGTGGGGCCACCGGGATCGTGATGGTGGTTGTGAGCGACGACTTACGGGCTGTCGCTTCGTCTGACTCCGCGAAGACGGTGCTGCGCGGCACAGTAAATTGTCGTCAGGCATACCGGTGATCCTCTGAGGTCGGTTGGCGCGGATGGCTGGTGTCGACGGCCCTCAACAACTGGTCAGCTTGGTGGTCGCCGACACCTGTCAGCGACCACCAAGCCGCCCGTCTCAGCGGGTGCCTGCTCGTATTGGCGTCGACTTCCGATTAGTCGATGGCGCTTCAGATCGGCGATCAAGCGCATCTGAATCCCGCTGCGATGAAGAGACGCCACACGATTCCGAGTCTGTGTTCGGCGCGGCAACGTGGTGTGGAGCTCATCCCTTGAGCGCGCCTTGTGTGAGGCCGGAGATGAAGAACTTCTGAAGCGAGATGAAGAGCACGATGATGGGGACAACCGTGATGACTGCTGCGGCGAAGACGACCGGAACGTCACTATTGAAGGTGTTCATCAGTCCAAGCGTTGATTTGCCCAGCGTGAGCTTCTCCTCGCTCTGGAGGAAGAACAGCGCGACGAGCAGATCGTTCCATACGGAGATGCTTGACATTATGACGACTGTCGCCGTTGCCGGGCTCAGCAGCGGGAAGACGATGCTGACGAATGTTCGAAGCTCACTGGCACCGTCCACCTTGGCTGATTCTTCGAGTTCCCGGGGGACTGCGAGGAGGAAGCCGGCATAGAGGAAAATTGCAAATGGAAGGCTTGTCGCGATCTGGATGAGTATCACTCCAGGGATCGAATCTACGAGGCCAATCTGTGCCCAGATTCGATACAGCATCGGAAGTCCCAGCTGGAACGGCACGATAAGTCCGAAGACGAAGAAGACATAGAACATGTTTCCCGCGCGGCCGACCCACCGGGCAATCGCGTAGCCGGCCAACGAACCGATGAATACAACGCCGATGACAGTGATAACCGAAACGACGATGTTGTTGGCGAACGCGGTCAGAAGATTGCCGCGCTCCCAGGCATATGCATAGTTCGACCACTGAAGTGAGGTTGGTAGGCCGAGTGGATTCTGAGCATATTCGCTGCGTCCGCGGAACGAGATAATCAAGAGGTAGAAGAAAGGGATGGCCAGCGTGGCGGCCCACACCATCGGTAGAGCCAGCCGGACAACTGCGCCCAGTCGATGGCGCTGTTTGGCCGTCAGTAGTGTACTTTTCATGCTCGAAGTTCCCTACGTCGAAGAGCAGCAAGCAGCAATACTGAGATCAGCAGTACGCCGAGAGTCAGCATCAGATTGGTTGCAGCGGAGTACCCGAACTGGCCGAAAGAGCCCTGCATAGCAGCTCGCGAGACAATCGTCTCGGTTGCACCGCCCGGGCCGCCCTTGGTGAGCACGTAAACGATGTCGAACACCTTGAACCCACCGATGGCCGTCATCACGACGTTGATGGTTGTGGACGGTGCCAGGAGTGGCCAAGTCACATGAGCGAAGCGCCGCCAGGGACCGGCCCCGTCAATCGTCGCAGATTCGATAAGCTCACCCGGAATCGTCGACAGACCCGCCAGGAATATCAACATGGTGAACCCAGTCCATTGCCAGAGGTTCATGAAAATGACGGTTCCCATCGCGAGCGACGGGTCCCCAAGCCAGTTCTGAGCGAGCCAGTTCATTCCGGGGAGATGAGACCAAGCAGCCAGTAGACCGGTCCGAGGGTCGAAGATGATTGTGCCGATGAAACCAAGGACTACGCCACTGATGGCGATCGGAAGCACGATCATGAGGCGGAGCGTGGCGCGCAATTTGCCGCTACCGAACAGGGACAGCGCCAGCGCGAGACCGAGCCCGAGTTGGAGAACCGAGTTGACGGTGGCGAATAGCAGGGTGTTCAGCGCGGCTTGCCTGTTCTCCGGGTCGGTGAACACCCGTCCGAAGTTCTCCAGCCCGATGAAGTTGAAGGCTGGGGAGAACCCATTCCAATCAGTGAACGCGTAGAACAGATTCGCCACAATGGGAGCAACGACGACCGAGCTGAAGAGGATGAGCGCCGGCACCACGAACAGAAGGCGCGTCCGGTTTGAGTGCAGCACTGGCCGTCGTCGTCGCGTGTTATCCGGGCGAGGGGTGGGATCCGGAACTGGATCGTTCCGGCGTCTCGCATCCAGTTCGAGGGTCATGCGTCGGTCCTTAGCTGTTGAGATTGTGGCGGTGGGCGGGAGCTTGCTTTCGGGATATGTCCCGCCCACCTGAGCTTTTGTACCTACTGCTGTTGCTGCGCAGCGTCGATGCTCTCGAGCACTTCGTCAGCCGTTGCCGTCCCGACCATGATGGACTGCATGCCGGTCTGAATCGCGGTGTTCACGGCAGGCGTTGGACGTACGAATCCAGCGATGTCGATCCCTCTTGTCGGCAGCAGTTCGCTCATTGTCTCGAATGCAGGATCAATGTCGGCAGAGGCGGACGTAGTGAACGAACTCAGCGCTGCAGCATCGTTGAGGTACTTGGTGTGGACTTCAGGCGACGCCCAGAACTCGAGGAACCTCTTTGCGAGTTCCTGGTGCGCAGCGTTCGCCGGGACGGCCTGGGTGGCGGCGGGTGCGAGTGCGAGCGGCGCGTCCTTCCCCTCGGCGGCAAACGGCATCGGGAACATGCTGAACGGGCCGTCTGGCGCTGCCGTGCGGATCGCGGGAAGCGCTACCGTGCCCTGGATCATCATCGCCGTGCGGCCCAGTGCGAAGTCGTTGGCGCTGGACGGCCAGTCGACGCCGGTCGCGTTCGGATCGAAGCCGCCGGCCGCAACAAGCTCTGCGAACGCAGGCATGATTGCGGCCGTCGTGGACTCTGAGTACGCGAGTTCGCCGGAGTTGAGCAGGGCGCCTTCCTCAGGGTTCGATGATGCTCGCATCATCTGGGTCCACTGAGTCTGCAGCGTCCAGCCGTCCTTGCCGCCGACGGAGAGGGGAGTGATTCCTGCAGCGCGGATCGTCTCCACAACGTCAAGGAACTCATCCCAGGTTTCCGGAACCTCGACACCCACTTCCTCGAAGATGTCGGTGTTGTAGAACACCCCACCCGAGTTCACCTCCGGCACGAAGGAGTAGGTTCGGCCATCCGACTGATCCGCGAGATTGCGAACGGTGTCGATCTGGTGCTCAACCCACGACTGATCGCTGAGATCCGCGAGAAGGTCGGCCTCGACGAACTGGCTGGTGTCGTTGTTGAGAACTTCGAAGACGTCCGGAGCCGTTCCCGCGGCGATACGGGAAGTCAGGATCGAGTTGTAGGTGTCGTCCCCCGCAAGGATCTCGAGCCGAACCTTGACACCAGGGTTGGCGTCCTCGAAAGCCGCGATCAGGTTCTCGTATTTGATTCCGGCGTCCCCGCCGGTGAAGGTGACGAAGTTCAGTTCGGTCCCGGCGTCATCTGGGCCGGGATCACTAGAACCGGCGCAGCCTGTGAAGGCCACGGCTGCGACCGCGAGCGTCGCGATGACTTGAGCACCGCGTGCAAAACGAGTGGTCATTGATGACTCCATTCGGGAAGTGCGTGACGCTGCCTCTATGCATCGCCACGGGTCTGGCCTCTAATCGCCTGTCGCGAATACGGATTCGCACTTAGAGAATACGGGATGGTGAGCCAAATGCCAACTCGTCGTCATCCACGCGGTCGGACGTGATGGCGCGAAGGTGTGCTCGCGCTGCGACAAAGTCGGTCCAGTCCAGCGTCGAGGGGAGCACGTCGGTTTTCGCACTCGTCGCGGCGGCGACGCCGGCGGCCTCGCCGATAGTCACAGCGTTCCCGGTGACTCGATAGCTCGCGTGCGCCCAGAAGTCTCCACTGATGCAGCGCCCCGCAGTCAGTAGTCCGCCGACGTCGCGCGGAACCATGGCGCCGTATGGGATGTCGTATGGGCGCGTGCTCAGATCCAGATCTCCTGTCTCCGGACTGAGGTATCCGCCCTCACCTGAGGAGAGTGCGTGGACGTCTGCGCCGTATCGGACCGAGCAGATGGAATCGCGTCGCTGACGGCCTTCCGCCACGTCGCGGCGAGTGACGTAGTCCCTGCCGATGACCCGGCGGCCTTCGCGTACGCCGATGTGTCCGGCCGTGGAGATGAGGCGCAGGTTCCTCCACGGTCCGGACGCGGATCTCAGCGCGTCGACGACGACGTTGATCTCGCGGCGCGCGTTCAACGTCGCGTCCGTGAGGTCCTGGGCATTGAGCCCGGAGCGTCCATATTCGTGGTTCACCATCAGGGCGAAGAGTGAATCAGTCACTCTGAACAGAGTCGGGCCCTTGTACGAGGGCTCAACCCCGGCAGCGCGAATCTCCGCGAGAAGTCTTTGCTTTGGCTCGTCGTGGTCATCGTCGCCGGGGTTGAGGAAGGCGTGCCCGCCGGCGACGAACTCGGCTATTTCCGCATAGGGCACGCCGCCGACAAGAGCCATCAGGCTCATCGGTTGTGTGTCCCCTGTGTCCGGGTGCCCGACCTCGAATGTGCACCCCGCGAGCGCAGCCACGTCGCCATCGCCGGTCGCATCCACGAACACGCTCGCACTCCACCGTTGGCGCCCCGACTTGGACTCGGTCGTGACGGAGCGGACACGGTGGTCGGATTCCACGGAGACGACGCGGGTATGGAGCTGGATGTAGACACCCGCCTCAACGCACATAGACTCGAGGATCAGTTTCATGGCCTCCACGTCGTATGTGAAGTCAGCCCCGGGGTCTCCTGTCCGTGCATCCCGCGCGTCGAGTCGTCGAATGATCTCCGCGATCGTGCCGTCCTTGCCCGCGACGTCGATGATCCAGCTCAGGCTTCCGGCCGTCCAGATCCCACCAAGGCAGCCTTGAAGCTCGACGAGGGCGGTGCGCGCACCGAGGCGGGCAGATGCCACCGCGGCTGCAACTCCTGCGGGTCCACCGCCGCAGACCACGACGTCGAACGTGAGCGAGTTCGTCTCCTGTATGTTCATCTGTCGTATGTTAGCTTCGCGACGAGCGAAAAACTATTCGCTAGGAGCGATTAGTATCAATTGGCAGGAGGACTCATGGGACGACCGCTGGTACTTGCCTACTACTTCCCGGACTGGCATCAAGACCCGCTGAACGACAAGTGGTTCGGGCGCGGATGGACGGAGTGGGAACTGGTGCGCGACGCGCGTCCCCGTTTCCCCGGCCACCACCAACCGCGGGTGCCGCTGCTCGGGCATCGCGACGAATCCGACCCGGATGAAGCTGCGCGTGATATTGCGATGGCGAGCTCGCACGGAGTCGACGGCTTCCTCGTCGACTACTACTGGTACGAGGACGGTCCCTATCTGTCGAGCGCGCTCGATGACGGGCTGCTGAACGCCTCGAACATCGATGAGGTCAAGTTCGCGTTGATGTGGGCGAACCACGATCTCGTCAACATCTTTCCGTCGCAGGGGCCGGGAGCGGCTCACCAGACACTCCGCTCAGGTGCCATATCGAGGACGTCGTTCGAACGTTTCGCCCACGTCGCGCTTGAGAAGTACTTCTCGCACGACTCATACCTCACGATCGATGGCGCGCCCTGGCTGTCCATCTACCAGGTCGGGTCGCTGCTGGAAGGACTCGGTGGCGTCGCAGAGACTGCGGATGCCTTGGCATGGTTCAGGGATCTCGCCCGTGAGCACGGGTTTCCAGACCTCCACCTCGATGCCGTGGTCTGGGGGTTTGGAGTGCTTCCCGGAGCAATCGCCCTCGAACGGCCTGGGCGACTGCTCGAGAAGCTCGGGTTCAGCTCGGCAACCTCCTACGTCTGGATCCACCATGACGACCTCGGAGCGCATCCGTTTCCTGCGGGCGACATCGAGCGCCTTCGAGAGCGAGCTTTCCAAGAGTATGACGACTACGCCGCGACATTGCCCGTGCCCTTCTATCCCAACGTCACAGTCGGGTGGGACTCCAGCCCGCGCACGCGGCAGGAAGGCGTCTACGAGCACGCGGACTACCCGTGGTACCCGGTCTTCGATGCATCGCCGACGGAGTTTAGAGAGGGCCTCCTCGCCGCGCAGTCGTTCCTCAACGAGCACCGTCCTCCGAATCCTGTGGTGACGATCAATGCATGGAACGAGTGGACGGAAGGGTCATCGCTCCTTCCAGACTCCCGTCACGGATACGGCTACTTGGAAGCGGTGCGGAAGGTCTTCGGCCGTGCCTGAGCCGCTCCCCAGCCTCGATATCGTTGATGCCGGCAACCGGCTCCTGCGCCTCGACTCGCAGTATCCGCCGGGAATGATCGGCGTGCCTTCCGAGGGGCTTCGACTGTCCTGGCGACAATCGCGACCAGAGCCCCAACTTGGGTACCAAGTGCGCTGGTGGAACGACAACGTGCATATCGACCCGCCGGTCTCCACGGACGCATCGATCGGCATCCTTGCGCCCGGGCCTGCACTCGGCTCGGGTGAGCGTCGCCTCTACTCTGTCCGAGTTGCGACTCTGCACGGCTGGACGGGATGGAGCGACGCCCTCGTGGTCGAGGGGATGCTCGTCCCCGATGATCTCATCGCACTGCCCATCGGAGGAGGACGTCCGACCGGGGGACAAGCCACGCTATTGCGCCATCGATTCGAGCTACCTGCCACTGCGCGGAGCGCTCGGCTCACGGGCACTTTCTGGGGCATCGGCGAGATCCGCCTCAACGGGCAGAATGCGACGGATGAGCACCTCACTCCCGGATGGACTCCCTACTCCAAGCGAATCCTCGTCGGAACGTGGGATGTCACCGGTCTCCTGCACAGCGGTGAAAACGTGATCGGAGCGCTCGTCGGCGATGGCTGGTACCGCGGCCGGCTTGGCTGGGACGGCAGGCAGGAGTTGTACGGCGACGAGACCGCTGCCTTGCTGCAACTCGACGTCGAGTGCGTAGACGGCTCGCTGATCCGTGTAGCGTCTTCGCCGCAGTGGCGGGTTGCAACTGGGGCCATCCAGTCTGCAGGCCTCTACGATGGCGTCACCGTGGACCTGCGTCAGGAGCCGCGTGGGTGGGACAGCGCCGGATTTGATGACTCAGGCTGGCAACCGGCGCGAGGCATTCCAGTCGACACAAGCGTCTTGGAGCCTCGAGTCACAACGGGCGTTCGAACGGTCGAAGAGTGGGGCGCTCAGGTCGTGCCCCGTCAGGGCAGCGCCCTGGTGGACACAGGGCAGAACATCGCTGGGTGGCTCCGTCTCGTCGTCGTTGGTTCCGCCGGCGACGTGGTGACTGTTCGTCACGCGGAAGTACTTGAACCCGACGGCGCACTTCACACGGCATCACTCCGCTCGGCACGAGCGACGGACTCCTATGTTCTCGCGCACGACGGCGAGACGGTCCTCGAGCCGCACCTCACCTACCACGGCTTCCAATTCGCTGAGGTTGTCGGCGCCTCGGTATTGAGTGCCACGGTCGTTGCGATCTCCAGCGCGGATAGGCCGCGCGCTGAGTTCGTCTGCGCGGACGATCGACTCAATCGGCTTCACTCGAACGTGGTCTGGTCGCAGCGGGGCAACTTCGTGAGCCTCCCCACCGATTGTCCGCAACGAGATGAGCGTCTCGGCTGGACAGGGGACGCTCAAGTCTTCGCGTCCACCGCGTGCACACTGTTTGACGTGGAATCGTTCTGGCTGTCCTGGATGCGCGATGTCGCTCTCGAGCAGGAAGAGAACGGATCGATCCCCTCGGTCGTGCCGAATATCCTCGCGAACGTGGGGACGGATGAGGACCGGACCTGGACCTCGGGGCGAGCGGGTTGGGGAGACGTCGCGACGATCGCGCCGTGGGCGGTCTATGACTCCTACGGAAGCGATGAGATACTCGCTCGCCAACTGGGCAGCATGCGGAAGTGGGTATCCCATCTCGAAAGCCGATCAGGCGGGGATCTCCTGCCGAGGGAGTTCCAGTTCGGCGACTGGCTCGATCCAGATGCGCCAGCCGACAGGCCTTCGGAAGCGAAGGCTCCGGCGGATTTCGTCGCCAATGCCTTCTTCGCTCACAGCGCTCGTTTGCTCGCCGACGCGGAGGACCTGGTGGGCGATGCGACGCGAGCGGTCCTGATGCGCGACCTGGCTGCGCGCGTAGCAGAGCTCACCTGGATCCAATGGGGGGAGGAAGCGATCGACACGCAAACGGGGGCAGCCCTTGCCCTTGAGTTGCACATCGCCCCGCCCACTGAGCGCGAGCGCGTCGGTGCGCGCCTCGCGGAGCGCGTGCGTGAACAGGACGGTCGAATCGCGACAGGTTTTCTCGGCACACCACTCGTGCTTCACGCCCTTGCCACCGGTGGCTACTTTGACGAGGCGTACGAGATGCTTCTCCGTTCAGAGCCGCCGTCGTGGCTGTACCAGGTCGAGATGGGAGCGACGACCGTTTGGGAGCGATGGGACGCGCTCGATACTGACGGTCATCCCTTGACGGCAAACGATGGCAGTGAGGGAATGCTCTCGTTCAATCACTACGCGTACGGCGCCGTCGTGGACTGGATGTACAGGGTCGTCGCAGGCCTCGCACCAACGCGCCGCTCTCCCGGGTATAGAACTGTCATTGTCGCCCCACGACCATGCCGCCAGATCCCCTGGGCAAGAGCGAGCATCGAGACGCGATTGGGCGCTGCCTCGGTGTCGTGGACGATTCGAGACGGCGACCTGGAGATCGATCTGGTCATTCCACCTGGTTCCGAGGCAGTCCTCGATCTACCCGTGACGGAGAACTCGCGCATCACCTTGAACGAAGCCCCGTACTCCGGAGGGCTCGTCGCGGCAGGCGTTCACCATGTCACGGTGAGCTCGCCCCAAGTCTTCGACGCCGCGGGTGGGGGCCATCGCTCTCCGCGGGACCTCACAGCGGACACTAGGCCGCGTCCGTGACGCCGAGCTACCGCCCCCGTTCACACCCATCGCAAGGAATCAGGTCAATGACAAAGCCGCTCCCGTACTCCGAACTGATCGACGTTCATGTCGAAGCATCTGACGTCTCGAGTCTCGTGAAGACCGTGAGGTCGACGTCGCGCGATGGTCGTGACCGTGTCGTCGTCGTTGAGAACACTGGCGAGCATCCTGTGGAAATTCGCAGGATCGACGCGATCCTGCACGCTCAAATTGACCCAACAGCTGACGTGCAAGTGCTTGAACTGGGACTGCAATCGACTGATCTTGACGTGGGGATCGTTCGGGTTTCGGAAGGGGACTCCTACACCTCGGAGCATGTCGCAGTCGTTTCCCTCGATGGCGAGCAGCACCTCGTCATCGGATATGCGACTTCCACACGTTTCCTGACCTCAGTGCGCACGTCTCGGACCTCGGCATCGAGTCTGAGCTTCGTCGCTACTTGTCTGACGGAATCCAGGATGCTTGAGCCCGGCCACTCCATCACCAGTGAGGTCCTCGTGACGTTCGCTGGAACCAGCGCTCATGACGTTCTGGGGCTGTATGGAGACGCAGGCTCTGAGTTGATGGGAGTGCGCTCGCGATTCACGGAGCCCCCAACGGGGTGGCTGTCTTGGTATTGCTTCTACGGAGAGGTTACGGAAGAAGACGTGCTGCGGCAGCTGGATGCACTGGCGGGCCAGTACTCGTTCGCGCGTCCCAAGTATGTCGTCGTCGACTCGGGGTGGTACTCGGAGAGCGGGTGGGGCGACTGGGAACCCAACGCCAAGTTCCCCCACGGCATGAAATGGCTAGCGGACCGCATCCGCGAAGCAGGATTCGTTCCGGGGCTGTGGTTCTCTCCGCTTCTCGTCTCCGCAACCTCTCGCCTTGCTCGTGAACGTCCCGAGCTGCTTCTTCGCCAGAGTGACGGCCGACCTGTGGCGACAATGGGAACCGCGATCTGGGACCACGCGCCAGAGGGTGCGGAGGGAGGCGTCGACGTTGTCGAGGACGCGGATACGGTCCGTTTCGCCCTCGATCTTGGGTCGGACCCTGTGCACCAGTGGTTGGAAGATCTCTTCAATCGTGTCCGTCATGAGTGGGGCTATGAGTTCGTCAAGCTCGACTTCCTCATCCGTGCACTGGTCACCGATCGCGGTCTTTCGCCGGATCGTCCAGGTCGAGGCCATGACGTAGTGGGACACTCGGGCGTGACCGCTGTCGAGGGCTATCGTCGCGCGCTCGCAACGATACGACGCGCAGTCGGCGAGGATTGCTTTATCCTCGGATGCGCTGCGCCGCTGGTCGCGAGCGCAGGCGACCTGATCGATGCGAATCGAATGACGCCTGACATCACGCGCCGCAACTACGGTGACACTCCACTCCCCGGACGGCCATCGTCGTGGGATCTGGTCGTCATATGTGCGCGCAGCCTTGCGCTTCGATACGCCTTCAATGGGCGTCTCGGTTGGAATGATCCCGACGTGCTGGTCGTGCGGGATCGGCCTATCCCTGGAATCTCAGATTCGTTTAGCCCGACCGTTTCTGAGGCGCAGATCTGGACGACCATCGTCGCCGCGACGGGAGGGATCACGTTCCTCGGCGACGACCTGAGTCGCCTCACAGCGGAGCGACGAGAGATCACGCAGCTGGCCTTTCCGCCACTCCCAACCGCGGCAGTGCCGTGGGACCTGCTCACCGCGCCAGCCCCGCGTATCTGGATCAACTCATCGGCCAGCTTTGGATACACCCAGCCCGCTCGCATCGCGGTGATCAACTGGAACGATGATCAGGAAGTCGTAGAGGTCCCCATGGCCGCGCTTGAGGCCGCGGGAGTAGTAGCGCGGGACGGCATCTCAGTGGTCGACCTCTGGAGCGGCGAGGAAACGGTCCACGGCGCTCCGTCCGTTCAAGGTCTGCCTGTCTCTCTCCCTGGTCGATCTGCGAAGTGGCTTCAGGTCGTGCCGCTGGATTGATCCTGGCTCCGTTCCGGCGCAAGACGAGACGCCCCAACCTCGATAGGCTAGCGTTTTGTCTTGCGCAGGAGCGAACGAAAGGAGCGTGAGTGTGAGCGATTCGCAGACGACTGAGACGGGCACAGTTGGAGCGATCGACCGCGCGGTGCGAATCCTCGATGAGCTCTCGACAGCCCCAGCCGGGCTCGATCTGGCAACGATCGCCCAGGCTGTGGGAATGAGTCCCTCCGGAGCTCACCGGGCGCTTAAGTCGCTCGTCATCGGGGGGCTCGTATCGCAACGAGAACGTCGTGGTGACTACTTCCTTGGACCGAAGATTCTGATCTGGTCGCAGCAGATGCGCGACGAGACCGCGCTGGCGTCCATCTCGATGCCCGTTCTCCAGCAGCTCAATGAAGAGACCCGAGAGAGCGTCTACCTTTCGGTCGTACGCGACCAGCGAATATGGAACATCTGCGTACTGCGGGGTCGGGGCGAGATCGTGGTGCAGACCCGGCCCGGAGCGGAGCAGCTCTTCCATTCGACCGGGCGAGGCAAGCTCTTCCTCGCATACGCCGATCGGGCGGTCGCCAAGCGAATCATCGCCGCCACTGGGCTTCCGGCTGTCGGCCCGGCGACGATCACAGTCGAGAGTGACCTGTGGGTCGAGGTTGATCGGGCTCGCGCGCAGGGATATGCCACGAGTCGCGAGGAGAGCTTTGCTGGAGGAGCTGGGGTCGCATTCCCTATTCTCGACCAGTCGGGTTCGTTGATGGCGACAGTCGGGGCGAGCATTCCGCTCCAGCGCTTCGAGTCGCTCGGCGAGACATACTTCATTGACCAGGTCCGGGCGGCCGCGGATCGGATTATGGCGTCCTGGGCGCTCGAGAGTGAATCTCCCTTGGCCTGAGGCCGATCAGTAGCTGCCTCATCCAGCGAGTAACTGCTGTATTCAACGCGCGCCCTCCGCGCCCCTCCTGCCGAGCGAGCCGAGCGGCCTCGTCGAGCGATCGATAGCGGGCTGAGTTGCCGCGGCGGTCACGTCGACCATGCAAACAACCCGCGCTCGCAACGCGGGCATCCTGGTGGGCTACTCGTGACGATCTTGTGACCGTGCGATCCTCCCAGATAGACTCGCTGCTAGCGAATTACTATTCGCGATGAGAGAATAGACAAGGGAGTCGATATGGTAGTTCATCATCGAGATAGTCGACGCGGGCGGCGTCCGAGCCGCATCGTCGCCGCGATTGTTGGGATCGCGGTCGGGGTTTCTGGGGTCGTGATCGGCTCAAGCGCGTCGGCTGCTGAGGAAGCGCCTTCGATTCAGTTGTCTGGTGAGACGTGGCGCGCGATCGAGATCGAACTCACCGCCGAGGGCTCGTACGCGGATCCTTTCGGGGAGGTAGACGTCCTCGCATCCTTCAGCGGTCCTGACGGTCAGGTGGTCGAGCGTCCTGCTTACTGGGATGGGGGCCGGACATGGAGAGTTAGATTCGCTGCGCCGGCGCCGGGCTCATGGGAGATGACGACCACGTCGAACCGCAGCGACGCTGGACTAGCGGGTCGCACTGCTTCCATTGATGTGGATGAGTATGCCGGAGATAAGGACATCTACCGACACGGCTTCCTCAAGGTGGCGGACACGGGTAAGTACTTCACCTACGCCGATGGCACGCCCTTCTTCTACATGGGGGATACCCATTGGCTGATGACTCACGAGCGGTTTGAGACATCCAATGCTCCCGGAGTGGACTCGCAGTTCAAGTACGTCGTCGACAAGCGCGTAGATCAAGGATTCACGGTCTATCAGTCGGGGGCGATCTGGCAGCCTCACGGTGCGAACGGTGGGGCGCACGACGGCGCCGACGAAGAAGCCATCGCAAACCTTCGTGACGGGTTTACCGAGGCAGACCTCGCCGGCTTCGCCAACATCGACCGAAAGTATGAGTACATCGCAGACAGCGGCCTCGTACATGCCAATGGTCAGATTGCCTGGTTGAGCGATCCTCTCCGATACCCCAACACTTACACCAAGGAGTATCTGACGAAGCTGACCAAGTACTGGGTCGCCAGATTCGGCGCTTTCCCGGTCATCTGGACGATCGCTCAAGAGATCGACCGCAACTATTACGGTCTGTTCGACTCGACAACGATCCAGTCTTGGTACACAGTCGGCGAGACGCTCATGGCAGCCGACAGCTACGATCAGCCGATCATGCCGCATCAGGAGGAGGCTGGGGGCAAGCAGGGCGCAGATTCGTGGTTCGACGACCAGGCTTTCCACGATGCCTATGGCGCCCAGTGGCAGGGACCTCTCGAGAATATGGCTCTGGCGAAGAGCTTCTGGAACGTGTCAAGCACCAAGCCGTCCATTCTCTACGAGCCCGGCTACGACCAGTTCTGGCTCGACTCTCGCAGTGCACTCGGTGCTGGGTACAAGGCCTTCCAGTACGGGATGTACGGATTCGGTTACGGAGCCAACGGCGTTTGGAACGACTTGTACTCTGCCCCTGGCGAACCCGCCGACTATGGGACGGACTTCCGTCAGCCTGAGCTCTACACCTGGTGGTACGACGGTGCAAACCTGGAGACGGCTAATCAGCTGACGCTGCTAAGGGATTTTTACGGGGAACTTCCATGGTGGAAGCTTCAGCCTCGCTTCGACGACCCCGCGTGGTCGAACTTCACTTCCGACAGCCGAAGCCTGCTCGCCTCGGACGGAAATGATACCTACACCATGTTCTCGTTCAATGACAGGGTCGTCACAGGTGCGATACGTGGGATGGATGAAGGCGCTACCTACAGCGCGCGTTGGTTCAACCCGCGCACCGGGGAGTTCACATCAATCGCGACGGACATCCATGCCGTTGGCGGCTCCTGGGACGCACCCCTCAAGCCTACGATCGAAGACTGGATGCTTCTGGTGCAGAAGAACGCCGAGGTCGAGGATACGACTCGCCCCGAGGTCACCCGAGTGTCACCGACGACGGCAGGGCCATTCAGGGAACTGCATGTGCAGATCGATGCGTCGGATGACCTCGAGCTCGCCAAGATCGTCGCGAACGTCTACAAGGGGAGCGAACTCGTGAAGAGCACGCAGTCACCTGCATCGGGCACGTCGGGTTCGCATGTTGCTTCGCTTGCTCTGCCGGACGGCGACTACACGGTCCGCTACAACGCCCATGATGCCGCCGGGAATGTGTCGAACACAGAGAACTTCGCGTTTACGATCGACGCAACTGTGCCGACCGTCTCTGTGAAGGAAGGGTCATCGTTCACCATCGTTGAGAGCTCCGGATACTCGCTTGTGAGCTTCAAGTTGTACGACAAGGGCAAGATTGACCGCGTCGAAATCAACGGCATCGTGAAGGACCTCGCCGATAACGCATGGTCCGATGTCAACTTCGTGAGACCTGGAGTATTCGGGGCGGTGCGAGGCGAGAACACCCTGACTGTCTTTGATATTGCGGGAAACTCGACCACGATCGAGTTCGCACTCCTCTGAAAGCAAGCTGGGGCGGTGGGGCAGAGGACTGCGACACCGCCCCGGCCTCCTTTGAGCTGACCGAGGCTCTCGGGCAGGAGAAGGTTCTGGAGCCGACAATTCTCTCGATGCGTCGGCACCGATCCGCCCCTCGCCAGTCCTCTGCGCGGCGATCAATGCACGCCGTGCGCGGACATCTGCTTCGATCGATCCATAACGCGACGAGACACTGCGGAGGTCATTGGCAGCGGACAGGTCCTTGCGAAGCTGCTGAATCGGCAGTCGGCGTTACCACGCGTCTTGCAGGTCGTGGTCTATGCGACGCCGAAGTCGGGTGAGGCTGCAACTCGGCAGGCGCGAAGCACTTGTGCAAGCGTTGACAATGCGTCGAAGACTCCCAGTGTCTGTCCGAGGAAGTCGAGGTAGCTCATCCCAGAGGGGTCCGTGTCGCTGACAATGCGGCCGGTCTGGAGATCGTGGTGCGCCGTGGCATGGCCGATCGCGTTGCGGCGCTTGTTGTTCAGAAGTTCCCCGAGTGACTCCCATCCCGGAACCTGAGCCGCGTAGGCGATCTTGTGAGCATTTGCGAGCCTGTCGAACTGCGCGAGACTTCGAGCCTGCTTGTTCGCCGGCACACTCTGAGGGTGATCGCTCCCGAAGTCATCAGGGGTGCCGCGCTTCACTGTGTTTTGCGCGGCGACAAGCGGCCAGATGCATTTGGAGGCAAGCTCGAAACCTTGCTGGTAGAGGTCCCTGACGGTTGAGAACTCGTCTCGATAAAGCACAAGGTTCTCGAACTCAGCCTGCTCTGCCGGCCCGACGAACCTGACGAGCAGTCCCATTTCCCAGGACTCGTGCCGTTCGACGAAGCGGTTCAATTCGGTGAAGAGGTCTCGTTCTAGCGCAGCCGACTCCTTGCCCCGTGCCCGGAAGGCAACGAGGTGCTCCTCATGGCGATTCATCGCTGCAGTGTGCTTTCTGGCGAAGCGATCGATGACCGTGGCCGAGCGGTTGCCCGTGGTACCCGCGATCATCGTGGTCACCGTGCCCATCGCCTGGTAGGCGACGCTCGTTCGCTGATGCGCCTTGCTCGGCTCCCAGTCGAGTCCGAACTGCTCCTTTGCGATGCGCGTGAACATTTGCGTGTTGCCCTGAAGGTAGTACTGGAAGAGCATCCGAACCCGAGGCCATAGGAGTCGTCCGGCGTCGAGCGCCTGATGCCTCTCCGTCTCGAACTCCGTGAACACGTGGTCGCCGAGAATCCGTGCGAGGGTCAACGTCGGAAAGGCGCCGCTCGGAGCGAACGAATCGGCCTCATACAGCGAAGGCACGAACGGGTTGATCGTCACGACACGAGCGCCTGGCAAGTCCGGTTCGGCGCCGTTCACCACCTCGCATTCGAGATTGATCCTGTGGTTCTCGAGCTCCGTTCCTGACATGGAGCCTCCGATCGGCAAGCGACAGTGAGGGCACGGAAGGTAGAACCGGGTTCCGATTGTCGGCTCTACCCCGAGCCGTGCGACGAAGACCTCCTCGCAGCCGGGGCACTTCAGGTGGTAGCGGGAGATCATGCATTCACGATAGCCAGGCACGCACTGCTCGGGCAGCCCGGTTTCCAGCTCCTCGGGGGCCTTGTCGCTCCAGCGGGCGTCGGGCCGTCGGACGCGCTGCTTCGGTGGGTATCCGCTCACCTTGTGAGGGGAGTGGCGAAGGCAGGTGCTGTGACGGTCTCGATGCGCGTGATGAGCGCGGGCGATGGGTATAAGTACCTGCTGCGCACCGTCGCCGCCGGGGACGGTGACCGCTCGCTGTCCACGCCGTTGACGCGGTACTACGCGGAGGAGGGCAGCCCGCGGGGTCGGTGGCTCGGCGCGGGAGTCGCCGCGCTCGGTGGGGTGATCGTGGAGGGCGATCAAGTCTCCGAGTCCCAGCTCCAGCTCCTCGTGGGGCTGGGCCGGAACCCGGTCACGGGTGACCCTCTGGGCCTTGCCTATCCCGCCTACAAGGCCGTGGCCGAGCGCGTCGCGGAGCGTACCGCCACCCTCGACTCGACGCTCGGGCCGGCCAGCCGCGCGGGGGCGATCGCGCAGATCGAGGCCGAGGAAGCTGCGCGCGGGACGCGGCGCGCGGTCGCGGGGTATGACTTCACGTTCTCGATCCCGAAGTCCGCGAGCGTGTTGTGGGCGGTTGCGGATGCGGGGACGCAGGCGTTGATCGCGGATGCGCATCATGCGGCGGTTGCGGAGGTGGTTGCGTTCATGGAGCGGGAGGTTGCAGCCACCCGCACCGGCGCAACCGCCCGCAACGGCGCCGTCGCACAAGTCGATGTGCGCGGCCTGATCGCTACGGCGTTCGACCACTACGACTCCCGCGCGGGCGATCCCCATTTGCACACGCACGTCGTCATCTCGAACAAGGTGCAGACCGTCCTCGATGGCAAATGGCGCTCTCTCGACGGGCGGCCGATGCACGCCGCGACCGTCGCGCTCTCGGAGCTGCACGAGGCGGTATTCGCCGACCACCTCACCCGCGCCTTCGGCGTGGACTGGGAGGCGCGGGACATGGGCCGTGACCGCAACCCAGCGTGGGCGGTGGCGGCGGTGCCGGAGGAGCTGGTGGCTGAGTTCTCCTCCCGATCCCGGCACATCGACGCGGAGAAGAACCGCCTCATTGCCGAGTACGTTGAAAAGCACAGGCGGCAGCCCTCGACGGCGACGATCATCAAGCTCCGCGCCCAAGCCACCCTGACCACCAGGCCGGAGAAGCAGGTCCGATCCCTCGCCGACCTCACCGCGGAGTGGCGCGGGCGCGCCGGCCGCCTGCTCGGCACGGATGCGACCTCGTGGGCGCGGGGCGTGACGGCGAACGAGACGCCGTTGCTGCTCCGCGCCGACGACATCCCGCTGGACGTGATCGCGGCCCTCGGGCAGTCGGTCGTGGAGGTCGTGGGTGAGAAGCGATCCAGCTGGCGGCGCTGGAATCTCACGGCCGAGGCGGCTCGGCAGACGATGGGCTACCGGTTCGCGTCCACCGTGGATCGGGAAGCGATCGTCGCTCTCGTCGTGGATGCAGCCGAAGCCGCGTCCCTGCGTCTGACTCCGCCGGAGCTCGCGACGAGCCCGGTAACGTTCCGCCGCCCGGACGGCACCAGCGTGTTCCGGCCGAAGCACTCGACAGTGTTCTCCTCCGAACTCCTGCTCGCTGCCGAAGACCGACTCCTCGACCGCGCCCGCACCACCACCGGGCCGACCGCGCCCCTCGCAATGGTCGAGCGGATCGCCGGGCGCCAGGATTGGAAGGGGGGCACCCTCGGCGACGACCAGGCCGCCGCGCTGGCGAAGATCGCCGTCTCCGGGCGAATCGTCGATGTCCTCGTCGGCCCTGCTGGGGCGGGGAAGACGACCGCGATGTCTGCTCTGCGGCGGGCATGGGAACACGAACACGGACGACGGTCCGTCGTTGGGCTGGCGCCGTCCGCGGTCGCCGCGCAGGTCCTCGCCGATGACCTCGGCATCCAGACCGAGAACACCGCAAAGTGGTGGCAGAACCACCTCGCCCGCGGCGAGACGTTCCGCAAGGGCCAGCTCGTCATCGTGGACGAAGCGTCCCTCGCCGGCACCCTTTCCCTGGACCGCATCACCCACCTCGCCGCCGAAGCGGGGGCGAAGGTGCTGCTGGTTGGCGATTACGCGCAGCTCCAGTCCGTCGGTGCCGGCGGTGCGTTCTCTCTCCTTGTCCACGACCGCGAGGATGCCCCCGAGCTGGTCGACGTGCACAGGTTCACCAACGAGTGGGAGAAGACCGCCTCGCTCGGCCTGCGGCATGGTCGCGTCGAGGTCATCGACACCTACCTCGACCACGGCCGCATCCAGGGTGGTGAGACGGAGGCGATGGTCGATGCCGCATATGCCGCGTGGCGGGCCGACCGGCAGGCCGGGCGGTCGACGGTGCTGGTCTCCGACTCGAACGAATCTGTCCAAGCCCTCAATCAGCGTGCCCGCACGGACCTGATCCTCGACGGCGCAGTGGACGCCCGCCGCGAGGTCGCGTTACACGACGGCACCCGTGCGGCGGTAGGCGATACCGTCATCACCCGCCGCAACGACCGCCGGCTGCGTGCCGGGCGCGGCTGGGTGCGCAACGGCGACAGGTGGACGGTCGCCGAGGTCCGCGACGACGGCTCCCTTACCCTCCGCAGAGCCGGCCAGCGATGGGGCGGCTCCGTCGTGATCCCCGCCGACTACGCTGCTGAGCACCTTGACCTCGGCTACGCCGTCACCTCCTACCGCGCACAAGGCATCACCGTGGACACCTCGCACGTCCTGGTCGACGCGAGCATGACCAGGGAGAACCTGTACGTCGCGCTCACCCGAGGCCGGGACGCGAACCTCGCATACGTCGCCATCGACAAGCCCGACGACTCCCACCACGGGCCGCATCCCGGCGACAACGCCGAGGCCACTGCCCGGTCGGTGCTGTACGGGGTGCTCCAGCACGTCGGCGCCGAGCTCTCCACCCACGAGACCATCACCGCCGAACAAGACTCCTGGGCGAACATCGGCCAGCTCGCCGCCGAATATGAGACCATCGCCGCCGCAGCGCAACGCGACAGGTGGGCGAACCTCGTCCGCACGTCCGGTCTCACCGAGGAGGAAGCCGAGGACACGATCGCCTCCCCTGCGTTCGGGGCTCTAACCGCCGAGCTCCGCCGCGCTGAGGCCAACCACCACGACATCGACACCCTGCTGCCACGGCTCATGCGCGCACGAGGGTTCAACGACGCCGACGACATCGCCGCCGTCCTCCACTACCGCGTCTCCCGAGCCGCCGCGAGGCCAGCGGGGTCCGGACGCGTCCGCAAGGCGCCCCGCCTGATCGCCGGCCTCATCCCCGAAGCAACCGGCACCATGAGCGCCGAGTTCCGGCAGGCGCTCACCGAACGTCGCGACCTCATCGAGACCCGCGCCGACGCGCTCCTCGATACCGCGCTCACCGAGAAGCAGACCTGGACGAAGGAGCTCGGCGCCCCTCCGAAGGATGCCAAGCCCGCGGCGATCTGGCGGCGCCTGGCCCGCACCGTCGCCGCCTACCGCGACCGCTACGGCATCACCGATCCCACTCCGCTCGGAACCCCGGCCGAGAACGACGCGGAGAAGATCGACGCCGCCCGAGCCAAGGCCGCCCTCGACCGGGCACGCAACCTCGCACGGGGAGCAGGGGAGGAGCCGCAGCGTAGGCCGGAACGAGAGCCGGTCCGCCGCGCGCTGTGAGCCCGGTGCCCTTCCCGATGTCAGGCCACCGTTCTACAGTGGAGGATGAGGCGGCCTCTATATTGGCGCTGTCGCTCCCCGCGACGGTATGACCACCCTGCACGCTACGGGCGGTCCTTTCAGGTTCTTGTCGCCGAACCCCTGGAAGGGCTATGCCCATGTTCCGGCTCATCTGGGCGGCCAGCGTCCGCACCCATAGCATCCTTAACTACGCGCCCACGAACCTCCTGATCGCCGCCACCCGCACGCGCCGGGGCCTGCGCTGGGGCATCCCCGCCATGCTCCTCGCGATCCCGTACTTCCTCGCCGCTTACTGGTGCGTGACCACCATCGAGGCCGGCGGCCCCGGCTGGCTCAACCTCCTCGTGCTGCTGTGCGCGTGGAACACGACCAAGCTGACCCTCAACGGGCCTATTACGCTGGTCCTGCTGTGTGGTGCTCTGATTCGGGAGTCGAAAGCTAGGCGTCAGGCGATCTCGGTCTGACGCACTCTGGTCAGAGTGTTCGTTGGGTGTCTGCGAGCATCTCACGCTCGAAGGGGCCGAGCGTTGAAGGCGGTACGTCGATCTCTCGGAGCCTGTCAAGGACTTCATCTAGCCCCGATGCTCGTCCTAGATCAAGTTGATGCCGAAGTTTGAGCGTGAGCGAAACCGGGAGGCCATACTCTTCCAGCACGGCAGCAAACGGTGGGAGGAACAAGTTCTCCAGCTCGTTGGCGAAGACCGCGGTGCTGCTCGCGGTGAACCTATCGGCACTGAGCGCGTCGTTTGCGATCTTCTCTACCGCGGCAAACGCAGTCGGGATCTTGAACTGTGCCCAGTTCCTCAGGAACTCAAGCTCACTTTCCATAGCGTCATCCGCTGATGTGCCCCTGGACACAGCCTGCTCGACAAGCGCCTTGAAGTCACCTTGCTGGGACCGAAGCATGTTGACTCGCGCGCCGAGCTGTTTCGCGGTCCGCACCGCGTTTCCCGACCCCGTGAGTGTGAACAGCAGCGGCGCGAGATCCCTGACCTGTGCGCTGGTCGGATATGTCCCGTTCCACGCAAGTGTCCTCATCCACCGGCGCCTATCGGAGGTGATCTGATCTGCCGTCTCCAACTGCCACGAGAGTGGAACACCCTTGTTCTCTCGGAGCGTCTGGAGACTCAGCAGCGTCTGTTCCAGATACGGCCGCAGCTGTTCCTTGCTGCGCGGCGTCAGCTCCGCTTCCGGCAGGTGGATCAGGATCTCGTCTGCGACGTCGTCCGGCTGGGAAAGGATCGGCGCGTCGACAGTGAGGTCGGCGGCATGCGGCTCAGGGTTGAAGACGACGACCCGCCCGACGAAGTGCCGGAACATGCGTCCCGAGCGTCCTCGAATGTTGCTGAAGGTGAAGTAGTCGTACTTCTTCGTCGCGATCTTGTTGTCGAGCACGATGACGGACTTTGCCGATGTGTTCACGCCTTCGATCAACGTGCTCGTGACGAGCAGATACGGCAAGCGGCCGTCGTTGAAGAGCCGCACGATGTGGTGAGCCAGGGCACGGGGCAGCTTGCCATGGTGCACGCCGATCCCGTGCCTGAGCGCCTTCCCGACATACCAATCCGGATGGTATGCCTGCCCCACCCAATCAGCGACTTGGCCAAGCACCGGATGAAGATTGCCTGCTCCGACGCCACGGTCCACGAGCCACTGCGTCACCTCCCGAACCCGTGGAGGGGACTTGCAGAACACCAGAGTCCCCGGCCCGGTTTCCCCGCAGACGGTGGCCAGCGCATCCGGCAGCTCCGCAGCATCGGCGTGGACTCGATCGACATCGGTCACGACCGTCGTGAAGCCCGTGTTCACGAACGACGCGCGAAGTCTCTCGCTTGTTCCACCAGTGATGCTGGCGATGTTCGGACCGAGGAGGTAGAACTGGGCACCCGTCGAAAGAAGCCGGTGGAACAGAACGTTCAGCTGAACGGAGCGGTCATCGCTGTGGTGAGGGTCGAGCTTGTAGAACTCGTCGATCACGAAGAAGTCGAGATCCGGGATATCTCCCAGTTCGAGCAGTCGCTCCTGGGTCATCACGTACAAGTTGCGCTCGCCCCGACGCTGAGAGCCGTGCGTGATCACCTTGTACCGGTCGGCCAGCTTCGCGAGCCGGCGCCGTGTCTCGTCCATCAAAGCAATCGTGGGGACGACGACCGCGGCATTCCGGTAGCGACCGGCGGCGAGGATCGCATCAACAACCAAGCTCTTCCCGAAGCTTGTCGGCGCGGAAAGGATGACGTTCTCACCGCTCATCAGGCGTTCGTACACCGCGGCCTGTTCTGCGTGAAAGACGACATCGTCACCGACCGCAGGAGTTGGTCGGTGCATCTCGAATGCGAGGCGATCTGCTGTGGGCAGCTCGGCGATGTCGCGCAGATAAGGAAAGAGCCCGTGCTCTCGGACCAGGCCTTGCAGGATCTCGTGCAGCGGAGTCGAGAGCTCGTCTCTCCGTGCTAGGAAACGGATGAGCAGCTCGCGCGCCTCATCGCGATCGACGAATGCGCCGTGGGCCCCGATGTCGGCCAGCAGCCTGAACGCGTCATCCTCGTCGAGGTCGGCGCTATGGAGCTGTTGTCTTGCTTCGACGAGGTTCAGCGCCATCGGCTCAGCTCCTGGTCGAGTGCGTCGGTCAGAGCCTTCTTGCTCCCCATCGGCAAGAGGAACAGGCGCACTGTGACGGGGAGGTTGCTATCGATCGCGTTGCCGAACTTGATCCAGGCGCGGCGCACCTCAGCTTCGAGCGCCTCCCGATACTCGGCACAGACATGGTCGTGCGCGGCCGTGGCCGAGCTCTCGTATGCGACGAACACAGGAACGACGATGCGGTCGAAGACCTCGTCCAAGGATGTGTTCGGGTGCATGAGCCTTCGTAGCTCACCACCGTGAGGATGGTCGTCGTCGATCTTGTCCGCGATAAGCGCGAACTCGGAACGGAGGTAGTCCTGGTCGAGGTGCTCGTCGAGGTCGGTGGCTACTGATCGGATAGCCGAAGTCAGGCTCTTGTAAAACTTGGCCTCGCCCAGCCAGAGCTGGAGCTCATCCCCCTCGTGGACGCAGTGGACGGCGTCGAACCCCTTGTATGTGTCGTTCGAGGCTGTCTTGAACCACACCTTGTTGATCACGGTGTCGCTGCCGAAGAACTGGCGACACACGGCATGTAGCAGGACTTCCCCGGGGACGCCGCGGTCGTTGCCGTTGCCGAAGGTGATCTTGACCGCTCGGCGCGCCAGCTCTGTCGCCCGCCCTGGGGTAAGCATCGCGCGCTCGGAGCGTCGCAGTGCGAAGTCAAGCGCCCAGTCAACGACATGGGTCGCCAGCGCGGAAGCGCGCCAGCTCTTCAGCTCGTAATCCACGGTCAACGCCATCAGCGACGGCGAGAGCGAGGGGTCGTGCACCGAGGCGGACAGAAGGGCCACGGGAAGGTCGCCTTCTTCAGGGCCGCAACTGCATGACCGCTCGTCCAGGGTCTGTGCAGTCATTGGTGCTCCTCGTCGAAAACAGCCTCCTACGGCTGAATATATCCGTGAGAATCGTCCTTGAGGGCCGAGACACACCCGTCACGTCCGCCGGTGTCAGGGTCGATGGCATGGCTCCTGCTGCCGCCGCAATGCACATAGCCTCGAACCATGTACACGCCGTGGGCTTCCAGCGCTGCCGCCCGGAAGACCATGCAGGGCAACCGAAGCCGGGACACGCAGGCGGAACTGGCGGTGCGCCGCCTGGTACATGCCGCGGGACTGCGATACCGGGTCAACGCGCGACCGGAGCGCGACCTGCGTCGGACGGCAGACCTGTTGTTCACCCGCGTCCGCGTGGTGGTGCTCATCGACGGCTGCTACTGGCACGGCTGCCCCGAGCACTTCAAGATGCCGTCGACGAACCGCGACTACTGGGAGGGCAAGGTCGACCGGAACCGGCTCCGAGATGTCGAGACGACCGAGTTGCTTGAGGAACGGGGCTGGCGCGTGCTGCGGTTCTGGGAACACGAAGCCCCCGCCTCTATCGCAGCGAGCATCGTGGATGTCGTGCGCGGTCGGCGAGCGGTCACTCGCTGAGGGCGGACAGGCTCTCCGCCCAGTCGTTGGTGATCGTCTGTATCGGTGCAAGGCGGTCGGGAAAGTCCTTGTGCCGCGCCATGAGTGAGGTGAGCCCGTAGCGGAACTCCCACCGTCCGGTCGGCGAGAAGAGGCAGGCGGCGACGACGTCGAACCCGTCGACGGGGTAGAAGCGCGAGGCCGGATCGCCCTTGGATGCGCGGGTCTTCTGCACCTCGACCTTGAAGCTCCCGCTGGCGGAGATCTTTGGGCTTGCGTTCTTGCACTCGACCCGCATCAGCCTTCCGTCCGAGAGGGTGACGTTGAAGTCGTGCATCGCGTCCACGTCGAGCCGCTCGACCCGGGCGATGTCGGGCGACGTCTCGAGCAGGTGCTCCAGGTGGTACTCGGCGACACCGCCGCGGACGGCGACAGAGAGCCGGTTGCGGCCTCCGATGATGTCGAGGATCTGCTCGCTGGTGAGCGCGAACTGCTCCTCCAGCACGTGCCGGCGCGGCAGCTCCTCGACCGCCGACTTGTCTGCGAGCGCGACGGCAGCCGAGTATCGCAGCGGCGGGTCAAGGCGCAGTGAGGTCGCTCGTCGTTCGAGACGCGCGTAGTCGATGAGGCGGTCGGGGGTGAACGCGACGACCGTCTCCAGATTCGTGGGGGAGCGGGGCTCGGAGCGTTTGGTGCCGGCCCGGTTGACCTTCTCCCACACGTGCCAGCCGGACGCTTTGGCCTGCTGGATCTCGGCGTCCTTGGCATAGAAGGAGATGCCCATGGGCAGCGGGTCCCAGAGGTTGGCGTCCAGGCCGAGGATTACGCCGTCGGCGAGGTCGACCCCGAGGATCATCGTCACATCGACGCCGGCGACATCCCGTCCGACCGGGTGCTCTCGCTTCCAGGACTCCTCAGCGCCGTAGCGGAGCTGGCCGCGGACCTCATCGTCTGGGCGGTTCTTGATTGAGTTGCGGGTGACCCGGAAGGGGTAGACGAGCATCCCGATCCGCTCGTCGGAGTCCAGCTGCACGCCGAGGTAGACCGGCGCGCGGTGCGGGTCGCTCGCGTACAACACGCGGCCGCCCGAGGCGTGGATAGCGTCGAGGAGGAACGCGTGCAGGTCGCTGCGTCCCTGGACGCGATAGATCTCACCGAAGGCTCGCCCGGCGAGCGGCTCTTCGTCCACAGGACCCCCTTCCGGCTCGGTTTTCCACCGATGTCGTTGGTCACGTTGGGCATGTCGGTGGCTGTCGGCAGACTCGTCTCGACGATACTGGTCAGACACGCACAGTTCGCAGAGGCGGGCCGTGCGTGCATGTGTAGAAAGAGGTGGCAGATGGGCGAGCAGCTTCCGGTGGTGAGCCTGTTCTCCGGAGCAGGAGGACTCGACCTCGCCGTCGAACGTGCCGACGCCGAGCCCCTCGACTCCGGCGACCCCGGCAGCGGCCTGCTGCGTGTGTCGGTCGCGACGGACTACAACGAGCCTGCGTTGCAGACGCTGAAGGCGAACTTCGACGGTGCCGCGACCCTCACGGGCGACATCCGACAGGTCCCCACCGAGCAGATCCTTTCGACCGCCGGGCTGCGGGCCAAGGAGCCTGTGCTGGTCGTCGGCGGTCCGCCGTGCACCCCGTTCAGCAAGTCCGGGTTCTGGCTGGAGCAGAAGCGCGAGAGCCGCGACCCCAACGCCTCCCTGCTGGACGAGTACGTCCGCGTCGTCCGCGAGTCACGCCCTGAGGCGTTCATCTTGGAGAACGTGCAGGGCCTGACGTACAAGACCCACAAAGCTCAGTTCGACCGGCTCCTCAAGGGCCTCGGCGAGCTCGGCTACAACCCCCAGTGGAAGGTGCTGCTTGCCGCGGACTATGGAGTCCCGCAGCTGCGTCGCCGCGTGTTCGTCGTCGGCCGCCGTGACGGTGAGAAGTTCGAGTTCCCCGAGCCCACCCACTCCGGATGGAGCGAGCACAGCCGCACCGTCGACGCCAGCAAGATCCCGCACGTCACCGCCTCTCAAGCGTTCGCCGGGTTGCCCCGACTGGTCCGCGCGGCCGAGGACGAGATCGTCGATGGCAACTACGGGCAGCTCGCCGCCGAGATCCCGCCAGGCCAGAACTACCTCTGGCACACCGAACGATACGGCGGGCGCAACCACTTCGAATGGCGGAGTCGCTACTGGACCTTCCTGCTCCGCCTCGACCCCAACCGGCCCTCCACCACGCTCCAGGCGCAGCCCGGACCGTGGGTCGGACCTTTCCACTGGGAGAACGTCCGCACCGCCTCGGGTGAGGAACGAGCGCGACGACTCCGTGTCAACGAGATGCTGCGGCTTATGTCCTTCCCCGACGACTTCAAGATCGACGGCACCCGAGCCGACGTGCAACGCCAACTCGGTAACGCCGTCCCACTCGAACTCGGCAAGGCCGTGGTCCGAGCACTGATGGATCAGCTTGGCTACCTCGATCGTCAGCAAACTGTTCGCGAGGCCGTGTTCGCGTGAGCGGATGGTGGCGGCTGTGTGCCAGCTTCACAGAAAGCTGACGCTGCTAGGGGTGTGAGTATGCTTCGTCGACTGGATCTGAAAGACCCGTGGCGGTCTCTTGACCAGGGATTTTGGCCGGATGACCTTCCGTCGGGTGGCCGCACAGTCGTGTACGGCCACAATGGCAGCGGCAAATCGACGCTGTCGGAGCTTCTGCTCAGCCTCGCCGAGGGAGCCTGCGCGTCGGGCATCGTTTGGGAGGACGAGCAGAAACGCCGCACCAACATCAGCGCTGGCGGAGCGAGTCCGTCGGCGGCAATGGCGGTCTTCACGCGCAGATGGGTTGAAACGAATCTCTCTGCCTTCCTCGACGGTGCTAGTGCGTCGGCCATCGTGACACTGGGCAAGGAAGCTATAGACGCGAAAGATGAAGAGAACCGCCTTGTCGAGGAGATCGACAAGCTACGGGACGAGGCCAAGGAAGCCGCCAAACAGCGGAAGGTCGCCGACGATAAGGTTGAGAAGCTGGCCCGCGGTGTTCAGGACCGCATCGTGTCTGAGCTCAAAGAGTTTGACTACAGCCACTTTACGAAGAACCGTTACTCCGTACCCAAGGTCCAAGATGACCTACGCAAGTACAAAGGTGAGTTCCCGGACAGCAACGCGCACGCCGAAGCGCTCAAGCGGCTTGGGGAGGGCGCGCCGTCTCCTGTGTCAGATGTTGTCGCTCCACCCGCCGGCATCGTCGCCCTGTTGGCAGGCCTCCCCGAGATGCTGGCCGAGACGCCAACTCGAGTCGCCTTCCAGGCCCTAGAAGGCAATCCATCGGCTCAAACCTGGGTCGAACAAGGCCTCGTACTGCACGACGGACTCGACCATTGCCTGTTCTGCGCGGGCGAGATCAGCGACGATCGTCGCGTCGAGCTGGCTCGTCACTTCGATGAGAGTTGGCTCCAGATCCGCAGCGCCGCGAAGAAGTTGGCGGATGCAGTCACGGCGGAGAAGCAGGAGCTTGCCGCGTGGCATGCCGCGCTACCCGCCACCACGAGCTTGGCGAGCGAACTGCAGCTGGTCTACGCGGAAGCTGTGAAGCGAGCCAAGGCCGACGTTGACGACCGCGTCGCTGCGCTCGCGGCCATTGAACAGGTGCTCAACGACAAGATCGCCGACCCGAGCGCCACGCCTCATGCCCCAGAACGGGTTGTGCTCAGCACAGCTCCATCTACGACTGTGCTCGCCCAGGCCGTCACGGAGCACAACGACCAGGTTCGACGCCATAGAGAGTTCACCGCGGAGCGGAAGCAGACGGTTCTCGATCATCTGGTCGGCTCAGAGAGCGAAGCCTTTCGCACCCTTGAGGCACAGGCCAAGGAGCTTGCAACCAAGAGTCAGACCGCCAAAGATGCTGCAGACCTGGCGGAGCGGCACCTGGACGAGGTGCGTCAGGCGCAGTTCACCACCAAGGACATGGCCGACACTCTGACCCGTGATCTGGCCCGCGTCTATGGCAAGGACCACCTCAGTATCGCGGTAACGCCGGACGGCAAATCATACGCGTGCCGCCGGGGAGATAAACCCGGCACAGACCTCAGCGATGGCGAGCGGACGACGTTGTCGTTGCTGTATTTCCTGCGGAAGCTAGAGGACGAGCAGACTCCCGGTGGTGACCGGTCACAGCGCATCGTGGTGATCGATGACCCGTCCAGCTCGCTCGACCGAGAAGCTCTCTTCGCGACACATCAGTGGCTAATCGACACGCTCAAGGGCTTCGGCCAATACATCATCCTCACCCACGACTTCAGCCTGCTGCGACTGTTCATCAAGTCCCACAAGAATGTCTGGGGCAAGTCGATGAGTCAACTCAAGAACGGCGACGCCGATGAGGCTCGCTTCCCGAGAGTCTCCTTTCTGGAGATGTACGCAGCATCGGTCAACGGCGAGCGTCGTTCCCGCATTGGCAAGCTCCCGCGTGTCCTGCTCAACAACACCTCGGAGTATGCGTACCTGTTCGCGATGGTCATGGCCGGCATCGCCGACTCGGAGGATCACGAGCGCCTCTTCCTCCTCCCGAATGCCGCGCGCCGTGTCCTTGAGGTTTTCGCTAGTTATAAGGCGCCGCACCGAACGGACTTCCTGCAGCAACTCGAAATCCTGGTTGAGTCTCAGCGGGGCGAGGCCTATCGCGACGTCTATGACTTCTGTAATCGGTTCTCGCACGGGGAGGGCAGCGAGAGTATCGATGTGCTCGATGCACGCGCGGTTCACGGTCAGATCCGCAGATGCATGGAGTTCTTGCGCGCAGTTGACGGCGAGCACTTCCAGCGCATGTGTGCGGCGACCGGCGCTGACGCCGGCTTGCTTCCGTAGCAGCCCAGAAGTTCGGGCGCGGGGGTCACGGCCCTTCCGGACCTGCGAGAGCAGGCATCGACCTGCAGGTCCCGTGCGTAAGGTTCTATCGTTTCCTCATGGCGATACCCGAGCCCGATGCCTGCCCTTGTGCCAGTGCACATCGCCGGCTGATGGACCTGCATGAGGACATCCACCGAGCCATCGAGCACTACCTTGATGAGAATGAGTTTCGGCGCTGGCTCAATTCGGCTATCCAGAACTCGCGCGGCGTGACTTTTCTCCTGCAGAAGCAGAAGGCGAGATGGGCTGACTTCGATGTCTGGTACGGGGGCTGGCAGGACGAGGCTCGCAAGAACCCGGTGCTCGGATGGGGTGTGACGGCTAGGAACCGGATCGTCAAGGAAGAAGACCTCGCCACTCTCAGTCAGGCGATCATCGGTGTGTACGACACCCATCGCCGCGGGTATGAGGACGTGTTTGTGGTGCCGCCATCCACACCGCAGGAGGCCATCATCGCCGCATTTCTCCAGGTAGCTGGGCGGGACGGCAAGGAACGGAAGGGCTGGATACGTGTCGAACGGCGCTGGGTCGACGACCAGCTCCCTGACTATGAGCTCGTCGCTGCGCTCCGCGAGATGTACCGCGCGGTCGCGAAGGTGGTGAGGCTTGCGCATACGGCCAGCGGCGTCGAGACATGTCTCGCTGCGTCGTTCACTCGAGAATGCGTTACGAGCGAGATCGATCCTGATCTTCGCTGTCTCGGCCCGGGGAACCCTGCTCCGACGATGATGCTCGAGCTTGAATCCGGAGAAGTGGCGACGACTCGTTACGGTCGCATGGAGCGCAACGACTCCGAGGATCTGGCTAAGTTCGGTCGCGAGCACTACGGCCAGCCGCCGAAGTTCAGTACTGACGCAATCGCGCATGTCGACGAACGGATGGAGCTTTCCATGCAGTTCCTCAAGGCGGATGGCTACGCCGGCCCGATGCTGATGCTTTTCGGGGATGGACGAGCCAGGTTGTTCTCGGTCGCGTTCGGTGATGATGAGCCCCGCGAGATGAAGATCGCTGCAGTGATCGAGTCTGTAGGCGCGTGGCAGTTCACCGGCGCGGTGTTCTCGTCAGAGACGTGGATTGGCCTCCCTGGCTCGAAGGGCGACCTCCTGGGCGTGCCCAAGAGCCGTCTGCTGCCAAGCAACCGCGAGTTCTTCGGTGAGGATCCGAAAGGCGGTGATCGCGACGAAGCCCTATTCGTTGCCGGCCTCTCGGCGGACGGCCGCCAGCGCGTGCTTGCCCGGCCGTTCGGACGGGTTCTCGGGGGTTACGTGTTCGGGCAGCTGCTGGAGGACGAGATGGCCGTGCCCACGTTCCTGCGCCCACTTTGGGAGCGGTGGCGCTGACCGCGCCATCGGAGAGCCCAGAATCTCCCCGGGCGTCGTTACTGATGGCGCGACCGAAGTGGACCAATCAGGTGACCAAGAGCCCGCAAACCCTGCAAAACGTGACCCGGAGAGCGCGCTCCTGAAAAGCAAAAACCCAGGTCAGGTGAGCTATGAGGCTTCTGCCTGGCACCTGGGGGTCAAGGGGTCGCAGGTTCAAATCCTGTCATCCCGACCGGAGGGCCGTGAGCACAGCGGCCGAGAAACGAGAAGGGCACTGGCTTCGCGCCGGTGCCCTTCTCGTTTTCAGCGTCATGGCGTGGGACAACCGATCTCGAACAGGAACATCGCGATACGGTGAGGCCACAACCGGGGGAGACGACAGTGACGCACCGCAGCATCCGCAAGGCCGCCCTCATCGTCATGGCCTCCGTCAGCGCGGTCGCGCTCGCCGGCTGCATCTCCACGGGACCGAAGAACATCGAACGCGCTCCGGAGGAAGTCCCCACTCCGGCAGCAACGGAGACCGCCGGCGCCCCCGGACCAGACGACCTCATCGTGCGTACCGCCGACACCGAGCTGCACCTCGAATCTCTCACCGAAGAAGCAGGGTACGAGGACATGCCCGACGGCACCCCCGCGATCAGCGGCGACGAGCTCTACGTCTTCGTCCGGCAGGACGGTTGGATGCTCTACGCCGAGCAGCGCGGCGGAGATCCCGTGGGATGCGGCCCGGAGAGCCGGGAGCCCGAAGTCACCGATCTCGGGAATGGGTGGTGGAAGATCTCGAACCGGTCGGCCGCTGGCACGTACGCGCTGTGGCTCATCGCAGGCAGTGGCCCCAGCCTGCCGTTCGGCGGGACTGTGGGTGCTTCGCGAGCGTACGTCGAATGGACGACGAAGACCGATGTCGATGAGCCCGCCGCCAGCTACCTCGACATCACCGCCTACCCCGACGGAAGCGACGGGTCTGTCACCCTCGGACTCCTCGGCGTGGAGACGCCCCTCACAGCTGTGAAAGCCACCGTCACTCTCGAGGGGAGCGACGGGGAAGCGACCGTGGAGCTGTTCACCCCGGCGTGGGCGTGCGACCAACCCGGCGACCTCACCCTCCACGCTCCGCTCACGGCAGCGCAGGTCACCGCCCTCGGTGACCCGGATGACCTGAGCTACACCGTGGAGCTCTACCTCGACGGTGTCACGTACACCTCCTCCGGTCCGACCAACACGGCGTCCGCACCCGAACCCGACTGGACTCCGACGCTGCCCTGACCGCGCGCATCGGTCATCTACCGCACCACCGCCGGTCGGCGGTGGCCGCTGTCCCCTGAAAGGCCGACAGACAATCCGACTCGGTTTCTCTAGCCTCGGCCGTGACGGAGTCTCAGCACTCCTCCGCAGCGCCCATCGAAATCAGAGGTGACGACATCGACCGCCTGCAGCCGTTAGTCTTCGCTCTCGCTGTCGTTCTCTCGATGCCGCTGCTGTCCGCGTGCGCCGGGAGTCCCGCCCCGGGTCCTCTCTTCCAACATGTCGCGGGCGGTTCGCACGGCTACGTGTACATGGTCGATGGGCCGGAGATGGAGTTCACCGACGGCTTCGAGACGTTCAAAGCACTCGATGACGCTGACGTCGTCATCGAGTCGGTCCGCTCCGTCGGCGACGCCGAAGAGGTGACAGTGCTCGGTACCTTGCTGTCCGGTCCCCTTGGGGAGAACGGCATCTGGCAGTCGTTCGACTCCTACCCGCCGGTCGAAGGGCTCGACGGGCCCGTGTTCCAGGCCGAGGGTGCCCGCATCCCCGCGGGCTCGGGGGGCTACCAGATCCTCATCGGATATCGCGGTGTGATCGAGGAGATGTCCATTCGACGTGGGGTGGAGGTCACCTACCGGATCGGAGCCTGGGTCTACCGCGACACGCTGCCGGCGGGCATCGTCATGTGCCCCGCCGATGAGGAACGCGCTTGCGCTGACGAGATGGACCGGCTCGTGAAGGAGATCGGCGACGCACAGTAGGCGGAGCAGCGGCGAGCCGCAAAGCCGCAACAGCGACTCGGCGAGTCACACCGCGGTCGGCCACTCCCACGCCGGATCCGCGGCGTCGACCTGACGCCTGACCGTTCGCGCGTGCGAGATCTCGCGCTTCGCCATCGAGAGACCGGCGGCTCGCGGCCAGATCCATTCGTCCGGTACCAGGTGCAGCGCGAGAGTCGCGGTGTCCCCGGCGGTCACGTGGACGAGGATGACGGCGAGTGAGCCGACCCGCCAGGCGCATGCGCGACGCTCCCACTCACCTCCCGCTGCGGCGATCCGTGCGCCGTAGCCTTCGCGCGCGGACAGGAGCGTCTCGGCGTGGACGTCGTCGCCGCCCAGAAGCCAGACACCCTCCCGCTCGGTCTCCTCGCGTATGCGGCCGAGGTGTTGCCGTGCATCGATCCCGACCGCTCGGGCGATCGGCACGATCCGCACCAGCCCTCGCTCCAGGACGACATCGCCCGAGGCAGGCGGAGCGGCGGGTGCCTCGCGGTATTGAGGGTCCGGTCGCAACCACCCCCGCTTCAGCGCGTGGAGCGCCTCGCTGCCACCGACGAGCTGCTCGAGTGTCACAGGTGCAGGCTACTGCCTCCGACGACGTCCGCCACCCGCCGTAAGCTCGTCCGGTGGGCATCGGGGAGTGGATCGCGCCGGGGCGGCTCGGACGTGATTTCCGCTGGCTGCTCGCGTCGTCGTGGACGAGCAACATCGGCGATGGGATCGCGCTCGCGGCATCCCCCCTGCTGATCGCCTCGATGACGGATTCGCCGGTGCTCGTGGCATCCGGCGCAGTCATGCAGTTCCTGCCGTGGCTGCTGTTCGGGCTTCACGCGGGAGCGATCGCAGACCGCGTCGATCGGCGCACGCTCGTCATGCTCGCGAACGGCGTCCGGGCGCTCGTCCTCGTGGCGTTGTGCGCGTTCCTGATCACGGGCACGGCGAGCATCTGGATCGTGCTCGCGGTCGCCTTCGTCTACGGCTGCGCCGAGGTGTTCGTCGACACCAGCGCCAGCACCCTGTTGCCGATGATGGTCAAGAAGAAGGATCTGGGTATCGGCAACGCGCGCCTGCAGGCGGGGTTCCTCGTCGCGAACCAGTTCGGCGGACCGCCGCTCGGCGCGTTCCTCTTCGCCCTCGGTGCGTTCTGGCCGTTCGCGGTGCAAGCCGTGTGCGTCGCGTTCGCCGTCGTGTTGATCTCGCGCATCGCGCGGACACCGGTGCCCGAGCGGGCCGATGCTGCGCCTCGCACGGCCGTGCACACCGATATCGCCGAGGGCGTCAGGTGGCTCTGGCGGAACCCTCCGGTGCGCACCCTCGTCATCATCATCCTCACGTTCAACATCACGTGGGCAGCCCCCTGGGGCGTGCTCGTGCTGTACGCGACCGAGCATCTGCAGATGGGCCCGGTCGGCTACGGCGCGCTCACGACGGCCTCCGCGATCGGCGGCCTGCTGTCGACGGTGAGCTTCGGCTGGCTCGAACGCCACTTCTCGTTCAAGACGCTCATGCGCGTCTGCCTGACCGCAGAGGTGCTGATGCACCTCGCCTTCGCGCTCACGACCTCAGGCGCCGTCGCCTTGGTGATCATGGTCGGCTTCGGTGCGTACGCGTTCATCTGGGGCACGATCTCCACGACGGTGCGGCAGCGGCTCGTTCCGCACGAACTCCAGGGGCGCATCGCGTCGGTCAACATGGTCGGGGTCTTCGGCGGCCTCGTCATCGGGCAGGCGCTCGGTGGCGTGATCGCGCAGGTGTGGGGCCTCACCGGTCCGTGGTGGTTCGCGTTCGTCGGCGCGGCGATCACCCTGCTGTTGGTGTGGCGCCCGATATCTCACATCGCGGCAGCGAAGCCCGTCGAGGACGAGGATGCCGCGCCGGCGTCGTGACCGCGCGGCATCCTCATTTCGCTTCTTCCTGCCGGTGGATCAGAGGTCGGCGACCCGGATGAGCACCTTCCCAACGGCGGCGTTCTCGACCGCATCGTGCGCCGCAGCGGTCTGATCGAGGTTGAACCAGATGAGGGGGAGGCCATGCGCGTCCCCGACGGGCAGCGCGTCATCCTCGAGCGCGCGCGTGATGTCTTCGATCGCAGCGTCGAGCGCAGGTTCGCCCACGGTGTAGAGCAGCACGCCCTGCACACGCAGGTTCTTCGCGAATGTGGGTCGGATCGGCATCGAGAAGGTCTCGCCGTTGTTGTCGGCGTAGAACGCGATGACGGCGTGGTTGGCCGCGAGCTCGGCGTCCGCGGCGGCATTGGTCGCGAGCGACACCTCGACGAACTGGTCGATTCCCGGCGGCGCCAAGGCTTTCACCTGCGCGACGAGATCACCGGTCGTGTAGTCCACGGTGTGATGCGCGCCGGCGGCGCGCGCGAGTGCCGCTTTCTCGTCGGAGCTGACCGTGGCGATCACCGTCGCACCGGCCCACCGCGCCAGCTGGATGGCCGCATGGCCGACGGCGCCGGCGCCTCCGGCGACGAGCACCGTGCGGCCGTCGAGCGATCCCGGTGACAGGCGCGTCGGTCCGTCCTCGTGGACGGTCAGGGCGCGGTGCGCCGTGACCGCGGGGACGCCGAGGCTGGCGGCGAGCTCGAAGCTCACGCCTTCGGGCAGTCGAATCGCGCGCGACGCGGGGACGACCGTGTACTCCTGCGCCGTGCCCGTCGGACGCTGATGCTGCGCAAGGTGGACCCAGACGTGGTCGCCCACCGCGAGCCCGGCGACCCCGTCGCCCACGGCGTCGATGATGCCGGCACCGTCCTGGTTGGGCACGACCTCGGCGAAGTCGCCGCGCTGGGTTCCGCCGGCGCGCGCCTTCCAGTCCGTGGGGTTCACCCCTGAGACGGCGATCTGCACCCGCACCTCTCCGGTGCCGGGCGCGACGACCTCACGGTCGACCAGAGACAGGACCTCAGATCCGCCGGGGGCGGAGTACACGATGGCTCTCATGTCTCGCCCAACCGGTTCACGAGCAGTGGCATTCCGATCGCGCCGTGGCAGTCTGTCCCCGTGATCGAAACGCTCGTCGTCCTGGTCCTGTAACAGGTCCTCGCGGGCGTCGCTAGCCTGGACGGATGCAGCAGCGCACCCTCGGCCGTACCGGCCGCACCGTGTCCGTCGTCGGGCTCGGCACCTGGCAGCTCGGGGCGGACTGGGGAGACGTGTCCGAAGACGATGCGCTCGCTGTGCTCGAGGCGTCGGCGGAAGCGGGCGTCACCCTCTTCGACACCGCCGACGTCTACGGCGACGGCCGCAGCGAGTCGATCATCGGACGCTTCCTCGCCGCCCGGCCCGGCCACGGCATCACCGTCGCCACCAAGATGGGGCGCCGCGTTCCCCAGGAGCCCGAGAACTACACCGCGGGCGACTTCCGCGCTTGGACCGATCGGTCCAGGCGCAACCTCGGGGTCGACACGCTCGACCTCGTGCAGCTGCACTGTCCGCCGTCGGAGGTCATCGAATCGGATGCCACCTACGACGCGCTCGACGACCTGGTCGCGACCGGCGCGATCGCCGCCTACGGGGTCTCGGTGGAGACCACCGCGCAGGCGCTCGCCGCCATCGCGCGCCCGAACGTGACGAACGTCCAGATCATCGTGAACCCGTTCCGGCTCAAGCCGCTCGACGAGGTGCTTCCGGCGGCCGCCGCGGCGGAAGTCGCGGTGTTCGCGCGCGTCCCGCTCGCCTCGGGGCTGTTGAGCGGTCACTACAGCCGCGACACGGAGTTCGCCGCGGACGACCACCGCAGCTACAACCGCAACGGCGAGGCGTTCGATCGTGGTGAGACCTTCTCGGGCGTCGATTTCGAGACGGGGCTCGCGGCGGCATCCGAACTGACGAACGCCGTGCCCGCCGGGGCGACGCTCCCGGCCGCCTCACTCGCCTGGATCGCCTCGCTGCCCGGCGTCACCTCCGTGATCCCCGGAGCGCGCAACGTGCGCCAGGCGGTCGCGAACGCCGCGGCGGGCGATCTCGTGGGCACCCCCGGCCTCTCGGACTTCGACGCGGCGGTGCGCGATGTCTACGACCGACGGCTTCGCGCGGACATCCACCCCCAGTGGTGACACGAGTCCGCTGAGGGTGGGGAGACGCCGCGCCGACGTCGACCGCCCTCGCTACGGTGGAGGCCGGGAGAGGAGCAGGCGTGATCGTCGAGTTCGAGGGTGAGCTGTTCCGCTGGCAGTCACGGGCGGACGACTGGTACTTCGCGCCCCTGCCGCCAGAGGTCAGCGCCGACATCCGAGAAGTGTCCCGACCCGGTCGCGGCTTCGGGTCGGTGCCCGTCCAGGTCACCGTGGGTGACTCGACGTGGCGGACCTCGATCTTCCCCGATGCTCAGCGCGGGGTGTACGTCCTCCCGATGAAGAAGGCGGTCCGCGAGGCGGAGGGCATCTCCGAGGGAGACCTCGTCCGCGGCCGTCTCGACGTCTTCGACGGGTAGTAGGCGGTGGGGCCTTTCCGAACGGATCTACCGATCGCCGCCCTCGTGGTGATCGGCCTGGCATACGCGATTCTCGCCGCTGGCTCGGTGGCGCTCGCGGTGATCGACGCGCGGACGCACCGGCTGCCGAATCGGTGGGTGCTGCCGGGGTACCTCGTCCTGATCGTGCTCCTGACGGTCGCCTGCCTGTGCGGTGCACCATGGTCGTCTCTGCTCCGCTCCGTTGTCGCCGGCGCCGTCCTGTTCGCGTTCTATCTGCTGCTGCGGATGCTCGGCCCCGGCGGAATGGGCGGCGGCGACGTGAAGCTCGCCGGCGTTCTCGGTATCGCGCTGGGGTGGGTCGGCTGGGGAGCGCTCGCCGTGGGCGCGGTCGCGGGCTTCGTCCTCGGCGGCGTCTACGGGGTGATGCTGATCGCGCTGCGCCGGGCCTCGGCGAAGACCGCCGTCCCGTTCGGTCCCTGGATGCTCGCAGGGGCGTGGATCGGCATCCTGTTCGGCGAGGACCTCGGGCATCGCCTCCTCACACTGCCCGTCTGACACGAACGGCGCCGGCCCGCAAGGGGCCCGAGCGCTGACGGCCGCCTCGGTAGCGTGGTCGATCGTGGATGCCGCGGCATCCTCACCGGGATGCGAGGAGGACGACGATGACGCAGGACAAAGCGAAGAAGCCGCTGCTGGCGCGGGTCGTGGCGTGGGCGCTCTCCTTGCGCCTGGTGCGGGCGTACCTCAGGTACAGCGAGCGGCGCGGGGCGATGCTCGCCGACAGTGTGACGTACCGCACCCTCTTCAGCGTGTTCGCGGGTGTGCTGCTCGGCTTCTCGGTGGCGGCGCTCTGGCTGGCGGGCAATCCGCAAGCCTGGAACGCCCTGATCGACGCGGTCGACAACGTCATCCCCGGTCTGATCGGTGAGGGGAACCTCATCGACCCCGATGATCTGACCGAGCCGATCGCCCTGTCCTTCGCCGGCGCCCTGTCCCTCGTCGGCCTCATCGGAGCCGCCATCGGCGCGATCGGGTCGCTCCGCACCGCGATCCGGACGATCGCCGACAAGGTGCACGACGACGTCTTCTTCCTGCTCGTCATGCTCCGCAACCTCCTGCTGGCGATCGCCATCGGCGCGGGCCTCGCCGCGGCGGCCGCCGCGACCATCATCGGCACCGCGGGTGTCGGTCTCGTCGCCGACATCGCAGGAGTCCCCGCCGATCACCCGCTGACCCGAGTGGTCAGCACGTCGGTCGCCGTCGTCGTGACCTTCCTCCTCGACACCGCGGCGGTCGCCCTGATGTTCGTGGCGCTCTCCGGCGTGAAGCCGCCCGCCCGCGTGCTGTGGACCGGGGCGCTGCTCGGCGGCGTGGGCCTCACCGTCCTGCAGCAGCTGTCGAGCCTGTTCGTCGGGGGAGCGTCGTCGAACCCCCTCCTCGCCTCCTTCGCCTCGCTCATCGCGCTCCTTCTGTGGATCAACCTCTCCGCGCAGGTCATCCTGATCGCCTCGTCCTACATCGTGACCGGCACGCTCGAGTCCGCCGACCGGGTGCGAGCAGTCCACGGCGCGCAGACCATGGTCGAGCGACGCGTCCAGACCGCCGAAGATCAGGTCCAGGCGGCGACCGACGAACTGCACGCCGCGCGCGAGGCGCTCGCCGAAGAACGCAAGGAGGCAGCCGAGCGCGCCTGACGCGTCACGACCGTGTGAACTCTTCCTGTGGACGAGGCCCGGCGGCGTCGCCCGCGGCGATCGGTGTGTACGGTCGAACCGTGAAGAACCTCAGCACTCCTTCGCGTCCGCAGCCCACCCACCCGCTCGCGGTTGCACCGGTCACCGCACCGGAGGCCACCGTGGACGGCTTCGTCGAGCAGTTCCTCCGGAACCTCAACAACGGCCGAGGCGTGGCCCTGTCGGCATCCACCCCGAACGACCGCTACTTCGCCCTGGCAGCCACCGTCCGCGATTACCTGATGGCCCGGTGGCTCGAAGACGTCCGTCGACAGCGGACGGCGCAGTCCAAGGGCGTGGCGTACCTTTCGGCGGAATACCTGCTCGGCCGTCAGCTCGACAACAACCTCCTCGCCACCGGTCTGACGGAGATCGCGGGGGAGGCACTGGCCGCCTGCGGGCTGGACATCGACGAGGTCCGCGCCCTCGAGATCGAACCGGGCCTCGGCAACGGGGGTCTCGGCCGGCTGGCGGCCTGCTTCATCGACTCGCTCGCGACGATGGGTGTCCCCAACATCGGCTACGGCATTCGGTACGAGTACGGCATCTTCCGCCAGACCTTCGTCGACGGTCAGCAGGTCGAGCAGGCGGACTCGTGGCTCTCCCTCGGCTCGCCGTGGGAGTTCCCGCACCCGGAGGCGGCCCAGACCATCTCCTTCGGAGGGCACACCGAAACCTACGACGACGACGGCGTCGTGCGGTCGCGCTGGATCCCGGCGTGGAACGTCCAGGCGGTGCCCCACAACTACATGGTCCCCGGCTACCACAACGGGCGCGTCAACACGCTGCGGCTGTGGAGCGCGCAGGCGACGCAGGGCTTCGATCTGCGTACCTTCAACTCCGGTGATTACCAGGAGGCGGTTCGCGCGCAGACCTACGCCGAGAACATCTCCAAGGTGCTCTACCCCGAGGACTCGACTCCGCAGGGCAAGGAGCTGCGTCTCCAGCAGCAGTACTTCTTCGTGGCGGCATCCATCAGCGACTTCGTGAACCTCATCCTGCCTCGCGATTTCGACCTGACCCGCCTCCCGGAGCGCGTGATCTTCCAGCTCAACGACACGCACCCCGTGATCGGCGTGCCCGAACTCATGCGGGTCCTCGTCGACGAGAAGGGCCTCGAGTGGGATGCCGCCTGGGCGATCACCCGCGAGTGCTTCGCCTACACCTGCCACACCCTCCTGCCCGAGGCGCTGGAGGTGTGGCCCTCAGACCTGCTCGGCCGGCTGCTGCCGCGGCACCTCGAGATCATCTACCGCATCAACGACGAGTTCCTCGATGAGGTGCGGGAGCGCTACGGCGACGACGAGGACCGGATCCGGCGGATGTCGATCATCGCGCCGGACGGTGCGGTGCGCATGGCGTTCCTCGCGACGGTCGCCGGTTCGAAGGTCAACGGCGTCGCGGAGCTGCATTCGCAGCTGCTCCGCGAGAAGGTGCTGCCCGACTTCGACGAGTTCTTCCCGGGCAAGTTCACCAATGTCACGAACGGTGTCACCCCGCGGCGCTTCGTGAAGCTCGCCAACCCCGGACTGTCCAGGCTCATCACCGACACGATCGGGCCCGGATGGCTCACCGACCTGGACCGGCTGCGTGAGCTCGAGCCGTTCGCGGACGACGCGTCGTTCCGACAGGCGTTCGCGTCCGTCAAGGCCGCGAACAAGCGCGCGCTCGCGAAGACACTCCACGCTCGCGATGGATTCACCGTCGATGACGGCCACATGCTCGACGTGATGGTCAAGCGCCTGCACGAGTACAAGCGTCAGACGCTGAAGCTGCTCCACATCGTCAGCCAATACGACGCGATCGTCTCGGGACGCGTCTCGCCGGCCGAGGTCACGCCGCGCACGTTCGTCTTCGGCGCGAAGGCCGCGCCGGGGTACGCGATGGCGAAGCGGATCATCCACCTGATCAACGCGGTCGGCGAGGTCGTGAACTCCGATCCGCGCGTCGAGGGCCGCCTCGCGGTGCTCTTCCCACCGAATTACAACGTAACCCTCGCCGAGCGGGTCGTGCCGGCAGCGGACCTCTCCGAGCAGATCTCCCTGGCGGGGAAGGAAGCCTCCGGCACCGGGAACATGAAGTTCGCCCTCAACGGCGCGCTCACCATCGGTACCGACGACGGCGCCAACGTCGAGATCCGTCAGCTCGTAGGCGACGAGAACTTCTTCCTGTTCGGTATGACGGAGCCCGAGGTGGCGACGCTGGCCGAGACCGGATATCACCCGATCGACTTCGTCCGCGCCGACGAGAACCTGCAGAGCGCGCTCGACCTGATCTCCTCCGGCGCGTTTTCCTGCGGCGACGGCTCCGTGTTCGAGCCCGTGGTGTCGAACCTGGTGCACCACGACCCGTTCATGGCGTTGGCGGACTTCACGTCGTATGCGGCGGCACAGCAGAAGGTCGACGCGCTCTACGCCGACACCGAGGCGTGGACTCGCTCCGCGATCCTCAACGTGGCCCGGAGCGGATTCTTCTCGTCGGACCGGTCGATGCGCGACTACATCGACCGCATCTGGCACACGCCTCCGGTGCGGTGACTCAGCGCGCGTAACGGGCGACGAAGTTGCGCAGCACCGCACCCGCCTCGGTCACCGGTGCGCGGTGTACGGCGTCGATCGTCGCCTGGAACTCGTGCGGCTCGAAGTAGCCGTGGTGCCGGTAGGCATCGATGCGGGTCAGGATGCCGGCGAGGTCGAGCTCGGGGTGGAACTGGGTGGCGTAGACGTTCCTGCCGACGCGGAACATCTGCACCGGGCATCGCTCGGACGACGCCAGCAGGGTGGCGTTCGCAGGGAGAGCGGAGATCGCCTCCTTGTGCCCGACGAACGCCGAGAAGGCGTTCGGGACTCCGGCCAGCAGCGGATCCACGCGCCCGGCCTCCGTCAGGCTCACCTCGGTGACGCTGATCGGCTCGCCGTACCGGCGGTCGATCGTCGCTCCGATGTGCGCGCCGAGCGTCCCGATCCCGTAGCAGGCGCCCAGGAACGGTGTGTCGCGAGCGGTCACCTCGGTCAGCAGCGCCGCGAACTCCGCCTCGACCCGGCGTTGCACCGACGACTTCAGCGCCGGCTCGTCGGACGCGTTGTACGGCCCGCCGCCGACGAAGATCCCCGAGATCCCGTCGAGGTCGAGCGCCGGCATCCGATCCCGCTCCAACCGCAGGCGTAGGAGGTCTCTCTCCGCGAGGCCGGCGTGGCGGAGGAAAAGCTCGTACTCCTCTTCGGCCGGTCCGTCCTCGGCGCGCGTCGCGAGCAGGACGAAGGGCTTCATGCCTCACACGTTACGCGCGATTAGCACCGCATCCGGCGGCCGTGCAACCGGGTCAGGCCGTCCTGCGGCCCGGATTAGAGTCGGAGAAGGAGGTACGAACATGGCCATTGCACGACTTCACGGCGGTCCGCTCGACGGACAGGTGATCCCTGTCGAGGGCGAGCTCACCGACCGCCTCATCCTGCCCTACAGCGAGACCCAGGTGGTCTACGAGCGCGCGGGAGCCGACGAGAACACCGGCGAGGGGGACGGGCCCACCTCGGCGCAGTTCCAGTTCGTCGAGGCGGAGGGCGACATCGACCCGTCCGCCGACGAGCGCGACGATCGCAACACCGGTGACATCTGACGCCGAGCACTCCCTCGAGATCGAGCGGAAGTACGACGTCGACGCCGAAACGCCCCTGCCGGACTGGACGGAGCTTCCCGGCGTCGACGCCGTGGGGGCGCCGGAGCCACGCCAACTCGACGCGCGATACCTCGACAGTGCAGACGGCGCGCTCGGTCGCGCTCGCATCGCGCTCCGGCGCCGGACCGGCGGCCCCGATGAGGGATGGCACGTCAAGCGCGTGACGCCGGACGGCAAAGCCGAGACGCGCTGGCCGCTGGACGGCGACGGCTCCAGCGACACGATCGTGGTGCCGGATGCCGTGGCCGCGGCGGTCGCGGAGATCGCGGCACCCCCCTTCACGGTGCTCGCTCGCATCCGAAACAACCGCACCGCCTACGCGCTGAGGTCTGCCGCCGGCGCGGTGGTCGCCGAGTTCGTCGACGATCGCGTCGACGCGACGGACGAACGCACCGGCCGCAGCACGACGTGGCGGGAGTGGGAGCTCGAGCTCGGCCCCGCGGCGCCCCCCGATGAGAGCGCTCGTGAGGAGCTGTTCGCCCGCGCCGAAGACCTGGTGCGCCGTGCCGGGGGAGTCCCCGCGGCATCCGAATCGAAACTGGGGCGCGCGCTCGGAGCCTGAACCCCGTAACGCACTGACGCCGCCCCCGGCTTCGGTGGGGCGGCGTCAGTCGTGTCAGTCAGGGTAGCCGAAGCGTATGCGCCTCGATAGGTCCCGGCTGCCTGCGATCAGAGGTTGATCATGTGGCCGGCGAGGCCGTGGAACGCCTCCTGCAGACCCTCCGACAGCGTCGGGTGGGTGTGGACGTTCCGCGCTGCCTCGAGCGCGGTGAGGTCCCACTTCTGCGCGAGCGTGAGCTCGGGGAGCAGCTCGGACACGTCGGGGCCGATGAGGTGGCCGCCGAGGAGCTCGAGGTGCTCCGCGTCCGCGATCAGCTTGACGAAGCCGACCGGCTCGCCGAGACCGTTCGCCTTGCCGTTGGCCGAGAAGGGGAACTTCGCGACCTTGACGTCGTAGCCGGCGTCGCGGGCCTGCTGCTCCGTGAGACCGAACGACGCGACCTGCGGCGAGCAGAACGTCGCACGGGGCATGTTGCGGTAGTCGCCGAGCGTCTGCGTCTCGGCCTTGCCGATGGTCTCGGCGGCGACGACGGCCTGCGCCTCGGCCACGTGGGCGAGCTGCAGCTTCGCGGTGACATCGCCGATGGCGTACACGCCCTCGACGTTCGTCCGCATGTAGTCGTCGATGTCGATCGCACCGCGCTCGGTGAGCTTCACGCCGGTGTTCTCGAGACCGAAGCCCTCCACGCGCGGGGCAAAGCCGATCGACATGAGGACCTTGTCGGCCTCGATCTGGCCCTTGGCGCCGTCGGCGTTCGCGGAGTAGTCGACGGTGACCTTGTCGCCCGAGTCGACGACCGACTCGACCTTGGTCGAGGTGAGGATGTCGATGCCGTACTTCTTGTACTGGCGCTGGATCTCCTTCGAGACCTCGACGTCTTCGTTCGGGAGGGCACGGTCGAGGAACTCGATGATCGTGACCTTGACGCCGTAGTTGGAGAGCACGAACGCGAACTCCATGCCGATGGCGCCGGCTCCGACGATGACGATCGAGCTCGGCAGGTCCCGCGTGAGGATCTGCTCCTCGTAGGTCACGACGTTCTCGCTGAGGGTGACGCCGGGCAGGAGTCGCACGGTCGATCCGGTGGAGATGATGACGTTGTCGGCGGTGACGGTCTCCTTGGAGCCGTCGGCCTTGGTCACCTCGATGGTCTTCGCGTCGACGAACGACCCGCGACCTTCGTACTCGGTGACCTTGTTCTTCTTCATCAGGAAGTGGATGCCCTTGACGTGGGTCTCCGCGACCTTGCGGCTGCGGTCGAAGGCGGTGCCGAAGTCGAAGCTCACGTCGCCGCTGATGCCGAAGAGCTCGGCCTTGTGGTTGAACGTGTGTGCGAGGTCCGCGTTCTTCAGGAGGGCCTTGGAGGGGATGCAACCCACGTTGAGGCAGACACCGCCCCAGTACTTCTCTTCGATGATGGCGGTGGACAGTCCGAGCTGCGCCGAACGGACGGCTGCGACATAACCGCCGGGGCCGGCACCGAGGATGACGACGTCGTAATGAGGCATGCTTCCAGCCTAGTCCGCACGAGGGAGCGCGCGCCCAGACTCGGATGGTGAGGGCGGGCTCACAGATCGGACAGGCGATCGGTTAGTGTGGATGAAGGAGGACAACGTGGACGACACCCATCGACCCGGCGGCGACATCCATCGCGGCGCTGAGACGTCGGCGCACCCGCGACTCGTCGATGCGACGCAGACGTTCGGCCACGACTCGGACCTTTCCTTCGTCCCGTTCGGGAGCGAGCTCACGGCCGCGGAGGTCGACGCGATCAACGCGCTCCCGGCACGCTCGGCGCTGCTGATCGTCCGGTCCGGCCCCACCGCGGGGGCGCGATACCTGCTCGACACCGATGTCACGACCGTCGGGCGTCACCCCGAGGCCGACATCTTCTTCGACGATGTGACGGTATCGCGTCGTCATGCGGAGATCACCCGCACCGGCTCGGTCTTCGAGCTCATCGACCAGCGCTCGCTGAACGGTACCTATGTCAACGGGGAGCGCGTCGATCGCGCCGTCCTGGTCGACGGGGCCGAAGTTCGCGTCGGCAAGTTCCGGTTGAACTTCTTCGTCGCACCGGCCGAACGGGCGATCGGCGCGTGAGCCCGGCCACCGCGCCCCGAGGACGATCGTCGTCCGCGGGGCCACTGAGTATCGGTCAGGTCTTGGCTCGGCTGAGTCCCGAGTTCCCCGCACTCACCGCGAGCAAGCTGCGCTTCCTCGAAGTGCAGGGCATCGTCACACCGGTGCGCACCGAGTCCGGGTATCGCAAGTTCTCGCAGGGAGATGTCGAGCGACTCCGCACCGCACTCACCATGCAGCGCGACTTCGGCATCCCACTCGCCCGGATCCGTGAGTACCTGGAGGAGCACGTCGACGCGGATGCGCCGGCAGCGCCCCCGTCGATCGTCCAGACTTCGCGTCGATATCGGAGAGACGAGCTCATTGCGAGAGCAGGTGCGAGCACGGGCTTGCTCAATGATGCGGTGAGCGCGGGACTGATCACGGCGGCGGAGACATACGACGAGCGCGCACTGGCGTTGCTCCGCTCCCTTGTGACGCTTGAGGCGCACGGCATCCAGCCCCGCCACATCCGAGGTGTCCGCCAGACCGCCGAGCGGGAGGTCGCCCTCATCGAGAGCGCGATCGCACCGCTGCTCCGTCGCTCGGATGCCGCGTCGCGAGCGCGCGCGAACGAGCTCGCCCCGGAGTTGGCGAAGCGGATCGACGAGATCCGTGACACGTTCGTGCGCGCTGCGCTCGAACGGCTGACGCCGTGAGCGTGCAGCGCGACACGCCGACGCCCCCGAGCCGGATGTCGTTGCCGCTGCCCACTCCCTCATCTAGCGTGGAAGCACCGACACCCGCAGGAGGTCCCGATGACCGCGCATGATGCGCTGGGCGAGCAGAAGTTCTCCACCGAACTGCTGTTCACCGATGGCCTCCCCGCGATGGACGACGAGGTCGGCTACCGCGGCGCGCAGGCAGCGCGTGCGGCCGGCATCACGTACCGCCAGCTCGATTACTGGGCACGCACTGAGCTCGTGGAGCCCACCGTGCGCGGTGCCAGCGGGTCGGGATCGCAGCGTCTCTACGGCTTCCGCGACATTCTGGTCCTCAAGCTCGTCAAGCGACTGCTCGATACCGGCATCTCGCTGCAGCAGATTCGCGTCGCGGTCGACCAGCTCCGCGCGTCGGGCATCCGGGATCTGGCCGGCACCACGCTCATGAGCGATGGCGCATCGGTCTACCTCTGCACGTCGAACGACGAGGTCATCGACCTCGTCAGCCGCGGACAGGGCGTCTTCGGCATTGCCGTCGGCAAGGTGCTGCGCGAAGTCGAGACGACCCTCGTCGAATTCGAGGACCCGCAGGCACTGGACCCTGTCGACGAGCTCGCAGCGCGTCGCGCGGCTCGTACGGCCTGACCCGCTGCGACACGCCTCGGACGCGTGAGCGTCTGACGCTCCGTGGTTGCGGAGCGCGTCGCTCGATCAGGCGCCTGTCGATGCACCCGCGACGGGGATGCGACCCGTGCGGACGATGCGGTCGAGCAGCGCGTCGAAATCAGCGGCGAGCTCCTGCGCCGAGTCTCCCGGCCAGATGTGCAGCGGCTTCGCGGCACCCTGCGCCTGCTGCAGCGACGTCCGCTCGGGGAGCTGCGGTGTGAGGACGAGCGGACCGAACATGTCGCGCAGTTCCTTGATGCGGAACTGGTGCTCGATCGACTGCGGGCGCACGCGGTTCACGACGATGCCGAGGGGCTGCAGGCGAGGGGAGAGGCCGCGGCGGATCTCCTCGATCGCGCGCAATGCGCGGTCGGCTGCGGCGACCGAGAACAGACCGGGCTCGGTGATCACGATGACCCGATCGGATGCCGCCCATGCGGTGCGCGTCAGCGCGTTGAGCGAGGGGGCACAGTCGATGAGGACGAGGTCGTAGTCCGCCTCGATCGTCGCGAGTGCTTCCTCGAGCTTCCAGACGTCGCGGACGCTCGGGTGAGGACCGTCGAAGTTGATGGCCGACGGGCTGCCGATCATGACGTCGATCGTGCCCGGGTGCACCTTCGCCCAGCCGCTCGAGGTGATCGCCTGACGGACGACCTTCTCCTTCGGGTTGGCGAGTACGTCAGCGACGTTCAGGCGTCCCGCGACCTGGATGTCCATGCCGGTGGAGACGTCTGACTGCGGGTCGAGGTCGACGACGAGGGTCCGCACCCCACGTGCGAACGCCGCCGAGGCGAGGCCGAGGGTCACGGTCGTCTTGCCGACGCCACCCTTGAGGGAGCTGACGGAGAGTACGTGCACGAGGCACTACGTTACCGTCCCCTAGGCTGTGAGGGTACTCAGCACGAACGACGGCGGCCCCGGTGTCGTGGCGCCCCTGCACCCTGTCGAGGTGAAGCATGTTCCGCAAAATCCTGGTCGCGAACCGCGGTGAGATCGCCATCCGTGCATTCCGCGCGGCGTATGAACTCGGGGCGCGCACCGTCGCCGTCTTCCCCTACGAGGACCGGTACTCGCTGCACCGCCTGAAGGCGGACGAGGCGTACCAGATCGGCGAGGTCGGTCACCCGGTCCGCGCCTACCTCGATGTCGACGAGATCATCCGCGTCGCCGTCGAGAGCGGTGCCGACGCGATCTACCCCGGCTACGGATTCCTCTCCGAGAACCCCGAGTTGTCGGCGAAGGCAGCGGCGAACGGCATCGCGTTCATCGGCCCCGCCGCCACCGTCCTCGAGATGGCCGGCAACAAGGTCACCGCCAAGCAGCACGCCATCGCGGCGGGCGTGCCGGTGCTCCGCTCCACCGAGGCATCCGACGACGTCGACGCGCTCGTCTCGCAGGCCGATGACATCGGGTTCCCGATCTTCGTCAAGGCCGTCGCCGGCGGTGGCGGGCGCGGCATGCGCCGCGTCGAGACGAAGGACGGGCTCCCGCCCGCCCTCGCCGAGGCCATGCGCGAGGCGGGGAGTGCCTTCGGCGACGCCCGCGTGTTCCTCGAGCAGGCCGTGCAGCGTCCCCGTCACGTCGAGGTGCAGATCCTCGCCGACAAGACCGGGCACACGGTGCACCTGTTCGAACGCGACTGCTCTGTGCAGCGTCGCCACCAGAAGGTCGTCGAGATCGCGCCCGCGCCCAACCTGTCGGACGAGATCCGTGGCAACCTGCACGACTACGCCGTCGCGTTCGCGAAATCGATCTCGTACGAGAACGCCGGCACCGTGGAGTTCCTGCTCGAGACCGCCGGATCCCGCACCGGCGAGGTCGTCTTCATCGAGATGAACCCGCGCATTCAGGTCGAGCACACGGTGACCGAGGAGGTCACCGACGTCGACCTCGTCCAGTCGCAGATGCGCATCGCCGCGGGGGAGTCCCTCGACGCGCTGGGCCTTCGGCAGGAGGACATCCACCTGCGCGGCGCGGCCCTCCAGTGCCGTATCACGACCGAAGACCCGGCGCAGGGCTTCCGCCCCGATACCGGCAAGATCACCACCTACCGGTCGCCCGGCGGTGCCGGCATCCGACTCGATGGCGGCACGACGGCTGCGGGCTCGCAGATCAGCCCGCACTTCGACTCGATGCTCGCGAAGCTCACCTGCCGCGGCCGCGACTTCGCCGCCGCCGTGGTGCGCTCGCGCCGCGCGCTCGCGGAGTTCCGCATCCGCGGCGTCTCGACCAACATCCCGTTCCTCCAGCGCGTGCTCGACGACCCCGCATTCGTCGCGGGCGACCTGAGCACGGCATTCATCGACGAGCGGCCCGAGCTGGTCAACGGTCGCGAGTCCAAGGACCGAGGCTCGAAGGTCGTGTCGTGGCTCGCCGACGTCACCGTCAACCGCCCGCACGGCGAGAACCCGGTCAGCATCGACCCGGCGGCGAAGCTGCCGGCCGCCGACCTGCTCGCTACGCCGCCCGCCGGTTCGCGGCAGCGCTTGCTCGAACTCGGTCCCGCCGGGTTCGCGGCAGACCTCCGCGCACAGAAGGGGCTCGCCGTCACCGAGACCACGTTCCGCGACGCGCACCAGTCGCTCCTCGCGACGCGGGTCCGCACGAAGGACCTCGCCCGTGTCGCACCGTACGTCGCGCGACTCACCCCGCAGCTGCTCTCGGTCGAGGCGTGGGGTGGCGCGACGTACGACGTCGCGCTGCGCTTCCTCGGCGAAGACCCCTGGGAGCGGCTCGACGCGCTGCGCTCGACGCTCCCGAACGTCGCGATTCAGATGCTGCTCCGCGGACGCAACACCGTCGGGTACACGCCGTACCCGACGAAGGTCACCGACGCGTTCGTCGCCGAGGCGGCGGCATCCGGCGTCGACATCTTCCGCATCTTCGACGCCCTCAACGACGTGAACCAGATGCGGCCCGCCATCGACGCCGTGCTCGCCACCGACACGGCGGTCGCCGAGGCGGCCATCTGCTACACCGGCAACCTGCTGGATCCCGCCGAGGACCTGTACACACTCGACTACTACCTGCGCCTCGCGGAGCAGGTCGTCGACGCGGGCGCACACATCCTCGCGATCAAGGACATGGCTGGACTCCTCCGCCCGGCTGCGGCCGCCCGACTGGTGACGGCGCTCCGGGAGCGGTTCGACCTCCCCGTCCACGTGCACACCCACGACACCGCCGGCGGACAGCTCGCGACGCTGCTCGCCGCGAGCGCGGCCGGAGCGGATGCCGTCGACGCGGCGGCCGCCCCCATGTCGGGCACCACGAGCCAGCCGTCCCTCTCCGCGCTGGTCGCGGCGCTCGCGGACACCGACCGCGACACCGGTCTCGATCTGCAGGGTGTCTCGGACCTCGAGCCGTACTGGGAAGCGGTGCGGAACCTCTACGCGCCGTTCGAGTCGGGGCTGCCCGGCCCCACCGGCCGCGTGTACCACCACGAGATTCCCGGCGGACAGCTCTCGAACCTGCGCCAGCAGGCGATCGCGTTGGGACTGGCCGAGGACTTCGAGCTCATCGAGGATATGTACGCCGCGGCCAATTCGATCCTCGGCCGTGTGCCGAAGGTCACCCCGTCGTCGAAGGTCGTCGGTGACCTCGCGCTCCACCTCGCCGCGGTGAAGGCAGACCCGGCCGACTTCGAAGCGAACCCTGAGAAGTACGACGTGCCGGACTCGGTGGTCGGCTTCATGGCCGGCGAGCTCGGTGACCTCCCCGGTGGGTGGCCCGAGCCGTTCCGGTCGAAGGTGCTCGCGGGCCGCTCCGTCAAGGTCGGCGTGACCGACATCTCACCTGAGGACTCCACCGCGCTGGATGCCGACGCGTCGACCCGCCGCGGCACCCTCAACCGGCTGTTGTTCCCGGCGCCGACGAAGGCGTTCCACGAAGTGCGCGAGACGTTCGGCGACCTCAGCGTGCTCGACACCATGGACTACCTCTACGGGCTCGTCCCGGGTCAGGAACACGTCGTCGAGATCGAGCGCGGCGTGCAGCTGTACGTCGGTCTCGAGGCGATCGGCGCGGTCGACGACAAGGGCATGCGCACCGTCATGGCGACCCTCAACGGGCAGCTCCGCCCCGTCGCGGTCCGCGATCACAGCGTCAAGGTCGAGGCGCGTCAGGCCGAGAAGGCCGACACGTCGAAGCCCGGCCAGGTCGCCGCTCCGTTCTCGGGCGTGGTGACGCTGAAAGCCGCCGAAGGGGCGAAGGTGCAGGCCGGTCAGCCGGTGGCATCCATCGAGGCGATGAAGATGGAGGCGGCGATCACCGCACCCGTCGACGGCGTCGTGGAGCGGCTCGTGATCCCCGGAACGGCGCAGGTCGAGGCGGGTGACCTTTTGCTGGTCATTCGCCCCGCCGAGTAATCTGGTCCGTCGGGTGCGTTCGTGCCCGCTGAACCAGGAGTGAACCGCCGTGATGCGTGACCGCGACAATGAGACGTCCGACGACGTCGACAACGGTGTGCTCGCCAGCACCGAGGGACTCGAGACGACCGGGATCGGGATCATCGACGGCGGCGTCGCGCAGGTCGAGGTGACGCTTCCCGTCCTCAACGACGTCGACGAGTTCGACGACGAGGACGTCGATGACGCTGCGCCGATCGAGACGCTCGAAGCCGACGCCGCATCCGAGGGCGCGGACGACGCCGCAGCCGAGGCAGTCGACGAGCCGGACGAACCGATGGTGGATGCCGCCGACGATGTCGTCGACGCGGACATCGTCGTCGATGCCACCCCGAGCAGCTCGATCGTGACGGCGCAAACGCGTCGGGAGGCGCACGCCGGTGCGGTCGACAAGCACGCGCTCGAGCGCGTGCGCGCGACGCGCGTCGACGAAGACCCGCTGCAGTCGCGACGTCTCGACCAGCTCGGTGCCGACCGCGAGACCGCGGACCTGCTCACCGCGGACCGCCTCATCGACACGACCCGTGTCGCGCCGAGCGAGCCCGACGGCACCTGGCAGCGCCTCGTCTACACCGCGAGCGGCAAGCGGATCCACCTCGGCGACAGCAAGCGCGCCCGTGCCCGCAAGGAGCTCGACCGTCGCATCGCCGCACCGCTGGCAGGCGGGGCGAAGTTCGTCCCGGTGCTCTCGCGCAAGGGCGGCGTCGGCAAGACGAGTGTCACCACGCTCCTCGGAATGGCCTTGGCGGATGCACGCGAAGACCGCGTCGTCGCCGTCGACGCCAATCCGGACCGTGGCACGCTCGCGGAGCGCATCGGCCGAACTGGCGGCAAGACGGTTCGCGACCTCGTGCGCATGCGCGCCGAGGTGAAAGGCTTCAACGACCTGTCCTCGATCGTCGCCCGCGACGAGACCCGTCTCGACGTGCTCGCGTCCGACGCGGATCCTCACTTGTCCGAGGCGTTTAGCGACCGCGATTACCACGACGTCGCCTCGGTCGCTGCACACTACTACTCGGTCGTCCTCACCGACACCGGGACCGGGATCGTGCACTCGGTGATGGATGCCACGCTGGAACTCGCCGACCAGCTCGTTGTGGTCGCCGGCCGCAGCATCGACGAAGCCCGGCTCGCGTCCGAGACGCTCACGTGGCTCGAGACGAACGGGTACGCCGACCAGGTTCGCGGGGCGATCGTCGTCCTCAACACGTCGCGTCCCGGCGCGAGCCTGGTCAAGCCCGCCGAGCTCGAGGCGCACTTCCGCAGCCGCGTCCGCGCTGTCGTGTCGATGCCGTACGACACCCACATCGCCACCGGCGGCGCCGTGTCGTTCCGAGAGCTCGACCCGGCCACCCGGCACGCGGCACGAGAGCTCGCGGCGATCGTCGTCGAGGGTCTCCGCACCCCGGTCGCGGGGCACTGACGTGACCGCCCGCACGATCCGGGTCTTCGGCGACCCGGTGCTCCGCAGCGCGTGCGCGCGCGTCGACGCGATCGACGACGGTGTCCGCGGCCTCGTCCAGGACCTCGTCGACTCGGTCGCGCTGCCCGGTCGAGCCGGTGTCGCCGCGCCGCAGATCGGGGTGTCCTCCCGCGCGTTCAGCTACAACGTCGACGGCGTCATCGGCTACGTGCTGAACCCTGTCCTCGAGGTGTCCGGCGAGCCCGAACCCACCGGTGAGGGCTGCCTGTCGGTCCCGGGCCTGTGGCACGACACCCCGCGGCATCCGTGGGCACGCGTCACCGGTACCGACCTCGATGGCGAGACGATCGTGATCGAGGGGGAGGGGCTCCTCGCGCAGGCGCTCCAGCACGAATGCGACCACCTCGACGGGATGCTCTACCTCGACCGGCTTCCGAAGGACGCGCGCCGCCAGGCGATGCGCGAGGTCCGCGAGTCCGACTGGTTCTGACACGCACGCACGCAGAAGGCCCCGATCCGAGGATCGGGGCCTTCTGCGATTCCGGGTCGGCGTCGCCGGTGCTCAGTTCCCCAGGTGCTCAGTTCCCCAGGGCGATGCTCGAGGTCGACACGTTCGAGGCGTAGAGCTCCTCGATGTCGGCCGCGAAGTCGGTGAGGATCACATTGCGCTTGATACTCATCTTCGGGGTGAGGTGGCCGGAGGCCTCGGTCCACTCGGTGTCGAGCAGCGTGAACTTGCGGATCGATTCGGCGCGGGACACCGTCTTGTTCGCACGGTCGACCGCGGTCTGCACCTCGGCCAGCACCTTCTCGTTGCGGATCGCCTCCGACATCGGCAGGTCGCCCGGCAGGCCGTTGTTCGAGAGCCAGGTCGGCAGCATCTCGTGATCCAAGGTGATGAGCGCGCCGATGAACGGCTTCTGGTCACCGACCACGACCACCTGACCGACGATCGGGTTCGCGCGGATCGGGTCCTCGAGACCGGCGGGGGCGACGTTCTTGCCGCCCGCAGTCACGATGATCTCCTTCTTGCGGCCCGTGATCGTCAGGTAGCCCTCGTCGTCGAACGAACCGATGTCGCCCGTCTTGAACCACCCGTCGTGGAACGCCTCAGCCGTCGCCTCGGGGTTGCGCCAGTACTCCTTGAAGACGTTGATGCCGCGAACCTCGACCTCGCCGTCGTCGCCGAGGCGGATGCCGACACCGGGGAGGGCCGGACCGACAGTGCCGATCTTCGACTTCGACGGCAGGTTGACCGAGGCCGGCGCGGTCGTCTCGGTGAGGCCGTAACCCTCGAGGATGTGCACGCCCAGGCTGTGGAAGAAGTGCCCGAGACGAGGTCCGAGCGGCGCCGAACCCGAGACAGCGTGCTGCACGCGCCCGCCCATCGCGGCGCGGAGCTTGCTGAAGACGAGCTTGTCGAACACGGCGAACTTGATCTTCATTCCGAGCGGGATCTTCTCGCCGTCCTGCAGCTTGCGCGAGTGTTCGATCGCGACGGCCGCTGCGGCGCGGAAGATCTTGCCCTTTCCGCCCGCTTCGGCCTTCTGCTCGGCCGAGTTGTAGACCTTCTCGAAGACGCGCGGCACGGCGAGCAGGTACGAGGGCTTGAACGAGCCGAGGCTGCCCAGCAGCTTGGTGGTGTCGGGCTCGTGGCCGGTCTTCACGCCGCCGTGGACGTTGAGCATGGAGATGAACCGGGCGAACACGTGCGCGGCCGGGAGGAACAGCAGCGTCGAGGCCCCCGGGACTTCGACGACCTCGTGGAGGGCGCGCGCCGAGTTGCGGGACAGCTCGACGAAATTGCTGTGCGTGAGCACGCAACCCTTGGGGCGGCCGGTCGAACCCGACGTGTAGATGAGGGTGGCGATGTCGTCGGCATTCGCGATCGTCCGGCGACGTTCGATCTCCTCATCGGTGATCTCGGCGCCCTTCGCGCGGAGCGTGTCGAGGTCGCCGGACTCCATCGTCCAGACCTCGCGCACGATCGGCACTTCGTCCCGGATCTCCGCGATCCGCTCCGCATGCTTCGCGCCCTCGGCGATCATCGCGACCGCACCGGAGTCTGAGAGGATCCAGCTGATCTGCGATGCCGAGCTCGTCTCGTAGACGGGCACCATGACCGCGCCGGCGAAGAAGAGCGCGAAGTCGACGAGGGTCCAGTCGTAGGTCGTGCGGGCGATGAAGGCGACCTTCTCACCCGGCTCGATCCCTGCGGCGACGAACCCCTTCGCGAGGGCGACGACCTCGCGTTGGAACTCCGCCGCGCTGATGTCTCGCCACCCCCCGCCGTCGGGAACCGCGAACAACGCGAGCGACGGTGTCGCCTTCACGCGTTCGACGAGGAGATCGGACGTGTTCGCAGTCGGGTCCGCGGGGACCACAGCGGGAACATCAAATTGAACGGCGCTCATGGGCGGCAGCTCCTTCGGTACCGGTTGGCGTCGGATATGCGACCGAGTCTATGTCACCGTGAGCCTCGATCCCATGGACCCCGGAGCGTGATTCCCCAGGACTAGACTCTCGGATGCCGCGCGGACCCGTGCGCGGCCGGAGAGGAATCGCGTGCGCAACGTCGGCATCGACATCGGTGGAACGAAGATCGCAGGCGGGGTGGTCGCCGAGGACGGCACGATCCTCGAGCAGCGGCGCGTCCCCACGCCCATCGATCCGAGCGCGCTCGCGGATGCCGTCGCCGACATGGTGGCCGAGCTCACCGCGGTGCATGACGTCCGCGCGGTCGGTGTCGCCGCCGCCGGATTCATCGACGCGTCGAGATCGGTCATCCTCCACGCGCCGAACATCGACTGGCGCGAGGAACCGCTCCGCGCGGAACTCGAAGCGAGGATCGGTCGACCGGTCACCCTCGAGAACGACGCGAACGCCGCAGGGTGGGGCGAGTTCCGATTCGGTGCCGGTCGCGGCGTGCGCGACATGGTCATGATCACGCTCGGTACGGGCGTCGGCGGCGCAGTCATCATCGACGGGGAACTCCTCCTCGGTGGCAACGGCACCGCGGCGGAACTCGGGCACATCCGCTTCGAGCGCGGCGGGCGTCCCTGCGGCTGCGGCCAGCGTGGCTGTCTCGAGCAGTATGCGTCCGGCCGGGCCTTGCAGCGCGAGGCCGCTGACATCGCGGCATCCGGAGGAGCTGGTGCGGGCCTCGCAGCCGCACGCACGTCCGAAGGCATCGTCCCCGCGGCCGCGATGGCGCGGCTGATCGCTGAGGGTGACCCCGGTGCGATCGAGGCGGTGCACCGTGTCGCCACCGCGCTCGGTGAGGGATGCGGTGCGTTCCAGGCCGTCCTCGACCCGCAGCTGTTCGTCATCGGCGGCGGCGTCGCCGACCTCGGCGAGCGGCTCCTGCAGCCGCTGCGCTCGGCATACGCGACTGCCGTCCCCGGCTACGGCGAGCACGCCGTGGCATCCTTCGCGATCGCGACGCTCGGCAACGACGCCGGACTCATCGGCGTGGCCGACCTCGCCGGAAGCCGTGCCAGATGATCTATTGGATCCTGAAGTACCTCATCATCGGACCCGTCGTGAAGGCCGTTTTCCGGCCCTGGATCGTCGGCCGCACCAACGTGCCGTCCACCGGCGCCGCGATCATCGCGAGCAATCACCTCTCGGTGAGCGACTCGATCTTCTTCCCGCTGATGATCGACCGGCCGATGTCGTTCCTCGCCAAGAGCGACTATTTCACCGGCAAGGGGCTCCGCGGCCGGGCCACCAAACTCTTCATGAAGGGGACCGGCCAGATCCCCATCGACCGCACCGGTGGGAAGGCCTCCGAAGCATCCCTCAACACCGGTCTTCAGGTGTTGGGGCGAGGTGACCTCCTCGGGATCTACCCCGAAGGCACTCGCAGCCCTGACGGCAAGCTCTACCGCGGACGCACCGGGCTCGCGCGCATGGCACTGACCGCGCGCGTCCCCGTCGTGCCTGTCGTCATGATCGGCACCGACGAGGTCATGCCGATCGGTCGGTCCATCCCGCGAGTCGGACGCGTCGGCATGATCATCGGGGAGCCCCTCGACTTCAGCCGGTTCCACGGCATGGAGTCCGACCGGTACGTCCTCCGATCGGTGACCGACGAGATCATGGTGGCGCTTCACCGGCTCGGCGAGCAGGAGTACGCGGACGTGTACGCCTCGACCGTGAAAGAGCGGATCGCCGCGGCATCCGACTGAGCGACACACGGCGCCGGGCGTCCCCCGCTCGCCGGTAGGATTGAGGGATGCCCACCTCTCTCGACCACTGGCGCTCGCTCCCGATCAAGCAGCAGCCGCTGTGGCCCGACGCGGACGCCGTCGCTGCGGTCTCCGCCGAGATCGCGACCCTCCCGCCCCTCGTCTTCGCCGGCGAGGTCGACAACCTCCGTGACCGCCTCGCGCGCGCGGCATCCGGGCAGGCATTCCTGCTCCAGGGCGGCGACTGCGCCGAGACGTATGCGGGCGCGACTGCTGAGCAGATCCGCAACCGCATCAAGACGGTCCTCCAGATGGCCGTCGTGCTCACCTACGGCGCCTCGATGCCGGTCGTGAAGATGGGTCGCATGGCGGGCCAGTTCGCCAAGCCCCGTTCGAGCGACACCGAGACGCGCGGCGATGTCACGCTGCCCGCGTACCGCGGCGACATCGTCAACGGGTACGACTTCACCGCCGCCTCGCGGCAGCCCGACCCGAACCGGCTGCTGAAGGGGTACCACACGGCAGCGTCGACCCTGAACCTCATTCGTGCGTTCACGCAGGGCGGATTCGCCGACCTGCGCGAGGTGCACAGCTGGAACAAGGGTTTCGCGACCAACCCCGCCAACCAGCGGTATGAGGGCCTCGCCGGTGAGATCGACCGCGCCATCAAGTTCATGGAGGCGGCCGGCGCCAACTTCGACGAGCTCCGCAGCGTCGAGTTCTACACCGGCCACGAGGGTCTGCTCATGGACTACGAGCACCCCATGACGCGCATCGACTCGCGCACGCACACGCCGTACAACACGTCGGCCCACTTCCTGTGGATCGGTGAGCGCACGCGCGAGCTCGACGGTGCGCACGTCGACTACTTCTCGAAGATCCGCAACCCGATCGGCGTCAAGCTCGGCCCGACGACGTCGCCCGAGACCGCCCTCGCGCTCATCGACAAGCTCGACCCCGAGCGCGAGCCGGGTCGTCTGACCTTCATCACCCGCATGGGCGCCGGCAAGATCCGTGACGCGCTGCCCCCGCTGCTCGAGGCGGTCAAGGACTCCGGCGCGACGCCGCTGTGGGTTACCGACCCGATGCACGGCAACGGCATCACGACGCCCACCGGCTACAAGACGCGTCGCTTCGACGATGTCGTGGACGAGGTCCGCGGCTTCTTCGAGGCGCACCGCGCGGTCGGCACGTTCCCCGGCGGCATCCACGTCGAGCTCACCGGTGACGACGTCACCGAGTGCCTCGGTGGTTCCGAGATGATCGACGAGGCCACCCTCGCCACGCGCTACGAGTCGCTGTGTGACCCGCGCCTGAACCACATGCAGTCGCTCGAGCTCGCATTCCTCGTGGCCGAGGAGCTCGAGAAGCGCTGACCGTCGGGCACCGCCTGCACGCGAGCCTCCACCTGTGTCCCGGATCCGCCCGATCCGCGTGACACGAGTGGAGGCTCGCGACGTTCGGTGCGCGCGTTTTGGGTGTCAGCCGGTGGCGGTGATCTGCACCGTGATCTCGGCGCCTGCCTGGCGGAACGCGCCGGCGCCCGGATCCTGCGCCGTCACTTCGGTGAGCCCGTCGGGCCATACGTTCCAGAGCGCGGAGTACGACGGCTCGAAGCCGGCATCGCGGAGGGTCTGCGCGGCGTTGTCGCGGGTCATTCCGACGACACTCGGCACCTCGAACAGCTCCGGCCCCTTCGAGAGCACGAGGCTCACGGTGTCGCCGGGGCGGAAGCTTCCGCCGCCGTCGCGTTCGAGCATCCGGATCACGCGGCCCGCCTCGACGTCGCTGCTGTACTCCTCGGTCGTCTCGACCTCGAGGTCGACCTCGCGGAGCGTGTCGCGGGCTTCGTCTTCCGTGTCGCCGGTGACGTCCGGGACCGGGCCGAGCGAGACGCGCAGTTCCGCTGTCGAGCCCTGCAGGACGGAGCAACCCTCGGTGCACTCGACGGGCTCGGTGCCGGCGCCCGGCGTGACATACACGCGGACGACGCGATCCGCGTCGAAGCTCGTGAAGAACAGGTTGGTCTCGGCGACAGAGATGTTGACCTGTTCGAGGAGGGATGCCACGGCGTCGGCTTCACGGTCTTGCAGGCGCGGCAAATCGGCGGTCGCGGGGCCCGCCGAGATCGAGATCGTCACGGTGGATTCGCGATCGAGCGACGTTCCCGCCTTCGGGTCCGAGCCGAGCGCGTCTCCCGCCGGCACTTCGAGATCGTGGACGCGCTCTTCGACGGCGGTCAGGTCGTACTCTGCGAGCAGGTCGGAAGCCGCCGCGAAACTCATCCCCTCGACGTCGGGGACCGAGGTCTGCGAACCCGGCCCGCTGCCGAACCACCAGCCGGCGCCGCCGGCGACGGCTGCGAGCAGGAGGACGATCAGCAACAGCCAGCCGCCTTTGACCGAGCGGCGCCGCGCGACGGTGCGCAGGCGCGTCGCGTTGTCGACTTCCGCAGTGACGCTCGGTGCGGTGAACGTGCCGGGCATGACCTTGGTGAGCTCGTCCGAGTCCAGCGCGTCCTCGACGACGACCGACGCACCTGCCGGGGTCGAACGCACGACCTGCGGGTAGACGCCGAGCTCCTTCTGGATCTCGCGGAGCCGGTCGAGCATCTCGCGGGCGTCGGTCGGTCGGTCCTCGGGGTTGCGCTCGGTGGACCACAGGACGAGCTCGTCGAGCTGCTCGGGGACGCCGGGGTTCTTCGTGCTCGGTCGCGGCACCGAGTGCGTCGCGTGCTGGTACGCGATCTGCATCGGCTGCTCACCCTTGTACGGCTGCTCGCCGGCGAGCATCTCGAACAGCATGATGCCGAGCGCGTAGATGTCGCTGCGGGCGTCCGCGGTGCCGCGGGTGACGAGTTCGGGCGCGAGGTATGCGATCGTGCCGAGCAGCATCTGTCCGGTGGCGGTGTTCGCGCTCGTGGCCCGTGCGAGGCCGAAGTCGCCGATCTTGATGCGGCCGTCTTCGGCGAGGAGCACATTCTCGGGCTTCACGTCGCGGTGCACGATCCCGGCTCGGTGCGCGGCGGCGAGCCCGGACAGGATCGCGTCCATGATCGTGATCGTCTGGGGGAGGGTGAGTCGCTTCTGTTCGCGCAGGAGTTCGCGGAGCGTGATGCCGGGCAGGTACTCCATGACCAGGTAGGCCATCTCGCCGTCTTGGCCCTGGTCGAAGACGTTCACGACGTGTGGGTCGGCGAGCCGCGCGGCTGAGCGCGCCTCCTGGATGAACCGGTTCTGGAACACCGTGTCGTCCGAGAGGTGCCCGTGCATGACCTTGAGCGCGACGCGGCGCTCGAGCCGCAGATCGGTGGCGACGTAGACCGTCGCCATGCCGCCACGGGCGATCCGAGCGCGCACCCGGTACCGGCTGTCGACCAGGCGGCCGATCAGCGGGTCGGTCGGCTGGCTCGTACTCACGCTCCGAGTCTACGGAGCGGATGCCGCGTGCCCGGGCAGCGGCTCACCCTGCCGACGCCGTGAAAACGCCGATGATCCGGCGGGTCTCACCCGTAGAGGTCGATCCACAGGTGTGCTTGCTCCTCCCACGGCCCGTACCGCTTCGGGTGGGCCGAGATCTGCACTGCCTGCGCCGCCTCGCCGAACGACATGCGTTCCCAGCCGTCGATGTCGAGGAGGCCACGCGTGTCGCTGCCGTTCGGGTCCTGCGACCCGCCGAAGAACGCCGCGGCCGCGCGCCGGGTGTCCCGCACTTCGGACTCCGAGCCCCAGCCCGCACTCGGACGCTGCTGGAAGAGCCCGAGCGAATCCCGGTCACCCCAGTCGAGGTTGCGGATCCACGACTCGACCATCGCGGTCCCGAGGGCGATCGCGATGCCGTCGCGCGAGACCCCGCGACTGCGGCCGACATCGATGATCGTGCGGACGTTCGCGATCTGCTCGTCGTCGAGGGCGACGGTGGCTGCGCTCGACGTGGACGACACATGCTGTGGCGCCGCGCCCGGGATCTGGAGCCGTTGCCCGGGGTAGATGATCGATGCCTGATCGAGGCCGTTGGCCCCCAGCAGGTCCGCGAGGGACACGTCGTGTCGGGCGGCGATCTGCCAGAGGGTGTCGCCGGTGCCCACCTCGTGGCTCTTCGCCGTTGCTCGCTCGGATGCCGCGGGCGTGCGCGCCGCAGCGCGCGTCACCTTCGCGGTCCCGGGGATCGTGAGCGTCTGGTCGGGGCGGATCATGGTGGCGTCGCCGAGCCCGTTGGCGGACGCGAGCGCTGCGACCGACACACCGTGTCGCTGTGCGATCGCCCACAGGGTGTCGGCGCTGCGGACGGTGTGGGTCTTCGCGGTGGTGCGGGTGGTCGCTGTGGTTCGGCTCGACGTCTGCTTCGACGCGGCAGGCTTCGCGTCGGCCGGTCCGAGCCGGAGGATGTCGCCGGGGTGGATGACCGACCGCCACGTGAGTCCGTTCCACGTGAGCACATCGCGGGTCCGGAGGCCATGCTTCGCGGCGATCGCCGTGACGGTGTCGCCGGCGGCGACCGAGTGGGTTCGCACCGCCGACGACGATGCGGCGATACCGACGACAGTCGCCGGAGCGGGCGGTGTCGGCGTCGCGACGGGACGGGGGAGGTCATGCGAGTCGGCCGGCGCAGCGGTGGCCGGCGTGGCCTGCAGCGCCGAGAGTGACAGCGCGATCGAGCCGAGGACGGCGGGCGTCCCGAGTCGGAGCGGGGTCGCAGAGGCGAGGGCAGTCCGGTGCAAAAGCGCGTTCCTTCGTTCGTCCCCAGACGTGCACGACCCCAGTCGTGTTCTTCGCGCACACCGTGTCACGGATGGTGACTGGTGTCAATCAAGGTGACTGATGTGACTGATGTGACTGCTGTGGTCGAACGTGCCCGCGCTCGCGGTGAGCGGTGAGGATGCGATAGTGGGACGGTGAGTGTTGAGATCCCCACCGAGACCGAGTGGCTGAGTCTTCCGGAACTCGTCGAACTGACCGGAGAGCCGCTCGGGCGGGTCCGTCGCCTGCTCGACGAACGTCAGCTCGTGGCATCCCGTCGGCACGGCGCTCCGCGCGTCCCGGCGATCTTCCTCGTCGACGGTGTGCCGGTCGGGTCGTTGCGGGGCACGGTGATCGTGCTGCAGGATGCCGGGTTCTCGGACGACGAGCTCATCGACTGGTTGCTCGCGCCCGAGGAGTCGATCGGGACGGCACCCATCCTCGCGCTGCGCGCGGGTCGCAAGAGCGAAGTGCGCCGCGTCGCGCAGTCGCTGGCCTGACCGCGGAGGAGCGACCGCTGCGCTGAGCGGTCTCAGGCGGTCCGCGTCGTCGCGGCGCGCGCGAGATCGCGGAGCTCACTGACCGAGGCGTGCCCGAGTGCGGCACCACGCAGGTGCCGATCGGCATCGGCGGCTTCCGCGGCGATGTGCGCCTCCACGCGCTCGAGTGCGCCGGTCTCGACGATCGTCTGCTGCAGGAAGCCGACCTGCTCGGCGGTCAGCTCGGGGTCGCCGAGGAGCTCGTCGAACGCTCGCAGCGGACCGGCGCTGAGCCGTTCGCGCGTGTACGCGACGAGCAGCGTGCGCTTGCCCTCGCGCAGATCGTCCCCGACGGGCTTGCCGGTGGCGGCCGCGTCGCCGAACACACCGAGGACGTCATCGCGGAGCTGGAACGCGATTCCAACGGGGTGCCCGAAGCCGCTCAGTGCGTCGTACTGCGCCTTGTCTGCGCCGGCCAGCGCTGCGCCGAGGAGGAGCGGATGCTGCACGCTGTACCGCGCGGACTTCAGCGACGCGATACGGAGCGCGCGATTCGCGTGGGTCGACGCATCGACGACGCGGTACGCGGACTCCTCCGCGACGTCGAGGAACTGGCCGATCGTGACCTCGCGCCGCATCCGCGCGTACTCGCGTCGCGCTGCCGCGGCGAGCGTCTGGTCGATGCCGGTGCGCAGCCCCTCCTCGAGAAGGTCGTCGCTCCATGCCACCAGCAGGTCGCCGAGCAGCACCGCCGCCGAGCGGCCGAAGGCATCGGCATCACCGGCCCAGCCCGCGGTGTGGTGCCGCCGCTCCCACGCGCGGTGCGCGGACGGCGCGCCACGCCGCGTGTCCGAGTTGTCGATGATGTCGTCGTGCACGAGCGCCGCGGCATGGAAGATCTCGAGCGCCGCTGCTGCGGCCACGACGGCGTCGGGGAGGTCGCCTTCGGGCTTCCCGTCGAAGGCCCGCACCGCGCGCCACCCGGCGAGGCAGAATCGGGCGCGCAGGCGCTTGCCACCCGTGACCGCGTCGGCGCCGGATGCCACGAACGCCGCGGCTTCGTCGCCGAAGCCTGCGACCGCGTCGCGCTGCTCGTCGACGAACCTCTCGACTCGCTGGGAAACGGCGGCGATCGGCGAATCGAGGGAGGACACGGGCCTAGCCTAGTGAGGACGCACACGCGTACTATTGGGAGACCGACCCGAGGGGGATGCATGCCACTGTCAGAGCAGGAGCAGCGTCTGCTGGACGAGATGGAACGCCATCTCATGCGCAACGACGCCGACGTCGTCAGCGCGGACCGAAGCGGCGGTGCACTGAGCTACCGCAACATCGTCTACGGGTGCGTCATCGTGCTCCTCGGCATCGCCGGCCTCGTCGTCGGTGTCGCGAGCTCCCTCATCGTGATCGGTGTCATCGCCTTCGTCGTGATGGTCGGCGGTGTCGTCCTCGCTTTCACCCCCGCTCGTGGCGGGACCGTCGGCCGCGCGGCATCCACCGGCACACGCAAGCCGGCACCCGCACGGTCCTCGGCGTCCTTCATGGATCGCATGAACGACCGCTGGGATCGGCGGAACGAAGACCGCTGAGCGGAACGCCTCCACACTCCTCCACCAAATGAGCACCGACCTCCGGGTCGGTGCTTTTTTGTGCGCCCGCACGACCACTGAGGTCCGCTGAGGGGCGCGATCGTCCCGCCGTTCCGCGGAACGACGCGAGGGTTCGGCGCGCCCACGTTTGGATAGCGAAGTGGAGGGAAGTGGAGTAGAGTGGCGCCAACTTCACTGGGCCGGGAGAGGGGGGAGACGCTGATGCTGTTGGGCACGCACACCCCCAAGCTCGACGAGAAGGGCCGCGTCATCCTCCCCTCGAAGTTCCGCGACGACCTCGGGCCGGGGGTTGTGATCACCCGCGGGCAGGAGCGCTGCCTCTACGTGTTCAGCTCCGCCGAGTTCGAGCGGGTGTACGAGCGGATCCGCGAGGCGCCGCTCACGAACAAGCAGGCGCGCGACTTCCAGCGCATGTTCCTGTCGGGCGCGAGCGCCGAGAAGCCCGACTCCCAGAACCGCATCACGATCCCGCCGCACCTGCGCACCTACGCGGGCCTCGAGCGGGAGCTCGTCGTCACCGGTGTCGGTGCGCACGCCGAGATCTGGCACGCGGATGCCTGGAACTCGTACGCCGCCGGAAACGAAGACGCGTACTCGGACATGGAGCAGGAGGTGATCCCGGGACTGTTCTGATCCTCGGTTGCGACTCCCAGCCGCACGCCCTGACACACTTCCCCGGTGCCAGGTCGGAGCGGATGGGGATCGGAGCCGAGGAGCGGCCCGACACATCATGGCCCTCGACGAGATCCACACCCCCGTCCTGCTCGACCGCTGCGTCGAGCTCCTCGCCCCCGCGCTCCAGCACGAGGGCGCCGTCGTCGTCGACGCGACCGAGGGCATGGGCGGCCACTCCGAGGCGATGCTCGAGCGCTTCCCGAACGCGCACCTCATCGGGCTCGACCGCGATACGGACGCGCTGCGCATCGCGGGGGAGCGGCTCCAGCGATTCGGTGACCGCGTGACGCTCGTGCACACCGTTTACGACGGCATCGCCGAGGCGGTTCGCTCGACGGGTCGTGACCGCGTCGACGGCATTCTGTTCGACCTGGGCGTGTCGTCGCTGCAACTCGACGAGGCGGACCGCGGGTTCGCCTACTCGCAGGATGCGCCGCTCGACATGCGGATGGACCAGACGGCACCGGTCACCGCGGCCGATATCGTCGCCACCTACGGTGAGGGCGACCTGCGGCGCATCTTCGAGCGCTACGGCGAAGAGAAGCTCGCGGGCCGGTATGCCCGCGCGATCGTCGCCGCTCGCCAGGAAGCGCCGCTCACCCGCTCCGCGCAGCTCGTCGACGTCCTCATCGCGGCGACGCCGATCGCCGTGCAGCGTGAGCGCTCGGGGCACCCTGCGAAGCGCGTGTTCCAGGCGCTGCGCATCGAGGTCAACGGCGAGCTCGCCGTGCTCGAGCGCGCGATGCCGGCGTCACTCGACCTGCTGCCCGTCGGTGGGCGCATCGTGGTCATGTCGTACCAGTCGCTCGAAGATCGGCTCGTCAAGCGCATCTTCGCGGATGCCTCGACGTCGACCGCGCCCCGCGGACTCCCCATCGAACCGCCCGAGCACGCAGCGAAGTTCCGCTTGCTCGTGAAGGGCGCCGAGCTCGCCTCGGATGAAGAGAAGTTGCGCAACCCGCGCGCCGCGCCGGTACGCCTGCGCGCCGCCGAGCGAGTCAGGGAGGCCGCATGAGCATCCAGGCACAGACCGCGGTCGTCGACGTCCGTCCCATCGAGCGGGTGGGGCATCGCCTGCGCGTCCTCGCCGAAGCCCGGCCCCGCCGCCGACCTCGCCTCGTGTTCGGGATCGTCGCAGTGGCCGGCGCGGTCGCCATCGGCGGCATCCAGATGGGATTGTCGATTCTCACCACACAGGGTGCTTACGAGGTGCGCGAGCTGACCTCACAGCAACGCTCGATGACGTGGGAGAAGCAGATCCTCCAGGAGGAGATCGCGGGCCTCAGTTCGCCACAGTTCCTGGCGGCGAACGCCGCGGCACTCGGACTGGTCGCCGGCGGCGCACCGAACTATCTGCAGCTCTCCGACGGCAAGACGCTCGGCTCGGGTGCAGGAGCGTCCGACCGGTCCAGCATCGAGGCACTCAAGCGCGCCGCGGTCGGAAACGCACTCGTGAGTGGTGTCCCGTTGGTCACAGACCCCGAGGCGAGTATCGCCTCGGGCGTGTCCGTCGATGAGCAGCTGCTGCTGAATACGCCGACACCCCCTGCGATCACCGACGGACTCCCGACCCCGACCACACACTGAGAAGCATGACGACTCGAGCAACCCGTGGCCCACGCCGTCGGACAGTCGTCGCCCTCGCCGTCGTGCTGATCGTGCTGGTGGCGTTCGTGGTGCGGCTGGTCGACATCCAGATCGTCAACGCCAGCCAGCACATGCAGGACGCCCGCGACAAGGGGATGGAGACGACCTCCGAGATCGCGGCATCCCGCGGGGACATCGTCGACGCGAATGGCGCCGTGCTCGCATCGAGCAACCTCCTCTACGACGCGAACCTCGACCCGATGCTCGCCGTGCAGGGGATCAATGAACGTGACGAGAACGGTGCACTCGTCCGCGACGACGACGGCAAGCCCGTCAAGATCACCTGGGACGAGCTGGCGGTGCGGATCGCCGAGGTCACCGAGCAGGACGTCGACGACGTGCGCGCGATCGTGAACGACGCCATCGCGGCCGACCCCACCGATCGGTTCGAGTACCTCGACCGGTACATCAGCACCGCCGAGTTCCGCGCGCTGGCCGACCTCGAGCTCCCCTTCCTCACGTTCGATCCGCACCCATCACGTACGTACCCCAACGGCGCGGTCGCTGGAAACCTCCTCGGCTTCGTGGGCAGTGACGGTGACCCGCTCGAGGGGTTCGAGGAGATGCAGAACTCCTGTCTGACCGGAACCGACGGCAGCATCAGCTATCAGCGCGGTGCCGACGGCGTCACGATTCCCGGGACGGCCGTCGAGGAGCCGGCCGTCAACGGCGGCACCCTTCAGCTCACGATCGACGCCGACCTGCAGTGGTACATGCAGCAGCTCATCGCAGAGGAGTCCGACCGGTTCCAGGCGGACTGGGGCGGGATCATCGTCATGGAGACGGCGACGGGCAAGATCCGCGCAATGGCCGAGACGCCCACCGTCGACCCGAACGACCCCGGCGCCAGCGAACCGGAAGACCGCGGATCGCGGTTGCTCCGGTTCTCGTACGAGCCGGGCTCGACGTTCAAGCCCGTGACCGCGGCGACCGTGATCGAGGAGGGCGCTGCCACGCACGAGAGCTCGGTGACCGTGCCCGACAGGATGGTCTTCGACAACGGCGCCGTGATCAACGACTCCGAAGACCACGTCACCGAGAACCTCACCCTCACCGGTGGACTCGTCGACTCGTCGAACGTCGCGATGTCGCAGTTCGGCTCGCTCGTCGACGCGCAGACCCGATACGACTACCTCGAGAAGTTCGGGGTCGGCCAGCAGTCCGGGCTGAACTGGGCGGGCGAGCCGACGACCACGCTGCACCCCGTCGACCAGTGGGACAACCAGACGTACTACACGACCACCTTCGGGCAGGCCTTCACGGTGACCGCGGTGCAGGTCGCGAGCGTTTACCAGACCTTCGCGAACAAGGGGCTGAAGATGCCGGCATCCCTCGTCGAATCGTGCACGCTCGCCGACGGAACGGTGATCGAGCCCGAGCTCGCCGACCCCGAACAGGTCGTCTCCGAGGACACCGCCGAAGAAGTCTCGCTGATGCTCGAGAACGTGTTCGCGCAGGGCACGCTCGCCGACGACATCGCCATCGACGGCTACCGCATGGCCGGGAAGACCGGTACCGCGCAGGTCTCGGACGGCAAGGGTGGCTACAAGTCGAACCTCTACTTCACGTCCCTCGTCGGCTACGCTCCCGCCGACGATCCGCAGTATGTTGTCCTGACGGTCTTCGACGAGCCCAAGAAGCAGCGCATGTCGTCGGCCAACCGCTCGGTGTTCAAGAAGGCGATGACGCAGGTGCTCACGCACTACCGCGTCATGCCGTCGGGATCGGAGACCCCGCTCCTTCCCGTGAACGGCTGATCCGAGCGGACGAGGAGACCCCCCAGCATGATCCGCATGACGCTCGCCGAGGTGACCCACGCCGTCGGCGGCACGCTCCATGTCCACACGCCCGACACCCCGGAGACGACCGTCTCGGGCGTCGTCGACACCGACAGCCGTGAGATGGGGCCGGGTTCGGTCTTCGTCGCGAAGCCGGGTGAGACCACCGACGGTCATCTGTTCGTGGATGCCGCGGTCGAAGCCGGCGCCGCACTGGCGATCGTCGAGCGTCGCCTCGACGCTCCGGTGTCGCAAATCGTCGTTCCGGACGCCGTCGCCGCGCTGAGTGACCTCGCACGCGTCGTCGTCGCCCGGGTCCGTGCCGGTGGCGAGCTCCAGGTCATCGGCATCACGGGCTCCAACGGCAAGACCACCACCAAGAACCTCCTCGCCCGCATCCTCCAGGACGAAGGGCCGACGGTCGCGCCGCGTGCCTCGTTCAACAACGAGGTCGGTGCGCCCGTCACGATGCTGCGGGTCTCGGACCACACGCGGTATCTGGTGAGCGAGCTCGGTGCATCGCGCCCCGGTCGTATCGCCGAGCTCGCAGGGCTCATCACGCCCGACATCGGCGCGGTGCTCATGGTCGGGCTCGCCCACGCCGGCGGGTTCGGCGGCGTCGAAGCCACGCAGAAAGCGAAGACCGAGCTCGTTGAGGCGGTCCGCCCCGGCGGCGTCGCGGTCCTCAACGCCGACGACCCGCGCGTCGCGGCGATGGCGGCTGTCGCCGACACCCGCGGCGTTTCCGTTCGGTGGTTCGGGCGTGCTACGAACGCCGACGTCCGCGCCGAAGACGTCGAGGTCACAGCCTCCGGGACGACCTGCACGGTCGTCGTCGGCGAGCAGCGTCTGCCGTTGCGGCTCCGGGTGCTCGGCGAACACCACGTGATGAACGCCCTCGCCGCGATCACCGTCGCGCAGGTGCTCGGCGTCGACCCGGCGGCATCCGTCGCACGTCTCGAGACGGTCGAGATCGCCGAACGCTGGCGCATGCAGCCGATGGGCTCCGACCGCGTCCGCATCATCAACGACGCGTACAACGCGAGCCCCGACTCGATGTCGGCCGCGCTGCGGACCCTGGCGCAGATCACCGAGCCGGGCCAGCGCAAGGTCGCCGTCCTCGGCGCCATGAGCGAACTCGGCGAGCAGGCGGGGGAGGAGCACGACCGTGTCGGGCTCCAGGCTGTCCGCCTGCGGTACGAGCGCATCGTCGTCATCGGCACCGCCGCCCGCCGGCTCTACCTCGCCGCGATCAGCGAGGGGTCGTGGGACGGTGAGGCGGTCTTCTTCGAGACCGCCGACGAAGCGTTCGAGTACCTCCGTGCCGAGTTGCGCGACGGGGACCGCGTCCTCGTGAAGTCGTCCAACTCCGCCGGGCTCCGGTTCCTCGGCGATCGTCTGGGAGAATCGTTCTCGTGAGATCTCTGCTTGCCGCTGCGACGATCTCGTTGGCGTTCACCCTGTTCCTCACTCCGCTGTTCATCCGCCTGTTCCAGCGGATCGGCTGGGGGCAGGTCATCCGGACACCCGAGGACATCAACAACCCCAGCCACCACACCAAGCGCGGGACGCCCACGATGGGCGGCATCGTGTTCATCCTCGGCACCGTCGTCGGGTTCTTCGTCGGCAGTTATGCCGGCGGCACCGCGCCCACAGTCTCCGGACTCCTGGTGCTCTGGATGATGGTCGGCCTCGGAATCATCGGCTTCATCGACGACTACATGAAGGTCCGGCAGCAGCGCAGCCTCGGGCTCTCGGGCTGGCGCAAGATTGTCGGCCAGATCGCCGTCGCCGTGCCGTTCGGCGTCATGGCGCTCAGCTTCCCGAACGCCTACGGCGAGACGCCCGGCTCGGCCTACATCTCGTTCTTCCGCGACATCCCGGCGCTGTCGTTCATGGCGCTCGGCGCGGTCGCGGGGTGGATCCTCTACCTCGCCTGGATCTCGTTCCAGGCGGTCGCGTGGTCGAACGCCTCGAACCTCACCGACGGCCTCGACGGCCTCGCGACCGGCGTCGGCATCTTCACGGTGTCGGCCTACAGCCTCGTCTCGTTCTGGCAGCTCCAGCAGCGCTGTCACTCGACCGCACTCGTCGCCGAGTACACGAACGCCTGCTACGACACGCGCGATCCCATGGGGCTCACCATCGTCGCGGCATCCTTCGTCGGTGCCCTCATCGGCTTCCTCTGGTGGAACGCACCCAAGGCGAAGATGTTCATGGGCGACGTGGGCTCGATGGCCATCGGCGGCGTCGTCGTCGCGATGGCGGTCCTCAGCCGGACGCAGATCCTCGCCGTCATCATTGCCGGCGCCTTCATCATCGCCCCGGCATCCGTGATCCTGCAGCGGTACTACTTCAAGGCGACGGGCGGCAAGCGGCTATTCCTCATGAGCCCGTTCCACCACCACCTCGAGATGCGCGGGTGGCCGGAGATCACGATCGTCGTGCGGATGTGGCTGATCGCCGGCATCCTCGCGATCTTCGGTGTCGCGCTGTTCTACGTCGGTTGGATGGCCGCCCTGTGAGCGACCGGCTCGCCGCACTGACCAGCTGGCACGCCGACTGGAAGGGCCTCAAGGTCGCGGTCCTCGGCCTCTCGATGACGGGCTTCTCGGTCGCCGACACCCTCGCCGAGCTCGGCGCAGACGTGCTCGTCGTGACCGAGACCGCCTCCGAGGAGTACGCCCGACTGCTGCCGGTGATCGGCGCGACGCTCTGGGAAGGTCCGCTCGACGAGGTTCCCGCGGCGCTGGCCGACTTCGGCGCGGACGTCGTGATCGCCTCGCCGGGATTCGCACCGCACCATCCCGTGGTCGCGTGGGCGCGCGCCGAGGGGATCGCGGTCTGGGGCGACCTCGAGCTCGCCTGGCGCGTGCGCGACAAGGTGGTCCGTGCCGACGGCGCACCCGCCGAGTGGGTGCTCATCACGGGTACGAACGGCAAGACGACCACGACCCAGCTCACCGCGACGATGCTCGTCCAGGGCGGACTCCGCGCCGCCCCGTGCGGCAACATCGGCATCCCGGTCCTCGACGCCGTGCGCGACCCCGCCGGGTTCGACGTCCTCGTCGTCGAGGTCTCGAGCCACCAGCTCTGGTACCTCAGCCTCCAGGCTGGCCCCGATCGCGTCTCCCCGTACGCCAGCGTCTGCCTCAACCTCGCCGAGGATCACCTCGAGTGGCACGGCTCCTTCGACGCCTACCGCGACGCCAAGGCGCAGGTCTACGACAACACGCGCGTCGCGTGCGTCTACAACAAGAGCGATCTCGCGACACGCAGCATGGTCGAAGACGCGGAGGTCGTGGACGGTTGCCGCGCCATCGGCTTCGACCTCGGTGTGCCGGGGCCGAGCGACCTCGGCGTCGTCGACGACATCCTCGTCGACCGGGCGTTCCTCGAGGAACGCCGCACCAACGCGCTCGAGCTGACGACGCTCGACGAGCTCGCGGCGGCAGGGCTCACCGCGCCGCACGTCGTGGCCAACATCCTCGCTGCAGCCGCGCTCGCGCGCTCGCTCGGCGTCGAGCCTGCCGCGATCCGCGACGCACTCCGCACCTTCCGGCTCGACCCCCACCGCATCGAGGTCGTGGGCGTCGCCGACGGCGTCACCTGGGTCGACGATTCGAAGGCGACGAATCCGCACGCCGCGGCATCGTCCCTCACGGCCTACCCCGGCGCGATCTGGGTGGTCGGCGGGCTGCTCAAGGGCGTCGACATCAGCGGTCTCGTCGCGGCGCGCGGCGCCGCGGTAAAGGCGGCCGTCGTGATCGGCGTCGACCGCACCGAGATCACGACGGCGTTCGCCCGACACGCGCCCTCGGTGCCGCTGTTCGAGGTCGATCACACCGACACTGAAGATGTCATGACCGAGGCCGTCGCGCTGGCCGCGGATGTCGCACGGGATGGGGACGTCGTCCTCCTGGCTCCCGCCGCGGCATCCTTCGACCAGTTCGCGTCGTACTCGGACCGGGGCACGCGATTCGCGGCCGCGGTGCAGGCACGGATGCAGGGCGACGGACGGGAAGGGGATGCCGGTGACCACGACGACCGACCGTCCCGTCCCGGCGGAGCCGACTGAGCCCGGACGCGGCTTCACCGCCCGCGTGCATCTGGGCCGGATGTTCACGCCCGTCCCCAGCGAATTCCTGCTGATCGCCTCGACGGCGCTCATCCTCACCGTCTTCGGCCTCGTCATGGTGCTGTCGGCGACGATGGCGACCACCGCGGAGGAAGGGCCGTTCCAGACCGCGCTCAAGCAGGCGATCTTCGCGGTGATCGGCATCCCGCTGATGTTCGTCTTCAGCCGGCTGCCGATGCGGTTCTGGAAGCGGATCGCGTGGATCGCGCTCATCGGCGCGCAGGCCCTGCAGCTGCTCGTGTTCACGGGTCTCGGATTCGACTACGGCGGAAACCGCAACTGGATCCTGATCGCCGGCTTCCAGCTGCAGCCCTCCGAGTTCCTCAAGCTCGCGTTCGCGTTGTGGCTCGGGTACGTCCTGTACCGCAAGCACACGCTGCTCGGAGACTGGCGGCACGTCTTCATCCCCGTCGTGCCGGTCTCCGCGATGGTCATCGGGTCCGTCATCGCCGGAAAGGACCTCGGCACCGCGATGGTGCTCGTCCTCATCCTGCTCGGTGCGCTGTTCTTCTCCGGCGTCAAGCTGCGGATTTTCCTGATCCCGCTCATCGTCGCGGTCGTCGCGGTCGCGACGCTGGCCATCACGAGCCCCGACCGGATGCGCCGCATCCTCAGCTTCCTCAACCCCGACTGCCTCGCCGACTACCTCGGCGACTGCTACCAGCCGCTGCACGGCATCTGGGGGCTCGCGAGCGGGGGCGTCTTCGGGCTCGGTCTCGGCAACTCGCGCGAGAAGTACGCGTGGCTGCCGGCGGCCGCGCACGACTACATCTTCTCGATCGTGGGTGAGGAGCTCGGGCTCATCGGCTGCGTCGTCGTCCTCGCGCTGTTCATGCTCTTCGCCGTCGGCGCGTTCCACATCATCCGCAAGACCGACGACCCGTTCATCCGTATCGCAGCCGGCGGGATCGTCGTGTGGGTCATCGGTCAGGCCCTGATCAACATCGGCGTCGTCCTCCGCGTGTTCCCCGTGCTCGGCGTGCCATTGCCGTTCATCTCGCAGGGCGGCACCTCGCTCATGTCGGTGCTCATGGCCTGCGGTGTGCTCCTCGCGTTCGCGCGGACGCTCCCGACGGCGACGCCGGTCGGGGTCACCGCGCGCCGGTAGGCTCGATCCGGTGACCACGTACCTTCTGGCGGGCGGCGGAACCGCCGGACATGTCAACCCACTCCTCGCCGTCGCCGACGCGCTCCGTGCGCGCGACCCCGAGGCGACGGTGCTCGTGCTCGGCACGAAAGAGGGGCTCGAAGCCCGGCTCGTCCCGCTCCGCGGCTACGAGCTGCTGATCGTCGACAAGGTGCCGTTCCCGCGTCGGCCGAACGGCGCCGCGGTGCGGTTCCCGGCGCGATTCGCGCGGGCCGTGGCGCAGGTGCGCGGACACATCCGCGCGCACGGTGTCGACGTCGTCGTCGGCTTCGGCGGCTACGCCTCCGCGCCGGCCTACGTCGCCGCGCGCCGGGCCCGCGTGCCGTACGTCGTGCACGAAGCGAACGCGAAGCCCGGGCTCGCCAACATCCTGGGCGCGCGAGGTGCCGTGGCATCCGGCGTCGCATTCGACGGCACGCCGCTGCGCGGTGCAGAGGTCGTGGGCATGCCGTTGCGGCCCGAGATCGTCTCGCTCGACCGCGACGGGCTCCGCGCCGAGGCAGCCGCTGCGTTCGGGCTCGACCCGGCGCGACCCGTGCTGCTGGTGTTCGGAGGCTCACTCGGCGCGCTGCGACTCAATCGCGCGTTCGCCGAGGGGTGGCAGTCGGTGACGGATGCCGGGTGGCAGATCCTCCACGCGGTGGGGGAGCGCAACGAGCTCGTCGACCCGGGCAGCCCCGACTACCGTGTCGTCCCGTACATCGACCGGATGGACCTCGCCTTCGCCCTCGCCGACGCGATCGTGTCGCGCTCCGGCGCGGCGACCGTCAGCGAGATCAGCGCGCTCGGCATCCCCGCGGTGTACGTCCCGTACGCCGTCGGCAACGGCGAGCAGGCGCTCAACGCGGCATCCGCAGTGAAGGCCGGGGCCGCGATCCTCATCGCCGACGGCGAGTTCACCGCCGACCGCGTACGCAGCGACATCGCGCCGCTCCTCGGCGACGCAGACGCGCTGGCCCGCATGCGCGCCGCCGCCGACGGCGTCGGCACCCGCACCGGCAGCGAGAACGTGCTCGGGCTGATCGACCGCGCGCTCGCGCGCTGACCCCAGCGCGCCGCAGCCTGCGTGCAGGAGCCGCGACCTAGACTTGACGGGCCATGATTCGACCCGATCTCACGCTCCCGATCCCCGAGCACATCACCGCCGCCCACTTCATCGGGATCGGCGGGTCGGGCATGTCCGGGCTCGCCGGAATGTTCCTCGATCGCGGCATCCGCGTGTCCGGATCGGACCGCTCCGACAGCGCCGCGATGCAGGCGATCGCCGCTCGCGGCGCGACCGTGCACGTCGGGCATGAGGCCGCGAACCTCCCGGACGACATCGACGCGGTCGTGTTCACCGGGGCGATCTGGCCCGAGAACCCCGAGTACCTCCTCGCGAAGGAGCGCGGTGTCCCCGTGCTGCACCGCTCGCAGGCGCTGCACTGGCTCATCGGCGGGCGCCGCCTGGTGAGCGTCGCCGGCGCGCACGGCAAGACCACCTCCACCGGCATGGTCGTGACCGCTCTCCGAGCCGCGGGCGCCGACCCGACCTTCGTCAACGGCGGTGTGATCGCGTCGCTCGGCGTCTCCAGCGGCACCGGCTCCGATGACGTCGTCGTCATCGAGGCCGACGAGTCCGACGGCTCGTTCCTGCTGTACGACACGGCCGTCGCGCTCATCACGAACGTCGACCCCGACCACCTCGACCACTGGGGGTCGCGCGAGGCCTTCTACGACGGGTTCGTCCGATTCGCGGATGCCGCTTCCGAAGCCGTTGTCATCTCCTCCGACGACCCCGGTGCACAAGAGGTCACCGCGGCGCTGCGGCACGAGCGTGTCCTGACGTTCGGGCTCGCCGACACGGCCGACGTGCGCGTCGCAGACATCACCACCGAAGGGCCCGTCGCCTTTACGGTGTACTACGCCGGGCTCGCCGCGACCGGACGCCTCGCGGTCCCCGGTGCGCACAACGCCATCAATGCGGCCGGCGCGGTCGCGGTGCTCCTGACGCTGGGGTACGAGCTCGAGTCCGCGCTGCGTGCCGTCGAGGAGTTCGGCGGCACCGTCCGCCGCTTCGAGCTGCACGGCACCCGCCGCGAGGTGAGCGTCTACGACGACTACGCGCACCACCCGACCGAGGTCGCGGCAGCCCTTGCGGCGGCGCGCACCGTGATCGGCGAGGGGCGCATCATCGCGCTGCACCAGCCGCACACGTACTCGCGCACGCAGGCGATGTTCCGCGAGTTCGCGGAGGTCCTCGAGTCGCACGCCGACCACACCGTCGTCCTCGACGTGTACGGCGCTCGCGAAGACCCGGTGCCCGGGGTGACCGGCGAGCTCGTCAGCGGCGCGTTCGCCGACGCCGACAAGGTGCACTTCGTCGCCGACTGGCAGGAGGCCGCGAACTACACGGCATCCGTCGCCCGCCCCGGTGACTACGTGATCACCCTCGGCTGCGGCGATGTCTACCGCATCATCCCCCAGGTGCTCGAAGCGCTCGGGTCGGAGCGGTAAGCATGCGACGGCCGTCCCCGCTGCCGTCGACGCCGTCGGCACGTCCGGTCGAGCCCGAGCAGCCCTTCGAGCCCGAGATCCACCTGCGCGACACCCCCGGCACGCCCGTCGAATCGACCGGCCCGCTCGCGGACGTCGTCCCGTTCGTCGCACGCGAAGCGGATGCCGCACCCGAAGCCGCGACCGACGAGGTCGATGATCAGCCAGCGCGACAGCTCGGCGTCCGCGACGTCTGGGCTGCGGCACGTGCGCGCCGTCGCGCGCTGCGCCGGGAGATCCGCCGGTTCACGGTCCGGCAGCGGCGCCGTCGGCTGGCGTGGCTGATCGGGCTCGGCTCGGTCGCTGTGGTCGCGCTCGGCGCCGTCGCGGCCGCGTACAGCCCGATGTTCGCGGTGGCGACGATCACCGTGGTCGGGACGGATCGGCTCGCGCCCGCGGCGGTCGAAGAGGCTCTTGCAGGGCAGCTCGGCACGCCACTGGCGCTGGTCGACTCGAGCGAGGTCAAGGCCGCGCTCGTCGCGTTCCCGCTCGTCGAGACCTACACGCTCGAGGCGCGCCCGCCGCAGGAGCTCGTGGTGCGCATCGTCGAGCGGACGCCGATCGGTTCCATCGAGTCGAAGGCCGGTCACACGTTGGTGGATGCCGCCGGTGTCGCGCTCGCGACGACCGAGGGCGCGCCTGAGGGGTATCCCTCGCTCGACATCGAGGATGGTGCCGGGTCTCGGGCGTTCCTCGCCGCAGGGACGGTGTACCGGTCGCTCCCGGAGGAACTCCGCTCGCAGGTGACCGCGATCACCGCGACGACCGCGAACGACGTGACGCTGACCATCGATGGCGCCGACGTGCTCTGGGGCGGCGCCGAGGACTCGGCGCAGAAGGCGGTCGTGCTCGCCGCGGCGATGGTGGCGAGTCCGCCCGACGAGGTCGAGCTGTACGACGTCTCGTCGCCGGCGGCCGTCGTCATCCGCTGACCGAGATCCAGATCTGACGACACGCCCAGCGTGTTGCGGGTTCGTCGTGCCTGCGCCCTTACCTTCGAAATCGGGAATTGCATACTCGGCAATTCTTTAAACCTCTGGTTGAGGTTGAAGGTTTGCACTTGAGGTTCGGGACGATACGGAGGCCGGCGTGAGCCAGAACCAGAACTACCTTGCAGTGATCAAGGTCGTTGGCGTGGGCGGTGGCGGCGTCAACGCCGTCAACCGCATGATCGAGCTCGGTCTGCGTGGTGTCGAGTTCATCGCGGTGAACACCGACGCGCAGGCGCTGCTCATGAGCGACGCCGACATCAAGCTCGACGTCGGCCGTGAGCTGACCCGCGGTCTCGGCGCCGGTGCCGACCCCGAGGTCGGCCGTCGCGCCGCCGAAGATCACGCCGAGGAGATCGAAGAGGCGCTCGCGGGCGCCGACATGGTCTTCGTCACGGCCGGTGAGGGCGGCGGCACGGGCACCGGCGGTGCGCCGGTCGTGGCGCGCATCGCCAAGTCGATCGGCGCGCTCACCATCGGTGTCGTCACCAAGCCGTTCTCGTTCGAGGGTCGCCGTCGCCAGACGCAGGCCGAGTCGGGCGTCGCGAAGCTGAAGGAAGAGGTCGACACCCTCATCGTGGTGCCGAACGACCGTCTGCTCGAGATCAGCGACCGCGGCATCTCGATGATCGAGGCGTTCGCCACCGCCGACCAGGTGCTCCTCGCCGGTGTGCAGGGCATCACCGACCTCATCACCACCCCCGGTTTGATCAACCTCGACTTCGCCGACGTCAAGTCGGTCATGCAGGGTGCCGGCTCCGCGCTCATGGGTATCGGTTCCGCACGCGGCGCCGATCGTGCGATCAAGGCAGCCGAGCTTGCAGTCGAGTCCCCGCTGCTCGAGGCATCCATCGAGGGAGCGCACGGTGTGCTGCTCTCGATTCAGGGTGGATCGAACCTCGGCATCTTCGAGATCAACGATGCCGCGCAGCTGGTGAAGGAGGCCGCGCACCCCGAGGCCAACATCATCTTCGGCACGGTCATCGACGACACGCTCGGCGATGAGGTGCGCGTCACGGTCATCGCGGCCGGCTTCGACGGCGGCGAGCCGTCTGCGAAGGTCGAGCCGATCATGGCTTCGCGGCCGTCGTCGGCGCCGGTGCTGCCGCCGCTGCCCGCCGATCGTGCGAGCGACGCTGCGGCCGAGCCCGCGGCCACCAAGGAGTCCGTGTCGGTCTCGGTGTCGAACAACGAGTACGACTCCGCCTTCGGTGATGACGATCTCGACATCCCCGACTTCCTGAAGTAACCCGCAGTGGATCTGCGGTCGCGGCTCGCCGACATCGATGCGCGCATCTCGGATGCCGCCCGGTCGGCGGGCCGCGACGCGTCTGCACTCACGCGCATCGTCGTGACGAAGTTCCACCCCGTGGGCCTCGTCGACGAGCTCGCCGCCCTCGGTGTGCGGGACGTGGGTGAGAACCGACAGCAGGAGCTCAGTGCGAAGCGTGCCGATTACGACGGCCCGGCGCTTCGGTGGCACTTCATCGGTCAGGCGCAGACGAACAAGGCACGCGCGATCCGCGCAGCCGCCGATGCGGTGCACTCGGTCGATCGGGCGAAGCTCGCCGACGCACTGCACAACGCACGATCCGACGGTGACGACTCGGTCCTCGACGTCCTGCTGCAGGTGAACCTGACCGACGACCCCGGCCGCGGTGGTGTCGTCCCCGCCGGTGTCGCGGAGCTCGCCGAGCACGTGCTCGGCACATGCCCGTCCCTGCACCTGCGCGGTGTCATGGGCGTCGCGCCGCTCGACGAGGCACCGGCATCCGCGTTCGAGCGACTCGCGCGGACGTCCGAGATCGTGCGGAGATCCGCACCGGATGCCACGTGGATCTCGGCCGGCATGACCGGCGATTTCGTCGAGGCGATCGCCGCAGGCGCGACACACCTGCGGATCGGCTCGGCAATCACGGGTCCGCGGCCCGTGCACGGTTAACCTCGACACAGACGAGCAAACGGAGGATGCGATGTCGAACCCGCTCAAGAAGACCATGGTGTACCTGGGCCTCGCCGACGAGGAAGAGGTCTACGAGGAGCCGGCGCCGCGCCGCGACAAGCAGGTCGAGCACAAGACCGCTCCCGTGACGCCGATCCACCGCCCTGCCGTGGTGCGTCAGCCCGCGGCGTCGGCGATCAGCGAGATCGTCACCGTGCACCCCAAGCAGTACCGCGACGCGCAGTCGATCGCCGAGAACTTCCGGGACGGGATCCCGATCATCATCAACCTCTCGCAGATGAGCGACGCCGACGCGCGGCGCCTCATCGACTTCGCGAGTGGCCTCTCGCTCGGCCTGTACGGCCGTATCGAGCGGGTGACCAGCAAGGTGTTCCTCCTGTCGCCGGAGAACGTCGCAGTGTCGGGTGAGGGGGCGATCGCCGCAGGCGACGCCGACAGCACCCCGTTCGCCCACTGACGTCGTGTCGGTCATCGGCTTCGTCGCCGGGATCCTCAACACGCTGCTCCTGATCTATGTGCTCTTCCTCCTGGGCCGTCTGATCCTGGAGTACATCCCGATGTTCAATCGGGAGTGGCGTCCGCGCGGGGCGATGCTCGTCGTCGCCGAGGTGGTCTTCACGGTCACCGATCCGCCGTTGAAGTTCTTCCGTCGGTTCATCCCGCCGCTGCGGCTCGGGCCCATCGCGCTCGACCTCGGCTTCCCGCTGACGATGCTCAGCTGTTTCATCCTGCTCTCGATCACGCAGGTGCTCAGCCGCGTCTGAGTCGCCGTCGCACCCGCCACGACGTCCGACTATGCTGGCGGGGTACGGCTCGCGCCTTGCGGGTCAGTCATTGACCGGCCCGCCTCCTGAGCCCGGAAAGAGGAAAGACACATGCCTTTGACCCCTGAAGACGTCGTCACCAAGCAGTTCCAGCACGTTCGCTTCAAGGAGGGCTTCGACCCGGACGAGGTCGACGACTTCCTCGACGAGATCGTCGTCGAGTGGCGCAAGGCCCTCGCCGAGAACGAGGAGCTGAAGGCCAAGCTCGCCGCGTACGAGTCTGGTGAGACCCCGGCTGCTCCGGTCGAGACTCCGATCGCCGAAGAGGAGACTCCCGAGGAGATCGTCGACGAGGTCCCCGCTCCCACCCCCGCGCCTGTCGCGACCGACATGCAGCCCGCCGCGGCATCGGCCGGCATCATCGAGCTCGCACAGCGTCTGCACGACGAGCACGTCGCCGAGGGTAAGGCCCAGAAGGAGAAGCTCCTCAGCGAGGCGCAGACCGAGGCCGACACCATCCTCACCGAGGCGCGCACCAAGGCGCGTGACGAGATCACCCGCCTCGAGAGCGAGCGCGGTACCCTCGAAGCCCGCATCAGCGAGCTCCGCCAGTTCGAGCGCGACTACCGTGTCCAGCTGCGCGGCTTCATCGAGGAGAAGCTGCGCGACCTCGACGTGGCAGGCACCTCGGGCGCTACGCCGATCTCGGCTTCCTGACGACTCGCACCTTGTCGAGCCGTACGTCCGCGCCCCGGACGACTCTGCACGCTGCAGCGGCCGGCACCACCATCGCGATCCTCGCGGTGCTGGTGCTGGCCGCTGATCAGTTCACCAAGTTCCTCGCCCTCGAGCACCTGTCCGAGCGTCGGGCGGTCCCCGTCCTCGGCGAGTTCTTCCAGCTCTACCTGACCTTCAATCCCGGCGCCGCATTCTCCCTCGGCGAAGAGGTCACGTGGATCTTCACGCTCATCCTCATGGCCGCGGCGATCACGATCGTGGTGCTCGCGGTCACGCGCATCCGCTCGCGGGCGTGGGCGGTCGTGCTGGGCCTGCTGCTCGGTGGCATCCTCGGGAATCTCACGGACCGTCTGCTGAGGGAGCCCGGGTTCCTCGTCGGTCACGTCGTGGACTTCATCCACACGCCGTGGCTGTGGCTCGGCTTCCCCTCGGCCATCTACAACATCGCGGACATCTTCATCGTCACGATGATGATCGGCGTCGCACTCCTCGTCCTCGTCGGGCTCCGGTTCGACGGCACCAAGGAGAAGGACGCCGAGACGGCAGCGGCTGATCCCGACGCGGACGTCTGAGATGCCCACTCGTAGCGTGCCTGCCCCCGACGGACTCGACGGCGTCCGAGTGGATGCCGCGCTCGCGAAGCTCCTCGGGTTCTCGCGCACCTTCGCGGCGGAGGCCGCCGAGTCGGGTGGCGTCCGCCAGGACGGGCGGCTGCTCGGGAAGTCCGACAAGCTCGCTGCCGGAGCGTGGCTCGAGGTCGAGTGGGAGGAGAAGCGCGGTCCCGAGATCGTGCCGATCCCGGTCCCCGATCTCGGCATCGTGCACGACGACGATGAGATCGTCGTCGTCGACAAGCCGGCCGGTGTCGCCGCGCACCCCTCGCTCGGCTGGGAGGGGCCGACCGTCGTCGGCGCGCTCGCAGCCGCGGGGTTCCGGATCGCCACGTCTGGCGCACCGGAGCGACAGGGCGTCGTCCACCGCCTCGATGTCGGCACGAGCGGGCTGATGGTCGTCGCGAAGTCGGAGCACGCGTACACGGCGCTCAAGCGGGCGTTCAAGGAACGCGAGGTCGACAAGATCTACCACACGGTCGTGCAGGGGCACCCCGATCCGTTCTCGGGCACGATCGATGCGCCCATCGGTCGGCATCCGAGTCACTCGTGGAAGTTCGCGGTGACGCCCGACGGCAAGGATTCGGTGACGCACTACGAGACGCTCGAGGCCTTCCGCGGCGCGACGTTGCTCGAGGTGCACCTCGAGACCGGGCGAACGCACCAGATCCGCGTGCACATGGCCGCCCACCGGCATCCGTGCATCGGCGATCCGCTGTACGGTTCGGATCCGACGCAAGCCGCCCGCCTCGGACTCACCCGTCAGTGGCTGCACGCGCACGAGCTGTCGTTCGCGCATCCGGCGGGCGGCGCGTGGTCGACGTTCCATTCGGACTACCCTGCCGATCTGCGACACGCGCTCGAGATGCTCCGCGACGAGTGACGCGACACGCCCGGACGGTGGATCGTGAACCGTTTCCCGTGACCCGGGGAATATGAGGTGTGACCACCGACAGCGGCATCATCCGGCGCTCCCTGAGCGAGCCGTCGGCGTTCGCCGAAGTGTTCGAGCGTCACGCGACCGCAATCGCGCGGTTCGCAGCCCAGCGCGTCGGCACCGACGCGGGTCAGGACGTCGTGAGCGAGACGTTTCTCATCGCGTTCCGGCGGCGCGGGTCGTTCGACCACTCGTGGGAGTCGGCGAAGCCGTGGCTGTTCGGGATCGCGACCCGGGTCATCCACCGCATGCGCGGGCAGGACGCGAAGCAATGGCGGGCGATCGCGGCGGCGGCATCCGTGGCCATCGAACACGGTGACGATCTGCACGAGCGCGCCGAGGCGCACGCCGATGCGGATGCGGCGCTCCGTCCTCTCGCGGCACGGATCGCGGCACTGCCGACGCGGGATCGCGACGTGCTGCTGCTCTATGCCTGGGGCGACATGACCTACGAGCAGATCGCGATCGCGCTGTCGGTCCCGGTGGGAACGGTCCGCTCGCGACTCAATCGGGTGCGCCGACGCCTTCGCGCGGATGGTGTCGAGCAGGGAAGGGAGGGGGAGCAGCATGGACGACCTGTCGAGCAGGGTGCGTGAGCTCGCCCCCGACGTGCGCGGGACGGATGCCGCCGTCGCGGGCGCCCGTCGTGATCTGCAGGCTGCGATCGCCGCCGAACGCTCCGGACGCCGACGCGCGCGAGCGTCGTGGTTCCCGCGGCTCCCGCTGTCTCCCGCGTTCCTCGCCGGTGCCGTCGCTGCGGTACTCGTCGTCGCCATCGCGGTCGGTGCGCTCGTCTCGTCGCAGGTGTTCTCGAAGCCGCAGGTGGCCGAGCCTCCGCAGACGGTGGATCTCAGTCAACCGCTCTGGGACCAGCTCGACGGTCGGGTGCTCCGCATCGCCACGATGAGCGAGGTACCGAAACTGGTGGAGTTGCCGGACGGCGCGGTCGCCGACGAGGGGAGCTATCTGCTGGTGCGCTCGGTGTCGGCGTCCTACGCCGGGGCGTCCGGTCCGTGGGTCTCCGTGACCGAGGATGAACCGCCGGAGGTGCTCGACCAGGTCGGCGAGGACGGTCCCGCGATGGCGCTGCACTTCGCCGGGGTTGACGAGCGATACCGCTCGGAGGTGCCGGCGGCCACACGCGAGTGGGTCGACGCGCTGCCGCCTGACGGCGACGGGATCTTCCGGGCCTTCGCCGAGCGACACGGCTATGGCGATCACGACGCGAACACCGATCGCCCCGTCCTGTTCTCGCTCGCGATCCTCCCCGACCCCGCGTGGTACTTCCTCTCTCCGGCGCAGCGGTGGGCAGTGATCGACGAAGTGGCCGAGGCGGAGGGCATCCAGCGCTCGTTCGCCGAGGGACGTGTGATCATGCAATGGGATGCCGCGGTCTTCGGCACCGTCGAGTTCGACGGTGCGACCTTCGTTCCGCTCGCCGGCCAGTCAGGCTCGTGGACGCCTGGGCTGCCCGGCTCGTCGTGGACGCGGTCCGTCTCGTTCGTCGACGCGGTCCCGCCCGAGCCGCCGGTGGACGACATCGCAACGACCGCGTGCGGGCCGGTGCCGATCCCCGAGTCGGTGTTCGGCACGGCGGGCCTCGATGACACCCTGAACGACACCGGTCGCGAGGCGATCGCGAGTGCCGGGGAGGTCCTCGAACCGGCTGATTGGTTCGCCATCATCCAGGAACCCGACCGCGTCGTGCTCTGGACGCCGGTACAGCACATGCTTGTGATGTGGAGTGAGAACTTCCCGCCGGGGCTCGAGGGTGCATCGCACGAGCTCCTCACCCTCGTCCGCGGCGAGGACGGCACCTGGACGCAGGAGTCGTGGTCGCCGTGCCTCATGACGCAGGTCCTGCCCGCCCATGACACCGTGACCGCCGAACTCGACCCCGACGTCGCGCTCGACTCGGACACCACCGAGCTGCAGTTCCTCGTGTCCGCCGACACCTGCGCGACCGACCCGGCGCTCATCGAGGTGGTCCAGCGCCACGAATCCGCCGATGCGGTGGAACTGCTCATCGCGCAGCGCAAGATCGGGGCGGTCGCCGAGTGCCAACCCGCGACGGGCGCCGCCGTGCCGTTCACGGTCACGCTGGAGGCGCCGCTGGGCGATCGCGCGGTCGTCGACCTGACCTACCTCGAAGGAAGGCAGCTGCGCCGCTGAGGGCAGCGCGAAGAAGGTCAACCAGACGATGGCCTACGTCGGCACGGAGTCGCTCTTCGCAGCCGCCGGGTTCGAGGTCGCCGCCGAGACCGACTCCGTCATCGACGGGATGCCGCGCCTCCTCATGCGCCGCGCGCTCTGAACGCGGGTCAGCGTCCGCCGCGGAACGTCGCCGGGTCGTCCTCCGCGACCGCGAGCGCGACCTTCCGGACGTGCTCCTGGTCGACCTGCCCCATCGCCCCGAGGTCATAGAACCCCACCTCGGTGAGTTCGCCGTCGGCGGGGTGCGGGTCGCCCGAGACCCAGGTGCAGCGGAACACGAGGTCGAGGTAGTCGACCTGGTCGCCGTTCGCGTATGTCATCCGGGGGATCTGCTGCACGAGCGCGAGCCGATCGACGCGGATCACGATGCCCGCCTCCTCGGCGCACTCGCGCACGGCCGCGTCCGCGGGCTCCTCGCCCGGGTCGACGATCCCCGAAACGGGCTGCCACTGCCCGTTGTCGGCACGCTTGCCGAGCAGGATCTTCTCGTCGCGGAACACGACGGCGGTCACCCCGACGAGGGGGAGCGGCGCGTGGCCGATCTTCTCGCGGAGCTCGAGGACGAAGTCGGGAGTGGCCATGCGGCAAGCCTAGGTCCGGTGTCCGATGCCAACCGTACACTCGAGTGGTGGCATCCGATTCCTTCGTTCATCTGCACGTGCACAGCGAGTACTCGATGCTCGACGGAGCCGCCAAGATCGCGGCGATGACGCAGGCCGCGGCCGACTACAAGATGCCCGCGATCGCGGTCACCGACCACGGCAACACCTTCGCGGCGTTCGAGTTCTACAACGCGGCCCGCAACGCCGGCGTCAAGCCGATCATCGGCCTCGAGGCTTACGTCACGCCCGGCACGCACCGCAGCGACAAGTCGCGTGTGCAGTGGGGCTCACCCGACCAGAAGAGCGACGACGTCTCGGGTTCGGGCGCCTACACCCACATGACCATGTGGAGCCAGACCACCGAGGGCATGCACAACCTCTTCCGGCTGAGTTCGCGCTCGAGCATGGAGGGCTACTACTTCAAGCCGCGCATGGACCGCGAGCTGCTCCAGACCTACGGCAAGGGGCTCATCGCGACGACCGGATGCCCCTCCGGTGAGGTGCAGACGCGCTTGCGCCTGGGGCAGTACGAGGCGGCGCGTGCGGCTGCCGCGGAGTTCCAGGACATCTTCGGCAAGGAGAACTACTTCGCCGAGATCATGGACCACGGCTTGTCCATCGAGCGCCGAGTGATGAGTGATCTCATCCGCCTCGCGAAGGATCTTCAGATCCCCCTGGTCGCCACGAACGACTCGCACTACACGCACCAGCACGAAGCCGACGCGCACGAAGCGCTCCTGTGTGTACAGTCCGGATCGACGCTGGACGATCCCAACCGCTTCAAGTTCGACGGCGACGGCTACTACATCAAGACGGCACAGGAGATGCGGCAGCTGTTCCGCGATCACCCCGAGGCCTGCGACAACACGTTGCTCATCGCCGAGCGGTGCGAGGTCGAATTCAACACCTCCGCCAACTACATGCCGCGATTCCCCGTGCCCGACGGCGAGACAGAGGACAGCTGGCTCATCAAGGAGGTGGAGGCAGGCCTGCACTACCGGTACCCCGGCGGCATCCCCGACAAGGTGCGCAAGCAGGCCGAGTACGAGACCGGGATCATCCTCCAGATGGGGTTCCCCGGGTACTTCCTCGTCGTCGCCGACTTCATCAACTGGGCGAAGGACCACGGCATCCGCGTCGGTCCCGGCCGTGGCTCGGGTGCAGGTTCGATGGTCGCCTACGCGATGAAGATCACCGATCTCGACCCGCTCGAGCACGGCCTCATCTTCGAGCGCTTCCTCAACCCCGACCGCGTCTCGATGCCCGACTTCGACGTCGACTTCGACGACCGTCGCCGTGGCGAGGTCATCGAGTACGTGACCGAGAAGTACGGCTCCGAGCGCGTCGCGCAGATCGTGACCTACGGCACGATCAAGTCGAAGCAGGCGCTGAAGGACGCCGGCCGCGTGCTCGGGTTCCCGTTCAGCATGGGGGAGCGGCTCACCAAGGCCATGCCCCCGCCCGTCATGGGCAAGGACATGGAGCTCGGCGGCATGTTCGACCCCGAGCACAAGCGGTACAAAGAGGCGAGCGAGTTCCGTGCCCTCATCGACACCGACCCCGAAGCCAAGACCGTGTTCGAGCGCGCGCGGGGCCTCGAAGGGCTCAAGCGCCAGTGGGGTGTGCATGCGGCGGGCGTCATCATGTCGTCCGAGCCGCTGCTCGACATCATCCCGATCATGCGTCGCGAGCAGGACGGCCAGATCGTCACGCAGTTCGACTACCCGTCGTGCGAGACCCTCGGGCTCATCAAGATGGACTTCCTGGGGCTGCGAAACCTCACGATCATCTCCGACGCCCTCGACAACATCCGTACCAACCGCGGCGAGGAACTCGACCTCGAGCACCTCGCGCTCGATGACAGGCCGGCGTACGATCTGCTGACCCGCGGCGACACCCTCGGGGTCTTCCAGCTCGACGGCGGCCCGATGCGGTCACTCCTGCGGTTGATGAAGCCGGACAACTTCGAAGACATCTCCGCAGTCATCGCCCTGTACCGCCCCGGTCCCATGGGTGCCAACTCCCACACCAACTACGCGCTCCGCAAGAACGGGCTCCAGCCGATCACCCCGATCCACCCGGAGCTCGAGGAACCGCTGAAGGACATCCTCGACACGACCTACGGCCTGATCATCTATCAGGAGCAGGTTATGGCGATCGCCCAGAAGGTCGCCGGGTTCTCGCTCGGACAGGCCGACATTCTTCGGCGTGCCATGGGCAAGAAGAAGAAGTCCGAGCTCGACAAACAGTACGAGGGCTTCTCCGCGGGCATGAAGGAACGCGGGTTCGGCGAGGGCGCGATCACCGCGCTCTGGGACATCCTGCTGCCGTTCTCGGACTACGCGTTCAACAAAGCGCACTCCGCCGCCTACGGACTCGTCTCGTATTGGACGGCCTACCTCAAGGCGCACTACCCGGCCGAGTACATGGCGGCGCTGCTCACGAGCGTCGGCGACTCCAAAGACAAGATGGCCGTCTACCTCAACGAGTGCCGTCGCATGGGCATCAAGGTGCTGCCTCCCGACGTGGGGGAGTCGATCCGCTTCTTCGCGGCCGTCGGCGAGGACATCCGCTTCGGACTGGGCGCCGTCCGCAACGTCGGCGCGAACGTCGTCGACGGGATCGTCGCGGCCCGTGAGGCCGAGACGTACTCGAGCTTCCACGACTTCCTGTCGAAGGTTCCCGCGCACGTCGCCAACAAGCGCACGGTCGAGTCGCTCATCAAAGCCGGCGCGTTCGATTCGCTCGGCTCGACCCGCCGTGCACTCATGGAGATCCACGAGGATGCCACCGAGCAGGCCGTCCTCGACAAGCGCCGCGAGGCCAACGGCGAGGTCGGCTTCGACTTCGACAGCCTCTGGGGCGACGACGAGCCGCAGCAGGTCGCCCGCGTCCCGGAGCGACCGGAGTGGACCAAGAAGGACAAGCTCGCATTCGAGCGCGAGATGCTCGGTCTCTACGTGTCGGATCACCCGCTCGCGGGGCTCGAGATCCCGCTCGCGAAGCACGCGTCGACGTCGATCCACGATCTCCTTGCATCGGAAGACATCGGCGACGGCGACACCGTGACCGTCGCCGGTCTCGTCACGAGCGTGCAGCACCGCGTCGCCAAGCAGAGCGGCAACCCGTACGGCATGATCACGGTCGAGGACTTCGACGGCGAGGTGACCGTCATGTTCATGGGCAAGACGTACACCGAGTTCCAGTCGATGCTCCAAGCCGATGCGATCCTCGTCGTCCGTGGCCGGGTCTCCCAGCGCGATGACGGTCGGAATCTCCACGGTCAGTCCGTCTTCGCACCCGACCTCGGTGCGGTGGATGCCGCAGGTCCGCTCGTCCTGCTGCTGCCCGAGCATCGAGCCACCGAGACCACCATCGCGGGCCTCGCGGCGGTGCTCGACCGGCACCCCGGATCGACCGAGGTGACACTGAAGCTCCACCGCGGCGGCACGGCGAAGGTCTTCGAGGTCCCGGCGCAGGTCGATGTCACCGTCGACCTCTACGGCGAGCTGAAGGGGCTTCTCGGGCCGCAATGCCTGGGTTGACCTGACCCACCCTGCGTGGTCTGCGCGGACCCGTGTTGCCTGGGCTGCTGCCTGAGCCTCACGCGATAGGATCGCCACGGCGTGCCGACGGACGCCGTGCGGAAGGAGCATCGTGACCGACGAGAAGACCCCCGAGAACCCCACGGAGGCCTACGGGCCCGAGGACCTGAACGACACGGTCGTGCGGGCGCCGGAGTCCCAGCCGATCGAGGCGGATGCTGTCATCACGGAGGTGCCGACCGACGACGAGACGGCCGTGTACCCGGCAGCGGACGAAGGTCCGGTCGAGGCTCCGGCCGATGAATCGTCGATCGTGGCCGATGAGGTTGCCGCCGGTGGTGTGCCGCCGCAGTACGGCATCGGACCGTTCTCGCTCCGCGAGGTTTCGCTCGGCGGTGTCTGGCTGCTCGCGTTCCTGTTCTCGTTCTTCCCGCTCTACGTCGACAACGACTTCAGCCGCTTCTTCGGTGGTGCGACCGTCTGGACCTCGGGCATCGACTGGATCCTCGCCATCGGTGCGCCGACTGCCGCGGTCTTCCTCCTCGTGCTGCGTCGCTTCTCGCCCGACGGCATCCGGCGCGTCGGATCGCTCGGCATCGATCAGTTCGCGTCGGTCGCCTTCTCGGTCGCCGCGCTGGTGTGGATCGGCTGGCTGTGGGCGAATATCGCGCGCGGCATCGACAGCGGCTTCTGGCTGAGCAGCTGGGTCGTCTGGGCCGAGGTCTTCCTCATGGTCGCAGCCGTCGGTCTCACGGTCGTCGCGCCCTTCATCCCGCCGTTCCACGAAGACTTCCTTCACCGCGCCGAGACGGTCTCGCACCGTGTCGCTCGCGGCGCCCGCCCGGTCGTGACCCGTCCGGTCTCCGATGCGCGGTACACGATGGCGGCACCGTCGATCGACCCGGAGCCCGCGCCGCTCGGTGACCCGATCGATGACGACGAGCCCGCACCGATCGCGGCGCCCGCGCACCAGGCGTTCTGGGCGCTCGTCCCCGCCGAGCGCGACGTCGTCGATGACAATGGCATTCCGCTGTTCCGCATCGGACCGACGGCCTGGGCGCTCGTCATCGAGGACCGCGGCGACAGCTTCGTCGTGCGTCACGAGGACGGCCGCATCGGATACCTGACGGACGTCACGGGCGTCACACGGGGCTGACGCCCCGGTAGCCTGGGGGGATGCTCCGCACGATCGACCTCCGCGGACGCGCGGCGACCCCCGACGAACTGCTCGCTGCCGTCCCGCGCGCTGCAGCCGCACGCGATGAGGCCCTCGCCACCGCTGCCGCCATCGTCGCCGACGTCGCGGCGCGCGGCGAGGCCGCGCTCCGCGAGCAGGCGGCACGATTCGACGGCGCGAGCGATCACGCGATTCGCGTCCCCGCCGACCACCTTGATGAGGCGCTCGACGGGCTCGATCCGGCGGTCCGAGCAGCGCTCGAGCGTGCGATCGAACGGGTGCGTCGCGCCTCTGCAGCGCAGGTCCCGCCGACGGTCGTGACCGAGGTCGGACCGGGAGCGCGGATCGAGCAGACGTGGCGGCCGGTCCGTCGGGTCGGCGTTTACGTTCCGGGCGGTAAGGCGGTCTACCCGTCGAGCGTCGTGATGAACGTCGTTCCCGCGCAGGTCGCGGGAGTGACCCAGGTGGCGCTCGCGTCGCCGCCCCAGCGCGAACACGGCGGCCGAGTCCACCCCACGATCCTGGCGGCGGCGAAGCTCCTCGGTGTCACCGAGGTGTACGCGATGGGCGGCGCCGGCGCGATCGGCGCGTACGCGCACGGTGTCCCGTCGCTGGATCTCGCCCGCGTCGACGTCATCTCGGGCCCGGGCAACAACTTCGTTGCACTCGCCAAGCGGGTCGTCGCGGGCATGGTCGGCACCGACTCCGAGGCCGGCGCGACCGAGATCCTCGTCGTCGCCGATGACACTGCGGATGCGAACCTCGTCGCTGCCGACCTCGTCAGCCAGGCCGAGCACGACGAGCAGGCTGCAGCCGTCCTCGTGACCGCATCGACCGACCTGGCGGCGGCCGTCGCGCAAGCGGTCGTCGCGCGCGCGGCATCCACTCGGCACGCCGACCGCGTGGCGCAGGCCCTAGCGGGCCCGCAGTCGGCGATCGTCATCGTCGACGACCTCGCGACGGCCACCGCGTTCAGCAATGCCTACGCGCCGGAACACCTCGAACTGCACCTCGCCGACCCCCGGCCGGAGGACTACGTCAACGCAGGCGCCGTGTTCGTGGGGCCGTGGACGCCCGTCAGCCTCGGTGACTACCTCGCCGGGAGCAACCACGTGCTGCCCACGGGAGGTCAGGCGCGCTATGCCGCCGGGCTGTCGGCATCGACGTTCCTCCGGCCGCAACAGATCATCACCTACGACCGCGCCGCGCTCGCGGCCGTCGCCGACGAGATCGTCGCGCTGTCGAGCGCGGAGGCGCTCCCCGCACACGGCGAAGCCGTCACGGCTCGCCTCGACGACTAATCTGGACTCGCCATGCACTGCCCGTTCTGCCGCCACTCCGACTCCCGCGTCATCGACTCGCGCACGAGCGACGACGGCCTCAGCATCCGACGCCGTCGGCAGTGCCCGAAGTGCGGCGGCCGCTTCTCGACGATCGAGACGGCGAGCCTGAACGTGATCAAGCGGTCCGGCGTCATCGAGCCGTTCAGCCGCGAGAAGGTCATGTCGGGCGTGCGCAAGGCGTGCCAGGGGCGCCCGGTGACCGAGGGTGATCTCGCGGTGCTCGCACAGGCCGTCGAAGAGGCGGTTCGGCAGACCGGCGTCTCGCAGATCGACACGAACGAGATCGGGCTCGCGATCCTCGGCCCGCTCCGCGAGCTCGACGAAATCGCGTACCTCCGCTTCGCGAGCGTCTATCAGGCGTTCGAGACGCTCGAAGACTTCGACGAGGCGATCGGCCTGCTCCGCGAGGACCGTCTCCACAAGCAGGAGCGCGCGGGGGAGTGAGCGTCGCGCTCTAGGCTGTGAGGCGATGTATCGCCTTCTCTTCGACCTCGTCCTCCGCCGCTTCGACGCCGAGACCGCACACCATCTCGGCATGGCGGTCGTGCGCCTCGCGGGGCTCCGCATCGTCTCGCCGATCCTGCGCCCGTTCACCCGTCCCGATCCGCGGCTGCGCACCGAGGCGATGGGCCTCGTCTTCGAGTCGCCGTTCGGGATCGCGGCCGGCTTCGACAAGAACGCGGTCGGTGCGATGGGTCTGTGGGCGTTCGGCTTCGGCCACATCGAGGTCGGGACCGTCACGGCGATTCCGCAGGACGGTAATCCGAAGCCGCGCCTGTTCCGCCTCATCGCCGACCGTGCGCTCATCAACCGCATGGGTTTCAACAACCGCGGTGCGGCCGCCGCTGCCGCGCGCCTCGAGCGTATGCGCGCGCGGCATCCGCGCCCGGTCATCGGCGTGAACATCGGCAAGTCCCGCGTCGTCGACGTCACGGATGCGACCGCCGACTACGTCACCAGCACCCGCGCGGTCGCCCCCGTCGCCGACTACCTCGTCGTCAACGTCTCTTCGCCGAACACGCCCGGGCTTCGCGGGCTGCAGGCCGCCGAGACGCTCCGCCCGTTGCTCGAGGCCGTCCTGGAGGCCGCCGGCGCGACACCGCTGCTCGTGAAGATCGCGCCCGACCTCGAGGACGACGAGATCGATGCGATCGCCGCGCTCGCGGTCGACGTGGGCCTCGCGGGCATCGTCGCGACGAACACGACCATCTCGCGCGAAGGATTGACGACAGATGCCGCAGTCGTCGAGGCCTACGGCGCCGGTGGCCTCTCGGGCGCACCGCTCCGTGCCCGCGCGCTCGAGGTGCTCCGCCGCGTCCGCGCCGCCGTCCCCGAGGACTTCTGCGTGATCGCGGCCGGCGGTGTGGAGACGGCCGCCGATGTCGCCGAGCGCCTCGCCGCGGGCGCCGACCTCGTGCAGGGCTACAGCGCCTTCATCTACGAGGGCCCGTTCTGGGGTCGAAAGCTCAACCGGGGCCTTGCGGCGCTTCGCGGCTGACCAGTCACGATAAAGATCCAGCAACACGAAGGGCCCGCACCTGATCGGTGCGGGCCCTTCGTGTTGCGTTGATGTCAGGCGGGGAATGCTCCACGCGCGACCTGCGGCTTCGGCAGGCGCATGAAGCGCATCTGCACCGAGCGCATCGCGGCGTACCAGCCGAGGCCCTTCTCGCGCCGGTCGCCCCATTTCTCGGCGGCGAGCTTCTTGACCTTGCGGCTGAGCATGATCATGTCGGCGACGACGAACAGGATGAACGCCCAGAGTCCGAGGTACGCGTAGAACACGATGCTGGTGTTCGGGACGAGCGACAGCAGGATCACGAGCACGAGGAGCGGCATGACGAGCTCGCCCGCGTGCCACCCGGCATCCGTGTAGTCGCGCGCAAACTTGCGCTGCGGCCCGCGGTCACGCGGAGTGAGGTAGCGCTCCTCGCCGTTGGCCATGCCGATGCGCGCCTTCTCGCGGGCTGCAGCGAGGTCGGCCTTGGCGCGGGCGCGGGCTTCCTTCGTGTTCGCGACGAGGGGCCGCTTCCGTGCGGCCTCCTGGTCGGCGCGGGACGGCGTGGGGCGGTTCTTTCCCGGTCCGCTCGGCGTCTCGGGAGCGGTGTCTGCGGGGGGCGGGGTCTTGGCCACGGGAGTGGATCCTCGGGTTCGGTGAAGTGCGTGCGCCTTTAAGATTACCCGCATGACTTCCGACACCTCCCGTCCGGAGGCGGTCCGCGAGGCCGCCCTCGGCGCCGTCCCCGCCGCACTCGCCGATCTCGGAGCCCTCGTCCGGATCCCTTCGATCGCGTTCCCCGGGTTCGACCGTGCAGAGGTGCAGCGCAGCGCCGAGGCCGTCTCGGCGCTCGTCGACGAGCTCGACCTGTTCGACCGCGTCGAGATTAAGACCGCCGTCATCCCCGAGACGGGGGAGGAGGGGATGCCGGCCGTCCTCGCGACCCGCGCCGCCAAAAACGGTCGGCCGACGATCCTGCTCTACGCGCACCACGACGTGCAGCCCGTCGGCGACGAGGACCTCTGGGAGTCCCCGCCGTTCGAGCCCACCGTCCGTGACGGTCGCATCTACGGTCGCGGCGCCGCCGACGACAAGGCCGGGATCATGGCGCACGTCGGTGCGCTCCGGGCGCTCCGCGAAGCCCTCGGAGCCGACTTCGACCTCGGCGTCAACCTCTTCTTCGAGGGTGAGGAGGAGGCGGGCTCCGCCTCGTTCGCGCAGTTCCTCGCCGACAACGCCGATGCCCTCCGTGCCGACGTGATCGTCGTCGCCGATTCCGGCAACTGGGATGCCGCGACCCCGGCGCTCACGGTGTCACTCCGCGGCAACGTGCGCTTCACCCTCGATATCGAGACGCTCGAGCACGCGTCGCACTCCGGCATGTTCGGCGGGGCCGTGCCCGACGCGATGATGGCTGCGGTCCGGTTGCTCGACACGCTGTGGGACGAGGACGGCGCGGTCGCCGTCGACGGGCTCACCAGTCGTGACGCCGACACGCCCGAGTACCGCGAGGAGACGCTGCGCGACGAAGCGGGCCTCCCCGACGGTGTCACCCCGATCGGTCGCGATTCGATCCTCAGCCGCATCTGGAACAAGCCGTCGGTCACGATCACAGGGATCGACGCGCCGACCGTGAAGAACGCGTCGAACACCCTGGCGCCGAAGACCTCGGTCGTCCTCAGCTGCCGGATCGCCCCCGGACAGGACGCCAGGGAGGCGTACGCGGCGATCGAGGCGCACCTGCGCGCGAACGCGCCGTTCGGGGCTCGGCTCGCGTTCCGCGACGTCGACTTCGGCAACCCCTTCCTCGTCGACACGAGCGGCTGGGCTGTCTCGCAGGCGCGTGACGCGCTGGCATCCGGGTACGGCGTCGATCCGGTCGACATCGGCGTCGGGGGGTCGATCCCGTTCATCGCCGACCTCGTCCGGGAGTTCCCCGGAGCGCAGATCCTCGTGACCGGCGTCGAAGACCCGCACGCGCGCGCGCACAGCCCGAACGAGTCGCTGCACATCGAAACCTTCCGCCACGCGCTCGTGTCGGAGGCGCTCCTGCTCGAAAGCCTCGACGCGACCGTCCGTTGACGACCTCGCGGCGTAGAATCGACTGAGCACGTCGCCCCCGCTCCTGAAGAGCACTGGCGACCCGAACCCACGGGGAGAGTCATGACCGACATCGCCACGCAGACCACGGACGCCGCGCCCGCGCACGGTGTCGCCCTCACCGACGCTGCGGCGGACAAGGTGAAGAGCTTGCTCGCGCAGGAGAACCGTGACGACCTGCGCCTGCGGGTCGCGGTGCAGCCCGGCGGCTGCTCCGGCCTGATCTACCAGCTCTACTTCGACGAGCGCTACCTCGACGGCGACCAGACGGTCGACTTCGACGGCGTCGAGGTCATCGTCGACGACATGTCGGTCCCGTACCTCGACGGCGCGAAGATCGATTTCAAGGACACGATCTCGGAGCAGGGCTTCACGATCGACAACCCCAATGCCGCGGGCAGCTGTGCCTGCGGCGACAGCTTCCACTGATCCACCCGGGTCGCCTCCGGCGATTCCGGTCATCCTGAGCGGTTGGCCGGAATCGTCCCAGAGGTTGCCCTAGACTGGCATGAGTCTGACCTTCATGTCCCCGAAAGGTGCACCGTGCGCGTCAAACGCCGACTCCGCCTGGCCGCTCTCCCGCTGGGAATCGCCGTGGCGATCACCCTCGCGGCATGTAGCCCGACCACTGCGAACGGCTTCCTCCCCGGCTTCGAAGACGGCGATGGCAGCCAGGCGACCAACCACACGTCGATGATCGCCGGCCTGTGGACCACGTCCTGGATCGTCGTCCTCGCCGTCGGTGTCATCACCTGGGCGCTCATGGGCTTCGCCGCCGTCGCGTACCGCCGTCGCAAGGGCCAGTCGGGCCTGCCGGTGCAGCTGCGCTACAACATGCCGATCGAGATGTTCTTCACGATCGCGCCGGTCATCCTGGTGCTCGGCTTCTTCGCGTTCACTGCGCGGGACCAGGCCATCCTCGAGACGCAGTACGAGGACCCCGACGTCTGCATCACGGCCATCGGCAAGCAGTGGGCGTGGGACTTCCAGTACAACGGCAACGACTGCGAAGACCCGTCGGACGCGGTCTGGACCATGGGCGTCCAGGCGCAGACGGACGCCGAGGGCAATGTCATCAACGAGGTCCCCGAGCTCGTCCTCCCGGTGAACCAGAAGGTCACCCTGAAGCTCGAGTCCCGCGACGTCATCCACTCGTTCTGGATCATCGACTTCCTCTACAAGAAGGACATGTACCCGGGCCGCGACAACTACTGGTCGTTCGAGCCCACGAAGGAAGGCGAGTTCGTCGGCAAGTGCGCTGAGCTCTGCGGTCAGTACCACTCGATGATGCTCTTCAACGTGAAGGTCGTCTCGCAGGACGAGTACCAGGACTACCTCGCCGAGCTCGAGGCCGCCGGCCAGACCGGTGACATCGACGACGTCTACGACCGTCAGCAGAACCTGCCCGGAACCGACGGTTCGGGCGAAGCCGAGGGAGCAGAGCACTGATGGCCACCAACGTCCCCTCCGGACAGCCGCTCCCGCCGCGCCAGGCGGCGCTGCTCAGCAGCAGCCGCGTGGAGCACAAGGGCAACATCATCGTCAAGTGGATCACCTCCACCGACCACAAGACGATCGGGTACATGTACCTGATCGCCTCCGTGCTGTTCTTCATGCTCGGCGGCGTCATGGCGCTCATCATCCGCGCAGAGCTCTTCGAGCCGGGAATGCAGGTCGTCCCGACCAAGGAGCAGTACAACCAGCTGTTCACGATGCACGGCACGATCATGCTGCTGATGTTCGCGACGCCGCTGTTCGCCGGCTTCGCCAACGCGCTGCTGCCGCTGCAGATCGGTGCCCCTGACGTCGCTTTCCCGCGTCTGAACGCCTTCGCCTTCTGGCTCTTCACGTTCGGCTCGCTGATCGCGGTCGCCGGATTCCTCACCCCGCAGGGTGCCGCCGCCTTCGGGTGGTTTGCCTACCAGCCGCTCGCCAACGAGAGCTTCTCGCCTGGTGCCGGTGGAGACCTCTGGATGCTGGGCCTCGGTATGAGCGGTTTCGGCACGATCCTCGGTGGTGTCAACTTCATCACCACGATCATGACCATGCGCGCCCCCGGCATGACGATGTGGCGCATGCCGATCTTCAGCTGGAACACGCTCGTCACGAGCATCCTGATCCTCATGGCCTTCCCGGTGCTGGCTGCGGCGATGCTGGCGGCTGCCGCCGACCGCGTCCTCGGCGCGCACATCTACGACCCGGCCAACGGCGGTGTCCTGCTCTGGCAGCACCTCTTCTGGTTCTTCGGCCACCCCGAGGTGTACATCATCGCGCTGCCGTTCTTCGGCATCGTGTCGGAGATCTTCCCGGTCTTCAGCCGCAAGCCGATCTTCGGGTACAAGACCCTGGTCTACGCGACCATCGCCATCGCGGCGCTGTCCGTGTCGGTGTGGGCTCACCACATGTACGTGACCGGCGCCGTGCTCCTGCCGTTCTTCGCCTTGATGACGATGCTCATCGCGGTTCCGACCGGTGTGAAGATCTTCAACTGGATCGGCACGATGTGGCGTGGGTCGATCACGTTCGAGACGCCGATGGTGTTCGCGCTCGGCTTCCTGGTGTCGTTCGTGTTCGGTGGTCTGACCGGTGTCATCCTGTCGTCGCCGCCGCTCGACTTCCACGTGTCGGACTCGTACTTCGTCGTCGCGCACTTCCACTACGTCGTCTTCGGCACGGTCGTGTTCGCGATGTTCGCCGGCTTCTACTTCTGGTGGCCGAAGTGGACCGGCAAGATGCTGAACGAGCGCCTCGGCCTCGTGCACTTCTGGCTGCTGTTCATCGGCTTCCACCTGACCTTCCTCATCCAGCACTGGCTCGGCGCAGACGGCATGGTCCGTCGCTACGCGGACTACTCCGCGGCCGACGGCTGGACGTGGCAGAACCAGGTGTCGACGGTGGGCTCGATGGTCCTCGCAGCATCCATGGTCCCGTTCCTCCTGAATGTCTGGATCACGGCACGCACCGCGCCGAAGGTCACCGTCAATGACCCCTGGGGGTACGGCGGTTCGCTCGAGTGGGCCACCAGCTGCCCGCCGCCGCGGCACAACTTCACGTCGATCCCGCGCATCCGCAGTGAGCGTCCGGCATTCGATCTGAACCACCCTGAGGCCGGGATCCCGGTCGGCGTCGGCCCGGCCAAGGACGCGCCCGACGCACCCGTGATGGATCTGGCGAACGGTGAGGTCAAGTAATGAAGACCAACGTCAACCTGTGGTGGATCCTCACGGCCTTCTTCGGCCTCGTGGCCGTGGTCTACACGGTCTGGAGCATCCTCGCTCACCCCTCGCTCGTCTGGTACAACGCGATCGAGTGGGTCGGATCCGTCGCCCTCGTGTTCGTCACGGCGATGGCCGCGATGATCGCGTTCTACACGTCGCGTGTCGAGCGCGCCCAGGGTGGAGAGCTGCCCGAGGACTCGCTGACGGCCGACATCGACGACGGTGACCCCGAGATGGGTGAGTTCTCGCCCTGGTCGTGGTGGCCGCTCGTGCTCGCCTTCTCCGCGGCGCTCGCGTTCATCGGGCTCGCCGTCGGTGACTGGATGGTCCCGATCGGATTCGGCGTCTTCGCTGTCGCGATCATCGGCTGGGTCTACGAGTACTACCGCGGGTACTTCGCACGCTGAGCACCTCAGATCTGCGCATTCGCGCCGGCGTCCGTTCCGACGTCGGCGCGTTTCGCGATGTCAATCAGGATGCCGCATTCACGGCGCCGTGGGCGGCAGCAGTCGCGGACGGCGTCGGCGGGGGCCCATCGGGTGATCTCGCGTCCGCGGCGCTCATCCACCGGCTGATCGCCGCGGGCGCATCGATCACCGAGGCCGAAGACCTCGTCGTGCGACTGCGGGCCGCGAACTGGGATCTCGGCGCGTACGTCCGCCGCGATCCCGAGCTCGCCGGCATGGCCAGCACCTTGACCGGCGTGTGGCTCACCGAGTCCGGAGGGCTGCTGCTCGCGCACACGGGAGACTCCGGTGCCTATCTCGTCCGTGACGGCCAGCTGACCCGGGAGACGCGCGACGACTCGTTCGTGCAGATGCTCGTGGAGCGCGGGATGCTCACACCCGAAGCGGCGTGGTCGCACCCGCGTCGCAACATTATCACCGCGTCGCTGAGCGGCTCGGAGGGCGACGTCGTCCGTGTCGAGACCCGAGATGCGCAGCCCGGGGACCGGTGGCTGCTGTGCAGCGATGGTGTGACGGACTACGTCCCCGAGGCTGAGCTCGCACCGCTGCTCGCCGGGACCACCGACCCGCAGCACGCCGCCGACCTGATCGTCGGGCTCGCGCTCGAGGCGTCGTCTCGCGACAACGTCACCGCAGTCGTCTGCGACATCGAATCGGGCGAGCGTCAGCCGCGCGCTGTGCCGGTTGTGGCGGGCGCAGCCGCAATTCGCTACCCCGAAGTCATCGAAGCGGGGTTGGCGACCGCCTGACGCGTCTCAGCTCGCGTCGACCGAACGTGGCCGAACGACCATGACGAGCGGGTCGAACGTGCGGGGGAGCGGACCGTCGACGCCATCGACCGGGTACCCCTCCCGCGCCCAGTACTCGTACCCGCCGATCATCTCGCGTACCTCGTACCCGAGTTTCGCGAACTCGACGGCGCCTTTCGCGCCGGCGTTGCATCCAGGGCTCCAGCAGTAGACGACCACCGGGGTGTCGGACGGGATCTCGGATGCCGCCCGTGCAGCGATGTCGCGGTAGGGCATGTGCAGCGCGCCACGCGCGTGACCCTGGTTCCACGCATCGATGCTCCGGACGTCGACGAGCACGAAGCGATCGCCCGCCTGCTGCGCCGCATAGGCGTCGCTCGCATCGGTCTCGTGCCGGAGCTTCTGCTCGAAGTAGGTCTGGGTGTCGTTCACGCTCATGACGCCGACGCTACGGCAACGCGAAAGCGGTGGGGAGCGACCTCTCGGTCACTCCCCACCGCTTTTCTGCCAGCCTGCATCGGCCAGCGAGGATCACTCCGCCGAGTCGGCGTCGCCCTTCGGCTTGCGGGGCTTCTTGGTCGACTTCGGCGCATCGTCGGGGACGATGATGTTCGACGGCCGGTTCGCAGTCTCCGGGTTGTGACCGTCCTCGATCGGGTGCAGCGGAGCGTCCGGCACACCGGCGCGCTCGTGGGCGCCCTGGATCTCGGCGGCCTCCTCCTCGGCGATGTGGTCGAGCTCGTGGTGCTGGTGGGCAACCGCAGCGTCGATCTCGCTCTGGGTGACGGGGGAGAGGCGGTCCTCGAAGAACCAGCGCGACAGCGACGAGCGCAGGTGCTGGTGCCACGGGATACGGCCCTGATCGTTCGGACGCACCACGAGCGGCTCGTTGATCTCGAAGTCGATCAGCTTCACGCGCTCGTAGGCGTCGACGGGCTGGTGCACCTCGATGTACTCGCCACCGGGGAGGCGGACGATGCGGCCCGACTCGTAGCCGTGCAGCGCGATCTCGCGGTCCTTCTTCTGCAGCGCGATCGCGATCCGCTTGGCCACGAAGTAGCCGATGACGGGGCCGATGATCAGGAGCGCCTGCAGGGTGTGGATGACACCTTCCATCGTGAGCGAGAAGTGCGTCGCGATGATGTCGGAGGATGCCGCAGCCCACAGCACTGCGTAGAAGATGACGCCGGCGACACCGATGGCGGTGCGGGTCGGCGCGTGACGCGGACGCTGAGCGATGTGGTGCTCACGCTTGTCGCCGGTGATCCACGCCTCGATGAAGGGGTAGACCGCGACGAGCACGATGAACAGGCCGAGCACCAGGACCGGGATCAGGATGCCGAGCGACAGCGTGTGGTCGAAGATGACGAAGTCGAGGTTCGACGGAGCCAGACGAAGCGCGCCGTCCGCGAAGCCGATGTACCAGTCGGGCTGGGTACCGGCGGACACGGGGGAGGGGTCGTACGGGCCATAGTTCCAGATCGGGTTGATCGTGAACAGCGACGCGATCAGCACGATCACACCGAACGTGATGAAGAGGAAGCCACCCATCTTCGACATGTAGATCGGAACCATCGGGTACCCGACGACGTTGTCGTTGGTGCGGCCGGGGCCGGCGTACTGCGTGTGCTTGTTGATGATCATCAGCATCAGGTGCACGACCAGGAGGCCGATGAGGATCAGCGGCAGCAGCAGGATGTGCAGCGTGTACAGGCGGCCGACGATCGCCATGCCCGGGAACTCGCCGCCGAAGAGCAGGTACGAGGTCCAGGTGCCGATCAGGGGGAAAGCCTTGATCATGCCGTCGATGATGCGGAGGCCGTTCCCCGAGAGCAGGTCGTCGGGGAGCGAGTAGCCGGTGAAGCCCTCAGCCATCGCGAGGATGAAGAGGATGAAGCCGACGACCCAGTTGAGCTCGCGAGGCTTGCGGAACGCACCGGTGAAGAAGATGCGCAGCATGTGCACACCGATCGACGCCACGAACAGCAGTGCCGCCCAGTGGTGCATCTGGCGGACGAGCAGACCACCGCGGAGGTCGAACGAGATAGCCAAGGTCGACTCGAGGGCCGCCGACATCTCGATGCCACGCAGCGGGAGGTAGGCGCCGTTGTAGTGGGTCGGCGCCATCGAGGCCTCGAAGAAGAACGTGAGGAACGTGCCCGAGAGGAACACGACCACGAAGCTCCACAGGGCGATCTCGCCGAGCATGAACGACCAGTGGTCGGGGAAGATCTTCCGGCCGAGCTCCTTCACGAGCCCGGAGATGCTCGTGCGCTCGTCGAGGTAGTTCGCGGTCGCTCCGACGAAGCGTCCGCCGAGGGGCTTGTCCGCCGGCTTCGCGGCGGCTGCCGGTGCGGTCTCAGTCGCGGTGCTCAATGACGCTCCCAGAAGCTCGGGCCGACGGGCTCCTCGAAGTCGCTCATGGCGACGAGGTAGCCCTCAGCGTCGACGGTGATCGGCAGCTGCGGCAGCGGACGTGCAGCCGGGCCGAAGATGACCTCGGCACCACGCGACACGTCGAACTGCGACTGGTGGCACGGGCAGAGGAGGTGGTGGGTCTGCTGCTCGTACAGTGCGACGGGGCAGCCGACGTGCGTGCAGACCTTGGAGTACGCGACGATGCCGTCGTACGACCACTCAAGGCGGTTGTGCTCGGCGGGGAGCTGCTCGGGCAGAAGGCGCATGAGCAGGACGATCGCCTTGGCCTTCTCCTCGAGGTATCCGTCGTGGTGGCTGAGGTCCTTCAGCTTCTCGGGGATGACGTGCACGGCCGAGCCGAGCGCGACGTCCGCGGCGCGGATGGGGAGGCCCGAGGGGTCGTGCGCGAGGCGGTCGCCCTTCTTCCACATCGTGTGCTTGAGGAGCGCGACCGGGTCTCCGACCAACGGGTGGTCGGGGTCGTTCGAGCCGTGCGGTGCGAGACCGCGGAAGAGCGTGACGCCGGGGATGATCGACGCCACGAGCGCAGCGATCAGCGAGCCGCGGATCGCCGTGCGGCGCCCGAAGCCGGACTCCTCGTTCGCCTCACGGAACACGTTGACGGCGGCCTCGCGGGTCGACTCCTGACCGCGCGTGCTGTGGCGGGCCTCGATGTGCTCCTTGTCCGACATGATCGCCTTCGACCAGTGGATGGCGCCGATGCCGATGGCCAGCAGCGCGAAGGCGATGCCGAGACCGATGAAGAGGTTGTTGTTGCGGATGGCGCCGAAGTCGCCGCTCTCGATCGGGAACAGCATGTAGGCGGCGACCGCCCACAGGCTCGCAGCGAGCGAAATGTAGAACAGCGTGTAGACGGTACGGACGGCGCGCTTCATGGCGGCCGGGTCCTTGTCGGTCATCCGCTCGCGGTGCGGCGGAAGGCCCGGGTTCTGCACGGGGTCGGTCACCGCGACGGCGAGTCCCGACGAAGGCGTCGCCTTCTCGAGTGCCTGCGGCTCTTCCTCGTGTGACATTGTGCTCCTCGGTTCGAAATTCTCTTGCGTCAGTGTGGGCTCAGTTGGACTTCGCCGTGATCCACACGGTGATGCCGATCAGGGTGCCGATACCGAAGATCCAGATGAACAGACCTTCCGAGACCGGGCCGAGCGAGCCGAGGGTGAAACCGCCGACGGGTTCGCTGTCCTGGAGATACATGAGCGCCGAGATGATGTCGCGCTTCTCCTCGGTGGTGAGGGTCATGTCGTTGAAGACCGGCATGTTCTGCGGGCCGGTGACCATCGCTGCGTAGATGTGCAGCGGGCTGGTCTCGGTCAGCGCGGGGGCGTACTTGCCCTCGGTGAGCGCGCCACCGGCTGCGGCGACGTTGTGGCACATGGCGCAGTTGATGCGGAAGAGCTCGGCGCCCTCTGTCAGGTTGCCGCCGCCGTCGAGGATCTCCGGCTCGGGGTACGTCGGTCCGGGGGCCACGGACTGCACCCACGCGGCGATCGCCTCGATCTGCTCCTGCGTGAACTGCGGGGTCTTCTGCGGTGCCTGCGGTCCCTGCGCCTGCAGCGGCATCCGGCCGGTCGCCATCTGGAACTCGACCGAGAGCTCACCGACGCCGTACAGCGACGGGCCGTCCGCGGTGCCCTCCATGTCGAGGCCGTGGCAGGTCGCGCAGTTCGCCTGGAACAGCTTCTTGCCGTCCTCGACGGTGAGCGTCGAGGCCGTGTCGGTCGACTCGGTGGACGCCATCGCCGCGGATGCGCCCGCGTAGATGCCGCCCGTCAGCAGGAGGCCGACGCCGATGAGGGCGGCTGCGGCCCACTTGCTACGACGGCCGGTCTGCCGACGCGGGGTCTTGGATGCCATGAAGGTACTCAGCTCCGCTCTGTGTTACTTGAGGAAGTAGATGACGCCGAAGAGGACGAGCCACACGACATCGACGAAGTGCCAGTAGTACGACACGACGATGGCGGAGGTCATCTCCTTGCGACCGAAGTTCTTGACCGCGTAGGCGCGGCCGATGACGAGGAGGAAGGCGATCAGACCGCCGGTGACGTGCAACGCGTGGAAGCCGGTCGTGATGTAGAACGCCGACGCGTACGAGTCCGCGCTGATGGCCATGTTCTCGGCGACGAGGGTCGCGTACTCCCAGACCTGGCCCGAGACGAAGATCGCGCCGAGGATGAACGAGGCGAAGAACCATTCGACCATGCCCCACTGGCGGAAGTTCCAGATCGAGCCCTTGCGGTACGGCTGGAACCGCTCAGCGGCGAAGACGCCGGCCTGGGCGGTCACGGAGGAGAACACGAGGATCGCGGTGTTCACGGCGGCGAACGTGACGTTCAGCAGCTCCGTGCGCTCCTCCCACAGGCCGGGGGAGGTGTTGCGGATCGTGAAGTAGATCGCGAACAGACCTGCGAAGAACATCACCTCGCTGCCGAGCCAGACGATGGTGCCGACGGCAACCGGGTCCGGTCGTTTCACCGAACGCAGTGCCTGGTTGTAGGTCGCAGGAGTGGTCGTCACGCTCCCCATTATGGCCGATTTCGAGCACGAGGTTTCGCATCCCTGAAGGTGGTTCCGTCTTTCGGTGAGGTGAGGGCGACCTAAGTTCGGGCCGCGAGTCCGCTGACAGACTGCTGAGTAGGATCGGGGGTCATGGCGGATACCTCCACGTGGCCCGAGATCCTCACCTCCCTTCTCGCGAAGGACGATCTCAGCGTGTCGGAGTCGACATGGGCGATGCGGCAGGTGATGACGGGGGATGCCACGCCGTCGCAACTGGCGGCGTTCCTGGTCGCGCTACGCGCGAAGGGCGAAACGGTCGACGAGATCGTCGGGTTCCGTGATGCGATCCTCGAGGCGGCTGTGCCACTCCCGGTTCCCGCCGACGTCCTGGACATCGTCGGCACGGGCGGCGACCGCTTCGGCACGGTGAACGTCTCGACGACGGCGTCGATCGTCGTGGCGGCGGCCGGTGTGCCGGTCGTGAAGCACGGGAACAAGGCGTCGAGCTCGAAGTCCGGCTCGTCCGACGTGCTCGCCGCGCTCGGCGTGGACCTGACGCAGAGCCCGGAGCGGGTGGCATCCGTCCTCGAGGAGGTCGGGATCACGTTCGCGTTCGCGGCGGCATTCCACCCCGGGTTTCGCCACGCCGGGCCGACACGCGCCGAGCTCGGCATCCCGACGGTTTTCAACTTCCTCGGGCCGCTGTGCAACCCAGCGCGCGCCGAGGCCAACGCGGTCGGTGTCGCGCAGCTCGACCGGGTGCCGCTCATCACGGGCGTGTTCCGCACCCGCGGCGCGACCGCGCTGGTCTTCCGCGGCGACGATGGCATGGACGAGCTCACGACGACCGGTCACAGCCGCGTGTGGGAGATCACCCGGGGCGACGTCCGCGAACACGATCTCGACCCGCGCGACCTCGGCCTCGCCCGCGCCGAGATCTCGGATCTGCTCGGTGGGGACGCGACGCACAACGCCGATATCGTTCGGCGGATGCTCGGGGGAGAGCGCGGTGCGGTGCGGGACATCGTGCTGCTGAACGCTGCGGCCGGCCTCGTGTCGTTCCGGCTCTCGCAGGATGCCTCGCAGTCGCAGCGGCCGTTCCTGGAGCGGCTCGCCGACGGGCTCGCCGACGCGACCGCCGCGGTCGACTCGGGTGCCGCCGCCGCGAAGCTCGACGCGTGGGTCGCTGCGACGCAGGGATGACCGGATGGACCCCGTCGCCGCGCTGACCGAGATCGCCGAGCTCCTCGAGCGCGACCGGGCGTCCCGGTACAAGTCGAAGGCGTTCCGCGCGGCGGCGCAGACCGTCGGTTCGATGTCTGCTGCCGAACTCGCCGACACCGCTCGCCTCCGGTCTCGGAAGGGCATCGGCGACTCGACGTTCGCGGTCATCTCGCAGGCGTTGGCCGGGCGTGTTCCCGACTACCTCGACGAACTGCGTGCCCGTGTGGCGCCGCCGACCTCCTCTGCGTTGCGCGCACGGCTGCGCGGCGACCTGCATGCGCACTCGGAGTGGTCGGACGGCCTGACGTCGATCGACCTGATGGTGGATGCCGCGCGTGCCCTTGGGCACGAGTACTTGGCGCTGACCGACCACTCGCCGCGCCTCCGCGTCGCGCGCGGGCTGTCCGCCGAGCGACTGCGTGAACAGCTCGAACTGCTCCCCGCGTTCTCGGGCGACGGGTTCACGCTTCTCAGTGGCATCGAAGTCGACATCCTCGACGATGGGTCGCTCGACCAGGAGGACGCGCTCCTCGGCGAGCTCGACATCGTGGTGGCATCCGCGCATTCCAAGCTCCGGCTGGAATCGCGTCCGATGACGCGGCGGTTGGTGGCGGCCGCGTCGAATCCGCGTGTCGACGTGCTCGGTCACGTCACCGGGAGACTCGTCAGCGGCGCGCGCGGCACGAGGCCGCAGTCGACCTTCGACGCGCGAGCGGTGTTCGAGGCGTGCGCGGAGCACGATGTCGCCGTGGAGATCAACTCGCGCCCCGAGCGCGAGGATCCGCCGGACGATCTTCTGGCTCTCGCGGTCGAGATCGGCTGCCTGTTCGCAATCGACTCGGATGCGCACGCGCCGGGCCAGTTGTCGCTGCTCGACCACGGTGCGGTGCGCGCAGAGCGGATGGGGATCGACCCCGACCGCATCGTCACGACGTGGCCGCTGGATCGGCTGCGCGCATGGTCGCGCGGTTGACGCTCAGGCTCGCGCGCTGATCGCCTGCGCGGCTCGGTCTGCCGAGGAGCCGAGCGACCAGGCCGAGGCGAGGGCGCTGACCTCTGCTTCGTCGGGGACGGTGAGGCGGGCGTCCACGCTGGGGAGGTCGAGGTCGCGGACGACCTCGACGAGCGTGGGTGCGACGGCGAGATAGTCGGCGGCGGCGAGGATCTTGGTGCGGACGCCGACGCTCATGCCTTCACCGGCGGCGGCTGCTGCCTGGATGCCGGCGAGGTCGCCGTGTGCTGCGAGGAGGGTCGCCGCGGTCTTCTCGCCGACCCCTGCGACTCCGGGGAGTCCGTCGGATGCGTCGCCGCGCATGACGGCGAAGTCGGCGTACTGCGTCGGGAGGACGGCATACTTCGCCGTGACGGCGGCGTCGGTGAGGACTTCGAGGTTGCTCATGCCGCGTCCGGTGTAGATGACGCGGATGCCGCGAGCGTCGTCGACGAGTTGGAACAGGTCCCGGTCGCCGGTGACGACGTCGACGGCGATGTCGCTCTGGCTGGCGAGGCTGCCGATCACGTCATCGGCCTCGTGCTCGGCGGCACCGACGATGGGGATGCGGAGGACGCCGAGGGCTTGCCGGATGACGGGGATCTGGATCTCGAGCGGGTCGGGCACCTCTTCGACGTCAGGTCCGGCCGCGACGACCTCGACGACGCGGTGCGCCTTGTAGCTGGGGATCAGGTCGACGCGCCACTGCGGACGCCAGTCGTCGTCCCAGCAGGCGATGACGTGGGTGGGCTCGTAGGCGGAGACGAGCTTCGCGATCATGTCGAGCAGTCCGCGGACGGCGTTCACCGGTCGTCCGTCGGGCGCCTTGACGGTGTCGGGCACGCCGTAGAAGGCGCGGAAGTAGAGCGAAGCGGTGTCGAGCAGCATGAGGCGGTCGGTCACGCCGCCATCCTCGCACTCAGCAGCCGGCGCCGGCGGGGTCTTCGACGCAGGTCCGCTCGACGAGGGCGGTCTCGACCTCGACGATCCGGATCGTGGTGTCCGGCGTCGAGCGCTCGAGGGTGCCCGCGACGGGGAACCAGCCGAAGCCGGCGTCGCCTTCCGCGGCGTATTCGACGTCGACGGATGCCGCGTACGTCCCGGCCTCGGCGTATGCATGGCTGGTGTCCGTGGCCGTGAACTGCGGTGCACCGAGCTCGTCCCAGCTTGTGCCGGCGGTCGTCGTCTCGCGGCTGGTGCCGTCGCCGAAGTGGAAGGTATACCCGACCGGCGTGAAGCGGACCGTCACGGGTACGTCGAAGATCTCCCCGTCGACCGAGTGCGTCTGCACGTCGACGACGAAATTGGTTGGCATGCCGACGACGCCCATGCCGCCGGGTTCGCCTTGGAGCCCCGTCGGGGTCGGTGCGTATGCCGCGACGTCGTCGATCGTCGCGGTCGTGACGTCCGGGCCGGTCGACTCGGGGTCGGTGGGGATCAATGCGAAGCGGTCGCAGAACCACTCGTAGGCGCAGTCGGTCTCGTGCAGGTCGGAGGTCACGCCGCCCGGGTAGAGGACCCGGATCGGTTCCGGAAGCTCGTCGGCCGGCACGAACTCGGGGTACGTCCGGCCGCCCGGTCCGTCGGTGCTGCCGCTGCCCCCGTCTCGGCCGCCATGCTCGACCTCCTGCTCGGCCCCGATCGTCACCGATTGCCCGTCGTTCTGCACCTCGCAGTCCCCGAGCCAGCCACTGTTACTCCCGCAGGTTCCGCCGAGAGCGGCAGATGCGAACGCCTGCGTGACTAGCGTCGAGGCGATTACGGCCGCGGCGACGCGCACGGTTCGTCCTCCGCCCTTGGCTCAATCTTCGTGAGCGCAAGCAACTCGTCGACTTGTGCGACCGAGACTCGAGTGGATTGAAGATCCTTTCTGTCGTCGGAGACCAAAGAGTTCCCGTCCGCGTCCACGACATGCACGTCGGACACATCCGTACACACATCAAGCGTGATGGAGTCGTCGCTGACCTGTGACCCTTCGATTGAGAGCACTTCAGTACGGCCACTAACCAGGGTCCCGGACGCATGCATCTCGGAAAAGCTCTTCCGATCGAGGTCATTCAGCTCGCCGCTAGTTAGCGCATACACGGGCTCGAAGGTCGCGGGATCTGCGAGGTCGACCTCATTTAGCGCATCGACGTACGCGCGGTAGGTGGCCTCGGCTGCGGCGAAGGCTTCCTCCTCGGACGCGAAGCCGGTCGGCGTCGGTGTGGGCGCGGGCGACGGGGCGCAGCCTGCCAGCAGCGCGCTGAGCGCGATCACTCCGGCAGTCCACCCGATCCCGTGTCCTCGACGCATGCGACCACCGTAGCCAGCGGTGTCCGGGCGGCGCGGTGTTGTCCACAGGTCGTAGGCTCGAGGCCCGATGAGCAGCAAGGGTGGAGAAGGATGACGTTCGGCGCAGCCGCATCCGTCCCGAGGGGGCGCCGCCCGGCGGCGGACGCCGCCTGTCCGTGCGGCGCGGGCCGCTTCGGCGAATGCTGCGGACCGGTGCTCGCGGGCGCGATGGCTGGCACCCCCGAACGTCTCATGAGATCGCGGTACACCGCGTTCGCGCTCGGCGATGTGCGCCACCTCCGCGACACGTGGCATCCCGGAACCCGTCCAGAAGATCTCACGCTCGATGCCGATACGGAGTGGGTCGGACTCGAGGTGGTGGCGCACACCGAGGACGGCGATCGTGGGATGGTGTCGTTCCGCGCGCACTGGCACGAACGGGGGAGCGGGTCGCGCGGTGTGCTCGAGGAACGCAGCCGGTTCGCGCGGCGGGCCGGCGCCTGGTACTACGTCGACGCTGTCTGATACCCTGGAGCGTCACGCATGTGGCTCTTCTGCCACGCCTGCGCGACATCGCAACATCACCCATCACGCCTCGATCGGTTTCCGCGCGTCCGCGTGCGGCGCTCTTCGGGGCCCGAAGACAACCCCATCCAAGGACAACCCACTACATGACTACCGCAACGACCGCCCCGGCCACCAAGCAGGTCGCCATCAACGACATCGGATCTGCTGAAGACTTCCTGGCCGCGGTCGAACTGACGATCAAGTCCTTCAACGACGGAGACCTCATCGAGGGCACCGTCGTGAAGGTCGACCGCGACGAGGTCCTCCTCGACGTCGGGTTCAAGACCGAGGGCGTCATCCCCTCGCGCGAACTCTCCATCAAGCACGACGTCGACCCCAACGAGGTCGTCAAGGTCGGCGACGAGGTCGAAGCCCTCGTTCTCCAGAAGGAGGACAAGGAAGGCCGCCTCATCCTGTCCAAGAAGCGCGCTCAGTACGAGCGCGCCTGGGGCGACGTGGAGAAGATCAAGGAGAACGACGGTGTGGTCACCGGTTCCGTGATCGAGGTCGTCAAGGGTGGTCTCATCGTCGACATCGGCCTCCGCGGCTTCCTGCCTGCGTCGCTCATCGAGCTGCGCCGCGTCCGCGACCTCACGCCGTACCTCGGCCAGGAGCTCGAGGCCAAGATTCTCGAACTCGACAAGAACCGCAACAACGTCGTGCTCTCGCGTCGTGCGCTGCTCGAGCAGACCCAGTCGGAGTCGCGCTCGAACTTCCTCAACAACCTCCACAAGGGCCAGGTCCGCAAGGGCACGGTTTCGTCGATCGTCAACTTCGGTGCGTTCGTCGACCTCGGTGGCGTCGACGGTCTCGTCCACGTCTCGGAGCTCTCGTGGAAGCACATCGAGCACGCGTCCGAGGTCGTCGAGGTCGGCCAGGAGGTCACCGTTGAGATCCTTGAGGTCGACCTCGACCGCGAGCGCGTCTCGCTGTCGCTGAAGGCGACCCAGGAGGACCCGTGGCAGGTCTTCGCCCGTACCCACGCGATCGGCCAGGTCGCCCCGGGTAAGGTCACGAAGCTCGTTCCGTTCGGTGCGTTCGTCCGCGTCGCAGACGGCATCGAGGGCCTCGTCCACATCTCGGAGCTCTCGGGCAAGCACGTCGAGCTCGCAGAGCAGGTCGTCTCGGTCGGCGAAGAGGTCTTCATCAAGATCATCGACATCGACCTCGAGCGTCGTCGCATCTCGCTCTCGCTCAAGCAGGCGAACGAGTCGGTCGACCCCAACGGCACCGAGTTCGACCCGGCGCTGTACGGCATGGTCACCGAGTACGACGAGAACGGCGAGTACAAGTACCCCGAGGGCTTCGACCCGGAGACCAACCAGTGGAAGGACGGCTTCGACGAGGCTCGTCTCGCCTGGGAGGCCGAGTACGCGGCTGCCCAGGGCCGCTGGGAGGCGCACAAGGCTGCGGTCGCCAAGGCGCTCGAGGCCGAGGCTGCTGCTCCGGTCGAGACCGGCGCGTCGTCCTTCTCGTCCGAGGTCTCCGGCGGTGCCGGCACCCTCGCCGACGACGAGGCACTGGCTGCGCTTCGCGAGAAGCTCTCCGGTCGCTGATCGAACCCGCATCACCCGAGGGGCCGGAGCCGAAAGGCTCCGGCCCCTCGGTCGTTTCCGAGCCGAGTTCACGGGGCCGCGGGCGGTAACGTTCATGTGTGAGTACTGCAACGCCTGAGCGGCGCGAGGACGCGCCGTCGGAGGTGCGACGCGGTGGTATCGCGCGCTTCCTCCGCAGCGATGCCGGGCGGATGCCGCTCACCGAACTTCGCGACCGTGTGGTCGCCAATAACCAGATCCTCCTCGCGGGCATCGTCGCAGCGATCTACCTCTCCGGCATCGCCGCAGGCTGGCTCGCCGATGTGCCCCAGTTCGCGGCCGGTGTCGCGATCATCGTCGTCGCCGCACTCGCGAGTCTCGCGGTGCCGTGGTCACGACTGCCTCCGGCGTGGGTCGCGGTCGTGCCACTCGTCGACATCGTCGCGATCGCACTCATGCGCGTGTCCGACGTGCCCGGCGTCGCGCTGCTGTGGGCGTTCCCGACGATGTGGCTGTCGACGATGGGACGGGCGTGGTTCATCATCGCGTGCGTCAGCGTCATCGGGGCGTACTGGACGACACAGGCGCTGATCCCGAACTTCGAGTGGAATTGGGCCGTCATCGTCCTCCCGGCGGTCATCATCGCGATCGGTGCCTCGACGCACAACGCGACGCGGCGATTCATCGCGCAGCGAGTGTTGCTCGACAAGCAGACGGGCCGGCTCACCGCGGCGCTCCGCCATGCGAGCAAGCAGGAGCTCCTGCTCGCCGAAGTGCTCGATACCGTCGACTTCGGCGTGCTCCGCATCGCCGCGAACGGCGAGATCACGTTCGTGAACGACGCGCTCGGCAGGTTCCAACAGCGCATTCCGGGGTTCGGCAAGCTCGACAGCGTCACCGAGATCTACGCGGCCGACGGACAGACACTGCTCGACCCCCACGACCGGCCGCTGTCGCGCATCGTCCGGGGCGAGGCCTTCGATGATCTGGTCGTCTGGTTCCCGATCTCCGATTCACGTCGCGCGGCGCTCAGCCTCACGGCACGCCGCCTGACCGATGCCGAGGGGCACCCGGCCGGTGTCGTCCTCGTCGCGCGTGACGTCACGGACGAGCGGACTGCGCTGAAGGCGCGCGACAGCCTCGTCGCCTCTGTCTCGCACGAACTCCGCACCCCGCTCACCTCGATCCTCGGTTACCTCGAACTCGCACTCGACAGCGGCGAGCTTCCCGATGCTGCTCGACGTCAGATCGACGTCGCGTACCGCAACAGCGAGCGGCTGCTCGGGATCGTTTCCGGCATCCTCGCGGCATCCACCGCGTCGCGGATGTCCGCCGAGGTCACCATCTCGCCGGAGTACTTCGACGTCGCGACCCTGCTGCGCGCATCGGCATCCGATCTCGGCCCGGTCGCCAAGGAGCGAGCGATCAAGATCGACGTCGACGATGTCGTCCCGGCGCCCGCTTTCATCGATCCGGCGCGGATGCGACAGGTGATCGACAACCTCGTGAGCAATGCGATCAAATTCAACCGCGACGGGGGAGTGGTCACGCTCGGGAGCTCCTCGGACGGGACGCACACCTGGTTCCTCGTGCGTGACTCGGGCATCGGGCTCTCCGAAGACGACCGCCAGCGGGTCTTCGAGCGCTTCTTCCGGGCGGAGAGCGGCGTCCCGGGCACGGGTTTAGGCCTCGCGATCAGCCTCGAGATCGTCCGCGCCCACGGCGGCGACATCACCGTGACGTCCACCCTCGGACTCGGGACCACGTTCATGGTGCAGCTGCCCGCCAATGCCGAGATCGCGGCATCCGAGGTCACGATCACGGAGGAGGGCGACTGATGGAACTCGACCTGCTCTCGGTCACGGTCATGACCGCCCTCGTCGCGCTCGTCGCAAGCGGGCTCTTCGTCGTCGAGACACTCCGCCGACGAGACACCGGTGCCGGAAGGCTCTGGGCGGTCGGGTATCTCTGCGGCACGGCGACCACGTTCGCGTATATCTCGTGGGCCGCCGGGATCGGCGGCGCCGTGGCGATCGCTATCGGCAATGCCGCGTTCACGCTCACGCCCGGATTCATCTGGCTCGGGAACCGACGGTTCAACGATCGCCGGCTCACGTGGCCGTCGCTCGTCGTGGGCGCGCTCGGTGCTGTCACGCTCATCACGGCGCTCATCTTCGTCCCGACGCACGGGGCATGGGGTGGCTGGGAGTTCATGGCCGCGACGATCGTCGTGTTCTTCGTGCTCGGCGCGTGGGAGGCGCTACGGCGGCCGATGGGTCGGATCGGGAACGCGCGATTGTTCACCGGTGTCCTGCTCGCGGGCGCGGCGTACTACTTCGTGCGGCTCGTCGTCTTCCTCGTGGACGGCGCGGAAGGCGACTTCTTCAACCGCTGGTTCGGGTCGATCTCGGCCAACATCGCGACCGTCGTGCTGACGATGGTCGCCGTCGTCGTCACCTCGATCCTTCGGACGGCGAAGAGTGCCACCCAGCGGTACGAGTGGCTGAGCGAGAACGGGGTCGCGGCCGACGGCATCATGTTGGCGCGCACCTACCGCGATGCGCTCAACGACCTCACGGAGCGCGCGAGTTGGCGCCGAGAGCTCGTGAGCGTCATCGTCGTCCACGTCGATGGGCTCGAAGAGATGACCGCGGCTTTCGGATCGGACGCGGTTGACGATCTCACCGCAACCTGGCGGGGCGCAGTTCGGCGTTACGCGCCCGCTGCCGCGCTCGTCGGCGAGGACGAGGATGCCACCCTCTCGGTCTGCGGGTTGGCGAGCACCGCGGCAGACGCGAGGCGCCAGGCGGCGGCCATCTATCGCGGGTGCATCGACGAGCTCGCGGGTGGGCTGACGGGTCTGCTCCCGGTCGTCGGTGTCGGCGTCGCACTCACCGAGACCGTCGGCTACGACCCCAAGCATCTTCTGCTGTCGGCACGATCCGCAGCGGTCCGCGCATCGAGCAGCCTCGAATCCTCCGTCCTCTTCGGTGGTGTCGACGAGGTGCGGGCTGCCCTGCCCTGAGGTGCGTCGCCGCGATGATCCCACCACGCGGTCGTGGCATCCTCGAATCGTGACCCTCATCGCACTCACCGGCGGCATCGCATCGGGCAAATCGACCATCGCGGCCCGACTCGCCGAGCACGGCGCCGTGGTCGTCGATGCGGATGCGATCGTTCGCGAGGTGCAGCAACCGGGTTCGCCGGTGCTCGCGGCGATCGCGGACGAGTTCGGCGACGACCTCATCGGTCCCGACGGCTCGCTCGATCGCCCCGGTCTCGCCGGACGGGTCTTCGGCGATCCGTCGGCGGTCGCTCGACTGAACGCAATTGTGCACCCCGCGGTGCAGGCGGAGTCCGCTCGCCGGTTCGCCGCGGCATCCGCTGCGGATCCGGCCGCGGTCGTCGTGTACGACGTGCCACTGCTTGTCGAGGCCCGCGCGTCCGACCCGTGGGAGCTGATCGTGGTGGCACATGCGCCCGTCGCGGAGCGGCGTCGCCGGATGGTCGAGCTGCGGGGGATGACGACGGATGCCGCCGATGCGCGGCTCGCAGCGCAGGTCTCAGACGAGCAGCGCCTCGCGATCGCCGACGTGGTCATCGACACGTCGGGCGCTCTGGACGAGACGATCGCCCAGACCGACGCGCTCTGGACGAGGCTGCGCGACGCCTGAACCACGCCATGGGCGAACGGCCGCCCCGGGTGTCGGAGGTGCGGCCTACCCTGGAACGATGCAGACCACGCGCTCCGTCCGGCCGTTCGAGGTCGTCAGCGAGTACATGCCCAGCGGCGATCAGCCGCAGGCCATCGCCGACCTGGCATCCCGAATCAACGCCGGTGAGACTGACGTCGTCCTCCTCGGTGCGACGGGTACCGGCAAGTCCGCGACTACCGCGTGGCTCGTCGAGCAGGTGCAGCGACCCACGCTCGTGCTCGCGCACAACAAGACGCTCGCCGCGCAGCTCGCGAACGAGTTCCGCGACCTCATGCCGAACAACGCGGTCGAGTATTTCGTCAGCTATTACGACTACTACCAGCCCGAGGCGTACGTCCCGCAGACGGACACCTTCATCGAGAAGGACTCGTCGATCAACGCCGAGGTCGAACGACTCCGCCACTCCACCACGAACTCGCTCCTCAGCCGACGCGACGTCGTCGTGGTGTCGACGGTCTCGTGCATCTACGGCCTCGGTGCGCCCGAGGAGTACCTCCGCGCGATGGTCGCGCTGCAGGTGGGGGAGCGGTACGACCGCGATGCGCTCATCCGCAAGTTCATCGCGATGCAGTACAACCGCAATGACGTCGACTTCTCGCGCGGCAATTTCCGCGTACGTGGTGACACGATCGAGATCATCCCGGTGTACGAGGAGTACGCCGTGCGCATCGAGCTCTTCGGCGACGAGATCGAGGCGCTCTATATGCTGCACCCGCTCACGGGTGACGTCGTGCAGAAGCTCGACAGCGTCCCGATCTTCCCGGCTTCCCATTACGTCGCCGGCACCGACACGGTGCAGCGGGCGATCAAGACGATCGAAGAGGAGCTCGCGATCCGACTCAAGGAGTTCGAGTCGCAAGGCAAGCTCCTCGAGGCGCAGCGACTGCGGATGCGCACGACGTTCGATCTCGAGATGCTGCAGCAACTCGGCTTCTGTTCCGGCATCGAGAACTATTCCCGTCACCTCGATGGGCGGAATCCCGGTGAGGCGCCCCACACGCTCCTGGACTTCTTTCCGGACGACTTCCTCCTCGTCATCGACGAGTCGCATGTGACCGTGCCGCAGATCGGTGCGATGTACGAGGGGGATGCCTCGCGTAAGCGCACGCTGGTCGACCACGGCTTCCGTCTCCCGAGCGCCATGGACAACCGGCCGCTGCGTTTCGACGAGTTCAAGCAGCGCATCGGACAGACCGTGTACCTCTCGGCGACACCGGGCCGGTACGAGATGGGCATCGCCGACGGCGTGGTCGAGCAGATCATCCGCCCGACGGGCCTCATCGACCCCGAGATCATCGTCAAGCCCTCGAAGGGGCAGATCGACGACCTGCTCGAAGAGATCCGCGTACGGGTGGAGCGCGACGAGCGTGTGCTCGTGACGACGCTCACCAAGAAGATGGCCGAAGAGCTCACCGACTTCCTCGGTGAGCACGGCGTCCGCGTGCGATACCTGCACTCCGACGTCGACACGCTGCGTCGAGTCGAGCTGCTGACCGAGCTCCGTCAGGGCGTGTACGACGTGCTCGTGGGCATCAACCTGCTCCGTGAGGGACTCGACCTTCCCGAGGTCTCGCTCGTCGCGATCCTGGATGCCGACAAAGAAGGGTTCCTGCGGTCGGGCACCTCGCTCATCCAGACCATCGGGCGTGCCGCGCGAAACGTCTCGGGGCAGGTGCACATGTACGCCGATAAGATCACCGACTCGATGGCGGCTGCGATCGAAGAGACCGAGCGGCGCCGCGAGAAGCAGATCGCCTACAACCTCGAGCACGGGATCGACCCGCAGCCGCTGCGCAAGAAGATCGCCGACATCACCGATGCGCTCGCACGCGAGGCGACCGACACCCGCGACATGATGAACAGCCGCAGCGCCGGCAAGACGAAGTCGGGCAAGGGGAAGAGTCCGACACCGCAGTTGCGGCGCGAGGGGATCGCGGCCGAAGGGGCGAACCAGCTCGAGGCGACGATCGAAGACCTCACCCGACAGATGCTCGCCGCCGCGGACGAACTGAAGTTCGAGCTCGCAGGCCGCCTGCGCGACGAGGTGCAGGACCTCAAGAAGGAATTGCGGGCGATGGAGAACGCCGGTCACGCCTGAGGTCGATGCCCGTCAGGCGCGCGGCATCCGGTGTCGTCAGGGGCAGTGCATGAGCGGGCGCTCACCGGAGCGGTCGAACGTGTGCGCCGACATCGCGTTGCCGCACAACGGGCAGGCGCGCTCGGTGCGGACCGGCTCGGGCTCCGTCTCGTACGGCCCGACCGACGCCGGGCCCGCGTACCGGATGAGGCGGCTGTTCCAGTAGCTGTACCACCCGCCTGCCGCGCGGACGCGTTCGCGGAGCGGTGGGCGGTTCGGATCGCGGCGGCTCATATACTTAGTGTACTAACCATTAGGGGAGGGGGGGGGGAGTCATGGCCGACGTCGAGGACGTGCTCGCACTCGAGAATCAACTGTGCTTCGCCATCGTGACGGCCGCCCGGAACGTCGTCTCCATCTACCGGCCGGTCCTCGAACCGCTCGGTCTGACTCATCCGCAGTACCTCGTCATGCTCGCGCTCTGGGAACGTGCACCGCAGTCGTTGAGCGAGTTGGCCGCAGCGCTCGCTGTCGAGCCCGCCACGCTATCGCCCACCGTCAAACGGCTCGAGGCTCAGGGGAGGATCGCCCGGCGCCGCCGCGGTAGCGATGAGCGCGTACTGGAGATCACCCTCACGGAGGAGGGTGCGCGCCTTCGGGAACGCGCGCTCTCGGTCCCGGGCGAGATCATGGACCGGGTGGGGATGCAGCGGTCAGACGTCGAACGTCTTCGAGACGGACTGCAGCCGTTTGCGGGCAGTCGAACGGGCGAGAACGACAAGGACTGATCGCCTCCAGCGGACCCCGGAGCCGATGTCGGAGGCCCAATCTAGGATTGAGCGGTGCCCATCGTTCCGGTTCCCACTGACTCCACGCTCCGCGTTCGCGGTGCCCGCGTCCACAACCTGAAGAACGTCGACCTCGAGATCCCGCGGGACTCGCTGGTCGTCTTCACCGGCTTGTCCGGATCGGGCAAATCGAGCCTCGCGTTCGACACGATCTTCGCCGAGGGTCAGCGTCGGTACATCGAGTCGCTGAGCTCCTATGCGCGCCAGTTCCTCGGTCAGGTCGACCGCCCCGACGTCGACTTCATCGAAGGGCTGAGCCCCGCCGTCTCGATCGACCAGAAGTCGACGAACCGCAACCCGCGCTCGACGGTCGGCACGATCACCGAAATCAACGACTACATGCGTCTGCTGTGGGCACGCATCGGCGTGCCTCACTGCCCGGAGTGCGGCGAGCAGATCCAGCGGCAGACCGTGCAGCAGATCGCCGACCAGCTCATGGAGCTGCCCGAGCGCACCCGCTATCAGGTCGTCGCACCGGTGGTGACGCAGAAGAAGGGCGAGTTCGTCGACCTCTTCAAGGAGCTGTCGGCCAAGGGATATGCCCGCGCGATCGTCGACGGCGAGCAGATCCAGCTCGCCGAACCACCGACGTTGAAGAAGAGCTACAAGCACGACATCGCGGTCGTCGTCGACCGCCTCGTCGCCGGCCCCGACATCCTGAGCCGCGTCACGGACTCCGTCGAGACCGCGCTCGGCCTCGCAGGCGGCATCCTGCAGATCAACTTCGTCGACGAAGAAGGTGACGACGCCTGGCAGAACTTCAGCGAGAAGCTCGCGTGCCCGAACGGCCACCCGCTGCAGCTCACCGAGATCGAGCCGCGCACGTTCTCGTTCAACGCCCCGTTCGGCGCCTGCCCGGCATGCTCGGGTCTCGGCACCCGCATGTCGGTCGACACCGAACTGCTGCTCGGCGACGAGGAGCTGTCGATCGCCGAGGGTGTCATCATCCCCTGGACCACGCAGGGCAAGGGGCTCTTCCAGTACTACGAGCGGCTGCTCGTCGGTCTCGCCGACGACCTCGGCTTCTCACTCGACACGCCGTGGAAGGACCTCGCCCCCGAGGTGCAGGATGCGGTGCTCGCCGGTGAGAACTACAAGGTCACCGTGAAGTGGAAGAACCGGTACGGCCGCGAGATGCGGTACGCGTCGGGCTTCGAAGGGGTCATCCCGTACATCGAGCGCCAGTTCACCCAGGCCGAGAGCGACACCCAGCGTCAGCGGTGGTCGGAATACCTCCGTGAGGTGCCGTGCCCCGTCTGCGACGGCGACCGGCTGAAGCCCGAGGTGCTCTCAGTGCTCGTCCACGGGCATTCGATCGCGGATGCCTCGCGCCTGAGCCTCGGCGAGGCGCAGGCGTACTTCAACCAGCTCGAGCTCTCGGCTCGCGAGGCGACGATCGCCGCGGCCGTGCTGCGTGAGATCCGGGCGCGGCTCGACTTCCTCATCCAGGTGGGCCTCAACTATCTGAGCCTCAGCCGCTCCGCGGGCTCGCTCTCGGGCGGCGAGGCGCAGCGTATCCGCCTGGCGACCCAGATCGGATCGGGGCTGACCGGGGTGCTCTACGTGCTCGACGAGCCGTCGATCGGCCTCCATCAGCGTGACAACCGGCGCCTCATCGAGACGTTGGTGCGACTGAAGAACCTCGGCAACACCCTCGTCGTCGTCGAGCACGACGAGGAGACCATCCACGCGTCCGACTGGGTGGTCGACATCGGCCCCCGCGCCGGCGTCGAGGGCGGCAACGTCATCCACTCTGGTCCGGTCGACCAGCTCCTCACCGACGAGCAGTCGATCACTGGCGCGTACCTCAGCGGCCGCCGTGCGATCACGATGCCGAACAAGCGCCGCAAGATCGACAAGTCGCGCCAGGTGCGCGTCGTCGGGGCGCGTGCGAACAACCTGCAGAACGTGACGGTCGACTTCCCGCTCGGCGTCCTCACCTCGGTGACGGGCGTGAGCGGATCCGGCAAGTCGTCGCTCGTGAACGGCATCCTCTACGAGGTGCTCGCCACGAAGCTCAACGGTGCACGTCGGGTCGCAGGCAAGCACACGCGTGTTACCGGGCTCGAGCACCTCGACAAGGTGGTGCACGTCGACCAGGCGCCCATCGGCCGCACCCCGCGGTCGAACCCCGCCACGTACACGGGCGTGTTCGACCGCATCCGCTCGCTGTTCGCCGAGACCACCGAGGCAAAGACCCGCGGTTACCAGCCCGGTCGCTTCAGCTTCAACATCAAGGGCGGCCGGTGCGAGGCGTGCTCTGGTGACGGCACGATCAAGATCGAGATGAACTTCCTGCCCGACGTCTACGTCGACTGCGAGGTGTGCCACGGACAGCGGTACAACCGCGACACGCTCGCCGTGCACTACAAGGGCAAGAACATCGCCGAGGTCCTGAACATGCCGATCTCCGAGGCGGCGGAGTTCTTCGAGCCGATCCAGGCCATCCACCGCTACCTCAAGACGCTCGTCGACGTCGGACTCGGCTACGTCCGCCTCGGACAGTCGGCGACCACCCTCTCGGGTGGCGAGGCGCAGCGTGTGAAGCTCGCCACCGAGCTGCAGCGCCGCTCCAACGGGCGCACGATCTACGTGCTCGACGAGCCGACGACCGGGCTGCACTTCGAAGACGTGCAGCGACTGCTCGAGGTCCTGAACAGCCTCGTCGACAAGGGCAACACGGTGCTCGTCATCGAGCACAACCTTGACGTGATCAAGTCGTCCGACTGGGTGATCGACCTCGGCCCCGAGGGCGGGTCGGGTGGCGGCACGATCCTCGCGACGGGGACGCCCGAGCAGATCGCCGCCGTCGAGGAGAGTCACACCGGCCAGTTCCTCGCCGAGATCCTGGGGGCTGCACCGGCGCGCAAGGCGGGCTGACGTGGCATCCGCTCTGCCGTACAAGCCGAAGCCGGGGGAGATCCCGACCAATCCGGGCGTCTACCGGTTCCGTGACGCGGACGGGCGCATCCTCTACGTCGGCAAGGCGAAGAACCTGCGCGCGCGGCTCTCGAACTACTTCGCGCCACTGCACACGCTGCACGAGCGAACCCGGCGGATGGTGACGACCGCGGCGAGCGTCGAGTGGACGGTCGTGAAGACCGACGTCGACTCACTGCAGCTCGAGTACACGTGGATCCAGGAGTACTCGCCGCCGTTCAACGTCAGGTACAAGGACGACAAGTCGTATCCGTACATGGCGGTGACCCTCGGCGACGAGGCACCGCGCGTCATCGTCACGCGCAATCGCAAGATCCGCGGTGCGAAGTACTTCGGCCCGTTCCCGAAGGTCTGGGCGGTGCACGACACGATCGACCAGCTCATCAAGGTCTTCCCGATCCGCACGTGCAGCGACTCGTCGTACAAGAAGGCGATGGCGACCGGCCGTCCGTGCTTCCCCGGACAGATCGGCCGGTGCGGGGGGCCGTGCTCGATGAAGGTGACGATCGAAGAGCACCGCGCGATCGTCGACGACTTCGTCGCGTTCATGTCGGGCGGCGACCAGCGGTTCGTGAAGCAGCTCGCCTCCCGGATGCGCGAGGCGGCGGCGGCCATGGACTACGAGTCCGCGGCCGACTACCGCGACAAACTGCAGGCGATGGATGCCGTGCTGAACCGCAGCGCGCTCGTGCTGAGCGAGGACACCGATGCCGACCTCTTCGGCATCGCCGAGGATGAACTCTTCGCCGCCGTACAGCACTTCATCGTCCGCGGCGGCCGCGTGCGCGGCATCCGTGCCGTGACGATCGACAAGGAGCTCGACATCACGGGTGCGGAGCTGGTGGACCAGCTGCTGCAGCGTGCATACGGCGACGCGGCGTCCGAGGACGTGCCACGCCAGGTCCTGGTCCCGACGCTGCCCGACGACGCCGCTGAGCTCGAGCAGTGGCTCCAAGCCCGCCGTGGGAAGAAGGTCACGTTGCAGGTCGCGCAGCGGGGGCAGAAGGCCGACCTGATGCGCACCGCGACCATGAACGCGCAGCAGGCGCTCATGCTCCACAAGACGCGTCGATCCAGCGACTACACGTCGCGGACGAAAGCGCTCACCGACCTGCAGGAGGCGCTCGAGCTCACCGAGGCGCCGCTGCGGATCGAATGCTTCGACGTCTCGCACCTCGGTGGCACCGGGGTCGTGGCATCCATGGTCGTCTTCGAGGACGGCTTGCCGCGGAAGGATCAGTACCGCTCGTTCTCGGTCGCGGAGACCACCGACGACACGGACTCGATGTACCAGGTCCTCATGCGCCGCCTCGCGCACATCGAACGCGACGAGGCCGAGCAGGAGGCGATCGATCCGACGGCCGACGGGGAGGTCGACACCACGCGCAAGAAGGCGCGGTTCGCGTACCGTCCCCAGCTGCTGCTCGTCGACGGTGGCAAGCCGCAGGTCGAGGCGGCCGCGCGGGCGCTCCGCGACAGCGGCCATCCCGAAATCGCGCTGTGCGGCATCGCCAAGCGCCTCGAGGAGGTGTGGATGCCGGGCGAGGACTATCCGGTGATCCTGCCGCGCACGTCCGAGGCGTTGTACCTCTTGCAGCGGCTCCGCGATGAGGCGCACCGATTCGCGATCACGCACCAGCGCAAGAAGCGGGGGCGCGACATCACCACGGTGCTGTCGGAGGTGCCCGGGCTCGGGGCCGCGCGGATCAAGGCGCTCCTCCGACATTTCGGCTCGGTGAGTGCCTTGAAGCAGGCGACGATCGACGAGATCCAGGAGCTCCCGGGCATCGGTCCGCGCCTCGCCGAGAGCGTGCACGCGCACCTCGCACAAGGTTCGCGTGGCGAGGACGAAGGTCGATAGGCTGGCCTCCCGACGCGGACAGGAGTGGGTGCGGTGACCGACGGCAAGACGCCAGGCGAGATCCTGATCGTCACGGGCATGTCCGGAGCCGGCCGCACGACGGCCGCCAACGCACTCGAAGACCTCGACTGGTACGTCGTCGACAATCTCCCACCGCAGATGCTGCGTCCGCTGCTGGACCTCACCGCGCTCGCGGCGGACGCGTTGCCGAAGGTCGCGGCCGTGGTCGATGTGCGTGGCCGACAGCTGTTCGGGGAGCTTCCCGCTGTGACCCGGGCGCTCCGCGACGGCCGTCACCTGCGCGTGCTGTTCTTGGATGCCACGGACGACGTGCTCGTGCGCCGGTTCGAGGCCGTCAGGCGGCCGCATCCGCTCCAGGGCGAGGGCACGATCCTCGACGGCATCCGCCGGGAACGTGAGCGGGTCACCGCGATCCGCGAGGCTGCGGATGTGATCGTCGACACCAGCGCGCTCAACATCCACCAGCTCGCGAACCGTATCGTCGATCTGTTCAGCGAGGAGGGCGACGCCCGGCACACCGTCACCGTCATGAGCTTCGGGTTCAAGTACGGCCTGCCACCGGACGTCGACCTCGTCGCCGATATGCGGTTCCTGCCGAACCCGTACTGGGAGCCGGAGCTCCGCGCGCTGACGGGGGAGGACGAGACGGTGCGCGACTTCGTCCTGGGCCAGGAGGGCGCCGTCGAGTTCGTCGATGCGTACGCGAGCGCCTTGCGCCCCGTTCTTGCCGGCTACCAGCGCGAGAACAAGCGGCACTCCGTCGTCGCGATCGGGTGTACGGGCGGCAAGCACCGCTCGGTCGTGACCTCGCTCGAATTGGCGGATCGACTCGCGGGGGAGCCGGGGGTGGCGGTGCGGGTCACGCATCGGGACCTCGGGCGCGAGTAAGCTGTTCCTTTGTCCCGCCGCATCTCCCGAAGGATCACCCGTGCCACTGACCACTGACGTGAAGACGGAACTGACCTCGGTTCGGGACCCTCGACCCACAGCCCGGGTCGCCGAGCTGACGACGATCCTCCGCTTCGCCGGTGGCCTCCACTCGATCGCCGGCCGCGTCGCGGTCGAAGCTGAGCTCGAGACCGACATCCTCGCCCGCCGCGTCGCCCGCGACCTCGTCGAGCTGTATGGCGTTCGCCCCGAATTGGCACATGTGCAGGCCTCGGGCGGCCGCAGCGGAAACTCGTTCGCGGTGCGCGTCATCGACGGTGGTGAGACGCTCGCGCGCCAGACCGGACTGCTCGACCAGCGCCGCCGCCCCGTGCGCGGACTTCCGAACAAGATCACGACGGGCGCCCGTCCCGACCTCGCCGCGGTCTGGCGGGGCGCATTCCTCGCGACCGGCACCCTCACGGATCCGGGTCGCTCCGCTGCGCTCGAGGTCGCCTGCCCCTCAGGCGAGGCCGCGATGGCACTCGTCGGTGCCGCGCACCGCCTGGGTATCGCCGCCAAGGCCCGTGAGGTTCGAGGCATCCCGCGCGTCGTCGTCCGCGACGGCGAGGCGATCCGCAACGCGCTGCTCGTGATGGGCGCGCAGAAGACCGCCGCAGCATGGGAGGAGATGCGACAGCGGCGCGAAGTCCGCGCCGGCGTCAACCGGCTCGTGAACTTCGATGATGCGAACCTCCGACGCTCAGCCCAAGCCGCCGTGGCCGCCTGCGCACGCGTCGAGCGGGCCCTCGAAATCCTCGGCGAGACGGTGCCCGACCACCTGAAGCAGGCGGGCGATCTCCGCCTCGCGCACCGCGACGCGAGCCTCGACGAGCTCGGACACCACGCCGACCCGCCGCTGACGAAGGATGCCGTCGCAGGTCGCATCCGCCGACTGCTGGCGATGGCCGACAAGAAGGCCGCCCAGGAGGGTATCCCCGACACCGAGTCGGCTGTGCCGGCCGGACTCGAGGACTGACCGTTACATTCCTTCTTCTCGGGAAGCAACCCGGTCCCCGGGTCGTTGTTCGTCAATAGGATGAAACCGATCCGCCGTGCGCGGTCACGGCACCAACCGAAGGAAGAGGACATGGCGATCTACACGCTGCCCGAACTCCCGTACGACTACTCGGCTCTGGAGCCGAGCATCAGCGGCAAGATCATGGAGCTCCACCACTCGAAGCACCACCAGGCATACGTCACCGGCGCGAACACGGCGCTCGAGCAGCTCGCCGAGGCCCGAGAGAGCGGCAACCTCGCGAACGTCAACAAGCTCGAGAAGGACCTCGCGTTCAACCTCGGCGGCCACGTCAACCACTCGATCTTCTGGACGAACCTCGCCCCCGCATCGCAGGGTGGCGGCGGTGAGCCCGAAGGCGAGCTGCGCGCGGCGATCGACGAGTTCTTCGGCGGCTTCGACAAGTTCCAGGCGCACTTCACCGCCGCGGCCACCGGCATCCAGGGCTCGGGTTGGGCGGTGCTGAGCTGGGACCCGATCGGTCAGCAGCTCATCATCCAGCAGCTGTTCGACCAGCAGTCGAACACGGCGCAGGGCACGGTCCCGATCTTCCAGCTCGACATGTGGGAGCACGCCTTCTACCTCGACTACCTCAACGTCAAGGCCGACTACGTCAAGGCGGCCTGGAACATCGCGAACTGGCAGAACGTCGCACAGCGTCTCGATGCCGCCCGCGAGAAGACGGCCGGCCTGCTCTAGTAGTAGGGTCGTAAACAGGTGAGGATGCCGGGCTCCTCCCGGCGACGGGAGCCGAGTTCCGGCATCCTTTCCTTATGTTCAGTAGAGCGCGTTCCGGCCCCATTCCCGGGCGTCGCGCGCGACGAGAAACGGGAGACAACGTGTCTGTCAAGATCGGCATCAACGGCTTCGGCCGTATCGGACGCAACTTCCTTCGCGCGGCACTCGCGCAGGGAGCTGACCTCGAGATCGTGGCGGTGAACGACCTCACCGACAACAAGAGCCTCGCGCACCTCCTCAAGTACGACTCGGTCGGCGGCCGTCTCGACGCTGAGGTTTCGTACACCGAGGACTCGATCACGGTCAACGGCAAGACCATCAAGGTCTTCGAAGAGCGTGACCCCGCGAACCTTCCCTGGGGCGAGCTCGGCGTGGACATCGTCATCGAGTCGACCGGTCGCTTCACGAAGGCCGCCGACGCGAAGAAGCACATCGCCGGTGGCGCCAAGAAGGTCATCATCTCGGCTCCGGGAACCGACGTCGACGGCACGTTCGTCATGGGCGTCAACGACGGCTCGTACGACCCCGAGACGATGCACGTCATCTCGAACGCGTCGTGCACCACGAACTGCCTCGCCCCCATCGCCAAGGTCTTCAACGACAACTTCGGCATCGAGCGCGGCTTCATGATGACGGCGCACGCCTACACGGCCGACCAGAACCTGCAGGACGGCCCCCACGGCGACCTGCACCGTGCCCGTGCCGCGGCGATCAACATCGTCCCCGCCGCCACCGGCGCCGCCAAGGCCATCGGCCTCGTGCTGCCCGAGCTCAACGGCAAGCTGAGCGGCTCGTCGTACCGCGTCCCGGTTCCCACCGGCTCGATCGTCGACCTCACCGTCATCACCCCGACCGAGGGTCTGACCGCCGAGGTCATCAACGCGGCGTTCGAGAAGGCCGCTGCCGAGGGCGACCTCGTCGGCTACCTCAAGTACAACGTCGACGAGATCGTCTCGAGCGACATCCAGCTCGACCCGCACTCGTCGGTCTTCGACGCAGGCCAGACCAACGTGTCGGGCAACCTCGTCAAGATCTCGTCGTGGTACGACAACGAGTGGGGCTACTCGAACCGTCTCGTCGACATCACCGAGCTCGTCGCCAGCAAGATCTGACGATGGCTCTGCGCACCCTCGATTCGCTGGGTTCGCTCGCAGGCAAGCGCGTCATCGTCCGTGTCGACTTCAACGTCCCCCTGAAGGACGGCGTCATCACGGACGATGGCCGCGTGCGCGCGGCATTGCCCACGATCACCGCACTCGTGGGCCAGGGTGCCCGCGTGATCGCGGTCTCGCACCTCGGCCGCCCCGACGGGGCGCCCGACGCGAAGTACAGCCTCGCGCCGGTGGCCGAGCGGCTCGCTGAACTGCTCGACGCTCCCGTCGTGTTCGCGAGTGACACCGTCGGCGCATCGGCGCAGGAAGTCGTCGCCGGGCTCGGCGATGGCCAGGTCGCCGTGCTCGAGAACCTGCGTTTCAACGCGGGCGAGACGGCGAAGGACGACGCGGTCCGCGGCGCGTTCGCGGCCGAGCTCGCTGCGCTCGGTGACGTGCTCGTCTCGGACGGGTTCGGAGTCGTGCACCGCAAGCAGGCGTCCGTCTACGACCTCGCCGAGCTGCTGCCCTCTGCTGCGGGCCTGCTCATCGAGAAGGAGGTCGACGTCCTCGACCGCCTGACCGAGCGTCCCGAACGTCCCTACGCGGTCGTTCTCGGCGGCTCGAAGGTCAGCGACAAGCTCGGTGTCATCGAGCATCTGCTTCCTCGCGTGGACAAGATCCTCGTCGGCGGCGGCATGCTCTTCACGTTCCTTGCCGCGCAGGGTCACAAGGTCGGCAAGAGCCTCCTCGAAGAGGACCAGCTCGACACCGTCCGCGGGTACATCGCGACGGCCGCCGAGCGCGGCGTCGAGCTCGTCCTCCCTGTCGACGCCGTCATGGCGGCCGGATTCGCTGCGGATGCCGCGCACGTCGTGGCCCCCGCAGACGCGCTCGAAGACACCGAGTTCGGTGCGTCGGGCATGGGCCTCGACATCGGACCCGGGACGGCGAAGCTGTTCGCCGCCGCGATCCGCGACGCGAAGACCGTGTTCTGGAACGGTCCGATGGGCGTCTTCGAGATGGCGGCGTTCGCAGCCGGCACGAAGGACGTCGCCCAGGCCCTCACCGAGGTCGACGGTCTTTCCGTCGTCGGCGGTGGAGACTCGGCCGCTGCCGTCCGGCAGCTCGGCTTCGACGATGAGCAGTTCGGTCACATCTCGACCGGCGGAGGGGCCAGCCTCGAGTTCCTCGAAGGCAAGAAGCTGCCCGGATTGGAGATCCTCGGATGGGAAGCGTGACGCGCAAGCCGCTCATCGCCGGTAACTGGAAGATGAACCTCGACCACCTGCAGGCGGTCGCGTTCGTCCAGAAGCTGCACTGGACGCTGAAGGATGCCGGCCACGAGCACGACACGGTCGAGGTCGCGGTTTTCCCGCCCTTCACCGACATCCGCACGGTGCAGACGCTCATCGACGCGGACAAGATCCCGTTCGCCCTCGGCGGCCAGGACCTGTCCACGAAGGACTCGGGCGCGTACACGGGTGAGATCTCGGGTGCGTTCCTGAAGAAGCTCGACGCCGGCTATGTGATCATCGGTCACTCCGAGCGTCGTGAGTACCACCACGAGTCGGACGCCGACGTAGCTGCGAAGGTCCAGGCGGCACTCCGTCACGACCTCGTGCCCGTGATCTGCGTCGGCGAGACCCTCGAGCAGCGCGAGGAGTCCGGCCCCACCGCCGTCTCCGTCGAGCAGCTCAAGGTCGCGCTCGAGGGCGTCCCGGCGGACGCTGACGTCGTGGTCGCCTACGAGCCCGTCTGGGCAATCGGGACCGGCCAGGTCGCATCGCCCGAGCAGGCGCAGGAAGTCTGCTCGGCGCTGCGTGCGGTCGTCGCGGCGTCCCTCGGTGACGAGGCCGCGGCACGCACCCGCATCCTGTATGGCGGTTCGGTCAAGTCCGGCAACATCGCCAGCTTCATGCGCGAGCCCGACGTCGACGGCGCGCTCGTCGGTGGCGCCAGCCTGATCGCGGAGGAGTTCGCCGCGATCGTCCGTTACCAGAAGCACGTCGGCGTGTGATCCGTGCGCGGCGTGACCTCGCCCGGGGTCGCGCCGCGCAGCCGGTATACTCGAGCGTTGTGCGCTGAGCATCTCGGCGACCCGAAAGGCTTTCAAAGACTGTGGACATCCTTCAGCTCGTGCTGCAGGTGCTGCTGGGCATCACCAGCCTCCTGCTCACCCTCCTGATCCTCCTGCACAAGGGGCGCGGCGGCGGTCTCTCCGACATGTTCGGCGGCGGCATGAGCTCGGCGATGGGGTCCTCGGGCCTCGCCGAGCGCAACCTCAACCGGTTCACGGTCGCGCTCGCGCTGGTCTGGTTCGTCACCATTGTGGCGTTGGGCCTCATCACGAAGTTCCAGGGCCTCTAATGGCGACTGGGGGGAACGCGATCCGCGGCACCCGCGTCGGTGCCGGCCCCATGGGCGAGCAGGATCACGGGCACCACGCCGACCGCATCGCGGTGTCGTACTGGGACGCCCTCGGCAACGAGACGGTCCGCTACTTCGCGGCAGGGATCCCCGACGAGGAGATCCCCGAGGTCATCGACTCGCCGCATTCCGGTCTTCCCGCTGGTCGTGACAAGGCGAACCCGCCCGCTGTCGCCAAGACCGAGCCCTACAAGACGCACCTCGCGTACGTGAAGGAGCGTCGGTCGGACGAAGAGGCTGACTCGATCCTCGAGGACGCGCTCAAGCAGCTTCGCGAGCGGCGCGGTCAGGACTGACGCCTTCGTACTCGAACGCCACCTGTGTCATCGACGCAGGTGGCGTTCTTCGTCTCAGAACTCCGGATCGATGAGTTCTTCGGGCACCCCACCGGCCGCGGCGGCGTCGGTGAAGAAGACGGTCTGCTTGCGCCCCTTCGCGCCCGCGGCCGGCACCGAATGGTAGCTCGCGCCGGCGAGGGCGAGCCCGAGGGCCGAGGCCTTGTCGACGCCCGGGAGCACCAGCCACACGCGTCGTGCCGAATTCAGGACCGGGCGCGTGAGGGTGGTCCGTTCGGTCGGTGCGACCGGGGCATCGTGGACCGCCAGGACTGCGGCTTCGGTCTCACCGATCTCGGACCGGTCGGGGAAGAGTCCCGCGATGTGGCCATCCGACCCCATCCCGAGGAAGCACACCTCGAACGTCGGCCACGACGAGCCCTCCGGGGCGAATCGGGCGAGTTCGTCGCGGTAGGCGTCCGCCGCAGCATCCGGTGCGACATCGGATGCCGCGAAGGCATGGACGTTCTCGTGCGGGATATCGACGTGCGCGAGCAGCGCGTCGGTCGTGATGCCGTCATTGCGGAGCGTGGCATCCACACCGAATCGCTCGTCCGCCCACCACAGATGCACGAGCGACCAATCGACGGTCGACCGGGCTTTGTCGACGCCCGCGGCGCGGAGGACTGCGGTGACCGCCGTCCCACCGCTCACGAGGATGTGCGTCGTCTTCCCGGCGGCGCTGCGCTTGCCGAGACGCTGGAGGAATCGTGCCGCGACGCGCGCCGCGAGCACATCGGCATCTGGGAGGACGACGACACGCTTCTCCGCGCGCAACTGCGACATTCGACTCCTACGACTTCGTGGGAGGCTCGAGTTTCGCCCACCCATCGGTGATCACTCGACCATACAAGAGGTCGGGATCGAGCCGGCGGAGCTCCTCCGCGAGGCACTCACGGAGCGACCGCCGGGGGAGGACGATGTCGTGGGTCGGCTGCCCGCTCTGGGTGAGCGTGGCATCCGTTTCGTTCGAGCGCTCGAGGAGGATGTCGCCGGAGGCGCGCGTGAGCCGGACCGAGCGGATGCCGTGGCTCCACTCGTCTGCCGGCGCGTACCGCCACGTCACGGGGACGTCGAGCTTCAGGCGCAGCCACGCGGCGAGCAGGCCCGTCGAGGGCGAGCTGCCGGCGCCGACGACCTCGACACCCGTGACCGGCTCGTACGGCGGCTGGTCGAGCACGGCGGCGAGCTGCTCACGCCAGTGCGTGAGACGCGTCCACGCGAGGTCGGTGTCACCCGGCTGCGAGACGGTGCCGAGCGACGAGAGCCGGTCACGGAGGAACGGTTTCGTCGAGGCATCCGTGATGCGACGCTGCGCCATGCGCCCGATGGGCGACTGTGCGGGATCGGAGGGCGGCTCCTCGGGCCACCACGCGACGACGGGTGCATCGGGTAGCAGCAGGCCGTTGACGAGGCTCTCCTGGTTGCTCGCGGCCTCGCCACGCGCGTGCAGGACGACGACCTCGCTCGCACCGGCGTCGCCGCCGACGCGGATCTGCGCGTCGAGACCGGTGGTCGCGTCGGGCTCGACGACGAGCACGATGACGCGCATCGGATGCTCGCGCGAGGCCGCGTTGGCGGCCTCGATGGCGTCCTCGTCGAACCCGCCGGTGGAGACGATCACGAGCGTCAGCACGCGACCGAGCGCGACGGCGCCGCCCTCTTCACGCACGCTGACGAGCTTCTTGGCGACGGTGGAGACCGTCGTATCGGGCAGATCGACGATCACGGGCGCCTCCAGACGCGGCCGTCACGGGCCAAGAGCTCATCGGCGGACGGGGGACCCCACGAACCGGGGGAGTACTGCTCGAGCGGTTCGTCCTGCTCAGCCCAGTACTCCTCGACGGGGTCGAGGATGCGCCACGAGAGTTCGACCTCTTCGTGACGGGGGAACAGTGGCGGGTCGCCCAGCAGCACGTCGAGGATGAGGCGTTCATACGCCTCGGGGCTCGACTCGGTGAACGCGTGGCCGTAGCCGAAGTCCATCGTGACGTCGCGGACCTCGTTGCCGGCGCCAGGGACCTTCGAGCCGAACCGCAGGGTGACGCCCTCGTCGGGCTGAATGCGGATCACAAGCGCGTTCTGCCCCAGCTGGAGTGCCTGGCTCCGCAGGAACAGCAGCGGCGGCGTGTGCTTGAACACGACGGCGATCTCGGTGACGCGGCGGCCGAGGCGCTTGCCCGTCCGCAGGTAGAACGGCACGCCGTTCCAGCGTCGGGTCGCGATCTCGAGCTTGATGGCCGCATACGTCTCTGTGGTGGATGCCGGGTCCATGCCGTCTTCGTCGAGGAAGCCGGTGACCTTCTCGCCACCCTGCCAACCGCCCGCGTACTGACCGCGAGCAGTCGCCGTGGACAGATCGTCGGGCAGCTTGACTGCCGCGAGCACCTTCTCCTTCTCGGCGCGCAGGTGCTCCGCGTCGAGGGAGATGGGCTCCTCCATCGCGGTGAGCGCGAGGAGCTGGAGCAGGTGGTTCTGGATGACGTCGCGCGCGGCGCCGATGCCGTCGTAGTACCCGGCACGTCCACCGACGCCGATGTCCTCGGCCATGGTGATCTGCACGTGGTCGACGTAGTTCGCGTTCCACAGCGGCTCGTACAGCTCGTTCGCGAAGCGCAGCGCCAGGATGTTCTGGACCGTCTCCTTGCCGAGGTAGTGGTCGATGCGGAAGATCGCGTCGGCGGGGAAGGCGACTTCGAGCGCTTCGTTCAGCTCCCGCGCGGTCTGCAGGTCACTACCGAACGGCTTCTCGATGACGACGCGGCGCCAGCGATCGCTGTCGGCGGTGTCGTCGACGAGCCCGGAGTCGCGCAGCTGACGCGCAACGATCGGGAAGTCCTTCGGCGGGATCGACAGGTAGTACGCATGGTTGCCCATCGTGCCGCGCTCGACGTCGAGTAGCTCGACGGTCTCGCGCAGGCGAGCGAACGACGCGGGGTCGTCGAATTCGCCCTGGACGAACCGGATGCCCTGCAGCAGCTGGTTCCAGGTCTCTTCGCGGAACGGCGTGCGCGCGTGCTTCTGCACGGCTTCGTACACGACATTCGCGAAGTCCTGGTCCTCCCAGTCGCGGCGTGCGAACCCGACGAGCGCGAAGCCCGGCGGGAGCAGGCCGCGGTTGGCGAGGTCGTAGACCGCGGGCATGAGCTTCTTGCGCGACAGGTCGCCGGTCACGCCGAAGATGACGAGCGCGCTCGGACCGGCGATGCGGTTGAGGCGACGGTCGTCGGGGTCGCGCAGCGGGTTGACCCCGCGGGAGATCTCTGCAGCCATCGTCAGTGCGCGGCGCTCAGCGCCGTGCGGACGGTGCCCTGGAGGTCGTGCCACGACGCGATGAACTTCTCGACGCCCTCGTCCTCGAGCAGCTGCGTGACGTCGACGAGGTCGATGCCAGCCTCGGCCAGGTCGGCGAAGACCTGGTGCGCCGCGGCGTACGCACCCGTGATCGTGTCACCGGTCACGACGGCGTGGTCGAACGTCGCCTCGAGCGTCTTCTCGGGCATCGTGTTGACGGTGCCGGGCGCCACGAGCTCGGTCACGTAGAGCGTGTCGGGCAGCGACGGGTCCTTGACGCCCGTCGAGGCCCACAGTGGTCGCTGCACGTTCGCGCCGGCGGCGATCAGTTCGATCGCGCGCGGCTCGGCGAACGTCTGCTCGAACAGCTCGTAGGCCAGGCGCGCGTTCGCGAGGCCGGCCTTGCTCTTGAGTGCGGTCGCAGCCGAGGTGCCGATCGCGTCGAGGCGCTTGTCGACCTCGGTGTCCACGCGGGACACGAAGAACGAGGCGACCGAGTGGATCGTCGCGATGTCGTGTCCGTTCGCTGCTGCCTGGCGGATGCCGGTGAGGTAGGCATCGATGACGGCCGCGTAGCGCTCGAGCGAGAAGATCAGGGTCACGTTGACCGAGATGCCCTCCGCGAGCACCGCGCTGATGGCCGGAAGGCCCGCGAGCGTCGCGGGGATCTTGATCAGCGTGTTGGGACGGTCGACCTTCGCCCACAGTTCCTTGGCCTGCGTGACCGTCGCGTCGGTGTCGTGCGCGAGATCAGGGGAGACCTCGATCGACACGCGCCCGTCGACGCCGCCGGTGCTCTCGTAGAGCGGACGGAACAGGTCTGCGGCATCCCGCACATCCGACGTGGTGAGCTCGAAGATCGCCGTGTCGACGTCGGCGCCGTTCGCCGCGAGCGCGGCGAGGGGAGCGTCGTACGAGTCGTCGTTCGTGTTGCCGATCGCCGCCTGGAAGATCGACGGGTTCGTGGTCACGCCGACGATGTCGCGGGTCTCGATGAGCTCGGCGAGGTTGCCGGAGTCGATGCGCTTCCGGGAGAGGTCGTCGAGCCAGATGCTGACGCCCGCGGCGGAGAGGTCCTTGGTGGGGGTGGTCATGCGTTGGTCTCCTTGACGCTTGCGCGGGCCGCTTCCACGACCGCCTCGGCGGTGACGCCGAACTTCTCGAACAGGGTCTTGTAGTCGGCGGACGCGCCGAAGTGGTCGATGCCGACCGTGCGGCCGCGGTCGCCCACGATGCCGCGCCAGAGGCCCGTCGCACCGGCCTCGACCGAGACGCGGGCGGTGACGGCAGCGGGCAGGACGGACTCGCGGTACGCGGCATCCTGCTCGGCGAACCACTCGAGCGACGGCGCCGAGACGACGCGTGCCCGGATGCCTTCGGCGGCGAGCGTCTCGCGGGCTGCCACGGCGAGCTGCACCTCGGATCCGGTCGCGATGAGTATCACGTCGGGCGCTCCGCCATCGGCGTCGATGAGGACGTAGGCGCCCTTCGCGACACCGTCGGTCGTCGCGAACCCGTTCTCGCCGCGGGGGAACGTGGGGATGTTCTGGCGGGTCAGGGCGATACCCGTGGGTCCGCCCGAGACGCGGCGGACGATCTCGAGCCACGCGGCCGAGGTCTCGTTCGCGTCGGCGGGGCGGACGACCGTGAAGTTCGGGATCAGGCGGAGGGTCGCGAGCTGCTCGATCGGCTGGTGCGTCGGGCCGTCTTCGCCGAGCGCGACCGAGTCGTGCGTCCACACGAACACCGAGGGGATGTCCATAAGGGCTGCGAGACGGACGGCCGGGCGCATGTAGTCGCTGAAGATCAGGAACGTGCCACCGAACGGACGCGTCGGGCCGTGCAGCTTGATGCCGTTCACGATCGCGCCCATCGCGTGCTCGCGGATGCCGAAGTGCAGCACGCGTCCGTAGGGGTCACCCGACCACTCGTGCGTCGACCACTCTGACGGGATGAAGCTCTTCGCGTCCTTGATGGTGGTGAGGTTCGACTCGGCGAGGTCCGCCGAGCCGCCCCACAGCTCGGGGAGCTGGGCGGCGAGGGCGTTGATGACCTGACCGGATGCCGCGCGGGTCGACACATCCTTGCCGGACTCGAACACGGGGGCCGAGAGCTCGGCGGGGAGCTCCCCGGCCTCGAGTCGGTCCAGGAGGGCCTTACGCTCAGGGTTCGCGGTTGCCCACGCGTCGAAGCTCGTCTGCCAGTCGGCGCGTGCTTCAGCGGCGCGAGCGGCAAGGCCACGCGTGTGTGCGATCACGTCGTCGGCGACGGCGAACGTCTCGGCCGGGTCGAACCCGAGGACCTTCTTGGTCGCGGCGAGTTCGTCGCCACCGAGGGCGGAGCCGTGGATCTTGCCGGTGTTCTGCTTCCCGGGCGAGGGCCAGCCGATGATCGTCTTGAGGACGATCAGCGACGGCTTGCTGGTCTCGGCCTTCGCGGCCTCGATCGCGGCGTGGAGCGCGGCGACGTCTTCGACGTACTCGCCGGTCTGCTTCCAGTCGACCGTCTGCACCTGCCATCCGTAGGCCTCGTACCGGGCCTGCACGTCTTCGGTGAACGCGACGTTCGTGTCGTCTTCGATCGAGATCTGGTTCGAGTCGTAGATCGCGATGAGGTTGCCGAGCTGCTGGTGGCCGGCGAGCGAGCCGGCCTCGGCGGTGACGCCCTCCTGCAGGTCACCGTCACCGGCGATGACGTACACGAAGTGGTCGAACGGGCTCGTGCCTGCAGCGGCTTCGGGGTCGAACAGACCGCGTTCGTAGCGAGCGGCGTACGCGAAGCCGACGGCCGAGGCGAGACCCTGGCCGAGCGGACCGGTCGTGATCTCGACGCCCTTGGTGTGGCCGTACTCCGGGTGCCCCGGGGTCAGCGATCCCCACGTGCGGAGCGACTTGAGGTCGTCGAGCTCGAGGCCGAACCCGCCGAGGTAGAGCTGCACGTACTGCGTGAGCGACGAGTGTCCCGCCGAAAGGATGAACCGGTCGCGACCGAGCCAGTCGACATCGGTCGGGTCGTGACGCAGCACGCGCTGGTAGAGGAGGTAGGCGGCCGGGGCGAGGCTCATCGCCGTCCCCGGGTGGCCGTTCCCGACCTTCTCCACCGCGTCCGCGGCCAGTACGCGAGCGGTGTCAACCGCACGCCGATCGATCTCGTCCCAAGCCAGCTCTGACACCTGGTCGCCTTTCGTGAGGGAGTCGGCGCGAACGAAGGCCGTCATCAGATGAGAGGGGATCGTCCCGCGCGTCGGGACTTTCAGCATATCGATTCGCGTATGCGCGCGGGGCCGTATGGACGCTGTATGACGACGTATTCGGCAATTGATTGCCAGGCTGCCCGCGATCGGTGATGCCGTAGACTCGACGCGACGATCAACAGCGGCGGGGACGATGGCAATCACTGAGACCGACGGGCGCGTGCAGACGACGCCTCGAGCGTCCCTCGGCCGCACCGTCCGTGCTTACGTCCAGCTGACGAAGCCTCGAGTCCTCGAGCTCCTGCTGGTCACCACGATTCCGGTCATGTTCCTCGCCGAGGAAGGGCTTCCCGACCTCTGGCTCATCCTCGCGACGGTGCTCGGCGGTGCGATGAGCGCCGGCTCGGCGGCATCCTTCAACATGTACCTCGACCGCGACATCGACGCGCAGATGAAGCGCACGAAGAACCGTCCGCTGGTCACCGGCGAGGTCTCGCCGCGGGGCGCGCTCACGTTCTCGTGGACGCTCGCGATCCTGTCGACGGTCTGGCTGCTCGTCACGACGAACTGGGTCGCCGCGTCGCTCAGCGCGGCCGCGATCTTCTTCTACGTCGTGATCTACACGATGCTGCTCAAGCGACGCACCGAGCAGAACATCGTCTGGGGCGGTATTGCCGGCTGTTTCCCGGTCGTCATCGGCTGGTCGGCCGTCACCGGGTCGCTGTCGTGGACGCCGCTCATCCTCTTCCTCCTCGTCTTCCTCTGGACGCCGCCGCACTACTGGCCGCTCTCGATGAAGTACAAGGGCGACTACGAAGAGGCCGACGTGCCCATGCTCGGAGCCACGCGCGACGGCGTGCAGGTGGGTCTGCAGGTCATCCTCTACGCGTGGGCGACCATCGCCAGCTCGCTGCTGCTCATCCCGGTCGCGCCCATGGGGCTCGTGTACACGGCGTCGGCGCTCGTGCTCGGCGGATGGTTCATCTTCGAGTCGCACGTGCTCTACGCCCGCGCCGTCCGTGGCGAGAAGGTGCAGCCGATGCGGGTGTTCCACGCGTCGATCACGTACCTCACGCTGTTGTTCGTCGCGATCGCGATCGACCCGCTGCTGCCCTTCTGAGGGGCTGATTCCCTGCGCTGAGCTGGGCTCGGCCGTCCGCCGCGTTGCGGCATCCGTTGTCGTCCGGGCTGAAACGACGCTCGCCTGTCACGAACTGCCGTGGGGGACGGGGTGTCGTGACAGGCGAGCGAGGGCGCGGCGCGATCGCGCGCGGTCAGCGGGTCGCGGTGGGGGCGGGGTCGGATGCCGAGGTCTCGACGTCCGCATCCTCGAGGGTCGCCGGACGTGCCTCCGTGTCGCTGACCGGCGTCTCGTCCTGCGCGTCGAGGTCGTCCTGCCAGTCGACCTGGACGTTCTCGACGACGGCGGGTGCCGCGAGGGAGCGGAGCGCGCCGAGGGTCGCGGTGAGGCCGAGTCCGACGACGCCGGCACCGATGAGGATCGCGCCGAGGACCGCCCAGATCTGGCCCACGTACACCTCGATCCCGGTGGCCGTCCCCTGCGTGAGCGCGGTCTCCATCGCGCCGAGCTTGTCGATGAGCAGATACGCTCCGACGCCGACGGACGCGAGCGAGCCGACGATCAGCAGCCAGAACGGGATGCTGCGGATCAGGCGGGGGCGGGTGTTCATGGATCTCCTCCGTGTCGGGCCGTCCCGTGATGGACGACCTGCGCCACTGTTCCTGACCGACCCGGACGAATCCTCTGCGGAACCTATGAGGTTTCGGTGTCTGCGGGTGCCTTGAGGCGGAGCACGACGACCGTCATGGCTGCGGCGGTGAGCGCCGCGAGCACCATGTGGACGCCGACTGCGAGCTCCGGCAGCCCGTTGCGCGCCTGGTAGAGGCCGACGGCGATCTGCACGATCTCGACGGCGAGGAGGATGCCGATCCAGGTCTTCGTGCGCAGACCGAGCTGCCACGCGACCACGGTGAGGAAGACGGTCAGGACGAGGAGGGCGTACCCGGGCCACGCGTGGACGTGCTCCAGCAGCTCGGCGTTGAACCCGTTGCGGCCTGCATCTGCATCACCGGAGTGGGGGCCCGCACCGGTGGTGAGCACGCCGAACACGATCGTGAGGGCGAGGATTCCCGTCGTCGCGTGGGTGAGGCCGGCGTACCAGGCGGGCACGGCGCGAACACGGCGCCCCGCGGGCTCGTCGAGGCGGACGAGGAAGGCCGCGCAGACGCAGACCAGGACGAGGGATGCCACGTAGTGGAAGCCCACGATGAACGGGTTGAGACCCGTCAGCACGGTGATCCCGCCGACACCCGCCTGCGCGGCGACGCCGCCGAGGACGATGAGCGCGAGGACGAACAGGTCGCGGCGATCACGGCGCATCCGCCACACGAGTACGACGACCGCAAGCGCGAGGATGCCGACGAGCCCCGTGAGGGTGCGGTTGCCGAACTCGATGATCCCGTGGATCCCCATCTCGGGGGTGGCCACGAGCGACTCGGGCGTGCACGTCGGCCAGGTCGGGCAGCCGAGGCCGGAGCCGGTGAGGCGGACGGCGCCGCCGGTGGCGATGATGAGGGTCTCGGCCAGGAACGAAAGCCAGGCGACGATACGAAGGGTCCGGGTGATCGGCGCGACCGCGGTGGTGCTCGTGGGGGACTCGCTGGTCAGCATGGGGACGACTCCGGGCGTGCGTTCGGCACGGCCGCGGGTGGTGGCGGTGCCTGTAGAATGGCGGGGTAGGCGAGAGCGACTCCGGTCGCGGCTCGCACAACGATTCTAGGCGCGGTCACGTGCCGGAAGAGCGGCCCAGCAAGCGGCATCCCCCCTCGCGCACTCCTCGTGGGTACGGGAATGCCGGAGCGGATGACATCGCCCGGGCCGGGAGGAGGAAACGTCATGTCGGATGTGCTCATCGACCGTCCCGAGCTCGAAGGCCTGGGGGTGTACGAGTTCGGCTGGCACGACCCCGACGCCGCCGGCGCGAGCGCCAAGCGCGGCCTCAACGAAGCCGTCGTGCGCGACATCTCCGCACTCAAGTCCGAGCCGGAATGGATGCTGAAGACCCGTCTGAAGGGGCACCAGCTGTTCGGCCGCAAGCCGATGCCGACGTGGGGCGCAGACCTCTCCGAAATCGACTTCGACAACATCAAGTACTTCGTGCGCTCGACCGAGAAGCAGGCGCAGTCGTGGGAGGACCTCCCCGAGGACATCCGCAACACGTACGAGAAGCTCGGCATCCCGGAGGCCGAGCGTGCTCGCCTGGTCGCCGGCGTCGCCGCGCAGTACGAGTCCGAGGTGGTCTACCACCAGATCAACGAGGAACTCGAGAAGCAGGGTGTCATCTTCATGGACACCGACACGGCGCTTCGCGAGCACCCGGAGTTCTTCGAGGAATACTTCGGCACGGTCATCCCCGCCGGCGACAACAAGTTCGCCGCGCTGAACACGGCCGTCTGGTCGGGCGGCTCGTTCGTCTACGTGCCCCCGGGCGTCCACGTCGAGATCCCGCTCCAGGCCTACTTCCGGATCAACACCGAGAACATGGGCCAGTTCGAGCGCACGCTGATCATCGCCGACGAGGGCAGCTACGTGCACTACATCGAGGGCTGCACCGCGCCGATCTACAAGAGCGACTCGCTGCACTCCGCCGTCGTCGAGATCATCGTGAAGAAGAACGCGCGCGTTCGGTACACGACGATCCAGAACTGGTCGAACAACGTCTACAACCTCGTCACCAAGCGTGCGGTCGCGCACGAGGGGGCGACGATGGAGTGGGTCGACGGCAACATCGGCTCCAAGGTGACGATGAAGTACCCGTCGATCTACCTGATGGGCGAGCACGCCAAGGGCGAGACCCTGTCGGTCGCGTTCGCGGGCCCCGGCCAGCACCAGGACGCCGGCGCGAAGATGATCCACATGGCGCCGTACACGCAGTCGTCGATCGTCTCGAAGTCGATCGCCCGCGGCGGCGGTCGCGCCGGCTACCGCGGTGAGGTGCGCGTGGACGCGAACGCCCACCATTCGGCCAACACCGTGCGCTGTGACGCCCTGCTCGTCGACACGATCTCGCGCTCCGACACCTACCCCGCGATCGACATCCGCGTCGACGACGTGCAGCTCGGCCACGAGGCGACCGTCTCGAAGGTGAGCGAGGAACAGCTGTTCTACCTCATGAGCCGTGGGATGCCGGAGGACGAGGCGATGGCGATGATCGTGCGCGGCTTCATCGAACCGATCGCCCGCGAGCTGCCCATGGAATACGCGCTCGAACTCAACAAGCTCATCGAGATGGGCATGGAAGGATCCGTCGGCTGATGACGACCGCGACGCAGGCCCCCGCGAACGACGCGAAGGGCCACATCGACCCTGCGGCGACGCTCTCCGACGGCGCGTTCGTGCCGGTCCAGACTCGCTCCGAGCGGCCGTGGTCGTTCGACCCCGCCGACTTCGGCGCGCCGACTGGCCGTGAAGTCAACTGGAAGCACACCCCGCTCGATCGGGTGAAGGCGCTCCTCGTCGACGAGGCCGCGCCGCACGGCGTCATCGGCGTCGAGGTGACCGCCCCCGACGAGGTCGTGCAGCTTCGGCTGGCTCCCGGCGAGGCCCCGCGCGGCGAGGTGTTCCGCCCCGAAGACCTGCCCAGCGCGATCGCCTGGTCGCAGGAGGCCGAGGCGCCGCTCATCCGCATCCCCGCGAACGTGGAGCTCGACGAGCCCGTCATCGTCCGGCTGACCGGCACGGGCGGGGTCGCGCACGCGCACGTCGTGATCGAGGCGCAGCCAAACTCGCGCGGCACCGTGATCCTCCGCCACGAGGGCACCGCGCAGCAGTCGCAGAACGTCGAGATCATCGTCCGCGACGGCGCCGCACTCACGGTCGTGTCGGTGCAGCGCTGGGACGACGACGCGGTGCACCTCTCGGCGCACCAGGCGCGCGTCGACCGCGACGCGAAACTCACGCACATCGTCGCGAGCCTCGGTGGCGGCGTCGTGCGGGTGAACCCGTCGGTCGAGCTCGCCGGCGCGGGCTCCGAGGGCAAGCTCTACGGCCTCTCCTTCGCAGATGCCGGGCAGCACCTCGAGAGCCAGGTCTACCTCCACCACAAGGGTGCGCACACCACGGGTGACGTGCTCTACAAGGGCGCGCTCCAGGGCGAGAGCGCCCGCAGCGTCTGGATCGGCGACGTCCTCATCGGACCGGATGCCGTGGGCACAGACTCCTACGAGGCGAACCGCAACCTCGTGCTCACCGACGGTGCGCGCGCCGACTCGATCCCGAACCTCGAGATCGAGACCGGCGAGATTCAGGGCGCCGGGCACGCGAGTGCGACCGGGCGTTTCGACGACGAGCAGCTCTTCTACCTCCAGGCCCGCGGCATCGACGAGGAGGAAGCGCGTCGCCTGGTCGTCCTCGGCTTCCTCGTCGAGATCGTGCAGAAGGTCGGCATCCCGTCGCTGGAGGAGGAATTCACCGCCGCGATCGAGGCGGAGCTCGCCGGCGGTGCGCAGGCATGACCGCACAGAAGGTGCTGCAGCTCAGTGAGCTGACGCAGGACACCGCCGTGCGCGTCGAGGTCGACGGCGTCGCGATCGCTGTCGTCCTCGACAGCCAGGGCGAGGTCCACGCGATCGGCGACACCTGCACGCACGGTGACATCTCACTCGCCGACGGCTTCGTCGAAGGCGAGTCGCTCGAGTGCTGGGCGCACGGCTCCGCGTTCTCGCTGCGGACCGGCCGCCCCCTGAATCTGCCGGCGTACGAGCCGGTGCCCGTTTACGAGGTCACGATCGACGGGGACGACATCCTCATCGACCCCGCCGTGACCAAAGCATCGAACTGAAGAAAGTAGCTGACATGTCTGTCCTCGAGATCCGCGATCTGCACGTGACGGTCGAGACCGAAGCCGGCGAGACCCCGATCCTCAACGGCGTCACGCTGACCGTCCGCACCGGTGAGACCCACGCCATCATGGGCCCCAACGGCTCCGGCAAGTCCACGCTCGCCTACACGATCGCCGGACACCCGAAGTACACGGTGACCAGCGGCAGCATCACCTTCGACGGCCAGGACGTCCTCGAGATGTCCGTCGACGAGCGCGCCCGCGCCGGCGTCTTCCTCGCGATGCAGTACCCCGTCGAGATCCCCGGTGTCACCGTGACGAACTTCCTGCGCACCGCGAAGACCGCGATCTCGGGCGAGGCGCCCTCGATCCGCCAGTGGTCGAAGGACGTGAAGGAGTCGATGCAGAACCTCCGCATGGACCCGAAGTTCGCGGCGCGCAACGTCAACGAGGGGTTCTCGGGCGGCGAGAAGAAGCGTCACGAGATCCTGCAGCTCGAGCTCCTCCAGCCGAAGCTCGCCGTCCTCGACGAGACCGACTCCGGCCTCGACGTCGACGCACTCAAGATCGTCTCCGAGGGCGTCAACCGCGCCAAGGAGAAGTCCGACATGGGCGTGCTCCTGATCACGCACTACACGCGCATCCTCCGCTACATCAAGCCGGACTTCGTGCACGTCCTCGTGAACGGCCGCGTCGCCGAAGAGGGCGGCCCCGAGCTCGCCGCTCGCCTCGAGGACGAGGGCTACGACCGATTCCTCGCCCCGGCGGGCACCGACGAGGCCTAGGATCGAGGCATGACCGAGACCCTCGCACCTGAGAAGTACGACGAGGTCACCGAAGCGCTCAAAGACGTCATGGATCCCGAGCTCGGGATCAACGTCGTCGACCTCGGGCTGATCTACGACCTCGGCTGGGACGACGAGAACGACGCCCTCGTCATCCACATGACGCTCACCTCGGCCGGTTGCCCCCTCACCGATGTGCTCGAAGAGCAGACCGGACAGGCACTCGACGGTGTCGTGGACCGGTTCCGGATCAACTGGGTCTGGATGCCGCCGTGGGGACCTGAGCGGATCACCGACGACGGTCGCGACATGATGCGGGCGCTCGGCTTCGCCATCTGAGGTCGCCCCGGTCGGCGCCGCGACTGTCACAGGTCGTCATCGACGTGGCATCCGTCGGCGTGCTGAATAGGCTCGAACGGTGACGGTCCCACCCCTCGAATCCCTCCCGCTGGAGACCCTTCGACGCCGTTCGAGCTCGAAGTGGCGCACGTACGGTGACGACGTCATTCCGATGTTCGTGGCCGAGACCGACTTCCCGCTCGCGCCCGAGATCACGCGTGTGCTCGCGGAGGCGGTCGAGCTCGGCGACACCGGATACACCCCACCGCGTCCCGGCGTGGGCGAGGCCTTCGCGGCGTTTGCGGACCGGCGCTTCGGCTGGCAGGTCGATGCGTCGCACGTCCTGACGACCGGCGACGTGATGATGGGTGTCGTCGAAGTGCTCCGCGCCGTCGTGGCGCCCGGCGAGCGGGTCGTGACGACCCCACCGGTGTACCCGCCCTTCGCGATGTGCACGGAGGAGTCCGGTGCGGTCGTCGAGGCCGTGCCGCTCCGCGACACGGGAACTGGGTGGGAGCTCGACGTCGAGGGGATCGATGCGGCCCTCGCGGCCGGCGCGCGGGCCGTGCTCCTCAGTAACCCGCATAACCCGACCGGGACGGTGCACTCCCGCGAGGCGCTCGCGGCCGTCGCGGCATCCGCTCGCCGGCACAGCGCCGTTGTCATCAGCGATGAGATCCACGCGCCGCTCGTCCACACGCCCGGGACGTTCACCCCGTTCCTCGCGGTGTCGGACGACGCCGCGGCGGTCGGGTACACCGTGACGAGCGCGTCGAAGGCCTACAACCTCGCGGGGCTCAAGTGTGCCGTCATCGTCACCGCGGCGGACGATACGCGGAGGGTCGTCCGCGCGTTGCCCAAGGAAGTGGAGTGGCGCACCGGCCTGTTCGGCGCGCGTGCCGCGATCGCGGCGTTCGACGTGGCGTCCGACGCGTGGCTCGACGGACTTCTCGCCGCGCTCGACGTGAACCGCAGGCTCCTCGCCGATCTGCTCGCCGAGCACCTGCCCGAGGCCACGTATCGGATCCCGGATGCCGGATACCTGGCGTGGATCGACCTGTCGGCCTACGGCTGGGGCGACGACCCGGCTCGCCGCATCCTGCGCGAGGTGGGCGTGGCGCTCCACCACGGGCCGCTCTTCGGCCCGCAGGGCATCGGACACGTGCGGCTCAACTTCGGGTGTTCGCCCGACCTGCTCCGGACCGCGGTCGCGAAGATCGGCGCGATGACGCGGGGCTGAGCCGCGTCAGTTCTCGGCGCGCCCGAGTCGCCAGTAACCCATGAAGGCGACGGCCCGACGGTCGACGCCGAGCTGCGACACGAGGTGCCGCCGGAGCGACTTGATCGCGCCGGCCTCGCCCGCGAGCCAAGCGTAGAGATGTGCGCTCTTCAGCGCGGCGCCGCCCTTCGCCGTCCGCGGGACCTCCCAGAGGATGCCGCCATCGATGTCGACTTCTTCGACCTCCGCCCCCTTGCCCGCGGGCGCGAGGAGCGCGGCTGCGGTTTCCACCGCCGGCACGAGGTGGCCGTGGCGGGCGTCGTGGGTCGGACGGGCGGCCACGCGGTACTCGAAGCCGGGGTGGGTCGGGAGGTAGGCGGCATCCGATTCGTGGGGAACCTCGAGGACCACCGTGCCCCGAGCGGTCTCGGGGAGCTGCTCGAGGATGACCGCGATCGCCGGTGCGGCGGTCTCATCGCCCGCGAGGAGGATGCCGTCGGTCTGCTTCGGGGGGACGAAGTCGATGCCGAAGCTCACCCCACGGTGGGCCGTCGTGGGTGCGAAGACGAGCAGCTCGTCGCCGACCTCGGCACGCGCGATCCAGTCCGAGGCGGGACCGAGGACATCATGCGCGACCATGTCGATGTCGACCTCGCACGCCTCGTTGCGGACGTAGCGGGTCGTGTACGTGCGGAACGGCGGGCGAGCGTCTTCGGGCAGCTCTCGCCACTCCGTGTACCAGTCCTCGCCGATGGGCATGTCGTCGATGCTCACTGTCGCGGTGGGGAACACCACTTTGATGCGCTGGTCGAAGCCCGGGTCGCCGTAGTGGGCGAGGTCGGGGCCGGCGAGCGTGAATCGACGGAAGCTCGCGGTGAGGTCGGTGATCGCGGTGACGCGGACTCGGAAGAAGCGGCTGGTGACGGTGGACATGATGCGTTCCTTGGTCAGTCGGCGAGGAGGCGGTGGCGACCGCGGGGGAGGACGAGGGGTGCGCCGGACACCGGGTCGGGGATGACACGGCAGTCGAGGTCGAAGACCTCGCGCATCAGGTCGGCGTCCACGATGTCGGCTGGTGCTCCGCTGGCGACGACGGAGCCGGCGCGAAGCGCGAAGATGTGGTCCGCGTAGCGTGCGGCGAGGTTGATGTCGTGCAGGACCATCACGATCGTCGTGCCGCGCGCGGCATTGAGATCGGTCAGAAGATCGAGCACCTCGATCTGGTGGGACACGTCGAGGAACGTCGTCGGCTCATCGAGGAGCAGGATCTCGGTCTCTTGCGCGAGGGCCATGGCGATCCAGACGCGCTGGCGTTGCCCACCCGACAGTTCGTCGACGGCGCGGTCGGCGAGTTCGAGCACGCCGGTCGCTGCGAGCGCTTCGGTGACGGCGCGGTCATCGTCCGGCGTCCAGGAGCGGAACAGCTTCTGGTGCGGATGCCGCCCGCGACCGACCAGGTCGGCGACGACGATGCCCTCGGGAGACACCGGCTGCTGCGGGAGCAGTCCGAGCGTCCGGGCGAGCTCCTTCGTGGGGATCTGATCGATGCGCTTGCCGTCGAGGACGACACCGCCCTCGAGCGGCGTGATCAGGCGGGACAGCGTCTTCAGGAGTGTGGACTTGCCGCACGCGTTCGCGCCCACGATGACGCTGACGCGTCCAGGCGGGATCTCGAGATCGATCCCGTCGACGATGGTCTTCCCGCCGTAGCCGGCGACGAGGCGCTCGGTGCGGATCGCGTGCTGCACGGTCATGAAGATCCTCCGCGGCGACTCGTACGGATGAGGAGGTAGATGAGGTACGGCGCCCCGAGGATGCCGGTGATGACGCCGACGGGGAACTTCGTGCCGAACGCGAACTGTCCGATCAGGTCGGCTGCCAGGACGAGGCAGGCGCCGGTCAATGCGGCGGGCAGGATCACGGGCGTACCCGGTCCCACGAGGCGCGCGGCGATCGGACCCGCGAGGAAGGACACGAACGCGATCGGGCCGGTGGTCGCGGTGGCGAAGCATGCGAGGGCGACGGCGGCGACGACAAGGAGGATGCGGGTTCGATCGACCTTCACGCCCAACGCGGTGGCGGATGCGTCGCCGAGTTCGAGCGCGCTCAGATCACGGCTGAGGAACAGCACGATCGGAACGAGGATCGCGACGGCGATCCCGAGGGTCGGCACGTCCTCCATGCGCGAGCCGTTGAGGCTTCCGGTGAGCCACCGCGCGGCGACGAGCACGTCGTACACGTTCGCGCGGACGATGAGGAAGGACACGACGGAGTCGAGCATCGCGCCGATGCCGATGCCGATGAGGATCAGTCGGCCGCCGGTCGAGGTGCCTCCGCGCGCGGCGAGGGAGATCGCGAGGGCGGTGATGACGCCTGCTGCGAGCGAGAGCGCACTCGTCGCGCCGTGGCTCCAACCGAGGACGATCAGCGACAGGATCGCGGCGGCACTCGCGCCCGAGGTGATGCCGATGACGTCGGGGCTCGCGAGGGGATTGCGGAGCATGGTCTGGAAGGTCGCGCCGGCGACGCCGAACGCGATGCCCGCGAGGACTGCGATGATCATGCGAGGAATGCGCAGTGTGCCGACGGTGAACGTGGCACCTTGCACCTGCTGGCCGAACATGACGGCGAGCACGTCCGAGGGCGGGTAGATCGTGTTGCCGAGCATCAGCATCGCTGCGATCAGCGCGAGCAGGAGGACCCCCAGCGCCGACATGGCGATGACGCGGCGGCGGGTGCGGTGGCGGCGTCCAGCGCGCACGCGCTCGATCTGTGGCGCGGAGGCGAGGTCGAGGGGAGCGAGGAGGGTCGCCATCACAGCCCCTTCAGTCGGGTGCGGCGTGCGATGACGATGAGGACCGGTGCGCCGAGGAACGCGGTGACGATGCCCGCCTCGACTTCGCTCGGGAAGCCGATCACGCGACCGATGGTGTCGGCGAGAACCAGCAGGATGGCGCCGCCGACGGCGGACAACGGGAGGAGCCACCGCTGGTCGGGTCCAGACACCATGCGGACGATGTGGGGCACCATGAGCCCGACGAACCCGATCGGTCCCGCGACGGCGGTGACGGCGGCGCACAGCGCGACGCCTGCGATCGCGGCGATGAGGCGGATGCGGCCGACATGGACGCCGAGGCCGACGGCGAGGTCGTCACCGAGGGCGAGGGCGTTGAGCGCCGAGGCGCAGAGGATCGCGACGAGCGCGCCGATGAGGAGCACGGGCGCGACGACGGCCATCGTCTCCCATGAGGCGCGACCGACGTTGCCGATCTGCCAGTAGCGGAACTCGTCCATGACGTTCTGCCGGGGGAGGAGGATCGCCGAGATGAGCGAACTCAGCGCGGCGGTCGTCGCAGCGCCGGCGAGGGCGAGTTTGATCGGCGTGGTGCCGCCGGCGCCGATCGAGCCGATGAAGTACACGAAGATCGCGGTGATCGCGGCGCCGATGAAGGCGAGTGCGAGATAGCCGGTGGCGCTCGAGATGCCGAAGAACGCGATGCCCGAGACGACCGCGAGCGCTGCGCCGGTGTTCACACCGAGGATGCCGGGATCGGCGAGGGGGTTGCGGGTGATCGCCTGCATGAGCGCGCCGGAGAGCGCGAGGGCGGCTCCGGCGATGACGGCCAGCACTGTCCGGGGGATGCGGCTCTGCACCGCGATCGCACCGATCTCGGTCGGGGTTTCGCCACGGAACCACATCGTGATGCCGTCAACGACCTCGCCGATCGAGACGGGGCGGGAGCCGAACGCGAGCGAGAGTGCGATCGACACGAGGAGCGCGGCGGCCCCGACGAGCAGGATCGCCACGCGGCGCCGCGCGCCCACCGAGGTGGTGGGCGCGCGGCGTGCGGTGCTGACTGCGGTGGTCACTGAACCTTTGCGGCGGCTTCTTCGAGGAGCGGCACGTAGCGGTCGAGGACCCACGGGATCGACAGCGCGGTCGGGCTGACACCGGCGCTGAGTGCGTCGCCCATGCCGACCTCGATGATCGCGCCCGCCTTGACCGCGGGGAGGGTGCTCCACAGCGGGTCTGCCTGGAGGGCAGCCGCCACGTCGCCGTCGCCGTACGTCACGATGACGTCGATGTCGGCGAGCTGGTCGGCGTTCTCGGCGCTGAAGTCCTTGTAGAACGAGCCGTCGCTCGCGTCGGCGGCGGCGGGCATGTCGAACCCGAGGTCGCCCAGGAACGCGGTGCGCGCGTCACCCTCGGTGTAGATCGAGACCTTCGAGAGGTCGGCGGCGCTCGCCGAGAAGAACGCGGCGGTCTTGCCCGAGAAGTCGGCGTCGGCGGTGGCATCCGCGATCTCGGTCTCGAGGTCGGCGACGAGCTGGTCGCCCTCAGCAGCGAGGCCGAGCGCCTCGGCGTTGATCGTGATGGTGTCGCGCCACGAGGTGAACCAGGCGACCTCGGGGTACGCCACGACCGGGGCGATGTCGCTCAGCGTGCCGTAGCTCGCCTCGTCGAGACCGGACTGGGCGGCCAGGATCACGTCGGGGTCGGTGTCGGCGATCGCCTCGAAGTCGGTGCCGGCGGACGTCGTGAACAGGGCGGGCATCTCGCCGCCGAGCTCCTCGATCTTGTCGAGGCTCCACTCGTAGAGGCCGGGCTCGGCGTCGCCGGTCCAGTTCCAGACCTGGGTGTCGGTGCCGACCGGGATGATGCCCAGCGCAAGCGCGACGTCCTGGTTGCTCCACCCGACCGTCGCGACACGCTCCGGCTTCGCGGCGATCTCGGTCTCGCCGAACGCGTGCGTGATGGTCACGGGGAACGCGTCGTCGGCAGCGGCACCGGGAGTGGCGTCACCGGTGGGCGTGGTCGCGCAACCGGTGAGGAAGAGGAGGGATGCCGCCGAGAGGGCGACGGCAGAGCGAATGCGAGGCACGGATGCTCCTGGTTCGATTGATTAGGGTCGCCTAACCTTACAACCGCGCAGACCCCTGACGAAATCCGTGACGACGCGAAAACGGCCCCCACCCAAGTGGAGGCCGTTTCGTCGAGACGTCGTCGGTCAGCGGCGCCGGTGGCGCTCCACCGCCCGGACGCCGAGCCATGCGGCCGGGACGAGCAGCGCGGCGAACGCCGCCTTGATGAGGCCGGGCACGATGAACGGGAGCACGCCGGAGCTCATGACGAGCGCGAACGTCACGTCGGTGCCGACGACGGCGCCGAGGATCAGCGCCATGTAGGGGACGCCCACGAGGAACGGCATGATCGAGGCGGCGACGAAGCCGACGAATGCGAGCACGGGCTTCCGGTCCCACGCGCGTTCGGCGAACCAGCCGGCGAGGAACGCGGCGGGGATGAATCCGAGGATGAACCCGAACGAGGGGCTGAGCACGTATGCAGGGCCGGCGAGGGCGCCCGCGAAGATCGGCGCTCCGGCGAGGCCCGCAAGCATGTACGAGGTGAGTGCGATCGCACCGCGTCGTGCGCCGAGCGCCGCACCGACGACGATCACGCCGAGGGTCTGCCCCGTGATCGGCACCGGACCGATGAAGAACGACACCTTGGCGAGCAGGGCGACGAGGGCCACGCCCGCGACGACGAGCGCGGCATCTGTCGCGAGCGACCGTGCACGCGTCGTGGGCTGCGCGATCAGATCGGCGAGGACGGGGCGCCGGACGGCGGTGGACAGGGACATGCGGCCTCCTGGAGCGTCGGTGCGCGCGGGGGCGCGCTCGTTCGGCGCAATCCTATGGGCCGCTTCCCCGGGCGCGCGAAACGATGTGGACACGAGACAAGATCTATACTGGGGATTTGGCCGATCGGCCGCTTTCCCTCCCGAAGAACGGACGTCCGCTGTGCTCGCCGTGCACGATCTCGAGATCCGCGTGGGCGCGCGCACCCTCATGTCCGAGGTCTCCTTCCGTGTGTCGCCCGGAGACAAGATCGGCCTCGTCGGTCGCAACGGCGCCGGCAAGACCACGCTGACCAAGGTCCTGGCCGGCGACCTCATCCCGGCCGACGGCAAGGTCGAACGATCCGGCGAACTCGGCTACCTGCCGCAGGACCCCCGGTCCGGCGACCCCGAGATGCTCGCCCGCACCCGCATCCTGGACGCCCGCGGGCTCGGGACGCTCGCGCTCGGCATGCGTGAGGCGACCGAGCTCATGGGCCACGACGACCCTGCCGTCGCCGACAAAGCGATGCGCCGGTACGGCAACCTCACCGAGCGGTTCGAGGCCCTCGGCGGCTACGCGGCCGAGGCGGAGGCGGCATCCATCGCCCACAACCTCTCGTTGCCCGACCGCATCCTCGACCAGCCGCTCAAGACGCTGTCGGGCGGCCAGCGCCGCCGCATCGAGCTCGCCCGGATCCTGTTCTCCGACGCGCAGACAATGATCCTCGATGAGCCGACGAACCACCTCGACGCAGACAGCGTCGTGTGGCTCCGCGAGTTCCTGAAGGGCTACAAGGGCGGCCTCATCGTCATCAGTCACGACATCGAGCTCGTCGGCGAGACGGTCAACCGGGTGTTCTACCTCGACGCGATGCGTCAGGTCATCGACACCTACAACATGAACTGGAAGAACTACCTGCGTCAGCGCGTCGCAGACGAGGAGCGCCGCAAGAAGGAGCGCGTCAACATCGAGAAGAAGGCGACCGCGCTGCAGCTGCAGGCCGCCCGCTTCGGTGCGAAGGCGTCGAAGGCCGCTGCTGCCCACCAGATGGTCGCGCGCGCCGAGAAGATGCTGTCGGGCCTCGAGGAGGTTCGCCAGGAAGACCGGGTCGCGAAGCTCCGGTTCCCGAAGCCTGCGCCGTGCGGCAAGACGCCGCTCATGGCGAAGGACCTGTCGAAGTCGTACGGGTCGCTCGAGATCTTCGCGGGCGTCGACCTTGCAATCGACCGCGGCTCGAAGGTCGTCGTGCTCGGCCTCAACGGTGCCGGCAAGACCACGCTGCTGCGTATCCTCGCGGGCGTCGACAAGGCCGACACCGGTGTCATCGAGCCCGGGCACGGCCTCAAGGTCGGGTACTACGCCCAGGAGCACGAGAACCTCGACGTCGACCGGTCTGTGCTCGAGAACATGATGTCGGCCGCCCCCGACATCACGGCGACCGAGGCGCGCAAGGTGCTCGGGTCGTTCCTCTTCACCGGTGACGACGTCCTGAAGCCGGCCGGTGTTCTCTCGGGCGGTGAGAAGACCCGACTCTCGCTCGCGACGCTCGTCGTGTCGTCGGCGAACATGCTGCTGCTCGACGAGCCGACCAACAACCTCGACCCGGCGTCGCGCGAAGAGATCCTCGGCGCACTCGCGCACTACGAGGGCGCGGTCGTGCTGGTCTCGCACGATGAGGGTGCGGTGCAGGCGCTGAACCCCGAGCGCGTGCTCATCCTCCCCGACGGTGTCGAGGACATCTGGGGTCGCGACTACATCGACCTGATTACCTTGGCGTGACGCGGTCCGGGCACCTTGGCGTGACGCGGTCCGGCTGACCCGGGCTCAGCGGGCGTCGAGGAGCTCGTCCTCGGCTTCCATGTCGCGATCGCGACGTGCGCGCGGTGTGCGCTGGGGAGCGGATGCCTCGTCCTCGTCGTCTTCGCGGCGATGCTTCACCTCGGTGCGGATCATGTACCAGATGAACGCGAAGCCCATCACGGCGAACAGGATCCACTGGATGGCGTACGACAGGTGCGGTCCGGGGTCCTCCGACGGCGCTTCGAGCTGGTTCGGCGCCGTCGCCGGGGCGGGATCCTCCGCGGACATGAGGACGTAGGCCGACGTGAGCATCGCGTCGCCGGCATCGATCCCGTCCGAGATCAGCGGGAGATCGATCGTGGGCACCTGCCCGTCAGGGGCGGAACGGCCATCGCGGGCGGATTGCTCCCCGGGAAGCAGGCGGCCGGTCACGACGACCTCTCCGTCGGGGGCGGCGGGGATCTCATCCGGCTCGGGTTGGTCTCGACCCGGCGGAACCCAGCCGCGATCGACGACGACGATCCGTCCGTCATCGGTGAGGAACGGTACGAGGACCTCGAACGCGCTGGTGCCACCGCGCGGCCGGTTCCGCACCAGCACCGTTTCGTCGGTGAGGTACGTGCCCCGCAGCAGCACCGGGCGCCACTCGTCGTCGGCGTCGAAGCTCGCGCCGGGAGCGATCACCTCAGCGAGTGCGACGGGAGCCTGGTCGTAGTTCCCGGCGACGAGGGCGAGCTCCGCGTCGCGCTCGGCGGTGCGCGCGAACTGCCAGTTCGACAACATGGCGCAGGCGATCGCGAAGACGATCGCGACAGCGACGTAGCCGCTCCACCGGAGCGCGGTGCGACTGTTCACGAGGCATCCGAGACGGGCATGGGGATGACCTCCACGGGGAATTCGCGCGAGGCGAGGTAGTCGTGGAGGAACTCGCGGTGCGCGTCGCAGGCCGCCCAGATCTTCCGTCGTTCGGGTCCATGGATCCGGGGGTTGCGCCACACCACCTGCCATCCGGCGACGGCGCGGCATCCGGCGCGGGAGCACTGGGCGCCGCTCACGAGTCTTCCGATCGTGGCGATTCGTTGATCCGGAAGACGCCGGGGTCGTCGGGCTCGGCCGCGCGCGGCGCACCAGGAGGCGCCTCGACCGCGCGTCGCGGGTCCACCGCGCGCCGCGCGGTCGGTGCGCTGCCGGCATTCGCCACCACGACGGCGACGTAGGGCAGCACTGCCGCTCCGAGCGCGAACACCCAGGTGTACCAGCTGTACGGCGTCACGGTGGCCATCAGGACGAGGCACACCATGCGCACGCCCATGGTGATGTAGTACTTGCGGGAGCGCGCGCGGGCGTCGTCCTCCGGCGCCGTGGCGAGGGAGGTCGCCGACGGTGTGGAGCTCGATCTCATGCGGCGTGACGTGTGATCAGCTCCAAGAACCCGAGCCCGACGATGCCGCGAGCCCGATGACGAAGACGAACCAGATCACCCAGAAGACGATGAACAGCAGCCAGATGCCGGTGCCGACCCAGCCGACGATCGTGCCGGCAAGAGCGATGCCACGACCGTTCTCACCCGAGGTCTTCAGGTTCTTGAGCGCCATGTGCCCGGTGATCACGCCGGCGATCGAGCCGATGAACGGGATGAGCGAAAGCCCGGCGACCGATGCGATGAGCGACACGATCGCGAGCACACTGGTCGGGCGAGGTGGCGCGTACGTGTAGCCGTATGCGGGTGCGGGCTGGCCGTAGGCCGGCGGCGGATACTGCGGGGCCGCGTATCCGGGTGCGCCGTAGACCGGTGCGGCCGGCGGGGGATACGCCCCGGACGGGGGAGCGTCGTATCCTGCGGGCGGAGGGGTGGGCGCGTCACCGACAGGCGGCCGCACGGCACCGGAAGGCGGCTGCGGGACCTCGCCCTCGGGCGGCGTCGGCGGGGTGGGGTTCGTGTCGTCGGTCACGGACATCTCCTTCATGCGGCTGCACCACCAGCGTACTCGTCGCGACGCGGCTAGGCTGGTTCGGTTCACCGCTGCCCGAGCAAGGAGCACCATGTCCTCTGATCGCGTCGTCCTCGTCACCGGAGGCAACCGCGGCATCGGCCGCGCCATCGCCGAGCGCTTCGTCACCGACGGCTACAAGGTCGCCGTCACCGCGCGGTCGGGCGAAGGCCCCGAGGGCACGCTCACGGTGCGTGCCGACGTGACGGATGCCGCGTCGCTCGACGCCGCATACGCCGAGGTCGAGCAGCAGCTCGGGCCGGTCGAGATCGTCGTCGCGAACGCCGGGATCACGAAGGACACGCTCCTGCTGCGCATGAGCGAGGACGACTTCGACTCGGTCGTCTCGACCAACCTCGGTGGGACGTTCCGCGTCGTCAAGCGCGCGGCGAAGGGCATGCTCCGCGCACGCTGGGGACGCGTCATCCTCATCTCCTCGGTCGTCGGGCTCTATGGTTCGGCCGGGCAGATCAACTACTCGTCGTCCAAGAGCGCGCTTGTGGGCTTCGCCCGCTCGCTGACTCGTGAGCTCGGTGCTCGCGCGATCACCGCGAACGTGGTCGCACCCGGCTTCATCGAGACCGACATGACCGCCGCGCTCCCCGAAGACACGCAGGCCGAGTACAAGAAGAACATCCCGGCCGGCCGCTTCGGCGATGCCGCCGAGGTGGCATCCGTCGTCGCCTGGCTCGCCTCCGACGACGCCGCCTACATCTCCGGTGCCGTCATCCCCGTCGACGGCGGCCTCGGGATGGGGCACTGACCCGCGTCATCCGATCGCGGCGAGCAGCTCTCGGATCAGGACCGTCGGGTTCGAGAACTGGGGCCAATGGCCGGTTCCGAGCCGGACGACGTGGGCGTCTTCGATCGCCTCGAACTCGGCTGCGAACGCCCCCCACTGGGCGACGACGCTCCGAAAGGTCGCTTCGTCCATCCCGCCCATGAGCATCGTGACCGGGACGGTGTGGCGCGCCGTGCCCTCGAGCGTGAGCGCATCGGTGGGCACCTTCGCCGGGACGGAGCCGGTCAACGGCGCGGTGCGCTCACGCGTCGCCTGGTCGAGGTCGTCGACGTCCTCGTCGTCGAAGAAGTCCCACCCCGGGAATGCGATCACACCATCCTCGACCGGGAACTCCGAGATCTCGGCGCCGGGCGGCGGCGGTGTCGTGTCGACGAAGACGACACGAGCCACTCGATCCGCGCGTGCCTCGGCGGCGCCCCACGCGACGTTGCCGCCGCCGCTGTGCCCGACGAGGACGACGGGCGCGTCGATCGCATCGATCCGCTCGACGGCAGCGGCGACCCAGTCGGCGATGCCGATGTCGGCCGAGACGGATGCCGGTTCGCCGGTGCCGGGCATCGTCAAGGCATGCGGGGTGTGACCGGCGTCACGCAGTGCAGCCGAGACGTCGTCCCACGACGACGCGTCGAGCCAGAGGCCGGGGATGAGGATGACGTCCATGCCGCGACCATACGCGGCACCCCCGACACCCACCAGCGCTCAGGGGAGGAGCGGGATCACTTCCGCCAGGTCGACCGGGCCGACGACGAGGTCGGCCTGCGCGCGCACCGCGGGCTTCGCGTTGAACGCGATGCCGAGGGCAGCGGCATCCATCATCACCAGGTCGTTCGCACCGTCACCGATCGCGAACGTCTGCGACATCGGCACGCCGTGCTGCTCGGCCCACTCACGCAGTGCGGCGGCCTTTCCAGCGGCATCGACGATCGGACCGTTGACGACGCCCGTCAGCGCACCGTCGGCGTGCGCGAGACGGTTGGCGCGCCACACGTCCACGCCGAGGCTCGGTGCGACGGTGTCGAGGATCTCGTGGAATCCGCCCGAGACGACGGCGGCGATGCCGCCGCGCGCGTGAATGGCGTCGATGAGCTCGCGTCCCCCGGGCGTCGGCTCGATGCGGGCGAGGACGCGTTCGAACGCCGTCAACGGCACGCCTGCGAGCTCGGCGACACGCGACCGGAGGCTCTCGGCGAAGTCGACCTCACCGCGCATCGCGGCTTCCGTTGCCGCCGCCACCTCTGCGCCGCGGCCCGCCTCGTCGGCGATGAGCTCGATGACCTCGTTGCGGATCAGCGTGGAATCGGCGTCGAACACGACGAGGAAGCGGGCGTCAGGCACTGTCCCACGCTACCCGGCCGCGGTCACGCTCGGATGCGCACGTTCTTCCCGACGACTGTCAGCCCGCTGTCCGTCACCGTGAATCCGCGGGCGAGGTCGAGCTCGCGATCGACGCCGACGGTGGCACCCGGCTCGAGGACGACGTTCTTGTCGAGGATCGCGCGGTGCACTCGTGCCCCGGCCCCCACGCTGACGTAGTCGAAGAGCACCGAGTCGGTGATCGTCGAGCCACCGCCGGACAGCGTCCACGGTCCGACGACGCTCCGCTCGAGGTGCGTGCCGGACAGCACGCAGCCGAGCGACACGATCGAGTCGATCGCGTTGCCGATGCGACCCACGCCGTCTCGCACGAACTTCGCGGGCGGCGAGTTCACCGACTGCGAGCGGATCGGCCAGTCGGTGTTGTACAGGTTGAACACCGGCAGCGCGGAGATGAGATCCATGTGCGCGTCGAAGAACGAGTCGATCGTCCCCACGTCGCGCCAGTAGTCGCGGTCTCGATCTGTGGATCCCGGCACGTCGTTGCGCTTGAAGTCGTACACGGCGGCCTCGCCGCGGTTCACGAAGTAAGGGATGATGTCGCCGCCCATATCGTGGTTCGACGTCGGCAACTCGCCGTCCGCCTCGACCGCCTCGATGAGGGCGTCGGTGTCGAAGACGTAGTTGCCCATCGACGCGAGCACCTCTTGCGGGCTGTCGACGAGCCCTGCCGGGTTCTGCGGCTTCTCGAGGAACTCTCGGATGGTCGACCCGTCGGTCGGATCGACGTCGATGACGCCGAACTGGTTCGCGAGTTCGATCGGCTGACGGATGCCGGCGACCGACGCACGTGCGCCGGAGGCGATGTGCGCGTCGATCATCTGCTGGAAGTCCATGCGGTAGACGTGGTCGGCGCCGATGACCGCGACGATGTCGGGCTTCTCGTCGTGGATCAGATTGAGCGACTGGAGGATCGCGTCGGCAGAGCCCGAGAACCACCGCTTGCCGAGGCGCTGCTGCGCCGGCACCGACGTCACATACGCGCCGAGCAGCGCCGACATGCGCCATGTCTGCGACACGTGGCGGTCGAGGCTGTGCGACTTGTACTGCGTCAGCACGACGATCTGCCGGAGGCCCGAGTTGATGAGGTTCGAGATCGCGAAGTCGATCAAGCGGTACTGACCGCCGAACGGGACGGCGGGCTTCGCCCGGTCCTGAGTGAGTGGCATGAGGCGTTTGCCCTCGCCACCGGCGAGGACGATACCGAGGACCTTCGGCGATGCAGGCATGTGCCCACACTATGGCGCTAAGCGGCCGCGCGGCCAGGACTATGTCGCGTGTTTCACGTGCCCTAGAGTTCGGACCATGCGCGTCGACATCATCACGAAGGAGTACCCGCCCGAGGTGTACGGAGGCGCGGGTGTCCACGTGACCGAATTGGTGAGGTCGCTCCGGGAACGACTCGAGGTGCAGGTGCGTGCCTTCGGTGCCGAACGGGGCGAACCAGGCACGTCGTCGTACGCTGTCCCGGCTGGTCTCGCCGGCGCGAACGCAGCCGTCCAGACCCTCGGTACCGACCTCGAGATCGTGGCCGACGTCGCGGGGGCCGATGTCGTGCACAGCCACACGTGGTACGCCAACTTCGCCGGCATGGTCGCCTCGATGCTGCACGGCATCCCGCACGTCGTGACCGCCCACTCGCTCGAACCGCTCCGCCCGTGGAAGGCCGAACAGCTCGGCGGCGGATACGCGGTGTCGAGCTATGTCGAGAAGGCGGCGTATGAGCACGCGGCTGCAGTCGTGGCCGTCAGCGACGGCATGCGGCGCGACATCCTCCGCAGCTACCCGGACCTCGACCCGACGAAGGTGCGGGTTATCTACAACGGCATCGACGTCGATGCCTGGCAGCCGCGCGAGGACCCAGAACTGCTCGAGCGGTGGGGCATCGACCCGTCGCGTCCATCAGTGGTCTTCGTCGGGCGCATCACTCGGCAGAAGGGCCTGCCGTACTTCCTACGGGCCGCCGAGATGCTGCCGCCCGAGGTGCAGCTCGTCCTCTGCGCCGGTGCGCCCGACACCCCCGAGATCATGGCCGAGGTGCAAGAGCTCGTGCGCGGACTCCAGGCCACGCGCGACGGCGTGGTCTGGATCGAGGAGTTCCTGCCCCGACAGGATCTCTGCACGATCCTCACCGCCGCCACCACATTCGTCTGCCCATCGGTCTACGAGCCGCTCGGCATCGTGAACCTCGAGGCGATGGCATGCGGTGCTGCGGTCGTCGGGACCGCGACCGGCGGCATCCCGGAGGTCGTCGTCGACGGCGTCACCGGACGCCTCGTGCCGATCGAGCAGGCGCAGGATGGCACCGGGACGCCGCTCGACCCCGACCGGTTCGTCGCCGACCTGGCCGCGACGCTCACCGAGGTCGTCGCCGACCGCGAGCGTGCGAAGGCGTACGGCACCGCCGGTCGCGAGCGCGCGGCGACCGCGTTCAGTTGGGAGGCGATCGCCGACGCCACGGCGGCGCTCTACCGCGAGGTGGCTGCTCCCGCCGGATAGGCTGGGAACCATGTCTGAGGTCCTCGAACTCGCCGATGTCGTCGTCCGCCGCAACGCCCGCAACATCGTCGACGGTATCGACTGGACCGTCGCAGCTGATCAGCGCTGGGTGGTGCTCGGGCCGAACGGCGCCGGCAAGACCACGATCCTGCAGCTCGCGGCGACCCTGATCCACCCGACCTCGGGATCGGTGACGGTCCTCGACGAGCGACTCGGTCGCACCGACGTGTTCGACCTTCGGCCGCGCATCGGGTTCGCGTCGTCGGCCATGGCCAAGCGCGTGCCGCAGGATGAAGCGGTCATCGACGTCGTCCTCACCGCGGCCTATTCGGTGCTCGGCCGCTGGCGTGAGGACTACGAACCGATCGACGAGCGCCGCGCCCGGCGTGTGCTGGGGGAGTGGGGTCTCGCCGACCTCGCCGACCGCACCTTCGGAACGCTCTCCGATGGCGAGCAGAAGCGTGTGCAGATCGCGCGCGCCGTCATGACCGACCCCGAGCTCCTCCTCCTCGACGAGCCCACCGCGAGCCTCGACCTCGGCGCCCGCGAAGAGCTCCTCGGCCTGCTCGGGGGCTACGCGCAGGAGGCGTCGACCCCCGCGATGATCATGGTGACGCACCACGTCGAGGAGATCCCGGTCGGTTTCACCCACGTGCTCCTCCTTCGCGAAGGCCGGGTCGTCGCCCAGGGGCCCATCGCCGACGCGCTCACCGCCGAATCGCTGACCGAGACGTTCGGCATGCCGATCACGTTGACCGCCGAGGACGGCCGGTTCGCCGCACGCGCGGCATCCTGATAGAATCTCTCTTTGGCGCACTCGCGCCGCAGACTTCCACCCGCCGCTGGCAAAATCCAGGGCACTTCGTGAGGAACCCAATGAAGACTGACATCCACCCCGAGTACAAGGCCGTCGTGTTCCGCGACCTCGGCTCCGGCGAGACCTTCCTGACCCGTTCGACGGTCACGAGCGACAAGACGATCGAGCTGGACGGCGAGACCTACCCGGTCATCGACGTCGAAATCTCGTCCGCTTCGCACCCGTTCTACACGGGCAAGCAGCGCATCATGGACTCGGCCGGCCGCGTCGAGAAGTTCAACCAGCGCTTCAAGAACTTCGGCAGCAAGTAAGCAGCCGCATCGAACGCCCCGCTTCGGCGGGGCGTTCGTCGTTTCCGGCCGCCCGCGGTCGGCGGGTCAGCGGATCGGCCAGCTCCCGTCGAGCGCGTCTTCGGGATCGAGGCGGCCGACCTTGATGAAGTACTCGGTGAGGCTCTCGGCCTGCGCTCGCGCCCACGCGATCTGCTGGGTGTGCAGGTCGGGTGCGGCGAGATCGAGCTCGAAGCGCGCGGCGATCGCCTGCGCGACCCTCCCAGCGGCGACCGCGTCGGCGGCGGCGTCGTGCGCACCCTCCAGCGTGACGGCGTAGTGCGCCGCCACGACCTCGAGCGTCCGCTTGCCGCGGCGGTAGCGATCGTAGGTCTTGTCGACGACGAGCGGGTCGACGACCGGCGATGGTGCGTCGATCGTCGCGAGTCCGTGTCGGATGCCTTCGTACCGGAGCATCGAGAAGTCGAACGATGCGTTGTATGCGACGACCGGGATGCCGGCGTCGAACAGCGCCCGCAGCGCCGCGGTGACCTCGGCCACGACGTCGCCGGCGGGTCGACCTTCGGCTCGCGCGCGCTCGGTGCTGATGCCGTGGATGGCGCTCGCGCCCTCGGGGATCTCGATTCCGGGGTCGGCCATCCAGCTGCGGGCCTCGACGACGGCACCCGTCGCGTCGAGGACGCCGACGTGTGCGGTGACGATGCGGTCCTCGCGGACGTCGACGCCGGTGGTCTCGAGGTCGAACACGCCGATCCGGATGCCGGATGCGGGTGCCTCGACGAGCGCCTCGGCGACGACGGGTGCGACGGCGACCGGCTCCGGCGCGACCGCAGCGGCGTCGCCGAAGGTGTCGTCATCCCAGAGGGGGATCGCATGCCAGCCGGTCATGCTCCGACGCTACGGGGATGCTCCGACATCGCGGCTGCGGCACGCCGCCCTCGTAGACTCGACGGGTGACCGTCCCGAACCCGTACGCCGCCGAGCTCGCACAGATACCGGTGGAGCGGCGCGAGGCGGAGGTTGCGGGATCGGCCACCGCCTACTGGGTGTACGGGGCGGATGACGCCGAGGTGACGATCGTCGCGGTCCACGGATTCCGCGGCGAGCATCACGGCCTCGAGCCGGTGATCGCCCAGTTGCCCGGGTTCCGCATCATCTCGCCCGACCTGCCGGGGTTCGGCGAGACCGCGCCTCTGTCCGGCAGGCACGACCTCGACGCCTATGCCCAGTGGCTCACCGACTTCGTCGCGGCCGTCGCGCCGCGCGCGATCGTGCTCGGCCACTCGTTCGGCTCGATCGTCGCGTCTGCGGCCGTCGCGCGGGGCCTCGCGACGCCGAAGCTGATCCTGGTGAACCCGATCGGCGCGCCCGCGCTCGAGGGACCGCGCGGCATCCTCACCCGGCTCGCGGTGTTCTACTACGACGCCGGTGCGAAGCTCCCCGCCCGCGTGGGAGAAGCGCTGCTGCGCAATCCGCTCATCGTGCGGATCATGAGCCTCGCGATGGTGAAGACGAAGGATGCCGCGATCCGCCGGTTCGTCCACGACCAGCACGACACGTACTTCTCGCGGTTCGCGGACCGTGACACGCTCCGCGACGCCTTCGTCACCTCGGTGTCGCACGATGTCCGCGAGTCCGCGCCGGCGATCGCGCAGCCGACGCTGCTGGTCGTCGCGGAGAAGGACGACATCACACCGCTGTCGGCGCAGTACACCCTGCGCGACCGGTTCCCTGATGCCGAACTCGAGGTGATCCCCGGCGTCGGGCACCTCATCCATTACGAGACGCCACGCGAAGCGGCATCCGCGATCAGGCGCTTTCTTCGGCCTTCCGACGCCGGTACGCGTTGACGTTCATGCGGTTGCCGCAGTTGCCGGTGTCGCAGTAGCGCTTCGAGCCGTTCTTCGAGTAGTCGATGTAGACCGATGAGCAGTCGTCGGCCGAGCAGGTACGGACGCGGTCGAATTTGCCCGACCGGATGACGTCGACGAAGGCCATCGCGACCTCCACCGTGATGCGCGTCGCCAGTGGCGCCGCGTCGTCGGTGGCGTGGATGTGCCAGTCGTACGCGTCGTGGATGACGAGCTGGGGGAGTGCCTTCCCCTCCCGCAGCATCGCGTTGACGATCGGCACGGCGGCCTCGCGGTCGCCGGTCCACAGCAGCCGTAGACGAGTGCGCGCGGCACGGAGCTCGGCGAGCTCTACGTCGTCGCGGCGGATCGTCCCGCTGTAGGGAAACTCTTGCAGGTACGCGGCGAGATCGTCGAGCGTCGCGAGCCGATCGATGCCCTCGGCGTCGGTCTCGGGCAGGGAGTTGACGAGCGCGGTCGCAGCGCGAAGCGAGAGCTCGGTGTCACGGATGAACACGGTGTTGACTCCTGACGTCGACGAGCAGTAGTGTCACCAGTGTAAGCACAGGTCACTCCTGACACTGGCTCCGCAGTCCACGCGCCAGTTCGAGGAGTCCGACGTGACGCACACCGCACCCCACCCGATCGTCCTCCCGGTCGTGCCCGCGCGGGCCGCGCTCGGCGCCCGCGGACTGCTGCTCGCAGTGACGAGCGCGCTGGCGTTCTCGATCAGCGGGCCGATCGCGAAGCCGCTGCTCGAGAGCGGATGGTCGCTGTCCGCGGTGCTCCTGGTCCGTATGACGGTCGCGGGGCTCGTGGTGTCGCCGGCGCTGATCCGCACGCTCCGCGCGCAGCGGGGCTTCCTCCGCACTCATTGGCTGTCGCTCACTGCCTTCGGATTGATCCCGGTGGTCGGCTGCCAGCTCCTCTTCTTCTCCGCCATGCAGCGGATGCCGGTGGCAGTGGCACTCCTCATCCAGTACCTCGCCCCGGTGATGCTCGTCCTCTTCGTGTGGGCGCGCACGCGCATGACCCCGTCGCGCGCGGTGATCGCGGGGTCCGTGATCGCGATGGTCGGACTCGTCCTGGTCGTGGACGTCACGAGCGCGCGATTCGACCTCGTGGGTGTCGGGCTCGCACTCCTCGCCGCCGTCTGCGTGTGCGTCTACTTCACGATGAGCGAGCGCACGGGTCCCGATCTGCCGCCGCTCGCACTCGCGTCGGGTGGACTACTGGTCGGTGCGATCGCCATGGGGATCCTCACCGTGACGGGCATCATGCCGTTCGCCGCGCCCCCGCTCACGGTCGACCTGGTCGGGCTCGAGCTGCCCGCCATCGTGCCACTGCTCCTCGTCGGTGTCTGCACCGCGGCGGGCTACGCCTTCGGCGTCATGGCCGTGCCGCTGATCGGCTCGCGGGTCGCATCCTTCGTCGGACTCTCCGAGGTGCTCTTCGCGCTGATGTTCGCGTGGATCCTGCTGGCCGAGACGCCGGCGCCGGTGCAGTTCCTCGGTGGCGCGCTCATCCTCGTCGGCGTCGTGCTCGTCCGGCTCGATGCGCGCGCCGCTGCGGCGGTCAGTGCTCCCGTCGAGCCGCTGCCAGGAGAGGTCGGACCCGGTATCCGATGACCTCGCCCATGGCGAGCGAGGTCTCGGTGCGCTCCACGCCGTCGATCGCCAGGATGCGGGCGTCGACGTCGAACAGGTGCTGCGTGTCGCGCGCGGCGACCCGCACGAGCAGATCGACCGGTCCGCTCAGGCCGTGACACTGCACGACCTCGGGGATCTGCTCGAGCTCGACCGTGATACGGGGGAGGTCGGCCTGACGCACCTGCACGTGCAGGATCGCGTCGATCGTGTACCCGAGGGCGGCGGGCGACATCGCGCGCTCGTACGACAGGAAGACGCCGGAGCGCTCCAGCTTCGCCATGCGTGCCTGCACCGTGTTGCGGCTCAGGCCGAGTCGCTCGCTGAGCGCGACGACGGTCGCTCGATGGTCCTCGGCGAGGGCGTTCAGGAGCTCGAGATCGACGTGGTCCAGGGCGCTCATAGTGCGAAACCATAGCAGGGGCTCGGCGCGGGGTTTGCGCAGGATGCTCAACGAGCGCGTCGATGCTTGAGCGAGGTGCGATGTCGGCATAGTCTCGCGGCATCCGGCGACGAAGCCGGTGTTCTGCGCCGATCGCCTGTCCACAAGACGTGCGATCGCGATCAGAGAGGACGATGATGACCGATACTCTGACCCCGGCCGCGGCCCGGTCCACCGACACCGAGGACGTCGCGAGGCTCCTCGACCACACCGGCGCCCGTGTCGCCGACGAACGGCTCGATCCCTGGATCGCCGACGTCGACACCGCGATGCTGCGCCAGCTCTACCGCGACATGGCGCTCACCCGTCGTCTCGACGCGGAGGGCGTCGCCCTGCAGCGGCAGGGGCACCTCGGGCTCTGGGCGCCCGCACAGGGGCAGGAGGCCGTGCAGGTGGGTACGGCGTGGGCCTGCCACGACGACGACTTCCTCTTCCCGAGCTATCGCGAGATCGGCATCGAGCTCGTCCGCGGCGTCGCGCCGGCCGATTTCGTGATGGTGTGGCACGGCGCGGCGCACTCGTCGTACGACCCGTTCGCGGTGCACGTCGCCAATCCGCAGATCATCATCGGGGCGCAGAGCTTGCACGCCGTCGGCTATGCGATGGGTATCCAGCGCGACGGCGGTGACCAGATCGCCGTCGCCTACTTCGGCGACGGGGCGAGCAGCCAGGGCGACGTCAACGAGGCGATGGTCTTCGCCGCGTCGTACGGCAGCCCGGTCGTCTTCGTCTGCTCCAACAATCAGTGGGCGATCTCCGAGCCGGTCGCGCTGCAGGCGCAGTACCCGATCGCCGGCCGGGCGCCGGGGTTCGGCATCCCGAGCATGCGCATCGACGGCAACGACGTGCTCGCCTGCGTCGCAGCGATGCGGTGGGCCGCCGATCATGCGCGAAGCGGTGAGGGCCCGGCGTTCATCGAGGCCGTCACGTACCGGATGGGGCCGCACACGACGTCGGACGACCCGACCCGGTACCGCGACACCGACGAACTCGACCACTGGCGCGCACGTGACCCGCTGGGTCGGGTCGAGGCGTACCTTCGCTCCGTCGGCGCGTTCGACGACGCGTTCCAGCAGGCCGTCACGGCGGATGCCGACCGGTTCACGGCCGCCATGCGCAGTGCCGTCGTGGGGATCGCCCCGCCTGCGCCGCTGCGGGTCTTCGATCACGTGTACGCCGAGCCGCACTCGGGGATCGACGAGCAGCGTGCGCAGTTCGCCGCCTACCTCGACGGCTTTGGCACGGATGGCGGTGTGGCATGACCCAGCTCACGATGGGCAAGGCGCTCACCGCCGGACTCCGGCGGGCGCTCGCCGACGACGACAAAGTCCTCATCATGGGCGAGGACATCGGCGCGCTCGGTGGTGTCTTCCGGATCACCGACGGACTGCAGGCGGAGTTCGGGCCGCGACGGGTGCTCGACACCCCGCTCGCCGAGTCGGGCATCGTCGGCACGGCGGTCGGCCTGGCGTTCCGCGGATTCCGACCGGTGGTCGAGATCCAGTTCGACGGGTTCGTGTACCCGGCGTTCGATCAGATCGTCAGCCAAGTCGCGAAGTTGCACTACCGGACGCAGGGGCAGGTGCGGATGCCGCTCACGATCCGGATTCCGTGGGCCGGGGGTGTGGGCGCTGCCGAGCACCATTCCGAGTCGCCCGAGGCGTACTTCGTGCACACCGCGGGCCTTCGCGTCGTGGCGTGCTCGAACCCGCAGGACGCGTACACGATGCTGCGTCAGGCGATCGCATGCGACGACCCGGTGATCTTCCTGGAACCCAAGCGGCTATACCACGCGAAGGGCGGCGTCGAGCTCGACGGCGACATCGCAGATGCCGCCCCGCTGGGCCTCGCGAACATCGTCCGTCCCGGTTCCGACGTCACCGTCCTCACGTACGGGGCGCAGGTGACGACGGCGCTCGATGCTGCGCTCGCCGCTGAGGACGAGGGCATCTCGCTCGAGGTCATCGACTTGCGATCGCTGTCCCCGGTCGATTACGGCACGATCGCGGCATCCGTTCGACGCACGGGCCGGGTCGTGGTCACCCACGAGGCGTCCCGTGAGGGCGGAGTGGCGGCCGAGCTCATCGCGAGCGTCACCGAGAAGTGCTTCCACTTCCTCGAGGCGGCGCCGGTGCGCGTGACCGGGCACGATGTGCCCTACCCGCCCGCGAAGCTCGAGCAGTACCACTTGCCCGATCTCGACCGCATCCTCGACGCCGTGGACCGCGTTCTCGGCCGCCCGAACAGCATGTCGGAGGTGTCCGCATGATCACAGACTTCCGTCTCCCCGACCTCGGGGAGGGACTCCCCGAAGCCGAGATCGTCCAGTGGCTCGTCGCCCAGGGTGACGAGGTCGCGCTGAACCAGGCGATCGCCGAGGTCGAGACGGCGAAGGCCGTCGTTGAGCTGCCCTCGCCGTTCGCCGGGACTGTCGCGGCGCTCCGTCACGACGCCGGCGACGTGGTCGCGGTCGGCGAGGTGCTCGTCTCGTTCGACGTCGGCGGCGACGCCGAACAGCCGGGCGCCGACGCCGAACGGCGCGAGCCGAACCTCGTCGGGTACGGCGCCGCACCGCGCGCCGCGGGTCGGCCGCAGCGCAGATCGCGCGGCGAGGCCCGCGCCGGCGCGACCGATACGGCGGTCCGCGAAGCGGCGCCGCACGACGCCATCGCCGTCTCGGAGCCCGAGCGCGAACTGCGGGAGCGTCCGCGTTCGACGCCGCCCGTGCGCAAGCTCGCGAAGGACCTCGGCGTGGATCTCGACCTCGTCGCGGCATCCGGTGTCACAGGGATCATCACGCGCGACGACGTCGAGGCGTATGCGGAACGCACGACCACGACCACGTCCGTGTCGAACGAGCGTGAGGAGCGCATCCCGATCCGCGGCGTGCGCAAGCACACCGCAGACGCGATGGTGCGCTCCGCGTTCACGGCGCCGCACGCGTCGACCTTCCTCACCGTCGATGTGACGGCGACCGTTGCGCTCGTCGAGGGCCTGCGGGCGGATCGGCGGTATGCGGAGCATCGCATCGGCATCATGGCGGTCGCGGCGAAGGCCGTGTGTCTGGCGCTGACGCGGAATCCCGATCTCAACTCGTCGTGGGACGAGGCAGCTGGCGAGATCGTCCGCCGTCGCTACGTGAACCTCGGCATCGCGGCGGCGACCGACCGCGGGCTCGTCGTCCCCTCGGTGAAGGATGCCGAGCGGATGACGCTCCTCGAACTCGCCGACGCCATCCGTGCGCTCGCCGAGACGGCTCGAGCAGGGAAGGCGAGCTCCGTCGAGCTCAGCGGGGGCACGTTCTCGATCACCAACTTCGGCGTCTTCGGGGTCGATGCGGGGACGCCGATCCTCGTGCCGGGGGAGGCCGGCATCCTGGGTCTGGGGGCGGTCCGCCGTCAGCCGTGGGAGTTCGAGGGGCAGATCGCCTTGCGGGATGTGCTGACGCTCAGCCTCTCGTTCGACCACCGGCTCGTCGACGGTGCCGAGGCTGCGCGCTTCCTCACCGACGTCGGCGACGTGCTGCGTGAGCCCGGCCGGGCGATGGTGCTCGCATGAGCCTGCCGCTGACCGGGTACGACCTGGCCGAGGAGCACGTCGAGCTCGCGGGGCTCGTCCGTTCGTTTGCCGACGAGGTGGTGGCGCCCGTCGCCTATGAGGCCGACCGCACGAAGACGCTGCCGATGGACGTCGTCGCCCAGATGGGGGACATGGGGCTCTTCGGGTTGCCGTTCCCCGAGGACGTGGGTGGGCAGGGCGGCGACTATGTCGCGCTCGGCCTCGCGATCGAGGCCCTCGCCCGTGTCGACCAGTCAATCGCGATCACTCTCGAAGCCGGGGTGAGTCTCGGCGCGATGCCCGTGTTCCGCTTCGGCACCGACACGCAGCGAGCCGAACACCTCCCCGACCTGCTGGCGGGCCGCGCGCTCGCCGGGTTCGGTCTCACCGAGCCGGAGGCGGGATCGGATGCCGGTGCGACGCGCACCACCGCACGCCTCGACGGCGGGGAGTGGGTCATCGACGGCGCGAAGCAGTTCATCACCAACTCAGGCACCCCTATCACCCGGTTCGTCACGGTGACCGCGGTGACCGGCGAGCGCCCGGACGGGTCGCGCGAGGTGTCGACGATCCTGGTGCCGAACGGTACCCCCGGGTTCAGGGTCGGGCCCGCGTACGACAAGGTGGGCTGGCACGCGAGCGACACCCATCCGCTGACGTTCGACGGTACACGGGTGCCCGAGGCGAACCTCCTCGGCGAGCGCGGCCGCGGGTTCGCGAACTTCTTGCACATCCTCGACGAGGGTCGCATTGCGATCGCGGCCCTCGCGACCGGCGCGGCGGAGGGATGCCTCGACGCGGCTGTCGACTACGCGGGCAGTCGCGTTGTGTTCGGCGAGCGCCTCGGGACGCGGCAGTCGATCCAGTTCATGCTCGCGCGCATGCAGCAGCGGGTCCACGTGTCGCGGCTCGCATGGCTCCATGCTGCTCGGCTCCGAGATGCCGGTCGCCCGTTCAAGGCGGAGGCTGCGATCGCGAAGCTGACCGCGAGTGACGCGGCGATGGACAACGCGCGCGACGCCACGCAGATCTTCGGCGGCAACGGGTTCATGAACGAATACCCCGTGGCGCGGCATTACCGGGACTCGAAGATCCTCGAAGTGGGGGAGGGCACCACCGAGGTGCAATTGCTGGTGATCGCCCGGGCGCTCGGCGTGGCCTGAGCTCAGCGCCGGAGCATCAGGCGGGGACGCCGGAGGAAGACAGCAGCCGGAGTCGCTCCCGTTCGACGAGGAAGGTGTGCCGCGAGCCGTTGCCGAGCCGTACACCTTCCTCCGGGAACCGCCCTGCGGTCGCGTGGCGGATGACGGCTCGGATGAGCGCGCCGTGTGCGACGACGACGATCTCGGGTGCCCGCGGTGCGGTGGCGCGCCGGGCATCCTGCACGATCTGCCGCATTCCGTCGAGGGCGCGGCGGGTGACATCGGGCCACTCCTCCGCGCCGGGGATCGTCGCGGTGTGCCAGGAGCCCCAACGTGCCAGGAACTCCGTGTCGGTCATCCCCTCGGCCTCGCCGTAGGTGCGCTCCCGAAGCGCCGGATAGGTACGCGGCTCGTCGAGGCCGGCGGCATCCGCGATGATCCGAGCGGTCTCGTGCGCGCGGGACAGGTCGCTCGACGCGAGGAAGACGGGGGTGTCGGCGTCGAGCTCGGCGGCCAGCTCGAGGCCGACTGTGCGAGCCTGGCTGCGGCCGGTCTCGTTGAGCGGGATGTCCGTCGCGCCTTGGATGCGGCGGCCCAGGTTCCAGTCGGTCTGGCCGTGGCGCACGAGGGTGAGAGTCGTCACCCCTTGAGCCTATGCGGCGCAGGAGGGGCGTCAGCGCACGCGGTCCCTCAGCGCAGGGCGGTGAGCGCGCGGGAGAGTTCGGCGAGCACTTCGGAGGTTCCGGCGTCGACCTTGACGGTCGCGCGCGCGTCGCCGCGCGTCGCACCGCGGTTGACGATGACGACGGGCATCTTCCGTCGGCGGGCGCGTTCGAGCAGACGGATGCCGGAATTGACGACCAGCGACGAGCCTGCGATGAGGAGTGCTGTGCTGCCGTGGACGAGCTGCTCGGCTTCGCGGAACTTCTCGGCCGGGATGTACTCGCCGAAGAACACGACGTCGGGTTTGAGTACGCCGCCGCACACGGAGCACTCCGGGACGATGAAGGCTTCGCCGGCGCTCGGGACCACGTCGCCGTCGGGGCCGAGCTCGACGTTCTCGGGCACAGTGATCCACGGGTTGTCCCGCTCGACGCGGACGGCGAGGTCGCGCCGGTCGAAGACCTGTCCGCAGTGGATGCAATGCACGCGACGCATCGTGCCGTGGAGTTCGACGACTCGGTGACTGCCCGCACGCACGTGCAGGCCGTCGACATTCTGGGTGACGATGCCGGATGCCACGCCGGCACGCTCCAGCTCGGCGAGCGCCAGGTGCCCCGCGTTCGGAGCTGCGGCGGAGAAGGCGCGCCAGCCGAGGTGACTGCCGACCCAGTACCGACGACGATTGGCGTCGTCGGCGAGGAACTGCTGCGCGGTCATCGGCGTCCGCACGGGAGCACCCTTCCCGCGATAGTCGGGGATGCCGGAATCCGTCGAGACGCCGGCGCCGGTGACGACCGCGACGCGGTGTCCGGCGAGCGCATCGATCGCACGCCCGAGGGCCGCCGTGGCGTCAGCGTCGAGTTCCACCGCCGTGCCCATGCCCACCTCCGAAATGCAGTCCCGAGCCTACGCGCTCCGTGTTGCGCGGAGGTGACGCGTCGTACCGGGTGCGGCACCTGCGTGACAGCATGGTGCACATGACGACCGTGCGGATCGACGACCCAACCGACCCGCGGCTCGCCGATTACCGCGGGCTCACCGACGTCGCGCTCCGGCGGATGACAGAGCCCGAGGGTGGGCTCTACATCGCCGAGTCCGAGAAGGTCATCGCGCGAGCCGTGGCCGCGGGGCATCGCCCCCGCTCGCTCCTCGTGCAGGAGAAGTGGCACGACGCCGCGGCATCCCTTTCGGGAGACGCCCCGATCTACGTCGTGCCCGATACGGTCGCCGAGGCGGTCACCGGCTACGCGGTGCATCGAGGTGCGCTCGCCGCGATGCATCGGCCCGAGCTTCCGGCCGTCGCCGACGTCGTGCGCGATGCCCGCACCGTGGTGATCCTCGACGACATCGGCGACCACACCAACGTGGGAGCGATCTTCCGCAACTGCGCCGCGCTCGGCGCCGATGCCGTGCTGGTCACCCCGCGGTGTGGTGACCCGCTCTATCGGCGCAGCGTCCGCGTCAGCATGGGCACGGTCTTCCAGGTGCCGTGGACGCGGCTACCGGAGTGGGATGCCGCCGAGCCCGAACTCCGTGCCGCCGGCCTGCACGTGGCGGCGATGGCGCTCGCCGACGACGCCGTCCCGCTCGAAGAGTTCGCGGCTCAGCGGCCGGAACGCCTCGCGATCCTGCTCGGTTCGGAGGGCGACGGCCTGTCGCCGCGCGCGCTCGCCGCCGCGGACACGGTTGTGACCGTCCCGATGGCAGGAGGGGTCGACTCGCTCAACGTCGCGGCGGCCTCCGCCGTGGCGCTCTGGGCGCTGCGCTGACGGCGGTCAGTCGTCCGAGTCGAGCCGCCGCAGCACGGGGAGCGCGTCCGGCCGCTTCGCCGTGATCGCGTCGCCGGAGGACTGGTGCCGCAGCCGCCGCAGCACCCACGGCACCAGGTGCTCCCGCGCCCAGAAGAGGTCGTTCGTGCGCGCTTCGCGCCACGTCATCGACGGCAGCGGGTCGGGCTGCATCGGCAGCAGGTCGTTCGGCACGTTCAGCGCGCGCAGCACCATCCGCGCGACCTCGTGGTGACCGAGCGGGTTCATGTGCAGGCGGTCGTCGTCGAAGAACCGCGGGTCCTGGATGTCCTTGAGCGCCCACTGGTCGGCGACGATGCAGTCGTAGCGGTCGGCGATGCCGCGGATGTTCTCGTTGTAGATCGCGACCCGGCCGCGGATGCCGCGGAACACCGGGGTGAAGTCGGTATCGATGCCGGTGAACACGACGAGCGTCGCGCCCTGCGTCGAGAGCCTCGCGACGGCATCCTCGAACAGCTCCGCCACCAGGTCGGGGTCGCCACCGGGCCGGATGACGTCGTTGCCGCCGGCAGACAGGGTGATGAGGTCGGGCTTGAGCGCCAGCGCCGGCTCGATCTGCGCCTCGACGATCTGCGCGATGAGCTTTCCGCGCACCGCGAGATTCGCGTACGCGAAGTCGTCGACCTGCGCCGCGAGGACTTCGGCGACGCGGTCGGCCCAGCCGCGATGGCCGCCGGGGAGCGAGGGTTCCGGGTCGCCGATGCCCTCGGTGAACGAGTCGCCGATAGACACCATGCGACGCCACGGGTGCGCCGTCGCGTTGGGGACGTAGGGGGAGCGGTGCTCTTCGGAGCCCGGGTCGTTGTTGCGCATCGAACCTCCGCATCGAGGCTACCCGGCCGCTCCCTGTCCGTGGCTGTCCGGAGGGCCGTCTATCGTGGATCGACGTGACAGCGAACGAGCAACCCGAGGCGCCGGGACCGGCAGCCGAGGGTGAGCAGTCGCACTTCGGAAGTTTCGCCGCCGAACACCTGTCGCCGTCGTTCCCGCAACGCGCCCCGTGGGGCACGGCGCAGAACCTCCGGGCCTGGCAGGCCGAAGCCCTCGAGCAGTACTTCGACGCAGACGGGCCCGAGGGCGTCGGCCGCGGTCCGCGTGACTTCCTCGCGGCGGCCACCCCGGGTGCAGGCAAGACGACCTTCGCCCTCCGCCTGGCGAGCGAGCTCATGCGACGCGGCGTCATCGACCGCATCATCGTCGTCGCCCCAACCGAGCACCTGAAGACCCAGTGGGCGGATGCCGCTGCCCGGGTGTCCATCCGCCTCGACCCCCGCTTCAGCAACAAGCACTACTCGCCCGCCCGGCACTATCACGGGGTCGCCGTCACGTACGCGCAGGTCGCGGTGAAGGCATCCGTGCACGAACGGCTCGTGCTCGACTCGCGGGCACTCGTGATCCTCGACGAGGTGCACCATGGCGGCGATGCGCTGAGTTGGGGCGATGCGCTGCGTGAGGCGTACGGACGCGCGACCCGTCGACTACTCCTGTCGGGGACGCCGTTCCGCAGCGACACCGCGCCGATCCCGTTCGTCGAGTACCACCCGAACAACAAGGGCATCCGCATCTCGCGGACCGACTACAACTACGGCTACGGCCGTGCGCTGGCCGACGGCGTCGTCCGGCCCGTGCTGTTCCACGTCTACGCCGGCCAGATGCGTTGGCGCACGAAGGCGGGCGACGAGTACGAGGCGCACCTCGGGCAGGACAACACGAAGGACATCAACTCGCAGGCCTGGCGCACCGCGCTCGACCCGCAGGGCGACTGGATCCCCGCGGTGCTGCGGTCGGCCGACCGACGCCTCACCGAGGTGCGGCAGGAAGTCCCGGATGCCGGTGGGCTCATCATCGCCACCGACCAGACCGCCGCACGCGCCTACGCCGCGATCCTCCGCGACATCACCGGCGAGGCCGCCACCGTCGTGCTCTCCGACGACAAGGCGGCATCCGGTCGCATCGAGACGTTCGCGCAGGCGACCACGCGCTGGATGGTGGCGGTCCGCATGGTGTCCGAGGGCGTCGACGTGCCGCGGCTCGCGATCGGCGTGTACGCCACGAGCGCGTCGACGCCGCTGTTCTTCGCGCAGGCGATCGGGCGCTTCGTCCGTGCGCGGCGCCGCGGCGAAGCGGCATCCGTCTTCCTGCCGAACGTGCCGCAGCTCCTTGCGCTGGCGAACGAGATGGAGCGCGAACGCGACCACGCGCTCGACCGTGAGAGCGACGGTGAGGACGGGCTCGAAGACGATCTGCTCGCCGAGGCCGAGCGCGAGGACAAGGCGTCCGACGCGCTCACCGAGGAGTTCAGCTACCAGGCGCTCGGCTCCGTCGCGCACTTCGACCGCGTGCTCTACGACGGGAAAGAGTTCGGCCAGCTCGCCGTTCCGGGCAGCCTCGAGGAGGAGGAGTTCCTCGGCATCCCGGGACTGCTCGAGCCCGAGCATGTGCACGAGCTGCTCATGCAGCGGCAGTCGAGGCAGACCAAGCATCGCCGGGCGCGTGAGGCGCACGAGCAGAAGACTGGCCTTCCGCAGAGCGAAGCCGAGTCGACCCTGCCCCCTGCGCTGCACCGCACGCTGCGCGAGCAGCGGCAGCTGCTGAACAGTCTCGTCGGTCTCTACGCCAGGCAGAGCGGTGAGCCGCACGGTTCCGTGCATGCGGAGCTCCGACGCATCTGCGGTGGACCCGAGGTGGCGCGCGCGACCGTCGCCCAGCTGCAGGCGCGCATCGAGGTGCTCCGCAGGCGCGTCCACTCCTGACGTTCGGCGGTCCGAAATGCTGACAGTTCGGGCTTTTCGGGCGTTCGGGCGGTGACCGCTGGCTAGCGTTGACGCGACATGAGCGCGCCCGAGCACACCCCGACCGTCCCGTCTTCCGCCCGTGACCGCCGCCGCTGGGCGCAGTACCTCGCCGACGAGCGGGCCGAGGCGCGTGTCTATCGCGAGCTCGCCGTCCGCAAGACGGGGGAGGAGCGCGAGATCCTCGTCGCATTGGCGGATGCCGAGGGTCGCCATGAGGCGCACTGGCTGGCGCTGCTCGGTGGAGAGCCAGCGCGGTTGCCTGCGGCATCCGTGCGGACTCGCCTCCTCGCGCTGATGGCGCGACGGTTCGGTTCGATCTTCGTGCTCGCGTTGGCCCAGAACGCCGAGAACCGCTCGCCGTACGACGACGACCCGCACGCGACCCCCGCGATGCGCGCCGACGAGAAAATCCACGGTGAGGTCGTCCGCGGGCTCGCCGCCCGCGGACGGACCCGCCTGTCGGGCACGTTCCGCGCTGCGGTGTTCGGTGCCAACGATGGGCTCGTCTCGAACTTGGCCCTCGTGATGGGCATCGGTGCGACCGGTGTCGCCCCGCAGTTCGTCCTCTTCAGCGGTGTCGCGGGTCTCCTCGCCGGCGCCCTGTCGATGGCTGCGGGGGAGTTCGTGTCGGTGCGCTCGCAACGCGAGCTCCTCGAGGCCACGCACCCGAACAATGACACCGACCACGTCCTGCCCGACCTCGACCTCGACGCCAACGAGCTCGCGCTCGTCTACCGCGCCCGTGGCATCGACGAGGATGAGGCGCTGGCGCGTGCGCGCCGCACGATCCGCACGGCGCAGGCGAGCGACGCGGTCCCGTACCGGCGACCTGCAGAGCCCGCTGCCGACCTCGAATCGGTCGGGTCGGCGCTCGGCGCCGCGGGATCGAGTTTCGCGTTCTTCGCCTCGGGTGCTGTGATCCCGGTGCTGCCGTGGATCTTCGGGATGACCGGGTTCGCGGCGGTCGCACTGGCGCTCGCCCTCGTCGGTCTCGCGCTCGTGCTGACCGGCGCGACGGTCGGACTGCTCTCCGGTGCGCCGCCGCTGCGGCGCGGCCTGCGTCAGTTGGCGATCGGCTTCGGCGCCGCCGCCGTCACGTACGTCCTGGGACTCGCGTTCGGCGTCTCGGTCGCGTGACGACCCTGAGGTGCCGACGTCGCCGTCGATTTATCGCTACGCCCAGGACGTGGTAGTGTCGTTCCTCGGTTGCGAAAGCAAAAACCACCTTGCGCGGGTGGCGGAATAGGTAGACGCGCTAGCTTGAGGTGCTAGTGCCCGAATAGGGCGTGGGGGTTCAAGTCCCCCCTCGCGCACAACAGATGGGCCCCTGATCAGGGGCCCATTTCTTGTTTCCAGGAGTGGATGCCGCGCGCGCATCGCCGCGGCGGGTAGCGTGGTCCGCATGCCCGAACACGACGACCTTCCAGAGGTCGCGCGAGTGGCGCGCGATCTCATCCGTTTCGACACCACCAACTTCGGCGAGGGCCGCTCGCGCGGCGAGCGCGAAGCCGCCGAGTACGTCGGTGCCTACCTCGAGTCGCTCGGTCTCACGCCCGAGTACTACGAGCCGATCGCGCGGCGCACGAACGTCACCGCACGCATCCCCGGCCGCAATCCCGACAAACCCGCACTGGTGTTGCACGGGCACCTCGACGTCGTCCCCGCCGTTGCGGAGGACTGGAGCGTCGACCCGTTCGAGGGCGTCGTGAAGGACGGCATGCTCTGGGGTCGCGGCGCCGTCGACATGAAGGACATGGACGCGATGATCCTCACCTCGGTCGCCGAGGTGCTCCGCTCGGGTGAGCAGCCCGAGCGCGATCTCATCGTCACGTTCTTCGCCGACGAGGAGAATGGCGGCGTCGAGGGGTCGCAGCTGGTCATCCGCGACCGCGCCGAGTGGTTCGCCGGCGCCACCGAGGCCATCAGCGAGGTCGGCGGCTACTCCATCGCCGTCGGCGACCGCCGTGCGTATCTGCTGCAGGTGGGCGAGAAGGCGCTCGTCTGGATCCGGCTCCATGCTCGGGGGCTCGCCGGTCACGGCAGCCGGCATCACCCGGACAACGCGGTCACCCGTATCGCCGAGGCGGTCGCGGCACTCGGTCGCACCGGGTGGCCGATCGAGCTCACGTCCACGACCCGGCAGCTCGTGGCGTCGCTCGCGGATCTCTCAGGCATGCACGCGGGAGAGCCCGACGCGGTCGCGGACGCCACCGGCCCGGCATCCGCGTTCCTGCGCTCCACGTTCCGCACCACGACGAACCCGACGGGGCTGACGGCCGGCTACAAGCACAATGTGATCCCGGATGCCGCGACCGCGGCGATCGACATCCGGACGCTGCCGGGGCACGAGGACGAGGTGCTCGCCGAGGTGCAGCGCATCGTCGGCGACGACATCGAGATCGAGGTCGTCCACCGGGACATCGGGCTCGAGGTGCCCTTCTCGGGTGACCTCGTCGATGCGATGGTCGGCTCGCTCGCGCGGCATGATCCGGGTGTGCCGGTGATCCCGTATCTTATGGGTGGGGGCACGGACAACAAGGCCCTCGCCGAGCTGGGGATCGCCGGTTTCGGATTCGCACCATTGCGCTTGCCGGCCGGGCTCGATTTCACGGGGATGTTCCACGGCGTCGACGAGCGCGTCCCGATCGACGCGCTGGCGTTCGGGCAGCGGGTCCTGACCGACCTGATCCGCACGTACTGAAAGGCCCCACATGAGTCTTCTCGAGGCGATCATCCTCGGCATCATCCAGGGGCTGACGGAGTTCCTGCCGATCTCCTCGAGCGCGCACCTGCGCATCGTCGGCGAGTTCCTGCCGTCGGCGGAGGATCCGGGCGCGACGTTCACCGCGATCACCCAGATCGGTACCGAGCTCGCCGTGCTCGTGTACTTCTGGAAGAAGATCACGACGATCATCGGGAAGTGGGCGCAGTCGCTCGTCGGCAAGGTGCCCCGTGACGACGCCGATGTGCGCCTGGGCTGGATCGTCATCATCGGCACGCTGCCGATCGGTGTGCTCGGCTTCCTGTTCCAAGACGTCATCCGCGACACGTTCCGGAACCTCTGGCTCGTGGCGACCGTGCTCATCGTCTTCGGTGTGATCCTCGGCATCGCCGATGCGCTCGGAAAGCGGGTCCGCACTGAGAAGGACCTCACGTTCGGGCACGGTCTCGCGCTCGGCGGTGCGCAGGCGCTGGCACTGATCCCCGGCGTCTCCCGCTCCGGCGCGACCACGACGGCGGGCCTCGCGCTCGGCTACACGCGTCCCGCGGCTGCCGAGGTCGCCTTCCTCCTCGCCGTGCCCGCGGTGTTCGGTAGCGGTCTCTACGAGTTGATCCAGGCGATCCGCGAGCCGGGGGAATCCGTCTTCACGCTCGGTGAGACGGCCGTCGCGACGGTCGTGGCATTCGGGGTCGGCTGGGCGGTCATCGCCTACCTCATGCGCTACCTCAAGAAGGGCAGCTTCCTGCCGTTCGTGATCTACCGCATCGTGCTGGGCGTCGTACTCTTCATCCTGCTCGGCACGGGAGCGCTGCAGGCGTACTGACGCCGGCGGTCAGCGACGCGGGTCGTCCTTCGGGCCGCGCGGGCCGTCGCCGCGACGACGCAGGTACTTCTCGAACTCCTGCGCGATCGCATCGCCGGAGGCCTCGGGGGAGTCCCACGTGTCGCGGGTCGTCTCGAGCTGGCGGATGTACTCGCTCATCTCCTCGTCATCCGCCGCAGCCGCGTCAATGGATGCCTCCCACGCGAGCGCGTCCGCCGGGAGTTCTCCGCGTGCGACGGTGGCGCCGGTGATCTCCTCGAGCTTGTCCAGCAGCGCGAGTGTCGCCTTGGGGGAGGGCGTGTGGCCGGCGACGTAGTGCGGAACGCTCGCCCAGAGCGCGGCCGTCGGAATGCCCGCCTGCTCGGCAGCGGCAGCGATGACCGACAGGATGCCGACCGGGCCCTCGTACGTCGAGCGCTCGAGCTCCAGCAGCGTGCGGAGCTCCTCGTTGTCGGAGCCTGCGAACACCGAGATCGGTCGCGTGTGCGGCACGTCGCTCATCATCGAGCCGAGTGCGACGATCCCGGTGATGTCCTCACGGAGCGCGGCATCCACGAACTCGGCGGCGAACGCCTGCCAGGCACGCGCCGGCTCCGGCCCTGTGAGCAGCCACAGTGCGGGCGCTTCCTCGGTGTGATCGGTCGGGCGCCAGAGGGTCGCCTCCGGCCAGACGAGGCTCCGCACGCCTTCGGCGTCGGCCTTCATCTGCGGCCGGGTGTACTGGTAGTCGAAGTAGAGCTCCGGGTCGACCCCGAACGCCCGCTCGAAATGTCCCGCGGCCTGCACCTGCGTGGCGGCGGCGGTCGCTGCCTCGCCGGCGTCGTTCCAGCCGTCGAAGGCGATCACGAGCACACGTTTCCCGAGTCCCTGCACGGACGTCCTCTCTTTCGGTTCCCCCCACGATACGCCGCCGCCCGTCGGGTGGGCAGGCACCGCTCGCCTAACATGGAGCGGTGACTTCGCCCCTTCCCGCTGCGGTCCTCTGGGACATGGACGGCACCCTCGTCGACACCGAGCCCTACTGGATGTCCGCAGAGACAGCCCTGATCGAGAGCTACGGCGGCACCTGGAGCCACGAGCAGGCCATGCAATTGGTCGGGCTGGGGCTGAACGACTCTGCGGGAGTGCTCCAGGCTGCGGGGGTGCGGATGGAGCCATCCGAGATCGTCGCCCACCTCACCGACGAGGTGACGCGGCAGCTGAGGGAGCTCGGCGTCCCGTTCCGTCCGGGCGCCCGCGAGCTGCTCGCCGATCTCCGCCGCGCGGGCGTACCGACAGCGTTGGTGACCATGTCGATGAGCCGCATGGCGCACGAAGTGGTCGACCTCATCGATTTCAAGGCGTTCGACCTCGTGATCGGCGGCGACGAGGTGCCTCGCCCGAAGCCGTTCCCCGACCCGTACCTGATCGCCTGCGAACGACTGGGCGTCGAACCCGGCGACACCGTCGCACTCGAGGACTCGCCCAACGGCGCACGGTCGGCCATCGCCGCCGGCACGGTGACGATCGGCGTGCCGAACATGGTTCCGCTCGACGGGGTTGGGGCGTACACCCTGTGGCCGACGCTCGACGGACGGACGGCCGCCGACCTGGGCGCCGTCCTGCACGAGGCTCGGACGGGGGCCGGCGCATGACCGATCTCCGACCCAGTGGACCGTTCCGGCTCGGTGACCGCGTCCAGCTGACCGGCCCGAAGGGGCGTCTGCACACGATCACTCTCCGTGACGGCGGCGAACTGCACACCCACCATGGCGTGCTCAAGCACGAGTTCATCGTCGGGCAGCCCGACGGTTCGGTCGTCGTGAACAGCGGTGGGCACGAATACCTCGCGTTGCGTCCGCTGCTGCGCGACTTCGTCATGTCGATGCCCCGCGGTGCGGCGATCGTCTACCCGAAGGATGCCGCCCAGATCCTCGCCGCCGCCGACATCTTCCCCGGCGCGACGGTTGTCGAGGCCGGCGTCGGATCGGGCGCCCTCTCGCTCTGGCTGCTGCGTGCGATCGGGCAGGCCGGGAAGCTCCTCTCGTTCGAGCGGCGCGACGAGTTCGCCGACGTCGCGCAGGCGAACGTCGAGACGTTCCTCGGCGAGCGTCCGGACACGTGGGAGGTCGTCGTCGGTGACCTCGCCGAACAGCTCCCGGTCGCAGCCGGCTCCGGCACGGTCGACCGAGTCGTGCTCGACATGCTCGCGCCGTGGGAGTGCATCGATGTCGTCGCCGAGGCACTCACTCCCGGCGGTGTCGTGCTCTGCTACATCGCCACCGCGACGCAGCTCAGCCGCGTTGCCGAATACATCCGTGCGACGGGGCTGTTCACCGATCCCGAGGCGACCGAGACGATGATCCGCGGCTGGCACGTCGAGGGCCTCGCGGTCCGACCCGATCACCGCATGGTCGCGCACACCGGCTTCCTCATCACCGCACGCCGACTCGCGCCCGGTGCGATGCCGCCCGACGTGCGCAAGCGCGCGCTGAAGAAGCCGAGCTACTCCGACGTCGACGTCGAGGCGTGGACGCCCGGCGCCGTCGGCGACCGCGAGATCACCGACAAGAACCTGCGCAAGCGCGTCCGCGACGCGCAGAAGGCTGCCGACGGCGCCCGTCTGGCGGCCGGGGACCGCGGCGACGAGACCGTAGACTGAGGCAATGCGTCAGATCCCCGCGGCCATCGCCGTGCTCGGCCTCTCCGCCCTCGCACTCGTCGGATGCGCGGCATCCGACTCGTCCTCGACCGCGGACTGCGAACCCACCACCGCGTCGTCGTCGGCACTCGACCTGATCGACGTCTCCGGCGACTTCGGTACGCCGGAGGTCACGACATCGGCGCCGGTGCACGTCGAGGAGACCTCGGCGACCGAGCTCATCGAGGGCGACGGGCTGGCTGTGACGAGCCGGGCGCAGGATGTCGTCTTCACCACCACGGTGCTCAACGGCACCACCGGCCAGCAGCTCGTCTCGTCGGGCACCGTCGTCCAGCCGGTCACGCAGTGGGCGGCCTTCGCCGAAGGCGTGGCATCCATGCTCCACTGCGCCACGGAAGGCTCGCGCATCGTCGGCGCAATCGCACCGGAGGACATCTCCGAGCAGGCCGCCGCGAACCTGCAGCTCAGCGAGGGCGACAGCGCGATCTTCGTGATCGACCTCGAGAAGGTCTACCTGTCAGCCGCCGACGGCGCGCCGCAGTATGTCGACGGCTCCGGCATCCCGACCGTCGTCCTCGCGACGGATGGGCGTCCCGGCATCATCGTGCCCGACGCGCCCGCGCCGAAAGACCTCATCGTCAAGACGCTGAAGAAGGGCGATGGGGAGGAGATCCAGGCCGATTCGATCGCACGGGTCAACTACACCGGCGTGCTCTGGGACAACGGCGAGGTCTTCGATTCATCGTGGGAGAAGGGCGCATCGACCGCATTCGGTCTCGACGGTGTCGTTCCCGGTTTCGCACAGGCGCTCGAAGGTCAGACGGTCGGCTCGCAGGTGCTCGCCGTAATTCCTCCGGAACTCGGCTACGGCGAGACGGCGCAGGGTGCGATCCCGGCGGGCTCGACGCTCGTCTTCGTGATCGACATCCTCGGAATCGACGAGTCCGCACCGATCGCACAGTGAGACGGACCGCCCGGTGCATCCACCGAGCGCGGTTCCCGTGCGTGCCTAGGATGGTGCTGTGATCGGCGACCCCAACCGCAGCGCGCCCGAAGAGCGCCTCGTCAACCTGGTCGTCGCGTTGCTCGCCACCGAGCAGGGGCTGACGAAGGACACGATCCTGTCGTCCGTCGCCGGCTATCGCGAACAGGGCGAGGGCGGTGCGAGCAAGGACGCGCTCGAGAAGATGTTCGAGCGCGACAAGGAGAACCTCCGAGCGCTGGGCGTCCCGATCGAGACGATCGGCGACTTCGCCGATCCGGACGATCTGCGCGAAGCGCGGTACCGGGTGCCGACCTCCGAGTACGCGCTCCCCGTCGACATCGACTTCAGTCCTGCCGAGATCGCCGTTTTGAACCTCGCGAGCGGTGTGTGGGGCGAGTCGTCCATGTCGGCGCAGGCACGCAGCGGGCTGCGGAAGATCCGCGCCCTCGGCATCGAAGTCGACGCGCCGATCATCGGCTACGCGCCTCGGATCAGCCTGCGTGAGCCTGCGTTCGCGCCCCTGCAACGGGCGATCGAGCAGGCGCGCGTCGTCGAGTTCGACTACATCCGTGGCGGCTCCGATCGGGCGCACCGTCGCCGTATCCAGCCGCTCGCGCTGCTCGAGTACGAGGGTCGCTGGCACGTGTACGGCCACGATGTGTCGCTCGACGCCGAGCGGACGTTCCTGCTCACCCGGATCAGCTCCGACGTGTCGATCACCCGCACATCGTTCGATGTCGCTCTGCGCGATGGGGCCGGGGAGAAGGCGCTCGCGGGCCTCGCCGCGGTCGCGGAGCGCCAGCGCGCGCTCCTCGAAGTCGAGCCGGGCACCGAAGCGGCGCTTCGGCTGCACCGCCGCGGTACCGCCGCTGACCAGGGCATCCACGTGCCGTTCGTGGACCTCCACATCTTCGCCGACGAGCTGGCGTCGTACGGGCCGGAGGTCCGTGTCGTCGAGCCCGCCGACCTGCGCGCGGCCGTCATCGAGCGACTCGAGCGCACGCGCGCCCTCCACGCGGAGGCGGTGGCATGAGCGCCAAGCCGCTGCTTGCGACCGACCGTGCGTCACTCATGCTCCAGCTCGTGCCGTACCTGATCTCCCGCGGCGAAGTCTCCGTGGATGAGGCCGCTGCGGAGTTCGAGGTCACACCCGAGCAGATGCGCGCGATGGTCGAGAAGCTGACGGTCATCGGCCTCCCCGGCGACGGCGGGTTCTGGCAGATGGCGAACGATCTCTTCGACATCGACTGGGATCTGCTCGACGAGCAGGACCGCATCGTCATCACCAACGCCGTCGGCCTCGAGCGGACGCCGCGCCTCACCGCGCGCGAAGCAGCGGCACTGCTCGCAGGTCTCCAACTCGCGGCGAGCCTGCCGGGTGTCGGCGACAGCGGCGTGGTGCACGGCCTGCTCGCGAAGCTTGCGCGGGGCGCCTCCAGCACCCCGGCCGACGTCATCGTCGCGCCGAGCGCCGTGGACGATGTCCGCACCCGCGTCGCCGAGGCGATCCGCCGAGGTGTGGCGGTCTCGTTCGAATACCGGGCACCGGATGCCGCGCCGACGACGCGCACCGTCGATCCCGTGAAGGTCCACATCGCCGACGGCCAGTGGTACCTGCAGGGCTGGTGCCACCTCCGAGAGGCGGTCCGCACATTCCACCTCGACCGGGTGTCGGACGTCGCGTTGACCGACATCGCCATCACGCACGGCGGTGACCCGGTGCCCGGGCTGTTCGCGCCGGGGGAGTCGGATGCGGTCGTCGCGGTGCGCTGCCGCCCCGATGTCCTCCCGCTCCTCGGCGAGTACGTGGACCGTGCGTCGGTGACCGGGTCGGGCGAGTTCCGGGATGCCGCGCTGCGCGTGGCGGATGAGCGCAGCATCAAGCGGGTCATCGCCCGGCTGGGGGGCGACGTCGAGATCGTCGCGCCGGCCGCGGCACGTGCATCGGCGGCATCCTGGGCCGAAGCAGGGCTCGCACAGTACCGCTGAGCCGACACGCAGTCGACGGCGGTTACACTGGCCGTACGTCGACTCCGAGCGGGAAGAGCACATCATGGGACCTCACGGGTGGCAGTGGCTGCTGATCCTTGCCGTCATCCTTCTGTTGTTCGGGGCTGCGAAGCTGCCGGCCCTCGCGAAGAGCGTCGGTCAGTCGGCCCGCGTGTTCCGCGGTGAGATGAAGGCGATGAAGAACGACGACGCGCCCGCCGCGTCGACGGGGACGTCGTCGGACGACCGTGGCGCAGCCTCGTCGACAGACGCCGGCGACCCGCCACGTAGCTCGTCCTGACACCGCCGGTGGTGAGTGAGCGGACGGGGCGCACGAAGCCGGCGCGTCCGCCCCGCACAGACAAGCGGATGTCGCTCGCCGGGCACCTCATCGAGGCGCGCAACCGCTTTCTGATCTGCCTCGCGGCGATCGTCATCGGCATGGTGATCGCGTACTTCCTGACGGATCCGTTCATGGACCTGATCACCCGCCCGGTCCGCGAGATCGCGGCAGCTCGAGGCGAAGAAAACAAGGTCGAGGTCATGTACACGACCATCACCGGCGCGTTCGACCTCAAGCTCCGGATGTCGTTCGCGATCGGATTGCTGTTGGCCGCGCCGGTGTGGATCTGGCAGATCTGGGCGTTCATCATGCCGGGGCTGTCTCGCAAGGAGATCCGCTATTCGGTCGGGTTCGCGGCCGCCGCGATCCCGTTGTTCTTCGCCGGTGTCACGACGGGGCTCCTCGTCATGCCGAACATCGTGAAGCTGATGGCGGAATTCGTCCCCGAGGGCACCTCCGCGTTCTACGACGCCCGTACGTACTACGACTTCGCGCTGAAACTCATGCTCATCGTCGGCGTCGCCTACGTGCTTCCGGTCTTCCTCGTCGCGTTGAACCTCGCCGGGGTGATGTCGGGCAAGGCGATCATGAAGTCGTGGCGCATCGCCGTCGTCGTCGCCGTCACGGTCGCGGCGATCGCGACGCCGCCGTCCGACATCGTGTCGACGCTGCTGCTGACCGGCATCCTGATCGTGCTCTTCCTCGCTGCCGCGACCCTGTCGATGCTGTTCGACCGCCGCCGCGCCAAGCGTGAGCAGGCGACCCTCGTGGAGTCGGGGCTGGTCGAAGACGGGTCTCCCGCGTGAGCGACCCCGCCGAGCGATATGCGATGGCCCAGGCGGCGCAGGCTCACCCCATCTCGGCGGAGTTCGCTGCATTGCAGTCGTTCGGGCTCGACCCGTTCCAGATCGCCGGATGCCACGCCCTCGAAGACGGCCGGAGCGTCCTGGTGGCCGCGCCGACGGGCGCCGGCAAGACGATCGTCGGCGAGTTCGCCGTGCACCTCGCGATGGGGACCCCGGGGGAGAAGGCGTTCTACACGACGCCGATGAAGGCGCTCTCGAACCAGAAGTTCCGCGAGTTGCAGGAGGTGTACGGCGAGGAGAACGTCGGTCTCCTCACCGGAGACACCAACATCAACGGCAATGCCCGCGTGGTCGTGATGACCACCGAAGTGCTGCGGAACATGATCTACGCCGACTCCTCGGCGCTCCGCGGGCTGCGCTACGTCGTCATGGACGAGGTGCACTTCCTCGCCGACCGCTTCCGTGGTGCGGTGTGGGAAGAGGTCATCATCCACCTGCCGCCGTCGGTCCGCCTCGTGGGGCTCTCGGCGACGGTGTCGAACGCCGAGGAGTTCGGTGACTGGCTCGACACGGTCCGCGGCGACACTGCCGTGATCGTCTCCGAGACGCGTCCGGTGCCGCTGGAGCAGCACGTGCTCGTGCGTGGCGACCTGCTCCCGCTGTTCGACGACCGTGCCGGGATCGCGACCGCGCAGGTGAACCAGGAGCTCACCCGGATCCGGTCTCCGAAGGGTGCGACCTTCGAGAACAATCGTCGCGCTGCGGAGTACCGCAGTCGGAACGATCGCGAGGCGCGCCGTCCATACCGCGGCGGCAAGCGCCCGGTGCGCCCGTCGACCGCGCAGCGGATCGAACGCATCGACCGGCCGCAGGTCGTTGAACTGCTGGGGCGTGCGAACCTGCTCCCCGCGATTTTCTTCATCTTCAGCCGCGTGGGCTGTGACGCCGCCGTCCAGCAGGTCCGCCGTTCGGGCGTGCGACTCACGAGCCCCGCTGAGCGGGAGGAGATCCGCTCGATCATCGACGAGCGGATGCTGCCGCTGCAGGACGAGGACCTCGGTGTGCTCGGCTACTGGGAATGGCGTGACAACCTCGAGCGGGGCGTGGCATCCCACCACGCGGGTCTCCTACCGGCCTTCAAGGAGGTCGTCGAAGAGCTCTTCCAGCGCAAGCTCGTCAAGGTGGTTTTCGCGACCGAAACGCTCGCACTCGGTATCAACATGCCCGCCCGTACCGTGGTGCTCGAGAAGCTCGAGAAGTTCAACGGGGAAGCGCGCGTCGCGATCACGTCGGGGGAGTACACGCAGCTCACCGGCCGTGCCGGGCGCCGTGGCATCGACGTCGAGGGACACGCGGTCGTGCAGTGGTCCGAGGGACTCGACCCGCAGGCGGTCGCGGCGCTCGCCTCGCGCCGCACCTATCCGCTGAACTCGAGCTTCCGGCCGACCTACAACATGGCGGTCAACCTCATCGACCAGTTCGGGCGCGAACGCGCGCGCGAGATCCTCGAGTCGTCGTTCGCGCAGTTCCAGGCCGACCGCGCCGTCGTCGGGCTCGCCCGCCAGGTCAGGGAAGCGGAGGAATCGCTCGCGGGGTACACCGCCTCGATGACCTGCGATCGCGGCGACTTCGCGGAATACTCCGGGCTCCGGCGCGAGCTCAGCGACCTCGAGAAGCTGAACCGCGCCGACAAGAATGCGCCGTCGCGGATCCGAGCGCAGCGGCAGAACGAGATCCAATCGGTGCGGCGCCGGATGCAGCGGCATCCGTGCCATACGTGCCCCGACCGCGAGCACCACGCGCGGTGGGCGGAGCGCTACTGGAAGCTGCGCCGCCGCAGCGACAAGATGCGCCGCGACATCGAGACCCGCACTGGGACGGTGGCGCGCATCTTCGACCGGATCGTCGACGTGCTGTGGGAGCTCGAGTACGTCGCGACCGACGCCGACGGTGCCGTGTCGCTGACGGATGCCGGCCGCACGATGCGCCGCATCTACGGTGAGCGCGACCTGCTCGTCGCAGAGTCGCTGCGTCGCGGGCTGTGGAACGACCTCGACCCGGCGTCGCTCGCCGCACTCGCATGCTGCCTCGTCTACGAGCCGCGCCGCGACGAGACGGGGGAGTACGGGCTGCCGCGCGGACCGTTCCGTGAGGCGCTCGCGCGGACGCAGGAGCTGTGGTCACGGCTCGACGACCTCGAGCAGGACCACCGTTTGCCGGGCAGCGAGCCGATCGCGACGGGACTCGCCCGCGCCATGAACTCGTGGGCGCGCGGCGCGACCCTCGACCGCGTGCTGGACGAGGCGGACATGGCCGCCGGCGACTTCGTGAGGTGGGCGAAGCAGACGATCGACCTGCTCGATCAGCTGTCGATCGTCGCGGATGCCGCGGTCGGCCGCACCGCCCGCACCGCGCTCGACGCCGTGCGCCGCGGCATCGTCGCCTACACCTCCGTCTGACCTGCGCGGCGCGCGGAGCCTCTGGCGGCGTGGGCCCACCCAGGGTTCGATCCACTGACAACACGAACGCTCCGCCGCCCGGCCTGCGGCCGAACGTCGGAGCGTTGGAGGGGATGACGGGAATCGAACCCGCGTAATCAGTTTGGAAGACTGAGGCTCTACCATTGAGCTACATCCCCGACGGCGCCGGAATCAGCGCCTCGACGAGTGTAGCGGACACGGTCGGCTAGACTGACCAACGGCCGTTTTTCGGCGCACGTGCGTGCGCGCCCGGGGCGTAGCTCAGCTTGGTAGAGCGCCCGCTTTGGGAGCGGGAGGCCGCAGGTTCAAATCCTGTCGCCCCGACCAACGGCCCCACGAACCCAAGACCCCAAACGGACGCGCACCCGCGCGGCCGGCGAAGGAGAACGACAGGCATGGTCACCAGCACCGTCGAGCAGCTGAACCCCACCCGGGTGAAGCTCCACATCACGGTCACCCCCGAGGAGCTCAAGCCGAGCATCGCCCACGCGTACGAGCACATCGCGCAGGACGTCCAGATCCCCGGCTTCCGTAAGGGCAAGGTCCCCGCCCCCATCATCGACCAGCGCATCGGTCGTGAGGCCGTGCTGGAGCACGCCGTCAGCGAAGGCCTCGACGTCTTCTACCGCGAGGCCGTCACCGCGAACGAGGTCCGCATCGTCGGCCGTCCGTCCGCCGAGGTCGTCGAGTGGCCGAGCAGCAAGGACTTCTCGGGCGACCTCAAGGTCGAGGTCGAGGTCGACGTGCGTCCCGAGTTCGAGCTGCCGTCGTACGACGACATCACGATCGAGGTCGACGCTGTTGAGACCGACGAGGCTGCAGTGGATGTCGAGCTCGACAAGCTCCGCAGCCGTTTCGGCACCCTCGTGACCGTCGACCGTCCGGCGAAGGCCGGCGACTTCGTCGAGCTCGACCTGGTCGCCACGATCGACGGCGCCGAGATCGACCGCGCCGAGGGCGTGTCGTACGAGGTCGGCTCGGGCGAGCTGCTCGAGGGCATCGACGAGGCGATCGACTCGCTCACCGCCGGTGAGGACACCACGTTCCGCTCGAAGCTCGTCGGTGGCGACCACGCCGGCGAAGAGGCCGAGGTCTCGGTGTCGGTCAAGGCCGTCAAGGAGCGCGAGCTCCCCGAGGCAGATGACGACTTCGCGCAGGTCGCGAGCGAGTTCGACACCCTCGCCGAGCTCCGCGAGAGCCTCGTCGAGCGGGTCTCGCAGCAGTCGGTGTTCACGCAGGGCTCCGCCGCGCGCGACAAGCTCATCGAGGCGCTCATCGAGCGCTCCGACATCCCGGTCCCGGCGAAGCTCGTCGAGGACGAGGTGCACGCGCACCTCGAGGGCGAAGGCCGCCTCGAGGATGACGTCCACCGCGCCGAGGTCACCGAGGCGAGCGAGAAGCAGTTCCGCACGCAGATGGTGCTCGACAAGGTCGCCGAGAAGCACGAGGTGCAGGTCTCGCAGGACGAGCTCACCCAGTACCTCATCCAGTCGTCGCAGCAGTACGGCATGTCGCCGCAGGACTTCGTCGACGCGCTTCAGGAGGGCAACCAGCTGCCGCTCATGGTCGGCGAGGTCGCGCGCAACAAGGCTGTCGCCGTCGCGCTCGGCAAGGTCAAGGTCGTCGACACGAACGGCAAGCCCGTCGACCTGACCGGCTTCGTCGCCGAGGAGGAGGAGTCGGCCGAGGCCGAGGCCCCCGCCGAGGAGGCGCCCGCCGAGAAGGCTCCTGCGAAGAAGGCTCCCGCGAAGAAGGCTCCTGCGAAGAAGCCGGCTGCGAAGGCTGACGACGCCGAGGCCCCCGCCGAGAAGGCTCCTGCCAAGAAGGCCCCCGCGAAGAAGCCGGCTGCGAAGGCCGACGACGCCGAGGCTCCGGCCAAGAAGGCCCCCGCGAAGCGCGCCCCCAAGAAGGCCGCTGACAGCGAGTAATCCGCATCGACCGAAGGCGGTGGGAGTCGACAGACCCCACCGCCTTCGGCGTTCCTCCGGTCGATTCCGGCACGGGATGCCGCCGCCGGTATGCCCACGGCGAACACGGGCGAGACGCCGTTTTCGCGCCGCTAGATTCGAAGCACGAACACGAATCCAGGAGAACATCCATGGCTGAACCCCTCATGGCGACCAGCGTCTTCGACCGGTTGCTGAAAGACCGCATCATCTGGCTCGGTTCGGAGGTGCGCGACGAGAACGCGAACGAGATCTGCGCCAAGATCCTCCTCCTCGCCGCAGAGGATTCCGAGAAGGACATCTACCTCTACATCAACTCGCCCGGCGGCTCGATCACGGCCGGCATGGCGATCTACGACACGATGCAGTTCGTGCCGAACGACATCGTCACGGTCGGCATCGGCATGGCGGCATCCATGGGTCAGCTCCTGCTGACCAGCGGCACCAAGGGCAAGCGGTACATCACGCCGAACGCGCGCGTCCTGCTGCACCAGCCGCACGGCGGCTTCGGCGGCACCGCCAGCGACATCCAGACGCAGGCGCAGCTGATCCTCGACATGAAGAAGCGTCTCGCCGAGATCACCGCATCGCAGACCGGCAAGCCCGTAGAGCAGATCAACGCCGACGGTGACCGTGACCGTTGGTTCACGGCCGAGGAAGCGCTCGAGTACGGCTTCGTCGACCACATCCGCGAGCACGCTGCCGACGTCGCCGGTGGCGGCGGCACCGAGAATTGAGCGAAGGAACAGCACAGATGAACACCCCGACGTTCGGTCGCCCGCAGCAGGGCATCGCGATGCCGTCCAGCCGTTACATCCTCCCGCAGTTCGAGGAGCGCACGGCATACGGCTACAAGCGCCAGGACCCGTACAACAAGCTGTTCGAAGACCGCGTGATCTTCCTCGGCGTCCAGGTCGACGACGCGTCGGCCGACGACGTCATGGCGCAGCTGCTGGTGTTGGAGTCGATGGACCCCGACCGCGACATCATCATGTACATCAACTCGCCCGGTGGCTCGTTCACGGCCATGACGGCGATCTACGACACGATGCAGTACATCTCACCTCAGGTCTCGACGGTCGTCCTCGGCCAGGCGGCTTCGGCGGCATCGGTCCTGCTGGCGGCCGGCGCCACCGGCAAGCGCCTCGCGCTGCCGAACGCCCGCATCCTCATGCACCAGCCCGCCGTCGGCGAGGCCGGGCACGGGCAGGCATCGGACATCGAGATCCAGGCGGCGGAGATCCTCCGCATGCGCACGTGGCTCGAGGACACGATGGCCAAGCACACCAACCGCGACGCGGAGCAGGTGCACAAGGACATCGACCGCGACAAGATCCTCTCGGCGCAGGAAGCGCTCGAGTACGGGATCGTCGACCAGGTGCTGACCTCGCGCAAGCGCCTGCCGGCAGCGATCACGTCCTGACCGACAGTTGATGCCCCGTCGAGACCTCGGCGGGGCATCAGCGTCTTCGGTTCCCGTCCACACCCGCGTCGCAATCCACCCAGTGTCCGGATCTGCGATTAGGCTCATCACCAGCACCAGGAATCCTGAGGGGGAGCGATATGGCACGCATCGGTGAAAGCGCCGACCTGTTCAAGTGCTCCTTCTGCGGCAAGAGCCAGAAGCAGGTCCAGCAACTGATCGCCGGTCCCGGCGTCTACATCTGCGACGAGTGCGTCGAGCTCTGCAACGAGATCATCGAAGAGCGCATGGCGGAGTCGGGTGACGGCGAGGTCAGCGACTTCGACCTCCCCAAGCCGCGCGAGATCTTCAGCTTCCTCGAGGAGTACGTCGTCGGGCAGGACCCGGCCAAGCGCGCTCTCGCCGTCGCGGTCTACAACCACTACAAGCGCGTGCGTGCACGCAGCACGATCCAGTCGGCCGAGCAGCGTGCCGACGAGGTCGAGATCGCGAAGAGCAACATCCTGCTCCTCGGTCCGACCGGTTGCGGCAAGACCTATCTCGCCCAGACGCTTGCGAAGCGCTTGAACGTACCGTTCGCCGTCGCGGATGCCACTGCCCTCACCGAAGCCGGCTATGTCGGCGAGGACGTGGAGAACATCCTCCTGAAGCTGCTCCAGGCGGCCGACTTCGACGTCAAGCGCGCCGAGACGGGCATCATCTACATCGACGAGGTCGACAAGATCGCCCGCAAGGCCGAGAACCCTTCGATCACCCGTGATGTCTCCGGCGAGGGCGTTCAGCAGGCGCTGCTGAAGATCCTCGAGGGGACGGTGGCATCCGTTCCGCCCCAGGGTGGACGCAAGCACCCGCACCAGGAGTTCATCCAGATCGACACCACGAACGTGCTGTTCATCGTCGCCGGTGCGTTCGCAGGGCTCGAGGACATCATCTCGTCGCGTGTCGGCAAGCACGGCGTCGGCTTCGGCGCACCGCTGCAGGACAAGGAGCAGGAGCAGGACGTCTTCCGCGACGTGCTGCCCGAAGACCTCCATAAGTTCGGCCTCATCCCCGAGTTCATCGGCCGTCTCCCCGTCGTCACCACGGTGTCGCCGCTCGACCAGACCGCGCTCATCGAGATCCTCACCGGACCGAAGAACGCCTTCGTGAAGCAGTACCAGCGGATGTTCCAGCTCGACGGCGTCGAGTTGGAGTTCGAGGACGAGGCGCTCCGCGCTGTCGCCGACCTCGCCGTCGCCCGCAAGACCGGTGCTCGTGGGCTTCGCGCGATCCTCGAGGATGTGCTCGGCCCGATCATGTTCGAGATCCCCTCGGCCGAAGACGTCGACAAGGTGATCGTCACGCGCGCCTCGGTCACCGATGGTGCGCCGCCCACGCTGGTACTCCGCCAGAAACGCAAGAGCGCCTGACGCCCGACGGCCAGCGGGCGGACTGTACGCAGGCTCCGTGCGCTGTGATCAGGCTCAGCGTGTTGACCCTCAGCGCAGCGGCAGGATGAGGTCGGTGCGGAGGTCCGCGTCGGCTGTGCTCGATGGGTCGGCGACGTACGCCTCGATCCAGACGCCGCGGTGTTCGGTGTCGGTGCTCGCCATCAACGTTCCCCAGGTGTCACCGAGCCCGGCGTAGGAGCCGACGTGCGTGAGGATTGCGGCGTTCCCCGCCGGCAATGCCGAGGCGTGGATCGTCCCCGCCGTCGTGGGGATGTCGGCAGTCGGCGCGCTGAGCGCCGGAAACCCGACCTCGAGGTCGAACGTGCCCTGCGGGTCGCCGTGATAGACGGCGTAGGCCGGTCCGGTCGGGATCACCCACCCGCTCTTCACCGCCTCCGCGAGTGCCGTGAAGCTCGTGTCGAAGATGTCACGAAGGTCCGCGAGCGTCTTCTTCTCGTGGCGGATGACGGTCATCAGCGCTCCCTCGAGGAAGACGCTCGTCACCTCGCGGTACGGTGCGGATGCCAGTGGGGGGATCGAATCGGCCATGCCTCGATCCTGACAGGCACGCACCGCTTCGAACAGAGGATGTCGGATGCCGCGCGTACCGTGGCCGCCATGACCCGCATCCTGTTCGACACCGCCACCACGATCAACGGCTTCATCGCAGACGAGCGGAACTCCCTCGCGTGGCTGTTCGCCGTCGAGAACGGCGAGAATCCTGATGAGGGCCTGTTCCCGTCGGGCGCCACCGTCCTCGTCGAAGGATCCACCACCTACGAATGGGTCCTCGCCGAGAGCGACATCCTGGCGAATCCGGAGAAGTGGGCGGAGTTCTACGGTGACAAGCCGACGTTCGTCTTCACGACCCGCGACCTGCCGGTCCCGACCGGGGCCGACGTCCGCTTCGTCTCGGGGGACGTGGCATCCGCTCTGCCCGCCATCCGCGAAGCGGCCGGCGACGGCGACATCTGGGTCGTCGGCGGCGGCGACCTCGCGGGGCAGTTCCTCGACATCGGCGCGCTCGACGAGATCGCCGTCTCGGTCGCGCCCGTCCTGCTGACCGGCGGCGCGCCGCTGTTGCCGCGCCGGATCGAGTCAGACCGGCTGCGGCTGGTCTCCGCCGAGGCCGTCGGACAGTTCGCCCGTCTCGTCTACGCGGTGGGCGGCGATCCCACGTCTGTCAGTCCGTGAGGCCTCGGCGCTCGAGCAGCGGCTCGGTGCGCGCGTCCCGTCCACGGAAGTCGCGGTAGGCCTCGAGGGGATCCTTCGAGCCGCCCACCCCCAGCAGACGGTCGCGGAACCGCTGTCCGTTCGGTCGCGTCAGCCCGCCCTGCTCGCTGAACCATTCGACGGTGTCGGCGTCGAGCACCTCGCTCCAGATGTAGGAGTAATACCCGGCGCTGTAGCCGCCCGAGAAGACGTGGGCGAAATACGTCGACGAGTAGCGCGTCGGGACGACCGGGTTGTCGAGCCCAACATCTGCGAGCGCGGTGGCCTCGAACGAGGCGACGTCGATCTCGTCGGTCGCAGCATCCGCTCCAAGGGAGTGCCACGCCTGGTCGAGCCATGCCGCCGCGAGGTATTCGCTCGTCGCGAAGCCCTGATTGAACGCCTCGGACTCCTTGAGCTTCGCGACGACCTCCGCGGGCAGCGGCTCGCCGGTGTCGACGTGCCGCGCGTAGTTCTCGAGGATCTCGGGCCAGAAGATCCACATCTCGTTGACCTGGCTCGGGAACTCGACGAAATCGCGGAACACCGCGGTCCCGGCGAAGTGCGGATACGTCACCGTCGCGAACAGGCCGTGCAGCGCGTGCCCGAACTCGTGGAAGAGCGTCGTCACCTCATCCAGGGTCAGCAGCGTCGGAGCACCCGCCGCGGGCTTGGGCACGTTGAGATTGTTGACGACGACGGGGGAGGAGCCACGAAGTCGCGACTGGCTGACGATCGAGTTCATCCAGGCGCCGCCGCGCTTCGAATCGCGCGTGTAGAGGTCGAGGATGAACAGGCCGAGCGCGGAGCCGTCCTCGTTGTGGACCTCGAACACCCGGGCGTCGGGGTGGTACGCGGGCAGGTCGGCCCGCTCGGTGAAGGTGATGCCGTACAGCGCGGTCGCAGCGCGGAACACGCCGTCGGTGAGCACGCGCTCAGCCTCGAACCACGGGCGGAGTGCGGTGCGATCGAGGTCGTATCGGGCGGCGCGGACCTTCTCGGTGTAGAACGCCCAGTCGTGCGCTTCGAGGGTGAACGGCTCCGGTTCAGCATCGATGAGTTCCTGCAGGGCGGCCTGTTCGCGCGCTGCGTTGCGCGCAGCCGGGACCGCGAGCCGGCGGAGCAGCTCATGGACGGCCTCGGGGGATCCCGCCGTTTGGTCGGCCGTCACGTACGCCGCGTGGGAGTCGAACCCGAGAATGCCGGCGCGCTCGGCGCGCAGCCGCACGATCTCCGTGAGCACTTCACGGTTGTCGTTCTCGTTCCCACGGATGCCGCGTGAACGCGACGCCTCCAGCAGGCGGCGGCGGCTCTCGCGCGAGGTGAGCGTCGACAGGTACGGGTGCCCGGTGAAGAGGGTCAGTGTGATGACGTACGAGCCCTCGAGCCCGCGGTCGGCGGCGTTCTGCGCGGCTGCGGAGAGCTCGCCCGGGGTCAGCCCGTCGAGGTCGGCAGCCTCGTCGAAGACGACCGCGAGGTCGTTCGTGTCGGCGAGGAGGTGCTTCTCGAACGAGGTGGTGAGGACCGACAGGCGCTGGTTCAGCTCGGTGAGGACGGTCTTCTCGGCGGTGTCCAGGCCTGCGCCGGCGCTCGTCATCTCGCGGAAGTGCCGTTCGACGAGGTAGCGCTGCTCGGAGTCGAGCGTGAGGTCGTCGAGCTGGCTGTGCACGGCCGCGACGCGCGCATAGAGTGCCGCGTCGAGCTGGATCGCATCCTGGTGCGCCGACATGAGCGGTGCGAGCGTCTCGTCGATCTCCTGGATCGCGGCCGTCGCGTCGGCGGAGGAGACCGTGTAGAACGTGCGGGCCACGTGACCGAGCAGTGCGCCCGCGGTCTCGAGGGGAATGAACGTGTTCTCGAAGGTGGGAGCCGCATCCTGGGCCGTGATCGCGGCGATCTCGGCGCGGTGCGTGGCGAAGGCCTGCTCGAATGCCGGGAGATAGTGCTCGGGGCGGATCGGCCGATAATCGGGCAGTCCGTAGGGGAGCGTCGGTGCGGACAGGAGCGGGTTGGAAGCGGCATCCGTCATGTCTCCAGCGTACGGGCGCGCGATGGTCTCGAGCGTGCAAACGATCTATTGCAAAGAAATGCTTGCAAAGAAGGAGATGCAAAGATACCTTTGCACTATGACCGAACCGAAGAAGCCCGCAGAGCGCGTCGACCGGCTTCTCGACGCGGGCGCACTGCGTGCCCTCGCGCACCCGCTCCGCGTCGAGATCTACGACATCCTGTCGCAGTACGGGCCCCAGACCGCGAGCTCGCTCGCGGCGCGCACGGGGGAGTCGAGCGGTTCGACCAGCTACCACCTTCGAGCGCTCGCGAAGCACGACCTCATCCGCGAGGTCGAGGGGCGGGGATCTGCTCGGGAACGCTGGTGGGAGCGTGAGCCCGGCTCGGTCTCGTTCTACAACCCCGAGGCGATGAAGAGCCCCGCGGGTCTTGCGGCGACGCAGGTCATCATGACCGAGTTCCTGAACCGCAGGCACCAGCAGCTACTCACCTTCGTGACCACCAGCATGCGCGCCGCCGACGAGCTGAACGATGACACCACCCTCATCTCGACGGCCAACCTCCGCCTCACGCCCGCGCAGGCGAAGGAACTGAACGAGCGCTTCTCGGCGCTCATCGACGAGACGACCGACCGCTACCGCGGGCAAGACGAGGAGGGCACATTGCCCTTCACGGCTCGAGTCGACGTCTTCGCACTTCCCGAGGAAGGCAACTGACTTGACCACCATCAGCATCCCCGCATCGTCCACCATCCTCGATGAGCTTCTGCTCGCAGGCACGCGCGCAATCGAGCGCGCGGTCACGCGGCGGATCGCGCGCCGGGCGGCGACCGCTGCTCGCCGCCGCGTGCACCTGGCTGCAGACGAACGGGCACGCGACATCGCAGCCCTCATGCACACGGGCACTCTGCCGCGATGACCATCATGGTCGAGGCACCGCCCGTCCGCGGACTCGGCGCCGCCTTCCAGAAGCTGTGGAGCGCGGCGGCGTTCAGCAACCTCGCCGATGGGCTCGGGCGCACCGCCGTCCCGCTCATCGCGACCACGCTCACGAGGGACCCGCTGGTGATCTCGGTCCTCGCGGCCCTCGCGTTCGTCCCCTGGTTCGTCTTCGCGATCCCCGCCGGCATGCTTGTCGACCGATTCGATCGGCGGATGCTCATGGCGGTTGCGAACACGCTCCGCGGCGGTGCGGCGCTCGGTCTCGCCGTGCTCACCGTGACGGGCGCGCTCGACATCTGGTGGCTCTTCGCCGGCACGCTCGTGTTCGGGTTCGGCGAGACCGTGTTCGACAACGCGACCCACGCGGTAATCCCCGCCGTCGTGCGTGACGAGCACCTCGAGCGCGCGAACGGGCGCATCCAAGCCGCGCAGGTCACGATCGACAGCTTCATCGCGCAGCCCATCGCGGGCGTGCTCTTCGCGGTGTCGCTGGCCCTGCCGCTCTGGGTCGGGTCGGTCGGGTATCTCGTCCCGATCGTCCTCGCCATCCTGCTCCCGCTGTCGGCTGCGCGGCCGCTCCGCGCCGAGGCGTCGGCGTCGGATACCGCACCCCGCGTCCCGGCATCCGAGGCGCTCCGCTTCCTCTGGAGGCATCGCTATCTGCGTGCGCTGGTGCTATTCACGTCACTCATGGGGTGCGCGTTCTCGTTCGCCCAGGCGCCGACGATGCTCTACTTCCTCGACGAGCACCACGTCGCGCCGGCGGCGATCGGCTTCGTGACCGCGGGCATCGGGCTCGGAGCGCTGGCCGGCTCGCTCGTCGCCTCGCGCCTCGTCGCCCGGTTCGGGCGCGGCGGCGTGATGTGGGCAGCGAACCTGCTGGCCGCGCTCGCGCTCGTCGCCGTCGGCGTCGCACCTGAGGTCGTCACCGCGGTCGTGGCCTACGCGGCGATGGCGTTCGCGATCTCGACCTGGAACGTCCCGTGGGCCGCGCTCCGCCAGCGACTCATCCCGCCCGCGCTGTTCGGGCGCACGCTCGGCGTCATCCGGATGATCACGTGGGGCATGTTTCCGCTGGCGACCGTCCTCGGCGGTTGGGTCGCGCGGGTCGACCTGCGGCTGCCGTACCTGATCGCGGGCGCCATCTGCCTCGTCGCCAGCATGGTGTGCACGAAGCTGCTGCTCGAGGCGTCACGGCAGGGCCTCAGCCCCGCCGACGCTTGAGCGGGGTCAGTCCTCGAGCGCGTCGACGTGGCCGACGACGACCTGGCCGTCGCGATCCTGCCGGACGACGGCACCCGTCTCCAGCTCGGCGACGGGGCGCCCTTCCAGCCAGGTGAGCGTCCAGCGCGGCTTCGGCTGCACGCCGGACAGCGTCACCGTGGCATCCACCGCCGCGATCTGCTCGTGCAGCAGAGCCGGGACGGATGCCGGCGGCTCCGCGCCGCTGTCCCAGCGGGTACCCATTCGCATCATGCCTCCTGAGGGGCGAGTTCGATGTCGGTGACGACGATGGCGTCGGCGTCGGCGTAGCTGACAGCGGCGATCCGGCCGACCGCGGCGAGGTCGCCCTCGGCGGAGCGGATCGCGTCGAGCGCGGCGGCGGGGCCGGCGACCGTCAGCGACGCGACGGGCGTCTTCTGCGAGGCCTTCGCCTCGGTCTTCGCGCGTCGCACACCGATGAGTGCTTCGCCCACGGCGCGCAGCACGGCCGGGTCGCCGTCGAACTCGAGCGGCGTCGGCCAGGCGGCGGTGTGCACCGAGCCCTCCTCGAACCACGACCACGACTCCTCGGCGGCGAACGCGAGGACCGGGGCGAGCAGCCGCAGGAGCGTCGACAGGGCGAGGCGCAGCGCGAGGGCCGCGGACGCCTGACCGGTGTCGGCCTGGTTGTACGCGCGCTCCTTCACGAGCTCGAGGTAGTCGTCGCAGAAGGTCCAGAAGAACGCTTCGGTGATCTCCAGCGCGCGGGCGTGGTCGTACGACTCGAACGCCTTGGTCGCGTCGCGCACGACCTGGTCGAGGGTCGCGAGCATCGACGCGTCGAGCGCGTGCGTGATCTGCGCGCCCTCGGGCACGGGGAACGACAGCACGAACTTCGCCGCGTTCAGGACCTTGATCGCCAGGCGGCGCCCGATCTTCACCTGCGTCGGGTTCTGCGGGTCGAACGCGGCATCGGCGCCGAGTCGGCTGGAGGCCGCCCAATAGCGGACCGCGTCGGTGCCGTGCGCGTCGAGGATGTCGGCCGGGGTCACCACGTTGCCCTTCGACTTCGACATCTTCTTGCGGTCGGGGTCGACGATGAAGCCGGAGATGGCGGCATCCGTCCACGGCGCACGACCGTCTTCGAGCACCGAACGCACCATGGTCGAGAAGAGCCAGGTGCGGATGATGTCCTGCCCCTGCGGGCGCACGTCGAACGGTGCGACCAGGTTCCAGAGTTCCTCGTCACGCTCCCATCCGCCCGCGAGCTGCGGCGTGAGCGACGAGGTCGCCCAGGTGTCGAAGATGTCGCGCTCGGCGTCGAACCCGCCCGGCACGCCGCGCTGATCCTCGGTGTAGCCGTCGGGCACGTCGGTGGTCGGGTCGACGGGAAGGCGGGACACGTCGGGCGTCAGGACGCGGTCGTAGTCGCGCTCACCGTGCTCGTCGAGGCCGTACCAGACCGGGATCGGCACACCGAAGAAGCGCTGGCGCGACACGAGCCAGTCGCCGGTGAGGCCGTTCGTCCAGTTCTCGTACCGGACGCGCATGAAGTCGGGATGCCACCCCATGCCGCGGCCCATCTCGATGAGCTTCTCGCGGAGCTCGGCGTCCCGGGCGCCGTTGCGGAGGTACCACTGGCGCGTCGAGACGATCTCGAGCGGGCGGTCGCCCTTCTCGTAGAACTTCACCGGGTGGGTGAAGGGCTTCGAGACCTCGAGCAGTTCGCCCGACTCCTCGAGGAGCTCGACGATGCGCTTCTTGGCGCTGAACACGGTCTTGCCCGCGAGCTCGGCGTACGCCGCCTTCGCGGCATCCGTCTCGAGCACCTCAGGGGCATCCGGGAGGATGCGGCCGTCCTTGCCGAGGATCGTGCGGTTCGGCAGGTCGAGCTCGCGCCACCAGATGATGTCGGTCACGTCACCGAAGGTGCAGATCATCGCGATACCGGTGCCCTTGTCCTTCACCGCGAGGGGGTGGGGGAGCACGGGCACCTCGACGTCGAAGAGCGGTGTGCGCACGGTCGAGCCGAAGTAGGGCTGGTAGCGCTCGTCGTCGGGGTTCGCGACGAGGGCGACGCACGCGGGGAGCAGTTCGGGGCGCGTCGTCTCGATGTGGATGTCGCCCGAGCCGTCGGACTTGTGGAACGCCACACGGTGGTACGACGCCTGCTGGTCGCGGTCCTCGAGCTCGGCCTGCGCGATCGCGGAGCGGAAGTCGATGTCCCACAGGGTGGGCGCGAGCGACTGGTACGCCTCGCCGCGCTCGAGGTTGCGGAGGAACGCGAGCTGGCTCGTGCGGATCGTGTCGTCCGAGATGGTGCGGTAGGTCTGCGTCCAGTCGACCGAGAGGCCGAGCTTGCGGAAGAGGTCCTCGAACTGCTTCTCGTCCTCGATCGTCAGCTCCTCGCAGAGCTCGATGAAGTTGCGGCGGCTGATCGGCACCTGGTCGGCAGGCTTCAGGCTCTTCGCGTCACCGCGGAACGGCGGCGTGAAGTCGGGGTCGTAGGGGAGCGAGGTGTCGCAGCGCACGCCGTAGTAGTTCTGCACCCGGCGCTCGGTGGGGAGGCCGTTGTCGTCCCAACCCATCGGGTAGAAGACGGTCTTGCCGCTCATGCGCTCGAAGCGCACCTTGACGTCGGTGTGCGTATAGCTGAAGACGTGGCCGATGTGCAGCGATCCCGACGCGGTCGGCGGCGGGGTGTCGACCGAGAAGACGCCCGCACGACCCTTCGCCTTGGCCGCGTCGCGGTCGAACAGGTACGTGCCCTGTGCCGCCCACGCGGCATCCCACTTCTGCTCGAGGCCCTCGAGAGCCGGCTTGTCGGGAATCTGCGCGTTCGTCATCGTGTCTCCTCGAGCAGTATGTGCGGCACTGTGTGAGCGTGCCTGAGTGTGGGTTGTCCGGTCAGTCTACCCGCGGTGTGCAGACCGCACCCGTGTCGCCGAGCGCGGCATCCGCGTCGAGTCGTGCGAGAAACCACGCGCCGCGCGAGAAACCAGCGCGGGTGTGGTTTCTCGCGCAGCGATGGTTTCTCGGGGTGCGACGAGCGTCAGAACGCGACCTCGATGGCGGGGTTGCCCTCGATGACTTCGCGCACCTCGTCGCTCGTGAACGCCTCGACCAGCGCGGCCGTCGCCGCGGAGTCGGCGTCCTCGCCGGGCACGACGAGCTGCAGCGCGAATCGGTCGTCGAGCTCGGTGATGAGGCCGTCGTCCTGCGGGGTGAGGCCGAGCGCCGCGATGTGCGACGGCCACTGGAAGACGAGGTCGGCTTCGTCGTACGCGGTGTTGAGCTGTCCGATCTCGAGCTGCAGGAACTCCAGGTTCTTGGGGTTCTCGGCGATGTCGTCGACGGTCGACGCGTAGGGATCGACATCGGATGCCAGGGTGATGAGTCCCTCGTCTGCGAGCAGCTTCAGCGCGCGACCCGTGTTCGACGCGTCGTTCGGGATGGCGACGGTGGCGCCGTCGGGGAGGTCGTCGATCGACGCGTGCTCCTTCGAGTAGAACGCGATCACGAAGTTGTAGATCGACTGGAGTGCGGTGAGGTCGGCGTCGTTCTTCGCGTTGAACTCCTCCATATAGGGCTCGTGCTGCGCGAAGTTCGCGTCGATGTCGCCGGCGGCGAGCATCGTGTTGACGGTCACGTAGTCGCTGATCTCGACGAGCTCGACCTCGTACCCGTCGGCGATGGCCTCGCCCGCGGCTTCGACGACGTCGGTCATGGGAGAGGTGACCGCACCGACGCGGATGGTCTGCACGCCGTCGGACTCCGACGCGGGCGCGGCGCAGCCGGCCAGCAGTGCGAGCGCACCGACGGCGAGCGCGGCGGTGGCGAGGCGAGCGTGGTGACGGGACATGGGTGCTCCTTGTGGGACTGCGGTTCAGCGGTGGTCGAGACGGATCGACAGGCGGTGCCCGATCGACTGGATGGCGAGGACGATGAGCAGGATCAGCAGCACCGTCGCGTACATGAGGGGATAGTCGTACTCCTGGTAGCCGTACCGGAGCGCGAAGTCGCCGATCCCGCCGCCGCCGACGACGCCGAGCACCGTCGAGTACGACAGCAGGCTGATGCTCGCCGACGTGAGGGCGTAGACGAGCCCGGGAACGGCCTCGGGGAGGAGGAAGCGGATGACGGTCTGGGGGAGCGTCGCTCCGAGGTTCTGTGCGACCCGCGGGATGCCGGGGTTGATCTCGCGCAGGATTTGCTCGACGAGTCGCGCGTAGATCGCGACGGCCACGACGCAGAGGGAGAAGGTCGCGGCCGGGGTCCCGAACGTCGTGCCGTAGATCGCGCGGGTCACCGGGACGAGGAAGACGACCAGCAGCAGGAACGGGAACGAGCGCACGACGTTGATGACCGCGTTGGCTGTCGACCACACGACGCGGTTCGGCGCGATGCCGCCTGCGCGGGTGAGGTAGACGGTCATGCCGAGCGGCATCCCGAGCACGACCGCAGCGGCGAGCGACACGACCAGCATGTAGCCGGTCTCGCCGAGCGCTGCGATGAGGTCGTCGCCGCGCTCGCCGAGCGACTCGAACAGGCCGTTCATGCGCCGAGCTCCCGTCGGACACGTTCGAGGTAGCCGAGGCGTTCGGCCTCGGGCGGTGCGGTCACGGTGAGGACGTCGCGCAGGATGCCGTCCTCGAACACGGCGGCGCGGTCGCACACCGCGCGGACGACGTCGAGGTCGTGGGTGACGATGAGCACGGTGGTGCCGAACCGGTCCCGCGCGTCGCGCAGAAGGTCCAGGACGCCGGCGGCGGTCGCGGCGTCGAGCGCCGAGGTCGGCTCGTCGCAGAGGAGCAGGCGCGGCCGCGTGACGAGCGCGCGGGCGATGCCGACGCGTTGCCGCTGCCCGCCGCTCAGCTGCGCCGGGTAGGCGTCGGCACGGTCCTCGAGCCCGACGAACCGGAGGGCTTCGATGACGGATGCCGCGGCCTCGCGGCTCCGCCCGCGCAGGCGCAACGCGACGGCGACGTTCTGCGCGATGGTCCGGTTGCCGAGCAGGTGCACGCCCTGGAACACGACCCCGAGCTCGCGGCGGAGCGCGCGCAATGCCGCACGACTCGTGGGGACGTCGTCGCCGAAGACCTTCGCGCGGCCGGTCGTCGGGGTGAGCTCGCCGGTGAGGATGGAGAGGAGTGTGCTCTTGCCGGCTCCGCTCTCACCGACAATGCCGAGGATCTCGCCGGATGCCACGGAGAGGTCGACGTTCCGGAGCGCGGTGACCCCGGTGGGGTAGGTCACTCCGGCTCCGATGAGCTCGACCGGCGGCGGGGTGGGCACGCGACTTCCTCAGAACGATTTGTTGGACGAAGTACAACTATAGTTGCGCCATGACCACCAGGTACCGGACGTCGGCTCGCAACGACGACGGCGGGACCGGGGTCAGCCACGTCGACGGCGGACTGGAGGTCGCGGTCTCGAGTCCGCTCGACCCCGCCGCCGATCTGACCCGCAGCAACCCGGAACAGCTGCTTGCGCTGTCGTGGGCCACGTGTCTCAACGCCACGGCGCAGGCGATCGTCCGGGGTGCGCACCGCACGACGGTCCGCGTCGAGGTCTCGCTCCAGGATGCCGAGACCCGTGGTGGCTTCGAGTTCGTCGCCACCGCGTTCGTGTCGGGCGAAGGATTGGATGCCGCTGCCGCGGACGCGCTCGCCGTCGCAGCGCACCAGCGTTGCCCCGTGTCGAGGCTGCTCGAGAAGGCCGACACCGTCGCGGTGCGTTCGGAGCCCTTCGCCGCCTGAAGTCGCCTGACCCGCGTCAGTCCTGCACGTCGACACCCAGTGCGGCCGCGAACGCGGCGGCATGCGCCTCGACCTGCGCGGTACTCAGCGTGGCGCCGCGAAGCGCCCGGACATCGGTGAACGCGACGGCGTCGAGGCCGCGGAGATCGAGGTCGCGGGACTGCAACTCCCGGGTGTCGACCTCATCGGCGGTCGTCCCGACGAAGCGCACCCTGTCGAGCTGTGCACCGGGGGCGTCGAGCGTACCGATGCGGCATCCGCTGATCTCGACGTCGGCGAGGGTGGCGCCTGCGACGGTGAGGTAGTCGATTCGCACGCCGTCGAGGACGACGCCGTCCCACCGGCCGCGCGAGAGGTCGAGCGTGCCGATCCGGCCGCCGCGCACGACGACCGTCCGCCACGTGCCTTCCCGCGCCAGCAGCTCGGCGGCCGACATCTGCTCGAACACGACGTCGGAGAGGATCGCGCCGTTCAAGTCGATCGCTTCGACGGATGCCGCCTCCACGACGCTCTCGCTGATGCGCGAGTGCGCGGCGTCGGTCTTCCCGGGGGCGAGCGTCACCCGCCCCTCGATGACCTCCGCCGACCGGCGGAGCGCGACGTCCTCGAAGGTGTCCGGGAGGTCGGGTTCGGAGATGCGCGGTGGCTCGGGACGGAGACGGGAGCGGGCCATGACGTCAGCGTAGGCGGCGCGTATGATGGAGGCCATCAGCACCGATCCGGCCATCACCGGGGAGCTCTCGGAAGAACAGCGGTCCGCCGCTCAGTAGAACCGAGCGGGGCAGGCCCGTCATCGCCGCAGGAGAGTGGGCGTCGCCGGACCGGCGAGCGCCAAGCGGGGTGGTACCGCGGTCGTCAGATCGTCCTCGCAGGAGATGACCTGCAGGAGCTTTCATGACCTACCCCCGATCTTCCGACTTCGGCCCCGCCGCCGATGCCGCCGTCGTGCCCAGTCCGCGGTTCCCCGACATCGAGCGGGACGTCCTCGGCTTCTGGGAGCAGGACGGCACGTTCGCCGAGTCCATCGCGCAGCGCGAGGGTGCCGACGAGTGGGTCTTCTACGACGGCCCGCCGTTCGCCAACGGCCTGCCCCACTATGGGCACCTCCTCACCGGCTACGCGAAGGACCTCTTCCCGCGCTTCCAGACGATGCGCGGCAAGAAGGTCGATCGCGTCTTCGGGTGGGACACCCACGGGCTTCCCGCTGAGCTCGAGGCGATGAAGCAGCTCGGGATCACCGAGAAGAGCGAGATCGAAGACATGGGGATCGCCGCCTTCAATGCGAAGGCGCGCTTGTCGGTGCTCGAGTACACGCAGCAGTGGCAGGACTACGTCACCCGCCAGGCCCGCTGGGTCGACTTCGAGCGCGGCTACAAGACGCTCGACACCGGGTATATGGAGTCGGTCCTGTGGGCGTTCAAGGAGCTCTACGACAAGGACCTCGCGTACGAGGGTCACCGCGTGCTGCCGTACTGCTGGCGCGACGAGACGCCGCTCAGCAACCACGAGCTGCGCATGGACGACGACGTCTACAAGATGCGGCAGGACCCGTCGGTGACGGTGACCTTCCCGCTCGTCGGTGCCAAGGCCGAGGCCCTCGGGCTCACCGCCGTGCGCGCGCTCGCGTGGACGACGACCCCGTGGACCCTTCCGACCAACCTCGCGCTCGCCGTCGGCCCCGACATCACGTACGCCGTGCTGCCCGGCGGTCCCGCAGGCGCATCCGACGTCCACGAGGACGCCGCCGAAGGCGAGTCGCACCGCTACCTGCTCGCCGCCGACCTGCTCGGGAACTACGCGAAGGACCTCGGTTACGCCTCGGCCGACGAGGCCCGCGAGGCCGTCGAGCGCACCGTCCAGGGTGCCGAGCTCGCGGACGTCTCGTACGACCGGCTGTTCGATTACTACGCGGATGCCGAGACGTGGGGCACGCAGCACGCGTGGCGCATCCTCGTCGACGACTACGTGACGACCACCGACGGCACCGGCATCGTCCACCAGGCGCCCGCCTACGGTGAGGACGACCAGCGGATCACGGCCGCCGCCGGCATCCCGCTCATCGTCAGCCTCGACGACGGCGGCAAGTTCCTGCCGCAGGTCACCGACGTCGCCGGCGAGCTGTGGCTCGACGCGAACCGGCCCCTCATCCGTCTGCTCAAGGCGGAGGGGCGCCTCGTGCGCGAGGCCAGCTACGAGCACTCGTACCCGCACTGCTGGCGCTGCCGGAACCCCCTCATCTACAAGGCGGTCTCGAGCTGGTTCGTGCGCGTCACGCAGATCAAGGACCGCCTCGTCGAGCTCAACGAGCAGATCACCTGGGCGCCCGAGAACGTCAAGCACGGGCAGTTCGGCAAGTGGCTCGAGGGTGCGCGCGACTGGTCGATCAGCCGCAACCGCTTCTGGGGATCGCCGATCCCGGTGTGGAAGAGCGACGACCCCGAGTACCCGCGCGTCGACGTCTACGGCTCGCTCGCCGACCTCGAGCGCGACTTCGGTCGCCTGCCCGTGAACGAGGCGGGTGAGGTCGACCTGCACCGCCCGTTCATCGACGACCTCACGCGCCCGAACCCCGACGACCCGACCGGGCAGTCGACGATGCGGCGCATCGAAGACGTCTTCGACGTCTGGTTCGACTCGGGCTCGATGCCGTACGCGCAGGTGCACTACCCGTTCGAGAACCGCGACTGGTTCGACGAGCACGCGCCGGCCGACTTCATCGTCGAGTACATCGGGCAGACCCGCGGCTGGTTCTACGTCATGCACGTGCTCTCGGGCGCACTGTTCGATCGTCCGGCGTTCGCCGGCGTCGCGTGCCACGGCATCGTGCTCGGCAGCGACGGGCAGAAGATGTCGAAGTCGCTGCGGAACTACCCCGACGTGAGCGAGGTCTTCGACCGCGACGGCTCCGACGCCATGCGGTGGTTCCTCATGAGCTCTTCCGTGCTGCGCGGCGGCAACCTCGTCGTCACCGAGGAGGGGATCCGCGCCGGCGTGCGCGAGTTCCTGTTGCCGCTGTGGAACGCGTGGTACTTCTTCACCACGTACGCGAACGCGGCGGGCGGCCCCGAGGGCACCGGCTACGAGGCCACCTGGCGTACCGATTCGACGAACGTGCTCGACCGCCACATCCTCGCGCTCACCGGCGACCTCGTGCGTGGGGTCGCGGCCGACCTCGAGGCGCTCGATTCGACGATGGCCGCGGCGAAGCTCCGCGACTTCGCTGAGGCGCTCACGAATTGGTACATCCGTCGCTCACGCGACCGGTTCTGGGTGGGCGTGGATGCCGCCGACCCGGCATCCACCGAGGCGTTCGACACCCTCTACACGGTGCTCGAGACGCTCACTCGCGTCGCAGCGCCGCTCATTCCGCTCGCGTCGGAGCGCGTGTGGCAGGGGCTCACCGGCGGCCGCAGCGTGCACCTGACGGACTGGCCGGATGCCGACCTCTACGCCCCGGCATCCGACATCCGCACCGCGATGGACACCGTCCGCGAGGTGTCGTCGGTCGCCAACGCGCTCCGCAAGAAGGAAGGCAAGCGCGTACGCCTGCCGCTCGCGCAGCTCACGGTCGCGGTGCCGGATGCCGCGTCGCTGGCGCAGTTCGAAGACATCGTGCGTGACGAACTCAACGTCAAGGCCGTCGAACTCGTGGCCCTCACCGACGGGCTCGCCGAGCAGTACGGCATCAGCCAGCGGCTCGCGGTCAACGCGCGTGCCGCCGGCCCGCGCCTCGGCAAGCAGGTGCAGCACGTCATCAAGGGCGCGAAGGCCGGTCTCTGGACGGAGGAGGACGGCGTGGTCGTCGTCGACGGCATCGCGCTCGAGGTGGGGGAGTACGACCTGACCCTCGAGGCGGGCGGTGTGGCCGAGGGCACCGCGATCGCGCTCCTTCCGGCAGGTGGCTTCGTGCTGCTCGACACCACGACGACGCCCGAGCTCGAGGCCGAGGGCCTCGCGCGCGACGTCATCCGCGCCGTGCAAGACGCCCGCAAGGCCGCCGGCTTCGAGGTCAGCGACCGCATCGCGCTGCAGCTGACGTTCGCCGACACGGCGGACGGCGAGGCCGTGGCATCCGCGTTCGAGATCGCCGCCGTCGCGGGTGAGACCCTCGCGGAAGCCGCACTCGTGCAGGTGGTCGGCGGGGACGTGCTCCTCGGCGAGGCGCTGCGCTCGACGCCGGAGTTCACCACGACGGTCGACGCCGGAACCTATGCCAACGCGGGCGCGCTCACCATCGGTGTGCGCCGGATCGGAGCGACCTCGTGAGCGACCGGAAGCGGGCGGATGCCGTCTACGCGGCGCTCCTCGAGCGGCAGGGCGAGCGCTGGGTGGAGCCGCGCGTCGAGCGCACCCGACGGGTGCTCGAACTGCTCGACGACCCGCAGCGCACCTACCGCGTGGTGCACGTGACGGGCACCAACGGCAAGACGTCGACGAGTCGGATCGCAGAGTCGATCATCCGCGCACACGGCCTGCGGACCGGGCTCTTCACGAGCCCGCACCTGGAGCGCTTCACCGAGCGGGTCATGATCGACGGTGAGCCCATCGCCGACGGCGCGATCGCCGACGCGTGGGACGAGATCGCTCCGATCGTCGGACTCGTCGACGCAGAGCTCGAGCTGCAGGACGAGGCACCGTTGACGTTCTTCGAGCTTCTCACCGTGCTCGCGTTCGTCGCGTTCGCCGACGCGCCCGTCGACGTCGCGGTGATCGAGGTCGGTATGGGCGGCGCATGGGACTCGACGAACACCGCCGACGGTGACGTCGCCGTGTTCGCGCCGATCGACATCGACCACGCCGACCGCCTCGGCGACACGATCGCCGACATCGCGGCGGTCAAGGCCGGGATCATCAAGCAGGGCGCAGCCGTCGTTTCCGCGTCGCAGGATGCCGCGGCCGTCGCCGTCCTCACCGAGGGTGCGCGCCGCGCCGAGGCGACGATCGCCTTCGACGGCGAGCAGTTCGGCCTCCTCGAGCAGAAGCTCGCGGTCGGCGGCCAGCTCATCACCGTGCGCGGCCTCGCCGGTACGTACCCGGAGCTGTACCTGCCGCTCTATGGCGCGCACCAGGGGCACAATGCGGCGCTCGCGATCGCCGCGGTCGAATCGCTCATCGGCGGCGCGACCCAGGCGCTCGCGGAGGACGTCCTCGCCGACGGTCTCGCGAACGCGACGTCGCCGGGTCGCCTGCAGCTCGTCGGCATCGCGCCGACGGTGCTCGTCGACAGCGCACACAACCCGCACGGCGCGAAGGCCCTCGTCACCGCGCTCGGTGACTCGTTCGACTTCGACGAGTGGGGCATGGTCCTCGGCGCCTTCGGTGACAAGGACGTGGCCGGCATCGTCGGTGCCCTCGCGCCGTCCGCCGCGCACGTGTTCGCGACCGCGCCGGAGTCCGATCGGGCCGCCGAGCCCGATACCGTCGCCGATTTCGCCGAGGAACTCGGCGCGTCGGTGACGGTCCATCACGACCTCACGGACGCCGCCGAAGCGGCGCGCGCCTGGGCTGCGGCGTCCGATCGTCGTGCCGTCGTCATCGCGGGGAGTGTCGTCCTCGCGGGGGAGGCCGTCGCGCTGTCGGCTGCAGAGGACTGGAAAGCGGGGTACGCCTCGTGAGTCCGCGCGTGCGTCGGCACCGCGGTGCGCAGGAGTCCCTGCTGTCGGTCGTCCTCATCTCCGAATCGCTGGTGGTCTTCCTCGGCGGACTGGTCGTCTTCGGCCTGCGCGTGCTGCCGGGCGGCATCGCCGATTGGTGGGCGATCGTGGCCGGTAGCGTGCTCGCCGTCGTGACGGTCGCCCTCGCCGGGCTCGTCCGGCACCGCTGGGCCGTCATCGCCGGCGCCGTGCTGCAGGGGGTCATCGCACTGGCCGCGTTCCTCGTGCCCGCGCTGCTAATCGCGGCCGTGGTTTTCGGCGCGATGTATGTGTATGCCACCATCAAGGGCGGTGCGCTCGACGAGCGCAACGCAACGCTCGCCGCGCAGGCGGAAACGAACGGAGACTGACATGGCCACCGAACAGACCCTTGTCCTCGTCAAGCCCGACGGCGTCGCCCGCGGCCTGACCGGCGCGATCCTCGCCCGCATCGAGGCGAAGGGCTACGCGCTCGTCGACATCCGCCTCGTCGAGCCCGAGCGTGCGCTGCTGGAGCAGCACTACGCCGAGCACGAGGGCAAGCCCTTCTACGAGCCGCTGCTCGACTTCATGATGTCGGGCCCGTCGGTCGCGATCCGTCTCGCTGGCAACCGCGTCATCGAGGGCTTCCGCTCGCTGGCCGGCACGACCGACCCGACGACGGCAGCTCCCGGCACCATTCGCGGCGACTTCGGCCGTGACTGGGGCCTCGCCGTGCAGCAGAACCTCGTCCACGGCAGCGACAGCCCCGAGTCCGCCGCCCGCGAGCTCGGCATCTGGTTCGACTGACCCGCACCTTCGAAGCGCCCGCGTCCCCTGGGACCGGGCGCTTCGTCGTTCTCAGGGGATCAGAACTCGGCGATCCAGTTCAGGTGGAGCTGCGCGATGAGTCCGACGACGGCGAGCCCGCCGATCGCCATCAGCGGCACCCATGCCATCAGTCGATCCGCCGCGGCTTGCACCCGCTCCGGGACAGGGATCGCGCCGATCCGGAGCAAGTGCACGGCGACGGCGAAGAACGTGGGGAATGTCACAGCCCACGTGACCATGCACCACGGGCAGAGCGTGCCGAGGACGAACACACTCTGCGAGATCAGCCAGATCACGAATGCGAAGGCGCCGGTGATCCCGAGGCCGAACAGCAGCCAGAACCAGCGGGCGAACCGCGCACCGGCGAGGAGCGCGACACCGACGACGACGGGCGCCATCCAGCCGGTGAGCCCGAGGATCGGGTTCGGGAAGCCGAACACCGAGCCTTGCCACGACTGCAGGTTGGCCCCGCACTGCACGAGCAGGCTGATGTCGCACGCGGCCGTCGCGTTCGGATCGGCGAGGAGCTTCATCCGCTCCATCGTCAGCGCGAAGGCGGCGATCCATCCGATGACACCGGCGATGATCAACCAGACGGCGAACGCAGTGGGGCGGGGCGTGGTCGTCCGGGCGGTCATGCGGCCGATTATCGCACCGGCTTCGTATGCCCGGGCTGGGCTCGGAGCCGTGCAAAACGACCGCGGTCACGGTTTCCGCGCGGTTAGTGAGATACTGGTGGTCGACGTCCCCGCGGCCGCGCCGCCCGGATGTCACCCAGAAGACTTCGGGCGATGACCGCCCAAGCAGCATCACCCGCGCAGAGAGCGGTGATCGACTGCAGACCGAGTGAGTTCGCGGCCCGTCCTGCATACGGGACGGCGCCGCCAGAGAACGTCCGGACGGCCCGCGGAGCCGTCCGCTAGGAGTAAGCCAGTGATGGCCGATGAGCACAACGAAGCAGCCCCTCTCGATGAGCCGGATGCGCCGCTGACCGACACCGAGGTGTCCACGACGGCCGACGTCCCGACCGAAGAAGCTCCCGCGTCCGACGCGTCGGTGACGGATGCCGCCGAGGCCGAGGGCACTCCCACCGACGCACCCGCCGATGCCGAAGCAGCCGACGAGGCTCCCGCCGGGGCGGCGCCCGCCGACGAGGCATCCGCTCCCGCATCCGACGACGCCCCCGCAGCAGACACCCCGGCAGCAGACGCTCCGGTCGAGGTCGCCGAAACGGCCGAGCCCGCAACCGAAGCCGAGCCCACAACCCAAGCCGAGCCCGCTCCGCTCACCGCCGCGAGCTTGGGCCTGCTGCCCGAGGCGTTCGTGTCGGCCGTGTCGACCGCCCTGCACTTCTACGCGCCCGAGATCGTCGCGCTGCCCGCTCGTCCGGGTGACGACCGCGATGACCGTGACGATCAGCCCGCCGAGGGTTCGTCGAGCTCGCGCCGGCGCAACCGCCGCCGCGGTGGCGGTGGGGCAGCGGAGTCCGGCGACGAGCCGGCGCCGCGCCGCCGCGCGGTCGAGGTCATCACCGAGCCGCAGCGCATCAAGGGTTCGACCCGTCTCGAGGCGAAGAAGCAGCGTCGCCGCGACGGTCGCGAGGCCGGTCGCCGCCGTGCGGTGGTGACCGAGGCCGAGTTCCTCGCGCGCCGCGAGGCCGTCGACCGTGACATGATCGTCCGCTCGAAGAACGGTCGCATCCAGATCGCCGTGCTCGAAGACAACGTCCTCGTCGAGCACTACGTCGCGCGCAACCAGGACGCGTCGCTGATCGGCAACGTGTACCTCGGTCGCGTCCAGAACGTGCTGCCCTCGATGGAGGCCGCCTTCGTCGACATCGGCCGCGGCCGCAACGCCGTGCTGTACTCCGGCGAAGTCGATTGGGACGCCGTCGAGACCGGCAACCAGCCGCGTCGCATCGAGCTTGCCCTCAAGAGCGGCGACCGCGTGCTCGTGCAGGTCACGAAGGACCCGGTCGGACACAAGGGTGCCCGCCTGACGAGCCAGATCTCGCTCCCGGGCCGGTACCTCGTGTACGTCCCCGGCGGTGCCATGAACGGCATCTCCCGCAAGCTCCCCGACACCGAGCGCGCGCGCCTGAAGAAGATCCTCAAGGAGGTGCTGCCCGAGTCGTCGGGTGTCATCGTCCGCACCGCGGCCGAGGGCGCGACCGAGGAGCAGCTGACGCGCGACGTCCAGCGCCTCACCTCGCAGTGGGAGCACATCAGCGCGCAGTCGCAGTCCGGCCAGGCGCCCGCGCTCCTGCACTCCGAGCCCGACCTCCTGGTCAAGATCGTCCGCGACGTCTTCAACGAGGACTTCCGCAAGATGCTCATCCAGGGCGAGGAAGCGCACCAGACGATCACGTCGTACCTGACCGGGGTCGCCCCCGATCTGCTCGAGCGCATCGAGAAGTACGAGGGTGACCACGACCCGTTCGACGAGTTCCGGGTCACCGAGCAGATCGAGAAGGCGCTCGACCGCAAGGTCTGGCTGCCGTCCGGTGGTTCGCTCGTGATCGACCGCACCGAGGCGATGACGGTCGTCGACGTCAACACCGGCAAGTTCGTCGGCACCGGCGGCAACCTCGAAGAGACCGTCACCAAGAACAACCTCGAGGCGGCCGAGGAGATCGTCCGTCAGCTGCGCCTGCGCGACATCGGCGGCATCATCGTCGTCGACTTCATCGACATGGTCCTCGAGTCCAACCGCGACCTCGTGCTGCGACGCCTCGTCGAGTGCCTCAGCCGTGACCGGACGAAGCACCAGGTCGCCGAGGTCACGTCGCTCGGCCTCGTGCAGATGACCCGCAAGAAGCTCGGTCTCGGGCTGCTCGAGACCTTCAGCGAGGCGTGCGACGTCTGCGCCGGCCGTGGCGTCATCGTGCACCACGACCCCGTTGTGAAGCACCGTGCGGGCGGCAACGGCGGCGGTGGGTCGAACAACAACCGTCGCTCGCGCGGCGGCAACAACAACGGTGGCGGCGGCAACGGCGGTGGCAGCGGCCAGAGCGCTGCGCCGACGACCGGCACCCACGTCATCACCGAGGGTGTGAAGTCGGCGCTCGCCCAGATCGCGGCATCCACGATTCACCCGCTCGAAGAGGCGCCTGCCGAGCAGCCGAGCGGTGTCGTCGCAGCGCCCGAGCGTGCGGAGCGTCCCAAGCGTCCCCGCAAGAAGCGAGCGGATGCCGCGCCGAAGAGCGACGCGGATCGCATGCTCGACTCCGTGCTCGACGCGCTCCCCGAGCCGAAGGCGCCGGGTCAGGGCCGCGGACGCCGTCGTGTGACGACCGCTGCGCTCACCGGCACCCCGGTCGCCACCTCTGACGGGGAGTGACCGCCGAGGTCACCGTCCGCGACGCTCGCGGGCGGTGACGCGCAAGCCCGACGCGATCAACCGGCGCACGAGTTCGTGCCCCGTGACGCGTTCCGCACCGCCCGCGACGAGGCGTTCGACCGCCTCGTCGGGGACGTCGTAGTGATCGCGGTCGAACGCGCGTTGTGGGATGCCGTGCGCGGCGGCGAAGACATGGAGTTCGTCGAGGTCGTGGTCCGAGACGAGATGCGCCCAGAGGCGCCCGTGCGCGGGCCACATCGCGGTGTCGACGAGGATGGCCATCCCGCGATCATAGGCTCGCCGTGCGGGGGAGCGGGTCGCCGCGACTCGCGGGTCAGCGCTTTTGCCTCCGCCCGGAGGATCGGGTATTCTGGACCCTTGGTGCGTCACGTGTCGCAGGCCTATGGCGACGCAGAGCCTCGCTTCCGCACCAGGACTTCCCAGTCTCATCAGAGCCCGGAGCCCAGCGCTCCACAGAAGAAACAAGGTGTGAAGTGGTTTACGCAGTTGTGCGCGCCGGTGGCCGTCAGGAAAAGGTCGAGGTCGGCACGGTCGTCGTTCTCGACCGTCAGGCGGCGAAGGTCGGCGACAAGATCGAGCTGCCCGCCGTCCTGTTCGTCGACGGTGACGCCGTGACGACCGACGCCGACAAGCTCGCGAAGGTCAAGGTCACCGCCGAGGTCCTCGGCGAGGAGCGCGGCCCGAAGATCATCATCCAGAAGTTCAAGAACAAGACCGGTTACAAGAAGCGCCAGGGCCACCGTCAGGACCTCACGCGCGTCAAGATCACCGGCATCAAGTAAGCCAGGAGGCACGAGAGATGGCACACAAAAAGGGCGCAAGCTCCACCCGTAACGGTCGTGACTCCAACGCACAGCGCCTCGGCGTGAAGCGCTTCGGTGGTCAGAAGGTCCTCGCCGGCGAGATCATCGTCCGCCAGCGCGGCACGCACTTCCACCCCGGCGCGAACGTCGGCCGCGGTGGCGACGACACGCTGTTCGCCCTCGAGGCCGGCGCAGTCGAGTTCGGCACGAAGGGCGGCCGCAAGGTCGTCAACATCGTCTCGGTCGCCGAGTAAGACACAGAGTTCCAACGTGAGGGGCGGGCTACGGCTCGCCCCTCACGTGTTCCCACCCAACATCGCACTGCCAGGAGACCCCGAATGGTGACCTTCGTCGACCGCGTGACACTGCACTTGAGTGCGGGCAAGGGCGGCAACGGGTGCGTCTCCGTCCGGCGCGAGAAGTTCAAGCCGCTCGCCGGTCCAGACGGTGGCAACGGCGGGCACGGCGGCGACGTCGTCCTGGTCGCCGACCCCCAGGTGACGACCCTCCTGTCGTACCACCACTCGCCGCACCGCTCCGCGGGCAACGGCGGGTTCGGCATGGGCGACAACCGCTCCGGTGCCGCCGGCGAGCACCTCGAGCTCCCGGTCCCCGTCGGCACCGTCGTCAAGGACGAGACGGGCGAAATCCTCGTCGACATGGTGACGCCCGGCATCCGCTTCGTCGTCGCCCCCGGCGGCCAGGGTGGTCTCGGAAACGCGGCGCTCGCGAACCCGAAGCGCAAGGCGCCCGGCTTCGCACTGCTCGGTACGCCCGGGTGGCAGGGCGATGTCCAGCTCGAGCTGAAGACCGTCGCCGATGTGGCGCTCGTCGGGTTCCCGTCTGCCGGCAAGTCGAGCCTCATCGCCGCCATCTCCGCTGCACGCCCGAAGATCGCCGACTACCCGTTCACGACGCTGCACCCGAACCTGGGTGTCGTGCAGGCAGGAGACGCGCGCTTCACCGTCGCCGATGTTCCCGGCCTCATCGAGGGTGCGAGCGACGGCAAGGGGCTCGGGCTCGAGTTCCTCCGCCACGTCGAGCGTTGCACGGCGCTCGTGCACGTGCTGGACTGTGCGACGCTCGAGCCGGGTCGCGACCCGATCAGCGACCTCGACGTGATCCTCGCCGAGCTCGCCGCGTACCCCGTCCCCGAGGGTCAGGTGCCGCTCCTGGAGCGCCCCCAGCTCATCGCGCTCAACAAGCTCGACGTGCCCGAGGCGAAAGACCTCGCCGATCTCGTCCGTCCCGAGCTCGAGGCGCGCGGCTACCGCGTCTTCGAGATCTCGACGGTGAGCCACGATGGTCTGCGTCAGCTGACGTTCGCGCTCGGCGAGCTCGTCGAGCAGCACCGCATCGAAGCCGCCACCGCGCCCGCGCCCGAGCGGATCGTCATCCGCCCGCAGGGCGCCGAGAAAGACTTCGAGATCCGCGTCGAAGGCGGCACGTACGGCACCTACTACCGGATTCTCGGCACGAAGCCGCTCCGCTGGGTGCAGCAGACCGACTTCCAGAACGAAGAGGCCGTTGGCTTCCTCGCCGACCGGCTCGAGAAGCTGGGCGTGGAGGACGAGCTGTTCCGCGTCGGTGCGCAGGCGGGTTCGACCGTCGTCATCGGCCCCGGCGACGGCATCATCTTCGACTGGCACCCGTCGCTCAGCTCTGCCGCCGAACTCATGACGGCGCCGCGAGGCACCGACCCGCGTCTCGACCTGAACCCGCGTCGCACGACGTCGCAGCGCCGTGACCGCTATCACGAGCGGATGGATGCCAAGGCCGAAGCGCGCGCAGAGCTCGAGTCCGAGCGCCTCGCCGCCCGCGGTGACGGCTGGGAGGACGAGGACGAGTCGTGAGCCTGCAGGAACGGGCCGGCATCGCCGGCGCACGTCGTGTCGTCGTCAAGGTCGGCTCCTCGTCGATCAGCGGCGAGAACGCAGAGAAGATCCAGCCGATCGTCGAAGCCCTCGCCGAGGCGCATGCCCGCGGCACCGAGGTCGTCCTGGTCTCGTCCGGTGCGATCGCGACCGGCATGCCGTTCCTGCTCCTCGACTCGCGTCCCAGCGACCTCGCGACGCAGCAGGCGGCGGCGGCCGTCGGGCAGAACGTCCTGATCTACCGCTACCAGGCGGCGCTCCGGCCGTTCGAGATCGTCGCCGGGCAGGTGCTCCTCACCGCCGGTGACCTCGAGAACGCGACGCACCGTTCGAACGCGCGGCGCGCGATGGAACGGCTGCTGGGCCTGCGCATCCTGCCGATCGTCAACGAGAACGACACGGTCGCGACGCACGAGATCCGCTTCGGTGACAACGACCGGCTTGCCGCGCTCGTCGCACAGCTCATCGGTGCCGACGCTCTCGTCCTCCTCAGTGACATCGAGAGCCTGTACACCCGGCCGCCGGCGGAGCCTGGTGCCCGCCCGATCCACTCGGTCGAGTACGGTGACGACCTCGCCGGCTACGAGTTCGGCTCCGTCGTGGTGAACAGCGTCGGCACCGGCGGTGCGGCGACGAAGGTCTCGGCGGCGAAGCTCGCCTCGGCCGCGGGCGTCGCGGTGCTCGTCACGAGTGCCGACCTCGTCTTCGAGGCGCTGCGCGGCGAGGACGTCGGGACGTGGTTCGCGCCCAACCCCGAGCCGGCGGCGCCGGTCGGCACAGCGCCCGTTCGCGTCGACGCTCGCTGACCCCGGACCCGCGGCATCCGCCCCGCTCTAGACTGGCGGGATGACCACCACCCTCGTCAGCGCGCAGGAGCGGATGCAGCTCGCCCGCACCGCATCGCGATCCGTCGGATTGCTGTCGGATGCCGCCAAGGCCGACCTGCTGCGCTCGATCGCCGACGCCATCGAGGCGAACGTCAGCGAGATCGTCGCTGCGAACGCCGACGACCTCGCACGCGGTGCCGCCGACGGGCTCTCGACGGGGCTCCTGGACCGTCTCCGCCTCGACGACGCGCGCGTCCGTGCACTGGCGGCCGCTGTGCGTGACGTGGCGCTGCTGCCCGACCCGGTCGGTCGGGTCATCGACGACCGCACGCTCGAGAACGGCCTCAACCTGCAGAAGGTGTCGGTGCCGTTCGGTGTGGTGGGCGCGATCTACGAGGCCCGACCCAACGTGACCGTCGACATCGCGGCGCTCGCGCTGCGGTCCGGCAACGCGGTCGTCCTCCGCGGCGGCTCGGCCGCGGCATCCTCCAACGCCGAGCTCATTCGCGTGATGCGCGGAGCGCTCGCGGCGTCGGGCGTCGATCCCGAGGCGATTCAGTCCGTCGACGACTTCGGTCGTGAGGGCGCACGTGCACTCATGCGCGCACGGGGGCTCGTCGACGTCCTCGTGCCGCGGGGGAGCGCCCAGCTCATCGAGACGGTCGTCACCGAGTCGTCCGTGCCCGTCATCGAGACCGGTGCCGGCGTCGTCCACATCGTGCTGGACTCGACGGCGCGACTCGATTGGGCCACCGACATCGTCGTGAACGCGAAGGTGCAGCGCCCGAGCGTGTGCAACGCGGTCGAGACGCTGCTCGTCATGCGCGATGCTGCCGATCGCCTGGTGCCGCCCGTGGTGGCCGCGCTGCAGGCGCAGGGGGTCACCGTTCACGGCGACGAGGCGGCGCAGTCGCTTGCCTCCGACGTGGTGCCCGCGACCGAGGCGGACTGGGCGACCGAACATATGAGCCTGGACGTGTCGGTGCGCATCGTGGACGATCTCGATGCCGCGCTCGAGCACATCCGCACATATTCGACCCAGCACACCGAGTCGATCATCACCGACAACGACACCCACGCGGAGCGGTTCCTGGCGGAGGTCGACTCGGCCGTCGTCATGGTGAACGCGTCGACGCGGTTCACCGACGGCGGCGAGTTCGGATTCGGCGCTGAGGTGGGCATCTCGACCCAGAAGCTGCACGCGCGCGGCCCGATGGGGCTGCCGGAGCTGACGACCACCAAGTGGCTCGCCCGCGGTGGCGGGCAGATCCGCCGCTGACCGCCTAAACTGTTCCTGCACCCGATCCTCGAACGGAGCCCGAATGACTTTCGCGACGACCATTGCCTTCGCCGCAGCCGAAACCGAGCACCAGGGCAACGTGATGGCCGAGACCTTCGGATACGGCGTCGTCGCGTTCGTGATCTTCCTCGCGCTCGGCTTCGTGACCCTCTCGTACCGGAACGTCGCGAACCGCCACGCGCACAAGGCTGAGGCGTACGCCAAGAAGCACCCGGCACCGCAGGCGGGCCACGGCCACCACTGAGGCCATCCGTGATGGCATCCACGCGGGCCCCACGCATCGGGGTGATGGGCGGCACGTTCGACCCGATCCACCACGGTCACCTGGTCGCGGCCAGCGAGGTGGCGCAGTCGTTCGATCTCGATGAGGTCGTCTTCGTCCCGACGGGGGAGCCACGGCACAAGTCAGGCGTCTCGTCGGCGGAGCACAGGTACCTGATGACCGTCATCGCGACGGCATCCAATCCGATGTTCACGGTCAGCCGCGTCGACATCGACCGACGTGGGGCGACGTACACGATCGACACGCTCCGCGATCTGAAGGCGGAGCGGCCCGACGCCGATCTGTTCTTCATCACGGGAGCCGACGCCATCGCGCAGATCCTCGGGTGGCGTGACGTCGTCGAGTTGTGGGATCTCGCGCATTTCGTCGCGGTCTCGCGTCCGGGGCACACGCTGAGCGTCGACGGGCTGCCGAGCGAGGACGTCAGTGAGCTGCAGGTTCCCGCGCTGTCGATCTCGTCGACGGACTGTCGTGAACGGGTGAGTCGGGGAAACCCGGTGTGGTACCTCGTCCCTGACGGCGTCGTCCAATACATTGCGAAGCACCACCTGTATCGGAGCAAGGCATGAGCACACCAGACCAGCCGGGCCCTCCGCTGACCCGGCGGCAGCTGCGTGAGCTGCGGAACACGGCATCGAACCCCGTCATCACGCCCGAGGAGGCCGAGGAGGCGCAGCAGGCGGCCTCGCTGATCGATGAGGTACCCCCGGTCGCCCCGGTCCAGACGCCGCCGCGTGCGGCCGAGCCCGTCGAGCTCCCCGAGGCGCCCTCCGCCGATGTCGATCTCGAGGCTGCTCCGGTCACCCGCCGTCAGGCGCGCCAGCAGGCGAAGCTGCGCACGGAGTCCATCGATGTCGTCGCCGACCAGCCCGACGCGGATGCCGCTGCCGATGATGCGCCCGCCGAGCCCGAGGTGGTCGAGGAGGCTGCCGAGCCCGAGGTGACGGAACCCGAGGTCGACGAGCCGGCAGTCGTCGCGCCCGACGATGACTCGAATGTCGTCGACGTCGAGCCCGATGTCGACCCGGTCGACGCAGCCGAATCCGATGGGATCGAGACGCACGACGAAGGGCTTGCGGACGAGGAACCTGAGGCGGGGGAGCCCGAGGCTGACGAGGCCGAGGAGCCCGACGAAGCGTCGGAACCCGTTGAGGCCGAGTCGGACGCAGATGCCGAGGCTTCTGAGGAGGAGCCGGCCGCGGTCGAGAAGGCGCCGGTCGTCGCTCCCGCGCTCGGAGCGAACCTCCTCGCCGGTGATGGCATCGAGGCCGATCTTCCCCCGTCGTTCGACCATCTCCTGGTGCGCGGCGGTGGCGGTTCGACGTCCGCGCCGAACGCGCTGATCCTGTCGCAGACCCCCGAGACCGGCTCGCTGTCGGTCCCGATCATGGGCACCGGCGAGCTGCTGATCACGGGCAGCTACTCGCTGCCCGACTCCTACGGTTCGACCGGCAGCACGCCCGGTTCCCAGGATGGCAAGGACGTCGATGCCACGCTCATCGACGGCGAGTTGCCGCCTGCATCGTCCCCCACCCCGATCGCCGCCAGCTCGGCGATCAGCACGATCAAGAGCGCGGAGGACATCATCCGCCCGCCGGCGCCCGACAAGGGCGGCCGGCTGACGATGACGCTGGCTGTCATGGCCGGCGCCCTCGCCCTCGCGCTCGCGACGGTCCTCATCCTGGCCGTCGTGAATGGAGTCTTCTGATGGTAGCCACCACCCGCACGCACGAGCTCGTCCAGATCGCCGCGGCCGCCGCTGATGCGAAGGGCGGCGAGGACTTCGTCGCGTTCGACGTCTCGGAGCCGCTGCCGCTGGTCGATGCGTTCCTCCTCGTGACCGGCTCGAGCGAACGCGGCGTCGCCGCGATCGCCGATGCGGTCGAGGAGGCGATGCTCGAGGCCGGCCAGAAGCGGCTGCGCCGCGAGGGTCGCCAGGAATCTCGTTGGATCCTGCTCGACTTCGGCGACCTCGTCGTCCACGTCTTCCACGAGGAGGAGCGCGTGTTCTACGGGCTCGAGCGGCTCTGGAAGGACTGTCCCGTCATTCCCGTGCAGACACCGGAGCCCGCTCCGCAGGGCTGAGGCGTGCTCGCCCCGTGTTCAGAGCACGGGTGAGCGTGTAGTAAGCTAGACGAGTTGCCGCGAGCGGTAACCAAGGGCCTGTGGCGCAGCTGGTAGCGCACCTGCATGGCATGCAGGGGGTCAGGGGTTCGAGTCCCCTCAGGTCCACCAAAACCCCCGGTTCCCCGGGGGTTTTCGTGGTTTCGACTACTCTTCGGTTCAAGTCGGATCGATGGCGGTCTCGTCTTCGGGCGTCCGATTGTCATCCACTGTGGTTCGGGCGGCGTACGGCGTGTTGCCCGGCGGAGGAGTGAACACTTCCTCCGCGTCGTCAGGACCGGCCGGGTCCCCTTCGGGTGCCGGTGGCAGGTGCTCGCCCTCGCCGGCCGCGAAGCGCTCCAGGTTCTCGGGCGATGTGGGTGCGTCGGTCATGAGTCATCCTTTCGTCCCCCTCATCCTGCGCTCGCGGAGCGGCGGGCGCGAGAGGGTTGACCCGGCTCCGGCCTGGGTGAACCTCCGATCATCGGTGAGTTGATCAGGTGTACCACTCAAAGGGACGCTAACCTCACGACCGTGAACACCCCGCAGAGAATCACCGTCGGCGTGTGCGCTGCTGTCGTCGTCGGCCTCATGGGCATGGCCCTTTCTCCGCTCGTGATGGTGCCCACGGCTGACACCAACGCGACCCCGGCCGCATCCGCCGAGCCCTCACCGTCGACCCCGGCGCAGGACGCCGGGCCCGCCGACACCGAGGACGCGGTGACGCCGCGCCCGACCGGCCCCGTTCCGACCGGGCTCGACGACGCGCCGATCGACTACGTCGTCGTCGAGGGCGACACCGCCTGGGGGATCAGCCAGAAGTTCAACATCCCGATCGAGCGCATTCCGAACGGCTTGCTCCGTCCCGGAGACGTCCTCGACCTCACCGTCGACCACTCCTACGGCTGGCCGACCTCCTAGCCACTCCGCGACCAGTCGACCGGCCGCGTCTCCTGGGCGACCACGAAGCTCAACAACATCTGGTCGTTCGGCAGCATCCCCGCGAGCACCTACCGGATCACGTTCCTGTCGGCCCGGCTGCGACGGGAGCGAGCTCCTCATCCACGTCGGCATCGACACGGTTGCGATGTAGGGCGATGGATTCGAGACGCTCGTTGCTACAGGCACCGCCGTGAAGGCGGGTGACCCGCTCGTGCGATTCGATCGCGACCGGATCATCGCTGCGGGACACCCGACGATCACGCCGGTGATCGTCCTGAACAACCCCGACGCGACGATCGAGTTCGAGTGACGGCCGCTCAGCCGATCTGCTCGAGCAGCACTCGACGGATCGGCTGGGCGCGCTCGGTGAACTGCCGTTGCGCGGCGACGTACGCGGCCTTGCCCGTCGGCGTCTCGACCGCGACCGGCTCGTAGCCCCAGTCACGGAGGTCGTACGGCGACGCGCGCATGTCGAGCTCCCGGATGTCGCGCGCGAGCTCGAACGCGTCGAGCAGCACCTCGCCCGGGACGAGCGGGCCAAGCTTCACCGCCCACTTGTAGAGGTCCATGCCGGCGTGCAGGCACCCGGGCTGTTCGTGCTCGGCCTGCGTGTCCCGCGCCGGCGCGAAGCGGTTCCGTGGCGTGGCATCGGGCGTGAAGAAGCGGAAGGCGTCGATGTGCGTGCAGCGAAGGTCGTGCGACTCGACGACGGCGTCCGTGCCATCGTTGCCGAGTCGCAGCGGCACCGGATGCCGCGTCTCACGGTCGCGGTAGACCATCGCCCACTCGTGCATGCCGAAACAGCCATACGATCCGGTGCGAGCGAGCGTGCTCGACAGGATGCCGCGGATCGCGCGGACGAGCGGCGCCTTCTCGGCCAGGAACCCCTCGGCGTCGGCAATCACGTCGTGGCCGTCGACGCGGTACCAGCGCCACGCCGCGTGCGGGGCGGACACGGCGTCCGCCAGCGTCACGTCACGGCCCGGATGCCACTTCCGCAACAGCCCCGGCTTGTACGAGTAATAGGTGTAAAGGAAGTCGTCCACGGGATGCGTCTGCCCGCGCTGCACCCGTGCGCGCCGGCCGGCCGTGAGCGCGTCAGCGCGTTCCTCGTGCGCTGCCGCTCGCGCCGACCATTCGGCGCGCGTGAGGCGGGTACGGGTCGCGGACGTCACCACCCGAGGATAGGCCGTTCGGCTGGGCGTCAGACCGGGCGGATGAGGTCGGGAGCGTCGTTGCGGACGTTCCCCACTTCGCGACCCACCTCGTGGTCGGTCAGCCTTTCGACCACGGCGGGTGCCGCGTCGACCGCGGCGTCCAGCAGATCGCCGACGTTGTCGACCTCGGTGTCGAGCCACGCGTCGGCGAAATCGGCGTCGACGAACAGCGGCATCCGATCATGGATGGAACCGAGGGGATCGACCGCGTCGCGCGTGAGGATCGTGAACGACAGCAGCCACTTCGTCGGGTCGTCCTCGGCCTTCTGCGGGTCTTTCCACCACTCGTAGAGGCCGGCGAAGAGCATCGGCGATCCGTCGGCGGGGGAGATGAAATACGGCACCTTGCCGTCGTCGGTCGTCGCCCACTCGTAGTACCCGGTGGCGGGCACGATCGCGCGGCGCTTGATCAACGCCTGCCGGAACATCGGCTTGTCCTCGAGCTCCTCGGAACGAGCGTTGAACGCCTTGACGCCGATCTTGGGATCTTTCGCCCAGCCAGGAACGAGCCCCCATCTGGCGGACTCGAGACGCCGCGTCGGCGGGTCGGTCTTCGCCGAGTCGAGCACGATCCCGACCTGAGCGGTCGGCGCGACGTTGTAGGACGGCTGGGGCAGATCGTCGCTCTCGATGTCGACGCGGAGGACGCCGACCAGCTCGGATGCCACGTTCGCGACGACAAATCTTCCGCACATGGCCGTCAGCCTAGGCGGGGTCTGCGACGTCGCTGATGACGCGGACGTCGGTGAGTCGCTCGAGGAGTTCCGACCCGTCGTCGCCGGTCACCCAGGGCACACCGGCGGCGGTGTGGTCGTCGACCGCGGTCCGGCCACCGGCGAGGACGGCCTCCGCGGGGGACAGGCGACGGATCGCGACCGCCGCGACCTGATCGGGGTGCTCGATCGTGAACTCGGTGTAGATCTCGTCGTCGTGCTGCCCGTCGTCGCCGACGAGGAGCCAGTCGATGTCGGGGAACTCGCGCGCCAGGCGGCGGAGGTTCTTCTGCTTGTGCGCCTTGCCGCTGCGGAACCAGCGGTCGTGCGTGGGACCCCAGTCGGTGAGCAGCAGGGCACCCGAGGGGAAGAGGTGGCGGCGCTGGAAGCGGACGAGTGTCGGCGCAACGTTCCACGCGCCCGTCGAGAGGTAGAGGATCGGCGCGCCGGGGTTGTCGCGCATCAGTCGCTCGAGCAGGACCGCCATCCCGGGCACCGGCTGTCGCGCGTGCTCGTTCAGCACGAACGAGTTCCACGCGGCCAGCAACGGGCGGGGGAGCGCAGTCACCATGACGGTGTCGTCGATGTCGGAGACGACGCCGAACCGCACGTCGGCGGCGACGATGAACACGCGGGCTTCGACGGGCTCAGAGCCTTCGACGCGCATCGTCACCGTTTGCCACCCGGGCGGGAGGGTCGCGGGAAGCACGATGTCGACGACACCGCCGCGATCGGCAGGGACCTCGTGGTCGACGCCGTCGATGGTGACGCGGACCGTCGCATGCGCGATGGGGACCGCTGCGAAGCTGCGCCACCCGCGGACGCCGGCGTACTCGCCGCGCTCTCGGCGCTTGACCTTCGGTGGGATCAGCACCCGACCGAGCACCCTAACCCATTCGGTGCTCCCGTAACCGGGGAACGCGGCGACCGTCGGGCGGCGGCCGCGAGCGCGCGCTCGACCTTCACGCCACGCGTGGAAGCGGTATTCGAGCCGGGCGAACCACAGGATCTTCGTCTCGGGTGTAGTCGGAGAAGCCATCGCTTCAGTCTTTCACGTCGCCGCCCGGTGCCTCGGGGAGGTTGACAACGTCGGTGCGCAGGTGCCGAGCTTCGCGCGCCGCGATGACGCGCTTCACGACGTAGGCGAGCACCAGGAACGCGGCGATGACGGCGACGAAGAGGTACGCAGCGAAGTGGAGGCTGTCGGCGAGCTCGCGGTACCCGCTGGCCGCGGCGGCCGAGACCGAGACATAGGCGATCGACCAGATCGTGCACGCCGGCAACGTCCACGCGAGGAATCGGCGGTAGGCGTAGCCGCTCATCCCCACGGTGAGCGGGACGAGGGAATGCAGGACGGGGAGGAACCGCGAGAGGAAGATCGCTACACCGCCCCGGCGCCGCAGATACAGTTCCGCGCGGATCCAGTTCTTCTCGCCGATGAGCCTGCCGAACCTCGAGAACCGGATGCGCGGGCCGAGCCACCGCCCGAGTGCGAAGCCGATGCTTTCGCCGATGAGTGCGCCGACCAGCACGGCTGCCACGAGGATCGCACCCTCGCCGACACTGCCGACGGCGGTGCCGGCGACGATGACGATGGTGTCGCCGGGCACGATGAGCCCGATGAGCACGCTCGTCTCTAGCATGATCGCGACGCCTGCGACGATCGTCCGCACCACGGGATCGACATCCTGCACGGTGTCGAGCAGCCAGGTGAGGAACTCGTTCACGCTCCCAGGCTATCGAGCGGGCTCGAGCGGACCTGGGGGATGACCGGACGATTCCGATGGATGGCCCGATAATGGGCGGATGCCCCGACTCACCGCGCACGAGCGATCGGGATGGGTCGACCCGGCGTCAGTCTTCGCCGCCGGGTTCGCTGGAGCCGAGCACGCGTTCTGGCTCGACGCGGGACCTGATGCCGCAGACGGGTGGAGCTGGATCGGCAGCGGCGCCCCCGCAGACGCGCCGATCGACGTCGTCTGCGACGGCTCCGGGGAGCCGGAGGGCTTCGGCCCGTTCACCGGTGGGTGGGTCGGCTGGGCGGGCTACGACGACGCGGCGCAGCGCGCCGGGGCACCGGCATCCGCTGATCCGGTGCCCGACCGCTGGCTGCGCGTCGACCGCTTCATCGCCTTCGACCACGCTGCGCGCCGCGTCTTCGTCGTCGCGCCGGCCGACGTGCTCGACGCGTACGCGGCGACGGTCGAAGACTGGGTGGCGCTGGCGCAGGTTCCGCTGCCGTCGGCACCTGCCCCCGTCGAGATCATCGGGCGGCACGCCGCAGATGCCTATGCCGATCTCATCGCGCGCTGCCGTGAGGAGATCCGGGAGGGCAGGGCGTACCAGCTTTGTCTCACGACGCGGTTCGAGACCGCGGCATCCGTCGATCCCTTCGAGACGTACCTTCGTGTGCGCTCGGCGACCCCGTCGCACCACGGCGGGATGATCCGTTCAGGGAACGAGGCGCTCCTCAGCGCGACGCCGGAGCGATTCCTCGAGGTGTCGGGAGGTGTCGTGCGGACCCGTCCGATCAAGGGCACGCGCCCTCGCGGATGCGATGCCGAGACGGATGCCGCCCTGTCGGCCGAGCTCCGCGCGAGCGAGAAGGAGCAGGCCGAGAACGTCATGATCGTCGACCTCATGCGCAACGATCTGCAGCGGGTCTGCGAACCCGGGACGGTCGCGGCCGAGCGACTGCTCGAAGTCGAAAGCTACCCTGCGGTGCACCAGCTCGTCAGCACGGTCGCAGGACGCTTGATCGCCGGGACGACGGTCGGCGACCTGTGGGATGCCGCCTTCCCTGCAGGCAGCATGACCGGTGCGCCGAAGCTGTCGGCGATGCAGATCCTCCACCGGCTCGAGGCCGCGCCGCGCGGCGTGTTCGCCGGCTGCTTCGGCTGGGTCGGCGACGACGGTGCCGCCGACCTCGCGATGGTGATCCGATCGATCGTGGTCCACGCCGACGGCGCGTACGTCGGCGCCGGCGGAGGCATCACCTGGGGCTCTGTCGCGGCAGACGAGGTGGCCGAGGTCGGCATCAAGGCGCGCGGACCGCTCGCGGCGATCGGGGGGACGCTGCCGCCCGGCTGGGAGTGAGGACCGTCCGCTAGGCTGGAATGACGCTTTCGCGCGCATTCCCGACCTTTTGCACGATTGGTTCTTCCGTGTCCCGCAGCACCTCCACCGACGCACCGACCACTGAGCCGGGGACCTTCGACACCTCGGCCATCCAGGCGAAGTGGCAGGCCCGCTGGGCGGAGGCCGACCCGTTCGCGGCGGGCGGCGACGGCGACACTCGCCCCCGCAAGTACGTGCTCGGGATGTTCCCCTACCCGTCCGGCGACCTGCACATGGGGCACGCCGAGAACTACGCCTACGTCGACGCCGTCGCGCGATTCTGGCGCCACCGCGGCTACAACGTCCTCAACCCGATCGGCTGGGACTCGTTCGGCCTGCCCGCCGAGAACGCGGCGATCAAGGGCGGTGCCGGCTCGGACCCGCGCGAGTGGACGTACAACAACATCGACCAGCACAAGGTCAGCTTCCGCGAGTTCGGTTCGAGCTACGACTGGAGCCGCGTGCTCCACACCAGTGACCCCGAGTACTACCGCTGGAACCAGTGGCTGTTCCAGCGCCTGTTCGAGCGCGGGCTCGCGTACCGCAAGCAGAGCCCCGTCAATTGGTGCCCGAACGACCAGACCGTGCTCGCGAACGAGCAGGTCGTCGACGGGCACTGCGAGCGCTGCGGCGCGGAGGTCGTCAAGAAGAAGCTCACGCAGTGGTACTTCAAGATCACCGAGTATGCCGACCGGCTGCTCGACGACCTGAACCAGCTCGAGGGCTTCTGGCCGCACAAGGTGCTGCAGATGCAGCGCAACTGGATCGGCCGTTCGGTCGGTGCCGACATCGACTTCGAGATCGAGGGACGTACCGAGAAGATCAGCGTCTTCTCGACGCGCCCCGACACGCTCCATGGCGCGACGTTCATGGTCGTCGCGCCCGACTCCGACCTGGCTGCGGAGCTCGCCGCCGGCTCGTCTTCGGCTGTGCGCATGCGGTTCCAGGACTACCTCGACACCGTGCAGAAGTCGAGCGACATCGAGCGGCAGTCGACCGATCGTCCGAAGACGGGCGTCTTCCTCGACCGTTTCGCGATCAACCCCATCAACGGCGAGCGGCTGCCCATCTGGGCCGCCGACTACGTCCTCGCGGACTACGGCCACGGCGCCGTCATGGCGGTGCCCGCGCACGACCAGCGCGACCTCGACTTCGCCCGTGCGTTCGACCTGCCCGTCAAGGTCGTCGTCGACACGACGGCTCCGGTCACCGGCGCGATCCCGGTCATCGAGTTCGACGAGGACGGCGTGCCCATCGATCCGGGTGCAAGCGAGGACGACCTCGAGTCGCTCGACCCGGTGCGCACTGGTGTCGCGCTCACCGGCGACGGTCGTCTCATCAACTCGGGGTCGCTCAACGGCCTCTCCAAGCGCAACGCGATCGCCCGCGCGATCGACGAGCTCACCGCTGCCGGTAACGGGCGTGCTGCGAAGACGTACCGCCTGCGCGACTGGCTGATCTCGCGCCAGCGCTTCTGGGGCACGCCGATCCCGATGATCCACACCGAGGACGGTCGCATCGTGCCCGTCCCCGACGAGCAGCTTCCCGTGCGACTGCCGGATGCCACCGGGCTCGACCTCAAGCCGAAGGGCACGTCGCCGCTGGGCGGCGCGACCGAGTGGGTGAACACCGTCGACCCCGAGACCGGTGCGCCCGCGCTCCGGGATGCCGACACGATGGACACGTTCGTCGACAGCTCTTGGTACTTCCTGCGCTTCCTCGCGCCGAACGACGCGACGCAGCCGTTCCCGGTCGCCGAGGCGGCGAAGTGGGCGCCGGTGGACTCGTACATCGGTGGTGTCGAGCACGCGATCCTGCACCTGCTGTACGCGCGCTTCATCACGAAGGTCCTGTTCGACATGGACCTCATCGACTTCACCGAGCCCTTCACGAGCCTCATCAACCAGGGCATGGTGCTGCTCGACGGTTCGAAGATGTCGAAGTCGAAGGGCAACCTCGTCGAGTTCGCGTCGAGCATGGCCGACCCCGGTGCCGACGCCGTCCGCGTCGCGATCGCGTTCGCCGGCCCGGTCGAGGACGACATCAACTGGGAAGACGTCTCGACGACCGGCGCCCAGAAGTTCCTCGCCCGCGCGCTGCGCGTGGCATCCGATGTCGACAGCCCCACAGACGTCGTCTGGAAGGAAGGTGACGCCGCGCTCCGCCGCGTCACGCACCGCCTCTGGGCCGATGTCGTCGGCCTCGTCGAGCAGTCGAAGTTCAATGTCGTCGTCGCGCGCCTCATGGAGCTCGTCAACGTCACCCGCAAGACGATCGACTCCGGTGCCGGCGCGAGCGACCCCGCCGTGCGCGAGGCCGCCGAGGCCGTCGCGATGATCCTCGACCTCTTCGCGCCGCACACCGCGGAGGAGATGTGGGAGATCCTCGGCTACGAGCCGTTCGTCGGTGTCGTCGCGTGGCGTCAGGCCGACCCGACGCTCCTCGTCGAGGAGTCAGTCACCGCGGTCGTGCAGGTCAACGGCAAGGTGCGCGGCACGCTGACGGTTCCGGCGAAGATCTCGGGCGATGAGCTCGAGGCGCTCGCCCGCGCCGACGAGAAGGTCGTCCGTGCGCTCGGCGGCAAGGAGATCGTCCGCGCCGTCGTCCGCGCCCCCAAGGTCGTCAGCTTCACCACCGCCTGACCTGCTGGGGGCGCTGCGGCGTTCTCCACCGGTATGGATCATCCGAGATGATCCACGGGCAGGCGCGAGCGACCCGCTGACCCGCCCGCTCGCGCGCACCATCGACAGGTGGGAGCGCGGGCGGCGCCGACCGGGCGTCGGCTGAGTATCGGTGCGGCGGTGACATTGGTCATCGTGGCGGCCGCGGCGACGGTGTCGATCGGGATCGTCCGGTCCGGTCTCGATGCCGTCCCGATCGAGACCGTGCCGGACGCCGCGCCGTCAGTGGCGCCGGCCGCCGTCTACGTCCATGTGTCGGGCGAGGTGGCCGAGCCGGGGCTCTACCGACTCGATGACGGTGCGCGCGTCGTCGATGCCGTCTCCGCGGCGGGCGGATTCACCGACGCGGCGACTCCCGAGGGGATCAATCTCGCCCGCCTCGTCAGCGACGGTGAGCAGCTGCACGTCCCGGCCGAGGGTGAGGCGCCGCCTGTCGGGACCGACGCGCCGGGAGCGAGTGCCGACGGGACCATCAACCTGAACACGGCGGACCTCGCGGCGCTCGATACCCTCCCGCGCGTCGGGCCCGCGATCGCGCAGCGGATCCTCGACTGGCGCGACGAGCACGGCCGGTTCACGAGCGTCGACGACCTGCTCGCCGTTCCCGGCATCGGCGAGAAGATGCTCGCCGCGCTCCGTGACCTCGTGACGGTCTGAGCGCATGAGCCAGCGATCCGCCCGTCGCCGCGACCTGCGGCTGTTCCCGGTCGCGGGTGTGGCCTGGGCGTCGGCCGGGTTCGCGATCGCCGTCCCGGATGCCGCATGGGTCATCGCGGTCGCGTTGTGGGCGGCATCCGTCGTCGCGCTCGGTGGGGCGCGGTTCGCGGCCAGAAGGGGCGCCGGCACGGTCGCCGCCATCGCGGCGGTCGCGCTCGCATTCGGCGCCGCCGCCGCGACGCACGTCGCTGTGGCGCAGCCGTCCCGGGCCGAGGCCGCGGCACTCGAGATCGGCGGAGGGCGCGCAGTGACGGTCACCGCGGACGTCGTCGGCAAGGTCGAGCGGTCCGCCACGGGGGTGAGGTTCGACGCGATCCTGCGGACGGTCGCGGTCGGGCACCGCGAGCAGGCGGTCTCGGCCCCGGTGCTGATCCGTGCGCCGGAGCGCCTGCCCGGCCTCGACCTCGGCGCCCGGATCGAGGCGACGGCCACGGCGTTCCCGGCCGACGCCGGCGACCGTGCGGTGCTCGTCGTCACGGCCTCGACGGTCGTCGTGCTGGCGCCGCCGAACGGTGCCCTCGCGGTCGCCGCCGATCTGCGCACGGGCCTGGTCGGCTCCGCGAACGGCCTACCGGACCCCGGGGCTGGGCTCGTGCCCGGCCTCGCGGTGGGGGACACGTCGGCGGTCTCGGCCGACCTCGACGCCGCGATGAAGGCATCGTCGCTGTCGCACCTCACCGCGGTGTCCGGGGCGAACTGCGCGATCGTCGTCGGGATCGCGTTCGCCGCCGCCGCGTGGTGCGGTGCGCGGCGCGGCATCCGAGTCCTCGTCGGCCTCGGTGCGCTCGTCGGCTTCATCGTGCTGGTGTCCCCGGAGCCGAGCGTCGTGCGCGCCGGCACCATGGCGGCGATCGCGATGGTCGGCGTGCTGCTCGGGCGGATCGGAGCCGGCGTCTCGATCCTCAGCGCCTCGGTCTGCGTGCTCTTGCTCGTCGACCCCTGGCTCGCCGGGTCACTCGGGTTCGCGCTCTCCGCGGCGGCGACGGGATCGCTGCTGCTGTTCGCGGGGCCACTCGCCGATGGCCTCTCGCGGTGGATGCCGCCGCCGCTCGCCCTCGCCCTCTCGGTGCCCCTCGCCGCGCAACTCGCCTGCGGGCCGCTCATCGTGCTCATCGAGCCGACCGTCCCGCTCATCGGCGTGCTCGCGAACCTCCTCGCAGGGCCCGCGGCTCCGGCGGCGACCGTGATCGGGCTGCTCGCGTGCCTGGCGCAGCCGGTGCCCATCCTCTCGCACGGGCTCGCCGCGCTCGCGTGGCTGCCCGCGTCGTGGATCGCGGCGACGGCGCAGATGGCGGCCGCGGTGCCGGGTGCGACGTTGCCATGGCTCGAAGGGCTCCCAGGACTCGTCGCCCTCGCGGGCGCCGGTGCGGCGGTCGGCGTCCTCATCGGTGCTCGGCGCGGTGCCGTTCGGCGAGCAGCGGGCGCCGTGTGCCTCACGGCGGTCCTCCTCATCGCGGCTGTCGGCCCGGTCGCCGGGTGGATCGAGCGTTCCCGGATCCCACCCGACTGGTCGATCGCCGCGTGCGACGTCGGACAGGGTGACGCAGTGCTGGTCCGTGACGGCGCCGCGATCATGCTCATCGACGCGGGACCGGATGCCGCGCTGCTCGGTGACTGCCTCGACCGGTTCGGCATCGACCGGGTCGATATCGCGGTCATCACGCACTTCGACCTGGATCACCGCGGTGGGGCATCCGCGCTCCGCGGTCGGGTCGACCTCGTCCTCCACGGGCCTGTCGCAGAGGATGCGGATGCCGCGCTCCTGGCCGAGCTGGCGGCATCGGGAGCGGCGGTGCAGCCGGTCGCCGCGGGTCAGCAGGGCAGACTCGGTGACTGCGCGTGGCGAGCGCTGTGGCCGAAGCCGCGCGACCTCGTCTACCTGCCAGGGAACGACGCGAGCGTGATCCTCGATATCGCCGGATGCCGCGTCCCTGATGCGCTTTTCCTCGGCGACCTCTCCGCGCAGGCGCAACGGTCGCTCGTCGCGACGGGTGGTCTCGCACCTTCGTACGACGTCGTGAAGGTCGCGCACCACGGCAGCGCCGACCAGGACCCCTCGCTCTACGAAGCGCTCGGGGCGAGCATTGCGCTCGTCACGGTGGGGGAGAACACGTACGGGCATCCGCGGGCGGAGATCCTCGATCTCCTCGTCGCCGAAGGTGCGACGATCGCGCGCACCGACCTCTCCGGGGACATCTCGGTGTGGGCCGACGGCGACGGTCTCAAGGTGGCGCGGACCCGCGGCGACGTCGGCGCCGCTGGGTAGGCTGGGAGACATGCCGAGCCCGCGCCGTCCCGCCGCCAAGACGCCCGCGTCGGCGATCCCGCAGCTGTCGTGGCGTGCCCCGCAGCCGGCCCCCGTCGTCCTGGTCTCGGGGCCCGAGGAGATCTGCGCGGAGCGTGCCACCGCCGGCATCCGCGAGTACCTCCGCGCCGAGGACCCGAGCCTCGAAGTGAGCGACGTGCGCGCCGACGACTACGCGCCCGGCACCCTGCTCGGCGTCGCGTCGCCGTCGCTGTTCGGCGAGCCCCGACTCATCCGCGTCTCCGGCGTCGAGAAGTGTTCCGACGCATTCCTCGCCGAGGCGATCGCGTATCTCGACAACCCGCAGGACGGCGCGACGGTCGTCCTGCGCCACACCGGGTCGAGTGTCCGCGGCAAGAAGCTCCTCGACGCGATCCGCGCCGGCACGGGCGGCGGCGTCGAGATCGCCTGCCCCGCGGTCAAGCGCGACTCCGACCGGTTCGACTTCGCCGCGGGGGAGTTCCAGGCTGCGAAGCGACGTATCGCGCCGCCAGCGCTCCGTGCGCTCGTCTCGGCGTTCACCGACGACCTGACCGAGCTCGCCGCAGCCTGCCAGCAGCTCATCGCCGACGTCGAGGGCGACATCTCCGAGCAGGTCGTCACCCGGTACTACGGCGGCCGCGTCGAGACAACGGCGTTCGCCGTGGCGGACACGGCGATCGCCGGGCGCTACGGCGAAGCGCTGATCGCACTTCGGCACGCACTCGCGTCGGGCGCGGATCCCGTGCCGATGGTCGCGGCGATCGCATCGAAGCTGCGGACCATGGCACGGGTCGCCGGGAGCCGCGAGCCGTCCAGGCAGCTCGCGTCGCGCATCGGGATGAAGGACTGGCAGGTCGATCGTGCCCGCCGTGACCTCGCCGGGTGGACCGAGTCTTCGCTCGGCCTCGCGATCCAGGCCGCCGCGCGCGCGGATGCCGAGGTCAAGGGCGCCTCGCGCGACCCCGTCTTCGCCGTGGAGCGCCTCGTGACCGTCATCGCCACGCGCGCCCCCTACGGCGCCTGACGCGCCGGCACGTACCAGGAACGACGAAGGCCCGCCCCCAGTGGGGACGGGCCTTCGGTGAGCCTGGGCTCAGAGTGCAGCAACCTGCTTGGCGATCGACGACTTGCGGTTCGCAGCCTGGTTCTGGTGGATGACACCCTTGCTGACGGCCTTGTCGAGCTTCTTGGTGGCCTTGAGCAGCGCCGTTTCGGCAGCAGCCTTGTCGCCGGCGGCGATGGCCTCGCGGGTGCGACGCACCGCGGTCTTCAGCTCGCTCTTGACGGCCTTGTTGCGCTCGCGCGCCTTCTCGTTGGTCTTGTTGCGCTTGATCTGCGACTTGATGTTCGCCACGTTCGACGTATCTTTCGTTCGGAGGTGTTCGGATGATGTGCCGCGCGACGGTAGAGGGGCGTCTTGCGGCGGTCGTGTGAGGGAGGAACCCACACGGCAAGCCGACTTGAGAGTCTATCAGGTCTGCCGCGTCAGTCCGAAGCGGCCATCGTGGCGAGTGCGAGGTCGATGACCGCGTTGAACACGCGAGGTCGCATCGCCGTCACCAGATGCGAGGTGCGGGGCACGACGATGAGCTCCGCGTGGGGCACGAGTGTGGTGAACAGCCGCTCATTGACGCGCAGCTGGTCCCATTGCCCGTTCACGAACCACATCGGAATGTCGATGCGGCCGAGCGCCGCGACAAGATCAAGCACCGACAGGCTGCGCAACGCGACATCTTGCGTGTCATAGGCGTACCCGCCGGCCCCGAAGTCGGCTCGCGTCTCGGCAGGGAGCGTCCGGTCGAGCACGAGATCGGCGAAATACTGCCCGCGGTGGGGGAGTCGGTCGAACCCGCGCGCGAGCGTCCGGTAGGTCGCGAGCCCGAGGCCCCGCGGGATCGCGGTGCAGCTCGCCGCGATGAACGCGTCGACCGGCGGCGTGTGCTCGCGCCCCACGTACGCAGTCGAGATGAGCCCGCCCATGGAGTGCGCTGCGAGGAGCACCGGCCCGCGGGTCGCGGCATCCGCCACCGCATCGTCGATCGTCGCGAACGCGCCGTCGAGGGTGAAGGTCTCGGACATCCGGGTTCCGTGCCCGGGAAGGTCGACCGCCACGCCCTCGACGCCGATGTCGTCGAGGTGGGCGAGCTGCGACCGCCACATGGAAGCGGACGTCCGGATGCCGTGGACGAACACCACCTGCGCAGTCATGCCTTCAGCCTACGAAGCGGTCACGACGCGATCGCCGTCCGGACACGGAGATGGGGCGGATCCACAGATCCGCCCCATCTCCGTCCGTCAGCGACTAGAACAGCACGCGCACCGTGGCGCGGTTGCTCTCCGAACCCTCTGCGACCGTGGGGTCAGCGGGCACGAACGTCGCGGTGTACGAGTGCGCGCCGCGGGAGAGCTTGCCCAGCGTCTTCGCCGCGATGCCACGGCGGACCTCGACGGTCGCGATCACCGTGTCGCCCTCGCGGAACTCGACCACACCGTCGGGGCGGCCGCCCTCCTGCGAGACGTGCGCGATGAGCGTCGCGGGCAGGAACCGGTTGATGTGCACCGGCGGCACCGCGATGAGCAGCGTCCGGGTCTTGGCGGCCGGTTCAGCGGCCTCCTCGACCGTGACCGGCACCTGCACCACCGTGCCGCTCGGGCCCGCCGTCAGGGTGAGCGTCGCCGTGCCCGCGGGGGTGCCGGCCGGGAGTGTCACCGAGACGGATGCCGCACCCTCCGAGACCGTCGCGGTGCCGAGCTCCTGCTCGCCGAGCGTCACCGTGAGCTCCGTGTTCGCCGGGGCGCCGCGGCTGGTCAGGTTCAGGCCTGCCACGTCGAACGCGACGGTGTCGCCCGCGGCGACCGTCTCGGGGACGCCGGAGACCTGCACACCGCGCTTCGCGAACGACGGTGCGAGCGGCGACCCATCGGCGATGTAGTCGACCCACGCTTCGTAGTCGACGAGCCCGGTGTCGACGTAGTCGGCACCTTCGGTGAAGACCCGGAAGTTGTCGCCGCCGGCCGCGAGGAACGAGAACGTCCCGATGCGATAGGTGGCGGTGGGGTCGATCGGCTGGCCGTCGACGGTGACCGAGGTGATGCGGTCGCCCTCGGGGAGTGCCGGGTCGTAGGTGTACGACACGTTGTCCGACAGCCCGAGCTGCAGGTACGGGCGCTGCGGCACGTTGCCTGCCGCGTCGCGCTGCCATTGCTGCTCGAGCATCGTGGTGAACTGCTCACCGGTCAGGCTGACGAGCGCGAGCGTGTTGTTGAACGGCAGCACCGCGTTGGCCTGGCTGAACGACACCGTGCCGTCGGCGAGGCCCGCCACCGCACCCGCGCCGAACTCGGCCTGGGTGTCCCACAGGTCGGCGCGCAGGCCGCCCGGGTTGGTGACGCCGATGACGGCACCGTTCGGCAGGTCGGCCAGGCTGTCGCGCAGCATGTTCGCGACGGCGCCGCCGAGCGTGGACTCGGATGCACGGTCATCGCGCGAGCCTCCCGTGTAGACGCCGTCAACGTACGAGCCACCGGAGTACGCGGTCGTGATGTCGCCCGACACTTCGCCGACTGCAGTGTTGCCGATGGCCGCTGCGTTGGCGAGCGCCGCCTTCGTGATGCGATCCACTTCGGCGACCCGCGGGTACATCGCGATCAGATCGGCGGCCGGCGTCGTGGTCCGGGCGACGTTGCGCTCGGTGTGCGCTGACACGTCGCCGGTCGCCGGGTCGATCGTCAGGACGATCTCGCCGAGCTTCGCGCCGTACGAGCCGGTCTGCACGACGGGGCGCGTGCGATCGGTGCCCGGGATGGGCGCCGACCATGCGTACTCCTTGTGGGTGTGGCCCGTGAAGATCGCGTCGACCTCGGCGGAGGTGTCCTCGATGATCGCGGCGAAGGGACCGCCGGCGGCGACCTCTTCTTCGAGCGTCGCTCCGTCGGGCGTGCCTGCGCCGGCACCCTCGTGGTAGAGCGCCACGATGACGTCCGCCTCACCGTTCGCTTCGTCGCCGTCGGTGAGCTGCGCGCTCACGCGGTTGACGGCCTCGACGGCGTCGCCGAACTCGATGTCCTCGATCCCGGTCGGGGTGACCAGCGACGGGGTCTCCTCGGTGACGGCGCCGATGACGCCGACGGTCAGCCCGTCGGCCTCGAGGAGCGCGTACTCGTCGAGGGCGGGCGTCTCGGTGCCCTTGAGGTAGACGTTCGCGCCGAGCTGCGGTGCGTCGAACTGCTCCGACACGCGGCCGGCGAGGTCGTCGAAGCCACGGTCGAACTCGTGGTTGCCCACGGCGCTCGCTTCGAGTCCGAGTGCGTTCAGCACGTCCATCGTGGGCTGATCCTGCGAGACCGACGACGCGAAGAGCGACGCGCCGATGTTGTCACCTGCCGAGAGGAACAGGACGGGGCCGGATGCCGCGTCGCGCAGTTCCTCGACAGTGCCGCCGAACGCGACGGTGTTGCCGTCGATGCGACCGTGGAAGTCGTTGATCCCGAGCAGGGTGAGCTCGACGGGAGCGGCATCCGCGTCGAGTCCGACGATCACCGGGTCGTGGTCGCTGGAGCGGTAGGCGTCGGCCGCGTAGAACTCGGTGCCGTGCGAGCGGAACCGGCTGTACTCGAGCGCGATCGACTCACCTGAGTTGATGTTCCAGATGTCGGCGCCGGTCGCGCGGGCGAGCGCGGCGTCGTTCAGCAGGACGTGGTCGAGCGAGCCCGACAGCCCCGAGAAGCTGTACGACGACGTGTCGACGTCGAACGCCTGCTCGGCGTTGGTGTAACCGGCCTCGTACAGGACGTGGAGGGGGTCCTCCTCGCTGTAGGAGTTGAAGTCGCCGGCGAGCGCGACCGCGTCGACGTCGCCCTGGATCTCGGTGATCCAGTCGCGCAGCGCGGTGGCCTGGCGGACGCGCGACTCGTTCGAGGAACCCTGGCCGTCGCCGGTGTCGGCGTCACCCGGCCACGGACCGGCCGAGCCCTTCGACTTGAAGTGGTTCACCGCGAAGAGGAACTCGGCCCCGCCGTCGGCGGGCTCGAACACCTGCGCGATCGGCTCGCGCGCGTTGCCGAAGGCCTCGCCGTCACCGCTCTGGTCGCCCAGCGCGCGCGCGGCGCCGACGGGGGAGACGAGCGCGGGCTGGTAGATGATCGCGTTCGTGATCACGTCCTGCTCGGATGCCGGCGGGAGGTCCGCCGACGAAGCGACGTAGTCCCACGTGCCGGCGCCGGCCGAGGCGTTGAGCGCGTCGACGAGCGTCGAGGTCGCCTCGTCCGGGGTCTCGCCCAGCGCCGCCGAGTTCTCGATCTCCATGAGGCCCACGACCGAGGCATCCACCGTCGTGATCGCCTCGACGAGCTTGGCCTGCTGCCGCTCGAGGTCTTCCGCGTCCCACGCGCCGCGCTGATCGCAACCGTCGCGCACGGTCACGCCGTCGCCGAAGCGGTCGGTGTACGCCGTGCAGCTCGCGGTGTCGGTGCCGACGGTCGTGAAGTAGTTGAGGACGTTGAACGATGCGATGGTGAGGTCACCGCCGACGGCCTCGGGGGCCTCGGTGCGCGTGTTCTCGAACGTGACGCCGTCCGCGCCGGACCCGTCGGCGACGAGCGCCTCGGTCGGGTTGAGCTTCCAGGCGTTGTTGCGCCAGTCGACAATCAGCGGCTCGGTGAACGAGACGCCCGCGCCGACGATGATCGGTTCCGTCAGCGACACGTACGCGGGCGTCTTGCCGGTGTTGGCGCTCGATGTGAAGTCGGTGGTCGAGCCGTCGTCGAGCAGCACGCCGCGCGCGGCGTTGTCGGCGGCGACCGCGGCCGCCTCGTCCGATCCCGGTCGCGCGACGTCGGTGGGCTGGCGGAGCGGCGTGGTGCCGCTCGCGAGGCCGACTTCGCCGTACCGGTTGGTGCTGTAGGTGTTCGTCACGGTGAAGTCACCCTGCGGTGCGATGAGCATCGACTCGAGCGACTCGCGCGCGGCGGCCGTCTCGGGCCAGGCGACGGTGGCGGGAGTCGGCGCCTCGGCGTCGGCGATGACGGTGGCGTCACCTGCGGCCACGGTGAGCTCGGTGAGGCCGTTCCACTCCGACACCTCGCCGGTCACGGTGACGGTGTCGCCGAGCGCGACCTCGTCCACGGCGCCGGGCGCGTACACGAAGACGGCGTCGGAGGCGTCGTGGGTGGCGAGATCGATCGCGCCGCCGGTACCCGGGGTCTGGATCACGTAGCCGTTGAAGCCGCCGGTGGGGTAGTGCGCCGTCACGACGCCGGTGGTGATCACGGTGTCGCCCGCCAGCGGCGATGCGTCGCCGGTGCCCTGGATCTCGGCGATCGTGACCGTCTCGGGGTCCGGCTCCGGTTCGGGCTCCGGCTCGGGGTCGGCGCCGAGGCCGGTCGGGGTGGGCGCGCCTGTGGTGTAGTCCGCGGCATTGTCGGCCGTGTTCGTGAACTCGGCGTCGCGCGAGATGCTGGTGGCATTGGTCGTGCCGGGGGCGGGGGCACTGCCCGCGAAGGCGTTCGCGGTGCTGCCCCAGCCGACGAGGTCGACGACGTCGGGGAGTGCCGAGATGCCGGTCGTGCCGCTCAGCGCCGTCTCGGTGCGCACGAGTGCGACCTTGGCGCCCGACCCGCTCATCGCGATGGTGCCTTCGACATCGGCGTCGAAGCTCGGGAGCGCGGTGTTCGACCCGGTCGCCTGCCCGATGAGCAGCTGCTTTCCGGCAGGCAGATCGATGTCTCCCAGCGGGGTCACCTGCCACGACGAGCCTGTCGCCGACGCGTACTGGACGCTGTACCCGGCGAGGTCGATGGATGCATCGCCGGTGTTGGCGAGCTCGATGAAGTCGCGGCTGAGTGGAGCGCCGCTGTTCCCGCCGCCGCCGTAGACCTCGGAGATCACGAGGGGCGAGGCGGGGTCGACTGCCGCGGTCGCGGCGCTCGGCGTCAGCGCGAGACCGGCGGCGGCGACGGCGGTGGCCGTCAGTGCGGCGGTGGTGCGGCGGATGGATGTACGGGGGTGGGGCGCAGGGGCGGATCGATGCGTCACGGGGTCTCCAGATCACGGCTCGGGCACGCTGCGGCATCCGCGCAGGATGCACACGCATGATTGAGCATTCGGTCAGAAATCCGGCCCCACAAGTGGCAAAACGGTTAACTCTTTCTCATCCGTGTCGCTGCTGGCGTGTTGCGTCACCCGACTGGTAAGGCGTGCTCAGTGCTCCGCGATGCGATGGCGGATGCCACGCCGCCGGTAGACTCGCAGGGTCATGTCACCCCGCGCCCTCACGCCTCTGCAGCCCGCCGCGACGCCGCCTGCGCAGATCCGCAATTTCTGCATCATCGCCCACATCGACCACGGGAAGTCCACCCTGGCCGACCGCATGCTGCAGATCACCGGCGTGGTCGCCGACCGCGACATGCGCGCGCAGTACCTCGACCGCATGGACATCGAGCGCGAGCGCGGCATCACGATCAAGTCCCAGGCCGTGCGCATGCCGTGGCAGACGGATGCCGGCACCTTCGCGCTCAACATGATCGACACCCCCGGCCACGTCGACTTCACGTACGAGGTGAGCCGCTCGCTCGCCGCGTGCGAGGGCGCGATCCTCCTGGTCGACGCCGCGCAAGGCATCGAGGCCCAGACGCTCGCGAACCTGTACCTGGCGCTCGAGAACGACCTCCAGATCATCCCCGTCCTCAACAAGATCGACCTGCCGGCGGCCGATCCCGAGAAGTACGCGGCCGAGCTCGCGAATCTCATCGGCGGCAAGCCGGAGGACGTCCTCCGGGTGAGTGGCAAGACCGGCATGGGCGTCGAGTCGCTGCTCGACCTCATCGTCGAGAAGATCCCCGCGCCCGTCGGCGACGCCGACGCCCCGGCGCGCGCGATGATCTTCGACTCCGTCTACGACGCCTACCGCGGCGTCGTCACCTACGTCCGCATGGTCGACGGCAAGCTCGAGCCGCGCGAGCGGATCCAGATGATGTCGTCGAAGGCCGCCCACGACCTCCTCGAGATCGGGGTGTCGAGCCCCGAGCCCGTGCCCACCAAGGGTCTCGGCGTCGGCGAGGTGGGCTACCTCATCACCGGTGTGAAAGATGTCCGCCAGTCCAAGGTCGGCGACACGATCACCAACCATCGCAAGCCCGCATCCGAGGCGCTCGCGGGGTACACCGACCCGAAGCCCATGGTCTTCTCGGGCATCTACCCGATCGACGGCAGCGACTACGCCGAGCTCCGCGAGGCGCTCGACAAGCTGAAACTGTCGGATGCCTCGCTGCAGTACGAGCCCGAGACCTCGGTCGCGCTCGGCTTCGGCTTCCGATGCGGCTTCCTCGGTCTGCTGCACCTCGAGATCATCACCGAGCGCCTCGCGCGCGAGTTCGGGCTCGACCTCATCACGACCGCGCCGTCCGTGACGTACGAGGTGATGACCGACACCGGCGAGACCGTGACGGTGACGAACCCGTCCGAGTACCCCGACGGCCGCGTCGCCGAGGTCTCCGAGCCGGTCGTGAAGGTCGGCATCCTGCTGCCCAAGGACTACGTCGGCACCGTCATGGAGCTCTGCCAGTCCCGCCGCGGCACCCTGCTCGGCATGGACTACCTCAGCGAGGACCGCGTCGAGCTGCGCTACAACATGCCCCTCGGCGAGATCGTCTTCGACTTCTTCGACCACCTGAAGTCCAAGACGCAGGGCTACGCGAGCCTCGACTACGAGCCGGCCGGTTCTCAGACCGCCGACCTCGTCAAGGTCGACATCCTCCTCCAGGGCGAGAAGGTCGACGCGTTCAGCTCGATCGTCCACCGCGAGAAGGCGTACGGCTACGGCACGATGATGACGGAGCGGCTGCGCAAGCTCATCCCGCGCCAGCAGTTCGAGGTCCCGATCCAGGCCGCGATCGGCGCCCGCATCATCGCCCGCGAGAACATCCGCGCGATCCGCAAGGACGTGCTCGCCAAGTGCTACGGCGGTGACATCACCCGCAAGCGCAAACTGCTCGAGAAGCAGAAGGAGGGCAAGAAGCGCATGAAGATGGTCGGCCGCGTCGAGGTCCCCCAGCAGGCGTTCATCGCCGCGTTGTCGGGCGACGTCGAGGGCAAGGACAAGAAGTAGGCTGGTCCGATGCGCCGCGGGAACTTCCAGGCAGGGACCGTCGACTACGCCGCCGTCGGGGCGACGCAGGCCGCCGATCTGATGGGCTATCCGCCCGAGGGCACCGTTCCGGCTGAGGCGTCGTGGCGGATCGGCTCCGGCGAGGCCCGGTTCCGCAGCTCCGCCGAGCAGCTGCTCTCGTGGGGCGCGCTCACCGGCGCAGGCCTGCAGGTGACCGACGTCCGGCCCGCGTCGGGTCCGATGTACTCCGGTGTCGGCTTCGACGCCGAGGGCACGCCGGTGCAGGCGAGTCGACTCGACGAAGACCAGCGCTTCGACGCCGACGGCACGCCGTACGCGAGCCCCGGGGCGACCCTCCGCGTACGCGGCCGCGTGAGCGGGATGCGCGCCGACGCCGAGCTGCGGGTGATCTCGGTGACGGACGAGCCGCGTAAGATCGGGTTCGTGCTCGGGACGGTCGACGGGGCCGTCGTGAGCGGCGAGGAGTCGTTCGCGATCGAGTGGCGCGAGGACGACGAGGTCTGGTTCACGGTCCGTGCCTTCGACCGTCGGGTCGGCTTCCTCTACCGCGTCTGGCGTCCGCTCGTGAAGCGTCGCCGCCGCGAGCTCTTCCAGGGCTACCTGCGGGCGATCTCGCCGCTGTACGCGACCGGAGCCTGATGGGCTCCGCACTCCCGCTCGGCGATCCCGCTCCCGCCGACGGTTCGCTGCCGTCCGACGTCGTGGTCGACCCCGGTACCGACTTCGGCGTCTATCTGCACGTCCCGTTCTGCCGGGTGCGCTGCGGGTACTGCGACTTCAACACTTACACGGCGACCGAGCTGCGCGGTGCCCGGCAGGACGCGTACGCCGACGAGGTGCTCCGTGAGATCGTGCTGTCGCGTCGCGTCCTGGCCGAGCGCGGACCGCTCCGGCCCGCACAGACCGTGTTCTTCGGGGGCGGCACCCCGACGCTGCTGCCTCCGGGCGACCTCGCGCGAATGCTCGACGGCGTCCGCGAGACGTTCGGCGTGGCATCCGACGCCGAGGTCACCGTCGAGGCGAATCCGGACACGATGACGGATGCCACGGCGCAGACACTCGCCGATGCCGGCGTGACCCGGCTCTCGATCGGCATGCAGTCCGCAGTCCCGCACGTGCTCGCCGCGCTCGATCGGACCCACGACCCGGCGAACGTCGCGACGGCGGTCGCCGCCGCGCGCGACGCCGGCCTCGCAGTGAGCCTCGACCTCATCTACGGCGCGCCGGGGGAGTCGCTCGAGGACTGGCGCGCCTCCGTCGAGACCGCCGTGTCGCACGCGCCCGACCACATCTCGGCGTACGCGCTCATCATCGAAGACGGCACGAAGCTCGAGCGCCAGATCCGCCGAGGCGAGGTCGTGGCGCCTGACGACGATCTGCAGGCCGACATGTACGAGCTCGTCGACGAGCGGCTCGCCGCCGCGGGATACGGCTGGTACGAAGTGTCCAACTGGTCGACGTCGACGGCGCAGCGTTCCCGCCACAACCTGTCGTACTGGCAGGGGGCCGACTGGTGGGGGTACGGTCCCGGCGCGCACAGCCACGTCGGCGGGCTCCGCTGGTGGAATGTGAAGCACCCGGCGGCATACGCGCAGCGTCTCGCTGCGGGGGAGTCGCCCGCTGCCGGTCGCGAGCGCCCGGATGCCGAGGCTCGACGTCTCGAGAGCATCCTGCTCCGCTCGCGCATCGTGGACGGGGTCCCGATCGCGGAGGCGACGGATGCCGGTCGCCGCGAGGTGGCATCCCTCATCGCCGACGGCCTCATCGACGGTCCGTCGGCGATCCGCGGCACGGTCGTCCTCACGCGGCAGGGCCGGCTCCTCGCCGACGCCGTCGTCCGCGCCCTGACCACCTGATCGTCGCGTGGAGCTCCCAGCGAGTGCGCTCCGGGCACGGTAGAGTTGGCACTCATCGGATGAGAGTGCCAGCGGAGGAGGGGTGATGGTCTCGGAACGTGGACTGCAGGTGCTGCGGGCGATCGTCCAGGATTACGTCGACACCCGCGAGCCCGTCGGCAGCAAGGCGATCGTCGACCGGCACCACTTCGGGGTGTCCGCTGCGACCATCCGCAACGACATGGCGCTGCTCGAGGATGAAGAGCTCATCGCGGCGCCGCACACCTCGTCGGGCCGCATCCCGACTGACAAGGGCTACCGCGTCTTCGTCGACCACCTCGCCGAGCTCCGTCCGCTGAGCCCCGCGCAGAAGAACGCGATCGGCGCGTTCCTCGCCGACACCGGAGACCTCGATGATCTGCTCGTCCGCACGGTCCGCAGTCTCACCCGGCTGACCGGCCAGGTCGCGATCGTCCAGTACCCCTCGTTCGCACGTGCCGATGTCTCCCACGTCGAGGTCGTGCACCTCGGTGGATCGCGCATCGTCGTCATCGTCGTCACCGACACCGGTCGGGTGTCGCAGCGGGTCGCGTTCCTTGCGTCGGAACCGACCGCCGACGAGACCGCGCACCTCAAGCTCAGCGCCGCGAGCCTGCTGACCGGCAAGAGCGTGCGCGATGGGGCGGCTGCAGTGCAGCGCCTGCTCGAGGCCGACGCGGCGCCGGGTCGCGACGACAACCTGCGGATCGTCCTGCGGACCCTCGCCGAAGAGCTCGAGGAGTTCCGGCAGGACAAGTTGGTGATGGCCGGATCTGCGACGCTCGCACGCCGCGAGGCCGACTTCCGCGGCAGCATCTCGCCGCTGCTCGAGGCGATCGAGGAGCAGGTCACGCTCCTGCGCCTCATGGGCGAGATGGTCGCCGGCGACCACGGCCTGGCGACGAGCATCGGCCGCGAGAACGAGCCGTTCGGGCTCGCCGAGGCCTCGGTGGTCGCGGGGGAGTACGACGTCACGGGGTCGCACGCGCGACTCGGTGTGCTCGGTCCCACACGCATGGACTACCCCAGCAATCTCGCGGCGGTTCGCGCCGTCGCGCACTACTTGAGCCGACTGCTCGAAGAAGACGAGCAGTCGCGCTGAGCGACGCGGCCTCCGGGCCGGAAAGGTGATTGTGGCAGACCACTACGAGGTCCTCGGTGTCGAGCGCGACGCGAGCCCCGATGAGATCAAGAAGGCGTACCGCCGGTTGGCCCGGCAGTTGCACCCGGATGTGAACCCAGGTGAGGACGCGGCCGAGCGGTTCAAGCTCGTCACCCACGCCTACGACGTGCTCAGCGACCCCGAGCAGCGGCAGCGCTACGACCTCGGCGGCGACGGCGGGTTCGGTGGCGGAGCCGGGTTCGGCGGTTTCGGTGACATCTTCGAGACGTTCTTCGGCGGTGGCGGCGGTGGCCCGCGCGCCGGACGCCCCCGTTCGCGCCGTGAGCGCGGCCAGGACGCACTCGTGCGCGTCGACCTCACCCTCGGTGACGTCGTGTTCGGTGTGCACCGCGACCTCGAGGTCGACACGGCCGTGCTGTGCGAGACCTGTCAGGGGTCGTGCTGCCAGCCGGGCACCCAGCCCGTCACGTGCGACATCTGCCACGGCTCGGGACAGGTGCAGCGCACCGTCCGGAGCCTCCTCGGGAACGTCGTGACCTCGCAGCCGTGCACCACGTGCCAGGGATACGGCACGACGATCCCGTACCCGTGCTCGGGATGCCAGGGACAGGGCCGTGTGCGCGCGCGTCGCACCGTGTCGATCGACATCCCCGCCGGCGTCGAGACCGGACTGCGCCTCCAGCTGCCCGGCTCCGGCGAGGTCGGCCCCGCCGGAGGCCCGAACGGCGACCTCTACCTCGAGGTGACGGTCGAGCCGCACGACGTGTTCAGCCGCGACGGCGACGACCTGCTCGCGACCCTCGAAGTTTCGATGGTCGACGCGATCCTCGGCACGAGCGTGACGATCGAGTCGCTCGACGGCCCGGTCGACCTGGACGTGCGCGCCGGCGTGCAGGCGGGCGACGTGCTGACCATCCGCGAGCGCGGCATCACGCCGCTGCGCGGCTCGGGTCGCGGCGACCTCAAGATCGGTGTGCAAGTCGTGACTCCGGGTCACCTCGACCCGAAGTCGCGCGCTCTCATCCAGGAGCTCGCGAAGCGCACGAAGCCGGCACCGCCGCACCTCGCCGAGTTCCACCCGGGACTGTTCGCGAAGCTCCGCGACAAGTTCAAGCGCTGATCGTGGCGCTGCACTTCCTCCTCGAGTCCGCGGCGGATGCCGCCGTCGGCGACGTCGTGGTCCTCGGCGGTGCCGAGGCCCACCACGCCGCCTCGGTGCGACGTGTCCGCGTCGGCGAGGCGGTCACGGTGGGCGACGGCCGTGGCGTGTGGCTGACCGGAACCGTGGCATCCGTGCAGCCCAAGGAAGTGCAGATCGAGGTCACGAGCCGCGAGGACGTGCCCGAGCCGCAGCCGCGCACCGTTCTGGTGCAGGCGCTCGCGAAGGGCGACCGCGACGAGCTCGCGGTGCAGGCCGCGACCGAGCTCGGGATCGACGAGATCGTGCCGTGGCAGGCGTCGCGGAGCGTCAGCCGATGGGATGCCGCGAAGGTGGCGAAGGGCGTCGCGCGGTGGGAGACGATCTCGCGAGAAGCCGCCAAACAGGCGCACCGGCCGCGGTTGGCATCCGTGTCGGCACCCGTGACGACCGCGCAGCTCGCCGCACGCGCCGGAGTCTCGCGGATGCTGATCCTCGAGCCGACCGCCGATGCCGCCCTGACATCGCTCACATGGGATGCCGCGGACGAACGGGACGTCGTCCTCGTCGTAGGGCCGGAGGGCGGCATCGCACCGGACGAGCTCGACGTGCTCCAGGCTGCCGGGGCGACGCTCGTCCGCCTCGGCGACACGGTGCTCCGCACCTCGACGGCCGGGCCCGTCGCGCTCGCCCTCGTGAACGCCGGACTCGGCCGCTGGTGACCCGGCGCCCGGCTCAGCGGAAGGCCTCGCGACTAGACTGGACGGCATGAGCGAGCCGTCGATCTTCACCCGCATCCTCCAGGGCGAGATCCCTTCGGAGATCATCGCCGAGACCGAGAACGCCTTCGCCATCCGCGACATCGCGCCGAAGGCGCCGGTCCACCTCCTCGTCATCCCCAAGACGCCGCAGTACCGCGACGTCGTCGAACTCGCCGCGGGCGACCCGGCGCTGCTGGCCGAGGTCGTCGGCCTCGCGAACACGCTCGCGGGCGAACACACGGACGGCGAGTTCCGCCTTGTCTTCAACACCGGCGCCGCCGCCGGTCAGACCGTCTTCCACGTGCACGCGCACGTGCTCGGCGGTGGCCTCACCGAAGGGAGCCTGGGTGCCTGAGCACACCACGAGCCCGAACGACACCCCCGACCACACCGTCGCCCGCATCTACGCGGACGGCGTCGCCATGGTCCAACTGCTCGGCCCGCAGGACCGGCTGCTGCGCACCGTCGAGCGGGAGCACCCCGACGTGCAGGTGCACGTCCGGGGGAACGAGATCACGCTGACCGGTGCCGCAGACGCCGTCGCACGCGCCCACGAGCTCGTGGACGAACTCATCGGCATGGCCCGGTCGGGGCAGGGCCTCGACCCGAGCGATGTCACGCAGTCGAACCGCATCCTGAACGAGGGCTCCGGCATGCGTCCCTCCGAGGTGCTCGGTGAGGCGATCCTGTCGTCGCGCGGCAAGGTCATCCGTCCGAAGACGATGGGGCAGAAGGAATACGTCGACGCGATCGAGGACCACACGATCGTCTTCGGCATCGGCCCCGCCGGTACCGGAAAGACGTACCTCGCGATGGCGAAGGCCGTGCAGGCGCTCCAGCGCAAGGAAGTCAGCCGCATCATCCTCACGCGGCCAGCCGTCGAGGCGGGAGAGCGGCTCGGGTTCCTGCCCGGCACGCTCACCGACAAGATCGACCCGTATCTGCGGCCGCTGTACGACGCTCTCAACGAGATGATGGACCCCGAGCTGGTGCCCAAGCTCATGGCATCCGGCACCATCGAGGTCGCGCCGCTCGCGTACATGCGAGGTCGCACGCTGAACGATTCGTTCGTCGTGCTCGACGAGGCGCAGAACACGACGCCCGAGCAGATGAAGATGTTCCTCACCCGCCTCGGCTTCGGTACGCGCATGGTCGTGACCGGCGACATCACGCAGATCGACCTGCCGCAGGGCGCGTCGGGGCTGCGGCTCGTGACCCGTGTGCTCAAGGACATCGACGACATCCACTTCTCGATGCTCACGAGCGCGGACGTCGTCCGGCACACGCTCGTCGGCCGCATCGTCGATGCGTACAGCGCCTACGACGAAGAGCGGCTCGCGGCGCGTCGCGACCGAGACGAGGCGAGCGAGTTCGCCAACCGGGCCGAGCGTCGCTCGAGCCTGCGACCGAGCGGTCCGCGCGACCGTCAGCCCAAGCGAGGACGTTCATGACGATCGAGATCACCAACGAGTCGGGCGTCGAGATCGACGAGACCGTGCTGCTGCGGCTCACCGAGCACAACCTGGCCGAGCTGCATGTCAGCCCGGACGCCGACCTCGCGATCCTCCTGGTCGACGAGGGCGCGATGGAGGCGCTGCACGTCCAGTGGATGGACGAGCCCGGCCCGACCGACGTGCTGAGCTTCCCAATGGACGAGCTCCGCCCCGGTACCGACGAGTCGCCGACGCCCGCCGGGCTTCTCGGCGACATCGTGCTCTGCCCGCAGGTCGCCGAGACGCAGGCGCAGGCCGCGAAGCACACGACCGTCGACGAGCTCATCCTGCTCACGACGCACGGACTGCTCCACCTGCTCGGGTTCGACCACGCCGAGCCCGAGGAGGAGCGCGAGATGTTCGGCCTGCAGAAGGAGCTCATCGCGGCGTTCCACGCAAGCGAGCGCCGCCGCCGCGCATGACCGAGATCCTCCTCCTCGTCGCTGCCGTCCTCCTGGTCGCCCTCGGCGGGCTCATGGCCTCGCTCGAGGCCGCGCTCGATGTCACCTCCCGTAGTGACCTCGAGAACCTCGCCGAGACGGCGCGCAGCAAGCGCTCCCTCGAGCGGATCGCTGCGGACCCGGATGCGCACCGCACCGCGGTCGTCTTCATCCGCATCCTCGTCGAGACCGCCGCGGCCGTGCTCGTCACGGTCGCGTTCATGCTCATCTTCGACAACATCTGGTGGGCGATGCTCGCCGCCGTCGTCGTGATGACGATCACCTCATTCGTGCTCGTCGGCGCCTCGCCGCGCGCCGTCGGCCGCCAGCACTCGAAGGGCTTCCTCCGCGCCTGTGCGCCGCTCATCCGCGGCGCGCGCACCGTCCTCGGCCCGCTGGCGCACCTGCTGGTCGTCGTCGGCGACCGGTTGACCCCCGGCATCCACCGAGGCGCGTCGTTCGCGTCGGAGGAGCAGCTGCTGAGCATGGTCGACGAGGCCGCGTCGCAGGCGTTGATCGAGGCCGACGACCGCGATCTCATCCACTCGGTGTTCGACTTCACGGATCGGTTCGTGCGCGCCGTCATGGTGCCCCGGACCGACATGGTGACGGTGGATGCCGCCACCACGACGCAGCAGGCCATGACGCTGTTCCTCGACAAGGGCGTGTCCCGCATCCCCGTCGCCGACGGCGAAGCCGACGACATCACCGGCGTCGTGTACCTGAAGGACCTCGTGCAGTTCGCGTTCCGCGACGAGTCGGCCTGGCGCGGCGTGCCGGTGGCGCAGATCGCGCGCCCCGCGGTTTTCGTGCCGGAGTCGATGCGCGCCGAGACGCTGCTGCAGCAGATGAAGCGCGAGGCCGTGCACGTCTGCCTCGTCGTCGACGAGTACGGCGGCGTGTCGGGGCTCGTGACGCTCGAGGACCTCATCGAGGAGCTCGTGGGCGAGATCGCCGACGAGTACGACTCGCGTCAGACCGAGGTGTCCGACATGGGCGACGGCCGGTTCCGGGTGAGCACCCGCCTGGCCCTCGACGAGGTCGGCGACCTGTTCGGCATCGAGCTCGAAGACGACGACGTCGACTCGATCGGCGGCCTGTTCGGCAAGGCGCTCGGCAGCGTCCCGGTTCCGGGCGCGCGTGTCGAGTACGGCGGCCTCGTGATGACCGGCGGCACCTCTCGCGGCCGCGGTCGCGGGCTCGCCACCGTGTTCGTCGAGCGCTCTGAGAGCCTTGAAGCAGCGGATGCCGCGTTCGCGCCGTCCACCGGAGAGATCCGCATCTCGCGGGGATCGGAGTGACCATGACCGACCGGTCCGGATTCGTGACCTTCGTGGGACGCCCCAACGTCGGCAAGTCGACCTTGACGAACGCCCTCGTCGGCGAGAAGGTCGCCATCACGAGCGACAAGCCGCAAACGACACGCCGCGCGATCCGCGGCATCGTGAACCGCCCCGGCGGCCAGCTCGTGATCGTCGACACCCCCGGCATCCACAAGCCGCGGACGCTCTTGGGTCAGCGCCTCAACGACCTCGTCGAGCAGGTGCTCGGCGATGTCGACGCGATCGGATTCCTGGTGCCCGCGACCGAGAAGGTCGGGCCGGGTGACCGCCGCATCGCGGCATCCCTCGACGGCTACCCGCGCGCGAAGAAGGTCGCGATCGTGACGAAGGTCGACGTGGCCTCGCGCGACGAGATCACCGAGCGGCTCATGGAGGTCGACGCGCTCCGCGAGGACTGGGCCGCCGTCATCCCGCTGTCGGCCGTGACCGACGACCAGCTCGACGTCCTCAGCGACGAGCTGCTGAAGCTCATGCCGACCGGCCCCGCGCTCTACCCGGAGGGCGTCGTCACCGACGAGTCCGTCGAGGACCGGATCGCGGAGATCATCCGCGAGGCGGCGCTCGACGGTGTGCGTGACGAACTGCCGCACTCCATCGCGGTGACGGTGGAGGACATCGCCGACCGTGAGGACAGCGACCTCACCGACGTCTACGCGAACATCGTCGTCGAGCGCGACAGCCAGAAGGCGATCATCATCGGTCGCAAGGGCTCGCGCCTCGCCGACGTGGGTGCGCGCGCCCGTGCCGGCATCGAGCCGTTGCTCGGGCGCCGCGTGTTCCTCTCGCTGCACGTGCGCGTCGCCAAGGAATGGCAGCGCGACCCGAAGCAGCTCGGCCGGCTCGGGTTCTGAGGCCGCCATGGCGCACGCGTGGTTCGGGACCGGTCCCGACGGCATCGACGACTGGAGGTTCGCCTCGGTCGAGGTGCCGGCACCAGGTCCCGGCGAGGTGACCATCCGGGTGCATGCTGCGGGGATGAACCCCGCCGACGCGAAGTTCAGCAGCCGTCCCGTCGGGGCGGACCCTGCCCGGATCGGCTACGAGGTCTCGGGTGAGCTGACCGCCATCGGCCCCGACACCGAGATCAGCTCCGGCGCCGCTGCCGTCGGGGACGACGTGCTCGCGTTCCGCGTCAGCGGCGGCTACGCGACCGAGCTCGCCGTCCCCGCGAGCAAGGTGTTCCACAAGCCCGCCACCCTCACCCACCCCGAGGCGGCGAACCTGCTCCTCGCCGGCACGACTGCGGCCGAGCTCGTAGACCGGAGCGGCGCCGTCGCCGGCGACACGATCCTGCTGCACGGTGCGTCCGGTGGCGTCGGCGTGAGCGTGTTGCAGCAGGCCGCAGCGCTCGGGATCCGCGTCGTCGGCACCGCGAGTGCGGCCAACGCCGACGCAGTGCGCCGGTACGGCGGCATCCCGATCGCGTACGGCGACGGACTCGAACAGCGGGCGACGGATGCCGCGGGCGCGCCCTTCGTCGCGGCGCTCGACGCCGTCGGCACCGATGAGGCGATCGCGGTGTCGCTCGCGCTCGTCGCCGACCCGGCGCGCATCATCACCATCGTGCGCGCCGACCGGGTGGAGCCGGACGGCATCGTCATGATCGGTGGCATGAAGAAGTCGAGCGCGGAGTTCCGCGACGCGGCGCGACCGCGCATCGTCGAGCTCGCCGCGCGAGGCCTGTTGACCGTACCCGTCGCGCGCACCTTTCCGCTCGCCGACGCACAGGAGGCTGCCCGCCTGCTCATGACCGGGCACGCCGGCGGCAACCTCGCGCTCCTGCCCTGAGTCCAGACTTACGGGAGCGGCGTGATCGCAGACCGGATGATCACCGTGTCGGCGCCGAAGTCCGCGTCCGCGGCATCCTGCCACGTTCCGTCGTCCCAGACGACGTCGACCCACAGCCAGCCGTTCTCGGGGTACGAGGCGAGGTACGTCTCGCCGAGCAGGTCGGGGAGTTGCTCCTGCAGGTCGAGCAGGTCGGCCTCGTCGCCCGCGCCGGGCTCGCCGCCGGTCGGGTCCTCGCGCATGATCGGGTCGTAGAGCGCGAGCATGATTGGCGCCTGCGTGACGGCGAACGTGGTGCCGTCGTAGGTGCCCTGCACCGCGTACGAGCCCCAGGTGACGTCGCCCGATGACTCCGAGCCGTCGACGCCCTCCCACGACCAGTCTTCGAGCGGGATGCCGCTGCACTGGGGTGGATACGACTCGGCGACCGCACCCAAGCACAGTTCGATGCCGTCAGGGGTGTCCATGACCGTCCCCTGCGCGACGACCTCGCCGGTGGGTGGTCCCGGGAACACGACGCCGAGCGACGGCTCCGGCGAGGTGGACGGAGCGGCGCCGGGGGCACCGGCATCCGCCGGGGTGGCGCAGGAAGCGAGCAGGAGCGCGGCGCCGGCGACGAGTCCCGCGGCGAGGTGACGGTGCATCATGCCCGAGGAGTGTCGGGATGCCGCGGATCGTCTCACGGCCGGTCCGCGCCGGCGATCGGGTGTACTGTGGTCGGCATGCGCGTCGGCTCGCTCCTTCTTAGCTGCCGCGGCGAGAGCTCGTAAGACCAGGGCCACTCTCGTCGCGGAGCTTTTCCGTGGGCCCGAACCACGATGACGAGAGAAGTAGCCACATCATGCGAAACACCCAGAAGCCCACCGCCGCGCCGATCCACAAGTACCGGCCGTTCCACGAGCAGATCCGCGTCGACCTGCCCGACCGCACCTGGCCCGCGAAGCGCATCGAGACCGCGCCGCGCTGGTGCGCCGTCGACCTGCGCGACGGCAACCAGGCGCTCATCGACCCGATGAGCCCCGAGCGCAAGCGCGTCATGTTCGAGCTGCTCGTCGGCATGGGGTACAAGGAGATCGAGGTCGGCTTCCCGAGCGCGAGCCAGACCGACTTCGACTTCGTGCGCCAGCTCATCGAAGAGGGCCTCATCCCCGACGATGTCACCATCCAGGTGCTGACCCAGGCGCGCGAGCACCTCATCAAGCGCACCTACGAGGCCATCGCCGGTGCGAAGCAGGCGATCGTCCACCTCTACAACTCAACGAGTGTGCTGCAGCGCGAGGTCGTCTTCCGCACCGACCAGCAGGGCATCATCGACATCGCCCTCGAGGGTGCACGCCTGTGCCGCGAGTACGAGAAGACGATCCCCGAGACCGACGTCTACTACGAGTACTCGCCCGAGAGCTACACCGGCACCGAGCTCGAGTTCGCCGTCAACGTCTGCAACCAAGTCATCGAGATCTTCGAGCCGACGCCCGACCGCAAGGTCATCATCAACCTCCCGGCCACTGTCGAGATGGCGACGCCGAACGTGTACGCCGACTCGATCGAGTGGATGAGCCGTCACCTGGCGCACCGCGAGAACGTCATCCTGTCGCTCCACCCGCACAACGACCGCGGCACCGCGATCGCCGCTGCCGAGCTGGGCTACATGGCCGGCGCCGACCGAATCGAAGGATGCCTCTTCGGCAACGGCGAGCGCACCGGCAACGTCGACCTGGTCGCCCTCGGCATCAACCTGCTGACGCAGGGCATCGACCCGCAGATCGACTTCAGCGACATCGACCACGTCAAGCGCACCGCCGAGTACTGCAACCAGCTGCCGGTGCCCGAGCGCAGCCCGTGGGCCGGCGACCTCGTGTTCACCGCGTTCAGCGGTTCGCACCAGGACGCGATCAAGAAGGGCTTCGAGGCGATGGCGGCGAAGGCCGCGGCATCCGGTGTCTCGGTCGACGAGATCGAATGGGCCGTGCCATACCTGCCGATCGACCCGAAGGACCTCGGGCGCTCGTACGAGGCCGTCATCCGCGTGAACTCGCAGTCGGGCAAGGGCGGCGTCGCCTACTTGCTGAAGACCGACCACGCGCTCGACCTGCCCCGAAAGCTGCAGATCGAGTTCTCGGGTGTCGTGCAGACGAAGACGGATGCCGACGGCGGCGAAGTCTCGAGCGACCAGATCTGGGCGATCTTCTCGGACGAGTACCTGCCCGCGTCTGCCGCCGACGAGAAGTGGGGCCGGTTCGAACTGCTGTCCACGCGCACGCAGAGCGACATGTCGGGCGAGGTCTCGCTCGACGTCACGTTGCGCGACGGTGACGAGCGCGTCGCGACGACGGGGATCGGCAACGGTCCGGTGTCGGCGTTCATCGAAGTCATGCGTGCGAAGGGTTTCGACGTCACGCTCTACGACTACGTCGAGCACACCATGAGCGCGGGCGGTGACGCCCAGGCGGCCGCCTACGTCGAGCTGCAGGTCGACGATGTGCGCCTGTGGGGCGTCGGCATCGATGGCGACATCTCGACCGCGAGCCTCAAGGCGATCGTGTCGTGCGTCAACCGTGCGATCCGGACGCGCTCCCGCGACGGCGAGCTCACCGCGGTCTAAGCCCGGCCTCGGCCGCGGCCTCACGGCCGTGCGCCGCGGGTCCGCGGCCGCGCTCCGTCCGGCGCTGGCTGCGGCATTGGCTCGTAGTATCCGTCCCGGCATCCGCCAGCCACCCATCGCGGCATCCGCCCAGCCGAACGGCGAGAGAACACCGCTGCGCCGAGAGAACGGTTGCGACCCGTTCTCTCGGCGCGCAGGTGTTCTCTGGCGGCGGGCTTCTCTCACACCGAGCGGATGCCGCACCGAGCGGATGCCGCGCGCCGCTTAGGAGCGGATGATCGGGATCGCGGAGGTCTCCACGGCCACCTTGCGGCGGTAGAGCGCGCGCTGCTCGGGCAGCGAGATGTCGAAGATCACGGCGAGCAGGCGGATCACCGTGGTGACCCCGATGCACGCGACTGCGGCGGGGACCGCGGGGACCCCGAATGCGTCGAGGACGGCGTAGGCGGCGGCCCCGCCGCCCGCCGCGACCGCGTAGAGCGATCCGACGTGCATCATCGCGACGGGCAGCCCCATGAACACGTCGCGGAGGAGGCCACCGCCGACCGCGGCGCACACGCCGACGAAGATCGCGGGGATGGGCGGCAGGCCGAGCGCGAACGCCTTCGTCGTGCCGAACGCGCCGAACATCCCGATCACCACGGCGTCGAGGCCGACGATGACGGCGTTGAGTCGCTGGAACACGTTCGCGAGCAGCATCCCGACGAGGGCGGCGCCCGTCGCGGTGAGGAGGTACCAGTTGCTCTGCAGGGCCGCCGGGGTCGTGTTCAGCAGCAGGTCGCGGATCATGCCGCCGCCGAGGCCCATCACGATGCCGATGATCGCGACGCCGAGCAGATCGAGGCGGCGCTGGCCCACGAAACCCGACGCGAACAGGGCGCCCTGGACGCCGCCGAGTCCCACCGCGGTGAGGTCGGCCCAGAGCGGGATGAGGAACTGCGGCTCGGTCACGCCTTCATTGTCCCCTGCGCGCGGGATAATCGGATGGTGCCCACCTACCGCGATGAAGTCGTGGTCCTGCGCACCCACAAACTGGGGGAGGCGGACCGCATCGTCACGATGCTCAGCCGTCGCCACGGCAAGATCCGCGCGGTCGCGAAGGGCGTGCGTCGCACGTCATCGAAGTTCGGCGCGCGGCTCGAGCCCTTCATGGTGGCGGACGTGCAGCTCTACAAGGGGCGTTCGCTCGACATCGTGCAGCAGGCCGAGTCGCTCGGTGCCTACGGCGCCGACATCGTGCCCGACTACGAGCGGTACACCGCGGCATCCGCGATGGCGGAGACCGCCGACCGGTTGAACGAGTCCGAGGCGACGCCGCAGCAGTACCTGCTGCTCCTCGGCGGGCTCCGGGCACTCTCTCGCGGCGAGCACGCGTCGCGGTCGGTCCTCGACTCCTACCTGCTGCGTGTCATGTCGCTGTCAGGTTGGGCGCCGTCGCTGCAGGCGTGTGCTCGATGCGGCGCGCCGGGTCCGCACGAGTGGTTCGTCGCGCAGCTCGGCGGCGTCGTATGCAGCTCGTGCGCACCGACGGGGTCCGCGCGCATGGCACCGGAGACCGGCGACCTCCTCCGCGCGTTGCTCGCGGGGGAGTGGGATGTGGTGGATGCCGCATCGGCCGGCGCCTCCGCCGCCTCCTCGGGCCTCATCTCGGCCTATGCGCAGTTCCACCTCGAGCGCGGCATCCGCTCGCTGTCACATCTGGAGGCGCCTCGGTGAGTCCGAAGCCGTACACGCACCGCGACGCGGTGCCCTACCGCCCGCTCGACTGGACCGGCGTGTACCCGCCCGCGTTCCCGAAGGGCGGCGTGCCGAACCATGTCGCGATCGTGATGGACGGCAACGGCCGCTGGGCGAATCGCCGCGGCCTCACCCGCATCGAGGGGCACCGTGCGGGCGAGGAGGTTCTGCTCGACGTCGTCGCCGGTGCGGTACAGGCCGGCGTGAAGCACCTCAGCGTGTACGCGTTCTCGACCGAGAACTGGAGCCGGTCGCCCGAGGAAGTGCGCTTCCTCATGGGCTACAACCGCGACGTGCTGCACCGCCGTCGCGATCAGCTCAACGAGTGGGGCGTCCGAGTGCGCTGGGCGGGCCGGAAGCCGCGACTGTGGGGCTCGGTCATCAAGGAGCTGCAATACGCGGAGGAGCTCACCCGCGGCAACGACACGCTCACGCTGACGATGTGCGTCAACTACGGCGGGCGGCACGAGCTCATCGACGCGATGCGGGCGATGGGGGAGCAGATCGCCGCCGGGCGCCTGAAGCCGTCGGCGATCACCGAGAAGCTCCTGCGCCGTCACCTGTACGTGCCGGACATGCCCGACGTCGACCTGTTCATCCGCTCGAGCGGAGAGCAGCGGACGTCGAACTTCCTCCTCTGGGAGGCCGCGTACGCCGAGATGGTCTTCCTCGACACGCTGTGGCCCGACTTCTCGCGCACCGACCTGTGGGGCGCCATCGAGCTGTTCCTCTCTCGCGACCGTCGTTTCGGCGGAGCCGTTGACACGCCGACCGCCGGTTGACCTCAGGCGACGACGACTGAAGCCGGACCCGCGAGCCAGCCCGCGATGTCGCGACGGCTCGACAATCGGACGACGGTGAGCCCGTACTCGGCGGCGACCCGCGGCATCCGCTGCTTCCAGGTGTCGTGCGTTCGCATCTCCCACCGCAAGATGTGGTCGCGATCGCGGAAGACGGTCCAGAGTGGCGGTTCGACATTGCCGTTCCAGAGCAGTTCGCGTGTCAGACCACGCCGCACCGTTCGGCGGAACAGCTGGGTGCGGGCGACCGACCGCGGCAGGTCGAGCCAGATGGCGAGGTCGGCCCGCGCACCCAGGATCTGACCGCCGCCGGAGCTGAAGTAACCCCACTCCGACACCCAGCGTTCGCCTGAAGCGATGCACCGGACGTCGTCGAGGAACTCCGGGCGCGGCGTCCAGTTCGGACCGTGATAGAGCGAGTCGAGCTCGGTGTACGGCATTGACCAGAGCGCCGCGAGCCGACGGGCGAGCGTCGACTTTCCCGCGCCGGTCGTCCCGGCGATGACGACGCGGCGAGGCGCGCGGGGGAGTGGATCATGCGCCGAGAGCATGTCGCCAGCGTAGATCGCCGCAGCCGATGCGCCGGTCGGAATACGTGAGCGGCATCCGCGTTGCACTCGGTGTGACGGACGCAATCAAGATCGACGTGTGGAGCGACATCGCCTGCCCGTGGTGCTACATCGGGAAGCGGAACCTCGAGGCGGGCCTCGCCGAGACGACGGGCGACGCAGACGCCCCGAAGGTCGAGGTGACCTACCACTCGTTCGAGCTCTCGCCCGACACGCCGGTCGACTTCGACGGCGACATCTCGGACTTCCTCGCCGAGCACAAGGGCATCTCCCGTGAGCAGGCAGCGCAGATGCATGAACATGTCACCGGCGTCGCCGCGAACGCGGGCCTCGAGTACCACTTCGAGAAGCTCCAGCACACGAACACCGTGAAGGCGCACGAGCTCATCCACTTCGCCAAGGCGAACGGCAAACAGGTCGAGATGTCCGAGCGGCTCATGGCCGCCTACTTCACCGAGGGCCGCCACGTCGGTCGCGTCGACGACCTCGTCGCGTTGGCTGCCGAGGTCGGACTCGATGCGGATGCCGCGCGCGAGGCGCTCGAGAGCGACCGTCACCTCGCGGATGTCCGCGCCGACCAGGCGCAGGCGACCGCCTACGGCATCCAGGGTGTGCCGTTCTTCGTGATCGACGGCAAGTACGGCGTCAGCGGCGCGCAGCCGCCGGCAGCCTTCGCGCAGATCGCCCGTCAGGTGTGGGGCGAGCGCGCCGCGGCATCCGCTTCCTGAGTTCTGAGACCACGAAGGCCGCGTTCCACATGAGGAACGCTGCCTTCGCTGCGTGCATTTCAGGCGAGCGCGGCCTCGATGGCGGCGATGACCTCGGGCTCGTCGGGCTTGGTCTGCGGGCGGAATCGGTGCACGCCACCATCGCGCGTCACGAGGAACTTCTCGAAGTTCCACATGATCGGTCCCTTGGCTTTCTCGGCGTTCGGGGTCTTCTTGAGCGCCTTGTAGAACGGCGCGGCGCCCGAGCCGTTGACCTTCACTTTGTCCATGATCGGGAAGCTGACGCCCCAGGTCATCGCGCAGTAGTCGAGGATCTCGTCGATCGAGCCCGGCTCCTGCCCCATGAACTGATTGCAGGGGAAGCCGATGACCTGCAGGCCCTGCGCGCCGTAGGTCTTCTGCAGCTGTTCGAGCTGCTCGTACTGCGGCGTGAGGCCGCACTTGGATGCCACGTTGACGACGAGGAACGTCTTGTCGCCGAGGGCGTTGAGTGACGTCTCGGTGCCGTCGGCGGCGGTGAACGGGATCTCTCGCAGTGCAGCGGTCTCAGCCATGTCTCCACGATAGGCGCGGCGGCGACGCCGGAGGTCGTGGGGGTCTGGGAGAATGTGAAGGATATGTCCACGACCGTTGCTCCTCCCGCGCCCCTGAAGATCGGGCCCATCACGCTCGACGCGCCCGTGGTGCTCGCGCCGATGGCCGGGATCACCAACACGGCGTTCCGTCGACTGTGCCGCGAGTACGGTGCCGGGCTCTACGTGAGCGAGATGATCACGACGCGCGCGCTGGTCGAGCGCAACGCCACCACGATGCGTCTCATCCGCCACCACGAGTCCGAGACGCCGCGGTCGATCCAGCTCTACGGTGTGGATCCTGCGACGGTCGAGGCTGCCGTCCGCATGATCGTCGCCGAGGACCACGCCGACCACATCGACTTGAACTTCGGTTGCCCGGTCCCGAAGGTGACCCGCAAGGGCGGCGGCTCGGCGCTGCCGTGGAAGACGAACCTCTTCCGCGAGATCGTCGTGCGTGCCGCGAAGGCGTCGGAGCACATCCCGCTGACGATCAAGATGCGCAAGGGCATCGACGCTGACCACCTCACCTACCTGGACGCCGGTCGGATCGCGGAGGATGCCGGTGTCGCCGCCGTCGCGCTGCACGCGCGCACCGCCGCCGAGTTCTACTCCGGCTCCGCCGACTGGTCGGCGATCACCAAGCTGAAGGAAGCCGTGACGAGCGTCCCGGTGCTCGGCAACGGCGACATCTGGTCGGCCGAGGACGCCGAGCGCATGATGGCCGAGACCGGCTGCGACGGCGTCGTCGTCGGCCGCGGCTGCCTCGGTCGCCCCTGGCTGTTCGGCGACCTCGCCCGAGCGCTCGGAACGACCGGCGATGCCGGTGAGCCCGTTGACGCGACGCTCGGCTTCGTCGCCGGCGCGTTCCGCCGCCACGCGGAATTGCTCGTTGAGTTCTTCGAGGACGAGGACCGTGGCTGCCGCGATATCCGCAAGCACGTCGCCTGGTACTTCAAGGGCTACCCGGTCGGCGGCGACCTGCGCGCGAGCCTCGCGACGGCGTCGAGCCTGAACGAGATCGACGACCTGCTCGGCACGCTCGACCTCGCCGCGCCGTACCCCGGTGCCGCGGCCGAGGGCCAGCGCGGCCGCGCCGGCACGCCGAAGCGCCCCGCTCTGCCCGACGGTTGGCTGGACTCCCGTGAGCTCGGTGAAGATGCCTCGTGCGCCCTCGCCGATGCGGAGCTCGACACCAGTGGCGGCTGAGCTGGCGAGCGGGGTCGGTATCGCGCCGGGCCGCCCCGCCGGATACGACGACCGCGACGCCGAACGCTTCCACCCCGAGCAGCACCGATCCCAGCGGGACGGGTTCGCCCGCGACCGCGCGCGCGTGCTCCACTCCGCCGCCTTCCGGCGTCTCGCCGCGAAGACGCAGGTGTTGAGCCCTGCGAGCCCCGCCGACTTCGCACGCAACCGCCTGACGCACTCGCTCGAGGTCGCGCAGGTCGGTCGCGAACTCGCGATCGCCCTGGAGCTCTCGCCCGACGTCGTCGACACTGCGTGCCTGAGCCACGATCTGGGTCATCCGCCGTTCGGCCACAACGGCGAACGCGCGCTCAACGACTGGGCCGAGGACATCGGCGGGTTCGAGGGCAACGCTCAGTCGCTGCGTATCCTCGCGCGACTCGAGCCGAAGGTGCAGGACGACCGCGGCGAGAGCGTCGGCCTGAACCTCACGCGAGCGAGCCTCGACGCGACCTGCAAATACCCGTGGACCGAGGAGCACGCGATCCCCGACCCGGGCGGTCGGCAGAAGTTCGGCGTCTACGCCGAGGATGAGGATGTGTTCGCCTGGATGCGGCAGGGTGCGCCGGGCCGCGTGCGCTGCATCGAGGCCGAGGTCATGGACCTCTCCGACGACATCGCCTACTCGGTGCACGACTTCGAGGATGCCGTCCTCAACGGTTACCTCGACCCGCGTCGCCTCGCCGACCCGCGCGAGCGCGAGTCGCTCCTGACCGCGATCCAGTCGTGGGTGGGGCTCGGGTTCAGCCGCGACGAGCTCGCCGACGCGTTGTATCGTCTCGTGCGCCTCCCGGAGTGGATGACCGAGTTCGACGGCACCCGCGCCTCGGTCGGCCACCTCAAGAACCTCACGTCGGACTTCATCGGCCGCTTCGCGCGAGCGGCGACGGCAGCCACCCGCGAGCACTACGACACGCCTGCACTGACCCGCTACCGTGGGCGCATGATCGTGCCTCGCGTGATCGAGGCCGAGATGGCGGTGCTCAAGGGCACGATCGGCGCCTTCGTCGTCTCGATCGACGGCCGTAAGGGGCTCTACAAGGAGCAGCGCCGGGTCTTGAAGCGACTCGCGTCAGCGCTTCTCGAGCGCCCGGAGCATCTCGACCGCATCCACGCCGTCGATTTCGCACGTGCCCAGACGGATGCCGCGCGCAAGCGCGTCGTCGTCGACCAAGTCGCAACCCTCACCGACCGGTTCGCCATCGAGTGGCACTCCGCCCTCGTCGGTCCGGTCGATCTGCGCGAGCTGGGCCTCTGGCCAGACGGCTCACGGGTCGTGGCATCCTCCGGGTTCGCGCTGCCCGAGCCGATCGAAGGCCTCTGATGGCGCGCATCCGACAGTCCGACGTCGACGAGGTGAAGGCCCGGACGAACATCGCGGACATCGTCGGGGAGCGCGTCGCGCTGAAGTCGGCCGGTGTCGGCTCGATGAAGGGGCTCTGCCCGTTCCATGACGAGCGGAGCCCGAGCTTCCACGTACGCCCGCAGGTCGGGTACTACCACTGCTTCGGCTGTGGCGAATCGGGTGACGTCTATTCGTTCCTCCGCGCGATGGACCACCTGACGTTCACCGAGTCGGTGGAGCGGCTCGCCGGTCGGATCGGGTACACGCTCCACTACGAGGACGGCGGTCCTGCGCCCGAGACGAGCGGTCGCACGCGGCTGTATCAGGCGAACACCGCCGCGGCGGAGTACTTCCGCTCGCAGCTCGCGAGCCCCGAAGCAGAGACCGGCCGCCGATTCCTGGGGGAGCGCGGCTTCGATGCGGGGGCTGCGGCCCACTTCGGCATCGGCTACGCGCCGAAGGGGTGGAACAACATGCGCGATGCCCTGCGCGCACAGGGGTTCAGCGACGAGGAGCTCGCCACGGCGGGTCTCGTGTCGCAGGGGCAGCGCGGCGTCTACGACCGGTTCCGCGGGCGTGTCGTCTGGCCGATCCGAGACCTCACCGGGCAGACGATCGGATTCGGCGCGCGAAAGCTCTACGACGACGACCAGGGTCCGAAGTACCTGAACACCCCCGAAACCCCGATCTACAAGAAGGCGCAGGTGCTGTACGGCCTCGATCTGTCGAAGAAGGACATCTCACGCTCGCACCGCGTCGTGGTCGTCGAGGGCTACACCGACGTGATGGCGTGCCACCTCGCAGGGATCACGACCGCGATCGCGACGTGCGGCACCGCGTTCGGGTCCGACCACATCTCGGTGCTCCGTCGAGTGATGGGCGACGACAGTGCGTCGGGAGAGGTCATCTTCACCTTCGACCCGGATGCCGCGGGGCAGAAGGCGGCGCTCCGCGCCTTCGCCGACGAGAAGCGCTTCGCCGCGCAGACGTATGTGGCAGTCGCTCCAGACGGGCTCGACCCGTGCGACCTCCGCCTCAACCGCGGCGACGGTGCGGTTCGCGCCCTGATGGACGCCAAAGCGCCGATGTTCGAGTTCGTCATCGACCAGAAGCTCGCCGGATTCGACCTGGGCAGCGTCGAAGGTCGCGTCGGGGCGCTGCGCGCAGCAGCGCCGATCGTGGCGGAGATCCGCGACCCGTCGCTGCGGCCTGGATACACGCGAGTGCTCGCCCGCAAGCTCGGGATGGACCTCGGCGAGGTGACACCCGCCGTCGAACGCACCGCGCGGGGGAGCCGTGCGTCTCGTGACAACGCGTCGCCGCCGGTCGATCCGGTGCCGGGCGCACCGGTCGAGTCCGTGCGGGTGACGCTGGCGACGCTCCCGCATTCGGCGGCCGTGGTTCTCGAGCGCGATGCCCTGATGGGCGTGCTGCAGTACGGGCACACGATCGACGCCGCGGAGGTCGACGCAGCCCTCGCGTTGCCCATGCAGCATCCAGCCCTCGACGCCGTCCGGCAGGCGATCGTGGCCCAGCCTGATCGCACGCGCGTGGGGTGGTCGACGGCGGCGGTGGATGCCACGCGCGAACCGTACCGCTCGCTGTCGGCGGAGCTCCTGACGTCGTCGTTCCCCGCGCTCACCGAGGCTGAGGCGAAGGCATCGGCGTTCGCATTGTGCCGTCGGCTGCGGCTGCGGGCGATCGATCAGGAGAAGGCGCAGCTCCTCGGGGCGGTGCAGCGAGTGCCTGCCGATTCGGAGGAGGGTCGGCGCGTTCGTGTCGCGCTGCGTGAACTCGATCAGCATCGGCGCGTGCTCGCGACACTCGACTGACATCGAGCTCGGGTGTATCGTTTTTCGATAGTCAAACATCGAAGAACGATAGGCAGCAGATGCGCTCTCCTTTGGTTTCGGCGACGAAAGTGATCGTCTTGGCGCTGTTCGCGGCGCTCGTGGTGTGCCAGGTGTGGGTGGTCCCGATGATCGCGTCGGGCTTCGCGCGGACTGCGCCGGAGTTCGCTGCCCTCGAGACACCCGGCATTCTGCTCGCGGGATTGTTGCTCGCGTGTGGAGAGGTCGTGTTGGTGTGCGTGTGGCGCCTGCTCACCTTCGTCGCGGAAGACACGGTCTTCGACGACAAGTCGTTCAGGTGGGTGAACGCGATCGTCGCTGCGGTCGGTGCAGCGGGGGTGGTCGTCGTGACGGGGCTGTTCGTGATCGGGGACGCGCGAGCAGGAAGCCCTTTCGTCGTGTTGGTCGGAGCGCTTCTCCTGGTGGTGATCATCGGGCTCGTGTTGATCATCTCCGTCATGCGCGAGCTGCTGCGTCGGGCGACGTTGCTGGAGGAGCAGATGGCAGAGGTGGTGTGATGCCGGTGGTGGTCGATACGATCTGCCGAATCCTCGAGTGCCAGTCGGGTGACATTCCGCGCTGGGAGCCATGCCTCATTGCGCGCCACGCAGAGCGGTGGGCGGACGCATGACCGCACGACGCGTGTGCGCGCCCGCGCTCCTCGCGGCGGTGTTCCTGCTGATGGGCTGCGCGCCGGCCGAGTTCGCGCGCGAGCAAACAGCCGCCGATCGCCCGGCGTTCGTCCTCGACGGGGCAGGCGACGCGATCGACGAGTCAACGCTTCGGTACGTCGGGGTGGCCGACGGGTACGACGTGTACTTCGCTCTCGGAGCCGATAATCGTGACACCCTCTGTTTGACGCTGGCAGTCGGTGATGTGTGGCAGAGCACGGACTGCGCACACGACCACGTGTCGGTGCGGCTCGGTCCTGCCGTGAGTGTGAGCGCCGAGTTCAACTACCGGAGCGGTGAGGGTCGGGAGATGCTCTCCCAGAATGTCTGGGTCAATCGCAAATAGTCACAACGTCGTGAGGCGCGCGCTGACGAGCCCGGCGAAACCAGGCAGGATGAAAGACATGGTGCGAACGACCGATCCCGAAGCCGCCGTCCTCTGCGACGACCTCTCGGTGGCTCGCGGCTCTGCCGGCATGCGGGTCGTGGACGGTGTTTCGTTCCGTCTGGCGCCCGGCGAGGCGATCGCGGTGATGGGTGCGACAGGGTCGGGCAAGTCCAGCCTGGCCGCCGCGCTCGCGGGTACGGAGCCGCGCGACGTGCGGATGGTCGGCGGTGTCGCCGAGGTCGCCGGCATCCCGCTCAGGGCTCGCGGTCGCGCGCGTCGCATCCGCACGTACCGCACCGGACATCTCGCGCAGGGCGCGAACTCGGCGCTGCAGTCGCAGCTGACGGTCGCCGATATCGTCGCGGAGCCGATCACGACGCGCGATCGCAAGGTGAATCAGCGTGCGCTCGACCTGCGGATCGCCGACCTGCTCGACGAGCTGCACCTGCCGATCGGGGCGGCAGCGAGGTACCCATACGAGTTGAGCAGCGGCATGCGGCAGCGGGTCGCGATCGCGCGGAGCCTCGTGCTGGATCCGGCGGTGCTGATCGCGGACGAGCCGTACGCGAACCTCGACGTCGACGTGCGACCCGCAGTCCGCGACGCCCTCGTCCGTCGCCGCGACGACGGCATGGCGATCGTCGCCGTGACCAACGAGCGTGAGCTCGTCACCGACCTCGGCGCCGCAGTACTGGTCCTTCGCGCCGGCCACACGATCGGGATCGGGCCGAGCATCGACGACATGCAGTGGACGCCCGACGAAGCGACGTCGATCGCCGGCTGATGTCGTGAGCACCCCATGGGCTTTGCTACGATAGTCAAGTTGCCCGCTCGCGGGTGACTGATCCTCGGTAGCTCAATTGGCAGAGCAATCGGCTGTTAACCGATAGGTTCTTGGTTCGAGTCCAAGCCGGGGAGCGACCCACCAGTAGGAGCCCCGCCACCGTGCGGGGCTTCTCCTGTTTCCAGCCACAGCACCGGGTAGCCCGTGAGCAGCGCGAATGCCTTGAGGTCGCGCGGACGCGGCTTGTTCCGGCCGTTGATCCAGGTGCTCACGGCGTTGCGTGAGACGTCGAGCCGATCTGCAATCTCCTGCACGCCCAGGCCCGACCGGCGCTGCGCGAATGAGAGACGCTCGGCGAAGTCCATCGTGTACTTCGGGTCCAGGGCGAGTTCCATCGACATAACGCTGATATTGGCACGTCGCGCTATCTAGTGCAAAGAGGCGAAACGCGACACGCCGCTAAGTGGTGCAATGTCCGAGTCTGGGCGCTAGGTAGTGCAATGTGTCACTTGTGACACAGCCCAACCTGATTGGAAGTGCAGAAGCGGCTCGCCTGCTGCACGTCGACCGATCCACCCTTACCCGATGGGTCAAGGCCGGCCGGATCGAGCCGGTGCAGCGCCTCGACCGGTACCGCGGCGACTTTCTGTTCGACGCTGCCGACGTGGCAGCGATGGCGGCGACCGAGTGAGCTTCGAAGCGGCGGCGATCGCCATGCACCACTCACGCGCCAAGGGGACGACGCTCGTCATCCTGCTCGGCATCGCGAACCACAGCGGCGACGGCGGCGCGTGGCCGGCGGTCACCACCCTCGCCAAGTACGGGCGTTGCAGCCGCTCCCAGGTGCAGCGCGCGATCGCGGATCTGGAGAAGCTCGGCGAGGTGCGCCGGCACGTCCAGGCGGGCGGCGACGAGCGTTTCGCGTCACACGAGCGCCCCAATCGGTATGACTTCTTGCTCAAGTGCCCGCCGGACTGCGACCGCAGCTCGCAGCACCGCACGAGGGCATCCCAGCAGCACATTCTCGACCTCGATCCCGAGCAGCTCGACGGCCTCGACGAGGGGGAGGGGGCCGCACCCATGCGGCCCGGTCAGACCCCGTCGCACCCATGCGGCCCCGTCGCATCCACGCGGCCCGGGGGGGCCGCACCCATGCGGCCCAAACCTGTCCTACCAACTACTACTCATCTTCCTGAGACAAAGCCAAGTGATCGCGCGCGAGCTTTGACGCTCGTCTGGTCGGACGATCGGTGCCCCGCGAACTGGAAGACCCAGCAGCACGAGATGAGCGCAGCGGGCAAGTGCTCGCACTGCCACGAGAAGCCCGAACGGGCGAACGAGCAAGGAGAAATCGCATGACCGACGAGAACCGCCCCACAGCCGCACAAGTGAACGTCACCGACGATCTCGCTCGCCTCCGCGACGACGTGAAGTTCGAGCAGCTGCTCGCAGTGAGCATCCGCGACCTGGACATGCTCAACGAGGTCCACCACGTCGCAGGCGCACTCGACGCGCTCGTACGGCGCGACGAGGCATGGACGGAGTCCGCCGAGGCGTTCGTCGTCGAGTCGCGCGTCGTGCTCGCAGGCGTGCAGAAGCGACGGGAGCAGCGATGACCAGCCAGCAGCACGAGTCGCGACCGTGGATCGAGACCAACGGCGAGCTACTGAGCGTGATCCTCGGCGCAGCGGCATTCGGTTTCGCTCTCGCGTTCATGTGCATCGGAATCGTGGTGGCGTCGTGAGAGTCCTCAACGCCTACGCCGGGATCGGTGGGAACCGCCACCTGTGGCCGGATGAGTGGAAGGTGACCGCGCTCGAGATTGATCCGCGCGTCGCGGCCGAGTACGCGCGCCGTTACCCAAACGACACCGTGCTCGTCGTCGACGCACACGAGTACCTGCTCGCGCACGCCCACGAGTTCGACGCCGTGTGGTCCTCGCCGCCTTGCCCCACGCACTCGAAGCTGGCGAAGGTGGTCGCGTCCCGCTACGGCCGCGAACTGAACCCCGACCCCCGCCTATGGGACGAGGTCAACCACCTACGCGCTCTCGGCGTACCGTTCGTCGTCGAGAACGTGCACACGTACTACGCGCCGCTTGTCGAACCCGACGTGGTGACCGACCGGCACTACTACTGGACGAACAATCCGCCGCCGATGCTCACCCGCGTCCACGTCATCCCGCTGTCACCGAAGACCGTCGCCGGCGAGTACGCCGAGTCCTATGGCCTGCCGCCCATCCCTGCTGGTGTGGTCGGCGACGCTCGCAAGGCGATGCGCAACGCCGTGGTGCCCCAGGAAGGCCTCGAGCTTGCGATGGCAGCGTTCGGAGTCCACGCATGACCGACAGCACCCGCCGCGCCTGGGCCACCCCCGAGCAGGTGGCCGAATGGCTCCAGCTCGGCAAGGCCGGCACGCAGAAGCTTCGGAAGATGCGCCGCGAGGGTAACGGCCCCAAGTTCGTCACGATCGGCCGTGAGGTGCGCTACGCCTGGGCCGACGTGCACGCCTGGTGCGCTGCTCGCCGGGATGCCCCTCGTGGGTAAGCGCGGAGGACGCGCGTCTGCCAAGCTGACGCAGCTCGTCCTCGAGACCTACGGCACACGGTGCTGGCTCAAGCTGCCAGGCTGCACGGGCCTCGCGACCACCAAAGATCACGTCGTGCCGTTCATCCACGGCGGCTCGGACGTGCTCGAGAACCTGCGACCGGCCTGCCGCTCGTGCAACTCGAAGCGCCAGGATCGCGTCATCGCCGGCTATGGGGCATCCGTGGTCATCGTGACCGGTCCGCCCACGGCCGGCAAGAATCACTGGATCGCTGAGCGCGCCAAGCAGCACGACATCATCGTCGACCTTGACGCCCTCGCGCACGCGCTCAGCGCCACCGAACCTGACCCATCCGTCGACTACCCCGAGCACCTACAGCGCGTCACACAGGCAGCACGCCGGGCGGCGATCAACGCCGCTACCCGCCTGCCCCATCGCATCACCGTGTGGATCATCCACACCATGCCCAGCGCAGCACAGCTCGCTGAGTACACCGCCCTGCGCTGGCACGTAGAGACCATCGACCCAGGCCGCACCATCGTCGAGCAGCGAGCACGCACCATGCGCTCGCCCGTCGCACTGCGCATCATCGATCGCTGGTACGCGCAGCACCCCGAGGCCACCCCTGCCACCAAGCCGATGCCCGTCGAGGCCTCGTCTGCGCCTGATTGGTGACCTCATGCCGCTTTTCCGACACCGCGCATCACAGGAAGCCCCGCGACCGACCCTCATCTCCCCAGGTCGGGCCAGAAAAAAAGAATGCGAGCGCGGAGGATGACCGGCGAAACGCTGCCCGGCCTCGACGCGCCCGCCGCCGGCAGCTACGGGCAGGGTGCGACCGAGAGCGAGACGCGCATGGCGCTCCGCGAACTCGAGGAAACGCGCCCGCTCGTCGGCACGCTCCGCACGCTCAAGCAAGCCGCGATCCAGCTCGCGATCAGCATCGACCGCGGCAACACCAAGGGCCGGTCCGTCGCGAACGACGTCGCGCAGCTCATCGCGATCATGCAGCAGCTCGAGCCGGCCACCGACGACGAGACGCCCGACGACTCCCACCTGACCCCCGAGATGAGGCGACTCCTTGACGCGCTTGCTGCTCCCGCCCAACTTGACGCCGCCCCGGAAGGCGACGGCGAGGGACTATAGCCGGCGCACCCACGGCGCGAAGCTCGCAGCCGTCGCCGCCGAGATGGGGCAACCGCTGCTGCCGTGGCAGCGGTACGCCGCCGACGTCGCCCTCGAGGTCGACGACCGCGGCCTGTTCGTCTACTCCACGGTGCTCATCACCGTGCCCCGGCAGGCCGGCAAGACGACGATGGACCTCGCGGCATCAATTCAGAACGCCCTCATGGGCCGCAACCGCCGCACCTGGTACACCGCGCAGAGCGGCCAGCACGCCACCGAGAAGTTCCTCGAGATGGTCGAGCTCTGGGAGCAATGCGGCATCCGGAAGCTCGCGCCCCGCGCCCGTCGATCGAACGGCTCCGCCGGCCTCCCGTTCGTCAACGGCAGCAAGTTCCGCCCGTTCCCGCCCGTCGAGGGAGCGCTGGACGGCAAGCAAGCCGACAAGGTCAGCCTCGACGAGTTCTGGTACTGGACGAGCCAGCAGTACGCGATCCTCCGGCAGTCGTTCAGCGCGACGAAGCTCACACGGCAGATGGTCACCGGCCAGCGCCCGCAAACCTGGATCTTCTCCACTGAGGGCACCGTCGAATCGACCGCGCTCAACGCCATGCTGGACGAGGCGCGCAGCAGCACACCCGACCCCACTATCGCGTTCTTCGATTGGGGCATCCTCCCCGACGACGACCCGTTCAACCTCGACCGCATCTACGCTCGCCACCCCGGCGCCGGGTACCTGTTCGACCGCGAAGGACTCGAGGCGTTCAGGGCCGAGTTCGCCGACTCTCCCGGCGAGTTCGCTCGAGCGTTCGGGAACCGGCGCACCGGCGCCACCGAGCGAGTGATCCCGATCGACCCGTGGAAGGCCGCGGCGTTCAAGGACGACACCCCGCCGGCCCCCGGCCGCGTGTGCTTCGCCGCGGCCGTCGGCGTCGACGGCGTCGACACCACGATCACCGCGACGCAGCTCCACGATGCCGGCACGCTCTCGGCTGTCGTCAAGGGCGGCTGGATGGACTCGACCTACGGCGCAATCGACAAGCTGCGCGAGCTGCGCGCGAAGTACCCCGACGCCGGGTTCATCATCGACCCGCACGGCCCCTCGGCATCCCTGCACGACGAGGCTGAGCGCGACGGGTTCGAGCTGATCCCGCTCACCCTCTCCGACGCGATCGCGGCGACCCAGGCGACCGTCGCCGGCATCGTCAACCCCGCTGGCCCGACGTGGCGATACAAGCCCCACGACAAGCTCGAGTCCGCAGCCGAACTCGCCACGAAGCGGTTCGCCGGTGACGGCACATGGCTATTCGGCCGGCGCGCGTCCGTCGGGTCGATCAGCGCGCTCGAGTCGGCCAGCCTCGGCTCGTACGGCGTCCACCACCTGCCCCCGATCATGGCGATGCAGCTCGGCTGACGCGTATCACCGGATATCACGAGATATCACCGGATATCGCTCGGCATCACGAAGCTTGGCCCCAACGGGCCGCGATCGCCACGCTGGCCGGCATGTCGTTCTGGTCAAAGGTCCGCGAGCAGCTCGCGGCGTTCGTCGCCTACATGGCCGAATCGCCCGAGTACGCCGGGGACGTCCGACCGCCGGCACGCGAGCGGCAGACGGCGGTCACGACAGAACGTGCCCTCTCACTCTCGACGGTCTACCGGGGCATCCAGATTCACGCGACCGCCGCCTGCCAGCTCTCGATCGCCGTCGAGCGCGACGGCCAGGCGATCAAGACGCCGCCGCTCGTCGAGCAGCCCGACGTCGACGAGAGCCAGTCCGCGTTCATCGAATACGCCGTCACCTCGCTCTACATCGACGGCAACGCGTTCTGGCGCATCATCCGCGACGGCGCCGGCCGCGTCATCAACCTGGTCGCCCTCAACCCCAACGAGGTCCGCGTCAACGTCGAGTACGACCGGGAGAACCGCGAAACGATCACGTTCGGCTGGCGCGGACTCACCCTCAAGCGCGACGAGGTCAAGCACCTCCAGCTACTCCGCATCCCCGGCATGCGCCGCGGCCTCGGTCCCATCCAGGCCGCGCAGATCGAGGTCCGCGGCGCCCTCGACGCCCGCGACTACGGCGCCATGTGGCTCAGCGACTCGAGCATCCCCGACGGCGTGCTCAGCACCGAGGCCGAGCTGGCACCGGGCGACGCCGACAAGTACAAGCACGTCTGGTACGGCCGCAACCAGGACGGCACGCCGCGCGACGACGAGAAGAACAACTCCGAGCGGCTCCGCGTGCTCGGCAAGGGACTGTCGTACACGCCCCTGTTCCTCAAGCCGTCCGACGTCCAGTTCCTCGAGACGCAGCAGTACTCGACGATCCAGATGGCCCGACTCATCGGCGCGCCGGCGTCGATCATGCTCGTGGCCGTCGAGGGCAACAGCGAGACCTACAGCAACGTCGAGCAGGAATGGATCGGGTACGTCCGGTTCGGCCTCATGAAGTCGCTGCGCGAGATTGAGCAGGCGCTCACCGACCTGCTGCCCCGCGGCCAGAAAGCCCGTTTCAAGGTCGACGCGCTGCTGCGCACCGACACCAAGACCAGGTACGAGGCGCACGCGCTCTCGCTCAACCCGCAGACCGGATGGGCGACCGTCGACGAGGTGCGGGCGCTCGAGAGCATGACGCCCCTCACCGACGAGCAGCGCACCGAACTCGCCAACCGCAAACCCACGCCCGCAGCGCCCAAGGAGCCGATCAGTGCCTGAGTCCACCTCCCGCGAGCGGTTCGCCGCCCTCACCAAGCGCATCGAGTCGCGCTACAACATCGCGACCAAGGACCGCGCCGCGGACCTCCACATCTACGGCGCGATCGGCGGCTGGTGGAGCGGCGTCGACGCCGAAGCGCTCGTCCCCGAGATTCGCGCGCTCGACGTCGACACGATCAACGTCTACATCAACTCGCCCGGCGGCAACGTCTACGACGGCATCGCGATCCGCAACGCGCTCCGCAGCCACTCGGCCCGCATCGTCGTCACCGTCGACGCGATCGCCGCATCCGCTGCCAGCTTCATCGCCTGCGCCGGCGACGAGGTCATCATGGCCGAGAACAGCGAGCTGATGATCCACGAGGCATGGGGCTACGCGATCGGCGATGCCTCCGACATGCGCGCCGCCGGCGACGACCTCGACCGCATCAGCGCGAACATCTCCGCCATGTACGCCGCGAAGGCCGGCGGCGACGCCGCCGACTGGCGCGACCGCATGAAGGCCGAGACCTGGTACAGCGCCCAGGAAGCCGTCGACGCCGGCCTCGCCGACCGCCTCGACACCACCACCGAGGACGACGACACCGACGCCTCGAACCTCTTCGACCTGTCCATGTACGCCCACGCGGGCCGCGCCGCGGCATCCGCACCCATCCCCGTCGCCGCGATGGCGTCACCCCGAAAGGAAAACACCATGCCCGAAATCACGCGCGACGACCTCGACCAGGCGCTCAAGGATCACGCCGACGCGCAGAGCCGCGTCCTCGAGACCCGCCTCGCCGGCCTCGGCTCCGCGACCCCCGACCGCGGCCCGCAGTTCGCCTCGTTCGGCCACTTCATCAAGGCCCTCGCCGCCGGCGACGACCAGGCGCAGGCGTTCCTCGAGCGCCAGGCCGCCTACACCGGCTCGACGACCGCCGACGACGAGCAGCCCAACACGTGGGTCCGCGACGCGATCCACCTGCTCCGCCGCCAGCGCAAGGTGATGAACGAGTTCAGCATCCTGCCGCTGCCCGAGTCCGGGATGACGCTCGAGTACCTCCAGCTCAACACGAACAGCATCGCCGTCGCGAAGCAGGCCGCGGAGGGCGACAACCTCGTCAAGGGGAAGATCAGCCTCAAGTCCGACACGACGCCCGTCGAAACGTACGGCGGCTGGACCGAATGGACCAAGCAGCAGATCGAGCGCGGCAGCGAGGCATACCTGTCGACCGGCTACACGGCCATGAACCTCGAGTACGCGCGCGCAACCGAGCAGGTCGTGCGCGACCTGCTGCTCGGCATCATCGAAACGAAGCTCGAGGGCGCCCCCGAGCTGTCGATCGCGGCCAACGCGACCGCATACGACTGGCTCGACCTCATCGTCGATGCCGCCGGCCTGTTCGACGACCTCTCGTTCAACCTCGACGGCGGCTACGTCTCCAAGGACGTGTTCAAGAAGCTCATCCGCCTCGAGGACACCAACGGCAACAGCCTCATGCGCGTCTGGGGGACCGGCACCAACCAGGTCGGCGAACTCGACCTGCGCGAGGTGAAGGGCGACCTGGCCAGCGTTCAGTTCAAGCTGCTGCCCAGCGCACCGGACAACACGCTCGAGTTCCACGACCGGCTCGGCATCACCACCTGGGAGTCGCCGGGCGCGCCCCGCCGCCTCCAGGACCAGAACATCGTCAACCTCACCGAGGCCGTCTCGCAGTACGGCTACCTCGCAGCCGCGTCGCAGTTCCCCGACGCGATCCAGGCCGTCGAGATCACCCCGGCGGCCTGATCCACCATGCCCGAATCCGCCCCCACCGAACTCACGTGGTACGTCGACGCTGTCGGCGACGACGTGGAGTTCGCCGGTGAGTCGAAGACCCTCGCAACGCAGATGGTCCACGACTTCATCGGCGGCGCCGAGAACCCGTTCGGGGTTCCGGCGCCGGTGGTGGCGCGGGCGATCCTCGAGGTGGGCGCCGACCTCTACTACCGCAAGGCGAGCCGCAACGGTGTCGTCGAGCTGGGCGGCGTCGAGGCGCAGCCGTTCCGCATCAACCGCGACCCGATGACCGCCGCGTACCCGCTGCTGCGCCGGTACCTCGTGATGGGACTCTGACCGTGGCATCCCCGCGCATCGAACGCGCCGAGCAGCTCGTGGACGAAATCCGCGCAGCGCTCGACGCCGCCGACCTCCCCAAGGTGCTCAGCACGCTCGACAGCAAGCACGTCGAGTCAGCGGCACGACACGGCGTCGTCCTCGTCGCCGCGCCGCGCCTCACGTTCGACGGCCCGTTCGGCGACGTCCAGACCGCCTACGAGCTGCACGTCGTCGCCGGCCCCGCAGACAACTACCTCGCCGCGTGGGAGCGCATCGACCAGATCATCGACGTCCTCGCCGGCCGCATCAACCTCGCCACCGGCGAACCCGGCGGATTCCAGCCGCTGCGCGGCGAGACGATCCCTGCCTACACACTCACCCTCAACGACCTGGACTGACGATGACTCTCGTAAGGCTCCGCGGCCTCGCCGACGACCTCCCCGCGCCCAGCGCGGCGACAGTCACCGTCACGCTGCAGCGCTGGGCACGCCACGCGCCCGCCACCGTCATCGACGGCGCCGACGTCGTGTTCGCACGCCCCGTCACGATCCGCGACCTCGCAGACATCAGCGTGCCGCCCACCGACGGCCGCTACTGCATCCGCTGGACGATCGACCCCCACATCGCCGGCGTCGCGCCCCTGTACCGGTACACGAGCATCCCCGCCGGCGCCGCGATCGACTTCAAGAACCTCCCCGACGTCGACCCAGAGACCTTCGACACTCGTCCGGGAAGCGACGCGATCGCCGCATGGGAGGCCGCTCTAGCGGAGTTGCGCTTGGTCGCAGAATCGCTCGCCCCTGTCGCGAGCAAGGTCGCTGCTCTCGAAGAGCTGACCGGGGAAGGTCGCCTCTCCGCGCCTGAGCTATCGCGCACGATTGTTGACGAGGTGGAGACGGCTACGGTCGGCCTCGCCCGAGGTCAGGCCAACGGTCTGACGAGCGTCATGGCGCGTGGTGCGGCTGACGCCGTGCTCGCCGTGCTGGGCGACTCGACGGGTAACGAGACGACCGAATGGGTCTACCGCCTCGTCGTGTGGCTCGGACAGCAGTTCCCCGCCTACACGATCCGCTACTACCTGTGGGACGACGCCACGCAGGGATACGGCGCGCTCGCCACCATCCAGACGGGCACCGGGACGCGCACGCTGACCGTGTACAACGGGTCCCACCCCGGCGCGGGCTACGACTACCCGATCACGTCGGTGGCGCGATTCAACGCCATGATCCCCGTCGAGCCGACAACAGTCATCAACTCGTTCGGGTACAACTCGACCTCGGCCACCTATCGAATCCAGGTGCTCGAACTCGCCCGCTGGATCATGAACAAGTTCCCCAGCGCCGAGTACGTGTGGGCAGCCCAGCCGCCCATCTCGCCAGGTGAGACCGGCGCAGCGAACCACCTGGCGCGCGTGGCCGACGTGCGTGCGGTCGCCTCGGCGGAGGGCTTCGGGCTGATCGACGCCACACAGGCGTTCATCGACTACGGCGACTACTCCGCACTGCTCGCGTCGGACAACTTCCACCCGAACGCAGCAGGGTCGGCTGTGTGGTTCGAGGCGGCCAAGCGCTACTTCAAGCGCGCGGCCGACCCGACGCCGCGCGGCACCCCTGCCCGGCAAGATCGCATCTTCGTGCCGGGGTACACGTTCATCCCGTCCACCGGCTCACCGACAGTCGGCGTGACCGGGCTGAGCTTCCCATACATGGCGCTCGACCCGACCACGCCCGAGGGTGTGGTGGCGCTCGTAGACATCCCGCCGACGTGGAAGTCCGCCAACGTGTGGGTGCTGTGGAACAAGGCCGCTGACGGCACCGCAGGCGACGCGCTGGTCTTCCGCCTCGACCACGGCCGAGTGACATCGAGCATGAACGCGAACGCATCGGGGACCGTCCCGGCTGGACTCACGACCGGCGACTACCAGACGGTCACGATCCTCACGACGAACGCCGTGCGCGCGACCCGCATGTACACCGCCGAGCGCTTCGCAGACGGCCGACCACGCGCCTTCCGCCTCTACCGCAACGCGGGCACCGCCGCCGACACCTACCCCGGCGACATGATGTTCCTCGGCCTACTCATCGAGCGCGCCGAGTAGCCACCAATCGAACGCACATAGTCCATTTCATCAAGCACACAGAAGGAGAGACCCCATGACCCGCACCCTTGGCCCCGGCTCGCTGAAGATCGGCGAGACCGGATCGGAACGTGAGTGGGCCGGCCACCTCACGAAGACGGCCCTGGTCCCGTCGACCTCGAGCGACGACCCCGTGGCCGTGCTCGACGGGACCGAGGTCGCGGGGGAGGACACCACGACGTGGGCACTCACCGGCACGATCCTGGACAACTTCGAGTTCGACAGCCTCCAGAACTTCGCGATCGCGAACGCCGGCAAGGAGATGCCGTTCGTGTGGACGCCGAACAACGACGGCGGCACGGACTACTCCGGCACCGTCCGCATCCGCCCGATCGGGATCGGCGGCGACGTCAAGAAGAAGAACACCAACGACCTCGAGTTCCCCCTCATCGGGGCGCCCACGCCGGGCGAGCTCGTCTGATGGCTGCGCAGTACGGGGTCGAGGGCGGGCGCCAGCTCCGCAAGAGTCTCCGTGCTGCCGGCGACAACCTCAACGACCTGAAGTTCGTTCACGGCCGGGCGGCGGGGATCGCGGCGACGCGGACCCGCCAGCTCGTCCCGACCGTGTCGGGCCGGCTCGCCGCGACGATCCGCGCGGCCGGCACGAAGACGGCCGCGATCGTCCGTATCGGAAACAACACGAAGGTCCGCTACGCCGGCCCCATCCATTGGGGCTGGCCCAAGCGAAACATCCGTCCGAATCCGTTCGCGTCGCTCGGTGCTCAGCAGTCCGAGCCGACGTGGCTGCCGCTCTACCGGCGGTACATCGACCTCACCCTCCACAAGATCAAAGGACTCTGAAATGCCCGCTCGCAAGCTGGAAATCACGTTCGCCGACGGCCACACCGCCTCGGTGCAGCCGACCCTCGAGGACCGTCTCAAGTTCGAGCAGACCCTGCGAAAGAACAAGGGCTGGGGACCGCTCGCCGACAACGCGCTCAAGCTCGAGCCGTTCATGGCGTGGTCCGCCGCCCGCCGCGCCGGCATCACCGAACTCACGTGGGAAGAGTTCACCACCGGCGCCACCGCTGCGCTGGACGTGCAGGCCGAGCGCGACGACGCCGGCGACTCGTCGCTGGAGGTCGAGGGCCTGGGGGAAGGTACCCCGACGGAGGAGTCGAACACCTCTCCGTCGTCCTCGGACTGAGATTCAAGGTCGCCCCCTGGGCGTGGCGCGGCGAAGCCGGCCCACGCCTCGAGGACTACGCGACCGCCATGCACGTGCTCGAGAAGATCGCCGAAGAACAGGAGAACGCCCGTGGGTAACACCGCGATCCTCGCCATTCGCATCATCGGCGATGCCAACGGGGCCGTCGACGCGTTCGGGCGCGTCGACGGCGCCGCGGCCACGATGCAGCAGCGCGTCGACAACGCGTCGCGAACGGCCGGCATCGCCCTCGCCGGCCTGACGACCCTCGCGGCCGTCGCGGGGAACTCGGCGAGCGAGCTGCAACAGTCCGCCGGCGCCGTCGACAGCGTGTTTGGGCAGTACGCCCGCAGCATCCACAACAACGCCGAGGATGCCGCCGACGCGGTCGGACTCTCGCAGGCCGCGTACTCCAACATGGCCGCGATCCTCGGCGCGCAGCTCAAGAACATGGGCATGAGCCTGTCGGCCGCCGGCGACCAGACCGAGTCGCTGATCGGCCTCGGTTCCGACCTCGCGGCCACGTTCGGCGGCACGACGAGCGACGCCGTCGCGGCGCTCTCGTCGCTGCTCCGGGGCGAGCGCGACCCGATCGAGCGTTACGGCGTGTCGATCAAGGCCGCTGACATCGCGGCCCGCCTCGCAGCGCAGGGCCAGTCCGACCTCACCGGCGAAGCGCTCCGCGCGGCCGAGACGCAGGCGACGCTCGCGCTGCTGCTCGAGCAGACCGCCGACGCGCAGGGCCAGTTCTCCCGCGAGTCGGACACCGCCGCCGGCCAGGCGCAGCGCGCGTCGGCCGAGTGGGAGAACGCATCCGCCGCGCTCGGTGAGCAGCTGCTGCCGCTCATGGCCGAGGGCGCGCAACTGCTCGCCGGCCTCGCCGGCTGGATGAGCGAGAACACCGAACTGGTGACCGTGCTCGCCGGCGCGATCGGCGTCATCTCCGTCGGGATCATCGCCCTGAACGGGGCACTGAAGCTCTACGCGGCCGTGCAGGCCGCAGCGACCGCGGCGACCTGGGCGAGCAACGCCGCATGGCTCGCGTCGCCCATCACGTGGATCATCCTCGCGATCGCCGCGGCCATCGCGATCGTCATCGCGATCGGCGTGCTCATCGTCGAGAACTGGGACGCGATCGCCGCGGCCGGCGAGGAAGTGTGGGGGAACCTCGTCGAATGGTTCGCCCGCGTCCAGCTCGGCTTCGAGCTGGCCGTCATGTTCATCTCAGCCTGGTGGAACGGTCTCGTCGAAGACTGGAACCGCGGCATCGACAGCTTCATCGGCTGGATTCAGGACGCGATCGCGTGGATTGCGCGCCTCGCGAACGACGTCATGCCGGACTGGCTCAAGGATCTGCTCGGCATCGACGGGAACATCAGCGTGACCACGACCGACGTGCCGTCCGACCCGACGCTGCCGCCGCCCGCCGGCGGCGCGGGAGCCGGCGACGGCGGCGGCACGGTCATCGACAACCGGTCGACGACGAATCTCACCGTGCAGGGCGCGATCGACTCGGACGGCACCGCCCGCAAGGTGCGCGAGGTTCTTGACTCGCACGACCGGAAGACGGGCCGCACGCCGAGCGGAGGTGGCACCCAATGGCGCTGACCGACGCACCCACCGTCCGCATCGCGGGCGTCACTCTCGCGGCCGAGTGGTCGACCACGAAGCGGATTGCCCTCGCCGGCCTCCGCATCACCTGGGGCCGGCGCAACCAGCTCGAGCGTGCCGCCGCGGCGCAGCTCTACCTCGAGGTGCTCGATACCGACGGGCACCTGTCCTCGGCGACCCACCTCACCGGCCAGCGCATCACCGTCACCCGCGCCGATGGCCGCGTAATCTACCGCGGCCGGCTCGACGACTACGCGCTCGAGCAGCGCACCGTCACCGACCCCGCAAACGGCGCCGCGCGTCGTGTGTGGCTGCTCAAGCTCTCCGCCGGCTGCAAGATCGCCGAGCTGGGCCAGGCGATCGTTCCCGGCCCTGGCAACGACCCCGAGGGCATCCGCGAACTCGGCCCCGGCTACTGGCCACCGGGCACCGTGGCGAGCCGCGTCGAGCACATCATGGATGCCGGCGCGGAGAACATCGTCGACTCGATCGCGTGGAGCAACCCCTACCCGGCGACCCCGCAGCAGCCCCTCGTGCGCTGGCATGCGTTCGGTGACGGCCTCAGCCTGCTCGAGCTGATCGAACGGCTCTATCAGGCTCACCCGCTCGCGTACGTGTTGTACCGGCCATCCGACAACAGCATCGACATCGGGCAGCCCACCGAGACCAGCGGACTCGCTCTCAAGTACGTCGGCGGCATGCTGCGCGTGGACTTCATCGACGGCATCCCCGGCCGCGCGGTCCCCGCCCGCACCGTCGTTCTACCCAACGGCAAGGAAGCAACCACTGGCCTCCGCGACGCGATCGACGTCGTGCAGGTCACGACCCCGAAGCTCGCGACGTGGCTCGAGGACGTCACGATCACCGTCGAGCACGAGACCACCCGGAACTCGGTCGACCTCGGCCGGCGTGAGCACCGCGTCGAGAACGACGTGTTCACGATCCTCGTGTCCGAAGCGAACACGGGTGACTTTGTCTGGCCGTTCCCGCTCGACTACGTCTCGGCCGAGTTCGGCCCCAGGCCCGGCATCGGCGACGGCTTCCACGACGGTATCGACTTCGCCGGCGGCACCGCGTTCGAGGGCGCCGACGTCAAGGCAGCCGCCCCCGGCAAGTACGCCGGCAAGCGCACCCACCCCGACTGGGGCAACAACGTCATCATCGACCACGGCCTCGACGCGAACGGCGACCGCCTGCGCACGTTCTACGCCCACCTCCAAGAGCAGCCCGAGTACGCCACCGGCGAGCCGATCGAACAGGGCGACGTCGTCGGCACCCTCGGCAACACGGGCCTGTCGACCGGCCCGCACCTGCACTACGAGACGCAGGTGAACGGCGTGTCGATCAACCCCCGCAACTTCATGGCGAACCGGCAGTACGGCACCCAGCCCGACGACACCTACATCGACACATGGCAGCGCTCGCTCGCAGCCGAGACGGCCGACATGCTCGACCAGCTCAACGAGAAGCTGACCCTGCCCACGGTCCGGTTCGACTTCCGCAAGTTCGAGTATCACTCGACGATCGAGGAACTCGCGATCGAGACCTACGTGCGCAGCGATCGCGCGCTCTACTTCCCCGGCAGCGTGTTCAACGTCGCCCTGGATGCCGCGGCCGCGCATCAGCTCATCGGCGGCACTCTCGTCTATCACGAGGGCTGGACGGCCGACGTCACGCTCGCGCCGGCCATGCTCACCGCCGAGGGCGTCACCGTCGCGCAGCTCTGCGCATCCACCGAGCCGACGCTCGACGACTTCGATCCCGACCTCACGATCGCCGACCTCGGCAACGTCACCCAAGGAGTACCCGCATGACCGGTACCACCCCGAACGGCATCCGCTACCCCGACGGCGCCAGCAAGGCCAAGAACCTCGGCGCCGAGCTGCAGCAGATGGCCGAGGATATCGACGAGTTCATCGACGAGCAGTTCGACGGCGCCAACCCCGCGTTCGCGCAGCGCGCCGGCGCAGCCGTCGACGCGGCCCTCGCGACGCGCCAGATCGTCACGCACGACGACCGGCTGGCAGCCGGCGAGGGTCGGCCCGCGCTCGCGATCCCGTTCGAGAAGGGCGGACGCCGGTACCGCAACGCGCTCGAGGTCGACGACCACGGCCGGCCCACCGAGTACGCGCTCGGCCGGCACGCCGCCGCTGAGGCGCTATACGGCGAACTCGGCAAGGTGATCGGAGTCGAGACCCGCCGGGACGTCCACGCGCCCGGCAAGGTCGCACTGTTCGTCTACGACACCGGCGAGGTCGCCGGATCGATCAGCATCGACGGCACGACCACGTTCGCCGAGTCCGACACAACCGCCGACGTCGCCCGCGGCGACTCGACGACCTACGGCGCCGACCTCGCCAACCCCACCGTCGACGGATGGTGCCCGGTCCTGAGCCGTATGGCGAACCGGCCCATCGTCGGCTGGGGTCGATCGGGCGCGCGGGCCGAGGAAATCACGTTCATGGGCGGCGGCCTGTGGATCACCGGCGCACCCGCCGGCGGCAGCATCCCCGCAGCCGGCGCTGTCACGATCACCGGCCTCGACGTCGACCCGTGGCGCGCCGGCGTCACCGCGCCTGTGCCCGTCCTCGCGCTCACCCCCGCCGGCGTGTCGATCCCCGGCACGCTCGAGCGCATCGGCGACACGCGCGTGTTCACCCGCCAGACGCCCGGAGCCGTCGTGCCGGCCGCGTCGCTCCAGTTCCGCGGCAACCCCCGCGACAAGCACCGGCTGCTCTATGTCGGCATGGGCATCAACAACGAGCCGCTGATCGAGGCCGGCACGCAGACGATCGCCGACGTGCAGGGCTGGTACGAAGACCTCACCCGCGGCCACACCGGGCCGCTCGTCATCTGGGGACTGCTCGACCGCGGCATCAGCGAGGCACCCGGCACCGTCCGCGGCGACTTCATCGCAGCGATGGAGACCTGGTTCGCGGCCGAGTACGGCGACGCCTGGTGCCCCGTCCGTCAGTACCTCGCCTCATCGGCCGCGATCGCGGATGCCGGCGCGTTCGCCAGCTATGCCCCGACGCAGGCCGACCTCGACCACGTCGCCGCCGGCGTCGTCCCGCCGGGATTCCGCACCGGCGGCGGTACCAGCGTCCACCTCAACGAGCTGGGCAACTGGCTCCAGGCGTGGTTCATCCTCCACCACCTCATCGAGAGAGGGCTCATCTGATGGCCGATCCCGTCCGCATCTTCCGCCTGCCCGGCGCACCCGCACCCGGCAGCATGCTCCCGCTGCTCGAGACCTACGGGTACGACGACAGCTTCGACCGCACCAACACGGCAGCCGGCCTCGGCACGACACCCGACGGCAAGCCGTGGGTACCGTGGCGCGGCACCTGGGCGATCAACAACGGCTCCGCGATCGTCGCCGCGGCATCCGGCACGCAGCTCCAGCTCGCCGTGGTCGACACTCTCACGCCCGACGGCGACTTCGAGCTCGTCTACGCCAACCGCGACGGCGTCGACACCGGCGGCGGTCTCCTGTTCCGCGGCGTCGACGCCGACAACCACCTGTTCGTCAACTCGTCCGGCGGTGGCGGCCTCATCCGGCTCTGGAAGCGCGTCGCCGGCGTCGCGACCGCGATCGCTACCGCGGAGGTCGGGCCGATCCCGAACCAGGTTCCGCTCCGCGTCCGCGCGGTCGGCGACTCGCTCCAGGTCTACCTCGGTAACACCCGGATCATCAACGCCGTCGACGCGACGTTCGTCGACGCGACGTTCGCCGGGATCATGGCAGCCGCAGCCGCCGCCGGCACCCGAATCATGGACAGCCGCTGCACCTACCTCGAGGCGGCCTGACCGGTCCACCTCGCACCGACCATCACACGAAAGGCACGAATCCATCATGGGGAAGATGTTCTGGCAGTACCCGATCAGCGGCGACACCGCCGCCCACGCCCGCCGCGGCGTCGGGCCGGCGACCGACTACGAGACGCCGACGGGAACGATCGTCCACGCGCCGTTCACGGGCCGCGTCGAGCCGTACTCGAACGCCGACGGTGGCCTGAGCCTCCGCGTCGTCGGGAGCCGCTTCACGCTCTACGTGCAGCACCTCAGCCGCAACAACCTGTACCGCTACGGCACGCGCCGTCTGTGGCGCACCAAGGTCGCCGTGAGTGGCAACACCGGCAAGACGACCGGCCCCCACGTCCACGCCTACATCATCGATCGCAAGACCGGCCGTCGCTACTCGTTCCTCGAGTGGCAGGAGATGCGCCGGCACCGGCTCCCGCTCAACGCTCGCCGGTTCCGGGCTGCGAAGTGATCGACATTCCCGCCGGCGTCGCGCTCGTGATCGCGGCAGCGATCGCCGGCGTGTTCGCGCTCATCGGCGGGTTCATCGCGGCACGCCGAGGCCGCGTCGCGCGCCTCGAGCGCGAGAACCGCCAGCTATGGTTCGCGCTCCGCGGCGTCGTCGACGTGCTCTACCGCAACAACATCCCGATCCCGGAATCGCTCGACAAGATCATCAACCCGCCCATCGAAGGAGACACAGGATGACCTTTCCCACCCGCGCGCAGCGGCGCGCCCTCGCTCGAGCCGCCGGCAACGATCGCGCGCCGATCTACACCGGCGCGTTCTGGGCCGATCTGAGCGAACGCGTGGTGACGTCGGCAGCCGGCGGCGCGCTGGCCGTCGCGTCGGCGACCACGTTCGTGATCCAGGAGCCGACGTCGTGGGCTGCCCTCGGCGTCGGGGCCGGCGCCGGCGCGCTGCTGTCGTTCCTCAAGGGGATCGCCGCATCGCGCACCGGCACGGGATCGCCGTCGATCGCGACGAACGTCTAAGACAGGTCCGCGTGCTGGCCGCGTGACTCGCGGTCGGCACGCGTGACCTGCTGGAAGTTCAGATCGTCCTGATGCGCCCGCAGCGCGGCGCCCGTCGCCGCCCGCACGGCCGTGTAGATGATGAGCCAGAGCACGAGCAGGCTGATGAGCGTGAACGCGACGCCGTACCCGAGGGCAGCCCATCCGAGCTGCTGAAAGTCGATCCCCATGCGGGGGAGACTATCTCAGGCCGCGACGAGTCCGAGGCGTGCCGGCTTGATCGCGGTCGCTTCGGCGACCCTGCGCATCGACTCGTCGTCAAGGTGCAGGTACCGCTGCGTCGTCGCGAGCGAGGCGTGCCCGAGCATGGCCTGCACGGCCCGGATATCGCCGGTCGCCCGGTAGGCCGCGGTCGCGCCGGCGTGCCGCAGGCTATGCGGGTTCCAACCGACGACCCGCGTGATGATCTTGTTCACGCTCATCTTGTGGAGGTGCCCGTCGACGGCGCCGGGGAAGTAGAACCGCTCCCGAGGGTCGAGCGAGAGCACCTCGCGTTCCTGCGCGTGCAGGGCGAACAGCAGCGGCTGGTTCGCCTTGATCGTCCGTTCCTTGTTCCCCTTGCCGATGAAGCGCAGCGCGTCGCCGTCGCGCGCCGAGAGCGGCAGTGAGGTCAGTTCCTCGAGCCGCAGCAGCCCGTAGCGGGCGAGCAGCACGAGCGCGCGATCGCGCGTGCTCGCGCCGGCCAGCGCGCCCTCGACCGCGGCATCCGGCGCGACCTTGGGCAGCCGCGTCGGGACGCGGATCGACCCGATGTCGATCGTCGGGTCATCGGGCCGCAGGCCGCGCCGGTGCGCCCACCCGAACAGCACCCGCCACGACGCGAGCTGCGACTTGCGCGTCTCCGCGGCCAGGTGCCGGCGCTTGGCCATCAGCGCCTCGACGTCGTCGACGGTGGCCGTCAGGACGTCCATGCGCGACGCGAGGTCGCGGGCGTGCCGCATGCGCAGCGTGATCGTTGTCCCCGAGCGATCGGACGCGAGCAGCCACGTCTCGTACCGATCCAGTAGTGCGTGTTCCCCCATAGCGTCCGCAAATCTAACCGGGCTGTATTACGTCGGCGTGTCGTGTGATCCGATCGTTACGCCGCAAGCGGGCGCAGGGCGCGCGGCTGCAAACCGATAGGTTCTTGGTTCGAGTCCAAGCCGGGGAGCCACAGGCCCTCACCGCTCGCGGTGGGGGCCTTTTTCCGCCGGACGCAGTGCGCAGATCGCGTCTCGTCTTCGAACTGTGGCGACGCACCACCTGATCATCACCTGTCCGCCGCAGGTGCTCGAGTACTGTCATTCCGCTCGCTCGGCAGAGGAGTACGAGGATCTTGCAGCGGACATGGCCGTGTTGCTGCCAGCTTTCGAGCATCCGAGCGAATCGCTTGCCATCACGTTGCAGAGGGCGCTCTGGGAGCGCGGGATGCCGCGCGCCGCTGTAGCGTTCGACTGCCTCATCGCCGCATACGCGGTCGTGAATGACGCGATCGTGCTGAACTCGGATCACGACTTCGGGCACATCGAGCGAGCGACCGATGGTCGCCTTCGTCAGGAGTTCGTCCCGGAGTGAGAACCCGTCAGGGGCGCACGCGGACGCTGCGACCGGCGTGGGTGACCACGTCGCCGATCTGGAGCTGTCGGCCGCGTCGGCGGTCGATCTCGCCATTGACCTCGACTTCGCCGTCGATGATCGCCTCCTTGACGTCACCGCCCGAGTCGAGCAGACCGGCGAACTTCATGAACTGCCCGAGGCGGATCGAGTCGCCGCCGATCGAGACATCCTGCACCGACACGTCGCTCACGCGTCCAGCTCGTCGACGCCGGGGAGCCAGCTCGCGCCGGGCTTGCCCCAGCCGCGCTTGCGCGCGATCTTCTGCGTGGTCTTCCAGTCCGAGTCGTCGAGACGATCGATGTAGAGGATGCCGTCGAGGTGATCGAACTCGTGCTGCATGATGCGCGCACGCCACCCGCTCACCCGGATCTCGACGGGCGCACCCTCGAGGTCGGTGCCGGTGACGAGGACCTCATTCGAGCGTCGCAGTGCGAAACGCTCACCCGGGAATGAGAGGCATCCCTCCGACTCGTCGTCGGGGTCGGGCGCGCCCGGTTCGAGCGGCCGCTGCCACAGCTCGGGATTGATGATGACGCCGCGCCACGGGGCGCCCTCGTCGTCTTCGTAGTTGTACGTGAAGATCCGCAGGCCCACGCCGACCTGAGGTGCAGCAAGCCCGACACCGGGAGCGGCATCCATCGTCTCGAACATGTCGGCGACGAGGTTGCGAACCTCGTCGGTCACCTCGTCGACGGGTGCGGCGATGGAATGGAGGACAGGTTCGCCCATGATGCGAATCGGGAGTACGGCCACGTCGCCAGCCTACCGACCGGTCCGCCAGGTATCGTCGAGGGCGTGCTGGAGCTGGCGACGCCCATCGAGGACATCACCGACGAACTGGTCGGGGTGTTCCGCGACCCCCGCATCCTGATCGGCATCCCGCTCGCCGTCCTCGGCGCGGTGTTCATGTCGTTCGGTGCGCAGTACCAGCACCGCGGCGTGCAGAAGGTCGAAGCCGAGACCGCCAAGGACGCTGTGTCGGGACTGACCGGCGGACAGCTCGTCCGCCTGCTGCGGCGCCCGTCGTGGGTGCTCGGCACGGTCATGCTCGGCCTCGCGATCGTGTGCCAACTCGCAGCGCTCTCGTTCGCGCCGCTGATCCTCGTGCAGCCGATCGGCGCGATCTCGCTCGTCATCACGACGTTGCTCAACGCCCGGATCACTGGCCACAAGCCGACCGGCCGTTCGGTGCTCGCCATCGCGCTCTGTCTCGGTGGCATCCTCGTCTTCGTCACGGTCGCCGCCCTCTATGCGACAGACCGCGACCTCACCGACCCGCAGCTCCTCACCGTCCTCTGGATCCTTTTCGGTGTCGTGGTGCTCCTCGGCACGATGTGGCTGACGCTCCGCAAGCGGATGCGTGCGCTGTTCTACATCGTCGCCGCCGGCATCGTTTACGGGTTCGTGGCGACGCTCGCGAAGGTCGTCATCAGCCGCATCCAGAGCGGTGATTTCGAGTGGCTCACGATGCTCTGCGTCGTCGGCCTGCTCGCGGGCACCGCCATGGGCGCGTACTTCGTCCAGACCGCATACTCGTCGGGCCCTCCCGATCTCGTCATCGCGGGTCTCACCGTCATCGACCCGATTGTCGCGATCGTCATCGGTCTCACGGTCCTCAACGAGGCGCAGGGCGCACCCGTCGGCGCGTACATCGGGTTCGCGGTCGCCGGCGCGCTCGCGATCGTCGGTGTCTTCCAGCTCGCGCGGCACCATCCACAGGTGGTCAGCGAGAGCCAGGAGATTCTGATCCAGCGCGGCAGCGGTGCGGGGGAGGAGAAGCCGTCGCGGCTCTCGCCCACTCGCCTCGACGAGGCTGTCGCGAAGGTCTGGCCCGAGCCGCCCGTGAACGACGAGGAACGACGCTCGCGTTAGGCTCGTCCCGACAGGGGGCGGTGGCCAAGCTGGTTAAGGCAGCGGGCTCATAACCCGACGATCGTGGGTTCAAGTCCCACCCGCCCTACGAAATCACAGCCTTGTCATTCCGTGCCGGATCGGGCGATAATGGCTGCACAACCTCACAGCACATCGCCGGAGCCCGCTCCATCAGGTCGTAGGGGAAGACGTACCTGATCGAAACGGAGCGAACGATGGCGACACCACAGGCGCGTGGAGTGATCTTCATTCACTCTGCGCCACGCGCGTTGTGCCCCCACCTGGAGTGGGCGGCGGGACGTGCGCTCGGTCATGCCGTGAACTTCGAGTGGGCCGACCAGCCGGTCCTCGATGGCAGCCGCCGTGCCGAGTTCTACTGGGAGGGCCCCGCCGGTACCGGCGCATCCCTCGCGACCGCGCTCCGTGGGTGGGAACACCTGCGCTACGAGGTGTCGGAAGACCCGACGCCCCGCAGTGACGGGGGCCGCTGGCTGCACACCCCGAGCCTCGGCATCCACTATGCCCAGACGGATGCCGCGGGCAACGTCGTCATCGGTGAGGACCGCATCCGCTACGCGATGGAGATCGCGGCCGGCGACGCGTTCGAACTGCAACGGGAACTCGGCGTTGCGCTCGGATCGGCGTGGGACGAGGAACTCGAACCCTTCCGTCACGCGAGCGACGACGCACCCGTCGTCTGGCTCCACAAGGTCGGCTGAGACGATCCGGCCGAGGCTGACACTCCACAACCGAACAGACTTTCAGGCGGGCGCGGACCTCGCTCACGCGAGCGGCGCCACGACCGGCTTCGGATGGCTTCCCGGAGACCGGGGGAGCGCCACCCCCGCCTGATCCATGAGAAACGCCCCCGGTGGCTTCCCGGGGGCGTTTCTCTGTGGCTGCTGCGGCGTCAGACCGATCGGAACGCGACGACGGCGTTGTGGCCGCCGAAGCCGAACGAGTTGCTGATCGCGAACTGGTCGCCGTCGCCGAGGGGCGTCGGCTCGCCGGAGAGGCGGAACGGGACGGCAGGGTCCTGCTCGGTCATGTTGATGGTCGGCGGTGCGACGCGGTCACGCAGCGCGAGCACCGTGAACATCGCCTCGAGCGCGCCGGTGCCACCCAGAAGGTGGCCGGTGGAGGCCTTCGTCGCCGACACGGGGAGCTCGTCGACACGGTCGCCGAACACGGACTTCAGGGCGACGTACTCGTTCGGGTCGCCGACCGGGGTCGACGTGGCGTGCGCATTGATGTGCGTGACCTCGTCGGGCGCGGCATCCGCCATCTCGAGCGCGAGGCGCACGGCGCGTGCGGCGCCGGTGCCCTCTGGGTCGTTGGCGGTGATGTGGTACGAATCGGCGGTGACGCCGCCGCCGACGATCTCGGCGTAGATCTTCGCGCCCCGGGCCTTGGCGTGCTCCTCGGTCTCGAGGATCAGCACGGCCGCACCTTCGCCCATGACGAAGCCGTCACGGTCGATGCTGCCGGGGCGCGAGGCGGTCTCGGGGGAGTCGTTGCGACGCGACAGTGCCTGCATCGAGGCGAACGACGCGATCGTGATCGGGTGGATCGCAGACTCGCTGCCGCCCGCGATCACGACGTCGGCGAGGCCGGCGCGCATGTGCTCGACGGCGTTCACGAGCGACTCGGTGCTCGAGGCGCACGCGCTCGCGAAGGTACGTGCGTAGGCGCGGGCGCCGAAGTGCAGCGAAAGGTTGCCGGCTGCGGCGTTCGGCATGAGCATCGGCACCGTCATCGGCATGACCCGACGCGGTCCCTTCTCGCGGAGGGTGTCCCACGCGTCGAGCAGGGTCCACACGCCGCCGATGCCGGTGGCGAACTCGACGCCCAGACGCTCGGGGTCGACCTCGGGCGAACCGGCGTCTGCCCATGCCTCCTGCGCTGCGACCATCGCGAGCTGCGACGACGGGTCGAGGCGCTTGGCGATCGGGCGGTCGAGCACCGTGTCGGGACGGATCTTCGCCTCAGCGGCGAAGGTCACCGGCAGCTGGTACTTCTCGACCCACTCGTGCTCGAGCGAGCGGGCGCCGGACACACCGGCGAGCAGGGCGTCCCAGCTCTCGGGGGCGGTGCCGCCGATGGGCGTGGTCGCACCGATACCGGTGACGAAGATGCGCGTGTTGTTGCTCATGGTTCCCTCGTGCGGCTCCGGTGGGGGCGAACCCCCACCGGGCGCGCGTCAAGCCTGGTTGGACGAGATGTAGGTGACGGCGTCGCCGACGGTCTTGAGGTTCTTGACCTCTTCGTCGGGGATCGTGACGCCGAACTTCTCCTCGGCGTTCACGACGATCGTCATCATCGAGATCGAGTCGATGTCGAGGTCGTCGGTGAACGACTTCTCGAGCGCGACCTCGTCGGCCGAGATGCCGGTCTCGTCGGTGATGAGCTCTGCCAGGCCGGCGAGGACCTCGTCGTTGGTGAATGCCATGGTGTTCTCCTTCTGGTGGGGGTCGGGCCCGGCGGGCCGTTTGTCAGTTTAGGTCTGAAGCGGACGTCGTCACGGGAGGACGACGACCTGTGCACCGAACACGAGTCCGGCGCCGAACCCGATCTGCAGGGCGAGGCCGCCGCTGAGCTCGGGGTGCTCTTCGAGCAGGCGGTGCGTCGCCAGCGGGATGGATGCCGCCGACGTGTTGCCCGTCGTCTCGATGTCGCGCCCGACGACGACGCTCTCGGGCAGCTTCAACTGCTTCGCGAACTCGTCGATGATGCGCATGTTGGCCTGGTGCGGCACGAAGGCGGCCAGGTCATCGGGCGTGATGCCGGCTGCCTCGATCGCCTGGCGGGCGACCTTCACCATCTCCCAGACGGCCCAGCGGAACACCGTGGGGCCTTCCTGGCGGAGGGTCGGCCACGGGGCGGTGCCGTCGCGGAACTCGGTCAGCGTGTGGTTCATGCCCACCGCGTCCGACTTCGAACCGTCCGAGCCCCATACGGTGGGGCCGATGCCGGGGGTCTCGCTCGGGCCCACGACCGCGGCGCCCGCGCCGTCGCCGAGGAGGAACGAGATCGACCGGTCGGTCGGGTCGACGATGTCGCTGAGCTTCTCGGCACCGACGACCACGGCGTACGTGGCGGCGCCGGCACGGATGAGTGCGTCCGCCTGTGCGACGCCGTACGCGAACCCGGCGCAGGCCGCGTTCAGGTCGTAGGCCGCGGCGGGGTTGGCGCCGACGCGGTCGGCCACGATCGCCGACACCGACGGCGTCTGCTTCGGGTTGGAGATCGTCGCGACGATGACCGCGTCGACCTGCTCGGGGCTGATGCCGGCACGGCGGATCGCCTCGGCTGCGGCATCCGTCGCCAGATCGACGGCGTCGGTCGTCGCGTCCGCGCGCACGCGGGTGATGATGCCGGTGCGCTGGCGGATCCACTCGTCGCTCGAGTCGATCGGACCGATGATGTCGTCGTTCGGAACGGCGTTCTCGCCTCGGGCCGCGCCGTACGCGTAGATGCGCGTGTGGGCGGGGCCGGTGGGCTGGATCAGGGTGGCGGTCATGCGCTCTCTCCGGTCAGCAGTGCCGTCGCGGCGGCGAGGTCCTCGGGCGTCTTCACCGCGACCGAGGGTACGCCGCGGAGGGCGCGCTTGGCGAGGCCGACGAGCGTACCGGCAGGCGAGAACTCGATGATGCCGGTGACGCCGTGCTCGGCGAACGACGCCATGCAGAGGTCCCAGCGGACGGGGTTCGCGACCTGCGCGACGAGCAGGTCGAGCGCGGTGCGGCCGTCGGCCACGACGCCGCCGTCGCGGTTGCTCCACAGGGTGCGGGTGGGGTCGGATGCCGCGACGTCCGCCGCAGCGGCACGAAGGGTGTCCACAGCCGGAGCCATGTACCGCGTGTGGAATGCGCCGGCGACCTGGAGCGGGATCACGCGGGTGCCGCGCGGCGCTTCGGTGGCGAGTTCGCCGAGCGGCGCGAGCGCGCCGGCCGCGACGATCTGGCCGCCGCCGTTGTAGTTGGCGGGGGTGAGGTCGAGCTCCTCGAGGCGGGCGAGCACGGCTGCCTCGTCGCCGCCGAGCACGGCGCTCATGCCGGTCTGCTCGGCTGCTGCAGCTTCGGCCATCGCACGCCCGCGGATGCCGACGAGGCGCAGGCCGTCGTCGGCGCTGAGGACGCCGGATGCCACGAGCGCGGGGATCTCACCGACGGAGTGCCCGGCGATGCCGCCGATCGCCGCGGTGTCGGTCTGCGTGCCGAACGCCTGCCACGAAAGCAGGCTCGCCGCGACGATGAGCGGCTGCGCGACCTGCGTGTCGCGGATGCGGTCCGCATCCCACTCGGTGCCGGCGGCGATCAGGTCGACGCCTGACTGCTCGCTGAACGCGGCGAGCGTCTCGCGCGCGCCGTCCAGTTCGAGCCAAGGGGCGAGGAAGCCCGGTGTCTGAGACCCCTGTCCGGGGAAGACGGCAATGATCACGGTTTCCATCCTTGCAAGAAGGTTCGGGGTGGTGCTGTCGGTGTGCGCACAAGAAACGTCCGATGCCTTGTGCGCGTCGGACAACCGACAGTGTGTCAGGTCGCGGTCACCCGCGGCGAGGGACACGGCGACGAGCGACGTCCCCGCCGATCGAGCCGATGATGAGGGCGGTCTGCAGGATCAGCGCCTCGCGCGGACCCGTGGCATCCCATCCGATGACATCCGAGACGCGCTTGAGGCGGTACCGGACCGTGTTCGGGTGCACGAACAGCTCGCGGGCCGTCGCCTCGAGGGATCGGCCGTTGTCGAGGTAGCTCCACAGCGTCGTGACGAGGTCGGTGGAGTGGGCCTGCAGCGGCCGGTAGATCCGCTCGATGAGCGTCGCCTTCGCGAGCGGATCACCCGCGAGGGCGCGCTCGGGGAGCAGATCGTCGGCGTCGACCGGCCTCGGCGCATGGCGCCACGACTTCGCGACGGCGAACCCGGCGAGGGCGGCACGAGCGCTGATGCCGGCGTCGAGCAACGCGGGCGCCGTCGGGCCGAGCACGAGGTGTCCGGCACCGAACCCCGGTTCGAGGCGCGCGGCGATCTCGGCGAACGCGAGCTCTTCGAGGTCGTCACGGCCCGATTCGGCGCGGCCGATCACGAGGACGAGCCGCGAGCCCTGCACCCCGATCAGCACATCCACACCGAGCTTCCGCGCGGTGCGGCGGACCTGGTCGACGTCGAGCTGCGGGGGCATCGTACCCACGAGCACCGCGACCTCGCCGTGACCGTGCCAGCCGAGGGCTGCGATCCGGCTCGGGAGTTCTTCATCGGCTTCGCCGGTGAGGATCGAGTCGACGACGAGTGCTTCGAGCCTGGCATCCCACAGACCGCGTGCCTCGGCGGCACGGGCGTAGACGTCTGCGGCGGCGAAGGCGACCTCGCGCGAGTAGTGCAGGATGCTCTCGCGAAGCCCGTTGCCACGACCGGCGACCCGGTCCTCGGTGGTCTCGACCGTGACGCGGATGAGCTGGAGCGTCTGCGTCAGGCTGATGCTCCGCAGCAGCTCACGCGGAGCCGAGGCGAAGACGTCCGCTGCGATCCACGACGTGGAGCCGGGGTCGTCGTACCAATCGATGAACGAAGAGATCCCCGACTGCGCGACGAGGCCCACCGCCGACCGCCGCCCCGGGGGCATCTCGGCGTACCACGGCAGCGACTCCTCGAGTCGCCGCAGCGTGGTCGTCGCGAGATCCCCCGAGATCCGGCGGAGCCACGCGAGTGTCTCCGCCTTCTCCTGGGCGGTCGGTCGTTCGGACATCCCGATCGTCAGGACTCGCCGCCGGCGTTGCCCGACGTGCCCGCGTTGACGTCGTGCAGACGGTACTTCTCGATCGCCTGCGCGGCGAGCGAGCGGTCGACGACGCCGTCCTCGGCGAGCGACTGAAGCGTCTTCACGACGATCGACGGGCCATCGATCTTGAACTGGCGACGAGCGGCCGCGCGGGTGTCCGAGAAGCCGAAGCCCTCGGCGCCGAGCGTCGCGTACCGGCGGGGCACCCACTGGCGGATCTGGTCCTGCACGGCGTGCATGAAGTCGCTGACCGCGACCACGGGGCCCTCCGAACCGGCGAGCTTGTCCGTGATGTACGCGGTGCGCGGCTCGTCGGCGGGGTGCAGGAAGTTGTGCTCGTCGGCGGCGAGGCCGTCGCGGCGAAGCTCCGTCCAGCTCGTGACCGACCAGACGTCGGCCACGACGCCCCAGTCATCCTTCAGCAGCTGCTGGGCCTCGTGCGCCCAGGCGAGGCCGACGCCCGACGCCAGGATCTGCGCGCGGGGGCCGTCACCCTCACCGACAGAGACCCGGTGGATGCCGCGGACGATGCCATCCACGTCGACGTCCTCGGGCTCCTTCGGCTGCACGATCGGCTCGTTGTACACCGTGATGTAGTACATGACGTTCGGGTCGGGGTGCTCCCCGCCGTACATGCGCTTCAGGCCGTCCTGCACGATGTGCGCGATCTCGTAGCCGTAGGCCGGGTCGTACGACACGGTCGCAGGGTTCGTCGAGGCGAGCAGGTGCGAGTGGCCGTCGGCGTGCTGCAGGCCCTCACCCGTGAGGGTGGTGCGACCGGCGGTGGCGCCGATGATGAAGCCGCGCGCCATCTGGTCACCGGCTGCCCACTGGGCGTCGCCGGTGCGCTGGAAGCCGAACATCGAGTAGAAGACGTACACCGGGATCAGCGGTTCGCCGTGCGTCGCGTACGACGTGCCGACACCGGTGAAGGCGGCGAGGGCGCCGGCCTCGTTGATGCCGACGTGCATGATCTGGCCCTGCGGGCTCTCCTTGTACGCGAGCAGCAGTTCCCGGTCGACCGACGTGTAGTTCTGGCCGTTCGGGTTGTAGATCTTCGCCGTCGGGAAATACGCGTCCATGCCGAACGTGCGCGCCTCGTCGGGGATGATCGGGACGATCCGGTGCCCGAAGTCCTTCGCGCGGAGCAGGTCCTTCAGGAGGCGGACGAACGCCATGGTCGTGGCGATCTCCTGCGTGCCCGAGCCCTTCTTCGGCAGCGCGTAGACGCTGTCGTCGGGAAGGCTGACCGCGGTCGACGTGCTGCGGCGCTGGGGGAGCGAGCCGCCCAGGTCGCGACGACGCTCCACCATGTAGCGGATCGTCTCGTCGTTCTCACCCGGGTGGAAGTACGGCGGCTCGTAGGGGTTCTCCTCGAGCTGCGCGTCCGTGACCGGGATGTGCATCTGGTCGCGGAAGAGCTTGAGGTCGTCGAGGGTCATCTTCTTCATCTGGTGCGTCGCGTTGCGCCCCTCGAAGTGCGGACCGAGACCGTAGCCCTTGACGGTCTTCGCGAGGATGACCGTGGGCTGGCCCTTGTGCTCCATCGCAGCCTTGTACGCCGCGTAGACCTTGCGGTAGTCGTGACCGCCGCGCTTGAGGTTCCAGATCTGCTCGTCGGAGTAGTCCTTGACGAGCGCTGCGGCGCGCTCGTCGCGGCCGAAGAAGTGCTCGCGCACGAACGCGCCGCTCTCGGCCTTGTAGGTCTGGAAGTCACCGTCGGGGGTGACGTTCATGAGGTTGCGGAGCGCGCCGTCCGAGTCGCGCGAGAGCAGGTCGTCCCACTCACGGCCCCAGACGACCTTGATGACGTTCCAGCCGGCGCCTCGGAAGTAGCTCTCGAGCTCCTGCACGATCTTGCCGTTGCCGCGAACCGGGCCGTCGAGGCGCTGCAGGTTGCAGTTGACGACGAAGGTCAGGTTGTCGAGACCCTCGTTGGCGGCTACCTGGAGCTGGCCGCGGCTCTCGACCTCGTCCATCTCGCCGTCGCCGAGGAACGCCCAGACGTGACCGTCGGACACGTCCTTGATCCCACGGTTGGTGAGGTACTTGTTGGTCATGGCCTGGTAGATCGCGTTGATCGGTCCGAGACCCATCGACACGGTCGGGAACTGCCAGTAGTCCTGCATGAGGCGCGGGTGCGGGTACGAGGGCAGACCGTTGGGGGCAGCGGATGCCTCCTGGCGGAAGCCGTCGAGCTGCTGTGCCGTCAGGCCGCCCTCGAGGTAGGACCGCGCGTACATGCCGGGGGAGGCGTGTCCCTGGAAGAAGATCTGGTCGCCGCCGCTGGCGTGATCCGGGCCACGGAAGAAGTGGTTGAAGCCGACCTCGTACAGCGCTGCAGAGGAGGCGTAGGTGGAGATGTGGCCGCCGACGCCGATGCCGGGGCGCTGTGCGCGGTGGACGGTGACCGCGGCGTTCCAACGGATCCAGCGGCGGTAACGGCGCTCGATCTCCTCGTCACCGGGGAAGTCGGGCTCGTTCTCCGGAGCGATCGTGTTGATGTAGTCCGTGGTGGGGACCTGGGGCACGTTCAGGTGCAGGTCGCGCGAGCGCTGCAGCAGGCTCAGCATGATCTCGCGGCCGCGGCCGGCACCCCGGGCGTCGACGAGCTGCTGCAGGGATTCCTGCCACTCCGACGTCTCTTCCGGGTCGCTGTCCTGCGGGCCCTGCGAGTACGGATCCTGATCGTTGACAGTCACAAGAGGCCTTTCGTCGCCTGGCAGATCGTGCCAGGAATGAGGGATCGGGCGAGTGCGGGCTTGTTCGCCTCACACAACTCGCTTGTCCTCAGCCTACCCATTCCGCCCACCTCCGGATCGCCGCGCACCTCACGTGCGGGCGCGCGACCCGGAGCAGCGTCGGTGCGCCTCGTAGACTGGACGCACCAGGGCCTTTAGCTCAGCTGGTAGAGCGCCACGTTTACACCGTGGATGTCGTCGGTTCGATCCCGGCAGGGCCCACGTGAACGCTGCACCCGCCGATCAGAAGCGCCTGCTCGACCTTGCGTCCCTCGACGAGGACATCCGTCGTGCCGACGCCGCCCGCCGCAACCCGGCGCAGGCCGCGCGGGTGAAGGAGCTGCTCGCCGAGCGCGCCACCCAGTCGACCGAGCTGACCCGGCTCCTCGGTCTGCGTGACGACGCCAAGGCAGAGCTCGCACGCATCGAGTCGGACGTCGCCATCGTCGACGCGCGCAGTGCGCGTGACGCCGCGCTCCTGGCCGCGTCGACGAACCCGAAGCAGGCGCAGGGCCTCGAGCACGAGATCGCGTCGCTCGCCAAGCGCAAGAGCGACCTCGAAGACGCCGAGCTCGAAGTGATGGAGCGTCTCGAGGGCGCCGAGTCCGCCGTGGCCGCGCAGGAGGCGCTGATCGCCGCGACGAACGACGAGGGTGCCCGGCTGAGCGCCGAGGGCAAGGCCTCCGTCGAGACCGCCACGGCGGCGTTCGACGCCGCGACCCGCGATCGCGCTGCAGTCGCAGAGTCCGTCCCGGCGCCGCTGCTCGCCGTCTACGAGCGGCTCGCCGCGCGTGGTGTGGGCGCCGGCTATCTGCAGCACCGGACCTGCGGTGGATGCCGCATGGTCCTCAGCGGCACCGACCTGAACGTCGTGCGCGCCGCGGCCGAAGACGCCGTCATCCACTGCCCCGAGTGTGGCTGCATCCTCGTCCGGGACTACGACTCCGGCCTGTGAGACCGATCGCGACGGTGACGCGGTGAGCGAGACGGCGGCACCCACGCAGGGTGTCGCCTTCGTCGTCGTCGGCGCGGCATCGGATGGGCTCGTCGATCTCGTCGAGTTGGATGCCGCGGGCGTCGAGTCTTCGCGTCGGCGGATGCCGCGGGCCGAGCTCGCCGGGCATGCGGCGAGCGTTGCACCGGAGACGCGCTGGGTGTGGAGCGACGCCTTCCACTGGTACGCGCCGCTGGTCGCGGCATCCGTCCGCATCGCTCGATGCCACGATTTACGGTTGTGCCACGCGATCCTGCGCGACAGCTCGGCCGTGTCGGTTCCCGGTCCGATCCGGGCGGCGACCGAATGGGATGCCGCTGCCGCGACACCCGACGCAGGAGCGGCGACCCTGTTCGACTGGGTCGAAGGTCCGACAGGTGTGCCGCACGGCATCGACGCGGCGCTTGCGGAGTTCGCTCGGCAGCGCGCGGCGCTCGAGTCGGCCTCCGGCGCGCTCCGATTGCTGCTTGCGGCGGAGTCTGCAGGCGCGCTCATCGCCGTCGAGATGCACGCCGCCGGAGTGCCGTGGGACGGCGACGTGCACGACGGCATCCTTGCGGGGCTGCTGGGGGAGCGACCGACGTCGGGGCGCCTGCCGAGCCGGGTCGAGGAGCGCGCCGCCGAGGTGCGCGCGGCGCTCGGCGACCCGGCGGCGAGCCTCGACTCGCAGCCGAAGCTCTTGCGGGCATTGCATCGGGTCGGTGTCCTCGCGGCGTCGACCAGCAAGTGGGAGCTCGCGGAGTACGACCACCCCGTGATCGAGCCGCTTCTCGAGTACAAGAAGTTGACCCGGCTGCTGAGTGCGAACGGCTGGGCGTGGCGGGAGGAGTGGGCGCCCGACGGCAGGTTCCGTCCGGTGTACGTGCCGGGCGGTGTCGTCACCGGGCGCTGGGCATCGTCTGGCGGCGGTGCACTGCAGTTGCCCCGCCAGCTCCGCCCCGCGGTGCATGCCGATCCCGGGTGGGTGCTCGTCGTCGCCGATGTCGCGCAGCTGGAGCCCCGTGTGCTCGCGGCGATGTCGCGCGATACGGCGCTGGCCGACAGCGCTCGCGGAACCGACCTCTACGAGGGCATCGTCGCGCGCGGCGTGGTCGCGTCACGACAAGAGGCGAAGATCGCGATCCTCGGCGCGATGTACGGCGCGACGACCGGCGACAGCGGCCGCCTTGTTCCCGCGCTGCGGCGTGCGTACCCCCGGGCCATGGGCCTCGTCGACGACGCGGCCCGCATCGGCGAGGAGGGTGGCGTCGTGTCGACGTGGCTCGGGCGGACGAGCCCGCCGCCGGGAGGCTGGTGGCACGATGCGCAGGGCCAAGCCGGCGATCCGGACGCCGCCGACGCGGACCGAGCGCGCGCCCAGCGCGCAGCGCGCGACCGCGGCCGCTTCACCCGCAACTTCGTCGTGCAGGGGACGGCTGCCGAGTGGGCGCTCGCGTGGCTCGCGGACGTGCGGACCCGCCTGGCCGCGTTGCCGCCGGTCGCCGAGGAGCGCGGCGCGCCGCGCTCCGGCATCCTCCAGTCACGTCGAGCGCATCTGTCGTTCTTCCTGCATGACGAGATCATCGTGCACGCGCCCGCCGAGCAAGCCGAGCACGCTGCTGCGGCCGTGACGGATGCCGCGGCATCCGCGACTCGGCTTCTGTTCGGTGACTTCCCGCTCGACTTCCGCCTCGACCTGCAGATCCGCGCCGACGCGGCGAAGGACTGAGCGCCGCGTAGAATCGGGGACGCGAATGGGTCGGCTGGACGGTCGCGTGGCGCGCAAGCGCACCGAGGAACGTCCGGGCTCCACAGGGCAGGGCGGTGGGTAACACCCACCCGGAGTGATCCGCGAGACAGTGCCACAGAGAGCAGACCGCCCGGGCTTCGGCCCGGGTAAGGGTGAAAGGGTGGTGTAAGAGACCACCGGGGTCATGGTGACACGACCCGCACGGTAAACCTCGCCCGGAGCAAGGCCAGACAGGGGATGTTGACGCGGCTCGCCGAGTCCCCGGGTAGGCCGCTGGAGCGGCGCGGCAACGCGTCGCCGAGAGAGATGACCGTCCACGGGGCTTCGGCCCCCGGACAGAACCCGGCGTACAGGCCGGCCCATTCGCCTCTCCCGACGGGTCAGGAACTCGCGGTGCTCGCGAGGTCCTCGATGGTCCCTTCGAGCGCGCCGGGCTTCTCACCTGCGAGCGCGAGGGCTGCTGCGCCGATGATGCCGGCGTTGTTGCGGTGGACGGCAGGAACGATCTCGGTCTGCAGATCGAGCAGCGGCAGGAACTTGTCCGCGTGCTTCGATACCCCGCCGCCGACGACGAACAGGTCGGGGCTGAAGAGGAATTCGAGGTGGCTGTAGTACGGCTGCAGGCGCGCCGACCACTCGTCCCACTCGAGCGAATCGCGCTCCATCGCGGAGTACGCCGCGAAGTGCTCGAAGTCCTTCTTGTGGCCGGGCCGGTGCAGGTGCCCGAGCTCGGTGTTCGGGATCAGTACACCGTTGTAGATCATCGCCGTGCCGATGCCGGTGCCGAGCGTGGTCAGCATGACGAGGCCGTCCCGATCCTTCGCGGCGCCGTAGCGCACCTCAGCGACGCCGGCGACGTCGGCATCGTTCGCGAAATGGATCTCGCGGCCGAGGCCGTCCTCGAAGAACTTCTCGGCTTCGAAGCCGATCCACGTCTGAGCGACGTTCGCGGCCGACATCGTGCGACCGTGCTTCACGATCGCGGGGAACGCGACCCCGAGCGGCACCGAGGCGTCGGTGACCTCGAGTGTCTCGAGCACCGACTTCACTGCGGTGAGGACGTCGTCGGGTTCGGCGCCCTTGGGCGTGGGGACCTTGATGCGGTCGGTCAGCAGGCTGCCGTCCGCCAAATCGACGAGGGCACCCTTGATGCCCGTCCCGCCGATGTCGATGCCGACGGCCGTTGTCGCGCTCGTAGTCATGGTACCGAGCCTAGACCGCGAGCCGGGAGCGGTTCGTAGGATGGTGGCATCCGCGATGCCGAGGAGGCTGTGATGAGCGACACCGAGCAGTATTGGTACAACCTCACGACGAAGCAGGTGGAGCGCGGCTTCGAGTCGCCCGCCGTCGACCGAGCCGGTCCCTTCGCAACCGCCGAAGAAGCCGCGAAGGCTCCGGAGCTGCTCGCGGAGCGCTCGCGAGCCTGGGCGGCGGACGATGCGGCCGACGACAACTGGGGCACGCCCGCGAAGGGTTCCTCGGGCGACGCGTCGGACCGATAGTCTGACAATCCACCCGCGGGGAAGGATGCGATGGACAAGCAGCGTGACTTCGTTCTGAGGACGATCGAGGAACGGGGGGTCAAGTTCATCCGGCTGTGGTTCACCGACGTGACGGGAACCCTCAAGTCGGTCGCGATCGCACCCGCCGAAGTGGAGGGCGCGTTCGCCGAAGGCCTCGGGTTCGACGGCTCGGCGATCGAGGGCTTGACCCGCACGTACGAGTCGGACCTGCTCGCGCACCCCGACCCGACGACGTTCCAGACGCTGCCGTGGCGCGGCGAGATCGACCCGACGGCGCGCATGTTCTGCGACATCACTACGCCCGACGGGCAGCCCGCCGTCGCAGACCCGCGCAACGTGCTCAAGCGCGCGCTCGCGAAGGCGGCGGACGCCGGGTTCACCTTCTACACGCACCCCGAGATCGAGTTCTACCTGCTGAAGTCCTCGACTGTTGGGCCGAACGGGCCCGAGCCGGTCGACTCCGCCGGGTACTTCGACAACGTCCCCGGCGGCACGGCGCACGACTTCCGTCGTCGTTCGGTGCGCATGCTCGAAGACCTCGGCATCTCGGTGGAGTTCAGCCACCACGAGGCCGGCCCCGGTCAGAACGAGATCGACCTGCGCTACGCCGACGCGCTCTCGACGGCCGACAACATCATGACCTTCCGCACCGTGATCAAGGAGGTGGCGATCGAGCAGGGCGTCTACGCGACGTTCATGCCGAAGCCGCTCAGCGGGCACCCGGGCAGCGGCATGCACACGCACATGTCGCTCTTCGAAGGTGATGTGAACGCGTTCTACGAAGAGGGCGCGCAGTACCAGCTCTCCAAGGTCGGTCGCCAGTTCATCGCCGGTCTCCTGCGCCACGCGAACGAGATCTCTGCGGTCACGAACCAGTTCGTGAACTCGTACAAGCGCCTCTGGGGCGGCGATGAGGCGCCCAGCTTCATCTGCTGGGGCCACAACAACCGTTCCGCGCTCGTTCGCGTGCCGATGTACAAGCCGAACAAGGGCGGCTCGACGCGCGTCGAGTACCGTGCGCTGGACTCGGCTGCGAACCCCTACCTCGCGTATGCGCTCATGCTCGCCGCGGGCCTCAAGGGCATCGAAGAGGAGTACGAGCTCCCCGCCGAGGCGGAGGACAACGTCTGGTCGCTGAGCGATGCGGAGCGTCGCGCGCTCGGCTACGGGTCGCTTCCCGCGAGCCTTGACCACGCGCTCGAGTACATGGAGGAGTCGGAGTTCGTCGCCGAGACGCTCGGCGAGCAGGTCTTCAACTACGTGCTGCTGAACAAGCGTCGCGAGTGGCAGGAGTACCGCGCCCAGGTGACGCCGTTCGAACTGCAGAAGAACCTCGAGATGCTCTGAGGCCATGGCCTCATCAGAGCGCAGGGTCGCGCTCACCGATCTCGCCCGCGCCGGATTCGCCGACCTGTCGGCGTCCTCCGAAGCGTTGGATGAGCTCAGTGAGCTGACCGGAGTCGCGCGCGAGGATCTTCTCCGCAGCGCCGAGCGCGCCGCCGACCCAGACGGCGCCGTGCAGGCGTCGGTCCGGATCGCGCGACGGGACGCCGCGGCGTTCCGCTCCGCTCTCGCAGACGCGGGCGCGGTGCTGTGGTTGCTCCTCGGCGCCTCGCAGGGGCTGGCCGACTTCTTCCTGCGGCATCCGTCCGAGCTCGGTGAACTGACCGGTGCCGGCGCTGCGCTTCCGTCAGCCGCCGACATGCAGCGAGAACTCCGCGAATCGGTCGGTGTGGGCGAGGACGGCTTCGCAGCGGCATCCGATGACGGCGCATGGAACGCGCTGCGGGTGCGGTACCGGCGACTCATCGCCCGGATCGCGGCCTTCGACCTGTCGGCGTCCGATGCGACATCGGTGCTGCCGGCCGTCGCCGCCGCGCTCGCGGATGCCGCGGGCGCAGCGCTCGATGCCTCGTTGTGCGTCGCTCGCACGAAGGCCTCCGCGATGTTCCCGCGCGAGCAGGTCGCCGCAACCCGCCTCGCGATCATCGGGATGGGCAAGACCGGCGCCCGCGAGCTCAATTACGTCAGCGACGTCGACGTGATCTTCGTCGGGGGAGCAGGAGAGGGGAGTGACCTCGCTGAGGGGCGCGCGATCGACATCGCGACGCGTCTTGCGACCCTCACGATGCGCGGGATCGCCGACGTGGAGATCGAGCCTGCGCTGTGGGAGGTCGACGCGAACCTCCGCCCCGAGGGGAAGCAGGGGGCGCTCGTCCGTTCGCTCGACTCGCACTTGTCGTACTACGACCGCTGGGCGAAGAGTTGGGAGTTCCAGGCGCTGCTCAAGGCGCGCCCACTCGCCGGAGACCTCGAACTGGGCGAGCAGTACTGCGCGGCTGTCGCGCCGAAGGTCTGGACCAGCGGGGCCCGTGAGAACTTCGTCGACAGCGTCCAGCGCATGCGCGAACGCGTCACCGACCACATCCCCGCAGCCGAGGTGCCGCGGCAGTTGAAGCTCGGGCCGGGCGGCATCCGCGACATCGAATTCACGGTGCAGCTGTTGCAGCTCGTGCACGGCCTCGCCGACGACCGCATCCGTCAGCGGGGCACCCTCGACGCGCTCGAAGCGCTCGTGAGCGAGGGCTATATCGGACGGATGGATGCCGCAGCCTTCGGCCAGCACTACCGCACCCTCCGGGTCCTCGAGCACCGCCTGCAGCTGCGGCGCCTGCTGCGCACGCACCTCATGCCCGACGATGCCGACGACCTGCGCGTGCTCGCGCGGGCGAGCGGCCGCGCTGCCGACGCTGCCGGGGTCGCGGCGCTCTGGGAGTCGGTGAAGCAGCAGGTGCGCGACATCCACGTGCGGCTGTTCTACCGCCCGCTCCTGTCGGCGGTCGCGGCCCTTCCTGCCGACGAACAGACGCTCTCGCCGTCGCAGGCGCACGACCGCCTCGCGGCGATCGGGTTCCGCGATCCGGCAGGGTCGCTGCGCCACATCGGCGCGCTGACAAGCGGGCTCAGCCGCAAGGCCACGATCCAGCGGCACCTCATGCCGGTGATGATCCGCTGGTTCGCGGACGGCGTCGACCCGGATGCCGGGATCGTCGCGTTCCGCCGCATCAGCGAGCGGCTCGGCGACACCCCGTGGTTCCTGCGGATGTTGCGTGACTCGTCGGGTGCCGCCGAGCGTCTCACCCGTGTGTTGTCGGGTTCTCGATACGCGGCCGACCTCATGGAGTGGATCCCCGAGGCGGTCGCCTGGCTCGACTCGGCGGAGCAGCTGCGGCCGCGAACGGGGTTCGCGCTGCAGCAGGAGGCGCGCGCGATCCAGACCCGCCACGAGCACATCGGCGACGCGATGCGGTCGGTGCGGGCACTCCGGCGCCGCGAGTTGCTGCGGCTCGCGCTCGGTGCGCTCCTCGGCGAGCTGTCCATCGCTGAACTCGCCGAGGGACTCACCTCGATCAACGAGGTCGCGATCCAGGCGACGCTCCGTGCCGTGTGGCGCGATGTCGTGCCGCCCGAGGACGACGACATGGACTTCGCAGTCATCGCGATGGGCCGGTTCGGTGGCGCCGAACTGGGCTTCGGGTCGGATGCCGACGTCATGTACGTCTACGAGGCGAACGGCGTCCCGACGCAGCGGGCGCAAGAGCTCGCGCTGAAGATCGTGCAGGGGTTGCGTGAGCACTCCGAGGACCACCGTGCCCCGTTCGACCTCGATGCGGGCCTCCGGCCCGAGGGGCGGAACGGTCCGATGGCGCGTTCGCTCGAGTCCTATGCGGAGTACTACCAGCGGTGGTCGCTGTCATGGGAGGCGCAGGCGCTGCTGCGCGCACGCGGCGTCGCGGGGAGTGTCAAGCTCATCGCGAAGTTCATGGCGCTGGCCGACGACCTGCGGTTCCCCGTGAACCCCGACCCACAGGGGCTTCGCGAGATCAAGCGCATCAAGGCGCGCGTCGAAAACGAGCGGCTGCCGCAGGGTGTGGACCGCGCGCGCCACCTGAAGCTCGGTCCGGGCGGGCTCAGCGACGTCGAGTGGCTCGTTCAGTTGCTGCAACTCCAGCACGGCGCCGACGTCGAGGGGCTGCGGACGACCTCGACCACTGCGGCGCTCGCGGCCGCCCTCGGTGCGGGCCTGCTGCCCGAGGCATCCGCGAAACGACTGTCGGATGCCTGGTGGCTGGCGAGTCGCCTGCGCTCCGCGAACACGCTGCTGTCGGGGCAGACGAGCGACGTGCTCCCCGCCGACCGCGGCAAGCTCGACGGCATCGGGCGCCTGCTCGAGTACCCGCCGCGTTCGGCGACGGTCGTCGAGGAGGATTGGCTCCGCACTGCGCGACGGGCGCGCCGCTCCTTCGAATCCCTCTTCTACGGGTGACGTGTCCTACGGTGGATCTGCGGTCGCCGCGCGGCCGCATCCGCATGAGGGGGTCGCATGTCCGTTGGTCTGCTCGCCGTCGTCGATGACATCCTGAGCGCCGCGCTCAAAGCATCGGCGAAGTCGGCTGGTGTGGTGATCGACGACGCGGCCGTCACGCCGCAATATGTGCAGGGCATCACGCCCGCACGGGAGCTGCCGGTCGTCGGCAAGATCGCGCTCGGGTCGATCGCGAACAAGTTCCTGCTGATCATTCCCGTTGCGCTCCTGCTGACCGCGTTCGCGCCGGACGTGCTGCCATACCTGCTCATCCTCGGCGGTGCGTTCCTCTGCTACGAGGGCGCCGAGAAGGTCCTGGAGTGGTTCGGGTTCTCGCACGGCCACCACGACGAGGGTGCGCGCGACGAGAAGAAGCTCGTCTGGGGTGCGATCCGCACGGACCTGATCCTCTCAAGCGAGATCATGCTCATCTCGCTCGCCAATCTCGACCCCGGCCTCGACATCTGGCAGACGCTGGCCATCCTCGCCGTCATCGCCGTGATGATGACCGGCATCGTCTACGGCGTCGTCGCGCTCCTCGTGAAGATCGACGACGTCGGTCTCCGGATGGCGAAGAGCCCGATCCGTCGGGTGCGACACAACGGCACGCGCATCGTCCGTTCGATGCCCGCGGTCTTCCGCGCGATCAGCATCATCGGCACTGTCGCGATGCTGTGGGTCGGCGGGCACCTCGTCCTCGAGAACCTCGGCGGCGTGGGCCTCACGTTCTTCACCGACGTGCTGCACGAGGTCGAACACCTCCTGCACGCGCTCGGACCCGTGGTCGTGTGGATCGGGGAGACGCTCGTGTCCGCCGTCGCCGGCCTCATCGCGGGTCTCGCGATCGTCGGGGTCATCCTGCTGGTCTCGCGGCTCCGCGGCGGATCAGACCGGCACGACGACGATAACGCCGCACCGCACTCGCCGACGACGGGGACGCCCTGACATCGTGACGTCCTCGCCCCCGTCGGTCCGCCCGGCCGCACGCCTGTTCTGGGCACGGGTGCGCGCACAGCGGGGGCTGCTCCTCAGCACCGCGGGCACCGTCGCCGTCGCAGTGGCAACGGTCGGTTTCACCCTCTCGTGGCTGCACGACGCCGCGACGTCGACCGTCGATCCCGGCCCCGGCGCCGACCCTGAGCTCGTCGTATCGCAAGTTGCCGACGGGGCACGGGCGCTCGAGGCTGCCGCGCCGGCGCTCGTGATCCTGATCGTGCTGGGCGGCGCCACTGCGGTCGCCCAGCTCGGGCGTCTCGTCGGCATCGCGCGCGCCCACGAGGACGCGACGCTCCGCGCCCGCGGCCTGTCGCGCGGCCAGGCGACGCTGCTCGCGCTCGTCGAGGGCGTGGTCGTCGTGGGCGCCGGTGCGCTCACGGGCACTGTGGCCGCAGCGGTCTTCGCGACACTGCTCGGGATGCCGCTCTCCGGTATCGCCGCCGCAGCGCCGGGGACGGCGGCATCCGCACTCGCACTCCTCTTCGTCTTCGCCCTGGCGATTCGGCGGGCAGGTGCCGCGAGACGAGCGCGCGCGACGCGGATCGCGTCGGGCAGTGCGGTCGTGCTCGTGCTGCTGGCGGCCGGGCTTGTGCTCTGGCAGCTTCCGTCCGCCCGGAGTGGCGTGGCCGATCCGATCGCCGCTGCGGCGCCGACGGTGCTGCTCGCCGCCGGCGCCATCGTGGCGCTCGCTGTGTTCGGGCTCCTCGCGACCGCGTGGGCGCCATTGGCGGCGCGCGGCACGGCCGTGCAGCCCGGCTTCTCGGCCCGGCAAGTGAGCCGCACGCTGCCCGTCGCCGCGGTCGCGGTCCTGCTGGTCGCGCTCACCACGGCGCAGGCGGTGTTCGTGTCGGCCTACGCCGGAACGTGGGAGGGCGCGACCCGAGACGCAGCCGCGCTGCGAGCCGGCGCTGCCGTCCGGGTCGATCTCGACCCGCAGTCCCTCGACCCGGCACGGCTGCCCGAGATCGCAGCCCTCGAGGGTGTGACCGCGGTCGCCCCAGCGACGGTGCAGGAGGTCGAGATCGGGGACGCCGTCGGCGAGCTCATCGCCCTGCCGACCGCCGCCGTCGCGGACGTCATCGACACCGCCGGCCTGCGCGCCGCTGATTCGCTCGTCCCCGAGACCGAGCCCGTCGAGACGATCCGGCTGGGAGCGGACGCAGAGACGCTCCAGGTGCGGGCGACGCTCGGTGCTGTGGAGCAGCCTGCCATCGTCGAAGGCGACCGCGCACAGGTGTCGGCCGGGCTGCCGACCATCCGCCTCACTGCGATCCTTCTCGACGGCACCGGCGCACCGGTCACACTCCCTCTCGAGGACGACCGGCCGCTCATCCGTTCCGGCACGGTCGTGCTCACCGCTGAAGCGTCGCTGCCGGCGGGCTCGGCGCCATGGCGGTTGCTGGCTGTCATTGCCGGCACGCCGCCGGGGTTCGGCACCCGGCAGGTCGACGTCACCATCGACGACGTCGTCGCGGGGACCGAGCTCGCCGTGACCGGCTCCGCGACCCTCGAGACGAACGGCCCCGATGTGGTCCTGTGGCTGGCCGGACCCGCGGCATCCGGTGCGCTTCCGGTCACCGTCAGTGCGGCACTCGCGGCGCGGACCGGCGTCGCCGAGGGAGATCCGCTCGACCTGCGGTACGCCGGCAGCGGGCGTCGAGTCGACGCCGTCGTCGCGTCGATCATCCCAGCCATCCCGGGCGCCGGGACCGAGCTCGCGGTCTTCACGCCACTCGAGTCGTTGCTGCACAGTCAGCTCCAGCGGGGCTCGTCGATCGTCGCCCCGAACTCCGTGTGGGTGGATGCCGCTCCCGAGGCCGCGGCATCCGTGAGTGAGATCCTCGGCGACCGCCCCGTCTTGACCGCCGTCGCCGACCCCGGCACGCGCCTCGTGGGTGCGCTCATCCCTGGGTGGTGGATCGCGACGGTCGGGTCGACGATCCTCGCGCTGATCGCCGTCCTCGCGAGCGCGCAGACCCTCGCGCACGCGCGGCGAGGCGAGGTCGCCGTGCTCCGCGCGCTGGGGCTGACCGCGACCCGGCAGGCGGCGATCCGCGCCGGCGAACTGACCGCCGTCACAGCGACCGCGCTCCTGCTCGGCGGGCTCGCCGGCGCCGGTATCGGCCTGATCGCCGTTCCCGAACTCGTCCGCGCCTCCACGCCGGGGCTCGGTGTCATCGGTGCGACGTCGATGGTCTTCGATCTCCCACCGCTCGCGATCGCGTTGGCGGCGCTCGTGGCCGGGCTCGCGAGCGTGATCGCCGCAGCCGCCGCGGTGACGCAGCGCCACGCACGCACCGCGACCGTGACGGAAGGTGACCGATGAGCGCCCGGACACGGCCACTCGGCCTGCTCGCGCGCCACCTCCGGGCGCGCACGGGCGGCGGCGCCGTGCTCGCCATGATCACCGTGGTGCTCGCCTTCCTTGCGGCGCTCGCGCCGACCGCGGCCGTCCAACTCGCCGACGCGACCATCCGTGACCGTATCGACGGCCTCTCGGGGCCGGCCCGCGACCTCACCGCCACGGCCGGCACGTTCCCGCAAATCGCGGCCGTCGGCACGGGGCTCACGACAGACGAGGTCTGGGGACTGTTCCTGGATGCCGCCGAGGCGATCCGCCTCGACGCCGACGCCCCACTACCCGAGGTGCTTGGTCCGCTGCGCGCCGTCGCCCGTTCGGTCCCCTCGGCGACGGATCCCGCGCCGCAGAAGGTCGGTGTCGCGTACGCACCCGGTTACGAGGAGGAGATCGAGCTCAGCTCGGGTCGACTGCCCGATCCCGCTGAGGCGGTCGCCGCGGTCGAGATCGTGCTGTCCGATCGTGCCGCGGAGGAGGCCGGCTGGGAGGTGGACACGACGCGGGCGGTGCCGAGTTGGGAGGGTGACGTCGACGTCACGCTCGTCGGCACGTTCATGCCTCGCGACCCCGACGCCGAGTATTGGCAGCACACTCCATCGATCCTCGACGCCAACGTCTTCGACGATGGCAACGCGCCGCGCCAAGTGACGGTGACCGGGTTCGCACACCCCGCAGGGATGGGATACGGCGGTGCGTTCCCAGGGACGTACCGGACTGACATGTGGTTCTCGGTCTCCACGCCGGACATCGATGCGCAGAACGCGAATGCGGTCGTCGCGGCGCTGCGAGGGTTCACAGCGGTGGGTCACCCCGTCGGGGAGAGCGCCGACGGGAGCGGCATCCTGAGCCTCCGCTTCGACGCCGGCGTGACGGCGGAACTCGAACGCGCGATCGCACAGCAGTCCGCCACGATGAGCGTCGTCGCGATGCTCATCGCAGGGCCGCTCGGTGTCGCGGTCGCGGTGCTCGTCCTCGCTGCAAGGCTCATTCTCGAGGGGCGCCGCGCGAGCCTGCGGCTCCTGTCGGCGCGCGGCGCCTCTCACGCGCAACTGAGGGGCATCCTCGCGCTCGAGGGCGTGACCTGGGCGACGCTGCCCGCGCTCGCTGGTGCGATCGCGGCGTTCTTCGTGGCGGTTGCGGTGTGGGGTGTGCCCCTGACGTCGGCGTCGTATGTCGGCGCGGCCGCCGTCGGCATCGTGCCGGTCGCGATCCTCGCGGTGCTGGCCCCCGCCGCTGCCGAACGCGGTGCTCGCGCAGACCTCGACGCGCGGGGGAGCAGGCTCCGCGTCATCGGTGAAGGTGTGCTGCTCGTCCTCACCGCGGTCGCCGCGACGCTGCTGTTCGTACGCGGCTACGCCGAGCAGCCCGATGCGCTCCTCGCCGCAGCGCCACTGCTCCTCTCGTTGACCGCGTGCGTCCTCACCCTCCGCCTGTATCCATTGCCGCTCCGGTGGTTGGGCACGCGCGCCGCACGTCGGCCCGGCGTGGTCGGGTTCCTTGGGTCGGCTCGGGCGCTCCGCGATCCGGCGATCGGCATCACGCCGGTGCTCGCACTCGTCGTCGGCGTCGCTGTCGCCGTCTCGAGTGGCGTGCTCCTGTCCGTGATCGACGCGGGCGCGCGTGAGTCTTCCCGCGCACAGATCGGCGGCGACATGCGCATCGACGGAGCGATGTTCACGGCCGCACAGCTCGAGGCTGTCGGCGACGTCGATGGGGTGGCCGCGGCCACCGGTATCTCGGGCGCGGAAACCTCGCAACTGTCGATCGACGGACGTGACCGCAACACGGTCGTGTTCGTCGTGGATGCCGCAGCCCTTCGCGCCGTCCAGGGCGAGGGCCCCGGGCTGCTCCCAGAGGGTGCTGCTCCCGTCGCCGCACCAGTGTCGATCATCGCCTCGGGGGTCGCCGCCGACGCGATCGGCGACGCAGGCGAGGTGGAGCTCGGCGGCGTGCCCGTCGACGTCGCCGGCGTCACTCGCGGCCCCGTCCCGACCGGGGCGCGCGAGAACTGGGTCGCGATCGACGCGGCGGCGGCCGAAGAGGTGCTCGGCCGGGATCCGTCCGATCGGACGATCGTGGTGCGCCTCGACGCGGCGGCCGATGCGACCGCGGTCGAAGAGGCCATCCGCGCGATCGTGGGGCCGATCGCTGTCATCGACGCGGAGACGGATGTCCTCGCGGACGTGCAGGAGGGCGCCGCGGTCCAGGGGGTCCGTGCCGCGCTCGGTGCGGCGACGGTGCTCGCCGCGCTGCTGAGCGCCGCCGCCGTCGCGATCACCCTCGTGCTCGCAGCCGCGCCGCGAGCACGGATCGTCGCGCTGTTGCGGACGCTCGGCGCGCCGCGGCGGGTTTCCCGCGGGCTCGTGGCGTGGGAGATCACGCCGCCCGCGGTTGCCGCGGTGGTGGCGGGGACGCTCTTCGGCGCACTCGTCCCGCTCGTCGTGATGGCCGCGGTCGACCTGCGTCCCTTCACGGGGTCATCGGAGCCGCCCGGCTACGCCGTGGACCCGCTGCTGCTCGCCGCCACCGCGGGCGGCTTCATCGTGACCGCCGCCGTCTTGACCGGCGCGGCCTTGTTGCTGGCGCGTCGGACCGGCGCGGCATCCGCGCTCCGTACCGTCGAGGAAGGATGACGAGATGACTGCACGCAACGATGAGGGGGTCGACATCCTCTGCACGGATCTCGTCCGCATCTTCAAGGTGCCGTCTCGGAGCGGCCCCGGCATCGAGGTCCAGGCGCTGCAGGGACTCAACCTGCGTGTCGGCCGCGGCGAGCTCGTCGCCGTCGTCGGCGCCTCGGGATCGGGCAAGTCCACGCTGTTGTCGATCCTGTCGAGCCTCGACCAGCCGACCGCGGGCGTCGCGCGCGTCGCCGGGCACGATCTGCTCACGATGAAGGAGAAGGAGCGGGTGTCGTTCCGGCGGCACAGCGTGGGCTTCGTCTGGCAGCAGACGTCGCGGAACCTGCTCCCGTATCTCTCGGCCGCAGAGAACATCGCCGCGGCGCTCGCGATCGGCACCCGTGGCGGCTCCGGTCGTCGGCAGCGCGTCGCCGAGTTGGTCGAGCTCCTCGAGATCGGGCACTGTGCTGATCGCCGTCCCGCCGAGATGTCGGGTGGCGAACAGCAGCGGACCGCGGTCGCGGTCGGCATCGCGAACGAACCGCGCGTGCTGCTCGCGGACGAGCCGACCGGTGAGCTCGACGATGAGACGAGCGTCCAGGTGCTCGAGGCGATGCGTTCGGTGAACCGCGAGCTCGGCGTCACGACGCTCATCGTCACCCATGACCCGACCGTGTCGGAGCACGTCGCCCGCACGGTGCAGATCCGCGACGGGCGCACATCGACTGAGGTGCTGCGGTCGACGCGCGTTGACGAGCACGGTGTCGAGGAGCACATCGCCGAGGAGTACGCGGTGCTCGACCGCGTCGGCAGACTCCAACTCCCGGACGAGTTCGTCGCGGCGCTCGACCTTCGCGAACGCGTGCGCCTGGCGCTCGAGCCCGATCACGTGGGCGTGTGGCCGGGGCAGCCTGCGCGCGGCGCGGCATCCGAGGAGGACGCATCATGATCGCCGCACTCCGTGGTGAGCGACTCACCCGCACGTTCTCGACGCCTGCCGGTGAGGTGCAAGCGTGCGTGGACATCGACATCCATGCCGAGCCGGGGGAGCTGGTCGTCCTCCGCGGCGCGTCGGGTGCGGGCAAGACGACGCTGCTGAACATGCTGGGCGGGCTCGACCGGCCGACGTCCGGTCGCGTGCTGCTCGGTGATGTGGATGCCACGGCGCTGTCAGAGGATGCGCTCGCGACGGTCCGGCGAGAGCGCCTCGGGTTCGTCTTCCAGTCGTTCGGGCTGATCCCGGTGCTGTCGGCAGCCGAGAACGTGGAACTGCCGCTGCGCATCGCCGGGGTGGCGGCGGGGGAGCGCGACGAGCGCGTGGCGGAGGCGCTGCGGCTGGTCGGTCTCGAACGTCACGCCGAGCAGCGCCCGACGGAGCTCTCGGGCGGGCAGCAGCAGCGGGTCGGCATCGCGCGGGCGATCGCGGGCGCGCCGCAGGTGCTCCTCGCCGACGAGCCGACCGGGCAGCTCGACTCGCGCACCGCGGCGAGCGTCATGGACCTCTTGGGAACGCTCGTCCACGAGCGTGGGCTCGCCGCGATCGTCTCGACCCACGACCCGCTGCTGGTCGAGCGCGCCGACCGCGTCGTCGAACTCCACGGCGGCCGTGTGACCTCGATCGTCTGATCGACAACTGCGCGCACGAAAGCTGTCAAGGCCCGGGTGCGCAGGGACAGGCTTCCGTAGCGTGCCCGATATGGATACGCAGCACGATCGTACCGACGAGCCGACGCCAGCCACCGAGAGTCAGCACTCGGCGCGGAATGACCTCGCTCACGACACTGCCTACAGCCCGGGGAGCGAGAGCGAGACCGCGCGCAAGCAGGACGAAGGCATGGGTGTCTCTGTGGACGAGGACATCGACGAGTCGCAGGTGCAGGTCGCGCCGGGGACGGGTGGGCCGGACGACGTCGGTGAGGTGACGGTCGATCCGCAGGACCTCAACCTTTCGGGTCACTGACCCGTGCGCGTCGAACGCACCGCGCCGGCGCACCAAGGTCGGGGCGCGCGATCGATCATGGATGTCGATCTCGACGAGCTGATCGCGCGGGTGCGAACCCACCGCGGTGGCGCCGTCGACGAGAGCATCCCCGCGCTCGCATCAGCGGATCCGGACCTGCTCGGTGTCACGCTCGTCGGCGTCGACGGCGTGGCGTCATCAGGGGGTGATGCCGATGTGCTGTTCAGCGTGCAGTCCGCGGTGAAGCCCTTCCTCTTCGCACTCGCGCTGGCCGACACGGACGGCGATGCGCTCGACCGCGTCGGGATCGAACCGACAGGCGAGGCCTTCGACGCGGTCAAACTCGAAAGCGGTACCGGACGACCACCGAACCCGATGGTCAACGCGGGCGCCATCCTCACCGCCGCGCTGGTGCACGGCGGGTCGGCGGACGAGCGGAGCGAACGCATCCTTCGCGGCCTCTCCGCCTTCGCCGGACGGCCGCTGTCGGTCGATGAGGAGGTCGCCGAGGATGAGCATCTTCTCGGTGATCGCAACCACGCGCTTGCGCACCTGATGCGGTCCGAGGGAACACTCGCGATCTCCGCCGACGATGCGGTCGCGGCATACGCTCGCGCCTGTGCCGTGCTCGTCGACGCCGAAGCCCTGGCCGTGATGGGTGCGACGCTCGCGGCGGGCGGCCGCAATCCAGTCACGGGGGACCTGGTCGTGTCCCCGGCTGTTGCACGTGATGTCGTCTCCGTGATGGCCACCTGCGGTGTCTACGACGGGTCCGGTCGGTGGATGCGAAGCGTCGGGGTGCCGGCCAAATCCAGCGTCTCGGGAGCGGTCGTCCTCGCCGCGCCGGGCGTCCTCGGCGCAGCGGTCATCAGCCCGCCGCTCGACGAGCGGGGGACGAGCGTGCGGGGCCACATGGCGGCCGACCTGCTCAGCGCCGAGCTCGGCCTGCATTCGTTCGGCGCACTCACGAGCTGAGCGCACAACGCGGAAGCGCCCGCCAGGCGAACCTGGCGGGCGCTTCTCGGTATCCGACGGATCAGACCCCGAAGTACAGCTCGTACTCCTCCCGGGGTGACGGGGTGTCGTGGGAGATGCTGAGTTCCGCGTGTTTTCGCGGCGTAGATCAACGGGGAATCATGGGTGATTCCGGCGTTCTGCGGACTTTTTGCGGACTCGGTGCGGACGAGGCGAGGGAACCTCGGCCAACTTGGCCGCGGCTTTCGCAGTGTCGGCGCCCGGGGTGATGATGATCCGCGTGGCAGAACGGTGGCATCCAATGCTTGCCACGGTCGAGCGTCCTACTGGAACGTGGACGCTTACGACCCCGGATGGTCACGCTTACGGCCGGGTCGAGATACGCCGGCAGGGTGAGCTCGTCTTCTACCGTGCGTGGTTTCGCGACGCTGAGCTCGTGCGATCGCCAAGCCTCAGAGACGCGACGATGCTCGTCCACCGCGCCTACATCGCGACGCTCAGCCCCGGTCCACCTCCAGGCGGCATCTACCCGGACTTGAACGGCGGTCTATCCTCGAGGCCATGACCGACCCGCTCGACGACACAGGCCAACCCGAGTGCCCAACCTGCGGCACCGTGATGCGTGAGATCGACGGGGGCTACGAATGCGGGTGGGACGGGACACGCATCGACATCCCCTGGGTTGAACGACCAACCGGGGGAGACGACCTGCCGGGGTTTGGCTAAGGCCCGAGCGGGTCGTCCTTTTCCGGTGGCAGGTCCGCGGCTGCGAGCAGGCGTGCTGCTTCAAGTTGGTCGACGATGTACTTGTGCCACGCGGCGCGGCGCTCAGCAGGGATAGATGCTTCGACCATGCCGGCGAACTTCACCGCGACGTGCACTGGATGGACGTCGGAGGCTTTGAGGCGTTCGTCAGCAGCCGTGTGCGCCTCGTCGTCGTCGGATTGCAGAGCAACGAGGATGTCGAAGCAGTGGAAAGTGACCCGGTCCTGGTAGCTCATGCCACCAAGGTACGGCCTGCATCAGACGCTGCTGCTTTTGCTTCAGCACCATTCTTTGGGGCTTGGATACCGTGCCGGGTTCGCCACGTGGCGATGGCGTACCTGGAACGCGATTCCGCCCATCCGGTGCGAGCCGCAACGTCCGCCACGCTCGACGGAGGAGGGTTGAGGCCGTCGAGGATGTTGGCATCGGCGTCATAGTCAAGCTTCACGGCGCGCAGTGACGGCTGCACTTTGATGCCGTTGCCAGAATCGAGCATGTCCAGAATGTAGGAGACGTCCACTCGGTAGGCGATCTGCACCCACCCGAGCCATGAGGGCAAGTCGCATCCGTAGGTCTCCTGCACATACGCTTCGGCGGCGTCCTGCAGTGGCGTTTCGTAGTCCTCTCGGATAGCCGGAACGCGCGGCACGTCGTTGGGTCCCTTGTCGAGCACGAGGCGCATTGCGTGGTGCAGCAGATAGGCCGTGTTGTTATGGATCCATGTCCGTGCGGGCTTGTCTGTCGCCCCGACCATCCCACCGATTTGCCTTGAGGACATGCCTTCGAAGAAGAAGAGCGCCAGCGGGATCTTGTTCACTCGCGGAAGAAGCGCGATGACGTCCGCCAACTGCCGGAGAAGGAGTCCATCGTGCTGCTGAGTGCGAAGTGAAGTGAAGACCGCGGCCGGATCGGCATTGGGAAACTCGGGGCGCGGCGAGATGCTTCGGAAGTCGGTGATTCGTGTTGCCCACTTCGCTTTCGCGTTGGTGATGCCGCTGTCGACCCGGTTCTTGACGCATGCCCACACCCACGTCCATGCGCGGAAGTCGATACTCCCTTCGTCTAGTTGATTGATCACCTCAGTCAGGGCGAGCCATGCAATCGCGGCACGATCCTCGGGATGGAAGTAGACGTTGTTTGAGAGATTCCACCGCGCGATCGCATAACCCCGGGCTGGGCCGAGCATCGCTTCGAAGGCGAGCTCACGGCTGTAGTCGAGCCCTTCCAAGTCGTCGAGCCAGGTCATTTGAAGCGCCTTTCAAGCCCCGCTGGTGCGGACGATGGTGGGGAGATCGAGGGAGCCGGTGGCGGAGGCGGTTCCGATCGGCAGAGCGTTATCGAGGGTCGCGGTCACTGACCAGGACACCGTCTTCGTGCCGTCGCTCTCGTGGGTGATCGTGACGGTGTCGTTGAGTAGCGAGATCGTCTGGGGTGTTGACCGTCGGAAGTCGTAGGCGAAACCGGAACTGCCCTTCGTCTTCCCGCCGATGTTGAGCGACCAGGTGCTGTCGTTATCCGCGTTCCACTTGCCGTCGCCTGCGGTCTTCTCGAGCCAGACGCGGCGGCGAAGTAGTGACGTGTTCGTGAGCACGTTCTGCGAGACCGACTCGATGAGGAGGTGAAGCCGATAGCGGTTGTCGCCGCTGAAGGTGACGGTCTCTCGGAGGCGCACAGGTTCAGCGGGCTCTTCAGTGGGGTCTTCGGGTGTCTGGGAGGTGTCCATCGTGCGAGCCGTGACAGTCATCTCATCGTTGGCAAGGTTGAACTCGACGGTCTGGATCGCACCGAACTGTGTGGGGGCGTCGGGGAACGTGAAGGTGGCCGGCTGCTCGGCTCGTGTGTTCCAGTCCGCGACGATGGTTGCCGATACCTCGCGCCCGCGCTGCTGCGCCCGCCTGACGGCGTACTCGGATCGGCCCGGGCCAGGGTAGGGGGAGTTGAGGGTCACGAGACTGGCGCGGCTGTACGGCGTGCGGAGCGCAAACGCGTCGACTCGCTCCCGTTGCGCACCTCCGGAGTCGGTCCACCGGTAGCGGGTGATTCGGGCATCGAACCAGAGGTCTCCGTCCCGGTCGATGGTGTCTTGCGCTTCGATCAGGTTGACGCCGGTGGTGAGGTTGAGGACGTCACCGTCACCGGTGTAGTTCGCGTCACGTAGGGTCCACACACGCGCCTCGTCGCACACGAGACGGAGCCCGAGAGCTTGCACGAGCGGGTGCAGGAACTCGATCGCGGACTCGCCGGCCTTCCAGAGCAGCGCTTCCTCGTCGGCGTCCTCACCCACCGGGGCGCGATCGTCGGAGGGCGCGAGGACTGCGCCCGGGATCGCTCGGTCGAGCACGTACGAGACGACGGCGCGGATCGAAGTCATCCCGGCCATCGCTGTGACGTTCGCGAGCGGGCGGTAGTCACCAAGCAGCGCCTCATCGGACGCGAGATCCACGGTGATGATGCCGGAGCCGTAAGCAGCAGGCCGCCGGCGCACTCCGAGGTTGAAGGTGCGCTCCTGCACCACGGGCCCGTCCTCGCCCTGGAAGATCGCTTTGACGTCGAGAATGACGCGGGGCGCGTCGCGCGGGTCGAGCAGCTCCAGGAACCGCATTGGCACCTGGATGTTCGCCTGTACATGGGGGGAGCGGCCAGCATCGAGGGAGATGCTGCCGTCGATGATCGGGAGATCCTCGCCCGCGATCTCGGCAGTGTAGGTGTGGGTTGAGTTCATCGCCACACGCCCCACAACCTTCGGGCGTTCGGCCCGTCGACCTCTTGGTAGTCGACCCGCAGTCGCCACGACTGCGTCGAGGTGAGCGTCCTGGTGACGTCGCCGCTCACGACGTAGAACATCTCCGCGGAGCCGAGGAGGCTGCGTCGTTCGTCCTCGTTTCCGGCACGGGAGCCATCGGGCGTCCAGCGATCGCTGAGGCCGTGGGGAAGTTTCAGGTCGAGCGCCAGCACCTGCCCGTACCTGTGCAGCGTCTCCGCTCGCATTGCTTCTTGGGTCGAGTTGAAGTGCAGGGTGAGCGTTCCCGTTCGCAGAGTGGCGGGTCGGAAGGTGACGTCCGGGAACCGTGAGCCGAGGATCTGGTGGACGATGTTCTGCGATTGCACGGTGGACTCGTAGCCCTCGACCGCGGTGGGGTTCACCCAGGGGAGGTTCGAGTAGTGCGGCGGGTTGGGGTCGGAAAACATCCCGCCGAGCGAGGCTTCGCGAATCATGTGCATTGCTACTCCCAGAGCCGTCCGTTTGCGCCGTGCACGCGGGCGCGGATGGTCCCGTTCTTCGCGGCGGGCGTGTAGTTCCGCCAGTCGCTGTCATCGACGACCGTGCGGACGGTGACTGTCTTCTCGGCAAGCTCACGCTGCTCGAGGGCGTCGAGGTCTTCGTGCGCGGTCTTCGCGTCCGCGTCGATGACGATCTCCTTGCCGTCTGGGAGCTTGTAGATCGTGTTGCCGAGGTCGTCGGTCTTGTCCGTCGCGGTGCCCGCGCTGGTGGCGTAGTCGTACAGCGCGCGCGAGGCGTTCTCGGCCTGCTCCTTCCCGAGACGCATCGCTTCGCTCTGGAGCCCGAGCGCTTCGGTGCCGCGGGCGATCTCCTGGCCGAGCTCGCGCTGCTCTGCAGTCATCGTCGATTTGTCGTAGGACATGCCCGAGCCGGTGGAGGTCTCACGGAGCACCTCGCCCCATTCGCGCTGCTTGTCATTCAGCGACGACGTCGCGACCTCGAGAGCGGTCGCATCGCCGGCCATTGCGCGCATCGCGGTGGCCACATCAGTGCCCCAGTCGGTGGCGTTCTGCTTGGCCTGCTTGTAGCGCTCCTCGTTGGTCGCGATGTCCTGCACCTCGGCAACCACATGCGAGGCGGAGACGATTTTGCCGGCGCTCTCCTGGTACGCGCTCGCCCACTCTGCGGCGGATTCTGCGAGCGCCTGCTGCTTCTCGTCGGCCTCCTGCAGGCTGGCGGTCACCGCACCGAGGCCGACCGCGCCAGCAGCGAGTGCAGCGGCGCCTACGAGGCCAGCAGGTCCAGCACCGGCGAGCGTCGCGGCGAGTCCACCGAGCGTGTCCTGCCCGACCTGGCCGAGGTCGGACATGTCGCCGCGGAACGAGGAGACCGCCTCGCCGAGGTTCTGGCCCATCTCCTGCGAGAGCTCGGATGCGCCACCCTTCACGCGGTCGAAGCCACGCTTGCCACCGTCGCCGAGGTCACGCATGCTGTCGTCAGCACGCTTGGACGCCTTCTGCACGTCGCGCAGCTCGTCCTCGAGCTTGTCGAGACTCCGAGCGCCATCCTGAGACGCTCGACCCGCGGCGGTCGCTAGGTCGGTGAATGCCTCCTCCGCGTCGCCGAGCGGCTTCACGACGCCGGAGCGGATGCCCTCGTCGAACTCTCGGGTGTTCGCCGCGATCCCGATCTCGTGAACGGACGCCATCACTTCCCCTTCAGTTCGAGGGCATCGAGCGCCGTGCGGACGGCGGTCTGCACCCACAGCGCTGCGAAGCGGGGGATGCTGTCGCGGGCTGCAGGGTGGAACGTGTTGCCGCCACGGCGGGGGATGCCGAACGCGTTGCCGAGGCGCCGGGAGTAGCGGTTGCCCTTCCGGGATCGCTGCGTGATCTGCTTCGTGGGGTCAGCGCCGAACTCCGCAGCCTTCGCGATGGCCGACACGGGCGTGCCAGAGGCGAGCTTGCCGACCGACCCGGAGCGGAGGAACACGTTCCGAGCGGTCACGCCCACGCGTGCCGGGTTCACGAGCGCCCGCTGCTGCAGGCGTGTTCCGGCGCGATCCCGAGTCTCCCCGAACCAGATCGGTTCGGCCGCGGCTTTGGTCTGCACGCCGATCTGCTTGCGAACTTCGGCGGGCAGACCCCTCGCCGCGATGAGCATGTCCCGCAGAGGTGAGTCGACCAGCAGGCTGATGCGTCCACTGGCCATCCCGGTCAGCCCCCGACAGGTGCGGTGAACGTCGGCTGCCCGATCACACCGAGGTTGAGGGTGGCGGAGTGACGGCCAGTGTCGCCGCCCACCTGCGCTGCCTTGAACCGCACCGTCGCGGCGATCGCGTCGCCGCCGTCCTGGGGCGTGTAGACGATGTCCTTCGTCTGCCCGTGCCATTCGATTGCGCGCTTCGAGAGGGAGCCGGCCGTCTTCCAATCCTGGTGGAAGGCGATCTGCAGTTCCCAGGCGTTGTCGCCCACGAAGGACTGGATGTCGCCGGAGATGTCGATGACGGACTCGGAAGGGGCGGTCGGGATGAGCGCGCAGCTGGTGACGCCGTAGTGCTCGTCGTCATCGACGGTGAGGGTTCCCGTCGTCCCGAAGTAGGCGGCGTTTCGGATGGTGGCCATGATTACTCCTCGGTGGGGGTCTGGATGGGGATGTGCGACAGGAGGGTGAGCGTGACCCGCCAGGCGATTGCGCCGTTGGCGAGGCGCTCCTTGCGGGCGGTGTCCCAGAAGATGTCGTCGGAGCGCTGAAGCGCGTGTACGAGGTTGAGGATCTGTGCGTCTGCACCGTCCTCGTCGCCGCTGCCCGCGGAGGCGAGGACCGCGTCCATCTGCGGTGCGACTGTCTGCCGGTCGAGCGCGGCGCCCTGGACCGACGATGAGATCTCGGTGAACTCGAAGTAGAGAACCGGCACGACTGTGTCGACCGCCGGAGTGAGCGCATCCTCGATACGGATGCCTGGCAGGAGCGGCTTGAGCCGCGCCTTCACGTCCGCGCGGAGGCCAGCGAGGTCAGAAAACATCTGGCACCCCCGAGGTGGGGCGGATGATGCGCTGGATGTCCTTGGTCAGCGGGCGCGGTGAGTACGCGAACCCGTCGGGTCCGTCCTCGCCCTTGCCCGCGAGCCACAGGTTCTTCGCCTGCTGCAGTTGCGCGAACGCGTAGCGGTCTGGGATGGCGGTGGGAGCAGCCTCGAGGTCGAGGAGGGTGAGGACCGCAGCGATCCGCCCCTCCTCGACACCGAGGTTCTCGAGCAGGTCAGCGACCTGGACCGCCGGTTCATCATCCGCCGCGAAGTCGAGCACCTGCTCGCGCGCCACCGACAGCAGCAGTTCGCAGAGCTCGACGTTCTCGATGGGTAGCTCGGGGAGGGCGGCGTGTGCGCGCGCCTCCCCGTCTGCCTCTAGGAGTGTGAACCAGCGGGCCATGAATCAGGCCGGCTTCGTTCCGATGAGGACGAGCGCCTCGGGGCGGACGACGAAGGTCTCGAGGTAGCCGATGACTGCCTTGTCGATGCCGCCCTTGGCGATGTCGAGCGCGTCGATCTGGATCGGGGTGCTGCCCTGTTCCCGGAACTCGATCGCGTTCTTCGCGCCAGCGAGTACCTGCGGTTCGGTGGGCACCGTGCCGGGGAAGAAGGACTGCGCGGCCTTCTTGATGACGACCTTGCCGTCCGCGGCGCCCTGGCCACTGCCGGCGGTGACGCCGAACGAGACGTACTCGGGGATGAGCTCCTTCGGGGTGTAGAGGAGCTGGTTCCATGCGGTCGGGTTGACGACGACCGAAGCGGCGTCGTCGTCCGCGTCGCTGATCGCTTCGATCGCCTGGATGACCATGCCCATCGCGGTCGGGTAGTCGTGGCCGGCGACGTCGGGGAAGGTGCCCGGTGCGACGAGGCGGTCGAGTGCCGCCGAGGTGCGAGATGCGGCCTCGAAGACTGCCTTGAGGCCGTCCTCGTCGGTGACCTTCGCGTAGGAGTCCACGACGCCTTCGAAGAAGGCCTGGAGGACGTCAGCGCCGCCTTCGAGGTCGTACCACTCGCGGGCGACGTCTGCGCCGTACCCGTAGGGCTGGATGCTCGAGGACTTCGTGCCGGTGGTGGCGGTGCCGGAGGGGATGTCGGACTTGTTGCCGTTCCACTTCTGGACGAGGGCGGTGCCCTGCGCGAGGGTGAAGCCCTTGCGTCCGCCGAGCTGGATGCCGCCGTAGGTGTGGGTGAACAGGTCGAGGTACTTGCGCTGGTATCGCTTGCCCTGCCAGAGCTTGCCGACCCAGGCGGGCTGCAGCACACCGGACGCAGCGGTGGTGAGACCGCCGGTCGCGTTGTACTTGATGTCGGAGAGCGCGGCGAGCAGCGTCTCAGCGTCGGGTGCGGACATGCCGGTCTTGACCTGCGCCATGCTGGCGAAGATGGTCCCGAGGGATGCCTCTTCGGCGGCGGACTGCTGACCCGCGAGCAGGGTGGTGGGGACGGTCGTGGCCGGAGTCTGCGTCCCCGGCTCGGTTGCGGTGGCGGTCACGGTGGACCCTCCTTCTGGGTTGTCCTCAGCCGGGGCGGCCTCGGGGGTGTAGGTCGCCGTCTCGCCATCTGGCGTGTTGACGGTGATGTCTGCAGGGAGCGCGGAGGACAGAACCGTGAGGTGCCCCTCCTCGTCGGGTGCGAGGGTCGTGTCCAGTTCGACGGCTTCGGTGTCTTCGGCGGCGAGAAGCGTCGCGCCCTCGAAGGCGGGTCGCTTGACCTGGGCGGCGGCGAAGAGCACGGAGCCGGGGAGCGCCTTGCCGTCGCGGATGCGGACCTCAGCGACCTCGGCGGACAGGTGCTTGCGATCGCCCGTCTTGCCTTCCTCGAATGCGCGTCTGCCGGCGGCGTTGCGGCGATAGCTGAACGTCGCCATGACGCCCTCGGGCTGCTCCCAGACCTTCGAGAAGGCACCGACGACGTGCTCGCGCTTGTGCTCGATGTTGAGCGACATCCCGGTGAGATCTTCGTCCAAGGTGATATCGCCGGGTGCGAAGGTGAACGTGCCGAGGTTCGAGCGCGCGGGGACGCCGTAGGGGATGAGCAGGCCGGTGGCGGTGAGGTCATCCTCGGAGAACTCGAGGGTGCCGGCGTCGATGATGACAGGTTCCATAGGTCAGTCCTCCCGGACCGGTGCGGTGGTCGGTGTGGGTGTGGTGAACGCGTCGGACACGTCGAAGGCGACGTAGGTTCCGGGTGCGCTGACGTCGTCGAGGGAGAGGCGTGCGGCGATCGCATCGGCGTAGCGTCGCGAGCCGAGATCCCAGAGCTCGGAGCGTTCGGTCGACGTGTTGCTGTAGGACATGTCGCCCCCGCCGCCGGCCTTTGCACCCTCGATCGCGGCGGCGGGGACCGCGCAGTGATTCGCGAGGTCGAGGCGGATGCTGTTGGTCGCATCGGCAAACAGGTCGACCGCCTTGTCGCCGTGCTCCTTCACCTCGACGTACGAGGGAGTCACGGACACGCTGGTCTCCGTGCGGGTCTGCGAGTAGTCGCGAGCGAGCTTCTGCTTCTGCTTGCGAGTCATCTCATCGAACCGTGCGTCCGTCAGGTGCAGTTCGGTGCCGGCCGGAGGCGACGAGAGCCGCACGAGGCGCGCGAGATCCAGCGCCCGTGCCTGCCGGATCGTGTCGACGCCGTCCTGCAGGATGCCGCTGTCGCCGAGGGGGATGTAGATCAGCCGCTGACGGTACTTCGCGTCGATGGCTTCCTGCACCTCGAGCTGCGCGTTCGTGATCTTCCAGAACGCCTGCGGGATGTGGATTGCATCCACGATGCGGTCGTCCTCGAGCTGACATCCAAGGAGTGCCTGCCCGCCGAGCGCGAGATCCTTCACCAGGCCCTTCGTGCGGACGAGTGGCGGGACGCCGGAAGCCGAGGACTGCAGCCATCCGGGCTGCTCTGCGGACCGCACACCGCCACCGTCGTACTGCACGAGGGGCATCGTGGAGACGACGTCCTGATGCATCTGGATCGCACGCTTGAGGCCGGGGACGCGCATCGCAGTGTCGACCGTGACGATGCGGGGGTCTACGCCGAACAGCTCCCCAACGATCGCGGTCTCGAGCGAGTCCTGCGGCGAGAACGGCGAAACAGGGGCTGGTGTGTTCCACGTCCCCTGTACGAGCCAGTTCCAAAGTCCCATCCCTTCAATGGTGACAAACCCCAGGTTGGAAACTGTTTCCAGTGGTATGTGTGCTAGTTCCCGACGATGTCGACGCGGGTATTGGCCGCCTTCTCGTCATCGAGGGCGTAGAGGGCTCGGGAGCACGCCTCGAGCGGGGTGACGTCGCCCTCGGGAGCGTTCCGCTCGTCAGGGATACCGAAAGCCCACGCCCCCGAAGTGCCGAACCCGCGGCGCACGGCGAGCTCGGCTGCACGGTCGAGAGGGTCCTGCCCGTAGTGGACGAGGTCTCCGGCGTTGAGGGTCTTCATGAACAGCACCGCGGCGCGGGGAATGTCGGCGCGACGGAGCGCACGAGCCTGGATCGGTGGGCGTCCCGCGAGGAGCGGGGAGATCTCAACCGTCTCGGTGGGGCGTCCCTCGTCGTACACGACGCGACGGCGGAGCGAGCGCGCCTTCAGCAGCACCTGCTTGCGGAACCCCTCGGTGCCCTCCTGGTGGTGGATCAGGGCGACGTGCCGGCGGTCCTTCTTGCCCTTCCACGCGATCGCGATCGACGCCCACGCGCCGTCCTTGTGGATCGCGACGGCCATCGCAAGCACGGGCGGCGGCGTGACCGTCGAGAACGGCATGTCAGCGACGGAGGACGTCCACACCGGCTGCTTGATCAATGTGGTTGCGGAACCCTCCTCGCCAGGAAGTGACAAGTACTCGCGCTGGAACGCCTTCGAGGTCATCGCATTGAAGTTGTCCTCGACGTCCGACAGGGGAGTGGTGAACCCGATACCCGGGTGATGCAGTTCGATCAGTTCCCGCACGTGCCCAAGGGGGTGCTCCTCAGTCGGCTCCCAGGCTTCGAGCTCCGCGGGGTCGATGTCCTGCTCCACGCCGTGACGGATGACGCCAGCCCTCTGCATCGTCAGCAACTGCCACAGGAGGTTGCCCTGCTGGTAGTCGGGCGCCGTCCCCGAGCCGACCATCTGAGGAAGGACGCGGCCGTCGAGAGTCGGCGGGATGGACGTCATGAGGTCTTCGGTCATCTGCGGCGTCGCGTCCTGCGCCTCGTCGACCCACGCGATGTCGTACGCGCCCGACGTGAAGGCCTCATTGCCGGGAGCGTAGGCGTTGAAGAACGAGCCGTGCGGCCACCGAATGTGCTCGGTGCCCTTGCCGGTGTTGACGATGAACGGGCGCGTCTTCGGGTCCGGGTACAGACGGTCGAGCTGCATGACGATGTCCTTCCGGAAGCGTTCGCCCGTCTTCTGGCCACCGTCCTTCTTCGTCATCGTCCAGCCCGCCAAGTAGTCCTCACGCAGCGAGCAGCGCCCCAAGATAACGGCCTGGATGGCGGTGGTCTTCGTCGAGCGACGCGGCTCGAGGATGCCGTTGAACTTCCGGCCGGCGTTGAGCATGTCGGCGATGTTCAACTGCAGCGGAGACGGACCCGGCTGCCGATCGCCACCACGGGGACGCTTGTCCATCCGCAGCAGCCGCGCGCCCTCGAGGAACTCGCGACGCGTCTCCTCCGTCGTGACGAGCTCGGTCACCTGGACCGGGGCGGGGATCAGCGAACGCCACTCCAACCAAGTCGATTCTTCGGCGAGATCCGCCAGCGTCGGCGACTTCATTCGCCCTCACTTGCGGGGAGAGGGGCGCGTGTCGAGCCGTAGGCGGGGGTTGCTCGTGGTCGCTCTAGAAAAACTCGTGTCATGCCCATGTGGGTGTGTCCAGTCGTGTGGTGCGGGTGGGTGTGCGTCGGGCGTTGGTGATGCGTGCGCCGAGTTTGCCGCCGTGGCTGCGGTTGCCGCGTCTGCATTCGGGGGCGGCGTTGTCGATGTGTTCGCCTCCGTCTGGGTGGATGTGGCCGACGTCGTAGGGTGCGCCTTCGGGGATGAGGTGGCCGTGTCGCCAGCAGGTGACGTCGTTGCCGCGTGCCCAGGCTTGTGCGACTTGGGCGCGGACGAGGCGGACGGTGCGTCGCCATTCGGGTGTGGCGTGTTTGGCGGTCATGTGGTGGTGCCGATGCGTCGGAGGGCTTTGGCGACGGTGGTGTGGGTGATGCCGATGAGTGTGGCGATGGCGCGGGTGGTGAGTCCTTGTTGGTGGAGTTCGTGGATGCGGGTGTCGTGTTTGGGTGTGGGTCCGTGTTTGCGGCCGATGATGTTGACGCTTGTGGTGCCGTGGGTGCGTGCGTGGGTGCGGGCTTCGAGGATGGCGGTGGTGTGGTCCCAGCACCATTCGCCGCGGTCGCAGGTGGTGCATCCCCAGACGGCTGAGCCGCCGTCGCGTGGTTGTTCTGCCCAGACGGTCATGCTGCGTCCAATCGGGATCGGATGACGGCGGCGAGGTTTTTTGCGCCGGTGAGGTTGGCTTCGGTGGCTTGTTTGATGCGGAGGTATCCGTCCCAGGGGTCGCCGTTGCCGAGGCGGTAGGCGTAGCGCATGAGCTCCTCGGGTGAGAGCGGGAGCTTGCGATCGGTGCGGAGCGTGCGGAGCGCGTTCACCGCAAACGGGTGGTTTTGGTGCTGTCCGGAAGGTGTGTTTAGTACGCGCGTGGGTTCGCTCTTAGGAGTTGGCACCTCTAGGGGTGCCATTTGGTCCCCTGATTTGGCACCCTCAGGGGTGCCATTTGCCTGTGGATAAGTTGGCACCCTAATGGCCCGTGAGGGTGCCATTTGATAGGCGGGCATGACGGTGTACTGAGTGGTGGTTCCGCGCTTCGACTCGTAGGCGACGAGGTCGTGGAAGGCGAGCCGTTCGAGGCAGGCGCGGACGCTCTTTCGGGACAGGCCGGCCATGTCGGCGAGCTCCGTCTGGGTGGTGGGTTCGGTGACGTTGTCTTCGCCCGCGAGGCTGATGAGCGCGAGCAGCAGTCGGGAATCGCCAGCGCTGATGCGCGTACGCGCGAGTGCGCCGCTCGTGGCGAACTGCTTCGGGAACCTCATCGGATGGTGTCTCCGGGGACGGTGAGTCGCAGGTGGGCGACGTCGGCGGGTGTGTCATTTGACACAGGTCGGGGGTAGCGGTGGGCGAGGTACTCGCGGAAGTGCTCCAGGTCCTCGGCGGTGTACTCGCGTCCCTGGTCGAAGATCCGGCCGTCCTTGGCGCTGACGGTGCGGCCGTCGTTGCGGCATCCGCAGCCCCAGACGCACCAGCCGGATGCGGGGTCGAACTCGTGTCGTTGGATGATGTTGGAGTTGGTGGCGCTGGTCTCGCGCCGGATGCGGCATTCCCTTCGGTTCGTCATCGTGTGCTCCTTCCTCTTGCGTCCCTCTGGTCGGATTCGAACCGACGTCGTCCACGCTTAGAAGGCGGGCGCTCATCCACTGAGCTACAGAGGGGGGAGGGTGTCCGTGACCGTGGACACCCTTGGTGTCAGGTGGTGGACACCTCCCGCGTGAGGTCGATCATCATCTCGAGCTCGAGCTGCACGAGGGGGTCGCTGACCGCCTTGCCCATCGCGACCCGGTACTGCCACGCCGTCGATCCGGGGACGCGCTCGCGGGCGATCCCGCCTCGCATGGTGCGCTCCCACTTGCTGAAGAAGTAGGCGGCGCGAGGGAGCAGCTTCTTCGTGATGAGTGCGCGCTCGTCGGGGGTCACGTTCCGCAGGAACTTGATGACGAACTCCTTGCGGGACGGGATGCGCGTCACGGTGTAGAACACACGGATCGTGAGGCTCGGATCGTTGACGAACTCGGTGTAGTAGCAGTCGGTCTTGTAGTCCTCGCCGATCGTCACGGTGTAGTCGCTGTACCGCGTCGAGGCGCTCATGCGTTCATCTCCGCGTAGGCGACGATCTCGTAGGGCGTGACGCCGAGGTGGTCCGCGATCCAGTCGATTTGGTTCGTGGTGATCTCGACGTTGCCCGAGATGAGTTCCCAGAACTCGGCGACGGTCATCCCGATGTTGTGCGCGATCAGGATGAGCTTCGCGACCGAGATGTCGTCGATTCGAGCTCGGAGCTCCTTCGCGATCGCCCTCGTGAACGGGCCGGCCAGTGGAGTGTCGGTGGTGGGGTGTACGGTGTTCATGAGTTAGTTGCCTTTCAGGTGACTCGAAGGCCGTCCCGCTGCAACGGGGCGGTCTTCTTCTTTGATGGGGAATGCGGCGCGGAACACTTCATCGCTGGAGTACGCGCCGATGGCGTAGACGATGTACGTGTCCAGCGCGAGGGCGTCGTGCGCGGGGTCGTACCCGTAGCCCTTCGCCTCGTAATGGACGAGGACACTGGCAGTGATGCCGATGCGTCGCGCGGCTTCCTCGGTCGTGAGCCCGAGTCCTAGCCGGATCTTCTGGAGATCGGGCTGCGGGTCGCCGATGCGGGGCACTTAGGACACCTCCTCGAACGCGTCCTCGATGAACTTCTCGACGTCGGACTCTCTGAAGGTGAGTCGGCCGGCGATCTTCGCGTGCTTCGGCGCGGTGCCCTGCTGGATCATCCAGTAGAGCTGGTTCTTCGATCGACGGAGCCGCGTGGCGACCTCATCAACGAGTAGCAACTTGTCTGTCATCTGTAGCTCCGGAATATCAGGAAAGCCGAACCTCGACTTCGAGAATCACAATACCCATAAATCATGATTCGTCAAGTCAAACCACGGGAAACCTGATACCGTTGGCGATCATGAGCCAGCACGACGACCTGATCGGTGAGAATCTCGCCCGCCTTCGCGATTCCGTTTCACAGACCGAGCTTGCGAATCGCATGCGTGAGCGGGGCCATAAGTGGACCCAGCCGACCGTCGTCGCCGTCGAGAAGGGCGAGCGGCCGCTGCGTCTCGGCGAGGCGATCGACATCGCGGAAGTGCTCGGGGTCGACTTGCAGGATCTCGTCGACTACCCGGCGGCTCTGACCTTCTACAACCAGATGGTCCGGGCAGAGGAGTCGCGCGCCCAGATGCTCCTGTGGGCTGCGCGGTACGAAGCGCAAGCACGCGCACTCGTGCGGGAGGCGGCGGCGTACCGCAAGGAGACGGGCGAATCGGTCGACAGTGAGATCGAGGATTGGGGCATCGTCACGAGCGAGCCCGCTGATCACTTGGACTCTGCGAGAGCCGCACTCCTGCACTTCATCGAGTACGCGAAGGGCGGCCCGGAGCGCTGGGCATCTGTCAGGCCGATTGATGCGTTGATTTCTAGATATGAGCCGAAGGTGATCGCCGATGGCGAGCATCAAGCAGAGGCCTGACGGGGCCTGGCGGGCACGCTACCGCGACGACGCCGGCAAGGAACACGCCCGCCACTTCGCGAAGAAGCGGGACGGCGAAGCTTGGCTCGTCGAGCAGCAGGCCGCGGTAGCCGCAGGAACGCACGTAACTCCCGCTCGAGCGCGTACGACGCTTGGCGAGTGGGCCGAGACCTGGATGAGCGGTTACGAGCGCCACAAGGCATCGACGGCGCGTCAGGCGCGCGTCCACCTGAAGGTGATCGTCGCGGAGCTTGGGGATCGGCCCATGCGCGATATTCGACCCTCGGAGATCCGCACGTGGGTCACGTCACTGCAGGCTCGCTACGCACCGTCGACGGTGTACGCGCTGCACCGTCGTTTGTCGCAGGTCTTCACTGACGCGATCGACGACGGCCTCGTCGCGAAGTCGCCGTGCTCTCGGAAGACATCGCCGCCAGCCCCCAAACAGCGACCGTACGTCGCGACGACGGAGCAGGTGTGGGCGTTGCATGACGCGCTGCCAGAGCACTTCCGGCCGGTGGTGTTGCTCGGCGCGTTCGTCGGCTTGAGGGTCGCGGAGATCGCCGTGCTGCGCGTCCGGGACGTCGACTTCATGCGGGGCATCGTGACGCCGGCTATTCAGTACCCGGCCGAACCGTTGAAGACTGACACCTCGAAGAATCCGGTTCCGATCCCGACCGAGCTCGCGGTGCTGCTGAACGCGAACCCCGTGCGCTGGGGGAGTGACACGATCGTCGTGGGTGCGTTCGGTCGGCCCGTCGCGCCTTACACGATCGAGCAGGCGTTCGCTGCTGCGCGTGAGGCTGTCGACGGGCTACCTGCCGGCTTCCGAATTCACGACTTGCGGCACTACTTCGCTAGCCTGCTCATCGCCGCTGGCCTCGACATCAAGACCGTCCAGGCGCGACTACGCCACGCGTCCGCGAAGACGACGCTCGACACCTACGGGCACATGTGGCCCGACCGCGACGAATCGTCGCGAGCGGCCGTGAGCGCTGCACTGCGAGTCCCAGTGGCTGCGGCAACGGACGCCGGCTGATCTACCGGGCAGGGGGTTCGTGTGTGGCAAACCATGCGAGCGCCCGCTCGAGCGGTTCGTACACCCAGCACCAGAGCGCCTGCTCCTCGTAGAGCACTGCGCTGGCCTCGTAGCCGGGCCGCGCCGGGCACTCGCGCCAGAGCCAGCCGCCCCCGAATGGCCCGACACCGTATGGGCCTTCCCCGAACCCCACCGCCATCGCGGCGTGCACGCCCCGATGAGCGACCTCGCCGCGAACGTAGACCATCGCGACAACATTGCGACGCTCGACGTCAGACGCAGCCCATGCCACCTGCTGCTTCCCATTCACGCCGTAGGCGCTCCACAGCGCGTACAGATGACCTAATGCCTCCGCAGTCCGAGTGAGGATGCTCGCTTCATCGTCCGCGTCGATTGCGCGTCGGATGGCTTGTGAGGCGTCTGCGAGGCCAGCGAGGGCGATCTCGCGAGTGCTGAACGACGGTTCTGGGACCACGGTGAGGCCTTCCGGTGCTGGCGTCATAGCGGGGTAGGCAGAGAGCCCGCCAGCACGGATGCTGACGGGCTCTCTGTGAGATTCTGCGGACTCCCTGCGGACTAAGCCCCGGATTTCCGCGTCATCTGGCTACACTCCGAAGTACAGCTCGTACTCGAAGGGGTGCGGGCGCTGGGCCAGCGGCTGGATCTCGTTCTCGATCTTGTACTCGATCCACGTCTCGATGAGCTCGGGCGTGAACACGTTGCCACGGGTCAGGAACTCGTGGTCGGCGCGGAGCGCCTCGAGCGAGTCGAGCAGCGAGTTCGGAACCTGGGGAATGCTCTTGGCTTCCTCGGGCGGCAGCTCGTAGAGGTCCTTGTCGACCGGCTCGTGCGGCTCGATGCGGTTGATGATGCCGTCGAGGCCGGCCATCAGCTGCGCGGCGAACGCGAGGTACGGGTTGCCCGAGGCATCCGGCGCACGGAACTCGATGCGCTTGGCCTTGGGGTTCGAGCCCGTGATCGGAATGCGGATGGCAGCCGAACGGTTACCGGCCGAGTACACCAGGTTGACCGGCGCCTCGAAGCCCTTCACCAGACGGTGGTAGGAGTTCAGCGTCGGGTTGGTGAACGCGAGGACGGCGGGCGCGTGCGCCAGGATGCCGCCGATGTACCAGCGAGCGATGTCGCTCAGGCCGCCGTAGCCCTTCTCGTCGTAGAACAGCGGCTCGCCGTCGTTCCACAGCGACTGGTGCGTGTGCATGCCGGAGCCGTTGTCACCGAACAGCGGCTTGGGCATGAAGGTCGCGACCTTGCCCCACTCCTCGGCGACGTTCTTGACGATGTACTTGAACTTCAGGATGTCGTCGGCCGCGTGCACCATGGTGTCGAAGCGGTAGTTGATCTCCTGCTGACCGCCGGTGCCGACCTCGTGGTGCGCACGCTCGAGCAGGAGGCCTGCGTCGATGAGCTTCAGCGAGATGTCGTCGCGGAGGTCGGCCGTCTTGTCGACGGGCGAAACGGGGAAGTAGCCGCCCTTGTAGGGGGTCTTGTTGGCCAGGTTGCCGCCCTCTTCGGTGCGGCCGGTGTTCCAGGCGCCCTCTTCGGAGTCGACCGAGTAGAAGCTCGCGTTCTGCTTCACTTCGTAACGGACGTCGTCGAAGATGTAGAACTCGGCCTCGGGGGCGAAGAACGCGGTGTCGGCGATGCCGGTCGAGGCGAGGTACTTCTCGGCCTTCTTGGCGACCTGGCGCGGGTCCTTGGCGTAGATCTCGCCGGTGCGCGGGTTGTAGATGTCGAAGACCATGATGAGCGTCTTCGCCTCGCGGAACGGGTCGAGGTACGCGGTGGTGACATCCGGGATCAGCTGCATGTCGGATTCGTGGATGTTCGCGAAGCCGCGGATCGACGAACCGTCGAAGAGCTGGCCGACCGTGAAGAACTCCTCGTCGACGGTCGAGGCCGGGATGTTGAAGTGCTGCTGCACACCGGGGAGATCCGTGAAACGGATGTCGAGGAACTTGACGTCCTCGTCCTTGATGTACGCGAGCACCTCGGATGAATCTTTGAACATGGAGTCTCCAAGATCGGATGCGATTGGCGTCGCCTGTCGGATCAGGCGCCCCTCGAACCTATCCCGATCCAGTTGCTCTGCAGTATCCCGCGTGTTTCAGGGAGGTTACGCGAGCCCGATTAGGCTGGGTTCTGTGACCGCTCCAGCCTCTGAATACCCCGGTGAACGGCTGGGCCGCCCCACATCCGGACGCGGCAGCATCGGACGTCCAGGACGGCGGATCTTGGCGCTCCTGATCGACTGGACGGCCGCGACCATCATCGCGACCGCGTTCTTCGGGTACGACCAGTTCGCATTGCCTGAAAAGGCCGGCTGGACGATGTTCGCGCCGATGATCGTGTTCGCGGCGCTCCAGATCATCTTCATCCCGACGATCGGCGGGAGCCCGGGGCACCGCATCCTCGGGATGCGAGTCGAGATGGAGCGTGGGGGATGGGTCGGCCTGTGGCGGCCGATCGTCCGCACGGCACTGCTCGTGCTCGTCATCCCCGCCGTGATCTGGGATGCCGACCAGCGCGGCATCCACGACAAGATCGTCGGCACGGTCCTCGTCCGCGCCTGAGCGATCAGCGTCGGCGGATCACCGCGGGCGCTGTGCGCGTGCGCGTGCCGGGTCGATTCCCTTCGGGATCGGCAGCGACGTGACCGACTGCGACACCGAATCGATGCGCTTGACGACCGCGGCGAGCGTCGCACGGTCCACCGTCTTCGGGAGCGACTTGATGGTCTTCGCGAGCTGCGAGATGGGCACGTCACCATCTTCGTGGCCCACGTAGATGACCTCGATGTTCACACCGGATGCCACGCGCGAGACCTTCTTGCGCTCGTCGCTGACGAGGCGCGTGAGGCGCCCGCGAGCGCCCTCTCCGACGATGACGACGCCGCCGCGGCCGACGGCACGGTAGACGGCGTCCTGCGTGCGGGGGTTCACGCCGACGGGCATGTCGCTGGTCACCCAGCGACGGCCGAGGCCGGTGGAGAGGATGTGGCCGGCGGCACCGGGCATGCCGTCGAGCTTCTTGTACATGACGCGCGTCGAGAGCCGCGTCAGGGTGATCATCGCGAGCAGGAAGCCGAGGAGCAGGCCGCTGACGCCCCAGAGGATGACGCTCCAGATCGCGAACGGCGGGATCAGGAACCCGATCAGCACGCCGACGCCGACACCGAGGACGATCACGCCGATCAGCGCGAACGGCAGCCACCGGAACTCGCCCTGCGTGAACGTGTAGAGCGAGCGGATCTGGGAGAAGAAGCCGGGACGCTTCTCAGGAGCGGTACTGCGCGATGCCATGTGCTCAGCCTACCTTTTGCGTGCCGCCGACTTCTTCACACCCGTGCCGGGCCGCGAGCTCTCCACCGGAGCGCTCGCGGCACCGACGGGCCCGCATCGCGAGCGTGACGCTGGGGTGATGGAGCCGATCCCCCTCGCACCACCGCAGACGTTGCGCGAGTTGACGCTCGCGGATGCGCCGTTCGCAGGCACTCTTTGCGGCGGAGATCCACCCACGGTCTGGATCGACGCGGCCGTGTTCGCGTCCTCGCCGGCCTGGGCGGCGGGTGAGGCCGAGCACGTGCTGGCGCCGATGGACGCCGGCCGGACGCTCGCGGGCGATCGGGTCGTCGTCGAACACTGCCCGTTCCGTCTGGGAGCGTTGGTGGAGGCGGGCGGGGTCGATGCTGCGGGCGCAGCTGTGACGGTCGCGGTCAGCATGCTCCGCGGGGCTGCGGAGGCAGACGCGGTGGGCGCCGAGGTCGGGTCGTGGTGGGTGACCACCGCAGGCAGGCCGATGCTCGCGCTCACCGGCTCGGCGGCGTGGCGCGTCGAGGCCGCGTCGATCTTGGAGGCGCTCCGCACGCGAGTATCAACCGAACTCTCATCCCTCCTCGCAGATGCAGCGACAGCGCTCTCGGACGCACGGTCGCTGCGCCGCGAAGCGGAGCGTGTCGAAGCGGCGCTGTTCGAGGTTGCGCTGCCAGGGCCGCTCGAGCTCGCTCCACGAGCGGATGCCGCGCCGCCGCACGCCACGCGCGTCGCAAACGCTCCCGAGGCGCGGCGGTCTTCGAGCGTCGTCGCGTCGCTGGTCGACACGATCGCGGGGGCGCTCGACCGACAGTTCGCCGACCGGCTGCGAGGCGTGGGTGTGTCCCTCGCCGCGATGCGAAGCCGTTCGCGTCCGACTGCACGGCGCCCACACCGACGTCGTGCGGTGCTCCTCGCCGGAGCGGCCGGAACCGCCGTGGTGGCAGCCGGGCTATTCTGGCCGGCGACAGCCGACCCGGGCCCCGACCCGCGTTCGTCGACCACCGCGACCGCGTCCCCGACCGCGTCGACCACCCCCGCGCCGCCTTCGTCACCGGCGACGTCCGCGCCGGCCGCCGACCCCGACGACGACATCGCGGTGCAGGGTGCGGCGCTCGTGCGTGCCGTCGCGGGGTGCACCGAGCGGTGCGACGGGTTCTGGGAAGAGCCGCACCAGGCGGCATCCATTCCGGCAGCGGTCGGGGACTTCACCGTCGAGGTGATCGACGAGTACGGGGGAGTGGCGGCGCTCCGGGTGTCCGGCGATGCACCGGCGCAGGTCGTCGTGATCGTGCGCCGAAACGACGAATGGCTGGTCCGCGAGGTGTACGACCTCGCAGACCAGCCATGACGCCAGTGCGCGTTACGCGCCGAGCTGTGCCTCGAACTGCGCCGCCTCGAGGCGCGCCTTGACGGCGCTCAGGAAGCGGGCTGCGTCGGCGCCGTCGATGACACGGTGGTCGTACGACAGGGCGAGGTAGACGTACGAGCGAACGCCGATCGCGTCCTTGCCGTCGATCGAGACGACGCCCGGACGCTTCACGACGACACCCGTGCCGAGGATCGCCGACTGCGGCAGGAACACGACGGGCGTGTCGAACAGCGCGCCGCGCGAACCGGTGTTGGTCAGCGTGAACGTGCCGCCGGCGAGCTCGTCGGGCTTCAGCTTGTTGTTGCGCGTGCGGTCGGCCAGGTCGGCGATCTCGTGCGCGATCTGGGCGATGGTCTTGTCACCGGCGTCGCGGAGGACGGGGGTGAGCAGGCCGCGCTCGGTGTCGACCGCGATCGAGAGGTTCTCGGACGCCGGGTAGACGATCTGGTCGCCGTCGACGGTCGCGTTGATGATCGGGAACGCCTTCAGCGCCTCTGCCGCGGCGAGCGCGAAGAACGGCATGAACGACAGCTTGTCGCCGGTCTTCTCGAGGAACGACGCCTTCACCTTGTCGCGGTAGTTCGCGACCTTGGTGACGTCGACCTCGATGACCGTGGTGAGCTGCGCGGTCTGCTGCATCGACTCGACGGCGCGGCTGGCGAGCACCTTGCGCAGACGCGACATCGCCTGCGTGGTGCCGCGCAGCGGCGAGACCTCGAGGGGTGCGGGCGCTGCGGCTGCCGGAGCCGCGGCGGGTGCCTCGGACTTCGGTGCCTCGGCGGCCTTGAGGACGTCCTCCTTGCGGATGCGTCCGCCGACACCGCTGCCGGTGACCGTGGCAAGGTCGACGCCGTGCTGCTGCGCGAGCTTGCGGACGAGGGGCGTCACGTAGGTGACGTCGTCATCAGCGGATGCCGCGGGCGCAGGTGCCTCGGCCTTCGCGGGCTCGGCGGCCGGTGCCGGAGCGGCGGCGGGAGCCGGAGCCTCGGCCTTGGCGGGCTCGGCGGCCGGAGCGGGCTCCTCGGCCTTCGCGGGCTCCTCGGCCTTCGCGGGCTCGGCGGCGGGAGCCGGAGCCTCGGCGGCGGGCGCCGGAGCACCCGAGCCGACGCGGGCGAGCACGGCGCCGACGGCGACGGTCTCGTCCTCCTGGACGAGGATCTCGGTCAGCGTGCCGGCGACCGGCGAGGGGATCTCGGTGTCGACCTTGTCGGTCGAGATCTCGAGGAGCGGCTCGTCGACTGCGACGTCGTCGCCGACCTGCTTCAGCCAGCGGGTGACGGTGCCCTCGGTGACGCTCTCGCCGAGTTCGGGGAGCACGACATCCTTCGCGTCGCCCGATGCGGCGGGGGCTGCCTCGGCGGCGGGCGCCTGCTCTGCGGGAGCCTCGGCTGCGGGAGCCTCCTCCGCGGGGGCTGCCTCGGGCTCGGCGGGCGCTGCATCGTCAGCGGGGGCGTCGGCCGGTGCGGACGAGCCGTCGCCGATCTTCGCGAGGACGGCGCCGACCTCGACGGTCTCGTCCTCCTCGACGAGGATCTCCTCGATGACGCCGCTCACCGGCGACGGGATCTCCGTGTCGACCTTGTCGGTCGAGATCTCGAGCAGCCCCTCGTCGGCCTGGATCGTGTCCCCGACCTTCTTGAGCCAGCGGGTGACCGTTCCCTCAGTGACGCTCTCACCGAGCGCGGGGAGGACCACGGATGTGCTCATGACTGTGTCTCCTTCAAGAAAGTGCGTGTGCTGTCTAGCCTAGTCCCGCCCGACAGGGGTGGTCAGACGGTATGGAGCGGCTTGCCCGCGAGTGCGAGGAACGCCTCGCCCAACGCCTCGCTCTGGGTGGGGTGGGCGTGGATGAGGGGTGCGAGGTCTTCGGGGTGCGCCTCCCAACCGACGGCCAACTGACCCTCGGTGATGAGCTCGCCGACGCGGTCGCCGACGAGATGCACGCCCACGATCGGGCCGTTGGCGACGCGGACGACCTTGGCGATGCCTCCGGTGCCGATGATCTCGCTCTTGCCGTTGCCGGCGAGGTTGTATTCGTAGGCGACGACCGCGTCGCCGTGGGCCGCGCGGGCCTGCGCCTCGGTGAGACCGACGGATGCCACCTCGGGGTGCGAGTACGCGACGCGGGGAATCGAGGACTCCGGCACCGCGATGGGCGAGAGCCCCGCGATCTGCTCGGCGACGAAGATGCCCTGCTGGAACCCGCGGTGCGCGAGCTGGAGGCCGGGGACGATGTCGCCGACCGCCCAGACGTGCGGCACTGCGGTCTGCAGCCGCTCGTCCACGACCACGAAGCCGCGGTCGAGTGCGATACCCGCCTCCTCAAAACCGAGCCCGGCGGTGACCGGACCGCGACCGACCGCGACGAGCACGTACTCGGCGTCGACGGTGGTCCCGTCCGAGAGGGCGACCGAGACACCGGCATCCGTCGTCGTCACGCCCTCGCAGCGGGTGGCGAGCTTGCTCTGGATGCCGCGGCGGCGGTACGCGCGTTCGAGCGCCTTGCTCGAGGTCTCGTCCTCTGCTGGGAGGAGGTGGTCGAGCGCCTCGACGATCGTGACCTCGGCGCCGAACGAGCGCCAGACGCTCGCGAACTCGACGCCGATCACGCCGCCGCCGAGGATGACGACGCTGTTCGGGATGACGTCGAGCTCGAGCGCGGTCTCACTGGTCAGGACGCGCCCGCCGACCTCGATGCCGGGGATCGTACGCGTGTACGAGCCGGTCGCGAGTACGACGTCCGCACCCTGGTAGACGTCCTCGCCGACGATGACGGCGCGGTCCGCACCGAGCCGGCCCTCGCCCGCGACAACGGTGATGCCGCGGCCGGACACGAGACCCTGCAGACCCTTGTATTTCTTGGCGACGATGCCTTCGCGGTACGCAGCGGTCCGCGCCGGGTCGATCCCGGTAAGCGTCGCGTCGACGCCTACGGATGCCGCTTCACGGACGTGGTCCGCGATCTCGGCGGTGTGGAGCAGCGCCTTGGTCGGGATGCACCCGCGGTGGAGGCAGGTGCCACCGAGGCGGTCCTTCTCGATGAGTGCGACGGACTTGCCGAGTTCGGCCGCGCGCAGGGCTGCGGCGTACCCGCCGCTGCCGCCGCCGAGGACGACGACGTCGAAGGTGTTCATCGTGCGAGTCCTTCCAGGTAGGCGAGGAGGGTCCGCACGGTCGCTCCCGTCGGCCCCTTCTCGCTCGGGCCGAACGGCGACTTCGTCGTCCCGCTGCCCGCGATGTCGAGGTGGATCCACGGGATGCGCGGCGCATCCGCGTCGTCGCCGGTGCGTCCGACGAAGCGGCGCAGGAAGAGTCCGGCGAACATCGTGCCGCCCGCCGGGTCGCCGATCTTCGCGTTCTGCAGGTCGGCGATGGGGGAGTCGAGCTCGTCTTCCATGTGTGCGGGCAGCGGCAGCTGCCATGCGAGTTCGCCGGCACGCTCCGCGGCGGCGAGGTACGCGGCGACCGCCTCGTCGTCGCCCATCACGCCCGTGTGGCGGTTTCCGAGCGCAGTGATGACCGCACCGGTGAGGGTTGCGACGTCGATGAGCACGTCCGGGTTGGTCCGGCTCGCGGCGACGAGTCCGTCGGCCATGACCAGTCGCCCCTCGGCGTCGGTGTTCAGCACCTCGACGGTCGTACCGTCGAGCATGCGGAGCACGTCGCCCGGACGGGTCGCGCGACCCGACGGCATGTTGTCGGCGATGCACAGCCACGCGCTGACTGCGATCGGCAGCGCCTGCTGTGCGGCAGCCTTGACGACCGCGAGCGCCGTCGCTGCGCCCGCCATGTCGTACTTCATTCCGACCATCGATGCCGGCGGCTTGAGCGAGAGCCCGCCGGTATCGAACGTGATGCCCTTGCCGACCACGGCGACGTGGGTCGCTGCGCCCGCGGGCGCGTAGGTGAGACGTACGAAGCGCGGCGGCCGGTCGGAGCCCTGACCGACGCCGAGGATGCCGCCGAAGCCCTGTGCCGCGAGCTCGACCTCGTCGAGGACCTCGACCTCGATCGGCAGGTCTGCCGTCTCGGCGACGGCGCGGTCCGCGAGGTCGGCCGGTCCCATCCACTCGGCGGGGACGTTCACGAGGTCTTTCACGAGGGCGACGGCGCCACCCAGCGCGTCGACAGCGGCACGATCGGCGTCCGCGACCTCGGCTGCGGTGTGGACGACCACGGCGGTCGCACGCTGCTTCGCGGCATCCGTCTTCTTGTATCCGGCGAACCGGTACCCGCCGAGCACGGCACCCTCTGCCGCCGCGCGCCAGAGCTCGTCGTTGGCGGGTGCTGCGATCGCGATGGTTGCGAACCCGGTCGTAGTGCGGACGGCCGCGCCGACGGCGTCACGGAGGCTCGTTGCGGTGGGCGTCGCGCCTGTCCCGAAGACGAAGAGCGGGAGCGCGGTCGACTCGGGTGCGTGCACGCGAACGGTCGATCCGGCGGCGCCGGTGAATCCGACACCGCGCAGTGCTGCGTCGAGCCCGGGCCAGTCGGCGATCGCCTCGGCCGCGCCGTCGAGCGGCGGGAGAGCCAGCAGCAGGGCGTCGGCGCCGGAGTCTCGGAGCGCGGAAGTGGTCACGGTCAGCTCGGGGTACGGCATGACCTCCATCCTAGGGACGGCGCGTTCGCTCAGAGCGGGACGCGGCGGGCCGACCCCTCCGGCAGGCCTCGTACAGTGGAGGCATGCCGCTGTCCGGACCCCTCTACGAGCGCGTCGCCTCCGCCCCTCCTGTACCGGCGGGGCTTCCGTTGGTCATCGCGCTCACCGGATTCACGGATGCCGGTTCCGCGGTGAGCCGCCTCGCCGATCACCTCCGCTCCGAGCACGCGCCGGAGCCGGTCATCTCCTTCAATGCCGACGTCCTCTTCGACTACCGGGCGCGCCGACCCATCATCACCTTCGACGGCGATCGGCTCGTCGACTTCGAGCCGCCGCGGCTCGAGCTCTCGCTCGCGCACGACGCGCTCGGACAGCCCTTCGTCCTGCTCGCCGGTTATGAACCGGACTTCGCGTGGGAGGCGTTCGCCGACACGATCGTCGGGCTCGCCGAAGGGCTCGAAGTGCGGTCGGTGACCTGGGTCCACGCGATCCCCATGCCGGTGCCCCACACGCGCCCCATCGGCACGACGGTGAGCGGCACGCGCACCGCGCTCACCGAGGCGCACTCCGTGTGGAAGCCGCACACGCAGGTGCCTGCGACCGCGGGGCACCTCGTCGAATACCGGCTCACGCAGGCCGGCGCCGAGGTGGCCGGATTCGTCCTCCTCGTGCCGCACTACCTCGCCGAGACAGATTTCCCGGCTGCGGCGATCGCGGCACTCGACAGCATCTCCGTCGCGACCGGGCTCGTCTTCGACAGCGACGTCCTGCGAGACGAGAACCGCGAGTACCTCGTGAAGGTCGACGATCAGGTCGGTGGCAGCGACGAGCTGACCACGATGCTGCAGAACCTCGAGAACCGGTACGACGCGTACATGGCGGGTTCCACTCACGCACAGCCGATCATCCACACGGGCGACCTGCCCTCTGCGGACGAGCTCGCCGCCGAACTGGAACGGTTCCTCGCGAACCGGCCGTCCGGCGATGACGACCGTCGTCCCGGCCTCGGCTGACCCGACGACACCATCTCCCGCGGGAATGCGGGCACCGATCCGGGTGTTGACACCGGCACGTCCTTCATGCATCCGAGACGTATGAGAGAATGGACGAAATGACCCGTTGTCAAACGGTGGGGTGCGCTCCGGCTGCACTGCGCCGGACTTGACAAGGGTCTTACTAGTGTCCGAACCCCGGCGGAAGATCGTCGGTGAAAGGCGAGACGTGACTTCAGGCACGAAGACCACCCGCACGCGTACGACGAAGACGGTCGACGAGGCTGTGGACGGCGCCGAGGCCGCCGCCGTGGAGGCGGACGCCCCGAAGAAGGCCCCCGCACGCAAGGCCGCGACGAAGACGACCGCCGCGAAGAGTGCAGCGACGAAGAAGGCTGCACCCGCGAAGGCGCGCGCCTCCAGGGCGAAGGCCAAGGACGAGGACGACGAGCCCGAGGACGACGAAGAGGTCGACGAGGCCGAGATCGACGGCGGCGACGACAGCGACGACTCGGACGACGCCAAGAAGGACGACAAGGGCGACGACGACGAGGAGGGCGCGAAGCCCGCCTTCACCGAGCCGCTCCCCACCGGTGCGATCGTCATCTCCTCCGCGGACGACGACGAGGTGCCCGTCTACTCGACGCAGATCACCGGCGCGACGGCCGACCCCGTCAAGGACTACCTGAAGCAGATCGGCAAGGTCCCGCTCCTGAATGCGGCCGAAGAGGTCGAGCTCGCGATGCGCATCGAGGCGGGCCTGTTCGCCGAAGAGAAGCTCTCGCACATGAGCGCTGCCGAGAAGTCGGCGCAGCTGGGTCTCGACCTGCAGTGGGTCGCCCGCGACGGTCAGCGCGCGAAGAGCCACCTGCTGGGCGCCAATCTCCGTCTCGTCGTGTCCCTCGCGAAGCGCTACACGGGTCGTGGCATGCAGTTCCTGGACCTCATCCAGGAGGGCAACCTCGGTCTCATCCGCGCGGTCGAGAAGTTCGACTACACCAAGGGCTTCAAGTTCTCGACCTACGCGACGTGGTGGATCCGCCAGGCGATCACCCGCGCCATGGCCGACCAGGCGCGCACGATCCGCATCCCGGTCCACATGGTCGAGGTCATCAACAAGCTCGCCCGTGTGCAGCGTCAGATGCTGCAGGACCTCGGTCGCGAACCCACGCCCGAAGAGCTCAGCCGCGAGCTGGACATGACCCCCGAGAAGGTCATCGAGGTCCAGAAGTACGGTCGCGAGCCCATCTCGCTGCACACCCCGCTCGGCGAGGACGGCGACAGCGAGTTCGGTGACCTCATCGAGGACACCGAGGCTGTGGTCCCCGCGGACGCGGTGGGCTTCACGATGCTGCAGCGGCAGCTCGAGTCGCTGCTCGACTCGCTCTCGGAGCGTGAAGCCGGCGTCATCCGCATGCGGTTCGGCCTCGGCGATGGCCAGCCGAAGACCCTCGACCAGATCGGCGACACGTTCGGGGTCACCCGCGAGCGCATCCGTCAGATCGAGTCGAAGACGATGGCGAAGCTTCGCCACCCGTCGCGGTCGCAGTCGCTGCGGGACTATCTCGAATGAGCGGCGTCGCGAACGAGGGCAAGGACCTCACCCGCGCGATCGACGGCACGACCTACGCCCGGATCCCGATCCGGACGCACGTCGTCATGCCCGGCGAGGACATCGAGGCGATCGTCACGCAGTACGCGGCATCCGAGCTCGAGCCGGGTGACCTGCTGTTCGTGACCGAGAAGATCGTTGCGATCACGCAGGGCCGCTCCTACCTCGTCGAAGAGATCCAGCCGCGCCCGCTCGCCCGCTTCCTCTCCCGCTACGTGGTGAAGACGAAGTACGGCATCGGTCTCGGCATGCCAGAGACGATGGAGATGGCGCTCCGCGAATGCGGCACGCCCCGCATCGTCTTCGCCGCCGGCGTCGCCGCGATCACGAAGCTGTTCGGTCGCCGCGGCGATTTCTACCGGATCGCGGGCGACAAGGCGCGTTCGATCGACGGCCCCACGCCGCACACGATCCCGCCGTACAACAAGGCCGTCGTGCTCGGCCCGAAGGACCCCGCAGGCGTCGCAGCGCGGCTGAAGGCGCGCCTGGGCGGCGCCAATGAGGTCGCCGTCGTCGACATCAACGACATCGGCGGCAATATCCTGGGGTCCACACTCGACCGCGCGGGGGAGCAGCGCCTCGTGCGCATCCTCTCCGACAACCCGCTCGGCCAGGGACACCAGTCCACGCCGCTCGGCATCATCCGGCCGTCGAAGGCCTGATCATGGGCGCCGTGCACCGCCTCTACCGGCGCGTCCGCTTCTTCGTGCGGCGCATCGTGAACTTCGACGCCGACCGGGTACTGCAGTTCGCACGCCAGTCGGCGCGGCTCTCGTCCGCACCGCTCTGGTGGGTCGTCATCGACATGATCTGGTGCTCGGTGCGGTACGAGACCACCTTCGAGAACTATTCGGAGTGGGACTTCCGCATCCTCAAGGGTCGTGAGCGCAAGACGTACATGACCGACCCGAAGTCGTTCCACCTGTCGCGACGCCTGAACGACAACGCGCAGCGCGCGATCTTCGACGACAAGCTCGAGTTCGCGACGCGCTTCGGTGCGGAACTCGGTCGCGAATGGATCGACCTGCGCCAGACGGATGCCGCGGCGTTCGCGGATTTCGTCGCGCGGCACCCGCGGATCATCGCCAAGAACCCCGGCGGTGTCGGCGGCAACGGCATCTCGCTGCGGGACACCGCGGAGATCACCGACGCGGCCGCCGTCCGCGAGGAGCTGCTCGCCGCGGGCCAGGCGCTCGTCGAGGAAGTGCTGGTCCAGCACGAGGACATGGCCTCGCTCTACCCGCAGAGCGTCAACTCGCTGCGCATGGTGTCGTACCTCGACCCTGACGGTGAGGTGCACGTCCTGGCGGCGGTCCTCAAGATCGGCAACGGCGGCGTGATCGACAACTTCAGCAACGGCGGCATGTACACGATGCTCGGCGAAGACGGCCGCGCGCTCCATGCCGCCAGCGACGAGGAGGGGCGCCCGTTCGCGGTGCACCCGGTCACCGGTGTGACGATCGCCGGGTTCCAGGTGCCGCTGTACGAAGAGGTGCTCGCGCTCGTGGATCGCCTCGCCCGCCGCGTGCCGGCCTTCCCGTACATCGGGTGGGACGTGGCGATCACGCCGACCGGTCCCGTCGTCATCGAGGGCAACCACAACTCGGGCGTCTTCCAGTCGAAGCCGTCCGTCTCCGGCATCCGCCGCGGCTTGCTGCCGCGGTACCGTGCCGCCATGCGGTTCTGACCGCACCCGTTTCGGAGGAACCGCCATGCGCCGCATCCGCGTCCGACTGCTGTACCTGATCCGCCGTGCCCGGAAGCTCCGGCCCGGCAACCTCGTCGAGTTCGCCCGCACGGTGCAGCAGGTCTCGAAGGCACCGGTGCCGGTCATCATCGCCGACATGCTGTGGTGCTCAGTCCGGTACGACATGGCGTTCCGCGATTACGCGGTGTGGGACATCCGGCTGCTGAACGGTCGCGAGCGCGCGACGTGGATGACGCACCCGAAGTCGTTCCGCATCACGCGGATGTACAACACGCCCGAGGGGCGGTCCAAGCTCGAGGACAAGCGCCGATTCGCGCGCGAGTACGCCGACCTGCTCGGGCGGGAGACCGTCGACCTGCGCGACATCGATGACGCCGCGCTGTCGGCGTTCCTCGGTCGCCACGCGAAGGTGCTCGCGAAGCCGAATGAGGGGCACGGCGGTGGCGGGATCGACCTGCACGAGGTGACGCCGGACACGGATGCCGCCGCGTTCCGCGCCGAGCTCGCCGCGAAGGGACAGACCGTTCTGGACGAGTTCATCGTGCAGCACCCCGAGATGTCGACGCTGTACGCCGACGCGGTCAACACGGTCCGCATCATCACCTTCCTCGACACCACGACCGACCGCGTGCACCTGCTCGCCGCGGTCCTCCGCATCGGCAACGGCGACGTCATCGACAACTTCGCCTCGGGTGGCATGTTCACGATGCTCGACGACGAGGGCGTCGCGATGTACCCCGGCGTCGACAAGCAGAGCAACGTCTACCGGGAACACCCCGCGACCGGCACGCCGATCGTCGGGTTCCAGGTGCCGATGTACGACCGGGTGCTCGACCTCGCGGCATCCCTCGCCCGGCGAACTCCGGAAGCGCCCTACGTCGGCTGGGACATCGCGCTCACGCCGAACGGTCCGGTCGTCATCGAGGGCAACCACAACTCCAGCGTGTTCCAGCCGAAGCCGTCGGCGTCCGGTGTCCGCACCGGTCTCTTGCCCGTCTACCAGGCGGCCGTGGGGTTCTGAACCCGGCGCACGTACGAAGGGCCCCACCGATCGGTGGGGCCCTTCGTCATCTCCCGTGTGGGAGGAGCGTTCAGGGAGCCTCGCTCAAGCGAGCGGTCTCGTCGTGCCAGCTGGTCGCGACGGAGCGCAGCTTCTCCTCGTACTTGCGACCGTGGTGGGCGCAGAACAGCAGCTCGCTGCCGTTCACCTCCGCCGCGATGTAGGCCTGCGCTCCACAGGAGTCGCAACGGTCCATCGCGGTCAGGCGGTATTCGAGGACGGCTCCGGGCTCGGTGGCGGTTGAAGTGCTCATGTCAGGTGCCTCCTCAGTGGTTCGGGTGCGGAACGTTCATCACATACAACCACGGTGCTGTTGCAGGTATGCCGCGATTCGATGACATTTCGCTGTGCGCGTATGGTCCTGTGTGACCTGCCGGTATCAGTGCCGTGACCGCGCGTGTGTCGAGCCGCCGGCGTCGGCACCCGCGGATACGCTTGAGGATTGTGACCGCCGAGTATTCCGCCCACCACCTCCAGGTGCTCGAAGGGCTCGAAGCCGTCCGCAAGCGCCCGGGCATGTACATCGGGTCGACCGACTCGCGCGGCCTCATGCACTGCCTCTGGGAGATCATCGACAATTCGGTCGACGAGGCACTCGGCGGCTACGGCTCGCGCATCGACATCGTGCTCCACGCCGACGGCAGCGTCGAGGTGCGCGACAAGGCGCGCGGCATCCCGGTCGATGTCGAACCGCGCACCGGGCTCACGGGTGTCGAGGTCGTCTTCACGAAGCTCCACGCCGGCGGCAAGTTCGGCGGTGGGTCCTACGCCGCGTCCGGCGGCCTCCACGGCGTCGGCGCCTCGGTCGTGAACGCCCTTTCCGAGCGGCTCGACGTCGAGGTCGACCGTGCCGGCAAGACCTACGCGATGTCGTTCCACCGCGGTGAGCCGGGCACGTTCGCAGGCGACGCGCCGAGCTCCGCCTTCAGCCCTTACGAGCGGTCCAGCGAGCTCCGCGTCGTCGGGAAGGCCGCGAAGGGGGTCACCGGCACCCGCATCCGTTACTGGGCCGACCGGCAGATCTTCACGAAGGATGCCGCGTTCGACCTGTCAGAGCTCGAGCAGCGCGCCCGCCAGACGGCGTTCCTCGTCCCAGGTCTCGAGATCGTCATCCTCGACCAGCGCGGCGAGGAGCCGATCGAGACCAGCTACCGGTTCGACGGCGGCATCTCGGAGTTCGCCGACTTCCTCGCACCCGACGCGCCGATCACCGACACCTGGCGCCTCGAGGGCGTCGGAAACTTCACCGAGACGGTGCCCGTGCTGCAGCCGAGCGGCGCGATGGTGCCGACGGAGGTGCAGCGCGAGTGCCACGTCGACATCGCGTTGCGGTGGGGGACCGGTTACGAGACCGTCGGCCGCTCGTTCGTAAACATCATCGCGACGCCCAAGGGTGGCACGCACCAGCAGGGCTTCGAGCAGGGACTCATGAAGGTCGTCCGCGGCCAGATCGAGGCGAACGCCCGCAAGCTCAAGGTCGGCGCCAGCGAGAAGATCGAGAAGGACGACATCCTCGCGGGGCTCTCCGTCGTGCTGACCGTGCGCCTGCCCGAACCCCAATTCGAGGGACAGACGAAGGAAATCCTCGGCACGCCCGCGGTCCGCAACATCGTGGCATCCGTCGTGAACAAGGAGCTCGGCGCGAAGTTCTCGTCGACCAAGCGCGACGACAAGGCGCAGACAGCGCTCTTGCTCGAGAAGGTCGTCTCGGAAATGAAGGCGCGCATCTCGGCGCGCACCCACAAGGAGACGCAGCGTCGCAAGAACGCCCTCGAATCGTCGTCGTTGCCGGCGAAGCTCGCGGACTGCCGCACGAACGACGTCGGCGAGTCGGAACTCTTCATCGTCGAGGGCGACTCGGCGCTCGGTACCGCGAAGCTCGCCCGCAACAGCGAGTATCAGGCGCTGCTGCCGATCCGCGGCAAGATCCTGAACGTGCAGAAGGCGTCGATCAGCGACATGCTGTCGAACGCGGAGTGCGCCGCGATCATCCAGGTGATCGGTGCAGGCTCGGGCCGCTCATTCGACCTCGAGGCAGCGCGCTACGGCAAGGTGATCCTGATGAGCGACGCCGACGTCGACGGCGCGCACATCCGCACGCTGCTGCTGACACTCTTCTTCCGCTACATGCGCCCACTCGTCGAAGCGGGCCGTGTCTATGCCGCCGTCCCGCCGCTGCACCGTGTCATCGTCGTGAACCCCGGGTCGAAGCCCAACGAGACGATCTACACCTACAGCGAGAAGGAACTGCATTCGCTCCTCGCGAAGCTCACGAAGTCCGGCCGTCGGTGGCAGGAGCCGATCCAGCGGTACAAGGGCCTCGGCGAGATGGATGCCGATCAGTTGGCCGACACCACGATGGCCCGCGATGGTCGTTTGCTCCGGCGTGTACGCATGCAGGACGCCGAGTCGGCGGCATCCGTCTTCGAACTCCTCATGGGCAGCGAAGTGGCGCCGCGACGCGACTTCATCGTGTCGTCGGCCGATCGCCTCGACCGCGAGGCGATCGACGCCTGAGCGCCGCTAGCCTGAGGTCGTGAGCACCCACCGCGTCCCGGCCCCGGTCTTCGCCGACGGCGAGAAGCCGAAGGGGCCGGCATCGTACTTCGCGAGCATCGAGAAGACGTACGGCCAGCCGATCCAGCATTGGCTCGACATTGCGGCCGGCGCGCTCGACACCCGCGCACACATGGAGGCCGTTTCGCTCCTCAAAGATGAGCACGGCCTCGGCCACGGGCACGCGAACGCGGTCGTCGCCTACGTGAAGGCGAAGCTCGCAGGCTGACTCAGCGGACGACGGTGCCGATCGCGCCGATGACGGCGTCGAGTGTCTGCCCCGATGCATCCCGCTTCGCACCCGGCTCCGGAAGCTGACGCACCGCACCGTCCGAGCCGACCGCGCGAGGGTCTTCGCCGACCCACGCCAGGGTCAGCGTGTCCTCGCCGCGGAGGAAGCGCTGCGCACGGACGCCGCCGGTCGCGCGGCCCTTCGCCGGGAACTCCGCGAAGGCCGAGACCTTGCCGGAGCCGGCGTCGGTGCCCGCGAGCGCCGACGTCGATCCGGCGATGGTCGCGACGACGGTCTCATCACCTGCCGTGACGGCCGTGAAGGCGATGACCCGTGCGTCGTCGGAGAGTCGGATGCCGGCCATGCCGCCGGCCGCGCGACCCTGGGGACGCACGGCCGCGGCGTCGAACCGGAGCAGTTGCGCGTCGCTCGCGACGAAGACGAGCTCCGTGCCGTCGGCGGCGGGCGCCGCGCCGACGACCGTGTCGCCGGGCTTGAGCGAGATGACCTCGACATCGTGCTTGCCGGCGGGCAACTCGCTTGCTGCGACGCGCTTCACGACGCCCTGTGCGGTACCCAGCGCGATCGGTGCCGGCTCGTCGAGCCTGACCACGGCGACGACGTGTTCGCCGCCCGAGAGCCCGAGGTACTGGTCGGCCTTCGTGCCGGCACCGAGCTGCACGGAGTTGGCGGGCACGGACGGCAGATCCACGGGGGAGAAGCGCACCAGGCGACCGGCGCTGGTCACGGCGCCGAGGTCGCCGCGGGTGGTCGCGTCGACGGCCGAACGGATCGCGTCGTGCTTCGACCGGCGCGCGGGCGTGACGATGCCCCCGCCGGGCGCATCGGCGACGAGCTCGGCACGGATCATCCGGCCGGTCGCCGAGAGGAACACGCGGCACGGGGCGTCGGCGATCTGGAGGTCGGCCGGCGCCGCGGCGCGCCCACGCGGGGCGACGGGGCCGCCGTTCGTCAGGAGCGTGCGCCGCGGGGTGCCGTAGGCGTCGGCCGCGGCATCCAATTCCACCGCCACCTGACGGCGGAGAAGCGCATCGCTGCCGAGCAACTCTTCGAGCGCCGCGATGTCTGCCTTGAGCGTGTCGCGCTCGGTCTCGAGTTCGACGCGGGAGAACTTGGTGAGGCGGCGCAGACGAAGCTCGAGGATGTACTCCGCCTGCAGCTGCGACAGGTCAAACACGTCCATGAGGCGCGTGCGGGCCATCTCGCTGTCGTCCGACGTGCGGATGACCTGGATGACCTCGTCGATGTCGAGGATCGCGATGAGGAGACCCTCGACGAGGTGCAGGCGCTCCTGCTTGCGTGCGAGGCGGAACCGGCTGCGACGGGTGATGACCTGGATGCGGTGGTCGAGGTAGACCCGCAGCATCTCCTTGAGCCCGAGCGTCTGCGGCTGACCGCCGACGAGCGCGACGTTGTTGATGCCGAACGAGTCCTCGAGGGGCGTGAGTCGGAAGAGCTGCTCGAGGACGGCGTTCGGGTCGAAGCCGGTCTTGATGCCGATGACGAGGCGCAGGCCGTGGTTGCGGTCGGTGAGGTCGGTGATGTCGGAGATGCCGGTCAGCTTCTTCGCGGTGACGGCGTCGCGGATCTTCTCCATGACCCGCTCGGGGCCGACCATGTAGGGGAGCTCGGTGATGACGATGCCGGTGCGGCGCGGACCGAGCGACTCGATCGACGACTTCGCGCGGGTGCGGAACGTGCCGCGACCCGACTGGTACGCCTCTTTGATGCCGTCGAGACCGACGATCACGCCGCCACCGGGAAGGTCGGGACCGGGGACGAACTCCATGAGCTCGTCGAGCGTGGCTTCGGGGTGCTCGAGCAGGTGGATCGCGGCCGAGACGACCTCGATGAGGTTGTGCGGCGCCATGTTGGTCGCCATACCGACCGCGATGCCGGTCGTGCCGTTGACGAGCAGGTTCGGGAACGCCGCCGAAAGCACTTCGGGCTGCTGGAACTGCCCGTCGTAGTTGGGGATGAAGTCGACGACGTCTTCATCGAGGTGCTCGGTGAGCGCGAGCGCGGACGGAGCGAGCCGGGCCTCGGTGTATCGGGCGGCGGCGGGCCCGTCGTCGAGCGAGCCGAAGTTGCCGTGTCCATCGACCAGCGGCACCCGCAGCGCGAAATCTTGCGCGAGCCGCACGAGCGCGTCGTAGATGGCGGAGTCGCCATGCGGGTGGAGCTTTCCCATCACCTCGCCGACGACGCGGGCGCTCTTCACATGACCGCGGTCGGGGCGGAGTCCCATCTCGGCCATCTGGAAGAGGATGCGTCGCTGGACGGGCTTCAGTCCGTCGCGGGCGTCGGGCAGTGCGCGCGAGTAGATGACGGAATAGGCGTACTCGAGGAACGACCCCTGCATCTCGTCGGCGAGGTCGACATCCTCGATGCGCTCGACGGCGGGTGCTGACGGGGGAGTGCTGCGAGCTGCCATGTCCTCGATCGTTCTCGGGCCTCGCTCAGCCCTTGATCGTGCGAGGTCGAGGGCGGTCGGATGCCGGTGCGGGTGGGGCCGTCGCGCCGTATGGGAGACTTGCCCGGATGTCCCACAGCCTACCCGCGGACCCGCCCGGAGCCCGGAGCCTCACCGGTGTCGTGCCGCATGTGATCGCGGCGCTCGAAGGTGGGGACAGCTGGTTCGCGCCGGCTCGTTCCGGCGTCGTCCTCCTCGTCGACGGACTCGGTCGGGGCAATCTGACGGCTCGCGCCGGGCATGCCCGGTTCCTCACCCAGCGGATGACGAAGAAGGATGCCGCCCGCACGGTGTTCCCTTCGACGACGGCGGCCGGGTTGGGGAGCCTCCTCACCGGCACTGCGCCCGGCGCGCACGGGCTCGTCGGCTATCGCGCTCGCGTGCCGGGGACGGACAAGGCGCCGAACCAGCTCCGCGGGTACGAGACGGACGGGCTTGATCCGCTCACCTGGCAGCTGCAGCAGCCGATCCTCGACCGCGAAGCGCAGCATGGGCGACCGGTGTTCGTCGTCACGAAGGCGATGTATCGGGACACCGGGTTCACCCGTGCCCTCATGCGCGGCGCGCAGTTCGTCGCGGCGTCGACGATCGCCGAGCGTGTCGAGGTCGCCGCGGATCTCGCGCTGCGGCATCCCGGCGCTCTCGTCTATGCGTATGTGCCGGAGCTCGACGGTCTCGGGCACGCGAAGGGTTGGGAGAGCGACGAATGGTCGGCGGGGCTCGAGATCGTGGATGCCGCGGCCCGGGCGCTCGACGATGCGCTCGGCGGAGCGGCTGGTGCGGTGCTCACCGCGGACCACGGGATGGTCGACGTGCCGCGCCATCGTCAGATGCTGTTGTCCGACAGTGACCCGCTCCTCGACGGCGTCCGGCTCATCGGGGGCGAGCCCCGGATGCTCCACCTGTACTCCGAGGACGGCGAGGCTGTCTCACTGCTTGCGCGCTGGCGCGATGCCGAGGCGCAGCGGTCGTGGGTGCTCAGCCGGAGCGAAGCGATCGAGGCCGGGCTCTTCGGCGCGGCCGTCGACGCTGGGGTCGTCCCGCGTATCGGTGACGTGCTCGTCGCGGCGCGCTCGGCGGTCGCGTACTACGACGATCGGGAACTCGACAAGAAGCCGCAGAAGATGGTCGGCCAGCATGGATCGCTCACTGAGCAAGAGCGCATCGTGCCGCTCGTGCGGCTCGGCGCGTTCGCTCCGGAACGCTGACGCCCCCGGAGCGATGACACGGGTCAGCCGTCTTCGGTGCGAGCGCCGAAGACGATCTCGTCCCACGACGGCATCGAGGTGCGACCCTTGCGACGCGTCTGCTCGGTGGGAGCATCCGCGTCGTCGGTGACGTCCTCGACAGCGGCATCCGCTTCGTCATAGCCGGGTTCGAGCGCATCGAACAGCGCGACCGGCGAGGACGCGCGCTCGGGTGCCGTCGATTCGCTCGGCATCGGCTCGCGCTGACCGCGACGACGGCGCAACGCTTCGAGCAGGTCGGCCGTCTCGGCGGAGGTCACAGGCGCATCGGGCGCGCGCTTGATCGCGGCCTGTTGCACGGCGGGCGACGAGGAGGGGCGCGCTTCGGGGGTGTCGTCGACGTCGACCTCCACGACGCCGCGAGGACCGAACGCAGCACTGTCGAAGCGGGTGGCGTCCTTGAGTGGCGAGGAGTCGAGCGCGCGCAGACGCGGGATGAGCCCTTCGGGCAGTGATCCCTGTCGCGAGAGCTGGACCGCGTCGGAGTTCTGCGGCGACAGACTCGATCGGCGCGGGTCAAAGCTCCATCGCGCATCGTGGTCGACCTCGTTCGCAGTGAACTCGAGCTTGACGACCCAGCCGGACTGGTCGCGCCAGCTCGTCCAGCGTTCACCGGTGGCATTCGCCTCGGTGAGCTTGGCCCGCACCGCGTTACCGAACGTCGGCTGCGCGCCGGGGTCGAGTTCGCCGCCGATGAGGACGGTCACCGCGAGCGCCTGGCCGACGATGTGCTCACGTTCCGCCAGCACCGGACCTTCGAAGCGCTGCACGTCTTCCAGGCGGACGCCGAGGAGTTCGGCGACTTCTTCGGCAGACATGCCCGATCGGATGTGCGCTTGGATGTCCCGAGGGCTGGGGCGGACGGCCCGCGGCTCGGTCTCGCGCTGCAGTCGGCGCAACTGCGCGCGCAGCGATTCGTCGACCGCGAGCGAGAAGCGGTCGCCCGCGTCGGTGGCGAGCATCAGTCGGCCGTCTTCGGTGCCGATGACTTTCAGCTGTTCCATGCGAACACCCTTTCTCCTAGGTCGCGGCGATTCAGCGTGGGCCGTTTCGACCTGCGCTGACATGGTCGCACGCACCCTCGACGGCGCACGGGAATATCGCGGGCGTGCCGCAAGTTTGCGGTGGCGTGCCTTCGAATGACGGCGCTGCGGAACCGTCCATTTGCGAATCCCACGTGGGTGATGCAAACTATGGCCGCCCGATCGGGTGCCGGACGCCGACGACGGTTCCCACAACACCACAGCAACACCCCGAAAGTTGAGACATCCTCGCATGGCAACGGATTACGACGCCCCCCGGAAGACCGAAGACGACAGTGAGTCGATCGAGGCCCTCAAGGAGCGCGTTCCGGACAAGCTGTCCGGGTCGACGGGCGACGAGGACTCCGACAACCCGGCCGGCTTCGAGCTCCCCGGCGCAGACCTCTCCGACGTCGATCTCGACGTCGTCGTCCTCCCGGCTCAAGAAGACGAGTTCACCTGCATCGAGTGCTTCCTGGTGAAGCACCGTACCCAGATCGACCACCAGACCTCGGTCGGTGCGATCTGCACCGAGTGCGCCTGAGCGACACGCTCGGTTCTGACGTCAACGACCCCGCTGCGCGCGGGTGATGATCGCCGCCACCCGTTCCGGGGTGCGTGACGAGAACACCCATCGCGTCGTGGGGTCGTTCTCGTCCTTCACGGCGATACGCACGACGCCGTCGATGCCACCGCGGAGCAGGTGCCAGTCATCGCGGCCGAGGTCGCGTCCACGGGCCGCGCGAGCTTCCTCTCCGGTGAGCGATTCAGGCTCGCCGAGCACGGCCAGGGGGATGCGGGCGCGGCCGACCCGCAGCTCGTCGCCGCTGATCGACACGACCGGTGCGCTCCCGATGAGGGCGACGACGATCGCGACGCCGACGGCGAGTCCGATCGCGAGCGCGAGCGTCTGATCCACCGGGACGAACACGATGGCTGCCATCGGGGCGCACACCGCCGCGCTGACGAGCAACCAGAGCGATGGACTCAGCCGTTCGCGATAGGCGTTGGCGGACGTGGCGTGTTCGACGTTGTGCATTAGCCTCGGGGGGTGACGGAATCCGTTGACGTTCCCATTATCTCGACTGCGGTCCCGGTCTACGCCCATCCGGGCGATGCCGGCGCCGACCTGGTGGCCTCGGAGGCCGCGCATCTCGCACCCGGACAGCGTGCACTCATCGGCACCGGCGTCCGCATCGCGCTGCCCGACGGGTACGTCGCCTTCGTCGTCCCCCGGAGCGGCCTCGCCGCCAAGCACGGCATCACCGTTGTGAACTCCCCGGGCACCGTGGACGCCGGTTACCGCGGCGAGATCAAGGTGACGCTGTTGAACACGGATGCCACGGAATCGTTCGACGTGGCGCCCGGCGACCGCATCGCGCAGCTGATCGTGATGCCCGTCCCGCGCGCGAACTTCATCCCGGTCGAGACCCTCCCCGACAGTGTGCGTGGCGAGGGTGGCTTCGGATCGACCGGCTACACGACAGGACTCACCGCATGACCGACGAGATCGCCCTCAAGTCCGCGCCGTCCGATCGAGCCGAGAACGGCCCGTTCGACGAGACCGAGGCCAACCCGGTCCGCCCCTACATCGACCTCGGCGGAGTGAAGATCCTCCCGCGCGAGGGACTCAACCTTCGCCTCGAGGTCGAGGAGCAGACCAAGCGCATCGTCGCCATCGGCCTCGACTACGCCGGTTCGACCTTGCAGGTGCAGCCGTTCGCCGCGCCGCGGTCCTCGGGGCTCTGGGAGGAGACGCGCGAACAGATCCGTTCGCAGATCCGTGAACAGGGTGGCCGCGTGGAAGAGCGTGAGGGTCCGCTCGGCCCCGAACTGCTCGCCGAGGTGCCGGTCGTCGGCGCGGAAGGCGCCGCAGGCAAGCGGCTCGCGCGCTTCGTCGGCGTCGACGGCCCCCGCTGGTTCCTCCGCGGCGTCGTCGGTGGCGCGGCTGCCGGCGACCCGGCCGCCGCGGCACAGATCGAGGACCTGTTCCGCTCGATCGTCGTCGTCCGTGGCGGGACCCCGATGCCCCCGCGCGACCTCATCCCGCTGAAGATGCCCGCGACCCCCGGCGCATGAGCGAGTCGCAGCGCCCGGACGACGCTCGCCCGGGACTCGAGCCGCCGTCGCCGTCCGCGTCCGAACTCGTCGGGCAGGCACTGGGCCAAGCCGCGCGACGCGCCGGGCTCGATCCCGCGGATGAGGCGACGACCGGTCGTGTGGTCTGGCGGGCGATGGGTGGCTGGCGCGGTGTCGTCGAGTCGGTCCTCCCAGGCCTCGCCTTCGTCCTGCTCTACACGCTGACGGGACAAGACCTCGTCATCTCGCTCGCCGGATCGGTCGGCCTCGCCGTGGTGTTCACCGCTGTCCGACTCATCCAGCGTTCGCCCGCGAGTGCTGCGTTCGGTGGGCTGATCGCGGCCGGTGTGGCCGCCGCCCTCGCGCTCTTCACGGGGCGAGGCGAGGACAATTTCGTCCCCGGCCTCATCACCAATGCCGTCTACGGCACGGCGTTCCTCGTCTCGGCCGTGATCGGCTGGTCGCTGATCGGCCTCGCCGTCGGGTTCCTCATGAACGAGGGTGTCGCGTGGCGCCGGGATCAGCGCAAGCGACGCGTGTTCTTCTGGCTCGCGATCGCGTGGGCCGCGCTCTTCTTCGCTCGGCTTGCGGTACAGCTGCCGCTCTACCTGGCGGGCGAGGTCGCGCTTCTCGGCACCCTCAAACTCATCATGGGGTTGCCGCTGTTCGCGCCGCTCGTCGCGGTCACATGGCTCGCCGTGCGTGCGGTGTATCCGCGTCGCGACGCGTGATAGATTTATCTCGACATCAAGATAGTTTTCCGCACCTCGCAGGTTAGGACGGCCTCACTAGCCGCCGACGGCGAGCGCGGGGAAGATGGGGGAGTGTGGGCCATGTCGCCCGCGCCCGCCGATGAAGGAGAGCACACGTGTCCACTGTTGACAGCTTCGGTGCCAAGAGCACACTGACCGTCGGCGACACCGACTACGAGATCTTCCGCGTCGACACCGTCCCCGGCTACGAGAAGCTCCCGTTCAGCCTCAAGGTGCTGCTCGAGAACCTCCTGCGTACCGAGGACGGCGCGAACGTCACCAAGGAGCAGATCCAGGCGCTCGGCGACTGGGACCCGGCGGCCGAGCCGAACACCGAGATCCAGTTCTCGCCGGCACGCGTGGTCATGCAGGACTTCACGGGTGTGCCCTGCATCGTCGACCTCGCCACGATGCGCGAGGCCGTGACCGCGCTCGGCGGCGACCCCAGCAAGATCAACCCGCTCTCGCCCGCTGAGATGGTCATCGACCACTCGGTGATCGCCGACCTGTTCGGCTCCGACAACGCACTCGAGCGCAACGTCGAGATCGAGTACGAGCGCAACGGCGAGCGGTACCAGTTCCTCCGCTGGGGTCAGACGGCGTTCGACGACTTCAAGGTCGTCCCCCCGGGCACCGGCATCGTCCACCAGGTCAACATCGAGCACCTTGCAAAGGTCATCTACGACCGCTCCGTCGACGGCGTGCTCCGTGCGTACCCCGACACCTGCGTCGGCACTGACTCGCACACCACGATGGTCAACGGCCTCGGCGTGCTCGGCTGGGGCGTCGGCGGTATCGAAGCCGAGGCCGCGATGCTCGGCCAGCCCGTCTCGATGCTCATCCCGCGCGTCGTCGGCTTCAAGCTGACCGGCGAGATCCCGTCGGGTGTCACCGCGACCGACGTCGTCCTCACGATCACCGACATGCTCCGCAAGCACGGCGTGGTCGGCAAGTTCGTCGAGTTCTACGGCGAAGGTGTCGCTCAGGTGCCGCTCGCGAACCGCGCGACCATCGGCAACATGAGCCCCGAGTTCGGCTCGACCGCCGCGATGTTCCCGATCGACGATGTCACGCTCGACTACCTGCGCCTCACGGGCCGCGACGAGCAGACCGTCGCCCTCGTCGAGGTGTACGCCAAGGAGCAGAAGCTCTGGCACGACCCGGCCCGCCACCTCGAGTTCAGCGAGTTCATGGAGCTCGACCTCTCGACGGTCGTCCCCTCGATCGCCGGCCCGAAGCGTCCGCAGGACCGCATCCTCCTCTCCGAGGCGAAGAGCCAGTTCGGCAAGGACATCCTGAACTACGCGGATGCCGCCGAAGAGGACTCCGTCGAGCTCGAAGGCACCTTCCCCGCGTCCGACCCCGGCACCGCGCCCGGTGTCGAGCACGAGCACGTCGCCGTCGGCGGCGTTTCGCACCAGCACGAGCACGTGCCGTCGCTCATCTCGAGCGGGGCGCGCCACGCGGCATCCAAGCCGGTGAAGGTCACGACCCCCGACGGTCAGAGCTACCTGCTCGACAACGGTGCGGTCACGCTCGCAGCCATCACGTCGTGCACCAACACGTCGAACCCGTCGGTCATGATCGCGGCGGGCCTGCTCGCCAAGAAGGCCGTCGACAAGGGTCTCAAGCGCAAGCCGTGGGTCAAGACGACGCTCGGCCCCGGCTCGAAGGTCGTCACCGACTACTACGAGAAGTCCGGTCTCGACAAAGCGCTTGAGGGCCTCGACTTCTACACGGTCGGCTACGGCTGCACCATCTGCATCGGCAACTCGGGTCCGCTCATCGAAGAGGTGTCGGCGGCGATCAACGAGAACGACCTCGCCGTCACAGCCGTCCTCTCGGGCAACCGCAACTTCGAGGGCCGCATCAGCCCCGACGTGAAGATGAACTACCTCGCGTCGCCGCCGCTCGTCGTCGCCTACGCCCTCGCCGGGTCGATGAACTTCGACTTCGAGACCGACGCCCTCGGCAAGGACGCGGACGGCAACGACGTGTTCCTGAAGGACATCTGGCCCTCGCCCGACGAGGTGCAGGAGGTCATCGACCACTCGATCTCCCGCGAGCAGTTCATCAAGCAGTACTCGACCGTCTTCGACGGCGACGAGCGCTGGAAGAACCTGCCCACGCCCACCGGTCCCGTCTTCGAATGGGACGAGGACTCGACGTACGTCCGCAAGGCGCCGTACTTCGACGGCATGTCGATGGACCTGACCCCGGTCTCGGACATCTCCGGTGCACGCGTCATGGCGACGCTGGGCGACTCGGTCACCACCGACCACATCAGCCCGGCCGGCAACATCAAGGCGGGCACGCCCGCCGCGCAGTACCTCACCGAGCACGGCGTCGCGCAGAAGGACTTCAACTCCTACGGCTCGCGTCGCGGCAACCACGAGGTCATGATCCGCGGCACGTTCGCCAACATCCGCCTCAAGAACGAGCTCGTGTCTGCCGTCAACGACGGCCAGATCGTCGAGGGCGGCTTCACGCGCGACTTCACGCAGGAGGGTGGCCCGCAGTCGTACATCTACGACGCGAGCCAGAACTACCAGGCGCAGGGCATCCCGCTTGTCGTCTTCGGTGGCAAGGAGTACGGCTCCGGTTCGTCGCGCGACTGGGCGGCCAAGGGCACCAGCCTGCTGGGCGTCAAGGCGGTCATCACCGAGAGCTTCGAGCGCATCCACCGCTCGAACCTCATCGGCATGGGCGTCGTCCCGCTGCAGTTCCCGACCGGTGAGAGCTGGAAGTCGCTCGGCCTCGACGGCACCGAGATCGTCTCGATCTCGGGTCTTGAGCAGCTGAACGAGGGCGTCACGCCGAAGACGGTCAAGGTCACCGCAGAGCCGAGCGAGTTCTCGGCCGAGGGCAAGCAGACGATCGAGTTTGATGCGATCGTCCGTATCGACACCCCCGGTGAGGCGGACTACTACCGCAACGGCGGCATCCTGCAGTACGTGCTGCGTTCGCTCGTCTGAACGATCGCCTGAAAGAGAGCCCCGACGCCGTCTCGCGTCGGGGCTCTCTGCGTCTGCCCGCGTAGACTCGGGTCATGAGTCTTCTCGAGCGCATCCACGGTCCGCGAGACCTTGATGGGCTCTCGCGAGATGAGCTGCGTACCCTCGCGACCGAGGTCCGCGACTTCCTCGTCGAGAACGTGGCGCGCACCGGCGGTCACCTCGGTCCCAACCTCGGCGTCGTCGAACTGACCATCGCGCTGCACCGCATCTTCGACTCGCCGAACGACCCGTTCATCTTCGACACCGGCCACCAGTCGTACGTCCACAAACTCCTCACCGGGCGGCAGGACTTCTCGGGGCTCCGCTCGCGCGGCGGCCTCGCAGGTTACCCGCAGCGCTCGGAGAGCGAGCACGACGTCGTCGAGTCCTCGCACGCGTCGAGTTCGCTGAGCTGGGCTGACGGTGTCTCCCGTGCGCTCACGCGCACCGGTCGGAAGGACCGTCACGTCGTCGCGGTCGTGGGCGACGGAGCCCTCACCGGCGGCATGACGTGGGAAGCGCTCAACAACATCACCGACGACAACGACCGAAATCTCGTCATCGTGGTGAACGACAACGGCCGCTCGTACGCGCCGACGATCGGCGGCATGGCGCGGTACCTGAACCGCGTCCGCACCGCCGACAGCTACGAGAGCCTGCGCGAGAGCTCGGCACGGTTCTTCCGGCTGCTCGGTCCCATGGGCCGGGCGGTATACCGCGGGGTCCGCGGCGGCACGCACGGGTTCCTGTCCCGGTTCACCAACAACGCGGCGCTCTACTCGAATCTCGACATCAAGTACCTCGGCCCCATCGACGGCCACGACTTCGAGGCGCTCGAAGAGACGCTGCAGCTGGCGAAGGAATACAGCGCGCCGGTCATCGTCCACGTCATCACCGAGAAGGGACGCGGGTACGAACCCGCACGCCGCGACGAGGCGGACCAGTTCCACGCCGTCGGCAAGATCGACCCTTCGACCGGCGAGCCGATCGGCACCTCGGACGCCGTCGCGTGGACGGACGTGTTCTCGTCCTCGCTCGTGGCAGCGGGCGAGCGCCGCGAGGATGTGATCGCGATGACTGCCGCGATGCTCCGTCCGACCGGTCTCCAGGAGTTCGCACAGCGGTTCCCGGACCGTGTGTACGACGTCGGCATCGCCGAGCAGCACGCCGTCGCTTCTTCGGCCGGACTCGCATACGGCGGGTTGCATCCCGTCGTCGCGATTTACGCGACGTTCATGAACCGCGCCTTCGACCAGGTGCTGATGGATGTCGCGCTGCACAAGGCCGGCGTCACGTTCGTGCTCGATCGCTCCGGCGTCACCGGGCCGGATGGGCCGAGTCACCACGGCGTGTGGGACCTGGCGATGCTCCAACTCGTGCCCGGTATCCGCATCGCGGCTCCTCGCGACGGCGAGCGACTCCGTGAGCTCTTTGACGAAGCCATCGAGGTCGATGACGCGCCGACGGTCGTCCGCTTCCCGAAGGGTGCGGTTCCGGTCACGCTCGACGCGGTCGAGCGACGCGAAGACGGCGCCGACGTGCTCTACCGCAGCGACGCCGAGGACGTGCTGATCGTCGCGATCGGCCCCATGGCGCACCTCGCGATGGACGTCGCCGAGCGCCTGCGGGCACAGGGGATCGGTGCCACGGTGGTCGATCCACGGTGGGCGGTGCCGATCCAGCCCTCCATCGTCGAACTCGCGCGGAGCCATCGCCTCGTCATCACGATCGAGGACGGCATCCGCGTCGGCGGTGTCGGAACGCGTGTGCGCCAAGTGCTCCGCGAGGCGGGGGTTTCGACCGCGGTCGACGAGCTCGGCCTGCCCGATCGCTTCATCGATCACGCGACACGGGAGCAGATCCTCGACGACGCCGGTCTGTCGCCGTCGAAGATCGCGCAGGACGTCGTGGCCCAGGTGCTCGGCACGCGCATCCCGATGGCCCGTCCCGCGACCGATACGGGCGCGATCTGGCTCGCCGACGAAGCACGGCACGGCGAGTCCTGAGCTGGGTCGCGCTGCGGCATCCGCGTGACACGATGGACGGATGAGCTCCGCGAACCTGACCCGTGATGAGACCGCTGCCCGCTCCGCCGCGGTGCGGCTGCACACCGTCGACGTGGATCTCGATCTGCGATCGGCGACGGATGCCGCGCAGTCGACGTTCGCGACGGTGAGCACGCTCCGCTTCTCGGCGACCACCGCGGAGACCTGGGTCGACTTCATCGGCGATGCCGTCGATCAGGTGAGCGTCAACGGCGTCGACGTGCCCGTCGAATGGGACGGTGCTCGTGTGCTGCTCCGAGGACCTTCTGCCGAGAACGAGGTCCGCATCACGGCGCGCGGCCGCTTCAGCGCATCGGGGGAGGGCCTGCACCGGTTCGTCGATCCCGTGGACGACGCCGTCTACCTCTACACCCAATACGAACCTGCGGACTGCCGACGCGTGTACCCGTGCTTCGAGCAGCCGGACATGAAGGCTCGATGGCGCTTCCGCGTGACCGCGCCGAGCGAGTGGGTCGTCCTGAGCAACGGGGCGGAGCTCGAGCGGGCATCGATCGACGGCGGCATGCGGGTCTCGTTCGCCGAGACCCTGCCCATCTCGAGTTACATCACGGCAGTGGCGGCCGGTCCGTACCACCGTGTCGGCGGCGAGTGGGGCGGCGTCGAGCTCGGCATCCTGTGCCGCGCATCGCTCGCCGAGCACCTCGATGCGGATGAGATCCTCGAGGTCACGCGCCGCGGGCTGTCGTACCTCACCGAGGCCTTCGGGCAGGACTATCCGTGGGGCAAGTACGATCAGATCTTCGTCCCCGAGTACAACCTCGGTGCGATGGAGAACCCCGGCCTCGTCACGTTCACCGAGGCGTACGTGTTCCGTGGCCGCGCGACGCGGGCTCAGCGCGAGGCGAGGGCGAACACGATCCTGCACGAGATGGCGCACATGTGGTTCGGTGACCTCGTCACGATGCGGTGGTGGGACGACCTGTGGCTGAAGGAGTCCTTCGCGGACTTCATGGGCTCGCACACGGCTGCCGCCGCGGCCGGATTCGATGACGCCTGGGTCACGTTCGCGAGCCGGCGGAAGGGGTGGGCGTACGCGCAGGACCAGCTGCCGACGACGCACCCGATCGTCGCCGACATCCCCGACCTCGAGGCGGCGAAGTTGAATTTCGACGGCATCACGTACGCCAAGGGCGCGTCGGTGCTGAAGCAGCTCGTCGGCTTCGTGGGCGAGGATGCCTTCTTCCGCGGCGCGCAGCGCTACTTCGCAGAGCATGCGTTCGGCAACACGACCCTCGAGGATCTGCTCGTCGCGCTCGAGCGCGCGTCGGGTCGCGACCTGCGGACCTGGAGTGCGGTCTGGCTCGAGACGACGGGGCTGCCGACCGTCTCGCTCGAGCGAGCTACGTTCACGGTGGCGCAGGACATCGTCCGGCCCCACCGACTTCGCCTCGGCGCCTATCGCTTCGATGGCGAGGTGCTCGCGCCTGCGGGCGGTACCGAGTTCGACGTTGTCGGCGCATCCACGCAGGTCGACGCATCCCAGCTCGCGGACGCCGACCTGCTCGTCCTCAACGACGACGACCGCTCGTATGTGAAGGTCCGTCTCGATCCGCGATCGGTGGATGCCGTCGACCGCGGACTCTCGACCCTCGAGGCACCACTCGTGCGCGGCGTCGTGTGGGCCTCGCTCTGGAACGCGACGCGTGATGGCGAGCTGCCTGCGAGCCGCTTCCTCTCGATCGTGGCTCGGCATGCTCCGGCGGAGACGAACGCGGCGTTGCTCGCCGACGTCGTCGCCCAGGCACTCTTCACCGTCACGCACTACGTGCCGGCTGCCGGGCGCCAGTCCGCGGCTGACGCGTGGCTCGCGGTGGCGTGGGACGCGATGACGGATGCCGCACCGGCATCCGATGCGCAGCTGATCTGGGCACGCGCGGTCGCGGCCGCCTCGGAACACAGCACGACGAAGTCCGCCGACATCGAGCGGCTCCTGACGGACGCGGCTCCCAAGGGTCTCGTGCTCGACCCCGACCTGCGCTGGTCGTTCGTCGTCGCCGGTGCTGCGACGGGCACGGCGGGCGAGGACGCGATCGCGGCGATGCTCGAGCGCGATGGGACGGCGTCGGGCCGCACAGCTGCGGTCGCTGCGCGCGCGGCTGCGCCCGATGCCGCGACCCGCGCCGAGGCATGGGTCCGCGCCTGGAACGACGAGTCGCTGTCGAACGACCATCTCGACGCCACGATCCGCGGCATCCGCTCGGCCGGACGGCGAGACCTCATCAGCGCCTTCGACGACGACTACTTCGCGCGGATCCTGCCGACGTGGCGTGGGCGGAGCATCGAGCTCGCGGCCCGCCTGGTGCGGGGACTCTTCCCGGCGACGGACAACACGACCGCGGTCGACGCGTGGCTCGAGGCGAACACCGACGCCCCTGGGGCACTGCGCCGCATCTTGCTGGAGCAGCGCGACCACCTGGCCCGCGATCTGCGGGTACGCGCCGCGCAGGATTGAGCAGAGTCACCGCGCGTCGAACTCGTCCGTGCGCTCGGTGAGTCGGATCACCGAGGCGTCCTCAGCGGCGGCATCCGGGTCGCGCTTGATGGGCACTTCGCCACGGTCCGAGCGCAACGCACGGCGAGCGGTTCGCCACCACGCGAACGGGACGGCGAGCGTGGGAGTCAATGCGAAGGGTCCGTACAGCCAGAGCCACCCGTTCGCCATGTCGATGTCCCCGGTCGCCGCGAGGAAGAGCAGCATCGTGACCACTCCGGCGACCCCGCCGAGCAGGGTGAACGCCGCAAGGTGGACGGCGATCGCGCGGGTTCGCCGCAGGGCCAGTCCGAGGGCATACGCGATCGGTGCCCAGACGAGTGTTGCCGCGAGCGATACCGGCGTTGCCCAGAGGAGTGCGATCGGGATCGCAATGAGTCCGTACATCACGGAGCACACAACGACGCTGAGCAGATACCACCCCCACGCTTCTGTTGCCCCGCGGCGGAACTCCGCTCCCGTGAACGCCATCGGTTCCGCAGCGGTGCGAGGCGAGACCGACACGGCGCCGACGCTCACGCCTGTACCTCGTCGACGAGGTCGAGCAGCTGCCGGACCGGACCACGCACACCGGGAAGACCGACGACCGGGAGGACCCGGCCCAGGAGCGTGAGACCTGCGCCGAGGAGCAGGCGCGTTCGCCGCTGCTCCGGCGACGAGTCGTATACCCAGAAGAGCGCGAGCAGCAGGTGCCCGAGCACGAAGACGCGGGGGAGCTTCTCGGCGATGTCGGCGGGGAGCCGGTGGTCCGCTCCGGTGACCGCGGCACGGAACACCGACTCGGTGATGCGAAGCGCATCGGCAGAGTCGGTCGACAGGGGGTTGATCGGCGAGCGCGGTGACATCGCGGCGGAGAGGAACTCCGGCGCATGCGGATGGTACGGCTCGATCTCGTCGAGCCCCGTCTCGTAGGCGATCCGGAGCCGGTCGATCAGGCCGGTCGTGCTGCCCGACAGTTCGGCGGCGCGTGCCGCGTGCGCGTCCTGGACGTCGAGGTAGAGCTCTTGGACGAGATCGTTCTTCGAGGCGAAGTGGTAGTTCGTCGTGCCCACCGAGACGCCCGCCTCCGCGGCGATGTGGCGGATCGTCGTCGCGTCGTATCCGCGTTCACGGAACGAGCGCAGCGCGATGTCGCGGAGCAGCCGCCGTGTCCGGTCGCTCTTGGTCTCGGTCGAGCCGGTCGAAAGCTCAGAACTGAACATGTTCAGAAACTACGCCCGAGCCAGGTCAGCTGTCAACGCGAAGCGGCCCCGAGCCGAAGCCCGGGGCCGCTGTCGTGCGTTCGCGTCAGTTTGCGACGCCGCGAATCGGCGGGTGGTGGAATGTGTCACCGAACACGCGCTCGCTCGAGCCCTCGCGATCGAGGTATGGCGTCGCGCCGCCGTCGATGAACGGCCACCCCGCGCCGAGGATCAGGCACAGGTCGATGTCCTCGACCTCGGGCACGACGCCCTCGTCGAGCATCAGCTTGATCTCCTGGGCGAGGCCGTCCTGCACCCGACGGAGGATCTCTGCGGCGGGAGTCGGCGTAGAACCGGCGACGGTGGCGACGAGCTTCGCGGCTTCCTTCGTGAAACCGGTGACGCGCCCACCCTTGTCCTTCTCGACGACGTCGCCGAGCTCGGCGAGCGCGTGGAAGTTCTCGTTGGCGTAGAACCGGTCCGGGAACGCCCGCACCATCGTGTCCTGCACGTGCGCCGCGACCTTCCAGCCGACGAGGTCGATGAGCTGGAACGGCCCCATCGGCAGGCCGAGCGGGCCGAACGCCTTCTCGACGTCGGCCACTGGAGTGCCCTCGTAGACCGCGCGCGCCGCCTCACCCATGACCTTCGCGAGCAGCCGGTTGACGACGAAACCGGGTGCGTCGGCGGTGAGCACGGCGTTCTTGCCGAGGCCCTTCGCGACGACGAACGCGGTCGAGAGAGCGGCTTCCGAGGTGGTCGGCGTCTTCACGATCTCGATCAGCGGCATGACCGCCACCGGGTTGAAGAAGTGGAACCCCACGAGCCGCTCGGGGTGCGCGAGCTTCGCGCCGATCTCTTCGACCGAGAGCGAGGAGGTGTTCGTCGCGAGGATCGCGTCCTCCGCGACGACGGCCTCGATCTCGGCGAAGACGGCCTGCTTCACGCCGACCTCTTCGAAGACCGCCTCGATCACGAAGTCGCAGTCCGCATACAGGCTCTTGTCCGTCGTACCGGTCACGAGCGCGCGCAGCTTGTTCGCGGCATCCGCGTCGAGACGACCCTTCGCCTCGAGCTTGCCGATCTCATCGTGGATGTACGCGACACCCTTGTCGACGCGGGTCTGGTCGAGATCGGTGATGAGCACCGGCACCTGCAGGCGCCGCACGAACAGCAGCGCGAACTGGCTCGCCATCAGACCGGCACCGATGATGCCGACCTTCGTGACCTTCTTCGCGAGCGCCTTGTCGGGGGCGCCGACCGGACGCTTCGCGCGCTTCTGCACGAGGTCGAAGGCGTACATGGATGCCGCGAACTGATCACCCGTCACGAGGTCGGCGAGCGCCTCGTCCTCACGGGCGAACGCGTCTGCCTTCGAGCCGCCCTTCGCCTTGTCGAGCAGATCGAGCGCGACATACGGGGAGCGGGGCACGGTGCCGATCTTCGACTCGAGCATGCCGCGCGCGACCTTGATCGCGATGGGCCACTTCGTCAGGCGCTCGATCTTGCCAGGCTCGTTCTTCCGCACGACCTTCACCGAGCCGCCGAGCACCCCGTCCGCCCAGCGGAGCGAGTCCTCGAGGTAGGTCGCTGCCGGGAAGATCGCGTCCATGATGCCGAGCTCGAACGCCTGCGCGGGCTTCAGCACCCGGTTCTGCTTGAGCGGGTTCGAGACGACGACCTCGAGCGCGTTCTCGATGCCGATGAGGTTCGGCAGCAGGTACGCGCCGCCCCAGCCGGGGATGATGCCGAGGAACACCTCGGGGAGTGCGATCGCCGCGGCCGAGGCATCCACCGTCCGATAGGTCGAGTTGAGCGCGATCTCGAGACCGCCGCCGAGGGCCAGGCCGTTGACGAACGCGAACGACGGCACCCCGAGGTCGGAGAGCTTACCGAGCACGTGGTGGCCGAGCTGCGCGATGAGGCGCGCGTTCTCCTTCGATCCGACGTTGCCGACCTCGCTGAGGTCGGCGCCGGCGGCGAGGATGTACTGCTTTCCGGTGATGCCGACGGCGTGGATCTCACCGGCCTTGGCACGCGAGGCCAGCCCGTCGAGGACGCCGCCGAGAGCGGTGAGGGTCGCTGGGCCGAGCGTGTTCGGGCGGGTGTGGTCACGACCGTTGTCGAGCGTGATCAGCGCGAGCACCTTGCCGCTCGGCAGGGTCACGTCGCGCACGGGCGACTGCGTCACGACCTCGGTGTCGGACATCGCGAGGAGCGGGGAGAAGTCGATCGCTTCGTAGTTCGTCATTGCGGCTGTCTCACTTCTTCTTGCCGTTGTAGTGCGGGTTCTCCCAGATGACCGAGCCGCCCTGGCCGAGACCCACGCACATGGCGGTGAGGCCGTAGCGGACGTCGGGGCGCTCGGCGAACTGCGCCGCGAGCTGGATCATCAGGCGGACGCCGGATGCCGCCAGCGGGTGACCGAGCGCGATCGCCCCGCCCCACTGGTTCACTCGCGGGTCGTCGTCGGCGATGCCGAAGTGGTCGAGCAGCGAGATGACCTGGACCGCGAAGGCTTCATTGAGTTCGAACAGACCGATGTCGTCGATGGTGAGGCCGGCCTTCCTGAGGGCCTTCTCGGTTGAGGGGATCGGACCGATGCCCATGATCTCGGGCTGAACGCCGGCGAAGGCGTACGAGACGAGGCGCATCTTGGGCTTGAGGCCGAGCTCCTTGACGGCGCCGCCGCCGGCGAGGAGCGACATCGTCGCGCCGTCGGTGAGCGGGGAGGAGGTGCCGGCGGTGACGCGACCGTGCGGACGGAACGGCGTCTTCAGCGCGGCCAGGTCCTCCATGGTGGTTTGCGGGCGACGCCCTTCATCCTCGGTGGCGAGGCCCCACGCGCCGGCGGCATCCTTCACGGCCACAGACACAAGGTCGGGCTGGAACTTGCCGGCGTCGTACGCGGCCTGCGCCTTGTGCTGGCTCAGCATGCCGAATCGGTCGGAGCGTTCCTTCGTGAGCTGCGGGAAACGGTCGAAGATGCGCTCGGCCGTGACGCCCATGTTGAGCGCGCCCGGGTCGACCATCTTCTCGGCCACGAAGCGGGGGTTCGGGTCGGCGTTGCCACCGATCGGGTAGTGCCCCATGTGCTCGACGCCGCCGGCGAGGGCGACGTCGTACATGCCCATGCCGATCGAACCCGCCATCGTCGTGACGCTGGTCATCGCGCCCGCACACATCCGGTCGATGGCGAAGCCGGGCACGGTCTGCGGGAGCCCCGCGAGGATCGCGACGGAGCGCCCGAGGGTGAGGCCCTGCTCGCCCGTCTGACTCGTCGCCGCGATCGCGACGTCGTCGACGCGCTCAGCGGGAACCGACGGGTTCCGTTCCATCAGGCCGATGGTCGCCTTGACGGCGAGGTCATCGGCGCGGGTGTTCCAGTACATGCCCTTCTCGCCGGCGCGCCCGAAAGGGGTCCGCATTCCGTCGACGAAGTAGACGTCCGAAAGCTCGGCCACACTGCCTCCAATGATTGGGTTCGCACCCAGCCTATGGAGGCCCTCCGCCCGTGAAAATCGGTTGGTTCGAACCTACGAAGGAGATTCGGATGCCTCGTCGGGCGCGTTGACGGAATCCACAAACGCAGCGGCGATGACCTGTGCGGTCTGCCCAATCTGCCAGTCCCGAGCCCCCCACTCCGCGAGCGCGGCACCGACGGTCTCGACGGTGATCTCGGCAGGGGGGTTCCACGCGACGCGGCGGAGCGTGTCGGGGGTGAGGAGGTTCTCCGTCGGCATAGCGAGGGCCGTCGCCAGCTCCTCGACGGCCGGCCGCGCGGCCTTCAGCCGTGCGTCCGCAGGAGGGTTCCGATCCGCCCACGCCCGCGGCGGTGGCATCCCATCGCCGGACCCTCGTTCCGACGGCAGTGCGGGGTCTGCGCGGCCGGCCTCGATCGCCGCCCACCAGCGGTCGAGCTGCGACCTGCTCGCGCGGCCGGTGAACTCCTTCACCCGTGCGAGGTCGCCCTTCGTCGCGGGGTTCGCAGCGACGGCGGCGACGAGCGCGCGGTCGGGAACGAGTCGACCGGGGGACACATCTTGTTCGCGCGCATACTCCTCGCGCGCCGTCCAGAGTGCGCGGGCGATGGCGAGCGCGCGGCGCCCGCGAACGCTGTGGAGTCCGCTCAGTCGTCGCCACGGCTCTTCGCGCGCCGGCTTCGGCGCCCGCGTGCGCACGGCCTCGAACTCCTCGGCTGCGAACTCGGTCTTCCCTTGCTCCTCGAGCTCAGCCACGAGCGCGTCGCGGACGTCGACGAGGTGGAGGACATCGAGCGCCGCGTACTCCAGCCACGACTGCGGCAGCGGGCGGGTCGACCAATCGGCCGCGCTGTGCGCTTTCGCGAGGGTGATGCCGAGCGTGTGCTCCACGACTGCGCCGAGACCGACACGCTCGTGGCCGAGCAGGCGTGCTGCGAGTTCGGTGTCGAAGATCCGTGGCGGTTCGAGGCCGTCCTCGCGCAATGAGGGGAGGTCTTGGCTGGCGGCGTGGAGGACCCACTCCTCGTCGCCGATGGCGTCCTGCAACGCGCTCATGTCGCCGATAGCGGGAGGGTCGAAGAGGAACACGCCGGCGCCGCGCCGGTAGGCCTGGATCAGATACGCCCGCTGGGAGTATCGGAACCCCGATGCGCGCTCCACGTCGACGGCGACGGGACCGGTGCCCGCCGCCAATGCCGCTGCAGCGGATGCCGCTGTCGTGGCATCCCCGATGACGTCGTACTCAGCCACGCAAGCTCCGCTGTCCGCCGAACACGGCGATGTCCTCGGACCCCGGCGGCAGGCCGGCGAGCATGCACACCAGCTCTCCCCAGGCGTCCATGTGTCGTGCGAGGTCGCCGTCCGGCGACCACGAGGCACGCAGTTCGATCTGCGCACCGTCTCCTTCTGCGGCGAGCGTCCCGAAGCCCTTCGAGAGCGTCTTGGTCGCCGTCCCTGATGCGGCGTGGAACGTCGCCCCACGTGCGGCGAGCGCATCGACGAGCCACGACCACGCGACATCTGCGAGCAGCGGGTCGGTCCCGATCTCGGGCTCGAGCGGCGCCTGCGCGAAGCAGACGATCCGCCACGGACCGCCCCACGCGTCGGGCTCGGCGGGATCGTGGAGGATCACGATGCGGCCCGTGCCGTAGGGCGAGTCGTCGTGGGTTTCGGGCCGGACGTCGCCGGCGAAGGCGATCGCCTCGGGCGCGAGCTGCGACGGCGCCGGGATCTCGCGGACCACGAAGTCGGATCGGAACGTCAGCGCGCGCAACGACTCGGCGGCGGCAAGGAAGGCGAGAGAGCCGTCCGCGGGTTCGTTCACGTCGACAGACTAGAGTGAGGGCACCATGAAGGCTTCCAGGCGCGCCGTTCCCGTCGCGGCCGACGAGCGCACCGTCATCGCCCTCCGCAGTGTGGTCGTCGCCCTCGCGACGGCACTGATCAGCGTCACCGGGCTGCTCGCACTCCTTGCCGGTCGTGTCGCCCGCCGCGTCGTGATGCCGGCGGTTCGGGTGCCGGACATCCAACTGCTCGACGTCGACACGGCGGCGCAGACGATCACCGTCAACCGCACCCCCGACACCGTGCTGCCGGGCCGGTACGGGCTGTTCACGACCGGGACGCAGGACTACGTGAAGCTCGGCACGGTGCTGTCGGCGGATGCCACGCAGGTCACACGCAAACTGCTCACGCAGATCGGTCCGACCGATCGGCTCGCGAGCGAGGCTGCCTTCAGTGGGTGGTACTTCAGCTCGCCTGAGGAGCTGCACGTCCCTTTCAGCTCGGAATCGATCCCGACCGCGCTCGGCTCGTGCCCTGCCTGGCTCTTCCCGGCGCCGGAGGCGACCGACGTGTGGGCGATCCACATCCATGGTCGCGGGACGACCCGTTCCGAGTCGCTCCGTGCGGTGCCGGTGTTCCGAGCGGCCGGAATCACCTCGCTGCTGGTCTCGTATCGCAACGACGGTGAGGCGCCGCGAAGCCGTGGCGGCTCGTACGCGCTCGGCGCGACCGAGTGGCGCGACGTCGACCGCGCGCTCGGTTTCGCGCGGCGTCGAGGTGCGCGTCGGATCGTCCTGATGGGCTGGTCGATGGGCGGGGCGATCGCGCTCCAGCTCGCGCTGAACTCCGCGCACCGCGACCTGATCGCCGGCGTCGTGCTCGACTCACCGGTCGTCGACTGGCGTCGTGTCCTCACGTATCAGGCGCGGCAGATCAAGGTCCCGAAGCCCCTGGCGGAGCTCGCGCTCGAAGCGCTGCACCAGGGGTGGGGGAGCCGCGTCACCGGCGCGGACGCGGCGATCCCGTTCGAGAAGCTCGACCTGGTCGCCCGCGCCGACGAGCTGCACCGCCCGACGCTCATCCTGCACAGTGACGGCGACGACTTCGTCCCGCCGAGCGCGTCATACGCGCTGGCTGCCGCTCGCCCCGACATCGTGCAGCTCGAGCGTTTCGCAATCGCGCGCCACACGAAGCTCTGGAACTACGACGAGGATCGCTGGGCCTCGGTGGTGCGCGAGTGGCTCGACGGCCAGGGGCTCAGCGCACCCGCAGCCGCAGGTAGCTGAATCCCGCCCCATCGACGAGCATCCCGACCGGCTCGGTCGCGGGCTGCGTGGCTGGTGCGACGATGGGCGTCCCGCTCGGGGTCACGACCGGTGCCACAGTCAGGCAGTACTCATCGATCATCCCTGCGTCGGCGAACTGCGTCGCGATTGATGGGCCGCCCTCGCAGACGATGCGGGTGAGCCCGCGCGACGACAGCGCCTCGACGATGCGGACGGGCGTGATCTGCTCGGTATCCGGGAGTCGCACGACGGTCATGCCGGGGACCGCATCGACCGGCGGAGCGGATGCCGGCACGAGCACCAGTACCTGATCTTCAGGGCCGTCCGGGTCGAGCGTGAGCCGGTGCCCTGCGAGGTCGCCTGACCGCGAGACGACGGCGAGCCTCGCGCGTCGAGGCACGACGTAGCCCTCGGCCCGCACGCTTTGCGCCCCGACGACGACGACGTCGGCGGCCGCGCGGATGATGCCGAGGATCGTCCGGTCGACACGATTCGTCAGCGATTCGCTGGTTCCGTCCGTGCCCGCCGCGGTGCCCGTCAGGGTCGTGATCATGTTGAGTCGGACGTACGCGCGATCGTCACGGGCGTAGCGCCGCTCGAGCCACTCGCGGCCGACTGCGGTGGCGGCATCCACTCGATCAGCGGTCGACGGCAGCACCTCGGTCACCCACACGTCGTCATCCTCGCACGCGACTACTGTTGAGGGGTGTCCCGCACCTCCACCGGCATCGTGCGTCTCACCGACCGTCACCCCCAGGTGACCGGCGCGGAGATGGTCGCCGCGCTCACCCCTCCGCCGCAGTTCGACGGCGCGACGTTCGCGACGTATCGCGCCGACGACGCGTACCCGTCGCAGCAGGAAGCGAAGGACCTGCTCGAGAAGTTCAGCGGCGGGGGAGCAGTGCCGGCGCGCGGCGGACTGTTCCGTCGGGCCAAGCGCGAGCCCGAGATGAAGCCGGGCGTCTACCTCGATGGCGGGTTCGGTGTTGGCAAGACCCACCTCCTCGCCTCGATCTACCACGCGATGCCGGCGCGACGGAAGTACTTCGGCTCGTTCATCGAATACACGGCGCTCGTCGGCGCCATCGGCTACCAGAAGACCGTGGAGTTGTTCCGCGGTGCGGACCTGCTCTGCATCGACGAGTTCGAACTCGACGACCCGGGCGACACGATGGTGATGACCCGTTTGATCGCCGAGCTCGTGCCGACCGGCACGAAGCTGGCCGCGACGTCGAACACGCCCCCGAACGCACTCGGCGAGGGTCGGTTCGCGGCGCAGGACTTCCTCCGCGAGATCCACGCCATGTCGGCACACTTCCAGACCCTCCGTATCGACGGCACCGACTACCGTCAGCGCGCCGTCGACGGGCACGCGATCGTGCTCGACTCCGAGGAGTACGAAGCTGCACTCGCGGATGCCGCGGGTGACACGCTCGTCGCAGACGACGAGTTCGCCGCGCTCGTGGCGCACCTCGCGACCGTGCACCCTTCCCGCTACATCCGCTTGATCGAAGAGATCGGCGCGATCGGACTCCGAGACGTCACAACGTTCGACGACCAGTCCGCCGCGCTGCGCTTCGTGGCGTTCGTCGACCGCGCCTATGACGCGCAGATCCCGATCCGGGCGACGGGCGTCGCGCTCGACCGTGTGTTCCGCGACGACATGCTCGCCGGCGGTTACCGCAAGAAGTATCTGCGCGCCATCTCGCGCCTCGTCGCTCTCACGCATTCCCCGGTCGGCGCGTAGCGAGCTCACTGCCTCACGAAACGTGATGTTTACCTGACCGGTGGTCGTGTAACACGAACGAAACGCGACGCGCCCGCCAGCGGTAATGGCGCACCGTCAGACTGATCGCGCCCGAAAGCTTCGCGACTCCCGATGTTCAGCGTTGCTCCGGGACCGAGATACACATCACATGAGTGAGGAACTTCATGGACAGCGGAAACCTCGCGTGGTCTGTCGCCGCGACAGCCCTCGTACTCTTCATGACGCCCGGCGTGGCGTTCTTCTACGGAGGACTCGTCAAGGCGAAGAGCGTCGTCAGCATGATGATGCTGAGCTTCGGCGCGATGGGCCTCGTCGGCGTGCTCTGGATCCTCTTCGGATTCAACATGAGCCTCGGCGGCGGCACGTTCGCCTTCTCCGGCAACCCCTTCGCGGACTTCGGTCTCGCCACTGCTGACAGCGACACGCTCGTCGGTGCGGCCTTCGGCGCGACCTTCGCGATCATCACCGTCGCCCTCATCTCGGGCGCGATCGCAGACCGCGCCAAGTTCGGTGCCTGGATGCTCTTCGCGGGCCTCTTCGCCGTGCTGATCTACTTCCCCGTTGCTGCGTGGGTCTGGGGCGACGGCTGGATCTTCAACTGGGGCGACGAGACCGGTCTTCCGGCCGTCATCGACTACGCCGGTGGTACTGCTGTCCACATCAACGCCGGTGCAGCCGCCCTCGCTCTCGCGCTCGTCCTCGGCAAGCGCGTCGGCTTCCAGAAGGGCCTCCACAAGCCCCACAACGTGCCGCTCGTCATGCTCGGCGCTGCCATCCTCTGGTTCGGCTGGTTCGGCTTCAACGCCGGCGCTGAAGGTACCTTCGGCCTCCTCGGCACCGAGGACCAGGCTGTCGGCACGATCGTCATCAACACGCTCGGTGCGACTGCCGCGGCCATCCTCGGCTGGACGCTCATCGAGAAGCTCAAGGACGGCAAGGCGACCTCGGTCGGCGCCGCCTCGGGTGCCGTCGCCGGTCTCGTCGCCATCACCCCCGCGTGCGCCGCGCTGGCGCCGGGCTGGGCTCTGCTGCTCGGTGTCATCACCGGTGCCGTCTGTGCCCTGGCGATCGAGCTCAAGTGGAAGCTCGGCTACGACGACTCGCTCGACGTCGTGGGTGTGCACCTCGTCGGTGGCCTCATCGGCACGATCTACCTCGGCTTCTTCGCCACCGGCACCGGCCTGTTCACCGGCGGCGACGCCGGCCAGCTGGTCTCGCAGACGGTCGCGGCGCTCGCGGTCCTCGTCTACTCCTTCGTCGGCGCCTTCATCATCGGCATCGCGATCGAGAAGACGATCGGCTTCCGCGTGAAGAACGAAGACGAGGTCGCAGGCATCGACACCACCGTTCACGGTGAAGAGGGCTACGCGCTGGTCGACTGACCTTCAGCTCTCCCCAGAAGGGGCGTCGCGGATCTACGCGGCGCCCCTTCTGTCGTGCCCGACGTCGGCTACCGTGGCGGCCATGGGTCTTCTCTCGCGAGTCCTCCGCATCTTCGCGCCGGAGCGTCCTGATGCCAGGTCGTCCCAGGTGCCCGGAATGATCGGGCAGGGTGCGGCACCGTCGGCCGGTGCGGGCTCCATCGTCGAGATCCCCGTGCCCGCGTCCGTCCGTCTCCGCTACGCGGCGCAGCCCGATGGTCGGCCCGACGCGGGGGAGGTTGTCTGGGGATGGGTGCCGTTCCAGGAGGACCCATCGCAGGGGAAGGACCGCCCGCTCCTGCTGCTCGCACGGTCGGACGACGGCCGCATGCTCGCGATGAAGCTCACAAGTCGCGCGCCTGACCGAGCGGATGCCGCGATCGGCATCGGCAGCGGCCCCTGGGACCGTGCAGGGCGCGCCTCCTGGGTCGATATCGACCAGGCGTACCTCGTGCCGCGTGACGGCGTCAGACGCGAAGGCGCGGCCGTATCGCAGGAGACGTTCGACCGGGTTGCGCTGGAACTGGCGGAACGCCTGGGCTGGACGGTCGAATGACGGCGGAACGACGAAGCCCCGCTGCCAGTGCAGCGGGGCTTCTGTGGTGGGCGATGCGGGACTCGAACCCACGACCTCTTCCGTGTGAAGGAAGCGCGCTACCAACTGCGCCAATCGCCCATTCGGCCACGTGGGCCGGTGATCGAGCATACCGGATCCGAGGCCGTCTCCCGAACCGGGCAGGCGGACACGCGCGGGGTGCCGTCGGTTTTGCGCCCGGCCGAATCTCGTCTAATGTAGATCGAGTTCCCGGGGCAACCAGGGGGCACGCGGATGTAGCGCAGTGGTAGCGCATCACCTTGCCAAGGTGAGGGTCGCGAGTTCGAATCTCGTCATCCGCTCGAGTGTGGGGATCTCCCTCAGGGGAGATCGCGTCACGTGGGTCAAACCACACACGGTGGCGTGGCCGAGTGGCTAGGCAGCGGCCTGCAAAGCCGTCCACACGGGTTCGAATCCCGTCGCCACCTCCACTCACAACTCAACAGCCTGTACAGGCGCGATTGGCGCAGCGGTAGCGCGCTTCCCTGACACGGAAGAGGTCACTGGTTCGATCCCAGTATCGCGCACAAGATAACCCCCGATAAACCGGGGGTTGTTTGTTGCTTGGGGGAGTCCGTGCAACATCTGTGCAATATCGATTCTCCGCCCCGTGCAATAGTGCATCCGCTCCGTTGTCCCAGTACTAAAGCCGTATGACCAGGCAAAATGGCGCGGCTCAGGCTGCAACAACACAGGAATCTGACGAATCTTCGAACTCGATCGCGATCGGGCCCAACGGAGAGACCGCCGAGTACGTCTTCGTGACGCCGGAGATGGCTGTTTCGTGGCTCGCGGCGAACATCGACCGGAACCGAAACGTCAAGAAGAGTCGCATCAACGGCTACGTCCGCGACATCCAGAGCGACAACTGGGTGCTCACCGGTGAGGCGATCAAGTTCGACACCACAGGTCGACTCATCGACGGGCAGAACCGCTGCCACGCGATCATCGGGGCGGGCATGGGCGCGTGGGTGCTCGTTGTGCGGGGGATCAGCGAGGAAGCGCTTGTGGTGCTCGACTCCGGTTCCGCGCGCAACACGGGGGACATGCTGATCATCACCGGCCTCGCCGAGAAGGCTGACGCGAAGGACGTCGGCGCGATCGCGCGTCTGCACGTGGCGTGGAAGGCCGGCGACGTGAAGCACGCGGCATCGCACATCGGCGGGAGCTCGCAGCTCACGAAGACGGAGATGGCTGAGGCGGTGATGGCGATCCCCAACATCGACTTTGCGGCGCGCCACGCCCGTCTGATGTACCGATACCTGCGACTTCCGGTCAGCGCGCTCGGCGTCGCGTTCCTCGAGTTCTCCGAACTCGACGTCGATGACACGGCCGAGTTCTTCAACCGCATCCGTGACGGCATCCAGAACGGTCCTGGCGACCCGTTCCTGACGCTTTCGCGCCGTGTGAGCAACGACCTGCAGGCGGGCGCGTCCCGGCGCATCCTGCCAGGGCAAGCGCTCTTCTACCTGTTCCGGACATGGAACGCCTACCGGGCGAACGAGAGTCTCGTGAAGCTGCAGATTGGTTCGCCGCAGGCGGGTTTCACTCCCGTGCCAGCGCCGCGATGAGCAACGTGTGCGATTCGATACCTAATTCGGTACTGCATGAGGTGCCGCGAACGATGTACTATTCGTAGTGAGGGGTCTCCGAACCCCTATACCGGAGGAGAACTGATGTGGGCTCTTGAGAACCTCGTGTCCGTGACAGAGGTGAAGAAGAACACAACTACATACATCGACAGAGCGCGTGAGGGTGAGACTCTCGTTGTGCTCAAGAACAACAAGCCCCAGGCAGCGATCGTTGGGGTCGAGCGGATGGAACGACTCGACCACTTGGAGGAACTCGAAGAGGACTTGCGCCTCTTTGCAGCGACCCTCGTGCGTATGGCGGCCGATTCCGGCGTGCGTCACAGCCTTGATGATGTGATCAGCGACCTGGGGATCGAACTCGACGACTGAGAGGAACCCGACCATGGCTCGTGTGGAGCTAACGGATGACGCGAAAGAGGATCTTCGCGATCTGGATGGTGCCGCGCGGAAGATCGTGGTTAAGGCGCTGAAGAAGCTCGAGATGGAACCCGAGTTGCGGGGGGGGCGCCGCCGCGCCCCACGCCCGTGCCTCGTGGGGCGCGGGCGAGGTCGTCGTGTTCCGAGTGAACGCCGACGACGGCCCCTGGACGATCACC
>NZ_JASJND010000008.1 GCF_030065535.1 Microbacterium dauci
CCTGTGGGAGAGTAGGACACCGCCGGACTTCTTTCAGGAAATGGCCACCCAACGCAGGGTGGCCATTTCCAGTTAACGCGACGATTCTCCACGTCGGGTTGCGTGACATTCCTATCCCGGAGCTGGAGGAACGATGACCGAGACATCTCGAGACGTCATGTTCCACCAGGCCGCGGTCGCGGACATCGCTCCGGCCGACCTGTACCGGATCCTCTGGCTCCGCGTACAGGTCTTCGTCGTCGAGCAGGCGGCTGCCTACGAGGAGCTGGACGGTCGCGACATCGAGACCGGTGCCGTGTTGCTCTGGTGCACCGACGGCGACGACGTGCTGGCCACGCTGCGTCTCCTCGACGACGGTGACGCGTGGCGCATCGGTCGGGTGGCCACTGCGGCATCCGCTCGGGGACGAGGGCTCGCCGCGCAGTTGATGGATGCCGCCATCGCGACGGCGGCCGCGAAGGACGCGGGACGCCCGTTCGTCCTCGACGCGCAACTGCACCTCGCCGACTGGTACGGCCGATTCGGATTCGTCGTCGATGGCCCGGAGTTCGTCGAGGACAACATTCCGCACGTCCCGATGCGACGAGGCTGACGCTTCAGTCGGTCGGGAGCGCCTTGAAGCCGCGCAGTCGCAGGCTGTTGGTGACCACGAAGATCGAAGAGAGCGCCATCGCGGCTGCGGCGACTACCGGGTTGAGCAGGCCTGCCATCGCGACGGGGATCGCTGCGACGTTGTAGGCGAAGGCCCAGAAGAGGTTCGCCTTGATGATGCCGAGCGTGCGGCGGGCGAGGCGAACGGCGTCCGCGACGACGAGGAGATCTCCGGAGACCACCGTGATGTCGCTCGCCGCGATCGCGGCATCCGTTCCACCGCCCATCGCGAGGCCGAGGTCGGCAGCGGCGAGTGCGGCTGCGTCGTTGACGCCGTCGCCGACGACGGCGACCACACGTCCCTCGCCGCGAAGGCGCTGGACGAGCGCGAGCTTGTCGGCCGGCGTGACCTCGGCGTGCACGGTCGTGATGCCGACCTCGTTCGCGACGCGCTCTGCGGTGCGTGCATTGTCACCGGTGAGGAGCATCGGCTCGAGTCCCAGTTCGCGGAACCGCGCCACGGCGCGGGCGCTCGTCGGCTTGACCGTGTCGGCGACACCGATCGCGCCGAGGTAGACGCCGTCACGCGCGACCGCGATGACCGTGGCGGATGCCTCGAGTTCTGCGACGCGAGTGCGGTCGTCCTCGGGAACCGCGATGCTCCACTGGTCCCGTACCCAGCTGAGACGTCCAGCGACGACGGCGGAACCCCCGACGACGCCCTCGACGCCGTAACCCGCGTGTGCCCGGAACGACTCGACCGTCGCGACCGATGGCGCGGCTTCGACGACCGCGCGTGCGACCGGGTGCTCCGAGGCGGCTTCGACTGCCGCCGCGGCGCGCAGGAGGTCGTCCGCGTCGACGCCCGAGCCAGGCAGGACGGCCGTGACGGCCATCGTTCCGGTCGTGACGGTGCCGGTCTTGTCGAGGACGATCGTGTCGACGCGTCGGGTCTGCTCGAGCACCTGCGGGCCGCGGATGAGGATGCCGAGCTGCGAACCGCGCCCGGTGCCCACGAGCAGCGCCGTCGGCGTCGCAAGGCCGAGCGCGCAGGGGCACGCGATGATGAGGGTCGCGACGGCGGCGGTGAACGCGATCTCGATGCCATTCCCCGAGAGCATCCAGCCCACGAACGCGGCCACCGCGAGGGCGATGACGATCGGGACGAAGACGGCGGACACGCGGTCGGCGAGTCGTTGCACCTGCGCCTTCCCGGTCTGCGCCTCTTCCATGAGGCGGCCCATCCGGGCGAGTTCGGTGTCCGCGCCGACGCGGGTCAGTTCGACGATGAGTCGGCCACTCGCGTTGACCGTGGCCCCGACGACGCGCGAGCCCACCGTCACTTCGACGGGCGAGGACTCACCCGTCAGCATGCTTTCGTCGACCGCCGAGGCGCCATCGAGGACGATGCCGTCCGACGGGATCTTCTCTCCGGGGCGGACGACGACCGTGTCGCCGACGGCGAGCGAGTCGACGGGCACCGAGCGCTCGACGCCGTCGACGAGCGTGGTCGCCGAGGTTGCGCCCATCTCCAACAGGGCACGCAGCGCTTCGGCCGACGAACGCTTGGCACGCGCCTCGGCGTAGCGTCCCGCGAGCAGGAAGACGGTGACCAGCGCGGCGACCTCGAGGTAGACCTCGTGCGCGCCGGCTTCGGGTGTGCCGAACAGCTGGAAGGTCATGGTCATACCGGGCATGCCGGCCCCGCCGAAGAAGAGCGCGTACAGCGACCATCCGAACGCGGCGATGACGCCGAGGCTGATGAGCGTGTCCATCGTCGCGGCGCCGTGCCGTGCGTTGATGGCCGCCGCGCGGTGGAACGGCCATGCGCCCCATACCGCGATCGGTGCGGTCAGGGTGAGTGCGAGCCACTGCCAGTACTCGAACTGCAGGGCCGGGATCATCGACAGCACCGCGACCGGCAGTGCGAGTGCCGCGCTGACGAGCAGGCGGCGACGGATGCCGGCGACGTCGTCCTCCATCGCCATGTGGTCGTGCGCGCCGTGCTCGGTGTGCGTCACGCGCGGCGCCGGCACCGAGGCCTTGTAGCCCGCGGCCTCGACGGCGGCGATCAGGTCGGCGGGGTCGACGTCGGAGCCCTGCACGCGCGCCTTCTCGGTGGCGTAGTTCACCGTGGCCGCCACACCGGGCAGCTTGTTCAGCTTGCGTTCGATCCGGGTGGCGCACGAGGCGCACGTCATCCCGGTGATCTCGAGCTCGACGTCGGTGGTGCGCATGTCAGGCGTTCGCCACCTGGTATCCGGCCTCGGCGACGGCGGCTTCGACGGCCGACTGGTCGAGGGGGGCGGCGCTGTGGACGGTGACACGCGACGTGCCGCCGGGGGTCAGGTCGATCGCGACGGATGCCACGCCGTCCAGAGCGGACAGCTCTTCGCGCACGCTCGAGGCGCAGTGGCCGCAGGTCATGCCGGTCACAAGGACCTCTTGCGAGACGGCACCCTCGGGGGCGGTGGTCGGCTGGGGTGCGGCATCCGGACGGCGGCCGAACGGGATGTGCTGGGTCATGACGATGCTCCTCATATCAGTGGGTGTGTGCTCAAGAACGGACGAGACGGGCGATCGCGTCGTTCGCCTCGCGGATCTTCTCGGCGGCGACGGGGCCGCCCTGCGCGCTCGCTTCAGCGACGCAGTGGCTGAGATGGTCGCCGAGCAGCGAGAGCGCGACGGTCTCGAGTGCCTTCGTCGCCGCGGAGACCTGGGTCAGGATGTCGATGCAGTACTTGTCCTCGTCGACCATGCGCGCGATGCCGCGCACCTGACCCTCGATGCGACGCAGCCGCTTCTGCAGGTCGTCTTTGTGTCCGTCGTATCCGTGCATATCTCGATGATACCCCCTGGGGGTATGCAACGGGCCGGGCCGCGCGGTATTCCCGCGCAGCCCGATCGCGCTCAGGTGAGGCTATCCTTCCTCGGAAAAGGCCACTGATCTGGCAGAAAGTTCGCGACTTAGGCTGTCCAACCTGTGGGGGTCGGTGTTTACAGTCAAGATACGACCACTCCAAGGAGGCCCCCCATGAGCATGACGCTCGACGATCTGCCCCGTGTCACCGAGTGCTCGGCACTCGGCTGCTCCTACAACGACCACTCGCACTGCCATGCCGCAGCCGTCACCATCGGTGGTGCCGTCGGCGATGCCGAGTGCGCGACGTTCATCCCGCTCGGCACGAAGGGCGGGCTCGACAAGATCGTGAGCCACGTCGGCGCATGCAAGCGCGCCGAGTGCGTCTTCAATGAGTCCCTCGAGTGCACCGCCGCAGCCGTGCGGATCGGCCCCGGCGCCGAATCCGCGGACTGCCTCACCTACGAGGCCGCCTGACCCGAACACCACGAAGGCCGTCGAGCATCGCGCTCGGCGGCCTTCGTCGTGTCGGCCTTCGTCATGCCCTGGCCGCGTAGGCTCGCGACGGATGCCACGAGAGGAAGCGCGACCATGACGCACATCGACTTCGACGCGATCACCGAAGCAGACCTGCGCGCGGGCGGCAGCATGAAGTGGTCGATGTTCCCCGACACCATCGGGGCGTTCGTCGCCGAGATGGATTTCGGACTCGCGTCCGCCGTGAGCGGCGCGATCAAGGACGCGGTCGACCAGGGAGTCACCGGGTACCTCCCGACGGCGCTCGTGACCGAGCTGTCGGCGGCAACGGCCTCCTGGTACGCCCGTCAGTACGGCTGGGATGTTCCCGCCGAGCGGGTGCAGCACGTCCCCGATGTGATCGCCGCTTTCGAGCTCGCGATCGAGAAGTTCACCGCTCCGGGGAGCGCGGTCATCGTGCCGACGCCGGCGTACATGCCGTTCCTCCTGGTCCCGCCGATGCTCGGGCGCGAAGTCATCGAAGTGCCGAGCATCGAGATCGACGGGCGCATGACGATGGACCTCGAAGCCGTCGGTCGCGCGTTCGACGACGGCGCCGGGATGGTCGTGCTCTGCAACCCCCACAATCCGCTCGGCACCGTGTCGACCCGCGACGAGCTCGTCGCCCTGTCGGAGGTCGTTGCCGCGAAGGGCGGCCGGGTGTTCTCGGACGAGATCCACGCGCCGATCGTCTACGGGCCCGCGCGCCACGTGCCGTACGCCTCGGTGAACGAGGCCGCCGCGTCGCACACCATCACCGCGGCATCCGCGTCGAAAGCCTGGAACCTCGCCGGTCTCAAGTGTGCGCAGGTGATCCTCTCGAACGACGCGGATGCCGCGGTGTGGGAGTCGTTCGGTTTCTGGGCGGGCCACGGCACGGCCACCCTCGGCGTCATCGCGAACACCGCCGCGTACACCGCCGGCGGCCAGTGGCTGGACTCCGTCGTCGACTACCTGGACGGCAACCGTCGGACGCTCGCCGACCTCGTCGCAACGCACCTGCCGCGCGCGAGGATGACCCTGCCGGAGGGCAGCTACATCGCACTGATCGACTTCCGCGAGTACGGGCTCGACGGTGACCTCGCGGCATGGTTCCGGGAGCACGCCGGTGTCGCCATGACCGACGGCGCCGCGTGCGGTGAGGCCGGCATCGGGCACACGCGGTTCGTGTTCGCGATGCCGCGGCACCTGATCATCACCGCGATCGAGCGGATGGGGGCAGCGCTCGCCGCGCTGAACTGATTCCTCAGCCGGCGAGGCTCCTCAGCCGACAGCGCGACGGTACAACACGACTGGGCGCCCGCGTGCGCCGAAGCGGTGCGAGACCGTCGCATCGCCGGTGCGGGCGAGGTGGTCGAGGTATCGCCGCACGGTCGGCAGCGATGCGCCGCAGCGGGCCGCGATGTCGGTCGCGCTCTGCGCGGTCGTCGGGTCGAGGCTGCCGGCGACGAGCGCCAGCGTCGACTCGGACAGCCCCTTCGGGAGCGGCAGCGGATCGTGTCGTGGCCCCGCGGTGTCGCGACCGCGACTGAGCGCGTCGATCTCGCCCTGTGCGAGTGAGACGTGCGACTCCGCGGCCCGCTCGCTCCGCGTGCCGCGGTACTCCTCGAGACGCGCGCGCAGCGCCGCCTCGGTGAACGGCTTCACGAGGTACCCCACGATGTGCGCCGAGAGCGCCTGCCGCACGGTCGTGGCATCCCGAGCGGAACTCACCACGAGCACGTCGACATCCCAGTCCCGGACGATGCGCAGCCGGTGGAGGACCTCGATGCCGCTGAAGTCCGGCAGCTGCATGTCCAGCAGGACGAAATCGACATCGTCGTGCAGTGCGAGGGCAGTCGCGGCCGCACCGGACCGCGCGGTACCCACGACCTCGAAGCCCGGTGCGGCGGCGACGTACCCCGAATGGAGCCGGACGGCGGCCGGGTCGTCGTCGACGATGAGGGTGCGGATGCCGCTCATCGTCGGGCCGCCCAGCTCTCAGCAGGCATCTCGACGCTGAAGAGCGCACCGCCGTCGGTGGAGGTGCCGACCTCGATCGTGCCGCCGCGTGCACCGACGGCTCGGCGTACGAGGTCGAGGCCGATGCCGCGGCCGTCGCCCTTCTCGGAGTACCCGCGGTCGAAGACGCGGACGGCCTGGTCGGGGCTGAGCCCGGGGCCGTCGTCGCCGACGTCGATCGCCACGTGCGTCGCATCGGCGTGGATCGCGACGTGCACGCGTCGGGTCGCCGCGTCGACGGCATTCCGGACGAGGTTGGAGAGGACGAGCACGTCGGCTTCGGTGAGCGCATCTTCGGCGGCGGCGCTCGTGGGGGCGACGACCAGCGCGCCGCCGCGGGCGTCGAGCGCGGACGCGGCCGAATCGAGCACGGCGCGCGCCCCGACGTGGGCGATGGTCGGCGGGGTGTCGCTCGCGTGCGTCACCGGCGCGAGAGTCTCGATGTAGTCGAGCGCGGCCACCTGGTCACCGGCATCCACGAGTCCGCGAACGACGTGCAGTCGCGTGTGGAACTCGTGCGCCTGATCGCGGAGGGCCTGCGTCACGACGCGCTCCGCCTCCGCCTCGCGGTTCGCGGCCTCGAGGCGCGTGACACGTCGGCGGATCAGGCCGGTGAGTGCGGCGCTCACGCCGCACGCCGCGATGACCGACGCGATGACCCAGGGGAGCAGCCCCCACATGCCGGCCTCGGTGTCGCCGGCGATGCGGTCTTCGAGAATGCCGACCGACACCGCCCCGATGACGACGTCACCATCTCGCACCGGCACTTTCGCCCGGAGCGTCGGGCCGAGCGTGCCGTCCTCGGTGCCGAGATACTCCTCGCCGGCGAGCACCCCGGTCGGGTCGGTCGACACCCGTTCGCCGCGCGCATCGGGATCGGGATGCGTGACGCGGATGCCGCTCGTGTCCATGACCACGACGTAGTCGACGCCGGACGCCCGCTGCACGATGTCGGCGAGCGGCTGCAGCCGTGCGGTCGCCGCCTCCCGATCCTCGGCCAGTGCGTTCCGCACCTCGTCGAGGGCGGCGAGGCTCTCGGCGACGTCGGTCACGCGGACGATCGTCGCCTCGCGGATGCCGCGCTGCTGCACGCCGATCGCGACCACGGTCGCCACCGTGACGACGGCGAGGATGACGACGCACTGCAGCGCGAGCAGCAGGAGCACGCGCCCGCCGAGGCTGGGCGCCGAGCGGGTGGCATCCATCGGCGCTCCTTTCGTGACGCTCCTCCATGACGCTGCATTCACGGCGAGGCCGTCGTCGTGATCAACAAAGAGCGAAAGTGCGGCTGCGACGTCTTCGTGCGCCGGCGCCCTGTCATTCTACTGAGCGCGTCTGCGGCGCTGCCGACGGGAACCTCCCGCGACCCCGCACGTACAGGGAGGTGCTCAGGATGAGCCGTTCGGAAACTCGTCGACCCGGTCGCCGGGTCGCGGGAACCATCGTCGGTATCGTCGCCGTCGGACTGTTCGCGGTCGCCGCGGTGAACGCGGCGTCGTCCGGCAGCGGGGCGAGCCCTCGCACCAACCTCAGCATCATCGCGCCCGCGGCACCCGGCGGCGGGTGGGACGGCTTCGGTCGTGAGGCCCAGCGTGTCATGCGCGACGACGACATCGCCGGCGGCATCCAGGTCAAGAACATCCCGGGCGCCTCCGGCACCATCGGTCTCGGAGCGCTCGCCGAGATGGGCGACCGCCACGACGTGATGATGGTGACCGGCGGCGTGATGGTCGGCGGCATCCTCATCAACAGTTCCGCCGTCGATCTCGAGGACGTGACGCCGATCGCGCGACTGGCCGATGACTTCAACGTGCTCGTCGTGCCCGGCGACTCCCCGTACGACACCCTCGAGGAGTTCGCCGACGCGCTCGCCGCCGACCCGGGTGGCACCGCGATCGCCGGTGGTTCGCTCGGCGGCATCGATCACCTGCTCGCCGGCATGCTCGCGCAGGAGGTCGACATCGACCCGAGCACCGTCAACTACCTGGCATACCCGGGCGGCGGCGAGGTGGTCACGTCGATGTTGTCGCACACCGCCGAGGCCGGACTCTCGGGGTACAACGAGTTCCGCGACCAGATCGAGTCGGGAAACCTCAAGGCGCTCGCCGTCAGCGCGCCCGAGCCGATCGACGGCATCGACGTACCGACGTTCGTCGAGCAGGGGTACGACGTCGCCATGTCGAACTGGCGCGGGTTCGTCGCGCCGCCGGACATCTCGGACGAGGTGCGCAACGAGCTCACCGCGATGGTGACCGAGATGCACGACTCGAGCGGGTGGACCGACGCGCTCGAACGCAACGACTGGGTCGACAGCTTCATGGTCGGCGACGAGTTCGCCGCATTCATCCGCGAAGAGACCGAGCGCACCGAAGCGATCGTGAAGGAGCTGGGACTGTGAGCCTCATCGACAACGCCGACGACACGGCGGCGATCCGTGTCCAGCGGATGCCGCGATGGACGACCGGCCGCAGCGAACTCATCGTCGCCGCGGGCGTGATCGGCCTCGCCGTCGCGCTGACCATCGGCATCGTCACGATGGAGATCCCGGAGGGCACCGCGCCTCCCGGCCCGCAGTTCTTCCCGATCATCGTCGCGGTCTTCCTCTACGCCGTCGGTACGGCGCTTGCGATCACCGTCATCGTCTCGCCGGCACGTGCGCACGTCGTCGGCGACCCGACCGAGCTCTCGACGCAGATGCTCGGCGATCTCGGCGCGCTGGACCGCACCTCGGAGATCCGCGTCGTCGCGCCCGAGGCGATCGCGGTGAAGACGGTGTCGACGAGGCCCGGCGTCGATTGGCGCACCGTCGGGATCACGGTGGCCGCGATCGCGGTGTTCATCGTCATCCTCCCGATCGTCGGGTGGCTGCTGTCGGCCGCGGCACTGTTCTGGGTCCTCTCGTGGAACTTCGGGAGCAAGCGGCCGCTGCTCGACATCGGCACCGCCGTCATCATCTCGTCCCTCATCCAGCTCGCATTCGGTGCCGGCCTCGGGCTCATCCTGCCCGCCGGCATCCTGGAAGGAGCACTGTCGTGGATCAGCTGACCCTCCTGCTCGAGGGGTTCGCCGTCGCGTTCACCCCGCAGAACCTCCTCTTCCTCGTCATCGGCGCGATCCTCGGCACCGCCGTCGGCGTGCTCCCCGGCCTCGGGTCGGCCATGGCCGTGGCGCTGCTGCTGCCAGTGACGTTCAGCCTCGACCCGACCGGCGCGTTCATCATGTTCGCGAGCATCTACTTCGGCGGGCTGTTCGGCGACTCGACCACCGGCATCCTGCTGAACACCCCCGGCAACTCCTCGGCGATCGCGACGACGTTCGAGGGCCATCGCATGGCGAAGGACGGCCGGGCGGCGAAGGCCCTCGGTACCGCGGCCATCGGTGCGTTCATCGGCGGCATGATCGCCTGCTCGCTCGTCGTGTTCTTCGCGCCCTACATTGTGGAGCTCGCGAAACTGTTCGGCCCGGCGGAGTACTTCGCGCTCGCCGTGTTCGCGTTCGTCGCGATCTCGGCCGTCGTCGCCGATTCGGTCGTCCGCGGCCTCGTCGCTCTCGGGATCGGCTTCGCGCTCGCCCTCGTCGGTATCGACGGGATGAGCGGTGCGGAGCGGTTCACGTTCGGCAGCCCCGTACTCTTCGACGGCATCTCGATCGTCGTCATCACCGTGGGGCTCCTCGCGATCGGCGAGGTGCTGCACGTGGCATCCCACATCCGCTCCGGTGGGCGGGAGTCGTTCCTCGCACCGCACGGGACACCGTTCCTCTCGAAGTCCGAGTGGCGACAGGTGCTCCCGGCATATCTGCGCGGCACGGCGTTCGGTGTGCCGTTCGGGGCGATCCCGGTCGGCGGGTCGGAAGTGCCGACCTTCCTCGCCTACGGCACCGAGAAGCGCCTCGCCGCGCGTCGCCGTGACGCCGAGTTCGGCACGGTCGGATCGATCCGCGGTGTCGCGGCGCCCGAGGCCGCCGGCAACGCCACGGCGGGCTCGGCGATGGGGGCGCTGCTCGGCCTCGGACTGCCGACGTCGGCGACCGCGGCGATGATGATCGCGGCATTCCAGCAGTACGGCATGCAGCCGGGGCCGCTGCTGTTCGAGCGCAGCGGCGACCTGGTGTGGCCGCTGCTGGCGAGCCTCTTCCTCGGGCTCGTGATCCTGCTGATCATCAACCTGCCGTTCGCGGCGATCTGGGCGAAACTGCTGCTCATCCCGCGGCACTACCTCTACGCGACGATCACCGTGCTCGCCGTCCTCGGCGTCTACGCACTCGGCTCGCGTACCGCCGACCTCTGGATGGCGCTCGGCATCGGCGTCGTCGGGTTCGCGATGCGGTACTACTCGATCCCCCTCGCGCCCGTGCTCATCGCGGCGATCCTCGGTCCGATGGCGGAGACCCAGCTGCGCCGTGCGCTCGCCGTCTCGGAGGGCGACGTCGGCACGCTGGTCGCGTCACCGCTGACGATCACGCTGTATCTGCTGCTCGCGGTCGTCGTGGTGTTCAGCCTCGTGCAGCACCTCCGCGGCCGGTCGCGAGCGCACCGCTGACCGGTCGTGCGCGTCGGCCGTCAGGCGACGGTCGGCGCGGGGTCTGCGGCGAACACCTCGACCTCGCCGCCGTGGTGGACGAACTGGAGCGATGAGCCGACCGCGAAGCGTTCCCGGAGCGCGGCGGGCGCCTGATCGGTGACGACCATCGACGCGGCGGCCGGGAACGCGCCGGCCGAGCAGCTCTGCGTGAGCGGGCCGAAGATCTGGCCGGAATCGTCGTCGGAGGACGGTTGTCTCGGTGCGTTCACATCGCGCTCCGGAACGACCGCGATGCAGAGCGACTCGGCCTCGCCGCCCGGGTACTCGTAAGTGAAGGTGAATGCGGTCACGCCAGCGAAGGACTCGTGCACCGTCGCGTCGATATCGCCCCCAAAGTACTGCGACGTGACGGTCGAGTCGGGGTCGACAGCGAGGCTCGCGACGCGGGTCACGCCGGCATCGGCGTATCCGGTCGCGGGCCACGCGAACTGGGCGGATGCCGCGGCCGTGACGGCGACGGCGACGGTGGCGACGGCGGCCAGCGAACCCGCCCACGTCGCTGCCCAGAGTCGCTTCCTCGCGGGCATGGGCTGCGCGGCGGTGCTCGTCGGCGTCACGGCGATGGTCGACGCGGTGGTGGTCGTCGGGGTGGCCGGTGCCGGGAGCGGCGGAGCCGGACGGGGCGCCACTGTGGGCGCCGGAGGTCGACGCGCTGCCCGCGCGTTCGCCTCGAGTGCCTCGAGTCGTGCCCGCGCGGCCGGGTCGCCGTCGATGTCCGCGTCGGGGCCGTACGCCCGCGCTCGCAACGCGGTCAGTTCGTTCGCGCCGTCGTCGTCCACCTCTGCATCGTGGCACACGGTCGGTGCGGGGCGGTCAGACGTGAAGGATGTCGGGGTCGGCGGCATCCACCATCGCCTGCGACTTGGTCTGCAGGAACGTGCACAGTGCGGAGACCATCGCGAGCTCCGCGGAAAGCTCGAGGGCGCGACCCGCGCTCATCTTGATGTCGTACTCGCGCGCCTCGAAGGTGATGCCCCAGTGCACGGACCCGAGCGGTTCCGGCTGGATGTAGGTGAGCGTGAGCGCATCGAGCAGGTTCATGGCGATGAGGCCGGTGTCGGCACCGTCGGTCCCGTCCTGGGGGACCACCTTCACTCGCGAGCTGATCGAGTAGCCGAGGTCGGCGAACTCGTCGAGCCAGCTCTCCAGCATCTCTTTGCTGTGGAACGGCATCTCGCGATCACCCCGTCTCGGTCGTCGGGGGCACGCGCCCCCGACGACCATTATGTGGCCGGGTGGTCGAGATGCCCTCGTCCGACCGGAAATCTTGAGGTTCAAGTCGCGCCGTGCCTACGCTCATCGGGTCGCTGAGACGGTCACCTCGAGCGGGGTGACGTCGGTGAGGACCCACGTCTCTGTGTAGTCGAAGCGCAGATCCGCGGCATCCCACGAGAGCGATCGCACCCGGAGCACGGGCTGGTCCGGTCCGATCTGCAGGTGCGCGGCGGTCGCCTCGGGGGCGCGGAGCGCGCGCATGATCCGGTGGGCGCCGCTCGTGATGTACCCCGCGCCGCGGAGGGCGGCGTTCACCGAGCCGGTGCCGTCGAGCACTTCGGGCGTCGCGATCGAGGTGGCCACCGCGCTGGGGAACCAGCTCGTGCTGAACATCGCGACGCGGCCGTCGAGCGAGCGGACGCGCTCGATCGCGAAGACCTCTCCACCCTCCGCGATGCGCAGCGCTTCGGCAGCGTGCTGCGGCGGGACCACCGAGGAGGCGTCGACGACCGTCGTGACGATGCCGGTGCGGCCGTGGCGGATCTGTGACTCGAGGAAGCCCTCCTCGACGGTCCACCCGGTCGGTTCATCGGGGGAGGAGGCGAAGACGCCACGTCGGGCGACGCGGCGTGCGAAGCCTTCGCTCTCGAGCTTCGAAAGCGTCTGGCGGACCGTCGCGCGCGACAGGCCGAACTCGCGGCACAGCTCGAGCTCGCTGGGAAGGCGCTCCTCGGGCGAGATCTCGCCGCTGAGGATGCGGTCGCGCAAGATGCCGAACAACTGCTCGTAGTAGGGGACGGGCGAGACCCGTTCGATCGTCTGCACTTCGTTCAGCCTCCTTTGCGGCGCAATGGTATCGCCCGGCCGATTCGGTCCCGCCCGCGCCGTAAGCTCGAGGGATGGCGATCGGCGCGGTGATGCACACCTTCACGGTGCAGCTCGCCGACGTCGACCGCGGCGTCTACGACGAGCTCTCGCTGCGGATCGCGCAGCATCCGTCCGAGACCTCCGCCTACCTCCTCACGCGCGTGCTCGCGTACGCGCTCGAATACGAGGAGGGCATCGCCTTCAGCGAGGGCATCTCGGCGACCGACGAACCCGCCGTCGTGGTGCGCGACCTCACCGGGCGCATGACCGCCTGGATCGAAGTTGGGGCACCGGATGCCGCGCGCCTGCACACCGGCAGCAAGCTCGCCGGCCGCGTCGCCGTCTACACGCACCGCGACCCCGCGCGGCTCGCGCCGACGTGGGTGGGGAAGACGATCCACCGCGCCGCGGAGATCCCGCTCTACAGCTTCGACCGGGGCTTCGTAGAGGCGGCATCCGCCGTCATCGAGCGCCGGAACAGTGTCACGATCTCGGTGACCGAGCGCCAGCTCTACCTCGAGGTGAACGGCCACACGTTCAGCTCGGCGATCACCGAACAGCCCGTCGCCTGACCGCCGGCTGGCAAGGTCATCTGCATCGTCCACGCATACCGTCGTGGCCATGCGAAGCGGCGTAACGTGGCGCACAGTTGACGGCACCCGCCTTTGGCTTTCCGATCCGCCGGGCGTCGTCGTCTCCGGGTCCCGATCCGGAGCAGGTGCCTCATCGCTTCCACCGCACTCGAGTCAAGGCTCGGCCCCGTCCGACAGACCTACGCCGGGACCACCGAGTTCCCGCCGATGGCACGCGCCTATTCCGAGGTCTCGAGTGTCGTGAAGGAGACCGGGCTCCTCCGTCGGACGCCCTGGTTCTACACTCTGGTGGGGCTCGTCCTGTTGCTCGGGTTCGGCGGCGCGGTAGCTGGGTTCATCCTCCTGGGGGACAGCTGGTTCCAGCTCTTGATCGCCGCTGCGCTCGGAGTGATCTTCACGCAGGTCGCCTTCCTCGGGCACGAGGCCGCGCACCGGCAGATCCTCTCGTCGGGGCCGGGGAACGACCGGCTCGCGCGGGCCCTGGCGAGCGGCGTCGTCGGCATCAGTTACGCCTGGTGGACCGGGAAGCACACGCGTCACCACGCGAACCCGAACCGGGTCGGCAAGGACCCGGACATCGAGATCGACACCATTTCATTCCTCAACGCGGATGCCGCATCGGCACGCGGCCTCCGACGATGGATCACGAAGCGCCAGGGGTGGGCGTTCTTCCCGCTCCTCACCTTGGAAGGCATCAACCTGCACTACCTCGGAATCAAGCACCTGATGACGGAGAAGGACGTCAAGGCGCGGTGGCTCGAGCTCAGCCTCATCCTGGTCCGACTCGCCGCAATCGCGGTGCCGGTGTTCCTCGTCCTTCCGCTCGGGATGGCGTTCGCCTTCGTCGGGGTGCAGCTCGCCGTGTTCGGCGTCTACATGGGCGCCGCGTTCGCGCCGAACCACAAGGGCATGCCGATCATCGCGCCCGACGCGAAGCTCGACTTCTTCAGCAAGCAGGTCCGCACGTCTCGCAACATCCGCGGCGGCTGGTGGGCGACGTGGCTGATGGGCGGGCTGAACTACCAGGTCGAGCACCACCTCTTCCCGAACATGCCCCGCCCGCACCTGTCGCGTGCGCGGGACATCGTGCGCGAGCAGTGCCGCACGCTCGGCGTGCCATACACCGAGACGAGCCTCGCGCGGTCGTACGCGATCGTGGTCGAGTACCTCAATCGCGTCGGCCTCGCCGCACGCGACCCGTTCGACTGCCCGGTCGTCGCGACCTACCGCCGAGGCTGAGCCCGGGCGGCCGTCAGGCCGGGAGCCCGCCGAGGAACGGCGTCGGGTCGAGGACCGGGCGCGGCGACTCCTCGATGCGCGCGCGGAGGTCGGCGTCGATGCTGCCCACGTAGAGCCATCCCATGAGCAGCTCGTGGTCTGCGAGGCCGTGCAGCGCGCGCACCTCGGGTGCATTCACCTGCAGCCCGGTGCGCCACATGACGCCCCAGCCGGCGCGCCAGAGCGCGAGCTCGAGCAAGTGGCCGGCACCGGCCGCCGTTGCGTGCTGCTCCCACACAGGTGCGCCGGGGTGCTCACGCGGGCTCGCCACGACGGCGATGAGGAGGTCGGCGCGGAACGGCTTCGGGTTCACTTCGCCGGGCTCGCGGTGCGTGCCGGCCGCGGCGTCGAGCGCTTCGCCGAGTCGGGCACGATCGTCGCCGCGGAGGGTGAGGAGTCGCCACGGCCGCAGCGCCTTGTGATCGGCGACCGGGGTGACCGCGGCGAGCAGGTCGCGGAGTTCATCGTCGGTGGGGGCACCGGGTCCGACCTTGGCGAGGGAGCGGCGGGTCGCCATGGCATCCAGCACGGGATCGGTGAAACGCGGCATCCCGCCATTCTGACACCGCGCGGCAATCGGTTGACCGTAGGGTGAGACTGACTCCTCTCAACCTCCTCGACGGGACCGTGCATGACTGGTGACCCCACGCGCCCACCACGGGTCGTCGTCATGGGCGTCTCCGCTTCGGGGAAGTCGTCGGTGGGCCGTGCGCTCGCCGACCGCCTCGGGGTGGCGTTTGCAGATGCCGACGACCTGCACCCTGCCGCGAACATCGAGAAGATGTCGGCCGGCATTCCGCTGAACGACGACGACCGGTGGCCGTGGCTCGACCTCACGGTGGCGCGCCTCGGGTCGGAGCCCGGCGGGATGGTGATCGCCTGCTCGGCGCTGCGACGCGCATATCGCGACCGCATCGTGGCGTCGGCGCCGGACGTAGTCTTCGTGCATCTCACGGGCTCGGTCGAGCTGCTCGCGCAACGTGCGAAAGAGCGACTCGACCATTTCATGCCCGCGGCGTTGCTGACGTCCCAGCTCGAGACGCTCGAGGACCTCGAAGACGACGAGCCGGGCTTCGCCCTGGACTTCTCACGTCCCGTGGCAGAGTTGGTCGAGGAGGCGGCAGGAAGGATCCCATGAGCGAGGGGGCGGTGACTCCGGCGCCGGCATCGGATCGCGCCGACGAGATCCGTGCCCGGATCCGCGCCCGTGGCGGCGCGGCGACGATCTACGACATCGCCGAACTGGCAGGCGTCAATCCGTCGACCGTGTCACGTGCCCTCGGCAAACCCGGCCGCATCAGCGTGGCGACCGCGGAACGGGTGCAGGCTGCGGCATCCGAGCTGGATTTCCGCATCAATCCCGCCGCCCGCGCCCTCCAGACCGGCAAGACGGGGATGCTCGGGCTCGTCGTCGCTGACATCACGAACCCCGTCGTCTTCGACGTGGTCCGTGGCGCCGAGCACGAAGCTGCGGACGCCGGGTACACCCTCGTCATCGCGGAGTCGCAGGAGTCGGGTGAGAACGAGTCCGAGGTGATCGAGCGGTTGCTGCCCAGCGTCGACGCCCTCGTGCTTGCCACGACCCGTCTCGCGCCGGAGCGGCTCCTCGACATCGCCGGCCGCAAGCCCGTCGTGCTGATCAACGAGGCGGTCGACGAGGTGCCGAGCGTCGTCGCCGACGTCGAGACCGGCGTGAACGAGGTCATCGACCATCTGGTCGCGCTCGGGCACACCTCGCTCGTCTACCTCGCCGGGCCATCCACGTCGTGGATCAGTCGTCGCCGGTGGGAGGCGATCTTCGCCGCTGCCGAGCGCGCCGACGTCGCGATCGTCGAAGCGGGTCCGAATGTGCCGACCATCGACGGTGGCCGTGATGCGGCGAGGCGCGTGCTCGCCTTGCGCGCAACCGCGGTCATCGCCTACAACGACCTCATGGCGATCGGTCTCATGCAGGCGCTCGCCGCCGAGGGCATCGCGGTGCCCTCGCAGCTGAGCATCACCGGCTTCGACGACATCTTCGGCAGCGATCTGATCGTCCCGGCGCTCACGACGGTGCGGACCGACCTCGAGGCCGCCGGCCGTCGGGCGGTCGCCATGACGTTGCAGGATCAGTCGCAGCCCCAGACGCCCGTCGCCCCACTGCTCACCGGTCTGATCGTCCGCGGTTCGACCGGCCCTGCTCCGCGCTGAGCGCGGCGCCTGTTTCCGCCGCCTCTCGCGGCACCCCTGAATGAAGCTCGAGGAGTCGTGCGTGTCCGCTGAAGCGAATATCGGTGTTGTTGGTCTTGCGGTGATGGGGTCGAACCTGGCCCGGAATCTCGCGTCTCGTGAGGGGAACACGGTTGCCGTGTTCAACCGGTCGCGTTCGAAGACCGATGAGCTCGTCGCTGCGCATCCGGAGGCGGAGTTCGTTCCCGCGTTCTCCTACGAGGAGTTCGCGGCGTCGCTGACGGTCCCGCGGACGGCGATCATCATGGTCAAGGCCGGGAAGCCCACCGACGCGGTCATCGAGTCCCTCATGGCCGTGTTCGAGTCGGGTGACATCATCATCGATGGTGGCAACGCGTTGTTCACCGACACGATCCGCCGTGAGAACGCCGTCTCGGATGCGGGCTTCAACTTCGTCGGGATGGGTGTCTCGGGCGGTGAGGAAGGCGCCCTGCTGGGTCCGTCGCTGATGCCGGGTGGGCCGGATGCCGCGTGGGTCACGCTCGGCCCGATCCTGAAGGGCATCGCCGCGGTCGCCGAAGGCGAACCCTGCGTCACGCACGTCGGCCACGACGGTGCCGGTCACTTCGTGAAGATGGTCCACAACGGCATCGAGTACGCCGACATGCAGCTCATCGCCGAGGCCTACGACCTGATCCGCCGCGGCACCGGCAAGTCGCCGGCTGAGATCGCGGACATCTTCGCGGAATGGAACCGCGGCGAACTCGAGTCGTACCTGATCGAGATCACCGCGGAGGTGCTCCGCCAGGTCGACGCGACGACGGGCAAGCCGCTCGTCGACGTGATCGTGGATGAGGCCGGGGCGAAGGGTACGGGGGCGTGGACGGTGCAGACCGCCCTCGACCTCGGCGTCCCCGTCTCCGGGATCGCAGAAGCCACCTTCGCCCGCTCCCTCTCCAGCCACCGGGAACAGCGCGACGTTTCCGGGTCCCTTCCCGGCCCGTCCCCGGAAGCGTTCACGGTTGCGGACGCGGACGCGTTCATCGAACAGGTCCGTCTCGCTCTGTACGCGTCGAAGATCGTCGCGTACTCGCAGGGGTTCGATGAGATCCGTGCCGGTGCCGCGCAGTACGGGTGGAACATCGACCTCGGCGCCGTGTCGAAGATCTGGCGCGGCGGGTGCATCATCCGCGCCCAGTTCCTCAACCGCATCGCCGACGCCTACGACGCCGACGCAGAACTCCCCGTCCTGCTGACCGCGCCGTACTTCGTCGAAGCCCTCGGCCGCGCACAGGACGCGTGGCGCGAGGTCGTCCGCATCAGCGCGGCATCCGGGATCCCGGCCCCCGCGTTCTCGTCGTCGCTCGCGTACTACGACGGGCTCCGCGCCGACCGGCTGCCCGCCGCCCTCATCCAAGGCCAGCGCGACTTCTTCGGTGCGCACACCTACCGCCGCACCGACAAGCCCGGCACCTTCCACACGCTGTGGTCGGCGGATCGCACCGAGATCGAAGCAGAAGACACCCACTGACCGCGCGCATCACCGCCGACCTCGAAGAGCTCGACGCGATTCTGACGCGCTGACGGCGGGCCCTACCGGCGCCGCGGGCGCAATGTTATCGTGCTTTCAGTTATCGACTGATAACCGGAACGAGCCACGAGCTCACGCACCACGGAGGTGCCGTCGACGATGACAGCCCCCACCTATACCGATCTGGTCGACGACCTGCACGAACGACGCCGGGTCGCCGCGCTCGGCGGCCCCGAACGCGCGCGCGAGCGTCACATCGCCCGCGGCAAGCTGCTCCCGCGGGACCGCATCGACGCGCTGCTCGACGTCGGCAGCCCGTTCCTCGAGGTCGGTGCGCTCGCGGGGACGGGGCTCTACGACGAGGACTGGCCTGCTGCCGGCGTCGTCGCGGGGATCGGTCTCGTCGAGGGGCGCCACGTGATGGTTGTCGCGAACGACGCGACCGTCAAGGGCGGCACGTACGCGCCGATCACCGTGAAGAAGCACCTGCGGGCGCAGGAGATCGCCGCCGAGAACCGGCTCCCGTGCGTGTACCTCGTCGATTCGGGCGGCGCGTTCCTGCCGATGCAGGACGAGGTGTTCCCCGACCGCGATCACTTCGGCCGCATCTTCTACAACCAGGCGCGGATGTCGCGGGACGGCATCCCGCAGATCGCCGCCGTGCTCGGGTCGTCGACCGCAGGCGGGGCGTACGTACCGGCGATGAGCGACGAGACCGTCATCGTCCGGAACCAGGGCACGATCTTCCTCGGCGGTCCACCGCTCGTGAAGGCAGCGACCGGGGAGGTCGTCTCGGCAGAGGACCTCGGCGGCGGCGAGGTTCACACCCGCGTCTCTGGGGTCGTCGACCACCTCGCCGAGTCCGACGAGCACGCGCTCGAGATCGTCCGGCGGATCGTCGCGACCCTGCCCCAGCCGACGCCGTTGCCCGAGCCGCCCGAACCCGTCCGTGCGCCCGACCACGACCCGACCACCCTCGCCGACGTCGTCCCGGTCGAGCTCACCACGCCCTACGACGCCCGTGACGTCATCGCGCGTGTCGTCGACGGCGGCTCGTTCGCCGAGTTCAAGCGCGAGTACGGCGACACCCTCATCACCGGGTTCGCGCGCCTCCACGGTCATCGGGTCGGCGTCATCGCGAACAACGGCGTGCTGTTCGGCGAGTCGGCACTCAAGGGCGCCCACTTCATCGAGCTCTGCGACCAGCGCGGCATCCCGCTCCTGTTCCTGCAGAACATCACCGGCTTCATGGTCGGTCGCGAGTACGAGGCGGGTGGCATCGCGAAGCACGGCGCGAAGATGGTGAACGCCGTCGCGTGCGCGCGGGTGCCGAAGCTCACCGTCGTCGTGGGCGGCTCGTTCGGCGCCGGCACCTACTCGATGTGCGGGCGCGCGTACTCGCCGCGGTTCTTGTGGCTCTGGCCGGGCGCACGCGTCTCGGTGATGGGCGGTCCGCAGGCGGCATCCGTCCTCTCGACCGTCCGCCGCGACCAGATCGAGTCGGGCGGCGGCGAGTGGTCTGCCGACGACGAGGCGGCGTTCCAGGCACCCATCCGCGACCAGTATGAGCGCCAGGGGAGCCCGTATTACTCGTCGGCGCGGCTCTGGGACGACGGCGTCCTCGACCCCGCCGAGACCCGGGACGTGCTGGGCCTCGCCCTCGACGTCTGCCTCCGTGCCCCCTTCGACGCGCCGGGCTACGGCGTCTTCCGGATGTGAGCTGGGATGTTCACGACAGTTCTCATCGCCAATCGTGGCGAGATCGCGTGCCGCATCATCGGCACGCTCCGATCGCTCGGCATCCGCTCGGTCGCCGTCTACAGCGACGCGGATGCCGGTGCCCGGCACGTCGCGCTCGCCGATACGGCCGTGCGACTCGGCCCCGCTCCCGCGGCGCAGAGTTACCTCGATATCGACGCCGTCATCGGCGCGGCACGGGCGACCGGCGCCGAGGCGATCCACCCCGGGTACGGGTTCCTGTCCGAGAACACCGCGTTCGCGGCCGCCTGCGAGGCGGCGGGCATCGTCTTCATCGGGCCGTCCGCCGCCGCGATCCGCACGATGGGCGACAAGATCACCGCGAAGCACGCCGTCGAGGCGCGCGGTGTGCCGACCGTACCGGGTGTCGCGCGTGGCGGGCTGACCGACGACGAGTTGATCGCCGCCGCGCCCGAGGTGGGGTATCCGCTGCTCATCAAGCCGTCTGCGGGCGGCGGCGGCAAAGGGATGCACGTGGTGACGGATGCCGCGGACCTGCCCGCCGCGCTGGCCGCGGCGCGCCGCGAGGCGGCGGCGAGCTTCGGCGATGACACGCTCTTCCTCGAGCGCTACCTGCAACGCCCGCGCCACATCGAGGTGCAGGTCCTCGCCGACGCGCACGGCGCCGTCGTGCACCTCGGGGAGCGGGAGTGCTCGCTGCAGCGTCGGCACCAGAAGGTGATCGAAGAGGCGCCCTCGCCGCTGCTCGACCCGGCGACGCGGGCTCGGATCGGCGAGGCGGCGTGCGAGACGGCGCGGAGCGTCGACTACCGGGGTGCCGGAACGGTGGAGTTCATCGTCGCGGCCGATCGGCCGGACGAGTTCTTCTTCATGGAGATGAACACGCGGCTGCAGGTCGAGCACCCGGTCACCGAAGAGGTCACCGGCGTCGATCTCGTCGCCGAGCAGCTGCGGATTGCGGCGGGCGAGCCGCTCGGATTCACCCAGGAGGACGTCGTCCTGCGGGGGCACAGCATCGAGGCGCGTGTGTACGCCGAAGATCCGGCCGCAGGGTTCCTCCCGACGGGCGGGCATGTCGTGCACGTGCGGCATCCGAGCGGCGACGGCATCCGCGTCGACTCGGCGCTCGCCGACGGGCTCCACGTGTCGGTCGACTACGACCCGATGCTCGCCAAGCTCATCGCGACCGCGCCGACGCGCGACGAGGCGCGGCGCCGGCTCGTCGCCGCGCTCGGCGACACCGCGGTGCTCGGCTTCGAGACGAACGTCGGCTTCCTGCGTGCACTGCTCGAGCTTCCTGCCGTCGCCCGAGGCGACCTCGACACCGGCCTCATCGCCCGCGAGCTCGACGACCTGGTCGCGGGTCGAGCCGACGAGCAGGTGTTCGCGCACGCCGCGTTGCTCCTCGATGCTGCAGTGCCTCGTGGATCCGACCCGTGGCACCGGCGCGACGGCTGGCGGCTCGGACCCGCCGCACCCCGCCGGTACGACCTCGAGGCCGGCGGCGAGCGGCGCCTCGTCGAGGTGCGCGGTGCCGGCGATGACCTGCGTGTGGACGACGAGGTCGCAGGCGTCGATGCGCAGGGCGATGGCCGGTTCGCGGTGCGCGTCGGCGCGGCGTCCGTCGTGCTGACGGCGGCCGTCGAGCCCGACCGCGTCTGGCTCGTCCGCGACGGGATCGCACACGAGGTGCGGCGGGTGCGCGTCGATCGCTCGTCGACCGGCGCCGCGGCCGCTGCGCCCGAACTGGTGTCGCCGATGCCCGGCATCGTCGTGCTCGTCCACGCCGCAGCGGGTGATGTCGTCGCACCCGGTGACCCGATCGCGGTCGTCGAGGCCATGAAGATGGAACACGTGGTGCGGGCCGAGGCCGCCGGCACCGTCTCGCTGCGAGTCGCCGTGGGCGACGCCGTCACCCGCGGACAAACGCTCGCGGTGATCGCCGCGGCATCCGCCACCGAAGAGGAGAAGCGCACATGACCGACCGCCGCATCGTGCAGCGGGGGCTGTACTTCGATGAGCTCGAGGAGGGTGCCGTGTACGTGCACAGCCCCGGGCGCACCGTCACCGAGGCCGACAACGTGCTGTTCACGACCCTCACCATGAACACGCAGGCGCTGCACCTGGATGCCGCGTGGTCGGCCGACACCGAGTTCGGCGAGCGACTCGTGAACAGCATGTTCACGCTCTCGACTCTGGTGGGGCTCTCGGTCGCGCAGCTCACGCAAGGCACGATCGTCGCGAACCTCGGGTTCGGGGAGGTCACGTTCCCGGCACCGGTGCGCCACGGTGACACCCTGTCGGCCGAGACCCTCGTCGCCTCGAAGCGGCCGTCGTCGTCCAGGCCCGGTCAGGGGATCGTCGAGTTCGCGCACACCATGCGCAATCAGGACGGTGTCGTCGTCGCGACCGCACGCCGATCCACGCTCATGCGGATGTCCCCGGAGGTGAACCTGTGATGCTCGGTCCTGCGCTGCTGTTCTGCCCGGCGGACCGCCCGGAGCGGTACGCGAAGGCGCTCGCCGCGGCGGACGCCGTGATCCTCGACCTGGAGGACGCGGTCGCGCCGGCCAACAAAGTGGCCGCGCGGGCACACCTCGCCGCAGCCGACGTCGATCCCGAGCGGGTCATCGTGCGGGTGAACCCGATCGGCACCGCCGACTTCGCCCTCGACCTCGACGCTCTCGTCCCCACGCCGTTCCGCCGTGTGATGGTCGCGAAGGCCGAGGGCCCGGCGAGCCTCGACGCGCTCGACGGGTACCGCGTGATCGCGCTGTGCGAGACGCCGCTCGGCGTCGAGCAGGCGGGCGCGCTTGCCCGGCATCCGTCGGTCGACGCGCTCATGTGGGGAGCCGAAGACCTCGTCGCGGGCATCGGCGGACGGTCCAGCCGGTCCGGCGACGGGCGCTACCGTGACGTCGCCCGGTACGCGCGGTCGCGGGTGCTCATCGCGGCCGCGGCGGCGGGGAAGGACGCGATCGACGCGGTGCACCTCGACATCGCCGACGTGGCCGGGCTCGCCGAGGAGGCGACGGATGCCGCGGCATCCGGGTTCGCCGCGACAGCGTGCATCCACCCGACCCAGGTCGCGGTGATCCGCGAGGCGTACGCGCCCGACCCCGCGGACGTCGCGTGGGCCGAGGCCGTGCTCGCCGAAGCTGCGTCGCAGCCCGGGGTGTTCCGGTTCCAGGGGCGGATGATCGATGAGCCGGTGCTCCGGCAGGCGCGGCGGACGCTCGACTGGGGGAGCGGTGGCTGACGAGCCGACCACGTGGCGCGCCACCCAGAAGGCGAACCGGCGTGCGGAGCTGATGACCGCGGCCGCACGGCTGTTCGCCGAGCGCGGCTTCGGCGCCGTGTCGACGGCCGATCTCGGTGAGGCCGTCGGCATGACGGGGCCGGCGCTGTACCGCCACTTCGCGAGCAAGGACGCGCTCCTGGCGGCGCTGCTCGTCGACGCCAGCGAGCGGCTGCTCGAGGGTGGTCGGGCGCTCGTGGGCGCGGCATCCGATCCGGCGGTCGCGCTCGAGGCGCTCATCGGCTTCCACGTCGACTTCGCGACGAGTGACGCAGACGTCATCCGTGTGCAGGACCGCGAGCTCGCGAACCTTCCGGGCGACGCCGGGCGACAGGTGCGCCGCCTGCAGCGCGCGTACGTCCAGGAGTGGGACGCGCTCCTCGCGGCGCTTCGACCGGAGCTCTCCGACGCGGAGCGGCAGGTGCGGCTGCTCGGCGTCTTCGGACTGTTGAACTCCACCCCGCATTCCGCGCCGCCCGGCGTCGCCGGGGTGGGCGACGTCCTCGGCGCGATGGCCAGGCGCGCGCTCCTCGGCTGAGCCCTTGCCGTTCACCCGGGAATGGGAGGATGGGCGGATGCCGCACACCATCGTCCTCACCGGTGCCGGATCGGGCATCGGGCAGCTCCTCGCCCAGCGCCTCCACGAGCGGGGCGACCGCCTCGTGCTGGTGGCCCGTGATGCACCGCGCGCCGAGGACTTCACGGCGGCGTTCCCCGGTTCGACGGCCATCGTCGCCGACCTCGCGCACCCCGAGACGCTCGCGGACGCCGTCGCCGCGGCGGATCTTCCGGTGCAGGTGGATGCCCTCGTGCACGCGGCCGGCATCGTCGACCTCGGTCACGTCGCCGACCTGCCGGTCACCTCGTGGAACGAGCAGCTCGCCGTCAACCTCGTCGCGCCCGCCGAGCTCACCCGGATCCTGCTGCCCCGCGTCCGTGCTGCGCGCGGACAGGTGCTGTTCGTGAACTCCGGCGCCGGGCTCACCGCGCATCCCGAGTGGGCGGCGTACGCGGCATCCAAGCACGGGTTGAAGGCGCTCGCCGACGCGCTTCGCGGCGAAGAGGCGCCGCACGGCGTGCGCGTCACGACGATCTACCCGGGCCGCACCGCCACCCCGATGCAGGCGAAGGTGCACGAGCAGGAAGGCGCCGCCTACGACGCGAGCGCCTGGATCGACCCGGCATCCGTCGTCACGGCCACCCTCACCGCCCTCGACCTGCCGCGTGACGCGGTGATCAGCGATCTCACCGTCCGCCCCGGCCCGCGTTGATCCGAGCGAGACTCCGTCAGGCCGGCGCGGGGTTCGCGAGCACCTCGGCGAAGACCGACTCGGCGGCACCGATGAGCAGTCGGTGCTCGGCGAGCGCCGCAGGGAGAATGCGCAGGTCCTCGCCGCACGCGGGCATCGCCTGAGCTCGCACGGCCTGAACCAGCGCGTCGTTGTCGAGCTCGGCGAGCACCGACAGGAATCCGCCCAGCACGATGGCGGACGGGTTGAGCACGTTCACCGCGTTCGACAGCGCGGTCGCGATGATCCGCCGTTGCCGATCGATCTCGCCGGCGACCGACGGTGTGTCCGCCGCTGATGTCAGAGCGGATGCCAGTTCTCGGTCGTCCGCACGGGTGAGCCCGACGACGGCGAGGAGTCGGGCGCGGCTCACCTCGTCCTCGAGGACGCCGTCGCGGGCACGCCGATCGGTGAGGGTGGCGATGCCGGGACGGTTCTGGCCGAACTCGCCGGCGTAGCCGCCGGCGCCGAGCACCGGCATCCCGTTCACGATGATGCCGCCGCCGATACCGCTCGCGCCGCCGTTGAGGTAGACGACCTGGTCGATGCCGCGCGCGGCGCCGAACAGGTGCTCGGCGAACGTGCCGAGGGTCGCGTCATTGCCGACGACGACAGGGAGCCCGGTCGCCTCGGCGACGATGTCGCGGAGCGGCGTGTCAACCCAGCCGAGGTGCGGAGCGTCGCGGACGAGTCCGTCGTCGCTGCGGACCAGGCCCGGCACGGCGAGTCCGATGCCGAGGATGCGGGCGTCGGCCAGTTCGCCCGCACGCCAGGTGTCGACCTGCTCGGCGACGAGGCGAGCGGTGTCATCCGGGCTCAGCACGGCGTCCTGCGGCAGGACGACGACAGCGCGGATCTCGCGGTCGAGGCCGACGGCGGCGATCTCGAGGGCGTCCACTTCGGGGTTCACCGCGATCGCGACGACCCGCGGATGCACGGCGACCATGGGGGAGGGGCGGCCGACGCGGTGCGACGGATCCGGCGCGCGCTCCTCGACGAGGCCGAAGGTCACGAGCGTGCCCACCAGGTCGGCGATCGTCGACCGGTTGAGGCCGGTCGCTTCGGTCAGCGCAGCACGCGACTGAGGACCCTCGCGGTGCACGATGCCGAGGATGCCGCCCAGGTTCGCTCGCCGCACGGACTCGATCGTTCGACCCTGCTCGCTCACGTGATCACCATAGCCAAGCGCTCCGCCCGCACCGCGGTTTGTTGCCCTCCGCGGCAAAATCGCGGAGGGAGCCCCGGCGTCCGGGACCCCCTCCGCGACGATCCGCGGTCAGGCGACGCGGCGCTTACGGACCACCGCCAGCAGACCGCCCGACGCCACGAGAAGCGCGCCCAGCAGCGCGACACCCCAGGGCAGCTGACTGCCGGTGGCGCCGAGCGCCCGCCCCGCCACCACCGTGATCGGAACGCTGATGTCCGCCAGCCCCGCGGAGGTCACGACGAGCGTGTGCGCGCCGAGCTCGAAGTCAGCCGGAATGGCCACCGTGAAGGCGATCTCGCCGTCCTCGTCTGCGGCGGGGATGCCGCGAACGACGATCGGGTCGCTGAACAGGGTCGCGCCGATCCGCTGCCCGGGCTCCAGGCCGCTCACGCGGACCTCGAGCTCGTCGCCGCGGGAGACCCGACCCGAGCCGACGTCGATCTGCGCCCACTCCTCGTCGACCCCTGGTTCCTCCGGCTGACCGGGTTCGCTCGGCTCACCGGGCTCGCCAGGTTCGCCGGGCTCGCCAGGTTCGCCGGGTTCGCCGGGTTCGCCGGGCTCATCGGACGCCGTCACGAGGTGCGCGACGCCCCAGCGGGCCGTGGTCTGGTAGCCCGTTCCGGTCGGCTCCGCCCAGGTGTGCACGGCGAAGCGGGAGCCGCCGCGTCCGTCGTTGACCTGGAAGTCGATGCCGTGGAACGTGTCTTCGCCACCGAGCGGCACGTCGCTCTGACCGCCGGACTGCCCGACGAGCGCGACCGCCGCCTCCACCACGTAGCCGTCGGCCGACCGGGCCGTCGCGCTGTCGAGCAGGCGCGCCTGCTGCAGCGCGGCATCACCCGTGCCGAAAGAGACATCGTTGTCGGCTGTGATGCGGATCTGCGTGTCGTTCGGCCCGTAGGGGCCGTTCTTCGCGTTGCCGAGATCGAGGAAGAGCTCCACGCCGTCGCGGTTCCACGGGTCGCTGTTGGACCCGTCGATCTCCGCGTCCGTCACCTCGAACAGGGCGTACAGCGTGTTGCCCCGCCACATCGTGCGCACGTCCGCCTGGGCGCCGTCGGCGCTGCCCTCGACGCGCGTCGCGGTGCGAGCGGTCGCGGCGTCCGCCCACGCGGCATCCACCTCGCCGTCGAACTCGACCTCGCCGCCCTGGGGAATCTCCAGGAACGACAGCGGCTCCAGGTAAGTGAGTCGGCCGGTCGCGCCCGCCTCGTTCCACGAGCCGACGACGTCGCCGCCGGCCACGATCCGCAGATCGAAGGCGGCCGTGGCACCGACCGTCGGTGCGGTGTGCGGCAGGTGGATGACCGAAAGGAACTCCCCGTCGATCTCGGTCGTGCGTCCCTCGAGCGTGCCGTTCCCGCCGTAGCGGACCTCCTCATTGCCGTACGTGAAGTCGATGCGGTCGGGCTCGACCTCGCTCCGCAACAACACCGTGAGGTGATCGTCGTTCCAGCGGGTCTGGAAGCCGCCGCCGGCCGCGCCGATCAGCGTCTTCTCGGGCAGGTTCCGCCACGCGATCGACTCGGTGAAGTCGTCGTCGAGCGGGACGTCGCCGCCGAACACGTCCGCCGTCGTGACGAGGGCGGGGATGCCGTCGCCGTCATCGATGGCGCCGTAGTACGCCGGCTTCGCCGCGAGGTCGCCCGTGAACAGCAGGGGCGCCTGCTCTGCGCGCCACGACCGAGTGTCCGTGAGGCCCCAGACGGTGATGGCGAACAGCTTCTCGGCGGCGGGGGCCGCAGCGTGGTAACTGCGGAAAAGCCGGAACGCGTCGCGGTAGTAATAGCCCTGCCGGATGATGTTCGGTTCGGTCGCCGGGTTGACGGTGACGTCGAGTTCGGTGACCTCCTGCGCGAGGCCCAGGCCCGCGAAGCGGTCGAGCGCACCCGCGAGTGCCGAGACGGGCGTGTTCACGGAGACATGGAACTGGTGCCCCACGCCGTCGATCGGCACGCCGTCATCCACCAGCCGGTTCACGAGCGCCGCGTACTGCGTGCCCTTTCGGTCCTGCTCGGTGTTGTAGTCGTTGATGAACAGCTTCACCGGACGGTCCGCGCCGGGCGCGGCGTACCGACCGTTGAACGCCTCGTCGGCGATCCGGAAGGCCAGACCGATGTACTCCTCGCCGAGCACATCGTGCCAGCGACTCGTGCGCAGGCCGTCCGGGGTCGCCTGGTCGGAGATGACCTCGTTCACGACGTCCCACGCCACAAGCGGGTTCGTCGGCGAGCCGAACAGTCCGTAGTCGTCCGCGATGGAAGCGGCGACATCATCGATGTGCGTCGCGAGACGGTCCCGCAGCAGCTCCTTGTCGGCGGCGGATGCCGTCAGCTCGCGCCCGTCGACATCCTGGAAGAACCAGGCCGGAGTCTGCGAGTGCCACAGCAGGACGTGCCCGTACAGCCGGAGGTCGTTCTGCTGTGCGTAGTCGAGCAGCGCGGTGGCCTGCGAGTGCCGCGTGAAGCGGCGATCCTCGTCGTACCAGGCCTCCACCTTCATGTGGTTCTCGGGGCTGATCTGGTCGAAGTGGTGCTCCAGGAGGTCAGCCGCCGCCCCGGTCGTCTCGCGCTCGTCGATCGCGACGCCCACCGGGAAGTCGACGGTGTCCTTCAGAGGGATGAGGCTGAGGTCGACGTCGTTCTCCTCGGGCACCGCGACCGTGATCTGGTCGACGAGGAAGGTCGACGTGTTGCCGGAGTTGTAGCGCGCTTCGACGTACAGCTCGGCCGCGCTGTCGTATCCGGGGATCGTGATGTCACCGCTTACGGTGGTCCATTCACCGGCGGAGGCGCTGTCGGCCTGCAGCAGGTTCGTGAACGACACGGACCCGCCGTCGACGGTGCGCATCGAGACGGTGAGGCCCTGTCCGCGGTCGGCACCCGGCGCGAAGCGCACCTGAGCGGAGAAGCGGTAGGTCTGGCCGGGGAGCAGCGTGTCGACGACGTCGAGCTGCATGCCGTCGCCCTCGTGCGTGCGGTCGGAGACCTGTGCCGCGTAGGCCGTGCCCGCGGCGCCGCCCGCCACCGCCGAGACCTTCGGGTTCGAGTCGCCCGAGCCCGCGCGTGCGGTCCAGGCGCCGACGGTGCCGTCGTCGAAGTCGTCGTCCACGAGGACGGTGCCGGGCGCCGGCGTGCCGGGCTCGGTCGGGTCCGTGGGGTCGGTCGGGTCGGTGGGGGCGTCCGCACCGGGGGTCCCGGTGGGGAGCGTGAACTGCCATTCGGCGGCGAGACGCTCGTCGACGACGGTCCGGACGGCCTGCAGCGACGGCTCGCGGTCGCCGCCGCCGTCGTGGACGAGGACGACCTGTCCCGACTTCATCGCGGTCCGCAGGTTGGCGGTGAGGACGTCCGCGTCGGTCTCCTCCCAGTCCGAGATCGTGTTCACGACGGCGAGGGGCTGCATGCCGAGCGAGACGGCGACGCCGGGCGTCGCGCCCCAGCTGCCGTTGGGAGCGCGGAAGAACGGCACGGCTGCGGTGGGGTCGCCCAGCGCGTCGCGGATGATGCGCAGGTTCTCGATGAGATCGGCGCGGATGCGGTCCGCAGACCAGGAGCCCATGTCGGCGTATCCGGTCGTGTGGTTGCAGAGCGTGTGCCCCTCGGCGACCATGCGCTTCAGCAGAGCGGCGCCTCCCTCGGCCTGGATGTTCTGGCCGATGACGCAGAAGACGGCCGAGATGTCCTTCTCGCCGAGATAGTCGAGCAGGGCCGCGGTCGTCGCGCCGTTCGGGCCGTCGTCGAAGGTGAGCGCGGCGACGTCTCCGGTGCCGAGAGCCGTCGTGACGGGAGTGGTGGTGGGATTCACCGCGCCGCCGGGGACGACGTCGGGATCGGGCCCGGGTTCGGAGGCAGCGGGGCCGGTGATCAGCACGTCGTCCACGAGAAAGGTATAGCCGCTCGTCCCGGCGATGTCGCCCGTGCCGAGGTAGATCTTCGTCTCGTCGGCGGCTGCCGCAGGGCTGGTCCAGGTGCCCGCGATCGTCGTCCAGGCATCCGCCGTCACGGCGCTGTTGCCAATCCAGCTGTAGCCGGGAAAGCCGACCCAGCGGGCGGACGTCGCCGGCGTGCCCGGCGCGAGCCGGACCTTCGCGCTGACGGTGTACTGCGTCTCCGGCTCGAGGACGCCGGGAGCGGTCTGGATGCCGACGTAGTCAGCTGTCCGATCGTTGACGACGAGCGCACCGTCGGCGAACGTGAGTGTCCCGGCGCCTCCGCCGCTCTGGGCGAGGCCGGCGCCGAGGGTGCCGTCGTCGAACGAGGCGGACACGATCGGTGGGGGTGGCTCGGCGGCCGCCGCGGCCGGGGCCAGGGGGGCGGCGACGAGGGCTGCCGCCGCGAGGACGGCGGAAACGGTCAGGCGTCGGGGGCGGGGGTTCACGAGCGCTCCTTTGCGCGGGTTATTTGTCGGCGTCGCAAACATATGCAGGTCCGCCGCCCGCAGGACCTGCCGAGACGGAACCGTTACGAAACCTGAGCCCCGAGTTTCGGACGGCTCGCGCGATCCGGTGCGTCAGGCGGCCGCGGGCGCCGAACTGCCTCGGACGACCAGACGCGCGGGCAGCTCGATGCGCCGGGAATCGGCGACCCCGCCTTCTGCGAGATGGAGCACGATGCGCGTCGCCTCGGCCCCCATGCGAGCGAGTGGCTGGTGCACGGTGGTGAGCTGCGGGCTCATCCACCGCGACAGCGCGATGTCGTCGTAGCCCACCACGGAGAGATCCGTCGGCACGGCCAGCCCTGTCGCGGTGGCGGCGGCGATCACCCCCAGCGCTTGCAGGTCGCTGCCGGCGAAGACGGCGGTGGGTCGGTCCCGCCGCGCCAGGAGCTCGCGCGCGTGCACCTCGCCGCCTGCCGGGAGGAAGGTGCCGAAACGCACCCACTCCGGGTCCACGGGAAGACGGGCGGCGGCCATCGCCTCCCGGTAGCCCTCGAGACGGGCGATGGAGCACATCATGTCGCGCGGACCGGTGATCGCGGCGATCCGACGATGCCCCAGCTCGATGAGGTGACGTGTCGCCGCGAACGCGCCGTCGCGATTCGCTGAGCCTACCGAGGGGACCCCGGGCGAGGGATCGCCTGACGGGGCGACGATGACGAATGGCATCCCCCGTGCCCGCAGCTTCTCTCGCTGCTCCCGCGGAAGGTCGGCGAACATGAGCACGACGCCCGCCGGGCGGCGCAGCAGCGCGCCGTCGAGCCATCCGTCCGCGGGGGCATGACGATCTCCGCTCACGGTGAGGATTACGGAGAAACCCGCCTTGTGCGCGGTGCGCTCGATCCCGCCGATGACCTCGAGCGACCAGCCCGCATCGAGATCGGACAGGACCACTTCGATCGTGCGGGAGGGGGATGCCGCGGGGCGGCGCCGGTAGCCGTGGGTCTGCAGCAGCCTCTCGAGGCGCGATCGCGTGCCTGCCGAGACATCGGTGCGGCCGTTGAGGACCTTCGACACGGTGGCTTTCGAGACGCCTGCTTCGGCGGCGATCATCGCGAGCGTGACGCGGGGGTGATCGGACATCGGCTTCCTCACGTCGACGGGAGATGGCGGACCCGATCTTGCCACCTCGTGCCGGAGGAATGGAGGGTTGGCGCGCCGCCAGGGATGGGATACGTTGTTATCAGCAACATTTACCGGCTCGCGAAGGAGCGTCATGCCCACCCCCACCCCCGCCGACAAGTTCAGCTTCGGTCTGTGGACCGTCGGTTACAACGGCGCCGACCCGTTCGGTGGCCCGACCCGCGCAGCTCTCGACGTCGTGCACGCGGTCGAGAAGCTCGCCGAGCTCGGCGCGTACGGCCTGACCTTCCACGACGACGACCTGTTCGCCTTCGGGTCCACCGACGCCGAACGTCAGACGCAGATCGACCGCCTCAAGGGTGCGCTCGAAGCGACCGGCCTCATCGTGCCGATGGTCACGACCAACCTGTTCAGCGCCCCCGTCTTCAAGGACGGCGGTTTCACCGCGAACGACCGCGACGTGCGCCGGTACGCCCTTCGCAAGGTGTTCCGTCAGCTCGACCTCGGTGCCGAGCTGGGCGCCAAGACGTTCGTGATGTGGGGTGGCCGCGAGGGCGCCGAGTACGACTCCGCGAAGGACATCCGGCAGGCGCTCGAGCGCTACCGTGAGGCCGTGAACCTGCTCGGCGATTACGTCACCGACAAGGGTTACGACATCAAGTTCGCCATCGAGCCGAAGCCGAACGAGCCGCGCGGCGACATCCTGCTGCCCACGCTCGGTCACGCCATCGCCTTCATCGACTCGCTCGAGCGTCCCGAGCTCGTCGGCCTCAACCCTGAGGTCGGCCACGAACAGATGGCGGGCCTGAACTTCGCCGCCGGCATCGCGCAGGCGCTCTACCACGGCAAGCTCTTCCACATCGACCTCAACGGTCAGCGCGGCATCAAGTACGACCAGGACCTCGTGTTCGGTCACGGCGACCTGCACAATGCGTTCGCGCTCGTCGATCTGCTCGAGAACGGCGGCCCCGGCGGCATCCCCGCGTACGAGGGCCCCCGCCACTTCGATTACAAGCCGAGCCGCACCGAGGACGAGAACGGCGTCTGGGAGTCTGCGGCTGCGAACATGCGCACCTATCTGCTGCTCAAGGAGCGGGCGGCGGCGTTCCGCGCCGACCTCGAGGTGCAGGAGGCGCTCGCCGCGGCCAAGGTGGACGAGCTGTCGACACCGACCCTGAACCCGGGCGAGAGCTACGACGACTTCCTCGCCGACCGTTCGGCTTACGAGGACTTCGACCCGGCCGCCTACTTCGGCGGCAAGGGCGGCGGGTTCGTCCGACTGCAGCAGCTCGCGACCGAGCACCTGCTCGGCGCTCGCTGACCCGCCCCGCCCCGTCGGAGCGTGAACTGATGGTCCTGGTGATGGGCGTCGATTCGTCGACGCAGTCGTGCAAGGTCGTGATCGCGGATGCCGCGACGGGCGCCATTCTCCGGACGGGGCGGGCCACACACCCGGACGGCACGTCTGTCGATCCCGAGGCGTGGTGGATCGCGCTTCAGGCGGCGATCGCGGACGCCGGCGGAATGGCGGACGTCGCCGCCTGGTCGATCGGCGGCCAGCAGCACGGCATGGTCGCGCTCGACAACGCGGGCCGCGTCGTGCGCGACGCGCTGCTGTGGAACGACACCCGTTCGGCGGGCGCGGCATCCGACCTCACGACCGAGCTCGGCGCCGAGCAGCTCGCGCAACGCAGCGGGCTCGTGCCCGTGGCATCCTTCACGATCACGAAGCTGCGCTGGCTGCGGGATGCCGAACCGGACAATGCCGCGCGGGTGGCGGCCGTCGCGCTCCCGCACGATTGGCTCACATGGCGGCTGCGGGGCTTCGGGCCCGACCGCCCTGACCTCGCCGAGCTGATCACCGACCGCTCGGACGCGTCGGGGACGGGGTATTGGGATCCGTCCAGCGGCGACTACGACCGGGATCTGCTCGTCGCCGCCCTCGGTCATGACGTGATCCTGCCGCGGGTGCTGCCGGCCCTCGGCCACGTGTCCGAGCCCGACGGTCGCCGGGTCGCGCCCGGCGCCGGCGACAACGCTGGTGCGGCGCTCGGCGTGGGCGCCCGCGCCGGCGACGTGGTCGTCTCGATCGGCACGTCGGGGACCGTCTTCGCCGTCAGCGAGACGCGCACCGTCGACCCGACCGGAACGGTCGCCGGCTTCGCGGACGCGTCGGGTCGCTTCCTGCCGCTGGTCGCGACCCTCAACGCGGCGCGGGTCCTCGATGCGACCGCGCGTCTGCTGGGGGTCGATCACGACGGCCTCACCGACCTGGCCGCCGCCGCCGAGCCCGGCGCCGGGGGCGTCGTCCTCGTGCCGTGGTTCGAGGGCGAGCGGACGCCGAACCTGCCGCAGGCGCGCGCGTCACTGTCGGGCCTCTCGCTGGAGAACACGACCCGCGAGAACCTGGCCCGCGCCGCCGTCGAGGGCATGCTCGCCGGCCTCGCAACCGGCCTCGACGCGATCCGATCGCTCGGCGTCACCGCAGAGCGCGTCCTCCTCGTCGGCGGCGCCGCGCGCAATCCCGCCGTCGCGGCCGCGGCCGCGCAGGTCTTCGACGTCCCCGTTGCCGTCCCCGCCCCCGGCGAGTACGTCGCCCGCGGTGCCGCGCTGCAGGCCGCGGCCGTCCTCGCCGGCGCCTGGCCGGAATGGTCTGTCGAGATGGATCGGGATGCCGCATCCGACCCTCGCCCGCTCGTGCGCGAGCAATACGATCGCGTCGCGCTGCGCCGCGCGGAGGAGGCCCGCTGACCGGGCGGCACGCGCTCGTCGTCCGCGGCGGGTGGGACGGGCACCACCCCGTCGAGGCGACCGAGCTGTTCCTGCCGTTCCTGCGGGAGCCCCGATCCCGTCCGAACGGAAGACCGGAATGACCACTGCACGCGTGACCCTCGACCCTCGCCTGTCCGTAGGGGAGGTGGACCGCCGACTCTTCGGCTCCTTCGTGGAGCACCTGGGACGCTGCGTGTACGACGGGCTGTACGAGCCCTCGAATCCCTCCGCCGACGAGGACGGCTTCCGCACCGACGTCATGGCCCTCGTGCGCGAGCTCGGCGTCACCACCGTGCGGTACCCGGGCGGCAACTTTGTCTCGGGCTACCGCTGGGAGGACGGTGTCGGTCCCCGAGAGAAGCGTCCCCGTCGCCTCGACCTCGCCTGGCACTCCACCGAGACGAACGAGATCGGCCTCGATGAGTTCGCTCGCTGGGCGCGCAAGACCGACACCGAGCTCATGTACGCCGTGAACCTCGGGACGCGTGGCGTGCTCGAGGCGCTCGACGTGCTCGAATACGCGAACGTCCCCGGCGGTTCGTTCTGGTCGGACCGCCGCGCCGCGAACGGCACGCCCCAGCCGCACGGTATCCGGATGTGGTGTCTCGGAAACGAGATGGACGGCCCCTGGCAGCTCGGTGCGAGCACACCGGCCGAGTACGCCGAGATCGCATCGAAGACGGCGAAGGCGATGCGACAGGTCGACCCCGGCGTCGAGCTCGTGGTCTGCGGCAGCTCGGGCGCGCAGATGCCCACGTTCGGCGAGTGGGAGCGTGTCGTCCTCGAGCGCACGTACGAGGACGTCGACTTCATCTCGTGCCACGCGTACTACGAGCCGAAAGACGGCGATGACGGCAGCTTCCTGGCATCCGCGACCGACATGGACCGCTTCATCGAGAGCGTCGTCGCGACCGCCGACGCCGTGGGGGCGGCCCGCGGCAGCGACAAGAAGATCAACATCTCGTTCGACGAATGGAACGTCTGGTATCAGTCGCGGTTCACCGAGGTCGACAAGATCACCGAGATCGACCAGTGGCCCGTTGCACCGCGCCTGCTGGAGGACAGCTATCGGGTGATGGATGCCGTCGTTGTGGGCAACCTGCTGATCTCCCTCCTGCGTCACGCCGACCGGGTCAAGGCGGCGAGCCTCGCCCAGCTCGTGAATGTGATCGCGCCGATCATGACCGAGCCCGGCGGTCCCGCCTGGCGTCAGACCACGTTCTTCCCCTTCGCGGAGTCCGCCCGTCTCGCGCGCGGCCGCGCACTCGACGTCCGGCTCGACTCGCCCGAGTACGACACGGCGCAGTACGGCAGCGTGCCGACCGTCGATGCGGTCGCCACGCACGACCCCGCCACGGGGTCGACGGCACTGTTCGCCGTCAACCGCAGTCTCGAGGAAGAGGTGACGCTCGAGATCGACCTCACGCTGCTCGGTGACGTGGCCACGGTGACGGCACAGGTGCTCGCCGACCACGACATGCACGCGCGGAACACGCTCGAGGATCCGGAGCGCGTCGCGCTCCGCGACCTTCCCCTCGACCGGAGCGCCGACGGCGTCATGAGGGCTGTGCTGCCGCCCGTGTCGTGGGTCGTGGTCACGCTGCGGTGATCTGGTCCCCAGAAGCCAGGAGGGCCCCCGCCGTGCGAACGGCGGGGGCCCTTGTGGTTCTCGAGGACTATGCGGACGTCGCGCCCACGAGCGTCACCACGTCGGCCGTCGCGATGCGGGGCTCGTCCCGATCGATGACATGCACGGGGCCGGTGAACTCCACCGACGCGACCGTCTCGCGGTCCGCGCTGGACGGCCCGACCCACAGGTCGACGCGTCCCGGCTCGACGGCGCGGCGGGCGTCGCGCCCGGCGTAGGCGAATCGGGATGCCGGGACCTCGAACCGCACACGCGCGGATTCGCCGGCGCCGAGCGTGATGCGGTGGTACGCGAGGAGCTGCGCGACGGGCCGCGTCGTGCTGCCGACCACGTCGTGGCCGTAGAGCTGCACGACGTCGGCGCCGGCCACGCGGCCGGTGTTGCGCACCGTGACCGACACGGTGAGAGCGTCGGTCGTGGCGGACTGCTCTGCCACCTCGATGTCTTCGTGCGAGAACGTCGTGTAGCTGAGACCGAAGCCGAACGAACGGACCGGGGTCGGGTCGGCGCTCGTGATGTCGCTGCGACCGCCCAGCTTCGGGTGGAGGTAGGTGAAGGGCTGGGCGCCGGCGGACCGCGGGAGGGATACCGGGAGGCGGCCTGAGGGGACGGTCCGGCCGGACACGATGCCGGCGATGGCGTCGGCGCCCTCTTCGCCGGGGAAGAAGGCCTGGAGCACGGCGGCCGGGCGCTCCACGCCGTCGAGAGCCCACCCGATGGCGTACGGGCGACCGGAGAGGACGACCATAACGACAGGCGTACCCGTTGCGATGACCTCCTGGACGAGCTGTCGCTGCACGCCGGGCAGCTCGAGGTCGTCGACGTCGTTGCCCTCGCCGACCGTGCCTCGGCCGAACAGGCCTGCGCGGTCGCCGACGACGACGACGGTCAGCTCAGCGCCCCGGGCAGCGGCGACGGCCTCGGCGATGCCGGATGGGTCATCGCCTTCGACGTCGCAGCCGGCGACGGTCTCGACAGCGGCATCCGGGTACTCCGCGCGCAGCGCGTCCTTCAGGGTCGGGATCTCGATGCCCGCGGGCGTGCCGGGGTGATGGGCGAGCACGTGGTTCACGAAGGAATAGCAGCCCATGAGCGCGTCCGACGAGTCGGCGTTCGGCCCGATGAGCGCGATGCGGCGGACGGGCGCAGCGGGCAGGACCCCGTCGTTCGACAGCAGCACGACCGACTCCGCCGCGAGCCGCCGGGCGAGGTCGCGGTGGCGCGGCGCGTCGAGGTCGATCTCCGTCGGCGCCGTGTCGAAGGTCTCATCCAGCAACCCGAGCCGCTCCTTCTGCTCCAGGACGCGCAGCACTGCGAGGTCCAGAACGGACTCGTCGAGGATGCCGTCGCGGACGCGCTGCAGCAGCGGCGCGGCGTAGGCGTCTCCCGTGGGCAGCTCGACGTCGATGCCGGCGCGCAGCGCCAGCTCCGCCGCCTCGCCGAGATCTGCGGCGACACCGTGGGTGGACTGCAGGAATGCGACGGAGAAGTAGTCCGAGACGACGGGGCCGGCGAACCCGAGCGAGCCCCGCAGGACGTCACCGAGGTAGTGGCCGCTCGCGGCGACTGGCTCGCCGTCGATCTCGGCGTAGGAGTTCATGACCGAGCGGGCTCCGCCGTCACGCAGCGCCATCTCGAACGGCGGCAGGAAGACGTCGGCGAGCTCGCGCGGACCGGCGTGGATGGGCGCGTGGTTGCGCGCCGCCTGCGACGCCGAATACCCGACGAAGTGCTTCAGCGTGGCATCCACCCCGCTCGACTGCAGGCCGCGGACATAGGCCGTGCCGACGGTGCCGACGAGGTACGGGTCCTCACCGATGCACTCGTCGACGCGTCCCCACCGTGGATCGCGGATGACGTCGAGCACGGGGGCGAGGCCCTGGTGCACACCGAGCTCGCGCATGGACGCGCCGATCGCCTCGGCCATCTCGGCGACCAGTTCGGGGTCGAATGACGCCCCCCATGCGAGTGGGGTGGGGAAAGTCGCCGCCTTCCACGCGGCGAGTCCGGTCAGGCACTCCTCGTGCACGATTGCGGGGATGCCGAGACGGGTCTCCGCCTTGAGGCGACGCTGCTCCTGCCAGAGCCAGCCGGCGCGCTCGACGGGGTCCACCGCGCGGGTGCCGTAGACGCGGGTGAGGTGCCCCAACCCGTGGGCGGTGGCATCGGCGTAACGGGTGGTCGTGACCATCTCATCGGCGAGTGGGGCGACGACCTCGCCGCCCTGGTCGACCCAGTAGCCGACGAGCTGCGCGGCCTTCTCGTCGAGCGTCATCTGTGCGAGCAGGTCGCGCACGCGCGCGGAGCCCTGCGTCAGGGAATCGGTCATGTCAGCCCTTCACTGCGCCGGTGAGACCGCCGACGATGCGCCGCTCGAACAGGCTGAAGAAGACCAGAGCGGGGAGCATGGACAGCGACGTGAACGCCAACACGCGAGCGGTGTCGACGGAGTATTGCGAGGAGAACGCCTGCACACCCAGGGGGAGGGTGAACTGCGCCTCGTTGTTGAGGATGAACAGCGGCAGGAGGTAGGCGTTCCAGCTGCCGATGAAGGCGAGGATGCCCACCGTGATGACACCCGGGACGGCCAACGGCAGCACCATGCGCCAGAAGAACGACAGGCGTCCGCAGCCGTCGAGATACGCGGCCTCCTGGATCTCGTCGGGGATTGCGCGCAGGAACGGCACCAAAATGATGATCGTCGTCGGCAGTGCGAACGCGATCTGCGGCAGGATGACACCCGGAAGGGTGTTCATGAGTCCGAGCGAGCGCACCACGATGTACAGCGGCGTGATCGCGACGGTGATGGGGAACATCAGGCCGGCGGCGAAGAGCGCGTAGAGGACGCCCCGGCCTCGGAAGCTGTACCGCGCGATGACGTAGCTGGCGGCCAGTCCAAGCGCCACGGCGCCGACGGTCGTCGCGAGGGCGACGAGCGTCGAGTTGCCGACCTGGCCCCAGAACTGTCCGCTGGTGATGACGCCGACGTAGTTGTCGATGTTCCACGGGTCGGGGAACCCGGCCGGGTCCACAGTGATCGCGGAGTTCGAGCGGAAGCCGCCGATGATGATGTAGATCACCGGTCCGAGCATGAGCGCGATGACGACGAGCGCGACGAAGTAGACGGCGGGGGAGCCCCACGGCAGCTTCTGCCGCGGTGCGCGGCGCGGGGCGGCGCCTGCCGGTGGGGCCGTGGTCAAGGTCATGGTGGCGCTCACTGAACGCCCCTCTCTGTGATGGCACCGGCGGTGTCGCGGCGGAGGACGGAGCGCTGGTAGATCAGCGCGACGATGAGGGAGATCACGAAGATCACGACGGCGACGGCGTTTCCGTAGCCGAAGTTGCCGGCATTGCGGCCGGTCACGACCATGTAGATCGCCATCGTGTTGGTGCCGGCGACGGAGGAGACGTACTGCCCCCAGATGATGTAGACGAGGTCGAACAGCTGGAGTGCGCCGATGATCGACAGGAACGCCCAGATCCGCAGGGTCGGGGCGAGCAGCGGCAACGCGATGCGGCGCTGGATCTGCCAGTAGGAGGCGCCGTCGATGGCGGCCGCCTCGTAGAGCTCCTCGGGGATGCCCTGGAGCCCGGCGAGGAAGAGGATGACGGCGAACCCGACGTACTTCCACGTCAGGATCGCCATGAGGGTCCAGATAGCGATCGACGGGTCGGCGAGCCAGTCCTGCGCGAGGCCGCCCAGGCCCAGCTTGTCGAGCATCCCGTTGGCGGCGCCGTTGGTCGACAGCAGGAGGCTGAACCCGGTGCCGACGACGACCTCGGCGATGACGTAGGGGACGAAGATCAGGACGCGGATGACCGACTGGCCACGCATCTTTCGGTTCAGCAGCAGCGCCAGGAGGATGGCGATCGGTCCCTGCAGGACGATCGACATCAGGACGATGAAGCCGTTGTGGGCGAGCGCGCTCTGGAAGTTCGGGTCGCTGAAGATCGTGATGTAGTTCTGCAGACCGACGAATTCCGTCGCCGGGCCGAACCCGGACCAGCGGAAGAACCCGTAGTAGGCCGCCATGGCGACCGGCAGGATGACGAAGCCCAGGAAGAACACCACGGCGGGTCCGGCCAGCAGCAGCACCTCGAGGCGCCCCGCCCAGCCGAGACCGCGCGGCTTGCGGCGTACTCGCGGCACGGACGGGGGCGGCGTGATGCCGCCCCCGTCGTGCTGCGCGAGATGGGATGCGTCCGTGTCGGACATCTCGCGGGTGTCCATACTCAGCCTTGCGCGCCTGCCGCGGTCACGGCTTCGATGAACTTGCCCGAGTCGCTGTTGCCTGCGAGCAGGTCGACGACCGCGACGTTGAGCGCGTTGCCCACGTTCTGGCCGAGGACCGTGTCGAGCCACTGCGACACGAATGGAGCGTTGTTGTACGCCTCGAGGATCTGCTGCAGGTAGGGCTCGGTGACGTCCTCCTGTGCAACGGAGTTGACCGGCGGCGACTGGAAGGCCTGGTAGTACGCCTTCTGCTGCTCGGAGCTCGCGATGAAGTTGAGGAAGTCGGCGCACTCCTTCGGCGCCTGCGCGGCGCAGGAGTAGCCGTCGACGCCACCCATGATCGAGCCGGGCTCGCCGTCACCGCCGTCGATCTCGGGGAACGGGAACCAGGCGAGGTCCGGGAGCGGCTTCTCGTCCGGGGTCAGCGATGCGATCACACCGGGGTTCCAGGCGCCCATGAGCTCCATCGCGGCTTTGCGGTTGGCGATGAGGCCGGCCGAGCTGCCGGCTCCCTGCTGGGCGGCGGTGGTGAGGAAGCCCTCGTTGAAGGGCTCCGTCTCCGCGAAGTCGATGAGGTCGTCCGCGGCACGCGTCCAGCACTCGTCGCTGAAGTCCTTCGAGTCGCCGGTCTCCTCGATCACCGCGGGGCTGCACTCGCGGATGGCGAAGAAGTAGTACCAGTGCGCCGCCGGCCATGCGTCCTTCGCGCCGAGGGCGATGGGTGCGATGCCGCTGCCCTTCAGTTCACCGACCGCGTCCTTGAGGTCGTCGATCGTGGCGGGGTTCTCGGTGATGCCCGCCGCGTCGAAGGCGTCCTGGCTGTAGAAGAAGCCGCCGGGCAGAACCGACAGGGGCATCGCCCACACCTTGTCCTGATACGTCTCTGCGGCGAACGAACCCTCGGAGATCTCGCCCCGGATGTCATCCGAAATGAGGTCCGTGAGGTCCATCAGCTGGCCGGCGTTGACCATCGCGGTCATCTTGCCGCCGCCGCGCTGCAGGAAGATGTCGGGCGGATCGCCCGCGTTGAGCGCCGTCTGGAGCTTGCCGTCCATGTCTTCGTTCTGGACGGACTGCATCTTGATCGTGACGCCGTCGTTCTCCTCTTCGAACGCTGCGATGGCGTCCTTCCAGAACTGCTGGCCGGGCCCGGTCGTCGAGTTCTGCCACAGCGTCATCTCCACGTCGCCGCCGGCCGTGCTCTCTCCGCCCGGGGCGCACCCGCTCAGCACGAGTGCTGCGGCTGCGAAGGCGGCTGCCCCCGCTGCGAACCGTTTGGTCCTCATGTGATCACCAATCTCCTCATTGAGTGCACGGCTCCTCCGTTGAGCGTGCGATGGTCCCGACAGTGCGCGTCGGGTCGGTCCCAGTGTCGGAATTGTTGCCGCCGACGTCAAACGTTTTCGAAAAGGTTTTCCATCGCGCTACGCTTCACGCCATGCGACAGCGCGCGACCATCCACGACGTCGCCGCCGCGGCGGGCGTCTCGGTGGCGACGGTCTCCAAGGCGGTCAACGGTCGATACGGCGTGGCGCCCGCGACGGTGCAGCGCGTCCTGGCCGCCGTCGAGGAGCTCGGCTACGAGTCCAGCCTCGTCGCCAGCAGCATGCGCGCGCGACAGACAGGCGTCGTCGGTGTGCTCGTGGCCGATTTCGAGCCCTTCTCGGCGGAGGTCCTCAAAGGCGTCGGCGCCGCCCTCCGCGACTCGCGCCTCGATCTGCTCGCCTACAGCGGGTCGCGACAGGTCTCCAGCGAGGGGTGGGAACGCCGCTCGCTCAGCCGCCTGAGCGGCACGCTCGTGGACGGGGTCATCATGGTCACTCCCACGGTGGTGAACGTGTCCGCCGATGTGCCGGTCGTCGCGATCGACCCGCACACCGGGCCGGCCGATCTGCCGACGGTCGAGTCCGATAGCTTCGCCGGAGCGCGGCACGCGGTCGCCTACCTGATCTCGCTCGGCCACCGCCGCATCGGGTTCGTCGCCGGCCGTCCCGACCTGCGGTCGTCGATGCTTCGCGAAGGCGGGTATCGCCGTGCCCTCGACGACGCCCGCATCCCGTTCGACAGCACCCTGGTGGGCGTCGGGAGCTACGACCAAGACATCTCCCGCGAAGCGGCGACACGGCTGCTGCGTCGCCACGACCGCCCCACTGCGGTGTTCGCCGCAAACGACGTGTCGGCCCTCACCGTCGTCCGCGTCGCGCACGAACACGGGCTGTCCGTCCCTCGCGACCTCTCCGTGGTCGGCTTCGACGATGTCCCCGACGCGTCGCAGGCGACCCCGGCCCTCACCACGGTGCGCCAGCCGATGCAGCGTCTCGGCGCCGAGGCCGTCACTCTGCTCCTCGAACTGATGGGCGGCGGCACGCCGGAGCAGACCCACTTCCGCCTGCCCACGGCGCTCGTTCCGCGCGCCACGACCGCCCCACCGCTGCTCACAGCACCCTCGTAGGCCGCCCCCGTACCGTCGGAGCCATGCCCACCCCGCTCGACGAGCAGCAGATCACCGTGTCGGCGGCATCCCTCCGGGCGATGCGCGACGAGTTCCAGCGTTTCCTCATGGAGTACCGCTTCGGGCTTCAGGAGGTGGAGACCAAGATCTCGATCCTCCGCGAAGAGTTCCACGAGATGCACGACTACAACCCGATCGAGCACGTCTCGAGTCGGGTGAAGACTCCCGACAGCCTCGTCGAGAAGATCCAGCGCAAGGGCATCGACCCCGACTTCGAGTCGATCCGCTCCGGCATCACCGACATCGCGGGCATCCGCATCACCTGCAGCTTCGTGACCGACGCCTACCGGCTGTTCGACCTCCTCACCGCGCAGGACGACATCCGTGTGCGCGAGGTCAAGGACTACATCGCGGTGCCGAAGGAGAACGGCTACAAGAGTCTGCACGTCATCGTCGAGGTGCCGGTGTTCCTCTCGACCGGTCGAGTGGACGTTCCGGTCGAGGTGCAGTTCCGCACGATCGCGATGGATTTCTGGGCGAGCCTCGAGCACAAGATCTACTACAAGTACGAACGGCAGGTCCCGGCCGATCTTCTGGCGGGGTTGAAGGATGCCGCGGACACCGCCGCCGAGCTGGATGCGCGGATGGAGCGGCTCCACCGTGAGATCCGCGGCGGGCAGCCCCCGCAGCACGATGGCGAGGGTGCGGGCGCGACGATCCTCGTATGACGCTGCGGCTCACACGGGTCGACAATGGAACGATGACGGATGCCACGACCGACGCGATCCTGAGCGTTGCACGCGAGCGGCTGGTCGGATCGCCACGGGAGCGACTGGGCGACTGGGCGGCATCCCGGCGCCTGCTCGGACTGGGTCGGGCCCCGCGCATCGTGCCAGTCACCGACGCCTGGCATGTGGGCGTGCTGCTCATCGGCGATGACCGGGTGTTCGCGACGGGGGAGATCCTGCGCGCACGGCACGACGCGGTACGCGGGTACACCGCCGAATCGCAGCGTGCCCGCTCCGACCGCGCGGCTGCAGCCCACCGGGGTGGTTTCGCGGAAGGGGAGGTCGTCCATCTGGGGTGGGAGGAGCTGGACCCCGCGGCCGTCGACCGTGGTGAGCGTTCCGGCATCCTGTCCCTCGTCGCGGGCGTCCCGCACGTCCGCTGGAGCGCGGCGGGCGCGACGCGTCCGCTCGCGGACTACCTCGACGATCTGCTGTCGTTGCGCTGAGCCGATCCCCTGCCGCGCGAGGACGCCGTGTCAAGGGCCCCGGCCCGGAAACGCGGCCTGGATAGTGTGGCTATTCACCGAACTGGGGAGCACGTATGCAGGTATGGCCCGGATCCGCGTATCCGCTGGGCGCAACGTTCGACGGCAACGGCACGAACTTCGCCCTGTTCAGCGAAGGGGCCGAGCGCGTCGAGCTGTGCCTCTTCGACGCCGACGGCACCGAGACGCGCGTCGAGCTGATCGACGTCGACGCGTTCGTCTGGCACGCCTTCCTCCCCTCGGTCCAGCCGGGGCAGCGCTACGGCTACCGCGTCCACGGTCCATACGACCCCGAGAACGGTCAGCGGTTCAACCCGAACAAGCTCCTCCTCGACCCGTACGCGAAGGCCGTCGACGGCCAGATCGAGTGGGATCAGTCGGTGTTCAGCTACACCTTCGGCGACCCCGACTCGACGAACGACGACGACTCCGCCGCAGCGATGATGAAGGGCGTCGTCATCAACCCGTACTTCGACTGGGCGGGCGACCGGCAGCCGAAGACCCCGTACGCCGAGACCGTCATCTACGAAGCCCACGTCAAGGGCCTCACGATGACGCACCCCGACATCCCCGAGGACATCCGCGGCACGTACAGTGCGATCGCCCACCCCGTGGTCATCGACCACCTCAAGAAGATCGGCGTCACCGCGCTCGAACTCATGCCGGTGCACCAGTTCGTCAACGACTCGACCCTGCAGGACAAGGGCCTCTCGAACTACTGGGGCTACAACACAATCGCATTCTTCGCACCGCAGAACACCTACTCGTCCGCGGGCGGCGTCGGCCAGCAGGTGCAGGAGTTCAAGGCGATGGTGCGCGCCCTGCACGCTGCCGGCATCGAGGTCATCCTCGACGTGGTCTACAACCACACCGCAGAGGGCAATCACCTCGGCCCGACGCTCTCGATGCGCGGCATCGACAACACGGCCTACTACCGGCTCGAAGACGACGACAAGCGGTACTACACCGACTACACCGGCACCGGCAACAGCATGAACGTCGGCAACCCGCACACGCTGCAGCTGATCATGGACTCGCTGCGGTACTGGGTGCTCGAGATGCACGTCGACGGCTTCCGGTTCGACCTGGCCTCGACGCTCGCCCGTGAGTTCTACGACGTCGACCGGCTGTCGGCGTTCTTCGAGCTCGTGCAACAGGATCCGGTGGTCAGCCAGGTGAAGCTCATCGCCGAGCCGTGGGACATCGGCCCCGGCGGCTACCAGGTCGGCAACTTCCCGCCCCAGTGGACGGAGTGGAACGGCAAGTACCGCGACACCGTCCGCGACTTCTGGCGCGGTGAGCCGTCGACCCTCGGCGAGTTCGCGCTCCGCCTCACCGGCTCGGCCGATCTCTACGAGCAGGACGGACGGTGGCCGGTGGCATCCATCAACTTCGTCACCGCGCACGACGGCTTCACGCTCCGCGACCTCGTCTCGTACAACGAGAAGCACAACGACGCCAACGGCGAAGACGGCAATGACGGGGAGTCGCACAACCGGTCGTACAACCACGGCGTGGAGGGCCCGACCGACGATCCCGACATCCTCCGGGTGCGGGCGCGCCAGCAGCGGAACTTCCTCGCGACGATGCTGCTCAGCCAGGGTGTGCCGATGATCTCGCACGGCGACGAACTCGGCCGCACACAGCACGGCAACAACAACGGCTACGCGCAGGACAACAAGCTCACCTGGATCGACTGGTCGGCGATCGATCAGCCGCTCATCGAGTTCACCTCGGTGCTCGCGCGTCTGCGTCGCGACCACCCGACGTTCCGGCGGCGGCGCTTCTTCGACGGTCGCCCGGTGCGGCGCGAAGAGGGCTCGCCGCTCCCCGACATCGCGTGGATCCGGCCCGACGGCTCGGAGATGCAGCCCGAGGACTGGGACTCGGGCTTCGGGCGCGCCGTCGGCGTGTTCCTCAACGGCGACGGCATCCGCGAGCGCGACCGCCGCGGCGAGGAGATACACGACCGCCACTTCTTCGTGTTCTTCAACGCGGGCGACGACGCGGTCGACTTCACGATCCCGAAGGCGACCGCGAGCCCCCGCTGGGAGCTCATCGTCGACACGGCGGGCCGCGCCGCGGACGCGCCGGTCATCGACCCGGGCGGAACCGTGACGGTCGGCGGCAAGGCGCTCGTCGTGCTGCGCGACCACGAAGAGGAAGTGGTCGAGGCCGACCCGTCGGTCGCCGCCTCGCTCGCGGCGCTCACCGGAGCCATCGACGTCCCGCCCGCGCAGGCACCGCCGGCTGAGCTGCCGCACTGACCATCGAGGGAGATCGCGTGACCGAACCGAAGGCTGCCCCGCGCTCGACTTACCGGCTGCAGATCCGTCCGTCGTTCGACCTCGACGACGCTGCCGCGCTCGTCGACTACCTGCGCGACCTCGGCGTCGACTGGGCGTACCTGTCGCCGCTGCTGCAGGCGACGAGCGGGTCGGACCACGGCTACGACGTCGTCGACCCGACGCGAGTCGACCCCGCGCGCGGCGGGGCAGCGGGCCTCGACCGGTTCGTCGCCGCGGCGCGGGCCGAAGGGCTCGGCATCCTCGTCGACATCGTCCCGAATCATCAGGGCGTCGCCGTGCCGCGTGAGAACCCATGGTGGTGGGACGTGCTTCGGCAGGGGCAGGCGTCGCCGCACGCTGCCGCCTTCGACATCAACTGGGCGCTCGGGGGCCGAGTGCGACTGCCGATCCTCGGCGCCGAGCTCGACGAGGTGCTCGCCGCCGGCGAGATCACGATCGACGCGGATGCCGGTGTCGTGAGGTACTACGACCACGAACTCCCGCTCGCCGACGGCACGGGCGACGGCTCCGTCGCCGACGTGCTCGCGCGCCAGCACTACGAGTTGCTGCACTGGCGCCGCGGCGATGCGGAACTCAACTACCGGCGCTTCTTCGCGGTGACGACCCTCGCCGGCGTCCGCGTGGAAGACCCGGCCGTGTTCGACGCCTCGCACGTCGAGATCCTCCGCTGGATCCGCGAGGGCTTTATCGACGGACTGCGCATCGACCACCCGGACGGCCTCGCCGATCCCGGCGGATACCTCGAACGGCTCGCGGATGCCTCGGGCGACGCATACGTGCTCGTCGAGAAGATCCTCGAACACGGCGAGGAGCTGCCCGCGTGGTGGGCGACCGACGGCACGACCGGGTACGACGCGATGGCGGCGCTCGACTGGGTGCTGCACGACGAGCGCGGCGAAGATGCGCTCGCACGGCTCGACGTCGAGCTGCGCGGCGGCGAGGAGCCGGACTACGACGACATCGTCGAGACGGCGAAGCGCAGCTGGGCGCGGGGCGGACTCCGAGCCGAACTGCTGCGACTGCTGCCGCTCGTTCCGGTCGCCGACCGCGACGGCACGCCGGAGGTGGAGTTGGAAGAGGCCCTCGCCGAGCTGCTCACTGCGTTCCCGGTGTACCGTGCGTACCTCCCGGCTGGTGTGGATCACGTCGACGAGGCGGTACTCGAGGCGTCCGAACGTCGCCCCGACCTCGCGCCGGTCTTCCGCACGATCGCCGCCCGTCTCACGGGCGATCCGGCCGGCGAATTTACCCGCCGCTTCATGCAGCTCACCGGTCCGGTGATGGCGAAGGGCGTGGAGGACACCACGTTCTACCGCTGGACCCGCCTCACCTCGCTCACCGAGGTCGGCGGCGACCCGCAGCACTGGACCGCAGGGGTCGACGCGTTCCACGTGGCATCCGCTCATCGGCAGGCGGCATGGCCGCAGGCGATGACCGCACTGTCGACGCACGACACGAAGCGCAGCGAAGACGTGCGCGCCCGGCTCGCGGTGCTCTCGGAGCTGCCCGAGCGTTGGGCCGAGACGCTCCGCGAGCTGCGGGCGGTCGCCTCGACCGACGACGGCCCGCTCGACACCCTGCTGTGGCAGGCGATCGTCGGTGCGTGGCCGGCGAGCCCCGAGCGGCTGCACGCGTACGCCGAGAAGGCTGCGCGCGAAGCCGGACTCAGCACGTCGTGGACATCGCCCGACGAGGCGTTCGAGGCGCAGATGCACGCGATGGTGGATGCCGCCTTCGGCGACGCCCGCGACATCGTCGAGCGCTTCGTGGCCGAGATCGCCCCCGCGGGACGGTCGAACTCGCTGGCGCTCAAGCTGCTGCAGCTCGCCGGTCCCGGCGTTCCGGACGTGTACCAGGGCACCGAGCTCTGGGACCACTCGCTCGTCGACCCCGACAACCGTCGGCCGGTCGACTTCGCCGAGCGCCGGTCGCTCCTCACGCGGATCGACGGGGGCTGGGTGCCGCCGATCGACGACAGCGGCGCCGCGAAGCTGCTCGTCACGTTGCGCGCGCTGCGCCTGCGCCGTGACCGTCCCGAGCTGTTCACGCGGTACACGCCGATGACGATCGTGGGCGAAGCCGCCAACCACGCGGTCGCGTTCGACCGGGGCGGGGTCGTCGCCGTCGCGACGCGCCTGCCCGTGGGCCTCGTAGCCCGCGGCGGCTGGGGCGACACGGCGTTGCTGCGTCACCACGGCGAGACGGTCGACCTGCTCACGGGGCGACGCTTCACCGGTGACGCGGTGCCGCTGACGGAACTGTTGGCCGACTACCCGGTGGCGCTGCTCGCGCCGGTCGATGCACTCGGAGGAGACGCAGCATGATCGAGGTCTGGGCACCGAACGTCGAGCGGGTGCGGCTGCGCCGCCCCGGCCACGACGACGTCGAACTGACGGCGACGGACGGCTGGTGGCGATCCGACCTCGAGCTCGCGGACGGTGACGAGTACGGCTTCGTCCTCGGCGACAGCGACGACCTGCGACCCGACCCGCGCTCGCGACGCCAACCGCGCGGCGTGCACGAGGCGTCGGCCTGGTACGACCCGGCATCCTTCGCCTGGACCGACGACGAGTGGACCGGGCGCCAGCTCGCCGGCGGCCTCATCTACGAGCTCCACGTCGGCACGTTCACCCCCGAGGGCACCTTGGATGCCGCGATCGCGAAGTTCCCACACCTGCTCGACGTCGGCGTCACCCACATCGAGCTGCTGCCGGTCAACGGCTTCAACGGCACCCACAACTGGGGCTACGACGGCGTGCTCTGGTACACCGTCCACGAGGCCTACGGCGGTCCCGAGGCGTATCAGCGCTTCGTGGATGCCGCGCACGCGGCGGGCCTCGCCGTCATTCAGGACGTCGTCTACAACCACCTCGGCCCGAGCGGCAACTACCTGCCCGAGTTCGGTCCGTACCTGCGGACCGGGTCGCGGAACACGTGGGGTGACAGCCTCAACCTCGACGAGCAGCCGGTGCGCGACTACATCGTCGAGAACGCGCTCATGTGGTTGCGTGACCACCACGTCGACGGGCTGCGGCTCGACGCCGTGCACGCGTTGCACGAGTCGGGGTCGCACCCGACGCACATCCTGCAGGAGCTCGCCGAACGCGCCGACGCGCTCAGCGCGCACGTCGGCCGGCCGCTGACGCTCATCGCCGAGAGCGACATGAACGACCCGGTCATGTTCCTGCCGCGTGAAGCAGGCGGGTACGGCCTCGCCGCGCAGTGGTCCGATGACTGGCACCACGCGGTCCACGTGGCACTCACGGACGAGACGGTCGGCTACTACGAGGACTTCGCCGACCCGCAGGCGCTACCGAAGGTCTGGACGCACGGCTTCTTCCACGACGGCACCTACTCGTCGTTCCGCGAGCGGGACCACGGCAAGCCGGTACCGGATGCCGCGGCATCATGGCGCCTCGTGACCTACGCGCAGGATCACGATCAAATCGGCAACCGCGCCGCCGGCGACCGGCTCACCGCGACGCTGTCGCCGGAGCGGCTCGCGATCGCCGCGGTGCTGACGCTGACCGCGCCGGGCACGCCGATGCTGTTCATGGGGGAGGAGTGGGGTGCGAGCACGCCGTGGCAGTTCTTCACGTCGCACCCCGAGCCCGAGCTCGCCGAGGCGACCGCGAAAGGTCGCAAGGCAGAGTTCGTGAAGATGGGCTGGGACGAGTCGATCGTGCCGCACCCGAACGACCCCGAGACGTTCCTGCGCTCGAAGCTCGACTGGTCGGAGCCGACGGCCGGCGACCACGCGACGCTGCTCGATCTCTACCGGCGACTCGCGCAACTGCGCCGCGAGCGGCCCGAGCTGACCGATCCCGGCCCCGGCGGTCGCGACGCCGAGGTCGTCGACGGTCCGGGTCGGAGGTACGTGCTGCACCGCGGTGACGCCCGCGTGTTCGTCAACCTGTCGGCCGAGCCGTGGACGGTGCCCGGCGGCGACGTCTGGATCGCGACGACCGAGCCGACCGTCGACGGCACCTCACTGGTGCTCGCCCCCGAGTCCGCCGCGGTGGTGGGGCCATGAGCGCGGCCCGATCCGACATCCTTCGCCAGAGCCTTGTGATCTCGGCGGTCGTCTTCATGGTGATCGCCGCGATGTTCGGCGCTGGCGTGTTCGGTGGCACCCCGGTGCAGGACCTGCAGAACGGCGCCCTCGCTGCGGATGCCACGATCCTCGCGCCCGCCAGTCGGGCGTTCTCGATCTGGAGCCTCATCTACCTCTTCATGCTCGCGTACACCGTGTGGCAGGCGTTGCCCGCGCAGCGTGCGAGCGACCGCCAGCGCCGGATCGGCTACCCGATCGCCGTGACAGCGGTGCTCAATGGTGCGTGGCTGCTCGCGGCGCAGTTCACGACGCTGCCGCTCACAGTGCTGACGATCGTGCTGCTCCTCGTGGCGCTCGGCGCGACCATGCGCCTGCTGGTGCGGCATCCGCCCCGTACTGCCACGGAGTCGATCTTCACCGACGTGACGGTCGGCCTGCATCTCGGCTGGGTGACGCTCGCGACCGTCGCGAACATCACGGCATGGCTCACCGCCGAGGTCGCGCCGGAGTCGTGGTCGGTCGTCGCCGATGTGTGGGGCATCGCCGTGCTGGTCGCGGTCGTGCTCATCGCCGCCGCGACGGCGATCGGCACCCGCGGCCGACTCGCCCCGGCGCTCGCGTCAGCGTGGGGCCTGATCTGGATCGGCGTCGGCCGCTTCAGCGGCGAGCCCGAGTCGACGCCGGTCGCGATCACCGCGTGGATCGCCGCCGCGATCGTCGTCGCAGTCCCCCTCGCGCTGTGGGCGACCGGGCGACGCGGCGAGCTGCCCCGCCGCTGACCTTTCAGAAGCGCTGCGCGAAGGTGTGCAGCAGCCGCTGCGGTTCATCGAGGTCGGCCGCGAGCACGCGGGCGGCGACCGCGTCGTACTCGCTCGCCTCGAAGTAGCCGTGGTTACGGTAGATCGTCATCCGCTCGGTGAATGCCGCGCCGGTCGGCTCGGGGTGGAACTGGGTCGCGTACAGGCGGTCACCCACGCGGTAGGCCTGCACCGGGCAGTCGTCGTTCGTCGCGAGCAGCACCGCACCGTCGGGCAGGTGAGCGGTGCCCTCCTTGTGCGCGGTGAGCGCCGTGAACCCCTCGGTGAGCGCGCCGAAGAGACGGTCGGTGCGGCCGGCATCGGTCAGACGGATGCCGGTGGGCCCGGTGTCCTCCGGGAAATCGCGCGTCACCTCGCCGCCGAGCGTGCGGGTCGCGACGCCGATGCCGAAGCAGGTGAACAGCGCGGTCGTCTCGCCCGCGGCGGCGGCACGCGCGACCTCGCCGAGCCCGCGCTCGATGCGGTGCTGCGCGTCGGGCTTCGCGGCATCCGCTTCGGTGGTGTTGAACGGGCTGCCGCCGACGACGAAACCGCGCCAGCGGGTGAACGCATCGGCGGGGAGGTCGTCGTCGACGAGGTTCCAGCGCTCGAGTCCGGTCTCGTCGAGCTGCATGGCCGCGAGGAACGACGCGTACTCGCCGTCCGCTGCGTCGATCTGCGGGCGCACGCAGAGGTAGACGAGCGGAGCCATGCCGAGATTCTAGGTCGGGGCACGCACCGCGGCCGAGTCCGTGTGACGCCCCGCGTCAGGCGCGTGAGGAGTTCGCGGTGCGACCTCGGACAATGCCGATGAACGCGTCGACGAGCGGCGTCTGTCCGTCGACCGGCCAGGCCAGCGCCACGGCGGATGCCGGTGCCCCGACCAGCGGGCGGTACTCGACGTCCTTGCGGTGGTGCAGGCGCGCGAGCGACATCGGGACGACGACGATGCCGACACCGGATGCCACGGTCGCGACCGCGTCGGCGGTCGTCGCGGGCGCCGCGAAGCGGGGCGCCTCGGTGCCGGCGATCTCGAGGTCGAGGACGTCGTCGAGCGGGACGATGCGCACTTCGCCGGCAAGGTCGGCGTCGGTCAACTCGTCAGCGGCGGTGAGGTGCGAGTCGACGGAGCAGATGACCACGGTCACCTCTTCGTAGAGGGGGATCGCGTGCAGGCCGTCGCGGTCGAGCGGCAACCGCACGATCGCGGCATCCACCTCGCCTGCGACAAGCGCATCGCGCTGGGTCGCCATCTCGAGGGGGACGAGATCGAGCGGGGCGAGCGGCATCCGCTGCTTCCACGTGTCGATCCACTTGCCGGGCGTCGCTCCGGGGATCGCGCCGAGCCGGAACGTGCCTGTCAGCGCGGGCTCCGGTGCAGGCGCGGGCTTCGCCGGGCGCTTCGGCGCGGGCTTGCTCGCGGGCTTTCGCGCGGCGCCGCCCTTCGCGGGGCGCGGCTTGCCGCCCCGCTGTGCCTTGCCGCCCGCTGCCATGCCACCAGCTGCCATTCCACCAGCCTAGGGCCGCGTCAGCACGCGCCCCATTGCCCGACGCCCGCGGCACGGGCTTCGGCCTCGAGTCGGTCGAACTCGCCGGCGTGCGCGACGTTCGGCTCGACGCGGAGCGCTTCGGCGTGCCCCTCGGCGACGAGCGTCGCGTTCACGAACGCGCCGTCGGCGTCCCACAGGTAGAGCAACAGACGGTCGTATCGGTCGCGAGGTTCCCGATCGGATGCCGCGCTCACGCGGCTCCCCTCCGGGAGCAACTCCACCAGGCGCTCGCGTGCGGCATCTGCTCCGCACTCGGGTTCGGGTGTGCCCTCGGGGGTGTCGATGCCGATGAGGCGGATGCGGACCGGATCTTCCGTGCCGGCGAGGGCTCGCGCCGCGGCATCCGCTGGTTCGGCCTCGATGGTGTCGCCGTCGAAGACGTACGTCACGGTGAATGCCGCCCGGTCAGCGGGAGCATCGCGCGGCGCGTTCGCTGCGACCGCGCCGATCCAGAGGAGCGCGATCAGCAGCGCGCCGGCCGCGCCGAACAGGAGCCGTCTCGTGCGCACGCCCCGATGCTAGCGAGGGGTGCGGACGGTCAGGCCGCGAGGCGCAGGCCGCGGCGGTCGGTCGCGATGGATTCGCCGTCGCCGACGTTCACGTCGTCGCCGATGAGCGACTCCGCTGCGACACGGGCACCCGCGCCGATGAAGGTGCGGACGCCGATCTTGGCGCCTGCGCCGATCGCGGCGCCGGGGCCGATGTGCGCGTGCGGCGCGATCTCGGCGTTCATGGCGATGACCGCGTCCGGTTCGATCCACACGCCGCGCCCGATGCGCGCGCCGGGGCCGATCTGGACGCCGGGTTCGATGTAGGCGCCCGCCTCGACCAGCGCGCTCGGGTGCACCTTGGCGCCGTTCGCGATCAAGCCTCGCCCGTTTGCGTGCTTGCGGTAGCGCAGCGTCTCGCCTCGGTCGTTCTCGATGTCGATGTAGTTCTTACCCACGGAACCTCCTCGATGACTACAACGCCTGGTATTCGGATCCATTCCCCTCAATGGATGGCATTCCCGCCGACCGGTGCCGAACATCGACGAAGATGGTTCGGTGACCGACGAACAGCCCGCAGCGCCGCATTCGCTGCTCGACGATGTCACCGGCCTGGTGACCGGTACCTTCACGGTGTCGCTGGGCCTGTTCCTGCTCGACACCAGCGTTGCCGTCACCGGCGGCACCGCGGGACTGTCGCTTTTGCTCGGCCACGCGGTCGGGTGGCCGTTCTGGGTGCTCTTCCTCGTCGTGAACGCGCCGTTCGGGATTCTGGCGGTCTGGAAGAAAGGGTGGAACTTCACCCTGCGGACGCTCGCGTGCATCGTCCTCGTCTCGGGCTTCTCGATCGTGATCGAGCAGTTGCTCGTCATCGACCGACTCGAGCCCATCTTCGGCACCCTGGCCGGCAACCTGTTGGCGGGCATCGGTCTGCTGATCCTCTTCCGGCACCGTGCGAGCCTCGGCGGGATCAACATCATCGCCCTGGTGATCCAGGATGCGACCGGGTTCCGCGCGGGCTGGACCCAGATGGCCTTCGACGTCGTCATCGTGCTCTGCGCACTGCTGGTCGTGCCGTGGCCGAACGTCGTCATGAGCGCCGCAGGAGCCGTGATCCTCAACCTCGTTCTCGCCCTCAATCACCGACCCGGTCGGTACATCGGTCACTGATGATCGACATCGGAGGAGTCCGCCTCAGCGGCCGCATGATCTGTCGGAACGACGACGAGGCCGCGGCGATCCGCGCGCACCTCGACGGCCACATCGCGGCGACCCGCGCCGAACCCGGCTGTCTGCTCTTCGAGGTCACACCCATCGGTGGCGGCCGCATCTGGTCGGTGGAGGAGATCTTCGTCGATGCGGACTCGTTCCGAGCGCACCAGGCGCGCACCGCCGCGAGCGAGTGGGGCCGCGCGACCGTCGGCATCGAGCGCGCCTATCGCATCGAGGGGATGCCGCGGGACTGAGCGTTCGTCACGGTTGGCAGACGGGACACCAGAAGATGATCCGTTCGCTCGTCGCGCGGGCGCCGAGATCGTCCTTCCGGATGAGTGCGCCGCACCGGCGACACGGCTTGCCTTCGCGGCGGTAGACCCATGTCTGCTGCCCGGGTCGGGCGTCACCGGTGAAGGTGCGCCCCTGCCGGTCGCGGTTCGCCTGAATCATGCGCGCGCCGGTCTCGATCAGCCCGACGGTGTCGACATCTGCGGCGAGGGCAGTGGGACGGATGCCGCGCACGAACAGCAACTCGTTCGCGTACTCGTTGCCGAACCCGGCGACGTTGCGCTGGTCGAGGAGCGCGACGTGGATCGCGCGGTCGTCGGCTGCGACGCGGCGTGCGGCTTCGGCGGCATCCCATTCGGCCGACAGCGGGTCGGGCCCGAGATGGCCGACGACCCGCGCCTCGTCGGCGGTGGGGAGCACCTCGACCATCGCGAGCTCGAACCCGACCGCGAGCGCGGGGGCCGTCCCGACGATCGCACGGGCCTGGAACGCGGGCGCGCGCCACTTCTGGCCGGGGCGGTAGACGTGCCAGCGACCCTCCATCTTGAGGTGGGAGTGCAGTGTGTGTTCGCCGATGCGCATGAGGAGGTGTTTGCCGGCGGGGACGACCTCGCGGACCGTCTCACCGCGCAGGTCGGCGACGGCACTGCGCGGCACCCGCACCTCGAATCGCGTCACCTCGCGCCCCGCGAGGCCCTCATGCAGGCGTCGCGCGGCCCGGAAGACGGTGTCGCCCTCAGGCATCTGTCACCGCCTGATCGACGCGCTCCGCGAGCATGTCCGTCGCCCGGGCACGCGCGTGCTCAGGCACGCTGCGGCTCCCGAGACCCGCGCCGCAGCGTGAGGCCGCGCGGCGACTCGACGAACCCGGCATCGCGCAGCGCCCGCCCCGCCGGCGTCGTGTAGACGAAGGCGCCGCTCACCTGCTCGATCGTGAGGGTGTCGAGGCGTCGCGCTCGGGCCGTGTCGACGAGGTCCTTCGCGGCGGCCGACAGCACGTCCTCGTCGTCGGTGAACGCGAGCGCGGTGCGGCCGCCGCGCTCGAGATACAGCACGAGTGCGCCGTCTACGAGCACGACGAGTCCGCCCGCTTTGCGGCCCGGGCGGTGGTTCACGCCCTCGAGCGCCGGCCAGTTCAGCGCGGCGCCGTACGGATTGGCGGGATCGGTGGCCGCGAGGGTGCGTGCGTGCCGCGGCGCAGGCTCGGGCACCGACGCGAACTCGCGGATGCGGTCCACGGTCGCCGACGTCGCGAACTGCGCGGCGCCGAGCTTCTCGATGAAGTAGCCGCGGCGGCAGTGCCCGGCATCCTCGAACCCGGCGAGCACGCGGTAGGTCTGCGCGAAGCCGCCGGGGACGCCCTCGGCCTGCACCGAGCCGCGGGTGACGACGCCGTACCGCTCCAGCAGCAGGCTCGCTGTGGCGGTCGCGCGGAGCGCGGCGTCCGCTTCGGGTTCGGGGAGAAGCGACCAGCGGCCCCCCACGAGCGGCGGACGCTGCGGTGCCGTGCGGCCGGCGGCGGCGAGCGGGGTGCCGCGGAACATGCGGGTGCGCGGTGTGCGGCGGGTGACGCGGTGCGCCTGCGATCCGCCGCCGAGGAGGCTCCGGATCGGGGCGAAGGTGTCGTTGGTGACGCGACCCGACCAGGCGAGATTCCACAGGGCCTCGACGACGGACTGCTCGTTCTCGGCACCCGAGAGACCGACGAGCTGCCCCGCGAAGTAGGCGCCGCCGGCGGCGAGGGCGTCGAGGAGGGACTGTTCGAACGCGGTCGGCTCGACGTCGGACACCTGCAGGGTGAGCGACGCCGTGTCGGCGGGGTGCAGCGCGACCCATCCGTCGCGACCCGGGAGCGAGCCGTGCCCCGACCAGAGCACCTCGCCGGTCGCCGTCAGTTCGTCGAGGAACGCGGGGGAGTAGTCGCGCACGCGCGCCGGCAGGATGAGTGACTCCCAGGCGCTCGCGGGCAGCGGCACGCCCGCGAGCTGCTCGATCACGGCGAGGACGCCGTCGATGCCCTCGAGTGGCCGCGTCAGGTGCTGCCATGCGGGGAGGAAGCGTGCGAGCGCCGTGGGTTCGACGGGCTCGACGCTGCCGCGGATCGCTGCGAGCGAGCGCATCCGAAGGCGCCGGAGCACCTCGCTATCGCACCACTCCAGGTCATCGGAGCGGGAGCCGTCCGAGGGGAGGAAGAAGCCGCTCGACAGGCGCCCCTGCGATTCGAGTCGCTGGAGCGTCTGGCGAGCGACCGCCGTGCCGACGCCGAGGCGCGTCGCGACGTCGGAGGTGCGGAACGGCCCGTGGCTGCGGGCGTGCCGTGCGACGAGGTCGGCGAGCGGATCGGCGACGGGCTCGAGAAACGCCGTCGGGATGCCGACGGGCAGTGCCGCGCCGAGTGCGTCGCGCAGGCGCCCTGCGTCCTCGATGGCAGCGACGCGCGAGACACCGCCGACGGTGACGCGGATCGCGCGTCGCGCGTCGATCAGCGCCTCGAGGTGTCCTGCGGCGGTGGCTTCGGTCGCAGGCGGCGCCGGGGTCGCGGTGCCTTCCTCAGCTGATGCCGCGTTGTCATCGACCTCACCCTCGAGCCGTTCGGCGACCTCGGCGGCATCCAATGGTCCGAGCAGGCGGAGCAGGTCGGCGACGCCTTCGAGGCCGCGCACCCGCCGCGACGGATCGAGTCGCTGCACCTCGCGTTCGTACTGCGCGATGACCTCGGGGTCGAGGAGTTCGCGCATCTCGACCTTGCCGAGGAGTTCACTCAGCAGGGCCGGGTCGACCGAGAGCGCGGCGGCGCGGCGTTCGGCGAGCGGCGAGTCGCCCTCGTACATGAACGCGCCGACGTACCCGAAGAGCAGATCGCGCGCGTACGGTGACGGCGAGGTCGTCGTGGTCTCGACGAGGCGGACGCGGCGGTCGCCGATCGAGCGGGTGAGACGTAGGAGCGCGGGCAGGTCGTAGACGTCTTGGAGCACCTCGCGGAGCGTCTCGAGGATGATCGGGAAGGTCGGGTGCTCTTTCGCGACCTCGAGCAGCTGCGCCGACTTCTGCCGTTGCTGCCACAGCGGCGACCGCTTGTTCGGGTTGAGTCTCGGCAGCAGGAGCGCGCGGGCCGCGCACTCGCGGAAGCGCGAGGCGAAGAGCGCGGAGCCGCCGACTTCGTCGGTGACGATCTGCTCGAGCTCGTCGGGCTCGAACACGAAGAGCTCGGCGCCGGGTGGTTCGGCGTCGGTGTCGGGTACGCGGGCGATGATCCCGTCGTCGCTCGCGACCGCCGCGCCCTCGACCCCGAGGCGCTCCCGGATCCGTGCGTTGACGGCCAATGCCCACGGCGCGTGGACGTGCATGCCGTACGGGGAATGCAGGATGACGCGCCAGTCGCCGACCTCGTCGCGCGAGCGTTCGACGGTCAGGGTCTTGTCGGTCGGCAGGCTGCCGGTCGCCTCGCGCTGTTCGCCGAGATACGCGAGCAGGTTGCCGATCGCGTTGTCGTCGAGTCCGGATTCGCGGAGCCGTTCGACGGCCTTCTCGGGCTTCGCCCCCGACAGCTCACGCGAGAACTTGCCGAGCGCCTCACCCAGCTCTGCCGGACGGCCGAGGCCGTCGCCGTGCCAGAACGGGAGCTTGCCGGGCTGCCCGTAGGCGGGCAGCACGTTGACGCGGTCGTGCGTGATCTCGACGATGCGCCAGCTCGTCGTACCGAGCGTGAAGACATCGCCCACGCGCGACTCGTAGACCATCTCCTCGTCGAGTTCACCGACGCGGGCGTTGCGGGTCTCGCCCGAGATGAAGACGCCGAACAGGCCGCGGTCGGGGATCGTGCCACCACTCGTGACCGCGACGCGCTGCGCGCCGGGGCGGCCGGTGACGGTCCCGGCATCCCGATCCCACACCACTCGCGGGCGGAGTTCGGCGAAAGCGTCGGAGGGGTATCGGCCCGCGAGCAGGTCGAGGGTCGCTTCGAAGGCGGAGCGCGGCAGGGTGCGGAACGGTGCGGAGCGCTTGACCGTCTCGAACCAGCCCTCGACGTCGAGGGTGTCGACGGCCGAGGCCGCGATGGTCTGCTGCGCGAGGATGTCGAGCGGGTTCTGCGGCACGGCGATCGCTTCGATCTGCCCGGCGAGCATCCGCTCGGTGACGACCGCGGTGTGCAGGACGTCGCCGCGGTGCTTCGGGAACAGGGCGGCGCGGCTGACCTCGCCGACCTGGTGGCCTGCTCGTCCGACGCGCTGGAGCCCGGATGCCGCCGACGGCGGGGCTTCGACCTGGATGACGAGGTCGACGGCGCCCATGTCGATGCCGAGCTCGAGGCTGCTCGTCGCGACGACGCAGCGGAGGACGCCCGACTTCAGTTCGTCCTCGACCTGTGCGCGCTGCTCCTTCGACACCGACCCGTGGTGCGCTTTCGCGAGGATCGCCTCGACGCCCGACGAGGTTCCGGCCTGCGCCATCGTGTGTGCGGGTACGGTCTGCTCCGGTACATCGACGCCGACCCGTTCGGCGTAGATCTCGTTCAGCCGCCCGGTGAGCCGCTCGGCCAGGCGACGCGAATTCGAGAACACGATCGTGGAGCGGTGCGCGAGGATCCGGTCGACGATCGCCTCTTCGACGTGCGGCCAGACCGACCCGGTCATCTCGGTCGACTGCGGCGGCGTGTACCAGTCGCCGTCACCGTCGTCGTCCTCCTCCGCTGCCGGCTCCTCTTCGGGCGCACCCGGCGGGGGCGGGGGATTGGTCATGTCGTCCATCGGCACGACGACCGACAGGTCGAACGCCTTGCTCGCCTTCGGCGCGACGATCTCGACCGGCGCCGCGCCGCCCAGGAACCGGGCGACCTCGTCGATCGGCCGGACCGTCGCCGAAAGCCCGATGCGCTGCGCCGGTGTCTCCAGCAGCGCATCGAGGCGCTCGAGGCTGACCGCCAGATGCGCGCCGCGCTTCGTCGCGGCGACCGCGTGCACCTCGTCGACGATGACGGTGTGGATGCCGCGCAGCGTTTCGGAGGCCTGCGACGTGAGCATCAGGTACAGCGACTCGGGCGTCGTGATGAGGATGTCCGGCGGGTCGGCGACGAGCTTGCGCCGGTCGGCGGAGGGGGTGTCGCCCGAACGGACGCCGACGGTGATGTCGGGCACGGGCAGCCCGAGCCGGCGGGCGGACTGTCCGATACCGACGAGCGGGGAACGGAGGTTCCGCTCGACGTCGACGCCGAGCGCCTTGAGCGGCGAGATGTAGAGGACGCGGGTGCGCGGGCCGGCGGCATCCGATCGCTGCTTTTTGGCGTTTGCGGGAGGTGCGGGCTCGGCGCTGCGGTCGTGGAAGATGCGGTCGAGCGCCCAGAGGAAGGCCGACAGGGTCTTGCCGGAGCCGGTGGGCGCGACCACGAGTGCGTGCTTGCCGGCCGAGATCGTCTGCCAGGCGCCGGCCTGCGCGTTCGTCGGTGCCGCGAAGGCGCTACGGAACCAGTCCTGCGTCGCAGGACCGAACCGCTCGAGCACGTCCGACATCACCCCATCTTCGCGCGGACCTCCGACATCGCGGCGGGGGTTGCGCTCTGCGCTGGGAGCGCGGAACGGTTCGATACGAAGTCGTGACCCTCGACGCGTGATGGATGCGCGCGGACGCATGCGGTCTCTCTTACTGTTCGAGCATGCATGCACTGGGGGACAACGACGCGGCATCACCGAAGGCACCGAGATCGCGTCTGCCGTGGATCGTCGCGGGAGGCGTCGGTGCCGTCGCGCTCGCGGCCGGCGTGGCCATCGCGTTGCCACAGCTGTTGCCGGGCACACCGACCGCGGCCGAAACGCCGACCGAGACGCCGACGAGTGTCGCCCCGTCTCCCACCCCGTCGGACGATCCCACCCCGGCACCTGTGACCTGCGACCCATCGACCGCTGCGCGCATTCCCTCCTACGAACTCGATCTTTCGGCCACGGGTGAGTTGACGCGGCAGACCGTCGTCGAGTTCGAGGCAGAGGCGCCGTCGTGGGGCGACCCCGGCAACAACGCCGAGCCGTTGGGCGAGGACCTCGTGGCGATCGTGGCCTCGGCCGGAGACGACGACGCGAGGCGGACGAACCTCGCCGTCATCGACGGCGGATCCGGCGAGCACAGGTGGGACATCACCGTCGACGGTGGGCTCTTCATCGTCGGGACACCGCTCTCCAGCGGCGTCTCCGACAGGCTGCTCGTCAACCATGTGATCGATGGCGAGTACCGCCTCGTCGCACTCGCACTGGACGACGGTGGCGAGCTCGCGGAGCGACCGGCGACGGGATGGGTGTCTTCGGTCGTGGGTCACGCCCCCCAAGGCTGGACCGCGTGGGACGTGGCCTCCCAAGCGCCGGGCGCGTATGTCCTCAGAGACGACGACACCGTGACGCGCCTCGACCCAGATTCCCTCGAGCCCGAATGGACGATCGACGCGAACGCGATCGACGCGCAGCGGTACGAAGGCAATCACTTCATCGCTCAGCACTTCGACGAGACGGTGTTCGTCAGTGGTCACCCGTTCGACGCGGAATCCGGTGAAGCGCTCGACTGGTTCCGAGAGGGTGACTTCATCGCAGCAGCGGGTGTCGTCCTGCACCACGAGTATCGCTTCGATCGCTACGACAGCTACCCCCTGTCTGCGATCGACCCGCGGACCGGGGAGCTCTGCTGGACGGTCGAGGTGCTCGACGTCGCCGGGGACGACGAGTCACTGTGGGTCATCGGCGTCGACCGTGACGTGCTCAGGCTGGACCCCATCTCGGGTGAGGTCGTCGAACAGCGCGGCACGATCGAGTCGATCGAGCTCGAGGCGGACGAGGCTGAGTCCTTCAGCCTGTCGCTCGTGGGCGCTACCGTCGTCACGCAGGTTCAGCCCTTGGGTGGGATGGAACCCGGAGCGACCGCTGTATGGACTTCGGCCGGGCCGTTGTCGCTTCCGATCGATGACTACGCTGCGTTCAATGCCTCATCCGGTGACCAGCTCATCGTCCAGGTCGGGTCGACCGTCGACACCCCCGCCCGTCTCGTGGCGTACGCCCTCGACGGCTCGACGGCGTGGGACGTCGAGATCGGCGATCTCACCGTCGATAGCGGCCTCATCACGGAGGCACGGGTCACCGATCCCGGCATCATCCAGGTCGACATCCTCCGCTGACGCACCTCAGCGCCGGGCTCCCCCTCGGTCATCACCCCATTCCGAAGCGTGAGCGTGAGGTCGTTCTCAGGGTCGCCTTCCGAACCGCGCGATCACCCACGACCGCAGGCGGAGCGCGCACGCGGTCAGCAGCGCCGCGGTCGCGCATGCCAGCGCGACCGCGGGGAGATCCCAGTTACCGGTGTCCTCGATCCGGGCGGCCAACGTCCACCCCGACGCGCTTCCGAGCGCGAGCGTCATCGCGACGCCGATCAGGGCGTCGCGGGCCGCTGTCGTCGGCTCAGATCGCAGCTCGTCGTCGATGACGCCCCTCGCCCACTCGGCCGCGGAACCGAACGCGTGCTCGGCACGGACGCCCGCGACGGCGAGCGGCGCGAGGAGCAGGCGCAGGCGCGCGCTGGCTTGCGCGTCCGGCATCCCGTCCATCATCAACAACGACCCAGCGGTCGCGGCCCACATGCCGTCAGCCGAATCGCCCCGCACCGCAGTGAATGCGGCCGCCACCGCGCTGAGATCGCCTGCATCGTTCGTCGTCATCCCTGCCCCCAAAGAGCACCGTATCGCTCGGACTACATCTCGGTCATCACCCCGTCCCGCAGCTCGAGGGTGAGGGCAGGGTCGATGCGCTCGAGGAAGCCGTCGTCGTGGCTGACGACGAGCACCGCGCCGCGATAGGCGCCGACGGCGGCGACGAGCTGGTCGATCGTGTCGAGATCGAGGTTGTTCGTCGGCTCGTCGAGCACCAGCAGGTGCGGCGCCGGCTCGGCCAGCAGCACCCGCGCCAGCGCGACGCGGAACCGCTCGCCGCCCGACAGCGCCGACACCGGCCGCAGCACGGTGTCGCCCCGCACCAGGAACCGCGCGAGGCGGTTCCGCAGCTCGACATCGCCGACGCCCGGCGCAGCCGTGCGGATGTTCTCGAGCACGGATGCCGCCTCGTCGAGCCCGTCCACCCGCTGCGAGAGGTAGCCCACGCGGTCGGTATGCGCGGTCGCGTGTGCACAACGTCTCCATTCCGCTGCGGAATCGTCGGATTCGGCGGTTTCCGGCCTCGCATCGCCCGGATTGGCGTCGTTGTGCACGGCGGCCTCCGCTGACCCCGCTGACGCCGACGCGACGAGCCGCTCCAGCAGCGTCGTCTTCCCGGCGCCGTTCGGGCCGATCAGCGCGACCCGCTCCGGACCCTGCAGCACCCACGAGCGCTCGCCGTCGCCGATCGTCGCGATGCGGCGGCCCGACCCGACGCGGGGGTCGGGCAGGTCGATGCGCACCGAGGCGTCGTCACGCACGCGGCGACCGGCGAGGTCGGCCGCGGCGCGCGCGGCATCCACCTTCTCGTTCGCCTCGACGCGAAGGCGCCCGGCCGTGACCTGCGCGGCGCGCTTCTTCGCGCCGAGCACAATGCGCGGCGCACTGCGCTCGGCGGCCGCCTTCTTGCCCATCGCGCTCCGTGTCGCGATCGCGGATTCGACCTGCTGCCGATCGCGCTTCTCGCGCCGCACCGCCTGCCGCGCCGCGGTCTCGGCCTGCTGCGCCGCGGCCTGCTCGGTGTCGAGCCACGCCTTCCACTCCGCGTACGGCCCGCCGAACACCGACAGCTCGTGGTCGTAGAGCTCCGCAGTGTCGTCGAGCTGGTCGAGCAGCGTGGTGTCGTGACTGACCACGATAAGCGTGCCGCGCCACGTGCGGACCAGCTCGTGCACGCGGCGGCGGGCGTCACGGTCGAGGTTGTTCGTCGGTTCGTCGAGCAGCGCGATGTCGGCGCCGCGCAGGCGCAGTCCCACGAGCCCCGCGATGACGGCTTCTCCACCGGAGAGCTCGCCGACGCGGCGGTCGAGCGCGCCCGCGGGCAGGCCGACCTCGTCGAGCGCCGCGACGGCGCGCGCCTCGACGTCCCAGTCGTCGCCGATCGTGTCGAAGTGGCGTTCGTCGACGTCGCCGCGCTCGACCGCCCGGACCGCATCGAGCGCACCGGCGATGCCGAGCACGTCGGCGACACGACGGCCGGTGTCGAGCGTCAGCCGCTGCGGCAGGACGTCGACCCGCCCGAACCTGCTGATGGTGCCGGATGCCGGTTCGAGGGCACCCGCGATGAGTCGCAGCAGGGTCGTCTTGCCGGAGCCGTTGCGGCCGACGAGGCCGGTGCGGCCGGTGCCGAACGCGCCCGACACGTCGCGGAGCGCGGCGGTGCCGTCGGGCCAGGAGAAGGTCACGCCGTCGAGCGTGACGGCAGAGGTGAGTGTGGTGCTGGGCATGAGCGCCTCCCTGTCATCGGGATGCGCGGACGCGTGCGTGATCCGGTCCGGTCCGCAGCGATCGGGTGCGGCCGGGCAGCGGCATCCGGAAAGGAACACCACTGCGGTGGAGGCGACGGTCCGCGCTGGTCGGTGGGTGACACCGGGCGGACCGTCAGATCTTCCTCGAGGAGGCTCGACGGGTCAGCGCGGAATCACAGCGCGATCGCGTCGATGAGCTTCAACGGCTCTTCCTCACACTCGGGAACAGGACTCGGCCATGCTAGCCACCCCGGCGAGCGGATGCCACCCCTCAGGCTTCGACTTGCTTCGCTCAGGCTTCAAGTTGCTTCGCAAGAAAGACGTGGACGTCGTGCAGTTCCTCCGCCGACACCGCGTGCGCGAGGCCGGGATAGACGCGGCCGCTGAGGTCGACGTGCTCGGGCAGCCACTGCGCCGTGTGCTCGATGAAGGGCTGTGGGATCACCGGGTCGAGCGCGCCGCGACCCCAGAACACCGGCGGCTTCACGTCGGCGAGCTCGACGTCGGACGGCACCGGCTCGGGGAACGCGTACCCGGCGAGGTTGACCGCGAACGCGATGCCGTGCGGGCGCGTGCGCAGCGCCTGCAGCGAGATGACGCCGCCCTGCGAGAATCCGAGCAGCCCGACGAGCGGGGCATCCCCGCCCACCTCGTCGATGAACGCGAGCACGGCATCGGCAGACGCCTGCACCTCGTCGGGGTCGCGGCCCTCGACGCCGTCGATCGTGAACCACGAGTACCCGGGCATCGGGAATCGCGGCGAGAGCGGCGCGCGGACGGATGCCACAACGAACGCCTCCGGCAGGTGCGGCACGAGCCCGAAGAGGTCCTCCTCGTTCGAGCCGTAGCCGTGCAGCAGGACGAGCAGCGGCCGACCCGCGCGCTCGGCAGGCGGCACGGACCAGAGCACGGCATTCGGGTCGAGGGTCGTCATGGCTCCATCCTGCACCAGGGTGCGGCCGCACGGCCGGGCGCCCGCGGGGCGGCATCCGCTCGGGTATACATGAGGGCATGGCCGTCCGTACTCCCGATCCCGACCCGAACGAGCGCGACGACGACGGCGCGCGGAACGATCCGCTGCGTGGACTCGGGTCGCCGCTGACCGGCGGCGGCGTTGCCGGGAACCCGGCGTGGCTGAGCGACATCGAGCTCACAGAGGCACGTCGCCGACTGCCGATGCTCTACGTCGAGGCGGTGCCGGTGCGCACCGACGGGATGGGGGCGGTCACCGAAGTCGGCATCCTGCTGCGGGCGACGCCGATCGGCGAGATCACCCGCACGATCGTCTCGGGCCGCGTGCGCTACGGCGAGACGGTGCGCGATGCGCTGTTCCGCCACCTCGAGAACGACCTCGGACCGATGGCGTTCCCGCTGCTCCCGCCGCAGCCGGTGCCGTTCACGGTCGCCGAGTACTTCCCGATCCCGGGCGTGAGCGCGTACCACGACGACCGGCAACATGCCGTGTCGCTCGCGTTCGTCGTGCCGGTGACGGGGACGTGCGAACCGCGTCAGGACGCGCTCGAGGTCACCTGGATGTCGCCCGAAGAGGCGGCATCCGAATCCCTCGCCGCCGAGATGGAGGGCGGCCGCTCGACGCTCGTGCGCCTCGCTCTCGCCTCCGTCGGCGCCTTGCGCTGAACCTCGGCGTTCAGCCCCGGGTCAACCGCGACAGCTCAGCGACGAACGCGTCGACGTCGGTCTCGCTCGTGTCGAACGAGCACATCCAGCGCACCTCGTTCTTCGCGGCATCCCAGTCGTAGAACCGGAAGCTCTCGCGCAGCCGGTCGGCGACGCCGTCGGGCAGCACCGCGAAGACGCCGTTCGACTGCGTCGGCTGGCTGAACGAGACGCCCGAGATCGACCCATCGGCGATGCCGGCCTCGACCGCACCGCGTAGGCGTGCGGCCATGCCGTTCGCGTGGCGCGCGTTGCGCAGGTACAGGTCGCCCTCGTAGAGCGCGACGAGCTGCGCCGACAAGAAGCGCATCTTCGACGCCAGCTGCATGTTGAGCTTGCGGAGATACGGCAGTCCCTCGGATGCCGCAGGGTCGAGCACCGCGATCGCCTCGGCCGCGAGCGCGCCGTTCTTCGTGCCGCCGACGCTCACGACGTCGACGCCCGCGTCGGTCGTGAACGCGCGCAGCGGCAGATCGAGGGCGGCCGCAGCGTTCGAGAGGCGGGCGCCGTCGAGGTGCAGACGCATGCCGCGCTCGTGCGCGTGGTCGGCCAGCGCGCGGATCTCCTCGGGGGTGTACAGGGTGCCGAGTTCGGTCGACTGCGTGATCGACACGACGAGCGGCTGCGAGCGGTGCTCGTCGCCCCAGCCCCACGCCTCGCGGTCGACGAGCTCGGGGGTGAGCTTGCCGTCGTCGGTCGGCACGTTCAGGATCTTGATCCCGCCGACCTTCTCGGGCGCGCCGCCCTCATCGACGTTGATGTGCGCAGTGGATGCCGCCACGACGGCGCCCCACCGCGGGAGCATCGACTGCAGGCCGGTGACGTTCGCGCCCGTGCCGTTGAAGACGGGGAAGGCCTGGACGCCCTCGCCGAAGTGGTGGGCGAACACCTCCTGAAGGCGGGCGGTGTAGACGTCTTCGCCGTACGCGACCTGGTGGCCGTCATTGGCCGCGGTGATGGCCGCGAGCACCTCGGGGTGGACCCCGGAATAGTTGTCGCTGGCGAAAGAACGGACCGTCGGATCGTGGAGCGTCGTCACCGTTCCAGCCTAGATCGCCGTCGAGCGCGGATCTTCGCCGTATCCAGGCGAATGCGTGCATAGGCGCGTGTCGGTGGCCCGCCCTACGCTGGCCCCATGTCAGACGACCTGACGCCCCACTCCGCACCATCCGCTGCGGCCGAGGCCGCCACGCCGCGCACCGTTCCGCCGAACGGCATGCGGACATTCCTTCACGTGCTGGTGAACACTGCCGTGGCCAACATCACGACGAGCTTTCTGTGGTTCGCCCTCACGTTCTGGGTGTACCTGCGGACCGAATCGGTGCTGGCCACCGGCATCATCGGCGGCGCGTACATGCTGTTCCTCGCGATCTTCGGCATGGTCTTCGGCACCCTCGTCGACCGGTTCCGCAAGCACTCGGTGATGGTCTTCTCCGGCCTCGCGACCCTCGCCGCATTCCTGCTCGCGGGGGCGATCTACCTGTCGCAGCCAGAGGCCGCGCTGCTCGATCTCGGGCAACCGTGGTTCTGGCTGTTCTCGGCGATCATCCTCGCCGGCGCGGTCATCGAGAACCTCCGGAACATCGCGCTCTCGACGACCGTGACCCTCCTCGTACCGACCGAGCGCCACGCGAACGCGAACGGCATGGTCGGCACGGTCCAGGGCCTCGCCTTCATCGTCACGAGCGTGCTGTCGGGTCTCGCGATCGGGCTGCTCGGCATGGGGTGGACGCTCGTCATCGCGATCGTGCTGACCGCCGTGCCCGTCGTCCACCTCCTGGTGCTGCGGATCCCCGAAGACAAGCCGGTGCCCGAACCGGGCTCGAAGCTCCTCGACATCCGCGGTGCCGCCGCGGCGATCCGGGCAGTCCCCGGACTCTTCGCCCTCATCCTCTTCTCGACGTTCAACAACCTCATCGGCGGCCTCTACATGGCGCTCATGGACCCGTACGGACTGACGCTGTTCCCGGTCGAGATCTGGGGGCTCGTGCTCGCGGTCACCGCGACCGGCTTCATGATCGGTGGCGGCATCGTCGCGGCGAAGGGACTCGGGCGCAACCCGATCCGCACCCTGCTGCTCGTCGTGGTGGCCATGGGACTGTTGGGCGCCGTGTTCACGCTGCGCGAGTGGTGGTGGCTCTACGGCATCGGCGTCTGGATCTACATGATGCTCGTGCCGGTCGTCGAGTCCGCCGAGCAGACCGTCATCCAGCGCGTCGTGCCGTTCGAGCGGCAGGGGCGTGTGTTCGGTGCGGCGACGGCGCTCGAGGTGTCGGCGGCGCCGATCACGTCCTTCGCGATCGCACCGCTCGCAGAGTTCTGGGTCATCCCGTACCTGCGCTCCGATGAAGGCGAGGCGGCGTGGTCGTGGTTGCTTGGCGAGGGCGAGATGCGCGGCATCGCGCTCATCTTCCTCATCGGCGGTCTCGTCATGGTCGCAGTCGCCCTCGCCGCCTTCGTGACGAAGTCGTATCGGACGCTGTCGGCGGCGTACACGACCGCGCCCGAGACGACGGCCGAAGACCCGATGATCGCCGAAATGGATGCCGCCCTCACGCCGTACCCGGCACCTGATGCGCATCGCACGGCGCCGGCCTCGTCTGCGCAGGCGCGCGGTGGCGTCGCCGATCAGACCGACTCTCGGCCGGGGCTGATGCCGCCGCCTGCGAAGGGCTGATCGTCAGTCGTCGGTACCGCGGATGCCGGCCGTCGACGCGATGACGGGACGCATCTTCTTCTCGAGCGCCTCGAAGAACATCGACAGCGGGAACTCGTCGTCGAGCACGGCGTCGGTGTAGCCCTTCGGCAACCCAGCGAGGATCTCGTCGGGTAACCCGCGCGCCCAGCGCGAGGCGGGGTGGGGCGTCACGGTCTCGCGCACAAGCTCGTACGCGGCAAGCCAGTGCGCCACCTTCGGCCGGTCGATCGACTCCCAATAGAGCCGGTCGATCGAGTCCGCGAGGGCGATGACGGCATCCGCGACGCGGTCCCATTCGAACGCGAGCGACGTGTCGGTCCAGTGGAGTACGCCGCGGCGGTGCAGCCACGCGAACAGCAGCTGCCCGCCGAGCCCGTCGTAGTTGCGCTCCCGGGTCCCGGTGATCGCGAAGCGGAAGATCCGGTCGAAGATCACGGCGTACTGCACGAGGCCGGCGTGCTCGAGCATCTCGGCATCCGTCTCCGACAGCGACGACTCGGACGACAGGCGACGCTCGATCGCGACGCACTCGCGGAACGCGGTGAGGTCGCAGCGCAGCTCCTCGAGGGTGTACAGGAAGTACGGCATCCGCTGCTTGATCATGAACGGGTCGAACGGCAGGTCGCCGCGCATGTGCGTTCGGTCGTGGATGAGATCCCACATCACGAAGGTCTTCTCGGCGAGCTGCTGGTCGTCGAGCAGACGTGCGGCCGCCTCGGGCAGCTCGAGTCGGGTGATCTCGGATGCCGCGCGCACGACGCGTCGGTACCTGGCCGCTTCGCGGTCCTGGAAGATCGCGCCCCACGTGAACGTCGGGATCTCGCGCATCGCCACGGTCTCGGGGAAGAGCACCGCAGAGTTCGTGTCGTACCCGGGCGTGAAGTCGAGCAGGCGCAGCGACACGAACAGCCGGTTCGTGTACGTCGTCTCGACCTCGGCGATGAACTCGGGCCAGATCACCTCGACGAGGACGGCCTCGACCTTGCGCTCGCGCGACCCGTTCTGCGTGTACATCGGGAACACGACGAGGTGGCGCAGGCCGTCGGTGCGGTGCTGCTGCGGCTGGAACGCGACGAGCGAGTCGAGGAAGTCGGGCGCGCCGAAGCCGCCGTCGGCCCACCGCTCGAAGTCGGCGACGCTCGCGGCGAGGTAGGCCTCGTCGTGCGGGAACGCCGGTGCGAGGGCGTGGATACCGGCCGTGATCGCGTCGACGTGCGCACGAGCGGCGTCGTGATCGGCGGCATCCGGCACCGAACCGTCGGCGGTCTGGAGGGCCTGCAGCGCCGTCGCGGCGGTCTTGAGCGACCGCCAGGCGGCCGAGGTCTCGGCGGTGGCGGGGTCGTGGACGGTGTCGACGTCGATCGTCATCGTGGCGCGCATGGTGGCCTCCTCACGTGCCTTGGTCGGTATGGCGGCAATTCTACCGGAACAATTCCTGCTCAAGACAAGCGCAACCGGAAGAATCGCGATCCGGTTTCGGTGCGATACGGTCAGTCCGTGGCAGCAGACGGAACCGCATCCTCCCTTCGCCTCGGTGACCCCATCGATGCGTCGATCGTCGCGGAGCTGTCGGTCAACGCACGGGCCACGCTCGCCGACCTCGCCGCGATCACCGGGCTGTCGGTCTCGGCGACCCAGGCGCGCGTCCGCCGCCTCGAGACCCGCGGCATCATCACCGGCTATCGCGCCGTCGTCGACGCCGAAGCGGTCGGCAAGCCGCTCGCGGCGTTCGTCGAGATCACGCCGCTCGATCCGGCGCAGCCCGACAACGCGCCCGACCTCATCGCACACCTCGACGAAATCGAAGCGTGCCACTCGATCGCGGGCGACGCCGCGTACATGCTCTTCGTCCGGGTCGCCTCGCCCCGCGACCTCGAGCGCCTCATCCGGCAGATCCGCGCCGCGGCATCCGTGAACACCCGCACGACGATCGTGCTGCAGTCCTTCTTCGAGCAGCGTCCCATCAGTCCGGCCTGAGCGGATACATCTGCAGACGGATGCCGCGCGGCATCCGCTCGCGTAGCGTCGGGGGCGTGTTCCGCTCGCTCCGCCGATACCAACTGCTCACCGACATCGGTGTAGGGGCGGTGTTCGCGCTCGTCGCGCTGCCGCTCTCGGTCTCGATGATCACCTCGGTATCGCAACTCGACGGTCGCATCGCGGTGCTGGCGGCGGCGCTCCTCACGCTCGTGTTCAGCGGCGCCCTCGCGATCCGCAGGCTCTCGCCGCCGCTCGCACTCGGCATTGCCTGGGTTGCGGCGATCATCCAGATGGCGCTCGGCTTCCCGCCGTTGTTCGCGAACGTCGCGATCCTCGGGGTGCTCTACGTGACCGCCGCCTACGGCAGTCGACTGGTGTTCTGGCTCGGGTTCGCATCCAGCCTCGTCGGTGCCCTCGCCATCACGGTGTATCTGATCCTCCCGCCGGTGCTCGCGGGCGGCTGGAGCGTCGAGAGCGCGCTTCGCAACTTCCTCGTCTCGGGTGTGATGCTGTTCACCGCATCGGTGTTCGGGCTCCTCCTCGCGTGGACGGTCGGCGCGCTCAGACGCACCGGGCTGCGCGCCCGTGAGACCCGCGCCGCGCAGGAGCGGGCCGAAGCCGAGACCGCCGCCGAGCAGGAGCGCACGCGCATCGCCCGCGACATGCACGACATCGTCGCGCACTCGCTCGCCGTCGTGATCGCGCAGGCCGACGGGGCGCGGTACACGAAGGACGCGGATGCCACGGATGCCGCGCTCCAGACCATCTCGACCACCGCGCGCTCCGCGCTCTCAGACGTGCGCTTGCTGCTGACCCAGTTGCGGCACTCGCAGTCCGACGGCCCGCAGCCGACGCTCGCCGATCTCGAGCAGTTGTACGCGCAGGTGCGCGCCGCGGGGGTGCCGCTCCGCGTCGACGTCTACCCTGCGCCACGGGGCGAGGTGGCGGCATCCGTCGAGCTCTCGGTGTACCGCATCCTGCAGGAGGCGCTGACGAACGCGCTGCGGCACGGCGGGGGAGGCCCGGTTGATGTGTCGCTCGCGTGGCATGACGATCGGGTTGAGCTCGCGGTTCGCAATGCCGTGTCGGCGGATGCTGCGCCGGGCTCCCGTCCGCCGGGACACGGGCTCATCGGTATGCGTGAGCGGGCGCAGCTGATCGGGGGCACGCTCGAGGCCGGTGCCGACGAGGGCGTGTTCACCGTCTCGGCCGTGCTGCCCACCGGTGCGGAGGCGGTGCGATGATCCGCGTCGTGCTCGTCGACGACCAGGCGCTGTTCCGCGCCGGCATCCGCATGGTGATCTCCTCGCAGCCCGACCTCGAGGTCGTCGGTGAGGCGTCCGACGGTGCGCAGGCCATCGACGTCGTGCGGCAGACGCGCCCCGACGTCGTGCTCATGGACATCCGGATGCCGGTGATGGACGGGCTCACCGCGACCGCAGCCCTGCTCGAAGACCCCGAGCCGCCCCGCATCGTCATGCTGACGACGTTCGATCTCGACGAAGCTGCGGCGCGCGCCATCCAGCAGGGTGCGAGCGGCTTTCTGCTGAAGGACGCTGACCCGGAGTTCCTGCTCGCCGCGATCCGCACCGTGCACGCCGGCTCGTCGGTGATCGCCGCCGCGGCGACCAGGCAGCTGTTCGCCGCATTGAACGAACCGACCCGCGCCGCGCCGTCCGCGTACGGCGAGCTCACCGAGCGCGAGCGCGAGATCTTCGCGCTCGCCGCCCGCGGGCTGTCGAATGCGGAGATCGCCGCGCGCGAGTTCCTCTCCGAGGCGACCGTGAAGACCCACGTGTCGCGCATCCTCGCCAAGCTCGCGTTGCGCGACCGGGTGCAGCTCGTCGTCTTCGCCTTCGAGCACGGCCTCGCCTGACGCGCGGCTGGCTGCGGATCATCCTCGAGATGTACGCGGCCGCGACTTCGGGCCGACGCGGCGGCACCCCGCTCATTCGTAGCGTCGAAGACATGCAGATCACGACCTCCGACATGGGCCTTGCCGCCCGCGTCCAGAACCTCACCAAAACCTACGGCGCCGGCGAATCCGCCGTGCGTGCGCTCGACGACGTCACCGTGGGCATCCGCCGCGGTGAGTTCACCGCGATCATGGGCCCCTCCGGCTCGGGCAAGTCGACGCTCATGCACATCATGGCGGGGCTCGACGCACCGGCATCCGGCAAGGTCTGGATCGGCGACACCGACATCACCGATCTTTCCGACATCGACCTGACGATCCTGCGTCGCCGCCGGGTGGGGTTCATCTTCCAGGCGTTCAACCTCGTGCCGACGCTCGACGCGATCGGCAACATCCTGCTGCCGTTCGACCTCGACGGCCGGCGCCCGAGCGCACTCGAGCGGTCCCGCATCGACGGGCTCGTCGAGTCGCTGGGACTCACTGCGCGGCTGCGGCACCGGCCGCACGAGCTCTCGGGCGGGCAGCAGCAGCGCGTCGCGATCGCCCGCGCGCTCGCGACCGCACCCGACCTGGTCTTCGCCGACGAGCCCACCGGCAACCTCGACTCCCGGTCGAGCCGTGAAGTGCTCACGCTCCTGCGCACCGCCAGCCGCGAGCGCGGCCAGTCCATCGCCATGGTGACGCACGACCCGGTCGCCGCCTCGTACGCCGACCGCGTGCTGTTCCTCGGCGACGGGCGCATCGTCGCCGACAAACCCGCGCAGACCGCAGAGCAGGTGTCGGCGTTCATGCTCGCCGCGGAGGTGTCGGCATGACCGCCGTGACCCTCGAACAACGGATGCCGGCGGTCGTCGCACCGCGGTCGACGTTCGCCTGGCTGCGCGAGCGGGGTATGGGCGCGACCATCCTCGTCGCGGCGATCTCGACGGCCTTCGGCGTCGTGCTGCTCTCGGCCACCGGCTACCTGTCGGCGAGTTTCCGTGCGAACGAAACGTACGGTTCCTCGGACACGATGACCGTGGTCCTGGCGATCCTGAGCTTCATCCTGCTCGCCGTCGCGATCTACGTCGCGGCGATCGTGACCGCGAACACCTTCTCGACGATCATCGCGGGGCGCACGCGACGCATCGCGCTCATGCGACTGATCGGCGCGACCGCTCTCTCGCAGCGCACCGAGGTCGCGGGGCAGGGTCTCGCCGTCGGCGCGATCGGCGCCGTCCTCGGTCTCGTCGGGGCGACCGCCGCCGTCGCGGCGGCGCTGCCGCTGCTCGACCGGGCGCTCGGCATCGAGGTCGACTACGCAGTCGTCCAGCCGGCGCTACTCCTCCCTGCCGTCGCCGTCGCGCTCACCACGTGGGCTGCAGCCTGGGCCGGCTCACGTCGCGTGCTTACCGTCACGCCGTTGCAGGCGCTCGGCGGCGCGGTCGAGCAGACGACCGAAGCGCTCGCCGGCCGTCGCGGTCGCAACATCGGCTCGTGGATCCTCGGGATCGGCGGCGCGGGCCTCCTGGTCCTCGGCATCCTCGCCGGCATGATCACCCCCGCAGGCGTGATCGTGTCGTTCATCGGCGGGCTGCTCTCGTTCACGGCGCTCACCCTGTCGGCGACGGCGATCATGCCGCGGCTGCTCCGCGCGACCGGCCGGCTCTTCGGCGGCTCGGTCACGGCACGTCTCGCGGCCGAGAACGCGGTGCGGTACCCGGAGCGCTCGAGCCGCATGGCCATCGGCGTCGTCATGGGTGTCGCGCTCGTTGTGATGTTCGCGGTCGCTGCAGAGTCTGCGAAGGCGCTCGTCGCGGCATCCGGCGGCGGCACGCCCGACGCGGCGTTCGAGCAGATGGTCGACTCGTTCTCGACCGTCATGATGAGCCTCGTCGCCGTCAGCGCCGTGATCGCGGCCGTCGGCCTCGTAAACCTGTTGACGATCGGCGTCGTGCAGCGCCGCCGCGAGCTCGGGCTGCTGCGCGCGCTCGGCCTCACCGCGCCGCAGATCCGCCGGATGGTGCTCATCGAAGCTGCGCACGTCACGATCACGGCGCTCGCCTTCGGGCTCGTGCTCGGTGTCGCCTACGGCTGGATCGCGGCGCAGTCGCTGCTCGGCTCGGTCGCCGTGCCGCCGCTGTGGCTGTCGCCGACGTTCGTCGCGCCGGCCATCCCGTGGCTCCCGGTCGTCGTGGTGGTGGTCGCGACCGCCGTGCTCACTCTCGTCGCCGCCGTCGCCCCGACGCGCATCGCCACCCGCACCGCACCGGTCGAGGCGCTCGCCGACTGAACCTCCGTCCGTTTACGCACGACTCTCGGCGTTATGAACCCCGCCAAAGCACCACAAACCGTGCGTAAACGGGTCGGGGTCAGGGAGCGGGGTCGTAGGCCCAGGTCGGCGCGAGCGCCCGCAAGCGGGCGGCCCGGTACTGCCACGTCGCCCAGAGCACCGGCCACAGCGGCAGTGCCGCGGCGCCGCCGATCACGAGCCGATCGCGCCAGAGCGTCTTCCCCGGATGACTGGGGGAGGCGCTCACGGCCATCTGGTGGTCCCAGACGTCGAGCCGCGACAGTGGGCCGGTCAACGGGATGCCGCTGTCGCGCAGGATCCGCACCGGTCCGTGCGCATCTTCGAGCGCGCGATCCTCCACGTGGATGAGCTGCCGTCCCACGTTCAGGGCGCCGAGCGCCCGCAGCTGCACCGGCACATCCGCGCCGTGCTCGAGCGACGTCGCGGGCTGCGTCTCGAGCGGGACCATCTCGATGAGCGGACCGTACAACTCGGCGATCGCGCGCGGCGAGTGAAGCGCCCGCCACGCGGCATCCGGTGTGCAGTCGAGTTCGAGCTTGAGGAGGATCCGCATGGCTCGAGTCTGTCACCCGCGCTCGTACGCTGGGGAGATGACCGCGAGCACGTTCGACCAGTCCCGCTACCAGCTGCGCTTCGACTGGGGCGTCGAAGGACTCGAGCGGCTCGCACCCGCCGACGTCGTCGTGGTCGTCGACGTGCTGCGGTTCTCGTCCACGGTCGCCGCACGCGTCGCTGCGGGCGAGGAGGTGCCGCACGACGACGCCGCCCACGCGGTCTCGCGCAACGGCGCCGCGGTCGCGACAGCCGCGGCATCCGCTCCAGTCGTCTTCCTCGGCTGCCTGCAGAACGCGTCGGCGGTCGCCTCGGCCGTCCTCGCCGAGCAGGCGCGGCGCGGTGCGCGCACGAGCGTCAATATCGTCGCCGCGGGAGAGCTGACCGACGTCGGATCACTGCGCTTTGCAGTCGAAGACCAGCTGGGCGCCGGCGCCGTCCTCGCAGCGCTCGAAGCGCTCGGCGTCGACCACACGTCCCCCGAAGCCGCCGCGGCGTCCGAGGCGTTCCGTGGCCTTCGCGGCGCCGTGAAGCACCTGCTCACCGCGAGCGGGTCGGGGCAGGAGCTGCTCGACGCAGGTCGCCGCGATGAGGTGCTCGCCGCGGCCGTGCACGACAGCGTGGCATCCGTCCCCGTCCTGCGCGACGGGGTGTGGGTCGCCGCCTGAACATCAGCGGGCGACGAGTGCTGCGCGCCGCGTCGCCGCAGTGATCTCGCGACGCTCCCACGTGAACAGGTGGCGGGCGTCGAACGAGGGGGCGCAGATCGCGCACGAGGTTGCCCGGGTGGCGCGCCGGTGACGGTACGCGACGTGCCCCGCGGGACACGTGCCCACCCACGGGGCGAGCTCGGTCGCGGTCTCGCCGCGGTGAGTGACGCCGCCGGTGTAGCCGAGCGCCCGCGCGATGCGCTTCCACTCGGCACCGTGGCCCGCCGACGGGCCCGCGAGCGCGTGGGCGATCTCGTGGAGGATCGTCTGCCGGTTCGTGGTGTCGTCGTACCGGGCCGACAGGTAGCGCGACAGCGTGATGCGCTTGCGGTGGTAATCGCATGCGCCCGCGCGACGCTTCGCGTTGTCGAAGGCGAAGCTCCACGACGCGTCGAGGTGTGCCGCGAGGAGTTCCTCCGCCTCGCGGCGGACGTCGATCAGGTCGGTCATGCGCAGACGATACGAGGGGCCGGCGACACTCAGCTGGCGACGGACGCCCCGGCCCGACGCCGGTCGGCCGCGTCGATCGCGAGCAGCGACGACTCGAGCTGGTCTTCGGGTGCGCCCGCTTCCTGGCGCAGGAACAGGGCCTTCTTGAAGTCGGCGCGCGCCGCGGTGTAATCGCCGGCGTCGTACGAGACCTTTCCGCGGTGCTGGTAGGCGAACGCCGCGAGCGCGGGCCAGCGCTGGCCTTCGGCCTCTTCGACGCACATGTTCAGCTCGTGGATCGCTGCCGCGTACGCACCGCGGAACTGCTGCACGGTCGCGTGGAGCACCCGGGCGCGGAGCAGGTCCTTCCGGGTGCCTGCCATGCGTGCAAGCCGCACCGACTGCTCCGCGACGACGAGGGCGTCGTCGAGTCGATCGAGCACCTTCAGCAGCCAGACGCGCTCGAGGATCGCGGCGAGGCTGCGCTGCTCGCCGAGCTCGTCCAACCGGTCGCGGCACTCGCCGAGGTCGACGATTTCGCGCAGGGTCTCCGGGTCGTATCCCTTGATGTAGCTCACGGCGACTCCTCCCGAGACCGTCCCGACGTGTGCATCCAGTGTCGCCCGATCACGTGCGGATCGCGGGCAGCGCGGCGCGCGTGTTCACCGTTCGAAGACGGATGCCGCGGGTTTCGGCGACGGCTCTGCGTCGGCATCGGTGACGACGCGGGCGCCGCGCGCGAAGACGTCGAGCTCGTCGCCGTGCGCGACCTTCGCCGGGTGCGGGCCCGCAGCCATGAGTCGGGGGAGCCACTCCATCGGGAGGGCCGATGCGGATGCCGCGATGACGATGTTCCCGAAGCGGCCGCTCTTGAGCGTCGCGACCTCGGCGAGTGCGACGACGTCCGAGAGCACCTCGCGGACGGTTGCGACCTGCCGGCGCGCGAACTGCAGTCCGCTCCCGTCGGCGATGTTCACGAGCAGGATGCCGCCCGGCGCGAGGAGCTCGGCGAGGACGCGGTAGTACTCGACCGTGGTGAGGTGCGCCGGCGTCTGTGCACCGGCGAAGACGTCCGACACCACGAGGTCGACGTTGCCGACGAGGCCCGCCGGCAGTCGCGAGGCGACGTCGCGCGCGTCGCCGATGCGTACCCGGAGCTGCCCGGTGCGCGGCAGCGGGAGGTGGTCGCGGACGAGGTCGACGATGCCCTGCTCCAGCTCGATGACCTGCTGCCGCGAGCCGGGGCGGGTGTGCTCGACGTAGCGGGGGAGCGTCATGGCACCGGCGCCGAGGTGGACCGCCGTGATCGGCTGGCGCGGCTCGCCCAGCTGGTCGATGACCGCGCCCATCCGCGCGACGTACTCGAAGTGCAGGTGCGAGGGGTCGTCGAGGTCGACGTGGGACTGCGGCGTCGTCTCGACGACGAGCTCCCACCCGCCGGCGAAGCGGCTCGGGATGATGCGCGCCGGTCGCCCGTCGGAGAGCCGGACGCTCGGGGCATCCTCGTCTCCGCGTGACCTGGCCATGCGTCAACGCTATCCGCTCGAACGCATGAGAATCCCCTCATCCGGATGCCACGATTTCTGCGCCAGCGCCGACCGTGATGGGGTTCCCTCGAGGCGAAACACGATCGAGATGCAGATGTAACTGCGGCGCAGTGCGTGCCGGGGTAGCGTCGAGCGCATCCCTCGGCGGTCGTACAGTCGCGCCCGTCGACGAGTCACACGGAAGGTGCACAGCACATGCTCTCCACTCACAGGAAGCGGGTGATCGCGGCTGCCGCGACGCTCGTGATCGGTGCCCTCGCGCTCAGCGCGTGCGGCAGCCAGCGAGGCGACGACGGCGACACCGCCGCGCCCGGCGACGTCGACGGCACGTTCGTCTTCGCCGCGGCATCCGACCCGGCCAGCCTCGACCCGGCCTTCGCGCAGGACGGCGAGACGTTCCGCGTCTCGCGGCAGATCTTCGAAGGCCTCGTCGGCACGGAGCCCGGCACCGCCGACCCCGCGCCGCTGCTCGCCGAGTCGTGGGAGTCCAGCGAGGACGGCCTCTCGCACACCTTCGCGCTGAAGGAAGGCGTCACGTTCCACGACGGCACCCCGTTCAACGCCGAAGCGGTCTGCGCCAACTTCGACCGCTGGTTCAACTGGGAGGGTCTGGCAGCCAGCGAGGCGCTCGGCTACTACTACAACAAGCTCTTCAAGGGGTACGCCTCGAACGCCGAGGACGCCGTCTACAAGTCGTGCACCCCCGACGGCGACACGTCGGTCACGATCGAGCTGAACAAGGCGTTCGCCGGATTCATCCCGGCGCTCTCGCTTCCCGCGTTCGCGATGCAGTCGCCGACCGCCCTCGAGGAGTACGGCGCTGACGAGGTCGGCGGCACGGCCGAAGCGCCCGTGCTGAGCGAGTACGCGACCGGTCACCCCGTGGGCACCGGCCCGTACGTCTTCGACGAGTGGGCTCCGGGCGAGCAGCTGACGCTGAGCTCGTACGAGGACTACTGGGGCGACGCGGGACAGATCGACGAGATCATCTTCCGTGTCATCGGCGACCCGACCGCGCGTCGCCAGGCGCTCGAGGCCGGCTCGATCGACGGCTACGACCTCGTCGGCCCGGCAGACACCACCGCCCTCGAAGAGGACGGCTACACGATGGTCTCGCGGCCGCCGTTCACGATCCTCTACCTCGCCTTCAACCAGGCCGTCGAGGAGCTGCAGGACCCGAAGGTCCGTGAGGCGCTGTCGTACGCGATCGACAAGGACGCGCTCATCTCGCAGGTCCTCCCCGAGGGCACCGAGAAGGCGACGCAGTTCATGCCCGACAGCGTGAACGGCTACAACCCCGACGTCACCACGTACGAGTACGACCCCGAGAAGGCCATGGAGCTGCTCGCCGAGGCCGGTTACGACGAGTCGAACCCGCTCACGCTCGACTTCAACTACCCGGTCGACGTCTCGCGCCCCTACATGCCGGACCCGGAGCAGATCTTTACCGTGCTCTCGAGCCAGCTCGAGGCCGTCGGCGTCGTCACCGAGCCGGTCACGGACGTGTGGAACCCGGACTACCTCGACAAGATCACGGCGGGAACCGACCACGGCATCCACCTGCTCGGGTGGACCGGTGACTACAACGACACCGACAACTTCGTCGGCGTGTTCTTCGGCGCGAAGTCGGCGGAGTGGGGCTTCGACAACCCCGAGCTCTTCGCCGCACTCGACGAAGCACGTGGCATCCCGGATCTCGAAGAGCAGTCCGCGCTGTACCAGGACATCAACGAGATGGTGGCGACCTTCATCCCGGGTGTGCCGCTCGCGCACCCCGCGCCGACGCTCGCGTTCGACCCCCGGGTCGAGAGCTACCCGGCGAGCCCGGTGAACGACGAGGTGTTCAGCCAGATCGTCCTCACCGAGTAAGTTCCACCAGGCGGCATCCGTCGCCTGACCGGCGCGGGGCGGGGGCTTCCCCGTCCCGCGCCGCCCACTGTGAAAGCGACATCGTGCTCCGAACCATCGGCAAGCGGCTCCTGCTGCTGATCCCCACCCTGCTCGGCATGAGCATCCTGCTGTTCTGGTGGGTCCGCTCCCTGAACGGCGGCCCCGCCGTCGCGCTCCTCGGCGAGAAGGCGACGCCCGAAGCCGTCGAGCGGATCAACGCGCTCTACGGCTTCGACCGGCCCATCGTCGAGCAGTACTTCACCTGGATGGGTCGCCTGCTCTCGGGCGACTTCGGCAACTCCATCGACACCGGGCGCCCCGTGCTCGAGGAATTCCTCCGCCGCTTCCCGGCGACGATCGAACTGTCCGTCGCGGCGCTCATCATCGCCGTCGGCGTCGGTGTGCCGCTCGGCTACTGGGCCGCACGACGGCACGGCAAGGCGGCCGACCACGCCGCCGTCGTGTTCAGCCTTGTCGGTATCACGATCCCGGTGTTCTTCCTCGCGTTCATCCTGAAGTACGTCTTCGCCGTGCAGCTGGGCTGGCTCCCCTCCGACGGGCGGCAGAACCCGCGCATCGATGCGACGCACTACACGAACTTCTACGTGCTCGACGGGCTCATCACCGGGGAGTTCGACGCCGCCTGGGATGCGATCCTCCACCTGATCCTCCCCGCGATCGCACTCGGCACCATCCCGCTCGCCATCATCGTCCGCATCACGCGCGCGTCGGTGCTCGAGGTACAGAACGCCGACTACGTCCGCACCGGCAAAGCGAAGGGCGTCCCCGGCGCGCTGCTGCGCAACCGCTTCATCCTCCGAAACTCCATGCTCCCGGTCGTCACGACGATCGGCCTGCAGGCGGGCCTCCTGCTGTCGGGCGCGATCCTCACCGAGACCGTGTTCGCGTTCCCGGGCATCGGCTCGTTCCTCGCGAACGCGATCTTCAACCGCGACTTCCCCGTGCTCCAGGGCTTCATCATCTTCATCGCGATCGCCTACGCACTGATCAACCTGCTCGTCGATGTGTCGTACAGCCTCATCGACCCGAGAGTGAGGGTCTCATGAGCGCCGTTCTTCCTCCCGCTGCCGACGGCAGCGCCGCGGCATCCGCCGTCGACCTCGCCCCCGCCAGTGGTGGTGCGCCCCGCGGCGGCTTCTGGCACGACGTCTTCCGGCGCCTGCGCCGCAACCCCACCGCGTGGGTGGGTGCAGTCATCGTGCTGCTGTTCGTGGTGGTGTCGCTGTTGGCGCCCATCCTCGCGCCGTACCCCGAGACGGCGCTGCCCGGTGCTCGCGAGATCACCCCGACGTTCATCCCCGGACCGGGCGAGGTCGCGGCGTTCCCGCTCGGTCTCGACCGCTTCGGCGGCGACGTGCTGTCGAAGCTCATCTGGGGCGCGCAGGCGTCGCTGCAGATCGGTGTCATCTCGACCGCGTACGGCCTCGTCGGCGGCATGCTGCTCGGGCTCATCGCCGGCACGTTCGGCGGCTGGGTCGACAACGTCATCATGCGAATCGTCGACATCCTGCTGTCGGTGCCGAGCCTGCTACTCGCCGTCTCGATCGCCGCGATCCTCGGGCAGAACCAGAACTCGGTGATGATCGCGATCGGTGTCGCGCAGGTGCCGATCTTCGCCCGCCTGCTGCGCGCGTCGATGCTGCAGCAGCGCTCGGCCGACTACGTCCTGTCGGCGCAGACCCTCGGCCTCGGCCGCGGGCGCATCACGATGAGCCACGTCCTGCCGAACGCGGTCGGACCGGTCATCGTGCAGGGCACCCTGTCACTCGCGACGGCGGTCATCGACGCCGCCGCGCTGTCGTTCCTCGGCCTCGGCGGCGGTCGCCCCGAGACCGCGGAATGGGGTCGCATGCTCACCTACGCGCAGGCCGAGCTCGCGATCGCCCCGTGGCTCGCGTTCCTGCCCGGCATCTGCATCGCCGTCACGGCGCTCGGCTTCACCCTGCTGGGTGAGGCGCTGCGCGAGGCCATGGATCCGCGGACGCGCGGGCGCTGAATTCTCCCCGCTGGTTCCGCTTCGCGATCCCGGCGGGTCGGACAACAGGGCCCCTTCCCCGACTGTCCGGCCCACCGGGATCGCTTCGCTGAACAGACGGCGATGGGTGTGCGCGCGCCCGTGAGCGCGGGGGCTGAGGTCGGAGAGTGGATGCCGCGCACGCGGCATCCGCTCAGGTGAACGGACGCGACGCGTCGATGATGCGTCGGAGACAGACGGCCGCGGTGGCCTGTTCGGCGACGGACTCAACGGGTGTCGCGTCGGCGCCGAGTGACTCGAGGTATGCCTCGACCGCTTGCGACGCCCGGGTGATCTCACCCGATTCGGCCAACCGAGCGGCGTCCGTGGCGACCATGGCGCCACACGCACGGATCGCGTCCGCGAGCCGATCGCGCGACGCTCCCGCGAGGGCCGGCGCGTCCGGGGGGAGCCGCATGAGGACGTCGGCGAGATCGCGCGTGAAGAAGACCGTTCGCTCGAGTGCACGGAGCCGCGTGGCATTGCGGGCGTTGTCGTCGGCGTGATGCCGACGGCCCCGCGGATTTCCGCGGCGGCTGAGGTCGGCCTCGCGGACGTCCTCGGTGACAACGGCGAGCGTGCCGGAGAGGCGCTCCATCGCGGCGGCGAGCGACTCGTCGTCGATCGTGCCGCCGGCGGTGGCATCCGCCATCTGGCCGAGCTGTTCGGCGAGCTCGTCGCGCAGGGATGAGAGCCGCTCCTCGGCCCGGCCGAGGTAGAGCGGCGGTGCGATCGCGACGTTGACGATCACCCCGACGAGGACGCCGAAGGCCATCGTGACGAGGTACGAGACCGAGAAGGTCTCGGCGTCGCTGCGCCCACCGATGAGGAGCACGAACATCGCCGCCATCGTGATCCACTCACGACCGGGGCCGAGCTGGCGCAGTCCACCGAGCAGGATGCCGATCGCGACGACGAGCGCGAGGGGCACGACCGCGGGCACGCCTGCGAGATCGACGGCGACCGCGCCGAGACCCAGGCCGATCCCCGCGGCGAGGCCGATGAGGGTCTGCAGGCCGGAACGGGCCGAGTCTGCGAGCGTCGGGTACATCGTCACGACGACGCCGAGCGGTGCGTAGTACGAGTACTCGGCCGCGCTGAACGGGACGAGGGGCGCGAGCAGCCACGCCGCGACGGCAGCACCCGACGCCTTCGCGGCGAGGAGCAGGCGCGATCGGTTGGTCGCGGAGCGGAGGGCGCCCGAGATCAGGTTGGGCTGAGACACCCGAGGGACATTACGCGCCCGCGGTGATCACCCCGAGGGGGTGGACATCGCGTCACGCGGCATCCACTCAGACGGCGATGTCGAGCTCGTTGCCGGGGATCGAGGCGAGGAGGTTCCGCGTGTACGGGTCGCGCGGGTTGGTGAAGATCTCTTCGCTCGATGCCGCCTCGACCAGCTGCCCGTCCTTCATGACGCAGACGTAGTCGCTGATCAGTCGGACGACGGCGAGGTCGTGCGAGATGAAGAGGTAGCTCAGGCCGTACTCGTTCTGCAGGTCGCGCAGGAGCGTGAGGATCTGGTCCTGCACCAGCACGTCGAGCGCCGAGACCGGCTCATCGCAGACGATGAGCTCGGGGGAGAGGGCGAGCGCGCGGGCGATCGCGACGCGCTGGCGCTGACCGCCCGACAGCTCCGACGGGTAGCGGCGCAGCGTCGATTCGGGCAGGGCGACGTCGTCGAGCAGCTTCCGCACGCGCGCGGCGCGCTCTTTCGCGGAGCCGCGCTTGTAGAACTCGAGCGGCTCGGCGATGATCCGCTCGATCGTGAACATGGGGTTCAGCGACGAGTACGGGTCCTGGAAGATCGGCTGCACCTTCTGGCGGAACTCGCGGAGCTCCCGGCCCTTCAGCGACGCGACGTCGACGCCGTCGAACCGGATGACGCCGGTCGTCGGCTCGACGACCTTCAGCATCATGCGGGCGGTCGTGGTCTTGCCCGAGCCGGATTCGCCCACGATCGCGACCGTCTTGCCGCGCGGGATCGCGAACGAGACGTCCTTCACCGCGGCGAAGGGCTCCTTCTGCCCGCGGACGTTGTAGAGCTTGGAGAGGTCTTCGACCTCGACGATGTTGTCGGTGGATGCCGAGGTGCCGGATGCCGCGGTGTCGGATACCTGGTGCGGGGCATCCGTCGTCTCGAACGCCTCGGGGCGAAGCCGGGCGACGGCAACCGACGGAGCAGCCTTCACGAGCGACTGCGTGTACGGATGCTGCGGGTGCTCGAGGATCTGGCGGGCGGGGCCCTGCTCGACGATCTTGCCGCGGTGCATGACGACCACGCGCTCCGCGCGCTCGGCAGCGAGCCCGAGGTCGTGGGTGATGAGCAGGACCGACGTGCCGAGCTCGGTGGTCATGCGGCCGAGCTGGTCGAGGATCGTCTTCTGCACCGTCACGTCGAGGGCGCTCGTGGGCTCGTCGGCGATGAGCAGGCGCGGGTTGCAGGCCAGGCCGATCGCGATGAGCGCGCGCTGGCGCATGCCGCCCGAGAACTCGTGCGGGTACTGCTTCGCGCGGTCGGCGGCGTTCGGCAGGCCCGCGGCGGCGAGCGTCTCGACGACCTTCGCGTCGACGTCCTTCTTCGTGGCGAGGCCGTGCGCCAGGAGGGTCTCGGCGACCTGCGTGCCGATCTTCGACGTCGGGTTGAGGTTCGACATCGGGTCTTGCGGGACGAGGCCGATCTTCGCGCCCCGGACGGTGCGCATGGTCGCCTCGGAGGCACCGACGAGGTCTTCGCCGTCGAGCAGGATGCTGCCCTTCGAGACGCGACCGTTGCCCGCGAGCAGCCCGATGATCGCCATCGCGGTGGTCGACTTGCCCGAGCCCGATTCGCCGACGATCGCGACGGTCTCACCCGCGGCGATGTCGAGGTCGACGCCCTCGACGGCGTGCACCGTCCCGTCGATGGTCTCGAAGTCGACGGCCATGTCGCGCACCTGCAGGAGCGGGGCGCCGGGAGCGGGGTGGGTCTCGATCGGCATGCCTTCCATCCTGCCTCGCGAGGCCCGATCCCGCACCGCCGCGCCCGGTGCCGTCACGAAGTCGTAACGCCGGTGGGGGTCACAACCCAGGCAAATCCGGTGCAGGCGAGGTGGATGCCGCCGCAGCCCGCGGTTCTGCCTGAGTTGTGCGCCGCCGGTCAGCCGTCGCGACGCGCGCCCTCCGAGGGGGAGACGGTGAAGATGTGGGGCGCCGCGTAACCGGCATCCGCGAACGCCTGCGTCACGGCCTCGGTGACGGCGGCGACCTTCGCGTGCTCGACGAGCGCGATCGCGGCGCCGCCGAAGCCGCCGCCGGTCATGCGGGAGCCGATCGCGCCGGTGGCGCGCGAAACGTCGACGGCGAGATCGAGCTCGGGCACCGAGATCTCGAAGTCGTCGCGCATCGACACGTGCGACGCGTCGAGCAGCGCGCCGATCGCGCGCGGCCCCTGCGCCCGGAGCGTCTCGACGGTGTCGAGCACACGCTGGTTCTCGGTGACGATGTGTCGCACGCGGCGGAACGTCACCTCGTCGACGCGCTCCGCGACGGTCGGGAGGTCGGCGATCGTCACGTCGCGCAGCGCCGGTACGCCCATCGCGGCGGCACCGCGCTCGCACGCCGCGCGGCGCTCGCCGTAGCCGCCGGTCGAGTGCGCGTGGGTGACGCGGGTGTCCATCACGACGAGGTCGAGCCCGGCCCGCGCGAATCCGAGGTCGACGACCTCGGCCACGAGGCTGCGGCAGTCGAGGAAGGTGCCGGCGTCGGTCTCGCCGAGCATCGACGCCATCTGGTCCATGATGCCGGTCGGGGCGCCGACGGCCTCGTTCTCGGCCGTGCGGCCGGCGCGGGCGAGCGCGACGCGGTCGAGTCCGAGGCCCCACACGTCGTTCAGCGCCGACGCCGTCGATCCTTCGATCGCGGCCGACGACGACAGGCCTGCACCCACGGGGACGTCGGACGCGAAGGCGAGGTCGACCCCCGCAACGGATGCCGTGTCGCGACCGGTCGCCTGCAGCAGCGCCCACGCGACGCCGAGCGGGTAGCGCGCCCACTCCACGACCTCGTCGCGACGGGCCGGGAACAGCGCGTCGAGGTCGGCGAGGGCGACCTCGACCGGGATCGGGTCGAACGTCGAGACGACGCGGATGCGGCCGTCGGTGCGGTGCCCGAGCGCGACGTGGGTGCGGTGCGGGGTCGCGAACGGGAAGACGAACCCGTCGTTGTAGTCGGTGTGCTCGCCGATGAGGTTGACGCGGCCGGGAGCCGACCAGCGTCCGGCCGGCTCGGTGCCGGTGAGTTCGGTGAAGAGGGCGTAGGCCTCGCCGGCAGCGGTCACAGCGTGACTCCTTCGATTGCGGTGCGGAGACGCGCGGCGGCGTCCTCGGGCGGGATGTCGCCGATCCAGGCGCCCATGGCGGCCTCGGATCCGGCGAGGAACTTCAGCTTGTCGGCGGCGCGGCGTGGGCTCGTCAGCTGCAGGTTCAGGCGAACCGCGTCGCGGCCGACGTGCACGGGCGCCTGGTGCCACGCCGCGATGTACGGCGTCGGCGAGTCGTAGAGCGCGTCGACGCCGCGCAGCAGTCGCAGGTAGAGCGGCGCGAGCTCGTCCTTCTCCTCGGCGTTCAGCGCCGCGAAGTCGGCCACATGCCGGTGGGGGAGCATGTGGATCTCGAGCGGCCAGCGCGCGGCGAACGGCACGAACGCGGTCCAGTGCTCGCCCTGGAGCAGCACGCGCGGTCCCGCCTGCTCGAATTCGAGGATGCGCGCGAACAGGTCGGGAGCGGTCCGGTCGATCGAGTCGAGGAGCCGCGTCGTGCGCGGCGTGATGTACGGGTACGCGTAGATCTGGCCGTGCGGATGCTGCAGCGTCACACCGATCTCTTCGCCGCGGTTCTCGAACGGGAAGACCTGCTCGATGCCGGGCAGGGCCGACAGTGCGGCGGTGCGGTCTGCCCACGCCTCGATGACGGTTCGGGCCCGCGTGACGGTTTGGGTGCCGAACGATCCGGTGCGCTCGGGAGAGAAGCAGACGACCTCGGTGCGGCCGACGCTCGTACGCGTGCGGCCGAGGCCCAGGTGGGCAAGGTCGTCGAGACCGCGAGGGGGATCGGATGCCGCGGGCGCGGAGTCCGTGGCATCCGTCAACGCCGGCCCGAACGAGGGCGACTTGTTCTCGAAGACGGCGACGTCGTAGACGGAGGGGATCTCGGACGGGTTGGTCGCCGTCTGCGGCGCGAGCGGATCGAGCTCGGCCGGTGGCAGGAACGCGCGGTGCTGGCGCGCGGCTGCGACCGAGACCCAGTCGCCGGTGAGGATGTCCTGCCGCATGGTCGCGGTGTCGGGGCGGGCGGCGAGGTCGCGGGTGTCGACGGCGCGCTCGGGGCCGAGGGTGGTGCCGGGGTCGTCGAAGTAGATGAGCTCGCGGCCGTCGGCGAGGCGCGTGCTGCGCTTGACGACGCCGGCGCCGAGAGCGTCGACGTCGGCGGGGGTGGCGGGCTGCAACTCCGGAGTGTTCACGTCAACACGGTAGCCGAGGCGCTATGTTATCGTCAACATCACCCGGATCTCCGGAGTTGTGAACGGGCGGGCCCGGCCGGCCGAGATGGCGCGAGGAGGATGCCGTGGAACGACGAGTCGCGATGGCCGATGTCGCCGCAGCGGCGGGCGTCTCGGGGCAGACGGTCTCGCGCGTCGTGAACGCCAGTCCTCGGGTCGACCCCGAGACACGCGCCCGCGTCGAAGCCGCGATGGCGCAGCTGGGCTACCGCCCGCATCGCGCCGCCCGCGCACTTCGCACCGGTCGCACCGACACGATCGGACTCGTCGTCTCGACCCTGGCCACCGTCGGCAACTCCCGCATGCTCGAGGCCGTCGCCGCCGCGGCGTCGCGTCGGGGTCTCTCGGTCACCCTCATCGCGCTCACCGAGCGCCGCGACGTCGCGGACGCGTTCGAGCGGCTGCACGAGCTGGGCGTCGACGGTGCCGTCGTACTCAACGAGGCATCCGCGATCGCCGAGGGCGTGACGCCGCCGACGGGGCTCGCGCTCGTCGCCGTCGACTCGCCCGGCGGCTCGTACGCCACTGTGCAGTCCGACCACGCCGGCGGCGCCGAAGCCGCGACGCGGCGGCTGCTCGATGCGGGGCATCGCTCGGTCGCGCACCTCGCCGGGCCGGCGTCGTCGTTCGCCGCGGCCGAGCGCGAGCGCGGGTGGCGAGCCGCGCACCTCGACGCGGCGACCGCACCGCTCGTGCGGGGCGACTGGACCGCGGCATCCGGCTACCGCGCCGGCACAGAACTCGGTGCCGATGTCAGCGCCGTTTTCGCCGCGAACGACCAGATGGCGCTGGGGCTCCTGCGCGCGCTCGCTGAAGCGGGCCGCGAGGACGTCGCGGTGATCGGGTTCGATGACGTGGCGGATGCCGCGGACTACCGCCCGCCGCTCACGACGATCCGGCAGGACTTCGACGCGCTCGGCGAAGCCGCGATCGCCGCACTCGCCGCGACGCTCGACGGTGCCGCCCCCACGCAGACGGTCGTCCCGACGACGCTCATCGCCCGCGCCTCCGGCTGACCCCAGCTCAGCGCGCGGCTTGGCGCGCTTCCCAGCCGGTGCGGACCATCTCGTCGAGCGTGTACCGCATCTGCCAGTCGAGGTCGCGCGCTGCGAGCTCGCCGGTGGCGACGATGCGGTCGGGGTCGCCCGCGCGGCGCGGGGCGATCTCGGGGGTGAAGTCGATCCCGGTGATGCGGGCGACGGCGTCCATGATTTCGCGGACCGACAGGCCGTTCTGTGACCCGAGGTTGTACGCCGGCTCGATCGACTGACCGCCGACGAGGCGCTGCGCTGCGACGACGTGCGCCGCGGCGATGTCGGCCACGTGGACGTAGTCGCGCACGTTCGTGCCGTCGGGGGTGTCGTAGTCATCGCCGTTGATGCGCGGCGTCTTGCCGCCCAGCAGCATCTCGAACACGATCGGGAACAGATTGTGCGGGCTGGTGTCGTACACCGTGGGGTCACCCGACCCGACGACGTTGAAGTAGCGCAGCGACGTGTGGCGCAGGGGACGATCGGATGCCGCCGTCGCGACGCCCTGCGCCGCGATCAGCCACTCGCCGATGAGCTTCGACTCGCCGTAGGGCGACGCGGGTCGCTTGGGGAGGTCCTCGGTCACGAGCGGGACGTCGGGCGTGCCGTACACGGCGGCGCTCGACGAGAAGACGATGTTCGCGACACCGGCATCCGCCATCGCTGCGAGGACGACGCGCGTGCCCTCGACGTTCTGCTCGTACGTGTGCAGGGGGCGCTGCACCGAGACGCCGGCGTACTTGAATCCGGCGACGTGGATGACGCCCTCGACGTCGTGGCTGCGGAGTGTGTCGACGAGCAGCTGCTGGTCGAGGATGCTGCCCTTCACGAACGGCACACCTTCGGGGATGAACGAGGTGTGCCCGCTCGAGACGTCGTCGAGGACGACGGGCGACAGCCCCGCGTCAGCGAGTGCGCGGACGATGTGCGCGCCGATGTACCCGGCGCCTCCGGTGACAAGCCAGCTCATGCTCCGAGCCTATCGGTGCACGAGCGGGCAGCCCGCAGCGGCGTCAGCCGCCCAGCGCCCGCGGCTGAAGACCCCAGCGCCCGCGGCGTCAGCCGCCCAGTGCCGCAGCCACCACCGCGCGCGCCTCGGCCTGCACCTGCGCGAGGTGCTCGGGGCCGCGCAGCGACTCGGCGTAGAGCTTGTAGACGTCCTCGGTGCCCGACGGGCGGGCGGCGAACCACGCGAACTCGGTCTGCACCTTGAGGCCGCCGATCGCGGCGCCGTTGCCCGGCGCGTGCGACAGCTTGGCGGTGATCGGGTCGCCGGCGAGTTCGGTCGCCGTCACGGCGTCGCCGGAGAGCTTCGACAGCGCGGCCTTCTGCGCAGTGGATGCCGGTGCGTCGACGCGGGCATATGCGGCGCCGCCGAACTCGGACTCGAGCTCCGCGTACCGCTGCGAGGGCGTCTTCCCGGTGACCGCGAGGATCTCGGCGGCGAGCAGGCAGAGCAGGATGCCGTCCTTGTCGGTCGTCCACACGGTGCCGTCCTTGCGGAGGAACGACGCGCCCGCCGACTCTTCGCCGCCGAACGCGACGGACCCGTCGATGAGGCCGGGCACGAACCACTTGAAGCCGACCGGCACTTCGATGAGCGTGCGGCCGAGCGACGACGCGACGCGGTCGATGATCATCGACGAGACGAGGGTCTTGCCGATCGCGGCATCCGCCGGCCATCCGGAACGGTGACGGTAGAGGTAATCGATCGCGACCGCGAGGAAGTGGTTCGGATTCATGAGCCCGGCGTCGGGGGTGACGATGCCGTGGCGGTCGGCGTCGGCGTCGTTGCCGGTGAGGATGTCGTACTCGTCGCGGCGGGCGACGAGGGCGGCCATCGCCGAGGGCGACGACGGATCCATGCGGATCTTCTCGTCCCAGTCGAGCGTCATGAAACGCCAGGTCGGGTCGACCTCGGGGTTCACGACGGTGAGGTCGAGGCCGTAGCGCTCGCCGATGAGGGCCCAGTACTCGACGGATGCACCGCCGAGCGGGTCGGCGCCGATGCGGACCCCTGCGCGGGCGATCGCCTCGACGTCGATGATCGACGCGAGGTCGGCCACGTAGTGCTCGCGGAAGTCGTACTCGCCGAGGGTGTCGGCGTCGATGTCGGCGTGACGGATGCGGCGGACGTCGGCGAGCCCGCCTTCGATGAGCGCGTTCGCGCGGTCGGCGATCCAGCCGGTGGCGTCGGTGTCGGCGGGGCCGCCGTGCGGCGGGTTGTACTTGAAGCCGCCGTCGCGCGGCGGGTTGTGCGAGGGGGTGACGACGATGCCGTCTGCGCGGCCGGGGTCGCTCTCGGCGCGGCCGCGGTTGTACGCGAGGATCGCGTGGCTGAGCGCGGGGGTCGGCACCCACGCGTCGCGCGAGTCGACACGGACGTCGACGCCGTTCGCGACGAGCACCTCGATCGCGGTGCGCTCGGCCGGCAGGGACAGGCCGTGGGTGTCGCGTCCGAGGAACAGGGGGCCGGTGATCCCCTGCGCGGCGCGGTACTCGACAATCGCCTGGGTGGTGGCAAGGATGTGGTCCTCGTTGAAGCTCGTGGACAGCGACGAGCCGCGGTGTCCGCTCGTGCCGAACGCGACGCGCTGCGCCGGGACTGCGGCATCCGGCTTGCGGTCGTAATAGGCGGCGATCAGCTCGTCGACATCGATCAGGTCAGAGGATTCGGCGGGAAGTCCAGCGCGGCTCATGGGGTCAGTCTGCCAGGTGGCGACCCGGCGCGGACGTTCGTGTCGGTGTTCTTGCGCGGATCGCCAGCCGGCGCTCAGCGTCGGAGCCCCGCGGCCCGCTCGACCACCGCGTCGAGCACGGCCCGAAGGGCGGGGGAGTCGGCCTGGGTACGGCGGTGCACGGCGAGGATGTCGCGCGCGGATGCCGGTGCCACTGTCGGGATCGCGACGAGGTCGGGGCTGAGCTCGCGCCGCCCGAGCCTGGGTACGAGCGCGACGACCGAGCCGGTGCGGGCGAGCTCGATGTGGTTTTCGAACTCCATGGATTCGTGGACGATGCGGGGTGCGCCCGACACGCCGTCGAACAGGCGCCGGAGCCACTGTCGGCAGATCGTCGCGTCGAAGGTGGCGACCCAGCGCTCGTCGCCGAGGTCTTCGGGGCGCAGTTCGGTGCGGGCCGCGAGCGGGTGATCCCGGTGCAGGATCACGTCTGCGACGTCGGTGAACAGCGGCGTCGCGACGAGCGGCTCGGGCAGCGACAGCGCGACGCCGCCCCACTGGTGCACGATGCCGAGGTCGCGCTGCCCCGACGCGACGAGCGCGACGGTCTCCCAGGGTTCGCTCTCGCGGAGCGGGAGCCGGAGGTCGGGATGCGCGTCGGCGAGCTCGGCGAGCAGCGGCACGACGAGCCCGCGCACGACCGTCGAGAACGCCGCCAGGCGGACCTCGCCCGAAAGCCGACCGTGCGCTTCGCCGGGCGACTGGAGGTCGGCGCGCACCCGCTCGAGGTCGGCGAGGATCGGCGTCGACGCGACGACGAGCCGTGTCGCGGCATCGGTGAGCACGACGCCGCGGCCCGCGCGCTCGAGGAGCGCAACGCCGGTGTCGCGTTCGAGGCGCTTCACCTGCTGCGAGACTGCCGAAGGCGTGTATCCCAGGACGGATGCCGCGGCCGCGACCGAGCCGCTCGTGGCGATCGTGCGGAGCGAGACGACGGCTTCCAGATCGATCATGCAGTGATGCTACCGAATCTACGGAAGAAAGCATCGCTTGTGCTTCATCGGCAGTCACTATGAACTAGGGCGTGTCTGACAAAGGGCCTGCTCATGGGCCATGGTGGCTGTTGGGGTAAGCGGTCGCTCGCTGTGGTGAACTGTTGAGTATGGGCGGGGATCAACAGTTCGTCGTTCCAGCTGGGGTTCTCAATGCTTTCGAGACCGGCAACGACGCGACCCGCGAATGGGCAAGTGTGTTGTCGTCGGTCGCTGGCGACTTTCTTCAAGATTGGGAGCTTCGACCGGAAGGTGTGGTCCGATCGGGGGAGGCGGGGATCGTCGTGCCGGTGCGTCGCACCGACGGGACGCAGGCAGCGCTGAAGTTGCAAGTGCCGCGCGCTGAAACAACGGCTGCGATCCTCGGCCTCGTCCGATGGGACGGCCGTGGGATAGTCCGCCTCCTAGACAGCGACCCCGACCGCGGCGGAATGCTGCTCGAGCGCCTCCATGGTGATCGCACCCTCGAAGCCGTCGAAGACGACGACAGCGCTGTTCGTGTGGTCGGCTCGCTCCTGGCGCGCTTGCACAGCACGCCTGCCCCCAACGGGCTTCCCCGTGTCGGAACGATCCTCTCTGGGATGCTGGACGACGCGCCCGCAGCGATGCACACACTTGAGGGCGAGGACCGGTCTCGGCTTCATCGATGGATGCGCAGAGTCACCGAGCTCGAAGCCGAGCCCGGGAATCACCTGCTGCACTGGGATTTGCACTATGGCAATGTCCTCGCAGCCGACCGTGAACCCTGGCTAGCAATCGATCCGGAGCCTCTCGTCGGCGATCCTGGGTTCGATCTTTGGCCTGCCCTGGACAGCGGGTGGAGCACCAATGACACCGTCACTGACGCGCCACGCATCGTGCGACGACGCTTCGATATCCTCACCGAGATGCTCGACCTCGACCGTGGTCGTGCAGCGGGGTGGACGGTTGCTCGCCTGCTGCAGAACACGCTGTGGGATATCGAGGACGGGCATACCGCCATCAGCACGTCCGCGAAAACGGTGGACGACGCTCTCGCCTCCTTCGGTGCGTTCGGCAAAGGTTGAGCGTGCGGCGCTGGGACACTCGACACATGTCGCGGTTTCAGATGCTGTCGGATGCCCAGTGGTCACTGATCGAGGGGATGCTGCCGCGTACAACGGGCCGGCCCGGTAGGAGGTTCTCGAACGCGAGGCTGATGGTCGAGGCGATCGTGTACCGCTATCGGTGCGGGATTGCATGGCGGGATCTCCCGGAGGTGTTCGGGCCGTGGCAGACGGTGTGGACATGGCATCACCGGATGGCGACCGACGGCACATGGGACAAGGTCCTCGCCAAGCTGACCGCTGCCGCCGACGCTGCGGGGTTGATCGACTGGTCGCTCTCGGTGGACTCGACCATCGCCCGCGCGCACCAGCACGCGACCAACACGACTCGCACCACGGGGGGCTGAGTCGAATTACACGAATCCGCTGATCGAGCCGCCTGATCACGGGATCGGCCGCTCCCGCGGCGGGCTTTCGACGAAGATCCACCAGCTCGTCGACGGCAACGGGCTCCCGCTTGTCACCCTGATCACGCCCGGGCAGGCCGGTGACTCGCCGATGTTCTTGCCGCTCATGGCGCAGCTGCGCGTCGCCCGCGACATCGGCAGGCCGCGGACCAGACCCGACGCCATCCGCGGCGACAAGGCGTACTCGTCCCGAGCGATCCGCGGGCACCTGCGCGCCCGCAGCATCAAGGCCGTGATACCTGAACCCGACGATCAGAAAGGGCATCGCAAACGGCGCGGTTCCCACGGCGGCCGCCCGGTCGGGCTCGATGCCGCCGACTACAGGAACCGCAACGTGATCGAACGCCACTACTGCCACACCAAGCAATGGCGCGGCCTCGCGACCCGCTTCGACAAGCACGCCGTCATCTACCGCGCCGCCGTCGTCCTCAACGCCGTCATTGCATGGACCCGCGCTTTGTCAGACACGCCCTAGGTGCCGAGTGACGGTGCGCCGACTGATCGCAACGCCATCTCCATGCAGTTCGAAGGTGATGCGGGATGCTGACCACTTGTGCTCGCGCCGTAGTTCCTCGATTCGCGCTAGCGTCTCGCCAGGTGTCGCGCTTGGCTGCCGGATTGGAGCAGATGAGCGGTCAAGCAGGCCGAGTTGACCGAACTTGCGGTACCGGGTTACCCACTTCGATGCGGTTGCGCGGGAGATGCCCATCTCTGCGGCGACATGCGCGAGGGGTCGAGAGCGGCAGCGCTCAATGAGTCGGCGACGGCCTTCGACTGTCAAGGGCGAGTTAGCGTGCGTCACTTGACCACTTCGCTCTCGGCGGGCGCGATCAGCCGGAGAAGGGGAATGGTGAGCAGCAATGCCGCTGCGGTCGTGGTGACGGCCACCCAAACGGGCCCGAGCGCACCGGGTATCACGCCGAGCGCGGCAGCGGCAAGTATGGGACCGACTGCTGCGCCGACGTTGAGTGCCGCGGTCGCGTACGAACCCGCCATGGTGGGTGCACCCGCCGCCGCATAGAGCACTCGCGTAATCAGCGTGCTGCCGACAGCGAACCCCAACACACCCTGAGCGAAAACGAGCCCGAGCAGGGCAACGGGGTTCGTCGCGAAGAGCGCCAAGGCGACCCAGCCGAGTACAAGGACGCTTCCACCGCCCATGATGACGACGCGAGGTCGGGCGTCAGCGAGCCGTCCCGCAACGGTGACGCCGATGAAGGAACCGACGCCGAAGAGCACAAGCGCCACCGACACCCACCACTGGCTCAGGTCGGCGGTTCCCGTAACGATCGGCGCAAGGAAGGTCAGCGTTGCGAAGGTGCCGGCATTCACCAGGGCAGCCAGCATCATCGTCAGAACGAGGCGCGGAGAGGCAAGCTGCGCCAACTCCATCCGCAGCGAGGACGAATCCTTCTCGGACGTGTCGCCAGCTTGAGTGGTGAAGCCCGCGGCAATGCCGATCGCAGCGGGGACGCAGAGGAGAGCGATCGCCCAGAACGTCGACTGCCAGCCAAGGGCCGTACCAAGTACGGCACCCGCGGGGACGCCGGCGACGGTTGCGACGGTGGTGCCCGCCAGCAGAATCGATACGGCCCGACCTTTGGCGTTGGGTGCCACGAGTTTCGTCGCCGCGCCCAGTGCGACCGCCAAGAAGCCTGCGTTGACAATCGCGGCGATCACGCGCGTGATGAACAGAACAGTGAAGTCGGGCGTCAGCGCCCCGACGACATGAGCCGCCGCGAATACAGTCACGCAACCCAAGAGTGTCGATTTCACGGGGAGGCGACGAGTGAGGGCGGCCATCGCAGGTGCGCCGATCACCATGCCCGCGGCGAATGCCGATGTCAGGAGACCAGCTGTCCCCACGGGAACGCCGAAGTATGTGGAAATGTCGGGCACGAGGCCGGCGAGCATGAACTCGGAAGTACCCATGGCGAAGACCACCAGGGCAAGAAGATAGAGAGCGAAAGGCATCGAGGTAGCTCCGAAGCGAGAGTGCGAACAAGAGAACGTCTCGTCACTACGGTCAGCGCCCAGAGGACACCCGAATGTCGTGCTGCACACAGCACAGGGCAGCAGAGAGCTGAGGGCTCAGCGAAGGTGAGGGGCTGACGGCGTGACCGAAAGCCCCTGAGTGTCCGATTCAGGGCTCGACATGCGTCCCAATCTACCCGTCTGTGCCGCTACCCCCAAGAAACGTCAACAACCTCATGGCCAGCAACAGCTAGCAGATCGTCGTCCGCCGAGTGTGGTGGGCTTGTACCTCTCCTCTGTTGCGGAGATCTCCGGGCAGGCGCGTCCCGCTGACGAGAGCCACAAACTCCAGGCGGAGTCTCTTCGGTGGTTGCTCTGATCACGTCGTTCGATACACTCGGAATGTGCATTTGTACTCCCTGTGACGGCTGAGTAAGGCCTACCGCGCTCGTTGAGTCATCCGAGCCTGCGGCGGCCGCTCGTTCTCGACCCTGCACGGGTCGCCGTCACCTTGCGCACCCTCGCACGCTTCATAGCCGTGCGGTGCGTCGTTTCCGAAGGATACGAATGCTCTCCCTCAACACCCCTCTACCAGCGCGCCATCGCGCGCAGCTCATCGCCTCCGACGTCTCCGTAACGCGCGGAGCCACCCCCGTCCTCAGCCACGTCGACCTCACGGTCACGGCCACCTCGCGAGTAGCGATCGTGGGCGAGAACGGCCGGGGGAAGTCGACGCTCCTGCACGTCCTCAGCGGCGCTCTCACCCCGGACAGCGGAGTAGTGCAGCGACTCGGGACGGTCGGCATAGCCGAACAAGAGATGCCGACCGGCGGCAACCGCACAGTGGGCCAGGCGGTCGCGGAAGCGATCGCGCAGCCGCTCGCCGCCGTTGCGGCCCTCGATTCGGCCGCGGTGTCACTCGCCGCAGGCGTCCCCGGCGCCGAAGAACGATACGCCGCCGCATTGGAACACGCCGAAGTCCTCGATGCGTGGGATGCCGAACGGCGGGTGCAGATCGCGTTGGAAGCACTCGACGCCGAAACGGAGCCATCCCGGCGCCTGGACGACCTCTCCGTCGGGCAGCGCTATCGAGTCCGTCTGGCGTGCCTGCTCGGCGCCGACGACGATTTCCTGCTCCTCGACGAACCCACAAATCACCTCGATCGAAGCGGCCTCGAGTTTCTGACCACGCAACTGCGGTCGCGAAACGGCGGCGTGGTCGTCGTCACCCATGATCGCGCGCTGCTCTCCGACGTCGCGGAGACGATCGTGGACCTCGACCCGACCCCGGATGACCGGGTGCGCGTGTACGGCAACGGTTATGCCGGCTACCGCGAGGGCCGGCGCGCCGAGCGCGAACGGTGGGAGCACGAATTCGAGCGACAGCAGACCGAGCTCGCGCGGCTGCAGGACAGTCTCAGCTCGGCGCAGAACCGACTCGTCTCGGGGTGGCGACCAGAGAAGGGAACCAACAAGCACGGACGGGCCACGCGCGCGGGCGGGCTCGTGCAGAGCGTGCATCGCCGGCAGGAGCAACTCGAAGCGCACGCGGTGACTGTTCCCGAGCCGCCGCAAGTGTTTCGCTTCCCGGAGCTTGCGACCCGAACCGGAGCGGTGCTGTTGAGCGTGGAGGACGTGACCGTGACCGGCAGGCTTACGCGCCCGGCGGCGTTCTCTCTGTCACACCGCGGGCGTCTCGTAGTGACCGGACCCAACGGGGCCGGCAAGTCCACACTGCTGAGCGTCGCAGCGGGAGACCTCCGCCCGGACACCGGCACCGTTCGTCGCCCGCAGAACGTGCGGCTCGCTTTTCTGCGCCAAGAGTCGGAGCTGCCGCTGGATCGTCGCGCGAGCGAGTTCTACGCAGCCCACGTCGACGCGCTCGTTCCATCGCGTGAGGCAGTCGGTCTCTCGCAGCTCGGGCTCCTGCGCGCCCGCGAATCGAGCAAGCGGATAGGTGAGCTGTCGATGGGCCAGCAACGGCGCCTCGAGCTGGCCCTGGTGCTCGCCACCAAGCCGCACGTGCTCTTGCTCGACGAACCGACCAACCACCTATCGATCGCGCTCGTCGACGAACTGACCGACGCGCTCAACGCCACCCAAGCGGCTGTTGTCGTATCCACCCACGACCGGCAGCTTCTCCGCGACGTCGAAGGCTGGCCGGCACTGCAACTGGAAGCTACGACCGAAAGCGAGGCGCTCGTATGACCCGCGAGACTCCCGACCGGCTGCGGGCGCTGCGCCCTCTCGCTACCCGCGACTACCGGCTGCTGTTCGCGGCCGTCGGTATCGAAGTCTTCGGCACCGGCATGTGGACCATCGTCATGGTGTTTCAGGTGCTCGCACTCGACGACAGCCCCCTTGCCCTGTCAGCCGTCGCTACCGGGCTCAGCCTCGGCCTCTTCGCTTTCTCGGTCCTCGGCGGGGTGGTAGCCGATCGCTTCTCGAAGCGGCGGATCATCATCACCGTGCAGGGACTCACCGCGGCGGTCATGGCCGCCGTCGCGGTGCTGTCCCTCACGGGCGCGATCGAGTTGTGGCATGTCGGGCTCGCCTCGTTCGCCATGGGCGCGGGTAGTGCGTTCTTCTACCCGGCCTACAGCGCCTACCTCCCCCAAGTACTACCGCCCGAACAACTGCTCGCCGCAAACGGGCTCGAAGGGGCTCTCCGGCCCTCGATGGGGCAGGGCCTCGGACCCGCCCTCGGAGGGATCATCGTCGGGGCGTTCTTCCCCGCCATCGGAGCGGTCATCGTCGCCGCGTCCTACGCAGTCGCGTTCGTCATCACACTGTTCCTCAGCCGCCGGGAGGAAACCACCGAACCGGAACAGTCGCAGCAACGCACGAGCGTGTGGGGCGACCTCAAAGCCGGGGTCCGCTACGTCGCCCGCACCCGCTGGCTGCTATGGACCCTGATCTTCGGATCATCCCTCGCGCTCATCATCCAGGGCCCAATCGAGGTACTTCTCCCCTTCCTCACCCGCGACCGATTCGACGACGCCGAAGCAACGTTCGGACTACTACTCGCCGCCTACGGAATCGGAGGCGCCATCGGATCGCTCATCGTGTCGTCACTCAAACTGCCCCGGCGATACCTGACACTGATGATCGGCCTCTGGGGCGGCGGAACCCTCCCGCTCGTGCTCATCGGCCTCGCCAACAACCTAATAGTGATGCTCGCCACACTGTTCGCGGTCGGAGCTGCCACAGGAGCCGGCGTGGTGATCTGGGGCACACTGCTTCAACGCCTCGTGCCACCCGAAATGATCGGCCGTGTCGCCAGTCTCGACTTCTTCGTCTCCATCGCGTTCATGCCCGTCTCGATCGCCATCGCCGGGCCCCTATCGCTGATCGTGCCGATACCAGCCATCTTCATCGTGGCCGGCGTCGCGCCGACGCTGCTCGCCATCGTCGCGCTTCTAGCCGGACGCATGCGGGACGTCGAGACGAGACACCCCCTGGACACTTGACCCAGCGCCGCACTGCGTCCCTGATTGTTAGCGTCCTGGAAGGAATTGACTCGGCTTGGAGTTCTCGGGCCGCGGCTGCCTGAACCCACTCCGATGTGCCCTCAGCGGGGGAGGAAATCTGCTCTCGCGGCGACGAACTCGGAATTGTCGCGTTGCGAGAACTGCGACCATCGGCTCGCTGTCTGCGGCGTGATTCCCATCTGAACGGCCACGATAGCGGCGGGGAGGTCGCTAGCGAGGGCGAGCATGGCGTAGTTCCGGGCGATCCGCGGGCTGACCCCGGCCCGCGCTATCCACCGTCCGAGGGTCGTGGGATGGATCGGCTCGTGGTGTCGTCGGGGAGATGGGAATAGATACGATCCCTCACCGGCTCGCCGAGTCGCCCCCGGATTCTGCTCAGCTTCTTTCACGAGCTGCGCGAAGAGTTGAGCGACCGAGTTCGGGATCTCGATGGGTTCTGTCGATAGCGCGAGATACGTTCGTCCTCCGGCTGTACTGGTGTCGACAGTGGTGAGCCGGTGGATGCGGTCGGTTCGAGCTCCGTAAAGGAGCACGAGCAGCGCGGCAACCCTGGTCGCGAGGCTCACCGTGTCGTCCGACCCGGCGATAAACGTGCGGACCAGAGCGTGATGCTCGTCCTCCCCGCTGACCTCGCTCGGCCTGGCCTGCTGTCCGCGCTCGACGCGGAGTCCCGGATACTGGCCGGTGGACCTGAGCCACGAGATGAACGGTGCGATGTCGCCGGTGCGGGCTGCGTTGCCGCCGACCCACCGGTCTAGGACCTCCTGTGTCAGCGCGGAGAAGCCCGCCCCTTCTTGCTCGACGTGCTGCAGGAGTCGCGCGGCCGCGCGGATCCGTTCACGCGCGGAATCTGCGACACCGACCGTGGTACGGCGGCGTCCTGCCCGCCGCCGCACAGTCCGCAGCACCTTCCATTGTGCATAGGGAGTGATCTCGGCGGCATGGTGTGAAGGAAGCTGGATCAGGTACTCGTCGACCCATGTTTCGAGCCGCTCAGTCTGCTCATCTCGTACCGGGAGAACGCCGACGTCGACCAGGAGCGCACGGAGATGATGTCGCGCCTGCCCAGGCGGACACGCGTCAACGCGCGCATGCGTGATCGACTCTTCCGACCCGATCGCTCGGAGCAGAGCTCTCGGGGTGGGCTTGAGCAGCCATCTCATGGTCGAGTCCACGCGACCTCGATAAACGAGCGCGTCCGGGAGCCCGGCCAAACGCCCGGGGATCACCCCCGTCGCGGACGCGAGGAGGTCGCCGGCGGCTCGAACGACGGAGCAGCGGATGCAGGTGTTCTCGAAGTGCTGCTCACCCGGGGCGCCACACGTGGCACAGACGTAGTCGCGCGTCGACCCTGCACACGGCCCGCAAACGCGCTCCCCTCGGTCATCGCGACCGATGAGCGCTTTCACCTGCCCACAAGACCCGCAGCCGTCGGGGTGGCGGAGCTCGCGTCGATAGCACACGCCGCATATAGACCCGAGGGGCCAGGTCGTATGAACCGCGCGCTTCTCACCGCAGATGGCGCACTCGGCGATGGGGGTGCGGTAGCAGCTGTGGCACAGATCTGCTACGCCATTCTGGTGGCGGGTTGCGACGCGTCGCTCCCGTCCGCATTGTCCGCACGCTCTGACCGGTGCGGAGTAGCAGCGCTGGCAGAGATCCTGACCGTCCACGATGGCGGTGACGTGATCGACACGGCCGCATCCCGCACACGCCCGCTTAGGGCGCGCGCAGTGCCCGCAGAGTGGTGCGCCGTCCTCGGCTCGAGCGCTGGGCGCACGGATGCGACCACAGCGCGAGCACTCCATACGTCGGCTGACGTTGTAGCACGGTCGGCAGAGCCCTCCACCGTCGGGGAGTCGTTTCACCCGCGGGGCGCGGCTTCCGCACTCGGAGCAAGGATGCTCCGGCACCACGGTCATTTCGAATGCCCGGGCCGATTGATCGTCGTTCGGCGGGCGGATACTCGGCTCTTCCGCGGGATGACTTCCCCGGAAGCCTTCCTGGCGGACGCCTCGACGATGCGGGGTTCGATGAGGTCGTTGGGTGTGCACTCAAGGATGTCGCACAGCGCGATCAGCGTAACCATGCTCAGGCGCTGCGGCTGACCCGTCACCAGCCGGTAGGTCTGCTCCCGGGAGAGCGCGACACCACGCTCAGCGAGCAGCGGCTGCAGGTCCGTCGTGGCGAACATTCCACGCTCCGCCATCTTCGCTCGCAGATGCCAGACGTAGTCCATCTCTTTCACCGTGCTGCCTCCTCGAAGTCGGCGCCGTAGCGGGTGTGAATAGCTTGGGTGAGCAGCCGGTTCCGGTACTCGTTAGAGACGCCGACGTAGATCGCGGTCGTCGAGGAAAACGAGTGCCCCACCTGCTCCTGAATGAACCGCTCCGGGTAGTCGAACTCCACCAGGTGCGTCACGTACGAGTGCCGCAACGAATGCAGATCCAACGAAGAGTCGATCCCCGCGGCATCACGAGCTGTACAGAACGCTTCGTTCGCCGCACGCCTGCTCAGCCTCGTGCCCCGTTCGGTCACCCACAGAGCAGGCGACGAACTCGACGATGACGACAACGCCGGCCGAACCTCATCGAGGTAGTGCGCCAGCGTCTCCGCGATCCAGCCCATCTCCGGAACGGTGAGCACCGTGCGCCGCTTCGACGGGCCCCCGCGGCTCGCTTTGCCATGGCGCACCGACAGTGCACCGAATCGGTCTAGGTGCGGCAGCTTCGCGTTGCGGCGGAGATCCACGAGATCAAGCATGACCGCCTCACGTCTTCGCAACCCGAACGCATAGACGCACTTGAGAAGCGCGGCGTCCCGCACGGCCTGAACCGCACCCTTTCGCCGTCGCGACAGGATCCGTGCGGCGAGCCCGTCGGCCGCATCGAACAGCGCCTGGACTTCGTCGAATGTCAACGGTCGCCGCGCGGCATCGCCCTCGTACTCGCTGACATGCACAATCGAGTTGTCCTCATGGAACACCTGTCTGGGTGCAGCGCCAAAACGCGCTTCACACTCGGACAGCCAGGGATATCGAGGATCAGTGATGTACTCGCAGAACATCTTGATGTCGATCTCGTATCCACGCAGCGTCGATAGCCGCAACGGCTTCACGCCCGAGCGCAGCTCACTGATCCACGCCTCCGCCTCCGCCGGCGTCCATTGCCACGGGTACATACCCGTGAAGTCCACGAACCGGCGCACGAGCCGCTCTCTCGCCGCAATCGTCGGAGCCTTCAAGAAGCGAGCAATCTGCTGGGCTCGCCACCCATTCAACATCCCGTCGAGCACGGCTCCCTCAGGGGGATCGCGTGGCGCGATCTTCCTGCAGTGTTCGGCCCGTGGCAGACCGTGTGGACCTGGCATCGCAGGCTCGCGAC
>NZ_JASJND010000009.1 GCF_030065535.1 Microbacterium dauci
CACCACAGCGAGCGACCGCTTACCCCAACAGCCACCATGGCCCATGAGCAGGCCCTTTGTCAGACACGCCCTAGTTCTCGATGTCCGCCCGAGACCAGTCGAGCGGCGGCACGTCGATTCCTGTGGTCGCGCGCCGATCGGACACCCACGATGCGGGCACGACGTGGACCGCGAGCGTCAGGTCGCGCGTGGTGGCGTCGCCGCTGTGGACGAGCGCGACGCCGGCACCGTCGGCGACCCACCACGACGCCGCCGTCGCCCCCGCCGCGCGCAGCGCCGTCGCGTAGGCGGCGACGCTGTCGCGACCCGCGCGGTCGAGCTCGAACGTGATCTGCTGCCCGTGGCGGTACTCGAGCTCGCCCCGGATCTCGCCGGCCGCCGCTGCGATCCTTTCGCGCTCCTCCGCGGCGTCGACGTCGGCCCCGCCCTGCGCAGAAATCGGCAGAATCGTGGCCTCACCGCGCTCAATGCGCGGAAGCTGAGTGATCGGGTCTGCGCCGGCGGCGAGCGCCTCGACCGCGTCGATGATTTCGCGGGCACCGGCTGCGTTCCGCCACCGCGAGCCTCCGAGCACGGGCTCGCCCTGCGAGGCGAGCTCGACCACGTAGGCGTCAGCGGCGTCGATCGCGTCGAGGCCGAACCGCTGCACGTCCGCCGGAGCGGATGCCTCGACGAGCGCTCCCCAGGCACCGAACGCCGGCGCGTCGATCCGATCGCCGCCGGGACGCACCGCCACCTCGACGAAACGGTCCTCGTCGATCGGCGACGAGCGGCGCACCTGCAGGATGCCGTCGGTGAAGTGTTGCTGGTGGACGGTGATGATCGCGGCATACGGCACGCGTCGCCCCGGGTCACCCTCCGGATAGAACATATCGAGCGTGCTCCGGCGGACGAGGGCGCCGCCGTCCGACTCCCATCGCACCTCGCGAAGCGGGGTCTTCCCCGCGGTGAAGTGCGTCAACGTGAACCGACGTCCACCGTCATAGGGGAATCGGCTCGCCGAGATGGAGAGCCGCCACAGCACCGCCGTGTCCGGCACCACCGTGACGAGCTGGCCCGATTCGAAGCGGGTCGCCGCGTCGTCCAGCGAGAAGTACGGGTCGTCGCCGAGCGCCTCGAGCCGGTAGATCTCGAAGCGTTTCGGGTATCTCACGTCCGTCACGGGGTGAACTCGGCGAACGACCCCCATGTGCCGCCGACCGACCAATCGGTGTTGGTTGCACCCGGGTGGACGTCGAAGACGATCTCGGGGATGCCTTCCGGGAGGTACCCGCTGGGGATCCAGCGCTCGTTGGCGCCTCCCTCATTTCCCGAAGGAAGACGGAAGGTTCCGCTCGAGAGCTCGTCCGGCGTGAAATCAGCTCGGACGATCGGGCCGCCTCTGAAGAAGTTCTCACCGAGTCCGAGCAACTCACCGAGTCGACCGGGATCGCCGTTCGCCTCCGCGATGATGTCGTCGACCTCGGAGGTGGGGAACACGAATGTCGTGCCGCCGTTCCCTGGGCCGTACCGATTGAGGTTCGCTTCCGTGTAGAAGCGAGTCGCACCGCCCTCGAAGCGCTGGAGGTGCTGAGCGACGTAGTCGTCGGTGAGGTAGTCCGAAGGGTCCGGACGGTGGCCATTCCCCGCATCGACGAGTGAGTTCGGCGTCCAATCGGTGTCGGTCCGCCACCCACCGTCGACGCGATCGAGTGCATCGATGTGGTTCCCCGTCAGGTCCTGCCGCTTACTGTGCTTCAGGAACATGTCCGCGATCTGTCGAACATGGATCGGCATGTCCTCGACCGACCGCATCAGCGGCCGGATGACCTCACTGCCGATCCTCATCGTGATGTTCCCCTCTCGCGTCCAGTCATCGCCAGTTGTACGTGAAGGCCCAGTACAGGGCCTCGAGGGCCTCCGGCGTCAATTCGGGGTGACGTTCAGCGATGACCGCCTGTGCGCGACGCCCCCCTTCGGACAGGGAGTGCGAGTTCCAGTCCACGTCGACGGCGAGGCACTCTTCGATGATGGCCTGCGCTGCCGCGATGAGCGCCTCGCGCTGTGCGGGCGGCGCCTCCGGCGCGACCGCATCCGCGTCCGACTTCGGGAACGGCGACCGCCCCTTGGCCAGGTACGCGACGATCGCGTCGCTCAGCGTTGCATCCATGGTGTGTCCTCACTGTGTGGTCGGGTTGCGGCGCGGTCAATCCGGCCAGATCACCGTCTCCACCAACGTATCCGGGTGTACCCGGATGATCTGGGTGACCGCGTCGTTGTTCTGCAGTCGTTCGAGTTCGGTGAACCACACCGCGTTCGGCCGCAGGTTGTCACCGAGGACCGCGCGAACCTCGCCGGACGCGCCGGCGGCGTACGCCTCGGACACGCGCGTCCAGGTCTCCACGGTCGCCGGATTGTCGGCATCCCACTCCGGCATCTCGATACCGCGTGACTCGATCAGCATCTCCAGCGTGGTGGCGCCGTTGCCCCCGGCGATCTCCCCGGCGATCTCCTGACCGTTTCGCGGATACATCCCCGACCAGTAGTACGCGCCGTCGCGCGGCGTCACGAAGTCAGCGGGATTCACCGAGCCGTCTGCGTTGAAGCCCGGCCTCGCTCCGCTCCCAGTGCCGTCGACGTCCAACCCCGGTCGCCCACTCCCCCCGCTGACGGGCGGCGTCGTGTCGATCGAATCCAGTCCGTCCACCGTGTTCGTCGTGCGGTTCTGCCGCTGACCGTGCCGCCGGAACATCCCGCCGAGCTGCCGGAAGTGCACCGGTACCCCGTCGAGCGCATTGAGAAGCGGTCGGATGACCTCGCTGCCCATCTTCATCGCGCACACTCCCCCGCACGTACGGGCATCAGTCGCCTCCGATGTTGAGCGTCGCGAGGTCGGCCATGAGCCGCTCGGTCAACGTCTCGACATCGGTGGCGTGCTGTTCCATCTCGCCCTGCGCGGCCTCGAGAGCCTGCAGATCGGCGTAGAACTCCTCGGGGTCGCCCGCGACGGCTTCGACGATCGGCGAGTCGAGTGCCGCCATGATGACACCCGGCAGTTCTTCGGCCAGCGGCTCGATGACCATGGGCAGCACCTGGTTCAGCACCTGCTCGACAGCGATGTCGACCGCGGCATTGAGCAGCTTCTTCTTGATCAGGAGCATGGGGCCGGCGCCGGCCGCCGTGATGGGGTTCGTGAGCATCGCGACGAGCGTGATCATCGTGGAGGTCACGTCGATGATGACCTTGACCTTCAGCGCCGTGACGGCGCCGGCGGCGATGTCGATCCCGGTCGGCACGGGGCCCAGCAAGTCCATGAGCCGCTGCAGGTTCTGCGCGCGGTTGGTGTTCCAGGCCCCGACGTACGCAGGACCAGCCTGGCCGCGCATGGCGGCGGCGAGATCGCCGTTCACCTTGCGGTCCATCGCCTGGAGCTTGCCCTCGAGCTCGTCGGTGAACGTCGAGATCATCTGCCCACCTCGACGCAGTTCGTCCTCGTCGATATCGGGCCACTCGAATCCGAGCTTCTCCATCACCCAGATGAGCTCGTTCGGCAACATCATTCCCACGGCGCGCACCTCCTGCCGAAGACCCTATGCGAACTGCAGTCCGATCTTCGATGGGGAGAAGTCCCCGTGGCGGTTCGCGCTATGATTCGCCGCGCCCGGGCTCCGTGGAAGCGGGCTCAGTGGAAGAAGTGCCGCTCCCCGGTGAAGTACATCGTCACGCCGGCGGCCTGCGCCGCGTCGATGACCTCCTGGTCGCGCACCGAACCGCCGGGCTGGATGATCGTCGTGATCCCCGCGTCGATGAGCACCTGCGGGCCGTCCGCGAACGGGAAGAACGCGTCGGATGCCGCGACCGAGCCGGCGGCACGGTCACCGGCGCGTTCGACCGCGAGGCGGCACGAGTCGACACGGTTGACCTGGCCCATGCCGATGCCGACGGTGGCGGAGTTCTTCGCGAGCACGATCGCGTTCGACTTCACGGCGCGGCAGCTCTTCCACGCGAACGACAGGTTGCTGAGCTCCTCGTCGGCGGGACGCTCGCCCGAGACGAGCTGCCAGCCGTCGACGAGCGACTCGATCTCGTTCGGGAAGCGGTCGGCGTCCTGCAACAGCAGGCCGCCCGACACGAGGCGGACGTCCATCGGCTCCTGCCGCCAGTCGGCCGGGAGCTGGAGGACACGCAGGTTCTTCTTGAGCTTGAAGACTTCGAGCGCCTCGGGCTCGAAGCCCGGCGCCACGATGACCTCGGTGAAAATGTCGCGCAGGTTCTCGGCCATCTTCAGCGTGACGGTGCGGTTCGCGGCGATCACCCCGCCGAAGGCCGACACCGGGTCGCACTCATGGGCGCGCAGGTGCGCGGATGCGATCGGGTCGAGCGCCTGCGGGGCGCCGATCGCGATGCCGCAGGGGTTCGCGTGCTTGATGATCGCGACGGCGGGCTTCACGAGGTCGAACGCGGCGCGGAGCGCGGCATCCGCGTCGACGTAGTTGTTGTACGACATCTCCTTGCCCTGGAGCTGGGTCGCCTGCGCGATGCCGTGCCCGCCGATGCGCGAGTAGATGGCGGCGCGCTGGTGCGAGTTCTCGCCGTAGCGGAGGGTCGCGAGGCGCTCGGCCTTGATCGTCAGGTGCTGCGGCAGGTCGCCCTCGTCGACGAGGGTCTCTTCGGCGAACCAGGTCGCGACCGCGCGGTCGTACGCAGCGGTGTGCGCGAACGCGCGCGCTGCGAGCTCGCGACGCTGCGCGAGGCTCGTGCCACCTTGCGCGAGCGACTCGATGATCGCCGGGTACGACTCCGGCGACACGACGATCGCGACGTTCGCGAAGTTCTTCGCCGATGCGCGCACCATCGCGGGACCGCCGATGTCGATCTGCTCGACGACGGCGTCACCCTGCGCACCGGATGCCACGGTCTCGACGAACGGGTAGAGGTTGACGACGACGAGCTCGAACGGCTCGATGCCGAGCTCGCCGAGCTGGGTCTCGTGGTCTTCGAGGCGGAGGTCGGCGAGGAGCCCCGCGTGGACGCTCGGGTGCAGCGTCTTCACGCGACCGCCGAGGGACTCTGGGAAACCGGTGATCTCGGCGACGTCCTTCACCTCGAGGCCGGCCTCGCGCAGCAGCGCGGCTGATCCGCCGGTCGACACGATCTCGACGCCCGCGGCGCCGAGCGCCTGCGCGAGTTCGAGCAGGCCGGTCTTGTCGCTCACCGAGACGAGCGCACGGCGAACCGGGACGACGTCGCGGGTGCGGTAGAGGGCGGGGTCGATCTGCGGTCCGGCCATGAGGTTCCTCCGGGTCAGGCGATGGCGGTGAGGTCGAGGTCGCCGGTCGCGACGCGGCGCACCACGTCGATCAGCAGGCGTCGTTCGACGGGCTTGATGCGGTCGTGCAGCGTGTGCTCGGTGTCGGCGGGCAGGACGGGCACCCGTTCCTGCGCGAGGATCGGGCCCGTGTCGACGCCGCCGTCGACGACGATGACGCTGGCGCCGGTCTCGGTCGCGCCGGCGGCGAGCGCGTCGCGCACGCCGTGGGCACCGGGGAACTCGGGCAAGTAGGCGGGGTGCGTGTTGATGAGTCGGGGCGCCCACGCGTCGACGACCGCGGCCGGCAGCAGGCGCATGAGGCCGCTCAGGACGACGAGATCGGGCTGCCAGACGTCCAGCTGCGCGAGGAGCTCGTCACCCCAGTCCTCGCGCGACTCGAACTCGCGGAACGGAACCATGAACGTGGGGATGCCGTAGTGCTCGGCGTGGGCGAACCCGTCGGCCTGTCGGTCGGCGCCGACGACGACGATGCGAGCCGGGAACGAAGGGTCGGCGGCGGCGTCGAGCAGGGCGCGCAGATTGGAACCCGTGCCCGAAATGAGGACGGCGACCGTGAGCACCGACCCAGTCTAGCGGGGCGGCGACGGGCGCCCGTTGGGGCCGAAGAGGTCGTCGAGCACGTCGGTCGATTGCTCGTCCGGCGACGTCGGGTGGCTCGACGAGGTGCTGTCGTCGGGGAGCACGAGGTCGTCGAGCACGTCGGTGGACTGCTCGTCGGTGTCGGTCGGCACAGCGGTGGCGACCGGCGCGGCGGTGTCGACCGGCGCGGTGGTCACCTCGCTCGACGCGGCATCCATCCCGCGTGGCGACAGCAGCAGCACCGCAGCACCGATGCCGACCTCGATCCCGACGGCGAGCGCGAACACCCCCGGCTCCGGGCCCACGTCAGCGAGCCTGCCGGGACCGAGCGAGCCCTGCGCCGCCCAGGCGAGGACCACGGCCGTGAGTGCCGAGCCGACGACCATCACGCCGAGCGCGACCAGTCGGGGACGGAGCGGATCGTGCGTGCCATCGTGCGCGAGCGCGCTGCGCGCCGTCCAGCCCGCGAACGCACCGAAGCCGACCACGAGGAGGGCGAGCAGCAGTGTCCACGTGGAGGTCGACTCGGGGACGACACCCAGCACCGGGATTCCCGGCAGGACGCCGAGGTTCGTCCCCGCCGGGGACACCGCCGTGCCGGCTCCGACCGCGAAGCCGGGACCGGCGGCGAACGCCGCGAACCAGACCACGAGCGTCGGGAGGTACACGAGGGCTCCGAGCGAGAGCATCACGACGCCGAGCAGGTCGGCGTGCGCGGCCTGCGTGAGCGCGACCACCTCGCCGCCGCGCACGACGAAGAGGACGGCGAGCACGAGGGCACCGAGCCCGACGACGCCCACCAGGCTCATCGCGAGGCCGCGGGCTCCGGCGTCGATCCCGTCCTGCACGTCGTCGGGGATGCGCTCAGAGACCATGTCGACGATGCCGTCGTCGCCCTCGTCCCAGGCACGGACGACTGCGCCGACGAGCGCGGGCACGACGTAGGTGAGCGCCGGGAACACGATCGCCCAGCCGGTGTGCACGGTCGTGATGGGGGTCGCTGTGGTGAGCGCGACGGCCGCCGCGAGCGCGGCGACGACGAGGCCTCCCGTGCCGACGCCGGTCGCCCAGGCCCCGGCCCGAGCCGCCCGAGCACCGGAGCGATACGCGAAGACGGCGGTGAACACGGCGAGGGCGAGCGGTGCGAGCGAGACGGTGAACGCCGCGGCATCCGTCGGCAGTCCGCTGAGGACCACCAGCTCCTCGGGGAGCGTCACGGCAACGGGGACGAAGTGGCCGAGCTGCCACACGGTCGCACCGGCGGGCCACAGCGCCGCCCAGTCGGCCTCGGTTCCGACGCCGAACACCCAAAGCAACGTCATCGGCGCGAGCACGATGGCGAGCCCGACGGCGACGACGATGACCGCGTCGAAGGCGGCGAGGAGGGAGACGAGCAGGCGGTTCATGCCGAACCGACCCTACCGTCGGAGTACCCTCGGACCGGTGAGCACCACCCCGAACGCCAGTTCCACGACCAACGGGGCGCTCGGGCGCCTCGACCGCTTCTTCGAGATCACCCGCCGCGGGTCGACCCTCGGCACCGAGGTGCGAGGTGGCGTCGTCACCTTCGTGACGATGGCCTACATCGTGATCCTCAACCCGGCGATCCTCTCGACGCCAGACGTCGACGGCGTCACCCTCGCGCACTCGGCCGTCGCGACGGCGACCGCCTTGACGGCCGGTGTGATGACGATCCTCTTCGGCCTCGTCACCCGCCTCCCCTTCGCCTTCGCGGCGGGGCTCGGCATCAACGCCTTCGTCGCGTTCTCGATCGTCGGTCAGGTCACGTGGGGCGAGGCGATGGCGCTCGTCGTCATCAACGGTCTGATCATCGTCCTGCTCGCGGCGACCGGGCTCCGGAAGCTCATCTTCGACGCCGTCCCGGTACAGCTGAAGCTCGCCATCACGGTCGGCATCGGCCTCTTCATCGCGTTCATCGGCTTCGTCAACGCCGGCTTCGTGAACCCGGCCGAGGGCACACCCCTCGAACTCGGCGTCGGCGGCTCGATCACCTCGCCCGCGACGCTGTTGTTCATCGCGACGCTCCTCATCGGCGGCATCCTCATGGCACTGCGGGTGAAGGGGGCGATCCTCATCGCTCTCGTCGCAGGCACGGTGCTCGCGGCGATCGTGAACCTCTTCACCCCGGTCGCTGACTTCGGACTCACGGCGAGTGTCTTCGCAGCACCGGACCTCAGCCTCGTGGGCGCCGTGGACTTCGGCTTCGACCTTGGCCGCGTCGGTATCGTCGCGCTGATCATGTTCGTCTTCACGCTGGTGTTCACGAACTTCTTCGACGCCATGGGCACGATGACCGGGCTCGCCCGCGAAGCGGGCCTCGCCGACGAGCGCGGCAACTTCCCGCGCATCAAGTCCGCGCTCATCGTCGAGGGTGTCGGGGCCGTCGTCGGTGGTGGGACCTCGTCATCGTCCGCGACCGTCTTCGTCGAATCCGGCTCCGGCATCGGTGAAGGCGCGCGCACGGGCCTCGCGAACGTCGTCACCGGTGCGCTCTTCCTGCTGGCGATGTTCATCACCCCGGTGACCGGCCTCGTACCCGGCTTCGTCGCGGCGGCGGCGCTCGTCCTCGTCGGAGCGCTCATGCTCACGCAGATCAAGAACATCGACCTGTCGGACTTCAACGTCCTGCTGCCGGTGTTCCTCACCGCGACGGTCATGCCGCTGACCTACTCCATCGCGAACGGCATCGGCGCCGGCTTCATCAGCTGGGTCGTCCTCAACGCCTTCTCCGGCCGCGCGAAGCAGGTCCACTGGCTGCTCTGGGTCGTCGCCGCCGGCTTCGTCGTGTACTTCGCCCGCGGCCCGCTCGAAACGCTCCTCGGCGCCTGACCCGCGGCATCCGCTGTCAGCACTGACCGCGAGACAGCAGGCACAGCCCGAGACGTTGGTCGTGAACCGATGTCTCGGGCTGCCACTGCTGTCTCGCGGATGGGGATGGGTGTGACTACCTACGCCGACGCGAGGGATGACGCGGAACGCGAAGAGGGTCGGATGCCGCGTGGCATCCGACCCTCTTCGCGTTCGTCGCGTCAGAGCGCTTCGATGATCGCCCGCATGAGGTCGGCGGTCTCGGAAGGGGTCTTCCCGACCTTGACGCCGGCGGCCTCGAGGGCCTCCTTCTTCGCCTGCGCGGTGCCCGCCGAGCCCGAGACGATGGCGCCGGCGTGGCCCATGGTCTTACCCTCGGGAGCGGTGAAGCCGGCGACGTAGCCGACGACCGGCTTCGTGACGTGCGCCTTGATGTAGTCGGCCGCGCGCTCCTCGGCGTCGCCGCCGATCTCGCCGATCATGACGATGGCCTTGGTCTCGGGGTCGGCCTCGAACGCCTCGAGGGCGTCGATGTGCGTCGTGCCGATGACCGGGTCGCCGCCGATGCCGATGGCGGTGGAGAATCCGAGGTCGCGGAGCTCGAACATCATCTGGTAGGTCAGGGTGCCCGACTTCGAGACGAGGCCGATCGGTCCCTTGCCCGTGATGTTGGCCGGCGTGATGCCGACGAGCGCCTCGCCCGGGGTGATGATGCCGGGGCAGTTCGGGCCGATGATCCGGGTCTTGTTGCCCTTGCTCTTCGCGTAGGCCCACGCCTCGGCGGTGTCGCCGACGGGCACACCCTCGGTGATGACGACGAGCAGCGGGATCTCGGCGTCGATGGCCTCGATCATCGCGTCCTTCGTGAAGGCGGGCGGCACGAACGCGATGGAGACATCGGCGCCGGTCTTCTCGATCGCCTCGGCGACCGAGCCGAAGACGGGGAGTTCGACCTCGCCCTCGTGCGGCTTCTCGTGCGTGACGGTGGTGCCGGCCTTGCGGGCGTTGACGCCGCCGACGACGTTCGTCCCGGCCTTCAGCATGAGGGCGGTGTGCTTGGTGCCCTCACCACCGGTGATGCCCTGGACGATGACCTTGGAGTCCTTGTTGAGGTAGATAGACATGTCTGTGGTCCCTGTATCTCAGTAGTCTCGGCGCGTCTCAGGCGTTCGCCAGCTCGGCGGCCTTGTCGGCGCCCTCGTCCATACCGGCGGCGAGCGTGACGAGCGGGTGGTTCGCTTCCGCGAGGATCGCGCGACCCTCCTCGACCTGGTTGCCATCAAGACGGACGACGAGCGGCTTCGTGGCCGCGTCGCCCAGGATCTCGAGCGCCTTGACGATGCCCTCTGCGACGGCGACGCACGAGGTGATACCGCCGAAGACGTTCACGAAGACGCTCTTGACCTGCTCGTCGCCGAGGATGACGTCGAGGCCCGACGCCATGACCTGCGCGTTCGCGCCGCCACCGATGTCGAGGAAGTTGGCGGGCTTGACGCCGCCGTGGTTCTCGCCGGCGTAGGCGACGACGTCGAGCGTCGACATGACGAGGCCCGCGCCGTTACCGATGATGCCGACCTGGCCGTCGAGCTTGACGTAGTTGAGGCCCGATGCCTTGGCCTTCGCCTCAAGCGGGTTTGCGGCGCCCTTGTCCTCGAGCTCCTCGTGCTCGGGGTGGCGCACCTCGCTCGCGTTGTCGTCGAGCGACACCTTGCCGTCGAGGGCGACGATGTCGCCGGCGCCGGTGCGGACGAGCGGGTTCACCTCGACGAGGGTCGCGCCCTCGCCCTTGTAGACGTCGTAGAGCTTCACGAAGACGTCGGAGACCTTCTCGACGAGCTCGGCGGGGAAGTTCGCGGCGGTGGCGATCTCGAGGGCCTTCGCCTTGTCGATGCCCTGCAGCGGGTCGACCTCGATGCGCGCGAGCGCCTCGGGACGCTCGACGGCGAGCTCCTCGATCTCCATGCCGCCCTCGACCGAGCAGAGGCTCAGGTAGGAGCGGTTCGAGCGGTCGAGCAGCACCGAGAAGTAGAACTCCTCGGCGATGTCGGCGCCCTGCGCGACCATGACGCGCTGGACGACGTGGCCCTTGATGTCGAGGCCCAGGATGGCCTCGGCTGCCGCGTAGGCCTCGTCGGGGGTCTTGGCGACCTTGACGCCGCCGGCCTTGCCGCGACCTCCCGTCTTGACCTGAGCCTTGACGACGACGACACCGCCGATCTTCTCGGCCGCCGCCTTCGCCTCCTCAGGGGTGTCGGCGATGATGCCGGCGAGCACCGGCACCTCGTACTTCTCGAACAGGTCTCGTGCCTGGTACTCGTAAAGGTCCACTGCAATCCTTCGCTGGGCGACGGTGGGGGTGACGGGCGCGGAATTATCTCGATGTCGAGAGATCGCCCGGTCGAAAAGCCTACTACCCGCGCCTGAGTGCCCCGCGCGGGAGCACCCTCGTTCGACGGGGGTGCGTTCAGCGCTCGAGTGCGGCGCGCCAGACCCGCCGGTGCTGCTCGACGTAGGCCGTCACTTTCCGCCAGTGCGCACCGTGCCCGTCCACGAACAACGACGACCACGGCTCGGCGCCGGCCTCGTGCGATGTCCGGAGGAGGTCGTGCATCGCGGCGGTCCGCTGCGCCATCGCCTCGGGCAGTTCGCGGCGGAGCCGAGCCTCGGCGCCGTAGCCCTCGACGAAGGCGGCGAGTCCGCGCGCCGCCTCCGCGGCGACGACCGAGGTGTCGTTGAGTGTGAACGCCTGCGCGGCATAGGCGAGGTCCCACAGCCGTGTACTGGGGGCGGCCGCATCCCAGTCGATGAAGACCCACCGGTCTTCGCCGACGACGAGGTTCCACGGGGCGAGGTCGTTGTGGCACACGAGCTCGGCGCCGGGCGCCGGGATCGCGGTCTCCCAGACGGCGTCGGCGGGTACCGCGTACGCGGCGCTCGCGTCGTGGATGGCCCGCACCATCGCGCCCACGCGCCGCAGCTCGCCCGCCGACATCGGCCCGCGCCCGATCGCGAGCTCACCGGGGACGTACTCCAGGATCTGCCGCCCGGCATCGTCCCGCCCGCGCTGTTCGGGCGCGTCGACACCCGCCGCTCGCAGCGCCCGCACGTAGGCGATGACGCTCGGCGTCGACGCCGTCCACGGCTTGCGCACCGTGTCGCCGATGCGGACGACGGCCCCGCTCGCGTTGCCGCCCGCGAGGGGCTCTTCGTGCGGCATCCGTCAGATCCAGCCGCGTTCGCGTGCCGTGATCGTCGCCTGCTGGCGCGTGGCGAGGCCCAGCTTGCCGAGGACTGACGAGACGTGGTTGCGGACGGTGCCGGGTGAGAGGTGGAGGGATGCCGCGATCTCGGCGATCGTCTCGCCCCGGGCTCCCGCGCGCAGCACATCCAGCTCGCGGTCCGTCAGTGGACACCGCTCATCGCTGAGCGCGTCCGCCGCGATCTCGGGGTCGACGTAGCGTCGACCGGCGGCGACGTCGCGGATGACGGCGGCGACGTCCTCCGCGCGGCGCGACTTCGGGATGAAGCCGTCGACTCCGGCGCTCAACGCCCGCCGGAGCACACCGGGCCGCGCGTGCCGGGTCACGACCACGCAGCGCGCGGGGATGCGCTGGCGGATGCGCGACGCCGCCTCGACGCCGTCGATCCCCGGCATCTCCAGATCGAGCAGACACACATCGGGACGGAACTCGAGTGCGCGTTCGACGGCGCTCTCGCCGTCTCGACACTCCGCGACGATCTCGATGTCATCTTCGAGCGCGAGGAGCGCGGCGAGCGCCGTGCGGATCATGTCCTCGTCGTCGGCGATCAGGACGCGGATCATCGTGTGCCTCCCCCGGCGGGAACGGTGACGAGCACGTCGAAGCGCTCGTCATCGCGGGTATGGGTGACGTGCCCGCCGACCGCACCGATCCGGTGGGCGATCCCTGCGAGCCCCGCTCCCGCGCCGACGGCGGAGCCCGGTCCGGGGTCGTTGGCCACGCTCAGCACCCAGATGTCTCCGTCCCGCCGCAATCCGAGCCGCGACCACCGCCCGCCGCCGTGCTTGAGGACGTTCGTCGTGCACTCGCGCACCACAGGCCCGAGCAGGTCGGCGGGTGCGTCCGCCGCATCATCCGAGATGTCGAGTTCGACCTCGAGCCCGGCCGCCCGCAGGAGGTCCGCGGCGTTGGCGAGCTCGTCGGGCAGCGGCACGCCGCGAAACCGTCCCGCGAGGGCGCGGGTCCCCTCGCGGGCCTCGTCGACGGAGTTCCGAGCCAGCCGGATCTGGTCGGCGGCGGCATCCGGGTCACGGGCGATCATCCGCTCGGCCAGCTCGAGCTGCAGGGCGATGACCTGCAGATGGTGTCCCTGCAGGTCGTGCAGGTCACTGGCCAGGCGCAGGCGTTCCTGCACCGCGGCCAGGCGCGCCTCGGTGCGGCGCGCGCTGTCGAGCTGCAGGACGACGTCCCACGACCACAGGGAGAGTGCCTGCGTCGCCGGCAGCATGATCGCGAAGAAAGCGAGGAGGAAGGCGTCACTCCCGGGAGTGGGGCGCGCCAGCTCGAGGAACCACAGGACGACCAGGCCCGCCTCGAGCAGCACCACCCCACGCCAGCGGATGCCGGGTCCCCAACGGACGACGCAGAGGGTGGCGCCCACGAGGGAGGCGCCCAGCAGTGCGGACTCGGCGACGGCGCCGAGGATCATCGAGGACACGACTCCGGCGATCACCGGAACGGACAGGAATCGCCGACGCCAGGAAGGCCGGTCCGCGTCGTCGAGGTCGCCGTCTCGGCGGTATCGCACCAACAGGACCACGGTGGCGGCGACCACGATCGCGGACAGGAGCGGGAAGCCGATCAGCGTGACCGGTGCTCGCCACCCACCTCGGGCGAAGAGGACGACGACACCCCACACGAAGAGCGTGCCGACCAGGAAGAAGGCCATCGACGTCGCGATGTACCAGCCGGTCGCCGTGACGCCGCGGGCGAGGGACGCCGCACTCCGCGAGGGCGTGGGATCGGGGCTGCTCACAACGGCCACAGTACGGCCATGACGAATGTCACCCCTCAGTCGGTGGAACCTCCCCCGCACAGGTGACACCCCGACACTGCCGGCGGGGGCCCGCCGCCGATGGGATGGGAACACGGCGATACGAGATCCGGTCGCCGCCTCCCGAGAGGACACCATGTCGAACCCCGTCTCCGATCTCGTCGCCGGCTTCCAGGACCTGGTCGCGCAGATGCCCGATCTCGTGCAGCCGCTGATCGTCGCCCTCGCGGGCGCCGTCCCCTTCATCGAGGGTGAGGGCGCTGCCGCGATCGGGATCATCGGCGGCATCCACCCGGTCGTTGCGGCCATCGCCGCCGCCGTCGGGAACTTCCTCTGCGTCGCGGTGGTGGTCCTGGTCACGGCACGGGTGCGCACGGCTGTGACGACGCGTGCCGGCGCGGGTGAGAAGCCGACGTCCGCGCGCTCGCAGAAGTTCCAGGCCGCGTACCACCGGTACGGCACGCCGGGCGTGAGCCTGCTCGGCCCGCTGCTGCTGCCGACCCAGTTCACCGCGGCCGCCCTCAAGGGAACCGGCGTCCCGACGCGGACGGTGCTGTTCTGGCAGGGCGCCGCGATCGTTCTCTGGACGACTCTCGTGACCCTCATCATCACCGGTGTGATCGCCGCCGCGCTCTGAGCGCGGCGGGGTCGCCCGGGCAGAAACGACACCGGAGTCACCGGCGACAGTAGGCTCTCCTGCATGGTCGATGACGCTCGTTCAGCAGGCAGCACGGTGGTCGCCGCCGCGCTCGAACTGTTCGCGGAGAACGGCTACGAGCAGACATCCGTCGAGCAGATCGCCCAGTCCGCCGGTGTCTCGCGGTCGACCTTCTTCCGTCAGTTCGGCGGAAAGGACGATGTCGTCTTCGCCGACCACGACGCCCTGCTGACCCGCATCCGCGAACACCTCGCCGCCGCCCACGAGAATCCGTGGGCGGCCGTCTGCGAGGCATCCGTCATCGTCTTCCGCCACTTCGCCGCAGACCCCGAGCTCGCCCGCCGTCGCTACGCCGTCGTCCGACAGGTCCCCACGCTCCGCGACCGCGAGATCGTCACGGTCTTCCGCTACGAGCGCCTCTTCGACGACTACCTCCGGGCAGCGCTCCCGGGACTCGACCCGATCGACGCCGTCGCCTTCGCCGCGATGGTCACCGCAGTGCACAACCACGTGCTGCGCAGGCTCCTGCGCGGGACGAAGCGCGTCCCGGCATCCGTCCTCACCGACGCCTACGACGAGCTCATGCATCGGTTCGGCGTGCACCCCGACGGTGAGACGCCGCGCGAGGACGACGTGGTCGTCATGACCTTCCCGAAGCGGATGCCGGCCGCCGAGGTCGCCCGCCGACTGACTGCTCTGCGCTGACGTGGGCGAGCTGCACTGACGACGATCAGGCGACCGGCGCGGGCAGCCGCGACAGGCCGGTGAGGAGATCGTCGCGGGTCGCGGCGACGCAGACCCGGATCCATCCCTCGCCGCTCGGCCCGAACGCCGACCCGGGCGCGACGGCGACCCGCTCGGCGCGGAGGAAGTCGATCGCCCACGCCGCGACGTCGCCGTTCGAGGCGTGTCGCACGTCGATCCAGAGGTAGAACGCACCGTCGGGCGTGCGATAGCGGATGCCGCGCTCGTCGAGCAGCGCCGTCGCGGCGTCCAGGTTGCCCCGGTAGTGCCGCTTCGCCTCGTGGACGTGGGTCTGGTCGCCGCTGAGCGCGGCGATGCCCGCGTGCTGCGACGGCAGGTCGAGGCACGAGATCATCGCCTCCTGCGCCGTGCGGAGCGCGAGGTCCCACTCCGGCGGCGCGACGAGGAAACCGACGCGGATGCCGGTCATCGCGTACGTCTTCGAGAGCGAGAACGCCCCGACGACGCGGCGCCCGCCGGTGCGTTGGTCGTCGAGTGCGGTGAGGCTGACGTGCGGACGGTCCCACGTGAACTCGGCATAGACCTCGTCGCTGAGGACCCACAGGTCGTGGCGCTCCGCGAACTCGAGGACGGCGAGCGCCCGCTCGGCATCGAGCACCGTCCCGAGCGGGTTGGAGGGCGAGTTCACGATGATCGCCTTCGTGCGCGGCGTCACGAGCGCCTCGAGCCGGTCGACCTCGGGGAGGAACGCGGCATCCTCGTGCAGCTCGTATCGAACCGGGACCGCGGACAGCATGCGCGGACTCATCGAGAAGGTCGTGTAGCCGGGGTCGGGCACAAGCACCTCGTCACCGGGGTCGAGCATGAGCCCGAGCGCCTGGTGCAGCGCCTGCGTCGCGCCGACGGTCGCCCAGACGCGAGCGGGGTCGAGTGCGACCCCGTGGTCGGCTTCGAACCGTCGGGCGAACGCCCTTCTGAGCGGTGGGATGCCGCCGTTCGCCGTGTAGTTCGTCAGGTCGGCGTCCCACGCCGCCTTCGCGGCCGCGCCGATGTGCGGCGCCACCGGCACATCGGGCTCTCCGACGGCGAGGAACAGCACGTCGTCGAGTTCGAGCGCGGCTTCGTAGAGCCGGCGGATGCCGCTGATCGGAACGGTCGACACGTGAGCACTGAGGTCGGGCACGATCTCAGGGTACGGCCGTCCGATGGCGCCGCCGTTCCGGTGATACCGCGTACCGCAAGTGGCGGGACTGCGTCTCATCGGCGTAGAGTGCAGGCATGACGTTCGACGACGATGTCCTGCCCGGCGAGACGGTCACCCACTACGACGTGCTCGGCCGTCTCGGCACCGACTACTACGCGGTCTTCGCCGACATCCCGACCGCTGACCGCGAGGTGTGGCAACGCGCACAGGGGTTCGTCGACGAGGTCGGCGACCGCATGCGCGCCGCATGGGACGCGGCCGAGTACCCGATGGACATCGCGCGCCGATTCGGCGAGCTCGATCTGCTGAATGACGGGGTCGAGCACGATGCGGTGACGCGGTTCTCTCCGCTGGCCGCGGGGCTCGTCAACATGGAGGTGTCGCGCGGCGACGGGTCGCTCGGCACGGTGCTCGCAGTACAGGGCGGCTTGGCGCTCCGCACGCTCGCCCTCTTCGGCAGCGATGCGCAGCAGGAGCGCTGGCTCACGGACGTCGCCCGCAACCGTGTGCCCGCCGCGTTCGCGCTCACCGAGCCCGACCACGGCTCCGACTCCGTCTCGCTCGAGACGACGGCCCGCCGGGAAGGCGGCGAGTGGGTGATCCGCGGCGCGAAGAAGTGGATCGGCAACGGCGCCGCCGGCGGCATCACCTTCGTCTGGGCGCGCGTCGACGCCGACGGCGACGAGCATCACGGCGCCGTCCGCTGCTTCCTCGTCGAGCAGCATCTGCCCGGCTACACCGGCACCGTCATCACCGGCAAGGCGTCGCTGCGCGGCATCTACCAGGCGCACATCGCGCTGCGCGACGTGCGGGTTCCCCTGGATGCCGTCCTCCCCGGGTCGCGTACCTTCAAGGATGCCTCGACCGTGCTGTTCGCGACGCGGTCGGGCGTCGCCTGGTCGGCGCTCGGGCATGCGACCGCCTGCTACGAAGCCGCCCTGCAGTACGCGCAGCAGCGGGTGCAGTTCGGGAAGCCGCTCGCGAAGTTCCAGATGGTGCAGGAGCGGCTCGCGGTGATGCTCGAAGACCTCACCGCGATGCAGCTCTACTGCCGCCGACTCGCCGACCTTGAGGCATCCGGTGCACTCCGGCCGACGCAGGCGTCACTCGCGAAATTCCACAACACGCGTGCCGCGCGACGCATCGCATCGACCGCCCGCGACCTGCTCGGCGGCAACGGCATCCTCCTCGAGCACGGCGTCATGCAGCACATGGCCGACATCGAGGCGATCCACACCTACGAGGGCACCGAGTCGGTGCAGGCGCTGCTCCTCGGCCGCGACATCACCGGCGTCGGCGCGTTCGCCTGACGCACCGAACGGGCGATGCCCCGGGGAGCGGCATCGCCCGTTCGACGAATCGTCAGCGACGGATGAGCTTGCCGTTGCCGCTCTCGGAGATGTCGCCTTCGACCTTCCCACCGCGGTGGAGGATGATGTCGCCGTCGTTCTTCTCGTAGACGTTGCCGTCGATGCGCGCGCGGGATCCGATCGCGACCTCGCCGGTGCTCGACTCCTCGACGTTGCCGTCGACCGAACCGCTGATGCGCGCCGACCCGGAGTCTTTCTCGTACACGTTGCCCTCGACGTCACCGCCCCGCTCGACGCGGATGGTGCCGCTGGAGCCCTCGGAGACGTTGCCCTTGACCTCGCCCCAGATCTGGACATCGCCCGAGCCACCCTCGGCGACGTTCCCTTCCACCTTGCCGGTGCTCATGATGCGAATATTGCCGTTCCCCGTCTGCTTGACGTTGCCCTTGACCGTGCCGTAGATGGTGAGCGTGCCGCTGCGGACCGTGAGGTCGTCGTCGATGGTCTTGCCCTTCGACACGGTGTACGACCCGTGTCGAACGATTTCGTCGGCGTGTGCGGCGAGCGGCACAGCGGTGAGCAGGAGTCCGGCAGCCGCGCCCAGTGCGACGATGCGGTACTTGGTGTGCATGATCTCATCCCTTTGTCAGGTGTGGTGCGGAGCGGTCCTCCGGCCGGTTCCCACTTCACCGACTCCGCGTGAGGCCTGGATGAACGGGGCGTGAGACACCTCTTACCCAGGTGCTACCGGGCCGGGCAGGATGGGCGCATGTACGACATCCCGGCACCCATGCTCGCGAAGTCCGTCCCCGCCGTCCCCGACCCCGCGAAGACGCCCGGCGGGCTCAGCTTCGAACCGAAATGGGACGGGTTCCGGGCGCTCATCGCGTGGGACGGAGAGTCGGTGGAGATCGGTTCCCGCGGTTCGAAGCCGCTCACCCGGTACTTCCCCGAGCTGGTCGAGGCGATCTCGCTGCTCGTCCCCGAACCTTGCCTGCTCGACGGCGAGATCGTTGTGGCCGACGGCGAACCGGGTGCGCAGCGGCTGCAGTGGGAGATCCTGTCGCAGCGCATCCACCCCGCGGCATCCCGGGTGAAGATGCTCAGCGAGGCGTACCCCGCGATGTTCGTCGCATTCGACCTGCTCACTCGTGGCGACCGGAGCCTGCAAGACCTGCCCTTTGCGGAGCGACGGGCGGCGCTCGAGTCGTTGCTGAACGATGTGCCGCACCCGATCCATCTGACCCGGACGACGACGGACGCCGCGGTCGCGACGCGCTGGCTCGCGGAGTTCGAGGGCGCCGGGCTCGACGGCGTGGTCGCGAAGCCCCTCGCGCAGCCGTACGCCCCCGGCAAGCGCACGATGTTCAAGATCAAGCACGCGCGCTCGGCGGACGTCGTGGCGCTCGGCTACCGCATCCACAAGAGCGGCTCGGGAGTCGGGTCGCTGCTCGTCGGGCTGTACGACGACAACGGCGAGCTGCGCCAGGTCGGCGGTGTCGCCGCGTGGAGCAATGCCCGACGCCTGGAGCTCATCGACGAGCTGGCGCCGCTGGTCGTCCGGGGTGACGATGGCGCAGCGGTGACCGGAGAGGGCGAACGGTCGAGATTCGCCGGGGCGAAGGACGTGTCGTTCGTGCGACTGCGCCCCGAACGGGTCCTCGAGGTCGGCTACGACCAGCTCGAGGGGAACCGGTTCCGGCACACCGTCCAGTTCCAACGGTGGCGCCCCGACCGCGACGGGGCGTCGTGCACCTTCGACCAACTGGAGGCGGTTCGCGCCTACGACCTGGGCGACGTCCTGGACTGACGTCAACCCCCGGCATCCGCTCGGAACGGTCGTCTAGGGTCGCACCATGGGCCTGTTCGACTCCTCCCCCCGTTCGGTGCGACTCGACGACAGCAGGCCGCTGCGCGTGCAGCAGGCGGGCAAGCCCGCGATCCTCTGGGGAGACGCCTTCGGCACGCTCGCCACGCGATCACTGCAGGCGATCATCGTGGTCGGCGTCGCCGCCGTCGTGATCCTCGGGATGCTACAGCTCACCGTCGTGGTCATCCCCGTCCTGCTCGCCCTCATTCTCGCGTCGGCCGCAGCGCCGGTCATGTCATGGCTGCGACGGCGCGGCATCTCCTCGCTGTGGGCGACGCTGCTGACCCTCCTCGGCGTCGTGCTGCTGCTCGGCGGGGTGAGCTGGCTCGTGGTCGCTGCCGTCCGTGACCAGTGGAGCGATCTTGCCGCGAAGGCCCAACGCGGGTTCGAGAGCCTGATGGCGTGGGTCCAGACCCTGCCGTTCGAGATCGACCAATCGCAGATCGACGAGTGGATCGCCACGGCGACCGACTTCCTGACGAGCGCGCAGTTCGGCTCGGGCGCGATCGCCGGCGTCAGCGCCGTCGCGAGTTTCATCACGGGACTCGTCCTGATGATCGTGACGCTCTTCTTCTTCCTCAAGGACGGCCCGAACCTCTGGGAGTTCCTGCTCCGCCCGTTCCGCGGCGACCAGTACGACCGCGCGGTGCGCGTCGGCCACAAGACGGTGCAGACCTTCGGCGCCTACCTCCGCGGCACCGCCGCCGTCGCCGCCGTCGACGCGATCGGCATCACCGCGGGCCTGCTCATCCTGCAGATCCCGCTCGCGATCCCGCTCGGGGTCCTCGTCTTCCTGCTGGCGTTCATCCCGATCGTCGGTGCGACGCTCGCCGGCATCCTGGCCGCACTCGTCGCGCTCGTGACCCATGGCTGGGTCATCGCGCTCATCGTCGTCGGCATCGTCGTCGCCGTGAACCAGCTCGAGGGCAACTTCCTGCAGCCGGTGCTGATGGGGCGGTCGATGCGCCTGCACGCCTTCGCCGTCCTCATCGCCCTGACGATCGGCACCGTGCTCGGGGGCATCGTCGGCGCGATCCTCGCCGTGCCGCTGACGGCCGCCGCCTGGGGCGTCATCCAGGTGTGGGACGGACCCGACACCCCCGCCCGCTGGGCCCGGCGCAAGCCGAAGCCCGAGGAGCGCGTCGACACCGTCGCCGCCGGCTGATCAGTCCTTTTTCGCTCGCGAGGGCTGCACGCGCGGCGGCTCCCCCGGCATCTTCGGGAACTCGGGCGGGAACGGCATTTCGCCGAGTCCCGCGTCGAGGTCGCGCTGCCACCAGTCCAGCAACGTGTCGACGCGACCCGGTGATGCCTGCAGATGCTCCCACGGGTCGCCGATCTCGTCGAGGCGCTGCGGCACGGTGCGCACCGTGAACGCGGTCGGATCGACGCCGGCCTCGAGTTCCTCCCACGTGATGGGCGTCGCGACCGTCCCGGCCGGGAGCGCGCGAGGACTATAGGCGCCGGCCATCGTGCGGTCGCGGTTCGCCTGATTGAAGTCGATGAAGACGCGCTCGCCGCGCTCTTCCTTCCACCAGGCGGTCGTCACCCGATCCGGCATCCGCCGTTCGAGTTCACGGCCTGCGGCGATCACCGCGTGCCGCACGTCGAGGAACTCGTGCGTCGGTTCGATCGGGCAGAAGACGTGGAGGCCGCGGTTGCCGCTGGTCTTCAACCACGGCTCGAGCCCGGCCTCGCGGAGCACTTCGCGGAGCACGGGTGCGACGGCCGCGGCATCCGAGAAGTCGGTCCCCGGCTGGGGATCGAGGTCGATGCGCAGTTCGACGGGGTTGTCGGTGTTGTCGGCGAGCGACGCCCACGGGTGGAACACGACGGTGTTCATCTGCACGGCCCACGCGATCGCCGCGGGCTCGTTCAGGACGACCTGCGGATGTCGTCGCCCGCTGTTGTAGGTGCACATGACCTGGTCGACGTAGTCGGGCGTGCCCTTCGGCGGGTTCTTCGAGAAGAAGCTTTCGCCGTCGACGGCGTCAGGAAATCGTTCGAGCGAGATCGGCCGGTGCCCGTTCGCGCGGAGGAACGGCTCGGCGACGGTCACGACGTACTCGGCGAGCTCGCGCTTGGTCACCCCGAGTTGCGGGTAGACCACGCGGTTGGGGCTGGAGAGCGACAGCTCGCGCCCGCCGGGCAGGGTCAGGGTGATGCGCTCGGACGCCATGCGAACACCCTAGGTCGAGCGGATGCCGCGGCGACAGGCTCAGCCCTGCGGAACCGTGGGTTCGGCGAGCGCGATGATCGGTGCAAGCTGTGCTCGGTCGAGGCGGATCCACGGCCCCGCCGCGTCGACGAGGACGCCGGTGAGGCCGGGATCGCCCGCGAGCGCGGTGCCGAGCTGCGCGGGCGTGATCGGGGCCGGGCGGTCGTCTCGGCCCAGCGCGAGGACCTCGAGCGGGTGCGAGAACACCTGCAGGTACCGGGTGCCGTCGCCGCCGCGTGCCTCGGCGATGCCGAGGGTGCCGTCGCCACGCGTGCCGGCGGCGATGTGGATCGGGACCTTCCCGAGCGCCTCGACGACGTAGCGTGCGGTCGCGTCGGTGCGGGTGTCGGCGAGCAGGTTCTTGATGGTGAACTCGGGATCGGCCTGCTCGAGCGACCGGGTGATGAGCGCGGTCGTCAGCACGATGCGTCGCCCGGGTCCGGCGTGGTCGAGGATGAGCCCGTCGTATCCGGCGTCGAGGGTGTTCTTCAGGACGGTCTGGGCGGGCTGTCCGAGGACCGACGTCTGCGTGTCGGGGTCGACACCGACACCCGCCTGGATGCCGGACGCACCGGTGTACGCGAGGAGGAACCGCTTGTCGCCGAGCGTCGAGATGGCCAGCCGCAGCGGTTCCCCGTTGTTCAACTGCGCGCGGGCGTCGCCCAGGATGCGCAGGTACAGCGTCCCCTGGAGCGACTGCCGCATGACGTTCAGGATCTCGGCGTTCTCGGGCTGCTCCGACAGGTTCGCGAGCGACTGCAGCGCGAGCGTGTTGTCGGGCATGCCCTTGCGGGCCTCGGTCCGCGCGGGCCCTTCGGCGGGGACCTTCGGCAGCGGCGGGCCGGATGCCGCGGGCGGCGCAGCCGGCCGGGCGGGCTTGCCGTACGTCGACATCGAGATCGGCACGTGCGGCACGGGCTCAGCCGGCGCGGCATCCGCTTCGGCAGCCGCGACGGCTGCGGACACGTCTCCCTGCAGGCCGTCGACCGTGGTGTCTGCGTCGACCGGCACCTCGGCGGGCTCGTCGGACGGCGGCTTCGGGCGGCGGGAGAACAGTGCCATGTCTTCAGCGTACGCGGCGGCGGTCTCGTGCGGCCGACTCAGAGCTTCGTGATCGGGGCGACCTTGATCAGGAGCTTCTTCGGCCCGGCCGTGTCGAAGCGCACGTGGGCGACGCGCTTCGCGCCTTCGCCGGTGACCATGTCGACCTTGCCCTCGCCGAAGTCGTCGTGACGGATGCGGTCGCCCGCCGCGAGCTCGAGGTCACCGTTGTCGCGGATCTTCGCGGGGATGCGGTTCGCGAATTTCTCGATCGACCCCGCGGGCCGATCCCGCGGCGGGAGCGGGACGAGGTCGTCGCCGTACCGTCCCCCGCCACCGAATCGCGAGCCGCCACCCGAGCCACCCCGTCGCGCGTTGAGCGCGCGCGACTGCATGCCGCCGCGGGAATTCACGTCACCGGGCGACTGCCGCCAGTCGATGAGGTGGTGGGGGATCTCCTGCAGGAACCGGCTCGGCATCGCCGCCGAGACCTCGCCGAACTGCGCGCGGGTCATGGCGAGCGACAGGAACAGCCGCTTCCGCGCGCGGGTGAGCGCAACGTAGAACAGCCGTCGCTCCTCCTGCGGACCGCCGGGCTCGCCCGCCGAGATGCGGTGCGGGATGAGGTCCTCTTCGACACCCGTGACGAAGACGGCGTCGTACTCGAGCCCCTTCGCGGTGTGCATCGTCATGAGCGAGACCGAACCCGACGCGTCGTCGAGGTCGTCGGCATCCGACACCAGGGTCACCTCGGTGAGGAAGTCGAGCAGCGTGCCCTCGGGGTTGTTCCGGGCGAACTCGCGCGTGACGGCGACGAGCTCGTCGAGGTTCTCGACGCGCGCTTCGTCCTGCGGGTCCTTCGACATGCGGAGCGCGTCGAGGTACCCGCTCTTGCCGAGCAGCACGTTCAGTCCCTCTGTGACCGAGGTCGAGGGTGCGATCTCTCCCGAACTCGGGAGCATGATCTCGGATGCCTCGACGAGCACGGCATCCAGCTGGGCGATCGCCTGCTGGATCCTCGGACCGACGCCGAGCGCCGACCCGTTCGCGAGCGCGTCGCGGAACGTGATCCCCTCGTCGGCGGCGTACCGGGCGATCGTGGTCTCGGTGACGTCGCCGATGCCGCGACGCGGCTTGTTGAGGATGCGGCGGACCGCCATCTCGTCTGCCGGGTTCGCGACGGCGACGAGATACGCGAGCGCATCCTTGATCTCGGCGCGCTCGTAGAACTTCGTGCCGCCCATGATCTTGTAGGGCACCGCCGCGCGGATGAAGATCTCCTCCAGCGCTCGCGACTGCGAGTTGGTGCGGTAGAACACGGCCATCTGCGCGTAGTCGACGCCCTTCCGACGGAGCGCGTCGACCTCGTCGGCGACGAACTGCGCCTCGTCGTGCTGCGAGTAGCCGGTGAACCCGATGATCGGGTCACCGTCGCCGACGTCGGTCCAGAGCTTCTTGTCTTTCCGGTCGAAGTTATGGCCGATGACGGCGTTCGCCGCCGAGAGGATGTTCTGCGTCGAGCGGTAGTTCTGCTCGAGGAGGACGACCTTCGCTCCGGGGAAGTCGCGCTCGAACTCGCTGATGTTGCGGATGTCGGCGCCGCGGAACGCGTAGATCGACTGGTCGGAGTCACCGACGACGGTCAGCGACGCACCCTCGGTCTCGGGCGCCTCGTCGGGCTCGAAGATCATCATGCCGCCTGACGAGAACGCGTCGCCCGCCTTCCCGACGACGGGCCGGGTCAGCTCGTGGATGAGCGCGTACTGCGCGTGGTTGGTGTCCTGGTACTCGTCGACCAGGATGTGGCGGAACCGCTTGCGGTACACGTCGGCGACGTGCGGGAACGCCCGGAAGAGATAGACGGTCTGGGCGATCAGGTCGTCGAAGTCGAACGCGTTGGCCTTCTGCAGCGAACGTTGGTAGTCCGCGAAGATCTCGACGAACACCCGCTCGGCGGGGTCGCTCATGTTCGCCTGCCGCGCGTACGACTCGGCATCCGCCAGCTCGTTCTTGAGCTTCGAGATGCGGCCCTGCACGGCGGCGGGGGTGAATCCGAAGGCGTCGCCTTCGTGCTGCTTCACGAGCCGCTTGATGAGTGCGCGCGAGTCACCCGAGTCGTAGATGGTGAAGCTCTTCGTGAATCCGAACTGCTGTGCTTCGCGGCGGAGGATGCGCACACACGCGGAGTGGAACGTCGAGATCCACATGCCCTGCGCGCTGTCACCGATGAGCTGCTGTACGCGCTCCCGCATCTCGCCTGCGGCCTTGTTCGTGAAGGTGATCGCGAGGATCTGGCTGGGGTATGCCTCGTGGGTGCGCAACAGCGACGCGATGCGACGAGTGAGCACGCTGGTCTTGCCCGATCCGGCCCCGGCGATGATGAGGAGCGCGGGCCCGCGGTGCGTGACGGCGTCGCGCTGCGGTGGGTTCAGCCCGGCGAGGAGGTCTTCATCGGGTCGCCCGTCGGACGCGCCGCCGCGCGCGTCTGCGGCGCCCAGGACGATGGGCTTGAGGGGCTCAGTCATGTCGGTCCCAGTCTACGTTCGGGCGCCGACACGACCCTCCGTCATGCGTCGCGGCGGATCACCATCAGCGTGACGTCGTCAGGCGCCCTCCGCGAACGGGCGAGTTCGATCCCCTCGGCGACCGCACCCGCGGGCCCGCGCGCACGAAGCGCGCGGAGCACCTGCCCGAACGGGTCGGCCTCGTCGAGCACGTCGAGGATGCCGTCGCTGCAGCTCAGCAAGGCGTCACCGGGGTGCAGCACGATCTCGGTCTCGCTGCGCGGCTCGTCGACGCCCATACCGAGCGGCAGGCCGGTGGAGCGCAACGGCTCCCAGGAGTCGTCCGCCCGGACGACGAACGACAGCGAATGCCCGGCATCCACCACGCGGACCCGCCCCGACGGGCCGTCGAGTTCGGCGACGAACGCCGTCACGAACATGTGGATGTCCGCGAGGTCGGCCGAGATCTGCGCGTCGATCTCTTCGACCGCCTGCAGCAGCGAACGGTCGGGCGCGGTACGCAGCGACGCACGGGTGGCCGCGGCGATCATGCCGGCGCCGACGCCCTTGCCCATCACGTCGGCGAGCGCGATTCGGAGCCTGCCGTCGTGGAGGTACCAGTCGTAGATGTCCCCCATCACCTCGCCGGCGGCGATCGCATCGGCGGCAAGCGTGTATCCCTCGAACTCGGGTGCGTGGCGTGGCAGTAGCGCCCGTTGGATGGCCGAGGCCCGGTCGTACTCGTGCTCGCGGAGGATCTCGGACTGCACCCACGTCGCCATCTCGCGCAAGAGCTCCCGCTGCTGCGCATCGAGGTGCCGCGGCTTCACGTCGACGATGCAGAGCGTGCCGATGTGCTCCCCGCCGGGCGCCTCGAGGGGCTGGCCAGCGTAGAAGCGCAGGTGCGGGTCGCCGGCGACGAACGGGTTGTCGGCGAAGTCTCGATCGGATGCCGCGTCGTCGAGGACGAGCATCGCGCCCCGGGTGACGGTGGCGTTGCAGAACGACTCCGCGCGGGGTGCCTCGCGTTCGCCGTCGAACCCCTGCTCGGAGATGCGCCACTGCCGATCGTGATCGAGCAGGCTGACGCTGACCATCGGCACGTCGAACATCTGCTGCGCGAGTCGGGTGACGCGGTCGAGGCGCTCGTCGCGCGGGCGGTCGAGCACGTCGAGCGCATCGAGCGCGCGCTGGCGCGCGGCCTCCTTCTCGGGTTCAAGCTGGGTGTGCACCATGCTTCGATGGTCGTACGCTCTGGCGGTCGATTCAAGCCGCAGCCGCACACAGGCGCTCACGATCCGCTCAGAATTCGCGCGGCCATGCACCGAATCGAGCCGACGTCAACCCTCCGTTCACTGGCGCCCGGGAGCCGTATCCTCACTGGTGTCGCACCACCCGAGCGGCCCCCAGGAGGACGTTGTGAGCGCACCGGACCAGGCCGCCACCGCCGCGCTCCTGGACGGTCGTTACCAGCTCGGTGAATGCGTCGGCCGGGGCGGGATGGCCAGGGTCTTCCGCGCACAGGATCTGTTGCTCGGCCGCACGGTCGCCGTGAAGATGATGCGCACGGATGCCGACGACGCGACGATGCCGCCTCGGACGCGGACCGAGATGGAGCTCCTCGCCTCGCTGAACCACCCGTCGCTGGTCACGCTCTTCGACGGCTGCGTCGTGCCGGGCCGCCCGGAGTACCTCGTGATGGAGTTCGTCGACGGCAACTCGCTCGCGCACGCGATCGAGGCGGGCGCGCTCCCTGCCGCAGAGGTCGCAGGCATCGCCACCGAATTGGCCTCGGCGCTGCACGTGGTCCATTCCGCGGGCATCGTGCATCGCGACATCAAGCCGTCGAATGTCCTCCTCGCGCCCACGTCGGTGCCCGGTCGACAGTTCTTGGCGAAGCTCGCGGACTTCGGCGTCGCCTCCCTCGTCGACAGCACGCGGCTCACGGCTCCTGGCCTCGTGATGGGAACCGCCGCGTTCCTCTCGCCGGAGCAGGTGCGCGGCGAGCCGGGTGGCCCACCCTCGGACATCTACGCGCTCGGTCTGCTGCTGCTCGAGGCACTGACCGGCACCCGAGCGTTTCCCGAGGCATCCGGCATCGGGCAGGTCATGGCGAGGCTCGTCGAGTCACCCGCGGTACCTGCGTGGGTCGGGCCGGAGTGGGCGGCGATGCTCGGCTCGATGCTCGAGCGCGATCCTGCACTTCGCCCCACGGCCGCCACCGTGGCGGGCACCGCGCGGACACTCCCGACGCATGTCTCCATCCCCACCGGCGACGCGGACGACGCGGCGGTACGCCGCAGCACTGCAGCCGCGGTGGAGACGCTGCCCTGGGTGGCATCCGACCCTGTCCCGCTCCGCGCGGCAGCGTCTCCTCCGGCGGCGAGGCGCCGACGGGCATCGCGCGCGTGGTGGGTCGCAGGCGCGGCTGCCTCGACCGTAGCGGCGCTCGTGGTGGCAGGCGGCATCTGGGCGGGAGGCACCGGGGAGCGCGTTGCAGACGACGTCCCGCTGTCTCCGACACCAACCATCGCGGCCGACGAGGTCGCCGTCGACGAGACGCCAGCACCGTCCGAGCCCGCGGTGGTACCGGACACGTCGCCGGATGCCGCTCCGGTCGCCGAAGACACCGATGCCCAGTCGTCGGTGACATCCACCTCGACCGAGCCCACGGCGAAGACGTCGAACGCGCACGGCAAGAGCCCGAAGGCGAAGGCGAAGAGCCCGAAGGCGCAGACGAAGAACCCGAAGGCGCAGACGAAGAACCCGAAGGCATCGACGCGGGGTCCGGGGACGAAGCAGTCGGACTGACGAGGTCTGACGACGCCTGACGACGCGAACGGACATTCGGCGTCACATCGACGCCGACGTCGGAGACGGCGCCTAGCGTGGTGGCATCGCGGCGATCCGGGTGGTCCCGGGCTCCGGGTCATACCGGCAGCGCAGCAGGTTCGACTCCTGCCGTCGCGTCGAATCAGGAACGGCGAGCAGCGAGCGCGGCCGCGAGGGCGTCCGTCGAGGCGGTACTACTCGAGATGCGCCAGTCGACCTCTTTGTCGTGGTGGAACCAAACGAATCCGTAGACGTCGGGCTGCGCATCGAGGTACGAGACGAGCTCGGTGTTCCAATCGGCCTTCGATCCGCCACTCTCGGCCGACGCCGTCTCGGTGATCACGATCGGGATCCCCGGCGCGAGCACTCGGAGTGCCCCGATCCCCTCCCCGAACAGTGCGGTCGGCGTGATCCAGCTTCCCCAGCTGACCGCGTTCCCCCAGTTGTACCCGTCGAGTCCGACCACATCGACGCCGCCGGGGAACAGGGGGCCGAGTGCGGCCGACCCGGGGTACGGCACGTTCGGTGCCCACACCCATTTGACGTTCGTCGCCCCGCGCGCGTCGAACACCGACCGGACGTGATTCCACGCGGCGACGTACGAACCCGACGCGTTCCCGTTGACGCCCTCCGCCCACGGGTACCAGTCACCGTTCATCTCGTGCGCATACCGCAGGTAGACCGTGTCCCCCCACGCGGCCAACGCATCGGCCCAGCTCGCAAGATACTCGTCGTGATCGCCCGCCGCGATGCGCGCGTTCGCGTACGCCGGCTGGTCGATGCCCCCACCCCATCGCCACGGCTCCCACGAGATCAGATGTGTCGCACCGCGAGCGGTCACGCTCGCGAGATCGGCGATCGGCGGCGGCTGGGAGAAGTCGTAGAACGACAGGACGATCGAGGGCGCTTCACCCATCAGCGCGGTGACGGCGTCGAGCTCGGCGTCGGCGGACGCCCCCGACGGCGTCGATACGCCGAAACGGAGCGTCGTCGGATCAGGGCTGGGCGTCGGGGTCGCCGAGACCGTCGGCGACGGGCTCGGCGCGACCGTGGGGGTCGGCGTCGCTGCGGGACTCGGGGTCGCCGTCGGCGTCGGTGAGGGCGTCGTGCTGGAGTCCGTCTGGGCGACCGAGAAGGTCGCCGCCGCGAACGTGCGTCCGACGGTTGCAGAGACCGCGACACCGGTCCCGGCCGTACCCCGTACGACGATGTCCTTCGAGAACGACCCACTCCCGGTGGTCCGGATCTCGAGCATGATCGAACCGGCCGTGAGCGTACCCACCGATTTCTTCGGGAAGCCGATGCCCGTCACGGTGACGGTGGACCCGCTCGGGCCCGCATCGGGCGAGAGCGCGACGGCCGCCTGCTGCGCGGGCGGTGCGGCGACAGCGCTCGAGACCGCCGTCGTCAGCCCTGCCGCGAGCGCGACGACGGCGATGGCGATGGATGCCACGACGCGACGGGTGCGGACTGAGACGGGCACTGGGCGATCCTCCGGGACCCATCTCTGCGCGGGTCGATATCGGAAAATCGTACCAATCAGCAGACGACGGCCACATTTCGGACCGCCCCGAAACGACCCGCGCCGAAACGACCTGCCGCCGAAACGAACAGTGGGGGGGGGGGGGGGGGGGGGGGGGGCGCCCCCCCCCCCGGGGGCGGGGGCCCCCCCCCCCCCCCCACCCCACCCCCCCCCCCCCCCCCCCCCGGGGGGGCGCCCCCCCGGGGGGCCC